>NZ_VUOE01000006.1:0-2500 GCF_008386635.1 Maribacter flavus | reverse complement strand
CCGTTATTGCCGAAACAACAACGGTTTGGGCTAATCCGGTTTCGCTCGCCGCTACTCCCGGAATCACTTTTGTTTTCTCTTCCTCCGGCTACTTAGATGTTTCAGTTCACCGGGTTCGCTTGCCTTACGGCATGACATGTCTTCAACATGCCGGGTTGCCCCATTCGGATATCCGCGGATCATATCGTATGTGCCGATCCCCGCGGCTTTTCGCAGCTTATCACGTCCTTCGTCGCCTCTGAGAGCCTAGGCATTCCCCATACGCCCTTTTCCAGCTTGTCGCCTTTCCTTTTGTTCTATTCTACTTGTACTCTTTACTTTATAAAGATTCGTGTTTCTTTCTTTTTAGGTATATACAACAACATCACATGCCGCTGTATTCCCTGTTCCAATATGTCAATGAACCTGTCGCCCCTAAAGGGCATGTGGAGAATATCGGAGTCGAACCGATGACCTCCTGCGTGCAAGGCAGGCGCTCTAGCCAGCTGAGCTAATCCCCCATATACCAGTAGTTGGTACATAGTAGTTAGTAGTTAGACCATAACCACTACTCAACTTCCAGAATTTCCAATACTTCATACTCAATGAACGTCACCCTAAAAAGGGGCTCGTAGTCCCAGGCAGACTCGAACTGCCGACCTCTACATTATCAGTGTAGCGCTCTAACCAGCTGAGCTATGGGACTGTCCCTACTTCAACACCAGTTAAGGCGCTTCCGTATTTGTTATATATCATGATTGCGGAGATCTTATTTCAAAGAACATAAATAAATCGAAAAAACGGGACCGAAGGACCTTCGAAGGCCGCCGGGGACCGTCCCTTGGAGGGACAATCTCTAGAAAGGAGGTGTTCCAGCCGCACCTTCCGGTACGGCTACCTTGTTACGACTTAGCCCTAGTTACCGATCTTGCCCTAGGCCGCTCCTTGCGGTGACGGACTTCAGGCACTCCCGGCTTCCATGGCTTGACGGGCGGTGTGTACAAGGCCCGGGAACGTATTCACCGGATCATGGCTGATATCCGATTACTAGCGATTCCAGCTTCACGGGGTCGAGTTGCAGACCCCGATCCGAACTGTGACAGGTTTTATAGATTCGCTCCGCCTTGCGACGTGGCCGCTCTCTGTACCTGCCATTGTAGCACGTGTGTGGCCCAGGACGTAAGGGCCGTGATGATTTGACGTCATCCCCACCTTCCTCACGGTTTGCACCGGCAGTCCCGTTAGAGTCCCCATCATGACATGCTGGCAACTAACGGTAGGGGTTGCGCTCGTTATAGGACTTAACCTGACACCTCACGGCACGAGCTGACGACAACCATGCAGCACCTTGCAATCCGTCCGAAGAAAAGTCCATCTCTGGACCTGTCGAACTGCATTTAAGCCCTGGTAAGGTTCCTCGCGTATCATCGAATTAAACCACATGCTCCACCGCTTGTGCGGGCCCCCGTCAATTCCTTTGAGTTTCATTCTTGCGAACGTACTCCCCAGGTGGGATACTTATCACTTTCGCTTGGCCGCCCAGGCCTCAAGGGCCCGGACAGCTAGTATCCATCGTTTACGGCGTGGACTACCAGGGTATCTAATCCTGTTCGCTCCCCACGCTTTCGTCCATCAGCGTCAGTACATGGTTAGTCACCTGCCTTCGCAATCGGTGTTCTATGTGATATCTATGCATTTCACCGCTACACCACATATTCCGGCAACTTCACCATGACTCAAGACCGGCAGTATCAAAGGCAGTTCTATAGTTGAGCTACAGACTTTCACCCCTGACTTACCGGCCCGCCTACGGACCCTTTAAACCCAATAATTCCGGATAACGCTCGGACCCTCCGTATTACCGCGGCTGCTGGCACGGAGTTAGCCGGTCCTTATTCTTACGGTACCGTCAACAGGGCACACGTGCCCCTTTTTCTTCCCGTATAAAAGCAGTTTACTACCCATAGGGCATTCTTCCTGCACGCGGCATGGCTGGATCAGGCCCTCGCCCATTGTCCAATATTCCTCACTGCTGCCTCCCGTAGGAGTCTGGTCCGTGTCTCAGTACCAGTGTGGGGGATCCCCCTCTCAGGGCCCCTACCCATCGCGGTCTTGGTAGGCCGTTACCCTACCAACTAACTAATGGGACGCATGGCCATCCTCTACCGCCCGAAGGCTTTAACCATCAAACGATGCCGTTAAATGGTACCACGGGGCATTAATCCAAGTTTCCCTGGGCTATTCCCCTGTAGAGGGCAGGTTCCATACGCGGTGCGCACCCGTGCGCCGGTCGTCGGCGGAGCAAGCTCCCCGTTACCCCTCGACTTGCATGTGTTAGGCCTGCCGCTAGCGTTCATCCTGAGCCAGGATCAAACTCTTCATCGTTGTTCTTTGTTTACTCGTCCCAACGACCTCCGAAATATGACTCCCCGGCCCCGATTCTCTCGATCTAATTCTTTATATTCTCTACCATCGCACCCCCTTAAAAGGACGCGATTCTCTCCACAATATTTCAATGAAC
>NZ_VUOE01000005.1 GCF_008386635.1 Maribacter flavus | reverse complement strand
AACCTAGGTTCCAGAATGCTGAATTACGGTTTTTTTGAGACCGAAATGCAATTGAGGTTCCCAAAGGACTCCCTGCGGATACGGAACATGTGCGATGGTGGAAACACCCCCGGGTTCAGGCCACATTCGTCCAGAAACAATCCATGGGCGTTTCCTGGCGCGGAGAAATTCCAAACGGAACTGGCCCAAAATTCCGGCAGCGAAGGATTTTTCCCCTCTCCGGATGAATGGTTGACACAATTGGAGGCGGATATCGTTCTTGGATTTTTTGGCTATAACGAATCCTTTGAAGGTCCAGAGGAGTTGGATAATTTTAAAGGTGAATTGGAGGCCTTTATCCAACACACCAAGAATCAGGTCTATAATGGAAAAACAAGTCCAAAACTGGTCCTTATATCCCCAATTGCATTTGAGGACCTTTCCCAAAAGCTGGACCTACCCAACGGTCAAAAGGAGAATGAAAATCTTAGGTTGTATACAGATGCCATAAAAGAGGTAAGTCTTGAAAACCAAGTACCCTTTATAGATGTTTATACGCCGACCTTAGGGTGGTTTGCAGATAATGATGACTACACGATAGATGGTTCTCAGTTAAATGAAAAAGGGTATCAAAAATTTGCTGCCTACCTTGTGGAACAGCTTACAGGAATCCCCGAAGTCGGTAGCGCCTCTAAACGAATGGCCATCAACAAAATGGTTAACGAAAAGAATTTCTATTGGCATAATGACTATAAAATTCCCAACGGGGTGCATGCCTATGGAAGGAGGTACGACCCGTTTGGACCCGATAATTATCCCTATGAAAAATTGAAGGTCAGGGAAATGACCGCAATCAGGGATACCGCCATCTGGTCCATCCTCAAAAATAAGAATTATGATATTTCTATGGCCGATGCCAGGACCACGGTACTCCCCGAAGTAGAAACAAATTACAATCTAGCTGACGAAGGAGAAATGATCAGTTACAAATACGGGGAGGACGCATTGGAAACACTCACGGTCCCGGAGGGATATAAAGTGGAGTTGTTCGCTTCCGAAAAGGAGTTTCCGGATTTGGCCAACCCCGCACAAATCTCCTTCGATAATAAAGGCCGATTATGGGTGGCTACCCTGCCCTCCTATCCACATTATCGTGTAGGCGATGCCAAACCGAACGATAAACTGATCATTCTTGAGGATACAGATAACGATGGAAAAGCGGACAAGCAAACGGTTTTTGCGGACAGCCTTCATTTGCCCATAGGATTTGAGTTTGCCCCAGAGGGGGTGTACCTGAGTCAGGGAACGAACCTTAAACTTTTAACCGATACCGATGGCGATGACAAGGCGGATAATATCGAAATCCTGCTAAGCGGTTTTGATGACCATGACACCCATCATGCCATTTCCGCTTTCTGTGCGGATCCTTCCGGGGCTTTTTATATGGCCGAAGGAGTTTTTCTCCACACCAACGTGGAGACTTCCTACGGTCCCGTGCGAGGCACCAACGGCGGCTTTTACCGATACAATCCGCAACGAAAAAAATTGGAGCGCGCCGTTCAGGTGAGTATTCCCAATCCGTGGGGAATCGCTTTTGACGATTGGGGACAGGACTTTTTCCTGCATACTTCCGGGCCAACGGTCAATTGGATGATGCCCAGCACCTTAAAACCGATTTATGGTGTAGCATCTCCGTTGACAGAGGACCTTATCGAGGAGGCCCATCGGGTACGGCCTACCTCCGGCATGGAATTTATCTCCAGTAGACATTTTCCAGACGAAGTACAAGGAGATATGATCCTTGCCAATTCCATTGGGTTTTTGGGAATGAAGCAACATCAAGTGATGGAAGATGGTACGGGATATAAAACAAAACATCGGCTGGACCTCATCAGCAGTAAGGACAAAAACTTTAGACCCGTAGAAATGGAATTCGCCCCAGATGGTTCCCTGTATGTGGTAGACTGGCACAATGTACTCATCGGCCATATGCAACACAATGCACGGGACCCATTACGTGATCATGTCCACGGACGGATTTACCGGATCACCTATCCTTCCAGACCCTTGGTGGAACCGGCCAAAATCGACGGGGCATCCATAGAGACCTTATTGGGGAACCTAAAACTGCCAGAATATAGGACCCGATACAGAACCCGACGCGAACTTAGGGCCAGGAATACAGATGAAGTTCTGGAAAAATTAAAAACGTGGGTAAACAACCTAGATGCATCGGAGGAAAATTTTGAACACCACAGATTGGAAGCCTTATGGGTAACCTGGGGACTGAACAAGGTGGACAAAAACCTGCTTGAAAGCCTGCTGCAATCGCAGGACCATAGGGTCAGGGCAGCCTCGGTACGCGTTCTCAGATATATGGGACATCAACTGGACAATGCACAGGAACTTTTAAAGACAGCGGCTGCCGATGCACATGGCCGTGTACGCTTGGAAGCTATAACGGCCGCCTCCTGGTTACCAAAAGAGAAAGGATTGGAAATTCTGGAAATTGCGGGTCAACATCCTTTGGACCGATGGATGGAAGATTCCTATAAGTTCGCCGAAACAAGACTTACCGGTAACTTCTTGGACACCACAGAAGAAGAAAACCTCATCACTACGCTTGAAGGGGAGGATTTAAAGGTGTTTGCCCAAGGAAAGAAAATTTATGAAACGGAGGGCTATTGCATTACCTGCCACCAAGAAAGTGGTACCGGTCTTCAACAGGCTGGCTATCCAACTTTGGTAAATCAACAATGGGTTACCGGCGATGAAGAAAGACTTATTAAATTGGCTTTACATGGCCTGTACGGGCCCATGGACGTCATGGGCAATCACTATGACGGTCAGGTTCCTATGATGCCTTTTAAAGGTCTATTGAACGATGAGGAAATCGCGGCGGTACTGACCTATGTGCGCAATGCATTTGGAAACAAAGCGTCTGTCGTACAACCCGAAACGGTACAACGTGTCAGGGAAGCCACCAAAGACCGAAACGATTTTTACACCCCGGATGAATTGTTGAAGGAACATCCTATGAAATAGTATTTAAATGAAGACCATGAAACCCTCATCGAGGGATTTGTTATGGTAAGTTAAATACCTCTACAAAAGGAAATGTTTAAAAATGAAGCTCTAAACCTAATCTTAAAAGTATGAAAGAACGAATCAATTTCAGACACTTAATGGTATTTGCTTTTATGATACTGGCCTTCGCCTGCAAGGAGGAAAAAAAGGAGCCCCAATTGGCACAAAAGAAAACTGAAAATCCCCCACATATCGTGTTCGTAACCGGGGACGAGGAATATCGCTCCGAAGAATCCATGCCCATGCTGGCGGCCATAGCTAAAAGGGAATTGAACGCCAAGGTCACTGTTTGTTATGCTTTGGACTCCACTGGGACTATAGACCCCAACAGATTGGACCATATTTCAAATTTGGAAGCATTGGAAGATGCAGATTTAATGGTGATCTTTACCCGATACAGGCAATTGCCCAAAGAAGAACGGGATTACATTTCAAACTATGTGGAATCTGGAAAACCGATCGTAGGCTTTAGAACATCGACCCACGCCTTCAAATACGATGATTCAACCTTGGAATACTGGAACAATGAATGGCCTACCAAAGTATTCGGTCAGCAATGGATTACCCACCACGGTCATTTTGACGACGGCAAATTTCCCGTTACGAATATATCCGCCATCGATTCCAGTAATGCCATCCTCAACGGGTTTAAACCTTTTGAGGCATATTCCTGGCTCTATCATGTGGATGGTGGGGATTGGAGTTTATATGGCGACTCAAAACCTATTCTAAAAGGATACTCCACCAAGTCCCAACATGAAATAGATGGAAATTTGGATAAATTTCCACTGACCAACCCCGTAGCCTGGACCAAAAGTTATACCGGTAACAGTGGGAAAGCAGGGCGCGTATTTTTTACCACCTTGGGCCACCCTTATGATTTTAAACTTCCGCAGGTGCGCAAAATTGCCATTAACGGAATTTTTTGGGCATTGGGGAAAGAGGATAAGATTCCTGAGGATGGGGTGAACGTTACCTTGGCGAGTCCCTATGAACCCAACAATTCCGGATTTGGCCAAAAGTACAAATTGAACCAAAAGCCAAAACCCATACACTAATGGCGAGAAACCGGCACTAACAATAGTCCAGCTATTATTGGAAAACTGAGTTTCGAACTTAGTTCCCAAAGGAAACGAATAGGAATCCAGGTTTCCTAAAAGAATGCTAAGGATGTGCCAGCCACCGCTAAAAATCCTATTTTTGAAAAAAAAAATTCGTGTTGCGTAGTACCGTATTGGGAACCTGGTTCCTTTTTGTAAGCATATCCGTTTTTGCGCAGGAACCCCCAGAGGAACCTAAACAAATCAATATTGTTTATGGGGCCAACTTCACCAAAAACGAAACCGAATATCCCGGTGCCTCCATTTTTAGCAAGGATGAAAGACAGGTCCAATTTGAACACCAAGGGGCCGACCTATGGTGCGACGTGGCCATTTATTTTCAGCGTGAAAATCGGCTGGAGGCGATTGGCAACGTGCTCTTAAAACAAGGCGATTCCGTAGAAATGACGGCCAAAAAAATCAATTATCAGGGAGATGAAAAATTGGCCAAAGCCTGGGGCAATGTCGTGTTAAAAAACGCCGATATGACCCTACGAACCGATACACTTCGGTTGGACCGTATCAAGCAGGAAGCCTACTACCAAGATAATGGCACCGTAATAGATTCGGCCAATACCCTGACCAGCAGAATAGGTCGGTATTTCATGGAACAGAAAAAATATCAGTTCTTGGACAGCGTTCATATTGACAATCCTGAATATATTTTGGATTCGGAGCAACTGGATTATTACACGACTTCCAAAAATGCCTATATGTATGGGCCGTCCACCATTGTTGGGGAAACCTATAAAATTTACTGCGAACGGGGGTTTTACGACACCAAGGTGGAGAGTGGTTACGGCATAAAAAATACCAAAATCAATTATAATAATCGCATCGTAGAGGGGGATAGCGTTTATTTTAACAAGGCCAGGGAATTCGCATCAGCCACCAACAATATCACCGTTACGGACACCATAAACAATGGAGTAATAAGAGCTCACTATGCCGAAGTCCATAAAGCGAAAGATTCGGTTTTTGCGACAAAAAGGGCTGTCTCTATTTTGGTTCAAGAACTGGATTCGCTCTATGTCCATGGCGATACCTTGATGGTTACCGGTAAACCGGAGGCTAGGATTACGCGTGCGTTTAGAAACGCCAAGTTTTTCAAAAAAGACCTTAGTGGCAAGTGTGATTCCATTCATTCCGAAGAAAAAACGGGTATTACCCAACTGATTAAAAATCCCATTTTATGGAACGGGGCCAACCAGATGACAGGCGACAGTATCCATCTTATTTCCAACTTGGAAACGGAAAAGTTGGATTCATTAAAAGTTTTACAAAATGCCTTTGTCATTTCTCTGGACAGCATCAGTAAAAAAGGGTATAATCAGGCGAAGGGCATCAATCTGTACGGTCAGTTCGTGGAAAACGAATTAAAGATTATCGACCTGGTACAGAATACGGAGGTAATCTACTACATGTACAATGATGACGATGCGCTTATTGGCATTGACAAAACGGTCTGTAGTGCCATCAGAATAACCATGGCCAATAACGATGTAGAGGACCTGACGTTTTTTACCAATCCCGATGGAACCATCTATACGGAAGCGGAACTCCCGGAAAACAGTAGAAAACTCCAAGGCTTTATTTGGCGGGGCGATGAACGCATCATGACCAAGGACGACATCTTTGATGAGGACGATAACAACATTGAGTTGGTCACCATCCGGGGAATTGACAATCCCATAGATATTGATGCCGAAGAAGAGGAGCGGAGCAAAAATGAGAGCGACCCCGTGAACAACCTTCCCAATACCAAGGCTACGGATCCAAGGCAAAAAAATGCTTCAAGAAAATAATCGACCCCATTCATGAAAGAGGATTTCCTCAAATATCAGGCACAGACTTCCCTGCATCCGTTGGGGATTGAAATTTCACATGCCCAAGGGAGCTACATCTACGATGTCCAAGGAAATGCCCATCTTGACTTTGTTGCCGGGGTATCCGCCTGCAGTCTGGGGCATTGCCATCCAGCAGTGGTAGCGGCCATTCAAAAACAGGCACAGGAGTATATGCACGTAATGGTGTACGGGGAGTATATCCAATCCCCTGCCACGGAATACGTCAAATTATTGCAACAACAGCTACCTGCGAACCTGGAAGTGACCTATTTGGTGAATTCCGGGACGGAGGCCATGGAGGGAGCCCTTAAATTGGCAAGACGCTATACGGGGCGGTCACAGATTATTGCGGCGCATAACGCCTACCATGGCAACACCATGGGTAGTTTGAGTCTTATGGACTATGAGGAACGTAAGGCCCCCTTTAGACCTTTGATTCCAGATGTACGCCATATTAGATTCAATAAAATTGACGACATTGAATTAATTACCGAGAAAACGGCATGTGTGGTGCTGGAAACCATCCAAGGAGGAGCGGGTTTTATTTTGCCGAAAAACGACTATCTCAAAAAAATCGGCAACCGATGTAAAGAGGTAGGTGCCCTGTTGATATTGGACGAGATCCAGCCCGGTTTTGGCCGGACGGGCAAACTTTTCGCTTTTGAACATTTTGATTGTGAACCGGATATACTGGTACTAGGCAAGGGAATGGCATCCGGCTTGCCGGTAGGTGCCTTCATTGCAAGTAAGACCATCATGGATACCCTGAGCGACGGTCCCAAGATGGGACACATTACCACTTTTGGAGGAAATCCCGTGATAGCCGCCGCCAGTTTGGCAACGCTCAAAACCCTATTGCAAACAACCTTGATCGAAGATACCTTGGAAAAGGAAAAACTGTTTAGGGATTGTTTGAAGCACCCCAAAATCAAGGAGATACGCGGAAAGGGACTTATGTTGGCATTGATTATGGAAACTCCGGAAATAGCCGATCAATTGGTGCTAGAAGCCAAAGAGAAAAACCTGATTTTATTTTGGTTGTTGTTTGAAAAAAGGGCAGTACGTATTTCTCCTCCATTGACCATTTCCATGGATGAAATCCGCAAGGGGTGTAGGGTTATTCTTGATATTCTTGACAGAATCTGACAATATTTTGTTAACTAATTTGTTAATAATATACCGCCTATTTGGGGTACTAAGCACCAACAAAAGATTAATTTTAAATCCATAGTTTAACCAAAACGTTCCTATGGCGTTAGAATCTAACGAAAGACCTGACAAGCCCATTACCAAGTTTGAATCTATGCTTAAGACCGATGACGTCTATTTTTTTGACGCGGAGGACTTTGAGGACATAGTGCACCACTACCTGAACAACGGTAAGATTTCCCTAGCCAAAAAAGGTATTAAAATAGGTTTACAACAGCATCCATGTTCCATTGAACTGAAACTTTTGCAGGTGGAGGTCATGGTGTTTGAAAACCATTTGGAAAACGCCGAAAAATTATTGGACGAACTGGAGATGTTGGATAGGAACAATGAGGAAATCTACATCCAAAGGGCGAATATCTTTTCAAAAAAGGACAATCACGCGGCAGCGGTTTCCCTATTGCAAAAGGCTTTGGAACTAACGACCGATTCTTTTGACATTTATTCCCTCTTAGGCATGGAATATTTGTTCATGGACGATTTTAAATTGGCGAAGGAAAGCTTTATGCGCTGTGTTGAATTCGATAACGAGGATTATTCGTCGCTCTACAACGTCATTTATTGCTTTGAATTTTTGGAAGACTACGACGGTGCTATTTATTATCTCAACGAATACCTGGACAAAAATCCATATTGTCAAGTTGCTTGGCATCAATTGGGCAAGCAGTACTACGAAAAGCGTATGTTCCCCGAAGCCCTAACGGCATTCGATTTTGCCATAATATCCGATGACACCTTCATAGGGGCCTACTTTGAAAAAGGAAAAGTGTTGGAGAAACTAGGGAAATACAAGGAGGCCATAGAGAATTACGAGACCACCATCAATATTGAGGATCCTACCTCCCATGCATTCCTACGTATTGGAAAGTGCTATGAAAAGTTGAAGAACAAGGAAATGGCCAAATACTATTTCTACCAAACCGTTCACGAAGATCCTTTGTTGGATAAAGGTTGGTTGGCCATTACCAATTTTTATTACAATAATAAGAATTACGAGAAGGCCCTTTATTACATAAACAAGGCATTGAACATTGACGGGGAAAATCCGTTGTATTGGAAGAAATGTGCCAATATCAATTACGCTTTGGAAAATTACGACCAAGCCGATTTCGCCTACAAGCAGGTGGTAGATCTAGGAAACTATGAATTGGACACGTGGTTAAAATGGGCCGATGTAGCGCACTATAACGGAGACACATTGTCCGCCCTACAAATTCTGGCGCAAGGAAGGGAGTTTTATCCAAAAAATTTGAAAATTATTTATAAATCGGTTGGGTTTAACTTAATCATTAAAGATTTTATCAATGCCAGAATATGCCTTCTGGATGCCCTGAAACTCGACAAAAAACGAAAACAACTCCAACTTTTTAATAAACAATTTCCCCAATACAGCAATTCAGAGTGGATTAATACTATTTTAGCGAACTACAAAAAAGCTTCTTGACGTTTCACTCCAAAATTGTATGGGAAATAGAAAATTAATAGACTACCTATTCATAACACTTAAGGGAATGGCCATGGGGGCGGCCGATGTAGTACCCGGCGTTTCCGGCGGCACCATTGCCTTTATTTCAGGGATTTACGAAGAGTTGATTACAGCCATCAACAATATTAATCTTGGATTATTAAATACGTGGAAAGAGGATGGTTTTAAGGCCGTTTGGAAATCCGTGAATGGAAATTTTCTATTGGCTCTATTCATCGGCATTTTTATAAGCCTTTTTTCACTGGCGACCTTGGTAAGTTGGTTATTGGAAAACGAGCCCATTTTGCTCTGGTCCTTCTTTTTTGGGTTGGTACTGGCCAGTGTTTTTTTTGTGGGCAAGGAAATCAAACGATGGAATCTTGGAATCGTTTTTGCCATGATATTGGGAGCCTTTGTTGCATTTTACATTACCACCCTCCCACCAAGCGATAATATTGACAGCCTTCCGTATCTTTTTCTTTCTGGAGCTTTGGCCGTATGTGCCATGATTTTGCCCGGAATTTCAGGAGCGTTCATTTTGGTGCTTTTAGGGTCCTATAAAACCATCTTGGACGCGGTACATGAAAAGGATTTTGCAATAATCATCACTGTGGGTCTGGGAGCTGTCTTCGGGCTGTTGAGTTTTGCAAGATTGCTAAAGTGGATGTTCACCAATTATAAGAATTTGACCTTGGCAATATTAACGGGTTTCATTCTAGGATCCCTCAATAAAATTTGGCCATGGAAGCGCATCTTGGAAACTAGGGTTTTTGGAGAAAAAACCGTGGTTATCGACACCAATACTTCCCCTTTCAACTATGAGGGTGATCCCCAAATATTATATGCCATCCTTGCGGCCCTCATAGGATTTTCCCTTATTTTTATCTTGGAAAGAACAGCTTCCAAAAAATAGGCAAGGTCCCAAATGAGCGATACTAGAACTTTACTGGACAAACTATTTTTAGTGGTCAAAGGACTATGTATGGGCGCCGCCAATAAAGTGCCCGGAGTGTCCGGCGGTATTGTGGCCTTCGTTGCCGGATTCTACGAAGAATTCATTTATTCCCTCCAAAAGGTAAATATCAAGGCTTTTAAGCTTCTGATCGCTGGTAGGTTCAAAAGTTTCTACAGATATATCAACGGCTCTTTCCTTTCTCTCCTAATTTTCGGGATGTTGGTGAGCTATTTCAGTGTTTCAAAAGTGCTCGATTATTTTTTGGTCAAAAAGGAACTTTATGTTTGGGCGGCTTTCTTCGGGATGATCATAGGGTCCATTTATTACATTGGAAAGGATTTTGGGCATTGGACAAAAAAAACGGTTCCAGCCGCCCTATTGGGGCTTGCCGTAGGCGTGGCCATTAGTTTTTTGAGTCCCGCAAAGGAAAACGATAATCTGTTGTTCATTTTTTTCTGTGGCATGATCAGTGTATCGGGTATGACACTTCCCGGATTATCGGGTTCGTTCATCCTGATTTTGCTAGGTAATTACGTTTTGCTTCTGGTAGATTCCGTAAACGCTCTCTACGACACTTTTTCAGAGGTGTTTGTGGGGGATTTCAGTTTCGTTTCCAATGCGGAACGCCTTAGGACATTGAAGATTCTTGCGGTATTCACCTTGGGATCGGCGGCCGGATTGGTAACCTTGTCACATATTCTCAGTTATGTGCTAAAACATTACAAACATATTTCCACAGCAGTAATTCTAGGGTTTATAACGGGATCTTTGGGCGTAGTATGGCCTTGGAAAAAAACAATTTTTAAGGAGGACGCTGATGGTACTATTCTTTTGGACTCCAACGGAAAAGAAATCATCATGAACTACGAACGCTATCTTCCAGATCTTGGGTTGACCGAAACCTGGTGGGCCTTCTTCTTCATAGTTCTGGGTGTTGGTATTTTGTTACTTTTGGATTGGTATGGAAAAAACAGGAAACGGTTTGCATAGATTCGGGTTGGTGGGTAGAAATATCTCCTATTCCTTTTCAAGAGGTTATTTTTCAAAAAAGTTCGAGGCACTTGGTCTGGACAGCCATCGGTATGAAAACTTCGATATCCCGTCGATAGCGGACTTTGAATCGGTCATTTCCAACACCGAAAATCTCATCGGCTTAAATGTTACCATTCCCTACAAGCGGGAAGTGCTTCCATTTTTGGATGCCCTTGATGCATCGGCAGCGGAAATAGGCGCGGTAAATACCATAAAAATCCGGGGAAATCATTTAAAGGGATACAATACCGATGCCTATGGTTTTCAAAAATCCTTGGAACCATTTCTCAAAACCTACCACAAAAAAGCATTGATATTGGGAACAGGTGGCGCATCCAAGGCCATTGCCTTTGTGCTTAAGCAATTAGGCATCCAGTTTTCATTTGTTTCACGAAAATCAAAGTCGGGTGATTTTACCTACGAAGAGCTATCGGAAGAAATTATAAAAGAGCATTTGTTGATCATAAACTGTACTCCTTTGGGTACTTTCCCCAATATAATGGACAAACCTGCCCTACCCTATGCCTATTTGGGACCAAAACACCTCCTGTTCGATTTAATCTACAATCCGGAAAAAACGGAATTTCTACGATTGGGGGAAGCCCAAGGCGCTGTCATATTGAACGGATTGAAAATGTTGGAACTACAGGCCGAACGCGCTTGGGAAATCTGGAACGCAAAGGACTATTGATTGGTTTCCATAATCGTTTTCCAACACTATGGTTTTAACTATGTTACATTTAGCATAACCATAGGTGTATTCTAGGCCCACAAAAAGAAAACCCATATACTTTGCAGTTATTTAGGTTGTCACTATCTTGTAGACAACTAATTTTCCATGATGTCTGAAGAAAACGAGAAAAAAATAACCGAAGAAAACGTAGCCGAGGAAAAGACCGAAGTTGTAAAGGCCGATAATTCCATTCTAGAAGAACCTACCGAGGAAAGAACCGACAATGCTGAAAATGAACCCCTTGTATCGAATGAATCGGAAGAGACACATACCGAATCGGTAGAGGAAGCCTCCGAAAAAGAGGTGGATGTCCAGGACGAAATCGATGAAAGCAACGCCGAAGATGCCGAGGATACGGAAACCCAAAAGCGACATGAAATTCCGTTTTTGGATTACCATTCCATGTCCATGGAAAATCTCGTTGGTGAACTTCAAAAATTGGTCAGGAACGAGAAAGTACAGGCCATTAGGAAGCATGTGGACACCATTAAGGACGAATTCAATCTGAAGTTTCAGGATTTTATCGAACAGAAAAAAGAGGATTTCGTGGCCAATGGAGGCAATGAAATCGACTTTCGGTACAATTCCGTTACCAAGCGTCAGTTCAACGAGGTATATACGGATTACAAGGAAAAGCGAAACCAGTATTACAAGAACCTTGAGAAAAGCCATAAGGAAAATTTGGCGTATAGATTGGAACTTATAGAGAGCTTGAAAGGTCTGGTAAACATGGAAGAGGATATGAACACCACGTACAAAACCTTTAAGGAGATTCAGGAAAATTGGCGAAATGCCGGTCCGGTCCCCAGAGCCGAATACAACAATGTGTGGCGAACCTACCACCACCATATCGAGATTTTTTATGATTTCCTTCACCTGAACCGGGAACTCAGAGATCTGGACTTCAAACATAATCTGGAGGAAAAGCTCAAAATCGTGGAACGTGCCGAAGCCCTTGCCGTGGAGCCGGACCTCAACAAAGCCTTTAGGGAACTACAGGTGCTGCACAAGATTTGGAAGGAGGACATTGGACCCGTGGGCAAGGAACATAGGGAAGAAGTATGGGAGCGTTTTAGCGGTGCTACCAAGGCCATTCATGAAAGAAGGCAGGAGTATTTTAAGGAACTGGACAAACTAAGCGAGAAAAATCTGGAAAGGAAAAACGAAATAATCCAGGAAATTGTTAAGCTTTCGGAAAATGTGGCCAACAATCACAGGGGCATCCAAAAGCAGATCAAGCATCTGGAAGAACTTAGGGAACTCTTCTTTAAGGCGGGAAAGGTCCCCCAAAAAGAAAATGATAAGACATGGAGTTCCTTTAAGAATGCGGTGCGTTCCTTTAACCGAAACAAGAACGCGTTTTATAAAAACCTTAAAAAGGACCAACAGGACAATTTGGACAAAAAGAGGGCCTTATTGGATATAGCGGTTTCTCTCAAGGACAGTGAAGATTTTGAAACCGCGACCAATGAAATGAAACGCATTCAAAGCGAGTGGAAAAAAATTGGTCATGTCCCCAGAAAATATTCGGATAAACTTTGGAAGGATTTCAAGACTGCCTGTAACCATTATTTTGATAGATTACATGCCTCCAAAAACGATTCCTATAAGGAGGAGATGGAGAACCTCAATAAAAAAGAGGCCATCCTTGCAAGCCTAAAGGATTTCAAACTGAGCGATAAAAAGGAAAGCGACATAAAGGAAATCCAAAAAATGCTGGAGGAATGGAAGGTCATTGGCCATGTTCCCTTCAAACAAAAAAACATCAATCAAAAGTTTCATAAAATAGTCGACGCCCTGTTCAATAAATTAAAGGTAAGCCCCCAAGAATCGGAGTTGTTGAAATATGGAAATAAAATTCAAAAGCTCAAGGAAGAGGACAACCAAGAAATAGCCATTCAAAAGGAACGTAGCTTTATCAAGAAAAAAATCGAGGAAAGCAAAAACGAAATAATACAGCTTGAGAATAACCTACAGTTTTTTTCAGACGATTCCGAAAACAATCCATTGGTCCAAGATGTAATCAACCGGGTTGAAAAACATAAGGAAGCCTTGGACTCCTGGAAAACGAAACTTAAGAAGTTGAATATCTTAAGGAACAACTTGGAAAAGGAGGATGCCGAAGAAGCTAACGACGCCCCTGAAGAGGAATAATCCAATACTTCCTGTTTTACAGTTCTTTATGGTTATACACTTTACTGTTCCACCAAAAAAATACGGGATATGAAAATCCGAATAGTTAGTTTAATGCTTCTTTTTTTCGTTGGACTTATCAGCTGTAATTCCGGTAAGGAAAGAACCGAGGAACCTTTGTCCAAAATTGATTGGAGAAGTAAGGAAGTGAATCTTGGCCAAAAAGATTCATTGCTTACCGGAAGCACTTACTTATCCGTTTATTCACAGATATACAGTTACACGGAGCATACCTCCATTGATTTAACGGCGACCGTAAGCATACGCAATACAGATGACAAAAGGAAGCTCTATCTTTTAAAAGCCGACTATTTTGACACCCACGGAAATAAAATACATTCCTATATCAACAAACCTATAGAAATTTCCGAATTGGAAACGTTGGAAATAGTCATTGCGGAATTTGATAAAAAGGGGGGCACTGGAGCTAATTTTATTTTCGATTGGGCAATTGAACCTGAGAGCACCTACCCTATTTTTGAAGCAGTAATGATTTCAACCTATGGACAGCAAGGTTTATCATTTACTACCCAAGGACACCAAATAAAATGATGTGAAGGAAATAATCACTACCATCCTTTTTCTTTTTGCAGTAATTGACCCAATAGGTTCAGTTCCCGTCTATTTGGAGGCCACCAAACACTTTGACAGGCTTCATAAGAGAAAGATTGCAGTAAGAGCCTGCATTGTCGCCTTCTTCATATTATTGTTCTTCATCGTCATTGGCCAACTTATTCTTGAAGGCATGGAGATTTCACTAGATGCCTTTCAAGTTTCGGGTGGCGTTATTTTGTTTCTCTTTGCCTTGACCATGATTTTTGGCGACGGTAAACCAGAATCGGAAAAGCATTTAATCTCGGATTACAAACATGTTACTATCTTCCCGGTGGCAATACCAAGCATCGCTTCCCCTGGTGCTATCATGGCCGTTGTTTTGATGACTGACAATCACAAATACGCTCTGAATCAGCAAGTAATAACTACCGTTTTGGTTTTGGTAGTCATATTTTTAACCTGCTTGTTGTTACTTGCCGCCAACATAGTACAAAGAAGAATCGGTGAATATGGCATTACGGTAATCAGTAAGATTATGGGACTAATTTTGGCCTCTTATGCCGTGCAAAGCATTTTGGACGGCCTCAAGGATTTTTTCCATTAGAATTATACATAATGGTCAAAAGCAAGGTTTTTATTTTTCCATTGTTAATTTGGGTTCACTTTTTCTACAACGACCGAATACATTTTTGTTTTGATGCTCTAACCGGACCCTCGGAATTACCCATTTCGGTTGAGCCACAGGATCCCATTCAAAACAAGGCCTTTTCCGTTTTGGATTCCAAATGTAATTTCTGCCATATGACTAGGAAAAGGCTTGATCACTTTACATTGGATAACATGAACGGTCTGGTGTCTAAAATCAATGAGCAGGTCTTTGTAAAAAACAAAATGCCCAAAGGAAAAAATAACGCCCTCACACTTGAACAAAAAAATTCCCTATTGCTATGGATTAACAGGGAATCACAAAAGTAAAAAGGAGGCATTATAGCCTCCTTGCCGATTTATTTGGCAACGTTCACGGCCCTTGTTTCCCGTATCACCGTTACCTTTACCTGACCTGGATAGGTCATATCCGTTTGTATTTTCTGCGAAATTTCAAAAGACAATTGTGCGGCCTTTTCATCGCTGACCTTTTCACTTTCCACAATTACCCGCAGCTCCCGCCCTGCCTGTATGGCATAAGCTTTCTGAACACCCCCAAAACCAAAGGCAATCTCCTCCAAATCCTTCAAACGTTGAATGTAGGAATCCAGCACTTGTCTTCTTGCTCCGGGACGCGCACCACTAATGGCATCACATACCTGGACGATCGGCGATATAAGTGTCTTCATTTCAATCTCATCATGGTGGGCGCCAATGGCATTACATACCTCTGGTTTTTCACCGTATTTCTCGGCCCACTGCATACCCAATATAGCGTGCGGCGTTTCAACTTCGGCCTCGGTGTTGGGCACTTTTCCAATGTCATGCAACAAACCGGCCCTTTTGGCAATTTTTGGGTTTAAGCCCAATTCGGATGCCATAACGCCACAAAGTTTCGCAACCTCGCGGGAATGCTGCAACAAGTTCTGCCCGTAAGAGGAACGATATTTCATCCTTCCCACGGCTTTGATCAATTCTGGATGTAGCCCATGGATACCCAAATCGATAACCGTACGTTTCCCAATTTCAACAATTTCGGCCTCTATCTGCTTCTCCGTCTTTTTAACTACTTCCTCTATCCTTGCCGGATGTATCCTTCCATCGGTAACCAACTTGTGCAAGGACAATCTGGCCACTTCCCTTCGTACGGAATCAAAACAAGATAGAATAATTGCCTCCGGTGTATCATCTACAATAATCTCAACTCCGGTAGCTGATTCCAATGCCCGTATATTCCTTCCTTCCCTACCAATGATTCGACCTTTAACATCGTCCGATTCAATATTGAAAACGGATACACAGTTTTCCACCGCTTCCTCTGTTCCAATCCTCTGTATGGTATTGATAACAATTTTTCTAGCTTCCTGCTGGGCGGTAAGTTTGGCCTCTTCCAACGTGGTCTGTATATAGCCCATAGCATCGGACTTGGCCGTATCCCTCAAACTCTCGATCAATTGACTTTTGGCCTCATCAGCAGAAAGACCGGAAATGACCTCCAATTGCTGCACTTGGCTCTTATGGAGCTTATCCACTTCGGCCTGCTTCTTTTCAAAAAACTCCTTGGCATGCTCAACTTCCTTCATCTTGTTTTCAAGTTGGGAATTGAGCTGTTTATTCTTGGCAAGTTCGCTACTCACTTGAGACTCCTTGTCTCGTGTCCTTTTTTCCGCCTCCCCTATTTTCTTGTCCTTCCCAATGATGACCTTCTCATGTTCCGCCTTAAGCTCCAAGAATTTCTCCTTGGCCTGTAGTATCTTATCCTTTTTAATGTTTTCTCCCTCTATCTTGGCCTCTTTCAAAATTTGGGCAGCATCCTTCTTGGCGTTGGCGATGGTTTTGGAGGCCTTGCCCTTTTCCATAAACTTGGCGATGGCAAAACCGATGGCCAAACCAACAATGGCCGCTATAATAATCATTGTACTATCCATATTGTTATATTTAAAAAAAAAAAGCCCACATTGGAGAAGTTTTGTACAAACTCCGATAAACAGGTTTAGGGCTAACAGACTGATCAAGGATCCTTATACGAGTAAGGCCTGCTTTTACAATCTAAACTCACCCTTTTTAACTTAATTAATGTTGAGTTCGTCAAAAGGTATTACCAATGTGGGCAGTAACTTAATGTATTTAAAAGAACGTTTTTATTTTGATGCAAGCTGCAAATTTACCAGTTCCGCGAGCGCCTTTAAACGCTCCTCTGCTTCCTTGGTGCCCTTTGTCTGTTCTATCCCCTTCTGCTCAATTTTGGAGGCAAACTGCAAGGCGCACATGGCCAATACATCCTGCTTATCCCGCACGGCATAGTTCTGCTCAAATTTTTTGGCCAATTGTTCAATATTTTTGGCCGCCTTTCTCAAACCTTCCTCCTGACTTGGGTCAATGGTCAATGGATAGACCCTGTCAGCAATGGAGAGCTTTATTTTGAGCTTTTCAGACATAGTATGTTACATTATTCAGAAAGCTGTGCTATACAATAGTCCAACTCCCTTATCAATGTATTTATTTTAAGCTTAGCTTCTGTTTTGTTTGTATTACTGCCAAGCATTGAATTTGCCAGTTTGAGCGAATTGTACTTCTCCTCCCATTCAGACACCGTTTTACGGGCATTTTCCTGATTGGACCGTACATTTTTTAATTCATTCTCCAACGTTTTGTTAGCCCTGTCCAAAACCTCCAATCTATGGAGCAACTTGCTAATCTTATTCTCTAAGGAATCAACGATTTGAATTAATTCGCCCATACAAAAATTCGATGCGATTTACACAAAGTTAACATTCGTTCGCTGACTTAGCAATACTTTTCAGAAATATTCTTTTGGCCATTTGGACAACCTCAATAAATAGGAGCGTTGGGGCCAATTTCATTTTTGGCATACGGAGCTTTCTCCAATTGAAGCCTATTATTTATTTTCGTAGCAACGTAACATTGCTATGAAAAGATTTACCCTTGGACTCCTATTATTATTTTCCACTTTTGGTTTCACCCAAGAAAACTATCCCCAGGACGCTTTTAGGTCCCCGTTGGATATCCCGCTTATTTTGGCCGGTACTTTTGGTGAACTTCGCTCCAATCATTTTCATGGGGGTATCGATATCAAGACACAACAACGTGAAGGGCTGCCAGTATATGGTATAGCCGATGGTACTATCACGAGGATAAAGGTTTCCATCTGGGGCTATGGCAAGGTGCTGTATGTCGCGCACCCCAACGGATACACCTCGGTTTACGGTCATCTTCAGAAATTTTCCCCTAGAATAGAGGAATATGTAAAAAAACTCCAGTACGATAAAAAATCCTTTGAAGTTGAGGCCTTCCCTGATTATGGCGAACTAAAAATAGAAAAAGGTGAGCTTATCGCATACAGTGGAAATACGGGAGGTTCCGCTGGTCCGCACCTGCATTTTGAAATTCGCAGTAGTATTTCGGAAAAACCCACCAATCCAATGCTTTACGGAATCGATATCCCAGATGCCACAAACCCTACCTTGGAAAAACTTTTTGTTTATCCACTTTCCGATAATTCGCAAGTGAACCAGAGCCGGGAAAAGATCCAGGTCAATTTTAGTCGGCAACCGGACGGTACCTATTTGGCGAGCACCGTAAACGCCTTGGGAAAAATAGGCGTCGGTTTTGTGGGATATGACCGTCTAGATATGGCCGCGAACAAGAATGGCGTCTACGCCGTATCGCTTTCGGTAAACGGTAAAACATACTGCTCCTACGATTTTGAATCCTTTTCCTTTGGCGAAACTAGGTATATCAATACACTCATCGACTATGATCACCTTGGACGCTATAGGGAACGAATCCAAAAATTATTCAAATCCCCTGGAAATTACCTTAGCATTTACGAAGAACTCTATAATAATGGCATTATTGAGGTGAGCGAGGGTTTGAGCTATAACCTGCAACTACTGATTTCCGACTTCAAAGGGAACAAGGTTACCCTCAACATTCCCGTGGAAGGGAAAAAGGAAGAAATAAAAATTGAAAAGGAGGATGACCGGACGGATTATTATGTTATCGCCAAGAAACCCAACAACTATGACCTTGGCGGGGCAAAGGTCTATTTCCCCGAGAATACTTTTTACGAGGACTTTTACATCGAATTGAAAAAAGGCCAGGATACGGTTACCATCCATAGGAACACCGTTCCAGCGCACAGGAATTTCACTATCACCTTTGACGTGGATAAATATCCGGAAGAAGAACGAAAACAATTGTTCATAGCAAGATTGGATAATCGGTTGAACCCTAGTTATTTGAATACCTATAAACGGGGAAATACATTTACGGCAAGGACTAGAAATCTGGGCACCTATACCTTGGCAAAGGATACCGTTCCTCCTACCATACGTACAAAGAACTTTAAGGAAAAACAATGGCTAAACAACTACAGATATCTCAGCGTCCATATTTCGGACGACCTCAGCGGGGTGGACAGTTATTCCGCCACGCTCAACGGGGAATGGATATTGATGGAGTATGAGCCAAAAACGAATACGCTTACCTATAATTTTGACGATTCAATTTTGGATAAAAAGCAATGTGTACTGGAAGTTTCCGTTACTGATAATGTGGGTAATACCAGTACCTTGGCCACACCTTTTTACAGAAATTAAAGTCTTTGAAGCTTAGGAACATCATTTTCGTCCCAATAATGCTTTTTTGCATTATTGTGGCCGCCCAAACTGCCTCCATAACAGGAATTGTTTTGGATGAGGAGAACACCCCCTTGCCCAATGTCGAGATTACATCAGGCAGTTCCAGAACCTTCTCGGACGAAACGGGCTTCTATCTTCTGGAACTGGTTTCAGATTTAGAAACGTCCGTAACTTTTTCACATATTGGCCACCAAAAGGTCATTCTTGAAAATTTATTGTTGAATACGAATGAGACCTTTGAGTTTCACCCGGTTCTAAAAATGGATGTGCTGCAAGTGGACGAGGTTACCGTTACTTCCACTGGCAATAGAAAGCCTATGGAAATCCTGAACATCTCGCCCGAAAAGATCAGAAAAATACCTGGTGCCAATGCCGGCGTGGAGAATATCCTAAAGCTGTTGCCTGGCGTAACCTCCAACAATGAATTGAGCACCCAATATTCCGTTCGCGGGGGAAATTACGATGAGAATCTGGTCTACATAAATGATATTGAGGTATATAGACCTTTTTTAATTCGTTCCGCACAACAGGAAGGCCTTAGTTTTGTCAACAGCGACCTTGTGCAGGAGGTCATGTTTTCCGCTGGAGGTTTTCAGGCGAAATATGGGGACAAACTCTCTTCCGTACTGGATATCAAATACAAAATCCCAACCAGTTTTAACCTCACGGGTGACTTTAGCTTTTTAGGGGCCAATGTTTCCATGGACACACGTTCCAAAAACAAGAAACTAAGCAGCACATCGGGTTTCCGGTATCGAAACAATTCACTATTACTAAACAGTCTCCAGACTCAGGGAAGTCTTCAACCCAACTTTACGGATTTACAAAGTTTTATCACCTATCAGGTTTCTAACAAGTTCAATATAAATTTTTTAGGAAACATATCGGTCAACAATTATAGAAATGAACCGAGACAGAGACAGACCAACTTTGGGACCATTACGGATCCCCGGGCACTGACCATTTTTTATGAAGGAAGGGAAAACAATCGCTTCGCAACGGCATTGGGTGCCCTCAAGGGAAATTATTATTTGAATGAAAATACCACCTTAAAATTGATAGGCTCCATTTATCATACCACGGAGGAAGAATACTCGGATGTTATTGCGAGTTATCTACTGGGCCAAGTGGATAGTAATTTGGGGAGCGACAACTTTGGACAGCCCACCAACAGTCGCGGTGTGGGTTCCCAGTTTAACCGTGCCAGAAACGATTTGGACGCACTCATAGTCAATCTTTCCCACAGGGGGAGCCATCGGAAGGATAAAACGAATGTGGAATGGGGCGTAAAATATACCCATGAGGATATCAGGGACCAACTGCGGGAATCTGAATTCATCGATTCCTTAGGGTTTTCGGTACGACCTCCGGGATCATCTTTTGTGAACAATCAGCCAGAGGAACCGTTTTTAGCGCCTTTAGAGGCCTATCAAAGCATTAATGCCCTAAATTTTGTTAAGACCAATCGGTTTTCCGGTTTTGTACAAATGGGCACCCAAACAGCGTGGAACTCCAACGTATTGTATTACAATCTAGGCATACGCGCCCATCACTGGACGGTCAGTGGACAGAATGTAGAAAAAGTATCGCATACCGTTGTAAGCCCTAGGGCCCAAATTGCCATAAAACCGAATTGGAAGCGAGACATGCTGTTCAGAATTGCCACGGGCCTATACCAACAACCTCCTTTCTACAGGGAGTTAAGGGATAGCACGGGTACTATCAATCCCTATGTGGAAGCCCAGAAATCCTTTCATATCGTTGCTGGGAATGAATATAGTTTCTTGCTTTGGGAACGGCCGTTTACCATGATCAGCGAGGGATATTATAAAAAATTGACCGATGTGAATCCCTACACATTGGAGGATGTTCGTATTCGATATAGCGCAAATAACGATGCGAAGGCCTATGTGTATGGAGCTGAAGTAAGGCTCAACGGCGCCTTTGTTCCCGGAACTGAATCCTGGGTAAGCTTGGGCTATATGGAAACCAAGGAAAATAGGAACAATAGAGGCTATATTTCAAGACCAACGGACCAAAGGCTGAAACTGGGGATCCTGTTCCAAGATTACATTCCCAACATTCCAGAGCTGAAAATGTATTTGAACCTGGTGTACAGCACGGGCGTACCAGGGGGTTCCCCCAGTTATGCGGACCCCTATATTTTTCAGAATAGATTAAGAGATTATAAACGTGCCGATTTAGGAATTTCCTATATTTTTGCCGATAAGAACAAATCCTTTCCCGAAAGCCACTGGTTACACGCTTTCAAGAATTTGAGTGTCGGTTTTGAAATCTTCAATCTGTTCAACAATCAAAATTCGATAACCAATACATGGGTAAGGGACGTGGATAGTAAAAATGAGTTTGCCGTACCCAACTATCTCACATCCAGGGTTCTTAACTTGAGATTACAAATGCGACTGTGATATAGAAAAATGCAGAAATTCATACTTTACGTTTCCCTATTTTGCGCCTTTTCCTTAAACGCCCAAAAAAACATTTATGAAAACCCTCGTTTCGATGAAATGAGCGATGACCATAAAATGCTGGCCATTCTACCCTTCCTTACCAATTTGGACCTGAGGGAAAATGCATCCGAAGAAGATATCCAATCCCTAGAGGAAAAAGAGGGATATGCCGTTCAGGATGCCTTTGAAACCTATTTTTCCAAAAGAAAGAAAAAAAAGAAATTTCCGGTGGACTTCCAGAATATTAAGGACACCAAGGCGATTCTTGCCCAGCACAACATTGATTACCGCAATATAGATGTCTATACCACCAAACAACTGAGCGAGATCCTGGGCGTAGATGCCATTATCAGTGGCACGCTGGACTTGAACGTGTTATTGTCCAAGGGAGTTTCCACGGATTTTAGTATAACCGATTATTTCTCTGGAGCTGCGGACTATGGAAGGATCGGAGTTAAGATAAGTGATGGCGATACGGGCAAACTTCTCTGGAAATATGAAAAGGAAATCAACAAAAAGACCGGCAAGAATACCGATGACCTGATAGATCGGATGATGAAGCTTGCCATTCGAAAATTCCCATACGAACGGGAACGTAAAAGGGACAGAGGCCAATAAAAGGTTTTTGCTATTGGAGGGTAAATTCCTTAAGCACCCCAATCGTGTAATCGATTTCCTCTTTGGTGTTGTACTTTGAAAACGAAAACCTTAGAGAAGGTTTTTTTAGGTCCTCGCCGCTTAAAATTTCGTTGAGCACATGGGAACCGGAATCACTACCGGATTGGCAAGCGCTTCCCTTGGAACAGGCAATTCCCTTAATATCCAAATGAAAAAGAAGCATTAAACCCTTTTCTGGAGATACGGGCAAACAGACATTGGCAAGGGTATAGGTACTTTCTTCCAGACTTCCGGAAAGACCATTGAACTTGGCTCCCGGAATCTCGGTTTTAATCTTTTCCACAAAATACCCTTTTAATTCCTTTACGTAAGACTGCTCTTTTTCAAGATTATCATAGGCCAAAACAAAGGCCTCTTCCAAGCCTACGATGTTATGGAAGGATTCCGTTCCCGCCCTAAAACCGCGCTCTTGGGAACCTCCGGATATCAAACATTTAAGACCGGAATTCTTGCGAATAAAGGCAAAACCAATCCCTTTTGGGCCGTGAAATTTATGCGCGGCGGCAGCTAGAAAATCGACCGGGACTTCTTTTACATCCCAAGGGTAATGTCCAATGGACTGCACGGAATCCGAATGGAACAAGGCCCCGTGTTCCTTACACATTTTGGCGACCTGTTTAATATTCAACAAGTTTCCTATTTCATTGTTTACATGCATAAGACTTACAAGTTTTTTGCCCGAGTCCTTTTGCAATAGTTCCTGTAAATGTTCCAAATCTGGATTTCCAACCTGGTCCAAACGAACGTACAAAACATCAAGTAGGCCGGACTGTTCCATTTCCTCCACGGTATGCAGTACGGCATGGTGTTCAATTTTTGAGGTGATAATTGTCTTTACCCCGCAGTCCTTCACGGCGCTTCGTAAAATCATGTTGTCCGCCTCCGTGCCCCCGGACGTAAATATAATTTCAGAAGGTAGCGCATTCATATATTTGGCAATGGTTTTACGGGCGCTTTCAATAGCCGTTTTCGCCGTTCTACCGTAACTGTGCGTAGAGGATGGATTACCATAATTGTTGGCCAAGGCATCCTGCATTTTAGATATTACTTCGTCCCGAACCTTGGTAGTAGCGGCATTGTCAAGATATACGTGCTTCATGACTTCCTGAATCAGATTTCTTTAGAGCCGCAAAAATAATTGAAATAAAGGAAAATGCCTTGATATAAGGGGAGGATATGCCAAAACTATAAATCATATCAATGCTATTTCTACACCAGGTTCCAAACCTTGGCCCTGTTAATTTAAACATAATTGGTGTTGGGTCGATTGAGCCATATCCAATAATTCAATTAAATTTGAGGGATGAAAAAGTATGTTGTCTTAGCGCTGTTTGCGCTTTTCCTTTCGTGTGACGATGGGGATTTGGAAATAGAAACCCTGGATTTCGATAGTATTACTTCCGTGCAAAGTTGCGGTGGGGTCTCCGTAACTTCGGCCAATGTGCTGTTCAAGATCAATGGGGATGAGGCCCTGATTCTTGAATTGCCCAATGGGGCGATAAAAAACGAGGCTACTACGGAGGACATTACCGTGAACATTACGGAATCGGGTTCCGTGACCTACCGAATCTTCTCGGGCACGGTCTCCTCGAACTATTTCTGTGACGATGTGCCACCTGTTGAACCTGTGGTCACCAAGGAAATCATTGCTCAGGATGGGGTCGTTTTTATAACTACAGCGCCCGTGGATTCCGTTACCTTTGAACACACCATACGTCTAAGCGGCATTTCTTTGGTAACCGAAGATGAAAGTAGGATTACAGACTTACGCATCAATGATTTCGGTACGGTTACGACCAAATTGTAGTTTTCAGTAGTTCTGAAAGATATATACTTCGGTGGCTCCTAATCCATATTTCTGGTAGTCGGCATCATAATATTTTACATTTTCGTATTTTCTAAATAAGGAGTACAATTCCTCCTTTAAGACTCCCTCGCCCACCCCGTGTATAAACACTACTTTTTGTATGCGTTTGCCAATGGCAAAATCAAGCTGCCTTTTCGCAGTGTCCAGTTGTAGGTTCAACATTTCAAAATTGCTCAAGGGCTTTGGGTTTTTCACCAACTGATTAATATGTAGGTCCACTTCCATCTTTGGTAGGTTTCTTTCCTTGGGCTTGACCGTTTTATTAGTTCTTTTTTTGGGAAGCTCTTTTTCCTTCTTTACCTGGGCCACCTCAAAATTACTTACCCTTATGTCATTGGAGACCAGCACCAATTCCGTGTCCTGAAATTGCATGGGGAATCCGTCCTTGGTCATGAGCGTAACCATATGACCGCTTACTTGTGTCACGGTTCCCGATATGACATCGTCAATTGCCTCTACCCTATCCCCTATTTCAAATTGCGTCATTTTTTATTTTGTTTACCCAAAAATAGTGGTAATTTTCTGCTTGTGAATAAAGCGTACCATGCAACTATCGGCATTGTTATATATACTCAACATTGAGAAGTACATGCTTCCCTGTTTTACGAAGCAATTTCTGGGTGTGGACTGTCCGGGATGCGGATTACAACGGTCCCTTTTGTTTTTGTTTAAGGGCGAATTTGTGGAGGCCTTTAAAATGTATCCTGCCATATATCCTTTGATTGCCCTGTTCGCGTTTTTACTAGTGAGAAATAGGTTTAACTTTAAACACGAGTCCAATATTACGTTTTCACTCATGTTTATAAGCACTGCGGCCGTATTCATTAACTTTATTTTAAAATTTATCTAACCAAACCTTTTAAAAATTATGGAACAACAAAAATTACCTAATGAAATAGCGATCATCGTTTTATCAATCTTTGGAATTATCTGTTGCTGGTGTTTTGGTCTTGGGATCATCCCAGCGGTGATAGCCTTGGTATTGGCCCTTAAATCACAAAGGATTTATAAGGAAAACCCTGAACTGTACTCCAACTTTAAGACCATCAACATTGGCAAGATTCTGGCCATTATAGGAATTGTTTTAAGCGTATATTACATAGGTAGCGTGATATACCAAATAAGCACTATCGGTTGGGACGGCATTATGGAACAACAAAGGGAAATGATGGAACAGTGGGGAATTGAAGAGTAGTCAACTATGAATATGCAACCACTACCCGGCGCAAGTAATGCCCTAACTTTTGGCATTCTGTCCATTGTTTTGACCATTTTCTGTTGTGGTCCTTTTGGTGCTATTTTCAGTTTCATAGGACTGAGCAATGCCAAAAAAGCGGAGAACATATATCGGTCTGAAGTCGGCAATTCGTACAGCGGATATGAAAATGTAAAAACAGGAAGGATCCTTTCCTATATTGGATTGGGCCTCGCCTTGATCTATTTGATTTTTACCATTATTTATTTTGGGGCAATCATAGCCCTTGTAATGTCATCAGGTAATTTTTAAATAATAGGAATCGAGAGAAAAAAATCCCCGAAGAATTTCGGGGATTTTTTTATTTCTTAAACTCGGACAACGTTCTGATGATTATGCCGACACAATCCAGTAGCTGTTCTTTGGTCATTACCAGTGGTGGCGCAAATCGGATGATGTTACCATGCGTAGGTTTCGCCAATAAACCGTTTTCCTTCAAGGCCATACAAATATCCCATGCCGTGGAGCTTTCTTCGGTATCATTGATTAAAATAGCGTTCAAAAGGCCCTTACCCCGCACCGCAGTAACCAAATCGCAATTGGGGATGAATTCATTCAGTTTTTCCCGGAACAGTTCCCCAAGTTCTTGGGCGTTTTCTGCCAATCGCTCCTCTTTAATGACACTTAATGCGGCCATGGCAACGGAAGCGGCCACTGGGTTGCCCCCAAAAGTACTTCCATGATTACCAGGTCTAATGACCTCCATAATATCGTTATTGGCCAATACAGCGGAAACAGGATAGGCCCCACCGGACAATGCCTTCCCTAAAATTAAAATATCGGGTTTTACCTCTGGAGTGCCACTACAATGCTTATCTGAACAGGAGCAATTACCGCAGGTAGCCAAAAGTCGGCCCGTACGCGCAATGCCTGTCTGTACCTCATCGGCAATGAAAAGCACATTATATCTTTCGCAAAGTTCCTTCGCCTTTTTTAAATACCCATCGGACGGAACATACACCCCGGCCTCACCTTGGATAGGTTCCACCAAGAATCCGGTTACATTGGGGTTGTCTTTCAAAGCTTCCTCCAAGGCCTGCAGGTTATCGTATGCGATTTTTAGGAAGCCCTTGGTATAAGGCCCAAAGTTCCTTCTTGCAATAGGATCATTGGAAAAGGAAATGATCGTGGTGGTCCGTCCATGGAAATTGTTTTCACACACAATGATTTCCGCTTCGTTCTCCGGAATCCGTTTCTTCTCATACCCCCACTTTCTAGAGATCTTCAAGGCGGTCTCTACGGCTTCGGCACCGGTGTTCATCGGGAGGAGTTTATCAAACCCAAAAGTTTCCGTTGCATACTTTTCAAACGCGCCCAATTTGTCATTATAAAATGCCCTGGAAGTGAGCGTTAAGGTTTGGGCCTGCTCCATCATGGCCCCAACAATCTTGGGATGGCAATGCCCTTGGTTTACTGCAGAATAGGCCGAAAGAAAATCGTAATACTTTTTACCTTCCACATCCCACACATATACGCCGGCTCCCTTGCTCAAAACTACGGGCAACGGATGGTAATTGTGGGCCCCGTACTTATCCTCCAATGCAATGGCATCTTCAGAAGTGATTTTTTCTAAAACTGACATGATAAAATTACTTTAAATAAGACTTTAGCAATTCCTTCTGTACCTTTATCCTTTCGCTATCCCGATGGGCATCGGAACGAAAATTCAGCGTGGGAGAGAAATCATCCCTGTAGAGCTTCAAAAGTACAAATATTCCAATTCATTTTAAAGCTTTTTTGAAGGGTGTCAACGCACTTGTTAATAGTATGCCTATCCTAACCTTCAATCCAAAGAAACCTATTATTTTTGCCGCATGCGAAAGAACAGAAGGAGACTCATTTTTGAAAAAGTAGCAGTCGTGGACGCCGGTGCCAAGGGGAAAACCGTGGGGAAGGCCCCAGATGGAAGAATCGTATTTTTGGATAACGCCGTACCGGGCGATGTGGTGGATGTGCAAACGCACAAGAAACGAAAAAGCTATTTTGAGGGTACAGCCGTTGCGTTCCACTCCCTCTCGGAAAAGCGGGTCGAACCTGAATGCGAACATTTTGGTGTTTGTGGCGGATGCAAGTGGCAAAATATGGGCTATGATCACCAGCTTTATTATAAACAAAAAGAGGTTGAGAACAATTTAAAGCGAATAGGTCATTTGGATCTACCCGAAATCCAATCCATTTTAGGCTCCAAGGACATCTATTTTTATAGGAACAAAATGGAGTTTTCATTTTCGGACAGCAGGTGGCTTACCATGGATGAAATCCAATCCAACAAGGACATCGATAACAAAAACGCCCTCGGTTTTCATATACCGGGCATGTGGGACAAGATCCTGGACATAAAAAAATGCCATCTGCAGCGGGATCCATCCAATGCCATACGGTTGGAAACCAAAAAATTCGCACAAGAAAACGACCTTACTTTTTTCAATCCAAGAAATCAACATGGTTTGCTGCGCACCCTCATGATACGCACGGCTTCGACGGGTGAATTGATGGTATTGATACAGTTTTTTGAGGAAGACAAACCTCAAATAGAACTATTGCTAAATCATTTAAAGGAAACATTCCCTGACATTACTTCCTTGCTCTACGTAGTCAACACAAAACAAAACGACACCATTTACGACCAAGAGGTGATTTGTTTTGCAGGGAGGGACCATATTTTTGAAGAGATGGAAGGCCTTTCCTTTAAGATTACCGCAAAATCCTTCTATCAGACAAATTCTGAACAGGCCTACGAACTTTATAAAATAACCCGGGATTTCGCCATGCTTACCGGGAACGAACTGGTGTACGACCTTTATACCGGAACGGGAACCATAGCCCAATTCGTTGCCAAAAAGGCCAAAAAAGTCATTGGAATCGAATCCGTTCCGGACGCTATTCTGGATGCCAAGGCAAATGCGGAACGAAATAATATTAATAATGTGGCTTTCTTCGTTGGGGATATGAAAAACGTTTTTAACGATAGTTTCATTGCACAACATGGAAAACCAGATGTCATCATAACCGACCCCCCAAGGGACGGCATGCACAAAGATGTGGTGCAACAAATTCTCAACATTTCCCCACAACGTATCGTTTATGTAAGCTGTAATAGTGCTACCCAGGCCAGGGACCTTGAGCTGATGAAAGATAGGTATGAGGTAGTAAAGGTTCAGCCCGTGGATATGTTCCCACAGACACACCACGTTGAAAATGTCGTACTTTTGAAAAAGAAAAATTAGCATGCAGAAGTTAGGTTGGGTCTTGTTCGCGGTATTGTGTATCCTCTTTGTGGCTTCCTGTGAGAAGGATGACATTTGTGTTGAGGGAGATACACCGCTGCTTGTTCTGGAATTTTTTGATGCGGCCAACCCCACCGCAAACAAAAATGTCACCGCCCTGCGTATTTTGGGCGAAGGGCAAAGTACTGCGGTCAATACATTTACAGATCGGTCCAATGTGAACAACGTCCAAATCCCTCTCAGAACGGAAACGGATGCAACCACATTTTTGATGATTTCCAACTCTGCCACAAACGATGGCGGACAAGAAACTGGCAATATCGATACCCTGACCTTCAATTATGAACGCCTAGAGGACTTTACATCGCGTGCCTGCGGATTTATTGTCAATTATGACAGTCTTACGACCAACCTACAATCCGGCTCTGATAATTGGATCTTGGATATAGAAATCGTTAGGGCCAATATTACAAACTCAGACTCCACACATGTCAAAATATTTCATTAATTCCCTTTTTCTATCCGGACTGATGTTTGGTTTTGCCCAAAGCAAACCCATTGACACCCAGCCCAAGGATACCGTGGAATATAAACAGGCTTACGGACTGCGTGCGGGAATCGACCTTAGTAGGCCCTTGATCAGCGCTTTGGACGAGAACTATACGGGATTTGAAATTGTGGCCGATTATAGACTCACGGAAAAACTGTACTTGGCCGCTGAACTAGGTACGGAAGACAAGACAAAACAGGAAGACCTATATAATTTTACCACAACCGGAAGCTACCTCAAATTGGGGTTTGACAACAATACCTATGAAAACTGGTACGGGGAACAAAATTTGCTCTATTATGGAGGCCGATTGGCTTTTAGCAGTTTTAGTCAGACCTTGAACAACTATCAATATTTCAATTCCAACAGGTACTGGAATCCGACGGATTTTGTAGAAAGCTCCAACATAGCGGAGGAATTTTCCGGAAGGTCCGCCGTATGGATAGAGGCACTTTTTGGTACCAAAGTGGAACTGTTCGCAAATATATTTTTGGGAGCGAGTGTACGTTTGGGAATTTTGGTTTCCAATTCTGACGGTGGGGACGATCGGTTTCCCAACCTTTGGATTCCAGGTTTTAACAAGGTCACGGACGGTACCCGGTTTGGTGTAGGCTATAATTATTCCATTTCCTATTTCCTACCCCTCTACAAAAAGAAAAAACAGCCCAAGGAACTGGAGCCTGAGCAATAATCACAATTCCTTAAAACCCTTCAGGAAAATCCACTTCATCAACAATTTATTGACACCCTCAATGCTAGCGACGGCAAATTTTGGGGCAATAACCATTGCCAAAACTGCGGAAAGTACCGAAATATATACCGGTTTGATGGCCAACAAATAAGAAAGTCCAAACCGGAATAGGAGGAAAATAACGGCAAATCCCAAAAAATTGAACAACAATGCCTTTTGCTTCAAACTCATGACTCTGTATTTCCAGTTTTATTATATTTCGCCTTCTTACTTCCCTCATACATTTCATAATGTACCAAACGGGACTCCAAATGGCTGTTGAATACCTTTATTTTGCGTGAGGGTCTTAGCCCAACAAATTTCAGGGCATCCAGATTTGAAGTAATCATCCATGCGTTGGTGCCGGGATATCCCTGTTTTAAGGTATCACCAATGGAGGCATAAAAGTTTTGCATGTCGATGTCCAAACGTTCGCCGTACGGCGGATTGAAACACATGTGTAAAGGTCCTTCCGTCTCCTTTTCCGTCTTGAAAAAGTTATCCCTTTTTACTTCTATATAATCCGATAGGTTTGCATTCTCAATATTCTCCGTTGCCTTTCTTACCGCTGAGGGAGCTTTGTCCATTCCGATGATTTTATGATGGAATTCCCTGGTCTTTTTGAGACTTGCCTCGATAATTTTTTCATAAAGATCTGCATCAAAGTCGAGCCATTTTTCAAATGCAAAACCTTTCCGGTTGATGTTCGCCGGAATATTGCAGGCAATCATGGCCGCCTCCGCCAGCATGGTTCCACTGCCGCACATAGGATCCATAAAATCACACTGGCCGTCCCACCCGCTCAACAATAGAATTCCGGCAGCAAGGACTTCATTAATGGGGGCTATATTGGTCGCTGTCCTGTAGCCCCTGTGGTGCAAGGAGGCCCCGGAACTATCCAAGGAAACATTGCATTGATCTTTGTGAATATGAACGTTGATTCTTAGGTCCGGGTTCTTGACATCCACATTGGGACGTTTGCCATCCGTTTCTCGGAATTTATCGGCAATGGCATCCTTGGTCTTTTGGGAAACATAGAGCGAATGGGTGAAATTATCGGAAAAAACAGTGGCATCAATGGCAAACGTATCGTCCACGGACAAATATTCGGCCCAGTCCATCCGAAAAATCTTTTTATAAAGATCATTCTCCCCTAATACGGAGAAGGTGGCGATGGGTTTTATAATTTTAATAGCGGTCCGCAAGCATAGATTGGCCTTGTACATGAATCCGGTATCGCCGTCAAAGGCCACATTGCGAATCCCAATTTCAACATTTCCTGCACCAAGGTTCCTAAGTTCCTTGGCCAATATTTCTTCAAAGCCAAAAAGTGTTTTGGCTACCATCCTAAAATTATTCCCCATACTCATTGTTTAGCATACAACAAAAATACGTTAATTTTGATGCAGCAAAGATTCGCCATTCTCAATTAGGCAACAAACCCTGCTTTACATGATTTATATTCTGCCAATTCTTGGTGTACTGCTAAGTTTTGTTTTTGTTTTCTTTACCAAACCCAAAAAAAAGGAGCATTTTAGATTATTACTGGCCTTTAGCGGGGCGTTCTTGCTCGCATTGACCATTTTTGAATTGCTGCCGGAAGTGTACGAGCATTCCAATACCAAAAGTATAGGAATATTTATCATGTTGGGGATATTACTACAGATATTCCTGGAATTCTTTTCCAAGGGTGCGGAGCATGGACACGTTCATTTGTCCAAAACCGATACTAACTTTCCCTGGTTGCTTTTTGGAAGTCTCTCCATCCATTCGCTTCTAGAAGGTATTCCCATTTCCGAAAACAACAGTATTATTTACGGAATCCTGATCCACAAGATAGCCATCGCCGTAATTCTGAGCTTCTTTTTATTGAACTCCAAAATGAAAACAATTGCATCTGCATTGTTCATACTACTTTTCTCGTTGATGACACCTTTGGGAACCTATCTATCGCAATCCTTTGGTTTTATAATGGACAACCTGATGTTCATTAATGCCATTGTCATTGGGGTTTTACTCCATATTTCTACGGTAATCCTATTTGAAAGTTCAGAAGGACATAAATTCAACCTAAGAAAACTAGTGGTCATTGTACTTGGAATAACCATAGCCTATTTTATTTAATGTTCAGCAAAGAGAAATCACGAAGACTCAGGGAGGAATTCTGGATTTCCTTTGGTAAATCATATCCCAAAAAATGGATACTCTATAAAACCAAAATAAAGGGGCTGACATTTAAATTCACTTTTGACTCCAAAAAAGCCTTGGTATCCATTGATGTGGAGGGAGGCCTTGAACAACGTATATTGCTATGGGAAAAACTCCTATCCTTGAAATCCGTTCTTTTGGAGGACTACTGGCACAATGCAATATTCGAAGAATACCACTTGCTGGAAAACCAAAAAGAGATTTCCAGAATTTATGTTGAACGTAACGGAGTATCTATCCACAACAAAAATACCTGGTTGGAGACCATGTTATTTTTCAATGAAAACATGGGCCTTGTCGAGGCCTTTTTTGAAGATTTCAGGGATATTTTAAAATCTTGAATTCCTTATATAGGGTTGTATTTTGCAATGCAATGATTTAAAAAATGGAATTCCGTGTTTCCCTAGCCCAAACAAACCCCTTTGTTAAAGAAGGCTTTCCCGAATACCCATTTCAAGTCCTGATAATTGGGCAAGTCCCATAGCCCTTCCTATTAAGGAATATCCGGAATAGAACTCGTCCTGTCTCTGGATATCGTCCAAAAGCACATGGCCGTGATCGGGTCGCATGGGAATATTAACTATACCACCCTTTTCATTTCTTTTAAACTGCTCTTCAACAATAGCTTTCATGACCTTTTGCATAGGAACGGAACCGTTTAGGTGTTCGGCCTCATAAAAGCTTCCATTCTCGTTTCTTTGAACGTTTCTCAAATGGATAAAGTGAATCTTATCCCCAAAATCCTTGATGATCTTCACCAAATCATTATTGGAAGAGGCCCCCAAGGAACCGGAACAAAATGTTAATCCATTACTGGGCGAAGGACAGGCATCCAACAAAAACTTGAGTTCCTCGTAATTGGAAACTATCCTTGGTACCCCAAATACCGAAAATGGTGGGTCGTCTGGATGGATGGCCATTTTAACACCCAATTTTTCTGCCTCGGGAATCACAGCTTTCAGAAAATAGGCCAAATTATCCTGAAGTTGTTGTTTACTGATTCCCAAAACGATTTCATGGTTCTTTTTGAACTCGTTCAAATCGATAAGCTTCCTTGAACCCGGCATTCCGGCGAAAATAGACTTTTCGAGTTTGGAAATCTCCTCGGTCGATAAATTTTTGAAAAAAGAGGCTACCTCCTTTAAAAAAACTTCGTTGTAGTCCTTTTCCGCATTTGAGCGTTTAAGGATGTATAAATCGAAAGCTGCTGCGGCCAGTGGATCGTATTGCAATGCCGATGCCCCATTGGGCAATTTGTAATCCAAGTTGGTACGTGTCCAATCGATCAGTTGCATAAAATTATAGCAAACAACTTTTATATCGTTCTTTGCCAAATTCTTAAGCGTTTCAATGTAATTGGAAATATATCGGTCCCTATCCGGAAGACCATATTTAATGGAAGTATGGATGTTCACACTTTCCACTACGGACCAATCCAATCCCGCACTTTCAATTTCAGATTTCAGGGATGCTACGGTTTCATTGGGCCAAACCTCTCCCAAAGGTACTTCCTGACAAGCGGCCACAATACCTTCCACTCCAATTTGCCTAATATCGCTTAATCGAACCCCAAAAGAGGGTCCAAACCACCTAAATGTCTTTTTTAAATATTCCATTAAACTCCTGAAAAAGAATTAAAACCACCATCCACATCATAACACACACCCGTTACAAAACTGGAAGCCTCGCTCAATAAATAATGGACCATTCCATTTAATTCCGAAGCATCCCCAAAACGGGCCATGGGCGTATTGTTGATTATTTTGTTTCCGCGCTCCGTGTAGGAGCCATCTTCGTTTGTCAAAAGGCTTCTATTTTGATTTCCGATAAAAAACCCAGGAGCGATGGCGTTTACGCGAATCCTGTTTGTAAATTTGGAAGCCATTTCGTTTGCCATCCATTGGGTGAAGGTATCTACGCCCGCTTTGGCCATGGAATAGCCCAAAACCCTTGAAATAGCCTGTTTTGAGGCCATAGAGGAAATATTTATAATGGAACCATGTCCCTGTCTCGCCATAAGCCCGCTCAATATGATCGTTGGGATGACCGTCCCGAAAAGATTGATATCCAAGACCTTTTGTGTATCCGAAATCGCTATATCAAAAATGCTTTGATTGGCACTTAAAGTTGCCCCAGGTATATTCCCCCCTGCTAGATTGATCAGACCATCTAACTTTTCGAACTTTTGGGCAATCTCCTCCCGAACTTCGTTAAGTGCTTCCTCATTTAAAACATCCACTTCAAAAGTAAATGTGCGATCCGGGGAAATGCTATCGAGTTCATTTTTTTTATCCCTTAATTTTTTTGTTGACCTTCCCAGTAAAATTACCCGAGCCTCTTGCTCGATCAAGTATTTGGCGATAGATCCGCCCAAGGTTCCCGTTCCTCCAGAAAGTGCAACAATCTTATTTTTTAGGGAAAATAAATCGGTCATTTAAGTAAATTAAGTTTTAACGACACACCGGAATCCAGTAATCCGGGGACGAACGTTTTTCGCGCTAAAAATAAGATATTCGAAATTCATATCCCATCATGCGGCCTCAATAAAGAAATTTTAATTACTTACATTCGTGAAAAACAAACGTATATTCCAATACATTTCAAATAAATAAATGAAACCCTCATAGAGGGATTTGATATGGTAAGTTAAATGCCTCTACAATAGGAAATGTTTAAGAATCAAGTTATTAACCTAGTTTTAAACGTATGAGAACTTTAGTCTATTCCCTTATTTTGCTATTTCTGTGTCTTGAGGTTTCTTCACAAGATCTGGAAGCTTTCGATTTAACCCAGGAATGGACAAATTCCATCGTATCCAAATTACCGAATGATTATCCAAAATTGAAAGAAAGGAAAAAGGTGTTGATTTTTAGCCTATTCACCGGGTTTGACCATTGGACGGTTCCACACACCGAGGCCGTAATCAAAGGTATAGCGGAAAAAAGTGAAAATTTTGATATCACAACTTCCAAGGATGTTGCCATGTTCAACAAGGAAAATATCCAGCAATTTGATGCGATCGTATTGAATAACAATTGTTCCGAAAGAGATTTTAGAAATCTCTTCTACGACGTTTTTAAGAAAGAATTGAATGCTAATGCGGCTTGGTCAAAAGCCGAGCAATATGAAACCAATCTTTTGCAATACATCCGGGAAGGTAACGGTTTGGTGGTACTTCACGGTGGCATTACCATGCTGAACAAATCCAAAAAATTCAGTGAATTGGTGGGTGGAAGTTTTGATTATCATCCCAAACAGCAGTTGATCCAAGTCAAACTGGCGGATAAAGACCATCCTATTCTTAGAGCCTTTGATGGGGAAGGCTTTGCACATGTGGACGAACCTTATTTTTTTGACAACGCCTATTTTGAGTTTGATTTTAAGCCTTTGCTATATATGGAGACGGAAAAAATAGAAGGAAAAAATAAAGAAGTTTCCAAAAACATAAGTTATTTGGCTTGGATAAAAAAGTTTGGAAAAGGTAGGGTCTTTTACTCCGCCCCTTCACATAATCCACAGAGCTATGAAAACCCTAGCATACTTTCATTTCTGCTCAATGGATTGTTATATGCAACGGGAGATTTAGAATGTGACGATAGTCCAATGAAGTCCTAGTCACTTAATTTTCAAAATCGAGTTCCAACAGTTCAGCCTCGGTAAATTCATTCCCATCCTGGGATTCTATTTTCCTTAATTCACCTACGCTTTCTTCCGAAATCCACTGAGGGTTATCCGCAAATGCATTGCTCACATAGGTAATTACATCTGCTATGTCCTTATCCGATAACGTTTCGTTATTCTTTAACCCTGGCATAGCCTGATTCATTTCATACCGATTTCCATTTACATGGATGGGTCCCTTTAATCCATTTAAAATTATCAAAGCCAAGCGCTCAATAGGCTTGGAAACATACTCTGAATGTACCAATGGCGGAGCAAGCCCCTCATTTCCCTCTCCGTTGATGCCATGACATGCAGCGCAAATCTGCCTAAAGATTTTTGCACCCTTGGTTCTAGGATCTTCTTTCAATCCCTTACTTACGTAAATTGGATTTAGAATAGCATCGGCTTTATTTTGTATGCTTTCCAATAGCATTTGGTACAAAATCGATGACCTATCAAAGTCAATTTGGTCCAAAATCACCTTATAATCTTCCAGTATGGCCTCGGCACCGCTTACCAAAGCTTCGGATATAATAGGATTTCCCTTATATAAAATACTATACTCCACAAGCAAAGGTGCTAGCATTTCTTTGGATCCATGCGCCCAAATACCCAATGAACTGGCCAAATACATATCTTTAAATAGACTTTTTTCCTTGATTATCCCATTCCCCAATTCAAGGAAATCGGCAGTATTAGTGCTATTTACGAAAGATTCGAGCAAAACAATAGCATGGACAGCCAGTTGTTCTTCGCCATTTTTAGCAACATGAAGTAAAAGATCAAAATCCAAGGTATCCATTCCTTCCAACGTATATAAGGCATGAATTTGCGAAATACTGGGTTCCTTTTCTTTCACCAAATTGACTAAAGAGTTCACTAATCCTTTCTTGTTTCGGTCTATTAAAAGTTGCTGGGCACGATTCCTGACCCAACCGTTTGGATGATCTAGCCATTCTAAAAGATGCTCATCTGTAGCTGTCTCGAGGTTTACTGGGGTTGCAATTGAAATATTTTCACTTTCTACTTTTAGGATCCTACCTCTGTTGATAATGGTATCCAGGGACTTTTCCTTGGCCTTCTTTTTGAAGTATGGACTCAAATACGCATGGTGACCAATTACGCCCCTGTGCATATCCACAATATACAATGCCCCATCCGGACCATTGGATAGGCTTACGGGTCTAAAGCCTTCATCGGTCGACGCTAAAAACTCCTTTCCTTGCCAAGCCTGATAGGCACTGGTACTGTCGCCATGAAATTCCAAAATATTACGCTTGACCAGGTTTGCCTCGGGCACGCAGACAAAAACGTTCTGGTCATATTCCAATGGAAACATTCCTCCCCTGTATACCAGCGGTCCACAAGCTGCGGTTACATCTACCAACAAACTGTCCTTATCCAAAATACCTTCGGCATATCCCCTATTGACCAAACTGGCGTGTAACGGGTACACTCGCTGGTCTTCCGTTAGCAATTTATGTACGCTATGGGCTGGTTTCAAGAACTTGTTACGGGTAGTTCTATTTGGCAAAACATAATCCCCCAATAATTGTCTGGAATTATCATTGTAGTATAAACGCCCAAAGTTGTCATGGGTAATTCCCCATTGCCCTCTAAAAGTAGTTGGTTCCTTTATCCATTGCCCATTTACTTGGCGGTATCTAAAGTGCGATTTGGCATTATATATCCAATTATCCACATTCATCATAAGTCCATTGGGCTGATGTTCCGGATTACCGTCCGGAGCATACATAGAATCGACCAATATGCGATTAAACGGTCTGTCATTCTGTATTTCAACGTACCAAAGATTGGGGGGTTCCGCATATAACAAGCCTCCGTATACATGGGCGATGGCCCTGGGCAATCTCAAACTATCCAAAAACTTTTTGGCGTGGTCCATAACGCCATCACCATCCCTATCCTCCAAAATTTTAATCGTTCCCAGTGGCAACTCCTCCCCTTTGCCCTCCATAGTATTCATATAACCGTTCATTTCGGCGACCCAAATTCTTCCTCGATTGTCAAAATCCATAGCTACGGGGGCTATGAGCAAAGGTTCTGAGGCAATGGGTTTTAATTTAAATCCATCCTGTAAAATATAGGCTGTCAAGTCGACATCCGTTTCATGATAATCCTTCTTACATGAGACAAAAAGAATAAGGAGAAGTATAAAATAGTTTCGAATAATCATCGAATCTTCAAATTAGACAATTATTTAAAAATTAGATTACATCGGTATATAAAAAGAACCAATGACAAAAGGCACCGGCCAAAACGAACAAATGCCAAATAAAATGATTGTAGGGAATTCTTTGAATTGCGTAAAACATAATTCCAGCACTATAAAACATGCCTCCAAGAAACAAAAGAGTTAGACCAAGGGAAGTAGAATTTGCGAGGAGATTTTTAAGGTCGAAGACAATCAACCATCCCATAACCAGATATAGTAACAGAGAAATAAATTCAAATCGCCCCGTATAAAAAATTTTTAATGCTGTTCCCAATGCTGCAATTGCCCATACAATGTAAAATAAGGTCCAACCGTTTCCATTCACCAAAGTTATCAAGGCTACTGGGGTATATGTACCGGCAATCAAATAATAGATATTTATGTGGTCAAGAATTCGAAGGCGTTTTTTCCAATTAGGATTGTCAACAAAATGATAGGATGTCGAAGATGCAAATAGTACTATTAAACTTATACCATACACCCCAATACTAAATTCCGAATAGACCGACCTATGGTTGTTATCCTTCCATAAAAAAATAAGACCTATACAAGAGGCAATAACACCACAAAAGTGTGAAAAGGAGTTTAAACGCTCTTCTGTATCTTGATTTCCTATTTTGAAGAGTTGATTCAAATTCATTTGTACTGCTTGCCCTTTTTAAATACGATGTCAACGTCCTGCAAAATGTTTATATGACGAAGAACATCACCTTTTACCGCAATGATATCAGCGTATTTACCAGGAGTTACGGTCCCAACCTTATCGGCAACGCCCATCCATAACGCGGGCCAATAGGTAGCTGCCCTAAGGGCATACATTGGGTCGATTCCAAACTCATTTACCCAAACATCAAATTCATGCCATGTTGATTGACTATGGAACTTCATGGGAATGCCACTATCCGTTCCTATTAATAATACGACCCCTGCATCCAAGAGTTGCTTGACCTTTGTTTCCAAGGTAGGCTTCCTGGAAGGCGTCAATTGAAAATAGGGAAGTCGATCGGGATGTGCAAAACTGTTCCTGATATCCATAATTACACTGTCAGGTAAACCACGGTGCCAAGAGTCATTATCAAGTTCCTCCTGATTGTCCCTAATATATTCATAGTTATATAATCCTTCCACAGTAGGGCACCAGAATAAAGGACCTTGGCTCATATCTGCGGTACGTTCCCTTATCATTTGCATAATATCATCCGGATATTCCGGGGCCGAGGATAAACCAGTGTGTTCAAAGCAATCTGCACCAGCCAAAAGTGCCTTCCTGATTTCTTCCGGTCTGTGGGCATGTGCAACTACTTTAAGTTCTTGCTTATGTGCCTCATCAACGATTGCCCTTACTTCTTCCATCGTCATTTTATCTTGATCGATTAGCTTGATGACATCTACACCGGCATCAGCCAATTTTTTAATCTTTTTTCTACCATCCTCAATTCCATTCACTCCCCATCGAAATGCTTCAGTGCCGGGATAGGGCTCATGCTGGATAAAAGGTCCTGAAACATATAATGTGGCACCTGGTATTTCTCCGTTATTGATAGCATCCCTAACATTAATACTTTCTTGCAATGGTCCACCTAAATCCCTGGCACTTGTTACACCAGCTAATAGTAATTGTTCTGCTGATGAAGGCATTATTACATCCTCCAGTAATGGCGGGTATGTTCTATCCCAATAGGTGTAATCTGCATGACCATTGATCATGGTATGTACATGCATATCCCAAAGTCCTGGTAATACACTCATTCCTTCAGTAGATATCACAGTGTAGTCAGAAGGAATTTCTAAAGTGGCAACACTGCCAATCTCCTTAATATATTCTCCTTCAATAAGGATTACGCTGTTCTTAATAGGTATGCCCCCAAATCCATCTATAAGAGTTCCTCCTACTAGGGCAATCTTGGTATTTTGAGCGTTAACGGAATTCATGAATACCAGAACGACAACGAACAAAAACTGAAATTTTCGCATGAATATTAATTTTAAAAGAAAGATACTAAATAGGGAATATAAAACATATATCCAAGACACAGGATTGTTCAATCAAGAATGTAAAAGAATTTGTAATGACCTTAGGAAATAGTATAAATTTTTGGGCATAAAAAAAGCCCCCTTACGTTATGTAAGGGGGCTTTGAGGAAGGCGGCTACCTACTCTCCCACTTGGTATAGCAGTACCATCGGCGCAAACGGTCTTAACTTCCCTGTTCGGAATGGTAAGGGGT
>NZ_VUOE01000004.1:117184-129912 GCF_008386635.1 Maribacter flavus | reverse complement strand
CCTATAAACCACCGTGGAGGGCTCGGGCGCCGTAGAGACCGTCCACGAAAACCCCGAGCTCGCCTGGGAAGAACCACGGGTAGCCGTCACGGTGACCGTATACACGCCATCCGAACCCGGACCGCCCGCTTCCGCGCCCGCTACGAGCGTGCCCGTCACACGGCCAGTCAACGCATCGATATCGATTCCCGTAGGAGCGCCAGAAAGACCATAGGAAAGGGGCGCCGAAGGGTCCCCACCAGTGGCAGTGACCGTAAAGTCCACCGCATCCCCCACCGAATCCGAACGGTCCGATATCGGGGTGAGCGATAAATTATCATTTTTCGATAAAAACTCCCATCTGAAGATATCGCTTCCGTTATTTTCCGATACCACCACGTTCCCGTTGGGTTGGGTCCCCAGATAGTACCCGCTCAACTTGCTGATGATGTTGTAGGTGTTGTCCCCCGCGTCGACCAGTTCCCAGAGCTGTGCGTCCGTTCCGTTGCCCGTGTACTGCCATACGTTCGCCCCGTTCGCCGTCGAGGCCGCTGCAACGTCCAGGTATTTGTCGCTGTGCAGGGCCTTCAACTGGTGATAGCCCGCAACGGCCGCATCCTCCAAGGCAAAGTTCTGGTGCGCCAGGCCTGCATAGCCTCCCGTGGCCACATTGGCCGAATTCGCCGTGCCGGCGTCAGGTACCTGCAACGTCTGTCCGGAGGCACGGTTCACGATCCTGTAATCGCCCAACGGAGGTGGCGCCGGCGCCTCCAACTGGTTTATCCAAGCTTCCAATAAGGCAACGCCCTCCGTATCCACGATGCCCTTGGCCAAAGGTGGCATCTTTACGCCCGGCTCAAGGCTGTTCGCCCTGTGGTACAATTGTGATTTTGAGGCATCCCCTGGAAATAAAATCTCCTGGTCCGGGGCCATGGCCGGAACGGCCTGGTTGATCCCCGCTGTCAAAAGACCTGTCTGTGCCAGCGTATTGAAAAGCCTCAGGTCGAAGTCCGCACGGTTGCCCGTCGCCGGCTGGTGGCAATAGGCGCAGTTGTTGTCCAGGTAGGAACGGGCCCTTTCGTCCAACGTCGCGTTCAGGTCGTCGATGGCCTTGTGGGTAAGGTAGCCGGGGGTATCCGTATCCGTTATGTTCTCATTAAGTATGCCCAAGGTACTCAAGGTCACCAACTGGTTCCCTACCGTACCTCCCTTGGCACTATAGTCATAGTCGCTGTTAAGGTTGCGCGTCCTGGGCCCCAAGGTGCCCCCAAGGGCCGGGTTGTGGCAATTAAGGCACTGTGAATTGGACGGGTACAGCCACTCTATGGTTTCCTGGTTGCCCCCCCTTGTTATATCTATACTTACCGTTTCCCCGGTGGACATGTCCACCAAGGTAGCGTCCGTCTCCGCAGCGTTCCACTTATAGGTAAGGAAGTAAAAGTTGCCGTCCGTCCCCTTTATCGAAAAACGGGTCTCGATCTTCCTGGTCTGGTTGGGCCTGCTCTCGTCAGGGTAATCGAAGTGCTTTACCAGCACGGACCCCACTGGGAACTGCCAGTCGCCGTCCTCCGACCATTGGATCTGCTCCGCAGGGGTGTCGTGTGTCCCGTTGTTGGGGATGGCCATCCATCGGCTCTTCAGTGCCCCGTCCGACCAGAAAGGCTGTATCATGTCATAGGGTATGAAACCATTGGTTACGCTCAACTGCCCGATATCCGAAAAATCGCCGTCGACGTCCGTTACAAAGACCCCGGTGTCCGAAAGCAAGGTCGGGGCCGAATTGATATCGATGGACTCCCTTAATCTGTAGATCCCACTGCCATTATTCCCCAATCTAAGAATATAAAGCTCACCGTTGCTATCTTGACCAAAGGAGATCATCTCCCCGGGACCAACACCTAGGTTCTCCTTGGCACCGCTCTGGGTATCTATCGCATACAGTTGGTTGGTCACATAATCGCCGGCGATATACCTTCCCTGATATTGTGCAATGGAACCATTGTATACATAGCCCCCGATTATAGACCAGGCCTCTTGCCTGGTGAAATCCGTTAAGGGATCTGTAAGGTCCGTTCCGGGATACAGCGTCACGTTGCAGGGAACCCCTGATTGGGTCGGGGGCGTAAAGCCTGCAAAGCCCTCGTAAAAGGGCCACCCATAGTTGTTCCCAGCGGTCGAGGGACTGTTCCTCAGAATATTGATCTCCTCGTGGGTTGCTTCCCCGACCTCCCCTATATACAGGTCGCCCGTGGCCGAGTCCATGGTAAGCCTATGCGGACTGCGGTGACCAATGGTATAGTACTCCTCGAAAACGGGAGAACTGGAATCCCCTAAGGGAACATTGAATGGATTGTCGTTGGGAATGAAATAAAATGCACCCGACGTTTCCAGACCATCCGAGTCCGGATGGGTGTTCCCCACACCCGGGTCCTGAAGGAAGCGCTTGGGGGCATGGCCGGTGGCAGGGTTCATATCCACGTCCAAACGCAGTACGCCTCCGTCCAAATTGTTGGCGATGTCCTGTGCATTGGCATAGGTCGCCTGGTCGCCCGTGGTGACATATAGATATCCATCGGGGCCGAAGGTCATACCCCCACCACGGTGGGTCGTATTGTAGAGTTCACGGCGCATCATAATCTGCTGACTGTTGGGCACATAGGACATCGTGACCGGATCTACACGGAAACGCGCCAATACCAGATAGTTGCCGCTGAAATTCTCGACACTGCACCTGAACCCCTGGGGGGTCCCAAGATTGTTGCTCGCGGCGTTCGTGGAATAGTACGCGAACATATAGTTCTTCGTAGGGTCCGTACCGAAATCCGGATGGATGGCAAGCCCCAAAAAGCCCCCGTCCCATACAGCCCCCTCATTACGGTCGCCAACCTCGCTGGACCAGTCCACGATCAGGTTGCGCTGGGCCGTGGAATTGTCCGTAGAAATCCAGTAAACCTTACCGTCGAGCTGGCCGACGACTATCCGGTTCTGACCAGGTACCGGGTTAAAGGTAATGGGGGAATCGAAGGTTAGATTCGGAAAGGCGACCTCGTAGGCCGGAGTATTCACCCCAGCCACGGGAAATCCCGTATTGACAGCTACGCTGAACGCCTCGGGGGTCGTCATGCCGGGCCCAAAGAACATAGGACCGAAACTCATGATAGCGGCCGCAAATGTGGCCAAAAAAAACCAATATAATCTACCCCTTAAAACTTTCATTTTAAATATGTTTTATTAGAAATTTGGGGGAGAATGTTAAAATTAACACAAAAAGAATTTGTATAAATTTTACAATGGACAAATCGATATAAATACCTTTTTATTCGATTAATAACACTTGTTAATTTAGAGATAAACCAATGCTTAATTTTAAACAAAAAAAAGGGACGGTTTTTAGTCGTCCCTTTTAACTATAATCTAGCTCAATTAATTCCTTACAATTACTCTTTTACTTATTGATGGTCCCTCTGTAAAGGATATTGTAATGGCATAAAATTCATCTCGAAGTCCAAACATTGGGATGGTGTACATACCTTGTTCACTATAAACCTCAGACTCCATATACTGAGCGATCAATCTACCACCTGTATCATGTACAGTAAAACCAATAATAGTATTTCTGTCAATGGATAGGTCATTGAAATAAATATAGGCGTACTGTGATGCGGGATTGGGGGCAATAATGATTTCCACGTCTTGAGAATTTGTCTCATTGTCGATTACTTCAATTGTCAAAGTAGCCGTATCGGTTAATCCACCTGCATCCGTCACCGTTAAGAGTACATCAAAAGTACCAGCAGTATCGAAAATATGAACCGGGTTCGCCTCAGTGGAAGTAACACCATCTCCAAAATCCCAAAGGTATTCGGTAACACCTAGGTCGTCCGTAGAACCGTCGCCTGTAAATGAAACCTCCAAAGGAGCTTCACCTTCTGAAATATCCGAGGTGGCCACCGCCGTTGGGTTGTCGTTTGCTCCAGTTACTGTAATCGTAAGTGAATCCTCATCCGTTAATCCCCCAGCATCTGTTACCGTTAAGACTACATTGTAATTGCCAGCGGCAACGAAAGTGTGGACAGGGTTTGCCTCTGCTGAAATAACACCATCACCAAAATCCCAAAGGTATTCTGTAATACCTGAATCGTCAATAGACCCGTCACCGGTAAAGGATACATCTAATGGAGCTAATCCTTCGCTAACATCCGAGGTTGCTATTGCCGTGGGAATACCGTTGGCAGCGGTCACCGTAATGGTTAGCATATCCGTATCCGTTAATCCCCCTGCATCTGTTACCGTTAATAGCACGTCGTAAGTACCTACAGCATTAAAAGTATGAATGGGGTTAGCATCAGTAGAAGTTGTACCATCTTCAAAGTCCCATAAGTATTCCGTTATAGCAACATCATCCGTGGAACCATCTCCGGTAAAAGTAACTTCCAATGGAGCTTCTCCCTCATTAATATTCGAAGTAGCCATTGCAGTTGGCGCTTCGTTTACAGGATTAACCGTTATTGAAAGAGTTGTCGTATCCGTTAACCCACCGGCATCGGTCACAGTAAGGCTCACCTCATAGGTGTTAACGGCCATGAAAGTATGAACGGGGTTCGCTTCGGTAGCTGTAACACCATCACCAAAATCCCAAAGATATTCGTTGATACCAATATCATCTATAGACCCATCCCCCGTAAAGGACACCTCCAAAGGTACTTCTCCTTCACTGACATCAGAAGATGCCACCGCAGTTGGGGCACCATTAGGAGCAAATACCGTAATGGTAATTGCAGCAGCCGTATCTGTCAAACCACCTCCATCAGTTACTGTTAAGACAACGTCATAACTACCTGCCGCATCAAAAGTATGTATGGGATTCGCCTCAGTGGAAGTACTACCATCGCCAAAGTCCCAAAGGTACCCTGTAACTGCAATATCGTCTGTTGAAGCATCTCCTGTAAAGGACACATCCAACGGTGCTTCACCATCTATAATATCCGATTCGGCAATTGCAGTTGGGGCATATCCCGTAAATGTAAATTCCCATCTTATGGTATCACTACCGTCATTTGCCTTCACAATTACGTTGCCATCAGGTTCCGTTCCCAAATAATATCCGCTTAACTCGCTAATAAGATAGAAAGTACCATCACCTGCATCTACTATTTGCCATAGTTGAGCATCCGATCCATTGCCTTCGTACTGCCAAATATTCGTATCTACGGCTGTTGAGGCAGTAGCAACATCCAAATATTTATCACTATGCAATACTCTTAGGGAATATAAATTATTACCTGCATATTCGAGTTCGAAGTGCTGATTATCCGTATTATTATAAGTTCCTTCCGCTACATTAGCCTGGTCCAAAAGACTCGCATCAGGAACCTGTAAGGTTTCTCCACTTGCCCTATTGATTAATCTATAGGTTCCGGTGACCGGAGCGCCTACGCCACCACCGTCATCATCGGAATTATATCCATCGACCACTAAAGAAAAACCTGTATAAAGCGCATCACTTCTCACGGCATCAACTGCAATCTCTATTTCAAAGTATTGTACTCCATCAACATCGGTATCGTCAACACCAGATACAGTGACCTCTTGCGGTGTATCCCAATTTTCTGAAGTGAATGTTAACTCGCTGAGAGACAAATTAAACTCGTCTATATTGGAAATTCCAACCAAAGTCAAAACCACATCTTCCGTAGGCGCCGCAGTGAGGACAACACTCAAAATATCAGTTTGGCCATCTTCAGAAACAGCAACTACCTCAGGACTTACTGTAATCCCATTGCCTAAAGGTCCGCTTGGGGTTGAGAACTGCCACCGGAAAATATCGCTTCCATCATTCAACTGCACGTACACGTTCCCGTTGGGTTGTGTACCTAGATAATGTCCTCCAGCCTGGCTAATTAAATGGAAAGTACCATCACCAGCATCTACAATTTGCCAGAACTGGGCATCCGTATTACCGCCATTGTCTTCATACTGCAGAACATTCGTTCCTGGTGCAGCAGATCCTTGGGCAACATCCAGATAGCTGCCACTGTGTACAAATTTTAATTTATATAGGTTATTCCCGGCGTATTCCAATTCAAGATGCTGATGATTTAGACCTTCATATGCATTTTCCGTAATATTCGCTAGATTTGCGGTACTCGCATTTGGTACCTGAAGGGTTTCCCCACTATCAAAATTTACAATTCTGTAAATCCCCAAAGCCGGTGGGCCAACACCGCCCCCATCATCGTCAGAATTATAACCCTCAATCGTAGCCGTAAATCCGGAGTAGGAAGGATCGCTTTGCGCATCATCGACGCTAATTTCCACCGTAAAATATTGTACACCATCCACTTCTGTATCATCAACACCTGTTATCGTGACCAATTGCGGAGTGTCCCAATTGGCGGGTGTGAAGGTAACTTGGGATACAGATAAGGAAAATTCATCCTCATTTGTAATTCCATTTATGGTTAGTACCACGTTAGTGGCCGGTGGAGCGTCCAAAACAATGCTTATCTCGTCTTCCATACCATCTTCTGAAGTTACTAATGGTGCTTCTTCCACAGTAATACCCAAATCCAAAGAAGAACCTGTAGGTTGAAATTCCCACCGGAAGATATCGCTTCCGTTATTTGCCGCTACCACCACGTTGCCATTAGGTTCAGTACCCAAATAATATCCACTTAACTTACTTATGATGTTATAGGTATCGTCCCCCGCGTCGACCAGTTCCCAGAGCTGTGCGTCCGTTCCATTGCCCGTGTACTGCCATACGTTCGCCCCGTTGGCCGTCGAGGCCGCGGCAACGTCCAGGTATTTGTCGCTGTGCAGGGCCTTCAACTGGTGATAGCCCGCAACGGCCGCATCCTCCAAGGCAAAGTTCTGGTGCGCCAGGCCTGCATAGCCTCCCGTGGCCACATTGGCCGAATTCGCCGTGCCGGCGTCAGGTACCTGCAACGTCTGTCCGGAGGCACGGTTCACGATCCTGTAATCGCCCAACGGAGGTGGCGCCGGCGCCTCCAACTGGTTTATCCAAGCTTCCAATAAGGCAACGCCCTCCGTATCCACGATGCCCTTGGCCAAAGGTGGCATCTTTACGCCCGGCTCAAGGCTGTTCGCCCTGTGGTACAATTGTGATTTTGAGGCATCCCCTGGAAATAAAATCTCCTGGTCCGGGGCCATGGCCGGAACGGCCTGGTTGATCCCCGCTGTCAAAAGACCTGTCTGTGCCAGCGTATTGAAAAGCCTCAGGTCGAAGTCCGCACGGTTGCCCGTCGCCGGCTGGTGGCAATAGGCGCAGTTGTTGTCCAGGTAGGAACGGGCCCTTTCGTCCAACGTCGCGTTCAGGTCGTCGATGGCCTTGTGGGTAAGGTAGCCGGGGGTATCCGTATCCGTTATGTTCTCATTAAGTATGCCCAAGGTACTCAAGGTCACCAACTGGTTCCCTACCGTACCTCCCTTGGCACTATAGTCATAGTCGCTGTTAAGGTTGCGCGTCCTGGGCCCCAAGGTGCCCCCAAGGGCCGGGTTGTGGCAATTAAGGCACTGTGAATTGGACGGGTACAGCCACTCTATGGTTTCCTGGTTGCCCCCCCTTGTTATATCTATACTTACCGTTTCCCCGGTGGACATGTCCACCAAGGTAGCGTCCGTCTCCGCAGCGTTCCACTTATAGGTAAGGAAGTAAAAGTTGCCGTCCGTCCCCTTTATCGAAAAACGGGTCTCGATCTTCCTGGTCTGGTTGGGCCTGCTCTCGTCAGGGTAATCGAAGTGCTTTACCAGCACGGACCCCACTGGGAACTGCCAGTCGCCGTCCTCCGACCATTGGATCTGCTCCGCAGGGGTGTCGTGTGTCCCGTTGTTGGGGATGGCCATCCATCGGCTCTTCAGTGCCCCGTCCGACCAGAAAGGCTGTATCATGTCATAGGGTATGAAACCATTGGTTACGCTCAACTGCCCGATATCCGAAAAATCGCCGTCGACGTCCGTTACAAAGACCCCGGTGTCCGAAAGCAAGGTCGGGGCCGAATTGATATCGATGGACTCCCTTAATCTGTAGATCCCACTGCCATTATTCCCCAATCTAAGAATATAAAGCTCACCGTTGCTATCTTGACCAAAGGAGATCATCTCCCCGGGACCAACACCTAGGTTCTCCTTGGCACCGCTCTGGGTATCTATCGCATACAGTTGGTTGGTCACATAATCGCCGGCGATATACCTTCCCTGATATTGTGCAATGGAACCATTGTATACATAGCCCCCGATTATAGACCAGGCCTCTTGCCTGGTGAAATCCGTTAAGGGATCTGTAAGGTCCGTTCCGGGATACAGCGTCACGTTGCAGGGAACCCCTGATTGGGTCGGGGGCGTAAAGCCTGCAAAGCCCTCGTAAAAGGGCCACCCATAGTTGTTCCCAGCGGTCGAGGGACTGTTCCTCAGAATATTGATCTCCTCGTGGGTTGCTTCCCCGACCTCCCCTATATACAGGTCGCCCGTGGCCGAGTCCATGGTAAGCCTATGCGGACTGCGGTGACCAATGGTATAGTACTCCTCGAAAACGGGAGAACTGGAATCCCCTAAGGGAACATTGAATGGATTGTCGTTGGGAATGAAATAAAATGCACCCGACGTTTCCAGACCATCCGAGTCCGGATGGGTGTTCCCCACACCCGGGTCCTGAAGGAAGCGCTTGGGGGCATGGCCGGTGGCAGGGTTCATATCCACGTCCAAACGCAGTACGCCTCCGTCCAAATTGTTGGCGATGTCCTGTGCATTGGCATAGGTCGCCTGGTCGCCCGTGGTGACATATAGATATCCATCGGGGCCGAAGGTCATACCCCCACCACGGTGGGTCGTATTGTAGAGTTCACGGCGCATCATAATCTGCTGACTGTTGGGCACATAGGACATCGTGACCGGATCTACACGGAAACGCGCCAATACCAGATAGTTGCCGCTGAAATTCTCGACACTGCACCTGAACCCCTGGGGGGTCCCAAGATTGTTGCTCGCGGCGTTCGTGGAATAGTACGCGAACATATAGTTCTTCGTAGGGTCCGTACCGAAATCCGGATGGATGGCAAGCCCCAAAAAGCCCCCGTCCCATACAGCCCCCTCATTACGGTCGCCAACCTCGCTGGACCAGTCCACGATCAGGTTGCGCTGGGCCGTGGAATTGTCCGTAGAAATCCAGTAAACCTTACCGTCGAGCTGGCCGACGACTATCCGGTTCTGACCAGGTACCGGGTTAAAGGTAATGGGGGAATCGAAGGTTAGATTCGGAAAGGCGACCTCGTAGGCCGGAGTATTCACCCCAGCCACGGGAAATCCCGTATTGACAGCTACGCTGAACGCCTCGGGGGTCGTCATGCCGGGCCCAAAGAACATAGGACCGAAACTCATGATGCCCGCCCCAAAAAGAGTAGCTGACAAAATGTACAAGTATTTTCTTATTTTTTTCGAATTAAATTCGTAATTATTTTTCATAGCAGAAATATGTAAGTAAAATCAAGCAACAAAAAAAAAACATTCCTTAGTTCCAGAAGATTAATATCGTCCAATGACCCTATAAAAACGTTTAATTTCAGGGTACAAATGTATACCATGTCCAAGACAAAAAGAAACTTAAACATCAATAAAAAGAATCAATTGGCAATAAAATAAAATTAGTTCCGTTATACCATTCCAGTAATGGAGGAATGGCAGAGTGGCTTATTGCAAACAGTAACTTAGTTACGGTTGGGGTTTATGCCCCCGAGGGTTCGAATCCCTTCTTCCTCCGCAAAAGAAACCCACGACGTATGTGTCGTGGGTTTTGTGTTTCCAAATGCGTTGCAAGCAAACTTGCAAAAGTATTTGGAAGCGCATAACGGGCAAGCAAAGCTTGCGTGGGTTTCATGCTTGCTCAGGATTCCCTGTTCGGGATGTTGGGACAAAATCCCTTCTTCCTCCGCAAAAGAAACCCACGACGTATGTGTCGTGGGTTTTGTGTTTCCAAATGCGTTGCAAGCAAACTTGCAAAAGTATTTGGAAGCGCATAACGGGCAAGCAAAGCTTGCGTGGGTTTCATGCTTGCTCAGGATTCCCTGTTCGGGATGTTGGGACAAAATCCCTTCTTCCTCCGCAAAAGAAACCCACGACGAAAGCGTCGTGGGTTTTGTGTTTTAGAATGCGTTGTAAGCAAACTTGCAAAAGCATTTGGAAGCGAAGATTGGGGAAGCAAAGCTTGCGTGGGTTTCATGTCTGCACAAGATTCCCTGTTCGGGTCGTTGGGACAAAATCCCTTCTTCCTCAGCAAAAGAAACCCTCAAGGAAAACATTGGGGTTTTTTGTATAATGTTCATTATCATATAGTTGAAAAACGAATTGAAAGCACAGAAAAAGCCAGCAGAGCTTAACAAGGTTCTATTCTTGCCTTGGTCTCAAAGCTTGGAATTTCAATACAAAATCCCATTTTACTACACAAAACAGCCCTAAAAATCAATCAAAGCTTCTGTTTTTTAGGCCTGGACTAAAAACTTCTCGACAAACACACAAAACCATGCTTATGGGATCTTATGAACTTGTAGCTTCTCATTTCCAAAAAATTTACTATAAGCTTCATACTTTGTGGCAAATTGAACAAATTACCTCCCATTCAGTTCCCATTAATAAAACATTTAATAAACGTTTTAATATTTAAAACAATAGGATTTATTATACCTTTAATCGTTTATTTTTCAAGGTAAAACGATTGTGTTGCAGTCTTTATGATTAAATTCCTTTCTTTGGTAAACTGACTATTAACTTTCTGAAAATGAAAAAGCATCAATTTAGGTCAGAAGAAATACAAACAATATTAGTATTTCTTTTATCCATTCTATTTTCTCTTGATACTTTGGCCCAAGGTTCTCCAGATGTGAGGGATATTGCACCTGATGGAGCTTGGAATTGGAGTATGGATGAACGTGCAGTTTTCAGCAACGGTTATCTCTTTGTGGGGTACGCAAAACGTAATGGACAAGTTGGCCTAACTAGATATGATCCCAATAACAATACGGGTACGGAAACCATAATCTCTACTACGGCATCAGCACAGAGGGATGACCATGTGGCACCTTCCATCACAATCCTTTCAGATGGTAGGTTATTAGCTATGCATACTAGACACCTAGGCAACGAATTTTTTTATAGAATATCAAATAATGCAACTCCTGGGTCAATATCGGATTGGAGTTCTGAATATAAATGGGACCTACCAACCACTAATCTTTTTTCCAATACATATTCATTATCAGGTGAAAATAATGCGATATATAATTTTTATCGGGGAATAAATGACAACCCAACAGTTTCTATTTCCAGGGACGAAGGACTTACTTGGGAGAACCAAATACAACTTATAAGAACCACAGGTTCAGGACTTCAAAGGCCGTACCCAAAGTTTGCTACCGATGAGGTAAGTAGGATTGATTTCACGTATACCGATGGGCACCCAAGGGTTTCTACCAATTCCATTTACCATTTGTATTACGAGAATGGGATCTTTAGAAATTCTGATGGATCATTTTTCAAGAATTTCCAGGATTTACCTATTCAGCATGATGGCGGGGAAAGGGGCACCTATGTATATCAATATTCAACATCTCCATGGGGAGCAGGTGAAGGGCCCAATGATTGGATTCCCAATGGACGAGCCTGGACATGGGACACTGCATATTATACAGATGGTAGGCCTATGACGGTATTTCAGGTAAGTCTGGATGACCCAGGGAATTCAAGTTATCTTGCCACACGGATATTCTATTACTATGCCCGTTGGACAGGCACTGAATGGCAAAAAGTTATGATAGCCAAGGCGGGCAGACCACTCTATGCATCCGAAGAGGATTATTCCGGTGGAATCGCCGTAGACCCTGATAATCCCAATGTGGTATATATTTCCTCCAACGCAGCAAACCCTTTTGACTTGACCTGGCAGGGAACAAATATACCTTTAAATGCAAACGATAGATATGAAATCTGGAAAGGAGTGACTTCAGATGGAGGACTTACATTCTCTTGGCAACCCATAACGCAAAATTCAGCAGCAGACCATTTGCGTCCTATCGTTCCAAAAAATCATGGTCAAGATCAACATGCAATTTGGTTCAATGGAGATTACACGAGCTATGAAGGTGGTTGGAATTCAAAAATTGTAGGACTCTTCGGGAATTCAACGACAGTTCCTGTAAACGGGATCACGGTGACACCGTCCGGTGCGGCCCTGACCGTTGGGGAAAGCACCTCCCTCACGGCCACCGTAAGCCCGGCAAACGCGACCGAAACGTCCGTGGCATGGTCAACCAGCAATCCAGGAGTTGCCACGGTAAACACGAACGGGACCGTAACGGCCATAGGCGCCGGGACAGCAACCATTACCGCCACAACGAACGACGGCTCATTTTCGGATACCGCAACCATTACCGTCCAAACGGCAACCGTTCCCGTGACCGGGGTCACGGTGACACCGTCCGGTGCGGACCTGACCGTTGGGGACAACGCCTCCCTCACGGCCACCGTCAGCCCGGCAAACGCGACCGACACGTCCGTGGCATGGTCCACCAGCAATCCCGGGGTTGCAACGGTAAGCACAGACGGGACCGTAACGGCCATTGGGGCAGGGACAACGACCATCACCGCCACCACCAACGACAGTTCCTTTACGGATACCGCGACCATTACAGTACAAACGGCTACCGTTCCCGTAACAGGGGTCACGGTGACACCATCAGGCG
>NZ_VUOE01000004.1:0-117086 GCF_008386635.1 Maribacter flavus | reverse complement strand
ACAGGGGTCACGGTGACACCATCAGGCGAGACCCTGAACGTTGGGGACAACGCCTCCCTCACGGCCACCGTCAGCCCGGCGAACGCGACCGACACGTCCGTGGCATGGTCCACCAGCAATCCCGAGGTTGCAACGGTAAGCACAGACGGGACCGTTACGGCAATTGGGGCAGGGACAACGACCATCACCGCCACCACCAACGACAGTTCCTTTACGGATACCGCGACCATTACAGTACAAACGGCTACCGTTCCCGTAACCGGGGTCACGGTGACACCATCAAGCGAGACCCTGAACGTTGGGGACAACGCCTCCCTCACGGCCACCGTCAGCCCGGCAAACGCGACCGACACGTCCGTGGCATGGTCCACCAGCAATCCCGAGGTTGCAACGGTAAGCACAGACGGGACCGTTACGGCAATTGGGGCAGGGACAACGACCATCAACGCCACCACCAACGACGGTTCCTTTACGGATAATATCGAAGTATCCGTAATTACCGATGAAGGTATTATACTTTACCCCAATCCTACAACGAACGTAGTCTATATCAAAATACCAAGTAAGCAAATAGAACTTTCACCCGTAGACACAATAGGTTTATATGAAATATCTGGAAAATTAATATTGGAATATTCAAATCAGTTTACCACTGAAACCTTATTCCCTATGGACATTCCTGAAGTACAAACTGGAATATACCTCTTAAAGATAAATTACAAGGACGATAACTCTGTCACGAAGAAAATAATCCTAGGTAATTAGTTTAGAAAATGTAATCCCGTAACAGAATGATTTTTTTTACGAACAGAATATTGATGGAAACATCAGACGGAAATAGTAAAAGGTTAGTGTATTAATTTTTCAAAATATACCTAATATTATTATGGTATTTCATGTTTTCTGAAGAGTCACTTTTATCCCCGATTATTCAGGAGTCCAATTCATAAAAAATTCATTCCAATAAAAAGAACAAAATAACGTTTGCCATTTCATGGGATAAAAAAATAGAAATGTATGTTATCGAACATTTCTAAAACTTAATCAAAATATTTCCCGTTATCATTGTTCTTACAATATAAATTGGGAAATTTACATCAAACCAAATAAAATGGCCACAAAAATAGCATTTATAGGTGCCGGAATTGCTACCAGTTACACGTTAATACCATTATTAGACAACCTTTCCTATCAAAAAGAAGCTAGTCTAGAATTATATGTTGTAGACAAGAGCAATGATTTTTTTAAGGGTATGCCCTACGGGGAACGTTCCGGGAAATCTGTACTCTTGATCCAAGACCTAAAAAACTTTATCTCAGAACCCCAAAGAACGCATTTCAAAAATTGGTTAAACGAAAATATTGATGGATTGGCACAAGAGTTCGTGGAACATGGCGGACACTATGCTTCAGATTGGGTGCGAAAAAATAATGCCACCTATACTAAAGGTGATTGGGACGATCTTTATATTCCCCGTTTTTTCTTCGGCAGGTATATCGAACAAGAGGTGCTGCAAAGGATAGAGAAACTAAGGTCAAAAAATTGCCTTTCAGTACATTATATAAAAAAGGAAATTGTTAAAATTACTAGGCAGGGAGAAAATTTTAGATTATTTTTTGATGATGGGACGCATTTAGATGTCGACAAAACAGTTCTTTCCATTGGTTCCTTGCCTTATAAGCAACTGTATGAAAAGCCCATTTTGAATAAAGAAAATGCCCTATATATAAAAGAACCGTATGGGGTTGGGATGGAAGAAAATATGGCGCAAATCGTAAATTTCGTCAAAAATAGAAATAAAAAGAATCTTCCCACAAAAATAGCCGTTTTGGGCGCCAATGCCAGTGGACTGGAAATGATCTATAAAATCTGTGATAAATTACCCTTGGAAGAGTACCAAACAAGCTTTAAGACCTTGTCTTCTCACGGGGTGATGCCCGACGGAACGGTAGACCAGGAAAAAGCAAAATCCTTTGAGCCAAAGCATTTGATCGCTTTGTCCCATAAAAAAACATTAACTGCCAAGGAAATCTCCGAGGCCGCACATAAGGATATAGATGCAGCAGAATCCCTTGAGATCGGAGCTGCCACTTCTGTTGGAATTATATCAAAAGGTTTTGGTGCATTATTACCAAGACTAGATGAGGGAGAACTTTCAAATTTCGCTTGTTTTTATGGCAATCAAATAGGACGAAGACAACGTTGTGCCGGAAACCACTACCTTTCAGTTGTTGATGAGCTTTCCAAAAGGAACCGATTTTCCCATATAAAAGGCAGATTCGCACAGCTTCAAGAAAATGAAAACGGATTGGAAGTTAGCTATACAAGTACCGATACTAATTCCGAGAAGAATTTAGGCAAGGAGGATTTTAACATTGTGGTAAATTGTCTAGGAAGTGTGAACCTGATGGCAGATGACCTTTCCCCCTTCTTGAAAGGTTTGATAGCAGATGGACTTTGCACCCCAAACCCTTCACAAATAGGATTCCATATTGACAAAAAGATGCAGGCGTCAAAAAACCTATTCGTAGCAGGACCCTTATTGGCTGGAAACCAAATTGAGGACAAAATATTTTGGCATTTGGAGCATTGTGTACGAATCATTTGGTCCAGCAATGTACTGTCCAAAAATCTTTGGGCCAGTTTGACTGAAAAGGTGGCCGTATAGAACATTCTTCCTTTTAGAGTCCATATTTCATGGATTTAAAGTAGTCAAATGTTTGAGACTTTGTATTTTTGGGGTTGTGAAAATAACATATTTCATGACCCCAACACCTGTTTCTAAGTTCCGACTTATCATTCTTCTGCTATTTATAAACACCCCATTTTTTGCCCAGGTTACCTATGAAAATGCCTTTACTAACCTTTCCTTTAATTTCCCCGTGGAAATGAAGGCACCACCTGATGGAAGTAACCGATTGTGCGTTTTAGAACAGCCCGGAATTATAAAAGTATTCCCGAATAGTCCTTCCATCTCCCAAAATGAAGTGGCTACATTTTTAGATATTTCCAACAAAGTGGCCTATAGTTCAGGGCAAGAAATTGGCCTATTGGGCCTTGCCTTTCATCCTCAATTTACATCAAATGGATATGTTTATGTTTACTATATCGATAGGCCGAATAATTACAGAATCAATATCGTTAGATACACCGTATCCCAAGAGAATCCAAACATTTTAGATGAAACCTCCGAGTTTGTTATCGCACAATTCCAAAAAAACCAGAGCGACTCCAATCACAACGGTGGAAAAATCGCCTTTGGCCCGGACGGATATCTGTACATTTCCATCGGGGATGGCGGAGGGGGCGGAGATCCCCAAAAAAATGGTCAAAACTTAAATACGGTATTTGGTAGTATTTTAAGAATCGATGTAAATATTGATGGCGATAATCCATTGGAAACTAATCCCGAATTACCCAATGGAAATTATGAAATCCCAAGTGACAATCCTAGGGTAGGACAAGAAGGATTGGACGAACTCTTTGCCTGGGGTATACGAAATACCTGGAAGTTCTCCTTCGATGAACAAGGTAGACTATGGGGAGCGGATGTTGGTCAAAATGCATTCGAGGAAATCAACCTCATAGAAAAAGGCGGAAATTATGGATGGAACAGATTTGAAGCTGAAAGCCAACCCAGTTATGGCTCAGGAACTTCATTGGTTACCACGCCAGATAGTAAGCCGCTATTTTATTATGATCACAATTCTGGGGACGTTTCCATTACCGGTGGTTATTGGTATAAGGGCGGCCTTCAGGATTCCCGCTTGCAAAATGCCTATGTTTATGGGGATTATGTTTCGGGAAGAGTTTGGGCGTTGCGTTACGATGAAGCCTCCAAAACCGTATCCAATGAACTTCTATTCAAAACAAACGGCACGTATATCTCATCTTTTGGCGAAGACGAATCCGGAGAACTTTACTTTCTTGGCTATTCAAATACCGCCAGAATATATCGATTATCAGGGAATTCTTCAGAACCGGAAACTATCCAAGTCAATGGTGTAGGCAATTGGACTCCTTTGGATGCAGGAACCAATGGCACCGTTGAGTGTTTGATAACCGACAGTAATGGAAATTTGATTATTGGCGGTAATTTTAGCAGCGGTGGGGGTGTAAGCGTTGGAAATTTAGCCATGTACGATTCCAACGGTAACTGGAGTGCCTATACATCCGGCTCCAATGGCCCCATATTGGATATGGCCCTATCTGCTAACGGCAATCTTTTTGTAGCAGGTGATTTCAGTGAAATTGGTGGAATACCCGCAAATAACATTGCATATTATAATGGGGATAATTGGAATTCATTGGGAAATGGAACAAACGGACCTATTTCCAAAATTTCCTTTGACAAGAGCGGATCCGTTCTATACGCCGGTGGTGTGTTTAGCAATGCGGGAGAATTGACTGTAAATAATATCGCAAAGTGGGAAAACGGAAATTGGCTCAGTCTAACCGATAGTAGCACAGGTATAACAGGTACCAACAATGAGATTAGGGCCCTTGCGTTTGACGAAGAAAACAACCTGTACATTGGCGGAAACTTTGATTTGGCAGGTGGCCGCACTGCCAATAGAATTGCGAGTTGGGATGGCACCAATTGGGATGCGCTGGGAACTGGTACAAGTGGATTCGTTCAGGCTATTATTATTAACAATGGTTTCGTCTATGCGGGCGGAAACTTTGTGAATGCAGGTAACAGTACCGTACGTAGAATAGCCAGGTTTCATCTTCAAAACCAGACATGGGAGACGCTGGGTGCTGGTATCAGCGGTAATGTTAATGATTTGAATTGGCATAATGGACATCTTTACGCCACGGGAACGTTTGAAACTGCAAGCGACATTATCTCAGAAAACAAAGTAATGAACAACATTGCCAGGTGGAACCCTACTCTTGGCTGGCAAGCACTTGGGCCCGGAACGGATGTTGGAATCGACAATAGAGGCAATGCTCTTTATTTTATTGAGGAAACCAAGGAATTATTTTTGGGTGGGAATTTTGGCCGTGCCGGTAATAATTCCAATACAAACAACATAGCAATATGGTCGCTTATGGATACGGATGGGGACGGTGTTCCAGATGCAGAAGATGAATGTCCTGAAACTCCTGAAAACACCCTTGTCTCTTTAAATGGATGTCCATTGGCAGCTTTTCCTTCTGATCAGTTCTCCTTAAGTACTTTTAAGGTATCCTGTTTGGGCACGGCAACCGGAAAAATAACGATAACAAGTAAGTCAAGCGGCAACTATCAGGCCGTTTTATCTGATGAAGAAGGTTCTGAGAGCTTGAATTTTAATGAAAGTATTTCCTTTACAGACCTTGCATCGGGAACCTATAATGTTTGTCTAAATTCAATTGATGGGCAGTTCCTTGAAAGTTGCTACACCATAACTATTGGAGAACCTGAACCCTTATCGGTATCCACTTCCATGAACTTTATTGATAATACAGTTTCCGTTTCTGTCACAGGCACATCACGATTTAGGGTTCAACTAAATCAGGAATTTTGGGAAGAGGTAGAAAATGAAATTACCCTTCCCCTAACCCAAGAGGTAAACAATCTTACCATCATATCGGAAGAAGGTTGTCATGGTTCTTATACGGAGACCATACTGATGGAAAATGCCATAACCGCTTATCCAAGTCCATTTACCGAACAATTGGAGCTATTTCTCAACAATTTTGAAGGTGAAAAAGAAGAAATTTTGATTTATAATACTTTAGGACAAATAGTATTCAGTGAAACACTACCTGTTTACAACAAAACCATTAAATTAGACGCCGCACAATGGACGGATGGGCTTTATGTCGTTCAAATTGGGAATAGTAAGAAAAAAAGGATAATCAAAGTACTAAAATCATGAGGAAAGTCGCATCTTTAATGATGATTGCCCTCTTTCTTGGAAATTGTTCAGCGGACAGCGACCTAGCCGAAATTTTAGGGCCCTCGATTTCCATAAATCTTACGTTTCCTGAAAATCTTTCGGAATGTACGGAAGGAACTTTGGTTTCGGAAACAGAAAGTGAATTGACATTCCTTTGGGAGGGTATTGATCGCGTACAAACCTATAAAATGACGCTCACAAATCTTAACACCTCCAATATCGAAGAATTTGAAAGTGACGAACCGCAACTTAACGTGATTTTAAAGAGGGCTACCCCCTATTCATGGAGTATTTCATCAGCATCCAGCCCCAATAAAATCCGAAGTGAAACCTGGACATTTTACAACGAAGGACCTGGATCTGAATCTTTTGTTCCTTCGCCGGCCACGGCGATTTCGCCTGCCTCCGGAGCTTCCATCTCAGCCACCGCAACTACGGTAAACTTACGATGGAATGCGGAAGATCAAGATGACGACATTGTAGGATATGATCTTTATTTTGGAGAGGACAATGACCCTGCGTTATTTGAATCCGATTTAGAAAATGACCAATTACTTGGTATTCCTGTGGCTGCTGGTATAACGTATTATTGGAAAGTAGTTACTAAGGACAGTCAGGGGAATGAATCCGTCTCCCCTATTTTTTCATTTACCGTTGGATAATACCACTTATAAGTAAGATTTTAGTAACATAAAATTTATTCTTGTTTATAAAATAATTCTACCGGACATAATCAGCAAATAACAAAAAACAAGGCGCCTTTTATCTTTAGGTTTTAGATAATTCTATGGATAAAGTTTCAATTATATTTATTTCAAAAAAAAGAGCCGTATCATTTTAAATAATGATCCGGCTCAAAATTTTACAACGACTAGGTTAGAACTCTATAATACTAAACTGTGACCTTCGGTTCTCCTGATGTTTTATCTCTGGACATTTTACCCCATTGCCACATTCGTTGGTCAGCTGGGATTCACCCTGGGCCTTTCCAACCAAACGATCGGATGTAATTCCCAATTCATTTAAGTAGTTGACCGTTCTTTCCAATCGTCTTTCAGATAGCCATTGGTTAAATTCCTCAGGACCCCTCGCATCCGTATGGGCGGAAATCTCCAATTTGACGGTTTCATGTTCTTTTAGTATGGCTGCAAGTTTATCCAGCAATGACTTATCCTCATTTGTCAAATACGAGGAATTAAACCTAAAATAAACACGCCCTAATCCGTCTATTTGATCTTGAATCGCTTTTTGTTCTGCCTCTTTTTTATCCCTAGCGGCTTTTTCTGCGGCGGCCAGCTCGGCAGCCTCTTTCTCCTTTTGAAGTCGCTCCGCCAACAAAGCTTCCTCTTTTAATCGATTGACTTCGGCAATGGAATCTGCCTGTCGTTGTTTTTCCTTTTCAATGGCCGCCAACAATTCCTTCTTCTCCTCGCCCCTTTTTGATAGCCCCTTTTCGATACCAAATTGGTAAACTACCCCAGCGGCATGTTGGATATGGTTGGTAGCGCCGTCTGACTGGCTCATGGCCCACTTACCGGACGAATTAAAATCCAAGCCCCATCTATCCGAAAACCATGTTCTAAATCCTACCACGGCATTGTACGTTCCCCTTCCCAAATTATTGGCCTCGGTATAACCCGCTCCTACACCAACGTATGGATCGAACCAACCGGTTTCTCCTATAATTTTGTTCAAATCATAGGTAATCCTAGCATCAATGGCATAATAGTCAATATCTTCAGGATTCACTTGCCCGTCAATAATTTTGCCCTCTTTATACTTGTTCAAAGTCCCTATGGCCTCCACACCTAGTCCACTTTTGAAATATCTTCCTAAACTTAACCTGGAAGGATACGGCAAGATATTCCATTCATCCCCAACATCGAAAAGTCCGTCAAAAACGTTCCCGGAATCGTCCACGGCATTGAAACCGAGGCCTACCATCCATGAACTTATGACGATACTATCCTTTGAGGTGATTTGAAGTTCTTCTTCCTGACCAAAAGAGATATTGGAAAAGGCAAGAATTGCTATAGCTAAAAATAAAATTTTGGTTCTCATGTCCATTGAATTTGGGTATTAATGTGTAAAACTAGTATAATAACTGCTCGTTTTCAAAAAAGTCCTTTGTAAGGTATTTTTTATCGTTTGATAGATGTATTCCTATAATTATCCGATGTAATCTATTGGATTATTACGTCCTTATTTGTTTTGGGAACACTGTAAATAAAAAAAGGTGTCAACACGGCCGTAGTTTCTTTTCTTGAGTTTGTCCGGATCTTCTTTAAGAGTAAGCTCTCCTTGGATGACTTTTGCAGGGTAATATCAGGTTCATTATTGGTAGTAGTGCCTTTCAAGCGAACAATGACCGACTTTGTTTTAAAATCGATCTCCGGAACTGGTATTCCCGGTTTTCTGGTTCTATTGATTTTTCCAAAAAACTCCTCAAATTCCAGCCGACTATCAATTTTTAACAAATGTTCCTGCTCAAAGCCACTATGATCGCCGCTCATAATCAGGTACATTGCAACTGTATCGGTATTTTCGAGTTTCATTTTTTCTTGACTCTTGCACGAACCCAAGGAAACTACGAGAATAAATAGGAGGATAAAGGGCCTAAACATTTTTTAATCGGCTATTATAAGCTCGTTCATATACTTTCTCGTACAGTGGCAACACCTTTAAAATATCGAACTTTTCGGCTTCCTTTACGGCGTTCAATTTAAATCGCTCCAAGGTGTCATCATCCTCCAAAATGGATATCGCATTTTGTGCCATTTCCTCAATGTTCCCAATATCACTTAAATACCCTGTTACGCCATGGACGTTCACTTCTGGAATTCCTCCGGTATTGCTCGAAATTACAGGAACTTTATTAATCATGGCCTCCAAAGCCGCCAAACCAAAACTTTCGGTTTGGGACGGCAGCAAAAAGAGATCTGAAAAGCAAAGTATCTTGTCTATTTCATTACTGTTTCCCAAAAAGATGACCTTATTGCCAATGCCCAAATCCTCACATAATCGTTCCGCACCTTCTTTTTCAGGCCCCTCGCCTACCATGATCAATTTAGAAGGTATTCTTTCCTGAATCTTCTGGAATACCTTGATTACGTCGGGTATGCGCTTCACTTTCCTAAAGTTACTTATATGCGTAATTATACGCTCGCCATCCTTTGCCATAGCCGATCGTTGGCAATCCGTAAACGTGTGCTTGTATTTGTTTTTGTCTATAAAGTTGGGGATAACCTCTATATCTTTTTTTATATCGAATATCTCCAAAGTACCTTGTTTTAGGCTTTCGGAAACGGAGGTTACCACATCGGATTGATTGATGCTAAAATTCACCGCAGGCTTATAAAACGGATGCTTGCCTACAAGGGTAATATCGGTTCCATGCAAGGTCGTCACCATCGGAACATAAATTCCCTGTTCCTCCAACATTTTCTGGGCCATATAACCGGCATAAGCGTGGGGTATTGCATAATGGACATGTAACAAATCTATATTGTACAATTTTATGGTGTCCACCAATTTACTGGACAATGCCAACTCATAAGGCTGATAATGGAACAAAGGATATTCCGGCACATGTACCTCGTGAAAATAAATACTATTGTTTAAAAGTTCCAATCGCACGGGTTGACGATAAGTTACAAAATGTACCTCGTGCCCCCTATTCGCAAGGGCAATTCCCAATTCCGTGGCAACAACACCGCTACCACCAAACGTTGGGTAGCAAACAATAGCAATTTTCATGCGTATAAAATTAGGTCAATAGCTTGATTCTTAAACATTTCCTTTTGTATTGTTATTTAGCTTAACACAACAAATCCCTCTCTGAGGGTTTCATTCTGTCTAAATCCATTTTGCAATCGGTCAGTTATGAAATCCCAAAGGCATACAGGCTTTAAAGGAATCTTCCAACGGATGCCCTTGACTACAAAACTACTCTTTAATTTAGTATGGAGTCGTAAATGGCCTGCTGAATCCTAGTTCTTAACCCAGATTTAACTAAAAGGGTGTTGGAGGCCGATGGATAGGTACGGTTGGATAAAAATACATACACGATCTCCTCTTCCGGATCTGCCCAGGTGTACGTTCCCGTAAAACCACTATGTCCAAAGCTTTTTCTGGAAACACACCCGCAGGTGGGCCCACTGTGTTCCAGTTGGGGCTTGTCAAAGCCAACGCCCCTTCGTACGTTTTTATCACAAAAATAGCAGGTGTTGAACTTCTTTACGGTCCGGGAATCAAAGAACTTCGTCCCACCGTAGTATCCGTTCTGTAAATACATCTGCATAATCTTGGCCACGTCGTTCGCATTGCTGAACAGGCCCGCGTGACCTCCCACCCCACCTTGCATGGCCGCCCCCATGTCATGGACATAGCCCTGTACGGTCTGGTATCTATAATAATTATCCTCTTCTGAAGGCACAATCTTGTTCTTTGGAATCTTTTCCAAAGGATTGTACGTAGTGTAGTTCGCACCTATTCTATTATATAGAAAATCGTTTGCGAGTACATCCAATTTTTCACCATACGTATCCTCTACGTACTTTTTCATGACGTAATATGGCACGTCGCTATAGCGATATCTGTTGGATTTTAAATCCTGTCTTCCAATCCTATTATAAATGGAATCGTTATAGGCATCCGTGAGATATAGGTTTTCTGCAACCTTGACCGAAAAGCCATCCGTTGGTTGGGTGCGATAAAACTCCTTGGAAGGCCTTCTATTTTCGTCTAAGGTGCGGACATAAAAGGGTATCCAGGCAGGCAACCGTCCATAATGCGACAAGGCCTTTAAGACCGTTACGTTCTTGATTTCCGTATTGGAATATTCGGGTACCAGTTCCTCAAAAGTATCGTTCAAGGCAATCTTTCCTTCTTCCTCCATTTTCATGACCATGGGCAAGGTCGCTAAAATCTTTGTCAACGAAGCTAGGTCGTAAATATCATCTTCGGCGACGGCAACTTCGGACTCGTACGTGGGTTTCCCAAAACTTTTGTTGTACACCACTTTCCCATGCCTGGCCACCAAAACCTGGGCCCCAGGAAACATGAGACTATCCAGTCCGTCCTGCACCAATTCATCTACCTTGGAAAGGCCCTTTGAACTAAGACCTACCCTTTCCGGAAGACTATATCCCAACCTATTTAGCGAGGATAATTGAATTCCCGTTCCGGCCCGAAATTCAAAACTTCCACTAACAGGCAACTTTCCCGAGGCGTGAATCGCACCAAACAGAAGTTCCGCTGTTTTCCTCTGGGCAATGGCGCTATTTTGATAGGAAACCACAACGGCATCAATATTCTGAAACGTGGAGATATCCGAAAGTGCATACGGTTTTGCAAATACGGTCAGGATTAGGTTTGAAGACCTTAAATTGGAAATTTCCTGCAGCCAAGCCAGTTCCCTGTCAGTAAACTTATAGGGTTTCCAAGGACTCTCATTGCTTTTATGGTGACCGATGATTACCAAGTTATAATGCTCCAACTGCTTTTTGAGCGATTCAATGGTATTGGCATTTACTTGGGTCACCGTAGTATATTTGTTCAGTTCCGATATGAAGTCATCATTGGGAGCATCCCCAAATTTTACATAGGCGATTTTCTTGTTTTCCAAATTTTTAATGCCAAGCAAGTCAAACCGATTCTTAACAACCGTCAGGGCGTTCTCAATGGCTTCCTCATAAAGGATATCATCCTCAACGGTATTTAAATCCTCGTATAGATTGTCCAGAGCAATGGGTCTATAATTATGGAGTCCCACCTTGAATTTTGCCATTAAAATCTTCTTCACGGATTGGGCAAGTCTTGCCTCACTGATCCGGCCCCTGTTGTAGTTTTTGATCAATAGATTTTTGGCATCCTCCACGTTCTGGGGCATTAAAAGGATATCGTTGCCGGCGTTGAAAGCGGCCAACGCTACTGCACCCTCGGTACCGAATTTGGTCACTCCCTGCATATTCAAGGCATCGGTAAAGACCAAACCTTCAAATCCCAGTTCCTCCTTGAGTATTCCAGAAATGATCTGTTCCGATAAAGAGGATGGCAGACCTTCCTTGATTTCCATAGCTGGCACCTCCAAATGGGCTACCATGACACTACTTAGACCTTCGTTGATCAACTTTTTAAAGGGATACAGTTCCAGACTGTCCAATCGCTCCCTGGAAAAAGGAATTACGGGCAGATCATGGTGGGAATCCACGTCGGTGTCGCCATGGCCCGGGAAATGCTTTCCGCTGGATAGCACACCCGCACTTTCCATACCTTTCATAAAGGCGATGCCCTTATCAGCAACCACATCCCTAGTTTCCCCAAAGGAACGATTGCCAATGATCGGATTTTTAGGATTGGTGTTGATGTCGATATCCGGTGCAAAATTAATGTGCACCCCCAAGCGTTTTGCGTGCTGCCCTACCCTATACCCTACCTTTTCTATGATTTTATTGTCCTGAATGGCACCTAAGGTCATGTTCCAAGGAAAAGCATAGGTGGAGTCCAATCGCATGGCCAATCCCCATTCCGCATCCATTCCCACCAATAACGGTATCTTTGATAGGGATTGAAACTCGTTGCAAAGTTTGGCCTGTCGTACGGGCCCACCCTTTGAAAAAATGATTCCCCCTATTTTTTGCTCAAGAATGAGCTGCTTTATCTTCTCCTTTTCCCCATCGGTTTGGTTGGAGGTCACCATGACCATAAACAATTGCCCTACCTTTTCTTCCAAGGTCATTTTTTGGTATTGTTCGGTTACCCAAATGGCCTGGGCCAGACTATCCGAACTAACCAAAGGGTTTTGTCCAAAAAGAAAAGAAGAGCCAAAAAGAAAAAAGAAAAATTTGAGAAAAATCTTCATGTGTTTTTACTGTATGGAAATAACATCAAACCATGAAATTTATTGCATTTCATCGATAAAACCTAATAAAAATAGATGTTAACGACCGCTAGCATCTAGACAAAACGCGCGTGCCAACTTTCGGAAGCGGGAACTTCCCAATGCTCCATATATTCACCCTTGGTCGCCACAAGGTTATTGAAAACGATGGTACTCCTTGATATGGCCTTCTGTTTGGCCATCGCCTTAAAGTCCAATAAGTTCTTATAGGCTATAAAATCACCTTGCTTGAACGATACGTTCATTTTATCCAGCAGTTCCACTTGGTACTTTTTTTCCAAATGTTGTATAAAATGAACCGATGCATCAATGGAGCATCCTGTGGCCGACTGCCCACTTTGGTCCAAGGCAATTACCAAAAACCTGTTGTACTTTATCTCAAAACCGGCCTTCAGGTCCTTACCGTGGGCCGTCCAGTTTTCCAAAAAAAGTGTAAGGTCGTCCTGTATTTCCTGTAATTCCTGTTCCGTAAAACTTCTGTTCGCCTGGTAAATCCATACCCTGGAACTATCGGGTAGTGTATTAAAATCTGCTAGCATGAATCCTTCTTTATAGTTTTAAAATCAACGCCTTATAAATCTTCGGCCTTGGCAATAAGTTCCGCAATGTCCATAACGGCAATTTCACCCTCTTTTTCCTTGTTCTTAACACCATCGGTCATCATGGTATTACAAAAAGGACATCCAGCGGCAATAATATGGGGCGTTGTCTCCAAAGCTTGCTCGGTACGTTCAATATTCACATCCTTGTTCCCTTTTTCGGGTTCCTTGAACATTTGGGCACCACCGGCACCACAGCACAGGCCTCTTTGCTTGCAGCTTTTCATCTCCACCAACTCGGCATCCAATTTCCGTATTAGCTCCCTTGGCGCTTCATATACACCATTGGCCCTACCCAGATAACAGGGGTCGTGAAAGGTGATGCGCTTTCCTTTGAAGGTTCCTCCCTCCATGGTTATACGTCCCTCCTCCAACAACTGCTTCAAAAACTGCGTATGGTGCACCACCTCATAGGTACCTCCAAGACCGGGGTATTCGTTCTTGATGGTATTGAAACAATGCGGACATGTGGTCACAATTTTCTTTATTTCATAGGCGTTCATCACCTCTATATTGGTGACGGCCTGCATCTGGAACAAAAACTCGTTTCCTGCCCTTTTGGCCGGATCCCCTGTACAGCTTTCCTCCGTTCCCAAAACGGCAAAGGAAATATTGGCCTTGTTCAGAATTTTCACAAAGGCTTTTGTAATTTTTTTGGCCCGATCGTCAAAACTACCGGCACAACCTACCCAAAACAATACTTCGGGTTTTTCACCGGCAGCGAACATCTCTGCCATTGTAGGAACTTTAAGGGTGTCAGCCATTTCTAGTCTTTTATGATTCGGTACTCCAATTCAAACGGTCCATTTGGTTAAAAGGCCACGGAGCTCCATTATTTTCGATATTTCCCATCATATTATTCAAATCCGATGGTGCGGCGGATTGTTCCATTACCAAATACTGGCGCATGTCCATAATTATGGATAATGGGTCGATACTTACCGGACAGGCTTCCACACAGGCGTTGCACGAGGTACAGGCCCACAACTCTTCCCTAGTAATGTAATCGTCCAACAACTGTTTCCCGTCCTCCTTGAATTCCCCCTTATTGGCATCCAGAATTTTTCCCACTTCCTCCAATCGGTCCCGCGTGTCCATCATGATCTTTCTTGGGGACAATTTTTTACCGGTCTGATTGGCTGGACATTCGCTCGTACATCTACCACATTCCGTGCAGGTATAGGCATTCAGCAATTGCACCCAACTTAAATCCATCACATCCGATGCCCCGAATTTTGATGGCACATCCCCAGTATCTGCGGGAGCGGCAAACGGGTCGGCATTAGGGTCCAACATCAATTTTACCTCCTTGGTTACAGCCTCCAAATTCTGAAATTTTCCCTTGGGCCCCAATTTTCCGTAAAACGTATTGGGAAATGCCAATAGGATGTGCAGGTGCTTTGAAAAATATAGATAATTCAAAAAGAACAGTATCCCCACAATGTGCAACCACCATGCGGTTCGCTCCAAAAGTATCAAGCTGGAAATGTCCATTCCAGTGAACCAATTTGAAATATACTGACTTACCGGAAAACTACCGGCCTGGACGTAATGCTCCGCACCCAATTGCTGCAAACGGAAATCCGCCGCGTTCATAGTGAGAAACAAAAGCATCAGCACCAACTCAATGTAAAGGATAAGATTACCGTCCTTTTTGGGCCAACCCTTCATTTCCGGCTTTAAAAATCGCTGGAGCTTAATGATGTTCCTTCTTACCCAAAAAGCGATTACCGCTATAATGACCAAGAGCGCCAGGATTTCAAAGGATGCAATCAGAAAATCATAAACAGGACCCAGACCTTCAAAAATTCTATGTGTCCCAAAAATACCGTCGATGACGATCTCCAAAACTTCAATATTGATAATGATAAAACCAACATAGACAATTACATGGAGTAAACCCGCCACAGGTCGCACGACCATCTTGGATTGACCAAAGGCGATCCGGAGCATGTTGCGCCATCTTGTGGGTTTGTCATCGGAAACTTCGGTATCTTTTCCCAATAAAATATTGCGCCTAAGTTTACCAATGTTTTTGGCGAAATATCCGATTCCCACAATAAGAATCGCTACAAAAAGGATATTGGGTATATACTGCATTGGATCTATTCTATTTTAGCGGCCGGATCATCTTCCGGAACCTCATATTCCTTTTGTTTTTTACCGAAGACCGAAACGTTCACGTAGCGTTTTGGATTTAACCTAAAGTCCTGTAGCAACAGATCCAACTCCCTGGAGGCATCAGTTAAATTGGAATAAAGTTCCTTATCGTTCATTAACTTGCCCAAGGTACCATCACCCTGCTCGATTTTAGAAATCACCTTGTCCAAATTCGCCATGGTGGTCTCCAAACTTGCGAATGTCCTTCCCAGACCTGCATTGTTCAAAGTATCCGAAAGCTTGGCGAAATTATAGGTAAGGGTCTCAAAATTGGAAAGCGAACTATCCAACTTTTGTTCGTTGTTGGCCAATATATCGTTTAATACCTTGGCACTTCCATTGAGGCTCGCCATAAGTTCACTAAGCCCGTTAATTGCGGTCTGTAAATCCTTTTTTGTTTTAGTATCCAAGACCTGGTTCACGTTGATCAGGACGGAGTCCGCATCGGAAACGGCCGATTCAAATTTTTTGAACAAAGGGGTCAGTTTTTCTTGGGCCAGCTCCGTTAATCCGGGTCTTGTTTCGGTAGAAAGCGTATCACCGGATCGAACGGTCTCTGCACCGTCGAAAACGGGTGTAATCTGCAATCCTTTTCCACCAATTATTCCCGTATCGTACAATTCCACGGTGCTATTTTTGGAAAATTGAAAATCGCTGCTTACCGTAAAGGTGACCACCAAATTTCCTTTTGTATCCTTAAACTTTATATCGTTTACCTTCCCTACGCCAAAACCATTAATGGACACAACGGTCCCGGCCTGTAGTCCGCCCACATCTGGATAAACCGCGTACAGGGTTTTACTATTGTCAAAAAGTGGTGTCGATTTTAAATAACTAAACCCCAAAATAAATAGGAGTATTCCTCCAATTACAATAATTCCCGTCTTAATTTCCCTGGATAGTTTCAAGCAATCAATTTTATGTTTCTAACAAAATTAGGAATAAATAACATACCAATGGCCGTTATTGGGATTCCTCCTCCACCTCCTTGGGCACGGAAACCCTTACGCCCTTTTTGTAGGCTACGATATATGCCGATGGGTATCCCGTCCTGGCCGCTTTTGACTGTAACATTTTCGCCTCCCTGTAGGATTGGGTAGCCCCGTACATATACCGATATAAATTATTATAAGCTTCCTTTGTAATTTGGGGCAGACCTTTAAAATTTTCGGGTGATAATGCCAAATCCTTACTACTCGCCATTAACTGGACCTTATAGATAATGGCATTTTCATCCGGTTTTTCCTCTAGGGTTTCTTTTGGTTCCGATACGGCCAATACTTCCTGTTTGTTTTCTGCCGATTCCGGTTTTTTGATTTCTTTGATTTCTTTGGATTCCGAAGTTTCCTCTTTGGAAACTACTACCGCAGCGATGGAGGAACTTTCGTCCTTGACCGATTTTTCCGGTGTAGCGGGGTTCGAAACTTGGGCCGTTTGGGATATTCCTTGTACCTCCGTTTTATATTTTAAAATGGCATCCGCAATGGCGGTACCCATTTCGGCCTGTCCTTTTGAAGAATTTAAATAGGCCCCTTCATCCTTATTGGTCAAAAAGCCCGTTTCCACCAAAACACTGGGCATAAAGGTTTGATGTAGTACGATAAAACCGGCCTGTTTCACCTTTCTGTCCACCCGCTTTAACCTACCGGACATGTTATCTTGAATGTTTTTCGCCAAGGCGATGCTTTGGTCCAAAAACTCTTCCTGCATAATGGTGAGTCCAATTACGGATTCCGGCGAATTGATGTCATAATCCGCATATCGGGTTTCGTAATTGTCCTCCAGGTAGATTACGGAGTTCTCCTTTTTGGCGATTTCAAAATTCTGCTTGTTGGCATGTAGTCCCAAAACGAAGGTTCCGGCCCCGTGGGCATCGGAATTATGGGAATCGCAATGGACAGAAACAAACAAATCGGCATTCGCCTTATTGGCGATTTCCCCTCTCACAAAAAGGTCCACAAAGGTATCGTCCTTTCTGGTGTAAATGACCTTGATGTCCTTATTGGCAGAAAGCAGTTCCCCAACCTTCAGAACTATCTTTAGGGCTATGTCCTTTTCCAGATACCCATTCCCTAGGTTTCCCGGGTCATGGCCACCATGGCCGGCGTCCAATACCACAATGAATGAATCTACCGTAGGTCCTTTTCCCGTTTCCGAGGCACTGGCCATCATCGGAAGTAATAACAAGGAAACAAGGAAGATAATTTGGGGTTTTATTTTCATATTCTTAATAGGTTTCTCCACCTCCTTATATGGTTAAATTTATGGTAACACCCTATAAAGAGAACAAAAAATATATGTAAGTTTGGCATCTGAATCAAATGGCTTACCGATTGCCAAACCTTTACAAAAATAGGATTTATAGCCTTGCAATCAAATAAACAGAACGTACTTTTCCTATTCCTACTTTTTGTTGGTCTATTATTGGGAACGGCACAAGAGGGCAAGGTCGTCCCCCTTGAAATTAAGGCTGAAAGATATTCCATTGTTGCCCCGCTTTTCCCAAAGCCTGTGGAAAGAGATAGTATTCAGCGAGATTCCCTGCAAAGGGACTCCCTAAATCAAAAGCCTCCCCTACTGTTGGACAACATTACCTACAAGGCCAAGGACTATGTGAAATTGAGCCAACGGGAGAACAAAATCTATCTGTACAACGAAGCTGAAATCTATTATCAGGATACGGAGCTAAAGGCCGGTATCATCATAATGGATTATATCAAAAATGAAGTATATGCAGGTAGGATAAAGGATTCGGTAGGCAATTACACCCAACTTCCCTACTTCAAACAGGGGTCCAATGTGGTGATTCCGGATTCCATTCGGTTTAATTTCGATACCCAAAAGGCGATTATCTGGAATTCCAGGACCGAACAGCAAGCCGCCGCGGGTCAATTGGGTAGTGACGCCATGAAGGTATATGCCGAAATCACAAAAAAAGAGAACGACTCCGTCTATTTTCTGAGCGAAGCGAAAATTACTACCGCCGAGGATACCATTAATCCAGACTATTACATTAGGGTCCGAAAGGCGAAATTCGTGCCCAAGAAAAAAGTGATCGCCGGCTATAGCAATCTCTATATCGCCGATGTTCCTACGCCCATCGCTATGCCATTCGCGTATTTTCCATTATCCGTTGGAAGTGCGCCAGGTGTCTTAATGCCCACTTTTGGAAACGACCCGGACAGGGGCTATTTTTTACAGGATTTTGGATATTACGCTCCGCTGGGAGATTATGCCAATGTGGAGTTTTCGGGTGATTTTTATACCAACGGAAGTTGGGGTTTTCGAACGGCCTCCATATACACCAAAAGGTATAAATACCGGGGCAATGTAAATTTTAGGTACGAAAACCTGGTGACGAGCCAAAAGGGCTTCAGCGACTATAGTTTATCCAAAAACTGGAACTTGCAGTTTTCACACTCGCAGGATCAAAAGGCAAGTCCTAATTCCAGGTTTTCAGCATCGGTGAATTTGGGGAGTAGCGAATATTACCGAAACTCCTTGCAGCAACGCAACCTACCCAATACACAGAACAATACCCTATCCTCGTCCATCTCATATTCAAAAACCTTTCCCGCATATCCATCCGTAAATATGAGCGTTACGGCGACACATTCGCAATTAACCTCACCAACAGCTACGACGACCAATCCAGACAATATCAACATGACATTACCTACGTTCCAGGCGAGCATGGAGCGTATTTTTCCATTTGCAAAAAGGGACGGGATAAAAAAAGGGGCCATCCAGAACATTAACTTTCAATATGATGTTAACGCCCAAAACCGACTCACCACCAACGACGAGGATTTTTTGACCGGCCGTATGTTCGACAACGCCAGGATCGGGGCTAGACACCGTATCCCAATAAGTACCAACTTTAAAATTGCCAAATACTTTAGCGTGACCATGGGTGGAAACTATGAAGATGTTTGGACCATGCAAACATTCGAACGAAGTTTTGATCCTGAGGCCAATCGGGTAGTAGTGGATACCATTTCTGGATTTGACCGATATAACCAGTATAATTTGAATGCCAGCATAGGTACCACACTTTATGGAACATTCAATTTTGGTGAGGACAAAAAGATCCAGGCTATTAGACATGTGTTACGCCCCACCATTAGTTATGGTTATGCACCATCCTTTGAGCAATATTATGATGAATATGTGGAAGGAATAGACGGAGATGGCCGCGTTGTGCAATATAGCAGGTTTGACGGAACATTGAACGGAGCACCTAGGCTGGGCCGATCCAATAGCCTTAGCTTGGCCCTGAACAACGTTTTGGAGGCGAAGGTGAGGGACAAGGACTCTACAAAAACGGAACCCAAAAAGATTCCCTTGTTGAGCAATTTTAATATATCAACAGCTTATAATCTGGAGGCCGATTCCCTTCGGCTAAGTCCATTGAACATTAATGGGGGAACCAATATCCTGAACAATAAAATGTCCATAAACTTCGCGGCAGGCCTGGACCCCTATGCCATAGACAACAATGGAAGACGTATCGACACCTGGAATATAGATAATGGAGGAAGTCTTTTTAGGCTGACACGTGCCAATATGAACATCTCCTACTCCATTGACAGTAAAATGTTTGAAAAGAAAAAGGAAGACGAAGCCGAAGAAGACGAAGATCCTTTTGACTATGTGGCCCAAAGTGGCGGTAGAACGGACGATCTCTTTGGCCGCGCCGATAGCTTTAGGGACAACCCAAGGGAAGAACGGGAAAAGGGTGATGTGGAGAACCCAATTTACGGCACCAAAATACCCTGGAATTTCAGGTTGGCCTATTCGGCAAGTTATTTGAACAGTGCCAGACAAAACGAGTTTAGCGCTCATTCCTTAATGTTTTCCGGGGATATAGAACTATCCCCACGCTGGAAGGTAGGCGGATCCTCTGGATACGACTTTAAAAATAAAGGTTTTACCTTAACGCAGTTACGCTTTCAGAGAGACCTGAAAAGTTTTTCCATGCGCTTCAATTGGACGCCTTTTGGAGAATTTAGGAGATGGTACTTCTTTATAGGAATCGATGCCTCTATATTAAGTGACCTCAAATGGGAAAATAGAAGTCAGCCATTTAGAAATTAATCATAGAAAAAATGAAAAAAATAATAAATACCTCAAAAGCTCCAGCCCCCATTGGGCCCTACAACCAAGCTATTTTAATTGGCAACACCCTTTATATTTCCGGACAGATTCCCTTGGATCCAGAAACGGGCGAATTGGTTTCCGGCGATATAAAAAAAGAGACCAGGCAATCCATGGAAAATTTAAAGGCCATTCTGCACGAAGCGGGAATGACCTTTGAAAATGTTGTGAAATCGGCTATATTTTTGAGCGACATGAATCAATTCTCACACGTAAACGAAGTATACGGCTCCTATTTCAATTCAGATACGGCTCCGGCAAGGGAAACCGTGGAAGTAGCCAACCTACCAAAATTCGTGAACGTGGAAATCTCCATGATAGCCGTACAATTCTAGGCTACATATTCGCCCGATGGAATTCTACCAAACCTTCAATAGGTTTTTGTCGAATCACCCCCACGATCAAATCGTTTCTTTGCAGTACGGTTGTTAGTTCATCCCGTAAATAATGGGCGATGCTTCCCACAAAATTGATGGGAACCTTTGTGGCCAGATCAAACTGCATGATATAGTTATTGATAAACTGTTGAAAGCCTTTGTCAATAACACCTTTTGAATAGGGGTGGCTTTTGTTCTCGATTAGGAATCGGGCAAAAGTCGCCAAATAGGTATTGGGGTTTGGTTGTTTGTACAAATTATCCTTGATGACATCCGCATCCAAATTATACTGGCTGGCAAATTTATCGGCCAAATCCTTGGGTATCTTGTTGAAGTAGTAATCCCGTATCAATTTCCGCCCGAAAAAATTACCGCTACCATCATCCATTGGAATGTAGCCCAAGGAAGTCACCTTCTGATGTAGTTTTTCCCCATCATAATAACTGCAATTGGAACCCGTACCCAAAATACAGACAATTCCTTGATGCCCTACCTTGGTTGTAGCAAAAATGGCCGCATAGGTATCCTCCTTCACTTCCGCAACAGCATTTGGAAAAAAGTCTTTGAAAATATCCTTCAAGAAATTCTTCATTCGATCCGTACCGCAACCCGCCCCATAAAAAAATAAATGGCTTACCGCTTCCCTATTCTTGGAGAGCTCAAAGTTATTGGCCAACCTATCTTCGATAACGTCCTTTGTCAAAACCTCTGGACTCAAACCCAAAGTCTGAGTCAAAAAGAGCTGCTCACCTTTTTCATCCAATGCGATCCAATCAGATTTGGTCGCCCCACTATCAACAATTAAAATCATACCTTGGTATTTAAAAAATAATCCTGAAAATAAGGAAAAAATACCTTATTTACAGGATTATTATATGAAATCTAAATGCCTGTTATAGGCTATTCACATGTTGTATCAAGTCTACCATTTTGTTGGAGAACCCAGATTCATTATCGTACCAGGAAACCAACTTAAAGAATTTGGAGTTCAATTCAATACCAGCTTCGGCATCAAAAACACTGGTATTTGTTTCACCAATGAAATCTTGTGAAACAACTGCCTCTTCGGTATAGCCCAACACACCGTTCAATTCGCCTTCGGAAGCGGTTTTGAACGCTTTTTTAATCTCTTCATAAGAAGTTTCCTTCTGCAACCTAACAGTCAAATCCACTACGGATACATCCGCTGTAGGAACCCTAAAAGCCATCCCTGTAAGTTTGCCCTTTAATTCTGGAATTACTTTGGTAACCGCGACGGCTGCTCCCGTAGAAGCAGGAATAATATTCAACATGGCACTTCTACCACCTCTCCAATCTTTTTTAGAAGGACCATCAACGGTCATTTGGGTAGCAGTAGTGGCATGTACGGTAGTCATTAACGCTTCTTCAATTCCAAAAGCATCATTTAAAACCTTGGCCATAGGTGCCAAACAGTTTGTAGTACAAGAAGCATTGGATACGATAGCATCAGAAGCTTTTACTTCTTTATGGTTTACGCCCATCACGAACATTGGTGCATCCTTGGAAGGTGCGGAGATTACCACTTTTTTAGCTCCACCATCGATATGGTATTGCGCCGTCTCCAAGGTGGTAAAAATACCGGTACATTCAGCCACTATGGTAGCTCCTACCTCGTCCCACTTACAGTTTTTGGGATCTCTTTCGGCCGTAATTCGAACCGTTTTCCCATTTACAACCAAGTGTCCGTCCTTTACATCTACGGTACCATCAAATTTTCCATGTACGGAATCATATTTCAACAAATACGCCAAGTGCTCAACATCCAATAAATCGTTAATGGCAACTACATCGACATCGCCTCTTTTTACGGTAGTCCTAAACACTAACCTACCAATTCTACCAAAACCGTTAATTCCTATTTTTAAATTTGACATTTTCTATTGTTTTTAATCGATTATACTTTATGTTGTCATTATTTCTGAGACGCGGATAAGTTCCTTGTCTATTTTTGTGTGTCCTTTTATGGCCTTATTTATCGGCGTGAGAGTAATCTTGTTATCCTGAACCCCTACCATAAGGTTCGTTTTTCCTTCCAATAAGGATTCCACGGCCTTAACGCCCATTCTACTTGCCAATACACGGTCATAGCAGGATGGCGCACCGCCACGTTGCATGTGTCCCAGAACGGAAACACGTACATCGTAAATTGGCAGGTGTTTTTCCACATACTCCTTGAGCTCGAAGACATTTTTCCCGGTCTTATCCCCCTCTGCAACGATAACGATACTGGAAGACTTACCAGATTCCTTGCTTCTTTTTAAGGATTCCAATAAACGATCCAGTCCAAGATTTTCCTCTGGAATCAAAATTTCCTCGGCGCCCGCACCAACTCCGGCGTTCAAAGCGATATGTCCAACATCCCGACCCATAACTTCTACGAAGAACAATCTGTTGTGGGAACTAGCTGTATCACGAATTTTATCGATACAGTCGACTACAGTATTCAAGGCGGTATCAAAACCAAGTGTAAAACTGGTTCCAAAAATATCATTATCTATGGTTCCGGGAATCCCCATAATTGGGAACTGGTATTCTTGGTTAAAGATCATGGCACCGGTAAAACTACCATCACCGCCAATAACCACAAAGGCATCAATTCCTGCCGAAACCAATTGTTCGTGGGCCTTTTTCCTACCTTCGGGCGTTCTAAATTCAGTACATCTTGCCGATTTCAAAATAGTTCCGCCCTTGTTGATAATATTATTGACGCTTCTGGCATCCATCGGCTTAAAATCGCCCTCTATCATGCCTTGGTAGCCCCTATAAATTCCAACACATTCAACCTTCATATACGCACAGGTTCTAACTACCGAACGTATGGCCGCATTCATCCCGGGAGAATCGCCCCCAGAAGTTAGCACTGCTATTTTTTTTATGTTTGAAGACATTCGAAAAATTAAGCCAACGAAATTAGTAAATCTTCTTTCAATTACGAAATATGACTAGCATGCATTTGGCAAGAATCGGAGAAAAATAGGAAGCCTGTTATATTTTAACCAAAAAATAACGAAAACCTATGATTACTTAACAATGGTAATGGATTTGAAATCGATAAACGCGTTCAAAACGATTTTGGCTTTGCATAAAAGTTGAGCAAACTATCCTTGCCCATGACCGAAATGGGCGGTTCTTGAGGTTTAAGTTTCTGGGCATTGATAGGTTTCTGCTTAACTTCCTTATTAAGGATTTTCCTGAAAAGTTCTTTAAAACTGTCAAAATCAACTTCGTAGGAAAGTCCGGCCCCTTGGGTAGAGCCTTGTTGATCGGGCAGGAATGCCTGGATTTCACTTTGCCTACTGAAAAACTTTGCACTTAAACTTCCCTCCTCGTTTAATAGGAGCTGAATCTCAAAGTCCCCTGCGACCAAGGTTTCGCTTGTTCCACCAACCGGCACCCCTACTTTACCGTTGAACAATACCCTATCAGAAATTTGCGTAGAGACCGTTACCCCTATTCTATCGTCCGTTTCCAATTGGGCTCCTTGATATCCTTGTTCGTAGGACAAACCAAAATTCAACTTATCATTTCCACCCCCTAAAAGGGAATTCAAAATACCCGATGCACTCTGAACCAAGTTTCCGGTAATCGCCTGCTGGTTGATACCACTTTGGTCGTTCACAAAATTTCCTTGGGCCAATAGGAATATGGCATTTTTCTCCGCAACCGTTGGATCTTGCAAAGCGTATTCCAGTTCTGACTGTACAATGGAATTGGTTCCCGGGAAGTCGATGCCGAATTCTATATCGGGATTTTGAAGTTCCCCGGTCAAGCGAATGATCACATCCGTTGGTATTCTTTGGGCATACGCCTGGTTTTGGAGCAATGGTGCAGGATTTGCCGTCAGCGAATACACAGCTTCCATATTCAACAAGGCCTCCAGGGGCTTTTGGTCCCAGTTAATTTGCCCTCCGGGCTCCACGGTAAAGGTCTTATCTATTATGCCACCAAACTTGTATCGAAACTGTCCGGTAACCACCACAAAATCCCCATACATTTCAAACTTGCCGTTCGTATTAATTTGTATCAGTAGGATACCTTCCCCCGTTCCTTTCAAGGAACTACCCGTTCTGGTATCCGTAACTATTTCTACCTCGGCCTCCGGGGTCACATCCAGGTTGAATTCCAACTCCAGACCTTGATAATCCTTCAAATCCCGCTGCTCGCCCTGGGATTGGACCGTATCCTTTTCCAAGAAATTGATAAAGGAATAGTCCCCTACACTGGCCACATCGCTCAAAGGTATTTTCAGGGAAGTACCCCTTGCCGTTTCCCCATCCACAGTAATGTTCAGTGCGGTGGTTGGACCGTAAATTCGACCCGTACCATTCAGATAGCCCCTGCCATAGTACAAATCCCCTTCCTTGAATTCCGTATTTAGAATCAGGAACCTATTATTGTTGGTGTCGACATTGAAGTTGAGCACCCAATTATCAAAATAACTATGGGTTATGGTCCCGTCCAGATTCGCCCGTGTACCCATGGTAACGTCCGAAAGGGCTATGTTGTCAAAATCAAAGGTCTGATTTTCCAAACGCACCCTTGACCTTGGGGCAAAGGCGTAATCCACATTTAAATAGGGTATGGCGATGCCCGCGTTTTCCAAAGTCACCAATCCGTTAAAATTGGGATTGTCCACAGGACCCGTAATATTGACCCTTCCGTCCAATTCGCCCCTAATATGGTCAATAATGCCCTCGCCCAACGGATTGAATGGATCAATTGGAAACTTATTGAAATTGGCCACCAAATTCGCCGTGGGCATTTCCTCCTTGTTCTCGATTTTTCCAACTACCCCAAATTTCTCGATACCGTTTTCAGACAATTGTGAATTGACCTGAAACTCAGTCAAATCCCTGTTGCCCACTATGCTAATGGCCAGATCTCCCATGGGCATGTCATTCACGCCAAATCGGTCAATGTTCAAATTCGACGATGGTAGATAGATTCCGTCCTTTTGTAATATGTTCAGATTTCCGTTTACCTCGCCCTGTAATTTTAGGCTATCGATCACCGGTGTAATTTTGTTCAGGGATACGATCTTAAATTGTAGCTGAAGGTCTTTATAGGTGGAATCGGCCAATTGGCCCCGTAATCGAATCTGCTCCTGTTCATCATTGTTCATTACGATTTCCTCTATCGAGATACTGTCCAGTGCCCTATTCAGGATGACTTTGTTCTTCCTGTTCCCATCTTTGTTCAGGATCCATTTATTGCCCTTAAAACTGACATCAGAGGTTTTAAGACCTATGACCGACTTGTTGTCCGCATTGAACGTATGATAGAAGTTAAGGTTGTAGCTGTCGTTATATTCACTACCTCCCTTAAATTCCGACCTAAAAAACAGGGTGTCCTTTAAGGTAGTGTTGATCAGGTTGAAATCCTTTACATCGTAATAGGGCGTCTTTAAATCGCCAACGGAAACATAGGTATTGAACAAGGGGTTCTTATTGTCTATTTGCACCTCTATATTATCGGCCTCGTTACCAAAGGCCACAATACTGGGCGATTCAAAGTTCAATTTAAAATCACCTTCGTCCGATACTATTTTCCCTCGGATGAACGTATTGGGGTCGAACCTTACTTCTGGAAAGAACACATCCACAATCTTATTGTATATCTTAAAATTGAAGCTCAGGTTCTGTCCGCCGGAAATCTTAAAGGGCCTATAATTGGTGTAGATACTACCAATGGAATTCTGCACCAATTTGCCCAATTCCCTAACGCGGAAGTTTCCTTTCATAAAACCCGTGATGATGTCCGGGGAATTGATGTCGATTACGCGTACCGAATCGCTTTCAAAGGAAGAGGTAACCGTAAAATCCTCAAAGTAGTAGGTATCGTTTTTGTTCTGAAAATTTGTTTTTGTAAAGTTTACATCTCCCACGATATTATCCAAGGTATTTCCCCGGATGTTCATGCTCACATCGCCCTTGAAAATGGATACACTGTCGTTAATAAAGTTGAGACGCTTCAAGTCCGCATAATCAACGGAAGCCTTAAAATTGAAGTTGTTACTTTCTTCCCCAAAATCCGCAAGACCCTTAAAGTTGAACTTTAAATTTTCGTCATTGCTGGTCAAGGATCCATCGAACAATTGTTCTTTCAAAATACCGGAAACCTTGATGTCCTGATAGTTATAATTATTGAACTCGATGGAGTATATCTGTCCGATGACTTCCGTATTCAACTTTTCGGTCACGAATCCCTGCCCTTCCACATTAAAGTCCAGATTGGTCTTCCCCAGACTTTTACTGTTCACAAATTCACCCAAATCAAAATCGATAAGGGAAATAAAGCCCGTGTAGGTGGCATTGTCAATATTGTTGAAATTAGACAACACGATATCTGAATAACTGCTGCCCACAGCGGTATTGAGGTTTACTTTGGCGTCTATGGAAGAATCCGTGATTAGCGCCTCTCCCCGGATAGTGAACTGTCCCAGTTTACTGAAAGTGGACGGCAACGAATTTCCAATCAGGTTGGGCAAAAGGGCGTTCAATTGATAATAACTACTGGTCACATTGCGCATGTCGGCATCCAGCACGAAGGACTTTTGCTTGTTGAAAAGGTGTTTAAAGTTGAAGTCGCCCCTGATTCCCGTGTTGTCCGAAACAAGAAAAAGATTGTTAATGTTTAGGTCGTTGAGTACGCCGTTCAAGGTAGTGCTGAGGGTAGCGGTCTTTCCTTGTCCGAATTCATTATATATCAAATTAATTTCATCAAAGGAGACGGTGGACTCCTCAAAATTGGCCTCGATGTTTACCTTGTTCAGAAAATCCTGAAAATCTTCCCTATTATAGTTGAAAACAATATTTCCATCTAGATTGGACAATGGCGTCTTGATCTTCAACGAATCAAAACGCATCTGCTCCTTGGTATATTTGAAATTGGTTTTCAGGTTTTCAACAAGGATTCCACGTTCACTTAAAAAGGACATTTCTTCGATACCTGCCGTTACTTCAGGACCTAGAATCTGGAATTCGTTCGCCTCAATTTTAAGGTTCTTAAATTGGAGCGCCTCCTCGTTTTCGAGATTTTCGTCAATGTATTGAAACCTGCTATTCTGAATATCCACATAGGAGGAAGAAAAAAAGAAGGGCGGGGTTCCAGGGGCCCTGGGCTTTCCATCATCCAATTTGTCCACAAAAACATTGATATTGGTTTCCTGCTCGCCATAATAGGTTTTCAGTTTAAAATGAAGTTCATCGATCTCGATATCTCCAAACTCCAATCGGCCCTTGGCCAAATTCCCGATGCTTACGATAGATGTTTTTAATTCGTTGATATAAAACAAGGTATCCCGTTTGTAATCCTCCACAAAAACACCCTTCAAGGAAGTATCCCAGGAAATCAGTGATACCCGCAATCGCTCTACATTGATGTTAGTACCAAATTCCTCATTTATCGAATCAGTGGCATACTTAGCAAGGGTAGTTTGAACGATGGGCAAAGAGAGCACAATAGTCCCCAAAACACAGGTCAGCAAAAGAACCAGAAGTGTTCTAACCAGTATTTTTCTAAGTTTTTTGATAGGGCTATTATGTTTTACCTTTGTCTTTCAATTTTTATTCCAAAACCGTTGGAAAACGAAACTCTTTACATCTTGGCCATTGAATCTTCCTGTGACGACACCTCGGTAGCGGTCCTAAAAAATGATATCATGCTGAGTAATGTAGTCGCTTCCCAAAAAATTCACGAAGAATATGGCGGGGTCGTACCGGAGCTTGCATCACGTGCACATCAACAAAATATTGTCCCGGTTACCTACCAAGCATTAGCCAAAGCAAATATCGATAAAAAACAATTATCCGCCATAGCATTTACACGCGGACCCGGTCTGTTGGGTTCCCTATTGGTAGGTACTTCGTTTGCTAAATCCTTATCCTTGGCTTTAGAGATCCCCTTGATCGAAGTGAACCATATGCAGGCCCATATTTTGGCCCATTTCATTAAGGCCGAAAACATGAAGGCTCCGGAATTTCCCTTTTTAGCCCTCACTATTAGTGGCGGACATACCCAGATCGTAAAGGTGAAAGACTATTTTGACATGGAGATCTTGGGCCAAACCTTGGACGATGCCGTTGGCGAAGCTTTTGATAAGAGTGCCAAAATTCTGGGTTTGCCTTATCCCGGTGGACCGTTGATCGACCAATACGCGGCAATGGGTAATCCTCATGCCTTTGAATTTCCAAAACCCAAGGTCAAGGACCTCAATTTTAGCTTTAGCGGTCTTAAGACTAGCATCCTATACTTTATCCAAAAACAGACCTCCCAAAACCCGGATTTTATTACTGAAAACCTTGCGGATATTTGCGCTTCCATCCAGTTCACCATTGTACATATCTTAATGGGAAAACTAAAGAAGGCGGTCAAAAAAACGGGAATAAAAAATATTGCCATTGGGGGTGGTGTTTCAGCAAACTCAGATATTAGAAAAGCGCTCAAGGATGCCGAAAAAGAAATGGGATGGAACACTTATGTGCCTAATTTTGAATTCTGTACGGATAATGCAGGTATGATCGGGATTGTTGGATATTACAAATTCAAATCCGGCCAATTCGCGGAACATGATACATCCGCCAAAGCCCGATATAACCTAAATTCCTAAATCATGCAATTGTTCTACAATCCCAACTTGGACGAGACCTCTTCCCAATTTTTCTTTGACGCGGAAGAGAGCAAGCACATAGTTCGTGTCCTTCGAAAAAAAGTGAACGATGAAGTATTGATTACCAACGGAAAGGGGTTGATGCTAAGTGCCAAAATTACTGACAGTAACCCCAAAAAATGCGCGGTTGAAATTACCGGGGTGAAGAGGGTGCATCCTCAAAATTATTGGCTCCATATGATCGTTGCCCCCACGAAGATGAACGATCGTTTTGAATGGTTTTTGGAAAAGGCTACCGAGATAGGCGTTAATGAAATTACACCCGTTCTTTGCGAACATTCGGAACGAAAAACAATCAAGTTGGATCGCTATATGAAAGTCATACAGTCGGCCATGAAACAGTCCAATCAGGCCTTTCTGCCCAAATTGAACGAATTGACCAATTTTAATGACGTCCTGGAAGAACCAAGGGAAGGCGGCCTGTTCATCGCCCATTGTGAAGAATCGGAAAAATACGAACTAAAAAGAAGGGTCATCCCGGACAAACCGATTACCATATTGATCGGACCGGAAGGTGACTTTTCGGCCAGGGAAATAAAGGCAGCAAAACAGAAAGGCTTCCTTCCCGTTTCCATGGGCAGAAATCGATTACGAACGGAAACCGCCGCTATTGTCGCCTGTACCACGGTGGCCATTATCAATAATGGCTAAATAATGGATTGGAATATCTTTGTTTGGACTTAATGTGTATTTTTGATTTTATAGCCTTTCGAAGATGCGAAAACTAATCGTCACGTTACTTTTGGCCGCAGGTCTTAGTCTATCGGCCAAAGCGCAGGAAATAGCCATTTTGAAATATCAGGGCGGCGGGGATTGGTACGCGAACCCTACAGCGCTGCCCAACTTAATTAATTTTTGCAATTCCAACATCGGGACCCGTTTAACTACAAAACCAGAAACCGTAGAAGTAGGCAGTAATACGATTTATCAGTATCCTTTTCTCCATATGACCGGCCATGGTAATGTGGTCTTCTCTTCGGAAGAAAAGGAAAACCTAAGGAACTACCTATTATCCGGTGGTTTTTTACATATCGATGATAATTATGGCATGCGGGAATATATTATTGGTGAGATAGAGGAGTTATTCCCAAACAGCAATTTGGAGGAAATTGGCTTGGACCATCCTATTTTTTCGCAGGAGTATGCATTTCCGCAGGGTTTGCCCAAAATCCACGAACACGATGGAAAAAGACCCCAGGCACTGGGCATATTTGAAAACAATAGATTAGTTTTATTATTGACCTTGGAATCCGATCTTGGGGATGGTTGGGAAGATGCCGCCGTACACAACGATCCGGAGGAAATAAGAATAAAAGCGCTACAAATGGGTGCGAATATCGTCTCATATGTGTTTAAAAACTAAAAAATGACCTCCAAAACCATTGCCAACGGAATTTTAAGGGCCCTGGGTATCGTAACAGGAATCCTGCTAACCCTGTATTTCTTCTATATGATACGTTCTGTTTTGGCGTATTTGGCAGCCGCAGCGGTCATCGCCCTTATTGGAAGACCTGTTGTTCTTTTTTTAAGACGAAAATTGAATTTTCCCAATACGCTGGCAGTAATTTTGACCATGATTTTTATGGTAGGGGTTTTAGCGGGCATTTTTGCACTTTTCATTCCGCTGATTACGGAACAGAGCAAAAACCTTTCCTTGCTGAATATAGAGGAACTACAGCGAAGTATAAATACCTTATACCTCAAGACCACCCAATATTTTGGCCTTTCTTCGAATATGGTGGAAGATGTCATCCATGACTCGGAGATCGAAAGGAATATCATTCAAGGATTGGACATAGGCTTTGTGCCTAATTTCCTCAATTCCCTATTGAACATTCTAAGCTCTGCCAGTATTGGCCTTTTTTCCGTTTTGTTCATCTCCTTTTTCTTTCTAAAGGATAGCAAGCTATTCCAGAACGGCCTTCTCATCTTTATTCCCAAAACAAAGGAAAAAGGCACGGTCAACTCCATAGAAAAAATAAACAATTTGCTCTCCAGGTATTTTGTTGGTCTGCTCCTTCAGATTTTTATACTTTTTGTCATCTACACCATTGTGCTTTTGATCGTAGGTATCGAAAATGCGATCGTCATCGCCTTTCTTTGCGCCCTGTTCAATATAATTCCCTATGTGGGACCTTTGATCGGTGGCGCCCTGATGATAACGCTTACCATGACCAGTAATTTGGGAGCGGATTTTAGCGAGGTAATCCTTCCAAAAACTGGCTATGTTTTAATCGGACTGGTGATCGGTCAGTTGGTGGACAATTTTTTCTCACAGCCCTTCATATTTTCGAGCAGTGTAAAATCGCACCCCTTGGAAATATTTCTGGTGATCATCATTGCCGGGCTTTTGTTCGGCGTCGTGGGGATGATCGTAGCCGTACCGGGATATACGGCCATTAAAGTAATTCTCAAGGAATTTCTTTCCGAAAACAAAATCGTCAAATCCCTGACCGAAAACCTTTAGCGTCCTTTGAACAAAAACCTACTACATAAGGAGGTACAGGATTTTATAGACACCAATTTTAGGTCTGATATCCATACAATCCTTTTAGGAAAGAAACTGTTCTCAGCTGTTGAAAACAGGGAAGTTGTGGAACAACTGGAATCCAAAAAAAAAGCCCAAAAGAAATTACCTACTTGGTTTGAAACCAAAAATATCTATTACGCTAACAAGCTGAATTTATCGCAAACGTCGTCCGAGATTTGTGCCCAGTATAAGGCAGATTTAGTTTCAGGAGATTCGCTGGCAGACTTAACAGGAGGGTTTGGTGTTGACAGTTATTATTTTTCCAAGAAAATTGATAAGGTCTTCCACATTGAAAAGAACAGGGAAGTATCCGAGATTGCAAAACACAATTTTGCCCAAATGGGCGTATCCAACATAGAAGTACTGTATGGGGACGGAATTACCTTTCTTGAAAAAAATAAGCAAATTTTGGATTGGATCTATCTTGATCCTTCCCGAAGGGACCAAAGCAACAAAAAAGTGTTTTTCTTGGAGGACTGTGAGCCGAATGTTACCAAACATTTGGAATTACTGCGCTCAAAATCACAAAATATATTGATAAAAACCGGACCTATGTTGGATCTTTCCATGGGGCTGGAACAATTAGATAAGGTATTCGAAATACATATTGTAAGTCTTGAAAATGAAGTCAAGGAAGTGTTGTGGCATTTAAAACCTGATTTTGGCAAAGCCCCCCTTGTAAGGACAATCAATTTTAACAAGGGCAATACGGAAACATTTCAATATGGCCTTTATGAAAAAGAAAATGCGCAGGCGGAGTTCTCAAAACCCTTAAAATATCTCTATGAGCCTAATGCCGCAATAATGAAATCTGGGGCATTCAATCTAGTGAGCGAAAGATACGGCCTAAAAAAATTACAGGAACATACTCATCTATATACCTCTGAAGCTTTATTGCCTTTTCCAGGAAGGGTTTTTGAAATTGTTAAAACCATTCCCTATAATAATAAACGCTTCAAACAACTAGGGATAAAAAAAGCCAATATTACAACACGAAATTTTCCCGAAACCGTTGTCCAAATTCGAAAGAAATTCAATTTAAAGGACGGAGGACAAAACTATCTTTTTTTTACTAAGGATACCAAAAATTCTTTGATAGTCATTTCCGCTATTGCAGCAGCTCGAATCAAAAGTTAAAAACCGATTGAAAAGTGTGAATTTGAACTCAGATTTCAAACGGACTACAACGTTTGAAATCAGCTAAAACTGGCAATTATTGACACAACATGAGACAATAATGTTAAATTTAGCAAATTTCCAATTTATTAAAATTTTACGAACCAAAATTTCTACAAAGCCAATAAAAACGGTGAATTATACTATATACGCAAGATTTTAAGTAATTTTTTGACACTTAATTTTAAAAAATAATGAATTGGTCATTATTTATATATCATAATATTTTGTTATCATTACGCTGAATTTGGTTTTTTTTAACATTTCCATCACTCACGGAAGAGCCCTTTAAAAACCAGTTCAAGGAGATTAATTTAAACTAACAAACAACAAGGATTATGAATCAAAAACATGATTTCAAATCGGTTAAATCCAAAAGAGGTATTACCTTTTTTAAAGCTGGGATTTTATCGATGGTCATTTGTTTAGGAGTGCAACTCGCTTCTGCAAATGCGACAACTGCCAACTACAAAATTGTGTTGGACGAAACTTTACAGTCTACTGTTACCGGTACGGTAACGGATGAAAATGGCGCGCCGCTACCTGGTGCCAACGTCGTCGAAAAAGGTACTACCAATGGTACCCAAACAGATTTTGACGGAAACTTTACTATTAATGTAGAGTCTGGAGCAACATTGGTTTTCAGCTACATTGGTTTTCAAAGGAAGGAAGTAGCCGTAAATGGCCAATCAAATGTCGATGTATTTTTATCCGAAGATGCAGCCGCATTAGACGAGGTCGTTGTAACGGGTTACTCTACTACAAGTAGAAGAGAGGCCACGGCTGCAGTTTCCATAGTAAAGGCTGAGGAGTTAGCTGCAATTCCCTCTGGTAACGTAGAGCAGCAACTACAGGGTAGAGTTGCCGGTGTAACAGTATTGACCAATGGACAGCCAGGAACCTCATCACAAATTCGTGTACGTGGTTTTGGTGCTTTTGGAGGTAACGAACCATTATATATAGTAGACGGTGTGCCAGTTCAAAACACGGAGTTTCTTAATCCCGATGACATTGAAACAACAACTGTTTTAAAGGATGCTGCTGCAGCATCGATTTACGGAGCAAGAGCGGCTAATGGTGTTGTGGTATACACCACGAAACAAGGATCCAGAAGCCGTCAAAAAACTAGAATTTCACTTAATATTCAGAGCGGTGTGAGCGACCCTAATGTTGGTGGAGCACCAAAAAACCTTAGTCCACAGGAAATGGCCGAATTCACCCATTTGGCCTATGAAAATAATGCAAGGGCGAATGGTACTGCACCGCAGTATACCCATCCACAATATGGAACCAATCCTACTCCAAGATTTCCTGATTATTTGCATGCAGATGGGCAAAATGGCGTGTTTGAATCGGATATTAATTTAGCACAAATACGCGCAAATTATGAGGCTAATCCTGATAATGTGTTCTTGATACGTCCAAATCTTCAAGGAACCAATTGGTACAAGGAGTTGACCAGAATTGCACCCCTTAGTCGTGTTACTTTAGGTTTTGATGGAGGCAATGAAAACGGCCGCTTCTACATGGGAATCTCCGCACAGAATCAGGCGGGTATTCTTATTGAAAACAATTTTTCTAGATATACCGCGCGATTTAACTCAGAGTGGGATGTAGCCCCATGGTTAAGCATAGGTGAGAATTTTCAAGTTACCTATCGTTCTGTAGTAGGTGGATTTGGAGGTGAAGGAGGTATTGGTGGCGCTGACGACGAATCAGTTATTTTATCCGCCTATCGTATGCCAACGATTATACCGGTACGAGACGAATTTGGTAGTTTTGCCAGTACGAGGGCCACAGGTTTTAACAACCCAAGAAACCCTGTAAGACAGCAAGTACTTAACGCTGGCGATGATAAAAATTACTCCATTGGTGGATTTGGTAACCTGTATGCTGATATCAAACCTTTGGATGGATTAGTGGTCCGTACCAGTATAGGGGGAGGATACAGCAACAATTATTTTGTGAATTACGGTTTCAGGTATTTAGGTGATTCAGAACCAGAAGCCAGCAATACCTTCTCAGAAGGTAGTGGTTACGGTTTCCAATGGACTTTCACCAATACTGCCACCTATGAAAAATTATTCGGTAAACACAAAGTTAAGCTTCTTGGTGGTTTAGAAGCCTTGAATACCGGAAGAGGAAGGTCAATTTCTGGATCGGGTATCAATCCTTTCTCTACAGATTTGGATTTTCAAAATTTAAGTGTGGTTCAAAGTCCTGTAGTTAATAGTAGCTTAGGCAACGGGGTTAACTTCTTCTCCACATTTGGATCTCTAGAATATAACTTTGATGAGAGATATTATCTATCCGGGGTTATACGAAGGGATGGCGCCTCTCGTTTTGGTGGCAATAACCGTTATGGTACTTTCCCTGCATTTTCAGCTGCTTGGAGGGTTATTTCAGAACCATTTATGCAAAATCAAGAAGTTGTGTCCGACCTAAAAATAAGGGGTGGATGGGGCCAAATGGGTAACTCGAACAACGTTGACCCTAATAACCAGTACTCCCTTTTTGCCTCCAATAGAGGAAACACATGGTATCCAATTCAAGGTCAGAACAGTGGGGCCGATGAAGGCTTCGCCCAAAGTCGAATAGGTAACCCAGATGCAAAATGGGAGACAAGTACCACACTGAATATAGGTTTTGATGCTAGTTTCTTCAACAATAAATTAGAATTGGTTTTAGATTGGTGGAAAAAGGATACGGATGACCTATTGTACCAATTGCCTTTAGCTGGGGTTACTGGTAATTTTGCACAAGCACCGTCAGTTAACATTGCAAGTATGAGCAACTCTGGACTCGATTTTCAAATTATTGGAAGGGGTAATTTTACAGAGGACCTTTCCTTCACGGTCACCCTTAACAATTCCTTTCTTAAAAATGAGATTACAGCATTGGCTCCGGGACTTGACTTTTTTGACGGTCAAACATACAGAGGAATTCAAGCTACCAGAAATGCTGTTGGACAGCCTTTGTCCTCCTTCTTTGGTTATGAGGTAATTGGTTATTTCAACAGTGCTGAAGAAGTAGCTAACTCTCCTGCTCAGGATGGAAAGGGTCTAGGTCGATTCCGATATGCCGACATTAACGGGGATGGCGCAATTACCCCAGATGATAGAACTTTTATAGGAAGTCCTGTACCAGATTATACTGGTGGTGCGACCATCAATTTACGCTATAAAAATTTGGAATTTGAAACTTATTGGTTTGCTTCTGTTGGAAACGACATATTTAATCAGTCCAAATGGTTCACTGATTTCTTTGGTACTTTTGAAGGCTCTGCAAAAGGTCAGGCCGCCAAGCGTTCTTGGACTCCTGAATTAGGAAACAATGCTGCTGCCCCCATTTGGGAGAGTGCTACTAATTTAAGTACCAGTGGTGTCGGTAACTCTTGGTATGTTGAGGATGGATCCTATCTTCGACTACAAAGACTGGCGTTTGCCTATAACTTCGCTGATATAACAGATAGACTTGGATTGAGCAGGTTAAAATTAGGACTTTCAGCAAACAACATTTGGACTATAACAAATTATAGTGGTCTTGACCCAGGCATTGGTGGTGGAGCTGATACCAACTTTGGTATCGATGTAGGAAACTATCCAGTCGCACCACAATATTTGATAACACTTGAGGTGGGAATCTAATTCAATGTTATAAAACTGTGATAGTTATGTTCAAAATATATTATATCTTTAAGTAAAAATAAACTATGAAAACTATGATTAATTTTAAAAAGACAGTCGTTGCTGCGATGTCCTTTCTTATGATAGGGGTGTCATGTAACGATGAATTCTTGGAAGTACTTCCTACCGGCTCCTTAGCGGATGCTCAGGTGGGTACGAAAGATGGAATTGAGGGTCTACTTATCGGCACATATGCCGCATTAAATGGCGTATTTGGCAATCGTTTTGAAGGACCCAACCATTGGGTAACCGGCTCCATCATGGGTGGTGAAGCCAACAAAGGAACGGATGCTGGTGACTATTCGACCATTAATCCAATTCAAAGATACGAGGCTGATCCAACCATTGGAGATTTTAACAGTTTATGGAATGGTCGCTTTGAAGGAGTTAGTCGAGCGAATAAAGTGTTAGCAGCATTGGCAGTGGCCACTGATGTATCAGCCGCCGATGCCGCACGTATTGCTGGGGAAGCACGTTTGTTAAGAGGTCATTTCTACTTTGACTTAAAGAAGCACTTCAATAGTATTCCATTGTTTGATGAAACTGTGCTCCCTGCCGATATACCGAGTATTCCAAATACACCGGATGTTTGGGGTTTTATCGAGGCTGATTTTCAGTTTGCATATGACAATCTACCTGCAGAAAATGGCCCCGGAAGGGTTAATAAATGGGCAGCTGGAGCTTACTTGGCAAAGGCCTACCTGTATCAGCAAAAATTTGGTCCCGCCAAAGATTTGTTCACTACAGTCATAGAACAAGGTGTTACGTCAAACGGATTGCCCTATGACCTTTTGGATGACTATGCCCAAATTTACAATGCTGAAAATGACAACCATGCAGAAGCCGTTATGGATGTGGAATCTGCCAATAATACTGGTAGTACAGCAAATGCCAATTACTTTGATGATTTGAACTACCCTTACAATACAGGCCCTGACGGTCCTGGGAACTGTTGTGGGTTCTTCCAACCGAGTATGGAATTGGCCAACTCCTTTAGAACCGGTGCAGATGGCTTACCACTTTTGGATGGCTCATACAATGACCCTGCCAATGAAGTGGACAATATCTACAGACATGTATTCACAAATGACAATGATGAATCGACCTTCGTAGAAGATCCAGACCCATTAGATCCAAGAATTGACCATTCCATTGGTAGAAAAGGAATTCCATATTTGGATTGGATCGAGCATCCAGGTTCCGCTTGGATTCGTAGCTTCCCCTATGCGGGTCCCTACTCTCCTAAAAAGTATATTTACTATAGGAGTCAGGAGAATAGCTTTACGGATGGAAGCTCGTGGACCAGAGGTTATGCAACTATGAACTATACCATAATTCGTTTTGCCGATGTGCTTTTAATGGCAGCCGAAGCGGAAGTAGAAGCAGGTTCCTTGGATAAAGCCTTGGAATATGTGAACAGGGTACGTGCAAGAGCCGCAAATTCTGAGTTCTGGGTACAAGAATATGATGGAAGTGGCCCAGCAGCAAACTATGTGATTTCTGAATATACTTCTTTCCCAAATCAGGATTTCGCGAGAAGAGCTGTACGTTTCGAGCGTAAATTGGAACTTTCCGGAGAAGGCCATCGTTTCTTCGATTTGGTTCGTTGGGGCGTAGCTGCGGAGGAATTGAACGCGTACTTGGATTATGAATCCCAATATTTGGTGACAAAGTTTGGTGGAGCAAGTTTTACCGCTGGTAAAAACGAGTATTATCCAATACCACAAACGCAAATAGACATTCAAGGTTCGGATGTATTATCCCAAAACCCAGGTTATTAATTAATCAACCTATATTTATAGAAAAGGGCGTGTTACACACGCCCTTTTTTTATTATTCAAAAACTAAAATTGATTAATGAAAGTTTAATCCAACAAGCTTTTCTACTCCTAAATTTTTATAACATTACCGTTTAATTAACTTTGTTTATAGCCATTTAAAATCATCGCTTTTTTGATATCCTAATATCATTATTAAAACTATTGCACTAAAAATGAAAAAAATAATTTGCATTACAGTTCTTATTGCCCTTGCCTTTACATCTTGCCAGGAGGAAAAAGAAAAGCTCTTTACCCAAATACCAGCTAAAAGTTCTGGCGTAGATTTTAACAATAGGATTATAGAAACGGACAGCTTTAATATTCTAACAAGTGAATATATTTTTAATGGAGGCGGTGTTGCCATTGGAGATTTCAATAATGATGACAGGCCCGACATTTTTTTCTCGGGAAACCAAGTTTCAAATAAACTCTACCTAAATGAAGGCGACTTTAAATTCAAGGATATTTCCGCAGAGGCACAGATTGAAGGAATTGACAAATGGAGTACCGGAATTGCCCTGGTAGATATAAATAATGACAAATACCTTGATATTTATGTATGTGCGGCCATGTTGGATTCCGATAAAGAAAAGGCCAATATGTTATTCGTAAATCAAGGACCCAATGCCAATGGTGTTCCTACTTTCAAAGAGGTGGCTAAAGAATATGGCATTGCAGATAGCAGTAACAGTATGGGAGCCACCTTCTTCGATTATGATAAAGATGGAGATTTAGATCTTTATGTTCTCAATAACGTGGATATTCATGTGCTTCCTTCCAACTACAGGGAAAAGATAACGGACGGCTCTGCGCTGAGCACGGACCATCTGTATCGTAACAATGGGGATGGTACCTTTACCGATGTTTCCCTTGAAGCCGGCATCACTTTAGAAGGCTACGGACTTGGTTTGGCCATTGCGGATATCAATTATGATTCCTGGCCAGATATATATGTAAGCAACGACTACCTCACCAATGACCTGCTGTATATCAATAATCAGGACGGTACTTTTACCAATAGAATATCGGAATTTGTGAAGCACCAAAGTAAATTCTCCATGGGCAATGATATATCGGATTTTAACAATGATGGTTATTTGGATATCATCACTCTGGATATGTTGGGTGAAACCAACCAAAGGTTGAAGACGACCATAGCAAGTAATAATTACACCAACTATGTCCTTAATGAACGTTACAATTATGAATATCAATATTCCAGGAACATGTTGCAGAAAGGAAACGGAAATGGTGTACCCTTTAGTGAAATCGGTTTAATGTCTGGTGTCTCTAAAACCGACTGGAGCTGGTCTCCATTATTTGCGGATATGAACAATGATGGCCATAAAGACCTATTGATAACGAATGGTTTTCCTAGGGATATCACCGACCTTGATTTTGGGGACTTCAATTTTAATGTAAGTAGGTATTTGAAACCAGGTCAAATTTTGGATTCCATACCTACTATCAAGATTCCAAACTATGTTTACGTAAATAACGGTAAGGATACATTTGAGGATAAAGGTGAGGAATGGGGTCTCAATATACCTTCCTTCTCAAATGGAGCGGCATTTGCAGACTTGGATAATGATGGTGACTTGGACTATGTTGTTAACAATATCAACGACCCTGCTTTCATCTTTAGAAACAACTTAGGGGCAGAAAACAACTATGTAAGAATCAACCTTAAAAACTCGGACACCTACGGCATAGGTGCAAAAGTAGTGGTACGCTTTGAAGATGGCACTTTTCAATACCATGAAAACTACTTGTATAGAGGCTATATGTCCTCCTTGGATGGTATAGTGCATTTTGGTCTGGGCGATATGGCAAAAATTAATTCTTTAGAGATATTATGGCCTAATGGCAACTATCAAAAATTGGAAGGCGTTCAGCCTAAACAAACCTTGGTACTGAAACAAAGTGAAGCCTCCCCAATAGATGTAAAATCCCTGGAATTTCCGTTCAATCCCAAAAAGGACCAAAAGTTATTTACCGAAGTTTCAAAAGAATATGGAATGGATTATGAACATAAGGAGTTGGATGTAATCGACTTCAATATTCAAAGAATATTACCGCATAAATTGACCCAAAATGGTCCTTGCTTGGCATCGGGAGACCTCAATGGCGATGGTCTGGAGGATTTCATTGTGGGTAGTTCCGCCAGGTATTCACCGGTTTTATTTTTGCAAGAATCGAATGGACAATTTTTGCAACGAGAGTTATTCAAGGAAGAAGAAGACAAAAAATACGAGGAAGAAGGAATAGCCCTTTTTGATTTGGATAACGATGGGGATCTTGATATTTACTTCGTGTCCGGAAGCAATGAATTTACACCGGATGACAGCTATTATCTGGATAGGATTCTTGTTAACGATGGAAAGGGTAATTTTTCCCTTGCCTTGGATAAATTGCCTGAAATCAAAAAGAGTGGCTCCGTAGTTGCCGCAAATGATTTTAACAAAGATGGTTTTATAGATTTATTTGTAGGGGGCAGAACACCATTTGCGAAATACCCCATTCCGGAAAGCAGCTATCTTTTAAAAAATGAAAATGGTACATTGGTGGATGTAACCGATTCAATGTGTCCCGAATTACGTGATATAGGTATGGTCACCGATGCTACTTGGGCAGACGTGGATTCCGATGGAATTGATGACCTGATAGTTATTGGGGAATTTATGCCAATTACCGTTTTCAAAAACAATGGGGAAAAACTAACAAAATTGGAGGGGACCGGTATGGATGATTTATACGGTTTCTGGGAAAGCATCGTTGCCCATGATTTTGACAAGGATGGGGATTTGGATTTTATCGTTGGGAATTTAGGGGCCAACAATTTTTACCAACCTTCCCCTGAAAGACCTACCAAGCTTGTCTCCAAAGACTTCGACAATAATGGTACCGTTGACCCTGTGATGTTCACCTATCTTAAGTATAGCTTTGACAATCCGGAATACAGGTCGTTTCCCTTGAAGTTTTGGGGCGATCTAAATGGTCAGAGTCCTTTGTTCCGTTCTAAATACAATACATATAAAAGCTTTGCAAATGCGGATATCAACACATTGTTCACGGAAGAGGAAATGGACGGTGCCTTTACATTGACAGGAAATTTTGATAGAAGTATATACGTGGAAAATTTAGGTAATGGCACGTTCAGTTATAAGGAACTACCTTGGGAAACACAAATGGCACCGATCAACAGCATCGCGGTAACGGACTACAACAACGATGGCAATGACGATGTTCTATTGGTTGGGAACGACTATGGCAACGAGGTATTTATTGGAAAATATGATGCCTCCAACGGATTTTTGTTGGAAGGGGATGGAAAGGGTAATTTTTCTGTTGTCGATATCCAAAAAAGTGGGTTTGTAGCTCAAGGTGATACCAAGGATATTACCATTGTAAATAATGCCAACGAGAGTAATCCATTCATTGTGGTCTCGCAGAACAGGGGCCCGCTAAGAGTTTTTCTTAAAAATGAGTAGTATTTAATTTATCCGCCTTTATCGAAAATATGTATGGATAGCACTTCCCCTTAATTAGGATTGAACCAAAGGAAAGATTTCTTCTTTTAAATAGTATGACAATGTCTTCAAACATGAAACTCCTTTTTTTGCTTGCTGTAACAACATCCCTGATTTCATGTGAGCCGAAGGAGAAAAAAGCTGTAGTACTTTATGAGTCGTATTGCGCGAGTTGCCATCTGCTTCCGGATATCGATAACTTACCTAAACATATTTGGAAAGATGGCATTTTACCGGATATGGGCGCGCGTATGGGAATCAAGGACACGGCATACGATCCCTATGAGGGTATTTCACGCATGGAACAATTTGCCATTGTTCAGTCCGGGGTGTATCCTGAAAAACCTAGTATATCCATAGAGGATTGGAATTTGCTCAAAGACTATATTCTTAAAATGGCCGGTGATTCCCTTGATCTGGGCATTGTGAAGACACCTACCAATAGGATGTCCCAATTTAAGTTGCAACCAATAGTTCTGGATAGTATCAAGGGAGCGTTATTTACATTTTTAAAATTTGATTCTGTTCAGAAAAAAATAATAACCGGCAACTTAAATAGCAGATTAATTCATTATGATCCTATTTTAAAAAAAGTCACCAAAACAGAACGTACGGAGCAAGTACTTACCTCCTACTCCCAAAGGGACACCTTAAAGTATTTCACCTATGTTGGTTATCTTGACCCTTCTGAGCTCTCTCAGGGCAGTTTAAGTGTTATCGAACCCAGCAAAAGAAAAATAAACCGAGCCAATATTCAGTTACATAGACCTGTTCATAGCCTTGTCCATGATTTTGACAAGGATGGCAATGACGAAGTTGTAGTCTGTGAATTTGGGGATTTGACAGGGAAACTTACCCTTCTAAGCCATAATGGGGATTTTAATTATAAAGACCAGATATTATTGAACCAACCAGGAAGTACAAGGGCTATGGCCAAGGACATGAACAAAGATGGCCTAGATGATTTGGTGGTGCTAACTTCACAAGGTAGGGAGGGCATTACCATTTTTTATCAGGAGGCCGATTTAAAATTTAGAATGGAAACCCCCATACAGTTCAGTCCGGTGTACGGATCTAGTTGGTTTGAGATTATTGATTATAATAATGATGGATATAACGACATAGTAACAGTTCAGGGCGATAATGCCGATAAAAGCTATGTTCACAAGCCGTATCACGGATTACGAATCCATATCAACGATGGCCACAATAATTTTACCGAAGCTTATTTTTATCCTATGAACGGTGCCACTAGGGTCGTTTCCAATGATTATGACCAAGACGGGGACATCGACTTTGGAATTCTATCCACTTTTCCTGATTATGAACGAACCCCTGCGTACTCCTTTGTTTATTTGGAAAACAAAAATGCCAATTCATTCCAATTTGAACCCTATCGTATGGACACTGGCGATCTGGGCCGATGGATGTTAATGGATGCGGGAGATGTGGATCAGGACGGAGATACGGATATTATTCTTAGCGCCTTTAGTTACTCCTTCACTCCCGTTCCGGATTATCTCAACGAGGCCTGGAGAAAATCTGAAGTGGATCTCTTGATTCTTGAAAACAATTTAAACCCGTGATTTTCTAAAGGGGGTTGCGAATCCCTAGAAGTCAATGCTCATTCTGATGCTTAAAATCGCCCCACCTATACTTTACAGTACGCTTTAAGGGAATCTGCATGCCTCCTGTTTCTTCCAACCAATCATATATGGCGGCGGACATGGATTTGGCTATCTCCTGTTTGTCAGGATCTGCAATTAGGTTATACATTTCATCGGGATCGTTTTCCAGGTCATACAATTCATTTCGGTCCCAAATGCCATGGTACTTCATGTATTTGTATTTATCCGTCCTCATCCCAAAAACGGTGGGTGTCATTGGAAAATCATATTCCCAATAATATTCATAAAACACCTCTTTTCGGGTATTTACATTGGCCACCCCCTTAAGAATTGGAATAAACGAAGTACCCGGCATATGCTCGGGCTGCTTAATTCCCGCTTCGGCCAAAATGGTGGGTCCAATGTCAATATTCTGGACCATTTGCTTCGGACGGATTCCACCCTCAAACAATTCCGGACAACGCACCAATAAAGGCACTTTTACGGACTCCTCATAAAAATGACGTTTATCTATCAATCCGTGTTCCCCCCAACTAAAACCATTGTCCCCCATATAAATAACCAAGGTCGATTCGTCCAATCCTTGCTTTTTTAAGTAATCCATCACGGTACCTATGCTCTCATCGACACCCAAAAGGGTTTCGCAATAATCCACCACCATCTCATGGATATCCCTATTTTCATGGTACATATAATCCACACCGTGCCAGCTTACCCGTTGGTCCGCTACCCATTGTGGCCATTTTAGGTCACGATAGGCACCTGTTTTTGTCTGCTCATAGGTTGTTGGGAGGTCGATCCGTTTTCCTTTGTACTTTCCCTTGTGTCTTTTGGCCGGCTGAAATCCGGCATGAACCGCTTTATGGGATAGATACATAAAAAAGGGCTTTTTCCTATCCCTGCTATCAAGCCAATCAATGGCATGTTCTGTCAATAGGTCGGTAATATACGTGGAGTCCTTATAGGATATTCTTTCTCCGTTTATGTTCAAGGTGGGATTGTAATACACACCCTGGCCAGGAAAACTCTCCCAATGCGTAAATCCGGGTTGTGGTTCATCCCCATGGTCGCCCATATGCCACTTTCCAAAAAAACTGGTTTGATATCCGGCCTTCTCCAAATACTGGGGAAAATAAGTAAGGTTGCCCGGATCTGGTGCTTGATTGTCCACTATGGTGTGGCTATGGGAAAACATACCCGTCAAAATAGAAGCCCTGCTGGGTGAGCACAGGGAAGTCGTTACAAAGGCATTGGGCAAATAAGCTCCTTCCCTGGCAAGCTTATCCATATTTGGAGTTTCCAACCAGGGAACTTTTCCTGTAAAACCCATGTAATCATACCGATGATCATCGGTAAGAATGAAAATTACGTTCCTAGGCTGCTTTTTGTTGGGCATGGAATTTCCTCTCCCAAGAAAAAACAAAGAGAAAGTCAAAAAAACTAGTGCATGTGCTATTTTCATAATATGTATTTTTTAGTTTGAGGTACCATCAATTCTGTAATTGTTGCCTTAAAAACCACGCATAGAGTTCATCCGTAGCATATGCTTTTGACCATGCCTCATGGCCCACATTTTCATATTTGGTGAACCGGACATCGTACCCAAACTCCTTGAGTTTATTCACCATGGACTCGGATTCTTCGACCGGAATCACGTCATCGTCTTCGCCATGGAAGACCCAAATGGGCATTTTCTTATTGATCCATGAAGCATAGGGCAACGGTGTCATCCCACAGACAACGGCCATGGCAGCAAAAGTTTCTGGATATTGGACCGCCATCTCCCAGGCCGCACCCCCGCCACGACTTATCCCGGATAGGTAAATCCTATTCCTATCGATACGGTTTTTTGAAACCACGGAATCCAAGAGCTGTTTTACGGCACGGGTGTTCCACCAACTTTTCGCATATGAATTTTCAGGGGCTAAAATCAGAAATGGAAATTTTCTACCTTGTAAAATGAGGTTTGGTGGCGGAATTCTTTCATTGGGACCTAAATCTTCGGCCACCTCTCCCCCTCCATGCAAGAACAATAAAACAGGAAATTTTTTTTCAGGTTTCAATTCGTATTCCGGTGGATAGTACAGGTAATACTTTAAGGTTTCCGTTACCGATGTCTCCAACTCTCCATCTACCAAGGTATAACTAGGTTGCGAGGCACAACTGTTTACCAAGAGTATCAGGAAAACAAATAAGATGGTTTTATACAAATCAGGCGAATTATATCCTTTGAAGATACATATTTTTTGGCTTAAAAAATGAGTGAAACCCTTTTCGAGAGATTCGTTTCGGGAAGTCGAATACCATTACAAGAGGAAATGTTTAAATTAAAAGCTATTGATTTAATTTTAAACGTATGAAACAAAAAGGGAAGCTTTCCCAGCTTCCCTTACTAAATGTTATCTGTACAATGTGAAGTGTCCCACATAACGGGATTTCCGTTCTCCCAGGGCATTGACCACATACCAGTAGTCGCCTGTAGGCACTTCTTTGCCTTCATAGGTTCCATCCCATCCGGTCACCTTGTCCAATACGGCCACTACCCTACCGTAACGATCATAAATTTTTACCTCCAAATCGTCAAAGAATTCCGTATTTCGTATTTGCCATACATCATTTTGTCTGTCTCCGTCCGGCGTAAAGAAATTGGGAATTTCCAACATTCCTGTAAATTCAAAAGGAAGGTCGACTTCGGCCACACAACCATTGGCATCTACTACCCGAATGTTTACCATTCCACTTCGATTTGTGGTGAAGGTAGTTTCACTTCCATAGGAAACGCCATTAAAGAAATATTCATAATCGCCATAACCGCCTTGTGCCATGGCCACAAGTTCATTGGGACCTGTTTTTTCTGCTGATAAGGTCAATGGATCATACGCATCGACCGTGAATTCCACAAAATTGGTACACCCGTTCTGATGGTAGATGTAAACTGTATGGTCGCCTGGTGCAAGATCTCCCCATTGATAGTCCATTCCCGCATTGGAAGTTATGGCGTCGGTAGCATCTACGGGATTTAAGGCGAACATCAAATCATCCATATTTATATTACCCAACATGTCAATGGTTACCGTGCTATTTGGGAAGATTCCCTCACATCCATACACAACCAACGGTTCGGCAGTTAAATCGACACCAATGCCGATATTAAACAATTCCAATCCAGTACATAAATTGGCATCCTTAATATGAATGGCGTAGGAGGCACCGCCCTGTAAATTCTCAATCAATTGACCAGGCACATATGGAGCAAAAGTTCCAGTACCCGATTCGTCGATGGGGTCGATCATTTCTACCTTATACTCATAGTAAGGCGTAGCACTTACCATGGGGTCATTAAAGGGTGTTCCGCCGGTTATCTCAAAAGTCATAGTGCCATCATTTGCACCTATACACAATTCCGGCGTAGTTTGAATGTTGACGGCCTGGAGCACCTCGGGTTCGTCCACAGTGATGAAATCACGTTCAAAACAGCCGTTTTCATCCTGAATCAATATTTCATAGGTACCCTGTACCAAATCCTCGAAGGTATAAGTTCCCGGAGTTGCCGGATCACTAAAGAACTCATTGAAATTTGGGCCTATGGCGAACTGAATCAAACCGATACCTCCTGATAACACCTCAACGGTAATAGTTCCATCCTGCTCCCCGTTACAACTTACCGTTGTAGGTGCTGCATCGAATACGATAGGGTCTGGCCTCACAATTTGGAAAGGCCCTGTAATGTCCATACATGTGGCCCCGCTGGTTACGGCAATATAGTAGTCCGTACCTTCGGGCAAGCCTTCGAAAGTTCCATTATCCTGTGGTCCCCTGAATAAGGTTGCCGATGCGGACGGATTAAACGCGTCTACCGGGTCTCCGTTATAGAGGTAAAAGGTATCGTCACCCACACCACCATTTACGAAAGATTCTATCCTACCGTCCAGCTCCGAAGCACAGGAAATATCGTCCGGTAAATTGGGCAATAACGTAATACCCGTGGCATTGGTCATGGTTATACCGTTAGATCTTATTGCTAAACAGGTGCTGGCCGCATTGGTCTTCCTTACATCAAATTGATAGGTGATTCCCTGTACGCCTGGTACCAAAACGGAAGTTCCCACCATGGTTTGATAAGGCCCTACCACAACCCCATTCTCCACAGGCGCATATTCATACGTAAAAGAAGGTTCCGGATTTTGGATTGACAATCGCATTTCACCATCACCGCCGCAACCGGGTACCCGTGTCTGAACCAGTAACGGGGCCACTGGTGGTGGCGGATCCACAAAATAAGGCTCCGTAACGAACAAACATCCAAAGCTAGAGGAAACCTCTATGGCATACCATCCGGCACTGATAAAACCACCGCTGGCACCAATAAAAGTTGGCGTGTTCTGTAATCCGCTGGTAGATGCGATATCCATATTGTCGTTGCCGTTCAAATACAGTAATCGATAGTTATAACCAGCGCCTAGAAATCCTCCCGTGGCTCCGGCAGTCGCTGTGGTAGCATCACCCGTTGTGGGATCATAAGCTTCCAAAACGGCATTATTGCCATTGGGACAATCCAGCCCTTGCGGTTGCCTAATCCCCGCATCGATTTGTGGTACTTCATCCAATTGAATATCAAAAATGTTCGTACAAAGCTCAGCATCCCGAATCTCCACTCGGTAGAAACCATATTCCAATCCGGAAAACGTATTGTTGTTGGAAAAAGGCGCTGCTTCAGTGGCGTAGCTCGTACCACCATCGGTGCTGAACAATAATCGGTATTCATACGGCGTACCGTCCCAACCACCGGTTCCGGTCGCCTGAATCTCGCCACTGTCATTACCACAGCCAACATTACCGACCGAACTGGCCGTAACTTGTAGGGGTCCATTAGGGGTACGAATATTGGCCACATTGCTGTCATTACTACAGAATGGAACGTCCGTGGAAACCACCTCAACTATAAGATTACCTCCTGGCAGTCCGGTTATCCTAGCCTCCTCCCCATTCACATCGGGAAAATTGGTGGTATCAAAACTTCCGGTGGCTATGGGCGTACTCTTGGTGATGTCATCGGCCATATAGACCGTATAGTTATAAGTTCCTACATAATCAGATACCGTTATGAACAATTCTCCATCATTGGTTCCAAAGCAGCTAACCGGTTTGGCTTCCGTAATAAATACCGACGGCAATTGTGGGTCGTTTACGGTATGGATAGGAAGTGGATAAGTACATCCACCCGTATTGTCCACAATTTCCATGATATAATCGCCCGATGCCGGCAAATCTACAAACCCAAAGGAAGCACCACTAATAGTTACATTGGCTACCGGTACGACAGAGTTCGTGACAATGGTAAAATCCATCGTACCTACCACATCGATGCGAACGCGTTCATCATTGGCACAGTCCAATGGACTCACAACTGTCAATGTTGGTACAACATCCGTGGGCGGATTTATAGTTGGCAGGTCAAAGGTAGTCTGACATCCATTTCCGTCAATAGCATATACCGTGATATCCTGCGGTGAACCATTGTCCACAATTTCAAAGGTATTGCCCGATTGATAGTTGGAAAAACCGGTGATACTATACTGATATCCGGAGCCGATGGTTCCCGGATCTACAACATTCACGGTAATTATGGTTGAACTATAGCGATTTGCCCCAGGCTCGCAGGCAAAATCTGGAGCCGAAGCCGTTATGCTAAAGTCGGCCGGATTCGTTATCGTATGAACAACCGATAAAACCTCACATCCTCGTTGTGTCACCACCTGAACCTGATAATCCCCTTGTGGTAAATTGGAGAAGGTACCCGTATTGTTTCGGTCGTGTTCCGAAGTAGTTGTAAGGTTATTCAAAATATATGTAATGGGCATATCCTGAGAAGTAAATGGCACCAAAGCATTTGCAGGTCCCACGACCACTTCAATCGTACCGTCGTTGTTGTCACGACAAGTGATATCGGTAGCCAATTCTGAAGTGATAACTGGTTGCGCGGCCTGATTCAGATTGATTCCGGCCACATTATATTCGCAGAAATTGGTTCCGTCGAACATAATTCGGTCCACCACCAAAACATCATAGGTACCGGGAGCCAATCCGGTGAAAACGGGGTCGTCCTCTTGGGTAATGGGTCCCACCGAAGCACCTGTGTAATCGGTTCCCGAAAGGATGTATCCAAAATCACCGCTGCCGCCAAAAGTCGCAATCGTAATCTCGCCATCGGCATCGTTACATGTTGAATCCGTAGAAAAAGTTCCCGTAGCCGAAAGGAAGTTATATACCGTCGCGGTACCCTGACTGGTACATCCATTTGCATCGACCACATCGACCACATAATCCCCCGGACTGGCAACCGTAAAGGTATATACCCAGTTGGTTCCATTATCCGTTGGAATTTGTTCATCTCCTGCCAATGTAAAACGAGGTGTGTTGACCGAATTTGGCATCGCCACCGTAATATCAAAGGAAGTTGAACTGGGATTACACTGGTTCACAACTGTAAATGTGGGAACGGGAAGATCCGGATCCAGTTGGATTACCGTGGCAATATCAAACGAGATACAGCCACCACTATCGCGCACATAAATATCGTAGTCTCCAGCAGGGCCCACAAAAGTCGTGGTACTTACATAATCCGCAGGATAGGCCGGTTCAGGGGAACCATCGGGCACAAAGGCATATTGATACGGACCTCCCGATCCACCACGGCCCTGTACCGTTATCTGTCCGAAGGCATTGCAATTCGCGGGAACATCGGAGATGACATCAATTGCCGGTAGATTCTGATCTATAATAACACTCGTAGCGTCCCTACAGGTATCCGTTTCGTTCACCACGATTATTTGATAATCCCCGGGCAACTCTGGATACGTGTTGGTATATGGTGGCGCAGGGGCCGAAAATGATGGGACAATCAACGTTGTGGTGTTTGTATCATTGTTCAGCAACTCAATTCTTAAAACATCCCCAGAATTATAACCAATGATCTCATAGGCAATCTCCCCGTTTCTGTTCACATCACAGGCTCCAGGTGTTGAAGATGCCGTAATTTCGAGTGTTGAAGGCGCATCAACTGGTGGAATTTCCTGCTCGTACAAACAACCTGTTACTACATCCCTCACCTGTACGGTATAGGCAATACCATATTGGATACCGTCCGTAGCATTACTAAAGGTATGGTCATTAATGCCCGGCGTATTGTTCAAGGGATAAAACGAAGGCTGTTGCGCCAACTTGATTTCATAAGAACCGGAACCGCCGCTCACACTAACGGCATATGTAAAACTACTATCGTCACAGGATGGTGGCAATGGTGGCAAAATAGGTGTAATCACAACTTCATTTGAAGTGATAGTTACCGTATCTATGTCCGTACAACCATTGGCATCCAAGGTAATCACTGTATAGTTCCCTGGAATCAAGTTGGTATCGCTAATGGTAATTGGAAAGGCCGACTGATTTTCCAAACGTGTGATTTCCGTTCCCGTACCGTCCTCGATCCTAAAGTCGAAATTTGGGGTTCCATCGGTAACGCCGTTAATGGTGATTCCTCCGCTCACGACACCACTACCGTCACAAATAGCCGCATCTTGGGTAACCGATGCATCCGGTGGCAAGGTGGTATCGGTACCTATGACGGCATTTGCCGGTACGGTTTCACAGCCTCTGGAATCCCTAACCAAGAAAGGATATGTACCTGCAGGTAAATCTGAGTACACTGTTTGCGAACTCCATCCCATACCGTTGAAGTTGACTTCGTACGGCGGCACGCCACTGGTTCCGTCGGGTATAATGGTTACGACCCCATTATTTGGAGCACCGCAACTTACAGGCCTTGTTATTACCGAAGCAGCGGCAATGTTCGCTGGCGGATTCAATATGAGCGGTGCCGATGTGGCTTCACAACCTGCATTGGTAGTATTGTTATCGGTTATTCTAAATATATAGGTGCCATCAATGGCAGTATCGTAGAAGAAGGTACTGGAGGTATAGGGTGCAGGCGCACTAAACGTTGCCCCATTATCTGAGCTTACCTCAAAGAGACCGGTAGCCGAAGCATACCCTCCGCTTACGTCCACCCGAATCTGGCCGGGCAATCCCCCACAAGGGATTTCCGTGACGACCGCAGTATTGACCCTTAGTTGTGGAGCAACAGTGATTACTATAGAATCGCTACAATTGTTGCCGTCTACCACCTCTATGGTATAATTACCGGGAGTCAATCCATTGAAGGTACCTGTGGGTTGCAAAGCTCCACCATTGATACGGAATTCATGCGTTCCCAATACCGCTGTGCCCGCCGTGGAAGTTACCACTGCGGTTGCTCCGGTACCGGGAACATAACAAAAATCGGATGCCGCATTGTCCAAACTTACCGTAGGTGCGTCAATTTGGGTAAGAACAAAAACAAAAGTATCGGTACAACCCTCCGCATCTTCAGCGGTCAAGGTATAGGTTCCTGGAATCGTTAGGTTGCTAAACGTCCTCCCCGATCTGGGTCCTATTGCTGGCCCTGAAGGTGGCGTCAAGGTATACCTGTTTCCGCCCCAACCTCCGGTAAAATTGGCACGAACGCTACCTATATTTCCATTGGCACAGCTCATTGGGGTGAAGGTGCTTCCACTGATATCCAAGGGGGGAGCGTCCACAATGTCGAAAGTAGCGGTATCCGTACAACCGGTATCGGCATCGGTTACGGTGATGGTATAGGTTCCTATTCCCGATAGCGGCAAGTCGACCTCGACATTGTTTTGCGGGGCACTTTCGGGACCTCCGTTTATATTATAGGTATAGTTGTTCGCAAATCCGTCGATGATAAAAGTGCCGGTACCATCCGTAGCGCCATTACAGACTCGTAAGTCCCCACCGGATTTTACACGGGCCCGAATGGAACTTATTACGGCCGGACTAAAGCCTTCCGTATAGGTACAGTTATTTGCATCGGTTATTTGAAAGATATAGGATGTGGAAGTGCTTAACCCAACAAAGGTTGGGTTGCTTCCATTATTGATGGTCACAGGGCTAACGACCGAGTAGTTAACGATGGCCGCATTGGATGTTGGTGTAAGGGTAACATCCGATGTACCGGCGGCACAACTAATATTGCTTTGTGCGAAATCCAGATTTGTGGGCGGATCTACATCCAAAATAACGATCGGAGTAAGTTCCAATCGGCATCCACCACCATCACGGATAATCGGGATATATGTTCCAGCCGATAAGTTGGTGTACGAAGTGATGCCCGTAAAATTCACCCCGTCAATACTGAATTGATATCCGCTACCCGAACCACCGGTAAAGGGACCGACAAAGTCAATCCTACCACCATTGGTACCTCCACTACCATCACAGGTAACATCGGAAATTTTGGTCGCGGAACCATTTATGTTCCCAACCGTGGTCACCGTTACCGAAGGTAGGGTAATGGTACATTCAAAACCACCTTGCTGATATCGTACTTCAATATTGTTATAAGTTCCTGCGGGAACAGAAATCTGTGGTGCCGTCACCCAAGGATCTCCAGAATTCACCCTATAGGAAAGGTTATATCCCCGGGCATCGTTTATAGTGAAATTAATTCTGGCTCCCCCATTGCTACAGGTTCCGTCAATTCCCGATGCGGTAACATCCGGCGGCAGCAAGTCTTCCACATTGGACGAGGCCGTTATGATACAACCGTTGCTATCGGTAATAACGAAGTCATAGGTTCCTGGTGAATTTACGGTATAGGTCGTAGTTCCGGTATCGGTCGCCGCATTCCCATAAGAAGGCTGTACAGGCCCACCATTAACCGTAAATGTATACGGCGCGGAACCACCAGATGTATTCACCGTGATATCCACACTGGAAATGGTCGCACATCCAAAACTGGAATTTACCTCCGTGGAGGCATCTAGGGGACTTATTCCGGATCCAATGGTTATGGGGTTTCCAAAAGTATCAACCGCAATTCTTGGCGGATTGATTCCGTTCAATGGATCACCCGTACATTGCTGGGTCTCAACTTGGGCGATATAGGTACCGGAACCCACGGCGGAAAAGGTATAGGTCTCATCCGGTATAAAGGCGGTAAATTCCTGCGCCACGCCCATATTATTAAGAAGGGTGTACTTATACGGTCCAAGGCCGGGTGTGGGCGTTACGGTGATGGTGCCCGTTTCCCCGGGACAGTTGATATCCGTAAAGTTTACGGACAAATCCAAATTTCTTTCCAATATTTCAATAGGCTCGTAAGGATACTCACAGGTATTTGGGATATTTCTCAGCCTGGCCTTTACAATATAGGTACCTGGAGTCAAATTTGAGAAAATGGCGCCTTGCCATGGCCCAAAACCGCTTCCACTATCAATACTAAATTCGTAGGCGCTGGACAAGTTGGTTATTTGTATCCGTCCAGGTACATCACAGATATAATCCTCCTTAACGAAGGTTTGGTTGATGGTACTCTTTTTGACCTTGAAATAATATATTTGTCCGTCTGCGACCACCCTATATTCGGCACCAATGGTCGATGGGATGGAACTCGCATCCAAACTGAAGGTTTGCCCCGTGGCCACTTGTGTGTAGCAGGAACCCGTATTGGGACAGTCGTTGTTGATATCCGGAGAACAGGAACCGCCCAACGTCTGCCACGAGACAAAACCGTATGGTCCACCGGATAGACTAATAATCCGATCATCGCTGTTCCCACAAAGGTTAAACCGGGCTACCGTGAATCCGTTACTGCTACAACCTACCTCCTCGTCCGCGCCTTGGATGATGGTCATGAACATTGGAGCCATGGCAGTGGCCGACTTAGTGTTGGAGTCTTTGGTCTTTGAAATATCAAAATCCGAAGAGGTTTCGACTTTCTTCTTGGAAACCGTATTTTCGACCACCCTTTCCACTGCAAGGGTTACCTCACTAAAAATCTTGGTAATGCTTGAATCCGCAAGTGCCGTAGAGCCAACCACCGATAGCAGTATCAGCAGGAGTACATACAGCGATCTTCGCTGTTGTGATGGGTGCATAGGTTAAGTAGTGTTTGGTAAGAAGGACAATGATTTGGGTGTCAATATCCCTCCTTGGTGTAAAATTTTTTGCTTATATTCTCGGTATTAGGATAAAAAATCTATCTTCACTCATTAATATTCTTCTAACGTTCCAAGATGAAAAAAAGTGTATTATTTTTCTGTTTTTTCGTTGTATTGCTCAATTTTTCTTGCGCACAAAACACTGAAAACAAGGTTTCTACGCCAGAAACCGTTCCGTTCGATGCAGAGCTATTCGTCGATGACCTACAGGTTCCATGGGGCTTTACGTTTCTTCCGGATGGAAGTTTGCTGATTACCGAAAAAAACGGTGATTTAATCCGATTTTTAAATGGAAAAAAGACAAAAATCGATAACGCACCCAAAATTTATCAGCGGGGACAAGGTGGTCTTTTGGATATTGAACTGCATCCCGATTATGAAAAAAATGGATGGATCTATATATCCTATGCCTCCCCGGAAGGAGATAGCAAAGGTGGAAATACGGCCATCATGAGGGCCAAACTGGAGGGTGATAAACTGGTCCAAAACCAAGTGCTCTACAAAGCAGTTCCCAACACCACAAAAGGGCAACATTTTGGATCAAGAATAGTATTTGACGATAAAGGGTTTCTTTATTTTTCAATAGGGGAACGCGGGGAACGGGACGTCAATCCGCAGGATATCACTAGGGACGGTGGCAAAATTTATAGGTTAAACGATGATGGTAGTATACCAAAGGATAATCCTTTCATTGGAAAAAATGGAGCAAAAACCGCCATTTATAGCTACGGACATAGAAATCCGCAAGGGCTTGCCGTACACCCTATAACCGGTAAAATTTGGGACAACGAACATGGTCCTCGAGGCGGTGATGAAATCAACATCGTCAAAAAGGGAGCCAATTACGGGTGGCCGGTGATAACCTATGGAATCAACTATAGCGGTACGCCCATTACGGATAAGAACAAGATGGAAGGCATGGAACAACCCATTCATTACTGGGTACCATCAATCGCCCCAAGTGGCATGGTCTTTATAACTACGGACAAATACAACGGATGGAAAGGCAGTGTCCTTGTAGGTTCCCTGGCATTTCAGTATCTGGAACGCTTGGAACTAAATGGAACCAAAGTTACCAGAAGGGAAAAATTAATGGACGGCATAGGACGTGTTCGTTCCATTGAAGAAGGACCTGACGGACTAATTTACGTGGGAGTGGAAGGAAAAGGGATTTATCGGCTAAACCCCAAAAAATAAAAACCTTTAGGGTAAGCCATTTATTCACTGGGATTTTGACATTGGGCATTTTGGTTTTAGTGTTTTGAATTTTTTAATTCTCAAATCCAGGAAAGCAAACACTTTTACTATTTACCGGCCTCCAAGGCCTTTTTTACGGAGCCGTGTTTTTTTAACAAAGCCTCGGCCTCGTCATAACTTACACCAAGACCCTCTACAATATATCTCGTTCCTCGATCCACCAATTTGTTATTAGTGAGTTGCATGTTGACCATTTTGTTTCCCTTTACACGTCCGATCTTTATCATCAGTGCCGTGGAGATCATATTGAGCACCAGCTTTTGGGAGGTACCACTTTTCATGCGCGTGCTTCCCGTAACGAATTCAGGACCCACGTTCACAGCAATAGGAATATCGGAAACCTTTGTAATAGGCGAACCCGGATTGTTAGTGATACAAGCCGTGAGGATATTATTTTTTTGTGCCGATTCAAGACCACCGATTACGTAAGGTGTAGTGCCCGAAGCTGCAATACCAACTACAACGTCGGTTTCATTTATTGTATGTTCATTTAGGTCCAGCCAAGCTTGTTGGGTATCATCCTCTGCATTCTCGACCGCCTTTCGAATAGCCGTATCACCTCCTGCAATAAGTCCAATAACACGTTCATGGGGCATACCAAAAGTGGGAGGAATTTCGGAAGCATCCAAAATCCCCAAGCGGCCACTGGTTCCCGCACCAATATAAAATAAACGTCCCCCTTGTATGAAACGTTCGGCAAGGGCATCCACCAACTGAGTAATCTGGGGGATTACCAAGGCGACCGCATCGGCAACCTTCTTATCTTCTTCATTCATTTTTTGGAGGATGGAAACCGTATCCAATTGTTCCAAATGATCATGATTGGAGGGGGACTCCGTAATTTTTTTGTATTCCATAAAGTTTCTTATAAGATGCGTATGTCACAGTTGCGGAAGACCTCCAACATTCGGTCGGACGGTTCCAACTCCGTTATCATGGTATTAATGGTATTGATATCACAGGTTTTATACCGATGCTGCGAATTTAGCTTTTCCGAAATGGACAATAAAACCGTTTTTTTTGCCGCCTTTATGACCGCCTTTTTTACTTGTACGATATCCCAATCAAACTCCGTAAGCCCATACACGGCATCCACATATCCAGTACCTATAAAGCTATAGTCGACCCTAATTTCAGAAAGATTATGAATGGCGTTCGCACCGATGGATATTTGGGCCTCCTTGGAAATCTGTCCCCCAATGGAAATGACCGTTACATTTGGTTTGTGGGACAGTTCCATGGCTACCGGTAGACTGATGGTAAAACAGGTCAAATTCAAATTATCCGGAATGAGCCGTACCAACTCCATACAAGTGGTACCCCCATCGATAAAAATGACAGCACCGTCCTTTAACAAAGTAACGGCTTTTTGGGCGATGATTACTTTTTCCTCCAGAGCATAGATGTTTGTATTCCTGCTATTACTATTGGTAAAACCCAAGGAAATGGCACCACCATGAACCTTCTTCAATTTGTTCTCGGCATCCAGTTCCTTAACGTCCCTACGGATGGTATCAATGGAAACATCCAAGCTTTCTGCTATATCCGTCAATAGAATCCTATTGTGCAATTCTACTTCGTTCAATAGGATTTGTTGGCGTTCTTCCTTTAACATAGGTATTCAAATAAATAGAAATTGGGGCAAAGATAACTAAAATTTAAACATGCCGTTTTATTCCGTTATAGTATCTAAAATATTAATTTAATCTTAATTATTGCAAAAAACAGCAATTTAAAATTGCAAAAAACAGCAAAATATATTTTTATTGCCTATATTTGCATGAATTTAAAAAGTATAATTCCAATTTTCTATGAAAACCACCATGGTCAAAAAAAAGAGGGACATAAGCCACCAACCCATTGGACAATTTGAGGAAACCCGATTTGAAAAAATCCACAACGTAATTTTTTCGGATTCCAATGAAGCGTCCATTCGCGTAGCGGAAGAGATTGCGGAACTCATCCGAAAAAAACAAAATCAGGGAAGAACATGTGTTTTGGGGCTGGCCACTGGCTCCTCTCCTATTCGTGTGTATTCTGAACTGGTACGAATGCACAAAGAGGAAGGTCTTAGCTTCCAAAATGTAGTCACCTTCAATTTGGACGAATATTTGCCCATGGAAAAAAGCAATATTCAGAGCTATCACTACTTCATGCACGAACATCTCTTCAACCATATCGACATTGACCCAGAAAACGTGCACATTCCGGACGGTACCGTAGCCCCTGAGAATACGGTAGCCTATTGTTTGGGTTACGAACGGAAAATAAAGGACTACGGCGGACTCGATTTTCAGTTATTGGGTATCGGTAGAACGGGACACATTGGTTTCAACGAACCCGGTTCCCATTATAATTCCGGGACAAGGGTGATCACCTTGGACCACATCACGCGTGTGGACGCCGCACCAGCGTTTCTTGGAATAACCAACGTTCCCAGGAAGGCCATCACCATGGGTATCGCCACAGTTCGCAAGGCCAAACGGATCGTGCTTTTGGGCTGGGGCGAAAACAAGGCTGAAATCATCAAAAAAACCATTGAAGGGGAAATTTCCTCGCAGGTGCCGGCAACCTACCTACAAAACCATCCCAACTGCACCTTTATCCTGGATACCGGTGCAGCCTCGGAATTGACAAAAAACAAAACCCCGTGGCTGGTAGATGCCTGCGAGTGGACGGAAGAACTCAAGGCCAAGGCCATCATCTGGCTTTGCGAAGAGACAGGCAAGACCGTTCTGAGTCTCACCGATAAGGATTACAACGACAACGGCATGGCCGATCTACTCGCCATTGAGGATTCGTATGACCTCAACATACAGATCTTCAACAAACTACAACATACCATCACGGGATGGCCCGGCGGAAAACCGAATGCGGACGACACTTACAGACCGGAACGGGCGGAACCTGCCAAAAAACGGGTCATTATTTTTAGCCCGCATCCAGACGATGACGTCATTTCCATGGGGGGAACTTTCGATAGATTGGTGGAACAAGGCCACGAAGTGCATGTAGTCTACCAAACATCCGGAAACATTGCCGTATCCGATACAGATGCCCGCAAATTCGCGGAAATCGCCATGAACTTGAACCCCTCTGAAAAAGTTCAGAAAATCATCAACTCAATCAACAACAAACGGGATAGCCAAATCGATTCCCCGGAATTACGTAGGTTGAAAGGAGATATCAGGCGGTCCGAATCCTATGCCGCCACCCGATACATGGGCCTAAAGGATGCCAACGTCCATTTCTTGGACCTGCCTTTCTACGAAACCGGAACGATTAAAAAGAACAATCTTTCTAAAGAGGATATAGACTTAATGGTAGATATCATAAGCCAGATTAAACCGCATCAAATATATGCTGCCGGGGACTTGGCAGACCCTCATGGCACCCACAAAGTCTGTCTGGACGCCGTTTTAGAAGCCTTAAAACGACTAAAACCGGAACCTTTCATAAAAGACTGTTGGTTGTGGCTGTACAGGGGCGCTTGGCACGAATGGGACATCAACGAAATAGAAATGTGCGTTCCTATGAGTCCGGGACAGGTCCTCAAAAAACGAAATGCGATATTTTGCCACCAGTCCCAAAAGGATGGGGTGATGTTCCAAGGGGACGACTCCCGCGAATTCTGGATGCGTGCCGAAGAACGAAATAGAGATACCGCCAACAAGTACAAGGCTTTGGGCATGTCCTCCTATGCAGCCATGGAAGCTTTTGTGAGACATAAATTTTAATACTCTTAAAAAAGGGCCTATTTTCGATAGGCCCTTTTTAATTTTCCCATGCCCAAAAAGCTATTTGTTGTTTTCCTTCTGACACTTACCAGCTCATGCGGTGTCCTCACCTCCAATATCCCACAACCAAAAAAGGAATTTAGAGGGGTTTGGGTAGCCACGGTGGTGAACATTGACTGGCCTAAAAATGGCTTGGATACGCTCGAAAAACAAAAGGAGGATTTTCTAAAAATTCTGGATTTTTATCAAAACCTCAACTACAATGCCGTTATAGTGCAAGTCCGTGCCGCCGGGGATGCTTTCTACGCTTCGGAATATGCTCCTTGGTCCAGATTTCTGACCGGAACGGAAGGGGAAAACCTCAAGTGGAAAGAAGACCCCTTACCTTGGATGATCGAACAGGCGCATGTCCGTGGATTGGAATTCCACGCTTGGTTGAATCCGTATCGGGCTACCTTCGATTTGAATACCGATATCCTAAGCCCTGAACACGATTATAATACGAATCCTGATTGGATGGTCAAATACGGAACCAAATATTACTACAATCCCGGATTGCCCCAAGTACAGGAAAAATTTGTCTCTATAATAAAAGAATTGACCAGTTCGTATGCTATTGACGGGGTACATTTTGACGACTATTTTTACCCCTACACCATCAAGGACGAAGTGTTCAACGATAGCATCACGTATTACAACTGCTCTTTACCCAATCAGTCTTTGGAAGACTGGCGAAGAAGCAATGTGGACAGCCTTATTAAAAAAAGCTACACAACGATCAAGGAAATAAAACCATGGGTTTCCTTTGGGGTGAGTCCGTTTGGGGTATGGAAAAATAAGTCTACAGACCCACGGGGTTCCGAAACACAAGCGGGCCAGACCACCTATGAAAACCTCTATGCCGACCCGCTCCTATGGATGGAAAATGGCTGGTTGGATTACATAGCCCCGCAAATCTATTGGAGTTTGGACCTTTCTGTGGCCTCCCATAAAACCTTGGTTGATTGGTGGGCCAAGAACAGTGCGAATACTCAAGTATATATTGGGAATGGGGCTTATAAAGTCCGAAATAATAGTGACCAAGCCTGGGAGAAAAAAAAGGAATTGCCCAACCAGTTCAAATTGGCGAGGCAGACCCCGGAGATATCAGGCAATATTTTGTTCAGTGCAAAATCCCTAATGGATAATAACCCGGACGTGGTTTCCTATTTGAAAAAAAAGTATTACAAATGGCCGGCCCTTACACCAGAAATTAGTGGTGGGCAAAAACAACCTTCGGAAAACATTGACATTATCGGCAAGGTACAATCGGATGATTTTTTGACATTGACCATAGCGCACAATGATGCAATTCAATATGCACTTGTATATAAATCGGGAAAAAGAACGGCATCGGAATTAAAAGCCAAGAAACTTCTTGACAAGATTTTTATTGAGGCGGAATCAAATCAGGTCCAAATACCAAAGTCGGTTCTCAAAGGAAAGCGAATTGCGGTTACTTTTTTGGACCGATATGGGCGGGAATCCCAACCAACAATCATACATTTAAAACAAATATCAGGGTATGGCAGAAAAAGATAAGGGCGCATGGGGCTGGGTGCCCATTTTATATTTCACGCAAGGCCTGCCCTATGTGTTGGTGGTGACCGTTTCGGTCATCATGTACAAGCAGTTGGGCGTCAGCAATTCGGACATTGGACTGTATACCAGTTGGCTGTACTTACCTTGGGTAATAAAACCCCTTTGGAGTCCCTTGGTAGACCTCAAAAGTACCAAGCGAAAGTGGTTTTTGGCCATGCAGCTGCTCATCGCAATTGCCTTATTGGGCGTAGGATTGAGCATCCCCACCAATATGTTTTTTATAACAACCCTCGCCTGTTTTTGGATGGCGGCCTTTGCATCGGCCACAAACGACATCGCTTCGGATGGGTATTATATGCTGGGACTAACGGAAAAAAAGCAATCCTTCTTCGTGGGTATGCGAAGTACCTTTTATCGATTGGCGATGGTCACAGGAGAAGGGCTGATCGTTATTATGGCCGGATTTCTGGAAAACAAATACGGGGACAATTCCAAGGCCTGGAGCATGACCATGATCGCCGCGGCCGTTCTCATGCTGTTGCTCACCATTTCCAATTTCTTTGTGACCCCAAAATATGAATCCGAAGCATCGAATGTTACCGAAAAACCCAAAAGCTTCCTGGAAGTTTTTAAATCCTTTTTTCAGAAGAAAAATATTGGAATCGCGTTGGCGTTCATTTTGACGTACCGACTAGGGGAATCGCAATTGGTAAAAATGGCGGCACCGTTCATGCTGGACAGTCAGGAAAAAGGAGGGCTGGGCTATTCCACGGAACTTATAGGGACCATTTTTGGTACGGCAGGTGTTATCATGCTTTCTATTGGGGGTATTCTGGGCGGTATCCTGATTTCCCGCGACGGACTCAAAAAATGGATGCTTCCCATGGTGCTTTCCCTAAACTTGCCGAATATTTTGTACGCCCTTTTGGCGATTACCAAAACCACGCATGTCATACCAGTAACCGCCACCGTTATGTTCGAGAAATTTGGGTATGGTTTCGGCTTTGCGGCTTTTCTCATGTATCTTATTTATATAGCCGAAGGCAGGTCCAAGACAAGCCACTATGCCATTGCCACAGGATTTATGGCACTCGGCATGATGCTTCCTGGGATGATCAGCGGATATATGCAACAGTGGTTGGGGTACGACGGATTCTTTATTTGGGTCGTTATCGCGGCCTTGCCTGCTTTGATATTATTAAAATACATCACCTACCCACCTGAATTCGGTAAGAAAACCGATAACTAGTATGAAGTCGCTACCTAACTATACCGAAGCCAAAAACACCTTAAGTACTGTGGAAAAAATTGGTCAATTTTTCATGCCCGCAGCGTTTATCAACGATACGGAAGAAGAAATCCGTGCCTTGGAAGATTTGATCAGGAATCAGGGTGTCGGTGGAATCTGCTTTTTTCATTCAAGGGCCAGCGCAGCTACCAATTTTGAGGGTAAAAAGGAGGTCTTACGAAACGAGCAAAGTTTTGATACCTTAAAATCCCTCATAAAAAGATATCAGTCAGCATCAAAATATCCCCTTTTTATTGCAATCGATGCGGAATGGGGCTTGGCGATGCGCGTTGAAAATACCCCTCAATATCCCTACGCCATCACTTTGGGGGCGTTTACCGGAAACGAGGAACTTATTTATGAAGTAGGGAAAAAGATTGCCCAGGACTGTTTGGCGGCCGGAATCCATTGGAACCTTTCCCCGGTAGTGGATATCAATAACAACCCCAACAACCCTGTGATCGGGTATCGGTCTTTTGGAGATGACCGGGAACAAGTAACGCAAAAAGCATTGGCCTACATAAAAGGAACGGAAAGTGTTGGCGTATTGACAAGCATCAAACATTTTCCGGGACACGGGGATACCTCCGTAGATTCACATTTGGGGATTCCGGTCATTGATAAATCGAAGAAGGAGCTTTTGGAAAATGAACTATATCCGTTTCAAAAAATAATATCAGAAGGCGTGGATGCCGTAATGGTGGGCCATTTGTCCTTGCCGGCTTTGGCAAATGGCTCGGATACTCCCGCAAGTATTTCGAGGGAAATCTGTACCGATTTTTTACGGGGCGAACTACATTTTAAGGGCGTTGTCATCTCCGATGCCCTGAACATGCATGCCGTTTCAAAAATCTATCCCGTGCCCGGTGAGCTGGAATGGCTCGCCTTCAATGCAGGAAACGATATCCTTTGCTTTGCCGAACACGTAAAGGAAGGCATTGAGACCATCGCAATAAATAGTACTGCAAAACAGCTTGAAGAAACCTTTGAACGCGTATGGAAGCTCAAGGTAAAGGCGATGGGAAATCCATTTTGGAAGGGATTCGGCGAACTTTCGGATAGCAGTAAGTTAAACAAGGAAATCGCAACGGAAAGCATCACGCTATACCATGGCACCGAAACCGATATCAAATCTTTCAGGAAAAAAGACTTTTGTACCCTTACCCTAAAACGTTCCCAAGAAAACGCTTCAAAGGAGGATATCCTTTCTTTTTTGGAGGAAGCCAAACAGGAAACCAAACAAGAGAAAAATATTCTTTTACTGGTAACCCCGCCCAAAGTGAAGCCCGCGAACCAATTTGGTTTCTTTCAAGAAGAAATTGATTTCATCAATGCAATGCTAGAGGAAAAGAACGTGGTACTGTACCATTTTGGAAATCCATATTCCCTAAAGCTTTTTGATGTAAAAAAATCCGTTGCAACCGTATTGGTCTATCAAGATTTTACCGAGTTTCAGGATGTGGCCACGGAACATTTCTTGGGAAAAATAAAGGCGCATGGAAAATTACCTGTTTCATTAACGTAACGTAACTATGAATAAATACAAAGTCATCGGTATGATGTCCGGCACCTCATTGGACGGTCTGGACCTGGCCTTTTGCCATTTTTGGAAACATAAGGACCGATGGGAGTTCGAGATCAAGGCAACAAAAAGCATATCCTATACACCGGAAATGCAGAACGAGCTCAAGGATGCCATTCACCTTTCGGCCGAAAAATTGCTGCAACTGCACAACGAGTACGGAAGTTGGCTTGGGGCAAGGGCCAAGGAATTCATCGCTGAAAATAATCTGGAGACCGATTTTATTGCAAGCCACGGCCATACCTCGCATCATAGGCCGGAACTTGGACTCACCTTCCAGTTGGGATCGGGGCAGCATTTGGCCAATGCTTCCGGACATCAAGTAATCTGCGACTTTAGAATTAGCGACCTCGCCTTGGGCGGACAAGGTGCGCCTCTGGTTCCCATTGGTGACCGATTGCTTTTCAGTGCATATGATTTTTGCCTCAACCTTGGGGGTATCAGCAACATCTCCTTTGAATCCAAAGGTAGCAGGATTGCCTATGATATCGGCCTGGCGAATATGATCTTGAATCACATCACCAGAAAAATCGGACTGAATTATGATGAAAACGGGACCATGGCAAAATCGGGCAACATCAACCCAGAGATGTTGAAAAAGCTCAATGACCTTAATTACTATTTATTGCCACACCCCAAATCGATTGGATATGAATGGTTTTTGGAGGAGGTCGTTCCTATTGTAGAAGCCACTAAGGACAGTACAGAGAACCTTTTACACACCGCCGTTCATCACATTTGCGAAAAAATTGCCCAGCAAGTTTCCTTGAATTCGGGAAAGCAAGCCCAAAAATTATTCATCACCGGAGGAGGTGCCCTGAACACCTTTCTCATTGAAACACTGAAGCAAAAACTAAATAAAAATATAGAAGTCGTTGTGCCGGAAAAAAAAATAATTGAATTCAAGGAAGCGCTGGTTTTCGCGTTCATGGGGGTATTAAGGTGGGAAAGGGAAATCAATGTCCTCAAAACGGTGACCGGTGCCAAACGGGATTCCTCGAGCGGAGTCATTTTTTTACCCAATTGAAGTATTTTCATTAAATTTCTATCTTAATTAGATAATTCCAAAAAATGTCCGACAAACAAAAACGAGCCTCCGCATACTGGAAGGAAAACGTAAAATATCTCTTCATTCTCTTAATAATTTGGTTCTTGGTGTCCTATGGAGCGGGTATCCTCTTTAAAGATGCCTTGGACACGATAATAATTGGCGGTTTTAAACTCGGGTTCTGGTTTGCGCAACAAGGATCCATCTACGTCTTCGTAATCCTTATTTTCGTGTATGTCCGACTCATGAACAAACTGGACAAAAAATATGGCTATAATGAATAGCCTCTAAAAATGCTTTCAAACAACACCAAGACCGCCTAAAACAAAAGACCACCAAACAAAAAAATTATGAGCGTTCAAATCTGGACCTACCTTCTCGTCGGAATTACTTTTGCCCTGTATATCGGTATTGCCATTTGGTCGCGCGCCGGCTCCACCAAGGATTTTTACGTTGCCGGGGGCGGGGTTTCCCCGTTGGCAAACGGTATGGCCACTGCAGCCGATTGGATGTCCGCCGCATCATTTATTTCCATGGCCGGCATCATCGCCTTTGCGGGCTATGACGGTTCCGTCTACCTTATGGGCTGGACAGGGGGCTATGTGCTTTTAGCGCTTTTATTGGCGCCATACCTTCGGAAATTTGGAAAGTTTACCGTGCCGGATTTCATAGGGGACCGTTACTATTCCAAAACCGCCCGAATCGTAGCCGTTATCTGTGCCCTTATCGTTTCCTTTACGTATGTAGCTGGGCAAATGCGCGGGGTTGGCGTAGTTTTTTCCCGATTTTTAGAGGTCGACATCAACACCGGTGTCATCATCGGAATGATCATCGTTCTTTTTTATGCCGTGCTTGGCGGAATGAAAGGAATCACCTATACGCAGGTAGCCCAATACTGTGTTTTGATTTTCGCCTTTATGGTGCCAGCTATTTTCATTTCCATCCAGATGACCGGAAATCCCGTTCCGCAACTGGGAATGGGTTCCAAATTGGCCGATGGTTCGGGAACCTACCTTTTGGACAAGTTGGACGGATTATCCACGGAATTGGGTTTTAACGCCTATACCAACGGCTCAAAATCCATGATAGATGTGTTGGCCATTACCTTGGCGTTGATGGTAGGCACCGCCGGACTGCCCCACGTTATTGTCCGATTCTTTACCGTCAAAAGGGTCAAGGACGCAAGAAAATCGGCCGGATTGGCACTACTTCTTATTGCTATCCTCTATACCACAGCACCCGCCGTGGCCGTATTCGCCAGAACAAATATGATAAATACGGTTAACAACAAGGAATACGGTTCCATGCCAGAATGGTTTACAAAATGGGAAACTACGGGGCTCTTTCAATTTGACGATAAGAACAAGGATGGTAAAATACAGTATGTAGCGGATAAAAATCGAAACGAACTTTACGTAGATCCAGATAGCATGGTACTGGCAAATCCGGAAATAGCCAACCTTCCTGCATGGGTAATTGCCCTGGTGGCGGCCGGTGGCCTTGCGGCCGCGTTATCTACCGCGGCAGGCCTACTATTGGTGATTTCGGCTTCAGTATCCCACGACCTCATAAAAAAAGTATTCAAACCCACTATTTCAGATAAAGGGGAACTTTGGGCGGCACGTTTATCGGCAACGGTTGCCGTTGTAATCGCTGGTTATTTTGGAATCAACCCGCCCGGTTTTGTTGCCGCCGTGGTCGCCCTCGCCTTTGGATTAGCCGCAGCTTCTTTTTTTCCGGCCATTGTGCTTGGAATTTTTTACAAAAAGATGAACAAGGAAGGGGCCATTGCCGGCATGGTCACGGGAACCCTTTTGATGCTATTCTATATGACCAAGTTTAAGTTCGACTGGTTTGGCGGTGGAACTTCAGAAGATTGGTGGTTTGGCATATCCCCAGAAGGTTTTGGAAGCATTGCCATGCTCGCCAATTTTTTGGTATCCATTAGTGTCATGAAACTCACCCCGCCCCCTCCCTATAATGTTCAGGAGATTGTGGAGGATATTCGGATTCCAAGCGGTGCGGGAGAGGCCATAGACCATTAAATAAATTCGTATTTTTATAAACCGGGACGGACCAGTTTTGGAATATTTTCAATTTAGATTATCGCGTAAAATCAGCATTCAAAAATGAGTAACTATCACATTAAACATCTAGAGGAATATTATCAAGTATATAGAAAATCGGTTCGTAATCCAGAGGCCTTTTGGGAAGAAATCGCAGAGGAGCACTTTGTTTGGCGCAAGCGATGGAACAATGTCCTGAGCTGGGATTTTAAAAAACCGGAAGTAAAGTGGTTCGATGGTGCACAGTTGAACATTACCGAGAATTGTATTGACCGACACCTTCCTACCCGTGGCGATAAAACAGCCATTCTTTTTGAGCCCAACGACCCCAAGGAAGAAGCGGAACATATTACCTACAGGCAATTGCACCAGCGCGTATGCAAAATGGCCAATGTGCTGTTGGAAAAAGGCATCAAAAAAGGGGACCGGGTGTGTATCTACTTGCCCATGATACCTGAATTGGCGGTTTCCGTATTGGCATGCGCCAGAATTGGCGCCATACATTCGGTCGTTTTTGCCGGATTTTCCTCCAATGCCCTCGCTACACGGATTAATGATTCCGATTGTAAGTTGGTCATAACTTCGGATGGTTCCTATAGAGGTGCCAAGACCATCGATTTAAAGGGAATTGTGGACAAAGCCTTGGAAGGCTGCCCCGGTGTAGAAACGGTTTTAGTGGCGAAACGCATCCATAGCAATATCGATATGATGCCCCAAAGGGACCATTGGTTGCAACCTTTATTGGACGATGCCTATGGCGACAATGTGGCCGAAATCATGAATGCCGAAGACCCACTTTTCATTTTATACACTTCGGGATCCACAGGAAGGCCAAAAGGAATGGTCCATACCACCGCCGGATACATGGTCTATACCGCATACACCTTCAAAAATGTCTTTCAATACAGGGAAGAGGACGTGTATTGGTGTACTGCCGATATCGGTTGGATTACCGGACACTCCTATATCGTCTATGGGCCTTTGGCCAACGGTGCCACCACCGTGATGTTCGAAGGAATCCCCTCCTACCCCGATTTTGGTCGGTTTTGGGAAGTGGTCCAAAAACACAAAGTAACCCAGTTCTATACGGCTCCCACCGCAATACGCGCCTTGGCAAAGGAAAATCTCGATTATGTTGAAAAATACGACCTATCCAGCCTAAAGGTTTTGGGCTCTGTAGGCGAACCCATCAATGAAGAGGCCTGGCATTGGTACAATAACAATGTTGGCAAAAAAAGAAGCCCCATTGTAGATACTTGGTGGCAAACGGAAACGGGCGGCATCATGATAAGCCCTATTCCGTACGTGACCCCAACGACCCCAACTTATGCCACGTTACCTTTTATTGGAATCCAACCCGCCCTGATGGACGAAAACGGACAGGAGATTAAAGGGAATCAAGTCGATGGCAGGCTCTGCATTAAATTCCCGTGGCCTTCCATGGCAAGAACCATATGGGGCGACCATGAACGATACAGGGATACGTATTTTTCGGCCTATAAGGACATGTATTTTACGGGCGATGGTGCATTGCGCGATGCCGTTGGCTATTACCGGATTACGGGTCGCGTGGACGATGTCATCATCGTTTCCGGTCACAATTTGGGTACGGCACCTATTGAGGATTCCATCAACGAACATCCGGCCGTGGCAGAATCCGCCATCGTTGGCTTCCCGCACGATGTAAAGGGAAATGCACTCTATGGATATATAATTTTGAAGGAAACCGGGGAAAGCAGGGACAAAAACAATCTCAGAAAGGAAATCAACCAACAGATTACGGAGCAAATTGGCCCTATTGCCAAACTGGATAAAATCCAATTCGTTTCCGGATTGCCCAAGACCCGAAGTGGTAAGATCATGCGACGGATCCTCCGCAAGATCGCCAGTGGAGACACCTCAAATCTAGGCGACACGAGTACGCTGTTAAATCCTGAAATCGTTCAGGAAATTATGGATGAGGCGCTCTGAGATAATTTTAATGCTTTAGCTTATCAGAATTGAGTGTGCTGGAATATCTTATTTAATGGGTTTTATCATTATTATTTTGGCTCTTGTTTATGTATTTCATGTTTTTTCAAATGAGGAATTGAAATTGGAAAAAATCAAATCTTATCTTGAAAGTGAGCAACTGGAATATGTCAACCATAGGAAAGTTGTTAAACCATACAACGCCAATTTTGAAATAGGAGAAAACCTTTTAACTTGGCTATACTTCAGAAAACATCATTATGAAATAGATGCCTTGAATTTAATAGGAGACCCTGTAGTAGTTTCAGCAGTTCACTATCAATCAATGTCTTTCCTTTATAAAAACAGAACCTATTTTACCAATTCTGGATAATAAATTGAATTTTAATCTACCATTTATTGAGTTCAGGAAATCATGGACGAGGCACTGTAATTCTATTGATATGCCCGGTTACTTGCAAACAGTGGTCTTGTCTTAAACGCAACGAACAGGACCACTGAAAGTAATCCACATACTCCCAGCCCTGCGAACAAGGCCCACACGGAGTCGGTTATGAATTTTCCTATGTAGATGGATATCGGAATCGATAATACCGTGGAGACAAAACCCGTAATCGCTGCCCCAATGCCAGCTATGTGACCAATAGGTTCCATGGCGATGGACCGTAAATTTCCCCAGATAAAACCCAAACATAAAAATAATATCGAAAGAAAACCGATCAATACGGGCACGCTTGGGTCGGGCTTGTTCCAAAATAGAACGCTATAGAGAAGGGCGATGGCCGTGAAGGCAAACAAGGCCACGAAAGATAGGTTTCGCATGCCAAAACGTAACACTAGCGTACCGTTCGTCAACGTTGAAAAACCGATGGAAATGGCCAGTCCGGCGAAGATTAACGGAAAGCTATCGGCCATGCCATATAATTCCTCAAAAACGTGCTGGGCGGAGCTCAGATACACCAAAAAAGAACCTGTAATCAATCCGGAGATTATCGTACAGGAAACCGTCTCCCGATACTTGAAAATTTCCTTGGTTCCGTTTATAAATACCGATGTTTTAAAAGGTACCTTATATTCGGGTTTTAGGGTTTCTTCCTGTCGTTTGTAAAACCAAAAACATACCACTAGACCAAAAAACAGCTGCGCATAAAAAATACCCTCCCAACTGGAAAAACTCATGATAAATTTCCCAAAAGCGGGAGCGATGACCGGCACCAATATAAAGAAAGCGGTTACGAAGGACATGATCTTAGCCATATAATCGCCGCGATAGGTGTCCCGGATAATGGAAATACTTATGGTTCTTGGTGCCGAAAGCCCGACACCCTGTAAAATCCTACCAACAATCATGATTTCTAGGTTTGGCGCCAAAAGACAGATAACACTGGCGATGGCGAAAACTCCGAAACCAATGTATACCACGGGCTTTCTGCCCAAACTATCGGAAATGGGACCAAAAAAGAGCTGCCCCACGCCCAGTCCCAAAAATATCATGATGATCAATAGCTGATTCTGGGTCGGGTCCAGGCTATGGATGGCCATGCCAATATCGGAAATGGCAGGTATCAAGGCATCAATCGTTAAGGCTACGATGGACATTAATGAGGCCATTAACGCTACAAATTCAAAATTAGGTTTTACCTGTTCGTTTTGCATGGCGCAAAAGTAACCCTTAATACCAGAATGACCGTTACCCGATCGTCAATTTTAAGTTTTGTACCATTTTGATGTTCAAATATGTATTTTTGGACCAAATATTAGATGGATGCTCATTATAGGAATAGCGGGAGGAACGGGATGTGGAAAGACTACCGTGGTAAATCAGATTATCAATGAACTGCCCAAAAACGAGGTGGGGGTCATTTCACAGGATTCCTATTACAATGATCTTTCGCACCTGACTTTGGAAGAACGCCGAAAGACCAATTTTGACCATCCCAGTGCCATCGATTTCAAATTATTGGAAAATCATCTGAAGGCGCTAAAAGCGGGGGAATCTGTAGAACAACCGGTGTATTCGTTTTTGGAATGTAATAGGACGGAAAAAACCATACCCACCCATCCAAGAAAGGTGATGATCGTAGAAGGCATCCTCATCTTGACCAATGCCGAAATCAGAAATATGTGCGATATAAAGATTTTTGTGCACGCCGATACCGATGAGCGCCTCATCCGTAGATTAAAAAGGGACGTGAACGAACGTGGATGGAACTTGAACGAAACCCTGGACAATTACCAGAATGTCATAAAACCGATGCATGACCAGTTTATAGAGCCCACCAAGGAATATGCTGATATCATTATTCCCAATAATAAATACAATACGGTTGCCGTTGAAATTGTAAGGAGCATTATTAACGAAAAATTAGCCGAAGCCTAGTGGGACTAAAGGAATTAAGGGAGAAAAAATGGTTCAAGGTCATGACCAATATCTATGTTTTGGTACTAACCGTATTCGTTATATGGATGGTCTTCTTTGACACCAACTCCCTACTCATTCACATGGAGCTAAAACGTGAAATAAACAAGTTGGAAAAGACCCAGGAATTCTTAAAAAAGGAAATCGCCAAGGATAAAAAAGTCATCGAAAAACTGTCCAATGAGGACGAGTTGGAAAAATTTGCCAGAGAGGAATACTACCTGAAGAAAAAAAACGAGGAAATCTATTTGATTGAGTACGAGGACAGCCTCAAGCTCAAGGAAAAAAAGGAATAAGGCCCATCCGGCTAAGCGGTACGTACATTTCAAGTATCACATCTAAAGCTTTGATATCTAAAACTTTAACGCTTTTTTAATCAAAAGGGTTTGGTTATTCACCTTGTGTTAACAAAATCCTTTTATCAGCCCCACAAATAATCGTATTTTTACACCCTAACTTACTTAGTATATGGGCAAGATAATTGCTATAGCGAATCAGAAAGGCGGCGTTGGTAAAACGACTACGACCGTAAACCTCGCTGCCTCCCTAGGTGTTCTGGAAAAGAAGGTACTGTTGATCGATGCCGACCCCCAGGCCAATGCCACCTCTGGATTGGGTATTGACGTGGACAGTATCGAGTTGGGCACCTATCAGCTTTTGGAACATACAAAGACTGCCAAAGAGGCCGTCATCCCAACCACCTCACCCAATGTGGATTTGATTCCCGCCCATATAGATTTGGTGGCGATCGAAATAGAATTGGTGGACAAGGACGAACGAGAATATATGATGAAAAAGGCCGTCATGGACATAAAGGATGCGTATGATTATATCCTTATCGATTGCGCCCCTTCCTTGGGGCTCTTGACATTAAATGCACTGACCGCCGCAGACTCCGTAATTATCCCCATTCAATGTGAATACTTTGCCTTGGAAGGTTTGGGTAAGTTATTAAATACCATAAAAAGCGTACAGAGAATACACAATCCGCAATTGGACATTGAAGGAATGTTATTGACCATGTACGATTCCAGATTACGGCTCTCAAACCAAGTGGTAGAAGAGGTCAAAAAACATTTTGGCGATATGGTCTTTGAGACCATCATCCAACGGAACGTTCGATTGAGCGAAGCGCCCAGCTACGGCGAAAGTATCATAAAGTATGATGCGGCCAGCAAAGGGGCTACGAACTACCTGAACCTGGCGGACGAGGTGGTGAAGAAAAACAAGCAGACAGCATAACATGGCAAAAGCAGTAAAGAAACAGGCTTTGGGAAGAGGATTATCGGCATTGTTGAAGGACCCTGATAATGACATACAATCTGCATCGGATAAAAACGCCGACAAGGTCGTTGGTAATATCATTGAACTGGATTTAGAGCATATTGAGGTCAATCCTTTTCAGCCCCGGTCCAATTTTAACGATGAAACTTTACAAGAACTGGCTTCTTCCATACGGGAATTGGGTGTTATCCAGCCCATTACGGTAAGAAAGCTTGGTTTCAACAAATACCAACTCGTTTCTGGGGAAAGAAGGTATCGCGCCTCCAAATTGGTAGGACTGGATACCATCCCGGCCTATATTCGCATCGCTAACGACCAAGAATCCTTGGAGATGGCGTTGGTGGAGAACATCCAGCGACAAGATTTGGACCCCATTGAAATTGCACTCTCCTACCAACGTCTTATCGATGAAATTAATCTTACCCAGGAAAAATTAAGTGATCGGGTAGGAAAAAAACGCTCTACGATCGCGAATTACCTAAGGTTATTAAAGCTAGACCCCATTATACAGACCGGGATGCGCGACGGCTTTTTGAGCATGGGACACGGGAGGGCCTTGGTAAATATCGAAAACAGGCAGGACCAGATAGCCCTCTACGAGAAAATCGTAGGGCAAAATTTATCGGTACGGGATACGGAGAATGCCGTAAAGAACTATCACAAAAAAGAGGAACCAAAACCGGTAAAACCAAAGGTGGAGACCCCAACCTATGTGGCATCGGGAATCGAGGAAATCTCCAAACATCTATCCGCAGGAATCAAAGTAAAGACCAGCGGAAATTCCAAAGGAAGCATTACCATCCCCTTTCATTCCAAAGAGGAATTCGAGCGAATAAAAAAGTTGATTACGGGTGCATAAACACTTTTCAATACTCTCCCTGTTGTTTTTTTTGACCGTAACGTCCTATTCCCAAGAGGAAGAGCAACCGGAGGAAAAAGCAACGGACTCCATTTCCAACGCACTTAGTACGGATGTCTTAATCATGGACGACTCCCTAACCGTCAAGAAAACAAGGAATATAAATCCGTTGGCTCCTAGCAAGGCCGCATTTTATTCTGCGGTGCTGCCCGGTCTGGGCCAAATCTACAACAAGCGCTATTGGAAGGTTCCGCTTGTTTGGGGAGCTATTGGTGGAAGCGTTTATGCCTATACTTGGAACAACGATAACTACAAACGTTTCAGGACGGCCTTTAAAAGAAGGCAGGCCGGGTTTACGGACGATGAATTTAATGGCGAAGGTGTTTTTCCCTTTTTGGACGATGGTGATTTGGAAAACCAACAGGAACGTTTTCAGCGCGACCGGGACCTTTGGTTGGTTTTATCAATCGTGGCCTATAGCTTGAACATTATCGATGCCAATGTGGATGCGCACTTAAAGCAATTCAATATCGATAACAATCTGGCCCTGGATTTTGAACCGTATCTTGACCTGAACGCCGTTTCCAACAACCCCACCTACGGGATGGCCCTAACCATAAAATTTTAAGTATGAAGATTGCACTTTTCGGTTACGGAAAAATGGGAAAAATGATAGAGCGGTTGGCCGTTGAGAGAGGACATGAAATCGTAGCCAAAATCGATGTGGGAACCACAGAGGTAGATTTCTCAAAGATCGATGTAGCCATCGATTTTAGTACTCCGGATGCCGCTTACGAAAACATACTAAATTGTATTGACAATAAGATTCCCGTCATCTCTGGAACCACAGGTTGGCTTGACAAATTCGGGTCGGTTGTCCAACATTGTAAGGAGCAAAAAGGAGCCTTTATCTATGCCTCCAACTTCAGTTTAGGGGTAAACATCTTTTTTGAACTAAACGAATATTTGGCCAAAATGATGAAAAACCTTGCCCAGTATTCCGTTTCGTTGGAGGAAATTCACCATACCCAAAAATTGGACGCACCCAGTGGCACGGCCATTACCTTGGCGGAAGGAATCATTGCCCATACCGATTACAAAAATTGGAAGCTGGACGAACCCGGGAATCATCAAATAGCGATTACGGCCAAGAGAATCGGGGATACGCCGGGTACCCACACCGTGGAATACGCTAGCGCTGTAGATAGTATTGAGATAAAACATACCGCACACAACCGCGAGGGATTTGCTTTGGGAGCCGTCATTGCTGCGGAATGGATTCTTGGAAAGACAGGGGTTTTCACAATGAAGGACGTGTTAAACCTGGGTTAAAATAAGTAACAAACGAATATTCAATAGACAGATACAATCAAATTACGTTCCTAGCGGGAGCATTAAATATCGATTATCGCGTAAAAAGTATACATCATGAATGGCACACAGTGGATCATTTTCATCTTAGCAATACAGGTAATTCATTTTCTAGGAACTTGGAAATTATACGTTAAGGCCGGTCGCAAGCCCTGGGAGGCCATCGTTCCCATCTACAATGCCATCGTTTTGATGCAGATTATCAACAGGCCCAAATGGTGGGTCATTTTGTTGTTCATTCCCATAATCAATCTCTTGATGTTCCCTGTAATCTGGGTTGAGACCATACGGAGCTATGGCAGGAACAGCCTCGTGGAATCTTGGTTGGTCGTATTGACCCTAGGCTTTTATATCTTCTATGTGAACTATGCATTGGACGTAAAATATATCGAAAATAGGAGCCTCCATCCAGGCACGGCCTTGGGCGAATGGGTAAGTTCCATTGTTTTTGCCGTAGTGGCGGCCACTTTGGTGCACACGTATTTTATTCAACCGTATGTGATACCCACCGGATCTCTGGAAAGAACCTTGCGTGTGGGCGACTTTTTATTTGTGAGCAAATTCCATTATGGAGCCCGGACACCCATGACTACGGTGGCGGCACCCATGGTGCATGACACCCTTCCCCTCATAGGAACAAAGTCCTATTTGAACAAACCGCAGCTTCCCTATTTTCGATTGCCCGGATTTACAAAGGTTGAACGGAACGATATTGTAGTTTTTAGTTGGCCGGCGGATACCGTTCGCCAATTCTTCAGGGCCGAAGCCGGGGTGAAAAAACCCATCGACAAAAAATCCAACTACGTAAAACGTTGCGTGGGCATTCCTGGGGATTCCCTGGAAGTGCGCGATGGATATGTATTCATAAACGGCAAGCAGCTGGAACTGCCCGGAAGTGCCAAACCTCAGTATGATTATATCATTTACGCCCAAAAAGGAGTATCCTCAAGACTGTTGGACCAATTAGGAATTACGGATTTCACCAGAAAATACATTTCAGGACCCGTCAACCAACAACAGGCCCAAGCTATAAATCCCTATTTAAAAGGATTTAACCAACTGGCCGATGGCGGTTTGGAACTCTATACGGGCAGTTCAGGCTTCCCTGCGGATGTCATAAGAAACAATCGGCTTTCACTTAAAGAGGTAACAGATCGGGAACGCTTGGTTCCCCTTACGGATGAAATGGCAACGTCCTTGCGTAAGGACTCGGGTATCGATTCCGTAGTTCGGCAAATAGTCCCCAAAGGCAGAAGGGGCATTAACCTTTTCCCCCAAAGTCCGGACTACCCTTGGAACTACAGCCAAATGGGTCCCATTTATATACCCAAGGAAGGAGCGACAGTTTCGCTGAATCTAAAAACACTGCCACTGTACAAAAAGATTATCCGCGAGTACGAAGGCAACACCTTGGACGTGAACGGCAACCAAATAGTGATCAATGGCGAAGTTGCTGACACGTATACCTTTCAACAGGACTATTATTGGATGATGGGGGATAACCGGGACCATTCAGAAGACAGCAGGGCGTGGGGCTATGTACCAGAGAACCATATCGTAGGAACGCCTATTTTCATATGGATGAGTTTTGACAACTTTACGGAACCCATGTCCAAATGGCGCCCCAGATGGGACCGCATCTTTACGACCGTAAACGGGGATGGCGAACCACAATCCTATTTTAAGTACTTCCTGATTCTCTTGGCGGCCTATTTCGTGGGCAACTGGTTTTGGAAACGCAAAAAGGCCCAAAAATAACCACAGGCACCCATGACCGTACTACATCCTGCTTATTTTCCCAATGTGGCTTTTTTAAGTGTGTATACAAAGGCTAAAAATGTGGTGCTGGAAATGCAGGACAACTATCAAAAACAGACCTACAGGAACCGGGCGTATATCTGCACGGACAGGGGCAAACATTTGTTAAGCATTCCCATCGTGCACACCAAAGGTGCCACAGGCAGGCAGTACTACAAGGATGTGAAACTGGACAATTCCTATCCATGGCAACGCCAGCATTGGAGAACCTTGGAAACTGCTTACAGAACTTCGCCGTTTTTCGAGTTTTACGAAGATGAAATCAAACCTTTGTACGAAAAGGAATTCGAGCTCCTCTTGGATTTCAATTTGGCTTCCATCCAAACCATCTGTGATTGCCTACAATTGGACTTTGTGGATGAATTCACGGATATCTATTCCCTTGAGTATGAAAAAGATTATCGGTATTTGGTAAATGCAAAAAAAGAGTTGCCGTACGAATTTCCCGAATATGTGCAGGTTTTTGGAGACCGACATGGGTTTATCCCCAACCTGAGCATTCTAGACGTACTTTTCAATTTAGGTCCCAACACCGCCGGGTATATTTCCGATATAGAAATATCCATGCCCGATGCTTAGGTTCTTGGTACACTACGGGATTCATTTTATAGTCCCCATACTTGTTGCCTTATTTTTTTTTAAGGAACATCGGTTGAAAGTGGCTTTGATACTTTTAGCGGGAATTGTTCTGGATGTAGATCATCTTTTGGCTTCGCCCATTTTTGATGCCGATAGATGTAGTATCAACTTCCACCCATTGCACACTTATTGGGCGATCGCTATGTATTGTTTGATGCTTTTTTGGAAAACCACCCGAATCTGGGGTATCGCCTTTTTAATCCACATGGTGGCGGATCTGGCCGACTGCCTATTTATCCGAAACAACCTGTAGGACGGCCATGATGGGCTCGTGATCGGACAGACTTACCTTATAATTTTTATGTCCCAACACCTCGATATTTGGGTCGGTCAAGATAAAATCGATTCGCAATGGGAATTTCCAAAAGTTGATGGTCCTACCATAGCCGTTTCCCTTTTCCACGAAGGTATCGGCCATATCCTGTTTAAGCTCCTGATAGGCATAGGAATATTGGGTATTGTTCATATCGGCACAAACAATTTTGCTATGCCCCACCCCGTTCATGTGTTGCCTGATCAAATCTGACTGTTCCTGTTGTTTCGCAAAGGAATTCCGCAATCTTCCCAATAATCTATCCGATCGCTCCCTTTTCAGGCTTCTGGGACGCACCTTTAAGGATTCCAAATGCAGATTGTATACGCGAAGGGTATCCTTTTGGTACACTACATCCACAAAACTGGCCCCGTTCAAGGAGTTCTGAAACTCAATATCACCTTTATTGATAATCGGGTATTTGGAGTAGATGGCCATTAAGACCCCCTTTTCATGTGAACCGACCTCGTAATTCGTAAAACTGTACGGATACTTGGTAAAAACCTCATTCCGCAAACCGTAATACCCAAACTCCTGCAAACATAGAATGTCCGGATTTTCCTTTTGGATGAACTCGGCAATTTCGGGAACAATGGGTCGGTCATAATTCCGCGGAAACCCTTCAAACCCCTGTATATTGAAACTCATGACTTTTAGGGCATTATCGTCATACGCCTCCCCGGTATTGAACTGAACAAAAGAGCCCAAGCTAAAATAGCCAACCAACAAAACGACAAAGGACAGCCATATATTTTTTGGCTTGACCATGAGCCAATATAAAAGAAATAAAAAGTTTGAAATCACCAACACGGGAACAGGGAGGCTTAAGAAGGAAAGGGTGGCCGATTTCATGTATTGTGCAACACAGGCCAATAGCAATGCCAACGAAAAAACAATATTTAACCCGTAAACGGTTTTACCCCAGAGAGTCATACGCCAATTTGAATCTATTCCTTACCTGCCTTAAAAAGAAAGTCCTTTTCCGCTTTAGAAAGACTTTCATAACCGGACTTGCTGATTTTGTCCAAAATGGCATCAATTTTTTTCTGCTTGCTCTGGGCATCATAATCGGTTGTACTTCTATTGGAAGGGGCACTTTGGTTCCTGTATACCGTTTTTAAGGGAGCCTTTTTTTCGGTGTGCTTGAATAGATTGGCAATACTGTCAAAAAAATTTGAAAACCCGGCCCCTATATCATTGCCCTTGAACAATTGACTGGCGTACAGATATCCCAGCAAAGCACCTCCCAAATGGGCCAAATGCCCCCCTGCATTCCCGCTGGTGGGCAGTTGGATCAAATCCATCAAAATAACGAATACCCCAATATACCAGAGCTTTACATTGAAGAAAATGACCCGTACTTCCTGGTTGGGAATATAGGTGCAAATAAAGATAAGAATGGCACTCGCACCGGCCGAGGCGCCAATCAATGCGGCGTTCACGTTGAAGAATGCCGGAAATATGTTATAGCCCAGCATAAAAAATAAGCCCCCAAGGATAACGCCCAAAAAGTATACGTTTAAAAACCGTCTACCATCAAAAAGGTTCAAAAAAATTCGGCCTACAAAAAAAATAAGCAGCATGTTCCAGAACAAGTGTCCCAGTCCGCCATGAAAAAAGGAATACGTAATAATGGACCAGGGCTGCATCAAAAACCCGAAGAAATCATTGGGCAGCTCAAACCATTGGACAATCGCATTTTTGGAGAAGCCAAATAGAAATGGAATAAGTGCGTTGACAATATATACCACCACGTTGATCGCGATAAGCTTCTCGGCCACACTTAAGCGTGCATATTGATATTTTAAATCGAATCCTGCCATTATCTGTCCCAGCGATTATTGTTAAACTGATTCTTTTTCCAATACCACATCATTATAAAACCTACAAGCGCACCTCCAACATGGGCAAAATGTGCAATTCCCTGTCCGAAAATTCCATAGCCCGTAATCCCTGAAAACAAATCCAAACCGATCAATACGGGAATGAAATACTTTGCCTTGATGGGAACCGGAAGAAAAATTAGGAAAAGTTCACTGTTGGGGTAGGACATCCCAAAGGCCACCAATACACCATAAATGGCCCCGGAAGCACCAACGGCCGGTGTGTGATAGGCGCTTAAAAAATTGTCGACAGTTGATTTTCCAGCTATGTTATACCACTCCGTATTGTACTGCCCCCTAGTAACAATGTCCATAACAGAACTTTCCGATACTCCGGAACTAACGATGGCATTGAGTCCTTCCTGAAAGTAATAATAGTTGACCCCGGTATGGAGCAAGGCTGCCCCTAATCCCGCGGAAAAATAAAAGAACAGAAACTTATTTCGACCCCACATACGCTCCAAGGGTGTTCCAAATGCGTAAAGGGCGTACATATTGAAGAGGATATGCATAAACCCACCATGCATGAACATATGGGTCAAAATTTGCCAGATTGCGAAATTCTCGTTTTTTGGAAACCAAAGCGAGAACCATTGATACATTTGGTCCCCATAAATCTGTGTGGCAACAAAAAATAAAATATTGATGATCAATAAGTGCTTTATCGCCTCGGTTAGTCTGCTCATTTATATAAATTTTCTATCAATATCGGTTTCTGTAATCGTGGTATAGGTACGTTTGTTAAATGGGCTCAGGGCACTTTCCTTGCAGGCAAAGAGGTCGTTTACCAAACCTACCTGCGAACGGTCGTCCAACACCTCCCCGGTCTTAACGGATAGGGTCTTGGCCAAGGTCTTTGCCAACATATCCACCTGTGAAAAACTATCTTCGGCAACTTCCATTTGGAAATCTGAGATGAGCTGTTCCATAACCATTTGCACCTCACTTTCCGTAACCACTACGGGCACGCCTTTCACTTCCACCGTTTCGGGGGTAATATCGCCAAAGACAAATCCCACCGCACAAAGACTTTCTTTTATTTCCTTCAGTATGGATATTTCGCCCCGGGTAAAATTTAGATTCAGCGGGAACAATAATTGTTGGCTCACCGCCTCCTTGATGGTTATATTCTTTAAAAACCTTTCGTAAAGCACCCTTTGGTGTGCCCTGCTCTGGTTGATGATCAACATCCCGGACTTTATGGTGGAAACAATGTATTTCTTTCGTAGCTGAAAGGTAGTCGTTACAGATTCCTGGGTTTCCACCGAAGTATCAAAAATAGTGTTATTGATACCTTCGGATTCCATTTCCAGGATACCTATGTCCCGCTGGGGCAATTTTCGTTCCAAGCCGTGGTAAATGCTTTCCCATCCCTTGGCACTCGGTTGTCGGGAATACCCGGATGCGTTATTGGTTCCCGATTTCTCAAAGGGATTAAAACTGGAGTCGACCGTTATACTGGGCAGCGATACCGCTTTGTCCCTAAAATCGTATGGGGTCTCCAAATTTTGGTCCTTTTCAAAATCCAAGGACGGGGCCACATTGAACTGGCCCAAACTATGCTTTATGGTCGATTTTAAATACGCGTACAGGGTATGCTCGTCATCGAACTTAACTTCGGTCTTTGTGGGGTGTATATTGATGTCTATGGTTGCCGGATCCACTTCCAGACAAATAAAATAACCCGGATGCATTCCCGGTTTTATCAATCCCTCAAAGGCGCCCAAAACGGCGTGGTGCAAATATGGACTCTTGATGAATCTATCATTGGCAAAAAAGAACTGCTCCCCCCTACTCTTTTTGGCAAATTCCGGCTTTTGGACGTATCCTGTAATTTTCACCACCTGGGTTTCCTCGTTTACAGGTACTAATTTCTCGTTGGTCTTTCGCCCAAAAATCTGAACGATGCGCTTTCTAAAATCATTGGCAGGAAGATTAAAGACCTCACTGCCATTATTATAAAAACTGAACGAAACCTGCGGATGCGCCAGAGCCACCCTGTGAAATTCATCCGTAATATGCCTGAATTCCACTTGATCCGACTTCAAAAAATTACGCCGTGCCGGAATATTGAAAAAGAGATTTTTTACCATCATGGAAGTCCCTTTGGGCACTACGGCAACTTCCTGACTTATAACCCTACTGCCCTCAATTTTTATATGGGTACCTACCTCATCCTCAGCGATACGTGTCATCATTTCCACGTGTGCAATGGCCGCTATGGACGCCAATGCCTCGCCCCTAAAACCTTTGGTATGCAAGTTAAAAAGGTCTTCGGCCTTTTGGATTTTGGAGGTAGCGTGCCGTTCAAAACTCAAACGGGCATCCGTATCGCTCATGCCAATGCCATTGTCCACCACTTGAATCAAGGTTTTCCCCCCATCCTTTACGATCAATTTTATGTCGGTCGATTGGGCGTCAATGGCGTTTTCCAGCAACTCCTTTACCACGGAGGCCGGTCGTTGCACTACTTCTCCCGCTGCGATTTGGTTGGCAACGTGATCGGGTAAAAGTCTAATAATATCCGCCATTATCAGGAAAAAAATATGGAGAGATCGAAATCAATTATATATAGGAAAATCAAAATGAGAATGGCCAAGATAATCACGAATCGGATTTTTACGTTTCTATCGCCCTGTCTTCGGGAATCTTCCAGGGCATTGCTGATCTTGTTCTTCAAACCCCGTTGATTGTTGAGGGTACTTCGAAACTGATCAAACTTGGGCTCTATCCGGTAGGGGCTTCCTTTGCCCTTATCGTCATAAAATCTAGGATTGTACTCGAACCTTCTGTTTTTTCGTAAACGCGTTATTTTACTCAGAAATCCCATAGCTTCAAAGTTACTCAAAATAGCAAAAAGCCCCTTACAAGAATCCCCAAAATTTGTTAACACGCCACATTACCTGGCAATCTGGATTTCTTACTATGTTATGGGAAAAACGGGCTTGAAAGAAAAGGAAACGGCTACTTGCCCAATACGGCCATTTTTATTGCCGCGATGGCAGCTTCGGCACCTTTATTACCGTGTTTTCCACCACTTCGGTCAATGGCCTGTTGCATGGTATTGTCCGTTAGGACACAAAAAATGACGGGAACATTCAATTGTACATTGAGGTCCTTGATACCCTGGGCGGTAGCACTACAGACAAAATCAAAATGTTTGGTCTCGCCCTGTATGACACTCCCTATGGCAATGACCGCGTCCGGTTTTTCCTGTTGTATCAGTTTTTTACAGCCATAGGTAAGCTCGAAACTTCCCGGAACGTTCCACCGTATGATATTGGACGCCTGCGCACCGCAATCCAACAAGGCCGTTTCGGCCCCTTGGTACAGCCCTTCCGTGATGTTGGAATTCCACTCAGAAACAACAATCCCAAACCGAAGATGCTTCGCGTTTGGGATGGTATCCTTATCGTATTCCGATAGATTTTTGTTCTCCGTGGCCATTATGCGCCAGTTTTGGCTATGCCGATAAAAGCATCGATGGAAGTGGCCGCTTGGGAACCCGAAAATTCGTCCTTGATTCTTTGAAAGTACTCCAAAGCTTTTGTCTTATTTCCCATTTCCAAGGCAGTGACCCCGGCCTTGTACAGGAATTTGGGCGTTGTATATTCGTTATCGCTGTGCTTGAAAGCGGCCTCATAATAGCCCAAAGCATCGGAGGGTTGGTCCAATTGCATAAAGGCATCTCCAAGACCTCCTTTTGCCAGAGCCCCTAAAATGGCATCATCGGATTTAAAATCCTCTAAATAATCAATGGCTTCCTGGTACTTATTCATGTTCAAGTAGGACATGCCTGCGGAATAATTGGCCAAATTGGCTGCCTTGGTACCACTGTATTCCTCAATGATGTCCAAGAAACCGTATTTACCTTCCGCACCTTCCAAGGCAAGCGTGAACAGGGAATCCTTTGCCGTGGTGCTGTTCAAGGCCTGGTCAAAATACTGCTGCGGATAATACATTTCGTTGGCGGCGTTGGCTTCCTTTGGCTTCAATACAAATTGATTATAGGCCAAATACCCCAATACGGCTACGGCGACCACACCAATGATTCCTAAGATGTAATTCTGATTCTTGGAAACCCATTCTTCGGTCCTGGAAGCACCTTCATCCAAGGAACTAAAAACTTCCGCGGTAGTACTTTCCTGCTCTTCAAACTCCTGAGCCTCAACCTTTGTTTTGGGCTTAAATCCTCTTTTCTTGTATGTTGCCATCTCTATTTTTATTGGTCGCGCAAAAATAAAGTTTTTATTGAAATCCAATAGTGTATTTATTCGTTATTTTTGGAAGTCCAAGCAATGGATGCCCTTTGCGCAATAAAAACTCGAATCTTTTAATGTATTTAAAGAGCCTTTCCCTTCTGAACTACAAAAACTTTGAATCCAAAAATCTGGAGTTTGATTCCAAGATCAACTGTTTTGTGGGGGACAATGGCGTTGGAAAAACCAATATCCTGGATTCCATTTACCATCTGTCCTTTGGCAAGAGCTACTTTAACCCCGTTTCCTCCCAAAACATAAAGCATGATGCCGATTTCTTTGTAATAGAAGGGCATTTTCAAAAGGAGGACAAAGAAGAAAAAATCGTATGTAGCTTAAAAAAAGGAAATAAAAAAATCATCAAACGAAACGGAAAACCGTACGAGAAATTTGCGGACCATATTGGGGTATTGCCATTGGTGATCATTTCCCCGGCCGACAGGGACCTGATTTTGGAAGGGAGCGATGTCCGCCGAAAATTTATGGATGGGGTCATTGCCCAGTCGGACAAGGAGTACCTACAACACCTGATAAATTACAACAAAGTCCTCTCGCAAAGAAACGCGCTTTTAAAGTACTTTGCCGCCAACCATACTTTTGACAAGACCACGTTATCCGTTTACAACGGACAATTGGAAAATTACGGTACGGAACTATTCAAAAAGCGGGTGAAATTTTTGGAGGACTTCATACCCATTTTCAAGGAGCAGTACAAGGCCATCACAAACAATATCGAAGATGTAAACCTTACCTACGACAGCAAACTGTTCTCCCAAAACCTGGGCACGCTTTTGCAGGAACATTTGGAAAAGGACAGAGCCTTGCAGTATACAAGCGTGGGTATTCACAAGGACGATTTAAATTTCTCCATTAGGGAGTATCCCATCAAGAAATTTGGAAGCCAAGGCCAACAAAAGTCCTTTTTGATCGCCTTAAAATTTGCCCAGTTCCATTTTATGCGCAATTTGTCGAAGACCAATCCCATTTTACTCTTGGACGATATTTTTGACAAGCTGGATGAAAACAGGGTCTCCCACATCATTTCCTTGGTGAACAAGGAAAACTTTGGGCAGATTTTTGTGAGTGACACCCATGCCGACCGTACCGAAGCCGTTGTAAAAAAAATACACCAGTCGTATAAAATTTTTAAACTTTGAACCATGTACAGGTTGCTGTTTCTACTAATGCTATTAGGAGTTTCCTGCAATGACAGGATTGCCATGGAGGATTTACATCATTTGAACGGATACTGGGAAATCCAGGAAGTGGAATTCCCTAATGGCAACAAAAAGGAATACCCCATGAATACCGTGGTTGACTATATCGAGCTCAACGAGAATAACGGGTTTCGAAAAAAAATGGTGCCCCGGTTCGATGGTACGTTTGAAACTTCGGATGATGCGGAACCCTTTAATATTTTTGAAGAAAACGGTGTTTTTTATTTGCGCTATGAAAATCCATTGAGCGAATGGCAGGAAAGGTTGTTATCTTTATCAGAAGATTCATTTTCCGTTGAAAATCCGGAAGGAATCCTATATCGTTTCAAACGCTTTGAACCTATAAAACTGGATTGACCATGCCCCGAAGAGAAAACGACCATTTGAGCATGCAGGATGCCTTATCGGCCTTCATAAAAAAGAACAACCTGCAGGAAGGAATGGACAAGGTGGATGTTCGTACGGCGTGGGCCAATCTTATGGGCAATGGGGTATTAAATTATACGACGGATGTGGAACTTAAAAGGGACACGCTGTTCGTTTCCCTATCTTCTTCCGTGCTACGGGAAGAACTAAGCCATGGAAAGACCAAGATTATCACCATGCTGAACGAAGAGTTGGGCAAAGAGCTCATAAAAAAATTGGTGCTGCGTTGAACAGAAATCAGTAGCAGTTTGCCGTTAGCATGTTTCAGTTGCCAGTATTAAGTGTGCATTTGGCAATGAACAATTACCAGTTATAAGTTAACAGTTGGCAGTAAACAGTAGGAGTTTACAGTAAAAAGTTTACAATGTACAATTTTGTGCAAAAGCTATAAGCCTTAAGCGAAAAGCTCAGCGTAAAGCGTTCATCACAAGGCGTCTAGCTACTACCTACAACGAGCAACGAGCAACGAATAATAAATAACGAACAACCAAAAAGCCAATACGGTCTCCCGGAGCAAAGCGAAGGCCACAAAAAAGGCCGTCCAAATCATTATTTGAACAGCCTTACTTTCTTAAATTAAATTTTCCTATCAATATATTTCCCTACCGGAAAAATGAAACGCGCCCTCGATAGCGGCATTGGCATCACTATCAGAACCATGTATGGCGTTTTCCGCAATATCCGTAGCGAACATCTTTCGGATGGTACCTTCCGCAGCTTCGGCAGGATTGGTAGCACCGATCAAGGCCCTAAAATCCTCCACGGCGTTCTCCTTCTCCAATATGGCGGAAACGATGGGGCCGCGTGTCATAAATTCCACCAACTCCCCAAAGAAAGGCCTTTCTTTGTGTATGGCATAAAATTCCTGTGCGTCCCGTACGCTTAACTGGGTATATTTCATGGCGATGATCTTAAATCCGGCCGCCGTGATTTTTTCCAAAATAGCTCCAATGTGTCCATTTTCAACAGCATCGGGCTTAATCATGGTAAATGTTCTATTTGTAGTCATTTATTCTAAAATTTTGCGCAAAAATACGCTTTTCCCATAGAACCACAACTTTATAGTGGTATACTCAAAGAATATGCCTTTTGAAAAGAACGGGGGTCCTGTATTCGCTTTCCTTTTAAATTGTATCTTTGCGCCCATGAATTTTGAGCAAGTAACGGCGTTGAAGAAATTGCTTTCCTCTTCAAAAAGGATTGCCATTGTACCGCATAAAAATCCGGATGGGGACGCCATTGGTTCCACCCTGGCACTTTCCCATTATCTGTCAAAAAAAGGTCATGAAACCCAAGTTCTCGCTCCAAATGATTTTCCAAAGTTCCTGAAATGGATGCCCGGGGCCACTGAAATCTTGAACTTTGAAAGGCATAATACGGAAGTAAAAAAGTATATCGAAAATGCCGATTTGATTTTCACGTTGGATTTTAACGACTTTGGACGTGTAGGCCAAATGGCGGAATGTTTGGAAAATGCATCGGCACAATTCATCATGGTGGACCATCACCAGCAACCTTCGGACTATGCGGACATCACTTATTCCGATGTAACCATGAGCTCTACTTGCGAAATGGTCTACACCCTCATCGATGCCATGGGTGACCGTGATCTCATCGACAGCGATATAGCAAACTGCTTATATACGGGTATTATGACGGATACCGGCTCCTTCAAGTTTAAGGCTACTACCAGTAAGACACATCGCATCGTTGCGGAACTTATGGACAAAGGGGCCGATAATACGGCCATCCACGAGAAAGTCTACGATACCAACTCGCCTAGCCGATTGCACCTTTTGGGCTGTGCCCTAAAGAACATGGTCATTCTTGAAGAATTCAACACGGCCTATATTACGTTGACCCAAGAAGAACTTGATAGGTACGACTATGAAAAAGGGGATACGGAGGGCTTCGTGAATTATGGCCTTACCTTGAACAATATTCGTTTTGCGGTTATTTTTATCGAGAATAAGGATGAAGGGATCTTTAAAATTTCCTTTAGGTCCGTAGGCGATTTTTCAGTGAACGAATTTGCACGGAACCACTTTGAGGGAGGCGGACATACCAATGCCGCTGGCGGCAAAAGCGAAAAATCCTTGCAAGAGACCATCGATTACTTTATATCCCTATTACCCAACTATAAAAAAGAGTTGACAGCATGAGAACCCTTGGAGTACTTCTCGTTTTCATTTTACTTTATGGATGTCAGGGTCCTGAACCTCGCAAACCGGTCCAGCGAAAAAGCGGCAGTTATTTCAAGGAATCCATTGAAAGGAGTAGAAAATTGTTGGAGGCCGAAGAAAAAAAAATCCATGAAATCATAAAGATTGATTCTTTAAAGCATTACACCCATAGTGCTTCCGGTTCCTGGTATCATTACCTTAGGGTGAACGACTCAACGGAGTATACCCCCCAAACGGATGATATTGTTACCATGAAATATAATCTTCTGACCTTGGATAACGACACCTTGTATTCCGAAGATGAGATAGGAACATTTACTTATAAGGTGGACAAACAGGAATTGTTTCTGGGCCTTAGAGCGGCGGTAAAGTTGTTAAAGGAAAACGAAAAGGCCACTTTCCTTTTCCCCTCGTCCATAGCTTACGGATATCATGGCGACAATAATAAAATAGGCACCAATGTGCCCCTTAAATCGACGATTACAATTTTAAACATAGAAAAACAACAGGATAATTTAGAAGAATAAATATTATGATAAAGAAAACATACCTATGGGCGGCCCTTGTCTTGCTTATGGCAAGCTGTAAAACCAGTCAGAGAGCGGATTTGGGCGATGGCCTTTTCGCCGATATCAAAACCACCCATGGCGATATTATCGTGAAACTGGAGCATGAAAAAACACCAGTTACGGTGGCCAATTTTGTATCCTTGGCCGAAGGCAACAACCCTTTTGTTAGTGAACAGTTCAAAGGGAAAAAGTATTATGACGGACTTACCTTCCACCGTGTGATGAAGGACTTTATGATACAGGGTGGAGATCCATTGGCTACGGGTACCGGGAATCCGGGCTATAAATTTATGGACGAGTTCAACGACTCTCTCATCCATGATAAAAAGGGGATACTTTCCATGGCCAATTCAGGGCCTGCGACCAACGGAAGCCAGTTCTTCATCACCCATGCTCCTACCCCATGGTTGGATAACAGGCACAGTGTTTTTGGTGAAGTTGTAGAGGGTCTGGAAGTGGTGGATTCCATCGCAGGCGTACAGGTATCCCCCGGAAATAATAAGCCCTTGGAACCCGTAAAAATGAATACCATTGAAATCATTCGTAATGGAAAGGAAGCGAAAAAATTCGATGCCGTAAAAATAATGACAGAGTATTTTGACGGGGAGGAAGAACGTCTTGCTACCATTGAAAAGGAAAAAGCCGCAAAAAGGGCCGAAATCGAAAAAATGAAATCGGAGTTCTCATCCACTTTGGAAACTCAAAAGCAAGAGGCAAAAACCTTGGAATCCGGTCTAAAAATTCTTGTTTTGAACGAAGGCGCTGGCGAAAAACCCACAGTAGGCCAAAAAGTTGGCGTAATGTATGCCGGTTATCTGGAGGATGGTACTTTGTTTGACAGTAATTATGAAGAAGTTGCCAGAAAATATGACATGTTCGATGAGCGACGTTTACAGGGAGGCGGCTACATGCCGATACCTATGGACTACAGTCCAGAATCACCTTTAATAGCCGGTTTCAGGGAAGGTCTATTAAGCATGAACGTTGGGGACAAGGTACGTCTTTTCATACCTCCACATCTTGGATACGGAGCGCAGGGGTCCGGACCCATACCTCCCAATTCAGATTTGGTGTTTGATTTGGAGATTACGGGAATACAGGAATAGTACATGTAAAGACCTGACAGGTTTTGGAAGCCTGTCAGGTCTAAAAAAACAAACCCGTCACGTCCTTAAAGGTATCTGACTTAGTACCTCCAGTAAAAACTTCCAGAATTTCTGTACGGAGGAGATGCTTACGCGTTCATCGGGAGAATGGGCCCCTTTGATGGTGGGTCCAAAACTGACCATATCCATCCTCGGATAATTTTGTCCTAATATCCCACATTCCAATCCGGCGTGACAGGCAACCACACGGGGTTTGGCATCAAAAAGTTTTGTATACACCGATGTGACAATCTTGAGTATTTCAGAATCCATATTGGGATTCCATCCGGGATAGGACCCAGAATATGTAACAGAAAAGCCCCCAAGTTCAAATACCGATTTTAAAGCATTGGCCAAATCCATTTTTCCGGATTCAATCGAAGAACGTGTCAAACAACCAATTTCTATCGTGCCATTGGCAACGGTCACCTTTGCCACATTGTTGGACGTCTCCACCAAATCTTCCATGTTGGCACTCATTCGGTAAACCCCGTTATGAAGCCCGTAAATAGTTTTTAATAGCTGCTCCTGCTGTTCCAATTCCATCAATTTTTCAAAAGGATGATTGACTGTCTCAAAGTGAATATCCAGTTTCGGTTCCACCACCGCCAATTCGGTTTTGATAGCTTGTGCTTCGGTCTTCAATTTTTCCAAAAATGCGGGCAGCTGGTTTTCGTCCACATTTAACAGACATTCGCTTTCCCTGGGTATGGCATTTCTAAGGCCCCCACCATGTATTTCAGAAATTCTAAAATCGTATTCATTTCCATGGAACAACAACCGATTCATTATTTTATTGGCATTGCCCAGACCCTTGTGGATATCCATACCGCTATGGCCCCCGGCAAGTCCTTTTAAGGTAATTTTCAGGCCGACTTCCCCCGATATTCTAGGAGTCTGATCATAAGATTTGGTTGCTGTGACATCAATGCCCCCCGCACAACCAATATCGATTTCATCGTCCTCTTCGGTATCCAAATTCAACAGAATTTCCCCTTGTAACTGACCACCCTTTAATCCAAAAGCTCCCGTCATTCCGGTTTCCTCGTCTATGGTAAACAAGGCTTCCAGGGGCGGATGCGCAATTTCCGTGGATTCCAACAAGCTCATAATGGCAGCGACCCCCATACCATTGTCAGCTCCCAAAGTGGTTCCCTTAGCTTTTACCCAATCGCCGGCAACAAACATTTGAATCCCGGTATTCTCGAAATCGAAGTCGGTTTCCGCGTTTTTCTGGTGTACCATATCCAAATGGGACTGAAGGGTGACGGTTTTTATTTGTTCCATACCAGCTGTTGCTGGCTTCCGGATAATGACATTTCCTACGGCATCCGTTAAGGTTTCCAGACCCAATGCATTTCCAAAATCGACCATAAACTGGATCACCTTTTCCTCTTTTTTGGAAGGTCTGGGAACCGCATTCAATCTTGAAAAGTTCTTCCAAACGGTTTTAGGTGCTAATTCGAGTATTTGGTTTTCCATAAGATTGAAATTTTTCAGTAAAAATACATACCATAAAATCAAATCCCTATTTTTGAAATCATGAAGATGTCCTTAAAAACCGTAATCGCGGTTTCCTTGATTCCCCAAATTATCCTTGTAAAATGGTTGGGCCAAAACACAGATTTCATTGAATCCTATTACAGCATGGGGCTCTATCCCCATATATCCGGATTTTTCAGATGGCTCTTTGGTTGGATTCCTTTTTCCGTGGGCGACCTACTCTATTTCCTTCTAATATGTACAGCCATTTTTTACCTATACCGACGATGGACATTTATCAAAACACAAAAACTGAAGTTTCTAAGGAATGTAATAATGGTGCTCTCCATTGCCTACCTGACATTCCATCTGGCATGGGGATTTAATTATTATCGCAGACCGCTATCGGAGAAATTGGGTTTGACCGAAACCAAGGATTATCAAGAATTATTGGACTTTACGGAAAGGCTTATCCAAAAAACAAATTCCATACAAGAATATGTGGTTGGCGATACCCTTGAAAAAGTGAACATTCCCTATTCCCAAAATGAAATGTTTCAAATGAGCATTGAAGGTTATCAAGAGCTTGCCAAGGAATTCGGTTTTTTGGGATACGAACATCCAAGCGTGAAAACCTCACTTTTTAGCACCGGACTCACCTATATGGGCTACGCGGGTTACTTGAACCCATTTACCAATGAAGCCCAGGTAAACGGCATCTTGCCCAATTTTAGGTTTCCCATTGTCACCGGACACGAAATTGGCCATCAATTGGGCTATTCAGCCGAAAATGAGACCAATTTCATTGGATACTTGGTAACATCAAAAAACAAGGACCCCTATTTTCAATATGCAGCATATGCTTATGTCATGGGATATTGTCTCAGCGATGTACGGCGTGGAAATAGAGAAACTTTCGACCGAATGTTCCAAAAACTCCATCCAGGTGTCCGGGCCAATTTTGAGGAAATGGCCCTGTTTTGGGAACAATATGAAAACCCCTTGGAACCCGTATTCAAATCGATCTTCAATTCCTTTTTAAAGGCGAACAATCAAGAACAGGGTATTAGAAGTTACAACGGGGTGGTTTCCCTTGTGATAGCCTATCACAAAAAATATCCGCTTTAGAAGACCGGCAATTTTAAAATTAGCTTACCAAAACGAGTAAAACCTTTAGCAATTTGATACTATTTATATCAATTTGATATAAAATTTTCCAAATTTTAATAGCTGGGTTCAAAGTCACACAATTTGGCCGTTTTAAGTGTTAAAAAAAACTAAAATCATCGGATAGCAGGGATTAAACCTTAATTTTAAAAAGACTAATCAAACGAACTCAAAATGAAAAAACTTATTTTTTCACTATGCCTATTTTGGTGTGGTGCCCTCCTCTTTTCTCAGGATTACTTCCCTGAAAGTGAAGGCGTGAAAGCGAACAACAATAATTTTACGGCCTTTACGAACGCCAAGATTTTTGTGACCCCTACTGAAGTCATTCAAAAAGGAACGCTGCTCATCCAAAACGGCAAAGTGGTCAATGTTGGCGCATCCGTAACACTACCACAAAATACAATCGTGGTGGATTTAAACGGAAAATCGATATACCCTTCCTTTATAGATATTTATTCCAAGTTTGGGATAGAACAACCAAAACGGAGCAGTGGTGGAAGACGTTCCCCGCAATTTGAGCCCACTCGGGAAGGGTTTTACTGGAACGACCATATCATGCCCGAAAACGATGCCATTGGCAGTTTCAAGTATGACGAAAAAGAAGCGAAGGAATTGATTGAAGCGGGTTTTGGTGCGGTGAATTCGCATACCCACGATGGAATCGCTCGGGGTACGGGTGTACTCATCGCCCTGAACAATGCGGGTACAGATGCCAACAGGGTACTGGATGATAGATCCGCCCAATATTTTTCGTTGGAAAAGAGTGTTACCAAACAACAGTCCTACCCCACCTCCCTAATGGGTGCGCTAGCCTTGTTGCGCCAGATGTATAGTGACGCAAATTGGTATGCAAACGGAAATGCATCCACAACGGATCGATCCTTGGAGGCATTAATAAAAAACAAGGGACTGGTCCAAATCTTTGAGGCCAAGGATAAGGGCAACGACCTACGTGCCGATAAAATTGGGGACGCCTATGGTATTCAATATACCATTCTAGGCGGTGGAAATGAGTTTGAGCGCATTGATGAAATAAAGGCCACCAACGCCAAGTTCATAATCCCCTTGAATTTTCCGGATGCCTATGATGTTTCCGACCCTTATCAGGCAGGGTATGTATCCTTGGAGGATATGCGCTACTGGAACCAGGCCCCCACCAATCCGAAAGTGCTGGCCGAAAATGGGGTCACTTTTTCCCTGACACCCTACGAACTAAAATCCATGTCAAAATTCAAGGATAACCTGATGAAGGCTATAGAATATGGCCTACCCAAAACTAAGGCCCTAGAGGCGCTAACTACGGTTCCTGCCGAAATATTGGGAAAATCAAATGTACTTGGAACCCTAAAAAAAGGGGCGCATGCAAACTTCCTGATTACATCGGGAGATATTTTTGACAAGTCCACGACCCTTTATGAAAACTGGGTACAAGGGAATAAAAATAGCATCAACAATAAGGACATCACGGACATACGGGGTGACTATACCCTGACTACCGAAGGTAAAACCTATGATATTTCCATAACTGGCGAACTCGCAAAGCCCAAAATGGAGGTAAAGCTGGATACCGTAAAACTGGATTCAAAAATATCCTATGAAAATGATTGGCTGACCTTTTCTTTTTCCGCCGATAAAGGTGCCAAAACCTACCGGATGATAGGAGCGGTGCTTCCGGATACCGACAATCTTTCCGGCAGGTTGATATTGCCGGACGGAACGGAAACCTCCTTTATGGCCAACAAAAAATCAGGTTTTGAGGAAAAATCCAAAGATGACAGCGATGCTTCCGATGCTCCCAAGGTAATGCCGGTTACCTTTCCAAATGTGGGCTACGGCTATACCTCCAAACCCAAGCAGGAAAATTTGTTGTTCAAAAATGCCACGGTCTGGACCAGTGAGGAAGCGGGAATTTTGGAAAATACGGACGTGTTGGTCAAAAATGGAAAAATCGCTAAAATAGGCACCAATTTGGGAGCCAGCGGCGCCAAGGTCATCGATGCCACAGGCAAACACCTAACTGCCGGAATCATTGACGAACACAGCCATATTGCGGCACTTGCCGTCAATGAAGCAGGTCATAATAGCTCGGCAGAAGTGAAAATGGAAGATGTTGTAGATCCTGAACATATGGGAATTTACCATAGTCTGGCGGGTGGGGTTACTTCGATTCAGTTATTGCACGGTTCCGCAAACCCTATTGGGGGTCGTTCGGCCATCCTAAAATTAAAATGGGGTGAGGAAGCGGATGGTCTTATCTACGATAACTCCCCCAAGTTTATAAAATTTGCCTTGGGCGAAAACGTAAAACAGTCCAATTGGGATAGCTACTCCCGTTTCCCGCAGACGAGAATGGGCGTGGAGCAGGTGTTCATGAACTATTTTCAACGTGCCAAAGAGTACGACGAAAAGAAAAAAAGCGGACAGACTTATCGTTATGATGAAGAAATGGAAGTATTGGCAGAAATTATCAATGGTGAACGGTTTATTTCATGCCATTCCTATGTACAGAGCGAAATTAATATGATGATGAAAGTTGCGGAGCACTTTGGGTTTAGGGTCAATACCTTCACACATATCTTGGAAGGATATAAGGTAGCCGATAAAATGGCCGAGCACGGTGTTGGGGCAGGAAGCTTTAGCGATTGGTGGGCCTACAAATACGAAGTAAAGGATGCCATTCCCTATAATGCCGCCATCATGCATTCACAAGGTGTCACGGTCGCCATAAATAGTGACGATCGCGAAATGATGAGGCGTTTGAATCAGGAAGCGGCTAAAACCATCAAATACGGAGGTATGACGGAACTCGAAGCTTGGAAAATGGTTACCATCAACCCGGCGAAGCTCCTTCATCTGGATGATCGTGTGGGTAGTATCAAGGAAGGAAAGGATGCTGACCTTGTTTTATGGTCCGGCAATCCATTATCAGTGTATACGAAAGCCGAAAAAACCATCATTGAAGGTACCACTTACTTTGATTTGCAAAAGGACAAAGCCCAGCGGGAAGCCATAAAAAAAGAACGCAACGAGTTGGTAAAAATGATGTTGGAGGAGAAAGCCGGAGGCAAAAAGACCCAAGGTCCAAAACAAAGTGTAAAACAAACGTTCACTTGTGAAACGCTTTAAAATTCTAAAATCGAAAATACCTAATAAGATGAAACGAGCATTAAAAAATTTTAAAAATTTCTTCATAAATGGGAATGTTTAAAATTTTTAATGAGAGAACGAGTACAGCGAGTGGTTGCACACGTTCTTAATTTTATAATTTATTTATTATCAACTAATTACTAAAATTTAAACGTGTGAAAAATATATTAACACTACTACTGGCAATTGCAACGTATTTGCCAGTATCGGCGCAACAGACACCTGCCGCTAAGCAGACAGAAGCTATTACCATAGAGGGAGCTACGGCCCATTTGGGAAATGGCGAGGTCATTGAAAGTTCATTGATCATGTTCGAAGATGGCAAACTCACCTTTGTGGGGGATTCCAAAATGAAGATTGCCCGTAAAGGCAACATCATAGATGCCTCAGGAAAACATGTCTATCCTGGATTCATTGCCCCGGCAAAAACCTTGGGGCTCATCGAAATCAATTCCGTTCGCGCTACGGACGACCAAGACGAGATTGGGGAACTAATTCCCCACGTGCGGAGTCTCATCGCCTACAATGCGGAATCCCAGGTGGTGGAAAGCATGCGGCCCAATGGTGTTCTGCTTGGACAAATAGCGCCATCTGGCGGAAGAATTTCCGGTACCTCCTCTATAGTGCAGTTCGATGCTTGGAATTGGGAGGACGCAGCCATCAAGGTAGATGATGGCGTACATTTAAACTGGCCAAGAAGTTTCCGCCAGGGACGTTGGTGGATGGGCGAGGAAAGAGGATACCAACCCAATAAGGACTATAGCAAAGATGTTGAAACGGTAGTTACGTTCCTCAAAAATTCCGTGGCCTATGGCAAAGGAAAACCTACGGAGATGAACCCCGCCTTTGCGGCAATGCAGGGTGTTCTGGATGGAACTCAAAAAATGTATGTATATGCCGATGGGGAAAAGGAAATCATCGATGCCGTAAACACACTAAAAACCAACGGAGTCAAGGAAGTTGTATTGGTAGGAGGATATGAAGCCTACAAAATAACCGACTTCCTTAAAAAGAACAATATTCCCGTTTTGGTTCAGTTTACCCACAATCTTCCCGTTTTTGATGACGACGATTATGACCTTCCTTACAAACTTCCCAAACTCTTGGTGGACAGCGGCCTGCTGGTTGGTCTACAAAACAACGAAGCGTCCAATTTCCAAACTAGGAACTTGCCTTTCTATGCTGGCCAAGTAGGGCAACAGGGATTGGATAAGGAAAAGGCCTTACAGCTCATAACCGGGAATTCCGCAAAGATATTAGGGATTGATGATAGTTACGGCACCTTGGAAGTAGGTAAAAGTGCCACTCTTTTTATTTCGGAAGGAGATGCCTTGGACATGAGCACCAATCAATTGACCCATGCGTTTATTGATGGCAGGAATATTTCCCTTGAAACTCACCAAACCGAATTGTGGAAACGATACATGGGCAAATATGAGGGGGAATAAATCGTTTCCAAAAAGATAAAACTGTACATTTAAGTCGGTAGGTATCGACTGAATTGGCATTGAACCAAACAATAACAAAGAGGCCGTCTAAAAAGTCGCGACTCTATTTATGTGTCACATCGAGCGCAGTCGAGATGTTTCTGTCGACCTTTCTACTGCGCTCAAGGGGACAGAAACTATAATCAATCTAATCACAGATTAGGAATCTGATTATAAAAGTGTACATTTAAGTCGGTAGGTATCGACTTTATAGTTAGCGAATTAAGAATCAACAAAAGCTCGGTCTGCTATCGGGCTTTTTTGTTTGTGTAAATAACATCTTTCCGTATGAAAAAAATATTCTTCCTAGGTCTATTGGTTTTGTTTTCCTGTAAGAAAAACAAAACATCGGAAAATGCTTTGGAATTGGCCGGTCTTAAAGAACCCGTAGAGATAGTGAGGGACCAATGGGGCATCAACCATATTTACGCCAATAACCAACATGATCTTTTCTTCGCCCAAGGGTACGCTGCGGCAGCGGACCGACTTTTCCAATTCGAAATATGGCGTAGACAGGCAACGGGTACCGTGGCGGAAATTCTTGGGGAACGTGAATTGAAGCGGGATATTGGCACCCGACTCTTCCAGTTTCGAGGAGATATGGAAACCGAAATGAACCACTATCACGAAGATGGGGTGGAAATCATAACCGCTTATACGGATGGAGTGAATGCCTATATTGACAAAGTGTTGCAAAATCCTGATAGCCTTCCCATAGAATTCAAGATATTGGACATACTTCCCCAAAAATGGACGCCAGAGGTGGTGATATCCAGACATCAAGGCTTGTTGGGAAATATCAATGATGAGTTACAAATTGGTAGGGCGGTCGCAAAAATGGGACCGCAAATGACTAAGAAATTATTTTGGTTACACCCCAAAGATCCTGACTTGACCATTGACAAAAAAATTAACAAGGAACTTCTGTCCCAGGATATTTTGGAGCTTTACAATGCCTATAGAAAATCGGTAAAGTTCGCCCCGGAGGATATCCAACCCGAATACAGAGGCCAAGAAGTGGCCAACCTTCTTATCGAAAATCAGGAAAAAAACAGGGATTCCCTGTCTATTGGGAGTAATAATTGGGTAGTTAACGGTAGCCGCACCAAGGATGGCAACACCTTTATGGCCAATGACCCCCACAGAACCATTGCGGTACCTTCCCTGCGCTATATGGCCCACTTGGTCGCTCCGGGTTGGAATGTTATTGGCGGAGGGGAACCCGAAATCCCGGGTATATCAATCGGACATAATGAATATGGAGCTTGGGGATTGACTGTTTTTGAAACCGATGGTGAAGACCTTTATGTGTATGAACTCAATCCTGAAAATCAGAATCAGTATAAATACCAAGGAGCATGGGTGGATATGAAAACCATTCAGGAAACCATTAAGATAAAAGGGCAAAAAGACACCATTGTCAATCTACACTACACCCAACATGGACCTGTAACCCTGATCGATACAGAAAACAACGTTGCCTATGCCGTTCGTTGTGCCTGGTTGGAGCCTGGAGGCTCCCCGTACTTGGCATCCCTACGAATGGACCAGGCCAAAAATTGGGAAGAATTTCGGGAAGCCTGCAACTACAGCCATATTCCCGGGGAAAATATGGTCTGGGCGGACAAAGAAGGGAATATTGGCTGGCAAGCTGTAGGCATTGCCCCTATCCGAAGAAATTTTAGCGGTTTGGTCCCGGTTCCCGGGGATGGAACCTATGAGTGGGATGGCTATCTCCCCATTATTGAAAAACCGAACGACCATAATCCCGACAAAGGCTTTATTGCCACCGCCAACCAAAATGTAACCCCACCCGATTATGAACATTGGGATGCCATTGGCTTTTCATGGTCGGATCCTTACAGGGGCAACAGGATCGAAGAGGTTTTAAGTAGTAAATCGGACTTTACCATGGAGGATTTTAAAGCCTTACAAACCGATTATGTTTCCCTTCCGGCAAAGGAACTTGTTCCCTTGCTAAATAAAATTACGTTGGACGGTACCTACCAAGAGGCCAAAACGAAATTGGAGGATTGGAATTTTACATTGAACCCGAATTCCATTCCCGCGGCCATCTATGTAACTTGGGAGGATTCGTTGGCAGAAATGATGGAAGATTTGGTCATTCCCAAAGAAGCAAAACATATTGTGACCTCCTTGCAACTTAAAACAATCATTGACTTTGTTTCACATCCTAAAATAGTTTTTGGGAGCGATACAGAGGGAAATAGAAACGAGTTGTTAAAAAAGTCCTTTCAACAAGCCATCGATAACCTGGAAAACAGATTGGGTCCAGATATGGAAAAATGGCAGTACGGTCAGGCAAAAAACAAACACGTATATATAGAGCATGCCTTGGGGAAAGTTGTCAACAAAGCAATGCGTGACACCCTTTTCAATCTAGGCCCTTTGCCTAGGGGCGGCAGTGGTACGACACCGGGATCAACAGGCGGTAATCTCAACCAGTCGAGCGGTGCCTCCTTCCGGATGATCGTAAATACCGGGGATTGGGATACTGCACAAGCTACCAATGGCCCGGGGCAATCCGGCAATCCTGAAAGTCCTTTTTATAGCAATCTGTTTGAACCTTGGGCCAAGGACCAGTATTTTCCTGTCTATTACACTAAGCAAAAGGTTGATTCCATAGCGGTTGAGCGTAAGAGGTTTCTACCCTTTGATAATTAGTCAGAAACGTTCACAAATTATTTAATGTCGTATTTGCGCAACTTTCAATGAGGTAGGGGAAAATTCGCCTGAAAGAAAATAACTTTTTTTAAAAATAAATGGTTTCCATTATCTAGTTGCCCATCTTGTACCTAAATACGCCATTGGCAAATAGGCTCCAACCAAATCCAAAATAGTAAACCATACTGGCCCGTTCAACATTGTGATATTAATTATCCCTCCAATCAAAAAGAAAACCCCAATTATCAAACCTATGGATAAAGGACGTGCTGCTGCGATTTTGGCGGCTACAAATGCACCGACCAAAGTTCCTAATGCGTGAGCGAGAAAAGGAAATATAAAGTGTTTTGGTTGAAACAAGTGTATTGTCGCTTTCAATCCTTCCATGGTTGTAATATCTCCTCCCTCCGGCGGCGGTATTATAGAACCGCTAATCATGACAATACCCATATTTACGATGCTTCCTACTAAAACTCCGGTAATTACTGCTAATATATTTTTAATAATGGGGTTCATTTTTACTTTTATTTAGATATGAATGATAATCGTTTACTTTATAGCAAAACCAAGATAGCATTTTATGTTCATTCCAATAATAAGAGATTAAATAGTAATCTTTTGCAAAAAGCAATTACAAAGTTTACCTTGTGGAAATAAAAGATACCAGCTCACCTTTTGTATATTTTAAATCTCTTGGTTCTAGGCAAATAAAGCCATCGGCACGGGACAAACTCGTTAAATCACCCGAGCCATTCTCCACCACCGGTGTAACCTGGAGGCAGCTGTCCAGCCAATGCGTACGTACCTGAATAAACCGGGTCAAGGGAGGTTTAATATCAAGTTCAACAGTCATTTGAGCATATTGATTTTCTATTTTGATTCCCCAGGAACGAAACAGCCACGGCAAAAAATATAAATGATAATTGGCAAAGGTCGATACCGGATTCCCGGGGAAGGAGAATATAACGGTATTGAATTCCTTATGGACACCGAACCAAAAGGGCTTTCCAGGGCGCTGCGCCACCCGGTGAAATAGCTGCTCCACACCTAGAGTTTCCATCACTTCCGGTATAAAGTCGAACTTACCTTTTGATACGCCACCACTCAACAACAGGACATCATTTTCACGCAAGGCGGATGAAAGACCATCTTCAATACTTTTTTTTTCGTCCAAAAGATGCAAGGAACTTCCCTCGATTCGCAAATCGGATAGGGCCGATACCATGGTAAAACTATTCGATTTTCTAATCTGATGGGGTTCCGGTAGTACATCAACATCCACCAATTCATTCCCTGTAGCGATGCTGCATACGCGTGGGACCTTTTTCACCAAGACATTCGATTTTCCCACTGAGGCCATCACCCCAATTTCGGCAGGGGTTATTTTGGTTCCTTTCGACAATATTTGGGTTCCCTTGCTTTCGTCGCTCCCTTCATAGTGAATATTCTGACCCTTGGTAACCGTTTCATTGATGGTTACACGATTATTCTCAATGGTTAGATGCTCGTACATTATGACCGTGTCCGTGTGCTTGGGCAATACGGCACCCGTCATGACTTCGATACAGGCCGTTTCATCTTGAAGGGTACATTGTGCCATACCAGCACTGGCAATGTTTTCAATACGCAGTGTTTCAACTTTGCCTATAACAGCATCAAATTGGATAGCAATTCCATCCTTGGTTACGCGGTCGAAAGGAGGGAAATTCCTGTCAGCATAAATGGGTTCGTCTAAATACCGACCCATACTATCCATCAACGGTACGTGTTCACTCCCTAAATTCAGGGGATGTTCCAATACCTTTTGCAATGCTTCCTTAAATGTAATCACTGTTGTTTATTTTTGGCTTTTGGTTGTTGGTTGTTGGTTGTTGGTTGTTGGTTGTTGGTTGTTGGTTGTTGGTTGTTGGTTGTTGGCTAATGAAATAATTTTTACCTCTTAACTCTGCATTCTTCGCTGTTAGCCTTTAGCCTTTAGCCTTTAGCCTTTAGCCTTTAGCCTTTAGCCTTTAGCCTTTAGCAAAAAAAATCATTTTTCATTTCAATTTTTCACTTTTCGTTGTTCGTTGGTGGTTGTTCGTTGGTGGTTGTTCGCTTTTAGTTCAAGTGGTATTTCACTATTTCACTATCCAACTATTTCACTAAAATTCAAGGTTCAGATTTGAGGTTTAACTTCATTCTAAAATCTATATTCTTACTTCTAAATTTCCATTTTTCACTTTTCACTTTTCATTTTAAAGGACACCGAATCCATTTACCAAAAGCACCCTAATTCCCACAATCAGGACCAATAGTGCCGTTACCCGTTTGATACCATTCGCGGAAAGTCGCTTCAAACTGATACGAATTCCCAACTGACCTCCCAATAGCACGGCAATTCCAAGACATAGGGTTTCCAACCAAGGGAGGAACAAGGAATCACTTGTTACCAATCCCATGAGTCCCGATACCGAATTGACCAAAATAAAGAAACTGGCCAAGGCCGCTATTTTAATGGCCTTGTCCCAACGTAAATGGTTTAAGATCGGTGCCAGGAATATACCCCCGCCAATTCCTACCAAACCCGATAGAAAACCTATTCCGGCCCCTAAAAAATAGCTCAGGTAACCCGGATATTTTTTGGTCTCCGGTACCGACTTTGCCCAATTAAAGGTTTGTAATGCCAAAAAGGTTGCCGAAAGAATCAAGGAGATACCCAGAATAATAAAGAATATATTTTCCTTTAAGCGGAACGACGCTCCAAGAAAGGCCAAAGGAATACTAGTAATTATAAAAGGGAGAAAATCCTTCAACTTGGCGTGTCCGTTCTTAAAATAAAGATAGGTGCTCCCAGAAACCACCACCAGATTACAAATAAGAGCAATAGATCGTATGGCAAAAAAACTCCCTAGAAAAAGCGTTAAAAGGGCCAAGTAGCTGGAACCACCTCCAAATCCCACGGAAGAGTATAAGGTTGCCACCACAAAAAAACCGCAACATAAGAGTGCGAATTGCTCAATAGGTAGTTGCATAGGAGTTCAATTGGTTCATACCTCCGGCCACGTTGATATATTTTCCTTCAGGAGACAATTCCTGCAACATTAAAACAGCCTTCCTACTACGTATACCCGACTGACAAATAACATACACCGGTTTTTCAATGGCCACCTCCTCTGCTCTTTTTTCCAATTCGTTTAAAGGTATATTTTTAGCACCGTCAATATGCTTCCTTTGGAATTCCCGCTCCGTCCTAACATCCAAAAGCAACACTTTTTTATCCGTTATAAGGTTTTGGATTCCAACTGCCTCAACGGACTCCAATACTACTTCGCAATCAAGATTATAAGAATCCTGGACCCCGTTTATTTTTAGATTGTCAGGATTTAGTCCGAATTTCATGCGCTGCATACGTTGCGACAGCGCATCATAGAGTAACAAAACCCCTGCTAGTACACCGTCCAATCCACAGACAATCTTTACAACTTCCAAGGCCTGCAAATTACCAATAATCCCGGGAAGAATTCCCAAGATACCATGTTCGTTGCAATTGGGAACCTCATCGGCTTTCGGCATATTTGGAAACAAACATCGATATGTAGGTCCGTTCTCGTAGTTAAAAACACTTACCTGTCCCTCAAAACCGTGCAAAGCTCCATATACAAAAGGCTTTTTTTGAAGTAAGCAAACGTCGTTTATTAGATATCGGGTAGGGAAATTATCGGTAGCATCAACTACCACATCATAATTTTCAATAATTTTTTCGGCATTATCCGGTGCCAAAAAGGTTTTATAGATATGGATTGAAGTGGTTGTATTCTGTGCCGATAATAGTTCTTTTGCCATTTCCACTTTTGACTTACCTATCATGGCCTCCGTGTAGAGTACTTGTCTGTGTAAATTGGACTTGGAAACCAGATCGGCATCCACTATTCCCAAGGTGCCCACTCCCATGGCATTCAGATAGGTCATTACGGGCACGCCTAGGCCTCCGGCTCCTACCACAAGAATCCTGGCCTTTGCCAAAGCCGCTTGCCCCCTTTCCCCGAAACCGGGCAAAATGGTCTGTCTATGGTACCTACCTTCCATTAGGCTTCCAGTTTTTGTACCGCTTCCTTATACTCCTCTTGGGAGTTGGCATTCAACAACACTTCCGGTCTTTTAGGAAATACGAGCAGTACATCATTATTGATCAAAAACTTTCGGGGACAGGTACCATTGCCCGCTTCCAAATAGGCAATCGAAGTTCGTAAGGCTTCCGGCTCCCAAATGGCGCACAAAGGTTCGGGTAGCGGATTTTCCCTTTGTGCAAAGGCCGTGGCAATTTTTTTTGAATCCCTATGGTGTATCAATTCCTTTAGGGATTCCTTGTCTATCAAAGGAAGGTCACATGCCAAAACCAACCATGCAACACCTGGGTATTCCTTATGTGCCGATAACAATCCATTGTAGGGACCTCGAAATTCGTCTTTATCCAAAATGGTATTGAGCGTGGGCGGAATGTCTGCTTGCTGATCGTGCCGAACACTCATAAAGGTTTTGTCGCAAACATCCTCCAAAAGGCGAAATAAATGTTCCCTTTGTGGCACGCCGTGATAGGAAATCAATCCTTTGTCCTGACCCATCCGGGTGCTTTTCCCTCCGGAAAGCACCAATCCATAAATCTTATCGTTCGTAGTCATTTTTTCCTCCTGATTTTCTTTCTAACTGTATCGTATAAATCACAATATCCTGGGACAATGCCTTGCACATATCATATAAGGTCAAGGCGGCCACGGAAACGCCGGTAAGTGCCTCCATCTCCACCCCTGTTTTTCCATCGCACTTTACGGTACAGGTGATCAGAAATTGATTATCGCCTGGAACGATATCCACATCTATTTTTGTCAGGTTGATCTGATGGCACAACGGAATCAATTCCGATGTTTTCTTGACACCCTGTATCCCCGCAATGACTGCAGTCTGGACAATGCTTCCCTTTTTTCCCAAAAAGTCCTGCTGCTGCAATTCTTTAAAAACTTCCGTAGGAAATAGAACCCTACCGGAAGCAATGGCGACCCTTGAACTATTCTGTTTTTCCGAAACATCCACCATTTCGGCATTTCCGGATGCATTGATATGTGATAATTTTTTCTCCATGGCCTACCCTCCAATCGATGTCATGGAATTGGAAAAGACATCCCGATATTTTTCTTGGGCCTCGAAACCGGTTTTTGCCCTACTGCCAACAGCTATCAAAATTTGTTCTTCCACTTTGGATTTCGCATTTTCACTCCTCATAATGTCCCTTAGGTTTGCGCTGGGTTTTGCATACAAACAGGTAATAACATCGCCCGTGGCCGAAACCCTAAGTCGGTTACAGGTACCGCAGAAAGTCCTGCTAAACGAAGGTATCACCCCAAAAGTTCCCATATGACCGGGTATCTTATAATTTATGGAAGTGGAAGTGCTTGGTGATTCCAGTTTGTAGAAATCGGGATGTGCTTCCCTAATGTGCTCCAAGATTTTTTTATAATCCCAAGCAATTTTTTGGAAGGTTTTTGAACCACCGTTAAAGGGCATTTCCTCCAAAAACCGAACCGATACCGGATAGTGCTTCGCCAGCTCCAAAATGGGCAGAATGTCCTGGGTATTTTGTCCGTCAAGGGCGATAAAATTTATACGCACATTGAATCCTTCACTGATCAAACGAATCAGGTTGTTATGGACCGTATCGTATTGGTCCCTGCGAGTGATTCTCTCAAAAGTTGCTTTATTGATGGCATCTAGGCTCACATTGATATTTTTGATGCCCAAGGATTTTAGCTCATCGATATACGGCCCTATCAAGGTTGCGTTCGTGGTTGCCGAAATATCCTTCAAACCATCCAACTTTGCCAAGTATCTTAGCAATTCCATCAAATCCTTTCGTACAAAGGGTTCGCCCCCGGTTATCCTGATTTTATCGATTCCCTGACCTACCAAAATACCGCTTAGGGTTTTCAATTCTTCAATGGTGAGCAGTTTATCGTTTTTGGCAAAATTGATGCCTTCCGCGGGCATGCAATAGTTACACCTTAGATTACAACGGTCCGTAACCGCCAATCTTAGGTAATTTATTGTTCTATTATGATTGTCTATCAACATATTCTTTCAATATACGCTTTAGCGTTGCCAATGCAAAATAGCCGCCAGTGGGTTGGTTTCTCTTCCTTTTCATGGGTGGGCAGAAACCCAGACCGATTTATTTTTGAACAGTTCCTTTTTCCAAATGGGTACCGTTTCCTTCAAGGTGTCTATTAAGAACCGACATGCTTCAAAGCATTCCGACCTGTGTGCCGATGAGGCTCCCACAATGACCACCGCATCTTGGACCTCCTTCTTGCCGACCGCATGTTTTATGACCACTTTGTTCAACTTCCATTTTTCCAAGGCGGTATCCGCCAATTTGTCCATCTCTTTCAAAGCCATGGTCTCATAGGTCTCAAACTCTAGGGCCATCACTTGCTCGTTATTGGTAAACTCCCTGACTGAACCTACAAAGACGCAGATGCCACCACTGCTTGGATGGGATAATTCCTGATACACTTTGTTGGTATCCAGATCTTGTACTATTTCTATGATCTTATTCATTAGCCTCCACTTACGGGCGGAATTATCGCCACCTCATCATTTGCTTTAAGCTGAACATCATCGGATGCATATTCGCTGTTCACGGCAATTGCCAAGGAGGTCAACTTTGAAAATTCGGGATATCTTTTTTTTAAGGCTTGTTTTAGCTCCGCCACCGAATTAGGGGAGTCTTCCCCAAAAAACATATCCAGTTGGGATGTACCAACAATATCCTTTGCAATTCCAAAAAAAAGTAAATCCATTTGACCCAATTTGTGCAATGGGCATGCCCATTTTACCTGAACCTCTAAATTACTTATTATTCTGGAAGAACCTAACGAATCAAAGACCTATTTAACCTTTCATTAAGTTTGAAAAATACAAAATCAATCTTGGGATTTTCCTTCGACAAAAACCCCGGCTTCGGGCTTTGCATAATATTCATTGGGCTTGGATTCCTTACTTAATTCCACATTTTCAAACTGCACGGTATTTCGTATTTCGCCCATCTCCCTGCCTTCATAGGCAACCCAAGAAATCGATTTAGGCAAAACAAGGTCGCCCACTTTCTGCCAGTCATCATACCGAATCCATTTTATAGTATCCGAATCCTCACCCGTTCTATAGGTCACCGTATAGCCCAACCAAGCCATTTGAAAAGTCTCCGGGTCGTAATGAAGGTAATACTCGTCCTTGGGTGACGTACCTACACCTGAATCATAGGTGACGCTTATCCCGGGAAAGGATTTGCCATCCACTAGTAAATCCGCCGTATCCCCATAGTTTATACCTTCATCGCCCAAAACAAAGGGCATTGCATAAAAATAGAACATAAGGTTGTGGTAAAATACGGGATCTCCTTGATAGTTTCTTTCCGGGTCAGCCAGCCAAACCCTGGTACCATCGAATCCCATTTGAACAGTACCCATGGTAACCAAATCCATTCTTTTAGGTAGATCCACAACATGGATTTCATTGGTTTTTTCTTTCCCTATTTCATAGGAAAGCGTTTTGTATTCCTTCCATGCCCCGTACGTCCCATGGGCATCAAATATGCGCCTTTGCGCTTCCGGATACCTGCTTACTACGTTACTTGTCTCGGTAGTTTTACCTATGGTTTCATTGGTATTCTTCTCTTTGGCAGCCTCTTTACAGCCCATCAGCAAAAGAAGCATACAGATTGGTAATAACTGTTTTATCATTTTTCAGGAATTAGTTTTTAAGTTGGTCGGTCATACCATGTTTAGTTAACAGATTAAATTATTTTTGTTGCCAATGAAGGACATAAAACACATTAGCAGCCTACAAAACCCTCTGATAAAAAAGGCCCTTTTACTAAAGGAAAAATCCAGGGAACGCAAGAAATCCGGACTTTTCGTTCTGGAAGGAAGAAAGGAAATTGAACTCGCAATCCATGGAAACTATACCATTGACACCTTATTGTTCTGTACGGAACTAATCTCAAAAGAGGATATGGATGCATTCATAGAAAATGCGAATACCGCTTTGATTTCGGTTAGTCCCGATGTTTATGGAAAATTGGCGCATAGAAATACGACGGAAGGCGTTATCGCCATAGCCGAAGCCAAGAACCACAACATGGAAGGGGTTTCGTTTCAAACCAAAAACCCCTTGATCCTTGTAGCCGAGGCCCCAGAAAAACCAGGGAATATTGGGGCTCTCTTAAGAACGGCCGACGCCGCAAACCTGGATGCCGTCTTTATCGCTAATCCTAAAACGGATCTTTACAATCCGAATATCATTCGGTCAAGTGTAGGATGTGTTTTTTCAAGAAAGATTTTTATGGCTGATACTTCCTCGATTATTTCTATTTTAAAGGAAAATGGCATTGCCCTATATTGTGCCGCACTTTCCGCTTCCAAACCTTACACGGGGATTGACTACAAAGGGCCCACAGCCATTGTTGTAGGTACGGAGCATAGCGGACTCAGTGATGAATGGCTTTCAAATTCCACTCAAAACATTATCATTCCCATGGAAGGCGCCATCGATTCCATGAATGTTTCGGTATCCGCGGCAATACTTATCTTTGAGGCGAAACGTCAGCGATTGGAATAACAAAACCGAAATTCGTTCGTTAATCTCAAAAGTCTTTATGGACCACACCGTTGTTTTTTATTGTATTCTGGGAATTCTCTTAGGGGAATTTGTCCTTACCACAATATTAAACTACCTCAATGCCAAGAAATTTAGGGATCCCATACCGGCGGATGTACATGATGTCTACAATCCGGAAGAGTACAAAAAATCACAGGAATATAAATTGGCCAATTACAGGTTTGGCATCGTAACCTCAGTTTTTTCACTCGTATTGATCGTAGGCTTTTTGGTTTTTGGAGGTTTCGGTTTTGTGGATACCATCGTTAGGGATCTTACCAACAATCAAATCCTACAGGCCCTGCTGTTCTTTGGATTCATTATGATCGGCAGTGATTTTCTGGCTACGCCCCTATATTATTACCAAACTTTCGTGATCGAGGAGAAGTTCGGTTTTAACAAAACAACGGTGAAAACCTTTCTTTTGGACAAGCTTAAAAGTTGGTTAATGACAATTGTCATTGGCGGCATTCTTTTATCCCTGGTCATTTGGTTTTTTCAGTTCGCCGGCAAAGGCTTTTGGCTTTACACCTGGGCATTGATCGCGGTCTTTACCCTATTCATGAATTTGTTTTACAGCAAATTGATCGTTCCATTGTTCAACAAACAGGAACCCCTGGAGACCGGTTCGTTAAAGGAAAAAATAGAGGCATATGCTAGCAAGGTGGGCTTCGAGCTTAAAAATATTTTCGTGATCAATGGATCAAAAAGGTCGACCAAGGCGAACGCCTATTTTTCCGGGTTTGGAAAGGAAAAAAGGGTAACACTCTACGACACCCTCATCAATGATTTGGAAGAGGACGAGATTGTGGCCGTTTTGGCACATGAAATTGGGCATTACAAAAAGAACCACATCATCTTTAATTTGATAACATCGGTTTTACTTACGGGCTTTATGCTCTTTATCCTTTCATTATTCATAAACAACCCTAGTATTTCCTTGGCCGTTGGGGTTGACCGACCCAGTTTTCACGCGGCGCTTATCGGTTTTGGAATCCTGTACAGCCCTATATCTGAACTTACCGGTCTTTTGATGAATTATTTTTCTCGGAAATTCGAATATCAGGCGGACGATTTTGCAAAAAACACCTTCGCCGCACCTCCCTTGATAACGTCCCTAAAGAAACTTTCAAAAAATAGCTTGAGCAACCTTACCCCCCATCCTACCTATGTTTTTGTCCACTATTCACATCCTCCCTTGGTAGAAAGAATCCGAAATTTAAAGGCATAATTTTTGTTGTCTAACAGCTAGGATTGTGCTAATTTTAATCAAGTATGACACAGGCTGCATTAGAACAAGAGAACAAATTAATCGCACAGGAGTACAAGGAACTTCTTCGTATCAGTTACCAAACCTTAACGGATGACGATAAGAAACTAATACGGAGCGCCTTTGAAGTTGCGGTAGATGCGCATAAAGAGCAGCGGAGAAAATCCGGGGAAGCTTATGTGTTTCACCCCATTGCCGTGGCCAAAATCGTTGCTTCGGAAATTGGTTTGGATGCGGTAAGTATTGCCTCAGCCCTGTTGCACGACGTTGTGGAGGACACACCGTACACACTGGACGATATTGACAGGATGTTCGGGGAAACGGTGGCACGTATTGTGGACGGACTTACAAAAATATCCCATCTTAAAAAGGATATGAATATCTCCCAACAAGCGGAGAATTTTAGAAAAATGTTATTGACCTTGAACGACGACGTTAGGGTCATCATCATAAAGATCGCCGATCGCTACCATAACATGCTCACCATGGATTCCATGCCGGAGCATAAACAGGTGAAGATAGCTTCCGAAACCTTGTACATCTATGCCCCTTTGGCGCATAGAATTGGGCTTTACAACATCAAAACGGAACTGGAGGACCTGAGTCTAAAGTATACGGAACCTGAGGTTTATTATGATATCAAAAGTAAAATAGAGGAAAGCAAAGAGGAGCAACAAGCGTACATAAATGCCTTTTCTGATATCATAGACAATTCCCTGAAACAGGAAGGGCTCAATTATTACATCAAAGGCCGTATGAAATCCATTTTCTCCATGCGGCGTAAAATGAAGACCCAAAATGTAGGTTTTGATGAAATCTATGACAAGTTCGCCATCCGTATCATTTATAAATCCGATGCCAAGAACGAAAAGTTTTTGGCCTGGAAGATATACTCCATCGTAACCGATCATTTTACACCCAACCCGGTTCGCTTGCGGGATTGGATATCCTCTCCAAAATCAACAGGTTATGAAGCTTTGCACATCACCGTGATGGGGCCTAAAGGAAAATGGGTAGAAGTACAGATACGAAGCGAGCGCATGCACGAGATTGCCGAAAAAGGGTATGCCGCACATTTCAAGTACAAGCACGGCGACCAAAAGGAACAGGGAATCGAGGTCTGGCTGAACAAACTTCAGGAGGCCTTGGAAAATTCCAATTCAAACGCGGTCGATTTTGTGGAGGAGTTCAAACTGAACCTTTACTCCAAAGAAATCTTTGTATTTACCCCAAAAGGCGAATTAAAATCGCTCCCAAAAGGAGCGACACCGCTGGACTTTTCTTTCAACATCCACACAGAAGTGGGCATGCGCACCCGTGGTGCCAAAGTCAATGGTAAATTGGTACCGCTAAATACGACGCTGCATAGTGGAGACCAAGTAGAAATCATTACATCGGAACAAGCGAAACCCAACCAGAACTGGTTGGATTACGCCACCACTGCGAGGGCCAGGGCAAAGATCAAATCGGTTTTACGGGAAGAGAAAAAATCAGTTGCGGAGGAAGGAAAGGAGATACTCCGAAGAAAATTAAAGTCGCAAAAAATTACCTTGAACGAGGATTCCATCAATAAGATGGTGACTTTTTTCAAGCTGAAGACGAGTTTGGACCTGTTCTACAGGGTGGGTATCGGTTCCATAGACAATAAAATGATTCGTGATTTTGCATCTTCCTACAGCAATGCCTTTATCAGTTTCTTCAAAAACAGGATTAGAAGGACGCCGGCACCGGAGGATATCGACAAGGAGGAGATCACCTCCAAATACGATCTTTTGGTCTTTGGCAAGGAAGAGGAAAAATTGGATTACAAGCTGTCACAATGCTGCAACCCCATTCCCGGTGACGACGTTTTTGGGTTTGTGAGCGTATCCGAAGGCATCAAAGTGCATAAAAAGAATTGCCCCAATGCCATTTCCTTACAGTCGAATTATGCCTACCGCATCATCAGCGCGAAATGGGTAGATTCCACGCAGGAAGAATTCAAGGCCGATATTCAGCTAACCGGCATCGACAATCTTGGACTGGTCAGTGAGATTACCGAAGTAATATCGGACAACATGCACGTAAACATGCGCAACCTCAACTTTAGCACAGACGGCGGCACCTTCACCGGAAGAATTACCGTAGTCGTAAAAAACAAGGGTATCCTGAACAAGCTTACCGAGAACCTCCAGCAAATAAATGGTATAGATAAAGTAACCAGACTATAGTGTTTTACAGTCATTCTAAATTTGGAATTTGACACCCTATTTTGCATAGTCGGAAAAGAGCATTTTAGCCCATTGGATTTCGATTTTGACCGCTTACAAGGGCATGGATAACATTTGATAAATTCTTGAACAGGCCCTTAGAAAGGAATAAAAATTTAACTGTACCTTTGTACATTAACACAATTTGTATGGCTTCCGAGAAGAATCAGGAAATAGTGAAAAACGTCTTTACCACTTTTTTGGAGGAAAACGGACATAGAAAAACGCCTGAACGCTACGCGATCCTTCAAGAAATTTATGATAGCGATGATCATTTTGACATTGAATCGCTCTATATAAAAATGAAGAACAAAAACTATCGTGTTAGTAGGGCCACTTTATACAATACCATCGAGCTTTTATTGGACTGTAAATTGGTGCGCAAACACCAATTTGGAAAAAACCAGGCACAATACGAAAAGTCCTATTTTGACCGGCAGCACGATCACGTAATACTAACGGATACGGGCGAAGTCATGGAGTTTTGCGATCCCCGGATCCAGTCCATCAAAAAAACGATAGAGGAAGTATTCGACATCAAGATAAATACACATTCGCTCTATTTTTACGGAGTAAAAAATAATTCAGAAAACACAAATAACTAACCAAGCAAGTTTAATTTAAATGGCAGTAGATTTATTGTTGGGCCTACAATGGGGGGACGAAGGAAAAGGAAAAATCGTTGATGTACTCACAAAAAATTATGACATAATCGCCCGATTTCAAGGAGGTCCCAATGCCGGACACACCTTGGAATTCGACGGTATCAAGCACGTTCTACATACCATCCCTTCCGGAATTTTCCATGAAAATGCCATAAATGTGGTTGGAAACGGCGTCGTCATTGACCCTGTCATCTTTAAAAAGGAATTGGACAACCTAAAAAAGTTCAACCTGGACATAAGGACCATCCTGTTGATTTCCAGAAAGGCCCATTTAATATTACCTACGCACCGCTTGTTGGACGCCGCGTCCGAAGCGGCCAAAGGCAAGGCCAAAATTGGCTCTACCTTGAAGGGAATCGGTCCTACGTATATGGACAAAACGGGCAGGAACGGTATGCGCGTTGGCGATTTGGAACTGGACGATTGGAAGGAAAAATACCGTAGCTTGGCCAACAAACACGAGGCCATGATCAATTTCTACGATGTGGACATTCAATATGACCTGGCAGAGTTGGAAGCAGAATTTTTTATGGCGGTCAAGGAACTTAAGGAACTGACCTTCATTGATAGTGAGGAATATCTGTACCAAGCTCAAATAGCGGGTAAAAAAATATTGGCCGAAGGCGCTCAAGGGTCCTTGCTGGACATTGACTTTGGAACCTATCCCTTTGTAACTTCTTCCAACACCACGGCGGCAGGAGCCTGTACAGGATTGGGAATAGCGCCAAACCAAATCCAGGAGGTAAAGGGAATTTTCAAGGCCTATACCACAAGGGTAGGCAGTGGCCCCTTCCCAACGGAACTGTTCGATGAAGTTGGTGAAACCATGGGACGGGTCGGTAATGAATTTGGGGCAACTACGGGAAGGCCTAGAAGGTGTGGATGGTTGGATTTGGTGGCCCTTAAATATGCCGTTCGAATTAACGGTGTTACGGAGTTGATGATGATGAAGGGGGATGTCCTTAGCGGATTCGAAAAACTAAAGGTATGCACCGCCTACAATTACAAAGGAAAAAAAATCGAGCATCTTCCATTCAATATTGAAGCCGAAAACGTGAAGCCTATTTACACTGAAATGGACGGTTGGGCAGAGGATTTAACCAAAATGGAAACAGAAGAGCAATTCCCTAAAGCATTAAAAGAATACATCTCATTTTTGGAAAAAGAATTGGAAGTACCAATTAAGATCGTTTCAGTGGGACCGGACAGGACCCAAACGATACATAGGTAAGAACATAGAATTCATAAATTTTAGGATAGCGATATTGACAAAAGTCAGTATCGCTATCCTTTTTTTATTAAATTACCAATCAAACCAAATAACTTACAAAACCAAAAATGACTAAGCTCAAGTTTCTCCCACTGCTTTTTATTTTAATCATCTCCTGTAAAACCGATAAAAAAGATGACAGCCCCAAGGAAACCGTTGAAAAGGAAACATCGGACGAATGGATTGTACTGTTCGATGGTGAAAGTACCGAAGGATGGCGGGCCTATAACGGGGAGGAACTCCCACCAGGCTGGATCGCGAAGGATGGCGCACTCACTTTTGATACGGAATTGGGATTGGAACAGGATTACACTGGGGGAAAGGATATAATTTATGGTGCGGAAGAGTTCGAAAATTTTGAACTGTATCTAGAATGGAAGTTACCGGAAGGCGGTAATAGCGGAATTTTTTACCACCTAAAGGAAGGCTATGGCGGTCCCCCGGAAGTTGCTCCGGAATATCAATTGATCGATGATGAAAACTACGCCAAAATCCACGACCTTACCGAATACAACAAGAGCCTGGGCTACACGGAAAAACCGGAAGAACTAAAGCCGCTACAACAAACAGCTTCGGACTATGCCATGCACGCCGCAGATGCTAGCAAAAAAATACTGCATCCGGTAGGGGAATGGAACGCTACCAAAATTGTCTTCACCCCGGAAAAAGTGGAGCACTGGCTGAACGGCCAAATGGTATTGTCCTTCGTTCCATGGTCCGAAGATTGGTACGAACGCAAGAATTCGGACAAATGGAAAAATAGCAAGGACTACGGAAAATACAAAACGGGATATATCGGTCTTCAAGACCATTCCAGTCCGATCTGGTTTCGAAATATCAAAATCAAAAAATTATAGACCAACAAAATGAAAAAAAGGGAATTTTTAAAAAAATCGGCTATACTGGCCTCCTCCACGGCTATCATGCCATCAATTTTAATCGCCTGCAAGGAAGAACAAAAAGAGGTGGTAAAAACTCCATTAACCCGACTCAGAACCGCGCATATAGGTGTCGGCAATATGGGAGGAGAGGATTTGAGGGATATTTCCTCGCACCCCAAAGTGGATGTTACCGCGCTCTGCGATGTGGATGCCAACAATCTGGAAGCAGCCAAAAAACTGCATCCCAATGCAAAGACCTATACGGATTATAGGGTCATGCTGGAAGAAATTGGTGATGAGATAGATGCCGTAATCGTAAGTACGCCAGACCATACCCATGCACCCGCATCCATGATGGCCATGAACATGGATAAGGCCGTATATTGCCAAAAACCCTTGACCCATTATGTTTCCGAAGCCAGGGCGATGAATAAATTGGCAGCCGAAAAAGGCCTTGTCACTCAAATGGGAATACAGGTACATACCTTTTACGATTATAAACTGGCTACGCTTTTGATACAGTCGGGCATCATTGGAAAGGTTCATACGGTACATGCCTGGTCGCCCAAAAACTGGGGATATGACGGACCGGAACCCGAAGGTTCTGACCCGGTACCCGAAAGGCTCAACTGGAACCTTTGGCTGGGAACATCGGCAGAAAGGCCTTATAAGGAAGGAGTCTATCACCCCGGAAACTGGAGAAAGTTGGTAGACTATGGGTGTGGAACCTTGGGCGATATGGGTGTTCACATTTTTGATACCCCATATAACGCACTGGAATTGGGCGTTCCCAGAACCATCAGAAATGAATGTAGGGAACCGAACGGTTTTGGGTTTCCTGAAAAAAATATCGTTACCTACGAATTCCCCGGCACCAAACATACGGCGGAATCCTTAAAATGGATATGGTATGACGGACCTGGAGCACCGGAAATGCACGAGGACCTAAAACTACCGAATAGCGTTGCGAATACGGGAGAAAGTTCCAATGCGAACCAAGAAGAATCCGAAGAAAATAAAATTTCCTTGGATGCCGGAATTGCCGAAGCGGGACAACTCCCTGAGCAGGGGGCTATGTTCGTTGGCGATAAGGGCCGACTCCTATTGCCGCACTTCATGCAGCTTCCACAAAAAATAGTAGATGGGGAATATGTGGATATTTCCGAGGAAATTGCGCAAGTGGAGCAAGCGAACAACATGGGGAAACCCATTAGGGATTATGCTTCGGAGGGGCCAAAACATTACCACCAATTCGTGGATGCCTGTTTGGGCGATGCGGAATGTAGCGCTCCATTTTCCTATGCCTCAAGGCTTACGGAAACCATACTATTGGGCGTGATTGCCGGAAGGTTTCCCAACCAAACCCTACATTGGGATGCCCAAAACGCAAAATTCGCGGAAGAGGAGGCCAATCAATATTTGGCAGGGGATTACCGGGATTTTTAATTCATCCAGTGCCGACCTTGAAACAAGACTAAAAATTAAAAAACTGGACCTGATAGGTTTTAAAAACCTGTCAGGTCTATTTGTTTCTAGACGCAACTGTTAGTTGTTGTTCTTTTTGAGGTAGTTCAACATAATGACTATATTTAATTGCACTTATATTCAACGAATGAAACGCCAGTTTACCTACCCGTTAGTTTTTTTATTGATTTTCCTTGCCGCCTGTAAAAACCAGAAAGAGCCTTTAGTCGAAATAAATCCTAAAAGCAGTATCGTTCTTATTGGCAACAACCTAGGTTCCAGAATGCTGAATTACGGTTTTTTTGAGACCGAAATGCAATTGAGGTTCCCAAAGGACTCCCTGCGGATACGGAACATGTGCGATGGTGGAAACACCCCCGGGTTCAGGCCAAATTCGTCCAGAAACAATCCATGGGCGTTTCCTGGCGCGGAGAAATTCCAAACGGAACTGGCCCAAAATTCCGGCAGCGAAGGATTTTTCCCCTCTCCGGATGAATGGTTGACACAATTGGAGG
>NZ_VUOE01000003.1 GCF_008386635.1 Maribacter flavus | reverse complement strand
GCTCAAGGTCTGGGAATCTGTATTGTCCAAGTAGCCGCTTAAGTCAGCGGTAGTATCAGCACCCGTCCCGTTGGATAGGGTCAACGTGTTCGTGCTCAAGCTTATCTGCTGGTTGTCCGTGTTCACGAAACCGCTCAGGTCAACGCTGTTACCGTCCGCAATGGCCAAGGTATTTCCTGTAAGGCTCAACGTCTGGTCATCCGTATCCGTATCTATGCTACCGATATCTATGGTATTGCCTCCGGATATGGAAAGATCCGTACCGCTAAGGCTCAAGGTCTGCGAATCCGTGTTCACGAAACCGCTCAGGTCGACACTATTGCCGCCCGTTGCAGGATTCGTCAGTGTCAACGTGTTTCCGCTTAGGCTTAAGTCCGTAAGCTCGTTCGTGAGGCTACCGTCTACTTCCGTGAAGGTATTGTTCACAACATACGGGTCGCCCGATGTTCCGCTTCCAGTTACGTTGATGTTCGTGCCACTGTTCACTATCGTCTCAGAACCATCGGCCGTTGGCAATGTGATTGTATTACCGCCCGTAATGGAAAGGTCGTTGCCCACGATGCTCAGGTTCTGATTGTCAGTGTTGTCCAAATAACCACTAAGATCTACCGTAGTCGCATCACTGCTCAAGCTAAGGGTATTTCCACTAATACTTAAATCTTGTATCTCATTGGTTACGCTGCCGTCAACTTCCGTTCCAGTAACGACATACGGGTCGCCCGTTGTACCGCTTCCCGTTACCACGTTGATACCGCCTCCGTTCACTATCGTCTCAGCTCCCGTCGCCGTTGGCAATGTCACCGTGTTTCCTCCAGCAATCGATAGGTCGTTGCCGGTAATGCTCAAGGTCTGGGAATCTGTATTGTCCAAGTAGCCGCTTAAGTCAGCGGTAGTATCAGCACCCGTCCCGTTGGATAGGGTCAACGTGTTCGTGCTCAAGCTTATCTGCTGGTTGTCCGTGTTCACGAAACCGCTCAGGTCAACGCTGTTACCGTCCGCAATGGCCAAGGTATTTCCTGTAAGGCTCAACGTCTGGTCATCCGTATCCGTATCTATGCTACCGATATCTATGGTATTGCCTCCGGATATGGAAAGATCCGTACCGCTAAGGCTCAAAGTCTGCGAATCTGTACCCACCAAACTCGATAGGTCCACAGTGGCCGAAGTTCCGCCCTCGATGTCTATCTGTAACTGGTTGCTGCCATCCAGTGTGGCTCCCGTCAAGTTCTGGTCGTCGGTACTACCAGCGGCAAGTTCAGACAAAGCGCCCTCAACGTCCGTGGCCGTGAAATTACCTGCCACATCGGCGATGTTCACCTCACCTGCAGTCTGGTCATCGGTTCCGACAAGTCCGGATAAATCCACGGTTTCGGAAGTACCTCCCTCAATGCCGATGGTAAGTTCGTTCGTAGCCCCGTTGAAGCTCGAACCACTGATATTCTGGTCATCGGTTCCAGTACCATCTTGAAGTCCCGAAAGGTCAATCACAGGATCTATCTGGTTTGGAACGTTTAATGTAAGGTCGGTACCTGATAGAGAACCTCCAGTAACGAAGTCGTTCCCATCTGAACCGCCTGCAAGTACAAGCGCATCTATACGAGCATCAATTTCTTCGAGTACTCCCTCTACCTGGTTATTTGCGAAGTTTCCTCCTACATCTGCAACGGTTACTTCAGCTGCAGTCTGGTCATCGGTTCCGACAAGTCCGGATAAATCCACAGTTTCGGAAGTACCTCCCTCAATGCCGATGGTAAGTTCGTTCGTAGCGCCGTTAAAGCTGGAACCGCTTATGTTCTGGTCGTCCGTACCCACCAAACTCGATAGGTCCACAGTGGCCGAGGTTCCGCCCTCGATGTCTATCTGTAACTGGTTGCTGCCATCCAGTGTGGCTCCCGTCAAGTTTTGGTCGTCTGTATTGGTTGCCGCAGCGATGTCCGCCAAAGCTATCGTTACCGTTCCGCCATCGGAATCCGTCAAAATAAGGTTGGTTCCATCCTCCGTCAAACTGGCGTTCGTGGTGTTCGTGTCCGCCAATGCCGCGATGTCCGCAACGGGGACGCTCACAGTGCCGCCGTCGCTATCGGTGATGACCAAATCGGTTCCGACTACCGCGAAGGTCGCGTTGGTCGTATTGGTGTCCGTCGCAGCGGCGATGTCCGCCAAGGCTATCGTTACCGTTCCGCCGTCATTGTCCGTCAAAATAAGGTTGGTTCCATCCTCCGTCAAGCTCGTGTTCGTGGTGTTCGTGTCCGCCAATGCCGCGATGTCCGCAACGGGGACGCTCACAGTGCCGCCGTCGCTATCGGTGATGACCAGGTCCGTACCGACCACAGCGAAGGTCGCGTTGGTCGTATTGGTGTCCGTCGCGGCGGCGATGTCCGCCAAGGCCAAGGTTACCGTTCCGCCATCAGAATCCGTCAAAATAAGGTTGGTTCCATCCTCCGTCAAACTGGCGTTCGTGGTGTTCGTGTCCGCCAATGCCGCGATGTCCGCAACGGGGACGCTTACCGTACCGCCGTCACTGTCGGTGATGACCAGGTCCGTACCTACCACCGCGAAGGTCGCGTTGGTCGTATTGGTGTCAGTGGCGGCTGCCAAAGCTGCCAGGGAAACGGATAATATGGTGCCGTCGGAATCTTCAAGTTCCAAATTGGAACCATTGATCTCCAATCTATTATTTGTAGTATTTGTATCAATATCCGCCAATGGAATGGTCACCGTACCGCCGTCACTGTCGGTGATGACCAGGTCCGTGCCCACCACCGCGAAGGTCGCGTTGGTCGTATTGGTGTCCGTCGCAGCGGCGATGTCCGCCAAAGCTATCGTTACCGTTCCGCCGTCACTGTCCGTCAAAATAAGGTTGGTTCCATCCTCCGTCAAGCTCGTGTTCGTGGTGTTCGTGTCCGCCAATGCCGCGATGTCCGCAACGGGGACGCTCACAGTGCCGCCGTCGCTGTCGGTAATCACCAAATCGGTTCCGACTACCGCAAAGGTCGCGTTGGTCGTATTGGTGTCAGTGGCGGCTGCCAAAGCTGCCAGGGAAACGGATAATATGGTGCCGTCGGAATCTTCAAGTTCCAAATTGGAACCATTGATCTCCAATCTATTATTTGTAGTATTTGTATCAATATCCGCCAATGGAATGGTCACCGTACCGCCGTCACTGTCGGTGATGACCAGGTCCGTACCGACCACCGCGAAGGTCGCGTTGGTCGTATTGGTGTCCGTCGCAGCGGCGATGTCCGCCAAGGCTATCGTTACCGTTCCGCCGTCACTGTCCGTCAAAATAAGGTTGGTTCCATCCTCCGTCAAGCTCGTGTTCGTGGTGTTCGTGTCCGCCAAGGCCGCGATGTCCGCAACGGGGACGCTCACCGTGCCGCCGTCACTATCGGTGATGACCAGGTTAGTACCGACCACAGCGAAGGTCGCGTTGGTCGTATTCGTATCTGTGGCAGCTGCCAAAGCTGCCAGGGAAACGGATAATATGGTGCCGTCAGAATCTTCAAGTTCCAAATTGGAACCATTGATTTCCAATCTATCATTTGTAGTATTTGTATCAATATCCGCTAATGGAATGGTCACCGTTCCACCGTCGCTGTCGGTGATGACCAGGTCCGTACCGACCACCGCGAAGGTCGCGTTGGTCGTATTGGTGTCCGTCGCAGCGGCGATGTCCGCCAAGGCTATCGTTACCGTTCCGCCGTCACTGTCCGTCAAAATAAGGTTGGTTCCATCCTCCGTCAAGCTCGTGTTCGTGGTGTTCGTATCCGCCAATGCCGCGATGTCCGCAACGGGGACGCTCACAGTGCCGCCGTCGCTATCGGTGATGACCAGGTCCGTACCGACCACAGCGAAGGTCGCGTTGGTCGTATTGGTGTCCGTCGCAGCGGCGATGTCCGCCAAGGCCAAGGTTACCGTTCCGCCATCGGAATCCGTCAAAATAAGGTTGGTTCCATCCTCCGTCAAGCTCGTGTTCGTGGTGTTCGTGTCCGCCAATGCCGCGATGTCCGCAACGGGGACGCTTACCGTACCGCCGTCACTGTCGGTGATGACCAGGTCCGTACCGACCACAGCGAAGGTCGCGTTGGTCGTATTGGTGTCAGTGGCGGCTGCCAAAGCTGCCAGGGAAACGGATAATATGGTGCCGTCGGAATCTTCAAGTTCCAAATTGGAACCATTGATCTCCAATCTATTATTTGTAGTATTTGTATCAATATCCGCCAATGGAATGGTCACCGTTCCACCGTCGCTGTCGGTGATGACCAGGTCCGTACCGACCACCGCGAAGGTCGCGTTGGTCGTATTGGTGTCCGTCGCGGCGGCGATGTCCGCCAAGGCTATCGTTACCGTTCCGCCGTCACTGTCCGTCAAAATAAGGTTGGTTCCATCCTCCGTCAAGCTCGTGTTCGTGGTGTTCGTGTCCGCCAATGCCGCGATGTCCGCAACGGGGACGCTCACAGTGCCGCCGTCGCTATCGGTGATGACCAAATCGGTGCCCACCACCGCGAAGGTCGCGTTGGTCGTATTGGTGTCCGTCGCAGCGGCGATGTCCGCCAAGGCCAAGGTTACCGTTCCGCCATCGGAATCCGTCAAAATAAGGTTGGTTCCATCCTCCGTCAAGCTCGTGTTCGTGGTGTTCGTGTCCGCCAAGGTCGCGATGTCCGCTACCGGTACGCTCACCGTACCGCCATCGCTGTCGGTGATGACCAGGTCCGTACCGACCACCGCGAAGGTGGCGTTGGTCGTATTGGTGTCCGTGGCCGCGGCGATGTCCGCCAAAGCAATCGTCACTGTTCCGCCGTCACTGTCCGTCAAAATAAGGTTTGTTCCATCTTCGGTAAGGCTCGTGTTCGTGGTGTTCGTGTCCGCCAAGGCCGCGATGTCCGCTACCGGTACGCTCACAGTTCCACCGTCGCTATCGGTGATGACCAGGTTCGTGCCGACCACAGCGAAGGTGGCGTTGGTCGTATTGGTGTCCGTCGCAGCGGCGATGTCCGCCAAGGCCAAGGTTACCGTTCCGCCATCGGAATCCGTCAAAATAAGGTTGGTTCCATCCTCCGTCAAACTGGCGTTCGTGGTGTTCGTGTCCGCCAATGCCGCGATGTCCGCAACGGGGACGCTTACCGTACCGCCGTCGCTGTCGGTGATGACCAGGTCCGTACCGACCACAGCGAAGGTCGCGTTGGTCGTATTGGTGTCCGTCGCAGCGGCGATGTCCGCCAAGGCTATCGTTACCGTTCCGCCGTCACTGTCCGTCAAAATAAGGTTAGTTCCATCCTCCGTCAAGCTCGTGTTCGTGGTGTTCGTGTCCGCCAATGCCGCGATGTCCGCAACGGGGACGCTCACAGTGCCGCCGTCGCTGTCGGTGATGACCAGGTCCGTACCGACCACAGCGAAGGTCGCGTTGGTCGTATTGGTGTCCGTCGCAGCGGCGATGTCCGCCAAAGCTATCGTTACCGTTCCTCCGTCACTGTCCGTCAAAATAAGGTTCGTGCCGTCCTCAGTTAATGAGGTGTTGGTCGTGTTCGTGTCCGCCAATGCGGCGATGTCCGCTACCGGTACGCTCACAGTTCCGCCATCGCTGTCGGTGATCACCAAATTCGTCCCCACCACCGCGAAGGTCGCGTTGGTCGTATTGGTGTCCGTAGCGGCCGCGATGTCCGCCAAGGCAATGGTCACCGTGTTGCTATCGGAATCCGTCAATATAAGGTTCGTGCCGTCCTCGGTCAAGCTCGTGTTCGTCGTGTTCGTGTCCGCCAAGGCAGCTATATCGGCTACCGGTACGCTCACAGTTCCGCCGTCGCTATCGGTAATCACCAAATTCGTCCCGACTACCGCGAAGGTCGCGTTGGTAGTGTTCGTGTCCGTTGCAGCGGCGATGTCCGCCAATGCAATGGTTACCGTGTTGCTGTCGCTGTCCGTCAGTATAAGGTTGGTGCCGTCTTCCGTCAGACTGGCGTTCGTCGTGTTCGTGTCAGCCAATGCGGCAATATCCGCTACCGGTACGCTCACAGTTCCGCCGTCGCTATCGGTAATCACCAAATTGGTTCCGACTACCGCGAAGGTAGCGTTGGTAGTGTTCGTGTCCGTTGCAGCGGCGATGTCCGCCAATGCAATGGTTACCGTGTTGCTGTCGCTGTCCGTCAGTATAAGGTTGGTGCCGTCTTCCGTCAGACTGGCGTTCGTCGTGTTCGTGTCAGCCAATGCGGCAATATCCGCTACCGGTACGCTCACCGTATTGTTTTCGCTATCGGTAATCACCAAATTGGTTCCGACTACCGCGAAGGTAGCGTTCGTCGTGTTCGTGTCCGTCGCAGCGGCGATGTCCGCCAATGCAATGGTTACCGTGTTGCTGTCACTGTCCGTCAATATAAGGTTGGTGCCGTCTTCCGTCAGACTGGCGTTCGTCGTGTTCGTGTCAGCCAATGCGGCAATATCCGCTACCGGTACGCTTACAGTTCCACCGTCGCTGTCCGTGATGACCAAATTCGTCCCTACCACCGCGAAGGTCGCGTTCGTCGTGTTCGTGTCCGTCGCAGCGGCGATGTCCGCCAATGCAATGGTTACAGTATTGCTATCGGAATCCGTCAATATCAGGTTCGTGCCATCTTCGGTCAAACTGGCGTTCGTGGTGTTGGTGTCCGTTAAAGAGGCTATTTGTGCTAGTGGAATACCTACCATATTTCCATCTGAATCCACCATGACCAAATCTGTTCCCATAACCAAAAAGGCGTTATTGGTGGTATTTGTGTCAATCGATGCTGCAATATCGGCTAAAGCTAGAGTTACCGAATTTCCATCAGAATCGGTCAAAATCAAATTAGTTCCGTCCTGAGTAAAACTTGCATTTGTAGTATTATTATCCGTAGCGGTCAATTCCCAAGAATCACCATCCCAGAAATAGATGGTACCTGTATTGGTATTCACATATAAATCGCCGAGGTCCGCTCCTGCAGGAGTTACAGATCCAGCAGCGGTAACAGCAGTTCCTTGTAATACCTCACAGTTACATTGGTCTTCCAATGTTACGGTCGTTTGTGCGAACGTGATTCCGGATATAAATAAAAATATCCATAAAATTCTTTTATCCATCGCCTTATGTTTACTTAAGTACTTTGTCATTTTATGATTGACCCTGTTATTATCGTTGTTCAAATCCATAGTTAGTTGGTACTCTATTTCCACCGTAGGCACACCACGGCATGTTAATTCTTTACAAAATTAGATTTACACCTAGCCCAGTGAAATAATTGTTGTGTAAGTGGAATTTCGCACGGTCTACGTCCTGAAAAATGAGGTTATAGCTTTTAAAAATGTTCAAAAGATAGCGGGTACTTTATCGATTAGCCCAATATTTACAGTGGCTTTCAAAGGTACGCTTGTAGCCAAAAAACTACACTTATATTGTATTATACAGATTAGTTCTTCTTTATCCGGTAGGTAATCCTCTTGTTCGTAATCAAGGAGTTTGCCCTAATTTCACTTAAAGGAGAAAACTCAGAAGTGCTATTTGACAACGTTGCGGTAGCCGTAATCAACTCGCCAATGGTCACTCCGGGAGGTAACGGAATGGTGAACTTAAATTTGTTGGTGTCGTCCGTATTTCCGTCCATATCGGTATATGGTAGAACATTTGAATCCTGATCCGACCCGCTGCCTTCGACCAAGGTTGCAATATACACCTGACCTTCCCCATAGTCCCTTAAAAGACCCAATTGATTGTCCCCGGTACTGGCATTTCCTTCGTTAATATCGGTCGTAAAAAATTCCAAGGTCGCTCCAGGTCGTGACCAACCTTCCACTGTTAATGAAGTAGCGCTTCCATATACACCCGATATGATAGGGAAATTGAGGCTGCCGTTAGGTCCACCATCGGCATCGTTCAAATCATTTAAGGTAACACCATCGCCTAAAATATCTATACCCAAGGCTGGTGCATTAGTACCATTTGCATAAAATGAGTTTCGACTAATAAGATTACCACTTCCGGAACCAACTAGGGTAATACCCGCACCACCGTTGCCATATATCACGTTATTGGTTATCTGGGAGTCGCTACCTGCCAATTTTATACCCATATCTTCAGGTCCACCACTACAGTTTCCCCCGTTCTGGCCAGAACCTGTAATCGTATTATCAGATATGATAATATTGCCTAAGGAAGAAGCTGCATCTATTCCCAAAGAGGCCGCATTCTCAATTAAGTTTTGTTGTATAACTATACCACTACCCCCATTGATTAGGATGTTATCATCACAAGCGGCGTCACCATTCGAGGTAATATGATTGTTCTGGATAATGTTTGATGTTCCACCGTTGATAAGTATACCACTATCTGTAGTGGTGGCAATATAGTTGGAATCTACCAACAAATTTCCGCCTAAATTCTCTACTGCAATGTCGATATTACCTGCATTTACCCCAGAGGCACTTACTCCCAACAGGTTGTTTTGAATGTCAATACTTCCACCATCTATCCGAATACCCGCATTGTTGTTGGCATAAACTGAAAGATTCCTAATTTGGGTATTATTCGCATTTATTTTAAACACATCACCACCATTCCTATGGACTTGAATCTCCGGTAAATCATAATTTGGTAAGGCTAGTGAAGAAATTCCTACTTGAGTTCCCCCACCACCAACAGTACCGGTATTGGTGTTCCCCGAATAAGCTGTCTGGGTTCTACCGTCAATTTTTGTATTGTCCGAGCTTATATTACTTAGTGGGTTTCCATTTGAAATAAAAATATCAAAATAACCTCCGGAATAATTTGAATCTGCCGTTCGACCCAATGGATCGCTTGAAGTGGATATCATAAAGACCGATGTGTCCTCTCCCGATACCGGATCAAAGAGCGCGTTTGCTTCAATATCAAGGCCTGTCTCATCAAGGTTGTTGGAATTTACTATAAACTGCTCCAGAGATCCCTGACCGTCCTCGTTTGTGTTCACAATGGTATTAAAATTATAACCAAAATCGATATTGCCCAATCCTCCTCCAGCAATGGTTACGGAGCTAACGGATTGAGCTCCACTGAAAGTCCCAGCACCAACGTCTTCTTGGTCTGGGAATGCCCCTCCAATCTCGTCAGTAATGTAATTGTAAGAGGTACCATTATGGGAAGTTCTAAATGTCTGTATTGGCCAACACGCAGTGCAGGCGGTTCCCCCTCCTCTACTGGACCTAACCGTAGAATTTACTACGCGAATATTATAGGTTCCATCCGCCATACCGCCAAAGGCATATTCTCCGTTGGCATCCGTGGTCTCAGAATTCCATAAATTACCCAGATTGTCATAAATCTCTACCGTAGCACCTTCCACAGGAATACCGGAAGATGTGGCCATGTCTCTTCCCGATCCTCCGCCGTAATTTATATCCTCAAAAACGGTTCCTGCTATCAAGTTTGATTGTACCTTGAGCACGACAGCATTAGATATTACAAAGTCCTGACCCATGGCTACATTGGCCGTGAATTGGGTATCGCCAGGGTCTAGGATACTCGTTAGGTCGTAAGTGTCCCAGTCCAAGCCGTATGATGTGGTAATATTTATAGTTGTAGGTGTAGTATTATCATAAATGGTACTATTATAGGGATTATTCCCAGTCTGTCCTCCATCACCGGTTAAATCGACGGCTGGATCTCCAGGCACACTGATGGATAAATTTTCTACCACCGTGCCTGATCCGGCACCCACGATGTTTTCATCGCCTTCCCATGATAAAAAGGAAGCTTTTGACCCTGCCCCGCTGATAGCATAAAAACTATCCAATGTATAACTGTTTGTATCATCGCTTATTCCATAAAAGCCTTGGTACACATTTATTGTTGATACAGGTAAAGATGATTCCTCATAAAATACCATAAGTGCCCAACCTCCCAATACCGTTGAGGAACTACAGTAGGTAGCTGAATTATCTATATCTAAATCCGTAAACGTGAAATCAGCCGTGTTTAAATTTGCCTTTGCCTGTACAATGGAAGTTACATCACTTACATAGCCGTTAAACTGCCTTGTAGTAATGAAGGAAGTATAGGCCTGGTCCGCTGTAACGTTTTGTCCTTCAAAGGTCACATTTGTATCCAATGTACCATTGGAATGGGCCCAATACAGATATGCCTTTTCAATAGTGGCACCTACAGGAACATCAACCAAAAGGGGTGCCTGAGAAGTTGCTTGTATCTGACAAGCATCGTTGTTGGAATTATTATTAGGAAGGGTTCTTAATGATCCTCCCGTGGAAGTGTAGTCAAAGTTACCATTGAACTCTCGAACCAGTACTAAAGGAGGGTTAACTTGAACTTCATCATCGTTAATAGTAATCGTTCCGTTATCAGTAATATCAACCGAAGGATTACTTGAGCCAGTTAGGTCCAAAATGAAACTTTCCGGCCCCTCAAGTAAACTATCATCCAATATTGTAACCGTCACCGTTTCAGTATCTCCAACGGTACCAGAAAAATTTAGAGTTCCAGAATTAAAGTTATAGTCCGACCCACTTACAGCAGTATTGTCAACAGTTTGAAAGTTAACGCTAAAACTACCTGTATTAGTTGCTGTATGGGTCACCGTAATGTCAACAGTACCAGCAGTTTCATCTACGGAAACATCGGTGATTTCAACTACTGGGTCATAAAATGCCGTAAATAACACATTATCGATAAAAATAGTATCTCCATTTTGCCAGTCAGTATCCCTGGGATAAAAAATGATTGCTGGATTGGAATCGATTTCGGCAGCGGTGAGATTGTATGTTATGGTACCAGTAGTATTACTGTCTACACTCCCTACCAAATTCCAAAACGCCGTATTACTGTTATAAATGTATACATCCATGATTTCTCCACCCCTAGATGTACCGTCAAAATCCAAGGTCAGTTGAACACTTGATGCTCCTGCCAATGGTACAAATCGATAAATCCAATCATCATCACTATTAGAAAAGCGCAAACGCCCTGAAGTAATTCTTGTAGAACCACTACCGGGATTGTTATTATCATTGTTCTCAATCCAATTAGAACTAAAATTCTGACTACCATCATTATTTGAATATGAAGCAGAACTAAAATTATCCCTAAAGGTCTCCTGACTCCAGGAAACATCAGCAGCTACCATTAAAAAGATAATCAAAAGCAGTTTAAAGAACTTCATTTCTATACAACTTTTTGCAATTAAACGAAGTTAAAGCTTGAAAAAGGTATCAATAAACAATTGTTGTGAAAGGGCTAATCGATGAAGTGTGGCCCTTAAAAAACGTTATTGGGTTATATTCAAAGCGGCACCCAAACAGAAAAAGGCAGCCAATTTGGCTGCCTTTTCGTATTAGTATTATTGTTCACTTTATTCGAAAATAATGAATTCAGACCTTCTATTGACGTCATGATTGGCCGCAGAGCATGGAACTCCATCGGCACATTCGTTCAAAAGCTTAGATTCACCGAATCCTTCGCTCAATAATCGGTCTTTGGAAATACCCTTATTGATCATGTAATTTACCGTAGATTCCGCCCTTTTCTGTGACAGCCATAAATTATAGGCCGCAGGCCCCCTACTGTCCGTATGGGAATTGACCTTGATTTTTAGACTGGGATATTTTTCCATAGCCGCGATCACCTTTTCAATTTCAACTTCGGAGTCTTTTCTAATATTGTACTTGTCAAAGTCGAAATAGATAGTGCTCAATTGTAGGAGTTTTGCCAAATCATCGCCGTAGCCTGCAGTCACCCTATCCCTTTCCAAATAAAAGTCGATGATTTTTGGTTTGCCATCGGATACGCCAATATACTCCTCATGGGGAGTATATCCTTCCATCAAAGCCCGCACAAAGTTGCCATGGTTACAATCCAATACCAAACTATAAGTACCCTTGGAATCCGTAATCGTGGACAAAAGTTCTTCGTTGTCCTCATTGATCACTTTTACAGTGGCTCCCACCAGAACCTGATTTGAAATTTTATCCCTAACCGTACCGGTAACCTGTTGTATGCAATCAAAAACCAAGGGTTCGTTTTCAATAAAGGCGTAAATATCGTCATAGCCCATTCCGTCATCCCTATTGGACGCAAAATAGCCTTCTCTGTTCTCCTCATTAAAGATAAACGTAAAATCGTCCTTAACGCTATTTACAGGTTCTCCCACGTTCATTATATTCCCGTTGAAGTCCTTCCTTTTTATTTTTGTTCCGAAGACATCCAAACCACCTAAGCCCGGGTGGCCATCCGATGAAAAATAGAGGATTTCCTCCTCCGTCACGAACGGAAATGTTTCACGAGCCTCCGTATTTATGTTACTCCCTAAATTTACGGGGGTACCAAAAGTACCGTCCTTATTGATTTCTACCATGAAAATATCCGAGGCACCGAGGGTACCCGGCATGTCCGAAGCAAAATACAATGTTTTTTCATCCGGACTCAGCGCAGGGTGCGCCACCGAATAAGAGTCGCTGTTGAACGGAAGTTCCTCCACCTCGCCCCAAATGCCATCATCCATCATTTGGGCCCTAAAAATTTTTAGCCGAATAATACCCTCCTCGTCCTTTTTATATTTTCCCTCCACGATATTATTTCTGGTAAAATAAAGGGTTTGGCCATCGTTGGTGGTTATGGAAGTGGATTCATGTAGCCGTGTATTCACATAGTCGTCCAATTTTACCACCTTGCTTCGTGTGGCACTATCGGCATTAACTTTATATAAATCCAAAAAATCCTTGCCGTTCCAAGTGTGCCTATTTCGGGCAAAGTTTCCGGTATCCCTATCCGAAGAAAAAATTAGACCTTCCTTGTAAAAGGATGGGGCAAAATCCGAATAGGGCGAATTGTATTCAAAAGTTTTCAATTCATATCTTCCGGAGTTCTTTTTTATTTCTGCCAGGTAATCTTCCGCGCTCTTAAATTGCCGGGCCCTGACATCGTTACCCGTTATTTGGGTAAATTTGTTCATTATCTCACCCGCCTTTTCATATTCCTCCAAGGATTTTAAAGTTTGGGCGTATTTGAAATAATCCTCCGCACTCACTTCAGCTTCAAATTCATTCACCAATCGGTCAAAGGTTTCCCCCGCTTCTTTGTAGTCTGCATTGTAATAATAGGAATTCCCCAATTTTCTTAGCAAATCTGCGGAAACATAACCTTTGTCCAAGACTTTTTTATAAATATCTATGGCAGGACTAAAGGAATATTCCTCGTACTTTTCATTTCCTTTTTTTAAAAACCGTTCCTGGGCAACCAAAGTTCCCGAAACCAATTGGGCCATTATTAGCAAAAAAAGGATATGTACTTTTTTAAACATGTGCATACTTTAAAAGAATCGGGGTGATACCAAACGTTGAAAAGATCTGACCAATTCAAATCTTAAAAAGACCTCAAAAGAACCGTCATTGAACTGGGTTCCACCAAGTTCCGTTGTTTCCCTGTCGTAGGCCAGTCCTAACATAAATTGTTCGGAAACTTGAAAACCTACCAAGGCACTAAGCGCGGCATCCCAACGATAAGCCGCACCAAAGGTAAATTTATCATTAAACATGAAATTGGCGGACAGGTCCACTTGTAGTGGGGCTCCTCCCACCATCTTGGTCAATAAAGCGGGTTTGAATTTTAAGTTGCCGTTCAGGTCAAAAACGTAACCTGTTATAAAGTAAAAGTTGATTCTTTCCTGTGAAACAAATTGAACGGAACTTGCGTCCCTGTTGGTATTATCAAAATATTCGGTCTGCAACAAGTTGGGGGCGGATAATCCAGCATAAAAACTATTGGTGTGATAGTACATCCCCAATCCGAAATTTGGAGAAAATCTACTGTCAATATTATCGGTACGAACCACCTCGTTGTCAAAATTTCTAAGCTTGGCAAAATCTAGACTTAAAATGTTTCCTCCAGCCTTTAATCCGAATGAAAGTTTTGCGTCCCTGGAAACATCAATGGTATAGGAAACCATGGCATCCAAATAGGTCTCTTGTACGGTTCCATCACCAATTTCGTCATTTACAATGGACACCCCATAACCCAGTTTACTATTTCGTATGGGGGAATGAAGGTTGAGTGTAAACGTACTTGGGGCACCTTCCAATCCCACCCATTGGGAACGGTACAGACCTGCCATACTTAATTGACCCCGAGATCCCACATACCCCGGATTCACGGTCATCGTATTGTACATGTACTGTGTATATTGTGCATCCTGCTGCGCACTTGCCCCCTCTAGAAAGATAAAAGTAATAGCTAAAAAAGTTAGTATCCTGTATCTGATATTCATATAGTTATGCTTTTATCTGCTGATGTAAATATACTCACTATCCACAACATTCTCTCCGTCCAAAGTGGTGTAATTAAAAATGTAAAAATAGACTCCCGATGGCAAATATTCTTCCACACTTAAGGTTGACCTACCTCTAGAACGGCCATCAAAAACGTTGGTCTGATTATTGTAGTTTTCCCCTTCGTATACCGAAACGCCCCATCTGTTAAAAATTCTCAAGGTACTCTGTCTGATATTTTCTGTACCACGGATGAATAGAAAATCATTGCGTCCATCCCCATTGGGTGTTAGCATTTGATTAACTTCCACTTTTAGGCTCGTAATTTCCTCCACGGTAATACTGACTGTTGCCGTGTCGCAGTTCCCATCCGTATCGCAAACGGTATACTCGAAACTGTCGGTTCCGCTAAAACCTTCCCGTGGAGTATAGGTTACCGTATCATCTGAAATATCGCCCGGGGTTCCGCCGTCGTTAATTTCCACTGTTCCATTTGAAGGGGCAGTTACCGTTAATTCTCCATCCATAGGTATTCCGGAATCATTGTTTAGAATATCAATTTCAATGGAAGTATCCTGTGGCGTGGAAACTTCATCGTCCACAAGATCCAATATTGGTGGTGTCCCCACGGTTATGGTTACCGTAGCTGTGTCGCAGTTCCCTTCCGTGTCGCAAACGGTATACTCGAAGCTATCGGTTCCGTTGAACCCGACATCCGGGGTGTAGATAAGTACATTATCCGTGATATCCTCCGGAGTTCCATTATCGTCAATCGCTACGGTTCCGTTGCTGGGCTCGGTGACCGTCAACTCCCCATCCGAAGGAATTCCCGTGTCATTGGCCAACACATCGATATCAATAACCGTATCCTGGGGCGTGGAAACTTCATCGTCCACCGCATCCAACATTTCTGGTGTGCCCACCATTATGTTTACCGTAGCTGTGTCGCAGTTCCCTTCCGTGTCGCAAACGGTATACTCGAAACTATCAGTTCCGTTGAAACCATCTTCTGGAGTATAGATCAATACATCATCCGTGATATCGTCTGGAGTTCCTCCATCATTTATCTCTACTATTCCATTGGTCGGTTGGGTCACAGTAAGTTCCCCGTCTGATGGTATGTTCATGTCATTTGCTAATACATCGATATCGACAACCGTATCCTGTGGCGTGGAAACTTGATCGTCCACCGCATCCAGCATCTGAGGTGTTCCCACCGTAACGGTTACAGTTGCCGTGTCGCAGTTACCGTTGGTGTCGCAAACGGTATACTCGAAACTATCAGTTCCATTGAAACCATCTTCTGGAGTATAGATCAATACATCATCAGTGATATCGTCTGGAGTTCCTCCATCATCTATCGCTACTGTTCCATTGGTCGGTTGGGTCACAGTAAGTTCCCCTTCTGATGGTATGTTCATGTCATTCTCCAATACATCAATCTCCGTTACAGTATTCTCAGGGATTGAGACCTCATCGTCTACAACATCAACTATCTCTGTCGATGGATCTAAATAATCGGGCGTACCATCACTATCGGTGTCGTCATTGGTTGGGTCGCCATCCCCGTCCGCATCCTCATCGGGCGTGTCGATACCGTCCCCATCGTCATCAAGGTCACGGTAGTTCACGTCCTCCGTCCCGTCCGTATCCGGCAGGTCGTTGGCCGGGTCGTCGATTTCGTCGTTCACATCAAAACCGTCGTTGACATCGCTGCCCTCGTAGCCATCGTCCAATCCGTCGCCATCGGTATCGGTACCGGTAAATGTCTGGTCAGGGATACCGTCGAAATTGAAGTCGTTGCCTTCATTGTTGTCCGGCACGGAATCATTGTCCGAATCGTTATCCAGATAGTCCACCTCGTCAGTACCGTCCGTGTTCACAGGGGTAAGACCATCTGGATAGGCACTGTTCACGCCATCGTTGCTTGCATAGGTAGCCGCGTCGTCGTCGTTCGGTGCTATGTAACCGTCCGTAGTCTGCGCCTCCACATTGTCAGGGATGCCGTCGTTGTCGCTATCGATGTCCAAATGATTTGGGTATCCGTCACCATCGGAATCCAAGGGATCTGTCAGCGGGTCGTTGTCACCGTCGAGGTTTGGGTCTTCAACGGTATCCAAAATCCCGTCATTGTCATCGTCCAAATCGGCGCTATCAGGGACCCCATCACCGTCTGTGTCCGTACCTGGGGAATCGGGGTCAAGATAATCGGGCGTACCATCACTATCGGTGTCGTCATTGGTTGGGTCGCCATCCCCGTCCGCATCCTCATCTGGCGTGTCGATACCGTCCCCATCGTCATCAAGGTCACGGTAGTTCACGTCCTCCGTCCCGTCCGTATCCGGCAGGTCGTTGGCCGGGTCGTCGATTTCATCGTTCACATCAAAACCGTCGTTTACATCGCTGCCCTCGTAACCATTATCCAGACCGTCGCCATCGGTATCGACACCGGTAAATGTCTGGTCAGGGATACCGTCGAAATTGAAGTCGTTGCCCTCATTGTTGTCAGGGACCGAATCATTGTCCGAATCGTTATCCAGATAGTCCACCTCGTCAGTACCGTCCGTGTTCACAGGGGTAAGACCATCTGGATAGGCACTGTTTACGCCATCGTTGCTTGCATAGGTAGCCGCGTCGTCGTCGTTCGGTGCTATGTAACCGTCCGTAGTCTGCGCCTCCACATTGTCCGGGATGCCGTCGTTGTCGCTATCGATGTCCAAATGATTTGGGTATCCATCACCATCGGAATCCAAGGGATCTGTCAGCGGGTCGTTGTCACCGTCGAGGTTTGGGTCTTCAACGGTATCCAAAATCCCGTCATTGTCATCGTCCAAATCGGCGCTATCAGGGACCCCATCACCATCTGTGTCCGGTCCTTGATTATTGTCCACATCCAAATAATTTGGCCTGCCATCATTATCTGTGTCGTCATCGGTAGGATCGTTGTTACCGTTAACATCTTCTTCAGGCGTTGTCAATCCGTCATTATCATCGTCCAAATCCCTAAAGTTCACGTCGTCAGAGGCGTCAGTATTTGGAAGGTCATTGGCCGGATCGTTAATTTCATCGTTCACATCGAATCCGTCGTTGACATCGCTGCCCTCGTAGCCGTCGTCCAATCCGTCGCCATCGGTATCGGTACCGGTAAATGTCTGGTCAGGGATACCGTCGAAATTGAAGTCGTTCCCTTCATTGTTATCAGGCACCAAATCATCATCACTATCAAAATCTTGATAATCTGGCTTGTCAGGTGGCGGTGTACCATCGGTATTTACAGGTGTCAACCCACCAATATATGCGCTATTGACTCCTTGGTTTGAAATGTAGGTAGCAGGTTCGTCGGCATTAGGAGCAATATAACCCATGGTTGATTGCGCCTCCACATTGTCAGGGATACCGTCATTATCCGTATCAATATCCAAATGGTTGGGATATCCGTCATTATCCCTATCATTAACCGCTATCCCTTCTCCAGCACCCGGATATGATTCATAAACATCATCCAATCCATTCCCGTCTGAATCGACTCCCGATTTTGGTCTGTAGGTATGGAAATTTTGACCTTCCAGATTATCTAGTATACCATCATTATCTGAATCCAAATCCAAATAATCCGGTACCCCGTCACTGTCCGTATCCGTAGGGTTGGTTGCAGGGTTATTATCCCCATCATGATTTTTATCTTCTACCGAATCAAGAATTCCATCCCCATCATCGTCAATATCTTCATGGTCGTACACCCCATCGCCATCATAATCAGTGAAATATGGTGAATAACTAGAACCCCTGTTTGCGCGAATGGCACCAATTAAAAAAGTTCCAATTAATAATAGGATAAAGTATTTATGGGAAAGGGCAGTTATTTCAATTTTGTATAGTCTAGTTTTCATAATGACAGTTTATTAAAACAATCACCATGACAAGTATGAAATTCAGGATAGGATTTGGGATTTCCTTGGTGAAAATTATGCGCAAGATACTTTATAAATATTCAGTTGTTGGGTAATTCGGTCAAGTTGTTAATAATTCTCCATAAACTGTGAAAAAGTTTATTTTCCTAGTATTTATAGTATTGATTAAGACACCTTTAACCTTTTTAAGGTCACAAAAATTCGCATTATTTTTTACTACAAATACTATTGTAACCTAGATGTATAAATTAGCTTATTTTTGCGCCAAATTTTAATGCATGAGCTTTAAGAAAGAGATAGAAAGAAGGAGGACATTTGGCATTATTTCGCATCCGGATGCGGGAAAAACTACCCTTACTGAAAAGTTGCTCCTTTTTGGAGGGGCTATTCAAGAAGCCGGTGCCGTAAAGAACAATAAAATAAAGAAAACTGCCACCAGTGATTTCATGGAAATTGAACGACAGCGGGGTATTTCCGTGGCAACTTCTGTCTTGGCATTCATATACAAGGATAAAAAAATCAATATCCTGGATACCCCCGGTCATAAGGACTTTGCAGAGGATACTTTTAGGACCCTAACCGCAGTAGATAGTGTAATCGTAGTAATCGATGTTGCCAAAGGTGTTGAGGAACAAACAGTTAAGTTGGTTGAGGTTTGCCAAATGAGGAAAATTCCCATGTTGGTATTCATAAATAAGCTCGATAGGGAGGGACAAGATGCCTTTGACCTTTTGGATGAACTTGAGCAAAAACTAGGGCTTTCCGTTACCCCTCTTAGTTTTCCCATTGGCATGGGATATGACTTTAAGGGCATTTACAATATTTACGAAAAGAACATCAATCTCTTTAGCGGTGATAGTAAGAAAAATATAGAAGAGACAATTGCCTTTGATGATATTGAAAGTCCTGAACTGGAAAAAATCATTGGAACCAAAGCAGCTGAGAACCTTAGGGGCAACCTAGAATTGGTATGGGGCGTATATCCAGATTTTGACAAAAATCTTTACCTAAAAGGAGAACAGCAACCGGTGTTTTTCGGTTCAGCCCTGAATAACTTTGGGGTGCGTGAATTGTTGGATTGTTTTATAGAAATCGCACCCTCGCCAAAATCAAAAATGGCGGAGGAACGTCTAGTGAATGCCGATGAAAAATCCTTGACAGGATTTGTATTCAAGATTCATGCGAACATGGATCCCAAACACCGGGACCGATTGGCTTTTGTGAAGGTGGTATCCGGAACTTTTGAAAGAAACAAACCTTACTTACACGTTAGACTGGATAAAAATCTGAAGTTTTCTAGTCCGAATGCCTTCTTTGCCGAAAAAAAGGAAATTGTGGATATTTCTTATCCAGGGGATATCGTAGGGCTCCACGACACAGGAAATTTTAAAATTGGGGATACTTTGACCGAAGGTGAAGTTCTCCATTATAAAGGCATCCCAAGCTTTTCACCAGAACATTTTAGATATATAAATAATGCGGACCCAATGAAATCCAAACAACTAAATAAAGGTATAGATCAGTTGATGGATGAAGGCGTCGCACAGCTTTTCACTTTGGAGATGAACGGCCGTAAAGTTATTGGGACCGTAGGTGCCCTACAGTTTGAGGTCATTCAATATCGACTGGAGCATGAATATGGTGCCAAGTGTAGCTACGAAAATTTTCCGGTCTACAAGGCTTGTTGGATAGGCACGGAGAATAGGAAAAGTGAAGAGTTCAAGGAGTTTATCCGAGTAAAACAGAAGTTTTTGGCTAAGGACAAGCGAGGCCAATTGGTTTTCTTGGCAGATTCACAATTCTCGCTTCAGATGGCGCAGCAAAAATATCCTTCCGTAAAACTGTATTTTACTTCCGAGTTCGAATAAAAAAATCCACCTTTTGGTGGATTTTTTTATGCTTCTCCCGTGGGCCCAAAATTCATTGGTATTGCTGGCTGTTCGTAATCCCTAATGGTTCCGTGGGCCTTCTCAAAGCGCTGTACATTTTCATTGAGCGCCTTTAAGAACTTTTTGGCATGTTGTGGCGTCAAAATAATTCTACTTTTGACCTTGGCCTTTGGAGCACCCGGCATCATACTTATGAAATCTACAACAAATTCAGAAACAGAATGATTTATAATGGCCAAATTGGAATATGTCCCTTCGGCGGTCTTTTCATCTAGCTCAATATTGATTTGCTTTTGTTTTTGATTTTTAGTTTCACTCATACTTGTAAGTAAAAAAATAACAATTAAAAAAGCCCTCGCATTAACGAGGGCTCTTAACTTTAAAATCTCAAGGCCTCTTTTCTGGCCATTATCTCATCATATTCTTCCTTAGATCCAACTATGATGTTCTCATAGTCCCTCATACCTGTACCTGCTGGTATTTTATGTCCTACAATTACATTTTCCTTCAATCCTTCTAAGGTGTCCACCTTACCACTCACAGCAGCTTCGTTTAGTACCTTGGTCGTTTCCTGGAAGGAAGCAGCGGATATAAACGATTTAGTCTGTAAGGAAGCACGGGTAATACCCTGCAAAATTGGCGTTGCGGTTGCCGCGATGGCATCCCTAGCCTCTACCAATGCCTTGTCTCCACGTTTTAAAATGGAATTCTCGTCACGTAGTTCGCGAAGCGTAACGATTTGACCTGGTTTAAGGTTTTCTGAATCACCGGCATCCATCACCACTTTCTTACCAAAAATCTCATCGTTCTCAATAATGAAATCATCTTTGTGAATCAATTGGTTTTCCAAGAAAATAGTATCTCCCGGATCTTCGATTCTTACCTTACGCATCATCTGTCGTACGACGACCTCAAAGTGTTTATCGTTGATTTTTACACCTTGCAAACGATATACCTCTTGTACCTCATTTACCAGGTATTGCTGTACTGCGGATGGTCCTTTGATAGCCAAGATATCCTCTGGTGTAATAGATCCATCGGATAGTGGCATACCAGCTCTAACGTAGTCATTTTCCTGAACAAGAATCTGGTTAGAAAGTTTCACAAGATATTTTTTTATCTCGCCCAATTTTGATTCGATAATGATTTCTCGGTTACCCCTTTTTATCTTACCGAAAGAAACGACACCATCAATCTCGGAAACAACAGCCGGATTAGAAGGATTACGTGCCTCGAACAATTCGGTTACCCTTGGAAGACCACCGGTAATATCCCCAGCCTTGGCAGATTTACGTGGAATCTTAACCAAGATTTTACCTTCTTTTATCGTATCACCATTGTCTACCATAATGTGCGAACCAACAGGTAAGTTATAGGAACGTAGCGTCTCTCCTTTAGTATCCTGAATAAGAAGCGTTGGAATCAACTTTTTGTTTCTGGATTCGGAAATTACCTTTTCTTGGAATCCTGTCTGTTCGTCAATCTCAACTTGGTAGGTAACACCTTGCTCTATGTTTTCGTATGCAATTTTTCCAGGGAATTCAGAAACGATAACGCCGTTGTATGGATCCCAAGAACAAATCAAATCGCCTTTTTGAACTTTACCGCCATCCTCAACAAAGAGTTGTGAACCATAAGGTATATTGTTCGTGCTCAAGGTAATTCCCGTTTTAGCATCTACTACCTTGATTTCAGTCGTTCTGGAAATTACGATATCTACAGGTTTACCTTCTGAATTTTCACCTTTTACGGTTCTCAAATCCTCAATCTCGGCGATACCCGCGAATCTAGCTTCCAACTTATTATCCTCAGAAATGTTTCCGGCGATGCCACCTACGTGAAAAGTACGAAGCGTTAACTGCGTACCTGGTTCACCAATGGACTGTGCAGCGACAACCCCAACGGCCTCACCTCTTTGAACCATCTTATTCGTAGAAAGGTTCCTTCCATAACATTTGGCACATATACCTTGTTGCGCCTCACAAGTCAGTGCAGAACGAACCTCAATCGTTTCAATAGGTGAAGCTTCAATTTTCTTGACATCGGACTCCATGATTTCCTGACCGGCCTTCAATAACATCTCCTCAGAAATTGGGTCATACACATCGTGCAAGGATACACGACCAAGTATTCTTTCTCCCAAGGACTCCACTATTTCCTCGTTTTTCTTCAATGCCTGAACCTCTACACCTCGTAAGGTTTCACAATCCTCGATATTGATAATAACATCTTGGGAAACATCCACCAAACGACGCGTTAGATAACCGGCATCAGCTGTTTTAAGAGCCGTATCCGCAAGTCCCTTACGTGCACCGTGCGTAGAAATAAAGTATTCAAGAATTGAAAGACCTTCCTTAAAGTTGGAAAGAATCGGGTTTTCAATAATTTCTCCACCACCTGCAGTCGATTTCTTCGGCTTCGCCATCAATCCTCGCATACCTGTCAACTGACGAATCTGTTCCTTGGAACCCCTAGCTCCCGAATCAAGCATCATGTACACAGAGTTAAAGCCTTGCTGATCTTCCCTGATACGCTTCATGGCCAATTCGGTCAACATTGCGTTCGTGGACGTCCACACATCGATTACCTGATTGTAACGTTCGTTATTGGTTATAAGACCCATGTTATAGTTGGCCATAATACCATCAACCTGACCGTTTGCATCATTGATCATATCGTGCTTTTCTTCGGGGATAATGATGTCCCCCAAGCTGAAGGACAATCCACCTTTAAAAGCGAACTCGTATCCCATAGTCTTTATCTTGTCCAAGAAATCAGCAGTAGTTGGCACATCGGTAACGGATAGTATGTCACCAATAATATCCCTTAGGGATTTCTTGTTCAATACCTTATTGATATAACCAGCAGCTTCGGGTACTTCCATGTTGAACAATACCCTTCCCACGGTAGTTGGAATAATCTGGTATACCAATTCTCCAGCTTCATTAAAATCCTTCGCCCTAACTTTAATACCAGCGTTCAACGCAACTTTTCCTTCGTTGAAAGCAATTTCCACTTCTTCTGCGGAATAGAAAGTCAAACCTTCACCTTTTACTGGAACTTCCGGCGTAGATTTACGCTCTTTGGTCATATAGTACAGACCCAAGACCATATCCTGGGAAGGTACCGTTATTGGCGAACCATTAGCAGGGTTCAAAATATTATGGGAAGCCAACATCAACAATTGTGCTTCCAAAATGGCCTCAGGACCCAACGGAAGGTGAACCGCCATCTGGTCACCATCAAAATCCGCGTTAAAGGCGGTACAAACCAATGGGTGCAGACGAATGGCCTTACCTTCAATCAATTTGGGCTGAAATGCCTGAATACCCAATCTGTGTAGTGTAGGGGCACGGTTCAGCAATACCGGATGTCCTTTCAGGACATTTTCCAAAATATCCCAAACAACAGGCTCTTTTTTATCTATTATTTTCTTGGCGGACTTCACCGTTTTTACAATACCCCTTTCAATTAATTTCCTAATTACGAAAGGCTTGTATAGCTCGGCAGCCATATCTTTTGGAAGACCACATTCAAACAATTTCATTTCAGGTCCTACAACGATAACCGAACGTGCGGAGTAATCCACCCGCTTACCAAGAAGGTTTTGACGGAAACGACCTTGTTTACCCTTCAAGGAATCCGAAAGGGACTTTAAAGGTCTATTTGATTCCGTTTTAACCGCCGATGCTTTTCTTGTATTGTCAAAAAGAGAATCCACGGCTTCCTGAAGCATACGTTTCTCGTTTCTAAGAATAACTTCCGGTGCCTTTATCTCAACCAACCTTTTTAAACGATTGTTTCTGATAATGACCCTTCTGTACAAATCGTTCAAATCGGAAGTTGCGAAACGACCACCATCCAAAGGAACCAACGGTCTTAATTCTGGCGGAATTACCGGAATGACCTTCATGATCATCCACTCTGGAAGATTCTCACGATTGTCCTGGGACTCCCTTAAGGCCTCAACAACTTGAAGCCTCTTTAGAGCCTCGGTTTTTCTTTGCTTGGAAGTCTCCGTATTTGCCTTGTGCCTCAATTCAAAAGATAGGTCCTTTAAATTGATTCTGCCCAAAAGATCTATCAAACATTCCGCACCCATCTTGGCGATGAACTTGTTTGGATCGGTATCCTCCAAGTACTGATTCTCTTGTGGAATTGACTCCAAAATGTTCAGATATTCCTCCTCAGTCAAGAAATCCATTTTTTGGATTTCCTCTCCCTCAGGACCTTTGGCGATACCAGGCTGAATTACTACATACCTTTCGTAGTAAATGATCATATCCAATTTCTTGGAAGGAAGACCTAACAAGTACCCGATTTTATTCGGTAAGGAACGGAAATACCAAATATGTGCGACAGGAACCACTAAATTGATATGACCTACCCTATCCCTACGTACCTTTTTCTCGGTAACTTCAACACCACATCGGTCACAAACAATACCTCGGTAACGGATTCTTTTATACTTTCCACACGCACATTCGTAGTCCTTCACAGGTCCGAATATACGCTCACAGAACAATCCGTCACGTTCCGGTTTGTGGGTTCTATAATTGATTGTTTCAGGCTTTAAAACCTCACCTCTGGACTCTGCCAAAATTGCTTCGGGCGAAGCCAATCCGATTGAAATTTTATCAAACCTTTTTACTTGGTTATTATCTTTTAATCTAGCCATAATAGCGTACTGATAATGATTTTAAATGTGTTTAAAACAGCCTCTTAAAGACCATCGTTATTCTTCCAACCTGATATCCAAACCTAATCCCTTAAGCTCGTGCATCAATACATTGAAAGATTCTGGCAAACCAGGTTCCGGCATCGTCTCACCTTTTACGATGGATTCGTAGGTCTTGGCCCTTCCGATAACATCATCCGATTTAACGGTCAATATTTCACGTAAGGTTGCCGATGCACCGTATGCCTCCAAGGCCCAAACTTCCATCTCCCCAAAACGTTGACCACCAAATTGTGCTTTACCACCCAATGGCTGTTGCGTAATCAAAGAGTAAGGTCCTATGGAACGTGCATGCATCTTATCATCTACCATGTGACCTAATTTCAGCATGTAGATAACACCAACTGTTGCCGGCTGGTCAAAACGCTGCCCTGTACCACCATCATAAAGATGTGTATGTCCAAATCTTGGGATACCGGCCTCATCCGTATAGGCATTGATTTCATCCAAGGATGCACCATCGAAAATTGGGGTAGCGAATTTTCTACCCAGTTTCAATCCGGCCCAACCCAACACGGTTTCATATATCTGACCAATGTTCATACGGGAAGGTACACCTAACGGGTTCAATACAATATCAACCGGTGTTCCGTCCTCCAAGAAAGGCATATCCTCCTGACGCACGATTCTGGATACGATACCTTTGTTACCGTGACGGCCCGCCATTTTATCACCTACTTTAAGCTTACGTTTTTTGGCAATATAGACTTTGGCCAATTTCATAATACCCGCTGGTAATTCATCCCCAACGGAAATCGTAAACTTATCCCTTCTCAAGTTTCCTTGAAGATCGTTCAACTTGATCTTATAGTTGTGAAGCAAATCGGCAACAGAATTGTTGGTATCCGTATCCGTAGTCCAGCTTCCGCTCACCAAGTGTGCGAAATCGTCCACGGAGTTCAACATCTTCATGGTATATTTCTTACCTTTTGGCAATACCTCCTCACCCAAATCATTCAATACACCTTGGGAAGTTTTTCCATTTACCAGGGTAAACAACTTCTCTACCAGAATATCCTTTAATTCCTGGAATTTTACTTCGTATTCCAATTCCAATTTGGAAAGTTCCTCCTTGTCCTCTGAACGTTTTCTCTTATCCTTCACAGATCTTGAGAAAAGTTTTTTATCGATTACTACACCGCTTAAAGATGGTGAAGCCTTCAAAGAGGCATCTTTCACATCACCCGCCTTATCCCCAAAGATGGCACGTAGCAATTTCTCCTCTGGTGTAGGATCGGATTCTCCTTTTGGCGTAATTTTACCAATAAGAATATCGCCTGGCTTTACTTCAGCTCCAATACGGATCATACCGTTTTCATCCAAATCCTTTGTGGCCTCTTCTGAGACGTTTGGAATATCATGGGTAAGTTCCTCTGCACCTAATTTAGTATCACGAACTTCCAAGGAATACTCGTCCACGTGGATGGACGTAAAAATATCCTCGCGTACCACTTTTTCGGAAATCACAATAGCATCCTCAAAGTTATATCCCTTCCAAGGCATGAATGCAACGGTAAGGTTTCTTCCCAAGGCCAATTCACCTTTTTCGGTGGCATAACCTTCGCATAATACTTGGCCTTTTTTGACCCTATCCCCTTTCTTTACGATGGGCTTCAGGTTAATACTAGTACCTTGGTTCGTTTTTCTGAACTTCACCAAGTAGTATGTTTTTTCATCCTCGTCAAAAGAAATCAATCTTTCTTCGTCCGTTCTATCGTACTTTATGGTGATTTTTTCAGCATCCACATATTCAATGGTACCATCGCCTTCGGCATTGATCAATACCCTGGAATCCGATGCTACCTGTCTTTCCAGACCGGTACCAACAATGGGTGATTGAGGCTTTAGAAGTGGAACAGCCTGACGCATCATGTTTGAGCCCATCAAGGCACGGTTCGCATCATCATGCTCCAAGAACGGAATCAAGGAAGCGGAAATGGATGCGATCTGGTTTGGTGCAACGTCCGTGTAGTGAATCTCTGCTGGATCTACTACAGGAAAGTCACCCTCCTCCCTTGCAATGACCTTATCCGTATCAATCTGTCCATTTTCCTTCAAGGGAATGTTTGCCTGGGCAATTTTCATTCCTTCCTCTTCCTCTGCACTTAAATAGGTGTAATTTTCCAAATCGACTTTGGAATCTTCTACCTTTCTGTAAGGTGTTTCCAAAAATCCCATAGGGTTTACCTTGGCGAATACCGATAAGGAGGATATCAAACCAATGTTTGGACCTTCCGGGGTTTCAATTGGACATAAACGTCCATAATGCGTGTAATGAACGTCACGAACCTCGAAGCCTGCCCTTTCCCTCGAAAGACCTCCAGGTCCAAGAGCCGATAACCTTCTTTTATGCGTAATCTCCGCTAACGGATTCGTCTGGTCCATGAACTGCGATAACTGGTTGGTACCAAAGAAGGAGTTGATAACGGAAGATAAGGTCTTCGCATTGATCAAATCGATTGGTGTAAATACCTCATTGTCCCTTACGTTCATTCGCTCACGGATAGTCCTCGCCATACGGGCTAGACCTACACCAAATTGTTGCGACAATTGCTCACCCACGGTACGTACACGACGGTTTGAAAGGTGGTCGATGTCATCGATCTCCGCTTTGGAGTTGATCAGCTCGATTAAATATTTTATGATGGTAATGATATCCTCTTTGGTCAAGACCTGCTTGTCCATTCCAATATCAAGACCTAACTTCTTGTTCATTCTGTAACGACCCACCTCACCTAGGTTGTAACGCTGATCAGAAAAGAACAATTTGTCAATAATACCCCTTGCCGTTTCCTCATCGGGCGGCTCGGCGTTACGTAATTGTCTGTAAATATGCTCAACAGCCTCCTTTTCAGAGTTTGTTGGGTCCTTTTGTAAGGTATTGTGGATAATAGCATAATCCGACTGTGCATTGTTTTCTTTGTGCAAAAGAATGGTCTTCACATCAGCCTCCAAAATTTCGGCAATATGCTCCTTTTCCAAAACAGTATCACGGTCCAAAATAATTTCGTTCCTTTCAATGGAAACTACTTCACCCGTATCCTCATCCACAAAATCCTCGTGCCAAGTGTTCAAAACCCTTGCTGCGAGTTTACGGCCCAATACTTTTTTAAGTCCGGCATTGGAAACCTTTACCTCTTCAGAAAGGTCAAAAATTTCCAAAATATCCTTATCCCTTTCAAAACCAATGGCCCTGAATAAGGTGGTAACCGGTAATTTTTTCTTTCTATCGATATAGGCGTACATAACACCATTGATATCGGTAGCGAATTCTATCCAAGAACCTTTGAAAGGAATTACCCTGGCAGAATACAATTTTGTTCCGTTGGCGTGAAAAGATTGCCCAAAGAATACACCAGGAGAACGGTGCAACTGTGATACAACAACTCTTTCCGCCCCGTTTATTACAAAAGTACCACTAGGTGTCATGTAAGGAATGGTCCCTAGATAAACATCCTGTACTATAGTTTCAAAATCTTCGTGTTCAGGATCGGTACAATACAATTTAAGCCTCGCCTTTAAAGGAACACTATAAGTTAGTCCACGCTCGATACATTCTTGGATGGAATATCTTGGTGGGTCAATAAAATAATCTAAAAATTCCAGTACGAACTGATTACGGGTATCAGTGATAGGAAAGTTTTCCATGAAGGTATTGTACAATCCCTCATCACCTCTCTGGTCAGATTTGGTTTCAAGTTGAAAAAAATCTTGAAAGGACTTAATCTGAATGTCCAAGAAATCCGGATATTGCGGAGTATTCTTAGCGGATGCAAAATTTATTCTTTCAGTCTGATTTGTGAACATCTACGGACAGTGTTTTGATCGTGAGTACTATTTGGGTGGTATACCCCTTGATATACCTAATTCTATAAAAAGGCTTAGGTCTAACCGCAAAAAGCGAAAAGACCTAAACCAAAAGTAATATGGTTAAAGCTATTATTTAAGCTCAACTTCCGCTCCTGCTTCTTCCAATGATTTTTTGATACCTTCTGCCTCGTCTTTAGAGATACCTTCCTTAACAGCTTTTGGTGCGCTATCAACAATATCCTTAGCATCTTTTAAGCCAAGTCCGGTCAATTCCTTAACCAATTTAACTACTGCTAGTTTGGAAGCTCCTGCTGATTTCAAAATTACATCGAATTCTGATTTTTCCTCTGCGGCTTCACCAGCTTCAGCGGCACCACCACCAGCGGCAACAGCTACTGCAGCAGCAGCAGGCTCGATACCGTATTCCTCTTTTAATATATTGGCTAGTTCGTTTACTTCCTTAACTGTAAGGTTAACCAATTGTTCTGCGAAATCTTTTAAATCTGCCATTTTCTATCGTTTAATAAAATTTTAAAATATACTTAGTTTTTAGTGCGTACTTATTTTTCTGATAATGTCTTAAGGATACCGGCCAGTTTTCCACCGCCAGATTTAAGTCCTGAAATAACATTTTTGGCTGGAGATTGTAACAATCCAATTATTTCGCCAATCATTTCTTCTTTCGACTTAATGTTTACTAAAGCATCCAAAGTTTCATCACCTACATATATTGCTTCCTCTACAAAAGCACCTTTCAATAAAGGTTTATTGGATTTTTTCCTGAAATTCTTAATAAGTTTTGCGGGAGCATTACCTACTTCAGAAAACATTAAAGAGGTATTTCCCTTCAAAACTTCTGGAAGTTCACCAAATTCCTTTTCGGAAGCTTCCATTGCCTTTGCTAGCAATGTATTCTTAACCACTGCAAGTTTGATATTTGCCTTGAAACAAGCTCTCCTCAAATCGGAGGTCGTTCCTGCATCCATTCCAGAAATATCCGCTAGATAAATAATGGAATTCTCACCCAACTGCGTAGTTAAATCCTGTATAACCGTTGCTTTTTCTTCTCTTGTCATAATTGATATTTTTAACTAGCAGTGCTTAAACTGACTTTGGGTCTAATTGAACACTTGGGCTCATGGTGCTGGACAGGAAAATACTTTTCATGTAAACACCTTTTGCAGCTGTTGGTTTCATCTTGTTCAAGGTTTCCAACAACTCCTTGGCGTTTCCTGCAATCTTATCAGGAGAGAAAGAAACTTTCCCAATTGCAGCATGCACGATACCAGTCTTGTCAACTTTGAAATCGATCTTACCCGCTTTAACCTCAGATACCGCTTTGGCAATATCCATAGTCACTGTTCCTGTTTTTGGATTGGGCATTAGTCCTCTTGGCCCAAGAACACGTCCTAAAGGTCCAAGTTTTCCCATAACGCTTGGCATAGTGATGATAACATCAACATCTGTCCAACCATTCTTTATTTTATCCAAATATTCGTCCAATCCAACATAGTCAGCACCTGCTTCTTTAGCTTCGGCTTCCTTGTCCGGAGTAACCAAAGCCAATACTTTTACATCCTTACCGGTACCATGGGGAAGTGTTACTACGCCACGTACCATTTGATTCGCCTTACGCGGATCTACTCCCAAACGCACAGCTATATCAACAGATGCATCAAACTTAGTGCTTGTTATTTCTTTTACTAAAGCAGAAGCCTCTTCCAAAGAATATAGTTTATCCTTTTCAATTTTAGAGTGTGCTTCCTTTTGCTTTTTTGTTAACTTTGCCATTTAATTGCTTTTAAAGATTTTAAAAAGGTCTTTTACCTGCAACCTTCATACCCATGGAACGAGCAGTACCGGCAATCATACTCATTGCTGATTCAATCGTAAATGCGTTAAGGTCGGCCATCTTATCCTCAGCGATTGCCTTGATTTGATCCCAGGTTACACTACCCAATTTTACTCTGTTAGGTTCGCCAGATCCTTTTTTAATCTTAGCCGCTTCCAATAGCTGGACTGCCGCTGGTGGTGTTTTAACGACGAAGTCGAAAGACTTGTCCTTATAAACGGTGATAACAACAGGTAATACCTTGCCCTGTTTGTCCTGGGTCCTTGCATTGAACTGCTTACAGAACTCCATAATGTTAACACCGGCAGCACCTAAGGCGGGTCCAACCGGTGGCGATGGATTCGCTGCACCTCCCCTAACTTGTAGTTTAACTACTTTACCTACTTCTTTTGCCATTGTTTAAAATTAAATTGAAAGTGTGTTAATGGAAGCAACACTACTTTTAAATATGTAACAATTATCTTAAATCTTTTCTACTTGCATATAGCTCAATTCCAATGGTGTCTTTCTTCCGAAAATCTTCACCATAACTTCAAGCTTACGCTTTTCTTCATTAATTTTTTCTACGGTACCGTTAAACCCATTGAAAGGTCCATCTATAACCTTTACGGTCTCACCAAAGACGAATGGTATGGCAACACTGTCCGTATTCACGGTTAATTCATCAACCTTACCTAGCATCCTATTTACTTCAGACTTTCTTAGGGGAACAGGGTCACCACCTTTGGTTTCACCCAAAAAACCAATTACATTGGTTATGGAACGGATTATATGGACCATTTCACCACCCAAATTGGCCTTAACCATTATATAACCTGGAAAATAAACCCTTTCCTTGTTAATTTTCTTTCCATTTCTAATTTGAATCACTTTTTCGGTTGGAACAAGAACCTCCTCCAAATAATCCGAAAAACCATGGCGCTCTACCTCACTCTCGATGTAGCCCTTAATTTTGTTTTCCTGACCACTTACAGCCCTAACTACGTACCATTTCTTTTCCAATACTTCTGACATAGAGCTCTAATTAGTTTAATACATAATCAAAATACAGCTGAACGACTTTACTAAAGACCGTATCCACACCCCAAGTTGCCAAAGCGAACAATATGGAAAAAACAGCGACCACTACCATAAGGTTAGAGGCTTCCGCCCTAGAAGGAAGGGTAACATTATTCCTCAATTCTTCAACGGATTCTTTTATGTATGTAAGCATTTATACTATATTAGGTTTCAAAATTCAGGTATCGATTACGCGACCACCTGTTCAAAGCGCGAGAAAAGAGACCTCCTTAGACTATGCTTGGGATATATATCTCGACCCACAACTTTATTATAATATTTTAGCACGGGAGGAGAGACTCGAACTCCCGACACCTGGTTTTGGAGACCAGTGCTCTACCAACTGAGCTACACCCGTATTTGCGTATCACTAGATCTTTAGATGACACGCCTTTATATTTACATTTAAAGGTATCCGTCAAAAGACGGACACCCTTAAAATATCTATTACATTAAAAGATTGGATTAATCCAAAATCTTAGTTACCTGGCCAGCACCTACGGTTCTACCACCTTCACGGATAGCAAAACGAAGACCTACACTAAGTGCAATTGGTTGAATTAATTCAACAGTAATTGTAAGGTTATCACCTGGCATTACCATCTCTACACCAGAAGGAAGGGAAATATTACCGGTAACATCAGTAGTTCTTACATAAAATTGTGGACGATAATTGTTATGGAAAGGAGTATGGCGACCGCCTTCTTCTTTTTTCAAGATATACACCTCAGCTTCAAATTTAGCATGTGGCTTAACAGAACCTGGCTTACAGATAACCATTCCACGGCTAATTTGAGATTTCTCAATACCTCTCAACAAGATTCCAACGTTATCCCCAGCTTCACCTCTGTCCAGAATTTTACGGAACATTTCAACACCGGTAATAGTTGAAGACAATTTTTCAGCACCCATACCAATGATATCTACGGCATCACCAGTATTAGCGATTCCAGTTTCAATTCTACCTGTTGCCACGGTACCACGTCCAGTAATTGTAAATACATCCTCAACAGGCATCAAGAAAGGCTTATCGACATCCCTTTCCGGCAATTCAATCCAGCTATCAACAGCCTCCATTAATTGCATAACGGTATCAACCCATTTTTGCTCACCGTTTAACGCACCTAGGGCAGAACCTGAGATTACAGGCCCATTGTCACCATCGTACTCGTAGAAAGAAAGCAATTCCCTAACCTCCATTTCAACCAACTCCAACAACTCCTCATCATCAACCATGTCAACTTTGTTCAAGAAAACAACGATTCTAGGAATACCTACCTGACGACCTAATAGAATGTGCTCACGAGTTTGTGGCATAGGACCATCTGTAGCGGCAACCACCAAAATAGCACCATCCATCTGGGCGGCACCAGTAACCATGTTCTTCACGTAATCCGCGTGACCTGGACAGTCAACGTGCGCATAGTGACGGTTAGCTGTTTGATACTCTACGTGCGATGTATTGATTGTGATACCTCTTTCCTTTTCCTCTGGAGCGTTGTCGATAGAATCGAAACTCCTCTTTTCAGAAAGACCTGCGTTAGACAGAACCTCTGTGATAGCAGCAGTCAATGTAGTTTTACCGTGATCCACGTGTCCAATAGTACCAATATTTAAGTGCGGTTTGGAACGATCGAAAGTTTCCTTTGCCATGTTTATTGAATTTTAATCTTAGTTTATATTAGTGTACAAATTTATACCTTAATTGAGCCAATGACGAGATTTGAACTCGTGACCTCTTCCTTACCAAGGAAACGCTCTACCCCTGAGCTACACCGGCGTAAAGTGTCGAATCTACCAAAATGGTAAATTCCTGCCTTCGCAGGAATGACTATAAAGTCAAAAAATTAGGGTCAGAACGAAAAATCGTCCCAAAATAACCCTTCATAAACCTAAAACCTAAATAATAGACTTCCGGTTTATTTTGAGCGGGAGACCGGGTTCGAACCGGCGACATTCAGCTTGGAAGGCTGACGCTCTACCAACTGAGCTACTCCCGCTTGTTTAATTTTCAAGATTTCAATTTAATACCGATGATAAAGCTATGTGGGGAGAGCAGGATTCGAACCTGCGAAGACATAGTCAGCAGATTTACAGTCTGCCCTCGTTGGCCGCTTGAGTATCTCCCCGCCTTATCAGTATTTTAAGAACTTTGGAGCCGATGGCGGGACTTCCATCGACTTCGCCCAAGATAAACTTCTCGCCCCCACAAACAAAAGCGTATTTATTCACTTTTTAATTGCATCCTGATGCTTTATTCACTATTTCAAGAGCCGATGGAGGGACTCGAACCCACGACCTGCTGATTACAAATCAGCTGCTCTAGCCAGCTGAGCTACATCGGCACTTTTAATGCTTTTTTCGGCACAAAAAAGTCCGCTATTTCTAACGGACTGCAAATGTATAGATTTATTTGTTTTTTCAAAATAAATTTCGAAAAATTTTAATCAAGCATGTGCCCTTAATTTTTGCTTGTTCTTGATCAATTTTCTCTCCAAGGAATTACATGCAGTATCTACCGCTTCCTCAAAGGATTTGCACTGCTTTTTTACTACGAAATGGTTCTTTGGAACATTTAACTTAATTTCCACAATCTTGTTCTCTTTAGAACTAGTATTCTCCACCTTTAAATAAACATCGGAACTGATGACCTTATCATAAAACGTCTCCAACTTATCTAAACGGCTTTGCAGAAAATTTATCAGTTTAATATCTGCATTAAAATTCACGGATTGTGCGTTTACTTTCATAAGCTAAAAAATTTTAACGCCCCTTTATCTAGACCAGGGACCGGATTAAACAATTAATTGTTTTTCCCTCTAGGGTGGGAAGAAGCATGTATTCTTTTGAGTTCCGCTATGCTGTTATGCGTGTAAACTTGCGTTGAGGCCAAACTTGCATGCCCCAGTAATTCCTTCACCGAATTTAAATCGGCTCCCTTGTTCAACAAATGTGTTGCAAAGGTATGCCTCAGAACATGAGGGCTATTTTTAACCTTAGCGGAAACCTTTCTAAAATACTTATTTATAATTCTATAAACAAGGGTTTCATATATTTTATTGCCCTTATTGGTCAAGAAAAAATAGTCGGTATTTTTAGCTTCGGCGATTGTGTTTCGTTCAGCTAGATAATCCTCAATAAAAAGTATCGTCTCCGGTAATAGGGGAATGATACGTTCCTTGTTTCTTTTTCCCAAAACCTTTACTGTTTTCTCCGCTAGATCTATATCCTTTACTTTAATATTTACCAATTCTGCCCTTCGGATACCCGTAGTATATAAAATATGGATAATGAGCTGATCCCGCAAACCGTCAAAATCCTTGGAATACGGAATTTCGTTCAAAACTTGTTGCATCTCATTTTCAGAAAAAGGCGTCTCCAATTTTTTAGGGGTTTTCAAGGCCTTGTGCTTCAAAAGAGGACTCACCTGTAGTATGTCAATCTTTTGAAGGAATTTATAATAAGCTTTTAAAGAAGCAACTTTTCGATTGATCGTACGGTTTGAAATACCGATATCGGACATGGACACGATCCAACTCCTTATTATGGTATAGGCGACATCATCGATATCCCCAATGGAATATTCCGATTCACAAAAATCCCGAAATTCAATAAGATCGGTTCCGTAGGCCTGTACCGTATGAACGGAATACTTTTTTTCCAGGGTGAGATAGTCCGTGAATTGATTTAAGTGCATATACCAAAGTTAGGAATTACCGAGAAGAAAACGTCAAAAACAAAAAATCCCGCAAAGTGCGGGATTTAATGCTGTATGTATAAAAGTCTAAATTTCCTCTTGGTCCCTTAGACTTTGAATATACTGTGCTTTCTGTATTTGGGCTCTGCGCTCTACGGAAGGCTTGGTAAACTGCTGACGTTTTCTCAACTGCCTCATTGTACCTGTCTTGTCAAACTTTCTTTTGAAACGTTTTAAAGCTCTATCTATGTTTTCTCCTTCTTTAACTGGTATTATTAACATGGGCTACAACCTCCTTTCTTTTGTGATTAAGGCCGCAAAGATAATAACTAATTTCACATGGACAACATTAATGCCTAATTTGAACAGGAAATTGTCATTAATTCGTTGTAGGCCGATATTCTTTTTTATCTATGATGATCTTTGCAATAATTTCCCGCAATATCTCAGAGGTTCCACCACCAATAGGGCCCAATCTACTATCCCTTAACAAACGGGCCATGGGGTAATCCTCAATGTATCCGTAACCACCCAGAAATTGCAGGCATTCATAAGCGACCTCATCGGCCATTTTTGTGGATTTAAGCTTGGAAATGGTCGCCTCCTTTACAACGTATTCCCCTTTGTCCAATCGGCCTGCCACAAAATAATTATAATGTTTACAAATTTCCATATCGGCATGAAGGTCCACTATCCTATGACGCAAAGCCTGAAATTGATCGATGGTCTTGCCAAACGCCTCCCGTTCGGACATATATTGCAAGGCATATTCCAAGGCATATTCCGCCCTTGCATGTGCGTTGATTCCCATAACAAGACGTTCGAGTGCGAAGGCTTCCATAATATATGAGAATCCCATACCTTCCTCGCCCAATAAATTTTCTTCAGGGATTTCAACATTGTCGAATGCTAGCTCGGCGGTATCCGAAGCCCTCCATCCTAGTTTGTTAAGCTTATTTGCAGTTACGCCCTCCGTTTTTCTATCAACGACAAAAATACTGATCCCTTTATTCCCTGCCGAAGCGTCCGTTTTGGCTGCCAGGATAATATAGTCTCCATAAACACCATTTGTAATGAATGTTTTTGACCCGTTTATTACATAGGTATTGCTCTTTTTTATCGCCGTGGTTCTCATACCCGCGACATCACTTCCGCCATAGGGTTCAGTTACACCAAGACAACCGATCAATTTACCAACCGCGCTGGGCTCAAGATATTTTTTCCTGATACCCCCTTTTGCCCTCTTGTTCAAATACGTCATGGCCAGATAAGCGTGTGCCCACATTGCGGCCGCGAAACCACCGGAATTTATCTTTTGCAGTTCCTCTAAAAATATAACCGTATAAAAAAGATCCAGGCCTAAACCGCCATCTTCTTCCGGTGTAGCGAGGCCAAAATATCCCATTTCGCCAAACTTCTCCCAAATAAATCTTTCGATGGTACCGGTCTGCTCCCATTTTTCAATATGCGGTACTACTTCTTTCTGCAAAAAATCCTTTAGGCTTTGCCTAAATAAAAGATGTTCTTCAGTGAAGTACATATTCTCCATAGCTTTATTTTTTGAGCGACAAATATAAAGGAAATCTATTTATCCGATTGGTTGGAAAATTCTCGATTTGTCGCAATTCATCGAAGGAAGTTATTTCGCCGTTCTCTTCCCGAAACCTGACAATTCCCTCAGCGAGGCTTCTAGAAATATAGCCTATTTTAGATAATTCCCGTGCGCTGGCGGTATTGATGTTGACCTTTTCAATTTCTGGTGCTTTCAATACCTTATATCTTTCAATGACACGTGCGGCAACCTCGTGTTCCAGTCCAAAAACATCGTACAATTGATCATCCAACAAAAACCCGCCCAATCTGTCCCTGAACTTTATGATTCTTTCAGAAAGTATATTTCCTACACCGCGTATCTCCATTAATTCTTGAACGGTAACTTGGTTTAAATCCTTCAGCGCAATATCAAGGGGGATCTTACTTTTTTCGACAACCTTGGGATTCCTATCAGTGATGCCACTATTTTTGACCCACTCCGGAAACTTGAAATATGGTGACAGCCTATTCAAAAGAGAATCCGAAACCCCCGTTACCTCTTGAAATTCTTCCGTGTTGTTTATAAACCGATTTTGCTCCCTGAACTCGTGAAGACGATCTATCTCCTCTACAGACATCCCCAAGGTGTAGCCTTTATAGTCCGAAATAAAATTTGGATTGAAGGGGAATATCACCAAATTATCCCGCTTTTTGGTTTCCTCTTTAAGCGCATCTATCTTACCTTGGATTTCCTTATCCAGATGTAAAGAATGGGTAGCCACACTGGAAGACCGCTTGTAAAACCAAAAGGCACCTTGAACAAGGATGATGATCAACAACAAAAAGAAAATCCCACTTCGTTCCTGTTTTGTAAACTTTATGTGGGATTTTCTCAATGTTATTCAATTAATCACTATTCCGTAACTGCTTTAACTTTGAGTCTTATTGCGTCCATGTATCTTTTTAACTCTCCTTTTACTTTTGGCGCCAAGATTACTATCCCTATCATATTAGGCACCATCATACCAAAAATCATGGCATCTGAAAACCCAATTACGGAACTCATACTCGCGGATGCTCCCACGATAACGAATAAACAAAAAATGATTTTATAAGTGTACTCCGTTTTCTTAGTTCTCCCAAAAAGATATGCCCACGCCTGATAACCATAATAAGACCAAGAAATTTGCGTACTAAAGGCAAAAAGGACCACGGCCACCGTTAATACATAGGGGAACCAACTAATAACGGAACCAAAAGCACCCGAAGTCAATAAGATAGCATCTGCATCGTTCAACCCAGCATTACCTGGATCTACATTCCCAGTAATGATAAGTACCAAAGCGGTCATTGTACAAACTACCACAGTATCTATGAAAGGCTCCAAAAGAGCAACAAGGCCTTCGGAGGCAGGGTATTTTGTCCTAACTGCAGAGTGGGCAATTGAAGCTGACCCAACACCCGCCTCATTGGAAAAGGCGGCCCGTCTAAATCCTTGGATCATAACACCCACTGCCCCACCAACAATTCCTACAGGTGCAAAGGCCCCTTGGATAATTTCATTAAAGGCCCAACCGATCATATCAAATTTGGCCACAAGGACGAAAATAGATGCACCCACATAAATAATGACCATAAACGGAACGATTTTATCCGTAACCTTGGCAATGGATTTGATACCTCCTATTATTACAATACCGACCAAGATGGCCATAACAACACCGAAGGCCCATCTGTAGCCATATAAGAAAGATTCCGTACCTCCGGTCATATTTTCAAAGAGCTGTACCGCTTGATTCACTTGAAACATATTTCCCCCACCAAATGAACCACCAATGCACATTATAGCGAAAGCACCAGCCAATATTTTTCCTAAAGTTTTGTTTTTTAAACCTTTATTTAAATAATACATAGGACCACCAAATATGGTTCCATCCTTACCTACGTCCCTGTACTTAACTCCCAAAGTACATTCCACAAATTTGGAGGCCATACCCAAAAGTCCGGCTATAATCATCCAAAAAGTCGCACCTGCACCGCCTATTGAAACTGCCACGGCAACACCAGCTATATTTCCCAAACCTACTGTTGCAGATAGCGCCGCAGTAAGTGCTTGAAAATGGGAAACTTCCCCACTCGAACTCTCATCCCTTATGGTATCCAGAATATCTCCGTCAACCACAATTTCATCCTTGTTGTCTGCCAAGTGCTTGTCCAAACTTTCCACTTTGTTCATATCTACACCTGCGGCAATACCCTCTTCCCCATATAATTCCTTGGCACCGTATTTTTCAATATCCTCATACTTACCCATTACCACCTTTATGGCAGTCCACACACCAGTGAAATTGATAAATTTGAAGTAAAATGTAAAAAAACCTGCACCAAGAATAAGTGGAAACAATACCCAATAAATTTTTATGTTCTCAGAAAAAGGTATTTGATAAAAAATAAAGTTTACGAACCAACCAGTAAGATCTCCGAAAACTTGATCAATTTTTTCATCTATTCCAATTTCTTCGGCCTCTTGGGCCATGGATAAAAGTGGTAATAGGAACGTACAAAAACTCAGAAGTCTATACTTCATATTCTTTTTTGGATTTTTTAGTTAGTTAGTTTGGCAATATCACAAAAAAAATGAACCCAATCAAATTATAACGTTGAATTAACTCAACTCAATATGGAACATTTCATTCAACTTTCGAATTTGCTCTGGCCGGCCCAAAACAATCACCTTACTTTTTGGCTGTAACGGAAGGTCTGCTTCCGGATTTATTATATATTCGCCATCAGGTGCGATGTATCCAATGATGGTACACCCGGTTTTTCTGCGCAAATCCAAATCTCTTAAGGAGCTACAATCCATCTGATCGGAAAAATCCTCGATGGCAACTTCCTCCAGATTCGTTGTATGCTCCCCTTCCACGGAGAGTTTATCCATAAACGTTATAAGATCGGGCATAACGACCAATGAGGCCATATGGTCCCCCCCTATTTTATCCGGCATTATCACTTTATTGGCTCCTGCCAACTGTAGTTTCCGTTGAGAGGTTACCTGGGAAGCCCTGCTAATTATAAAAAGGTTGGTATTTAATTGCCGTGCCGAAAGCACCACGAACAGATTGGCCGCATCGTCCGGCAATGTGACAATCAAGTATTTTGCCCTATCAATTCCTGCCGCTAGCAAAACCTCATCTTCGTTGGCATCTCCCTCCATAAAAAGAATATCGTCATCGTATTTTTCCAAAAGCTCCTTGTCCCGTTCGATTACTACGAACGGCTTTTTGTAGGCTTTTAGCCTTTCTGCAGCCTGCATTCCATTTCGACCAAAACCACAGACTACTACGTGATTTGATAATTTATCGATCGTATTTTTCACTTTTTTTAATTTTAATTTTTGCGGACTGTTTCTACTCAAAAGATATTCCGTTATAACGGAAATGGCAAAACCAAAGATAAAAACACTGGTGACTATCAGGACGACGGTGAAAATCTTTCCTTCGATATCCATGGGGCGTACTTCGGAAAATCCTACTGTCGTTACTGTAATTATGGTCATGTAAAGAGCATCTATCCATGAATAATCGGCTATATACCGATATCCCAAAACCCCAAAAAATAGGACCACTACCATTAATAATAGGGCCACATATAGTTTGGAACGAAAGAGCTTTATCATGATTATAAATCAAATACGGAAGTTCTTTTGGTATAAATCAAATCCTTGATCTTTAACCAAAATGCCAAAAACAAGTACAATGCAAATCCAAATCCAAGGGTTACGAAGGTTAGGTAAATGAAGGAAGTTCGTACCACCCTTGCCCTAATTCCAAGTCGGTCCGCAATCCTTCTACATACCTCAAAACCCCTTTTCTGAAGATAATGCAACAAATTATATAAGATGTCCATAAAAGTAAAATTAGGATTTTAAATTCAATAATCTGTTCCCAACGGCACAGTCAAGACATTTATTCTTGGTACAATAATTAGTGTACAGTTGTAATAGTGCCTGACTCTTAAAAGCCGTACCCACACGAACGCCCAAAAGTTTGAAATTCTCAATGATACTATTCTTTTCTTCGCCTAAATCTTGCATTATGGAAAGCAAGGAATCTGAATTGTAGTTGCCCTTTTGTCTGAAATAACAGAACCGCAAGGGAATGATGGTGTTTATTATCAACAGGTCCACAAAACTTTTAGAAATCGTTTTGGGCGACTTTTGGGATTCCTTGCCAAAATTGTAATGGGTATCCCAATAGGAACTGGCCTTTACCTTGAAGAGGCCATAAAGTTCCATTTCAGGACCGTGTATTAGGTCGCGGAACAAATTATGGGAAGATGCATACAACATGGCAAATTGGGACAAGCGTATGGTTGGAAAATTTGGTGGTCTTAATTTAAAGAAGGAAACGTTTGAAATTGGAATATTCCCCAATTCATATTTGGCACTTAAAAACCTGTAGGAACCCTGCAGCTCCTTATAATAGTAGTCTAGCCCTTCTTCAGATTCCAATAGCCCTGCCATCCCAAATAACAAGCTTTCCAATTCCAAGGGTTTACCCAGTAAGTGCCTAACCTTGGAAAAATTCAAATTCTTGCCCAACTGGAAAAAGGCGTCGCCATTTATTTTTGAGCCGAAGTTTTTCAACAATAAGGTAAACAACACTTTTTCCCAGTCATTTTTAAAGGTTTGAAGAAGTTTCTCAATTACCTTGGATTTTTCCTCCAAGCGCTCCAGAAACATACGCTCCAGCCAATTATTGAAATCGAATTCCGGGATTTCTGCAATGTTCTTTTCGCAATTGATAAATTTCCCTGAATTGGCCTTCATCAGTTCCCGATATGTTTCCAACAAATGGGAATCTATCCGATTTTTTAGTTCCAAGGTGGGTATTTCCGTACCATCCTTTCGGTATACCGATACATCATCGTTCCAGACTACGTGAAGTATAACATTGTCATAATTCGAATCCTTCTCATGATGGTGCGCGTACCAGTCCGATGCATTTACGTGGATTTCAACGTTCCCCGCCCAAAGCTGATCTCCTATCCGTACCTGGGCATTGAAAAAATCGGGACCATGCAAATGATTGTGGGAACCGGTATTGATTATGGAGAGATTATCCCCATTCGTGGTCCTTAATCCCTGTTGGGGATATTTTTTAAAATTCCAGATGTAGTGCAACAGGTCTTCGCGCATGGTAGAATTAAAAAGACCCGCTAGATGCGGGTCTCCAAATTAAGAATTTAAATCCATTTTACTCGGCCACTTCGCCTTCCCAGTTCATAAATCCTCCTTCCAGATTAAAGGCGTTTTCAAAACCAAGACTGTTCATGATGGCACATGCCTGACCAGATCTATTGCCGGACCTACAATAAACGTAATAGTTCTTTGATTTGTCCATCTTTTCAAGTTCATCTATAAATCCTTGACCTTTATAAATATCGATATTGACCGAATTGGGTATAAACCCTTCCTCGACTTCGGTATCGGTACGCACATCCAAAATGATTGCATTGTCGTCCTGCGCTAGCCTAGAGGCCCATTCCTCTTGCGATAAGTCTGCCATAATAGTTTTTTTCAAAAATAACGGATCTATTTGAAATCGGTCAAAAATAATTTTAACAAAAAATTAAATCGGTTGCATTAGGATAATTCCTGTGAACCGACATACATTTGTATATACAAATATTGTTTGTACATGAACGTTGAGAAAATCATAAAAACAAAAAAAGAAATTCCCTTGGAAGCGAGGACCATCATTCATCTGACATTGGTTACCAACAAGATTAATGAAATGATGTCGGCCTCGTTAAAACCCTTTGGAATTTCCATTCAACAGTTCAATGTGTTGCGCATTTTAAGGGGCCAGGAAAATAAGCCTGCCAACCTATCCACCATAAATGAAAGGATGGTCACGAAAATGAGCAATACTACAAGGTTGGTTGACAAATTGTTGGCCAAAGATTATGTCATTAGAAAAATATGTCCGCAGAACAGAAGGAAAGTAGAAATTAAAATCACTACAAAAGGTTTGGATGTTTTAAATGAAATCGATGGCATAAAATTTGAAATGGAAAAGGACATTCTTAAGAACTTTTCTACGACCGAGTTAAAAGAGTTAAATAGTCTATTGGATAAATTTTAAGGAAATGAAGGACATTATACATGATTTGAATTGGCGCTACGCTACCAAAAAATTCGATACGACCAAGAAGGTTAATTCGGAGGATTTGGAAACACTTTTGGAAGCAACTAGACTGAGCGCATCATCCTATGGCCTCCAACCTTACCATATTTTCGTAATCGAAAATAAAGAACTCAGGGAAAAATTAAAACCTGTCACATGGAACCAATCACAAATAACGGATGCCTCCCATGTCATCGTGTTTGCCAACAAAAATTCTTTTGGTGAGGATTTGGTAGACGATTATTTGGACAATGTGGTTCAGACCCGGGGCATTACCCATGAAGCCGTTAAAGGGTATTCGGATTTTATGAAGTCGAAACTAATGGGACTCCCCAATGAACACAAAAATAGCTGGACGGCCAGGCAGGTATATTTGGCCCTTGGTAATTTAATGACCGTGGCCGCCTCCATGAAAATTGATACTTGCCCCATTGAAAGTTTTGAGAATGAAAAGTACAATGAAATATTGGGGCTGAAGGAAGCCAACCTAAATGCTTCGGTCGTATTGGCCATTGGCTACAGGGCGTCATCCGATGAAACCCAGCACCTACCAAAAGTTCGTTACCCAAAAGAAAGATTATTCACCCATTTATAAACAAAAATTAGTATTCAAACATTTAAATTAGAAACATGAAAAAATCAGTTTTAAGCATTGCATTGGCTCTAGTATTCGGATTTTCCGCAACGGCCAACTCCCCAATCGACGGAGAGAAGAAAGAAGTGAACGTTAGCGAAAGTAAGATTACTTGGAAAGGGTATAAAGTGACCGGTTCCCACGAAGGAACGATCGACCTTAAATCCGGCCATTTGGAAATGGACGGCAACAAACTTACAGGCGGTGAGTTTGTGGTGGATATGACTTCCATTACCAACTTGGACATGGCCGCAGGTGAAGGAAAGGAAAAATTGGAAGGACACTTAAAATCAGACGATTTCTTTGGTGTTGAAAATCACCCGACCGCAAAATTGGTAATCACTTCCGCAGAATCCATGAACAAGAACTCCTATTCCGTGAAGGGAGACTTGACCATCAAAGGAAAGACAAATCCAGTAACCTTTGTGGTTTCCATTTACGAAAATAAGGCCACCGCTACCCTTAAGGTAGACAGGGCAAAGTACGATGTTCGCTATGGTTCTGGAAGCTTTTTTGACAATCTTGGGGACAAAGCGATTTACGATGAGTTTGACTTGGTCGTTGATTTAGCCTTATAAAAGGTAATACACCCATTTTAAATTAAAGTCCCTTGGAAAGTTTTTCTAGAGGGATTTTTTTTTGAAAGAAAATTTGAGACTTTCATTTTCCTTTCTATATTTACACCCATGTTAGTAGTAAAAAATATCTGGTGGTGGAACAACTTGCGACGGTATTCGTGAGCTGGTTCTCCATGTAAATAATATAGAGGCTTGTCATCACGACAGGCCTTTTTTAATTTTCAATTGTATCATGTCATTTAAAATTAAGACATACTCAAAAAAAATTCTTGCGGATACCATAACCCCCGTAAGCGTCTACTTAAAAATAAGGGATAAGTTTCCCAACAGCATCTTGCTGGAAAGTAGCGACTATCATGCCAACGATAACAGTTTTTCCTATATCTGCTGTAATCCCATTGCTTCCATCAAGGTTCAAAATGAATGTATTTCAAAAGAGTTTCCAGATGGTTCAAAGGAAAAGGTTGAAATCGATGCCCATGTGGATGTAATCCATGAAATGGACACATTCGCAAAAAGTTTCAACACCACAAAACAGGATTTTAAGTTCATTACAAACGGTCTTTTTGGTTTTATGGCGTACGACGCCGTCCGCTATTTTGAGGATGTGGACATTTCCAAAAAACCAAATTCCGTTGAGATTCCGGATATTTTTTACGCCGTTTACAAGAATGTCATCGCCATCAACCATTTTAAGAACGAGGCCTACATCTTTGCACACTGTTTTGAATCCGAAAACAACATTGCCGAGATTGAGAGACTATTGAACGTTCGCACATTTGCATCCTATAATTTTTCCAAGGAAGGCGATGCCAAAACCAACCTGAAGGATGAAGAGTACAAGGAACATGTGGAACTGGCCAAAAAGCATTGTAAACGGGGCGATGTTTTTCAGTTGGTACTTTCCAGAAGGTTCTCCCAAAAATTCAAAGGGGACGAGTTTAACGTTTACAGGGCTTTACGCTCTATAAACCCTTCACCCTATCTGTTCTTTTTTGATTATGGCGATTTCAAGATTTTTGGAAGCTCCCCTGAAGCCCAACTTATTGTTAAGGAGGGAAAGGCCGAGATACATCCCATTGCCGGTACCTACAAACGAACCGGAAACGACGAAAAGGATGCGGAACTCGCTAAAAAACTGGCCCAGGATGATAAGGAGAACAGTGAACATGTCATGTTAGTTGATTTGGCCCGAAACGACTTGAGCAGAAATGGAAACTTGGTCCAAGTAGACACTTACAGGGAAGTACAATATTTTTCTCATGTAATCCATTTGGTTTCAAAGGTAACAGGGATGAAAAAACCGGATATTTCTACGTTGAAAATAGTTGCCGATACCTTTCCGGCCGGCACCTTGAGCGGTGCGCCAAAACATATGGCCATGCAACTGATAGAAAAGTATGAAAAAACCAGTCGAAGTTATTACGGCGGAGCCATTGGTTTTATGGATTTTAACGGAAACTTTAACCACGCCATTATGATCAGAACCTTCCTCAGTAAAAACCATGAACTTCATTTCCAAGCCGGTGCAGGGCTCGTAGCCGCATCCGATGCGAATGATGAACTTCAAGAAACCTATAACAAATTGGGCGCATTAAATAAGGCCCTAGAAATTGCTGAAACTATCTAAATGGCACGGAAGATTTTAATGATAGACAATTACGATAGTTTTACCTTCAACCTTGTACACTATCTTGAGGATTTGGGCCGCGAAGTAATCGTAAAAAGAAATGACCAACTTAGCTTGGAGGAAGTGGATAACTATCAGGAAATAGTACTTTCACCCGGTCCGGGTATCCCGGATGAAGCAGGGCTATTAAAACCCATTATTGAAAAATATGGCCCCTCCAAACGGATTTTTGGGGTATGCCTAGGTCAACAGGCTATAGGGGAGGTTTATGGGGGATCCCTTATAAATTTGGACCAGGTTTACCATGGAGTGGCTACTAAAATAAATATTATAGTTGATGACTATATTTTCGATGGACTTGAAACGGAAATAGAAATAGGAAGGTATCATTCTTGGGTGGTGAACCCTAAATTACCCGAATGTTTGGAAGCAACCTCCCTTGATGAAACTGGACAAATTATGTCCCTAAGACATAAGGTTTACGATATCAGGGCGGTACAGTTCCACCCAGAGTCGGTTTTAACACCAAACGGAAAGAAGATATTAGAAAACTGGTTAAACGGCCAGAAAAAGAAATAAGATTTTTAGACCTGTCAGATTTTAAAAACCTGACAGGTCTAACCAACATAAAACAATAAAAAAAGCCCTCCCCCTTGGGGAGGGTTGGGAGGGGCTTATGAAAGAAACACTAAATAGACTAATCAATCACGAAATCCTTGAAAAAGAGGATGCCAAGCAAATATTGGTCAACATCGCCAAGGGCGATTACAACACCAGTCAGATCGCGGCCTTTCTGACAGTGTACATGATGCGAAGCGTCACTATTGAAGAGTTGGAGGGATTCCGTGATGCGCTGCTGGACCTTTGTTTGGCCGTCGATCTATCAGAATACAACCCGATCGATCTTTGTGGAACCGGAGGAGATGGCAAGGACACCTTCAATATTTCCACTCTGGCCTCCTTTGTTACCGCAGGGGCCGGTGTAAAAGTGACCAAACACGGAAATTATGGGGTATCTTCTAAATGTGGCAGCAGCAATGTCATGGAATTCTTGGGCATCAAATTCAGTAACGAGCCCGACTTCCTTCGAAAATCCATCGATGAGGCCGGAATCTGTGTGCTTCATGCACCACTCTTTCATCCGGCAATGAAAAATGTGGCCCCAATTCGAAGGGAATTGGCCGTAAAGACCTTTTTCAACATGTTGGGACCCATGGTAAATCCGGCCTTTCCAAAGAACCAAATGGTGGGGGTATTCAATTTGGAATTGGCTAGAATGTACGGCTATCTATATCAGAATACTGACAAGAACTTTACGGTTTTACATGCCTTGGACGGGTATGATGAAATAAGCCTGACCGGCGAAACAAAGACCATATCAAATGGTTCCGAGAATATTCTAAAGCCTTCGGACTTTGGTGTATCTGAAGTGAAAGCTTCGGAAATTGAGGGGGGCGAGGACATACCGGAATCGGCACAAATATTTATGAACGTTCTAAACGGTAAGGGAACGGAAGCACAAAACAATGTGGTCTGTGCCAATGCGGGGATAGCTATAAGTACGGTCAATGGGGTATCCCCAAAACAGGGATTTGAATTGGCCATGGAATCCCTAAAAAGTGGCAAAGGACTATCGGCATTAAAGAAATTACAGGAAATAAGCCGATGTTAGATGTTAGATGTTAGATGTTAGATGTTAGAATATATACTATTCTAATCGATTTTTAAACCATGTATCAAAAATGTATTAATGAATATTCTGGATAAAATAGTGGCGGATAAACGCAAGGAAGTCGCTTTGAAAAAATCGGTACTACCTAAAGCACAGTTTGAAAAATCGGTTTTTTTTGATAGAAACTGCAATTCTTTGGCCGAAGCTTTACGTAACAGTGAAACCTGTATTATAGCGGAACACAAAAGACGTTCTCCTTCAAAATCCACAATCAACCAGAATACCAATGTGGGACAAGTAGCCCAAGGCTATGAAAGGGCCGGTGTGTGCGGAATGAGCGTACTAACGGATATAAAATATTTTGGAGGTTCTATTGAGGACCTTTTGTTGGCCAGGGCGTCTGTGGATATTCCACTTTTACGGAAGGAATTTATTATCGATGAATATCAGCTCTTGGAAGCAAAGGCCTATGGTGCCGATGTTATTCTATTGATTGCCACCGTTCTCACAAGAGAAGAAATCAAGAACCTATCAGAATTTGCCAAGTCCCTAGGGCTCGAGGTCCTTTTGGAAGTGCATGATCAGGAGGAATTGGAGAAATCGGTCATGCCCAGTTTGGACATGTTGGGGGTCAACAACAGAAATCTAAAAACATTTGAAGTTAGTTTGGAAACAAGCAAGGCACTATCGGTGCTGATACCTGATGACTTTGTAAAGGTTTCGGAAAGTGGCATTAGCTCCATCGAAGCAATAAAAACGTTAAAGGAGTTTGGATACCAAGGTTTTTTAATCGGTGAAAATTTTATGAATACCGATAATCCAGGAAAGAGTGCCGAAATGTTTATAAAAAGCCTCCTCTAAATCCTTCAATGAAAGAGAATCACAAAAATATGGATACCAGCAAATACAACACACGCAAAACTTCCTCCCCTTTGGGAGGGGCCGGGGTGGGGCTTAAAATTTGCGGTATGAAATACAATCCTATGGAGGTTGCCACCTTACGACCCGATTATCTGGGATTCATATTCTGGGAACCATCGGCGAGATATTTTGATGGGGAAATCAAAGCTATACCACCGGACATAGAAAAAATTGGGGTGTTTGTAGATGCGGATATATCCTATGTTTTGGACCAAATTGAAAAGTATGACCTTCAAGGGGTGCAATTGCATGGAAATGAGACCCCGGAATATTGTAAGGAGCTTGTAGAATACACCGGAAGACCTGACAGGTTTTTAAAACCTGTCAGGTGTATCAAGGTTTTTTCGGTAAAAGAGAAGTTTGACTTTTCAGTTCTAAAAGAATATGAAGAGGTTTGCGATTATTTTTTATTTGATACCAAAGGAAAACTTCCGGGCGGAAACGGGTATACTTTTGACTGGTCTTTATTGAAAAACTATCCATCCCAAAAACCCTATTTTTTAAGTGGAGGGATTGGGCCGGAAAATGTGGAAGATATTAAAAAGTTTTTGCAAACACCCGAGTCAAAATATTGTCATGTCCTTGACGTAAACAGCAAATTCGAGGACAGGCCAGGGTTGAAAAATATTGAGAAATTAGAGGAATTTATAAAGGCATTAGGCATTAGGCATTAGGCATTAGGCATTAGGCATTAGGCATTAGGCAAAAAAGAAATAAAAATTAGCTCATGAAAAAATCTGGACATGATTCCCTATTTGGGAGCGGAGGGAAGTTTCACGTAAACGAAAAAGGCTATTACGGAGAATTTGGAGGCGCGTTCATCCCCGAAATGTTATACCCCAACGTAGAAGAACTACGCCAAAAATATTTGGAAATCATGAACGAGGAATCCTTTCAAAAAGAATTCCATCAGCTCTTAAAAGATTATGTGGGGCGGCCCTCACCATTATACTTTGCCAAAAGACTTTCGGAGAAGCATGGTGCAAAAATCTACCTAAAACGAGAGGACCTCAACCATACCGGGGCCCATAAAGTGAACAATACCGTTGGCCAAATCTTGATGGCCAAAAGACTGGGAAAGACCCGTATTATTGCGGAAACGGGAGCGGGGCAACACGGTGTGGCCACGGCAACCGTTTGTGCCCTAATGGGTATACACTGTGTGGTATATATGGGCGAAATAGACATTGCCAGGCAGGCACCCAACGTGGCCCGGATGAAAATGCTCGGCGCCGAAGTTAGACCGGCTACTTCCGGGAGCAAGACCTTGAAGGATGCCACGAACGAGGCCATTCGCGACTGGATCAACAACCCCGTGGATACCCATTACATTATTGGATCGGCCATTGGGCCACACCCCTACCCAGACATGGTAACCCGTTTCCAATCGGTCATTTCCGAAGAAATAAAATGGCAGTTAATGGAAAAGGAAGGCCGGGAAAACCCGGATTATGTGGTAGCTTGTATAGGTGGTGGCAGTAATGCCGCCGGGACCTATTACCACTTTTTGGATGAACCTGAAGTAGGCATTATTGCCGTAGAGGCGGCCGGAAAGGGTATCGATTCCGGGGAAAGTGCCGCTACATCGGCCTTGGGAAAAATCGGGATTATACATGGTTGTAAGACCATGCTCATGCAGACCGCGGATGGTCAGATTACGGAGCCCTATTCCATATCGGCAGGTCTGGACTATCCCGGAGTTGGCCCCATGCATTCGCATTTGTATACATCGGGGAGGGCGGAATTTTATTCCGCCACCGATGATGAGGCAATGACGGCAGGTCTGGAACTCTCGCAATTGGAAGGAATCATTCCTGCCATCGAATCTGGGCATGCATTTGCCATTTTTCAGCACAAAAAATTCAAGCCGGACGATGTGGTAGTCATGAGTTTATCCGGAAGGGGCGATAAGGATTTACAGACGTATATAGATTATTTTAAAATATAGATGTTAGACATAAGATATTAGAAGTAAGACCCATAATGCCGGTCAAACAATATCCACAAAGCTAACATATCATTTCTAGCATCTCATATCTCTTATTCATGAACAGAATACAACAAAAATTAAGGGAAGACAAGAAACTATTGTCCATCTATTTTACCGCTGGATATCCTTCCCTGAAAAGTACCGTACAAATCATTGAGGATTTGGAAAAGAACGGCGTGGACATGATAGAAATTGGTCTACCGTTCAGCGATCCATTGGCGGACGGACCCACTATTCAGGAGAGCTCCACCGCAGCCTTAAAAAACGGAATGACCTCGGATGTTCTGTTCAAGCAATTAAAGGATATTCGAAAAACTGTGTCCATTCCCTTGATCATCATGGGCTATTTTAATCCGGTACTTCAATATGGCGTTGAGAAATTTTGTAAGAAATGCCATGAAATTGGTATCGACGGACTCATTTTGCCCGATTTGCCGTTGGATGTCTATGAATCCGATTACAAAGCGATTTTTGAAAAATACGGATTGTTGAATATGTTTCTCATTACCCCGCAAACGAGTGACGAAAGAATCCGCCAAATTGACAAAGCCTCCAAAGGGTTTATCTATATGGTAAGTTCCGCAAGTGTTACGGGTTCAAAATCCGGATTTGGGAAAGAACAGGAAGCTTATTTTGAGCGGATAGCTGCGCTTAAGCTCGCCAATCCGCAAATTGTAGGCTTCGGTATCAAGGATATCGAAACATTTGAAAAGGCCACTCGCAAGGCCAAGGGTGCGATTATTGGGTCTGCCTTTATTAAATTCCTGACAGAAAATGGCACAGGAAATATCCATAGTTTTATTAATAAAATACGATGAGCTTCATAAACGATTGGCGGGTCATTATACTATTATGCTTGACCCTTGGGCTGGCCCCCTTTTTTCCTGAACCGCATCTTTGGGGCAAAATAAGGTGGATACTGGGAGGGGCCAAAGGAATGGCCTTTATGGATTGGTTCGATGTACTTTTACATGGTTTTCCTTATGTATTGTTGCTTCGGAAAATTGTACTTTCCCTACTAAAAAAGTAGTTTCATTTCAATTGGTAGCCCTATCTTTAGGCTTCACTTTTTCAATTAGTCAGCTACTACTATATGATAAGAAGCGTTATAACCCTCGTATTTTTCATTGCCACCATAACCAATATTCTGGGGCAGGATTCCATCAAATTAAAATCCCAGGTGCGTAAAACCATCGATGAGCTAAAGGATTTTGTGGCCCTACCCAATGATGCCCTAAATCCGGAAGATATAGATAATAACATTATTTGGCTTCGGAATAAATTCAATGCCCGTGGTTTTAATACGAGTATTTTGGAAACGGAAGGACTACCCCTATTCTTTGCAGCGCTCCCCATGGACGATGCCAAACCCACTATTCTTTTTTACATGCATTTTGACGGCCAATCCGTTGATCCGTCCAAATGGAATCAGAAAAATCCCTACGTCCTGGAATTAATGTCCGATAAGGAAGGAAAATGGCAAAAAGAATCCTTTGATGCCTTGGATACCGATATCAATTACGACTGGCGCCTTTTTGCCCGTTCCACTTCTGATGATAAAGGGCCTATTATAATGTTTTTGAATACGATAGACCTGTTAAAGGAAAATGGTGTTACCCTTCCTTTTAACGTAAAGGTGATCTTGGATAGTGAGGAGGAAAAAAGTAGTGCCCCTTTACCAAAAGCGGTGAAAACCTATCGCGAACTTTTGGAGGCCGATTTTCTGGTAATCAATGATGGGCCGGTACACGCATCGGGCAGACCTACGGTGGTTTATGGATGCCGCGGTATCACCACCTTGTCACTTACTACATTTGGCCCAATTCATCCGCAGCATAGCGGGCATTATGGGAATTATGCCCCAAACCCGGGTTTTATACTCTCCAAATTATTGGCTTCCTTTAAGGACGACGCAGGTAGGGTCATCATCCCGGGATATTATGATGGAATAGTTTTGGACGACGACACCCAGACTATTTTAAAAAGTGTTCCGGATAATGATACCGAAATTAGGAAAAGACTTCAATTTAATTCTGCCGATAAAGTAGGGGCATTCTACCAAGAATCCTTACAATATCCAAGTTTGAACATCCGAGGACTAGGCTCTGGTTGGGTAGGTGCCGAAGCACGGACCATAGTACCAGCAACGGCCACGGTGGAATTGGATTTGAGATTGGTACCGGAATCGGATGGAAACCAACTCAAAAAATTGGTGAAGGATTTTATCAGGGACCAAGGTTTTTACATTACGGACACGGTACCAACGAAAGAAGAACGTTTAAAACATGAAAAAGTAATCATGGTCACCGAAGGCTCCGTTACGGATGCCTTTCGAACAGATTTGAGCAATCCTTATGGAAACCACATTGTAAACACCTTAAAGGACACCTTTGAACAGGATGTAGTGCAGATCAGAATCATGGGGGGAACGGTACCTATTGCCCCTTTTGTGAACGAACTTCAAATTCCCGCATTCCTGGTGCCCTTGGTGAATCCGGATAACAACCAACACAGTCCCAACGAAAATCTAAAAATCGGTCAGATTGCCTACGGAATTCAAGCCTTTTATGCGCTGTTGAGCACACCAATGGATTAACGGCTATTTTTTTAAATATATTAGAAATACACCATTGGCTCCCCTTGAGCCATATAACGTTGCATCTTCACCTTTCAATAATTTTATGGATTTGACTTCCGCTGGATTTATAAAGGATATGCTTTGCACAAAACTATCATCTACCAAAAATAACGGTGTAGTATCCCCAAAAGAACCTTTACCCCTAACGACAATATTAGATCCGCTGACCTCTATACCTGTGAACATTTCCCTTATCAATTGGTAGATGTCTGCATAGTCCTCAAATCGTGAGGGGTCAATGGTTCCCTTTCTATAAGCCGTAGTATTGAATCCTAAATCCTCCAAATCACGCTCGGTTAGAATAATATGCTCCTTAGGAAAAACAAATTGTACACGCTTTTCCCCATTATAAAACAGGGTAGCCATTCCATGCTCCGTTGAATATATAGAAAGCGTTTTGGTTTGATTTGAAATCTTTGTTTTGAAAACACCCTCTTTATTGGTTTGGACAAAAGTCTTAACCGAATCCTTATAAAGAATGGCCCTTTTTATAGGAGAGCCAAATCCGTCCAGTACAATACCCTCTATATGTATTTTATCGGATGAGCGCCGCTGTGCTTGTAAGAAACCTGAAATCAATAGGAAAAAGATAAATAGATATTTCATAAAAAACTTATAAGATACTGGTTCAAAGCCTAGTAAACAATTTGAGTAATTCCAAAACAACTAGATTCAAAAAAATTGGAAAGCAATGATGACTATTTGGTCGTTCTAAAGATTAAGATACAAATTTGTACCATATTAGGAGAAATAATAATTATTATCCAATTGAATTAGAACCTATTTCTCAAGACTTTAACATCCAATAACAAAGGTTTAATGGGGCATTAACGGAGTTCCCGACCCATATTTCTTATCTTATAGTTGAATCAAGAAAATAAAAGATATGGGAATAATTAAGGATAAAAGAAAATTTAAACGAACAAAGGAACAGGAAAATCCTACAAATCCGACTGGCAATACAAGAATCGATACCAATAAATTCGATATCGACGAAAAGACAATAAAAGACCAGCAGAACAAAAAATAATTGTCTGAATAATCATACTAAAAAATCCCGGCTGTTACGCCGGGATTTTTTCATGAATGTAAACCTAGTTTTATGCAGAATTCCTACTCGCATTGATATTCCCGTATAGTGACCGGGTTACAATTTTCTCATAGAGTTCCTTGTGCTCCACCCCTTGGCTTATTTTCTGAAGCGCATATTGCTGAATGACCAATAATGGTAACACAATATCTTCCCTTATTTTAATGGATTCCCTGGATATGGCCTCCTTCTCCATAAGGACTTCCATACCGGAAAGCTGTAACAACATCTTTTTAGAAAGCTCGTACTCCTGCAATAAAATCTCCCAAAAAGCCCCATATTCCTTATCCTCCTTCATGTAGCTGGTAAGTTCAAAATAACACTTGGAAAGGCTCATCATACTGTTCATCATGAGCGCCTGAAAAAATGGAACCTCGTCATACAGCTTTTTGGCCTCATCGAATCGGCCTTCATCCTCCAATTTTTTAAGTGCCGTACCAATTCCAAAATACCCGGGAACATTTTGTTTCAATTGGCTCCAGGAGCCTACGAATGAGATTGCCCTTAAATCCGACAGTTCCAGTTTTGCCTTGTTCCCACGTTTGCCCGGCCTACTGCCAATGTTGGCTTTGGTATAGTATTTCAAGGTACTCATGTTTTCCAGATAAGGCATGAATTTATCATGGTGCTTTAAAGCATCGTACTTCTCAAAACTCAACTCGGAAAGTTCCTCGATCAAGTCCCTGGATGCTTCGGAAATCGTAATCTCCTTCCCTAAGATTGAATTGGAAAGTCCGGCAGTCAACAATTGTTCGCTGTTATATATAAACTGCTCCTTAGTACCATACGTACTGGTAATCGTCTGCCCCTGGATGGTCAATTGAATTTCATTATTGGCCACCTTGCTGGTCTGGGCGGCATAAAAACGGTGTGTCTTTCCACCACCCCTGGCCGGTGGACCTCCCCTACCATCAAAGAATATGGCATCCACACCATTTTCCTCACAAACTCCGGAAAGTGATTCCTTGGTCTTTAAAATGGACCAATTTGCCTTAAGGTACCCGCCGTCTTTGGTTCCATCAGAAAATCCGAGCATAATGGTCTGCTTGTCCCCTCTGCCGGCAACATGTTCCCGGTATTCCTTCAAACCGAACAACTTCTGCATGGTGGTTTCGGAATTGTCCATACCGGCCATGGTCTCAAATAAGGGTACGATATCAAAGGTTATTTTTTTATCGGCCCAACCACACCATCTGAACAATCCGTATACGAACAGGACACTGAAAATATCCTCGGAGTTGCTTATGATATACCTATTGCATCCTTCCTCCCCATTTTTTTCCTGGATCGTCTTCAATTGGGAAATATTAACTATAGTATCCTTTACGATATCCTCGGAGAAATCCTTTGCCGAAAGTTCAAAATCCTCATGAAGCAAAATCCTGACCAGTTCATCTTCGGACAATTCGTTCAAGTTCTCCTTAATAAATTCTTTATGTTTCAGCACTTCTGTCATCACCTTGGTGTGCATGCTGTGATCTTGACGGATATCGATGGTGGCAAAATGGGTCTTAAAGATTTTTACCTTATCGATAAACTTATCCAAGTCCTTTAAATACAAACTGTTGTATTTGTCGATCAAGGCTTCGCGTATTTGAATCAATGGATTTATAATTTCGTCATAACCAACATCCTTGGTACTATCGAACATGGCCGTATAGAGATTGGAACGTAGTTGGTTCAACGGGTCTTGGACGGCTTTAAACGTCAATTTATGCTGCAATCGCTTTAGGTCATTATAGTAGCACTTCATTAAGTTTAAACGAAGTTCGTTCATGACATCCTTGGTAATTTCCGCGGTTACAAAGGGATTACCGTCCCTGTCGCCCCCAGGCCAAAACCCGAGTTTTACTATATTGTGGTTCTCGAACTTCTTTGAACCTGTACTTCCCTTTATATAGGAATAAAGGTCACCTATGGCATCATAATACACATGTCTCAAGGTGTAAATGATGTTCTTGGCCTCATCCAACGGGGTAGGTTTTTTTGCATTTATCAAAGAGGTAAGGCCCAATTGCTGTAAGGCCACATCGATTTCATCGATACGATCCTCGAGAATCAGTGTCCGTAAATTTGTAATGATATCAAGAACCGCCGGTGTGTAAAATTGGGTAGGGTGCGCCGTCAATACAATGCGTGCACTGAAATTATCCAGTTTTTCACCAATTTGGTCCCAGGCCCCATTGCGTTCCACCAATTGAAAATAATCCTTCAAGGACAATGAACTGGAATGTTTGTGCAATTTTGGAAAAGCGGCATCCTCCACACTGTCGTACAGTACTACTTGGCGTTCCACATACTGGATTACACGGAACATAAAATCGATTTTTTCCTTTTCCGTTTCCAAACTACCAAACTTTTCGAAAAACATATCCAATATTTCCTTTGGATTGAGACCCTGTTTTAGACCTTTTTCAGATTGGTCCATCAGTAAAGGAATCAACATGCCCACATTATCGATATTACTGTATGGCAAGTTTAGAAATAGACTATTGTAAACATTGAACTTATTTTCAACGGATTTTTTAAATTCTTCCAATCTTTCAGACTGCTGCATATTTCAAATAATTTTTTCAATTAATAAGACTGCCTTCCCTCCTTCCTACATCCATAAAGATCGATATTCTATGGAAATTGAAAGCACGAAAATGCTTAAATAACAAAATAGATTTCCTTCACCACAAAAACAACAGTTTTGACAACAATAATTAATCCAAGCCAAAAAACCGACTTAATTTTACATCGTAATCAAGTAAATAATTTTTTCATTTTCATATAGTGTTCTCGTAAAAGAGTCTTGCCGCAAAAGCAAGGCTCTTTTTAGTTTTAAGGGTTTAGAAATGTTTGGCGTACTGGAGCACCCTAAATTCTACCGTATTAAAATTGGGGTTGGCCGCTTTCATTTCTTTGTATTCTGGAATACTGCCCACTGCGCGATTTGCAGCGCCGGATGGTGCGATCAAGGATACCGTTTTAATTGCATTGTTGGTTTTAGGATGCACAAATTCATGTATCCTTGGAACTTCATTCGATTTCACCTTCAATTGCAATCCATGGTCCTTCAAGTGTTTTCTAAAAAAGTACTCCGGGCCGTTCTTACTGTTGCCCCCCGTGAATAGCAATGTTTCCACGGTAGGGTATTTTTCCAAATAAAAGAGAAGGTTTCTAAGTTTGATATTTTGCATTCCCAAATCAGAAGCATCTACTTTTTCACGTTCCGCCGATGCAACAATATCACAAATCCCTATTCTGTTCCTGATCAAAAATTCCTTTCGTTGCACAATAGCCCTATTAGAGGTTTCAAAAAGTAGGTCCAGTTTAAAGATTTCGTTCAAAATAGGCCATAACTGGCCGTCCCTGCTTCCATAACAGAAATTCACATCGCCATCCTTTAGGGCTCCTATAGTGAATCTTGGTGGCGGTAGGGTACCAACGATCAATTTTTTTACGCCTTCAAAAAGAAAAGGTTCATAGGGATGTGTATGCAGAAACAAACTATTGGATATTGAGATTAGGAAACCAAATCTATTGAAATAGGCGTTTAACTCCAATTTTGTAACTTTAGGAAGTAATACCATTTCTGGTTTAAGCGACCAAAAACATTTGGAGCTAGGCATCCATGTGCGTGGAAGCACAACAGGAGTTTTAAATTTTATAAATAAGTAAAGTTCCTTGGAGCACGTCCGCAAGGCGTTCGATGGAAACGTACTTTTAATCTTGAGTTAAACATCAGGGTACAATACCCATTGGCTTTGCCAATAAAAACGAAAATGATATGGGAAAAGGGGACAAAAAAACAAAGCGCGGAAAAATTGCCAATAATTCATACGGGGCAAGAAGACCTAGAAAAATAAAGAGAAAACCCTCCGTTGAGGAGAAAATTAAAGTCGGGAAGAAGAAATAGGTTTAATAGTCTATCCTAAAGTTAAAATCAATTTGGTTTTCATCATCAAGACCCAATTCGTAGGTATAAAAGCCTACTGGCAATGAATCTATAATGAGAACCCTAGGGGTATATTCGAAAGTTGCTGAATCTGACACAATGGTCAAGCCCATTTCTTCCGGAGCCGAATCAAAAGGATAATATTCTGAGAATTCACCTGCCAGTACATTTTCGTAAATCGTATCCTTTTCGGTCACCCTGACTTCGCTGAAATTGAAATCCGTATCGTTCTTTATACGGATGTTTACCTTGTTCACATCATCGTCGCGATCGGTACATGATAAAAGGACTGCGGAAAATAGAGCGAAAACCAGTAGGATTCTTTTCATTTTTTTAGAGTAAGAATAAACTATACTAGCAGAACGATAAGAAGGAAAATATATTATTAGCGGATAAAGACAGGTTCGCTTTCCTTAACTGTATGTTCCTGACTGAATTGATAATCATCCAAATCGAATCCTTTGATATCTTCCAGAGTCGATGCCTTGGAGTCCAAAATATAACGCACCATGGAACCACGGGCTTTTTTGGCAAAGAAGCTTATCACCTTTAATTTATCGTTTTTCCAATCCTTAAATACGGGACTGATTACGGGAACATTTAATTTCTTGGTATCCAGGACGCTAAAATACTCGTTGCTGGCCAGGTTCACGAACAGCTCCCCCTCTTCCAATTCATTGTTCAAGTGTTCCGTAACCTCCTTTTTCCAAAAATCATAGAGGTTCTTTTTACTACCTACTTTTAAGGAGGTACCCATTTCCAATCGGTACGGCTGAATTAAATCGAGGGGTTTGAGAATACCATAGAGTCCGGATAATATGCGCAGGGTATTCTGTAGGTCATCAAGTTTTTCTTCCTGGATGGTATACGCATCCAGCCCTTGATACACATCACCATTGAAGGCATATATTGCCGGCCTAGCATTTTCTTTGGTGAAGGGAACGGAAAAATTTTGATTGCGCTCCCAGTTCAATTGGGCCAGATTATCGGAAATTGACATCAATTCTGACAGGACCTTAGGTTTTTTCTTGGCCAGCACTTTATTCAGCTGCTGGGCTTGCTTCAAAAAATAGGGTTGGGAAAATCTATCGGTAGGCAAGGTACTTTCAAAATCCAGTGATTTTGCAGGAGATATTACTATCTTCATAAGTTTAAAATTAGGTAAATAAATTGATTTTCAAACACTTAATTATGTGTAGGTATTTTACTTTCTACAACAAATCCCTCGATGAGGGTTTCATTTGTTTCTGTTATTTCCGATGGCAAACATCAATTTCTCAGCTTCAAAAATATGTGATTTTTGTCCGTTCAAAAACCGATATCAAAAAAGAGTTTTGATAGTCCTATCGACTTATTCTATAAACCGGATTTAGCGTAGCTGCGCCACTTTTCTATGCACGTCTGCATATCCTCAGGGATAACGGAATCAAAGCGCATTTGCTGGCCCGTCGCCGGATGGACAAATCCCAATGTTTTGGCATGTAGTGCCTGTCTGGGTAAAACCTTAAAGGCATTTTCTACAAACTGTTTATACTTGGTAAAGGTGGTCCCTTTCATGATTTTGTCGCCCCCGTAGCGCTCGTCGTTAAAGAGGGTATGGCCTATGTACTTCATATGGACCCTTATTTGATGGGTCCTACCGGTCTCCAATTTGCAGGATACCAAGGTTACATAGCCAAGACGTTCCAACACCTTATAGTGGGTGATTGCCTCCTTGCCATCAGATCCATCAGAAAAAACGTGCATCTGGAGTCGGTTTTTGGGATTCCTGCCAATATTTCCACGAATCGTTCCTTCATCATCCTCCACATTTCCCCATACCAATGCGATGTATTCACGCTCAGAAGTCTTGTCAAAAAACTGTTTTGCCAAATGGGCCATTGCCGTTTCGGTCTTGGCGATTACCAATAACCCCGAAGTGTCCTTGTCGATCCTATGAACCAATCCCGGTCGTTCACTGCTGTTGGTAGGTAAATATTCAAAATGATAGATCAGAGCATTTATGAGCGTACCGGAATAATTCCCATGCCCGGGATGTACCACCATGCCCGCGGGCTTGTTCACCACCAAAAGGATATCGTCCTCATAGACAATATCCAAGGGAATATTTTCCGGCACCAATAAAAATTCATGGGGCGGATGTTCAAAAAGTACCTTTACCTCATCCCCTGCTTTTACCTTATAGTTACTTTTTACAATGGCATCGTTTACCCAAACATGGCCGTCCTTGGCGGCTTGCTGTATCTTGTTTCGAGTGGCGTTTTCAACAAAGTTCATCAAGAATTTATCCACCCTCAATGGATCTTGTCCCTTGGAGGCTACAAACTTGTAATGCTCAAAAAGATCGTCGTTATCCTCTTGCTCCGAATTTACTATTGAAGTCATAATTATTCCGGATCTTCCTGAATGACAACACTGCCTGGCACGTTGCCGTTACCGCAAATCAACTCAATTTTAGAGGTTTTGGGCAGCTTATCCCCTGGCTTGATATCCTTTCCCTTATATTTTATGTAGTAGACCATATCCTTTCCCAATTGGTCTATATAGGTTACACGTTGGACATCCAGACCAACGGCTTTTAACATGGACGATGCGTTTCGCTTGGTTACTTGGATAATTTTGGGCACGGTCACCTTTTTATATCCGGACGGATTTACCGTAAAGTATATCTTTCTATTGCTTTTGACCTTGGTGCCAGCGGATGGATTTTGCTCAATAATCGAAAATCTTGGATAATCTGGATTATAATTGGCCGAGTCCACAACTTCATAGCGCAAACCGGCACTTTCCACTTTTTGGCGCATTTCCATTACCGATAGTTTTGAAAAATCCGGTACTTCTACAAATTCCCCATGGTTGGTGGTACTGTTAAGCCATCTTAAAACCAAAAAGATCAGTATCAACATGATACCTAAGGCGAGGCCTATTTGTATCAGGAAAGTTTTGCTCTTTAAAAACCTTAAAAAATTTCTCATGTATTTTTAAATTGGTACAAATATAGTAAATGCCGTTTTACAAATAGGGTACATCATTTTTCGATAAATAATTGGCACTCGCCGGCATACTGGTCTTTTTTCTTTTACGGGAATAATCCATCTTTGTAGCCTAAACTTCTATTTAATCCATGAAGAAAAATATAGCGATTATTATGGGCGGGTATTCAAGTGAATACAAGATTTCCTTGAAGAGCGGCAACGTGGTCTACGGTTATTTGGACAAGGAAAAATTCAACTGTTTTCCCATTCATATATTCAAGGATAAATGGGTGTATGTGGATGAAAAAAATGAAGAAACCCCGGTAAACAGACACGATTTTTCCATCGAAATAAACGGTAATAAAGTGAATTTTGATTGTGTTTTCAATGCCATCCATGGTTCACCAGGAGAAAACGGACTCTTGCAAGCCTATTTTGAACTGTTGGATATACCACAGACCTCCTGCGATTTTTACCAATCGGCACTTACCTTTAACAAGAGGGATTTATTGAGTGTTTTAAAGCCGTATGGCATTAAATGCGCCCCATCCTTTTATTTGAACAAAGGCGACGCCGTGAATGAGTATGAGATCATTGAAAAAGTAAAGCTTCCCTGTTTTGTAAAGGCAAATAAATCCGGTAGTAGCTATGGAATCTCAAAGGTTTACAAAAAGGAAGAATTGAAAAAAGCGATTGAAGTGGCCTATGAGGAGGACGATGAAATAATCATTGAAGGCTTTTTGAGTGGCACTGAGGTATCCGTAGGGGTTATCAAATATCAGGGAAAGACTAAGGTACTTCCGGTTACCGAGATTATCTCAGAAAACGATTTTTTTGACTACGAGGCAAAATATGAAGGTAAATCGCAGGAAATAACACCCGCAAGAATTTCAGAAACACAGGAGGCGAATGTATCAAAATTGGCAAAAAAAATCTATGAGGTTTTGAAAATGAAAGGATTCTCAAGAAGCGAATTTATTTTTATCGGAGATGAACCGTATCTCTTGGAAGTAAATACCACACCCGGTCTTACCACGGAGAGTATTCTGCCACAACAGGCCGTCAAAGCGGGAATATCCCTTTCAGCTCTTTTTGAAAATGCCATCAATGAGGTTTTAGGATAAGCTGTTTCAGGGCAAGTCCGTTGGCTTAGGCTGAAAACTATTTTAGTTTTAGGATAAACTCCTGGGTCTTGAAACCTTTGGCGGAGGCAATAAAATGAGTATTTTTAAAATCAATCTTAGTTCCATTTTATGAGGCGCGCAATTTTTCCAGGATCTTTTGACCCACTTACACTAGGCCATCATGACATCATCATGCGTGGCATCACGTTGTTTGATGAACTTATTATAGCCATTGGAAAGAATGCCGAAAAAAAGTACATGTTCACCCTCGAAGAGCGGGTTACCTTCATTGAAAAGGCCTTCGTGAACGAACCTAAAATAAAGGTTTTGACCTATGAAGGCCTAACCGTGGATTTTTGTAAAAAAGTAAATGCAGGTTTTATTTTAAGAGGTCTAAGAAATCCGGCAGATTTTGAGTTCGAAAAGGCCATTGCGCACACCAATCGGAAACTTTCCGAAATTGAGACCGTATTCCTGCTAACCTCTTCCGGAAAATCCTATATCAGCTCATCCATCGTGCGGGATGTAATCAGGAACGGGGGAGATTATACCGGCCTAGTCCCTGATTCTGTTAAGGTTTCAAAATAAAGTTTGACACTTAGTCCATTGCTGTCTCTTCTAAAAAAATTTTGGAATCAAGCCACAAATCCCTTTAAATTTTTTCAATTGTAAGAAAATACCACAAAATTTCATATGTTCACAACATTTATAAAATACATTTAACATCAACCGATATTTTTGTAAGAAATTACATATATGTTGAAGGACCTTAAGATTCAATCTACTTCGTATTTAATAAAGCAACTACCTACACTAACAGTATTTGTTGATACGGATTTTAATATCATCCATGCTTCGGACAATTGGCTTTTTACTTTTGGAGAGAAAAGCACCAGTACCATAGGTGATAGTCTTTTTAGCGTTTTTTCTGAACTAAATTCTAAATGGAAGAAGGTATTGATGGGGTGCTTTGAAGGAAAATGTAGTCCCATTGGAATTCAAAAATATACAGATATATCCAATCAAGTTAAGTGGTACAAGTGGTCCAACACTTGCTGGTATGATGAGAATGAGAATATTATTGGCGCTATCATTCAGATGAACGATGTAACTGATGCCGTAGAAAATGAACGAGAATTAAGAAAAACAAAAGTACAGTTAAAGCAACATTCAGAAATTTCCAAAACCGGTAGATGGGAGTACGATATTGAAAAGGACGAAATAACTTGGTGCGATACTACAAAGGCAATCCATGAAGTACCCTCAAGTTTTGTCCCCAGATTGGATACCAGTATTCAATTCTACAAAGAGGGTTATAGTAGAAATGCTATTTCCATGGCCGTTTTTGAAGGTCAGGAAAAAGGAAGGGCATGGAGCCTAAAATTACAGATCATTACAGCAACAGGAAAAGAAAAATGGGTGTTGGCTACCGGAAAACCATACTATGAAAAAGGAAAACTTATAGGTTTCACCGGAACCTTCCAAGATATAGACGAACAGGTATTAGCCAACAATGAGATCAAGAAAAGTGAAAAACTATTAAGAACATTAATAGATAATCTTCCATTGAATGTCTATGTAAAGGATATCAACTCCAAAAAGATATTGGTCAATAAAGCGGAGTGCATCTATTTAGGGGCCAAAAATGAATCAGAACTTATTGGGAAAGATAATTTCGACATTTATGATATTGAGACGGCAAAGAAATTTACGGAGCAGGATATGAAGGTAATGTCTGATTTAGTGCCTATCCTAGGAGAAGAAATGGTAAGTATTGATAAGAAAGGAGTCGAAACGACCTTTTTGACATCTAAAATTCCCTTGCTAGATGAAAGGGGACGGGCAAATGGACTTATAGGTATCAGTGTTGATATAACATCCATAAAACAAAAGGAAAAAGAATTAAGAAATCTCATAGACGTAACTTCCTTGCAAAATAAAAAAATTATAAATTTTGCCCATATTGTCTCTCATAACCTTAGGTCCCATAGTGCTAATTTTTCGATGCTCCTTGACTTTTTACGACATGAAAACGATGAAGATGAAAAACAAAAAATTCTGGGAATGCTCAACAATGCATCAGGTAATCTCTTAGAAACTATTGAAAATCTTAATGAGGTATTGGCGATAAACACCAACATTAATGTTGAAAAAAAGGTAATCAACCTTTTTGAAAAATTAAAATCAGTTGAGAAAAATTTGGCCAATGTTATTTTCGAAAACCAAGCGCAAATTGAATCGGATTTTCATTTAGATCAAACCATAAAGACAGTACCTGCATATTTGGAAAGTATTTTAATGAACTTTATTACCAATGGGATAAAATATAAACACCCAGAAAGAAAACCCGTTATTTCACTGAGTTTGGAAAAAGGCAAACTGGTTTCCATATTAACAATCAAAGATAATGGACTGGGAATAGATCTAATGAAATATGGAAATAAGCTTTTTGGAATGTACAAAACCTTCCATGCTCATGAAAACGCTAGGGGTATGGGACTTTATATTACAAAAAATCAAGTTGAGGCTATGGGTGGTAAAATAGAAGTTGAAAGTAACGTCGGAGTTGGAACCACATTTAAGATTTTTTTTAATGAGGAAATTTAAATTTATAAGCATAATAGATGACGATCCAATAACTATATTCGGTATTAAAAAATTGCTAAGCTGTGTTGTGGATTGTGATAGTATTGAAGCGTATAAGGATGGTAAAATAGCCTTTGATACATTTAGAAAAAAGTTCGAGCATGATGAGGATATTCCAGAGGTAATTTTTTTGGATATTAATATGCCCATTATGGATGGATGGCAATTCTTAGAAGAATTTATTAAGTTACCGATTAAAAAAAGGATAAGGATTAATATCGTAACATCTTCAATTGATCCATTTGACAAAGAAAAATGGAGTTACTTCAAGGATAGCACACACCACGTTATAACTTATAATAACAAACCGATAAACCGGGAGGAAATAGCAGAAATGACCAAAGAAGCTTAATTCTGAAGTTGGATGTTTTTGGCTATTTTTGCAAGAAATCCATTGAATTATAGTAATTAGTGATGTAGTTTTTTGCTATGAAGAAGCGTTTTATACTACCTATCTTATCCCTTATATTTCTTGCCTGTGAAACCAAGACAACAAATGTTGCCCTAGACCTCCCTACTACATTTGAAACATCCAATGGCACAGAAACGCCTACTTATGAAGAAGTAATTGATTTTTACTTGAAGTTGGCGAAGGAATTTCCTGAAATAAATATCCAGACTATTGGTAAAACGGATAGTGATCGGCCGCTGCACTTGGTTACCTACAATAACGATAGAGATTTCAATTTCAGTAAAATAAACAAGGAAAAAACAGTTTTATTCATCAATAACGGAATCCATCCAGGAGAAAGTGATGGCATTGATGCCACGATGCTGTTGTATCGGGATTTGGCGAGCGGGAAACTATCGCCACCCAAAAATACCGTATTGGTAACAATACCCATATACAATGTTGGCGGCGCGTTAAACAGAAATTCCACCTCCAGGGCTAATCAGAACGGACCTAAATCCTATGGCTTTAGGGGAAATGCTCTCAATTATGACCTAAATAGGGATTTTATTAAGTCCGATACAAAAAATGCAAGAACTTTTGCCCATATTTTCCATTTGGTAAAGCCCGATGTTTTTATTGACAACCATGTTAGCAATGGGGCAGATTACCAATACACCCTGACCCATCTGTTTACACAACATAACAAACTTGGGGGCGAATTGGGTCCCTATCTCCATGAGCGGTTCATGCCGGCCCTAGTGGACTCTTTGGCCAGCGATAATTGGGATATTACACCTTACGTGAACGTTTTCAACAAGCCGCCAGAGGTTGGTTTTGCCCAATTTATGGACCATCCCAGATACTCCACAGGCTATACGACCCTATGGAACACTTTGGGCATGATGGTAGAAACGCACATGTTAAAACCATACAAAACAAGGGTAGAAGGCACTTATGAGCTAATGACCAAAATGCTTGCCCTAAGCGAAATTGAAGGCGCCAAGATCAAGGAATTAAAGAGCAAATCCAACGCGGCTTTTTTAGAGAAAGACCATTATCCAATTCAATGGGTTATTGATAGTACAAAAATCTCTAAAATTGATTTTAAGGGCTTTCAAGCGGATACGGTCATTAGTGGGGTCACCGGATTTAAGCGATTGAAGTTCGATAGGGAAAAACCCATAACAAAGGAGGTTACCTATTACGATTATTACAAAGCAGCGGACTCCATACAAATCCCCGAAGCATATATAATTAAAAAACAATGGAAAGAAGTTATTGACCTATTGAGCACAAACGCAATTAAGTTTAGTGTTGTCGAAAAGGATACGGTCAAAAATGTGGAATCCTATACCATTGATAGCTTTGAGACTCGGAACCGACCTTATGAAGGGCACTATCTACACTACAACACTAAAGTATTGGCCACAGTTGAAAATATTTCATTTGAAGCCGGGGATGTATTGGTACCTACACAGCAGGAGGGCATCAGATATCTATTGGAAACCCTGGAACCAGAAGCAGTGGATTCCTTTTTCAACTGGAACTTCTTTGACACCATATTACAGCAAAAAGAAGGGTTTTCACCGTATGTTTTTGAAGATACCGCCCTCTTAATGCTACAAAACGATTCGGTTTTAAGACAAGAATTTGAGTTTAAAAAACAGAATGATACGACATTTTCAGAAAATTGGTACACCCAACTTGACTGGTTGTTCAAGAAATCCGAGCTCTATGAAAAAGCCCATAATCGATATCCAGTATACAGGGTCTTGAAAAAGTGATGTAGTTCACCATTAGTTCGAACAGCATTGGCCTAATCTCCTTCGAACAAAATTTTAATGTTCACATAGGAGTTCTGTAAGGCCTTTTGAATCTTTTTGGGTCCTTTCCATTTCACCTTAACGATTCCCTCCTTTTTTTCGGGTTTCAGTTTTCCTGAATAATCGGTCTTCATAGCATACCAATGCACCTGCTTAAGTGTAATGACGCCATTATTTTTGAAAATGTGGTAAGTCGTCCTAAGAAAATTCTCTACACGTAAACCCTTTACACCGGTTTCTTCCATAACTTCCCTTACTGCACAGTCCTCAATGGATTCTCCCTTGTCCAGCTTACCTTTGGGCAAATCCCATTTATCGTTCCTATAAATAAACAAGACCTTTCCCAATGGATTCGTGACCACACCCCCGGCAGCAACGACCAATGGGATTTCCTGTGTAAATTTTTTTAGGATTTCTTCCGAATTGGGATGATAGATGTAGGCCTCAGTAAGCTTTTTCTTTTTTAATGCCTTTATGGCACTGTTGATAGATTCTTGATTCAGAAGAAAATACTCGCCACCAGCTGTTTCGGAGAGTTTATTTGTTAAAATCAGAGGCAGTTCATTAACAAAAACTTTATACATTTGCGACATGGTTTTAAACAAAAACACGGCTAAAAAAACAGCTGAGCTTCTGCTGCAAATTAATGCAATAAAATTGAAACCCGAAAATCCTTTTACATGGGCCTCAGGATGGAAATCCCCTATTTATTGCGACAATAGAATTTTACTTTCGTACCCCAGTATAAGGAACTTTATCAAGGACGAAATGGCAAAACAAGTCGAATCCCTTTATGGGAAACCGGATGTTATTGCTGGTGTTGCAACAGGGGCCATAGGAATGGGTGCATTGGTAGCGGATGCCCTTGGCCTTCCTTTTATTTATGTTCGACCGGAACCTAAATCCCACGGTAGGCAAAACCAAATTGAAGGGTACTTGGAACCACACCAAACTGTTGTGGTAATCGAGGATTTGATAAGCACCGGAAAAAGTAGCTTAAATGCCGTAGAGGCCTTGGAATCCTACGGTGCAAATGTAAAAGGAATGTTGGCCATATTTACCTATGGTTTTGAAACTGCCACCTTAAATTTTGCGGAACGAAAAGTGGAACTCTACACTTTGAGCAATTATGAGTATTTGATCGAGCAGGCATCTGAAACCAACTATATAAAGGAAGAACAACTGAACACATTAATGGAATGGAGGAAAAATCCCTCCAAATGGTTACAATAGAAGTATGTTTATAGAATCACCCAAATCAAGAGTATCCAAGAGTAAGGAAGAAACTTTCAAATTTTTGAACGACCTGGCCAATTTTGAAAAATTGATGCCCGACAATATCGACAAGTTCGAGGTACTGAACGAAAACAGATTTCTATTCTCCCTAAAGGGAATGCCGGAAATCGTTCTTGAAAAAAAGAATCAAGAACCCTATTCCAAACTTGTTTTGGGCGCGGCCAGCGATAAACTGCCATTCACCTTGACTGCGGATATCCAAGAGCTGGAAGCGTCCAAAAGTGAAGTAACGCTGAGCTTCTCCGGAGAATTTAATGCCATGATGGCCATGATGATAAAATCGCCCATTACCAACTTCATGAACACCTTGGCGACCAATTTGGAGAAAATTTAGTAAAGCAGGGTAATTTCCTTTATATCATATTCCGCAAGGCTATCGTCCTCCAACCGTACCCTTAACTTTCCCTCGTTCCCAACTCCTAATATAATGCCGTTGAAGATTGGTCCATCTCCAGATTTAAAGGTGCTCGCAACGCCTTTTCTGAAAAGATTTGAATGATATTCGTAAAGAATGGTTTCCCCTTCACCCATTTGGAGCATTGACAAGGCTAGCTTTAAATTTTTAATCAAACTTTGCAATAATTCCTCCAAATCATAGACGATACCCGTTTTGTTGTATAAGGAGGATGCTTTGGGGTTCCCAGGAAAATGGGACTGGTTCACATTCAACCCAATTCCAATAATTACCGATTTTAAAGAGATACCCACAATACTGTTCTCTATTAAAATCCCGCAAATTTTGTGGGAACCTGACATAATGTCGTTCGGCCATTTTACGGCAATCCTAGGGATTTTCAATAAGTCCAAAGTCCTAAATACGGCCAAAGAAACGGCCATGTTGAGCTCAAAATGTTTATTAAGTTGGAATCCCTCCATTTTTTTCAAGACACTGAATGTTAGGTTTTTACCAGGTTCGGTACACCAATTTCCATCCATTTGCCCCCTACCCCTTGTCTGGTTTTTGGCCCAAACGACCGTAAAATCATCTAGGTAGCCGCTTTTGGCCAATTCCTTTAAAAAGGTATTGGTAGATGCCGTGGCATCAAGTTTGATTAATCGCATATATATTTGCTAAGGGCCTATCTTTAATCTATTGTTAAAAACTAAGCCTAAAAGAGCAAAAAAACAATAACTTTGTAAAAACTAAAACTTTTGAATGCAGAAAAGGAAAACTAGTGCAGATGAGCTAATTGCATTGATTTTACAGGGAATAGAAGAAGTAAAAGGACAAAATATAAATTTACTCGACCTAAGGGAAATCGAAAATACCGTTTGTGACTACTTTATTATTTGTAATGGTACCTCCAACACGCATGTAAACGCAATCGTAGGTTCTATCCAAAAAACGGTCAGTAAGGCAAGTAAGGACAAACCTTGGCATGTAGAAGGTACGGAAAATGCCGAATGGGTTTTAATGGACTATGTAAATATTGTGGTCCATGTCTTCCAAAAGCACATCAGGGAATTTTACGATATAGAAGGGCTATGGGGTGATGCAAAATTCACTACCATAGAAAGTAGCGTTAATAATTAATAAAATAGAATGGCAAAAGAGAATAATACGAGTCCCAAAAAACCAAAATTCAGTTCTTGGTGGATATATGGATTGGTAGCGGTATTGCTTATAGGGTTTCAATTGTTCAGTAGTGATGATTTGGCAAGTACCAAAAAAACCACCACTTCAGAATTACAGGAATATCTAAGAAATGGGGATGTTCAGAAAATATTGATAATTACCAATACCAATCAGGCAAAGGTATTTCTGACGGACGAAGCAATGACCAAGGAAGTCCATAAGGACGTTTCCGAAAAATCCTTTTTGCCAACATCGGGAAGTGTACCCCAATATACGCTGGATTATGGGGATTTACAGATTTTCCAGAACGAGATTACCGAAATAAAAAAGGACAACAACCTGGATACGATCATTGAATTTGGAAAGGAATCCACGGCTATTTTGGACTTTTTGCTATCCCTGTTGCCATTTGTACTGATTATTGGTATTTGGATATACCTAATGAGAAGAATGTCCGGTGGTGGAGGCGGTGGTGCCGGAGGGCAAATTTTCAACATTGGAAAATCCAAGGCCAAATTGTTCGATGAGAAAACGGATACTCGAACTTCTTTTAAGGATGTAGCCGGATTGGAAGGGGCCAAGGAGGAAGTTGAGGAAATTGTGGAGTTCCTGAGAAATCCGGATAAGTATACTTCACTTGGTGGTAAAATCCCAAAGGGAGCCTTGTTGGTTGGACCTCCAGGTACCGGTAAGACCCTCTTGGCAAAGGCCGTAGCCGGGGAAGCCAAAGTACCTTTCTTTTCACTATCCGGTTCGGATTTTGTGGAAATGTTTGTAGGTGTTGGTGCATCCAGGGTAAGAGATCTATTCAAACAGGCAAAGGACAAATCCCCCGCAATTATATTCATCGATGAAATCGATGCCATTGGTAGGGCACGGGGTAAGAACAACTTTACGGGTTCCAACGACGAAAGGGAAAATACGTTGAACCAGTTGTTAACGGAGATGGACGGTTTTGGTACCAACACCAATGTCATCGTCTTGGCAGCTACCAACCGAGCCGATGTATTGGACAAAGCCTTAATGCGTGCCGGTAGGTTCGATAGGCAGATTTATGTGGACCTTCCGGATATTAGGGAACGAAAGGAAATATTTGAGGTTCACTTAAGACCGATTAAAACTGCCGAAACCTTGGATTTGGATTTCCTTGCCAGACAAACTCCAGGTTTTTCGGGTGCGGATATTGCCAATGTTTGTAACGAAGCAGCATTAATAGCTGCCAGAAAGGAACAAAAGGCCGTTAGCAGACAAGATTTCTTGGATGCCGTGGATAGGATCGTTGGAGGTCTTGAAAAGAAAAATAAAATCATAACTCCGGGAGAGAAGGAAACAATCGCCTATCATGAGGCCGGTCATGCTACGGTAAGTTGGATGCTGGAACATGCCGCCCCCTTGGTAAAGGTGACCATAGTTCCTAGGGGACAATCCCTAGGTGCCGCATGGTACCTGCCGGAAGAAAGACTCATTGTTAGGCCAGACCAGATGTTGGACGAGATGTGCGCCACCATGGGCGGTAGAGCGGCAGAGAAAGTAATTTTCGACAAAATTTCAACAGGCGCCTTGAGCGACTTGGAAAAGGTCACAAAACAGGCCAAGGCCATGGTTACCATTTATGGTTTGAACGATACGATCGGTAATCTTACCTATTACGATTCCTCTGGTCAGGATTCCTACGGATTCTCCAAACCGTATAGCGAGGAAACAGCAAGGAAAATAGACGAGGAGATTTCAAAGATTATAGAGGAACAATATCAAAGAGCCATTAAAGTCCTTACCGATAATAAGGACAAACTGACAACCTTGGCCCAAAGGCTTTTGGAAAAAGAGGTTATCTTTAAAGAGGATTTGGAAAAAATATTTGGAAAACGAACATTTGACAAAGACCTAAAGGAAGAGGAACGTCAAAAGTTGGAGACCTCCGAGTCCAAAAAAGATGCGGAAGAAGACGAGAAAGTAGCAGAAAATAGTTAATTATGTAATTCGATTTTGTATCGCAAATGAACGTTTGGACTATTTGGTAGATTAAAAAATTACATGGGGCTTTTAGATATTTTATTTGGTGGGGGGAAAAAGAAAATTTCCAAGGAAACTGCGGAAACGCGCGGTGAGCACATGCCAGATTTAGCCCTCCCGGTAGATGAAAAATTTACCATCCACTTCAAAAAGAACGGCGGCAAATTCATTTATTGCATATCTGACCAAGAAGTACTGAAGGCCATTCAAAACATTATCGAAGAAAATGGCTGGGAAGACCATCCGTTTTTTGCAATGAATCCCCAGTTGGTCAAGAAGTTCTCCAAAGAGCAAATCTCCTTTACTGAAAAAATATCGGAAAGCGAGGTGTTCCTGACGACTTGCGAACACTTGATCGCCCAAAACGGAAGTATTTTGGTATGCTCCAACCAGCTGATGGAGAAAAAAATAAATGAACTTCCAAGCAACGTAATCGTTTATGCCACCACAAGTCAATTGGTGGAATCCATTGGGGAAGGTCTTAAGGCCATAAAAAAGAAATATGGCCCCGCCATTCCGGCAAATATTACCACATTAAAACACTTTAAGGCCACTGAGGAAAATTCAGATGATTTTCTAACATATGGCAGTAGTACTAAAAATCTTTATCTTTTATTGCTGGAAGATTTATAGTATGAAATTCCCATTAGTAGAATATTTAAATCACACTGTCCATTTTTATTGGCGCATTACATCTGACTTATTAAATACATTAAATAATTTCAGATGAAAGAGGTTCTAAGAAGATCGCTTACGGGCGCCGTGTATATTATTCTACTATTATCGGCTGTATTTCTAAGCTCGGATGCATTTGATTTTCTTTTTATGATATTTGGGCTTGCCTGTCTCTATGAATATAAAAGACTCGTAAAACTTAAGGGATATTATATTTTTTTGGCCTACCTCTCCTTATGGTGGGCCTATATTTATCTGATACATGACCAAATTTTGATTAACATTTTAATGTTTATCACGATTTTTATCGATATATATTTATTATTCTATCTTTTTTCAAAAAAACAATCAAGTTTTACACCATTGTTTAAATTTTTGGTTGGTTTGTTCTACATAGGTGGTGGATGTATCTTTCTAACGATGATTCCCTATAAGAACGATGCGTTTGCCAAGCTATTGATAATGGGCATATTTATATTGATTTGGGTAAACGACTCTTTCGCATATATCGTTGGCAAGACCATGGGAAGGACCAAGTTATTCCCTGAAGTTTCCCCAAAAAAAACTGTGGAGGGAACGGTTGGAGGTTATATCTTTGCCCTTGGTGCGGCGTATATCATGGGTACCCAAGAACAAATTATAGGCCCCATACAATGGATGCTCCTAGCCAGTGTTATCGTTGTAACGGGAAGTTTGGGTGACTTGATCGAATCAAAACTAAAAAGGTCCGCAGGTGTAAAAGACAGTGGGGCCATATTGCCGGGTCACGGTGGCATGCTGGACAGATTGGACAGTTTGGTTTTTGCCGCCCCATTTGCTTATTTAACGTTAAATATTTTTACCTATGTTTCATAGAGAAGGTCAAAAAATAATCTTAATTACCTTTTTTATAACGGCACTGGCAGTTTTGCTGGCCCACTTCTTTGTGAATATACCTTGGATAAAACTAGCAATCCAAATTACCGCTTTGGTCATTCTTATCCTAATACTCCAATTTTTTAGGAACCCAAAAAGAAGATCCAACAAATCTTTCAATGAAATTTTGGCCCCCGTCGATGGTAAAGTTGTAGTTATAGAAGAAGTTGAGGAAACCGAATATTTTAAGGAGAAGCGCAAACAGGTTTCCATTTTTATGTCTCCAATCAACGTACATGTAACTCGGTATCCCGCGAGCGGAAAGGTAAAATATTCAAAATACCATCCCGGCAAATATCTTGTGGCCTGGCATCCAAAATCCAGTGAGGAGAACGAAAGAACGACCGTTGTAATTGGAACACCAAAATTTGGGGATATCCTTTTCAGACAGATAGCTGGGGCAATGGCAAGACGTATCGTAAATTACGCCGAAGTGGGTGAAAGCGTGCAGCAAGGTGAAGATTCCGGTTTCATCAAGTTTGGCTCTAGGGTTGACGTATTTCTTCCCTTAAACTGCCAAATAAACGTTTCCTTAGGACAAAAGGTAAAAGGAGCCATTACCTGTATAGCAACGTATGTTGACCCAAATGAGCAAGAAGAATCTACATACTGATTTTCAAGAAGCGGTAGCGTTCGTAAGCAATTATGAATTTCCCATTCCAGCGGATATTTTATTGAAACTTTATGCCTATTATAAAGTGGCCACTAAAAATTTCAGCAATCCCGGAAGTAAGACTCCATTAATCAATGCCTTTAAGGCGAACGCATTGATCCAGGCACAAAATATCAGCATTGAAGATGCCATGAAAGAATATATAAACTTGGTAGAAAAAGAGTTGAAACCAGACGGTAAATAAACTCATCCAACAAGTAGGCTACTCGTAAAGATCCTCCAAATCGGCATCACACAAGTCCACAAATAGGTTACTTACTTTCGCGCAAACATCCCTAAAAAACCGTGCGCCCTTTTCTTTGGTGGCCAATTCCGGATTTCCGGTTCCAGTATCCTCTGTTATTTTGGACCATTCACGTTCTGCCCATACACCCCCTTGGGAAAAGGCCTTTATCTTGAACTTTTTGTGGTCGCCCCTACCCCAATGTTCCTTAGGAAGTACTAAATCCTCCCTTAAATAGAGCATGAGACTTGTTTCCATTTCATCGGCATGGTCGCCTGCCTTTTCAAAAAATTTGTACTTGTCCAGCATCTGTGGAAAGAAGCAAAAACTGATGAACATTTTAGGGAAGAGTAGTCCCAACTCGCGTATCATAGGTTTAAAGTCGTTACCTCCATGTCCGTTAAAAATCAGCAACTTATTAAGTCCTTGATTATTTAACACAGTGATGATATCCTTTAAAATGGCAAATTGGGTGCTTGGGTTTAGGTTGATATCCAAGTAGATATCCTTCTGGCCCGTATTCACACCAAAGGGAATGGTGGGCAACACGACCACTTTTTTTCCTTGCTCCCATGCGATTCTTGCCGACTCAGCGACCATGGCTTCCGCTTGAAAGTTGTCCGTCGCATAGGGAAGATGGTAATTATGGGCCTCCGTTGCGCCCCAAGGTAACACGGCCAATTGAAATTGTTCGTCCTTTAGATGTTTCCAATTAGTTTCGGCCAAAATGTAAGGTCGTATCATACCAATATTCTTTTCTTTTTAAACAGATTCATAAAGTAAACTATCTTTGGGCAAGCCTACGAGTCATACTTCGAAAACGAATTATTATTTTCGAGGTAAGCCTTGGAGTTTAAACCCTTTGGCGGTGCCAATAAATACTTCCTATTATGGTCGACAAAAAGTAAAGAAGTATGAGCGTTTTACCTGCCGAAAAATAGGAATTCAATCCGAACCAATCCCCAGTAGATAAAATAATCGTACAACCCAGCACCCCCCGGAAAACTTCAATCCATACGGCATAGGTATCACCATCCATTAAGGAAGTGTATCCATAAATTCCCAGAAAAACCAAACCTCCGTACCACAACAACTGATTGACCTCCAAGTTTCCAAAATTTGCGAACATGAACAGCAATAATAGTAGTGAAATGACCAATTGAAAAATCAAGTATGCATTGAATGCCTTGCTCGTTGGTGTGACATAACGTTCAAAATTGTACACATCGGTTATAACGTCCGTGGGATATTTGTCCTTGACATCACTGGGCCGCCAACCTGTTGGCATAAACCAAATCCTAATTTTATCCCAAAGATTTTTGGTCCTCCACGCATCTAACGACAACCTCCACAGATGTTGAAAGTTGATTCTTATAGGATTCCAGGTTCTTGCAGGTTTCAAAATTCCATATTGTGGAGGAACATCTGGTAATTCTTCCTGAAACGTTCCGAACATTCGATCCCAAATACAGAAAACCTGACCCAAGTTCTTATCAATGTACTCGGGATTAATGGCATGGTGTACCCTATGCTGGGATGGCGTTACGATGATGTATTCCAACCATCCCATTTTTCCAATATGTTGTGTGTGATACCAAAATTGGGCAAATAGTTGTATGGGAGCCAAAATAGCAATGACCTCGTTGGGAACGCCCAAAAAGGCGGCAGGTAGCAACAAAAACGGGAAATAACCCAAAACGTTGGAAACCGATTGTCGTAAGGCACAGGCCAAATTGAATTTCTCACTACTATGGTGGATCACATGTTGGTTCCAGAAAAAATTGACCCTATGGCTTAACCTGTGGTTCCAATACCCCGCAAAATCTATGGCAATAAAACCAATGACCCACGTAAGCCAGGTAGGTTCAATACTGGTAATGGCCAAATGTTCGAGCAAAAACGGGTAGGATATCAGTACCAAGACAATTCCCAGCGAGTCCTTTATAATATTGGTAAGTCCGGAGCTTATGCTGGAAACTGTATCCAACACCGTGTACTTTTGGTCCTTTACAAAATGACCATATGCCATCTCTATGACCAGTAGGAGAATAAAAAAAGGTATAGCGTACAACAGTGCAGTTGCGTAGGTTTCCAAAACTCTCTATTTAACGTTTAAAAGATACGAACTCCTAAAGAATGGCCAAAAGACAGATTGAATCTTATGGGTCAAATCGAAAGATATAGCCTTTACCATGAACATTTTCAATCTTTATATTGGTATCCTTTTCCAAAAATTTTCGCAATCTGGTAATGAATACGTTTAAACTTTTCCTGTTGAAATAATCATTTTTGCCCCAAATTTTGATGAGAATATCCTTGTGCGGGCACAATTGGTTCTTTTTTTCGACCAAATATTTTAAGAGTTCACTCTCCTTCGTCGTTAGGTTTATCTTTTGTCCGTCAACCATCAATTCTTGGTTAAGCGAATTAAAATGATATATACCGATAGTGTATGCTTCAACTTCCTCCTTTTTTGTGATGGATTTATCCAATCTTGAAAGTAGGTTCTCAATTCTAATGACCAACTCTTCCTCATCGATGGGTTTTTTTAGGTAATCCACCGCACCCAAATAAAATCCTTTAAGCACGTCTACTTTCAAGGATTTTGCCGTCAGGAAAATAAAGGGGAGTTCAGAAAAATTTTCATTTATTTTTTCTGCCAATGTAAACCCATCCATTTCCGGCATCATAACGTCCAATACGGCCAAATCGAATTTAGTTTGATCCAATTTCACTAAAGCCTCCTTGCCGTTTTTTTCCCAAATGACCTCGAAGCTTTTCATTTTCAAGTATTCCGATAATAAATACCCAACCGCCTCGTCATCCTCTACCAAAAGAATCCTTTTCTTTTCTTCCATCATGATAATATAGGAATTGTTAATCTAAACTTTGTACCTTTTTTCTCCTCACTGCTCATTTGTACCTTGCCTCCATGCTTTTTGATTACTTTTTTAACATAACTCAGCCCCAGACCATAGCCTTTAACACTATGGAGGTCTCCATTTGTAACTCTGTAAAATTTCCGAAACACCCTTTGTGACTCCTCCTTTGAAATCCCGATTCCATTATCGGTCACCTCCACAATGAGCCTATGGCCATCCTTATAAGCCTTCAAATGTATTTCGGGCTCGGGGGAATATTTTTTTGCATTGTCCAGAATATTATTGATGGCGTTTTCCAAATGAAAGACTTCCGCGTTAAGTACATAGTTTTCGCCGGCCAAATCATAGTTAAAAATACCATTTTCTATGGCGACCAGTGTCTTGAATTCGGCACACAGGTTTTCCAAATATGGTTTAAAATCTACTTTAGTCAAGGTAATCACGCTTTTACCCGATTCCAGACTGGCCAACTCCAAGACTTTTTCTATGTGACCGGACAAACGTCCTACTTGTTGCCTGATTATTCCCAAAACCGGTTTTTGTTTTTCGTTCGCGGATTCATCCAAAATCTTGGTAGCCAATCCAATAGAAAATACAGGGGTCTTCAATTCATGCGTAAGATTGTTGATAAATTCATTGGTGGTGGTAATGACATTACTTTGCCAATAGTAGGTACGCAATACCCAAAAAATAGTCGCACAAATCCCTATCAAAAACAATATACTGGGAAATGTAAGGCCGTTTAGTTTCGCTAAAAAATAATTATGAAGATTTTCAAATTTAAGATCCAATACTGTCGGTTTGCCCAACAATTGGGGGAAATAACCCTCCAAATCAATTGGATAAGAATCCACATTGTCCATCCCTTCAAAGGAATTGGTGGAATGCAGAACATAGCTACTATCCTTGGTATAAAGGGTATATGTAAAATCAGATTCAATACCTTGATTTAAAAGCTGGTCCCTAATAAAATCGTCCAAAAACATGTTTCCCACATTTTGCAGGCTATCAACACTGACCTTAAAAAATGAGGTGTCCCTTCGAATGCCCTCTCCAATTAAATACGTGAGTTTGTTTTCTTCTTTTAGACTGTTAGCCACTAAAGTACCCACTCTATCTATTTTAGAATCGAACTGAACTTTTGCCAAACTTAGGCCAATACGTAAATACTGATACTGTACAATTGCCAAACCCACAATTGAAACCAAAAACACCCCTATGTAGATATATCTCTTTTTCAAAATCCCTACGAAATAACTTAAATAAATGCGTTTATTAATGAAAATTAATATTCCGTTAATTGCATTAAACTTTCCTTAAACCTCTTTACCCTACCCTTAATGCTTATGGATGACCTAATCAGGTAAGTTTGTCAATGTTAATAAATTAATCTTGAGTTTAGTTAAAGTTTCATAACAGAATGCAATAAAGTCAACTCTTTGTAGCGTAGAGTTGGCTTTATTTTTAACGCTACTATTCCTAACTACCAACTAAATACAAACTCAAACATGCAGGGAAAACTATACTTCATCATTCTTTTATTCTTATTGTATCCAATATTTTCAATCAATGGACAAGGTTGTGTAGCAATCCGGCATTTTTCCTCTTGCGTTGGCAGCAATTTAGAGAACAATTTATTAAGCACCGGAGATATTCAAATTGGAGTCAATTACCGGTATTTTAAATCCTTTAGGCATTTTAGGGGTACGGAGGAAGAACCGGATAGACTCGCCAACAATACAGAGGTTATCAATCACTCCCATGCGTGGGATTTTTTTGCCACTTACGGAATAAACGATAGACTGTATACCAGCATCACCGTACCAACGGTAATAAACACAAGATCTTCTCTTTATGAACATGGTCGCAATGAAAGAAATGTAACTTTTTCAAGGGGGCTTGCCGATATACGGTTCGGGTTTGGCTATTGGGTGTTCGATATGGATAAATCCCCAAACGGAAACCTTGCCTTGGGACTAGGTGTAAAGCTGCCAACGGGTAACTACAATGCATCGGATATTTTTTATAATGTGGGACCGAACGGGGAGCCTCAGACGAGACCGGTAGACCAGTCCATTCAACCAGGTGACGGAGGATTTGGGGTCACGGTAGATTTTCAATTCTATCAAAAAATAACCACGGATGTTTTTAGCTATGCAAGCGGATTTTATCTAATAAACCCCAGGGAAACGAATGGCGTTAGGACCTTTAGGGAGACCTTGAGCCCAATTTTGCAAAATGAATCCATCATGGCGGTACCGGACCAATATTCGCTCAGGGGAGGGCTTAGTTATAACATCTCGCCCACAATATCATCTTCGCTTGGCGCCCGGTTCGATTGCGTGCCCGTCAAGGATTTGATCGGTGGAAATGAAGGGTTCAGGCGACCTGGAAATGTACTATCCATAGACCCTGGAGTAAGTTTTATGAAGAGTAATTTTGTAATAAACCTGAACGTACCTTTTGCGGTCCGTAGGGAGCGGCCTCAAAGCATAACTGACTTGCAGACCGAACAGCTTACAGGTACCCCAAGGAATGGGGATGCCGCCTTTTCCGACTATGTTATAAACTTGGGCGTTACCTATCGCTTTGCCAATAACAAGGTAAGACTTGCCCCGGAACTTGAGAATAATTTCAAATAACCAATTCAAATACATACCAAATGAATCTTCAAAACATTAAAAGACGCTATTTACAAATATCCATTGGACTGGTATATCTATGGTTTGGGACCCTTAAGTTCTTTCCCAATTTGAGTCCGGCAGAGGAACTTGCGAAAAACACCATTGGAGAGCTTACCTTTTCATTGTTACCATCAAATATTTCAATACTACTCTTGGCCCTTTGGGAAGTTCTCGTGGGACTATTTTTCCTTTTCAACCTTCAAAAAAAGACAACCATAAAAGTGGCCGTTATACATATGGTACTTACCTTTACACCGCTGGTTTTTTTCCCAGAACTGATTTTCAATGAGAACTTGTTATCGCTCACCTTGTTAGGTCAGTATATCATTAAAAACCTTATTATCCTAGGAGCCATGGGTGTCCTGTGGATGGAAGTGACTCAGGAAGCTTCCGCTTCCAAAGAGATTAAGGAAGAACTTACAGGTTCTGAAGAAGTAAGCTTAAAACGTATTTTTAGATTCAGGTAATTAATTGGGTCCTACCATGATGTGGGCCCTGTGGGTACCGGGGTCCATCAACCAGGGCATTCCTTTGGCATGGGGTTTATCGGGCAGACCCGTGGATTCCGTTGTGGCATAGGGAATGTAGATCACATATCTAAATTGACCGTTCGCCAATTCCCCTGTAGAGGTATTATAATCGGCATCCGTGCCATAATATACATACATCATACTGGGTTCCCTTGGCATATCCAATGTACCGTTGGCAATCTCCTTGCCCCTAATTTCACGGATTTCCATAATTTCCTTTCCTTCGGCCCTGAGTTCTCGTCCACGTTTCATAAAAGGTTCGAGTTTTTTGGAATAACAGGAAACACTAATACCTTCCTTATGGGGGTCATCGGCCAAACAAACCAAATTACTCGTTCCCTCCCGTAGTACTACAAAATCCCCATTCGCATCGTATCCATAGACCATAGTATCCGTACTGCTACCTTCCGGTACAGGTAAAATGGCCGTCTTAATTTGAATTTCCTTAGACAAAATAGTTCTTTTTCCGCTCTGAGAGTATAGACAGGTAAATGATAAAAGCACAAGAAAAAATAAAGAGTACTTCATATTTAATGGATTTATTTCTAGCAAGATACGAAATAATATATTTTAAGTTTATGCCTAGCACCAGTGTGTAAAACAAAAAACCAATCCTAGAACTAGGATTGGTTTTAATTTAATTCTAAGTGAAATCTTATAAAGGTTTTCGACCTGAAATAATATTGTACAGTACTACAATCACGGCAATAACCAACAATATATGAAGTAAACTACCCGTTGCCAAGCCAGGTACCACGCCCAACATACCCAGCAACCAAATGATAATACAAATAACTGCAACTAACCATAATAGACTTTTCATAATTTTAGTGTTTTTGATTTGAATGGAAATTAGCTGATAATGAATCAACTATCGTCCTTTAACACTATGATTATTAACCCATTTGGTTGGCAAACGAGCTACTTTTAGCCCAAACTGGCGAGGCTTTTTTCCAAGGTTTCTATCTTGGCCTCGGCATCGGCTTGTTTTTTACGTTCCATTTCGATCACCTGCTCAGGTGCGTTGTTTACAAATCGCTCATTGGAAAGTTTTTTCTGTACCGATGTCAAAAATCCTTTTATATACTTTAATTCGTCCTCAATTTTGGCCTTTTCGGCCTCCACATCAATGGCTCCGCTTATCGGAATAAAATATTCATTGGATTTCACCCTGAAGGACAAAGCTCCGTCCACCGTTTTATCCACATAGGAAATGGAAGAAAGATTTGTCAACTTCCCGATAACGGAATCCCAATCCCGAACCAAATTTTCCTCATTCAAAACCGATAGTTCCAAGCTTTCCTTCATGGGAATGTTCTTCTCCTTGCGTATGGTTCGGATACCGGCGACTACCTCCGTAACAAAATCAAATTGACCAATAAGGTCTTCATCAGCGGTATAGGCTTCCGGCCATTTTGATATAATCAAAGCTTGGGAAGGGTCCCGCTCCGAAATATGCTGCCAGACTTCCTCCGTTAAAAACGGCATGAAAGGGTGCAATAATTTGAGGTTTTGCTCAAAAATTTGGATGACGGCCTTGAAGGTTTTTTTATCGATCGGTTGTTGATAGGCCGGCTTTATGATTTCGAGCAACCACGAACTATAATCGTCCCAAACCAGTTTGTAAATGGCCATGAGAGCATCGGAGATTCTGTATTTACCAAAGTGGTCCTCAATTTCCCGCAAGGTCTGGTTGAACTTCGCCTTGTACCATTCTAAGCCCATTTTGGAGGCTTCGGGCTGGGGAATATCGGCCACTTCCCAACCCTTTAGGAGTCGGAATCCGTTCCAGATTTTATTCGCAAAATTCTTTCCCTGTTGGCATAGATCCTCATCGAACATTAAATCGTTGCCCGCGGCGGAGCTTAATAATAGTCCGACCCTCACTCCATCTGCACCATATTCCTCGATAAGTTTTAGGGCATCGGGAGAGTTGCCCAAGGACTTGGACATCTTTCTTCGTTGCTTATCACGGACCAGGCCGGTAAAATAGACGTTTTCAAAAGGCCTAGTATCCCTGTATTCATATCCTGCAATGATCATTCGGGCTACCCAGAAGAAAAGAATGTCCGGCCCCGTAACCAAATCATTGGTGGGGTAATAGTATTTGACCTCTTCATTCTCTGGGTCAAGAATGCCATTAAACACGCTTATGGGCCATAACCAGGAAGAAAACCAAGTATCCAGCACGTCTTCATCCTGTTTTAAATCGGCCATGGTCAAATTGGGATTCCCTGATTTTTCCCTGGCCCTATCCAATGCAACTTCGGCATCAAAGGCCACTACAAAATCATCTTGTCCATCCCCAAAATAGTAGGCGGGAATGCGTTGCCCCCACCAAAGCTGTCTGGAAATGTTCCAATCACGGATATTCTCCATCCAATGCCTATAGGTATTGTCAAACCTTTTAGGGAAAAACTTGATATCGTCCGACTCCAAAACTGCCCTTATGGCAGGTTTTACCAATTCCTCCATTTTTAAGAACCACTGATCGGACAGCCTGGGCTCTATGACCGCCTTTGTACGCTCCGAAGTTCCCACTTTATTCAAATGCTGTTCGGTCTTGACCAAAAAGCCCTTTTCTTCCAATTCCTTGGCGATTTCCTTCCGTACTACGAATCTGTCCTTGCCTTCATAATGCAGACCATAGGAATTCAGCGTTGCGTCGTCATTAAAAATATCAACGGTTTCCAAATGATGCTTTTCTCCCAGCGCTTTGTCATTTATATCGTGGGCCGGGGTCACTTTTAGACATCCGGTTCCAAACTCTATGTCAACATACTCATCCTCAATGATTGGAATTACCCTATTGCAAAGCGGTACAATGGCCTTTTTGCCCCTTAAATGCGCATAACGCTCATCATTGGGATTGATACAAACGGCGGTATCGCCCAGTATGGTCTCAGGTCTTGTAGTTGCAATGGTCACCTTTTCATCGGAGTCTTCTATTGAGTACTCCAAATAGTACAAAAGCCCCTGTTTTTCTTCATAGATTACCTCCTCGTCAGAGAGGGTGGTTTTGGCCTCCGGGTCCCAATTGACCATTCGGTAACCTCTATAGATGAGTCCCTTTTTAAAAAGGTCAATAAATACCTTGATTACACTGTCATGGCGTTCCTTGTCCATGGTAAAGGCTGTTCTGTCCCAGTCACAGGAGCATCCCAGTTTTTTTAACTGTTCCAGGATGACCCCGCCGTATTCATGGGTCCAGTCCCAGGCATGTTCCAAGAATTCCTCCCTGGATATCTCGTTCTTATGGATTCCCTGTTCCTTAAGTTTTGCCACTACCTTGGCTTCCGTTGCTATGGATGCATGGTCCGTACCCGGTACCCAACAGGCATTGCGCCCTTTGAGACGCGCACGTCGTATCAAAACGTCTTGTATGGTATTATTGAGCATATGCCCCATATGCAGCACCCCGGTTACGTTTGGAGGCGGAATAACGATGGTATAGGGTTCCCTGTCATCTGGCGTGGAATGAAAGTAATTGTGTTTCATCCAATAGTCATACCAGCGCTTTTCAACCTGATGCGGCTCATACTTTGAGGCTATTTCCATTTTGGAACAGTTTTTGAAATACATTGGGTGGAAAAAATAAAACGGAATGGATTTTCAAAGATCCGTACCGTTTTTCCACTATTAAAATACGAAACAAAAATAAGTAACGTTAGAGTATAACAAAAGGATTTTGGAGTTGTTCTGAAAAGAATTAATTTTGAGATTCATCCTAAATTAAGAATGATGAAAAAAATTGTACTTGTATTATTTGTCGGATTGCTTGGAATGAGCCTAAAAGCCCAGGATAGCGCGGCAAAAATTGAGTTTAAGGAGGAAACCGTGGATTACGGTGAAATCGAAAAGGGTTCGGACGGTGTCCGGGTGTTCGAATTCACGAATACAGGAAATTCGCCTTTGATCATTAGCGATGTACGTTCAAGCTGTGGATGTACCATCCCTAAAAAACCGGAAGATCCCATCATGCCAGGAAAAACTGGGGAAATCCAGGTAAAATATGACACCAATCGTGTTGGCCCCATTAGAAAAGCGATAACCGTTACTTCAAATGCGGAGACTCCAACAAAGATTTTGAAAATTAAGGGAGAAGTAAAGGCTCCTAGCGGAACCAAGTAATACGTTTCCAAAAGATTTTAAAGGCCCTCCCGAATGGAGGGCTTTTTTATTGGCACTGCCTAAGGATTTATTCCCCAAAGCTTTATACCAGTTCTGGTTTAAGAATGGGCCAAAATTTACGCCGTTGCTTTTTTCTGTACCGAAGCCGTGGAGATTGCAAATAGCTTGAGTTCTTCGCAATTTCCACAATGAAGGTAGAGGAAAAATGGACAAGTAAATTGGCTCATTTTTAAATTGGAAATGGTATTATATGCAATGAAACCTTCGTTCACTTCAAGAGCCTAAAAGACTTTCCTTAAAGTAGTTTACTTGAAAAGGTCCTTGAGCACAAAACTGAACAACAAATTGTTATTGGCCCTTTCCACAAGCACCTTCACCCGCTTGCCTTCCTTTTCATTGAGCATCTCCATTATTTCCTGGATTTTATATCTATGGATTCGCTTGCCGTTCACGGCCAAAATAATATCCCCTTCCTGTAAACCAGCAGAATGTGCCGGACTTCCAGACCTGATACCGGAAACCACAATTTCTGGGACAAGGCTCAATCGGGTGGCGCCTTCCAACAAAATCTGAACGTTTCCGTACGTCCTTTCGCTACTTACAACGATACCGTTAACATCGGCAATCCTTTCTGAAACATAACGAACTCCGACATGTTGCAGATCAATACCGCTTACGTTATAATGAAAAGGTTTTTTGAAATTCGAATTTTTCCTGAGACTGATTTTTCCGTTGGGATAATCGAATACGATGTTAAATCGCTTTAATATTTCCCCTCCCAAACTACCATTTCTATTGCCCAAGTCCTTGATGGTGCTAAAAGACAGCATATCCGGGAATGCGGCCTTTGCATCGTATAGTTCGAAACCCCCAATCTGGATTCCTTCCACCTTGGTTCTTTTTCCATAGATGTCCCCGGCGAGACCTTTTCCCAAATAATCCTCGTAATATTCCTTGGGCAATTGGATACGTTCGTCCTCAAAGAGCCAAATAGCGTCACTACTACCGGTATCCAATAACATTTTTACAGGAATAGCTTTCACACCCTTCAGCGAAACGGTGGCATCCATATAGGCCTTTCTGTTAACAACCTCAACTTGTAAGGTCTCATACCTATTTCCCAATTTTGGCGCATCAATTTCGGGGTTATAAAATTTAATGGTATTGGCAGAATAGTTGATGTCCACAATAAAATCCCTGAACAGATCGTAACCGATGATGCCATGAATGGGAACGCCCAAGCTTGGGGAGAAATTGATACCTGCGTCCATCACAACATATAGTTTTTGGGAAAAATTTCGGACGTTGCCCAACTTAAAATAATTTCCTTGGGAACTCAAGGCATTTATCGGTTCCCCTTCGCCAAGCCCATTGATGGTGATTTCGGAAACATTCTTTAGCTCTAGGGAATCCTGATTGGAAAGATTGAACAAAATAGGTGTACTGACCCCAGAATCTAGTACAAACGATAATTCCGTACCATTGACATCGATAGGGACAACGATCAAATTATTGATCAATTGGAACCGAATTTTTTCGAACTTTTGATCTTCGGGCAACGAATACCCTTGTGTACTACCAATTATGGGCAGTGCCATCAATAGCAACAAAAATTTCAAGCGCCTTATTAACATGTTCGTTTCCAATTGTTTGACCAATAGTAAGATACGGAATTTTTCACCACATCGGTATATTTTAACATTTCACAAAAACTTACTAGCTTCGGAAAGGAAAGATTTAATGGGTTATCTACCCAGGGGCAAATCCACGAAGAATCCATCGGCAATAATGAATGGATAGTGAGTGAAGCCTAGTATTTGTTTACCGATTATGATTACCAATAAATAAACAGCCCATATATTGTAGATTCCCCAATCATTTGCCACTTTTGTCAAAAAGTATTTGACATGCCTAAAATTTCCCAAAAAGGGCTTGCGATGCCGCAATCCCCCATTAGAAAATTGGTCCCCTTTGCGGAAAATGCCAAGAAAAAAGGTGCCAACGTAATCCACCTAAACATAGGGCAACCGGATATCAAAACGCCACAAATAGCCTTGGATGCCGTAAAAAATAACCAACTGAATGTTTTGGAATATAGCCGAACCGAAGGCTCAGAAGCTTACAGGGAAAAAGTGGCGGCCTATTACCAAAAAAATAAAATATCGGTCACTGCCGATGATATCATCGTTACCACAGGGGGCTCCGAAGCGCTCGCCTTTGCCATGGGCAGCATTGCCGATGCCGATGACGAAATCATAATCCCCGAACCATTTTACGCCAATTATAACGGTTTTGCCACGGCAAGTGGCGTGAAGGTCGTTCCCGTAGTATCCAAATTGGAAAACAATTTCGCGCTACCTCCCATTGAGGATTTTGAGAAATTGATTACCCCAAGAACAAAGGCCATCCTCATCTGTAATCCGGGGAATCCTACGGGATATCTTTACAGCGAGGAGGAAATTAGGAAACTGGCCAAAATCGTTCTCAAACATGATTTATTCCTTATTGCCGACGAGGTGTACAGGGAATTTGTATATGATGACAAGGACCATTATTCAATTTTGCAGGAACCTTCTTTGGAGCAGCACGGAATTATCGTGGATTCCGTTTCCAAGAGATACAGTATGTGCGGGGCCAGAATAGGTTTTTTGGTTTCCAAGAACAAGGAAGTGATTTCAACGGCCATAAAATTCGCGCAGGCGCGACTTTCCCCGCCGACCTATGCGCAAATAGCTAGTGAGGCAGCCCTGGAAACCCCTCAAAATTATTTTGACGAAGTTAAGACCGAGTATGTTGCCCGTAGAAATCTATTGATTTCCGAACTTGAAAAATTGGACGGAGTAAAAGTGGCCAAACCACAGGGCGCTTTCTATTGCATTGCGGAATTGCCCATTGAGGACGCGGATGATTTCGCACAATGGTTATTGGAGGACTTTAGGGTAAACAACGAAACCGTCATGGTTGCCCCGGCAGCAGGCTTTTATGCCACGGAAGGACTGGGCAGAAACCAAATTAGGATAGCCTATGTACTGGACCAGGCCTCCCTAAAAAGGGCGGTTCATATCTTGGGCGAGGCCCTTAAAACCTATATCGGTTAGGGAAACCTTCTTTGAAGAATCATTATTGCCATCCGCACATTGGTAATAAGGATGTGTTCAATAAGCCAATTGCTGACCTAAATTACAAAGCATGCAAATACACGAAAATTATTCCCTAAAGGACTACAATACCTTTGGCCTCGATGCCAAGGCGAGGTTCTTTGTAGCAATAAATTCGGTAGCGGAACTTCAGCGGATTTTGGCCGACAATTCCTATCCAAACAAGTTTATTTTGGGCGGAGGCAGCAATATGTTGATAACCCAGGATATCAATGCCTTGGTCATCCATATCAACATAAAGGGCATTTTTATCGAAAATGAAGATGATTCCCGTGTTGAACTTAAAGTGATGGCCGGTGAAAACTGGCATGAAATGGTTTTATGGACCTTGGAACGGGATTTTGGTGGGCTGGAAAATATGTCGTTGATCCCCGGAAATACGGGAACCGCGCCCGTACAGAACATAGGTGCCTACGGGGTTGAATTAAAGGATGTTTTTGTGGGGTGCGAAGCCATACGAAGGGCCGATCAAGAATTGGTATATTTTTCAAAAGAAGACTGTCGGTTTGAGTATAGGGATTCATTTTTCAAAAATGAGGGCAAGGATAAATATGTAATTACTTCGGTAACACTAAGGCTTACCAAAAAGAACCATGCTATAAATACCAGTTACGGTGCCATAAACGAAGAATTGGAAAGAAACCATTGTAAATCACCTACCATAAAGGACGTCTCCAACGCGGTTATAACTATTAGAAACAGTAAATTACCAAATCCCAAGGAACTGGGTAATAGCGGAAGTTTTTTTAAGAACCCCGTAATATCCAAAGAAGTGTTTGAGGAGTTCATCGCTAAATACCCGGAGGCTCCCTTTTATAAAGTTTCGGAAGAAGCCTATAAGATTCCGGCTGGATGGCTGATTGAACAAAGTGGTTTCAAGGGGAAACGTTTTGGGGATGCGGGAGTGCACGTGAAACAGGCCTTGGTTTTGGTAAATTATGGAAGCGCGACCGGAAACGATATATTAAATTTGGCCCATATGATTATTGAGGAAGTACGAATTAAATTCGGTATTACCATTGAGCCCGAAGTCAATCTCATAAAATAACCCCTGAAATAAAATCCCAGGGGTTATACCAAACCAAACTAACCAAAAACTAAGTGGCAGTTACCAGCTGCTCACTTATAAGATAATATTTTAGATAACGCCGCTTTAGCAATCAATTTTATAAATTAGCGTTTATGGATATACGGACGAACAACCTACCTTGGATCTTGCACCCAAAAAAAAATTAAGCATCCCCGCTAGGCTATGAGCATACTACTTGAAAAACATATTGTTGAGCTATTGCAGGAGCGGAATGACAAGGCCATTTCCCTATTGTACGACAATTACGGGGACACACTTTTGGGGGTTGCCAACAAGGTACTTAGAAACGAGGAGTTGGCCCAGGATGTCTTACAGGAAAGCTTCGTTAAAATTTGGAAAAAAGCCGATTCCTACGACCCCACCAAAGCAAAACTTTTTACTTGGCTGTTCAGGATAACCAGAAATACCGCCATTGATAAATTAAGAAGTTTAAATACAAAAACCGATAAGGAAATCCAAATAGACGTTTCAGACGTATATAATTTAGGAATTGAAAGTACAAGACCTGAATTCATGGATGTTCAAGAACATCTGGACAAGATCGAGGAAAAGTATCAAATCGTCCTGGACGCTTTGTTTTTTCAGGGAATGACCCAACAAGAGGCCAGTGAAGAATTGGGGATTCCCCTTGGAACGATTAAATCCAGGTTAAAAATCGGATTGCGCGAATTGAGGAAAGTTTATGGCCCTGCAGTGCTTTTGCTTCTCATAAATATGATATAGTTATGAAGGATAAAATTAAAAAGTTCTTGGAAACGGATTTACTGGAAAACTATCTTCTTGGGACTACCACAGATTTGGAGGCTTCAAAGGTAGAGCAGTACATTGCCATGTATCCTGAGGTAAGGGAAGCTTACAATGAACTACAGGAAAGTTTGGAGATTTTTGCAAAGCTCCATGCCATCAAATCCCCGGAAGGATTGAAGGAAAAAATTACCGCCCGCATAAAATCAGAACGGGTGGGAAGGAAAAAATTCTTCAGGTTTGCGATCGCGGCCAGTATCGTGGCAATAATCTTCGCGGGATCTTCCTTTTTCTTCTGGGACCAAAACCAGAATTTACAGGAAGAAAATTCCATGGTAAGCAACAAGATAAAATTGTTGGAAGCGGATATGAAACAACAATTGGAAGATGTTCGAAACCAATTCATTGTACTAAACAATCCAAGTACAAGAAAATTCAATGTTAACGGAAACAAAAAAGCGAAGGAACTGAAGGCGGTCGCATATATAAATCCTGTTAAAAAATTGTCCTATATCAATGTAAGCAACCTCCCTAATTTACCGGAAAACCAGTGTTTCCAAATGTGGGCCGAGGTGAATGGCGAAATGTTGAACCTGGGCATTATTGAAGAGGCAGGAGATAGTCAGAAATTATTGGCACTTCCATATGCTGAAAATGCGATGGGCTACATCACCATTGAGCCCAAGGGTGGCAATGAAATCCCTACGGTGGACAATATTGTGGCGAACATCGCATACTGATGTGCCCATATTATAAAGTAGTCTTAAAGCCCCAAATTGGGGCTTTATTTTTTTACCTTTGTAACGGATTAAAAAATCAGGATCCTGTACTATTGGAATCCAAGGGTTCTTCAGTTAGAAATCAGGACCTATAATAAAAGCACATATATGAAACTTATACTCCTTACCGTTGGACTTTTAGCATTGGCTATCTCTGGCATAGCCATAAAAATATGGGCCAAGAAGGACGGGAAGTTCGCCGGAACGTGCGCTAGCCAAAGTCCCTATTTAAACAAGGATGGCCAAGCATGTGGCATGTGCGGTAAACTTCCAGAGGAACAGGATTGCAAAAAGGAGGCCGTGACCTCCTAGGTACCCATTAAATTTTTACCATCATATTGACAGAGGACGTTCATGACATTATCATCAAGGCCAAAGAAGGTAATCAGATAGCATTCAGTAGATTACTGGATAGGTTTTGGAATGAGGTCTATGGTTTTCAGCTAAAACGCACCGAAAACGAAAATGACGCCGAGGATATCACCATACAGACATTTTCCAAGGCCTTTGACAAAATTAATACGTACGACCCTCGATTCTCATTTAAAACTTGGCTGATAACTATATCAAAGAACATTCATATTGATTTGGTCAGGAAGCGGAAGAAAAGTCTTCTGGATTCGCAACGAAACGATGATGCCATAAAAGGAGTACATGACGATGCGCTTTCCATGGAGGACCAACTCATCCAAGAACAGAATTTGGCCGATTTGCTTCGGGATATCAAAAGCTTGAAACCCCATTATCAGGAGGTTATCAACCTTCGCTATTTCAATGAACTTAGTTATGCCGATATCGCAGAGAAGCTGAACGAACCCATCAACAATATCAAGGTGAAAATTCTTCGAGCCAAAAAGCTACTGGCCGAAATCATACGCAACAGAAGATAGTTCCGTTTATCCCGAAATATATATATATATATATATATATTAGGAGCGCGTCGTGAAGATAAAAAGCATAAATAATGTGGTTTGGAAATTTTGGCATAGCACCGCTATGGTAATATTGAAAATACAGCGTAACGTTTTATTTTGAGGCGATTTTTAACGGTAACAGCTTTTCCAGTGCATAATCCGGGATTATTGGCATATGGGCCATTCAGTAAGAATATGGCACACCCCTTTCAAGATTGAACTTTAGACTATTTACTTCGTATATTTGTAAAAAAAATTGGCATGTCCGAAGCAGTTAAAGAAAATGTAGCTCCTCCCAAAGGAAAACCAAAGTGGTTAAGGGTTAAACTTCCTACCGGAAAGAAATATACCCAGCTTAGAGGTTTGGTGGACAAATATGATTTGCACACCATTTGCACATCCGGTAGTTGCCCAAATATGGGCGAATGCTGGGGCGAGGGTACAGCGACCTTTATGATCCTTGGTAATATTTGTACACGGTCCTGCGGCTTTTGCGGTGTTAAAACAGGACGTCCGGAAAATGTAGATTGGGCAGAGCCGGAAAAAGTAGCACGTTCCATTAAGATCATGGGTATAAAACATGCCGTTATCACATCCGTGGACAGGGACGACCTCAAAGATATGGGTTCGATTATTTGGGCGGAAACCGTTAAAGCCATTCGAAGAATGAATCCCCAAACAACCTTAGAAACATTGATCCCCGATTTTCAGGGAATTGAAAAACATTTGGACCGAATTATATCAGTTTCCCCCGAGGTTGTTTCGCATAATATGGAAACGGTAAAGCGGTTGACACGCGAGGTTAGGATACAGGCAAAATACGAGCGTAGTTTGGAAGTCTTACGATATTTGCGTGCAAATGGTGTGAACAGGACAAAGTCTGGCATCATGTTAGGGCTTGGAGAATTGGAAGAAGAGGTCATCCAGACGATGCGCGATCTAAGGGATGCCAATGTAGATGTGGTGACTATTGGACAGTATTTACAGCCTTCCAAAAAACACCTTCCGGTAAAGGAATTCATTACCCCGGACCAATTCAAAAAATACGAGGAAATTGGACTGAAAATGGGTTTTAGACATGTAGAGAGTGGGGCTTTGGTTCGTTCTTCCTACAAGGCGCATAAACATATTCATTAATAGCACATTCTTGGAGACGTTGAGACCTGTAAAGATTTCTGTTTAATTGCGGTAACAATGAAAAAAATCAGAATAGGAATCAATGGTTTCGGGAGAATTGGCCGAACATTTCTCAGACTCGTTCAAAACTATCCAGACCTACAGGTCGTTGCCATAAACGACCTTGCGAACGCGGAAACGCTCGCCCATTTACTCAAATACGACAGTATTCACGGTGTATTTAAAGGCAAAGTCACTTTTGAAGAAAATACCTTGATTGTCAATGGTACCAAAATAGCCTTAACGAACAAATTACACCCAAAGGATATTGACTGGGGTTTGCTCCAAGTAGATTTGGTGGTTGAAAGTACTGGGAAATTCAAGACTAAGGAGTCTTTAGATAATCACATTAAAAACGGCGCAAAAAAGGTTATTCTTTCTGTACCACCCGCAGATCAGGATATAAAGATGGTGGTCTATGGTATAAATGAATCGGTCTTGACCAAGGAAGACCAAATTATATCCAACGCATCCTGTACAACCAACAACGCGGCCCCAATGATCAAGGTCATCAATGATCTTTGCGGCATAGAGCAGGCATATATTACCACCATCCATTCCTACACATCGGACCAAAGTCTTCACGACCAGCCCCACAAGGATTTAAGGAGGGCACGGGCGGCGGGTCAATCCATCGTTCCTACGACCACAGGAGCGGCTAAAGCCTTGACCAGCATTTTTCCGGATTTGGAGGATGTAATTGGCGGTTGTGGTATACGCGTACCGGTCCCAAACGGCTCATTGACAGATATTACCTTCAATGTTAAAAGAAATACCACAATAAAGGAAATTAATGATACTTTTGAAAAAGCGTCCAAAAATGAACTAAGAAACATACTTTTTTATACGGAAGATCCCATAGTCTCCATTGATATAAACAATAGTTCTTATTCTTGTACGTTTGATTCACTAATGACCTCCGTTATTGGAAAAATGGTCAAAATTATTGGTTGGTATGATAATGAAACAGGGTACAGTAGTAGAATTATCGACCTCATACACTTAATGGTAACTAAAAAGTACATTTGAGAAAGACATACTTTCATAAAAAACTTTTAAAGCTACTACCACTTTTTGCTTTCTTAATAGTGGGATTATCCCTCCATTCCCAAGATTCGGTTCCCGTAAGGGATATGGATCCTTATTTTGACGAGGCGCGAAGACTGAGGAATCAGAACAAAATTGATCTGGCCCTTGAAACATTGGACAGAGCAGCGGAAGAAGCCGAAAAGGACGAGGATATAAAAGGGCTGATTGATTGTTACCATGAGCTTGCAATTCTCTACCTAAAGTTGGATAGGGAAAAAGATACTCAATTTTATTGGGACCGAACCAGTGTACTACTTGCCGATATTGCTTACCCTTATGGTGATGCCATTCACAAATATATTGAAGCGATCTTACTTTTTAGGGCGGATCAAAGCTATCAGGCACTGTTTATGTTGAACGAGGCAAAACAACTCAATAACGACAGAAATTTCTTCAACAATATTTTACTGACCGAAGCATTGATCTACCTGAGATTGGAAAAATATGAGAGTGCCGCAAAAAACTTGAATTCATTGGTGGTAAACTCTGATATTTATGAAAAGGACTACCTGTCTACACGTGGTTATTTAGGACTGGCAGAGTTACATTATAAAACCGAAAATTTTGAGGAGAGTGCCAAAAATGGTGAAGAGGCCCTGGCCCTTGCCAATACCAATGGTTTCTTTTCCGAAATTAGACAGTCTAATGCCATGCTGGCAAAAGTCTATGGAAAGTTGGGTGCTTATGAAAAGGCGTTATCGAATAGCACAAACTTACTGGACATTCAAGATTCGTTGTTCACAATAGAAAAAGTTCGTGTCGAGGCAAAAACAGCGGATAAAATTAGGGACGATTACAAAACCGAAGAAATAGCGCGACAACAAAATACCATACAGGAATTGAAGGAATCCCAAAACCGTTCTGAGCTAACGGCTATTTTAACCTCTGCATTTCTTATTATAATCTCTTTATTGGCGGTTTCCCTCTATAGAAACAATCAGATCAAATTAAAGACGAACGACCTTTTGCAGACAAAAAATAGGGAACTACAAGTAGCCAGGGATGGGGCCGTACAGGCCATGGAGGCCAAAACCAACTTTCTATCAACGGTTAGCCATGAATTGCGCACACCGTTGTACGCTGTAACTGGGCTTACCCATCTATTATTGGAAGAGAACCCCGCCGAACATCAAAAAGAGCACTTAAAGGCCTTGAAGTTTTCCGGGGATTATCTCTTGAACTTTATCAATGACATTCTTCACATCAATAAAATCGATGCCAATAAACTGGAGCCCTTACACATGGAGTTCAATCTGAAAAAGGTCATCAATGAAGTGATGGATTCCCTGCAACAGAGTGCCAAGGAAAACAAGACAAAATTGATTTTGGATTATGATAGTGAGATTCCAAATCATTTGATGAGCGACCCACTGAAGCTTTCCCAGGTGTTTATGAACCTTATTGGCAATGCCATAAAATTTACCCGTGGGGGTATTGTGGAGGTCATCTGTAAACTCAAGGAGAAAAATGGGGAGGATGTCACCCTTTATTTTGAAGTAAAGGACAACGGAATTGGTATTTCCAAAGAAAAACAGCAAAGTATTTTTGATGGCTTTGAGCAAGGATCCATTCAGATAAATAGGGAATACGGTGGTACCGGATTGGGACTTACCATTGTAAAAAGTCTTTTGGGTCTTTTTGAGAGTAAGATTGAGCTGCGGAGCAATTTGGGCGAAGGAAGTTCCTTCAGTTTTGAAATCGATATGAAAAGTAAGGAAGAGCTGGAGGATGAGATCGCTTTTGAAATTACCAAAGGCGAATATGATTTCAAGGGACTTCACATCTTGGTGGTGGAGGATAACAAGATCAATCAGGTGATTACCAAGAAAATGCTCAATAAAAAGGAGATCAGCTGCGATATTGCAGGTAGCGGGGAAGAGGCCGTTGCACTCGCCAAGGATAATGAGTATGATGCCATATTAATGGATATTCACATGCCGGGCATTAGTGGGGAAGAGGCGACCATTCAAATTCGAAAATTCAACCAAACCACCCCCATCATTGCACTTACGGCCATCTCTCTGGACGATAGCGTGGAGAGCTTTTACGCCGCTGGGTGTAACGATGTGGTAACAAAGCCCTTTAAGCCAGAAATATTCTATCAGAAAATAGGGGAAAACATCTTTGATAAAAAGGTTAGGACCTCTCTTTCATAAGTTTGGTAAGGGCATCATAGATAATATGCTGACCGTCGCCCATAAACCGATGCATTACAGGCAGATAATACAGGTTCGATACGTGATTTCGCAATCGAACAAAATCCTTTTCCGTAGTAATGACCAACCGTTTCCGGTTCAGCAAATCGATTTCCTTTTGGGTGAAAAAATGATGATCCTTGAACGCCAAATGCTCAAAGGTGAGACCCTTGGATTTTAAATAACCTACCAAGGGTGCAGGATTGGCAATCCCTGTCACCAAGGTAATTTCCTTTCCGTGCAGGGCCTCAACTTCCATCTTTTCCGATGGTCCGTGAAAGGCATCGTCATAATCCAAAAAACTAAAAAGAACGACCTGATGTTTATGTGGTTTTAGCTTTTCCAAAATTGTACCTTGCTCGGTCTTTGTTATTTTCGAAGGACACTTAGTAACAACAATAATATCCGCACGTTGGGCCGCTTTTTTGCTATCCCTCAAATTACCCGTTGGCAGATACCAATCATCCGTATACAAATCTCCATACGGCGTCAGTAAAAAGGAAAAATGGGGCTTGACCTTCCTATGTTGAAACGCGTCATCAAGGATAATCATTTGAGGTTTTACGGCATCGGACAATAACCGGATTCCCTCCCTCCTATCGGCATCAACGGCAAGGGCTACATCGGGGAATTTTTGATGTATCTGAAAAGGTTCATCGCCAAGTGCCTCCACGGTGGTTTGTTCATCGGCCAATAAAAATCCATCCGATTTGCGCTTGTAACCCCTACTCAGTACGGCCAATTTATAATGAGGTTTCAATAGTACGATAAGGAATTCCGTCATTGGGGTCTTCCCTGTTCCGCCAACGCTTAAATTCCCTATGCAAACAATGGGGACATCAAATTTTTGGGATGAGAAAACACCTTTATCGAACAGGAAGTTCCGCAAATGGACCACAAGGGCATAGATCAACGAAAATGGGAACAGAAGTTTTCTCAAGAGTTGCATTAGAACGAAATTATAATATTTTATCTTTGAAAACCTTATAATTCATTGAAAATGACGGTTAGATCGGTTGCCCAAATTCTGGAAGAACTTGCTCCTTTGGATCACTCGGAGGATTTTGATAACGTCGGTCTTTTGGTAGGCGACAGTTCCATGGAGGTAAGCGGAATTTTGGTGACCTTGGATACCTTGGAAATTGTAGTGGACGAGGCAATTGCCAAGGATTGTAACCTCATTGTTAGTTTTCACCCCATTATTTTTGGGGGATTAAAAAAGATAACCGGTAAAAACTATGTGGAGCGCACCGTATTAAAGGCGATTCGGAACAACATCGCGATTTATGCCATCCACACGGCCCTGGATAATTCCTTTAACGGGGTCAATGCCAAAATATGTGAGGTCTTGGGCCTTATCAATAATGAGATACTGATACCCAAAAAGGATACGATCCGTAAACTCACCACCTATGTTCCAGTGGCCGAAGCAGAGAAGCTCAAGAAAAAACTTTTTGAAGCGGGTGCCGGAAATATCGGCAATTACAGCCATTGTAGTTTTACGCTTAAAGGAACAGGAAGTTATAAAGCGGGCGAAAACAGTAATCCAACGATAGGAGAAATTGGAAAGACGCATTTTGAAAGGGAAACAATGGTCCATGTGACCTACCTAAAGTCCTCTGAAAGAAATGTTTTGGATGCTTTGATGACAAACCACCCGTATGAGGAAGTGGCCTATGAAGTATATTCCTTGGAGAACCGAAACCAGCAGATAGGTATGGGAATGATCGGTGAACTTGAGGAAGCCATGCCGGAAACATCCTTTTTGAAACACCTTAAGAAGACGATGAAGGCCCAAGTGGTAAGACATTCCAATTTGAGGGATTCACCGGTAAAAAAAGTGGCGGTTTTAGGGGGAAGCGGGGCATTTGCCATTGGAGCCGCAAAAGCCGCGGGAGCCGACGTTTTCGTTACGGCCGACGTTAAATACCATCAGTTTTACGAAGCCGAAAATAAAATGGTCATTGCGGACATTGGACACTTTGAAACTGAGCAGTTTACAAAAAACCTTTTAGTTGATTATCTTACGAAAAAAATTCCTAATTTTGCAATCCGTTTATCGGAAAGTATAACAAATCCTATCAAGTATTTTTAAATATGGCAAAAAAAGAAGAATCGTCTGTAGAAGCAAAGTTAAGGGCGTTGTATGACCTTCAATTGATTGATTCCAGAGTAGATGAAATAAGAAATGTACGTGGAGAACTACCCTTGGAAGTAGAAGATTTGGAGGACGATGTGCTTGGCCTAAAAACAAGACTGGATAAGCTTAAGACGGATTTGGAAACCATCAATTATGAAATTGGGGCCAAGAAAAACATTATTGAGGAGGCAAAAGCCTTGATAAAAAAATACAATGAGCAGCAAAAGAATGTAAGGAACAGCCGCGAATTCAACTCCATAAGCAAGGAATTGGAATTTCAGGAGTTGGAAATCCAGCTTGCTGAGAAAAACATCAAGGAATTCAAGGCACAGATTGAGCAGAAGAAAGAAGTGATTGCCGATACCAAAGAGAAGTTGGCAGAGCGTGAAGCGCACTTAAAGCATAAAAAAGGCGAATTGGACGCTATTTTGGCAGAGACCGAAAAAGAGGAGAAAGCGCTTTTGGAAGAATCCTTGAAATATCAGGATTTGATTGAGGAACGTTTGGTAAAAGCCTACGCCCGTATAAGGGGCAATGTTAAGAACGGATTGGCCGTGGTACCTATTGAAAGGGGCGCTTCCGGTGGTTCTTTCTTCACCATTCCTCCACAGGTTCAAGTGGAAATCGCTTCCAGAAAAAAGATTATAACAGATGAGCACAGTGGTCGGATTTTGGTAGACCCTGCCTTGGCAGACGAGGAACAGGAAAAGATGCAAAAACTCTTCGCTAAATTATAACAGCGTTATAGTCACAAAAGTTTTGAAAGCCGTCCCAAAAAGGACGGTTTTTTTGTATCTTCCTGTAGATGAAAATTTTAGCAGCCATAATTACACTACTTATGTCCATAAACACGGTATACACCCAAAACCTTTCCGATTATCAATGGAATAATAGGGTGTTAATCCTTTCCGATGCCACTGAGGAGGAAACCCTATCCAACATCGCATTTAAAAAAGTGACTCACCAAATGGAAGCTTGCGATGAAAGGGATGTGATCGTCCTCTTTCTTAGAAACAATGAATTGACAACTCCAGATGGCCAAAAAATGAGCTACAAAATCAGCCTTCCTACTGAATTCAATGGCTACCTGCTGATCGGCAAGGATGGAGGCATCAAAATGAAAGAAGATTATCCCCTTGATTTGGAAAAGGTCTTTGACCGTATCGATGGTATGCCTATGCGAAGGGCAGAAATTCGTAATAAGGACTATTGAGAAGAATCCTTTAGGGCTTCCAATATTTTGTCCTCGACTTCCTGGCTATCCCAAATCGTCTCAATATTGGACATTGCCATGATATCTTTCATGATTTTTTCCTGAAAATCACCTTCGGCCAAGGCCTCTGCATAGGGCCTGTCCGAAAAGGTCACCCTGCTATACGCTGGTATCCATTTCTCTGGATGCTTTTCAGCGAAACGCTTTTCGATTTTCTTCTGCAGCAAAAATAGCGGATCGGCCGTCCTACTGCTCATTTCCTTAAAATTTCGGTAACTCAATTCTGCAATGGCATCGGCGTTGGGCTTTCGCATTTCCTGATAGTTCCTGAAAATGGTCTCCCAATCGTCCCCGTGTGTACGTATGAGTTCGTTTAACACGTAAATATCCTCAAACCCGGCGTTCATGCCCTGTCCATAAAAAGGCACAATGGCATGGGCAGAATCGCCTACAAGCGCCACCTTGTCCCAATAGGTCCATGGAAAGCACTTCATGGTTACCATGGCACTGGTAGGGTTCTTGAAAAAATCATGGGTCAAATTTTCAATATCCTTACGTACATTGGGAAAATAGGTGCTGAAAAATTGAATGGCATCTTCCTTCGTTTTTATGCTTTCAAAGGAAACTTCCCCCTCAAATGGCATGAACAAGGTACAGGTAAAACTACCGTCCAAATTGGGCATGGCAATGAACATAAACTGACCCCTGGGCCAAATATGGAAGGAGTTCTTGTCCAGTTTATGCGAACCATCCTCATTGGGCGGTATCGTTAACTCCTTATAGCCAACATCGATAAAATCCTGGGAATAATCAAACCGACTCCGTCTCTGCATTTTGTGACGTACCCGGGAAAAAGCCCCATCACAGCCAAATACCAAATCAAAATCATAGGCCTTCCATGCGCCTTTTTCCGTTTCTCCGGTAAACACTTGGGCATTGGGCAAATCCACGTCCCAGACCTTTTCCTCAAACCTGAACTCCACGCCGGCCTGCTCTGCCAAGTCGATCATTTTTTTGTTGAGCACGCCTCTGGAAATGGACCAAATCGCTTCCCCTTCCTTCCCATACTTTTGGAAGTATTCAGGTTTACCTATAACATGCATGGCCCTTTTATCCAAGGGTATCCCTATTTTACGTATTTCATCTTCTATCCCCACTTCCCTTAGGGCCTTCCAACCCCTATTGCTCATGGCAAGATTAATGGACCTACCGGAGAATTCCACCTCACGAATATCGGGCCTTCTGTCAAAAACGGTAATCGTATGCCCATACTTTTTAAGATAAATAGCTAATAAAGAGCCTACTAGCCCTGATCCTATGATGGCAATATTCTTTTTAGTCTGGGTCATAAATGGTATGCTTGGTCTATTTTAACGGTATTCGGGAAGGTAAAATAGAAATTAATTTAGGTTTTAGTTTAATATTAACTGTTTTTGTTTAGCCAATATTTAATTTTATTAAACACAAATAAAGAAGGAATGCATTTTAATCTTTCGGATTTAAAAAACCTCCCCAATAGATTTAGGGCAAATTTAATCAATAGTTCCACAGGGTACAGACCTAGCAACCTTTTAGGCACAAAATCGCCAGAGGGCGTTACAAATCTGGCCATATTCAATTCCATTTCGCACATTGGGAGCGACCCTGCCCTGCTTGGTTTTATCCTAAGACCGTTTACGGTACGGAGGGATACCTATAGTAACATGAAGGCGACGGGCGTTTTTACAGTAAACCATGTAAACGGGTCCATATTGGAGCAAAGCCATCAAACCTCGGCGAAATATGGGGATAACGAGTCGGAATTCGAAAAAACTGGCTTGACTGAGGAATACCTCGACGGATTTCAGGCACCGTATGTAAAGGAAAGCCATATTAAACTGGGCTGTTCCTACGTAAATGAATACACAATCGCTGAAAACGGCTGCGTCCTGATTATTGGGGCCATAGAACATATATACCTTCCGGATGAAGCCCTGTTCGAGGATGGCAGCATCAATCTAGAATTTGCGGAAAGTATCGCCAATATTGGTCTGGATGGCTATGCCCTTCCAAAACTCCTGAAAAGATTCGCTTATGCGCGGCCAAATGAGGCAATAAAAGAAAAATAGATGGCCCATAAAAAACAACATTTACCTTCAAAAACCTGTCCGATTTGCGGACTTCCATTTAGTTGGCGAAAAAAATGGGAAAGACATTGGGACGAGGTACGATATTGCAGTGAAAAATGTAGAAAAAACAAAAAACAATTTACATGACTAATTTAGTCTGGTTCAGGAACGATTTACGGGTACAGGACAACACCTCACTTCTAAAAGCAAGTCAGGGCGAAAAGGTAATGGGCGTTTATTGCTTTGATACCCTTTATTTTGAAAAAGGGGATTTCGGATTTAAAAAAACGGAACGGTTTCGCGCCAAATTTCTAATAGAATCCGTGCGGGAATTACGGGAAAATCTCAAAAAATTCAATATCCCGTTGTTCGTCTATGTGGGGAATTCATCGCAACACATCCCAAAACTGGCAAAAGAACATCAGATCCATAAAATATATCTCCAGAAAGAGTGGACGCGCGACGAGGTTTTTATATCGGATTCGGTAAAAAGGGAGGTGGGTGAAGCCGTACAGTTTGAGGAAACCTACGACCAGTTTCTTTTTCATATGGAGGATATTCCATACACGAAGTTTGAGGACATTCCCAAGGTTTTTACCGAATTCAGGAAAAAGTGCGAAAAATACTGTAAGGTTCGTCCTGAGGTTACCTTTGAAAGGGTTTTTCCTGAATCAAACAAATTAGAAAACCATACGAAGTTACCTTCGTTGACAGATCTGGGACTATCGGAACCGACACCGGACAATAGGTCCGCTTTTCCTTTCCAGGGAGGTGAAACGCAGGCCTTACGACGCATTGCCCATTATTTCTGGGAAACCAAAAAATTGGCCTATTACAAAAAAACCAGGAACGGCTTGGTGGGCACGGACTATAGCTCCAAACTTTCTGCATGGTTGGCAAATGGCAGTATTTCTGCCCGTTCGATTTACTGGCAAGTAAAGAAGTTTGAGAAAGAGGTCAAAAAAAACCAGGATACCTATTGGTTGGTTTTTGAGCTGATATGGCGGGATTTTTTCAAATATGTATCTCTAAAACATGGCCCCAAAATCTTTCGGCTTGAAGGAATTTTGGACAAGCAGTACGACTGGCAACTGGACCAGTCAAAACTGGACCAATGGATAGAGGGAAATACACCCGATGCCTTTGTCAATGCCAATATGAGGGAACTGGAAAAAACAGGATGGATGAGCAATAGGGGCAGACAGAATGTCGCCAGTTATTGGGCCAAGGAACTGGAGCAGGATTGGCGCTTTGGAGCCGCTTATTTTGAGAGTATGCTCATCGATTATGACGTGCACAGCAATTGGGGCAACTGGATGTATAACAGTGGTGTTGGCAACGACCCAAGGGACCGAAAATTCAACACCAAATTACAGGCAGAGCGCTATGACCCCAATGGAAAATTTCAAAAACATTGGTTACAAGGAAGTTTGTTTGACCAATAACCTATAAGACATTGTTTTCGCTCTTTGAGAATCCGTAACTACGGATTGTACAATTCGCCAAAGAAAGGAAAAAAAGCATAATAAAATATTGACATTCAGTAAATTAATAATAAAAGATGACTAAGGACAACTCTTCTCCTTCGGGGAGGTCGGGAGGGGCTACTTTGCGATTGATATTGGGCGATCAGCTCAACCAAAAACACCGTTGGTTTGATTCGGTAAATGATAATGTTACTTATCTCATGGCCGAAATGCGGCAGGAGACGGACTATGTGAAGCATCACATCCAAAAGGTAACGGCCTTCTTCTTGGCCATGCGAACCTTTAAGGAAGAACTGAGCGAAAAGGGACACCAATTCATCTACCTAAAAATTGGAGACACGGAAAATCCACAAGACCTGGCCAAGATTGTAGAAAAGTATTGCGATGCGACAAGTGCGGAACGATTTGAATACCAATTGCCGGACGAATACCGCTTGGACGTACAGTTAAAACAAATTGCGAAATCCCTGAAAATCGACACCCATGCCGTGGATACGGAGCATTTCTACACGAGTCGGTACGAACTGAAAGATTTCTTTTCGGGGAAAAAGCAATTGTTGATGGAATCCTTTTACCGGATGATGCGCAAAAAGCATGGCATCATGGTGGAAAATGGCCAACCCGATGGCGGAAAATGGAACTACGACCAGAGCAACAGAAAAAAGTGGAAGGGAACACCGGAAATTCCCCACGAACGCGGATTTAGAAAGGACGTTACCGATTTACTGAAGGAAATAGAGCAAGCCGGTGTAAAAACCTTTGGGGAAATTGATCCGGAAAAGTTCAATTGGCCCGTAAGTAGGGCGGATTGCCTTTCGGTCCTGAACTATTTTTGCAAGGAACTGTTGGTTCACTTTGGCGATTATCAAGACGCCATGCATACAGAAGAGAAATACCTTTTCCATTCCCGACTGTCCTTCGCCATGAACGCCAAAATTATAAGTCCGAAGGAAGTCATTGACAAAGTATTGGAACAGTATCATGAAAACAAAGAAAATATCGATATTTCACAGGTTGAAGGCTTTGTACGGCAAATAGTGGGATGGCGTGAATATATGCGAGGCATTTATTGGAAGGAAATGCCGGACTATGCCAAACTGAACAAACTCGAAAATCAGAACCCCCTACCCGAGTTTTTCTGGACGGGCAACACCAAAATGAACTGCTTGAAACATGCCATTGGGCAAAGCCTTACTGATGCCTATGCACACCATATTCAACGGTTGATGGTCATTGGAAATTTTGCCCTGTTGGCACAACTGCATCCGGATGAAGTGGACCAATGGTACCTTGGGGTTTACATTGATGCCATTGAATGGGTAGAAATCACCAATACCAGGGGCATGAGCCAATTTGCCGATGGGGGAATCGTGGCCACCAAACCCTACGTGAGCACTGCCAATTATATCAACAAAATGAGCGATTATTGCGGTTCCTGCCACTACAAACATACCCAAAAACAAGGGGACAATGCCTGTCCGTTCAATACCCTCTATTGGAATTTTCTGGATGCCAAAAAAGAACATTTTAAGGACAATCAACGCATGAACATGATGATGAGTTTGCTCGACAAGAAAAGTGCTTCGGAGATGGAATACATCAGAGAAAAATCAGCCGAAATCATTAAAAATCCAGATACGTTTTAACAAATAATTAAAGGTGGAAAAACATCCAATGAAGTATTTTTAAGCGTCTATTAAGGGACTATTCCGCGAGAGCGTCTATATATATCCAAGAAGCTCCTTCACAAGAAAATTGTGAAGGAGCTTTTTCTATGTAAAGGACGAATTCAACCGTGGATGTTTACAGCAATCTATTGCTCATATTGTTGGTGAAAATCCAATAAAATAGGTAGTTTATCGATAAATGACCTATTCCTCTTTACGCCATTCGTCTTTGATTAAAATCTTTTAATCGACGTTCTATCCTTCCATCGAATAATTGACCTCCTTAAACTATATTCTTAAAAAACTCAATGAATATGTAAATATTTTTGAAATAGAATTTGACCCAATTCTTACATATTAAAACCAATTAAAAAAACTTGGAAACCTTTAACCAAAAAATTCAAAGCGGTTTCCATTACCTACTAGCTATTCATGAATGTAAACTACGCCCAAACAAACTATTTTTTACCCAAACTACCATCTTTAAATTTAATAGGCCTTTTTGTTACTATTCTTTTTACAATCGGAGTTGCAAAAATCTATGGGCAAGGTATTTCATCTGGTGTAAATTTTAATTGGCAAGACACCCAAACAAACATTTGGGACCAGGCGACTCTGGAGTCGATTGATATTAATGGTGAAAACTATAACACTTTTGTGGTTCCTTCCAGTTACGAAATGACCCGGGTGGGTCCAGGTGGACATTCAGAAAATCATATTTGGTCAAACGGTGCCATGCTTATGGGCAGTAGTAATGATTATAATTGGGATTTAGAAGCCATAAATGCCTATCAATCCCTAAACCTTAATCATTATTTTGAATCGAATAGCAATGGAGTCAATTTTTGTGAAAATTATGGTGCCACAGCATCCGTGGATACCCAAATACAGACTATATCATACAACCCTGGTATTCCATCCAATCCAGATGGTGTCTTGGCAGTAACAGAACGTGGTGGCAACAATTGTCAATATCTCGAAATATATGGTATACCTGCCAATAGTTCTACTGAAGTTTTACTAGGTGCAACCTTTGTAAGAAGTCAAGGTAATTTAACAGGTATAAAACCCCAATCACCTCCGTTACCCAATTCCGATTATTGGTCCAGTGGAAGAAATAACGATAATGGTCAAATTATAGGTATTGCCCTTTTTAAGTTATCTGACTTAGCTCCAGTTGGTTCCATTATAACTTCAATAAAATATTTGGCAGCTACTACAGATAATGGAGATGGCAAGTTCTTTTTGATGCAAACCTATGCGGTTGATGATTATTTTGAAACAAACTTCAAGGAAAGTTTAAATGCCAATGTCGCCACCAATGACAACCTTCCGGATTTCTCTACATATTCTTTGCTTAACGACATGCAACCTTTATATGGTAGCGTTACTGTTGAAACCGACGGCACATTTATGTACACTCCAAATAATGACTTCAAAGGAATGGATCAATTTGAGGTTCAAGTTTGTCTTCCATACCCCAACGAGCACGTTTGTGAAACGTCGACAGTAATTATTAAGGTTAGGGAAGATAACAAACCCAATGCCCAAGATGACCATTTTTTAATAGTTCAGAACACGGCTGATATAGCATTAACCATTTTGGACAATGATACTTTTGGAGTGGACGGACCTAATGCAAACCTTGCTTTAGAGATTACCAGTTCCCCAAGTAACGGAATTTTGGCAATAGGCAATAATGGCACCCCTTTGGATAAAGCGGACGACTATTTCGTGTATACTCCTAATGCCGATTTTATAGGTTCAGACGATTTTACATATACGATTATTGATGGCAACGGAACCAGAGATACTGCCACTGTAACACTGACGGTTATAGAACTCCCTTCAAATGTTACCGTTGAAGCCTGTAAAACTACTCCCGCTGCTGATTATAATCCATCCTCAGGCACTTGTCCCATAGACACTGTTCTTACCGAGAGTATAAATGGCAATAATGACAATTGTCCTACGGAATATGTAATTACAAGAAATTGGACCATTACAGATTGTGTTGGTAATATCATAAACCATGAACAGGTGATTACGATAGTAGATACAACCGCTCCTACTTTTGTTGAACCATTACCTCAAAATGAAACGGTAACCTGTGATAAGATTCCATTTGCAGAGACCCTAACCGCTATAGATTCCTGTGAAAGTGATATCATGGTAAACTATACCGAAACCATATCAAATGATGGTAATTGCGCTATAGGATATGAAATTACAAGAATGTGGATAGCCAGTGATTGTGCAGGGAACACGGAAACCCACACCCAAACGATAACAGTAATACCTAACGGACCAATTATGGCAAGTCCCTATGAGGAACAAGTCACCATACTTTGTGGAGATGAAATACCTGAAGTACCTAATCTAACTTTTACTGGAGGTTGCGGTAATTATTCCGTAGATTTTAATGAGCAGCGAGAAAATGCTAACGATTCGGAAGATTATATGATTGTACGCTCTTGGAATGTAATAGATTCATGTGGAAACACCGCACTTTTTGAGCAGTTTATATTCGTAATGCAACCTCAACTTCAAGAAGTGACAATTGAACTTTGTATTGAGGATGAAGCAATAGACCTAGTAAATTATTTACCATCAGGTTTTGAAACTGATGGGACATTTAAAGCGATAACACAAGGAACACAGATGACTGGAAGTATTTTTGACCCTATGCAGCATCAAACACAAACATATGTCGTAGAGTATAGCTCTACATCTGGGGAGTGCAACTACTTTGTGGATTTTACTATTGCTGTGAACAATAAATGTGTGCCTTGCTCCGTAGATAATTTTACGGTCTCAAAGGCAGTAACGGCCAACGCCGATGGTTTCAATGATTTCTTCGAAATTAAAGGAACCGAATTTTGTGATAATACTTTCGAAGTGATGATTTTTAATAGATGGGGAAATAAAGTATTTGAAGCAAAAAACTATGAGAACGATTGGGGAGGAACCTCACCCGATAATTCCCTAGGCAACTCTGGATACTTACCTACCGGGACCTATTATTATATTATTAATTTAAATGGAGAACAGAGTCAACAAATCAATGGTTACATCTATTTAGGTTCGGAATAAACATTTCGTGATACACTAATTGCTTGCACCTATATTTTCATCAAACCCATTGCCAACAAACGAATAATCAAAGTAGTTAAACGGCTTTATACAAATATCAGCAAGCTACTGATTTAAATTTGCCAAACGTAAATGACCTACTTATTAGATAATGTTTTAACTCCCCGATTTATGAACGTTTACAAGAGAATTCTTGTATTGGCTGTAACAATGTGTGCCACTTCCGTTAGTGCTCAACAGCTACCACAATTTACACAATATATGTACAACACCATTTCCGTAAATCCAGCGTATGCCGGAAGCAGGGAAACTTTGAACATAACGTTGCTACATAGAAACCAATGGGCAGGCCTAGAAGGAAACCCGAGAACAAACACTTTTTCCATCCATAGCCCGTTAAGAAACGAACGTATTGGCCTAGGTCTGTCCTACATAAATGATAGATTGGGTTTTGAAAGTACCAATTACGTATATGGAGATTTTTCATATACGGTGCCCTTGACCCAAGAAGTTAAAATGTCCTTTGGACTTAAAGCGGGGTTTACAAATTACAACTTGGAGAATCCTGACAGTAATGATCCTTTTTTCAATGCCAATTTTAATAGTTGGAAACCCAATTTTGGCGCAGGTATATTCATGGGTTCAAATTTATGGTATATAGGTGTCTCCTCACCTAGAATTGCAAATACGGATTTAAATCAGGGAGAGTTTAAAGCTTTGGAAAGAAATAGTTATTATGCAATTGGAGGGGTAGTGATGGATTTGTCCTATAACTTGAAGTTTAAACCGACGGTTATAGCTAAAATTACAAATGGAGCCCCGGCGACCTATGATTTAACGGCTAACTTTTTGTTCAATGAAAAACTCTGGTTAGGAGCATCCTATCGCTTCAACGATGCCTCAAATTTTGGTGGGATGGTCGATTATCAGGTAACGCGAGATTATAGATTGGGATATGCCTACGATTTACCTACTTCAAGGGTTAAACCTTATACTGGAGGAACCCATGAGATTATTTTAATCTATGAAATGTTTAAACGTAAAGTGGGGGGTATTAAATCACCCAGATACTTTTAAACCCACTTAAATTTCAACCTTGACAATATGTGATAACTAAAAAGTCCCGATAGGAATCTATAAGGACTTTTTGCAAAGATAACATAATGTTATTCCAGAATCCCGTCCACAATACCATATTCAATGGACTCTTCGGCGTTCATCCAGTAATCCCTATCAAAGTCCCTCAATACCCTTTCATAAGACTGGCCACAGTTATCGGCCAAAATTTTTGCGCTCAATTCCTTGGTCTTGATAATTTCCCGGGCTTGGATTTCTATATTGGAAGCCTGTCCCCTAGCACCACCACTGGGCTGATGGATCATAACCTGTGCATGGGGCTGTATGAATCGTCTTCCCTTTTTTCCAACGGATAACAAAATAGAGCCCATGGAGGCCGCCAGACCGGTACATATGGTGGAAACCGGACTTTTTAAAGATTTTATGGTATCGTACATGGCAAAACCAGAAGTTACATAACCGCCAGGGCTATTGATGTACAATTGTATTTCCTTATGGTTTTGCATATCCAAATACAGTAACCTATCGATAACATGTTTGGCGGAATCGTCATCTACCTGTCCCCAAAGAAAGACTTTTCTTTCGGCCAACATTTTTTCGTCGATAGCTTCCTGTATTTTTCCCTTTTTAGAACTCATATGTATGTTTTTTAATCAAACCCAAAATTAAGGAATAAATTATGATTCCTTTTTATTTTGATTCCTGCAAAAATTCAGTCGCTCACCTCAACGGTACTGTCCACAATTTTCTTGATGGGCACTACCAATTTACCGGATTTGGTCTTTACGATCATGGAGATATTATCGATAGCCTCCACCTTACCCTCAATCTTCCCAATTTTCACTTGATCACCCACCTCATAGATTTTTCTTGAGTAAAAGGTCCGTAAAAGATCGCCCACTACTTCCCTGGCGCCAAGACCCAAAGCCAAGGCGAAGGCCAACAAAAAGGCACCGAGTACCAAAGTGAAATTACTCGTAATGATTTGGGTTTCAACGCCCGCTTGATTCAAAGCCGTAATAGAAACGAAAAATACGATCAAATAAAAAAGGGTGCCACTCACCATTTTAGATCCGCCCACGCCCATAGAATCGAATAGCTTTAGCGTGGCTTGTTTAACGACCGTGGCCAAATAAAGCCCTCCTATAAGGATCAACAGGGCACTGATAAATGTTGGCAAATAGCCTAATAACGAATAAATGGCATCGGAAATGGCATTCAATTTCAACATTTGGGCAAGTACCACCGTAAACATTAAAATGAGAAGGATCTTGGTGGCGGACAGGGTTACCTTGAGCAAATCTATTTTAAGTTGTCTGTCCCCAAATAATTTGGCATCGGCGACGCGCTGGGATAGCACATCTATCTTGGCCGCTTTAAGAACCCGTTTCAGGATGAAAAGAATGATTTTTATAATCAACCAAGCGACGATCAAGCCTATAATTCCCACTACGATTTGCGGTATCATTTCAGCGGCGGACTCCAGTAAACTACCAAAACTGTCCGACAAAGTATCTTTGAGTTCAGTAAGTGTTTTCATAGTTCAGTTATTTAGTTTTCTTGGTTTTTAATAAGCTTTCTATAAGACTGCCATAGTTGGATGTGAACAGAGTGGCCATTTCCATGATAAGTTTGGCCATGGCCACATCGTTCATGACTTTTTGACGTAGCTCTGGAGGGACATCCTTAAGGTCTCCCTGCATTCTCTTAAACGGATTTTGATCCTGTTCAAACATTAGGGCAATGCATTATATGCTTCTATTACTTTGGCCTTGGCTCTCTTTAATCTCATTTTTACGGCACTCGTACCCAGTTCCAGGGTGGATTCCAATTCTTTGATGGAAACACCGTCCTGATATTTAAGCATCAGGATGGTCTTGTCCTCACCGGGTATCATTTCCAATGCCTTTTTCAATTTCTCCACCTGCAACTCCAATAAATGCTCGTCCGTTACTTCTTGGGACAATCTATATTCCTCATCACCAATATCATTGGAGCGATCGCTTATTTTCCTTCCCTTATCCCTGTTCACATAATTAACGCAAAAATTGTACGTGAAAGAATACAGCCAGGTTGAAAATTTTGAGTTCCCCTTGAAGGAGGCCAACTTTACGAATACCATCAAAAATACGTCCTGTGTTAGGTCTTCTGCCTCCTTTTGTGATTTTGCAAATCCATAACACTTATTGAAAACCATTTTGGCATAACGATCATAAAGGACCCCAAAAATCATGGAATCCTTCTTCGCCACTATTTCCTTCACCAGATCTTCATCGGTGATGTCCTTGTATGGATCATTGGCATCCAATTCCTTATTGAATTGATTGCCCACAATGATTAGACACAGTTTGCGTAAGAAGGTCACCTTCAGAAAATTATTATGCAAAACAAAAATAGGTTAAAGTTTCTGTTATTAGTACCTTGTTACCTAAATGATACCCACCATGAAAAAATGCTTATTTGTGCCGGTGCTCTTTTTGGTTTTATTTGGAAGTTGCAAAAACGACGAGAAAAAGCAAGAAGAAACCATTGAAAAAGAAAGTACAGTATTGGAGAAAATAGCCGATGCCAATGGCTACGAAAATTGGAAAAATATAGAGCGCATCAAATTCACGTTCAATGTGGATAGGGATTCGTCCCATTTTGAACGCACGTGGCAATGGCATCCAAAAACCAACGATGTCGTTTTTATGACCCATGAGGATACGCTTCGTTACAACCGTACGAAAATGGACAGCGTAATTGCCAAAACCGATGCCGGTTTCATCAACGACAAATATTGGATGCTTGCCCCTTACCAATTGGTCTGGGACCGGAATAGTTTTCAATACACACATACCGACTCTGTACAGGCGCCCATGAGCAAGGATATCATGCAAAAATTGACCATTGTGTACGGAAACGAAGGTGGCTACACCCCCGGGGATGCCTATGACTTTTATTTTGGGGACGATTATATCATCAGGGAATGGGTCTTTAGAAGAGGTAACCAAGAGGAACCCAATATGATAACCAGTTGGGAGGACTACAAAAATATTGATGGACTCAACATCGCCACCATGCACAAAATGGGGGAAGGCAATTTCCAGTTGTACTTCACGGGTATTGAAGTGGAGTAAGCACAATTTCCATTGAATTATGGGGAACATGCGAAGGTACCTACTGTTAACTTTTTGTTTATATGGGGGACTTGTGTTGGGCCAAACGGAATTTGGTGGTATCAAAATGGATGCCGATGAAAAAGTTCCCTTGGAATTCGTGCATGTATTTAACAGGAAGCATAGCACCATTAGCAATACGGATGGCAGGTTCCTATTGAAAACTTCACTGGATACGGTCCTATTCTTTAGAAACGGATACGAAAAAAAAGCGCTTTCATTAAAGGCCCTTAAGGATACTATTTACCTAGAAAAGAAGGTAGTGGCCTTGGACGAAGTGGTGGTGACCAATGCCAAGACTATTCTTCAGAAGATCAAGGATTCCATCAATTCCAATTATTTATTGACACCACATACGGAAACGTTTTTCATCCGGGCCTTGCTCCGTAAAAACGACACTTTGGTTCGGCTACAGGATATGACAGGTACGCTACTGCGTAAAACCTCCATTTACGGCAATGGTCTGGAAATGGAAAAAAAGGATTACCAAGTAGAACTGGCGGAAATGCGGCAATTGGGAATCATTAGGGACGTTTACGGCGTATACTTTGAGCTTCCCTCGCTGTACAACATTTTCGGAGAATTCATGCGGCTGAACGCCATGGGTCCGGAATTCGACGTAATTGAAAAGCCCTATGAGAATAGTGAGGAGATACGGGTAGAATTCAATTCGTTACCAACAGAGGATGGCAGTAGTGCAAAAGGTCACTACATTATTAACGAAGAAGATAATGCAATCTTATCTTTTGAATTATTTCTCAAAGGGGCTCAAAAGACTTCTAAAACAGATTTGGATAAATATACCCATCTATTAAAAGCTAGTTCCTCCATGTACTTTAAAGAAGATATGGAACGAGGACTGTATTTTATGCACAGGGCAAAACGATCCTTCTCCTTGGAAGTGAAAACGGAAAAACATCCCGCACCGGATGTTTACGAAATAGAAATTACCTTATACACCCCGGATAGTTTTGGCAATGAAAAGGTGAAAAGCAATGTCAACGAGCATAAGGACATTTTTATGTTAAAACATCCGTATAATGAAGCCTATTGGCAAGAACAGTCCTGGCTTCCGGTAACGGAGGAAATCAAGGAGTTTATACAAACTATTGGAAAGGGAACTTCGGGGCTAAAGACGAAAGGCAACATGAACTAAGGTTATCGGACCAACCAAATTTTCCCCTACCCCCGCCTCTTTTTAAGGATTGCCGTCGCACCCAATATAAACATAGCCACGCCCAACAACACGATAAAACTTGTTTTGAGGGAATAATTGTCCGCAAGAAAACCCAAAATAGGGGGCGCACATAGAAACCCGGAATAGCCGGCCCCGGCGATAAACGAAACTCCCTTTGAGGAATCCACACCTTTGACGTTTCCACCGATTCGAAAGAGCTCCGGAACCATGGCCGAAAAACCCAGGCCACAAATGGCAAATCCTACGATGGCCAAATAGGTGGATGTTGTCAGTACCAGTACATAACCGATAATACTTAACAACGTACCCAAGGCCACCATTTTTACGGAACCGATACTCGCGCTGATCCCGTCACCCAAAAACCGACCTAAGGTCATCGTCACCTGAAAACCTAAAAATCCGGCACCCCACAAGGCCTCGGGAGCCAAACTGACTTCCTTTAGGTAGAGTCCGCTCCAATCCACAATGGCACCCTCGCTTCCCATGGCAATAAAGGAAATAAGCCCTAACAAAAGCAACGGTTTAAAAAGTTTCAGGCTAAATGTCTCCTTTTCAATAGTCGCCGCAACCTCGTTGACGAAGTTTTTGTAGAATGTGAAATTAACGATGAAAACTAACGCAATGGCCATTCCCATATGCAATACAGGATTGTCCAAGGGACCTATCAAAAAGCTGCCCAATCCGGCCAAGACGCCGCCCAGACTAAAAAAACCGTGGGAGGCCGACATGAATTTGGCGTTATCTTTTTTCTCCAGTTCGGTCACTAAGGTATTCATGGAAATATCCGTAAACCCGTTGGAAGCCCCAAACAAGAATAGACTGCCCATCAACGTGTAATAACTTGGGCTCAGAATCGGAAGGATGGCCGTGCAACAACTGATCAGCACCCCATACCAAGTGGCCTTCCCTACCCCAATCCGATTAATAATGGAGGAAGCAAAAGGAAATACGATAAATACGCCTAAGGACAGGCAAAAAATGGCGATTCCCAACTGGGACTTGTCAATCCCAAGATTTTCCTTTACGGTTGGAATATAAATGGCCCATGTCCCAAAAAGGATGTTGATACTTGCAAAAACCCATGAGGGTCCAAAATATCGGGCATTGGAAAAAATCAATCCGAGCGATTTCATCTAACTTATCGAGTGTTTTTTAATATACCCTCCTTAAGTATCTGTCCAAATCGGTACATATCCTCATACGAACAATAAAATGGGGCCGGTGCCAAACGAATTACATTGGGCTCACGCCAATCCACGATTACACCATTTTGCATCAGATAATCGAACAAGGCCCTTCCTTGGCCGTGCAAGAAAACGGAAAGTTGACAGCCCCTATCCTTTGGGGTGATGATTTCAAAACTACTGTCTACTTCGGCATCGATTTCCTTCAACACGAATTCCAAGTACCCCGTAAGCGTTTTCTGTTTTTCGATGAGGGCGGGCATTCCTACCTCCTCAAAAAGTTCCAATGAGGCCAAATAGGGTGCCATGGACAATACGGGAGGATTGCTCACTTGCCATGCATCCGCATTGGGCATGGGTTCAAAGTGGGGCTTCATTAAGAAGCGTTCTTCTTTTTTGGTTCCCCACCAGCCCTCGAACCTGGGGATATCCTTTTTATCCAAATGACGTTCATGTACAAATACGCCCGATGCATTTCCCGGACCGCTGTTCATATACTTATAACTGCACCACGCGGCAAAATCGGTATTCCAATCATGTAATTTAAGCGCCACATTTCCAACGGCATGCGCCAAATCCCAGCCAACATTGGCACCTACTCTTCTTCCGGCCTTGGTAATAGATTCCATATCCATCACCTGACCGTTGTAATAATTCACCCCGCCAATGAGCACCAAGGCCAGCTCGTCCCCTACTTCTTCGATTTTGGCCACAATATCCTTGGTCCGCCAAAAATGCTCGCCTTCGCGCTTTTTTACCTCCACAATGGCATCCTCTGCAGCAAAACCGTGAAAACGCACCTGACTTTGAAGCATGTATTGGTCGCTGGGGAAAGCCTTTTCCTCACAGAGTATTTTATATCGGTTTTTTGTTGGGGTGTAGAACGATACCATGAGAAAGTGTAGGTTTACGCTCAAGGTGTTCATAACCGTGATCTCTTCGGGCTTGGCGCCTACAACTTTTGCCAACGGCGGAATCAAACGTTCGTGATAGTCCCACCAAGGTTTATCGGCATAAAAATGGCCCTCCACTCCCAACTCGGCCCAATCCGTCATTATTTCGTCCACAAAAGCTTTTGCCCGTTTAGGCTGAAGCCCAAGTGAATTGCCGGTAAAATAAATAACCTCTTCCCCATTTACTTTTGGGTAAACGAACTCCTTACGGTACTTCGCCAACACATCCTTTTTATCCAATTCCTGGGCAAACCCCAAGGTATTTTGAAATTCCATACTTCAATTTTATCCGATGAACTACCTCGGGGCAAGCCCACAAGGCATTAAACCACTTCAATAAGAGAAACAACATTTTTAGGTTTCAACGCAAGCACCTTAGTAATTGATCTCGATTATCGAGTAAAAATAGGGATATACGAACAAAGAAAAACTATGGTTTAGGTCCGATTTCAGGTTTTGGCCTCCGTAACAAATCGCATTTCTATGATGTGTCTTTTGAAACCCACTTTTTCATAGGCCGACAAGGCCGGTTCGTTATCGTCGTAGACGGTTAACCTAATTTCGGTAAGGCCCTTGGACAATACCCAGCTTTTAAGTCCCTCGATGATTTTTCCGTTGATACCTTTGCCCCTAAATTCGGGAAGCGTGTACATAAAACCCAAATAACCATAATGCGTATGGTCCAAATAATGTCGGGCCTCTTTGATAAGGGCATATCCACTGGCAACTACTTGTAATCCGAAACAGGCGACAAGCACTTGGGCATTATCGGAAGTTATCAGTTCTGCAAGATCGTAATAATTGACCTTGCCCTTTCGTATGGTTGAATCCATGGGACGTTCCGCCAAAATGATTTCCTGTTCGAATTTCAAAAGTATGGGCAGATCCTCAATTACCGCTTCGCGAATGACAATTCCGTTATCCATCTTACCGATTTACAAGGTTTAAAAATAATGCTTAAAAAGCTATTTTTGTAAAAAGAAATCCATGCATTTTTTATCGCAGATCCTGGAAGATTACTTGACCGAACACTCCCAGGAAGAACCCGAAATCCTACAAGAACTGACCCGTGAGACCCACCTCAAGGTCATACAACCCAGAATGTTGACGGGCCGCTTTCAGGGAAGGGTGCTAAGCGTGCTTTCCAAAATTATTAATCCCAAATATATTCTAGAAATAGGCACCTATACAGGATATTCCGCCCTATGTCTGGCCGAAGGTCTGCGGGAGAACGGCGAGTTACATACCATAGACATCAATCCTGAACTAGGGGAAATGCAGCGCACTTATTTCAATAAAAGCGGTTTTGGAGAACGTATTTACCCTCATATGGGCAATGCCTTGGAGATCATTCCCAAGTTGGACATTACCTTCGACCTGATATTCATTGATGCCGAGAAAAAACAATACGACAACTATTTGGAAGTGGTGTTGCCCAAAACAAGATCCGGCAGTGTCATTTTATCCGATAATGTACTTTGGTCCGGCAAAGTTGTGGAACCCCTTAAAAAATGGGACAAGGCCACCAAGGTTCTATTGGACTACAACGCAAAACTGAGCAATCACCCAAAATTGGATACGGTATTATTGCCCATCAGGGACGGCCTAACGCTAAGTAGGGTGAAATAAGCAGCAAGTACAATTTGTGAAAAAGTAACGCCGATAGTATTCCGAAGAAAGCCCCTGCAAGAACATCCGATGGATAATGCACGCCCAGGTAGATACGGCTGGAAAGGAATAAAATAGGCCAAAGATAAAAAAGGTAACTCCACCTAAAACGTACTCTAAGGATAGCATATACAAAGGTGGTTACGGAAAAGGATATGGCGGAATGGGCCGAAAAAAAGCTATAGCTCGAGGGATTTGCCAATACCCGGATCCATGGTTTTAAGTATGCATCATTATTGGGGCGTAGCCGTTCCACAACTACTTTGGTAAGGTTGGTACAGGTCTCCACAAAAAAGACCAAAATTCCCAGCATCAATAACAGAACCAAGGCTTCCTTCCAAGGTCTTGACTTGAAAATCAGGAAAAGAAAAAGGATAAAAAGGGGTATCCAGGTTGGATATTTTGTGATGATCCGCCAAAAACCATCAAAGGAGGTTGACCCTAAATTATTGAGGAATATCAGTATTTCTTGGTCCCATTGCAGCAATTGGTCCCACATAGACGCGGCTACTTTCTTTTAACGGTTCCAGAAACGTCGCCTATTTTCTTACCGACCTCACCAAACTCCTTTTTAATGTCCTTGGTAATGCCAGTGTCGATACTTTTTTTGACATCGTTAATATCCTTTTGGATATCCGTAATGACGTTGGTATCTATTCCTTGTTTATCCGCACTGCGTTGGATCTCCCTTTTGATATCATCCGTGGCGTCCCTAAGCTGTCGCATACCCTTGCCCAATCCCTTGGCAATGCCCGGAATCTTATCGGCTCCAAAAACCATCACCACAATAAATAGGATGAAGAATATTTCGGCACCACTAATGAATAAAAAATACGTTGAAATCATACTACAAATATAATCAAGTTTGGATGCGCAATAAAAAAGCCCTGTTAAAGAACAGGGCTTTTTTTCAAAATTATAGTGGATTATTTTCCCTTGATATTTTCCTTGAACTGATCAAAGTCGTTTTGTTCTTCTTTTTTCGGCCAGGAATTGTTAGTGGTATCGATATCCGCCGTTTCCATTTTTGGGTCTACCACGATACCTGTCAGTTCGGTGGAAGAAGAGACAACTATGCTCACCTCGTCATCGTTCTTTCTCCAGATTTCCGCCGGATAGGTAATATTTTTCGTAGTCCCGTCTGCATAAGTATACTCTACGATCAGCGGCATGGGGATTCCTCCCGGCTTATCATACGTGATCTCATAGAAATATTTTGGCTCCTTTACGGCAGCCCTTTCTTCGGCGGTCATATTGTCCATCATAAACTCCTTTAGGGTCTGGGAACTTTCTGAAGGTGATTTTCCTTTCAGATTGGGGTCAAAATCCTCGCTATCCTCTTCGGCCAGATATACCAAGGGTGGGAGATCGGCTTCGGTCATGTTACGGGCCGCCATATATTCCTGCATTTTCTTGGTGGGCTTGTCCGTCACATAGTACTTCTTGATACCTTTTACTCCAATATCCACATAATCCGTGGTATAGAACCAACCTCTCCAAAAGTAATCCAAGTCCACGGCGGAGGCATCTTCCATGGTCCTAAAGAAATCCTCTGGGGTTGGGTGCTTGAACATCCATCTTTGGGCGTAGGTCTTGAAAGCATGGTCGAACAATTCCCTTCCCATCACGGTTTCCCTTAGGATATTCAAAGCCGTCGCCGGTTTGGCATAGGCATTGGGACCCAACTGGTAGACGTTTTCCGGGTTGGACATAATGGGCGAAATGGTACTTTGGTCCCCGCTCATATAGGGAACTATCTTGGCAGGGTCGCCCCTTCTGGATGGATATTTATCGTTGGGGGCAATGGCTTCGGGGTAGGCTTCCCCAAATTCCTGCTCCGCCATGTACTGCATAAAGGTATCCAAACCTTCGTCCATCCAGCCCCACTGGCGCTCATCGGAATTAACGATCATGGGGAAGAAATTATGACCTACCTCATGGATAATCACGCTCATCATTCCGTATTTTACCCGATCCGAATAGGTACCGTCCTCATTGGGCCTTCCATAGTTCCAACAGATCATGGGGTATTCCATTCCCTGATTCTTTGCGTGAACGGATATGGCCTTGGGATATGGATAATCAAAGGTATGTGCGGAATAGGACCTTAAGGTATGGGCAACTACCTTGGTGGAGTATTCCTCCCACAATGGGTTCCCTTCCTTGGGGTACATGGATACCGCCATCACGTCCCTATTTCCAATCTTTACCGCCTGCATGTCCAAAATGAACTTTCGGGAGGTGGCAAATGCAAAGTCACGAACGTTTTCGGCCTTTAATTTCCAAGTCTTTGTTTTATTTGAAAATCCCTTTTCAGCGGCCTCTATCTCTTCTTGGGTTACGATGATTACGGGCTTATCATAGGATTTGGTAGCCTTCTCGTATCGCTGCATCATTTCCTTGGTATAGACCTCCTTGCGATTTTGAAGTACTCCCGTACCGTCCAGAATATGGTCCGCGGGCACGGTAATATCCACCTCGTAATTTCCGAAAGTTAGGGCGAATTCACCACTACCCCAGAACTGATGGTTCTGCCATCCCTCTACATCACTGTATACAGCCATTCTAGGGAAGAACTGGGCTATGACATAGGCGCGGTTGCCATCCTTAGGAAAATATTCATAGCCGGAACGCGCACGGTTTACGGTATGATCGGGAATGTTGTAGTTCCATTTTACGGAAAAGGTATATTGCTCACCACTTTTTAAAGGTGTTGGAATATCCACGCGCATCATGGTAAAATTGATGGTATAGGGCAAGGCCTTTCCCGACGCGTCCTTCACATAGTCAATATTGAAGCCACCGTCAAAGGGTTCACCCATATATTGGGAAGCGAAAGAGCTGGGCTGTTCCGCCAGGGGAACTCCCCCACCGTTACGCAAAGGCGCCTTGGAATCCTTGGCACGCACGTTCTGATCCAATTGCAACCAAAGGTACTCAAGGTCATCTGGGGAGTTGTTGGTATAGGTGATGGTCTCCTCACCATAGATTTTGGCGTTTTTATCGTCCAAGGTAATGTCCATTACATAATCCGCCTGTTGCTGATAGTAATCTGGACCTGGAGCACCCGAAGCCGAACGATAGTTATTTGGGGTTGCAAATTCCTCATACAGTTGCTTGAACTTGCTCTGGTTGTAATGGCCTGGCTCCCTTTTCTGTTGCTCGGTTTCCTGTGCGAAGGAAACGGCGCCTACCAAAAACAAAAGCGAGGCAAAAGTGTACTTGAATAGTCTCATTTTAGTGTTCATTTTAATGCGCGGGAAATTAAAGTTTTTTAAAGAATTTCTTAACATACGTTACAAATTTAACATTCCTTTAGTATCGGATTTTATGAGGACGAAACTCTTCTTTTGACCATTGATCTTGAAATGGACCACGTTCTGTTGATCGTCGAACAAATCCGTAAGGACTTCATTGGTTATGGCAATGCTGGTGACTTTGGGAAGGTTTATTTTGGGTACCTCTATGTAACAGATGACCATATCCGTATCGTATTTCTTGCCCAGAAAGGTATACTCCACTTTTTTGCCGTCAATTTCAACAATGAATTTGGAGCGAAGGTACTTCTCCAAATACTCCCGGTCCATCTCGGATTCAGCTGCCGTGCCCAACTGTGTATCGATACCATAACGCTCCTTTAGAACAGCGTTCATATCGTCCAAAAAAACACGGGTAATGACCTGAAGGGCATCGTCCTTTTCGGAATACCCCACATTGGTTACGCTAATGTAAAATTTATGGGCAGCCGTAAAGGCCAGTAAGGGTAGGATAAAAAGAAACAGTCCTTCTTTAAGGTTCTTCACTTTTCTTGCTTTTTTATTAGGTCAATAGCTTTATTCTTAAACATTTCCTTCTGTAGTGGTATTGGACTTACCATAACAAATCCCTCGATGAGGGTTTCACATTTTTATTGCATTTGAGCAAAGGACATGCCAAAAAGGCGCTAATCCAGATCATTGTTCTTTCGGTAGACCAAACTTCTTCGCTCAAGATATTCCCAAATCCGAATCAGGTCATGGCTATCCACTATGGTTTGAAAAGCTGAATCCACTTCACAAAAATAAAAAAAGTCATCCGTTCGATCCTTGGGAATCTTCAGTTCCGTTTGGTAGAGGGAATCCGCATAAAATTCCCGAACCCGACCGGTACGGCTGTACAGATTATCACGCGCTACACGTTTTTTAAGCATTTTGGTCCTTCCGGAAATTCCATTCAAAATAGGGTTCAAAGGTATACCTATGCTTCCCGAGGTGGCCTCGTACAATTCCCGCTCCGCCTTGGTAGGAACTTTTACAAAAGCATTTGGCAGGCCCAAGGTGGAAGCAGTTACTACGGGCTCCGTATTCAAAATTTTCAGGTCCTTGGAAATATTCCCGGATAGGTTGTACGGGGTAACGACCACCTCGTCCAATTCTTCCAAGGCCTCGTCCAAGGGCACTTCTATATTGGAACTGCCAAAAATAGCGGGTGTGATTACAATTTGTTTTTTCTTGAACTGGACGGCCGAAAAAACCAAGGTATCGTTCACACGCACCGGGATGCTAAAAAACCCATTGACATCCGTGATACTGGCCTTTTGCGTGCTAATGTTCAACACGTGCGTCGCGGCGACATCACCATCCCTACTGGTAACCCTACCTTCCAAATTTTTGGTTTCCCCGGTTTGTGAAAAAACGAGAGCGGGAAAAATGAACACTAAAAGGAACTCACTCCTCATTCGAGGTCTCTCGGAAAGATTTACTGAGATTCACCAGGGAATCGATCAATTGAAATTCGTTCTCCTTGCGCAAGAGGGACCGTGCGGGTAATTTTTGGTCACAATAGGTCAAAAAGGGTTCGATCTGACTCTGTTGCAATTGCAGGTCCTCCATAAAAAAGCGGTTGTCATAGATCCTGCGTAGCACATCGCTCACCGCTACCTGCGGGCCTTCATCGGGCGCATCTGCCTTGGCCTTGAATATGGCCTTAAAGATGTTCACAAAGTTAAGTCCGTCTTGCATGCCACGGTCCGTTTGGGAAAGGGCGATATTTTCAACTTCCGTACCCCTGTCAATTTCATATTCCACCTCTTTGAACTCCTCGTTCCGTAATTGCAAAAAGCGCTCCTCGTCTTCGGGGGTGACAACCACCTCGTCCAGTTCCGTAATTTTTTCGTTTACGGTCACGATGATTCGATTTTTTTCCAGAATCTCCGGCGTAATCTTTACAATCTGGTACTGGTAGTTTACTGCCGTAAATACCAACTCGTCACCTTCCTTCACCCGAATGGCGAACTCGCCGTCCTCGTCCGTTTCCGTCGCCTCCTCACTGGTAGAATTGATTACATATTCGTTGGGCACGTCCACATTTTTATACAAAACGTGTCCGTAAATAATTCTTCTACCATCGTCTTGGGCATACGAGAAAAAGGTGGAAAAGAACAAAAGCGCTGCAAGTAAACTCTTGGCCATAATATATAGGTATGAACTTGTCAAAGATACACAAGTCCTGTTTAGTGCTCATAAATTACGTACATGTGCACATTTTAAAAAAAATCCAGCAAATAAACTTTTGTTAATTTATTGGGTCGGAGGAGGGATTCCATGTGCCGAAGTCCGCCATGTTAAGGCAAATATCTTTCGTTAACATATTTTACGGGCTTTTTCCAAGAAAGTTTACCTGGGTTTCCTTGGAAAACATCCAAACCGCTATGCCCATGCATACTATATAAATAAGTTCGCTTTAACCGAATTAATGTACCTTTTATCCGTACGGGCTATCTTTTTAACTATAAAAAAAGGTTTGGCCTAGAGATAATCCTATTTTTGTTTTTCCACTATTTTCAAGTCAAATAGCGCCATATGAAACGTCTCAGTATCCTATCCCTTGTTTTGTCAATGATTGCTTCCGTAGCCATGGCACAGATAAAAATTGGCGACAATCCACAGACCCTAGACCCGAGCTCCTTATTGGAACTGGAAAGCAATTCCAGAGTGTTGGTCATTTCCAAGGTAAGCACGGCCCAGATGGAGGCCATTGCCCCACAGCGCGGGGGTATGGTCTACAATACGGATACGGAATGCGTCCATTATTTCAATGGTGCCCAATGGGTAAACCTATGCGATGCCGTAAGCTTTACCATTACGAACGACCCCATTGAAAACCTTAGAAGTACCATTGCCATTACCCAGACCCAGGGCAACTATAACCTAGAAGTGGCAACCAACAGTATACGTACGGAACAAATTGCCGATGGTGGTATTAATGGCGTGGATATACAGGATAACTCCATTGGAAGGAACAAACTGGGGGATGCGGCCGTAGGCCCGGATGAACTGGCAACGGAATCCGTGGATTCCGATGCCATCATAGACGGAACCATACTGCCCCGTGATATTGGGTCCAGCCTTCCCAACCACGTGCTCGCTACCGATATCAATGGGACTGTATTGTGGCAAGATCAGAACGACGTTTACGAACTGAGTTTTGACAAGGACACCAATACCTTGGCCATTGTGCCGGCGACGGGCTTAGGGAGCAATAGTATCAATTTGGAGGCTTTGGTAGGGTCAGATGATCAAACCTTAACACTAACGCCGGACAACCGTTTGCAGATCGAAAATGGTAATGAAATCGATTTGAGTTTTTTTAACAATGCCGGTACGGACAACCAAACAATTTCAACGGACGATACCCCTGGAAATATTGCAATTCTGAATGGCAATGAAATTACCTTAAACGTTAACGATGCGGATGCCGAACCCGATAACGAACTTCAAAATATCAATGAAGTTTTAGCGGACGGGAACGATGCGGGTGGCTTATTAATCAAAAACATAGGTACACCAGTGGATGACCAAGATGCTGTAACCAAAGCTTATGTGGATGGTGCAATAACGGGAGTTGGAGGAAATATTGTAAGTACGCAACCAGGTAACCTAATCGTAAATAATGCCGGTGCATTTTATGCTGACCCAGATAATGATTCGACCAACGAGATTCAGGACCTGGAACTTACCACCGACATACTTACGATTACAAACAACGCGGCGGCGACTCCGATTGACCTCAGCCCGTACCTTGACAATACTGACGATCAGAATGCAAGCGGGGTGGAGGTAACAGCAACGCCAACTAACTACACTGCAGGAACTCCAGACGTTGAGGCGCACTTGGCCGGAATCGACGCAGCCCTTGCAGGTGGTGGGGGTTCTACTGAATTAGCCGATCAAATTACAATTACGGGAGATGGAACTTTAGGAAATGAATTTACAGTAGGTACTATTGGTTCAGCTCAAATTACCAATGGCACTATTTTATTGGAAGATATCAATCAAAATGGGGCAGCAGACGGTCAAATTATTAAATGGGATGCCACGGCCAATGCAGGTACAGGGGCTTGGATTGTAGCAGAAGACAGAACCGATGGTACTGGAGTTCCGGTATTAACAAATGGCACCATATTGATAGGTGATGTCACGGACTTACCACAAGAAAGAGTATTAAACGGTGATATTTCCATGGACAATACCGGTTTGGCAACCATTGCAGTAGACGCCGTTACTTCAGCAGAAATCGCTGATTTGTCCATTGCTACGGAAGACTTGGCAGATAATAGCGTAACCATAGAAAAAATAGCTGAAGGATTGGATGGACAAATCCTTACAACCGATGGCACTGATGTTATCTGGGCTGACAATACCTTAACAATTTCTAATTTGGCAACTGACGATCTTACCCAAGACAATGAAGATCGCATTTACAATTTTGGTGCCAATGCCCTAACTTTTATTGGAACAGGAACCATTGGGATTTCACAGAACCCTGCTTTTAATGCCTCCGCAGCATTACATGTAGATGGAACTACTTTGAGCAATGGTTTCGCAACAGCTAGTCCCCTAGGTTTTTATCTTAATGGCGATTTGGATACGGGACTACATTTTGATGAATTTACCCCGGATTTGGTAAGTCTTACGGCTGGAAATATAAGGGCTTTGACTGTTACAAATACAGCCGGAACCACGAATGTTTTGGTTCCCGAACGTCTACAACTGGGTGGATTGGTAGCCGATAATACAAATGCCATTGGAACAAATGGGCAAGTTTTGACCTCTACCGGAACCGGGGTGGCATGGCAGGATGTACCCGGAAGTTTAACAGGTATTACCGGATCAATATTTTTTGCCGATGCAACTGGTGCGCCTACTGAGAATAATGTACAATTGTTTTGGGACACTGCGAACAATTATCTTGGAGTTGGGACAAATACCCCCGACAGAAAACTTGATGTAGAAGGTGAAATTAGAGGTAATCAATTTTCTTCAACAGGAGGAACAGAAGCAGAACCAGCATATAGTTTTAGTACAGGCGATGATGCCAATACGGGTATGTTTAGACCAGCCGCAGATGAAATTGGCTTTTCAGTTGGTGGAGAGGAAGCCCTAAGAATAGAGGAAGACGGAGGCAATACGAACGTTACTATATTTCAAAGTCTAACCTTGGACAACCTACTTTTGGATAAAGATGGTGATGCCGGAACTCCAGGCCAAATATTATCTTCAACAGGTACACAAACGGACTGGATTGATGCTCCTGCAGTTGGAGCGGCTGATTGGTCAACTTTGACAGGAATACCAGCGAACCTTGACCTTGACGTCAACGATGACTTCGACGGTGAATGGGCAAGCTTGGCCAACAGGCCGGCAGGTCTGGACGACGGAGACGACGATACGGTCTACACCGCTGGGGCAGGGATTACCATTTCCGGAACAAACGAAATCAGCTTCGATGGTGGTACAATAGCCGTGGACTGGACAAACCTTACCGGTATACCTGCGGACCTTGACCTTGACGTCAACGATGACTTCGACGGTGAATGGGCAAGCTTGGCCAACAGGCCGGCAGGTCTGGACGACGGAGACGACGATACGGTCTACACCGCTGGGGCAGGGATTACCATTTCCGGAACAAACGAAATCAGCTTCGATGGTGGTACAATAGCCGTGGACTGGACAAACCTTACCGGTATACCTGTGGACCTTGACCTTGACGTCAACGATGACTTCGACGGTGAATGGGCAAGCTTGGCCAACAGGCCGGCAGGTCTGGACGACGGAGACGACGATACGGTCTACACCGCTGGGGCAGGGATTACCATTTCCGGAACAAACGAAATTGGCTTCGATGGAGGAGCTATACCTGCAGGAAGTATACCAGGATCCGCAGTGATTCCTGATTTTGGCGGTCAAAATATAATAACTGGGGGTACAATAAGTTCAACTGGAAATATTATAACTGATGGTGATTTCGTTGATACTACACCTGATTACGTCTTTCAAAAATATTTTACGGGAACATCTCCTTTAAACGAAGGTTATACATTTAAGAGCCTTTCTGAAATTGAACAATTTGTAAAACAGAACAAACATTTACCGGGAGTACAATCTGCAAAAGAAATCAAAGCACAAGGATTTTGGAATCTCGGAGAGGCATCCAGAATTAACCTCGAAAAAATCGAAGAGCTCTTCCTTCATACCATAGAACAGGAGAAAAAGATAGAAGCGCTACAGGAAGAGAATTTGGAACTTTCCAAAGAATTGGAAGCGTTAAAAACCCAAGTGGAGACTATAAAAAAAATGCTCTCCAAAAAGGAATAGCCCATGAGAATCCTTGTTTTTATATCGGTTCTTTTTGGATTGGGAGGGCTAACCGCCCAAACGGCACTATACAACAATGGAAACCTCCGCATCCATGACGGAGGTAGCCTAGGTTTTCATACAGACCTGATCAACGATGCCCCCTTTGACGAAAACCTTGGCCTCGTTGGTTTTTATGGGGACAACGTTTCGGTTTTTGGAACGGTAGTGCCCTTGTTCTACGATGTGGAAGTGGCCGTTGAAAACGACCTCATTCTCACTTTGGGTCTGGATACCCGTAACAACACCAATTTCATTTTCGGGGATATTTTTACCCCAAAGGCGAACCCTGCCGTGTACTACAACTTCTTGGCGGATGCCTTTTACAACGGGGAAGGCAACCTTCAAAAAATAAACGGCTATGCCGCCATCACCAACAAACAGGATTTTATGTTTCCCGTGGGCAGCAACGACGCTTTGCGGCCACTGACCTTGAATTCTGAAAGCGTAAACCCCTTTGCCAAGTGTGCCTATTTTTTCCAAAATCCAAGTACACAGTCGGTCATACCGGGCGACTTCAACATTGAGGTATTGGACGTGGATATTGCCGCCGTTTCCAATATGGAATTTTGGCGCTTGGAAGGCAGCGTTCCTTCCACAATTTCCATCTCTTGGAACAGGGAAAGCAACATGGCCAACCTAACCGATGATGCCACGACCATCATTCCCGTGGGGTGGAGCAAAGTGTCCCAACGGTGGATCAACTTGGAGGCCACTTTTGTTACGGGCGATTTGGAGCAGGGGTTTACAACATCGGCCACTTTTGTTCCCAACGATTATGAAATCATAACCTTAGGGGTGTCCCAAATACCATTTGAACCTTTGGAAAAAGAAGTGCTTACCTTGGACAACTTTTTTGTTTCGCCCAACGGGGACGGTATCAACGACCGCTTTTTTGTGGAGGAGTTGGCGGAATCGCCCAACAATATGGTGCGCATCTACGACCGTTTTGGGCTAAAAGTATTCGAACAGGCGAACTACGTGGATGAATTCGAAGGATTTTCCAATGTTGGCAACATTGTATTCGGTCGGGAGGATGGCCTACCCATTGGGGTTTACTTTTACACGATAGACATGTTGGATCTAGATTTGAAGTACCAAGGCTTTTTATACCTCGCTAGATAGTTTCGTAATCTTTCCAAATAGCTATTTCAGAAATAAAAAAAGGTAATATTTCGAAGGCTTTGTACGTTATGTATTCATTGTGTTGTTCGATGAAAATCGGTCTGCACACTATTTTTAAGTAATTTTAATGGGTATTGTTAACCCATCGGAAAAAAACAAAAAATGAAGAGAAGATCCTTTATCCAAAAAAGTAGCGGAGCGGCCTTGGGGCTTTCCTTGCTTCCTAACCTAATCATACAGGACATGGGTTATTCCACGGCAGAATTGATGGGAAAGGCGAACATTGAACTATTTGGAAAGGATATCAACCTTCGAAAAGAAGCGCACGACGCTTTTTTGGAAATGAAAAAGGCGGCCTATTCAGATGGCATCGACCTTAAAATAGTTTCCAGTTTCCGGGATTTCAGTAGACAGGAAGGTATTTTTGAACGCAAGTACATTACCTATACCGATGAAGGTATGGAACCCATGGCGGCCATTGAAAAAATAATCGAGTATTCGACCATTCCCGGGACCAGCAGGCACCATTGGGGCACGGATGCCGATATAATCGATGGTTACAGGAATGTGGAGGGCGATGTACTCGACCCTGAAAAATATGGCAACGGCGGTCCTTATGAGGACTTTAAGTTATGGATGGACAAGAATTCAGAAACCTACGGTTATTACTTGGTCTATACGGACGACCCAAAAAGAAGGGGATTCAAGTATGAGCCCTGGCATTATAGCTACGCTCCTTTGTCCATACCCATGTTGGAAGCCTACCGGGGCATCAATGTGGTAGCCCTACTTGAAAAAGAGGAGTTTTATGGCGCGGAACACTTTACACGGGCCTTTTTGCGCAGTTATATCCAAAACAATATTTTGGACATCAATAGAGCACTTCTGTAACTCTTTTGTATATTAGGTTCTACTATAGAACACTAACATTATGAGAAGAGGAAGTTGGAAAATCCGAATTTTTATCGGTTTGGCCATAGTGGCTTTCGCCTTTATCCAAAAATGCAACAACAAGGAGGAAAACCCGTATACTGGCCGTACCCAAACCATTAACATGTCCCCGGAGCAGGAAATCGCCATTGGATTGCAAAGCGCTCCGGAAATGACCCAACAGCACGGCGGACTCTACCCCGATGAAAAATTACAGGCCTTTGTGGATGCCGTTGGAAACCGCTTGGTGAATAACAGCATCGCCCAACAAACACCCTATAAATACGATTTTCATCTGTTGGCCGATGACCGCACGATCAATGCCTTTGCCTTGCCCGGCGGACAGTGTTTTATTACCTATGCCCTATTCCGCCAATTGAACGAAGCCCAACTTGCGGGGGTTTTGGGCCATGAAATCGGGCATGTGATCGGTAGGCATTCCGCCGAACGGATCGCGGAAAGTACCTTCTGGCAAACAGTGACGATGGGAGCCTCCGTAGGTGCGGATATGGGCGATATTGTAGGCAGCATTGGACAGAATACCCTTTTGACCAATGGTAGGGACGACGAATTGGAAAGTGACGAACTGGGCGTTTTGTTCATGATACAATCCGGCTATGACCCCAATGAAATGATCAAGGTCATGGAAATATTAAAGGCGGCCGCCGGTCCAAACCGGGTCCCTGAATTTCAGAGTACACATCCCGACCCGGAAAACAGGATCGAAAAAATAAGGGAAGCCATAGAAAAATATAGGAACGAAGGTTAAACGTTAAATTTTGCGTATAATCGGATTTATATACTAATTGCCCTATCCTTTTTACTATATTTATGATTCCCGAATCGCTTTAACTACTAAAATTTGACCCTTATAGCTTTGATTTAGTAATACATGCCGATGTTTATTGGTATCTAAACAAGACACTATAATGGGAACACTTACACACTTCAAGAATCTTTATGTTGGCGCATTTGAAAACTGCAAACCGGAAATATTGGTGGTGATCTTAAAGGTCTATTCCGTATTCTGCGCCCTGATGTTATTTATGGCCATTTATGCCTTCACGCATAGGGCTTTAAACGGTTTTGAATTTTAATTGGTACTCTTTTACTTGAACACTATTTAGAGTATATTATGAATAAAAAGGCCCATCGAAACCGATGGGCCTTTTTTCTAATTCAAATAATCAAAAAAATTATGAATTGGAATTTAGTACTTCCAATACGTCCGTAGCCTTGGACATTTCCGCATACTCCTTTACCGTATAGCCCTGGTCGCTTTTTATGTTCAAATTGGCCTGGTTCAACAATAATACCTTCATCACTTCTGCTTTGTTGTACCTTGCCGCGTACATGGCAGGTGTCATACCCAAGGACTTTTCGTTTACGCTTTCACCGGTGGCGATCAAGCTTCTTACTTTGTCCACATCCCCTTGCATGGCCGCTTTACATAATGAACTGATATTATCGTTTACGGGCGTCACGATTGTATGGTTTCTAGGGGCGTCCGCATGGACTTTTGCATAGGAGCTGGAAAAACCCAAAACTCCCAATGACATGGTTAATACAATTATTTTTTTCATAATAAGGTTATTAAATTGTTATTCATTTTTATAATATCCGTAAAATTAAACATCTTATTTTACGGATATTTCATTTTAAGAAAACAATAATAAAAAATTAACAATGGGAAACTTTTTCTTAACACCGCGCTTCCAATCGCAATTCCCTTTTTAAAAAAATTGGATATGACCGTTCGTTTTTGGCCGACCATTAAACAAAACATCATTTTTAGGAAAGAAAAAAGGCCTGTTCCATCCAATAAAGGAACAGGCCTTTCGTCTTTTGATTGATGGTTTGTTGCACCTTAGCTACCGCTAGCGCCCTCCAAAACAGCAAGTGCATCGGTGGCATTTGAAAGTTCCGCATACTTGGCCACGGAGTATCCTTGGTCACTCTTTGCGGATAAATCGGCCCCGTGATCAATAAGCAATTGAAGTACTTCCGCTTTGTTGTAACGTGCAGCGAACATTGCGGGGGTCATGCCCAAGGATTTTTTGTTAACGTCCTCTCCCAATTCTATCATTCGCTCTACGGTTTCAATGTCGCCCTGCATTACCGCTTTACAAAATGAACTAAGGTCATAGTTCGCTTTGCTTTTTTCCAATTTGATTTGATTTTTGATGGGCGTTGCGTTGGCCAAAAGACCAGTGCCCATGAACAGAACCGCCATGGACAAAGCTAGGATTGTTTTTTTCATGATGAATGAATTTTTAATTGATGAATAGATTGTTATTATATAATTATAGACGGGCCTTATAAGCTTATGTTACAGGATTAACACTTATATAACTAAATTTTAACAAAAGCCGTAAATTAAAGTAAGACTCTCTAACAATTTCGCATTCTCTCGCAAAAAGAGTATTCAAGTTCTAGTTATACTTAGGGAATCCTAGTATTTTTGACACATACTATTTAACGACCTACAAATGAACAAGAAAGTTATCTTAATGATATTGGATGGATGGGGCAAATCCCCAGACCCAAAAGTTTCGGCAGTTGACAAGGCCAACACCCCTTTTATAGACAGTTTGTACAAAGATTATCCCAATGCAAATTTACTCACGGACGGGATGAACGTTGGGCTTCCGGAGGGGCAAATGGGCAATAGCGAAGTAGGGCACATGAACTTAGGAGCGGGTAGAATCGTCTATCAGGACTTGGCAAAAATTAATTTGGCCGTGAAGGAGAATTCCTTAAAGGACGAACCTGCACTGAAGGATGCATTCCAATATGCGAATACGAACGATAAACCAATTCATTTTTTGGGTCTTTTGAGTGATGGTGGGGTGCATAGCCATATTGACCATTTGAAGGGGCTTATATCCGCAGGTTCGGAATCCGGAGTAAAAAATATGTTTATCCATGCCTTTACGGATGGTAGGGATGTAGATCCCAAAAGTGGTAAAGGGTTTTTGCAGGATTTGGTTTCGTTCTGTTCAGGAACAAATGCGCAATTGGCATCCATTGTTGGTAGGTATTATGCCATGGACCGTGACAAACGCTGGGAACGGGTAAAAAAAGCCTATGATGTAATGGTCAATGCCGAAGGGGAAAAATCCATGGATATTGTTCAAAGCATCCAAAACAGTTATGACAACAATGTAACGGACGAATTTGTGGAACCCATCGTTATGGTGAATGATTCAGGCCATCCTGTTGGGCAAATCAAAGAGGGCGACGTTGTCATATTCTTCAATTTTAGAACGGACCGAGGTAGGGAACTTACCCAAGTGCTCAGTCAGGAGGATATGCATGAGCAAAACATGCACAAACTCGATCTTTATTACGTGACCATGACCAACTACGATGATTCCTTCAAAGGCGTCCATGTAGTATATGACAAGGAAAATATAAAAGAAACGTTGGGAGAAGTCCTTGCTAATGCCGGCAAGACCCAGATACGGATTGCGGAAACGGAGAAATACCCCCATGTGACATTTTTCTTTAGCGGTGGTAGGGAAGTACCCTTTGAAGGAGAAAAGCGGCTGTTATGTCCTTCTCCAAAGGTAGCCACCTACGACCTACAACCGGAAATGAGTGCTTACGATATTCGGGACGCCATTGTACCAGAACTTAAAAAAGGGAAAGTTGACTTTGTATGCCTCAATTTTGCCAATCCGGATATGGTTGGCCATACCGGGGTTATGGAGGCAGCGATAAAAGCTTGTGAAACGGTGGATGCATGTGCCAAGGATGTTATTACCGCAGCCATCGAAAACGATTATTCCGTGTTGGTCATTGCCGATCATGGAAATTGTGAGACGATGATAAATCCGGATGGAACACCCAATACCGCCCATACCACCAATCCTGTACCATTAATTCTGGTAGACAAGGATGTTAAGCATATCAAGGATGGCGTTCTTGGGGATATCGCGCCCACTATATTAAAATTGATGGGCGTGGCACAATCCCCCTTTATGACCCAAAAATCCTTGGTGGACTAGCTTAATCCAAAATAAGCGTACTTTTGCACCTATGGTAAAAATAAAATCGGCAGAAGAAATAGAACTCATGCGCGAGAGCGCCCTGATCGTATCCAAAACATTGGGCATGTTGGCATCGGAAATAAAACCAGGAGTCAATGCCCTTTATTTGGATAAATTGGCAGAAACCTTTATTAGGGACCACGGCGCTTCCCCAGGCTTTTTGGGAATGTACGATTTCCCAAATACCTTGAACATGAGCCCAAACGCACAAGTAGTCCACGGAATCCCAAATGGTGAACCGCTTAAAGATGGGGATATTATTTCGGTGGACTGTGGTGCCCTTAAAAATGGATTTTATGGGGACCATGCGTATACCTTTGAAGTTGGCGAAGTGGCCCCAGAGGTAAAACAATTACTGAAAGTGACCAAGGAATCTCTTTACATTGGTATTCGCGAATTCAAAGTAGGCAACAGGGTTGGCGATGTAGGTTTTGCCATTCAAAATTATTGTGAAAGCCATGGGTATGGTGTGGTACGTGAACTTGTTGGCCATGGACTGGGCAAGAAACTGCATGAAAGTCCGGAAATGCCCAATTATGGAAAAAGAGGGCGCGGGAAAAAGTTTGTAGAAGGTATGACGGTGGCCATTGAACCTATGATCAATATGGGGACAAAAAACATTAAACAACTTAAGGATGGTTGGACCATTCTCACTGCAGATGGAAAACCCAGTGCGCATTTTGAGCATAATGTGGCCATTGTAAACGGAAAACCAGAGCTGCTATCCACATTCCAATACATTTATGATGCTCTGGGTATTGTATCAGATGAGGAGCTTGAGTTTAGGCAGGCTAAGCTACAATCTTAAATATTATTAAAGAGCAATTTAGAGACAATCCGATTTCTATTGGAAAATACCAACGCTCGCTTTTCGGGTAGATGAAGAAAATTTTCAAATTTTTTCTGAACCTTATACCAAGACCAGTGCTTATCAAGCTAAGCTATTGGGTACGGCCTATATTGTCCTTTTACTATTCCGGGAATACGTACCAAGATCCCATAGATGGGAAAAAATTCCGTAGTTTCCTTCCCTATGGTTATGAAAATCCAAGGGAAAATGTGCTTTCTCCCTCTACCCTTTCGTTGGAAAGACACAGGCTTTTATGGCTTTTTTTGAAAAACGACACCAATTTTTTTCAGGATACCCTAAAGGTATTACACTTTGCCCCGGAACAGGCCTTTTATAAAAGATTTAAAAAGCTGAAAAATCTTGCGTATACCACAACCGACCTAAACTCGCCTTTGGCCGATGTTAAAGCCGACATCTGTAACCTACCTTTTGAAAGTAACAGTTTTGATGTTATTCTTTGCAATCACGTGCTGGAGCATATTCCAGATGACACCAAGGCCATAAATGAACTTTTTAGGGTTTTGAAACCGGGCGGTTGGGGTGTTTTCCAAATACCCCAAGATTTAAGTAGGGAAATAACTTTTGAAGACCATTCCATCACGGACAAAAAAGAAAGGGCTAGAATATTCGGTCAATACGACCATGTACGCATCTATGGTAGGGACTTTTTTGAAAAGTTAAGGTCTGTAGGTTTTAGGGTTTACGAAATAGACATGACCTTTAAAATGCCCCCAGAGGACGTCGATAAATACAGATTGGCCCAGGGAGAAATTATCCCTTTGGTCAAAAAATAACTATTCCACCAAAAGTTCCTTAAATCCTTTGGTGAGAAATTCTTGGGTAACTCCCTTTTCATCCAAATAAATAATATACGCTTCAAGGTCTTTGTTATAATTAATGACTTTAAAGGCCTCGTGCAGGTCCATCGCCATAAATGCCGTAGCGTAGGCATCTGCCGTTGCACAGTCATTCGCGAGAATGGTCACCCCCAGTGTATTTGAATTTTTAGTGTAACCTGTAATAGGGTCAATAGTATGGACATATTTTTTTCCAGAAATACTATCCACCCTGTATTTCCGATAATTTCCGGAGGAAGCCAAAGCCCTATCGGACATATTTATCAACAATTTCATTTGTCTACCCATTTCCGCTTGGGGATCATCGATACCCACCACCCAGGGTTTTTCCTTTTCAAGGTTAATCCCTTTTGCCACTACTTCCCCACCAACTTCCACCAAGTAATTCTCAATACCTTTATTGTCCAACATAACGGCCAACCTATCAATTGCATATCCTTTGGCGATGGCATTAAAATCGAAATAAATATTCGGGTTTTGCTTAATGACCCTATTCTGAGGTGAAATGGATACTTTATTGAAGCCTACATACTGCAATAAACTATCCACGGTAAGGCTATCCATGGAAATCTGTTCCCCAGGCCCAAAGCCCCATGCGTTTACCAAAGTACCTACCGTTGGGTCAAAATATCCTTTGGTCTGTTTGTGTACCTTTCTGGAAAGCTCAAAAACCTCTTGAAACATTCGATCTACTACAACCAGGCTATCACCCCTGTTTATTCTCGAAATATCCGAATCAGGAATATAGGTCGATAAGGATTTATTGACCACTGTGAAGACGGAATCGATTTCAGCTTGGAAGTCAAGCTTTTCATTCCCCAAATAAATAATATTGTACGTAGTTCCAAGGGCCTCGCCCCTAGTCTGATTCCTAACGATCCCTCCCGTGCAGGAGAATAGTAGGAGCACTCCTGCCAAACACATCCATTTACCCATTATTCAATTTCAATTAAACCGTCATAATCCACGATATATTCCTCGTTCAGGTACACTGGTAGATTGTAATCCTTTGCATTTACCAAGCCAACCGGCGCATAAAAGGTTTTCGCTTCAAATTTTAAGGCATGGTCCCTCATTTTGTTTAAATCGGCCCTAAAAAAATCCAAATCTTGCGGATCTCCTGGGTACTCAATGGCCTTCACCACCACAAAACTCATTTTTGTTTCCTTTATACAAACGAATTGAGGGTTCTTTCGAAGTTCACTGTTGACCGCTAGAAATTCATATCCATCTTCCACAAGCTGCTTCCCCACCAAATTCATGGCTAAATTATGAAGTTCCTGTTCCGATAATGGTTGCATGTATTCAAAGTTTTATTCCTCCTATTTGAAAGTTATTTTCAATGGCATTTCTAAAGGTAATGAACTATGTGTTTTTCCGATTAAGAAGAAACGATAAATCCCACCCCAAAAAAAACCGACATGCATGCATATCGGTTTTTACATATTCTTGTTTTCCTTTTTTACTAGCCTCCGAAATCGTCAAATCGAATGTTTTCATCAGGAATACCAAAATCCTCGCCCATTTTCTGAACCGCTTTGTTCATTAACGGGGGACCACAGAAATAAAGTTCAATATCCTCGGGTGCCTCATGCTTACTCAAATAATTGTCTATCACACAATTGTGAATAAATCCAACGAAGCCGTCCCCTGGTGCATCGATATCTTCCTTGACCTTCCAATTATCCTCTTCCAAAGGCTCGGAAAGGGCCAAATAAAATTTGAAATTCGGGAACTCCTTTTCCAACTGGTAAAAATGGTCTAAGTAAAACAACTCTCGCTTAGACCTACCTCCATACCAATACGATACCTTTCTTTTTGTCTTTAATGTTTTGAAAAGGTGATATAAGTGGGAACGCATCGGGGCCATTCCTGCACCTCCACCAACATACAACATCTCGGCATCTGATTCATTTATGAAGAATTCTCCGTAAGGACCTGATATAATACAATCGTCACCTGGCTTCAGGTTAAATATGTAAGATGAAGCAATACCGGGATTTACATCCATCCAACCATTTTTATTGCGATCCCATGGCGGTGTGGCAATACGGACGTTCAGCATAATTTCGCGTCCTTCAGCCGGGTAGGAAGCCATTGAATAGGCCCTTTCTACCGTTTCCGGATTTTTCATCACCAGAGGCCATAGATTGAACTTATCCCATTCTGCCTTGAACTTATCAGGAGTTTCATGTTCCTCTGGGTGGGCCGTGATATCGATATCCGCATATTTGACTTCACACTCCGGAATCTCTATCTGAATATATCCTCCAGCCTTATAGTTCATATCTTCTGGAATTTCAACTACAAATTCCTTAATGAAAGAGGCAACATTGTAATTTCTAACCACCTTGGCATTCCATTTCTTAATACCGAAAACCTCTTCAGGTATGGTAATTTCCATGTCCTGTTTTACCTTCACCTGACAGGCCAAACGCGCTCCATGATTCAATTCCTTTTTTGAAAAATGAGGTGTCTCGGTCGGTAGTGCTTCTCCACCACCGGAAAGCACATGGCATTCACATTGAATACAAGTTCCACCACCACCACAAGCGGATGGTAAAAATATTTTCTGATTTCCCAATGTAGAAAGTAAAGAACTACCCGATCCCACTTCTATCTTTTTTTCACCATTGATTGTAATGGTTACGGGACCTGAAGGGGATAATTTTTCCTTGGTGAACAATAATAAAGCCACTAATATCATCAGTAGAATTAAAAAAGCGACTACTGTAATCAATATTGTTCCGCCTGTGCTTGCAGCTAAAATCATGCTAATTATTTTACGTCGTTATAGGAGATTTCCTTTTTGTCGATCTCAGAATTATTTTCAGTTACCTCGTGGTTGGTCACTTCCTTTTCTTCGCTCTTTGGAGTTTCGATATTTACGGTTTCCTGAGCATCTTCGGCTGCGTCATCCCCACCGGTCAACATACCACCGAAACTTTGAAAACCAATTCCCATTAATCCGGTTATGATAAAGGTTATCCCCAATCCCCTCAATGGTGCTGGAACATTGGAATAACGGATTTTTTCACGGATGGCCGCGATGGCCAAAATGGCCAAAAACCAACCAATACCGGAGCTTAATCCGTAGTTAAACGCCAATCCAAAGGTTTCGATTTGCCTGGACTGCATAAAAAGTGATCCACCAAGTATGGCACAATTTACCGCAATCAAGGGCAAGAAAATCCCCAAGGAATTGTAAAGTGACGGTGAGAACTTTTCCACTACGATTTCCACAAGTTGTACCATGGTTGCAATGGTAGCAATGAACAAGATAAAAGAAAGAAAGCTTAGGTTATAATCCGCATACTCAGGTCCCAACCAGGCCAATGCTCCATCTTGTAATAAATATTTATCCAAGAGCCAGTTCATGGGAACTGTTACAGCAAGTACGAAAATGACTGCTGCCCCTAGTCCTACGGCCGTGGCCACTTTTTTGGAAACCGCCAAATAGGAGCACATCCCCAGGAATACGGCGAATACCATATTATCAATAAAAATGGACCTAAAAAATAATTCTATATGCTCTAACATAATATTGTGTGTAAGTGTATTCTTAATTCTCTTCTACCAATGCAGGATTTCTAGATCGCTGCACCCAGATAATAATTCCAACAACAATGAGGGCCGCAGGAGGTATAATCATGAATCCATTGTTTTCATAGCCAATAGAATAAAGGCCAGTCTTTTCAATTGGATCACCCAAAACTGGAAATCCAAATAAGGTTCCTGAGCCCAAAAGTTCCCTAAAGAAACCTACGATTACCAAAATAATTCCATAACCCAAGGAGTTCCCTATTCCATCCAAGAATGATCTCCAAAGACCATTTCCCAAGGCAAAGGCTTCAAAACGTCCCATGATGATACAGTTGGTAATAATCAATCCTACAAAAACGGATAGTGTTTTACTTAGTGGATAAGCAAATGCCTTTAACACCTGATCCACTACAATTACCAAGGTGGCTACCACTATCAACTGTACGATAATTCTAATCTTGGAAGGGATTATATTTCTCATAGCCGATATAACTACGTTTCCCACACCCAAAACGAACATAACCGCGATGGCCATAACCACGGAAGCCTTTAGTTCTGCGGTAATTGCCAAAGCCGAACAGATACCCAATACCTGAATAGTAATCGGGTTGTTATCCGCCAGGGGATCTTTTATAAGATTCGCATCCTTTTTTGATAAAAGTGCCATATTAATTGGTTCTAATTGTTTGTAAATAATCCTTGTAAAGATTTACGGTCTCCTTGATCATGGCCGCAACCCCATTGCCGGTAATGGTTGCACCTGCCAAAGCGTCTACTTCATTATCGTCCTTGTCATTGTTCAGGGGATCATTGTTTCCTTTGGCAACATTTATGCCCGCATACTTAGTACCATCCATAATACTTTCACCTGAAAAGTCATCCATGAAATAGCGTTGGTTAATATTGGCTCCTAATCCGGGAGTCTCCCCTTTATGATCAAAGAATACCCCTTGAACTACCATTTCACTATCCAAGGCGATGTAACCCCAGATATCATCCCAAAGACCTTTTCCGTACATGGGGATCACATAAAATTTCTTTCCTTCCTTTTCACCAATAAACAATGGCAACTCTGGAGTTTGACCCTTTTTAGCCAAGGCCAGTTGCTTTTTCATATCGATCAAATAAGCTTCCTTGTTTTCAACGACCTCATCCCCCTTGATAACAATTTGCTCGGTTATGTATTGGGAGAACTCACTCTCAACTTCATCTGTTGGGACAAAATTAACGCTCCCTTCGTCGGCATTTTCATTGACACCCATTGCATAGAGTATATTTTGCTGTTTCTCAAAACGCATATTTTCGTTGATTCTACCGCTTAATCCTGTAGCTAGAAAAGCAAGTATTGAACCTACAACGACCACCATGACCGAGGCAAAAACCACGGTATACACATTTTTATCTGTATTTATTGCCATAATTAAACCGTTTCTACTTTTAATTCTTCAGCCTTACCGTCCGTATCCTTTGGTAGTACAACGGCATTCTTAAATCGCTTCATTCTTCGTTTTACGTTTGCCTGTACCACGTAGTGATCGATGGTGGGCGCAAACACGTTCATCAACAATATCGCCAAGAAGACACCCTCTGGATAGGCGGGATTGAAAACGCGAATCATTACAGATATAAAACCAATGAAGAAGCCATATATCCATTTACCGCGATTGGTCTGGGAACCTGTAACAGGGTCAGTGGCCATATAAACAATACCAAAAGCCAGACCGCCCACAATCAGATGCTTCCAAAATTCAAAGCTCATTAAACCATAAAACTTACTAGTTTCGGTAATCCAACCCATTTCGACCACTTGGTTGAAAATTAGACCCATAACCAAAGATCCAATTACGGCACTAAGCATTATCCTCCAGCTGGCAATCTTACTGAAAATCAAAAAGAGGCCTCCAATCAATATCAAAAGTGTGGAAGTTTCCCCAACAGAACCCGGAATAAAACCGAAAAACATATCGGACACTGAATAACTCACCTCGGCATTTTGGGCCAAGGAACCTAAGATTGTTTCACCTGAAATGGCATCCGGACCACCTGCTCGTTCCACGGCACCATGCACCCAAACCTTATCACCACTCATCCATGTAGGATACGCGAAAAACAGGAATGCACGTATTGTTAGGGCAGGGTTCAAAATATTCATTCCGGTACCGCCGAATACTTCCTTGCCAATTACAACTCCAAAAACGACGGCAACGGCCAACATCCACAACGGGGTATCAACGGGAACGATCAGGGGAACCAACATTCCGGTTACCAAATAACCCTCTTCGACCTCATGCCCTTTAATTACGGCAAAAATGAATTCCACAATAAGTCCTACCCCATAGGAAACAACGACCAAAGGCAAAACTTTGATTATGCCAATCCAGAAATTGTCCCATGTCAAAAAGTTTTCGAAAAAAGACAATGACCTTGGAGTTCCATTGGCCGCATCAATGGCTGCATAATGCTGATAGCCCGCGTTGAACATGGAAAACAGCAACACAGGAATAAGCGCCATTATCACAGTGTTCATGGTCCTCTTTAAGTCGTCAGCAGCCTTTACATGCGTACCGCCATGGGTAGTTTCATTGGGAGTGAACAAAAAAGTATGAAAGGCATTGAAAGCAGGCGCCATCTTTTTGCCTTGATACTTCATTTTCAACTCATGCATTTTACTTTTTAAACTCATATCTTATCCTATTTCTTTTTGCAATAAATCCAATCCTTCACGAATAATTTTTTGATGGGGTTGTTTGGAAATACAAATGAATTCAGTTAGAGAAAAATCCTCAGGTGCAACTTCATAAAGCCCCAATTGTTCCATTTCATCCAAATCCTTCACCATACATGCTTTTAGCAATTGTAGGGGATAAATATCCATTGGAAAAACTTCCTCATATTGCCCTGTTACCACAAATGCCCTATGTTCACCATTAGTGTTTGTGGTCAAATCATATTTCTTTTTAGGCTGTAACCAAGAAAAAGTCAAGGCCCTGGTAGTTGAAACTTTATTAAACACAGGCTTGTTCCATCCGAACAACTCATAATCATTACCTTCCGGAATCACAGTAACCGTATTATTATAAAAACCTAAATGACCATCTGGGGCACTTTTGGATCCGGTTAGCACATCGCCGTTAATGACTCTAAAGTTTTCATCGTTTACACCACTAGCATAGAGGAACGTAGAGATTTCAGCACCGATTTTAGTACTATAATATTTAGGAGATTTAACGGACGATCCAGCCAATGCCACGATTCTTTCCGCATTGAATTTACCCGTATTGAGATACTCCCCGATGATGACCAAATCTTGGGGAGAAACGGTCCAAACCAACTCGCCTTTGTTAATAGGGTCAATTTTGTTTATCTGTGTCCCGACCAATCCAGCAGGATGTGGGCCGGATACTGTATGTAATTCGATTCCTTTTAAACCCGACAATGGCGAATTTCCGGAAGCACCCACGGAAACATGTATTTTTCCGGGAGTAAGTTTACCTAAAGCAGTTATCGCTGTCTGCAACTCCTCCTCCTTGCCTTTCAAAACATAATCCAAATCAGCGGCCAATGGAGCCGTGGCATAGCCAGAAATAAAGATAGCTTTTGGAGTAGTGTTAGGGTCGGCTATAACATCATAGGGACGTTGTTTTACGAAAGGCCAACAGCCGGATTTCAATAAGGCATCCTTAATATCTTGACCAGAGGCCTTTACCAGATCCAGTTTTTTGTGCTCAACAACTTCTTGGGTCTTATCGGCCAAAATCTTCAACCTGAGTATCCTTCTACGCGCGCCCCTCTCAATTTCCACCAATTCACCACTTACCGGAGAAACGAACAACATTTTCTCATTGGCTTTACTGTAAAACAATGGCTCTCCAGCTTTTACCTCGGCCCCTTCCTTCAACAACATTTTAGGAGTTATTCCGTGAAAATCATCAAGCTTTATTGCGTAAACATTGCTTAGGACGGCTTTTGAAGTAGACAACTCGGAAGCTCCTACCAAATTGATGTCCAGTCCTTTTTTAATTCGAATGTCTTTTGACATATTATTGTAGACCTTAGGTTAACAAAATTTGCTGCGAATTTACTACTAAATGAAAAGTTTTCATAATAATTAACCATAAATTAGGCATTCTATCGAGGTAAATTTTTTAGGCATCCTTTTTGTTTACCTTTAACCCAAATATTAATTGTTAAATGCGATTTTTCCTTAAACAAATAATTGTTGGCCTTCTCTGTATTCAAGGCGCGTTGGCCCAGATACAAGAGGAAATCAATCCCCCGGACCATATTAAGTCGGTCATATTTAGAGGACCAACGGACGATCAATTTCCTGTAGTTCAGATTGGGGAAACCCTTCGATTGGAATTCGATGACCTATTGGCAAACGAACAGGATTATTATTATAAAATAGTCCATTGTGATTATGACTGGACCCCATCGGACCTTCTTAAATCCCAATATCTGGACGGTATCGATAATCAACGAATCATAAATTACGAAAATAGCTACACAACGTTGGAGACCTATTCCAACTATCAGCTTACCATACCAAATGAAAATGTACGTTTAAGGGTTACCGGTAACTACCTAATCGAAATCTACAACAGTAGTTACGAGCTCCAATTCTCAAGAAGGTTCATGGTTTATAAGGATGTCGTAAAAGTTGGTGCCGAGGTAAAGCGTTCGCGGGATTTCAACTTTTTAAATGAAAAGCAGGTGGTTCATTTTAGGATCAATCCAGGTAATTTTCAATTGGTAAATCCAAAACAGGAAGTCAAAGTTGCCATTATCCAAAACAATTATTGGGAAAATGCCATCTACAATATAAAGCCACAGTTCACCTTGGGGGCTGAACTGGTGTACCGGTATGATCAGGAAACCGCATTTTTTGGGGGCAATGAATATTTGTTGTTCGACACCAGTGACCTAAGGGCCCCGAGTTCCCAAATCGCAAGAATAGAAATAGGGGATCGCCTTTACAATCATTATCTATTCAGTGACAATTTTAGGGCGAATGAACCCTACACCTACTTTCCGGATATCAACGGGGACTTTGTGGTTAGGACCTTGCAAGGGGACGATGCCTCTAGGGAAGCGGAATACACCAAGGTCCATTTCAGCCTACCATATACAGAAGCATTAGGACTTGACGATGTATACATTTTTGGGAAATTCAATAACTATGCCCTATCCGAGGAAAATAAAATGACCTACAACGAGAATAACGGAATGATGGAAGCCACCTTGATTTTGAAGCAAGGTTTTTACAATTATAAATACGTTACAAAAAACGAAGCTGGCAAAATAAATTTGAATACCGTTGGCGGAAATTTTCATTTTACGGAAAACAACTACATGATCTTGGTATATTACAGAAATTTTGGAGACCTTTACGATAGTATTATAGGAGTGGGCTCCGCAAATTCCAGAAACATCAGTAACTGATTTTATCGGGTCCCTGTAATCTAACATATTCCATGGAGACCAAACCAAGTGTTAATACAAAAGGGCGTTACCAGCTTCGGTACAGGGGAGTGGAATGCCTTAATTGTGGTCACCCTTTGGACATAAGCGATAAATACTGCCCACATTGCTCGCAGGCAAACAGCACTAAAAAACTAACCTTAAAGGATTTTTTCGAGGAGTTTTTTTCCAACATTATTTCCTACGACTCAAGACTACTTAGAACCCTAGCGGCTTTGCTTTTACGGCCCGGTAGGATTACCGCAGACTATATCATGGGCAAAAGGATGTCCTATACCAATCCATTTAGGTTTCTGTTAAGTTTGGCCATCATTTATTTTTTGCTCATTGGACTTTCGGGTAATTTTGATCAATTGAACCGTTACGGTTCCAACTCCAAGGACTTGCCTATAAATTTTGGTAGTTCCATGGTAGAAGATTATGATTTTGGGGATAATGAGGCCGATAAAAAAGAAGTCATGGCCCAGCTGGATTCCCTGAACATAAATGGACTTATTTCGGAAAGGATTAGGATACGGGATTCCATCATTATGAAAGATCCAAAAAAGCAAGTGGAAGCGGCCAACCAGAAACCATTTTTTGAATCACTTTTTCGGAAACAGGAAATTTTCACAACGTTGATCGAGAAGGATACTTTTTACATATTTGAAGAAGCAAAGACAAAATATGGGTTAGAGGACACCTGGCACAATAATTTTTCCTTCAATACAGCGCAAAGTTTGATACGGGTAAAAAGACAGCCGGGGGCCTATATAAGTTCCGTTTTTTCCAAATTGCCTTTTACCACATTTTTCTTTTTACCGGTCTTCTCGCTCTTCATTTGGTTGGTATATATCAGAAAAAGATATACTTATACCGATCATTTAATCTTTAGTTTCCACAATCAATCATTGTTCTTTATCTTGCTCATTATTAGCTATATGATCGATGCCGTTTTTGGAATTGACACTAGTGCTATATTTATCCTGATTTTCGCCGTTTACCTCTATAAGGCAATGCGGAACTTTTACCAACAGGGCAGATTTAAAACTATTGTTAAATATATTTTCCTAAATACAATTTTCGTTATTTTAGCTGGTATAGGAGCTGCACTATTGTTTGCAGGTAGTATGTTTACCTATTAGATATTATGACAACACAAGTTACCAAAGGCATTAAGATTTCCGTTAAAACGAATTTTGAAGGTACTTTCTTCAAAAATTACAAGATGCATTATGCTTTTGGATATACCATTACCATCGAAAACCAGAGCAAGGATTCCGTTCAACTTACGTCACGCCATTGGAGAATCTATGACTCTTTGAACGATGTGGAAACCTTGGATGGTGAAGGAGTAATAGGGAAAAAACCTGTTATTAAACCCGGTGAGTCGCACACCTATAATTCGGGATGTCTTCTAACCTCTCCAATTGGAGCTATGAAGGGACATTACAACATGATAAACTTTACCACCACGGAAAATTTTAGGGTGTATATCCCAACATTCAAGTTTAGTGCCCCATTTGCCCTGAACTAAATAGGTTTTAACCTCAATTTAGTTTTTATAACAAACCCCTTTTAGTACTTTTGGTCAACTACTAATTTTAAAAATAAAAATTGACCATGGGCAAAGGATTTTTCCAAGTACCGGCCGCCATAAATGAGCCAATAAAAAGTTATGCTCCAGGAACTCCTGAGCGCGAACAGGTATTAAAGCAATACAAAACCTATTACACTAGCACGGTAGATATACCAATGTATATTGGCCCCAAGGAGGTGCGTACCGGAAACACCAAACCGATGTCGCCCCCACATGATCACCAACATATTTTGGGCAACTACCATCTTGCTGAAAAAAAACACGTTGAGGAAGCAATTTCCAACTGCCTAGAATCCAGGGAGGCTTGGGCAAACTTGACATGGGAGCAGCGTGCTGCGGTTTTCCTAAAAGCGGCCGAACTTATTGCAGGTCCTTATCGTGCAAAAATAAATGCCGCGACCATGTTGGCGCAATCAAAAACTATACATCAGGCCGAAATTGATTCGGCTTGCGAACTCATAGACTTTTTGAGATTCAATGTGGAATATATGTCACAGATCTACGAAGAGCAACCCTATTCGTCCGAAGGCATTTGGAACCGCGTGGAATATAGACCTCTCGAAGGATTCGTATATGCCATTACACCCTTCAACTTTACGGCAATTGCAGGAAATCTGCCTGCAAGTGCGGCCATGATGGGGAACGTGGTGGTATGGAAACCAAGTGACAGCCAAATATTTTCCGCAAAGGTCATCGTAGATGTATTCAAGGAAGCAGGACTACCGGATGGGGTAATCAACGTTGTCTACGGAGACCCGGTAATGATAACGGAAACAGTTTTGGCGAGTCCAGATTTTTCCGGCATTCACTTTACGGGATCAACTCATGTATTTAAGGAACTTTGGAAACAGATAGGAAACAATATTCATACCTACAAAACATACCCTAGAATTGTTGGCGAGACCGGCGGAAAGGACTTTATCATTGCGCATCCCACAGCAAAACCTCAACAAGTTGCCACGGCGATTACGCGGGGCGCTTTTGAATTTCAGGGGCAAAAATGTAGTGCGGCATCCAGGGTATACCTACCTAAATCCACGTCCAAAGAAATATTGGATTTGGTTAAAAAGGATGTGGCCTCTTTTAACAAACCGGGATCGCCCGAAGACATGGGGAACTTCATCACCGCTGTCATTCATGAAGCCTCATTTGATAAACTTGCCAAATACATTGACCAAGCAAAAAATGATAAAGAAGCGGAAATTATCGTTGGAGGTGGTTACGACAAATCTAAAGGCTACTTTATAGAACCGTCGGTTATTGTAACGACCGACCCACATTATGCCACAATGGAGACGGAACTTTTCGGACCAGTGGTAACCGTTTATGTTTATGAGGATGCGGACTGGTCCAAAACGCTAAAGTTGGTAGATAGCACTTCTGAATATGCCCTAACGGGAGCCGTACTTTCACAAGACCGTTATGCGATTGACGAGGCTACCAAAGCCTTACAAAATTGTGCAGGGAATTTTTATATAAACGATAAACCTACGGGAGCGGTCGTGGGCCAACAACCTTTTGGTGGAGCAAGGGCATCCGGGACCAATGACAAGGCGGGCTCTGCTCAAAACCTATTGCGATGGGTATCCCCACGCCTGATAAAGGAGACTTTTGTGACCCCGGAAGATTATCGATATCCTTTTTTAGGTTAAGTGTCTGAATTTTAACAAGCTAAAGTTACAGTCATAAAGATTTTGATTACTTTTAAGGGTGTTCCCGGAAAATCCGGGAACACCCTTCACTTTTAAACAGCACTAAAATGAAAAAATTAATTTCAATACTCTGTCTGACAGGTTGCGTATTGGGTATCCAAGCACAGGAAAACCTAACACAAAACACCATTCAGGGATTGTTACAGGGAAATCAAGCTCAAGTAATCCAGTTGGCGGAGGCCTTTTCTGAGGAACAATATGATTGGAGACCTATGGAGGGCGTTAATTCGGTGGCGGAAGCATTGCTCCATGTAGCTGGAGCCAACTATTTCATTGGGTCCAAGATGGGCTTTGCACCTCCAGAAGATGTCGATATTATGGGGCTGACCAAAATAACGGGTAAAGACAATATTATTACGGCCCTAAAAAAATCCAATGCATGGGTGTTGGACAAAGTAGGTGAAGTGGAAAGCGGTGAATTGGGAAATGAAGTTGATTTTGGGTTTATGAAAATGAACAAGTTAGGAGGTCTATTGATCATCATGGAACACAATGGAGAGCATAAGGGCCAACTTATTGCTTATGCAAGAACTAATGGCGTGGTGCCACCCTGGAGCGAATAATCTTTTTCACAAACTAAATTTAAAGCGCCTTACCGGCGCTTTTTTATTTCCAAAAACATCCAATTGAACAATTTCAATGTAAATTTAACGTTAATTAATTGTAAATTAAATGTTTTTTGCAGAATTTTGAATGGATATGAACTTGATTTTCAGAACATATAAGCTTTGTAGGATGTACATACTCTGTACTCGGATACATTATTGGAATCGGTTAAAGGAATATGCAAAAAAAAGTCGGAAGGTTTATAAGACCATTTATAGTCTTTAGCCTTTAAATTTCATGGGAAGATATACGACCTTTTTGGTATCAAAAAAATCCTCCTTAAAATAATCAGTAAGGTCAAATATTTCAGCTGTGCGATAGCTTTCCAATTCCTCCTGTAAATCCCCTCCCTTCAGGTACAGAATACCGTTTCTTCTTTCATGTTGCGACTCCTTTTTTATTTTTCCCTTTACCCAATGTACGAACGTAGGCATGGCCGCGACCGCCCTACTGACTATAAAATCAAATTGATTTGGAACCTCCTCCACTCTTGAATTAACGGTTTGGACATTCGTGAGGCCAAGCCCCTCCACTACCTCATTGACGACCTTTATTTTTTTTCCGATGGAATCCACCAGGGTAAAATTCACTTCAGGAAATAAAATTGCCAAGGGAATACCCGGAAATCCACCCCCAGTACCTACATCCAAAATTTCAGATCCATCCTTAAATGTTTGGACTTTGGCAATCCCAAGCGAGTGGAGCACATGTCTTAGGTACAGTTCGTCAATATCCTTTCTAGAAACCACATTGATCTTTTGGTTCCAATCTTTGTAGAGCTCCTCTAATGAATTTATATGTTTTTGCTGCTCTACTGTTAAATTGGGGAAATATTTAAAAATGGTTTCGGCTGTCATGCGTATATTTGTAGAATTAGAAAAAGAATACATTATTTTTTGCAAAGATTTCTATTTTGGGCAACCTACCCAACAAATAAAAATTTATTTGCTCGATTTTTAAAAAAAGATTATCGGTTATGGAGAACAAAACCATCAGATTTCCCCGAAGAGATTCAACACAATTTTTCAAGACCCTGAACGCTAGGGTCAATGATTATTTTAAGAACAACAAGATCAAGAAAACAGGCAACTGGAAATTGCACTTAAAGACCCTAGTAATGTTTACCCTATTCTTGGCTCCCTATTTCCTAATTTTAACCTTGGGACTACCAACTTGGGCCAATATATTGCTTACCATTGTCATGGGCGTTGGAATGGCCGGTGTGGGCATGAATGTAATGCATGACGGAAATCATGGGTCTTATTCCAATAAAAAATGGGTGAATAAAATCATGGGAAGTAGCATTTACATTCTTGCTGGCAACGTTTACAATTGGCAAGTGCAGCATAATGTGCTCCACCACACCTATACCAATATCCATGAACACGACGAGGATATGGAAGCAGGAAGGATATTGCGCTTCTCCAAGCATGCGGAATGGAAGCGCTATCACAAGTTCCAACATTATTATTCCATCTTCCTTTATGGGTTATTGACCTTTAACTGGGCCATAACTACAGACTTTATGCAGATGTATCGATATATGAAGCGTAAACTTTCCTATGGCAAGTTGCCCAGCGCGACCATCAATTGGAGTACTTTGATAATCACCAAAATCCTTTATGTGACGATTTGGATCGTATTGCCTATGTTGATTTTGGACATCGCTTGGTGGAAAATCCTCATTGGATTCTTTCTGATGCATTATGTTGCAGGAGTAATTTTAAGTGTGGTTTTCCAATTGGCACATATCGTGGACCATGCCGATACGCCCCTACCCGATGATCACGGCACCATGAAAAACACCTGGGCCATCCACCAACTGTTTACAACCGTGAATTTTAGCACCAAAAATAGGATTGTAAATTGGTTCACCGGTGGTTTGAACCATCAAGTGGAACATCATATTTTCCCGAATATCAGTCACATCCATTACACAAAAATTTCAAAAATTGTGAAACAGACTGCAAGGGAATTTAATTTACCATATCACGAATATGAAACTACTAGAAAAGCTATAATTTCGCACTTCAAACATTTAAGGGAATTAGGCAAGCAGCCTACTTTACAGTACTAGTAATTTTATTGATATGAACAATCAACTTTCGGACAGGATAAATAGCCTTACTCCTTCCGCTACACTTGAAATGGCCGCGAAAGCCCGTGAACTTAGGGCGGCTGGAAAAGATATTATCGGGTTGAGTTTAGGGGAACCTGACTTTAATACCCCGGAATACATCAAAGATGCCGCTATACAGGCAATCAACGACGATTACAATGCGTACACCCCGGTGGATGGATACGTGGAGCTAAAGAAGGCCATCATCACAAAATTTAAAAGGGACAATAATCTTACGTACGAACCCTCCCAAATCGTGGTTTCTACAGGAGCCAAACAATCCTTGTACAATGTTGCGCAAGCGATGATCAACAAGGGCGATGAAGTAATTCTACCCTGCCCCTACTGGGTCAGCTATGCGGATATTGTTCAGTTATCCGATGGTGTTCCAGTGGAAGTGCCAACTTCATTGGAGAACGATTTTAAAATGACCCCAGAGGAATTGGAAGCCGCCATTACGCCAAAAACCAAAATGCTCTGGTACAGTTCTCCTTGCAACCCTAGTGGTTCTATCTATAGTAAGGAGGAGTTGAGGGCATTGGCCGATGTACTTCAAAAATATCCACAGATTATTGTGGTCAGCGATGAAATTTACGAACACATAAACTACGGTGTTACCAAACACGCCTCCATGGCAGAATTCGAGGACATGTATGACCGTACCGTTACGGTAAACGGGGTAGCGAAAGCCTTCGCCATGACAGGATGGAGAATTGGATACATTGGAGCTCCTAGCTATATTGCCCGGGCGTGTAATAAATTACAAGGTCAGGTGACCAGTGGTGCCAACTGTATTGCGCAGAGGGCCGTAATAACCGCCTTGGAAGAATCTCCCGACCGAATTCAGTATATGGTGGATGAATTCAAAAAACGCAGAAAGCTGATTCTGGATTTGCTGAACGATATCCCAGGATTTAAATGCAATGAACCGGAAGGGGCATTTTATGTATACCCAGATGTAACCGCCTATTTTGGGAAAACCTTGAACGGTACAAAAATCAATAATGCTTCGGATTTTGCCATGTACTTATTGGAGCATGCAAATGTGGCCACGGTCACAGGTGACGCTTTTGGCAATGGAAACTGCATCAGGATTTCGTATGCGGCATCGGTCAAGGAAATAGAGGAAGCGATAGCAAGAATTAAAAAAGCACTTTTATAAATCTAACGAAAAGGATATTTACAAAAATCCCGCATTTTCATAATGCGGGATTTTTGTTTTCAAAAGAGTTGATCAATAGTTTAAGTCCTTTTCCAAAAATAAGGATTCAATAATATCAAAACGGTAAAAAGTTCCAACCTACCGGCCAACATTAAAAACCCGCACCACCATTTAGCCAAAGCAGGCAGGCTATTAAAATTGCTAACGGGATTTAAACTGCCCAAGGCAGGACCCACATTGCCCAAGGATGAAGCCGACCCACCAATGGCCGATTCAAAATCAAGACCGAGCATCCCCAATACCAAGGCCCCAATAATGAACAACAGCATATACAGCACAAAAAAGCCAATGATATTGTAGACAATCTTTTCCTTTACCGTTTTGTTGTTGTACCGTACAGGGATGATGGCATTGCTGTGCAAGGTCCTTTTGAATTCCAATAGTCCATTCTTTATGATCAAAAGATGTCGCATGATTTTGATACCCCCGGATGTAGAACCTGCAGATCCTCCCATAAAGAACAAACCGAAAAAGAATATTGTCAAAAATGGGGTCCACTGGGTAAAGTCGGCACTAACGAATCCGGTAGTTGTTATAACGGAAATAACCTGGAACAGGGCATGCCTTATGGAACTTTCGGCCTTTCCAAGTACCATGGGATAACCTGGGGTATCCTGGGTAATATTGGCCTGAAAATAAATGACCCCTGCTACTACTACGGTAAATATCAAAATAGCGAGCGAATAATATTTCCATTCCTCATCCCTTAAAATTCGCTGTACCTTGCCCTTAAAGGCAAAGTAGCTCATTACAAAATTGCTTCCGGCCAAAAACATGAAAAGGATAATGATATACTGTATCAATGGCTGATCGTTCCAATACGCAATACTGGCGTTCTTGGTAGAGAAACCTCCTGTGGAAAGCGTTGCCAAGGCATGGTTGATAGCATCAAAGAAGGACATTCCGGCAAACTTCAAAAGTATAGTTTCCGCTATGGTATATCCCAAGTAGATCAACCACAACCTTTTTGCGGTATCAGTAATTCTTGGATGTAATTTATCGGCACTAGGTCCGGGTGCTTCGGCCGAAAATAGCTGCATGCCTCCAATACCCAAAAGAGGCAAAATAGCTATGGCCAATACAATGATACCCATACCGCCGATCCAATGCGTAAGGCTTCGCCAAAAAAGGATTCCTTCTGGCATGGATTCAATATCGTCCATAATAGAGGCCCCGGTAGTCGTATAGCCCGAAACCGTTTCAAAAAAGGCATTGGTAATATCTGGCACCGCACCGGAAAAAATATAGGGAAGCGTTCCTGAAATGGACATGACCAACCATCCAAAAGTAACTATGATATAGCCTTCTTTTTGCTTTACCTCTTTACGGTGTCCCCTCGTGTAATACATGGCAAAAACCCCTACAAACATGGTTGCCACGGAAGCCAAGGTAATACTAAGGGTCGCCCCGTCATCGTAGATGCCACTTACCAAAGCGGCCAAAAGCATAAATCCGCCATTGCAAAGAAGCAATAGCCCCATCAGATGAAAAATAATTCTTGAATTCAAGCGCATGCTAGAGGAACATTCGTTCTATTTTAGGGATTTGCTCCGGATGGCAACAAACGACCACCCTGTCCCCAGCTTGGATCGTAAAGCCACCCAAGGCAATGATTCCTTCACCGTCCCTTACCACACCACCAATCGTGGCATCTTTGGGAAAGTTCAATTCCCGGATGGTGGAACCGGTAACCTTGGAATCCTTTTTTACGATAAACTCCAAAATTTCCGCATTCAGATTGTTCAAGCGCATCAAGGCCACGACTTCGCCCTTTCGTATATGACGGAAAATATTGTTGGCAGCCAAGAGTTTTTTGTTGATCAAGGTATCGATACCAATGGAATGGGACAGCTGAAAATAATCCATATTCTCCACCAAGGCGATGGTTTTCTTGATATGCTTGGATTTAGCCACCAAACAGGACATGATATTGGTTTCTGAATTTCCAGTTACCGCGATGAAGGCATCCATGGACTCCAGACTCTCCTCGTCCAACAATTCCACATTTCTTCCATCTCCATTGATGACCAAGGCATTGGGAAGGTCATCGGCCAAATCAAAGGCCTTTTCCTTGTTTTTTTCTATCAATTTAACATTAAAACGTTTGGAGCATAGATCCCGGGCTGTTTTGAACCCAACCTTACTCCCACCAAGAATCATAACGTTTTTAATTTCCTCCTTTTTCTTGCCAGTGAGCTTATAGAGCTCGTCCACCCCTTCCTTAACCGTTATAAAGTAGACCTGATCACCTTCCTTGAAATAGGTGTCACCACGTGGTATCACCGTATATTGTGTCCCCAGTCTTTGTAGGGCGATTGGCATGAAGTGTAATTCCGGAAATACCTTGGCAGCCTCCTTGACCATTTTACCAACAAAAGGTGCCGACTTGGGCAGGGATACCCCCACCATTATCAACTCCCCGTCTTCAAATTCGTAGGTGTCGTTAAATGCCGATTTGTTCAACAATAACTGAATCTCTGTAGCGGCGAGCTCTTCCGGAGAAATAAGCTCATCAATGCCCAATTGGGAAAATTTCAACAATTCCTTGTTATCAACGAACTCCGTATTGGAAATTCTGGCTATGGTTCTTTTACAGCCCAATTGTTTGGCCAACATACACAAGGTCAAATTCGTGGTCTCCGAAGATGTTACACCAATAACGAGCTCGGAATCCTGTACCGATGCATCCTTTAAAATGGAAATGGAAGTGGCATCGCCCCTGAGCACCCTAATGTCCAAATGGTTGTCCGCATATGCCAGACTCTCCTTATCGGTATCAATTAAAGTAATATTCTGGGATTCGTAGGAGAGTAATTTCGCCAAATGAAATCCAACCTCACCAGCTCCAGCAATTATTATTTTCATTTAAAATCTTAAGCTAGCTTCCCTGGAAACGTGTCTTCACCTCCAGGTCCTAACCCTCATTGGGTCAATAGCTATGTTCTACAAGTAAGTGAATTAATGGGTACAAAATTACATAATTTTATGAGGTTTCAATTTATTTTCAAGCTTTTAAGAAGGATTTAATCGATACCTAAACCAACCTTATTGTTAGTCCTAATGGCATTTAAAGAAAAAGAATCTCGGTCTTGAAACGGTATTGGATTTCCATGCGCTTCGACGCTACCAATGAATTCCGTAAAATTTGAAAGAACCTCTTGCTATATTGTATCTTTGCCCAAAAATTTGCAAATGGCCAAAAAGGTTACCCCATATAAGGACTCCAACTTAGGGAAAAAAGAACAGGTCACTAAGATGTTCGATACCATTTCTACGGATTATGATGGCCTAAACCGCGTAATTTCCTTTGGTATAGATGTAAAATGGCGAAAAAAGGTAGTGGCTATTCTAAAGGAGGAAGCTCCCAATACCATTTTGGATATTGCAACAGGAACCGGGGATCTTGCGATAGCCATGGTAAAAACGGGGGCAAAAAAAATTGTGGGTTTGGATATTTCCCCAGGCATGCTTGCGGTTGGGGAAAAAAAAATCAATGAAAAAAACCTATCCCCCATTATTGAAATGGTGGTGGGCGACAGTGAAAACCTAAGCTTCGAAACCAACTCCTTTGATGCCGTAACCGTTTCTTTTGGGGTCCGTAATTTCGAAAACCTTGAAAAGGGTCTGGCCGAAATCCTCCGTGTTTTAAGGCCAGGTGGCACCTTGGTGATTCTTGAAACATCGGTACCAACCAAAACACCCTTCAAACAAGGTTATACCATTTACACAAAATACATCCTCCCTTTGATTGGAAAACTGTTCTCTAAAGACAATTCTGCGTATGGCTACCTAAGCGAATCTGCCGCTGCCTTTCCCCATGGAGAAAACTTCAACAATATTTTACGGGAAATCGGGTTTATAGATGTAGCGAACAAACCTCAAACTTTTGGCGTATCGTCAATATACATCGCCAAAAAATAAGGGTATTACAACGATTGACATTTGAGTAAATGAAAAAATGGTTTTTCACATGTTTGGGTATCCTTATATTGACCCCGAACCTTTATGGCCAGTTCAACGAAAACCCCGTTCTAAATAAGGAGAACGAAGATAAAAAATTCCTGAACTGGGGATATTTTTTAGGTTTGAACCAGTATGACTTTAAGTTTGAATACGAGGACGATTTGGGGTTCGATGCCAACGGCAAGGATCTTACCAACGTACAAGTTGCCAAGTCATTGGGATTCAACGTAGGATTAATTGGGGAAATGCGTATTAACGAATTTCTGGACGTACGGTTGGAACCGGGCCTTCACTATACTTCAAGACTTTTAGGTTTTCCCTCCCCATTATTGGAAGAAGAAAGGGATGCACTAAGAGAGGTAAAATCGACCTACATAAACTTTCCGTTACTTTTAAAAGTAAGCACCCGAAGACTAGGTAACTGGAAACCGTTTTTAATAGGTGGTGGTTCAGCGTCCCTAAATTTGGGTAGTAACGAAGCTAGCTTGGACGATAACCTTTCCCGTACCTATAGAATGACCAAATGGGTCTATAATTATGAGTTGGGCTTTGGTATCGATTTCTATCTGGAGTATTTTAAATTCAGCCCGTCCATAAGAGGGGTATTTGCACTTACCGATGAATTGATAAGGGACAACGATCCCAACAGCCCCTGGACAGGGAATATCGCCTCCATGAAATCCCGAGGCATCTTTATCAATTTCACTTTTGAATAGAGGTGGATAAGCTTGCTACTTGCGTTTAATTTCATTCAAAAATATGGCCGTGGCAGTGGCCACGTTCAAACTTTCGGTGGTTTTTTTCCCGAATTGCGGAATACTAACTTCATAATCGCACAACTTTCGAACGGTATCTGAAATACCGTTTCCTTCATTTCCAAGAATCAGGATGCCATTTTCCGGCAATTTTGTTTTATGGATATTTTCTCCTTCCATGAAAGCGCCGTAAACAGGTACTTTGGTAGCGTTTAGAAAGTTTGTCAAATCCTTATAGAAAATATTGACACGGGCAATGGAGCCCATGGTGGCCTGCAATACCTTTGGATTATAGCAATCCACGGTCTCTTTGGAACAGATGAGGTTCTCGATCCCAAACCAATCGCACAACCTGATGATAGTACCCAAATTACCTGGGTCTTGCACTCCGTCCAAAACGACCGTCCACCCATCCACCTTTAAATCGGTAGTTATTTTCTTATGGAAAACCCCCATAACACCGTTAGGATTTTTTAAACTGCTAATCTGCTTTAGCTCCTTCATGGAAATCGGTTCTACTTCAAAAGCTTTTGAACCTTGCAATTCTTGTCCAGTCGTAAAGATTTTATAGGCCTTAAATCCAGACTCCAAAAGTTCCTCCACCGCCTTTTTACCTTCCATCACAAAAAGGCCATTTTCATTTCGGTATTTTTTTTGCTGTAGGTTTTTTATAAGTTTCAATTCACTTTTCACAACCATTCAAATGATGTATTTTTGATTTCTATGAAGACGGTAGCATGCTATAAATACCACATAGCTAAAATAAGCTTAATCTTGCTACTGGCAATAGGTTCCACATCCTGTAATTCGCTCAAAAAGGTTGAGGAAGAAGAGTATCTGATCGTGAAAAACACCATCTTGGTGGATTCTGTGAAGGTAACGAACGAGGACGTTCAAAGTCTCATTTATCAGAAGACCAATACCGCTATTTTAGGATATCCCTTGCGACTGAACCTCTATAACCTGGCAAAGGAAAATCCGGATTCCCTTTATCAGGCTTGGCTCAACAAAAAACCGAATAGGCAGAAGCGTCTCGAGAAACTGCTCTCCAGAAAACAAGTGGACCGTTTGGGCGAGTCTTTTCTGGTAAAAGGTCTAAGTGTATGGCTCAAGGATGTGGGCGAGGCCCCGGTAATTTTGGACACCACCCAAACCAGACGAAGTTTGGAACGGCTGAGTGCCTTCTACAACAGCAAAGGGTATTTTAACAACAGTACCACCTACCTCATTGATTCCACGAACGGAAAAAGAAAGGTGGCGGTAGATTACAGGATCAATTTGGGTAAGCCTTACTACATAGATTCCCTTTCCAATGATATTTCCTCAAAAGCGATCGATTCAATTTATTTTTTACATGCCGATGCGTCCCTGGTGAAGAAAGGAGAACAATTTGACCTGAACAATTTTACCCTGGAGCGGGAACGATTGACGGGGATTTTCAGGAACAGTGGCATTAGAAATTTTCAGGAAAGTTCCATCACATTTGATATTGAAAGGGATACCGTAAGGGCATCGAACGATCAAAAGATGAATATCAATCTTAATATTGGCGATTTAAGGAGACGGGGCGAAAATCAAGTCACCACATCGGAATATAGGGTAGAGAAAATCAACAAAGTAAATGTCTTTACGAATTTTTTATCGACGACGGAGAGTGCCCCCTTGGATTCCGTACGATACGAGGACCTTAATATTTACTACTCCGGAAAATTCAAAATCAAGCCAAAGACCCTGGCCGATGCCATTTTCTTTGAAAAAGACAGTATCTATAGAGACCTGGACAAGATCAGAACATCCAGACAGCTGAACAGTCTTAACATTTTTAAATATCCCAATATTATTTTTGAGGAGGACAGTATCCAAAATTTGGTCAACACCAATATCTATCTCGCACCAAAATCAAAGTATTCCTTGGGTACAAATTTTGAGGTAAGTCGGTCGAATTTACGTCGCATCGGTGTGGGTATGGGTGCCTCTTTATTGATACGAAATATTTTTAAAGGCGCTGAAAATTTAAGCATTTCGGCCGATGGCACCTTTGGCCTTTTAAGTACCGATATTTTCCCCGATGATTTTTTCTCCGAAATCGGTGGGGACATCTCACTTGACTTTCCAAGAATATGGTTTCCGTTTGTAAACAGGACCAACCTAATACCTGACTATTCCCTGCCAAAAACAAGAATTTCGGCGGGTACCAGTTTTCAAAAAAATATTGGTTTGGACAAACAGACCCTCAATGCAATACTAGGTTATAATTGGTCCCCCAATGATTTTAAAAAACACGCTATCGAACTATTAAATATCCAATTCGTTAGAAACGTGAACAGGAATCGTTTTTATGATGTGTATAGAACAACCTACAATCAACTAAATGCAATAGCAGCCAATTCCAATGTGGTGAATCCAGATTATTTTGATGAGAACGATAACCTCACCACCGTAACCACGAGCACTAATGATACCATTGGTACTTCTAGCTTTATAAGGGACGTAATTTCAGGTGAAATAAACGATCTCAATCAAGAACAGATTGGCGATGTGAGAAGTATCGCCGAGCGAGAACAACGTTTAACGGAGAACAACCTAATTTTCACTACCAACTACACGTTCAATAAGAATAACCGAAATGGTATTTTGGATAACAATTTTTATCAGTTCCGGTTCAAGGTTGAAAGTGCCGGGAACTTACTCTCCGGTTTTTCCAATTTTATCCCTTTTAATGAAAATGATGATGGACAGCTTTTGGTTTTTAACGTACCCTTTTCACAGTATATAAAGACCGAGTTCGACTATGTGAAATATTGGGACCTGTCCCGTTCTAATGTACTGGCGGCCAGAACCTTTTTTGGTATCGCCATCCCTTATGGAAATTCAGATAACATACCCTTTGTACGTAGTTATTTTGCCGGAGGCTCGAACGACAACCGGGCCTGGTTCCCGTATTCCCTAGGGCCTGGACGCACCTCCGCCCTAAACGACTTTAATGAAGCTAATTTAAAATTGGCCTTAAACCTGGAGTATCGGTTTCCACTGTTTGGCGATTTAAACGGCGCCTTATTTGCGGATGCAGGAAATATCTGGAATGTTTTTGACGATGTGGAGAACGAGGATGCCACCTTTAACGGACTGGAATCCTTACGGGATATTGCCTTGGGCTCGGGTTTTGGGCTACGCTATGATTTCACCTACTTTTTATTCCGGTTAGACCTTGGATTCAAGACCTATAATCCCGCTGAAATTCCTTCAAAAAGATGGTTTCGCGATTATAATTTTGCCAATTCAGTTTTGCAAATTGGCATAAACTATCCCTTCTAAGTATATTTGTTTTATTACTTTTGTTGCACATTTTTAGAAACTAATTAGACCCACAAAGATTATGGCTCACAATATTAAGCCGGGCGTAGCTACCGGAGACCAGGTTCAGGAAATTTTCAAATATGCAAAAGAAAAGGCATTTGCATTACCTGCCGTAAACGTAATAGGTTCCAACACCATAAATGGAGTACTTGAAACCGCCTCGAGCTTGAACGCACCGGTCATCATCCAATTTTCAAATGGTGGTGCCCAGTTCAACGCAGGAAAAGGACTTTCCAATGAGGGGCAGAAGGCGGCCATATTAGGAGCGGTTGCCGGTGCCAAACATGTACATCAATTGGCTGAAGCGTATGGAGCCACGGTAATCCTGCATACGGACCATTGTGCAAAAAAACTATTGCCATGGATCGATGGACTTTTGGACGCCAGTGAAAAACATTATGCCGAAACTGGAAAATCCCTGTTCAGTTCGCATATGATAGACTTATCAGAAGAGCCTTTGGAGGAAAACATCGAAATCTGCAAGCAGTACTTGGAGCGCATGAGCAAGATGGAAATGACCTTGGAGATAGAATTGGGAATTACCGGTGGAGAGGAAGATGGTGTGGATAATTCTGATGTGGACGATTCTAAACTGTATACCCAACCGGAAGAAGTAGCATACGCTTATGAGGAGCTCTCCAAAGTAAGCCATCGATTTACCATCGCAGCGGCCTTTGGGAACGTACACGGTGTATACAAACCAGGAAACGTAAAGCTTACCCCAAAAATCCTTAAAAATTCCCAAGAATTTATTTCGGAAAAATACGGCGTTGGGCACAACCATATCGATTTTGTATTCCACGGTGGATCCGGTTCTTCCGTTGAGGAAATCAGGGAAGGCATCAGCTATGGGGTGATAAAAATGAATATCGATACAGATTTGCAATATGCCTTCTTGGCGGGTGTACGAGATTATGTCCAGGACAACAAGGATTATCTACAATCCCAAATAGGGAACCCAAAAGGAGCCGATGAGCCCAATAAAAAGTTTTATGACCCAAGAGTTTGGTTGAGAAATGGCGAGACCTCCTTTGTAGAGCGCTTAAAGAAAGCCTTTGAGGATCTCAATAACGTGAATACGCTATAATTTTAGTCGATAACTTTTTAAATGGAAGACATGACGGCTTGGTTTAAAAGAAAGGAAAAAGGAATCCAGACTTCCACAGAGGAAAAAAAGGACACCCCTAAAGGACTTTGGTATAAATCTCCTACCGGTAAGATCGTAGAATCTGAGGATCTTGCCAAAAACTTTTACGTAAGTCCGGAAGATGATTACCATGTACGTATTGGCAGCAAGGAATATTTCCAGATTTTGTTCGATGACAACAAATTCACCGAATTGGATGCCAAACTTTCTTCCAAGGACCCTTTAAAATTTGAGGACACTAAAAAATACGTTGACAGGTTAAAGGCCGCCCAAAAGAAAACAGGTCTTACCGATGCAGTTCGTACCGGGTTCGGTAAATCCTTAGGAAAGGATATCGTAATCTGCTGTATGGACTTTGCGTTTATTGGGGGATCCATGGGTAGCGTCGTAGGTGAAAAAATCGCGAGGGGAATTGATTATGCCATTAAGAAAAAGGTTCCCTTTGTCATGATTTCAAAATCTGGGGGCGCGCGAATGATGGAAGCTGCCCTTTCCTTGATGCAGTTGGCCAAAACCTCGGCCAAACTTGCGCAATTGGCAGACGCTGGCCTACCCTATATTTCGCTTTGTACGGACCCAACTACGGGTGGCACCACGGCTTCCTATGCCATGTTGGGCGATATCAATATATCGGAGCCCGGGGCCTTGATCGGCTTCGCGGGACCAAGGGTAGTAAAAGATACCACAGGTAAAGAATTGCCGGAAGGTTTCCAGTCCGCCGAATTTGTTTTGGAACACGGGTTTTTGGATTTTATCTCACACCGAAAGGACTTGAAGAAGAACATCAATCTATACATAGACCTCATCCAAAATCAACCCATCCGAAAGGCAAAAGCCTGAGCATTGTAAAAATGTTCGTCGGGTATTGAAAAAAGACCTATCTTTGCACCCTGATTTACAAAAAATCGGATACATAAAAATCATTTAAAACAATATTGGAATGTATTTAACCAAGGAAATTAAGGCCGACATCTTTAAAAAGCATGGCGGGAAAGCGGAGAACACAGGTTCTACCGAGGGACAAATCGCTTTGTTCACACACCGGATCAATCACTTGACCGGACATTTAAAAAACAACCACAAAGATTATAACACCGAGCGGTCTTTGGTAAAATTGGTAGGTAAGCGTAGAAGCTTGTTGGACTATCTTAAAAATAAGGATATCGTCAAGTACAGGGAGCTTATCAAAGAACTTGGTATTAGAAAATAAACACAAAAGGGGATGGTTGACCATCCCCTTTTTTTAAAATATACTCCATGTCTAAGGAGCCAAAAAAATAGACAAACACAAAAAGCTACACACAGTTTTTCATTGGTCCACACAACAACACAACAACACCCGACCATACAAAACGTCGGAGAGACCATTGTTTAACGAACCTGAAATGATTCGGGTTTTAATCACATTTTATGATTCCAAAAGTATTTAGAGAGGTCATTGACCTTGGGGACGGTAGGGAGATTTCTATCGAAACCGGAAAATTGGCAAAACAGGCACATGGTTCTGTTGTTGTTCAATCTGGAAAATGTATGCTGTTATGTACAGTTGTTTCCAACTACAAGGCAAGCGATGTGGATTTCTTGCCACTAACGGTGGATTACCGTGAAAAATTTGCCGCCGCGGGGCGTTACCCTGGCGGATTTTTCAAGAGAGAGGCGCGTCCCAGCGATGGAGAAGTTTTGACCATGCGTTTGGTGGATAGGGTTTTGAGACCCTTGTTTCCAAAGGACTATCATTCCGAAACTCAAGTAATGATTCAGTTAATGTCCCATGACGAAAACGTAATGCCGGATGCTATGGCCGGTTTGGCAGCTTCTGCTGCTATTCAGTTATCTGATTTCCCTTTTGAATGCCCAATTTCAGAAGTACGTGTAGGAAGGGTCAACGGTGAATTCGTAATCAACCCTACGTTAGCTCAATTGGCGGAATCCGATATCGATATGATCATTGGCGCATCTGCCGATTCTGTAATGATGGTGGAAGGGGAAATGGATGAAATTTCCGAAGAGGAAATGACCGAGGCCATTAAATTTGCCCACGAGGCCATAAAGGTACAGTGTGCGGCCCAGGTTCGGTTGGCAGAGGCATTCGGAAAAAAAGAAACCCGTGAGTACGAACCGGAAGCAGAGGATGAATCGTTGGCGAAAAAAGTACACGATCTTACTTACAGTAAGGTGTATGAAATAGCGAAAGCCGGTTCTGCTAAACATGAAAGAAGCGCAGCTTTTGAGGCAATCAAAGAGGAGGTGAAAGCCTCTTTCAGCGAAGAGGAGCAGGAAGAATTTGGTGGATTGATCTCCAAATATTTCTATAAGGCCGAAAAAGCAGCAGTAAGAGACCTTACTTTGAACGAAGGTCTGCGATTGGACGGTCGTAAAACTACGGACATACGGCCTATTTGGTGCGAAGTGGATTATTTACCATCCACACATGGTTCTGCTATATTCACCAGGGGAGAGACACAGGCATTGGCTACGGTCACCTTGGGTACTTCTAGGGATTCCAATCAAATAGACATGCCATCTTTTGAAGGAGAGGAGCGTTTTTACCTACATTATAATTTCCCTCCTTTTTCAACGGGAGAGGCTAGACCGATCCGTGGCACTTCCAGAAGGGAAGTCGGTCATGGCAACTTGGCACAAAGAGCCCTAAAAGGCATGGTTCCTGAGGATTGTCCATATACAGTAAGGGTAGTATCCGAAGTGTTGGAGTCCAACGGTTCTTCATCCATGGCAACAGTTTGTTCGGGAACTATGGCACTAATGGATGCCGGTGTCCAATTGAAAAAACCCGTTTCAGGTATTGCCATGGGATTGATTACCGATATGGAATCAGGTAAATATGCCGTGCTTTCCGATATTTTGGGAGATGAGGATCACCTAGGGGATATGGACTTTAAAGTAACCGGTACGGCCGATGGTATCACTGCTTGTCAGATGGATATCAAAGTAAAGGGACTTTCTTATGAAATCTTGGTCAAGGCCTTGAAACAAGCCCGTGACGGACGTTTACATATATTGGAAAAATTGGTGGAAACTATTGAGGCACCAAGAGCGGATGTGAAACCGCATGCACCTAAAATGGTTACACGAATCATCCCGAACGAGTACATAGGTGCCTTGATCGGACCTGGAGGAAAAGTAATCCAAGAGCTTCAAAAAGAGACCAAAACGACGATCGTTATCAACGAAGATCCGGTTACCGAAGAAGGTATCGTGGAAATTCTGGGTACGGACCAGGCGGGAATCGACGCAGTAATTGCAAAAATCGATTCTTTGATGTTCAAGCCGGAAGTTGGGAGCGTTTACGAAGTAAAGGTTATCAAAATGTTAGATTTTGGTGCCGTAGTGGAATATACCGAAGCACCGGGCAACGAAGTATTGTTGCACGTTTCTGAATTGGCATGGGAGCGTACTGAAAATGTATCTGATGTGGTAAACATGGGCGATGTGTTTGATGTGAAATACTTCGGTATTGATCCAAGAACTAAAAAGGATAAGGTTTCCCGTAAGGCTCTTTTGCCAAAACCTGAAGGTTTTAAGGAAAGGCCTCCGCGCGATAACAATCGTAGGGACGACCGTCGTGGAAACGACAGAAACCGCGATCGCGATAGAAAACCAAGAAGGGATTAAAAATCCTTAAAATTTAGAGCCCCGACCAATGGTTGGGGCTTTTTTATTCACTTAATCGATTATTTGAAGTTTTTTATACCCAATTGTAACATTCTGGAAAAATCTACGTATAAGTATATGCAGTCTATGCAAATTGAACTTAATTTACTTTAATGAGACAGCTTAAGATTACAAAACAGGTCACCAATAGGGAGACCGCATCCTTGGACAAGTACTTGCAAGAAATTGGAAAAGTGGACTTGATTACCGCTGATGAAGAAGTAGAGTTGGCACAACGCATCAAGGCAGGCGACCAGATCGCTCTTGAAAAACTAACAAAGGCCAACCTCAGATTCGTGGTATCGGTTGCGAAGCAATACCAAAACCAAGGGCTTACTTTACCGGATTTGATCAACGAGGGAAACCTTGGTCTGATCAAAGCTGCACAGCGTTTTGACGAAACGCGGGGATTTAAGTTTATCTCCTACGCCGTATGGTGGATCCGTCAATCTATATTACAGGCATTGGCGGAACAGTCTCGTATCGTTCGTTTGCCTTTGAATAAAATTGGTTCTATTAACAAAATTAACAAGACGTTTGCCTTCTTGGAGCAAGCGCATGAACGGGTTCCCTCTGCAGAAGAAATTGCCAAGGAATTGGATATGACCGTTGAGGACGTAAAACAATCCCTGAAGAACTCTGGTCGTCACGTATCCATGGACGCCCCTTTAATTGATGGAGAGGATTCCAACCTGTACGATGTTTTACGTAGTGGTGAGTCCCCAAATCCGGACAAGGAATTGCTACATGAGTCGCTTCGTACAGAAATTGAACGCGCATTGGAAACCTTGACTCCAAGGGAAGCCGATGTTATCAGACTTTATTTTGGCCTTGCAGGGCAACACTCCATGACCTTGGAGGAAATTGGTGAAACTTTTGACCTTACTAGGGAAAGGGTACGACAAATCAAGGAAAAAGCCATTCGTAGGTTAAAACACACCTCTAGAAGTAAGATTTTAAAGACCTATCTAGGTTAAACGTAAAAATTACACGTGAAACTTATGTTAAATTGCAAATTTGGCATATAAGTTGTAATTTTAAGGTTACAAACAGTTTATCATGACTGTTCGTTTTTTGATTGATGAATAAACTCCGGCTGATTACCGGAGTTTTTTCATTTTAGACACTTTCCTTAATAGTGTAACCCTACTATATATTTTCTATCTTGTTAAAAAGAATTCTCTTAATGAAATACGTTTTTATCCCTACCATTTTGATGTTATTGACCACTTCTTGCCGCAAGGGTTTTGATAAATCCCACTACCACGCCTACCCTACCGCCCAAAATGCAAACCTTTGGACACAGTATACCAAGGAAGCTACGGAATTTACTTTATGGGCGCCGACAGCAAAGGGGGTAAAAGTCAATCTCTACGAAAACGGCAACGACTCCCAAATAAAGGAGAGCCACTTGATGGAAAGTTCAGAGAATGGCGTTTGGATAAAAAAACTAACAGGAAACCTGAACGGCACGTATTATACCTTTCAGGTTAAAACAGATTCGGGATGGTTGTTCGAAACCCCAGGTATTTATGCCCAAGCGGTTGGAGTCAACGGTAACAGGGCCATGGTACTAGATTTGGCAACTACCAACCCTCAAGGCTGGGAAATGGACAAAGGGCCCAAACTTGAAGCACCCAATAAAGCGATAATCTACGAGCTGCATGTACGGGACATGACCCTACATCCACAATCGGGAGCGGAACAAAAAGGAAAATTTCTCGGGTTGGTGGAACAGGGCACCAAGGGGCCGGGGAATATAAAAACAGGTATTGATCATCTACAGGAACTTGGCATTACCCACGTACATTTATTGCCTTCCTTTGACCACTATTCCATTGACGAAACAAAACTGGATACACCTCAATTTAATTGGGGCTACGATCCCAAAAATTACAATGTACCGGAAGGTTCTTATTCGACCGACCCTTATGACGCATCGGTGCGAATCAAGGAATTCAAACAAATGGTGAAATCCTTTCATGAAAACGGTATCGGGGTGATTCTAGATGTTGCTTACAACCACACGGGCAAGACGGAAGAATCGCTGTTCAATCAGGAAGTACCCGGCTATTATTACCGTCATAACAAAGATGGCAGCTATTCAGATGCGGCCGCCTGTGGGAATGAAACGGCATCGGAACGAACCATGATGCGAAAATTCATGTTGGAGTCCCTTTTATATTGGACAAAGGAATACCATATCGATGGATTTCGGTTCGACTTAATGGGCATCCATGATATTGAGACCATGAACGAAATCGCATCGGCCCTAAAAAAAGTAAATCCAGACATCCTCTTATATGGCGAAGGCTGGACTGCCAAGGACTCCCCGCTCCCTGAAGAAAAGAGGTCCCTAAAAAAACACATGCAAAAACTGCCGCAAATTGCGGCCTTTAGCGATGATATTCGGGACGGTTTAAAGGGTTCCGTCTTTGAAGATTTGGACACCGGTTTCGTAAATGGTGGAACCAAAAAGGAGGAATCCATAAAGTTTGGAATTGTGGGCGGCATCCAACATCCTCAAATCGATTATGAGGGTGTAAATTACTCCAAGGCCCCATGGACAAAAGCCCCTTGGCAATCCATATCCTACACCTCCTGCCACGATAACCACACCTTATTTGATAAACTAAAAATTTCGAATCCGGCCGCTGGTCAAGAGGAATTGATTGCCATGCACAAACTGGCCAATGCCATTGTTTTGACTTCGCAGGGCACCCCGTTTTTACATGCAGGTGTTGAATTTTTGAGGTCCAAACAAGGCGAACATAACTCCTACAACCTACCGGATAGTATCAATCAAATCGATTGGAACTTGAAAAATATACACCAAGATGTTTTTACGTATTACCAAAATCTAATTCGTTTACGAAAGTCGCATCCAGCCTTCTCCATGTCCAATGCCAAGGCGGTCAATGAAAACCTAAAATTTCAATTCGTAGCCGATGGCCTTATTTCATATACTCTGGAGAATTCCTACAATAATGATTCTTGGAAGGAGATTCTGGTCATTTATAATGCCAAAAAAGAAGCTTTTCGGTATCCATTGAAAGAAGCCTATAAATTGGTAGTATATAAGGATATGTTTGATTTCAGCGGCTCCAAAACCATACAGGAATACATCGATGTTCCTCCCATATCCATATTGGTCGCCTATAAAGATTAAGAATTCATGGAACAAAAAAACAACCCGCTACATGGTGTAAAATTGGTCGATATCCTAGAACACCTTACACAAATTTACACTTGGAAAGAATTATCGAAAGAAATAAATATCAACTGCTTCAAGAACGACCCGTCCATAAAATCGAGCCTTACCTTTCTTAGAAAAACTCCTTGGGCCCGGAAAAAAGTAGAAGCACTTTACTTAAAAAGCTTGGACTAATTACCGGAAATTTTGAACCCTTTTTAGGGTAGGTGCCAACCTAGCAAACTTATAGGTGATTTATCTATAGTAAATCAGGCAGTCTAAAAAAATAACTATTGAATTTTTTAGTACAAGTTTTGTATCTTTTACCTATTCGTAAAACCAACTTTTTCATCCATGAACAGTTTTTTCCTCAGATATATCGTGATGGCCCTTAGTATCACGATATTAATTTCTTGTAAGGACGATACCCAAAACGAAACAACGACACAAGATTCCGAAATCAAGTTAAATATTCCAGATGGGTTCTCGTTGGAGGAAATCTATCATCCCAGTGCCCATGATCAGGGCTCTTGGGTGTCTTTGGCCCAAGGTCCCAATGGCATTATCTATTCCTGTGACCAATATGGTAAAATTTATTCATTTACCCCTCCTAAAACCGGGGAGCAACTTTCCAAAGAGGATATTATTCCGTTGGCTATTGAGATTGGACAAGCTCATGGATTACTTTGGGCATTCAATAGCTTGTATGTGTCCGTAAATAAAAGATGGGAGGAAGATTCCAATTTTGGTAGCGGTATTTACAGAATTGAAGACACCAATGGCGACGGGGTTTTGGACCACAGCAATATGCTCTTGAAACTGCAGGGCGACGGGGAGCACGGGCCGCACAGTTTGGTTTTATCCCCTGATGGAAATGAAATTTACTTCATTGCCGGTAACCACACCTTGGTTCCGGATACTATAAAGAACAACAGCAGGTTGCCCAACAACTGGAACGAGGACAACTTGATACCTACCTACTTGGATGCCAGGGGCCATGCCAACGATATTAAGGCACCAGGGGGTTGGGTAGCTAAATTCAAACCTGATGGTACCGAATGGGAATTGATTTCGGCAGGCTATAGAAACCCTTTTGATATTGCGTTCAATAATGACGGGGAATTGTTTACCTATGATTCTGATATGGAATGGGACATTGGTATGCCTTGGTATAGACCTACGCGTATTTGCCACGTGGTGCCGGGAAGTGAATATGGATGGCGTACAGGTTCTGGGAAATGGCCTGCTTACTACCCGGATAATCTTCCGGCCGTACATAACTTGGAGCAGGGCTCGCCTACGGCTGTCCTTTCTGCAGCGTCCTTAAATTTCCCCACGAAATACAAAAACGGGCTATTGGTAATGGATTGGAGTTTTGGAACGGTGTATTTTATAGATTTAATTCCCAAAGGCAGTAGCTATGAAGCCAAAAGGGAGCAGTTCTTTTCAGGAACTCCATTGCCCCTTACTGATATGATTTCCGGTTCTGACGGTAACCTGTACTTTGCCACCGGAGGGCGTAACTTGGATTCACATCTTTATCGTTTATCCTATGAGGGTGAAGTCATGGCCGAAACAGATGTAGCGGTCAATGAGGACAACAAGCAATTACGGGAACTTCGCCAAACTTTGGAATCCTTTCAAAAAAACACCAACGGGGAAGGTGTGGCCTTAGCTTGGGAAAACTTGAACCACGACGATCGTTTTATACGATATGCTTCGCGTATGGTCCTGGAGCATGCCGATTTCAATGCTTGGAAAGACCTATTTACATCAGAAACCGATGCTACAAAGCTTATCAATGCAAGTATTGCCCTAGCTAGAACGGACGAACCACAAAACCAACAATTGATTTATCAAAAATTGGAACCGCTTAACCTGGAAACTCTTTCCGAAGAAAATCGATTGGCCCTTCTGCGTGCCTATTCCCTATCCTTTATCAGAATGGGCAAGCCGGCCGCTTCTACGGTAAATGCCATAGCCAAAAAACTAAATCGCTACTTTCCCCATACCAACAACAGCGTAAACAAGGAATTAAGTCAAATCCTTCTTTATTTGGAAGCAGATGGGATTACGGAGGGGTTGGTCAAACAACTACTTAAACATACTGAAGAAAAAACAGTTTCGGATGGTATCGAACTGTTGGACGAGGAAACCACCCTCAGGAGCGAACAATATGGGGAAATCATTAGGGAGGTCGTAGCACAAATGCCCCCAAGTGAGGCCATTTATTATGGCATGCTTTTGAGCAATGCCGATAAAGGATGGACAAAGGATTTACGGGAAACGTATTTTAGATGGTTTTATGATGTTCTTGACAGCAAAGGAGGTATGAGCTTTAAGGCATACATGGAAAACGTACGTCAAAGAGCCATGTCCCATGTACCCGAAGCAGAAAAGGCCTATTTCAAGGAAATTTCGGGCGAATATTCCCCAACCGATGCCGTAGCGGATGTTCCCCAGCCCAAGGGACCTGGAGGCATCTATACCGCTGGAGACATTCAGAATATTGTTTGGAACGAAGAAATGAATGGGGGTGATTTTGAAGCAGGAAAGCGAGCCTTTGAAGCGGCCATGTGCGTTTTATGCCACAGAATTCGGGGCGAAGGAGGGGCCGCAGGACCGGACCTTACCCAAGCCCATACGAAATTTGGTACTTATGACCTCATCCATGCAGTTCTCAGTCCCAATGATGAAATATCGGATCAGTATGCCCACACCTTGTTGGAGCTGGCGGATGGCAAAAATCTGGCGGGTAGGATACAATCAGAAAACGAGGAAGAAATTGTATTAATGCCCAATCCCTACAACGAAACGTACACGGTAACTATCAAAAAAGAAACGGTAGTCCAACGCGGACCTTCGCCCATTTCACCAATGCCCGGAGGTTTGTTGAACCGACTCAATCCGCAAGAAATTAAGGACCTGTTCAAATATTTACAATCGGGTGGGGATGAAAACCATGAATCCTATAATGAAAATGAAAGTCAGGATTAAGTGGCCTTTCTTAAAATTCAAGCAATATCTTAGTCAATGTCTACTCACATAATTTAAAACTATACCAAAAATGAAAACCAACACACTAATGAATCTGAAGTATAAATTTCCGTTGCTCTTTATTTTCATTTTATGTTTTACGCTGGGTTTTTCACAAACGGAGGAGCTTCCCATCGATCCATCGTTTTACGAAAAACTGGAATGGCGCAATATTGGCCCTTCACGCGGAGGAAGGTCTTTAGGTGCCGCTGGAAGCCCTTCCAGACCCAATGAATATTATTTTGGGGCCACCGGTGGTGGCTTATGGAAAACTACGGATGGAGGCAATGAATGGAAACCTGTTACAGATGGTCAAATAACCAGTTCTTCCGTAGGTGCCGTGGCCGTGGCCGAAACAAACCCGGATATCGTGTACATTGGCATGGGCGAAGTTCAGTTACGGGGAAGTATCACCCAAGGGGATGGGGTCTATAAATCTACGGATGCCGGTGAAACCTGGAAACATTTGGGACTTGAGGAAACCCAGGCCATTTCCAGGATCCGTATTCATCCCACAAATCCGGATATTGTATACGTAGCCGCCCTGGGCCATCCGTATGGGGACAATGAGGAACGAGGTGTTTTTAAAAGCACGGATGGGGGGGGCACTTGGAACAAGGTACTTTATGTAAGTCCAAAGGCCGGAGCCGTAGACTTGATCATTGACAGGAACAATCCAGATGTGCTGTATGCAAGTACTTGGCAGGTATACAGAAAAGCTTGGAAAATGTGGGGCGGTGGACCGGATTGTAAGTTGTGGAAATCGGTCGATGGCGGAGAAACCTGGACGGACCTTTCCAAGAATCCCGGTATGCCAAAAGGTCCCTTGGGTAAAATTGGCGTCACCGTTTCACCAGTTGACTCCAACAGGGTCTGGGCCATAGTGGAGGCCAATGAAGGTGGAGTATTTCGTTCCGATGATGGCGGTAAGACTTGGGAACTTACCAACAACGAGCGTAAATTGAGACAAAGGGCTTTCTATTATTCCAGAATTTATGCCGACCCGGTAGATAAGGAAACGGTATACGGACTCAATGTCGATTTTTGGAAATCTACCGATGGCGGAAAAACCTTCGATACCGAAATAAAAGTGCCACACGGGGACAACCATGATCTCTGGATCGACCCAAATGACCCTAACCGAATGATTTCTTCCAATGATGGCGGGGGAATCGTAAGTATCAACGGGGGAAAGACCTGGACAGAAGAAGATTACGTAACCACACAATTTTATCATGTTATGGCCACCAGTGATGTCCCCTATCACGTAGCAGGTGCGCAACAGGACAACAGTACCTTGGCTATGCCCAGCGATGGCTGGGAACACATGCAGGCAAGAGGCCCTAACCATGGGTGGTATTATGCCGTGGGTGGCGGGGAAAGCGGATGGATAACCCAACATCCTACCGATCCAGATATTTTTTATGCCGGTAGCCAAGGTGCCCTTTTGACCCGCTACGATCGCAGCAACGGACAGATACGCGATATACAGGTATATCCAAGATTTTTCTCAGGAGAACCCGCAAGTGCCCTTCCGGAACGTTGGCAGTGGACCTTCCCCATTATGTTCGCTCCCCAAGACCCCAATGTCATGTACACCTGTTCCCAACACGTGTGGAAAACCACGGACGATGGGCAATCATGGGAAAAAATCAGTCCTGACCTTACCTATGCCGACCCGTCCACGTTAGGTAAAACCGGAGGTGTTATAACGATGGACATGAACGGACCTGAAATATATGCGACCGTATTCGCCCTTGCACCTTCAAACCACGATATCAATACCATTTGGGCCGGCTCGGACGATGGTAAAATACATATTACAAGGGATGGCGGAAAAAACTGGGAAGATATTACGCCAGCAGGCCTGCCGAAATTCTCAAGGGTCAGTATTATAGATGAATCGGTACACAACCCAGGCACCTTGTATGTCGCGGCAAACCGATATCAGGTCGATGATAGACAGCCCTATGTTTTCAAGACCCATGATTATGGAAAAACATGGACCAAGATTATCAACGGAATTTCCGACGGACATTTTGCAAGGGCGGTACGGGAAGATCCGGTTCGGGAAGGCCTTTTGTTCCTTGCCACGGAACATGGTGTCTATTTCTCAATCAACGATGGGGATTTATGGCAAAGTCTCCAGTTAAAACTCCCTGACACACCTGTAAGGGATTTGGTCGTTAAGGACAATGATGTTGTACTTGGAACCCACGGCCGTGGATTTTGGATCTTGGATGATATACAACCTTTACGGCAGTACACGTCTGAAATGAAGGATCAAGATGCCGTTCTCTTTAAGCCAACAAACGCCATTCGTGGCATTTCCGATGCAACAATCCAATATTATCTCAAATCCGAACAGGACACGATTACTTTCGAAATATTGGACGCAAATAATATGATTATTGACACTTTTACGGGTAGTAAGCCTAAATATGAAAAAGACCCGGACGCACCTTGGTGGGAACGAGGTGGATCGTCCAAACCCACGACGGCAAAAGGCCTAAACACGTTCAAATGGGATTTACGGTATCCTGGCGCCACGGTTTTCGACGGAATGATCATTTGGAGCGGACGCCCCCAACGAGGACCTAAAGCTCCCTTAGGGACATACAAGGTGAAAATGAAAACGGGCGACTATGAAGAAATATATACTTTCGACATAGAAATGGACCCTAATTTAAAGGGTATAACCAAAGCAGATCTTCAAGAACAATTTGAACTAGCCAATAAGATTATGAATAAGACCAGTTCCGCCAATAAAGCTGTCATTAAAATACGAAAGGTTAGAGAACAATTGAATGCGCATAAAGGGTCCCTTTCGGGTTCCACTTACAAGCGGAAACTCGCTCCATTTTTGGATAAGTTGACGGCTATTGAAGAGGAATTATATCAAGTAAGGAACCAGTCCCCACAGGATCCCTTGAATTTTCCGATCAAGTTAAACAACCGTTTGGCCTCCTTACGTAGAAGTGTTGAGACCGGTGATGCAAAACCTACTGACGGGGCCTATAAAGTTTTTGAGGAGCTTTCTGCCGAACTTGAAACCCACTTGTCTAATTTGAATAAAGTAATGGATTCTCAATTGCCCGTGGTAAACGCCATTTTAGAAAAAGCCGGGAAAAACGCCGTTCAAATTGGGGAATGAACATGAGTAAATTCAGAATAACAGTAGGCCAGGTATTTTTGCTATTGGGTTTTTTGATGGTTTTTTCCGGTTGCCAAGAAATCAAAAAGGAAAAAACAGAAACTCCAGAGACGGTATCCAATGCCTTGCAAACACCTCATAGATTCACAACGCCCTTGGGCAAGGAATTCAGTATACCTGAACCTTCCGAAAAAATGATTGCCCAATACCAAGAGGCGAAGCAAGCATACGAAAGCAATCCCGATAGCGCCAATGCACTGATTTGGTACGGGAGGCGGACCGCCTATCTTGGAAAGTATGAAGATGCCATCGATTTATACTCCAAAGGAATCGAGAAATTCCCTGAGGACGCCCGTTTTTATCGCCATCGCGGACATCGGTACATCTCTATCCGGGAATTCGAAAAGGCAATCTCAGATTTGGAGTTGGCGACAAAACTCATTGAAGGAAAGCACAATGAAATCGAACCCGATGGAATGCCCAATGCCATGAACATTCCTGTAAGCACACTACACGGAAATATTTGGTATCACTTGGGTTTGGCATATTATCTGGAACACGACTATGAAAAAGCATATGATGCGTATCTAAACTGCAGGAAATCAGGAGAGCTGGATGACAATATTGTTTCAAGTACGCATTGGCTATATATGATTCAGCGTAGGCTTGGAAACGAAACATTGGCAAATGAAATACTGGAACCTATTACCCAAAAAATGGAAATTATTGAAAACCAAAGCTATTACGAACTTTGTAAGCTGTACAAAGGTTTGATCCCCCTAGATTCCCTCCTTCTAACCAAATCTGGAAATCCATCGAACGATGCCGTGGCCTACGGACTTTCTAACTGGTTTTTTTATAACAATGATAAAGAAAAAGCCAAAGAGCTAATTTTGGATTTAGTGGATAGCCCTTCATGGAGTTCTTTTGGATATATAGCAGCGGAAAGTGATCTGATACATTACTTTGACAAGATGAAACCGTAAAGCGAATCACAATGGGTTATGCAAAACTCAAATCACTATTTTTGCATAATCATTTAGCAGATATAAAATGCAAAAAACAAAAATAGCCCCATCACTACTTGCAGCGGATTTTGGAAATTTACAACGTGATGTTGAAATGGTGAACAACAGTGTTGCAGATTGGCACCATATCGATGTTATGGACGGCGTTTTTGTCCCCAACATTTCCTACGGAATGCCCGTTATCAAGGCTATTCAAAAACATACCACCAAACCCTTGGACGTACATTTGATGATCGTTGATCCGGACAGATATATTGGCACCTTTGCTGAACTTGGTGCTGCTATTATAACGGTTCATTACGAAGCTTGTAGCCATTTGCATAGAACCATACAGGCTATCAAGGCAGCGGGGATGAAAGCTGGGGTTGCCTTAAATCCGCATACCAATATCAATCTGTTGGAGGACATTATCAGTGATATTGATTTGGTATTGATCATGAGCGTGAACCCGGGTTTTGGTGGCCAGTCCTTCATTGAAAACACCTACGAAAAAATCAAGACCCTAAAGGAGCTTATCCAGCGAAAAAATGCTTCGGCCCTTATTGAAATAGATGGCGGCGTATCCACGGAAAATGCTAGAAAGTTGATCGACGCCGGTGCGGATGTATTGGTAGCCGGCAGCTTTGTCTTCAAAAGTGAAAACCCGTTGCAGACCATTTCGGAGCTTAAATCGGTCGCGGATGGAATTTAAACTACCCCAGACGTACTACTTGAGGCATTCATTATAGTCTTGGTTTTTGATTTCAGATGAAGCTTAAGGAAAAGAGAACCTTCGGCTTTACAATTATTAAATAGCAAAAGGTGGCCAACGGATCACAAGGATTCTGACCACCCTATGCATAACCTAAAACTAATACTGCTCCAAAAGGTATTTTATCAAATCGGTAGTGGTAACAATCCCTACCAATTTTTCGCCATCAACGACCGGAAGGGCGTGAAATTCCCTATTTGCCAAAATTTCGGCTACTTCTTTGATCGTTGTATTTGAGGAAATACTCTTCAGGTTTTTGGCCATCACTTGTGAGATGGTGAACATATTATAGACAATGGTTTCCACATCGGAATCCTCTTCGTAGGCGCCATCGGCAAAACTGATTCGAAGCAAATCCGTCAAGCTCAACATTCCAATTATGGCATCACCTTCCACAACGGGAATATGGCGAATATGGTTCTCCTTAAAAAGGCGTTCCGCAGTTTCCAATTGATCGTTACTGTTTAAGGTGATAATCTTTTTTGTCATAATGGTGGATACGGGTACTCTATGTCTTAGACTCATAACTATGATTTTTAATGATATTTAAAGTTCGGTTAAACAAAGGGCCTAAAGCATGATATAAATCATATACAATAATAAATTGCGTCCCTTTTTCAATTTATTTTCAGCCATTATTTCTAACTAAAATGGCTAGTTTTGCAAAACGGTATTTCGAAGTCTGATTGAGTAAATTACCTCTGGGCAAGCCCACGAGGTATTCTTTGGAAACGAACTTTTAATTTCGAGGCAAACCTCGGGGTATTAACCCTTTTGAGGTGCCAATAAAATATAGTCAATGGGATTATTGGATATTGCGATTATAGGAGGAGGGCCAATTGGTATCGCCTGTGGACTGGAAGCACAAAAGAAAGGACTTTCCTATGTTATACTGGAAAAAGGGCCCATTGTGAATTCCTTGTTCAATTATCCGGCGAACATGCAGTTCTTTTCCTCTTCGGAGCGATTGGAAATAGACGACATCCCATTTATCAGCAAAGAGGCCAAACCGAAGCGAGACGAAGCCCTGGAGTATTACCGAAGGATTGTGACATCCAACAAACTGAATATACAGCTTTTTGAGAAAGTGTTGGAAGTTCAAAAGGCTAACGATATTTTTCATGTAAGGACAAGCAAGGGACAGTACCAAGCAAATCACGTTATCGTAGCCACGGGTTTTTATGATATTCCCAACCTACTGAACGTACCTGGGGAGGATTTGCCAAAAGTATCCCATTACTACGATAATCCCCATTATTATGCCGGTCAAAAAGTAGCGGTCGTAGGCGCCAGCAACAGTGCCATCGATGCGGCCCTGGAATGTTGGAGAAAGGGTGCGGAAGTTACGTTGATTATTAGGGGTACGGAAGTCGGTCAGCGCGTAAAGTATTGGGTACGGCCGGATATCATCAACAGAATTGAGGAAGGCAGAATTACCGCCTTCTACAATAGCACTGTAAAGGCCATTCACGAAGATACCTTGGAAATTACAAATGAAAAGGGAGAGACCAAAACGATTCCCAATGATTTTGTACTGGCCCTTACAGGCTATAAGCCCAATTTTCAGTTCTTGGAAATGCTGGGTATACATATTACCAAAGATGAAAAGCGATTACCGGAATACGACCCGGAAACCATGGAAACCAATGTAGAAAATCTTTATTTGGCAGGGGTAATCTGTGGCGGTATGGAAACCCACAAATGGTTTATAGAAAATTCAAGGATCCATGCAAAAATGATTGTTGCGCATATTCTGGACAAAAACCAAAAAAGACATCCTTAATTCCAGCCTCCACCCAAAGCAAGGTATAAGTTTACCACGGCTTGTAACTTATTGTTTTTGGTAGAGATAAGGTCCAAATTTGTATTCAGCGCATTTTGTCTTGCGTTCAATACTTCCAGATAATTAGCCAAACCATTATCCAATAGTTCTTGGGAATATTCCCGAGCCATTGTATAAGCTTCATATTCCTTTTTCTTCACTTCAATTTTTTTCATGGCCGCATGGTAGGAATAAAGTGCATCGGATACTTCCTTAGAGGCGTTCAGCAAGGCAAATTTAAAATCCAACATAGACTGTTCTTGTTGGGCCTGACTTACTTCATATTGTGTTCGTATTCTCCTACCATTGAACAATGGCTGTGTAAGACCCCCTACTACGGATGCAAATAAGGAATTAGTATCAAACAATGTATTAAAATCCAAACTTTGAAGTCCTCCATTGGCGGTTAGGGTAATGGATGGATAAAAATTACTTCGGGCTACATTGGTTAGTTCAAAAGCATTTACCAGGCCATACTCGGCGGATATAACATCGGGCCGGTTTGCCAAGAGTTGGGTGGGTACCCCAATACTCAGTGGTGTATTTATTTTTTGCTCTTCCAAGGTACTTCTTACAATTTCCTTTGGTTCATCACCCAAAATCAAGGACATGGAATTTTCCAAAAGCTTTACTGAATTTTCCAAGTCGATCAACAAGGCTTGGGCCGTATACAATTGGGCCTCCGTTTGTTTTACGGCGACCTCCGTAACATTTCCCGACTCTTTTAATGCTTTGGTGGTCTCCAATCCGCTGGAACGGGTTTCTATGGTCAATTTCGTAATCTGGATTTGCTCGTCCAAAGACAATAGTTGATAATAGAGAGAAGCTATATTTCCCACCAAGGTACTTTTTACTGCTTTATGGGCGGCGACTGATTGTAGGTAACTCGCCTCGAAAGCCCTTTTATTACTTCTGATTTTACCCCAAATATCTGCCTCCCAAGACAGTCCACCACTTACCTCGTATTGATCCAACCTACTAAAAAGACCTCCAAACTGACTATTCCCGGAAATCTCCGTATGGGTATATTTTGGGTTGAGATTCAGGGTAGGAAAATAGCCGGCCTTTCCCTGTTTCAGATAAGCTTCAGAAATCAAAATGCGTTGAATGGCCTTTCTAATGTCAATATTATTTTGAAGACCTTCTTCTATATAACCTTGAAGATATGGGTCTGTAAACAATTCCTTCCATGAAATTGTTGCCAGGGAAACACTATCCCTCTGTAGGGAATCCGTTCTAAAATATTGTGACTCCGATACCACATCCTTTGGTCTTTCATACGTTTTGGCAGAAAAGCATGAAACCAAGATTATTGGCAAAAGTACCGTACAACCAATTTTTATATATTTTGACAATCGCATACTATATTAGTTATTCTATTTTTCTACCGTTTCGAATTTTGGCCCTCCGGATACTTTTTCCTGTAACCACTGAAAGAAAATGAACAAGGTGGGAATAACGAAGACACCCACTACGGTACCAATGAACAAACCTCCTACGGCACCAGTACCAATAGACCTATTTCCTTCTGCCCCTACTCCACCTGCGAGCGCCAAGGGCATTAATCCCAATATGAAGGCAAAGGAGGTCATCAAAATTGGACGTAGTCTTGATTCTGCACCTTCCACGGCAGCGTCTAGGATTGATAACCCATGCTTTCTTCGCTGCAGGGCAAATTCCACAATTAAAATCGCGTTCTTGGCAAGAAGACCTACTAACATGATTAAGGCGATTTGGAAGTATATATTATTTTGCAGTCCCGCCAATTGTGTAGTGAAATAGGCCCCAAAAACACCTAAGGGTAACGAAAGCAATACAGAAAAAGGTATTAGATAACTTTCATATTGCGCCGCAAGCAGGAAATACACGAACACCAGTGACAATAGAAAAATAGTCGTGGTCTGGTCTCCAGCATTCACTTCTTCACGTGTCAGGCCAGAATACGCAATTGAAAACGTTGTTGGTAAGGATTGGGCCACTTCTTCCACGGCCTTTATAGCATCTCCCGAGCTATATCCTGGATTCGTGGCGGCCGTAATTTTCGTGGAGTTGAACAAATTAAACCGTGTTACGGATTGTGGTCCATACACCCTTTCCAAACTGATAAATTCCGTAATGGGGGTCATGACACCTTCGGAAGTTCTTACGAACATTTGGTCCAGATTGTCGCGATCGGCCCTATCCTCTGGAAGCGCCTGAACATACACACGGTACTGTTTACCAAAACGGGAAAAATCCGCAGCAAAGATACTCCCGATATACCCCTGTAGGGTAGCAAAAATACTACTTATGGATACCCCAAGTTCCTTGGCCCTTGGCACGTTTATTTCCAGCTCATACTGTGGATATCCCGTATCAAATGAGGATTGTGCATATTGAATCTCCGGCCTTTGGGTCAAGCTGGAAATAAATTCCTTGTTCACTTTATCCAAATCCGTAAAAGAACCACTGGCGCGATCTAATAAATTAACCTCTACACCCGAAGAACGTCCAAAACCCGGAATACTTGGAGGGGCAAAGAATACTATATTGGCTTCAGGAATCGTTGCCGCCGCTCCAAACATTTTTGCCGTTATGGCTTCCATAGACAAGGTATCTGCTCCCCGCTCGTCCCAATCCTTAAGACGAACAAAACCTAGACCATAATTACTGCCTGCACCACCCAAAAAGCTACGCCCCTCAATAACGGACCCATCCAAAACCCCTGGTATCTGCTTGATTTTAGAATACAACTCTTCGTTGACCTCATGGGTTCTGTCAATGGAGGAACCCGGGGGAAGCTCAATGTTCATAAATACGATACCACGATCTTCATCGGGAACAAAACCAGTCCTGACCATACTTGATGACCACCAGATACCAACAAAGGCCAGGACAAGAATAAATACGGTTACCCACTTATGTTTGTACAGAAAATGAACGGAACGGCCATATTTCTGGGTAGTAGCCCTAAAAGCGCTATTAAACGCATCGAAGAATCGCTCTTTAAAATTTTTCTTTTTTCCTTCATCCTTCTCCGTATGCGGCTTTAAGAACAATGCACAAAGTGCCGGGCTCAAGGTAAGCGCATTAATTGCAGAAATAATGATAGCCACAATCAAGGTTACACCAAATTGCTCATAAAATACCCCTGTAGGTCCCGTAACAAACGTTACTGGTATAAATACGGCCGCCATGACCAGAGTGATGGATATAATCGCTCCCGATATTTCGTTCATAGCCGTTATTGTTGCCTGCTTGGCATCCTTGGCTCCCTTATCCAATTTGGCGTGTACTGCTTCCACAACAACAATGGCGTCATCCACCACAATACCAATTGCCAATACCAAGGCAAACAAAGTCAACAAGTTGATGGAATAACCAAAAAGATTCAAGAAGAAAAATGTTCCAATTATGGAAACAGGAACGGCTATGGCAGGAATGAGGGTAGACCTAAAGTCCTGTAGAAAAATAAAAACGACGAGGAATACCAACAAAAAGGCCTCTACCAAGGTACTGGCCACCTTTTTTATAGAAGCGTTCAAGAAATTGTTGGTGTTATACGGTACAAAAATGTTGATACCAGCCGGGAGGTCTTCCTTAATTAGTTCTAGCCTATTTTCAATTTCAAGAATTATTTCCCTGGCATTAGATCCTTTGGTTTGATAGATTCCCATATTTACTGCCGGATAGCCTGACGTCATAGAGCTTGCCGCATACGATTGGGCACCTAATTCTATTTCGGCAATATCTTCAAGCCTCAGAAAACGTCCATTATCCAAAGCCTTTACCACAATATTACTGTACTGTTCCTGCGTTTTAAACCTTCCTCCATATTTTATTACATAGCTAAAGGCCTCTCCGTCGTTTTCACCTAGGGAGCCTGCTGCAGCTTCTAAACTCTGTTCGTTCAAGACGGCTACCACATCCGAAGGTATTAATCCATAGGCCGCTAATTTTTCGGGCTGCAACCAAATTCGCATGGCATAATCCTTGGAGCCAAATACATTGACATTACCAACACCATTTACCCTCTGAATCTCAGGAATTACATTTATTTTAAGGTAATTCTGCACAAAGGTTTCATCATAATCCGGATTGGTACTATAAAAAGACATAAACATCAGCGCACTGGTCTGTTGTTTTTGTGTAGTAACACCTGTCTGTATAACGGCCTGTGGTAGAAGTGAATTGGCCCTAGCTACCCGGTTTTGAACGTTTACCGCCGCGATATCGGGACTTACATCTTGGTCAAAAAATACGTCAATAGTGGCAGTACCGCTATTGGTGGCCGTGGATGTAAGATAGGTCATCCCTTCCACACCGTTAATTTGTTCCTCCAAGGGAATAATTACACTTTCCAAAATAGTCTCGGCATTCGCACCGGGATAGTTGGCACTCACGCTAATAGTAGGAGGCGCAATATCCGGATATTGGGTAATGGGCAGTGACGTAAGACCCAGTAATCCCAAGATGACGATTATAATCGAAATTACGGTTGAAAGTACTGGCCGTTCAATAAACTTTTTTAGCATATTCTAATGTGTTATCCGAAGTTCTACTATTATCTGAATAAAATTTTAATGGGCTTTGCAACGCTATCGAAGGCAACGGATTTTGGAATAATTTTGGTATCCCCCCTTAATTTGTCAATCCCTAGACCCACAATTTTATCACCTTCTTCGATACCGCTTTCCACCATGTAGAGATTATCCACCTCGTTAATAACAGCAATACTTTTGGATACGGCCATACTATCTGAATGGACCTGGTATACATATACACTGCCCTGTCTGTCAAAAGTGCTTTCCTTGGGAACTACCACAACATTCTCAAACTTTTTGGGTATTCTGATCTTAGCGCTGTTACCATTGGTCAAAATCCTTGAAGGGTTGTCAAATTTGGCCCTAAAGGTGATAGCACCCGTAGCGGCGTCCACTTGTGAATTTATGGTCTCGATTTTCCCTTTTTGATCATATACCCTTCCATTGGCGAGAATTAATTCAACTTCGGGTAAGTTCTGTATCTTTTCGTTTATGGTGTTGCCTTTCGTATCCTGAATAAAATTCAGATAATCCTTTTCGTTCATGGAGAAATAAGCATACACTTTACTGATATCCGCAACAATAGTAAGAGGCTGATCGTTGTTTGGACTGACCAAAGCTCCTCTTCTAAATCTGATGGACCCTACAAAACCATCAACTGGACTTTTAATACTCCCGTAGTTGATGTTGGCATTGATGGAATTATACGTGCTCTTTGCCTGTTGCAACTTTGCCTTTGCAGTTTCCAGCTGCACACTGCTGATAATATTCTTTTCAACCAAAGGTTTTAATTTATCCACTTCCACTTGAGCGGCATTGACGTTTGCCAAAGCAGCAGCGGCATCCTGACTTAGGGATTGGGTTTCCAATTTAAAAAGGGTCTCTCCTTTTTTTACCTGTTCCCCCTCATCCACCAAAACATCCGTAATATAACCTGAGATTTTGGCCCTAACCTCACTATTAACAATGCCCTCAATACTTGCCGGATAGGTAGTAAAAGAAGTGACATCCTTGGTGGGTATTTCTATTACCTGAAATGAAGGGGCTGCGGATTGATTACCCGAATTTTCATTGGTTTTACCTCCACAGGAAATTAAGATCAGAGTCGAAATTACAAATAGGAGCGTGTAGATTTTCTTCATTTTGAATAACTAAATAGTTTTTAATTTTGTTCTTTGAAATCCCTTATTCGTTGTAAGGTCTGTTCAATATTCAATTTTTCCTGCTCTAGGAAGTCGTGGAATATATTTCCGATATACCCCTTTTTTCTATAATTTTCAGGATTGTTCTCCTGATTGAACTTATTTACTTTTTGGGTAAGTTCTAGATCAGAAATTATCGTTTCAAACCGCTCTTTTAGCATGTTTTGCAAAAAACTACCAGAACTCCTAAAATATCTTTTCCGCTTACCGGGCCGTGTATAGTATTCCAAGTACTTTAATTGCAACAGGAGATTTAAATTTGTGGAAACAGAACTTTTACTGGCCTGGGTAATCTCCATGAGCTCTTCAAAAGAAAAGCCCTCTTGAGAGGATAAAACCATTATCGCATAGATTCGGGCGGCCAATGGTGGCAAATTGTGGCGCCTTTCAAAATAAAGCCCCAATTCCTCTATCAACATTCGTTTATGTTCTGAGCATAGCCCCATAGTACAAATTCTGTAACAAAGCTACTTTACAGTTCGTTTTGTTCCGAACTAACTATAATAAAATTTCGTTAATTTTTTAAAATTAGAATCGAGAGAATTGAATGATATTTGTGGAATACCAACAAAAAATCCAGATTCATTTAAATGAATCTGGATTTAATTAGTGACCGCGGAGGGATTGGTTGCGCCTTTCCAACAAAGCTCCGCTTTGAAAATAGTCCAAACAAAAAAACGCTCAAGCGGAATAAAATCAAAATGAAGAACCATATCGGGATTGGCTGCGCCTTTCCCTCAAAGCTCCGCTTTGAAAATAGTCCAAACAAAAAAAACGCTCAAGCAAGCTTGGCGTTTTTTCCTTTTGAACTATTTATTCGTGACCGCGGAGGGATTCAAACCCCCAACCCTCAGAGCCGAAATCTGATGCGCTATTCAGTTGCGCCACGCGGCCTTATTTAATAATATGAGTGAAAAACTCAAATTTACCGTTACAATATTCAATTCACAAATCCGATGCTGAATTCTCCCGATAGCTGTCGGGAGCGCCACTTGGTCATTATATTATGAACTAAGAGCTTAATATTTGTTTTACGATGGCTGATATGGTCTTACCATCCGCCTGACCGGCCAACTCCTTGGACACGATTCCCATTACCTTGCCCATGTCCTTCATGCCAGAAGCACCTGTGGCATCAATGGTCTGGACCACAACTTTTTCAATTTCTTCCTCAGTAAGCTGTTCTGGCAAGAACTGCACGATTACGGCAGCCTGGGCCAACTCCGGTTCCGCCAAATCCTGTCTTCCTTGTTCCACAAAAATAGCGGCACTGTCCTTCCGTTGCTTAACCAATTTCTGCAGCAACTTTATTTCATCCTCTTCGCTTAATTCCTTTCCTGAGCCGCTGGTACTTTCCAACAAAAGAGCGGATTTGATGGCCCTTAAAGACTCCAAGGCCACCGTGTCCTTGGCCTTCATCGCGACCTTCATTTGCTCCATTACTTTTGCCTGTAAACTCATCGTTTGTGGTTTTTGGATTGCAAAGATAAATAATAAACCCGAAAACAAAATTTGTTTTCGGGTTCAAATAGATATCGAAATAACACTAATCTACATTATCGTGCAAGAACGAATTATTGGACCGCAATTGAATCTCATCGTTACTATCGTCACTTAAGGTCGTTCTTGAAATTTTTTTTTCCCTAGGGTTTTCGTTCAAATTAACGCCCTGCCTCTTATAGGCAGGCTCTTTCTCAATTTCATCAATATTGCTCAAGCTGTTTTTGAACTTGTAATTGAAATCCTTTAACTTTCTCCTTCGTTCGTCCGCACGCTGTCTAAGCAATTCCTCAATTGGGGTCTCCATGGGATCTATAGAGGTTTCATCCCTATTATGTTCCTTTGGGGCAACCGTTCTTTTTTCAAAAACCAGTTCGTCCTCTATAATTTTGGGCTCAAATTCCTCTGCTTTGGATTTGGCCCCGGTTAACCTATTCTCCAATTCCATATAATCGTCCAAACTGTATCGAGTCTCTCCTTTTTTATTGTACTCCAAAACAGGGATTATCTCCACGCTATCGTTTACGTCCAAATCCTTGATTTCATCATCCAAGTTAAAGACTACAACATTGTCCTTTTCATCATCCTCCAAGGGCATTTCAAAACTCATGGCAAATTGGTCCTCTTCTTCCCTTTCGTACCTTAAAACTTCAGGCTCTACCACTTCGATATCCCTAATTTTGGCCGTTGCATCTATAATTACAAAATCATCCTCGGACAAAGATTCGGCAATTACCTCGTCATAGAAGACGTTAAAATTCCGGATATAATTGGTAGTAGGAATCAAGTCAAAATCGCCCGAATCCAAAAACTGATAGCGCTCCTGGGGTTTTTCAATCACCTCCTCTTCCTCTTCAACTTCCAAGGTATGGACAGTACGTTTTGTAGTTAAGAGTTCAGCTTCCGCCTTTTGGTTGTCCTCCAATGTATGGATGATTTTTTTTGACTCGGTGTTTACGATATCATCCTGTTGTTCCACGTTAAATCCCGTGGCGATAACGGTAACCGCGATAGATTCGCCCAAGGACTCGTCCTCACCAACACCCATAATGATATTGGCACCATAACCCGCTTCAATTTGAATGTGATCGTTAATTTCCCCAATTTCGTCAATCGTAATTTCCTGCGCCCCGGAAACAATAAGCAACAATACGTTCTTGGCACCGGTAATCTTGTTATCGTTCAATAATGGGGAATCCAATGCCTTCATAATGGCCTCGTTCGCCCTTGAGGAACCTGAAGCTATGGCTGAACCCATGATTGCTGTTCCGCTATTGGAAAGAACGGTCTTGGCATCGCGCAAGTCGATGTTTTGTGTATAATGATGTGTTATCACCTCCGCAATTCCCCTAGCGGCGGTTGCCAAAACCTCATCGGCCTTTGAAAAACCGGCCTTAAACCCAAGATTTCCATAGACTTCCCGTAATTTATTATTGTTGATAACAATCAAGGAATCTACATTCTTCCGCAACTTTTCTATACCCTGATGGGCTTGATCACAACGCATTTTACCTTCAAACTGGAACGGCATGGTAACAATACCCACCGTTAGTATATCCATTTCCTTGGCAAACTTGGCAATTACGGGAGCAGCACCAGTTCCTGTTCCCCCGCCCATACCAGCGGTAATGAAAATCATTTTTGTCGTACGGTCCAGCATTCCTTTGATATCTTCCATGCTCTCCATAGCGGCCTGCTCACCGATTTCCGGATTGGCACCAGCTCCCAATCCCTCCGTCAGTGATACCCCCAATTGAATCTTGTTGGGTACCGGACTATTGTCCAAGGCCTGTGCATCCGTATTGCAGATGACGAAATCTACCCCGTTGATACCGGCCTGGAACATGTGGTTTATGGCATTACTGCCCCCGCCACCCACTCCAATGACCTTTATGACATTGCTTTGATTTTTTGGAAGATCAAAAGAGATACTATCAAATTCGTTGTGATTACTCATACTATTATTATTACTGGTTATTATGCGCTTATTCTAGTTCTTATTCGGCGTTATCCAAAAAATCCTTCAACTTTTCGGACCATCGGTCAAAAACGGATTTCCGCTCCTTCATAGGTTGATTCACCTTAACCTCTTCTTCAAAACCGGCCATGACAGGTTCCTCCTCCTTCTTGATCTTATTTTTATTGATGGCCGACTTCCTTTCTTCCTTCCTAATGGCGTTCATTAACAAACCTACGGCCGTGGCGTAAAGTGGACTGGCCACTTCCTCGTCTGAATCCCCTGCCAAATGCTCGTTGGGGTAGCCTATACGGGTATCCATTCCCGTAATATATTCCACCAACTGCTTTAAGTGCTTCAATTGACTTCCACCTCCAGTGAGTACGATGCCCGCAATCAATTTCTTCTTTTGTTCGTCATGTCCATAGTTCTTGATCTCTACATATACCTGCTCTATAATTTCGACCACTCTGGCATGTATGATTTTGGAAAGGTTCTTTAAGGTGATTTCCTTAGGTTCACGGCCCCTCAAACCTTGTATGGATACGATTTCATTGTCCTTGTTCTCCCCGGGCCAAGCGGAACCAAAACGTACCTTAAGACTTTCGGCCTGTTTTTCTATGATGGAGCAGCCTTCCTTAATATCCTCGGTTATAACGCCGCCACCAAAAGGAATTACGGCCGTATGACGGATAATACCATCTTTAAAAATGGCCAGATCTGTAGTTCCGCCCCCTATATCGATCAAAGCTACTCCCGCTTCCTTCTCTTCCATGCTCAACACGGCATCGGCAGATGCCAGTGGCTCCAGGGTAATGTTCCCCAAGTCCAATCCGGCACTTTTGATACAACGGCCTACGTTCTTGATAGAGGAAACCTGGCCCACCACAACATGGAAATTGGCCTCCAGCCTGCCCCCGTACATTCCGATAGGCTCTTTTATTTCGGCCTGGCCATCCACCTTATACTCCTGTGGCAATACATGAATGATTTCTTCCCCGGGGAGCATAATCAGTTTATAGACCTGATTGACCAAGGAATCCAAATCGTCCTCATTGATAACTTCCTCTGAATCCTTTCTGGTAATATAGTCACTGTGCTGCAGGCTTCTAATGTGCTGACCGGCAATCCCTACCACAACGGAACCTATTTTTAGTCCGGAATTGGTTTCGGCCTGTTCCACGGCCTGCTGTATGGATTTTATCGTTTGCGTGATATTGTTAACAACGCCCCTGTGCACCCCGAGACTTTTGGATTTACCGATTCCCAAAATCTCGATTTTGCCGTACTCATTCTTTTTTCCGATGATGGCCACGATCTTAGTGGTCCCTATGTCCAATCCTACCGAATAATTTCCTTGTTCCATGTTGTTATATTTTAGTGCACACTACCTGGTTATTGAATTCCAAACTTACTTCCGCAAAATCCTCCAAGGTATTATCCTTGTTCGCCTTGGCATAAAAGGCCTTAAAATTGCTGAACTTCCCTTCCAAATTTTCAATACCCCCTAAATTCACCACAAACTGGTTCAGCCTAAACTTCAATTGGTAATCATCCTCCGCCTTTATATGAATACCAATCACGTTCTTTCGTAAAAAATCGTCCTTGTTTATAAACTCCAAAATCCTGTACACATCCTCAAGGCTCTTACCCGTTATATTGCCTGTTATAATAGGCACCCTAGCCGAATAATTGGATGAAAACGGCATACGTTTTCCTTCATCATCCAGATAGTACTTTGAATCCCCCTCAATGCGTCCAATGGGTTTGCGTTGAACAATTTTAGACGTCAGCTCACCGTCTATAGTGACATAGACTTGGGCACTTTTCACCATTTCATTGGCCTCAAGGGCCTTTTCTATAGTATTCAAAACTATATTTTCTTTAGGCACATTTTCGAGCCGCCCATAATTTTGTATTAACAATTTATTAACCGCTCCCTCAGTAATATAGAGGTTTTGGTCACCCAGAAATTCCACTCTGGAACGGACTACGTTCTTCTTATTGCTCCTATTGTTAGAAAACGCGTAAAGCCCCATTATTACGAACAATAGCGCAACTATTTTCAATAAGTTCCAATCAATGCGCATACTCCAATTCTTTTGTTACTTTCATAATTTCCAACCCAATATCACCTGCACCCATCATGACGAGCACTTCTGGATTTTGGGCTTTTATTTCCGATACCAAATCCCCTTTTTCCACAACTTTTGTTTGGGCGTTGGTCATCTTTCCCATCAACCAAGCAGCATCAATTCCCTCCATGGGCTCTTCCCTGGCCGGATAAATTTCCAATAGCAAAACACTCGGAAATTTTGATAGACTTTTTGCAAAATCATCCCCAAAATCCTTGGTCCGACTGAACAAATGTGGCTGAAAAATGGCCAAAATCCTTTTGTTGGGATGCATTTCAACAATGGCATCATACACGGCATCTATTTCAGTGGGGTGATGGGCATAATCATCGATGAGGACAAAATCCTCGTTCTTGATACGGTAGGAAAATCGTCTCTGAACACCCTTGAAAGATGCCAAAGCTTCGGCTAGGCGATACGGTGGGGAACCTGCTTGTATCGCCATGGCAAAAGCGACCAAACCGTTCAACAGGTTGTGTCTTCCCGGTTTGTTGAATCGAACCCCGGTAAATGTTCCTTCCGGAGTTCCCAAATCAAAAATGTAGGTACCATGTTCTATTTTTAAATTCCGGATGCAATAATCCGAATCATCCTCTATCCCATAGGTTATGCCGTTTAAAGGCAAACCCTTACGAACAAAAAGCTTTCCTCCAGGCTTTATTCGGGCCACAAAGTCAAGAAACGACTTTTGTAGTTCCTGGGCATTCCCGTAAATATCCAAGTGATCCGCATCCATGGAAGTAATACAGGCCACATTGGGCGACAATCTCAAAAAGGACCGATCGAACTCATCCGCTTCCACCACGGAATACTCGGTTCCCTCTAAAAGAAAATTGCTGTTAAAATCCTCCGAAATACCGCCCAAAAATGCCGTTAACGGAGTTCCCGTTTCACGAAGCAAATGAGCAAGAATGCTTGATGTGGTCGTCTTTCCATGGGTGCCCGCAACGGCGAAACAGAAGGAATCCTTGGTAATCAAACCCAAGACTTCAGAACGCTTTTTGATGACAAAATCGTTCCTTAGAAAATATTGATATTCTGAATGTGTACTTTTTACCGCCGGCGTATACACCACCAAGGTTTCCTCTGGGTTTAGAAACGGTTTGGGAACCAATTCCAAATCATCCTTATAATGCACGGAAATAGCATGGTCGGATAGTTCAATGGTCAGAGGAGTTTCGGTCTTATCGTAACCAGCCACTTCCTTCCCGATAAACTTGAAATACCGGGCCAATGCGGACATACCTATACCTCCGATACCAATGAAGTAAACCCTATGTATATCCTTTATTTCCATGTTGGCTAATTCAACAATTTTTCAATTTCATCACAAATGTCCTTCGTGGCATTGGGCAGTGCCAAAGCCTTTATATTTTTGGAAAGTCGTTCCCGTTTTTCTTCCGATTCGAAAACCGACAAAAACTCTTCTTTAAACTTTTCTTCCAAATCACTTTCCTTAATCATGACGGCGGCATCTTCGGCCACCAAGGCTTGTGAATTTTTTGTCTGATGGTCCTCCGCCACCACAGGTGATGGAATAAAGATGGTAGGCTTTCCTACCAAACATAACTCCGAAACCGCTCCCGCCCCAGATCTGGAAATGATCATATCCGCCGCGGCATAGGCATTTGCCATATCGTTCAAAAAGGCATGTACCTTCACATAATCCGAATTTTTACCTTCGTACATCTTTACATACCCCTTTCCACATTGCCAGATCAACTGAAGGTTCAAGGATTTGAAAAACTCCAGGTTATCCGCAATCAAGGCATTGATTCGCTTGGAGCCCAAACTGCCCCCTAGCACCAAAAGGGTTTTCTTTTGCGTGTTCAAACCAAAAAATCGTAACGCATCAGACCTATCCTCCTGTATGGAAATTAAATCGGCCCTTACGGGATTTCCGGTTTTCACGATTTTATCGGCAGGAAAAAATCGTTCCATACCATCGTAGGCCACACAAATCTTGGCCACCTTGTCCTTAAGTAGTTTGTTCGTGATTCCGGCAAAGGAGTTTTGTTCCTGTAGTACACAAGGTATTCCGCTGCTTGTGGCCACTTTCAATAAAGGACCACTGGCAAAACCGCCCGTACCCACTACGGCGTGGGGCTTAAATTTGCTTACTATTTTACGTGCCTTTATCAAACTACTTATCAGTTTTAATGGAAACATTACATTTTTTAGGGTCAGTTTCCGTTGTATCCCCGTTATCCACAATCCCTCAATTTTGTATCCCGCTTGCGGGACCTTCTCCATTTCCATTCGGTCTTTTGCCCCAACAAAAAGGAACTCCGCATTGGGATGTCTTCTTTTAAGTTCGTCGGCAATTGAAATCGCCGGATAAATATGTCCCCCCGTTCCGCCACCGGATATGATAAACCTATAACTGCCCACTCAATACTTCTAAAGGGTTGCTTTCATCAATATCCACGGTACTTTCCGTCGTCTGCTGCATGCTTTTGTTACTGGCACTTAGAATGATGCCTATCGCCAGACAGGTCATCCAACTGGAAGTTCCCCCACTACTGATCAATGGTAAATTTTGACCCGTTACGGGAAACAGCTCCACGGCCACTGCCATATTGATCAAAGCCTGAAAAACTATGGGCAAACCAACACCTAGCACCAACAATTTGCTAAAAATGGTGGTGCAGCCATTGGCGACCACCACGATCCTGAACAACAAAAACAAGTAAAAAAACATAAGGGCAAATCCGCCCAATAGCCCATATTCCTCTACAATAATGGCATAGATAAAATCCGACGAACTCTGGGGAAGGAAATTTTTCTGTACGCTTTTCCCGGCACCTTTGCCCATAACACCGCCCGTAGCGATGGCTATTTTGGCCTTTTCTATCTGATAGTTGGCCTCGGTATCCTCCGGATTGCTAAAACTATCGATACGGCTCATCCAGGTATCGACCCTATTTGGGAACAAATCGGGTGCCGCCTTGGCCACCAAAATGAACAGGGCCAAACAGGCGATGCCCGTTCCAACGATACCCAATAAATATTTTATGGGATATCCCCCCAAAAAGCAAAGCATCAAGACCATAGAAAAAATAATCCCGGCCGTAGAAAAATTTGCGGGCAAGATCAACACCACTACCAAAAAGACCGGCAACCATAAGGTTACAATACTTTCAGAAAAGGTAACCTTTACATCCCGAACCTTGGAAAGATACCGGGCAACATAGATCATCAAAACTACGGCTGCCAAGTTGGAAGGCTGAAACCCGAATCCTACCAAGGGTAAACGAATCCAACGGCTTGCATTGGTTTCCCCCGCTGTAGTCCCCTGGGCCAGCACAAAGATCAAGAGCACGATGACAATGGGCATGGCTATTAAGGAAAGACCCTTGAAAAAATGGGTGGGTATTTTATGTACCCCGTAAATGATACCGAAACCTAAGAACAATAACAAGGCATGCTTCACTAGATGGCCAACCGTTGTGCCATTACCCACTACATAGACCAAATTACTACTGGCACTGTAAACGGGCAAAAACGAAAACAACGCCAAAAGTGCCGCAATGGCCCAAATGGCTTTGTCACCGTTGATATTTTGCAATAGGTTTCGCACGGATTATAGGTTTTTTACACAGTTTTTGAATTGATTGCCCCGATCTTCATAGTTCTGAAAAAGGTCAAAGCTTGCACAGGCTGGGGACAACAATACAGTATCGCCCCTTTCCGCGATTTTATAAGCGACCTTTACAGCTTCCTCCATGGCAAAAGTTTCCACCAATAGGTCCACTACGTTACCAAAGGTTTCCTTTATTTTTTCATTATCGACACCAAGACAGATAATGGCCTTAACCTTCTCCCTCACCAAGGGCATCAACTCCTTGTACTCGTTGCCCTTATCAACACCACCAACAATCCAGACAACGGGAGTTTTTACGCTCTCCAAAGCGTAATACGTGGCATTTACATTGGTAGCCTTGGAATCATTGATATACTGTACATGGTGTATTTTCAATACCTTCTCCAACCTGTGGGGAGCGCCCTGAAAATTAGAAATGCATTCCCGAATGGTTTCTTTACGGATACCCACCAATTTTGCCACCATTGCCGCTGCCATGGTATTCTTTAAGTTATGCTGGCCTTCCAATGCTAAGCTGTCTGTCATCATTTTTATCGTGTCTTCTTGAGTTGTTATTTTAATTTCATTTTCGTCTAAACTGGCCCCTTCCCCTATGGATTGTTTTAGGGAAAAAGGGAGTAATTTGGATTTGATCGGGTGCTTGCTCAGCCAATCACCAATAACTTCATCGTCCTGGTCATAGATGAAATAATCGGCCGACTGCTGGTTTTTTGTAATCAGGAATTTGGAGGCTATATAGTTCTCAAATTTATAATCATAGCGATCCAAATGGTCTGGCGTAATATTCGTTAGGACGGAAATATGGGGTCTAAAATCCCTGATTCCATCCAACTGAAAACTACTGATTTCCAAAACATAATAGTCAAAGGCTTCCTCTGCGACCATTTTCGCAAAGCTGTCCCCAATGTTACCCGCCATTCCCACATTCAAACCGCCATTTTTCAAAATGTGGTAGGTAAGCATTGTGGTGGTAGTTTTGCCGTTACTTCCTGTAATCCCAATAATTGTTGCATCGGTATATCTGGATGCAAATTCGATTTCCGATATCACTGGAACTCCCTTACTGGCAAGCGCCTTTACCAATGGAACGGTATCCGGTATCCCCGGACTCTTCATGACCAAATCGGCCTTTAATAGTTTGTCCTCAGTATGCTTGGATTCTTCCCAATCGATTCCAAAATGTTCAAGAACGTTCTTATACTTTTCCTTTATTTTCCCCTTATCGGAAACAAAAACCTCATAGCCTTTTTGCTTCCCTAAGATGGCCGTACCCACGCCACTTTCTCCACCGCCAAGCACCACCAAAAATGCCATCTATCGTATTTTTAAGGTAACGATTGTGGCCACGGCCAGCATAATCCCAACAATCCAAAAACGGGTTACGATCTTGCTTTCATGGTAGCCTTTCTTCTGGTAATGATGATGCAAAGGGGACATCAAAAAAATACGTCTTCCTTCCCCAAATTTCTTTTTGGTATACTTGAAATAGGCCACCTGCGTCATTACCGATAGGGACTCCGCGAAAAAAATACCGCACAAGACGGGAATCAAGAGTTCCTTTCTAACGATGATGGCGATAACCGCAATCACCCCGCCTATTGTCAAACTTCCCGTATCACCCATAAAAACTTGGGCGGGATAGGTATTGTACCAAAGAAAGCCTACCAAGGCACCAACAAATGCGGTGATGAATATTAGCAACTCTCCTACCCTTGGGATATACATGATATCCAGGTATTCTGAAAAAATGATGTTACCGGAAACCAGGGCGAATACCCCCAATGTAAATACAATAATGGCGGAAGTCCCTGCTGCCAGACCGTCAATACCGTCGGTTAAATTGGCACCGTTTGAAACGGCCGTAACGATCAAGATGATAATAGGAATGAAAATCAACCAGGCGTACTCCTTGGCGCCTTCTCCCATCCAACCAATAAAACTGCCGTAATCGAATTCATTGTTCTTGAAGAAGGGAACCGTGGTCATGGTCGATTTGATTTCCTCACCTCGTACCTCTTCAACCGTAAATTGCTCCGTAATAATGGTCTTATTATGGTCTCGCATGGTAACTGCTGGATGAAAGTATAGTACCGCACCCACAATGAGGCCCAAAACGACCTGACCCATTACCTTAAACCTACCTTTTAAACCTTCCTTGTTCTTTTTGAAAACCTTGATATAGTCATCGATAAAACCGATAACCCCCATCCATACAGTTGTAAAAATCAATAAAATGATGTAGATATTCTCCAATCTGGCAAAAAGTAGCACAGGGATCAAAGTGGCCATGATGATGATGATTCCCCCCATTGTAGGAGTTCCTGCTTTTTGCTTTTGCCCTTCCAAACCTAGGTCTCGGATGGTCTCGCCCACCTGTTGTTTTTGAAGAAAAAGTATGATTTTTTTACCGTAAGCTGTAGCGATTATCAGCGAAAACAAAATGGCCATACCCGCACGAAACGTACTGAACTGGAACAGGCTCGCCCCAGGTAGCTGGTATTGTTTCTCCAAATATTCGAACAGGTAGGTTAACATAATTTATTCAAGTTCAAGCGCAAGTGTCAAGTTCAAAAAGTATCGAATCAACGCTTAACCATTAATTTTCGTTTTCTTATTTATCCAAGCTTTGCAACAGTTCCTTAACTATTTTAAAATCATCGAAATCAATGCGTGTACCATTGGTTTCCTGATAGGTTTCATGCCCCTTTCCGGCAATCAAAATGATATCATTGGCATTTGCCAGTTGGCAGGCGGTCCTAATGGCCTGCTCCCGATTCTCAATAGATAAAATTTTTTTGGTGTTCTGCGGCTCAACCCCTGCTTCCATTTCGGCGATAATGGCGCTTGGCGATTCCGTCCTTGGATTGTCCGAAGTGAAAATTGCCGTGTTGCTCATTTCCGAAGCGATATTGCCCATTACCGGACGCTTTGATCTGTCTCTGTCGCCACCACACCCCACAACGGTGATGACGTTTTCATTTCCAGTCCTCAACGTGCCGATTGTCTCGAGCACATTTTTTAAAGCATCCGGCGTATGGGCATAATCAACTATAGCCGTTATTTTATCCTTTGATATATAATATTGAAATCTTCCATCCACATTTTCCAATTCGCTCAGCAAACGCAGGCATTCCAACTTTTCAAGTCCCAACAAATCAGCCGCGGCGTAAATGGCCAAGATGTTATAGGCGTTGAAATGACCTATTAGCTTTGTCCACAATTCGTTATCGTCTATTTTGAGCAATTGCCCGTCGAATTGGTTTTCCAAAATCTGCGCCCTGTAATCGGCATAATTTTTTAAGGCATAAGTAAACTTTCTTGCCTTTGTATTTTGGAGCATTACCAAGCCGTTCTTATCGTCAATATTCGTTAGTGCGAAAGCCTTTTTGGAAAGGTTGTCAAACAATTTCTTTTTGGTATCCCGATATTCCGCAAAGGTCTTGTGGTAATCCAGGTGATCATGGGATAGGTTCGTAAAAATGGCCCCTTCAAATACCAATCCCTCCGTTCTCTTCTGATGGATTCCATGGGAACTTACCTCCATAAAACAGTACTCTACGCCGGCATCGTTCATCAACTTAAGATGCTTATTGATGACCAGGGCATCTGGAGTGGTATGGTTAGTTGGGTATTCCGTGTCATCGATCATAATCTTAATAGTCGATAGCAAGCCCACTTTAAAGCCGGCCTTTTTGAACAGTTGGTACAAAAGGCTGGAAACGGTCGTTTTTCCATTGGTCCCCGTTACCCCTACCAGTTTTAAGTTTTTGGATGGCGTATCGTAATAATTGGAAGCCATAATGGCCAAGGCTTGTTGGCCGTTTTCGACGGCAACATAGGTAACGCCATCCACCATTTTCTTGGGAAGTTCCTCACAAATAATGGCCCTCGCCCCAAGCGCTACCGCCTTGTCCATGTATTTATGTCCATCTGTGACCGTACCCCTAGTGGCGACAAAGGCATCCCCGCTCTGTACCTTTCTGGAGTCAAAGCATACCGAGGCCACTTCACAGTTCGTGGTACCACTTACTGCGGAAATATGCACACCGTACAATATGTCCTTCAATACCTTCACGATAGTTCCAATACTATTTTTTTCACCTTCTTTAAATCGGTTCCTTTGGATATGGACTGATTTTTAACTTTTCCGTTCCCTTTCACCTCAACTTCCAATCCCAGATTTTCCAAAATGGAAATCGCATCCATTCCGCTCATGCCACGCACGTTGGGCACTTCCTTATATTCCTTTTGGATATTGGCATAATACCCCTGATAAGCATCCTCCAACCTCGTTTCCAACACCTCCTTAACATCAACTTCATCGATCAATGGGGAGGTGGCATATATTTTTTGAGCGATGGACTTAAAGACAGGACCGGATACATCGGCCCCATAATAGCCAACACTTTTATCTGGCTCATGTATAACCACGATACAAGAGTATTTTGGGTCATCCGCTGGAAAATAACCTGCAAACGAAGAGATGTATTTTAGCTTGTCCGGATCTTTGCTCACGTAATTTTTCTGGCAAGTGCCAGTTTTTCCCGCCATTGAGAAATTGGGAGAATACAGCCCATGACCGGTTCCATGCTTCTTCTCTACCACATCCTTTAATAGCTGTTGTACCTTTTTGGCAGTTTCCATGGAGCAGATGGACGGGTTCAACACTTCCTTATCAAATTTCTTGACAGTTTTGTTCCATTCTTTTACCTCCTTAATCAAGCGAGGCTTTATCAATTCCCCATCATTGGCGATGGCATTGTAGAAAGCCAAGGTTTGTAAAGGGGTCATGGCCACTTCATATCCGTAGGCCATTTGCGCCAAGGATAGTCCGGACCATCCTTTGTCCCCAGGATATCTCAATACAGGCTTGCCCTCACCTTTTACTGGGAGGCCCAACTCCTTATGGATATCCATGCTCATGAGTCGGTTTACATATTTCTCCGGGTCTTCCTTGTAATTGTTATGTATAATTTTGGCAAAGGCCGTGTTGGAAGAAACCTCAAAAGCTTCCGCTACGGAAATTTCACCATACCCGCCATTTTTTGAGTCTCTTACATAATGGTTATAAATTTTCCATCTTCCTTTTTCCGTATCTACCACGGTACTGGTATCGATAACCTTATCCTCCAAGGCTGCCACCAAATTCACCAACTTAAAAGTGGAGCCCGGTTCATGGGATTCGCCAATAGCATAGTTCAAACGCTCGTAATATTTACCTTCCGAGGTCCTGCCCAAATTGGAAATGGCCTTTACCTCACCCGTTTTTGTTTCCATGACGATAACGGTGCCATGGTCCGCCTTGTATTTTTCCAGTTGCTTCAAAAGCGCATGGTGCGCAATATCCTGGATATTGATATCAATGGTGGAATAGACATCGTAGCCATCCTTTGGTTCTACGATATTATCATAACCAATGGGTTTCCATTGGTTTTTCGCAATCTTTACTTTGGATCTTTTACCTTCAATACCACTTAAGTAATCGCTAAAGGCGCCTTCCATTCCCACCCGGGTTCTGTAACCGTTTTCGTCCACGCGTTCATAGCCTACGCTTCTCTCTGCTATTTTCCCAAGTGGATGTTCCCGTTTTGTGTTTTGGTCGATAACGATACCACCTTTAAAGGGGCCTTTGTTGAAGAGCGGAAAACTTTTCACCGCCATGTATTCGGAATAATCCAAATTTCTGGCGATCAAGGCGTACCTATTTTGATTCTGCCTGGCCTTTCTTAGAATTTGTTGGTAATAGGAAGACTCTTTGTTAAATAGTTTTGCCAATGCATCCGACAAGGGCTTAACATTTTCCTGAAAATCCTTTTCACTTACGGTAACCGCATCGAAATGTATGTTGTACTTTGATACGGAGGTAGCCAGTAGACTGCCATCATCGGAATAAAGATTGCCCCTATTGGGAGCTATGGTGAACATTTTGGTGGTTCTGGTTTCGGCCAAGGCCATATACTTCTCACCATCAATCACTTGTATGGAAACCAATTTGAACAATACCGCACCTGCAAAAACCACAAGGCATGCCGCAACGATATACAATCTGGACAATATGGATTTTTCAGTTACCGGCATTGGTTAATTAGAAGCTTTTAATGATTTTACCTTTATTTTTTTTGGAGGTGTTTCCGATGGATACAAACCCTTTTCTTCCACCGTACTTGTTATGGTGGATTCCAACTTTAACTTTTGCAGGTCTGACCGAGCGTCCACAAACTCATTTTTCAATTCTTTGACACTTTCGTTCAGAGCGGCGATTTTATGCACTTTCTTGTCCGCACTATGCGAACTGCTTATCATGATTGCCGCTAAAAAGGAGGTGAAAATGATGAACCTCCAGTTCTTAAGCGAATCCCCATCCACTAAAAACTTTCCCTTCAAAATGTCCAGTATGCCTTTTTTTACTTTCATCAATCCGTAATTATATACGTTCAGCGATTCTAAGCTTTGCGCTTCTTGCCCTATTATTATTCGCTATTTCCTCCTTTTTTGGGACGATAAGCGATCCTACTTTTTTCAAAGGCACATTGGTGTTGCCGTAAAAATCCTTTTCGGGCTCTCCCTCAAACTGCCCGGCCCTTATGAACCTCTTCACCAAACGGTCTTCCAGTGAATGGTAGCTGATCACACTCAACCTACCCCCTATATTCAAAAGATCCGGCACTTGCTCCAAAAACTCTTTGATGACCGCCACCTCTTGGTTCACCTCAATACGAATCGCCTGGTAGACCTGTGCCAAAATTTTGTGCCTTTTGTGCTCCGGCAAAAACTTCTTTAACACCTCCTTCAATTGTTCCGTAGTACTTATAGGTTCACGCTCCCTTTCTAACAGTATGGTGTTCGCCATGGCATTTGCATTTCTCAAATCCCCGTACTCAAAAAGCACGCGCCTCAACTCATCATAGGAATAACCGTTAACCACTTCTTTAGCGGATAGGGCGTTGCGCTTGCTCATCCTCATATCCAAGGCCGCGTCAAACCTGGTGGAAAAACCTCTTTCCGCTTCATCGAACTGGTGTGAGGATACCCCGAAATCCGCCAGGATCCCATCCACTTTCCGTATGCCATAGAACTTTAAAAACTGGGTCAGATACCTGAAATTTTCACTGATCAACACGAATCTACCGTCATCCAACCGATTCAATTGCGCATCCTCATCTTGATCAAAAGCAAACAACTTTCCTGTTTCGCCCAATCTTTTCAATATTTCACTTGAATGCCCACCACCGCCAAAAGTCACATCCACATACACGCCACCTTCCTTGATTGCCAGCCCATCCACGGATTCTTTTAGCAAAACTGGATTATGATACATCCCCTTCCGGCTTTTCTGCATATTTCACCTGGTAGGCCAACTGCTCCCTTTCCTCTGGGGAAGATTCCACATCCCCGTCATAAGTGGCCTTGTCCCAAATCTCCAAGTGCCGGTCCATTGGGGACAACACCACGTCCTTTTTTATATCCACAAGACCTATTACATCCTTGGGAATCAACAATCTACCCGCCGAATCTATTTCCACCTGCCTTAATCCCGAAGTAAATTTTCGCTTAAACTCACGGTCCTTCCTGCTGTCCCCTAGCTTTTCATTGAGCTTTTTGACCTCAGATTCCCACTCGTGCTTTGGATACAGTTCCAAACACTCATCGTAATAGGACTTTTTAATAAAAAAGCCATTTCCCAACATTGGAGCCATTTGATTCCTAAGGGATATAGGTAGCATTACCCTTCCCTTGGCATCCGCCTTGCAGTTGTAAACACCTGAAAAATAGATTTCCAAAATTGTTGGCCTTTCTTATATAACTCAAATATATAAATATTATTACCACATTTTACCACAAAAAACCACTTTGTTAATAAAATAGCTAATTTTTGCGGCATTTTTGACACAAGTTGATTCCAAATCACCACTAATGACATTTTCCAACAAAACTTTAATCGCATGAACTGGCCGTGACCCTGCATTTTTGGATGGTATATTAATACCACGCTATTCTATCTAAATACCTATATTTGCCCAAATGTCAGAACCCTAGTAGATGGATGACGAAATAATCAAAGACGGGAAGTTCAGGTATATTGAAAAAGGGGAAGGAACTCCCATCATTATCCTGCACGGTCTCATGGGCGGCCTGAGCAATTTTCACGGTGTTACGGATCATTTCCCTAAAAAAGGGTATAAAGTTCTGGTTCCAGAACTTCCAATATATGATATGCCCATGCTCAAGACCAATGTAAAGAACTTTGCCAAATACTTGGAAAAGTTCATTGAATTCAAAGGCCTTAAAGACGTTATTTTATTAGGAAATTCCTTGGGGGGCCATATTGGTCTGCTACATACCAAATTATATCCGGAAATGGTAAAGGCCTTGGTCATTACCGGTAGTTCTGGGCTCTATGAAAGTGCCATGGGCGACGGATATCCCAAAAGGGGCGATTATGAATTCATCAAAAAAAAGGCGCAGGATGTTTTCTACGACCCGGAAGTAGCTACCAAGGAAATCGTGGACGAGGTCTATGCAACGGTTAACGACCGCATGAAATTGGTCAAAACACTTGCCATCGCCAAGAGTGCCATTAGGCACAACATGAGTACTGATTTACCCACAATGCATACTCCCACGTGTATTATATGGGGCGAAAACGATACGGTAACCCCACCCGATGTTGCTGAACTCTTCCACGAGCTGCTACCGGATTCCAATTTGTTTTGGATCAAGGAATGTGGCCATGCACCTATGATGGAACATCCGGAGGAGTTCAATTCCATATTGGAAAAGTGGTTACAGGAGCGTAATTTTTAGACCAAACCAAATGAAAATTTCATCGGCGGAATTTGTGATGAGCAATTCAGAGGTTGCCAAATGCCCCAATGAACCCCTGCCCGAATACGCCTTTATTGGAAGGTCCAACGTTGGAAAATCGTCCTTGATCAACATGTTGACGGACCGAAAAAACCTGGCCAAGACATCCGGCAGGCCTGGAAAGACCCAATTGATAAACCATTTTAAGATCAACAATAATTGGTTTTTGGTGGATCTTCCCGGTTACGGTTATGCCCAGGTTTCCAAAAAGGACAAAAAGACCTTTCAAAAATATATCACCAACTATTTTCTAGAGCGCCAACAACTGGTATGCTCCTTTGTCTTGATCGATATCAGGCATAAACCACAGACCATTGATTTGGAATTTATGCAGTGGATGGGCGAAAACGGAATTCCCTTTTCAATCATTTTTACAAAAGCCGACAAGTTAAGGCCGATGGCCATTCAAAGACAGGTCGCGGACTACATAAACTACTTGTTAAACGATATGTGGGAGGAGGCCCCTCACTATTTCATTACATCCTCGAGCAAGAAAGTAGGAAGGGATGAGGTTCTGGCGTATATCGACGCCATAAACCTGGAATATATTGAGGCGCAGAAAAACAGGCCGATTTAGTAAATCCTAATAACAACTATTTTTTGAGTTCCAATTTTTCCGCAAAATAATCGCAGAAATCCTTCATGGTGGCCGTCATTTTCTCATCCTGGGTGGCCCTCATAAATGTATCCGATAATGAAACCAAGGTCTGATGAAAAAATACTTTCATTTCATCTACAGGCATGTCCTTGGTCCAAAGGTCAATTTTAAGGGATTCCTGGTTTTTACTGTCCCAAACGGAAAGTAACATGGCTTTGGCTTCCTCATTATCTATGCCTCCGTCCTGGGCGGACCATGAAAGTGTTTCTGGTACTCGGTTTTCGTCAAGCCCCACTTTCAGGGTAATTTCCGACTCATGTAAATCTGCCATCTAACTTCTTGGTTTATAATTCGATTTCTTGAAAATTTCCTCTGCCGGCATGGTCAGCAATTGTTTCAAATTGACCTCGTTGTTTTCCATGAAAGCCCGCACGATCTGCCAACCTATATATCTACCTAAGCGTCCAGGGGACTCATTGTCCAGTTCCAGACCAAATTTTGAAAAAGGAGCCGGATCCAAAAATCGTTGGTTCAATCGGGTTTCCGTACTATATAGGTATTCGTTCTCAATAAAATTTCTCCAGATGGGTTCTTCATTGGCCACGGCCCAATCCATTTCATCCGCTGTATATCCGATTTTGAGCTCGTCCTTGGCATAAGGCATCAATTTGTCCTTTAAATAAAGTTCCTTCCCAAAATAAATCATTCGGGCCAAATAAGTCCGTTCCCTAGGTCTGGGAACCACTTTTTTGGCAAAGGCACTTGCTACATCGCTCACCATAAACTTTCGGTCCAAAATTTTTGCAACATACCGTTGAAAACCGCCGTAATATTTATGTTGGGAACCTAGATAGTTGTCCAAGCCAATGAACAATAAGGTATCTGCCAAGATGATCCGGTTATCGTAATCCACGTCATTGGTAACGGTGATGATTTTAGGGGTTTGCTGTTCGGGAAAATAATACTTGATATGTCTGAAAAGATCCACCAGCCCTTCTTCCTCGTCCTCAAAACTATTGAAGGTATTACCTACCTGTTGAAACAGCTCAATTTGTAGTGAATCCTTCATCTTGGCCACCCAAACACTGTCAGGGGCAGGGAAAAGGTAAGGATACATTTTGCGCAATTTAGGGAGGCCTTCTTCCCCGGCATCGGCAAACAACCGATCAAACCTTTCTATTTTAAGGTCCATAGGAACTTTTGAAATCTCCTCTTCGACCTTATCGCTGTCATTACATCCAATAAAAATCAGTAAAATTGATAAAACGATAAAAATGGGTTTTCTCATACCAAGTATTTCCGAATACATTTTATTTTTAAATAAGGACAACTTATTTTAGGCAAAGTTAATCGATCCAAACAAATTTAATACGGGTATGCAAACGGAAAAAGTTATCGATCACATAGTAGGTTGGCTGAAGGATTACGCAACGAATGCAAACCAAAAAGGGTTTGTAATAGGTGTTTCCGGGGGGATAGATTCTGCAGTCACTTCGACCTTGTGCGCCAAAACGGGTCTGGACCTTCTTTGCCTTGAGATGCCCATACACCAAGCGGCCAATCAAGTGGACAGGGCTTCCAACCACATCGATTGGTTGCAAAGGAATTTCCCCAACGTGAGCAGGCAACCCGTGAACCTCACCCCTGTTTTTGATAGCCTCGTAGCGGCATTTCCCAAAGTGGAGAACGAGGAGGAGCGCTTTATGTCCTTGGCAAATACCCGGGCCAGGCTGCGTATGACCAGTCTTTATTATTTCGCCGCATTGCATAAGTATCTGGTGGCCGGAACGGGCAACAAGGTGGAAGACTTTGGTGTTGGATTCTACACAAAATACGGGGATGGCGGTGTCGATTTAAGTCCGATTGCCGACTTGTTAAAGACCGAAGTCTATGAGATTGCAAAAAAAATGGGCGTTAACGAAGAAATTATCAAGGCGGCTCCCACCGATGGCCTTTGGGGCGATGACAGAACGGACGAAGACCAGATTGGGGCGTCCTACCCAGAACTGGAATGGGCCATGCGGATGAAGAACGAAGGCAAAACCCTGGACGATTTCACGGGAAGGGACAAAGAAGTTTTTGCTATCTTCACAAGATTCAATACCATGAACCGTCATAAAATGGAACCCATCCCAGTTTGTATAATTCCAGAATCCATTAAATAACCACTCACCTATTAATCAGGTTAATAAATCGAATAATAATTCGATTTTGATCGCGTTTTAGAAAAATAGTACATCTTTGCTTTCTAAATTTGATATTTTAGTCCTACATTGCATGTACTCTTTTTCCTTAAAAAGCTAAACCGACTAAACTATCTTGAAAAAACAACATAATGATAAAAGTTTTAATTGCGGACAACCATCCTATCATCCGAATGGGAGTAAGGGCGGTTCTGGATTCCGCTAATGGTTTTGAAATGGTGGACGATGTTTCCACCACTGAAGAGCTTTTCCAAAAACTACAGATTGTAACCCCCGATGTTGTAATGCTTGAAATGGACATTCCGGAGATGAACGGAATTGCCGCTTTAAGAAAAATTAAAAAAGATTATCCCAACGTAAAAGTACTTATGTACAGTGGACAATCTGAGGATGTCTACGCACTTAGTGCCATTAGGGCAGGAGCTTTTGGATATCTATCCAAGGCCTCTGATGTGGATTATATCATCTCGGCGGTGAAAAAAGTTAGTGAAGGTAGTATGTTCATAACCAATGAGTTGGCCCAAAGATTGGCCTTTGATGAAGGAACCAAAAAACCTAGAAGGTTCTTCCGTAAACTATCCACAAGGGAAATTGAGGTGCTTAAATTGTTGGCCAGTGGAAAAAGAAACAAAGAGGTTGCCCAAGGTTTAAATCTAAACGAAAAAACCGTAAGTACCTACAAAGCTCGTTTAATGAAAAAATTGAACGTAGACAATATGGTAGATTTGCTTCAGCAAGCCAAAGCCTTGGAACTCTATTAAAAAATAGTTTGACATTATAAAGAAGACCCGCCATTAATGTGGGTCTTTTTCGTTGAGTACCTTACGATAGTACCCTATTGAGCTTTTGGTTCAACAGCTTATTTAACTGTAGGTAGTTCATTATTTCCTCCAAAATTTCCTTATTGTCCTGCTCCGGGGTTTCGGTTTCATTTTGCAGGGCCTGCATCCTTTTTTTTATCAAGAAACAACGTAGGGTAAGGATGGTCTCACTGACCAATTGGGCGATACCACTCCCCTTTTCCTTTGGGTAGATATCCTTACGTTCCCAATTATGTAGGGCATATTTTTCCTCTTCCATGAGAATGGACGATACTTCATTGGCCATTTCCTGTTCCAAGGCGGCGATAAAATCACTGACCTTAAAATCCTCATTTTCATTCAGTGCGGCAATCAACTTGTAATATACGTCCCTAAATGTTGGGTTTGCCAACTCTATCTCATCTTCCTGTAAATCCAAGTACACTTTTTCGTAGACTTTGATCTCAAGCGATTCCGGTTCCAAAACCAAGTCTCCGCTTTCGTTTTCCTTTAAAACCAGGTCTTCAAACTCCTCTTTCCTATTCCCATATAACAAAAGGCTTTCAATAATCTTGCGTTCCAGTTCATATTGCACATCCAATTTTTCACCAACCGGCTCACTCCGCACCACATCAAAGGCCTTCTGCTTCTGTTTTTCCTGCTTTAGGGCATCGGCTTGGTCCTTTTTTCCAATTTGCGCCAAGGTACTGAAGAGCACACTTTCTGAAATGTTCATGATCTGTGCACATTCCTGCACATAGATTTCCTTTTTGATCCGGTCCGGAATCTTGGAGATACTGTTTACGATATCGCGTACCGTATCCGCTCTTTTTATGGGGTCATCCGATGCTTCCTTCACAAGCAATGAGGCCTTGAACCTTATAAAATCCTTGGAATTGTCCTTTAAAAACTGTTCTACCTCGTCCAATTCATTGTTCTTGGCAAAACTGTCTGGATCCTCACCTTCTGGAAACGTACAGATACGCACGTTCATTCCCTGTTCCAAGATCAAATCCACACCCCTCAACGAAGCCCGTAAACCGGCGGCATCCCCATCAAAAAGTACGGTAACGTTTTTCGTCAACCGGTTTATCAATCGGATTTGCTCCGGGGTCAAAGCCGTACCACTGGACGAAACCACGTTGTGGATTCCACGTTGATAAAACTGGATAACATCGGTATAACCCTCCACCAAAAAACAATTGTCCTCCTTGGCAATGGCCTGTTTGGCATGGTAAATACCATAGAGCACCTTGCTTTTGTGATAGATATCGCTCTCCGGCGAATTCAGATATTTCGCCGCTTTTTTGTCATTGGTCAGGATACGTCCGCCAAAACCCAAGACCCGGCCACTAAGGGAATGAATGGGAAACATGACCCTTCCTTTGAACCGATCGAACTTTTTTGGGTTGTTCGGGTTATTGGTATCCTCTTTGACTATTGTAAGTCCTGTTTTTTCCAGGTATTCCAATTTATAGCCTTGGTCGAGTGCCGCTGTGGTAAAACCGTCCCATTGGTCCAGACAGTATCCCAGACCGAATATTTTAATGGTCTCCTCCGTAAAGCCACGCTCCTTGAAATAGCTAAGTCCTATGGCTTTTCCAAATTCCGACTCCCAAAGTATGTTCTGGAAGTAGGTACTTGCATATTCTGAAACCAAATACATACTCTCACGTTCATTGGCCTGCTCCTTCTCCTCGTTGGACTGTTCTGTCTCCTCAACCTCTATATTGTATTTTTTTGCCAGATATTTTATAGCTTCCGGATAGGTAAAATGTTCGTGTTCCATTAAAAAGGCCACCACGTTACCTCCCTTTCCGCTACTGAAATCCTTCCATATCTGTTTGACCGGGGAAACCATGAAACTCGGGGTACGTTCATCGGTAAATGGGCTGAGTCCCTTAAAATTGGAACCGGATTTTTTCAATTGCACAAAATCTCCGATCACTTCCTCCAAACGGGCCGTCTCATAAACTTGATCAATCGTGGTTTTGGAAATCATCTAGAATCAGTGTTTTTGCTCCTTGAGTTTAAAAGGGAATATCAAATGTATCAAAATGAAGTGAATATTCTTTCCTTCGAGGGTAATGGGAACCACTACAATTTTAAAAATTACGCCTATTCCAAAAAATGGAAACTAGTAGTACCTTAGTACTATCTCTGAAAACAGAAAAACATGAAAAAATCATTTTTGCTTCTTATGTCCTTTTGCTTTATTAATTCAATTCTAGCACAGGAAACCCCAAACTCCATTAACGTCAATGGAGCCTACGAATACGAAATTGAACCTACCTATACCAGTAGCATGATCGTAAGCCTCAATAACGTCTACTACGACACACAAACGGTTAGCCTTGAAGAGTTAATAAAAACTTATAAGGACAAACTGGGGCAGGCAGGTTTGGACGTGTCAAAACTGAAAAATGACCCTTTGTCCTACGCATTGATGGGATATGAAAAAGATGGAGTAATCTTGACCTTCACTACGGATTCTTTGGAAGAGATGCAGAATTTTCTTCTAGTTAGGGCCTTGGGCGTATCCCGTTCCGAAACGTCCATGAAAGCGACTTTGACCGATAGCCAAATGGCCGACTATGCACAGAGAGCCTATGAGAACGCAAAACAGAAAGCAGAGGCCATCGCCAAAAAGATAGGACGATCCATAGGAAAGGCTGTCTATATAAGCGACGGAAACAATCAGGAAATAAACGAATCGCTTTATTACGGCAACACGCTGAAGAAACGCACGTACTTTCTTGATGCCTCTTTTGAACTGCTTTAGATACCTTTGACATGATTCTTTTCTTTGGTACACGGCCCGGAAAAACAGAAATCAAAAACCTGGATAACCTAGCCTGCCCTTATTGCAATCAAATAGGTACCTTAACATCTTATATTTCAGGAAATTACTTTCATGTTTTTTGGATAAAACTTTTCAAGATTTCGGCATCGAAAATGGTGGAATGTAGCCATTGCAAACGAGTGTACTACCCAGATGAATTTTCAGAGGAAATGAAAAGGCTCACAAATTAAAAAAGGGCATACCGTACAGGTATGCCCTCACCAATTCAAATAATCATATAATTTAGAGATCGAAACGAAGACCCAAGGACACATTTCGTTGTTCAATGGCCGCATCCTTGAAAATTGGATTTAGGTCATATTTGAGATACAACAGCACGCCGTCAAATCCCGCATAAGCACTTAGACCATAGATAAGGTTGTTGGTATTGTAATCCCTTTTCAATTTATCTTTCACACTGCTGCCATCTTGGTCGTATTTCAGTTTTTGCCTTGTACCGATGTTAAAACCTCCATAACCCCCTATTCCCAAACGAAACTGATTGCGAAGGGAATATCTTATGGTTTTCTCCGTTTGTTTTAATTTTGAGGGACCGAATTCAAAATGAACGGGAAATACAAGGTTGTCCATCCTAAATTTGGATTTGTCAAGATCAAACTGAAACGGTTGAAGCTCGGCAACACCTTGGTCGTTTAGAACAAGATACTGATTGTCCTTCATCTTAAGACCGTTGAACTGGAATGAAAACCCATAGTTCAACCTTAGAAAATTGGTATTTTCAAACACCCTGGTCCGCCACTGCCAACCCATTTCAAAAAACCGACTCCCTCCTAACTGATATGGAGAATCGTTCAGGGATTGACCGTCGATAATGGCATTGTTAAAGCCTGTTGCAAGAACAAAATCAGAATACGTACGTCTATCATATCTCAAATCCCGTTTCCAATAATTGGTGTTAAAAACGTAGCTTTCCGCGGGCTTTCCCCCAATATCGATACCTATTCGTATTTGACCCTCGGGTACGGAATCTACTTGGATATCGTTGAACAAAATCCCTTCATTACGTTGCAGTAAGGAAATCTGATTATCGATAATCGCGAGCCTGTTTTCTATATTCAAAGCACGCTTTTCTGCAGCTTCCTCTTTTAGTTTTTGGGCATCCTCCTCAGAAATTATTCCATCCTCAAGTCGCTTGTTTATTTCCGAAACCTCTACTTTCAAGGCCTCCTTTTCCTGTTTTGTTACTTTTTCTTTTTGACTCTTCAGGGCTTTGACCTTTTTTTCATAATCTTCCTGTGCGGAGATTGATTGAACCACAAACAAGGTGATACATAGCAAGACAAATGTTGTAATTGTTCTCATTTCTTTTTTCGATTTTGATTTTGATTGACCCATTGCTTCGACTTCGCTCAGGGCAAGTGAATAAACTCCAGTCCCTGTAGTAAAATACAGAGCTCAATAAATAATAAATGATTAAATGATTTAGTCGTTCCTGTCGGCCACGGCCGTTCTAACCTTCAGAAAACCGGCCTTTAAGGTTTCAAATAGTTGATCTCGGAAGGATTGATCAAGTTCTTCCTCCACCTCGGTCAACAAGGCTATTGCATTGACCGTAGTATTGTTTTCAACTAATTTTTGTCTCAGGATTTCCTTTTGTGCGTTCATTAAAAGAGAATCTACTTCCGCATCCGTTATATTTCCATGAAGTTCCATGACATTTACCTGGGCGATGACCTCAGCGATTTTTGCATCTAGAATTTCCACGGGGACCGTAGGAATAATTTCATCCTCCAAAGGTGCCTTGGGCTTATTGGAAACTAGCATGTCCATTTCTTGAGCCGACCCCTGTTGGCCCTGTGACGTTGGCCCTAGGTCTCCATCCTGATTCCCTTTTGTTTCCTCATTTTTAGTTACTACAAAGGCTTCGGGCCGTGTAATTTCAAAAACAGTGGAGTCATTGAAATCCTTGTTTTGTTCAATGATTTTGGGCTGTTCTACATCGACCACTATATTCGGGGATATCCCTTCAATTTCTTCAGATCGGGTAAAGAAAAAAAGCGAGGCTCCCAAAAGTAGGATAAAACTTGCCGCTATTCCCATCCAGAAATAACCGTTTTTTCGTTGCTCCGTTGAGGTTTCCAATTGACCTGAAATCCTTTCCCAAGCCCCATCCGAAGGAGCGATTCTCCTTTCTTCCAACTTGCTTTTAATATACTTTTCAAACTTATCTGGTTCCATACCCAATAATATTTTGTTCCTGTAATTGCTCTTGGAGCATTTTCCGGGCCTTAAAAAGTTGGGATTTGGAGGTGCTTTCCGCAATATCCAACATTTTGGCAATCTCTTGATGTTTGTATCCTTCTATGGTATACATTAAAAAGACCATTTTATAGCCTTGTGGCAAGGCATCAATAAGTCTTTGGATGTGTTCCGTATCCAAATCGGAAACGAGTTCAGACGAATTGGATTGATTATCCTCATATACTTCATCGTCATACACTACAAATTGCTGTTTTCTAAGGAAGGAAATACTCTCCCGAATCATGATCCTCCGCACCCAACCTTCAAAGCTTCCCTCAAATTTAAAGGTGTCCAAATGTTTGAACATCTTCACAAAACCTTGGATCATTACATCCTCTGCAAAATGTATATCCTTTATATATTGTCTACAGACACTAAGCATCTTTGGGGCATGTTGGGTATACAAAACCTTTTGGGCTTCCCTATTCCCATTAATGGCCTTTTGTATCAGTTGCCGTTCGTTTCTATAAAAGGGTATAATTTTCAAATCCTTTATGGTCTTCTATTTACTTAGACGCTTACCAAGTCTATTTGGTTGCCCAGAAATCAAAATAATTTTAAATTAATTGGTTACTATCATTTAAAGTACACCTTGATAGGCTATCACACCTTTGTTTTCAAGACCTGACAGGTTTTCATTCTCAATGGAGCATGCCAACCATTATAATTCTTATTAAGTAGTACTAAAATTAAAATAGGGTCTCAACTACCTGTCCAAAAGAAAATTTGATTCATGTAGAGGTACGGTACTTTAATGGTTCATTAATTTGTACGGGAGTCCTTTTGTTAATGGATATCCAGATTACAAAGTAGCCAAAATAGAAATTACTTTTTACGCTCTACCACATAATTTACCATGAGTTCCAAGGAATCCCGGTAATCTGATTTTGGATATTGATGCAGCAAGGAAAGGGCTTCGTCTTTAAATTGGAGCATTTTGGCAACCGCATATTCCAAGCCGCCCACTTGTTTGACAAAGGCGATGACCTCCTTTACCCGCTTTTTGTTTTTATTGTGGTTCTTGACCGAATTTATCAACCAGCCCTTTTCCTTTTTAGAACAGTTGTTCAAGGCATAGATCAACGGAAGGGTCATTTTTTGCTCCTTGATATCGATTCCGGTCGGTTTCCCTATTTTCTCCTCCCCGTAGTCAAAAAGGTCATCTTTTATCTGAAAAGCCATACCACATAATTCTCCAAATTTCCTGAAAGTTTCCACATCGGGACTATCGGGTTTTACGGAACAAGCGCCAAGGCTGCAACAGGCTGCGATCAAAGTTGCGGTTTTTTGCCGTATGATATCGTAATATACATCTTCGGTAATATCCAATCTTCTGGCCTTTTCTATTTGTAGCAGTTCTCCTTCGCTCATTTCCCTTACGGCAACGGAAATAATTCTGAGTAGATCAAAATCACCGTTATCAATGGAAAGCAACAGTCCTTTAGACAAGAGGTAATCTCCCACCAAAACGGCAATTTTGTTTTTCCAAAGGGCATTGATAGAGAAAAAACCGCGACGCTTGTCGCTTTCGTCCACCACGTCATCGTGGACCAAAGTAGCCGTGTGTATCAATTCGATAACGGAAGCCCCTCTATACGTCCGCTCGTTTACCTCCCCTTGGTTCAATAATTTGGCCGTGAGAAAAACGAACATGGGTCGCATCTGTTTGCCTTTCCTGTTGACGATGTAATACGTAATTCTATTGAGGAGGGCAACCTTAGAGGTCATGGAATCCCGGAATTTGGTTTCAAAGAGATCCATTTCCCGGGTGATCGGTTCCTTTATTTGAGATACGATTTTCAAGCAGTCTGGCTTAGAATGTCAAAATTAGGGAAAAGAGGGGATTAAGCAGTAATTAGGGAATAGGAATTAGGGGTTAGCTGTTTGCAAAAAGACTTTTCATTTCTCACTTTTAACTTTTAACTTCCCGACTTATTGGCCAACTGTCCGCAGGCCGCATCAATATCCTTACCCCGGGACCTTCTAACCGTCACCGTGATTCCGTTTTTCTCCAAAGTTTCTACGTACATCTCAATGGCTTTATTGGAGGCCTGTTGAAAATCACCGTCATCAATGGGGTTATACTCGATCAGGTTGACTTTGGACGGGGCAAATCGGCAAAATTCGACCAGGGCATCCACATCCTTTCGCTGGTCGTTAATACCTTCCCAGACCACATATTCATAAGTAATCCTGCTTTTGGTCTTTTGGTACCAATATACCAGTGCCTCCCTTAGGTCGGCCAATGTAAACGTCGCATTAAAGGGCATTATGGACGTTCTGGTTTCGTCAATGGCGGAATGCAGAGAAACAGCCAATTTAAACTTCACGGCTTCATCGGCCATTTTTTTGATGAGCTTTGGAACGCCTGAAGTAGAAACGGTAATCCGCTTTGGGGACATGCCCAATCCTTCTGGAGACGTTATTTTTTCAATGGCCTTCAATACATTGTTGTAGTTCATCAACGGCTCTCCCATTCCCATGAATACGATGTTGCTCAAGGGCCTGTCAAAATACAATCGGCTTTCATTATCTATGGCCACTACCTGATCGTAGATTTCATCTGGATTCAGGTTTCGCATCCGTTTTAAACGGGCCGTAGCGCAAAATTTGCAGTCCAGACTGCAACCTACCTGACTTGATACACAGGCCGTAGTCCGTGTTTTGGTAGGAATCAAAACCGACTCCACCACCAAATCGTCATGCAACCGAACCGCGTTTTTTATAGTTCCGTCGGAACTGCGTTGCATTTGATCTACCTGAATATGGTTGATTACAAAATTCTCCTCCAACATATCCCTGGTCGCCTTGGACAAGTTGGTCATTACATCAAAAGAATGCGCGGATTTTTGCCATAGCCATTCATACACTTGATTGCCCCGGAACGCTTTGTCTCCTTGGGATACAAAAAAATCCCGAAGCTGTTCCCTGGTCAATGCCCTAATGTCCCTTTTCTTGCTTTCCATATGAAAGTTGTAATGCATATCGACAAAAATCCCGCTTTTCAACGGACTGATAAAGCGGGATTTACATCGTCGGTCTAAACTATTTAAGGCTAATTACCGTAAAATGAGCATGGCATCGCCATAGGAATAAAACCTATAGCTTTCCATAATCGCCTCCTTATAAGCCTTTTTCATTAAATCATGGCCCATAAAAGCCGATATCATCATCAGCAACGTAGATTTTGGCAAATGAAAATTGGTGATCATCGAATTGGCAATGCTGAACTCATACGGAGGAAAAATGAATTTATTGGTCCACCCTTCAAACGTATTCAAGGTGCGATTGGAAGAAACTGCACTTTCCAATCCTCGCATGGCAGTGGTTCCCACGGCACAGATTCGTTTTTTCTTGGCAATGGCATTATTGACTACTTCAGTGGCCTTTTCATCAATGATCAACTCCTCGCTATCCATTTTATGTTTGGATAGATCTTCTACCTCAACCGGGTTAAATGTTCCAAGTCCAACATGTAAGGTTAGTTCGGCAAAATTTATGCCCTTGATTTCCAACCTTTTCAACAAGTGTTTTGAAAAATGAAGTCCCGCCGTTGGGGCAGCTACCGCACCTTCATGCTTGGCATAAATGGTCTGGTACCTTTCCTCGTCCTCAGGCTCCACGTTCCTTTTTATGTATTTGGGTAACGGGGTTTCGCCCAGTTCCCTAAGTTTTCTTCTAAAATCCAAATAAGCACCATCGTAAAGGAACCTCAACGTCCTACCACGGGATGTAGTGTTGTCGATAACCTCGGCGACCAAGGTTTCATCATCTCCAAAATACAGTTTGTTTCCAATTCTGATCTTTCTGGCAGGATCTACCAAAACGTCCCAAAGGCGCTGCTCCTCGTTGAGCTCGCGCAAAAGAAATACCTCGATACGGGCCCCTGTTTTTTCTTTGTTACCGTACAATCTAGCCGGAAAAACTTTCGTGTTGTTGAGTACCATCACATCGCCCTCATCAAAATAATCGATCATATCCTTGAACATTTTATGCTCAATTTTACCAGTTTTGGTATCTATGACCATTAATTTGGATTCATCCCTATTCTCGGACGGATGTTCTGCCAATAGCTCCTTGGGAAGCTCAAAATTAAAATTGGATAGTTTCATTCGTTTAATATTAGGTCAATAGCTTGATATTTAAACATTTCCTTTTGTAGAGGTATTTAACGTATCATAACAAATCCCTGGATGAGGGTTTCATTTAGCTATTTATTGTATTGCATTTTGCGGCTGCAAATATACGACCCATAACAGGGGGTTGTCAAGTAAAAGATAAATTATAATTCCCGCACCTTAAAATGCAGTTTTTGAAGATCGTACCAAAAATCGGGATAGGACTTTGTAACCACCATGGCATCGTTGATGACCAATGAAGTTCTCAAGGCCAAGGGAGCAAAGGCCATGGCCATTCTATGGTCATTGTAGGTATCTATAGCAACGTCGCTGTTCATTAGGGTTGAAGTCCCTAGGGTAAGCGTTTTGTCCGTTACGGAAATATCCGCTCCCAGTTTTGTAAGCTCGGTGTTTAGGGCTTCCAATCTATCGGTTTCCTTGATTTTTAGGGTATGAAGTCCCGTCAGGTGGCAACCGATTCCCATTCCAAAACACGTAACCGCGATGGTCTGGGCGATATCCGGGGCATTTGCCAAATCAAATTCAATAAAGGAGGTAGGATTATTGGAAACTTTTTTTAATGTAATCCTGTTTTCTCCGAAGGAGGTCTCCACACCAAAATCGGTATAAATCTCCTGAAGCACGCTATCGCCTTGGAGACTATTTTTTTTGTAGGCCGATAATGTAATTTCCGTCCCCACCTCCGATAATGCCACGATGCCGTAAAAATATGACGCTGAACTCCAGTCAGATTCCACTACCAAGGTAACAGGGTTGACCGATGCTTTGGGTTTAACCGAAATCGTATTCCCTTGAAAACTAGTTTCTATTTCAATTTCATTCAGTAAACCCAAGGTCATATTTATATAGGGTACAGAGGTTATTTTCCCAACAAGTTCCAGCTCAAGACCATTTTCCAAACTGGGTGCTATCAACAATAGTGAAGAAATATATTGGCTACTAATATTGGCCGGCAGACTTACCCGGTTTTTGGATAGCTTTTTCCCTTTGATGCGAAGAGGCGGATACCCTACTTCCTTCTCATACGAAATGTTGGCCCCGAGTTCGTTCAAGGCATCGACCAAAATTTTAATAGGTCGTTCCGTCATTCTTTTAGAGCCGGTCAGCACAACATCGCTCCCTTCAAGTGCCGCAAAATAACCTGTCAGAAAACGCATAGCGGTACCCGCATGGTGAATGTCCACAGTACCTTCCCGCTTAGTTAGCCCTGCTTCCATGACTTGGGCATCATCTGAATTTGAAAGGTTCTCTATTTTGATACCGGGATATAGTGCCGATAGTAAAAGTGAACGGTTGGATTCACTCTTTGAACCCGTTATTTTAATCGTATCCTTAAGTAAATTATTCTCAGGACCGGAAAGGTGAAGTTTCAAGATAAATGAAATTAAAAACGAAGGCCAAAGATACTATTATTTCAGCTTTTTGTTGTTGTGATGACGATCATGATCACGCCTAGTTTTCAAATCTAACTTTTTATCAAAAGCAAGTTGCAAATCTACACCGGTCTGGTTGGCCAAACATAGTACTACAAAGAGGACATCCGCCAGTTCCTCACCCAAATCCTTGGATTTATCGGACTCCTTTTCGCTTTGCTCACCGTACCTACGGGCAATAATACGGGCTACTTCACCCACCTCTTCGGTCAATTGCGCCATATTGGTGAGTTCATTGAAGTAACGGACACCATGTTGCCGTATCCATTCGTCGACCGCCTTCTGTGCATTTTCTATGTTCATTATTCCTTGTTTTTTGTATCGATGATTATTGTCACGGGGCCATCATTTAGAAGATCTACCTTCATATCCGCACCAAAAATGCCCGTTCCTACTTTTTTACCAATTTCCAACTCCAATTTGTGAACGAATTTTTCATAAAGTGGGATGGCGGTTTCTGGTTTTGCAGCCTTAATGTAAGAAGGTCGATTGCCTTTTTTGGTCGAGGCGTGCAAGGTAAACTGACTTACCACAATAATTTCGCCACCAATATCCAATATGGATTTGTTCATCACTCCAGCCTCATCATTGAATATTCGAAGATTTAGAACCTTTTTAACTAGCCAATCGATATCCTCCTCGCTATCCTCGGCAACAATACCTAGTAATAAAAGAACGCCTTGTCCAATTGAAGAAATGACTTTTCCCTCAACGGTTACACGTGCCTTGGCTACTCTCTGTATGACCGTTCTCATTTTCTTTCTCCGTACATATCCATCCTATAAGTATCGTCCTCGCCATTGATCATTTGTAAATAGCTTTTATAGCGGCTCCAGGAAACCTTACCCGCTTCCAATGCCCTTTTTACCGCACAATGGGGCTCATCCACATGAATACAATTGTTGAACTTGCAGTCCTGCTTCAACTCAAATAGTTCCGGAAAGTAGTCCCCTATTTCTTCCTTTTCCATATCCACGATACCAAATCCTTTGATACCGGGGGTATCTATTATTTGTGCCCCAAAACTTAAATCGAACATTTCGGCAAAAGTGGTTGTATGCTGTCCCTGTAAATGTTGTTGGGAAATCTCCGCGGTTTTTATTTCCAAATTGGGTTCTATGGCATTGATCAAGGTAGATTTTCCAACACCGGAATGTCCGGAAAACATGGAGGTTTTTCCTTTCATCATTTCCTTGATTTTGTCCACATTCTTTCCAGTCTTCGCCGATATTCCTATACAGGTGTACCCAATTTCCCGATATAGGGACGCCAAAAACTTTATCTCATCGGTTTCTTCTTGGGAATAGGTATCGATCTTGTTAAAGACCAATACAACTGGAACATCATACGCTTCAGCGGTTACCAAAAACCGGTCAATGAATATCGTGTAGGTAATCGGGTTGTTCAATGTAATCAACAAAAAGACCTGGTCAAGGTTGGCGGCGATGATATGGGTCTGTTTGGAGAGATTTACGGATTTACGGATGATATAGTTTTTTCGGTCTTCAATACTATGGATGACACCTACCTTTTCATCACCCTTGTCATCCAATTCAAAATGGACATGGTCACCAACTGCTATGGGATTGGTACTTTTTATACCTTTAATCCTGAATTTGCCCTTTATTCGGCATTCATAGAAAGAACCGTCCGCACCTTTTACGGTATACCAACTTCCTGTTGATTTATAGACTTTTCCTTCCATTTTGTTCATGTTTCCAGCTACAAAGAAACGACAATACTTTTAGAATCCATTCGCTTACATCTTTTAACCCATACTTGTAATTTATTGTGCCGCCTAATAGTAGTTTACAGTAAATTTGACGTATAAGAAAACTAATTATTCATCCATTTAAAAACCAAAATCATGAGAAAATTACTATTTATCCCTTTTGTTACTTTTTTAGTGGCAAACGCCGCACAATCCCAGGAATATAAAATAATTACCACCGTAGAATCCATAGTACCCAGTGGATTGGGAAGATCTAGGATTATTGATGGAAATGCAGATAGGGATTACAAAGAATTTTCATCCATACAAACAGAAGACGACAATTCTAGGAATAAAGCGGACCGCTCCGATATACGGGTAAAGGATTTTGAGGAAACCAAACTGCTTAATTTCTATAATATTGCTGGTATCCGGTTTCAAAATATTGCTGCCAACGATGCCCTGATATCTTCTAAACTTACGGCCATGGCCGCCGAGGGATGGGAGCTTGTTTTTGTGACCAGTGGGGTTGAAGCGGACGCTGGAGAAAAGGACGGGCAGGGAATTTTTGTAACTCGCTTCGTATTCAAGAAATAAAAAAATCCCGGTCAATGACCGGGATTTTATTTTATCCATTTACAATCTTCTCCTGATGGTTGATGGACTCTTGGTGAATGGCCTTGAACATTCTCAAGATAAATTCTTCGCTCAATCCTTTACTTTCCCCTTCCAAAATCATGGCACCCAAGATTTGGTTCCAACGGTTGGATTGTAGCACGGCAACGTTACGCTCCTTTTTCAATGCCCCGATACTATCGGAAATCTTCATACGCTTTCCTAGGATATCTATCAATTGATTATCTATTACGTCAATTTGGGCGCGTAGATTGCTTAATTTAGAATTATACTCCGCCTCAACATCGGTCTCCTTTCTAATCTTCAGATCTTTCATAATCTGGATTAGCCTTTTTGGTGTTACCTGCTGGGCGGCATCGCTCCAAGCGTTATCGGGATCGTGGTGCGTTTCGATCATCAAACCATCAAAATTAAGATCTAGGGCGGTTTGGGATACATCAAAGATCATATCCCTTTTTCCTGTAATATGCGATGGATCGTTGATCAATGGTAAATCTGGAAACTTGTCCTGAAACTCGACCGCCATTTGCCACTCCGGGATATTCCTATATTTGCTTTTCTCGTAGGTGGAAAAGCCACGGTGAATGGCGCCCAATTTTTTGACTCCAGCGGTATACAATCTTTCTATACCTCCCAACCAGAGGGCCAAATCCGGATTTACAGGATTTTTTACCAAAACGATTTTGTCGGTTCCCTCCAAGGCATCGGCCAATTCTTGCATGATAAATGGACTTACAGTGGAACGGGCCCCGATCCACAACAAATCCACATCATACTCCAGCGCCAATTCCACATGCGCCCTATTGGCAACTTCGGTGGCCGTTTTTAACCCGGTTTCCTCACGTACTTTCTGTAACCATTTTAGGCCCAGGGCACCTACTCCCTCAAAGTTCCCAGGACGTGTTCTTGGTTTCCAAATACCTGCACGGTAATAATTTACATCGGTATCCTTTAATTCATGGGCGATTTTTAAAACCTGCTCTTCTGTTTCAGCACTACACGGTCCTGCAATTACCAGCGGATGGCTCAAGTTCATATCATCCAACCAGGATCTCATTTCTTTCTTGTTCTCCATTACTTCTTATTTATCGGTATTCCTTTTAAAATTGATTTTATTTTGTTCGTATTGTTCATTTCATTGTAAATACCCTCAAAATCATCCTCTTTCAACAATTCCCTAAATTCCATCAGGTTTTGAATGTATTCGTTTAAGGTCTCTATGACGTTTTCCTTGTTCTGCTCAAAAATGGGCGTCCACATGGCAGGTGAACTTTTTGCCAAACGCACGGTGCTTTCAAATCCACTGCCTGCCATGTCAAAAATATCGCGTTCATTTTTCTCTTTTTCAATTACCGTCTTTCCTAACATAAAAGAGCTTATGTGTGACAAATGGGAGACATAGGCGATATGCTTGTCGTGGGCCTTTGGGTTCATATACCGAATCCTCATTCCCAACAGCTGAAAAATCTCCAAGGCCCTTTCCTGCAATTTAAAGGCGGTCTTTTCCACTTCACAGATAATATTGGTTTTGCCCTCGTACAAGCCCAGTACGGCTGCGGATGGCCCTGAAAACTCCGTACCCGCTATGGGATGACAGGCCAAAAAATTTCGTCTTTTGGGATGGTTGGCTAAGGCCTTGCAAATGAGTTCCTTGGTGGAACCGGCATCGCATACCACACAATCATCATCAACAACATCCAAGATTCTTGGCAATTCCTTCACCATTTCGTTCACAGGAATGCTTACCAGAACGAAATCCGCTTCGGGCAAATCCCCATAGTTGGCCTTATGCTCTATTAGTCCCAGAGACAGGGCCTCCTCCAAATGGTCCGGATTCGCATCTATACCAAATACGATAGCATCGGGCATTATTGCCTTAATATCCTTTACAAAGGAACCTCCTATTAGACCTATTCCAATTACAAAAACGTTCATAGGTCTCCCTTTGCCCCTCCCAAGGAGGGGAATTTTGATGTTATTATCATGTTTTCTAACCTGTGCATCTACTATCTATTCAAATCTTGAAATAGCCTCCTGAATCTTCTCTTTTGATACGCAAAGGGAAAATCGGATATACCCCTCCCCGTTACTTCCAAAAATGGTTCCCGGTGTGATGAAGATATCCCTATCATATAAAATATTGTCTATAAATGCTTCTGCCGAGGTAATACTCATGGGCAATTTGGCCCAAACGAACATACCCACGGCATCTTCATCATAAATACAGCCCAATTTTTTCGCCAATTGGAAAATAAGTTGCCTGCGCTCCCTGTAAAGCTCGTTGAGGTCACTATACCACGCATCCGTGCTTTCCAAAGCGGTTATGGCTCCTTTTTGAATACCATAAAACATTCCGGAATCCATGTTGCTCTTCACCTTTAGCACGGCCTCCAAAAATTCTGCATTTCCCAAAACGAAACCAACGCGCCATCCGGCCATATTGAATGTCTTGCTCAACGAATTCAGTTCCAAGCAGACCTCTTTGGCTCCATCGATCGAGAGCATACTTTGCGGATTATCGTTCAGTACAAAACTGTAGGGGTTATCGTTCACTAAAAGAATATCGTTTCTTTTAGCAAAGGCAATCAATTTTGAAAATTGTTCCCAAGTCGCGGTTGCCCCGGTGGGCATGTGCGGATAGCTTACCCACATCAGTTTCACTTTTGAAAGGTCTTGGGCCTCCAAAATGTCCAAATCCGGGAACCAACCATTACCTTCCGTGAGATCGTAATAAACCGGCACCGCCTCCACCAAGTTCGTAACGGATGTATAGGTAGGATACCCCGGATTGGGCACCAACACTTCATCGCCCTTGTTCAAAAAGGCCATGCTAATATGCATGATTCCTTCCTTGGAACCCATTAAAGGTAGTATTTCGTTTCCAGCATCGACCGTTACCCCGAATTTCCTTTTGTAGAACTCGGCAATGGCATTTCTAAATTCGGGCAAGCCCTGGTAGCTTTGATATTGATGTGCACCATCGTCCAGAATGGCCTTTTGAACGGTTTGTATAACTGCTTCGGAAGGGGCCAGATCCGGACTTCCAATACCCATGTTTATAATGGGCCTACCTTTGGCCATAAGCCCTCTTACCTCCCTCAATTTCTTGGAGAAATAATATTCCTGAACCGATTCCAATCGTTTGGCAGTTCGTATCATAACATGGCGTTTTTATATTCTCCCAATATCTTTACCTCCTCCAACATGATATTCAAGAGTGATTTTGCTTTATCAAAATCCTCGTATTTGTTAAATGTCACATCCACAAAAAAAGAATATTTCCAAGGTGTTTCAATCACGGGGAGGGACTGAATTTTGGTCAGGTTTAAATTACAGTCGCTCATCACGTTCAGCACTGTGGCCAAACTACCGCGTTTGTGGTCCGTTAAAAACCGTAATGACGCCTTGTTTATCTCTTCCTTGGATAGTTCCTTGTTTTTTGTTTTGACAATGATAAAACGGGTAGAATTATTTTTGATGGTCTGTATATCGTCCGCTACGATGTCCAAATCGTATAATTCTGCCGCGACCTTGGGAGCGATGGCCGCAATATGCCTTAATTTTTTATCGTGTATGCGCTTTGCCGTTTCTGCCGTATCCACATCCTCCACCAGTTTAATATTGGGATAATCCTTAAAGAACTCCTTGCACTGCAATAATGCCATGGGGTGGGAACTTACCTCCCTAATATCCTTGAATTTCTGACCTTTCAACACCATGAGATTATGATGGATATTCAGATAATATTCCCCTATGATATGAAGGTTGTTCTTATGCACCAAGGCATAGTTTGGAATGATGGACCCGGCGATGGAGTTTTCAATGGCCATGATACCTTTGTCCGCATTCTTTCTAAGTAATTCATCCACTACGGCATCAAACGAAAGACATTCTACCAAATCCACTTGCTCATCAAAATAATCCTTGGCTACTTGATGGTGGTTAGACCCTTTAATTCCTTGTATGGCTACTCTTATTGGCACGACTTTTTTCTAAAAAAAAAGTCCCGTTTTTCACGGGACCTTTCGTATTATTTTGTTTGCAACATACTACAACAGTCCCGTACCTCTCTTAAAAAAGAAGTAAAAATAAAAACCATTCCAGAAATATTGCTTTGTCATAATCTTTAAAACCGGGGCTAAAGTAATAATTATATTCAAATCTCCAAGTGAAGTCCCCAGACTTTTTTAAAAAATTAGATAAAACATTGAAAAAGTGATTCCTAAAACTTCAACGCCAACCCAACGCCCCTATCCGAGGGCACCAACCTATAAGTCGTTTTTCCCAGACTGTCGTTGAATTCCAATATGGCATCTTTCTTATTCTTATTGGCAAGGCAATAGAAGATGGATCCCACGACCGCCGTACCTGCAAAGCCAATTATTGGCGCTGTGGTATCATTGTCATTGTTCTCATTGACCAAGTACCAAATCCCAAAACCTAGGTTGGCGGTCGCTGCCGCGAAGGTAACGCCGTATTGCTTTTTGGCCTTGGACCAATATACTTCCGAAGCGGGATTTGAATCCATGGCCATACCAAATTCCTTCCAGGTCATTTTATCCTTGTCCTGATAAAACTGATCTCCCCACATTCCTTGAAAAACGGTTATTTCTTGGGCAACGGAATTTTGCAGTGCGAACATGAACGTCACTAAAGTTACAAACTGAAATATTTTTGATGAATTCATAGTATTTTTTTGTTTAAAGATAAATAAGAAATATTGAACAAGAATAAGTCGTGTATCCTTTAACATGTTTTTAATATGCAGATAGGGTACATCGGTTGGAAACGGGTTCCAAAACTAGTCCCTAAAGACCAACCTTCCGTTGAAGATTACGGATACGTCCACGGTGTTCGGTCGGTTATAGGAAATAACATCCCCGTACCCCCTTATGACCCCGGAAATGGATTCCTGCGGATTGACCAAGATATCATTACTTCCCCTATGATTTATGGAAACGTTTTGGGAGACCAATGCTTGCGCTTCCACCCTGGAATCCCCTGCAGCTATGTTCACATTCAAATTTTGGGTGTTTCCCCTTAATGTAAAATAGGCTATACCGTTTACGACAATGCTGAGGTTTCCCGTATTGAGATTTAGGTCGAATTCGCCGTCCGTGGTTTCCGCCTCAGAAACCAAAAAACTTTCAGAAAGCAACGTGAGGGTTGGATAGGAGAGCACACCATCGCTCGTTATGGCCAATCCCGTGCTACTTCTGATTTCACTGATATTGGGCGAAGTTACATATACGGTGGTCAGCCCGTACTCCCTAAAAAAATTGCACCCATTTTCATTTCTAAGTATGAGTCGGTCACCCTCCACCGCAACAGATATTTCTTCCCACAAATTCTCCCCTGTCGCTACCTCCACCTTCTGGGTATCCCCTTGTTTCAAAACCAAGGCAATTTTTTCAAAAACGGTTATCTTATCGAATTCAGGCACTTCAACTTCCTCACGTATGATTTCACCTGAAGTTTGTAAGCAATCGGGTGCATTTTCGTTACTACATGATGTAGGCACTAAACAAATAATGAAAATCACAAAGCAATGATGCAACCATCGCTTACATTTATTTTTTTGATGATTTTTGTTCCTAAACATTTTCTATAATCGTATTCCCATTCCAAATTCGACGGCTTCGGCAGCGGCACCATGTGATTTCAATGTAATGGCACCAAACCATTGCTTTCCAAAATAGCGTTTTAAACCAACTCTATTATACACACGTCCCTCAAAATCAAAGGGATAATACACATAATAGCCCAGCTGCGTGATAACAGACACTTTATTGATGAACAGTTCATGACCCAAGAAAACGCCAATTCGTTTGTAATCATCATCGGATTGGACATCCATTTCGGGAAATGACGTGGCCTGAAACCGAATCAGTTCCTTCAAAAAACTCGAGAAAAACACATCGGCCCCTACGTGAATGGCACTTTTCCTCCCCAATCTTTTATCGGCATATCCAGAAAAAATAAGAAATCCGTATTGTCCAGAGCCTATTACATCGCTTTCGTTGAGTCCCCCGCGCAAAATCAGATTATAACGGACCGGTTCAGTCACTTTTTCACGGTTGGGAGTCCTTATATAGGCCAATTCCTCACCACCGTCCAAATCATAGGTAAGTCCCAAATTGAGCGCAAAGGTATTGGTAGACGTATTGGGTGCCCTAAAATTACCATTGGAATAATGAATTATGGAGATTCCCCCCTTCATCCCCAGCCCAGATATTAGGTTCTCCTTATGATAATTGAGCATTAAGTAGGTAGAACTCATAAAGTCCGAGCCATAGGCATTGTTCCTAAAATTTTCTTCTCGATCATACGGATTGGTCGTATAAGCTATCCCCTGCCCGATCCTAAATTGGATTTTCCTTTTTAAGAAATAGAAATTGTAATGCGCGTATAGCCCGTAGTTCTCTCCCAAGGTTGGATTGTTCATGTCCTGATATATGAAGGAAGCCCCATAATCCGGATAGTTATACAATTCCTCCCATTCTTGGGAACCATAGGTTTTTCGGTTATATCCTAAAATCAATCCCCCGGGGTGATCGGTTATTAAATGGGAAATATCCGTATTATGAAGTAGGACCGAGCCATAGAACTGACTTAGGTCTAAGGTATGCTTTTTGACCTCCGCATCTTGGGAAAAACACAAAGTTCCCAAAAGGGATAAAAACAAAAAACATTTCCAATTCATGAATGGCAAAGGTAGTGAAGTTGGGGGATAGTTTTTGGTTGTTCGTTGTTGGTTGTTAGCGGTTGGCGGTTAGCAGTTGGCGGTTAGCAGTTAGCAGTTAGCAGTTAGCAGTTAGCAGTTAGCAGTTAGCAGTTAGCAGTTAGCAGTTAGCAGTTAGCAAAAAAACATTTTTCATTCTTCATTTTTCATTTTTCATTATTTGCTTTTCACTTTAACCATTTGGCGTCCAGCGAACCTAAAACACCTCTTTCGCTATGGCCTTGATATTGTCGGATTTTCCCATGGAATAGTAATGTAGTACAGGTACACCGGCCGACTTCAATTCCTTGGATTGCTGAATGGCCCATTCTATACCTACTTGTCGTACATCTTTGTTATTCTGACAAGCTTCCACCGCATCTATTAAATCCTGGGGAATATCGATCCGAAACACCTGCGGCAACAATTGCAGATGTCTTTTTACCGCAATGGGCTTGATTCCCGGAATAATGGGCACGGTAATACCTATATTTTTGGCAGCTTCCACAAATTCAAAGAATTTTTGATTGTCGAAGAACATCTGCGTCACCACATAGTCCGCCCCGGCATCCACTTTTTCTTTGAGGCGTTTTAGATCGGACTGCAAAGAAGGAGCCTCCAAATGCTTTTCGGGATATCCGGCCACGCCTATACAGAAATTAGCATTATCATCAGAGTCAATGGTTTCATGCAAATATTCCCCACGACTCAGATTCCGTATTTGGGAAACCAATTCCTTGGCATAGCAATGGCCCCCTTCTGTGGGCGTAAAGTATCTTTCTTCTTTCATAGAATCCCCCCGGAGCGCCATTACATTATCAATACCCAGATAATGACAATCCACCAACACATATTCCGTTTCCTCCTTGGTAAAACCGCCGCACAACAGATGCGGAACCGTATCCACATGATATTTGTGCTGGATGGAGGAACAAATCCCCACCGTACCGGGCCGCATACGGGTTACCTTTTTCTCCAAAAGTCCACCTTTGTCTATATACACATACTCCTCCCTGGAGGTGGTCACATCGATAAATGGCGGTTGGAACTCCATCAGCGGATCTATATTATCATACAGTTCCTGAATGCTTTTGCCCTTCACGGGCGGTATCAATTCAAAGGAAAACAAGGTCTTACCCTTGGCTTGTTTTATATGTTCCGTTACTTTCATAGGCTTCTCCCCCGCCCTCTCCCAAGGAGAGAGCTTAATTGGGGACTCAATTTATTATTTTAAAATTTCAACCTTCTACAATGAACATGACCGATACTTTTATTCCCCCTTTGGGGGCTAGGTGGCCTTCGTTTTTTGGGCGTTCGGGCGGGCTTTCCGCTATATTTTTATAAATCTACAATTTATAAAAGATGCCGCTTCAATCCCTAACGCATATCAATCATCGGCAATATTTGGCGCGAGCCATTTTTTGGCCTTTTCCAAACTGATTCCTTTTCTTTGGGCAAAATCTGCTACTTGGTCTTCCTTAATTTTTCCCAGTCCAAAATATTTCGCTTCCGCATTGGCAAAATAATACCCTGAAACCGATGCTGCCGGCCACATGGCCAGACTGTCCGTTAGCTTTACCCCTATTCTTTCCTCTACTTGAAGTAATTCCCAAATGGTCAGTTTTTCCAAATGATCAGGACATGCTGGGTATCCCGGGGCCGGGCGTATTCCTTTGTACGATTCCTTAATCAATTCCTCATTACTTAAATTTTCATCCTTGGCATAGCCCCAATAGTTGATTCTCACCTCCTTATGCAAATATTCCGCAAAGGCTTCGGCCAAACGGTCCGCCAATGCCTTGACCATAATGGAACTGTAATCATCCAAATTCCTTTCGAATTCCGCAGCCAATTCAGCGGTACCAAAACCTGTGGAAACACAGAAAGTCCCAATATAATCCTGGACACCGCTTTCCTTTGGTGCAATAAAATCGGCCAATGCATAATCTGCAACGCCTTCCCTGCGCTGTAACTGTTGTCTTAGTGTCCTAAACTCATAGGTATTTCCATCATCAGGATTCCTGACCTCGATATCATCAGCATTTACGGTATTTGCCGGAAACAATCCAAATACAGCTTTTGCTTTTAGCTGTTTCTTGTCTAATATATCCTTGAGCATTTTTTGCGCATCAGAAAATAAATCTCTTGCTTGTTCCCCAACCACTTCGTCGGTCAATATATCGGGATATTTCCCATGTAATTCCCAACTTCTAAAGAAAGGGGTCCAATCAATATAGGAGACTAATTTATCCAGCTCTTGATTTTCTATCACCTGTATCCCCATCATATGAGGTTCCTTTATTTTAGCGTTGCCCCAGTCGATTTGAAACTTATTCTCACGGGCCTGCACTATGGTTTTATATTCCTTCTTTACGGAACGCTTTAAAAATTTGTCCCTAAAGTCATCATAGTCTTCCTTAATTCTGATTTTGTAAGCCGACGAAGTTTCTTTCTGTAGAAGATCGCCAACGACGGTTACGGCCCTGGAAGCATCGTTTACATGGACCACGGCCTCCGTATATTGGGGATCAATTTTGACTGCGGTATGGGCCTTGCTCGTCGTTGCCCCTCCAATCAGTAATGGGATATTAAAATTGTTTCGTTGCATCTCCTTCGCAAGATGTACCATTTCATCCAAGGAAGGGGTGATCAATCCGCTCAGGCCTATGATATCCACATTATGGTTTATGGCTTCCTGTATTATTTTTTCCGGAGGTACCATTACCCCCAAATCAATAATCTCATAATTGTTACACGCCAGCACCACACTGACAATATTTTTTCCAATATCGTGGACATCCCCCTTCACGGTCGCCATCAATATTTTTCCATTACCTTCGGAGTCCCCTTCCTGCGGATTGGCCAATTTCTCCTCTTCAATATAGGGCAACAAATAGGCAACGGCTTTTTTCATGACCCGCGCCGATTTCACTACTTGGGGCAGGAACATTTTACCGCTCCCGAATAAATCCCCTACCACGTTCATCCCGGTCATCAAATGTCCTTCAATGACTTCAATAGGTTTGTCAGATGCCTGTCTGGCTTCTTCCACATCCACTTCAATATACTGATCGATTCCTTTGACCAATGCCCTTGTAATTCGTTCCTGCAAGGGTTCCTCTCTCCAAGAATTATCCACCTTGCTTTCCTTGGCCTTACCTACAAAGGATTCCGCAAATTCCAGGAGCCGCTCCGTTGCATCTTCTCGACGGTTTAACATTACGTCCTCTACGTGCTCCAGAAGGTCCTTGGGAATATCGTCATATACCTCCAACATCGTTGGGTTTACGATACCCATGTTCATTCCGGCCTTTATCGCATGATACAAAAACACCGAATGCATGGCCTCCCGAACTGGATTATTACCACGAAATGAAAAAGAAACATTACTTACACCACCACTAACACTGCAATAGGGTAAGTTTTCCCTAACCCATTTCGTAGCTTTTATGAAATCGAGCGCATTCAATTTGTGTTCGTCCATCCCCGTAGCTACTGGAAATATATTCAGGTCAAAAATGATGTCCTCTGGAGGAAAGCCCACTTGGTTAACCAGAATATCGTAAGAACGTCGGGCGATTTCAATACGTCTTTCGTAATTGTCCGCCTGGCCAACTTCATCAAAAGCCATAACGATGACCGCAGCCCCATATCGCTTTATCAATTTGGCGTGATGTATGAATTCCGCTTCGCCCTCTTTTAGACTAATGGAATTAACAACACATTTACCCTGAACCACTTGCAGACCTGCTTCGATAATCTCCCATTTGGAACTATCGATCATGATGGGGACACGCGCAATATCTGGTTCGGCAATGACCAAATTCAAAAACTTGACCATGGCTGCTTTACCATCGATCAGTCCATCGTCCATGTTGATATCGATTATCTGGGCTCCTCCTTCTACCTGTTCCCTAGCAACATCCAATGCTTCTTCAAATTTTTCCTCTTTTATCAGTCGCAGAAATCTTTTGGAACCAGCTACGTTGGTCCTTTCTCCTACGTTAATAAAATTACTTTCTGGTGTAACCACTAAAGGTTCCAGACCGCTTAGTTTAAGGTATTTTTTTTGTTTGCTTTCCATATCTATACCTGCTCTACCATTAATGGCCTTGGCTTGTAATCCTTAACCAAATCAGCAATTGCTTTAATATGGGCGGGCGTAGTTCCACAACAACCCCCAATAATATTAATCAACCCTTTATCCAAATACTCCTTAATTTGACTCGCCATTTGTTCCGGATTTTGGTCGTATTCCCCAAAAGCATTGGGCAGTCCGGCATTGGGATGGGCCGAGATTCCGAACTCACTCTTCTTGGAAAGGACCTCTAAATGGGGCACTAAGTCCTTAGCTCCCAAGGCACAGTTGAGTCCTACAGTTAACAAAGGAATATGGGATACGCTAATAAGAAATGCCTCCGCGGTTTGACCCGTTAACGTTCTGCCAGATGCATCCGTAATGGTCCCGCTTATCATGATTGGAACGTCTATATTTCGTTCTTCCTTTACTTCTTCTATTGCAAATAAAGCGGCCTTACAATTTAAGGTGTCCGTTATGGTTTCTATCAACAAAACATCCACACCACCATCCAAAAGGGCTTCTACTTGTTGTTTATACGCTATGCGTAATTCCTCAAAAGTAATGGCCCTGTAACCTGAATCATTTACATCTGGGGACATACTGGCTGTTTTATTCGTTGGTCCCATACTACCTGCTACAAAGCGTGGTTTTTCTGGTGTTGTCAATGTGTATTCTTCGGCAACTTTTTTGGCGATGACGGCCGATTCATAATTAAAATCATAGACAAAATCCTCCATCTCATAATCTGCCATAGCTATGGTGGTGCTGGAAAAAGTATTGGTCTCAATGATATCCGCCCCAGCCTCTAGATATTTACGATGTACCTCCGCCAAAGCTTCTGGCTGCGTAAGGGCCAACATATCGTTATTTCCTTTAACATCAATGTGCCAATCCTTAAATCGTTCACCACGAAAATCCGTCTCTGTAAACTTGTATTGCTGCAACATAGTGCCCATCGCACCATCCAATACCAAAATTCTTTTTTGAATTTCCTCTTTTATATTGCTCATTTCTGTTTCATATTGGACGTTATAACCTCCTATTTTAAATCATTTAAATGTAACGTAAGGAATCAAGAATAGGAATTTGGGCTAGGCCTTTTGGGGTTATCTTTCCCGATGGCATTCGGGATAGAACGTAGCACCTACTTACCTACTGACCAAATCAGACTAGACCAAGGGTTGCCAAGGCTTCAATGGGTCTATTCCCTCCACCTTTCTTGATAACAATACAGTTTTTAATAGAACTGGGGCAAAGTAACGGCTCTACCCGTTCAAAACCAAATAATCATTTTTGTAAAGACTTTTCCATAACAAAAAACCCTTCAATTAGTATTCTTGAAGGGTTCCTTAGTCGTTTCAAAAATTACTATGCTATACTTTGTACCACTTCTTTTTTAGCCTCTTTTTTGGAGCCATCAAATCCTTCTACACCACCAACCGTAGTATATTTCATCACATATCGTTTGCCGGGATTGATGATTTGATAAGCATACTGACACATTACCGCCGCTTCATGAAAACCGGAAAGAATCAATTTCAACTTGCCCTCATATGTATTGACATCTCCAATGGCAAAAACTCCCGGTATATTTGTCTGATAGTCCTTGGCATTGTTCACCTTTATAGCATTCTTCTCAATTTCCAATCCCCAATTTCCGATAGGACCCAATTTCGGTGAAAGTCCGAAAAGCGGAATAAAATTATCCACTTCTAGGTAGGTTTCACCCTTTTCGGCGTCGTTATGTTTGATGACAACGGCTTCCAACTTCTCATCGCCATATAATTTTTTAACCTCGGCTTCCGTGAATAATTTTATTTTACCCAATTTGGCCAATTCCGATGCTCTCTCAACGGAGTCCAAGGCTCCTCGAAATTCATTTCTACGGTGAACCAAGGATACTTCCGAAGCGACATCGGCCAAGAAAATGGCCCAGTCTAGGGCAGAATCTCCTCCACCGGCAATAACCACCTTTTTACCACGATAGACCTCCGGGTCCTTAACCATATAGGCCACGCCTTTATCCTCAAAATCCACAATATTGGAAATGGGAGGCTTTCTTGGCTCGAAAGAGCCCAAACCGCCTGCAATCACCACAACGGGTGCATGGTGCTGTGTACCTTTGTTCGTGGTAACTATATAGGAGCCATCTTCTTGTTTGTCCAAGGTTTCCGCCCGTTCTCCCAAGGTAAATCCGGCTTCAAATGGCTTTATCTGTTCCATAAGATTATCCACTAATGTACCCGCCAATATTTCCGGAAAAGCTGGAATATCATAAATCGGTTTTTTGGGATAAATCTCCGAGCACTGACCACCAGGCTGTGGCAATGCATCGATAAGATGGCATTTTAATTTTAGCAGTCCTGCTTCAAATACGGTAAATAATCCTGTTGGGCCTGCACCTATGATTACAATATCTGTTTTTATCATACTTCTTAATTAGGATTTAGTGGTTAGGAGTTAGCTGTTTAGGTAAAAAAATCTTTTATCTATTCACTTAGAACTTTTAACTCTTTACTATTTACATATCGTTTTTTTATTTCGATAAGCTTTTGCCGATGTCCAACCACTTCACCAATAATAATGATGGCAGGATTGGACAACCTATTCTTCTTTACTTCGTCTTCTATATTGGAAATAGTCCCTACCGCTATTTTCTCGTCTTTCCAAGTACCATTTTGGATAATGGCAATAGCTGTTTCGTCCTTCCCTTCCTTTTTAAAAAAAGAAACAATTTCGGGTAATTTGGACATTCCCATGAGAATGACAACCGTAGCATTACTTTTAGCTGCCAAGGCTACGTCTCCTGATAATTTATGCTGTTTTGTAGTTCCCGTAATGACCCAAAAACTCTCCGAAACCCCTCTTTTGGTAACTGGGATATTTTGGTAGGCCGGCACACTTAAACTGGACGAAATTCCAGGAACCATTGCCGTTTCCAGACCGTGGGAAGCTGCAAATTCCATTTCCTCCGCACCACGGCCGAAAACAAAGGGATCACCCCCTTTTAACCGGACTACGTGTCCGTGGGATTTTGCTCTGGAAACAATCAACTCATTTATTTGGTCCTGTTGATAGGTGTAACAACCTTTTCTTTTTCCAACGAATATCATTTCTGCCTTTGGGGCATATTGTAAAAGCTCTTCGTTAACAAGAGCATCATATAAAACTACATCAGCGCTTTGAAGGGCATTTATTGCCTTAACGGTAATCAATTCAGGGTCACCCGGTCCTGCTCCCAAAACAGTTAACCTCCCCCCCGTTTGGAAGGGAGTGTTTACTGCCGCTGCGATTGTTTTTTGATTGGGTTGTTTGTTAAACTGCATTTTAAACTTGCGCTAATTCTCGTTCCCTATACTTTTCAACGGTTTCTAAAAACAATCTTGCATTTTTCAAATAGGAAGTCGCAAATTCTCTCGTGGGCTCATTTTTGTTGATTTGCAAAACCATGTTCTCAAAACCACCCGAAACCTCGATTCTACCATTGGCAACAAACTTCTCATCGAAATCCTTGATAATACTGGCGTGGGTGTTCACTTTGGTATTTTCTGATGTCAATAAGGCCTTGGCCGAATTGACCATTGAGGCATAGGCATAATAAATACTGGCAGCCCATTTTTCCTCCTCAAATTTCTCTTGGGCATTCTGAATTTTTTCCTCACTTTCAAAAAGTAAGGTGGCTATCAAATCAATGACAACCCCGGCACACTCTCCCACACCTATAGCCTTCTCATATCTTTCGGTATTTCCCCAATCAACAAAATCATCGGCAGTTAAATCATCGACATTGGATAAATGGGTCAAGAAATCGTAGAAATACATTTGTCCTTTTTCGGCATAATAATCGGGAAAGGATTTTCCATTGCCGTTAGCATCAAAATCGTCCAATATCAATCGTAAGGCTTCAGGTCCCCGCTTACTGGGCACTTTTACTACCTTATCCGCAAAACGTCCATTTCCATTTCCATCATTTCCACCTCCCAATAATACCTGTAAGGCAGGGGCCACCAATTTATCCTTAGTTCTAACGGACATTCCTTGGAAACCAATATTGGCCATATTGTGCTGTCCACAGGCGTTCATGCATCCGCTTATTTTAATGACCACATCTGGATTTTCAATATATTGTGGATATTCTGCTTTTATTACCCGTTCCAACTCCTCCGCTATTCCCGTACTACTCGCAATACCCAGATTGCAGGTATCCGTTCCGGGACAGGCGGTAATATCCAAGGCCTTATTATAACCGGCTTCAGCAAAGCCTAGTTTTTTTAGTTCCGCGAAGAAAAATGGAATGGCATCCTCTCTTACATGGGGAATCAATATATTTTGGCGCAAAGTCAACCGGAATTCACCCGCAGCATAGTTCTGTACCAAATCCGCTAACAATCTGGCCTTTTCCGTATAAAAGTCTCCCAAAAGAACCTTAATTCCTATCGCCACAAAACCATCTTGTTTCTGTGGTAGGATGTTGGTAGACTTCCATTTTTCAAATTCCTTGATATCGTCAATTTCTACTTTTGGAGCTTCGAGCTCGGAAACTTTTATTTTAGGGTATTCCAAGGCATCAATGGGATAGGTTTTAAAGGGAATTGCCTTGCATTCTTCATCGATCAGTTTTCTAAAACCATCCAAGCCCACATCTTTTAATAAGAACTTCATTCTGGCTTTTGCCCTGCTTTTTCGTTCTCCAAAGCGGTCAAAAACACGGACCACTACTTCCATCAGAGGAATTATTTTATCCGAAGGCAAAAACTCATATAAAACATCTGCATGCCTCGGTTGTGACCCCAATCCCCCACCAAGCATCACTTTAAAACCTTTAATACCTTCTTTGATTTTGGCAATAAAACCAAGGTCGTGCATGTAGGAAAGTCCGGTATCTTCATCCGAAGCGGAAAAGGAAACCTTAAACTTTCTTCCCATTTCCTGACTCACGGGATTTCTCAAAAAATATTGAAAAAGGGCGTGGGCATAGGGCGATACATCAAAAGGCTCGTTTATATCGATGCCTGCGGTTTCACTGGCCGTTACATTGCGTACCGTATTACCACAGGCTTCCCTGAGGGTAATATCATCCTTTTCCAACTCCGCCCAGAGTTCAGGAGTCCTGTTCAAATCCACATAATGAATTTGGATATCCTGTCTGGTCGTAATATGGAGCCTACCTCTAGAATACTCGTCCGAAACCTCACAAATACGATGCAATTGTTTAGATGTTACCTTTCCGTAAGGCAGCTTAATCCTGATCATTTGAACCCCTGGTTGACGCTGTCCATAAACTCCCCTGGCCAAGCGAAGACTTCGAAATTTCTCCTCATCCAACTTACCCCCGTGGAATTCATGAATCTTTCGTTCCAACTCTAGGATGTCCTTTTCAACAATCGGATTTTCTATTTCTGTTCTAAAACTTTGCATTGCTATTTTTTATTTGATCTTGTCCTGCTGCTTTTATAATAATATAAATCCTATCGGATTAATATGTTTTAATTTAAAATTATATTCAACATTTAATTCAGGATTACGACTAACTTATAAACCCGGCTCCTACCGTATTATTTGATTGTGTATCGATAAGAATAAAGGAACCATTGGTCCTATGATTTTTGAACTTATCGTAAAAAATAGGTTTGTTTAACCTAAAACTCACCTCCGCAATATCGTTCATACCCAACGACTGGGCTTCGGCATCCACTCCGGAATAATCCGGTGCAATTTTATGATGCACCTGATCAACCTTGGCCAATACCTTATTGACCCCATGCTGAACCACATATTTGTTCCCTGCCGCCAACGGCTTGGAATCCATCCAGGAAATGGTAGCTGTAAATTGCTTTTCTATGGTTGGGAGGTCATTGGCCTTGACCAACATATCACCCCGGCTCAGATTAATTTCGTCTTCCAACGTAATGGTCACAGATGACCTTCTAGAAGCCGTTTTATATTTTTTATCGTAAACATAAATGTCCTTGATTTTAGACCTTGTCTGTGAAGGTAGGGCGACTACCTCATCACCCACACTCAACTCACCTCCGTAGACCTTACCTGCAAAGCCCCTAAAATCATGATGCTCCTCTGTTTTTGGACGGATAACATACTGCACGGGAAAACGAGGCGTGCCCACATTGGAAACCGCTGCAAGATCCAAAGCTTCCAAATGCTCCAATAAAGTTTCCCCCTTATACCAAGGTGTATTTTCGGATTTATTTACGACATTATCACCCTTAAGGGCACTGACCGGAACAAACGTGATTTTTTGATCGGCATAATCCCGTTTCTCCATCAGTTTTTCAAAATCGGCCTTAATTTCATTGTATCGTTCCTCTGAAAAATCGACGAGATCCATTTTATTGATGGCCACCACTACTTCCTTTATACGTAGAAGATTATTGATGAAAAAATGCCTGTTGGTTTGTTCAATAACCCCTTTACGAGCATCGATCAAAATAATGGCCGCTTGCGAGGTAGAGGCACCCGTTACCATGTTTCGGGTATATTCCACATGTCCTGGGGTATCGGCAATAATGTAGCTTTTCTTCGCAGTGGAAAAATAGATATGGGCTACATCTATGGTAATTCCCTGTTCTCTTTCAGCCACTAAACCATCCGTAGCCAAGGAAAAATCCAAATAATCGTATCCTTTTTGCTTACTGGTCCTTTCTATGGCTTCGAGTTTATCCGAAGTCAAGGATTTGGTATCGTAAAGTATCCTTCCAATCAAGGTACTTTTACCATCATCCACACTACCTGCCGTTGCTATTTTTAGTACTTCCATTTTTATGCGGTTAGCCATTAGGTTTTAGCTGCTGGCCATTAATTATTATTTGATTTATATCCGATAGCTAATAGCCAACGGCAGAATTTTCAAAAGAAAATTCTAAAAATATCCTTGTTGTTTTCTTTTTTCCATGGCCGCTTCGGAACGTTTGTCGTCTATACGGGCACCTCGTTCTGAAATGGAAGAATCCCTAATTTCGGCTACCACCTTATCTATACTAATGGCATCCGAAAGAACGGCCGCCGTACAGGACATATCACCTACCGTTCTAAAACGGACCATCCGTTCTTCCACAACCTCATCCTCATCCCTGAATACAATTCCATCTTCGGCCGACCATATCATACCGTCCCTAAGAAAGGTCTTGCGCTTATGTGCAAAATAGATGGAAGGAATCTCTATTCCTTCATCCTTTATATAGGACCAAACATCCAGCTCCGTCCAGTTGGAAATAGGGAACACGCGTACGTTCTGACCCAACTCGATCTGACCGTTCAACATATCGAACAATTCCGGTCTTTGGTTTCTTTCGTCCCATTGTCCAAAATCGTCACGAACAGAAAATATCCTTTCCTTGGCCCTTGCTTTTTCCTCATCCCTACGGGCACCTCCAATACAAGCATCGAACTTAAACTCTTCAATAGCATCCAACAGCGTCGTTGTCTGCAAACTGTTTCTACTGGAATATCTTCCAGACTCTTCCTTGACCTTTCCTTGGTCAATGGAGTCCTGGACATTTCTAACAATAAGTTCCAATCCCAGTTCCTTAACCAAACGATCTCTAAATTCTATGGTCTCGGGAAAATTATGTCCGGTATCAATATGCATCAAGGGAAAAGGAATTTTAGCGGGCCAGAAGGCCTTTTGGGCCAACCTTACCAAAGTAATCGAGTCCTTTCCTCCCGAAAACAATAAAACCGGTTTTTCAAATTGTGCCGCTACCTCCCTCAAAATATAAATGGCCTCATTTTCTAGGGCATTGATATGGGCGGTATTCTCACCGATTTCAACTGGTACTTCCAATTCTTTTACTTCCATAGGTATTCTTTATGTATGTAATCCGCACTCCCTATTGGCCAAAACCTTGGTGGGATCAAAATAGTTATGTTCATTGGGAAGATCGAACTTCCTTAAATAGGTGTCTAATTGGGTATCATTGTAATGATAGAAAGGACTCACTTTTAGCACCCCGTCCTTGCTCAAACTTAATATATCCAAACTATCACGCAAAGCTGTCTGACCTTTGCGCAAGTTCGTAAACCAAACATCTGGTTTAAAGTCGGCCATGGCCCTGGCGAAAGGTTCCAATTTCACTTGCTTGGTAAATTCCTCATGTCGTGGATCATCTATTTGTGGAATTCCCATTATGGCATCCCTATGGGCAGAGGTCTGTCTCGGAACATATAATTTGATGTTCAATTGTAACCTTTCAATTAGCTCCTCCGCGTGTTTATAAGTCTTTGGGGTATTGTATCCCGTATCGCACCAAATCACAGGAATGTCCTGACTTACTTGCGATACCGCATGTAAAATAGCGACTTCATAAGGCCGAAAATTGGTAGTAACCACTGGGGTATTACCGTGTTTCACGGCCCAAGAGATTATTTCCTCTGGTGGTATACCCTTGAATTGGGCGTTCAATTGTTGAATTTGAGATGTTGAAAATGCCATACCTTTTTTATTTGCCCCATTTTATTAAGTTCCACAACCTTTCATGAAAAAAATAGAGAATCATTTTCGTGACAAAATCTATTGACGCTATGGATGCCGCAATTGAAATCTTACCTGTAAGGATGTATGAAATAACAAGTGTGTCCAGAGTTCCTATGATACGCCAGCTAAATGCCTTGGCAATACTTCGTATAGGCTTTTCGGATTTTTTATCCTCCGCGTAGGTCGTTTTTGTGGTTTTCTTATCTAAAACAAGTTGATCTGCAATCATCTTAAATTGTAAATTTTATTACCCTACTTATCTAGTAGAGTTTTCAAAAATAGAATTTAATTTTTACCTATCACCAATGAAATCCTTAAAATTTATAATTACCCTATAGAATTAGTAGATTATTAACAAAACAGGGGTGAAATTGAGATATTTCCAACAAGAGGTTTAGATGGGCAAACTTATTTCTCGTCTTTGGGTTGATTGCAAAGAATATCCTGTAAGGTATTGTTTCGGTATACCGCCAAGGCACTGTCCCTAACTTGGAGCATCAATTTGTGGACGGAGCATGTCCTTTCGTCCGGGCAATCGTCACAGCTTTCGTAAAAATTAAGGCTTACACAAGGTACCATGGCAATAGGCCCTTCCAGTACCCGCATAACATCGGTCATATATATTTGGTCTGGGTCCTTCAAGAGGTAATATCCACCACCCTTACCTTTTTTGGAACTCAAAAATCCAGATTTACGTAGGCTTAGGAGAATACTTTCCAAAAACTTTTGGGATATATTCTCATGCTCCGCTATTTCGGAAATCTGGACGGGTTTTCGATTTTTTTGGTTTCCCAAATACGCAAGGGCCTTTAATCCGTATTTTGTCTTCTTGGAAAGCATATTTCAAAGATAATTAAAATTAAGGTTGAGAAATTTGGTGTAGCGATTTAGTCGATATAAACGTAAACTGAAATAACACTGATTGCCAGTTACGTGTGAGTTCAGTTAGCAGACTCTTTCTATGGCCAGTATCAAAATAAAAAAATGTTAATCTAAGACAATACTTGCTCCATTACTTATAAATATTTAGTAACTTAATGCATCCGATTCAAAACAAACTCACTATGTCAAAATTCAGCTTAAAGATAAATGGAAAGACCCTAGAGGTCGATGTAGACGATAGCACACCCATGTTATGGGTGCTCAGGGACCATCTTAATTTGGTGGGAACAAAATATGGTTGCGGCATTGCCCAGTGTGGTGCCTGCACCGTTCACTTGGGAGATAACGCGATTCGTTCGTGCCAATTACCTGTTTCCTCTGTTGGCGACCAAGAAATTACAACCATAGAAGGACTTTCTGAAAACGGCGATCATCCAGTACAAAAAGCATGGCTAGAGATAGATGTTCCACAATGTGGCTACTGTCAAGCCGGTCAAATCATGAGTGCAACGGCCCTACTAAAGCGAAATCCTTCCCCCAGCGATGAAGAAATAGAAACGGCTATGAACGGAAACATTTGTAGATGTGGAACTTATGTACGCATCAAGAAAGCCATAAAAATGGCAGTCTCAGAGACTCAGAATGCATGACTCGTACAAAGCACCAAAAAAATCAAAAAAAATGACACTCGTAAAAACAAAAATAGGAAGACGATCTTTTATAAGAACTTCGGCACTTGCCGGTGGTGGTATGATGGTGGGTTTTAGTTGGCTCGCCTCTTGTAAAATGACCCCTGAAGAAGTGAACAGCCTTCCAAAAGAATGGTTTGACATCAATGGTTTTCTAAAAATTGGTGATAATGGATTGGTAACAATCATGTCTCCCAATCCAGAAATCGGACAGAACGTAAAAACGGCCATGCCTATGATTGTGGCCGATGAATTGGACGTAGATTGGAAAAACGTCATTGTGGAACAGGCGCCGCTAAATTTGGATGTTTTCCAGAGACAGTTGGCCGGCGGAAGCCAATCCATCCGAGCAGGATGGGAAGGGTTGCGTATGGCTGGTGCTACAGCGAGAAAAATGTTGAGACAGGCCGCTGCCAAAGCTTGGGAGGTCCCCTTGGAAGAGGTGACCACATCCAACGGAACGCTCTACCACAAAGCAAGCAACAAATCGGCCGGTTATGGTGAAATGGCATCTGCAGCGGTGGGTGTAGCTTCTCCCAATGACCCACCAGAAAATATTGAAGTTCCGGAAGAAGTTGAGTTAAAGGACATAAATGATTTTACGATAATAGGTACGGACAGATTAAATGTTGACGGACCAAAAATAGTTACAGGAAAACCATTGTTCGGAATCGATGTCCAAGAGGAAGGTATGCTTACAGCCATGATAGTGCATCCTGAGGCTTTTGGGCAAACCTTTAAATCAATGGATGCCGAATCAATCAAATCCATGCCGGGAATCATAGATGTTTTCCCTGTTGATGTATATCCAGAAGGGGTTGAAAAACAGTGGTCCGATGGAGGTGGAATACCACAACTAGTTGCAATTGTGGGTGAAAGTACGTGGCAGTGCATGCAGGCCAAAAAAGCTTTAAAAGTGGAATGGGAAAGCCCATCTAACTTGGAAAGTACCGAAAGCTATGAGGACGATTTAGCAAAATTGTTGGATGCTCCCGCAAAAGAACCTGCTCGTAGCGATGGGGATTTTAACAAGGCCATTAAAGGTGCGGCCAAAGTCATCGAGCGAACCTATAGTGCTCCATTTTTGGCCCACAATACAATGGAGCCCATGAACTTTTTTGCCAACGTAACTGCGGACAAGGCCGAAGTGAAAGGTCCTATACAGACTCCTGAGTTTTTGGAAAAGACCTTATCCTCTGTGTTAGGATTGCCCATTGATAAAATAGATGTTGGCATGACTCGTATGGGTGGTGGATTTGGACGTAGGCTCTACGGACACTTTGGTGTAGAGGCAGCCGTTATTTCCAAAAAAGTACAGGCTCCGATCAAATTGGTGTATACCCGAGAGGACGACATGACCCAAGGAACCTACCGCCCTGCCTACAAAGTGAGGTTCAAGGCAGGATTGGACAAGGATAACAATCTAATAGCTTGGTCCGTGAAGGGAGTTGGAACTAATGATGATTTAGTTTTTGAAAATAGATTCCCTGCGGGAGCGGTAGATAATTATTTAGCTGAAAAGACAAGCCTACAGACCAAAATTACGACAGGGGCATGGAGAGCACCTAGGTCTAACTTTATGGCCGGTGCAGAGCAGTCCTTTATGGACGAGGTAGCCGAATTGGCCGGTAAAGACCCTATCGAATTCCGTTTGGAATTGTTCGACAGGGCGATAAAAGACCCCGTTGGACCACCTGAGAAAAATGATTACGATCCCGAACGCTATGCCGGTGTTTTAAAATTAGTTAAGGAAAAAGCCAATTGGGACGGTTTGGATAATGGTAAAGCCAGGGGAGTATCCGCCTATTACTGCCACAATTCCTATGTAGCCCAAGTATTGGATCTTACCATGGACGGTAACAAACCTATGGTAGAAAAGGTTGTTTGTGCCGTGGATTGTGGAATCGTAATCAATCCAATCAGTGCCAAAAACCAGATTGAAGGGGGTATTATAGACGGTATTGGACATGCTACTTATTCTCAAATGACCTTTGAGAACGGGGTTCCGCAGCAGCAGAACTTCGACTCCTATCATTTAATTAGAAATAGCGAGGCGCCCAAACAGATAGAGTCCTATTTTGTGGATAACGGTATAGACCCTACCGGACTTGGAGAACCTTCGTTGCCACCTGTTATCGGGGCATTGGCGAATGCCATGTATAAGGCTACCGGAAAACGCGTCTACAATCAACCCTTTATTCTTGAAAAGGAAATAGTGGGATAGTATATTGCTTAGCCTATAATTGCTAGGTATTACCGTTACGACCCCACGGCCGTAAATTTGAAAAGTGTTATCGAAGTTTTTTTCGGTAACACTTTTTTAATTCCACGCCAACCAAAGCTAAAAGTCATATAACCTACTTTATTTTGAACTTCCCTACCTTAGTTTTCCTTTTGTATATCAATATTTTGTAATTTCAACAAGGACAACAACTTATCAAAAATTATGGCAGCATTCTCATTAAAAATCAACGGAACACAACATGAAATCAATGTTGACCCAACAACTCCCATGCTTTGGGTACTTAGAGATCATTTACATATGGTAGGAACCAAATACGGTTGCGGAATTGCCCAATGCGGTGCCTGTACGATACATCTGGGCGACAATGCCGTTAGATCTTGTCAGCTTCCTGTATCATCCGTGGGCGACCAGGAAATTACCACGATAGAAGGGCTTTCAGAAAATGGGGACCATCCGGTTCAGAAAGCTTGGCTAGAAGTGGACGTTCCTCAGTGCGGTTATTGCCAGGCAGGTCAGATTATGACGGCTTCCGCCCTACTGAAGAAAAACCCAAATCCATCGGACACCGAAATTGAAAATGCCATGAATGGAAATATATGCCGATGTGGAACATATACCAGAATTAGAAAAGCCATAAAAATGGCTGCCAACACTAACCAAAATTCATAAAACAGATGACCCATATCAAAACAAAACTAGGAAGACGTGCATTTATAAAAAACACCAGTCTTGCGGGAGGTGGACTGGTACTAGGATTTAGTTGGCTAAATTCCTGTAAACCTAAGGGTGCGGATGCCGTGGCGATGGAATTGGAAATGCCAAAGGAATGGTATGAAATCAATGGATATTTAAAAATTGGGGATAATGGGGTCGTTACCATTATGTCCCCCAATCCAGAAATTGGACAAAACGTTCGGACCTCGATGCCCATGATCGTTGCGGACGAACTGGAGGTGGACTGGAAAAATGTGGTCGTTGAGCAAGCACCCTTAAATACAAATCTGTATAGTTGGCAGGTAGCCGGCGGCAGTAGATCGATAAGCAGTTCTTGGCAAAACCTACGTATGGCGGGAGCCACCGCCAGACAGATGCTAAAAAATGCAGCGGCACAGGCGTGGCAGGTGCCCGCTGGAGAAATTACCGCTATTGCAGGTGTTCTTTCACACGAAGCAAGCGGCAATTTCGCCGGATATGGCGAAATGGCTTCAGCTGCGGCGAGCTTGGAAGTGCCCGAAGAAATAGAATTGAAGGAGATTGCAGATTTTTCCATTATCGGAACATCACGTAAAAATGTGGATGGCAAAAAAATAGTAACGGGCCAACCCCTATTTGGATTGGACGTACAGCGGGAAGGTATGTTGATCGCCTCATTGGTTCATCCGCCTGCCTTTGGCATGAAACTTAAATCCTTTGATGCGGAGTCTGCCAAGCAGATGCCAGGAATTCATGATATTTTTTCCATCAAACTATACGATGAAGATTACAAAAAAAATACCTTTCACTTTACGGCCTTCAATGAGTTGATCGCTGTGGTAGGGGAAAGCACTTGGCAGGTATTTCAGGCCAAGAAAGCTTTGAATATCGAATGGGAAAACGCTTCCGATATTACAGAAACCGTAACCATGTTCGGCAATGATATGGAAGTTAACTTTCCCGCCGGTATGGAAGATTCGGAGACCCATACCACCAAATTAAAGGAATTGGTGACTTCCAAAGGAAAGGTAACACGCAAAGATGGCGATCCTGAAACCGCCTTTAAAAATGCCGCCAAAATTATTGAGCGGAGTTATAGTTGTCCGTTTTTGGCACACAATACCATGGAACCCATGAATTTCTTTGCACATGTAACGGAAGACCATGCGGAGTTATTAGGTCCTACACAAACCCCAGAATGGATGGAACCCGCCGTTTCCGAAGTTTTAGGATTACCCTTGGAAAGCATTGATATTCAAATGACGCGACAAGGAGGTGGTTTTGGTAGGAGGCTTTATGGCCATTTTATGGTGGAGACCGCCTTGATATCCAAAAAAATGAAAGCTCCCGTGAAATTGGTCTATAGTCGGGAAGATGATATGACGCAAGGGATTTATCGCCCAGCGTATTATGCCACCTATCGTGCGGCCTTGGACGCAGATAATAAATTGATAGCCTTTCATGTAAAGGGCGGGGGAATTCCGGAAAGCCCAGTATTCGCCAATCGATTCCCTGCCGGAGCCATTGACAATTATTTAGCTGAAGACTTTACCCTTAATTCCAACATTACCACCGGTGCATTTAGAGCGCCACGCTCCAATTTTATCGCCGGGGCGGAACAGTCCTTTTTGGATGAACTGGCCGAGGAAATGGGCAAGGATCCCATCGATTTCAGATTGGAACTACTAAAACGAGCCCAAGAGAACCCGGTCGGGGAAAAGGAATCCAACGATTATGACGCGGCCCGATATGCAGGGGTGCTGGAATTGGTAAAAGAAAAAGCGAATTGGGGCCAATCCGAAGCGGGAGTTCACAGAGGGGTTTCAGCCTATTTCTGCCACGACAGTTACGTTGCCCAGGTATTGGATATGGTACTGGAAAATAACAAACCCGTCGTTCAGAAAGTTACGGCTGCCATCGATTGTGGTATTGTGGTAAACCCCGATGCGGCATCGAACCTATCCGAAGGGGGAGCTATTGACGGAATTGGCCATGCTATGTATAGTGGCCTTACCTTTAAGGACGGTGCTCCAGAACAGAACAACTTTGACCGGTATCGATTGATTCGGCATAGCGAAGCACCAAAATCCATTGAAACGCACTTTGTGAAAAATGACATAGACCCAACAGGCATGGGTGAACCGCCATTTCCTCCCGTTATGGGGGCCTTGGCGAATGCATTGTATAAGGCTACGGGCAGAAGACATTATCATCAACCCTTTATAACGGACAAACCGCCATTAGTAGGATAATGCTCAAAACGAATCTAAAATATCAGAATAAGTGACCACCGTTAAAACTAAAATTGGACGTCGATCATTTATAAAAAGTAGTGCCTTGGCCGGTGGTGGAATGGTACTGGGCTTTAGCTGGTTAGCATCCTGCAAAATGTCAGCGGAAGAAGTGAACCAACTACCAAAGGAATGGTTTAAAATCAACGGATATTTAAGAATAGCGGACAATGGTCAGGTGACCATTCTATCACCTAATCCGGAGGGAGGTCAAAATGTAAAGACCTCCATGCCCATGATTGTTGCGGATGAGCTGGGCGTGGATTGGAAGGATGTAATCGTGGAGCAGGCACCCTTGGATACGGCGGCTTTTACACTTCAATTTTTGGGTGGAAGCCAATCCATTCGCAGGGGTTGGGAAGGGCTGCGTATGGCCGGTGCCTCCGCTAAGGCCATGTTGATTGCTGCGGCGGCCCAAGATTGGCAAGTACCATCAGAAGAAATCAGTGCACGTAAAGGCATTTTAACACATACCGAAAGTGACAAAAGTGCTTCCTATGGCGAAATGGCATCCGCTGCGGCAACTATGAAGGTACCCGAAGAAGTGCAATTAAAGGAAATCAAGGATTTCACCATTATTGGTACATCCCAAAAAAATGTGGACGGCCACAAAATCGTTACGGGTAAACCTTTATTTGGAGTAGACACCTATAAAGAGGGCATGTTGACCGCCATGATTGTAACGCCCCCGGCATTTGGGCTCAAACTAAAATCTATTGACGACAGCGAGGCAAAAAACATGCCCGGTATCCAATCCATCTTTACCATCGAGGTATTTAATGACGACTATGAGAAAGCCTTCTTTGATACGCGAACGTTCAACGAGGTTGCGGTCATTGTGGGCAATTCCACATGGGAAGTCATGAATGCAAAAAAAGCCTTGAAAATAGATTGCGAACCCATTGAAGGTATTACGGAGACCCGAAACCGCTTTGGCAGAAAATGGGAGGAATACACCCCGGGCGGACTGGAAAGCACAGCCAAACACTATGCGGAGATGGAAGCCATCGCTTCCAAAAAAGCGACGGTGAAACGTAGGGACGGCCATCCTGAAAATGCCTTTAAAAATGCGGCCAAGGTTTTGGAGGCCACCTACACGGCACCTTTCTTGGCGCACAATTGCATGGAGCCCATGAACTTTTTTGCCGATGTTTCCGATAATAAAGCCTTGCTCATTGGTCCGTTGCAAAAACCTGAACTAACGGAACAGACCCTTTCGGCCCGATTGGGCATACCCATTGAAAATATAGAGATACAGATGACCCGTTTGGGCGGTGGGTATGGCCGAAGGTCCTATGCACATTGGCTCGTGGAGGCGGCCCTTATTTCCCAGAAAATGAAGGCCCCCGTAAAATTGGTGTATTCCCGCGAGGACGATATGACCAATGGTATTTACCGACCCTCCTACAGGGCCACCTATCGGGCGGCGCTGGATGCCAATAACAACCTCATCGGCTTTCATGTAAAGACGGGTGGAATTCCTCAGAGTCCCCTGCATGAAAACCGCTTTCCCGCCGGAGCCGTTGAGAATTACTTGGCGGAAGATTGGACCATCGACACCAACCTGACCGTAGGTTCCTTTAGGGCACCCAGCTCCAATTTTATCGCCTGTGCAGAACAGTCCTTCCTGGATGAAGTGGCCGAAGCCACTGGTAAGGACCCCATAGACTTTAGGTTGGAACTATTGGAACGCGCCCAGCACAATCCCGTTGGGGAAAATAATGATTATGAGGCCCACCGCTATGCCGGCGTATTGAAACTAGTAAAGGAAAAGTCCAATTGGTCCAATAGGGATAGCGTGGCGCGAGGCGTGGCCGCCTATTTCTGCCATAATTCTTATGCGGCCCAGGTATTGGACCTGACGTGGGAAAACAATGAACCGGTCGTTCAAAAGGTAACCTGCGCAATCGATTGTGGAATCGTGGTCAACCCGGATGCCGCAACGAATCTGGCCGAGGGCGGTATCGTGGACGGGATAGGCAATGCACTCTACGGCGAAATTTCCTTTAAGGACGGTGTGCCGGACCAACAAAATTTTGATACCTACCGCATGATCCGCATGCGCGAGGCGCCCAAGGAAATCGATGTGCACTTTGTGGAAAGTGACATCCATCCCACGGGATTGGGGGAACCTTCCTTCCCTCCTATTTTTGCCGCCTTGGCGAATGCCATGTACAAGGCGACGGGAAAACGCGCGTACAAACAGCCCTTTTTAAAGGAACGGGAACTGCTGGGGTAATTCGTGGATTACTTCCTAGGGATTGGAAAACAATAGAAAAGGAGTTTCTTTGTTCGAAGGCTGCACGGTGCCGATTTCCGAAAAACCCAGTTTTGACAGTAGTCTTTGGGAGCGTACATTATCGGATGTTGTCAACGCCAGCACTTTTGGGAAGTTCAGTGGCGATACACCATAGTCCATGACGGAGCGGCACGCTTCCAACATATAGCCAAAGCCTTCAAATTGGGGTAATTGGGCAAAGCCGATATCGGGTGCATCGAGATAATCCCTTTTTAAAAATCCGCAGATACCCAAAGGCGCATTGGTATCCTTTACCGAAACCATCCAAAGTCCGAAGCCACGCTCCCTATATGATGCCAACAAGCTATATTCTATATACGCCGCCGCATCGGTCAATGAGATTATGCCGCGATCGCCAATATGTTCCAACTAGGTGGGACTGTTCAAAAGTTCATAAATGAAATCGGCATCGGCTAGGGTAGCCTCCTGGATGTGGAGTCTTTCGGTTTCGATTGGTATCATGTAAATCAACTTCTAAAACGCTCATAAGCTGCGCGTTCCAGTTCCTCCCTGTGGTCCGGATGTGCAATTGCTATAGGCGACTTTGCACGTTCCTTCAGGTTTTTCCCGAAGAGATTGGTGGTACCATATTCCGTCACTACATAATGTACATGGGCGCGGGTGGTCGTAACGCCTGCACCTTGTTTTAAATAGGGTGTTATTTTGGATATTCCCTTTGCGGTAACCGATGGCATGGCAAATATAGGTTTCCCCCCTTTGGACAAGGAAGCGCCCCTAATGAAATCCATTTGTCCCCCTACCCCGGAAAATTGTCGGTTTCCTATGGTATCGGCGCAAATCTGTCCGGTCAAATCGATTTCTTGGGCACTATTGATGGCCGTTACTTTTGGATTTTTACGAGTGATCGCCGTATCGTTCGTATACGCCGCTTCCTTAAAATGAACCAATGGATTGTCGTCCACAAAATCATATAGTTTTCGGGAGCCTACGGCAAAACAGGTGACGATCTTGCCCGTTTTTACTTTCTTTTTTTCAGCTGTAACCACGCCCGATTCTATCAGGGGAAGAATCCCGTCCGTAAACATTTCCGTATGGATGCCCAGATGTTTGTGTTTCTCCAAATTGTTGAGCACAGCGTTGGGAATACTCCCTATGCCCATTTGCAGGGTAGCCCCATCCTCGATGAGTGCGGCCACATGTTTTCCAATTTCAGCTTCCACAGGGGAAACCTCGGTGACCCCATGAATATGTATGGGACTTTCCACGGCAATGGCACAATCGATGTCTTTGATATGGATAATACCGTCGCCATGGGTCCTGGGTACGAAAGGGTTTATCTGGGCGATTACCTTTTTGGCCGTTTCAATGGCCGGGAGGGCTACATCGACCGAAACTCCAAGAGTACAATATCCATGTACATCCGGGGGGGAAACCTGCACGATCGCCACATCCAAGGGCAAAATTTCTTGACGGAACAGCAGATGGATTTCGCTCAAAAAAATAGGGATATAATCGCCCAAGCTTCTGTTTACAGCGCTTCGCACATTGCGAACCACAAAACAACTGTTCATCTTAAAACTTTGGCTGTAGGGTTCCACGGTATATTTGGCATCCCCTTCCGTATGGATGGAAATGATCTCAACGTCTTTAAGTTCCAGGTACCTATCGCACAGGGCGTCGATAAGAGCATTGGGTGTCATGGCGGCACCTTGGATAAAGACTCGGTCACCTGATTTTACATTACCAACGGCTTCTTCCTTACTTACTATGTTCATGAATTCTGTTTTAAGGGCTCAAAGATGGCCCCGATACAGCGATTAAAACATGAGGAAATCATGCTTTGAAGAATTACCGGTTTGGGTTAAAACCTAATAAAATAATGCTTTAGTTTCGAACAAAGACGATTGCATTCAATCTGTCATTGTAATAAATAAAAAGCTGACCATTTTTAATTTCAAACTCTTGTGCTGCACTTATGTTGTACAAGGATGTCCATTCCGGTTCAGTGGCAAGCGTAGAAGCAATGAAACCAATGGTCAGTTCGCCATTACTTTTCGCCGTATAACTTCCAGCATAGGAGTTGCTTACTGAGGTCCCAGATAATGTTCCTTTTCCATTTCCATCAGGCTCACCGAATGTTGCAGTGATTTCACCATCGTTAACTTCTGGCCAAGTGGGATTATCTTCCTTGGTAATTTTAAGGTCGCCGTCAGTAATAAAGTACGCAACCGTCCAACTGCCTACCGGTGCATCGGAACTGTTGTCATCGTCTTTGGAACAACCTAAGAAAAATATAAATGAAAGAAAAATAACGATGTGGTTCTTTAAAAAATAGCGGATTGGCATCTTAATGGTTCTTTTCAATTTAGATGTACTTTTCTTTAAATGGTTGCGTCAGAGTTCTATGGAAACAAAGATTCTTTATGCAATTGTCCCATCTATATTTTTTTCCAATTTAAAGCTCCAGGACAGCAGTAAGGTCTGAAGAACTTACCGGGGCCGAAATATGTTGGTGGACTACCTTCCAACCGCCATTTTCCGTGGTAAAACCGACCGAAATCCTATTGATCATTTCCCGCAAGACCCTTCCATCCGGTGCAATAGCCTTGAAGGAAATGTACCCACTGGCAAATCCAAGGGTGTCCGATTCATGAAGCCTGATACGGTCAAAATCCACTTGAACCCTTTCCTCACCAAGAGAACCCAACCAATGCTCCATTTCTGGAATCCAATCCGTCAATGAACCATAAAAACCTTGGTCCCACATATCAAAGGCCACTATTTCTGGGCTATATAGGTTTATCAATGCCTTGGCGTCCTTCTGCCAAACGGCATCCTTATAAATGGTGAAAAAGTTCTTGATTTCGGTCATAGTTTTCTATGGATTGAATTTCGCATTCTAAGATCAAGATACGTCTTCCAAAGCAGATAAACATGCAGTGACCACCACTATAAATGAATAAAATACGTAAGCAGAAAGGTTATACCAGTTCTGGTTTGGAAAGAGGCCAAAATTAGCACCGTTGCCATCTTCTGCGCCGAATCTGTTGGGAATAAAATTAACACAATTAATGCTAAAAAATAAGGAACTAGGCCCCTAATCCCCTCAAATACTGCTCAATATAGGCCTCCTTTTGTTTGAGTTTATACTGAACGATGTACCTTGGATGGTCAAAGACCACAAAAGAATCGAACAGCTTGGCCTCATCATTGATCTTCTTGAAAAATTTGGCATTCTTCTTTCCCAGAATGTAGCAAACCGAGGTATCGATACCAAAGGCGATCTGTTCCTTTAGGGTGGTGATGATAAAATCCTTGGTGGCTTCAAACAGTTCCGGGTAATCGTAATAATTGCAATTGACCCAATTCCCTTTTTTGTTCTTTTCAATGAATCCCAACGGGCAGATGGAATTGATGTAATAGTGGCTATAAAATTTTTCACTACCGCCATAGGCCCTGATCATATCGTAGACAAAGACCGAAGACGGCTCATGCGTCTGGATGGCTTCCGTTTCTATGCCACAATCCTCCGCCAGGCGTTTGGTGTCCGTAAAGGGAATGCCCGTGGCCCCGGCTCCCAGCCTACCCGGGTTGATTCCCAAGACGATACGTCGAGACAGAGTATCCCTAAAAAATTGGGTATAGAATTGCTCCAATATGTGGAGTACCGCTTCATTTTCCGAAAAGGGGTTCATCACCTGGATGTTTTCCCCCAGGGGCGCGTCAAAGCATAGATATTTATGAAAGGAGATTACTTTCTCCGCAAACGTGGTCATGTTAGGATGATTTTAGCCGACAAACTACAAAACGATCCGCAGTTCCCCAAAGCGACTCGGAATTTGAGATTTTAGTCTGCCTAAAAAAATTGAAAATACCCGTGGAACAATTATTTCCATAATTCAAAACCATGGCCTACGAACCAGTAGTTACCTTGTTTCTTTATAAATGGTCTCTTTTAAGACCATACGATTGGAATCGTGAGGGAGCGAGAGCTATTGGCTGGGGATAGAATCCGTTGCCTGCATGGGCATGGGTACGGAACTTACCGGGGCATCCCACAGAACCTTCCAATCATCATCGATTTTTTCCCAAAGCACCACATAATTCCCCATGTCCTCCATGGCCGGAATGGGAGAATTCTCGTTAGGACTAAAGGTCAGGGAATAGGAGCCGTATTCCGTAGCTAAATCACCACTGGCTTTTACCTTTTCGGTGTTCAGGTCAAATTCCCAAGTACCGAATTGCATGTTCTGCTTCCAAGCCGCTTTATAATTTTCATTCCCAATGATAGCCGGTTGGTTGGGCGGTAACTGGATACAATCCTCGGCAAAATGGGTCGCCGCCGAGTCGATCATTCCCTCCGCATACAACTTTTCTATTTCGGCGTTCTTCGCCATGATGATTTCTTTGATTTCCTCCGAATATTCTTTTCCAGATTGCATTTCCATTTCTTTGGATTCCTTACAACTCCAGCATAGGGAAATTACAAATAAAACAATTATTGAGTGCACGCATTGATTTTTCATAATTAAGATGGTTTATTAATAAACGGTTACTGCAACTTTCAAAAACTTTCCGAACGGGTAAACGATCAAGTTATGCCCGTCCTTAAACGTAGTCTGCGTTTTATGGGTTCATAAAAAATAATAGGGGAAGTCATTGAATATAGGTTTTTTGTCAAAAAAAGTAACTATTTACCGTAAAAAAAAGAAAATTATAGGCTGTGGTTCAGGCCTTTGGTGATTTCCAGACGCACTTTCCTCACCATTCCCGGCCCCTCAAAATGAATGGCAAGACACTTTTATCACTACGAGTGAAATCGCATTGTAATTTTGTATCGAGAAGGACACGTTTAAATCAAAATGTTCTCGATACTATTTTCTAGTGAAAATCACTCGAACTGACAATTTTGAAGAATTTGTAATTACCCCAACGCCTGGGAAATATCGGCAATTATATCATCAATATGCTCCAGACCTACAGAAATACGGACCATACCTTCGGTAATACCACTGGCGGCACGCTCGGCCACGGACAGCTTGCTGTGGGTAGTCGAGGCCGGATGGGTCACGATACTACGGGAATCCCCCAAATTGGCGGAGAGGGACAACAGTTTTATGGAATCGAAGAATTTTCGGCCAGCTTCCAGTCCGCCCTTTACCTCAAAGGCGACCACACAGCCACCGGCCTTCATCTGCTTTTTTGCGACATCGTATTTTGGGTGCGACTTTAAGAAGGGATATTTTACCCAGTTTACCCGGTCGTGCGTTTCCAAAAATTCGGCCAATTTAAGGGCATTGGCACAATGCCGATCTACCCTTACTGCCAGGGTCTCCAAGCTCTTGCTCAATACCCAGGCGTTAAACGGGGAAAGGGCAGGACCCGTAATTCGGGAGAAGCGGTAGACCTTGTCCATCAGTTCCGCCTTACCCACGGTAATACCTGCCAAGACGCGTCCCTGACCATCCATTAGTTTGGTACCGGAATGGATGACCAAATCCGCGCCAAACTTAATAGGTTGCTGCAAATAGGGCGAGGCAAAACAGTTATCGATTACCAACAAAACGTTATGTTTTTTCGCAATCTGGCCCAACACTTCCAACTCCAGCACATCCACACCTGGATTCGTGGGAGTTTCGGCATAGATCAATTTGGTATTCGGTTGGATAAGTCCTTCTATGGAGTCCAAATCATGTACATCAAAATAACTGTGGGAAATATTCCACTTCGGAAAAAAGTTGTTGAACAGGGAATGGGTAGACCCAAAAATACTGGCTGCCGAAACCACATGGTCGCCACTCTCCAACAAGGCCGCCAAAGTCGAGAATACGGCCGCCATACCCGAGGCAAAGGCAAAGCCCTGCTCCGCCCCTTCCATTTGGCAAACCTTATCCACAAACTCATTGGTATTGGGATTGGAATAGCGGGAATAGATGTTACGCTCCTTCTCCTCCGCAAACGAGGCGCGCATGTCCTCTGCATCCTCAAAGACAAAACTGGACGTTAAGTACATAGGTACGGAATGCTCCAGGTTTTCCGTGCGTTTCAACTGATTCCGTATAGCGTTCGTTTCGAATTTTTTGTTCATTGGTTGTTGGCTTTTAGCGATTAGCAATTAGCAATTAGCAATTAGCAATTAGCAATTAGCAATTAGCAATTAGCAATTAGCAATTAGCAATTAGCAATTAGCAATTAGCAATTAGCAATTAGCAATTAGCAATTAGCAATTAGCAAAAAAACACTTTTCACTTTTCACTTTTCTCTTTTCTCTTTTCTCTTTTCTCTTTTCTCTTTTCTTCTTAAAAGTCAACTTTTCTCCGCAATCCTTAATATATCCCCAAATACCCCACGGGCGGTCACCGCGGCACCCGCACCGGCACCTTGGATGACCAAAGGGTTTTCACCGTAAGACTCGGTATAAATTTCGATGATGGAGTCAGACCCTTTTACCTGCCCCAAGGCACTTTCTTTGGGTACGGAAACCAGTTTCACATCCAAAATACCTTTTTCCTTTTGCAAGTCCCCATGCAGGTCGCCCACATAGCGCAATACATGGTTCGGTTTTTGGTTCCTCTTGATTTCGTTGAAGGAATCGTCCAACACCTCCATATGTTCCATAAAGAAATCCACCTCTCCTTTTTCCAAGGTGGAGGGAATCAGATTTTCAATGTTGATATCAGTAAATTCGTTGCTCAGATCCAGTTCCCTTGCCAGAATCAACAGCTTTCGGCCCACATCGTTCCCGGAAAGGTCTTCCCGAGGGTCAGGTTCCGTAAAGCCTTTTAGTTTGGCATCCTTTATAATGGAGGAAAATGGGGCATCCACCTCGGAAAAGGTATTGAAAATATAACTCAAGGACCCTGAAAATACGCCTTTGATACGGGTGATATTTTCGCCCGACAAATGCAATAATTTTATGGTGTCAATCAGCGGCAAGCCAGCACCTACATTGGTCTCGTACAGGTATTGCTTTTGGTGTTTGTCCAGCTCTTCACGTAATAATTGATAGTAATCGAATCCAAGGGTATTGGCAATTTTATTGGAGGAAACAACATCGAAGCCGTTCTCCACAAAATCGAAATAATGGGCCACAAAATCCCGACTAGCGGTGTTGTCGATGACGATCAGGTTTTCCAGATGATTGCTTTTGGCAAACTCGATGACATCCTTGACCTCATAGGATTTTCCCTTGCTTTGGATGTTGGTCTTCCATCGACCTGTTACCCCGTTAGCGTCCAACAATACCTTTCTTGAATTGGCAATGGCGAAGACTCTCAAATCGATACCTTTTCGGGCCTCGATATTTTTGGCCGATTTCAAGATCTGGTCGATCAGTGTTCCTCCAACGTTTCCGTGACCGAAAACCGCCAGATTTACCTTTTTGCTCACCCCGAAAATCTGCCCATGCATCACGTTTACTGCCTTGGTCAAGTCCGATTTCCGCACCACCAAACTCACGTTTTTGCCCGATACCGTATTGTTGAACAACAGCGGTACGATCTGGTTTTTGATAAGGGCATTGAAAGGTTTATGGAAGGTGCTCAGATCCTGACCTACCACGGAAATGACCGATACGTCGGCTACCACCTTGATCATATTGATGTCCTGACTCTGGAAATCGCTCGAAAACTCGTTCTCCAAGGCTCGCTTGGCGCGTTCCGCCTTGTCGCGCTTCACCACCAAACCGATTCCCCGCTCCGAAGAACCCTGGGAAATAATGCTTACACTGATGTTGATGGCCTCCAAAGTCTTGAAGATACGGGCATCGATACCCACTTTCCCCAACAAACCGCGCCCTTCCAGGTTGATCAAGGCCACATCCTCAATGACCGAAATGGAGCGGATACCTTCCTTGCTGGCCTTGGCACTGATCAAAGTGCCTTCGTTATCGTCGTTATAGGTATTTAGGATCCGCAACGGAATGTTCTTTTCAATCAACGGAATAATCGTCTTAGCATGCAAAATCGTGGCTCCAAAGTTGGCCATCTCGTTCGCCTCTGCATAACTCAAGTTGCTGATTCGCTTGGCCTCCTTCACATAATCCGGATTGGCGGTAAAAATTCCATCGACATGCGTATAATTTTGCAACTCTTCGGCATCCAAGAAATTGGCCAAAAGTGCGGCACTATAATTACTGCCGTTCCTTCCCAAAGTAGTGGTTTCCCCCTCCTCGGTAGCGGCAATAAACCCCGTAATGATGGGAACGGCATCGTGGGGCAATTCCGCAAACTTCAACAACACCTTTTCCTTGGAAACATGCTCCAGCACCTTGGCATCCCCAAAAGTGGCATCGGTGGTAATGAGTTCCCGTGAATCCAAAAATCGGGCATTGATGCCTTTACCAATCAACAGTTTGGTCACCAATTTAGCCGAAATCAACTCCCCATGCGCCAAAACCTCATCCTTGATTTTGGCACTATAATCGCCCAATAAGGAAACCCCTTCGAACAACTTGGCCAAGCTCTTGAACTCCTTGGAAAGGTTTACATTGCCGTACGTATGCTGTTGGTAATTTTCCAGTGCCTCGAAATCTTCCTTGTACGGTTTTCCCTTGGCGGCCTTATCCAACAGACTTTCCAATTGATCGGTCGCTTTTTCACGTGCGGATAACACCACGGCAATATTCTCGCCTGACTTCACTTTGGAAACGATGACGTCCAACACGCGTTCCAATCCCTCTCCGTTGCTCAAGGACTTGCCCCCAAATTTCAAGACTTTTACCTTTCCCGATTTTCCGTTGGTATTGAAAATGGAACTGAGCAGTTTTTCCATTTGCTCGAACTCGATCAGAAAGGCATCATGACCATGGAGCGATTGTACCTCTCCATAGGTTACGTTACTATTGGCCTGGGCCAACTGTTTAAAGGTATCCTTGTTCTCCTTCGCCGTAAAAAACAGGTCGGAATCCACTCCAATGATATGGATGTTGGTAGCACTATTTTGAAGTTTGATGAAGTTCTCCTCCCCGTTTCGGGTCACATCGATGGTCTTCAACAATTGGTTCATCAGCTTATAGGCCGATAATTGAAAGCGTTCCTGTAACTTTTCCCCGTGGTGCATCAGCCAGCTTTCCACATTGAACACCTGAAGCTCCTCGTTCGTACTACGTTTAAACCGCTCCTTGAAGGACTCGGGGGTACGATAGCACAACATGGCGTGCATGCGGGCGTCGTGTACGGGCTGTTTGGAATTTACCAGAAACTGTTCCTGGATCTGACAATTGGCGATGAGCCAATCGGTCGATTTCCAGTCGGACGCCACTGGAACCAGGTGCTCCGTCAAATTCGAATTAATGGCCGCCATTTCCCAAGCGATACCACCTCCCAAAGAACCCCCGATGATGGCAAAAAGCTTTTTAATGTTCAGTTTTTCCAGCCCCAATAAGAAAATGCGGGCCATATCCCCGGCCACAAAATCCTTATAATTTTCAATGACAAACTTATCGTATCCGTTTCCGGGGATGTTAAAACAAAGAATGGTATACTTTTTCGTATCGATGCATTTTCCTTCCCCAATCAACGCGGACCACCACCCATTTTCTCCCGTAACGTTGGAATTACCCGTGAGGGCATGGTTCACCAAAATTATGGGAGCCGTATGGAGCTTGGCCCCAAACAGTTCATAGGACAGTTCTATATCCTGGGTCACTCCTGAAAGCGTGGTATATTCCTTTATATGTAAATGATGTAGCATAGGATGCCAAAATTATCTATTTATCAGCGTTTTGCCGTGTATTGACTCGTTTCTTTTACCGCTAGATATTCGCTGCGGCAAAGGCCTGTTCCAAATCGGCCTTTAAATCATCTATATCCTCTAGGCCAACGGAAAGTCGGATCAAATCCTGACTCACGCCCGCACCCAGTTGCTGTTCTTGCGTCAACTGCTGATGTGTGGTACTCGCCGGATGGATGATAAGGGATTTTGTATCGCCAATATTTGCCAAAAGCGAAAATATTTTGGTAGCATCGGTCACGTTTTTGGCCGCTTCAAATCCTCCTTTAACCCCAAAGGTTACCAAGCCGCTTTGCCCTTTGGGCAGGTATTCCAGTGCCAAATCATAATAATCGTCGCCCTTTAATCCGGGATATTTTACCCAAGCGACCTCGTCCCTGCTTTGCAGCCATTCTGCAAGCTCTAAGGCATTCGCACTATGTTGCTTGATACGCACGGGTAAGGTTTCCAATCCCTGTATAATTTGAAAGGCATTGAACGGACTCAAAGCACCGCCAAAATCCCTAAGACCTTCCAAAATCAGTTTAAAGGTAAAGGCTGCAGCTCCCAAGGCTTCATGATATACCAAACCGTGATACCCTGCGGAAGGTTCGGTAAATTCCGGGAATTTTCCATTGGCCCAGTCGAAAGTACCCGCATCAATAATGGCACCGCCCAAAGACGTACCCTGACCCCCAATATATTTTGTCAAAGAATGGATAACCAAATTGGCGCCATGTTCAATAGGGTTCAATAATGCCGGAGTAGCTACCGTATTATCCACAATGAACGGAACGCCCGCTGCTTTGGCTTCTTTGGATATGGCCTTTAAATCCAGGACGTCCAGTTTAGGATTTCCGAGAGACTCCACAAAGATAGCCCTGGTATTTTCCTTTACGGCCTTCCCAAAATTTTCCGGTTTTGACGCATCTACAAAGGTAGTATGGATTCCCATTCTTGGGAGCGTCACATTCAACAGGTTGAACGTACCCCCATATAAACTGCTGGAGGCTACAATATGGTCCCCGGCCTTTAACAGTGTCAACAACCCCGTAGAAATGGCGGCCGTTCCAGATGCGAATACCACCGCACCAACTCCACCTTCCACAGCGGCCAAACGGTCCTGAAGAATCTGGTTGGTAGGGTTGTTCAATCGGGTATAGATAAAACCCAGTTCGGCCAAGGAAAATAGATTCGCGGCATGCTCCGTATTATTGAATACGTAGGATGACGTTTGATAAATTGGTACGGCCCTAGTACCTGCGGATTGTGTAGTGTCATGCCCGGCATGAAGTGCATTCGTTGCTAATTTTTGATTGCTCATGATTTTTGTTTTTTAATAGTTAAGTCCTTGATTGATCGCGGACATCATAAATTGATTAAAAAAGCCAAACCCGAACCTGCCGACAATACGGTTCGATAAAATCAAAAAGTTATAAGAAAGTGAATCGAAGAAATTTCGATGACTGTTATCCTTCCCCAAACGGGGTAGAATGTAGCACCTTCTTGTTTCCGAAAATCGGGTGAACAAGGGTTGCTAAGGCTTCAAAGGGTCCAATCCCTCCACCTTTCTTGATAACTATTCAATACGTGTTTGAACTTAACGGGGCAAATATAAGGGCAGGAACTTTTAAAATCCTAATCAAACCTAAAAATTTAACAAAACCCTAGTGAAACGATAGGTTTAAACCTCTTTCCCTTTTACGGCAAAACTTAAAAAGCTCCTCCCTTTAGAAAAGGGAGGTAGCGCGATACGAAGTATCGGGTCGGAGTGATTGAAATACTTACGGTAATACCGTAAACTCAATCTTGGAATCCGTGAAAACTGTATGGGTCTGGGTCTTAAAGTCGGTTTCATCCGCCTTAAAAATATTTTCCACATACGTTTGGGGGTTTAAATCTATCAAAGGAAACCAGGTACTCTGCACCTGAATCTGTAATTTGTGTCCCTTTTTGATTGTATGGAATACATCCTGAAGCTTAATATTTACAGCCGTTTTTTCATTGGGCACAAAGGGTTCCGGGTCTGAGAAACTGTTCCGAAACCTTCCCCTTAATACCTCACTACGCACCATCAAATGGTAGTTGCTCATTTTAAGATGGTCCTGCATCTCCTCATGATTTTCGGCATCGGCAGGGTGCACATCGATAACCTTGACAATCCAATCCGCAGCCGTTCCTGTGGTGGCCACGTTCAAATTCGCCATAATGTCTCCTGCCAAGGTAAGGTCCTCTGTTAAAACATCGGTCTCAAAAACCAATACGTCCGACCTTCTTGCGGCGAATCTCTGATCGTCCGTCATATATTTTCTAGGAGTGAAAACCGATTTAATATCCTCAGAATAGGGTACCGGTTTCTTAATATCACTGACGAACTCTATGCCTGATTCACCCTGCTTCTCCGTGGTTAATTCCTGGTTTTCGCTCAGGTACATTTCCTGCTTCTGGGCCCCTGCAGGTGGCCAGGTGTCGTATTGTTTCCACTCCTTCCTACCGGAATCGAATACATAGGCTTCGGGGAGTCCACTGTTCTTGCTTCCATCGCCTTTAAGAAAATGTTGGAAAAACTTTGTCTCAATGTTTTCCTGAAAAAATTCCGAAATACCATCACCAAAATAATAATTCCCAACGATGTTCTTACCCCTGCTTCGGGCCCATCCACCATGGTCCCAAGGACCAAATACCATAGTGTTATAGTTGTCCTTATTATATTTTTCAATGTTTTTATATGTTTCCAAGGGACCGTACAAATCCTCTGCATCGAACCAACCCCCAACAATCATGGTCGCTACATGGCTTTTTACGTCCTTCAGGTGTTGGATAAGTCCACGGCTTTGCCAAAGTTCATCGTAATTGGGATGCTCCTTTAACTCGTTCCAAAAGAAATCGTCCGTCTGGCCGTCCATGGCCATCCTTGGGGTATCTCCGGTTTCGTACTCAAAAAATCGATCGAGATTTTTTAAGGGCCCTGCATCCAGGAAAAACTGATACTGGTCTTCCGTTCCCAGGTCCGGAAGGTCATACCATGCCGTATCAATGGGCTGATCCCCATTGGGCCTTGGCGTCCCGAAAACGCTCGTCGCCCTAAAATAACTCAACAAATAGGCGCCGTTGTGGTGGAAATCGTCAAAAAAGAAATCGCCAATACACGCCTGGGGCGAAGCCGCCTTTAAAGCCGGGTGTGCATCCACCGTGGCATAGGTGGAATAAAAGCCGGGATAGGAAATTCCCCAAATTCCTACCCTGCCATTGTTGTTTTCCACGTTGTTCACCAACCATTCTATGGTATCGTAGGTGTCTGAACTTTCATCTATGTCTTGATCCGATTTCTTATTGGGAATATAGGCCCGCATATTTTCATAATGGCCCTCGCTCAACCACCTGCCCCGCACGTCTTGATATACCACGATATAACCCTCCTTCATCATATGCTTATTGGGTGCGATAGCTTCCTTGAACTGACCTTCACCATAGGGTCTGGAACTATAGGGGGTGCGTTGCATAATGATAGGATATTCTATGGAAGTATCCTTTGGGGAATAAATGGTGGTGTGCAACTTTATACCGTCACGCATTTCAATATCCACCTCCTTTTTGGTGTAATTGTCAGCTACATAGGTATCCGAAACCTCAACGGTTTCCGTAGTTTGGTTCGTTCTTTTGCAGGAATACGCAAAGGAAGTAATAATGAACAATGTCAGTAGATACTTTAAGGTAGATTTCATTATGGTTGAATTAATTGTCCTTAAAGCTAGGAAAGAATGGTTATTCCTGAAAATAAAAAGGAGCTATATATAGCTCCTTTATGTAAATAGTATTGAAAATTTGTTATAGCCCAAAGGCGACTTTAACCTCCTGCACCATATCCAATTTCTCCCAGGTAAACAATTCTACTTCCATTTCAACCCGACCATTATACGGGGATTCGAAAACTTTGACCACTTTTTTGGATTCCTTGCCCATGTGACCGTAGGCAGCGGTTTCCAAATAAATGGGGTTTCTGAGCTTTAGGCGTTCCTCGACCGCAAAAGGTCTTAAATCGAACAATTGCCTTACTTTTCTAGCAATTTCACCGTCGCTCAAATTGACATTGGACGTTCCATACGTTTCCACAAAAATAGACGTAGGTTCCACTACCCCAATGGCATAACTTACCTGAACCAAAATTTCATCGGCGACGCCGGCAGCAACCAAATTTTTGGCTATATGACGCGCCGCGTAGGCCGCGCTGCGGTCTACCTTGCTGGGGTCCTTACCGCTAAAGGCTCCGCCACCATGGGCTCCCTTGCCTCCATAGGTATCCACAATAATCTTTCTTCCGGTCAAACCGGTATCCCCATGAGGTCCACCGATAACAAATTTTCCTGTGGGATTGATATGATAGGTAATCTGGTCATCGAACAACTGCTGAATTTCCTCTGGCAATTGGGATTTCACTTTAGGCATAAGGATGGATATGATGTCCGATTTAATCTTCGCCAACATAGCCTCATCGTTGGAATCAAAGGCATCGTGCTGGGTGGACACCACAATGGTATCGATACGTTGCGGTACATTATCATCCGAGTACTCGATGGTTACCTGTGCCTTGGCATCCGGTCTTAAGTATTTTATTTCCTTCCCTTCCCTACGAAGTTCTGCCAAGGTGTGCAATATTTTATGGGAAATGTCCAAGGCCAAAGGCATGTAATTATTCGTTTCCTTTGTGGCATAACCGAACATCATCCCCTGATCCCCGGCTCCCTGTTCCTCTTTGGAACCTCTGTCCACACCTTGATTGATGTCTTGGGATTGTTCGTGAATCAAGGAAATCACGCCACAGGAATCGCCACTAAATTGGTACTCGCCTTTGGTATATCCTATTTTATTGATGACCTCCCTTGCAATATTCTGAACGTCCAAATAGGTATGACTTTTCACTTCTCCAGCCAATACTACCTGACCCGTAGTGACCAAGGTTTCACAGGCCACTTTACTTTCTGGGTCAAAAGCTAAAAAATGATCCAACAGGGCATCACTGATTTGATCTGCCACTTTATCCGGATGTCCTTCACTAACGGATTCCGATGTAAATAAATAAGCCATTTCTTTTTCTTTTAAAAAGGATTTGGAAGTTGCCCGACTAAAGGAGGTATTGTTTCTCAGGAGAGCGCCGGAAACGTTCCCGACACAAAACTGCTTTAGCATTTTTAACGAGGTTGCAATCAGTCAAATCCTTCCTCTTAGTTCTGGGCAAAAGTATAAAAATAGTTTCTTTTTAAAATGATTTAAATACTTTTTATGATTCCAATTCCCGGTATGGAAAACTCCAAAAATATTGTAGGCATTTCAACTACTATTTTTTTTGAAAGTTAATATACTTCGTATATTGTACGCTACAACTTTTTCAGAACAACTAACCGTTAAATAACACCAAATGCACATTGCCGTAGCAGGAAACATTGGAGCAGGTAAAACCACATTGACAAGATTACTGGCCAAACATTATAAGTGGGAAGCGCATTTTGAGGACGTTGTGGACAACCCCTACCTCGATGATTTTTACACCCAAATGGAACGTTGGAGCTTTAACCTTCAAATCTATTTCCTAAACAGCAGGTACAGACAAATTGTCCAGATCCGGGAAACCGGTAAGGACGTCATACAGGACCGTACCATTTATGAGGATGCCCATATTTTTGCACCCAACCTTCATGCCATGGGCCTTATGACCAATAGGGACTTTAAAAATTATTCCAGTCTGTTTGAATTGATGGAATCTTTGGTGGAACCCCCTGAACTGCTTATTTACCTTAGAAGTTCCATACCCAATTTGGTAAAACAGATACACAAACGAGGCAGGGATTATGAAAACAGTATTTCGATTGATTATTTAAGCCGATTGAACGAACGCTATGAAGCGTGGGTCCACGGTTATGATAAAGGTAAATTGTTGATCATTGATGTGGACGAAATTGACTTCGTGGACAAACCCGAGGATCTTGGTAAAGTAATTAACAAAATCGATGCGGAAATAAACGGCTTGTTTTAAACTTTAAAGTTCAAATAAAGCCTTGTTTCTTGGCATGGGCAATGGCTTCTTCCGTTTTGTTGACCATTAAAAAGGGAATGTTCTTGTGGGCCGAGAACAAATTGGATACCCTGGCCATTCTTCGGCCGTCCGATACACTCCTCAAGTAAATGGCCTTTATCCGGTTGGGAAACAACTTTGCAATTTCAATGTAAATATCCGCGTCCTTTTCACCACTATCTCCAATTAGAATGAAGGAAAGCTGCGGATAAGTATTTAAGATTCCCGTGATTTCCTTTTGCTTTTGGGGTTTCTCACTTCGTTTTCTTCGGGTAAAACTGGACATACTTCGCAGTAAAATGGGACCTTTTGGGAATTTGTTGATCGTAAGAAAAAGTTCCAAATATCGGTATAGGTTCCAAGGACTATGGCTTACATAGAAAATAGGGTTCGCCTCTTCCCCAGCTTTGCCTTGATGAAGTAGATGATAAAATTCCGCCGCCCCTTCCAAGGGCCTTCTGCTTGTCGCCCTTTTAAACATGGTATTGATAATCACTTTCCACTTTAAGGAAGAGACCACGCCCGTATGCAAGATGGTATCATCAATATCACTAATGACCCCAAATTTTGCCTTAGCACTGGGAATCAACATTTCCCCGGGAAAGCGGTTTTGGTTTATTATTTCCCTTTTTAGTTTGGTGTCCTGAAAGGAGATTTCAAATTTCACCCACCCTTCCCCGTTCACATATTCAGAAAGGTTCTCCACTTGCTCGTTCACCAAATAATATCCTTCATGGTCCGTCTTTCCTTGAAGGATGATGGTATCGCCAATGGCAATTCGTATTGGGGTGTTTTTAATCTCGTCGGTCTCGAACCGCTTCCAGGTATTGATCAATAACTTAAAAGCGCCTTTATGCCCCAGGTCGATATTCTCATCTTCCAGCGCCCTACCACGGACATAGAATCTATGAGAAGTCCCATATCCATTAAATGCGATAATCTGAAGTTTATCCTTTTTAAGAAATCCCATATGCTCAAAAATACATTCATTTTCCATTGGGCATGAAAAATTTTACCGTAAAAATATCGCTAGTAGATTTTCACTCATTCAAACAGACCCTTCACTCATTGGCCATTTTAAGACCGAGTCCTTTAGTATAGCTTTAGTTCATAACAAAACGCATGTATAATCAGGCTTGCACCATGGAAGCCACAATTTTTTAAAAGATGAAACCAAAAAAGAACCCGAAAAAAGACCTCAACAAAAAAAGTGGCCTTTTCTTTGTTTTAGGACTCATGCTCGTACTAGGGCTGGCATTTGTTGCCTTGGAATGGAAAACGTATGAACCTAACTCCATCTATGATGTAAGCATGAATGTTGCTCCAATTGAAATAGATGAAGAACCGCTAGAAATATTTAAGATTGAAAGACCCAAAATTAAACAAGTGCTTCCCCCTGAAATAAAAGTGGAAGACAACGATGTTGAAATTGATGAAACTGAAATATTATCTACAGAAGCTGATACCGAAACCGAAATAATTGAACCTGAAGATTTAGTGGTTGAAGAAATAGAGGAAGAGGTCAATGTAAACTGGATAACTATAGAAGATGTGCCCGTTTTCCCAGGTTGCGAAAATGCCAAGGACAAACGGGAATGTTTTAACGAAATGATGCAAAAGCATATCCAAAAAAACTTCCGTTATCCAGAAATGGCCCAAGAAATGGGGATTCAGGGTAGGGTCAGTACCCAGTTTGAAATCAAAAGCGATGGATCTATTGGAACCATACAAAAAAGAGGACCCCATAAAATTTTGGAGGAAGAAGCTATTCGCATTCTTTCAAAACTTCCTAAAATGACCCCAGGAAAACAAAGAGGAACTCCTGTAAAGGTCTCTTTTAGTATTCCCATTCATTTTAAACTTCAGTAATACTTCGGCATACAAAAAATAAAACGGTCCCGCCAATAATGGCAGGACCGTTACTATTTTAGAAATAATTAAATAAAAAGGTCTTACTGAACTTCTTCCTTAACCTCTTCGACTACTTTTTCGATTTGGACTTTAACACCTTCACTAGATTTGTTGAAGGCCTCGATTTTGGCTTTCACTTCCTCCTCAGTTCCTTCAAAAACTTGCTCGCTTATGGACTTTTGACCATTTTCGGTTAAAGTAGTCACCACAGTAGCCTTTACCATGGTATCTCCAGTTTTTTCCATTTTTACCTCAACTTGTTTTTCAACTTGCTTTGCAACAACTTCGGTAGCGATTTTCTCTTCGTTATAAGCCGTCATGCTATCGCCGCTCATTGCAATACTTGGCGCAATTACCAAAGCCACAACGGACATTAACTTCAAAAGAATATTCAAGGAAGGACCTGAAGTATCCTTGAAAGGATCTCCTACCGTATCACCTACAACCGCCGCTTTATGGGCGTCCGTACCTTTACGTCCGTCACTTTCTATGGTTTTTTTAGCGTTATCCCAAGCACCACCGGCATTGGACTGGAAGATGGCCATCAAAACTCCACAAGTAGTTACACCTGCCAAAAGTCCGCCCAACATTTCGGCACCACCTATAAAACCAACGGCAACAGGAACTGCAATGGCCAAAAGACCTGGCAATACCATTTCCTTAATGGAGGCCTGTGTAGAAATGGCCACACACTTATCATATTCCGCAACACCATCGGCTGCATCAAAAGTAGCTCTCTGGGCTTCGGTAGCTTTGGACATATCGGAATCCACCGCTCTCATAACCTCCAAGGCAGCCTTTAATTGGGGGATATCCCTAAACTGTCTACGAACCTCCTCGATCATGGCCATAGCCGCACGGCCCACCGCATTCATCGATAATGCAGAAAATACGAATGGTAACATACCACCAACCAGTAGACCGGCCATTACAGTCGGTTTTGAAACATCGATTGCCGTTACATTAGCCGTTTGCATAAAAGCAGCAAAAAGGGCCAAGGCAGTCAAGGCTGCAGAAGCAATTGCGAATCCCTTTCCAATAGCTGCCGTAGTGTTTCCTACCGCATCCAATTTATCGGTACGTTCCCTAACCTCGCTAGGCAATTCGGCCATTTCGGCAATACCACCTGCGTTATCGGAAATGGGTCCGTAGGCATCCACGGCCAATTGGATTCCCGTATTGGCCAACATCCCTACGGCAGCAATCGCAATACCGTATAATCCCGCAAAATGATAGGAAACCAAAATCGCAGCGGCAATCAAAAGAATAGGGAACATCGTGGACATCATACCCACACCTAATCCAGAGATAATGTTCGTAGCAGCTCCAGTTTCGGACTGTCTTACAATGCTATTAACAGGTTTTGTACCTGTTCCCGTGTAATATTCGGTAACCTTACCTACGGCAAGTCCGGCCACGAGTCCGGCCAATACGGCTATGAAAACACCTATTGAACCATACTCTACACCCCCAAAAGTCCAGCTTTCCGGTAACATATTGGTAATTATAAAATAACAGGCGACCAACATCAGACCAGCGGATCCAAATTCCCCAATGTTCAATGCAGTCTGTGGATTTCCGCCATCCTTTACCTTAACGAAGAAGGTTCCAATGATGGACATAATGATACCGACAGCTGCCAGTACCAATGGAAGATACACGGCACCAAGACCATCGAACGAACCTGCAAAAGCGGGAATCTGAACAAAAGCGGCTCCCAATACCATGGTACCGATGATAGAACCCACATAGGACTCAAACAAATCCGCGCCCATACCGGCAACGTCCCCAACATTATCACCTACGTTATCCGCAATGGTAGCAGGATTCAAAGGGTGATCCTCTGGAATACCCGCTTCTACCTTACCAACCAAATCCGCTCCTACATCCGCTGCCTTAGTATAGATACCGCCACCAACACGTGCAAAAAGCGCGATGGAAGAAGCTCCCAAAGAGAAACCTGACAATACGTTCAAAACTTCACCCAAGGACCAACCTTGACCACTATATATCATAAAAAGACCGCTCAAACCTAATACTCCCAATCCTACAACACCAAGTCCCATAACGGCACCGCCTGCAAAAGCGACCTCCAAGGCCTTTCCTAAAGAAGTCCTAGCGGCCTGCGTGGTCCTAACATTGGCCTTGGTAGCGACCTTCATTCCAATGAATCCGGCCAAGGCGGAGCATATAGCACCTACAATAAAGGATACGGCCACCATACCGTTGGAGCCAACTTCATTGGTCCCCTTAAAAAACAATAAAACTGCCACGGCAGCTACAAAAACGGCCAAGATTTTGTATTCGGCCTTTAAGAAGGACATTGCTCCATCCGCAATGTTTTTGGCTATTCTCGCCATCTTTTCACTACCTACATCTTGCTTGGAAACCCAGGAGCTCTTAATAAAAACATATGCCAGTGCCAAGAGGCCAAAAGCAGGTAAAAACTTTACGATTAAATCCATTTGATTAGTTATTTTTTTGTGGCTGCTAAAGTAGTAAAATAGAATATAATAAAAAAAGCCCCCTTTTATAATAATAAAGGGGGCTTTACATTCCTTAAAATAACTATATCATAAAGGTACGCTTATCTTTGTGCTCACTCTCCTGATACCTTGTAACACACTCATGATAGATTTTAATGGCCTCTTCATGATTGCCCCAGCCACCGGTGTCCACTTTCTTTTTTTCCAGATCCTTGTACACCTGAAAAAAGTGTTCTATTTCCTTGAGCCTATGCGGATTCAAATCGCTAATGTCATCCCTCTTGCTCCAAATAGGATCCGACACGGGAACACAAATGATTTTCTCGTCCGGTCCTTTTTCATCGGTCATGTGAAATACACCTATGGGCTTAACTTCCATGACCACCATAGGGAACGTTGGTTCAGTGCCCAAAACCAAAACATCCAGTGGGTCCCTGTCCAAAGCAAGGGTCTCCGGTACAAACCCGTAATCCCCCGGATACATCATGGAAGAAAACAAGGTCCTATCGAACCGTATTTTGTGTAAGGTAAAATCATACTCATATTTGTTCCTGCTCCCTTTGGGAATCTCTATCAAAACATCAAATGTTACGTCTTTTTTTTTGGCCATGTTCGTGTATAAAATAAATTCTGTTTGTTTTAGTAACGAAGCCTACTTCCGATAATTGCCCTGAAAATCAAAAACTAAATCCGAAGCTTCCGGTAATACCAAAGGGTCTGGCATCGGGATTGTCCAAGTAGTTGCCCCTAAAATTAAAGTCGACCCTGAAAATCCGAAAGATATTCCCAATTCCCAAGGAGTATTCATAATATATTTTCTCCGAAGGCGCCCTTAGCGGCGTATTCACGTTCGCCGGAGCACTTAGGGCTATATTTTCCTCCGATAGGCTTCCCCAAACACCCCTGAGTCCCACAATCTCCCTTAGGTTCAATTTACGCAAAAACGGTATTCTGGAGAAGAGTCTCCCGTTAAAATTGTGTTCCAAATGTACCGATGCATAGGTATCGGTAACAAATTCATAAAAATCGAGATTGGGAAAAGTCCCATAATTTGAGAAAAAGGTCTGGTTTCCGGGTACCACGCTCAACAATCCCAAAGGGACCTCCCCAAAGGTCTTGCCCAACTCCACGGTACTCATCAATCTTCCAAAACCTCCCAATTGCCAAGGCTGGCTATAGGAGAATTGTAATTTCTGATAATTAAAATCACTTCCCAAAACACCCTCCGTTCCTTTCGTATAATTGAGCAATAACGTACTATAGGTATCGTTTACATCCCGTCTTTCCACGCCGTAGCCTATCGTTTTTTTTCCTGGCGTATAGATCAACAGGGTATTGAAGTCGAACTGCCGTATTTCGGATGATACGCCACTGGGTGCATCTGGGTCTATATAGTCCAGACTAAAATCGTTGGGCAGGGCAGAGCTCAGGGTCCTGAAGGTTCCGCCCAAGGAAATCCTAAAATTGGTAATGGGTTCCATTTCAAAATTAAGGGCGCTCAGGTTGATATTCGTCAGTCTGTTATTGGCTCCCACGGTCAACAACGAAGAAGAGGCGATGCTACGTCCAAGCACATCACGGGTCGCTGTGAGGCTAACACCCAATTGCTCTATATCGCGCCTGTTCCCACCGGAAATTATCAACCGGGTCTTTGGGTCGATCAGAAACTTTCCGTTCAATCCATGTTTCACCTTTTGGTCCGTAAATCCATAGGCCATGTAACCCTCCAAGCGCCATAGGTCGTTCTGGCCCCTATAGGTCCTTGCCCCCAATCGCAACCTTGGTCCTTCCGCCGGATTGAACCCAAACACATCGTAAACATTACCAATATCCAAGTCCCATGTATCGATCTCCACATATCCAGACCCAAGTATGCTCACCAAATTATAGTAGGATTTGAATTTTGGAACCGTTTTAAGGGTATCCAGCAGGGTGTAAATGCCCGCTTCATCCTTATTTAGGGATTCCAATCGGTTTTTCTGCCAGAATTCATCGTCCCTAACGATCAAGTTGATATCCAAAGGATTTTGGTCCTTTCGGTAAAAATCCTTCGGCTTTTTGTCGTTGAACACGTAATTGTCATAGACCGTGGTCCGTTTGCCATAAACACCTCTAGATTCCTCCTTTTTTTGAAAGCTGAAATCGCTCAGCATATAATCTCGCTTCAAAAGAAAAAGGGAATCGTTGACCACCTCAAAATCCTGCTCAATATATATTTCCTTGACCCAGTTGATGTTGGCACTTTTGGTAACTTCCAGATTAATGTTCTTGATAGCCCAGGTAGAGTCGTTCACCCAAAAATCGCCCTTAAACGTTAGCTCGTTTTTACGTCTGGGATAGTACACTATATTGTAGCACCACTTAGTATCGATAAAGGCACTATCGCGCAATGCGTAGTTATAGGTGTCTATTCCCGTTCTTGACAGCGGACTCGTAAAACTCTTGTCAAAAAACTTGAGATAGTTATCATAGATATCATAGCTCTGGTAAAGGTCCTGAACAAAGGCAATGATAGCTTGATTATTCTCAAAGCCGGAATTTTTATTGCCCAACACGTCCTCTTTTTCTTCGTTGATGATATTATCGCCATACACCTTTGAAAACGTTTCGTTCAAAAAGATGGGAAGATAGGTTTTACCCGTGATGCGGGAGGTATCCAGATCCTGAAACACGAATTCCAGCCCCTTGAAAATCTTCCTTTTCATCAAGGCACTATCAATGGTGTTCAAATCGAACTCCACCTTTTCGTATTTATCAAAGGCATACTGGTCGAATTTGCGAATACCGTTTTCCCGCTTTTTGGCCCATATCTTTCGTAGGATATCCACGGCGGGATTATTTTTTTTGGATTGCTTTCCCGATATCAAAACTACCTCGTTGAGTTGCTCGGCAGCTTCGGAAAGGACAATTTCCATGTTGAAGTTTATCTTGGAAGTGAGCGAAATCTCCTTGTTCTCATACCCGATGAACGAAACCACCAACACATCATACGTATTGTCAGACTCCAAATAGAACCGACCATTATCATTGGTTATGGTACCTTCCGTAGAACCTTGGAAGAGGACATTTGCAAAGGCCACAGGCTGACCGCTTTCATCCGAAACGATACCTCCAACCTTTGTCTGGCCTAGAACACCTAAGGTAAAAAGAAGAAAAAAATGGAAAAAGAATCTATTCATGTATATCATGTACCATTAGGCCCCTGTACAAATAGCGTACCAATAAAAAAGCTTCTTCGACATAGGTCGAAGAAGCTAAGATACTTTACAAAAACTTCCAATTATTTATATAACACTTTTTTAACTGCCTTGATAACATCTTCGTGGTTGGGCAGCCATTCCTCCAATAAAACTGGAGAGTAAGGTGCAGGTGTATCCGCCGTATTGATTTTTATGATGGGGGCATCCAAATAATCAAAGGCATTTGCCTGAATATGATAGGTGATTTCCGTGGCTACATTACCAAACGGCCAAGCTTCCTCCAAGACGACCAAACGGTTCGTTTTCTTTACAGATTTAACCACCGCATCGTAATCCAAAGGCTTTACGGTCCTTAGGTCGATTATTTCGCAGCTGATGCCCTCTTTTTCAAGTTCATCGGCCGCTTTGTAAGCTTCCTTAATAATTTTTCCAAAGGAAACGATTGTTACGTCGCTACCTTCTCTTTTGATATCCGCTACGCCAATAGGAATGGTGTATTCGCCCTCGGGCACTTCGCCCTTGTCGCCATACATCTGCTCGGATTCCATAAAAATGACGGGGTCGTCGTCCCTGATAGCAGATTTCAATAATCCTTTTGCATCAGCCGGATTTGAAGGAACTATCACTTTTAACCCGGGACAGTTGGCGTACCAACTCTCAAAGGCCTGGGAATGCGTTGCCGCCAATTGACCTGCAGAGGCAGTAGGTCCCCTAAACACGATTGGACAAGGAAACTGTCCGCCGGACATTTGCCTAATTTTGGCAGCGTTGTTTATGATTTGGTCGATTCCAACCAATGAAAAGTTAAAGGTCATGAATTCCACGATGGGCCTGTTGCCAGTCATGGTGGAACCTACTGCCACCCCGGCAAAGCCCAATTCCGCAATAGGCGTATCTATAACCCTTTTGGGTCCAAATTCGTCCAACATACCTTTGGAAGCTTTGTAGGCCCCGTTATACTCGGCTACCTCCTCGCCCATTAGATAAATGGACTCATCCCTACGCATCTCCTCGGACATCGCCTCCGCAATAGCTTCTCTAAACTGTAGTGTTTTCATGTCAATAAGAAATAATAGTCTTTAACCTTTCAATTGAAAGCAAGCAAAAATAGGAAATTATATATCAATTAATGGGATGGCCGTTTTAAAAAAAGTGATAAAATTTACTATGCATGCATAGTAAATTTGGAAAATATTGGTTATCTTCGTCTCCAACACAAAAAAGAATTTATTCAATGAAAGTACTAGTTTGTATAAGTAATGTACCGGATACTACTTCCAAGATAAACTTTATAGATGGCGACACCAAATTTGACACCAACGGGGTGCAGTTCGTTATCAATCCAAACGATGAGTTTGGACTTACCAGGGCCATGTGGTTCAAGGAACAACAAGGTGCCACCGTACATGTGGCCACCGTTGGGGACGCAAGTGTTGAACCTACCATGCGAAAAGCCCTTGCCATTGGCGCCGATGAGGCCATACGGGTAAACGCAACGCCCACAGACGGATTCTTTGTGGCCCAGCAACTCGCCGAGGTCGTAAAGAACGGCGGATATGATTTGGTAATCGGCGGTAGGGAATCCATCGATTATAATGGAGGAATGGTACCTGGAATACTTGCTTCCCTACTGGACATGAATTTTGTCAATACCTGCATCAAACTTGATATCGATGGCGACAACGTAACGGCAATCCGCGAGATCGATGGAGGAAAGGAAACCTTAAGTACTTCGCTACCCTTAGTTGTGGGCGGACAAAAAGGCCTGGTAGAGGAAAGTGATCTTAAAATACCCAACATGCGTGGCATCATGATGGCCAGACAAAAGAAATTGAACGTCGTAGAACCTATTGAAGTTATCAAGGCCACCCAAGATGTAAAATTTGATAAACCGGCACCAAAAGGCGAAATAAAACTCGCCGAAACCGTTGATGAGCTTGTTGATTTACTTCACAACGAAGCCAAGGTAATTTAAAAGCTTTTCTAAGCGGTAAACCAAAAAATAAAAGAAATGTCAGTTATAGTATATACAGAATCAGAGAACGGAAAATTTAAAAAGAACGCTTTTGAAGTCGCTTCCTATGCTGCGGAAGTGGCCAAACAATTGGGTACCACGGCCACGGCGGTTTCCATCAATTGTACGGAAAATGAGAGTTTGGGAACCTATGGTATTTCCAAGGTGTTAAACGTTCAGAACGAAGCCCTAAAACCTTTTAATGCAAAGGCCGCGGCAGAAGTAGTTTCCAAAGCTATAGAAGCTGAGAACGCTACGGTGGTCATTGTAAGCTCCAGTTCAGATGCAAAATATATGGCCCCGCTTTTGGCGGCCACACTCAAAGCAGGGTATGCCCCAAATGTGGTAGCGGCTCCAGAAAGCCTCTCCCCGTTTCAGGTGAAGAGAACGGCTTTTAGCAACAAGGGATTTGCGCACACGGTTATCGATACCGATATAAAAATCGTTGGGGTGTCCAACAATGCCTTTGGAACGGTGGAGATCCCTACCGATGCATCGGTGGAAGATTTTAATGTATCCTTGGATTCGGAATTTAATACCAAGTCCACGAACATCGATAAGGTGGTAGGGAAGGCGACCATCGCCGATGCGGATATCGTCGTATCCGCAGGAAGGGGGCTAAAAGGACCAGAAAACTGGGGAATGATCGAGGAATTGGCCGATGTTTTAGGTGCTGCCACAGCCTGTTCCAAACCGGTATCGGACCTTGGATGGAGACCGCATGGCGAGCATGTAGGTCAAACAGGTAAACCTGTTGCGAGCAATCTGTACATTGCGATAGGAATTTCAGGTGCCATACAGCACTTGGCGGGCGTAAGTGCCTCAAAAACAAAAGTGGTCATCAACAACGATCCAGAGGCACCATTTTTCAAGGCCGCGGATTACGGAATCGTGGGCGATGCGTTTGAAGTGGTACCTGAGTTAATCGAAAAATTAAAGGAATTTAAAGCTCAAAACAGCTAATTTTTGTTAATTTGTGCCCCACAAAGGGCTGTTCGAATAGTTGGGGTCCCAAGTGTTTGAACAGCTTTTTTAGTTTATACGATTTATGAGTTTAGTACGATTGAAAATAAAGGGGATTTCTTACAGCCAAACGCAAAATGGCGCTTATGCCCTTATATTGAACGAAGTAGAGGGAGACCGTAAATTGCCCATTGTCATTGGAGCTTTTGAAGCGCAGTCCATAGCCATTGCCCTTGAAAAGGAAATTAAGCCGCCAAGGCCCTTGACACATGACCTTTTTAAAAATTTTGCGGACCGTTTTGACATCGTCATCAAACAGGTAATCATCCATAAACTGGTGGACGGGGTTTTCTATTCCAGTATTATCTGTGAGCGTGATGGCATTGAGGAGATTATAGATGCCAGGACTAGTGATGCCATTGCCTTGGCACTTCGGTTCAATGCCCCCATTTTCACGTACAAGACCATTTTGGACAAGGCGGGTATCTTCTTGAAGTTTTCCTCCAAAGAGACCGAAAAAAAGGAGAGCGACGATAGTATCGTTGTAGATGAGATTCTGCAGGAGGGCGAAACCGTGGAAATAGATTCGGGTGCTACTGATGGCTATACGGAATTGACCATAGACGAACTCGAACAAGAACTCAAAAAGGCCGTGGCCAACGAAGATTACGAGAAAGCGGCAAAGTTACGGGATGAAATATCCAAAAGAAATTGATTGGACAAGCCCTAGCGCATGAAAAAAAATCCCTGCCTTCAACTTCTCTTATTTTTCCTTTTTCCAGTACTATTGTTTTCCCAAACCCCGGATGCATCGGAGACGATACTAAATTCCGTTGATAGTACCATCCTAAATGATATAGTCGATAATCAATTGACCTCCTCCATCCCCAATGAGGGTTTTTCTTTCCATAGTTTGTGGCGGGGCATCCTGGGCATGCTGGTATTGATCGGTCTGGCGTTTTTGTTCAGTTCCAACCGAAAAGCCATCAATTGGAAGACCGTGGGAATAGGACTTGCCATACAATTGGCGTTGGCCATTGGAATATTGAAAGTTCCGTTCATCCGAGCCATTTTTACGGTGCTAGGGAAAATATTCAACGAAATCCTAAACTTTACTGTTGCCGGAAGTCGGTTTTTATTGGGGAACCTCATGAATCTTGACAACCCTAATATCGGATACGTATTTGCTTTTCAGATTCTACCAACGATCATCTTTTTTTCAGCTTTGACATCCGTACTTTTTTACTTGGGAATCATTCAGAAAATCGTGAAGGGCTTGGCGTGGCTTTTGACAAAATCCCTGGGAATCTCGGGTCCCGAGAGCCTTTCGGTAGCAGGGAATATATTTTTAGGTCAGACCGAAGCACCCTTGATGATCAAAGCGTATTTGGAGCGCATGACCAAATCTGAAATCCTGTTGGTGATGATCGGCGGTATGGCCACCGTTGCCGGGGGCGTCCTTGCGGCGTACATAGGGTTTTTGGGAGGAAATGACGAAGCCCTCAGATTGGAATTCGCCCGGCACCTGATCGCTGCATCCGTTATGGCGGCACCAGGGGCCATCGTCGTTTCAAAAATACTTTGCCCACAAACCGAGGAGGTAGATACGAACATAAAGGTTTCTACAGAGAAAATTGGGACCAATTTGCTCGATGCCATAGCCAACGGTACTACCGAAGGACTAAAATTGGCAGTGAACGTAGGTGCCATGCTTTTGGTCTTTGTAGCCTTTATTGCCATGTTGAATGGTATTTTTGGGTATGTTGGCGATTTAACCAATATAAATCAATTTGTAGCGGAGCATTCGTCATTTGAAAAACTTTCCTTGGAAGCCATTCTTGGAACCATTTTCGCGCCATTGATGTGGCTCATTGGCGTGGCGAACGAGGACATCGCGTTGATGGGCCAATTGTTGGGCATCAAATTGGCTTCCAGCGAATTTGTGGCCTATACCCAATTGGCCGAGTTAAAAAATGTAGCCATTACCCCAAGCCTGTCCTACCAAAAATCGATCATTATGGCTACATATATGCTTTGTGGCTTTGCGAACTTTGCTTCCATCGGCATTCAAATTGGGGGAATTGGCTCCTTGGCCCCGGGACAGCGCAAAACCTTGTCGGAGTTTGGAATGAAGGCAGTTTTGGGTGGGTCCTTAGCTTCCCTACTATCGGCCACTATTGCCGGAATGATATTGGGGTAACGCCCTCAAGCCCCCAAAGGGGGAACCACAATTTGCCGTTAATAAATTTTAATAAAAGCCTAGAATGATTTGGATAAAGACCAATAGGCATTCCTTATTTTTACAAAAATAAACCAAAGGGAATTCCCCCTTTGGGGGTTAGGGGGCTTATGAAACAATACCACGACTTACTAAAGCATGTTTTGAACGAAGGGAACCAAAAAGGTGATCGTACCGGTACGGGAACTTTAAGTGTTTTTGGCTATCAGATGCGGTTTGACCTGAGTGAGGGATTCCCTATGGTCACTACCAAGAAATTACATCTAAAGTCCATCATTTATGAGCTATTATGGTTTTTAAACGGTGACACCAATATAGCCTATTTGCAGGAAAACGGGGTGCGTATTTGGAACGAATGGGCCGATGAAAATGGGGACTTAGGTCCGGTTTACGGACATCAGTGGCGAAACTGGAACGGCGACGAAATCGACCAGATAAAGGAGGTCGTGGAAACCTTAAAAAACAATCCAAATAGCCGACGTATGTTGGTATCCGCGTGGAATCCAAGTGTGTTGCCAGATACCTCCAAATCGTTTGCAGAAAACGTAGCCAATGGAAAAGCGGCCCTTCCCCCTTGTCACGCGTTTTTTCAGTTTTATGTGGCGGACGGAAAATTATCCTGCCAGCTTTACCAACGCAGCGCCGATATATTTTTGGGCGTACCCTTTAACATTGCTTCCTATGCCCTTTTTACCCTGATGATGGCGCAGGTCTGCGGTTATGAACCCGGGGAATTCATACATACGTTTGGTGATGCTCATATTTACAATAACCACATGGAACAAGTGGAATTACAATTGAGTAGGGAACCTCGGCCTTTACCAAAAATGGTCCTAAATCCCAATGTAAAGGATATCTTCGATTTTAAGTTCGAGGATTTTACCTTGTTGGATTATGACCCACACCCCCATATCAAGGGCGTTGTGGCGGTTTAGTAAGAAAAAAAGATAACAATAAAAAAGGGAACTTAAAAAGTTCCCTTAATTATCTAGTTTAAAATTATTTACAACTCCAATACCGCATTTTCAGAACCGGCATAATCGTTCCACTGGTAACGGTCCGCCTCAGTTTCGTTTACATAAGTGCCGTCTACCAAGTATTTAAATTCGAACGTACTTTCCTTTGGAAGGTCAAAAGTTCCCTTAAAAGTTCCGTTTTTTAATTTTTTCAATGTGCTTCCCTTAGGGCTCCAATCGTTAAAGTCACCTACTACGGCCACTTTCTTAGCGTCCTCTGCAGGAACTGTAAAAGTTACCTTACAAACCGGTTTTGTCTTTAGATATTGTTTTGCGATTGCCATGATTTTAGTTTTTAAATTTAGGGCAAAGCTACGGCATTAAACTCCTCATTGTCAACGGTTAATGTCATTTTTATGAAATTGGCAAAAATTTAGCTGAAATTAACGACTGTCCAAAAATAATGTCTTTCAAATGTTGCAAGTAGGTAATTATCAATAGGATGTTTTTAAGACTTTTATAAGATGTTCAAAGTCATCCATTCCATTATAGAAGTTAAAGCCCACCCTAATTCCGTCTCCCCGCATAGCGCACAATATGTCATTGTCAGACAAGGTCTTAAACACTTTTTGACCTGCCTTTATATTAAATATGGTACTATGGGCTTCCCTGTCGACTATATGTTTCTGTAATAAGCCCATGCCATTTAAAGCTTCCTTTATTTTTTTGGACATATTTTGATTATGCTGAGTAATCTGTTCCTTTCCAATGGAGTCCAAAAAATCCAAGGAGAATTTTAGACTTCCAAAGTTCAAACTGGACAAGTGACCAGGTTCCAACTTTTTTGCGAGGGCTATGGTTTCCTTATTGTCGAAATTTCCATGCGCTGCATTGAAACCTGTAGTAGGTACCTTGAGCTCGTTCTCCAGATTGTCGGCAAAGAGCATAAACCCATTTCCATAACCGGACAGGAGCCATTTATAGCCGCTAACCCCCAAAACATCGATTCCCGAAGCTTTAAAATCAAAGGACATGGCTCCACAAAACTGTGTACCATCGGCAATAATCAAAAGTTTTGGGTTGTCACGTTTTAGTTTTTTGATGAACTCCAAATCGATTAAAAATCCGTCCAGCCACTGCACAATGCTAAAGGCGAATACATCGATATTGTTTTTTTTGACAGCCTCTACTATTCTTTCCTCAAGATCGGAGGTAATTCCCAAGGTTGTAATAGCAAACTCCCTACTCTCAAAGGGCCAGTTCACGGAAGGATAGTCGTTCTCCAAAAGCAGAACATTCCTTTTCGCCTGTAACCCCTCCAATAATAGGTTCATTCCCAAGGAATAATTATATACCAAAGCGACCCTTTCCCGGTCGCAATTAAAAAATTGCCCAATTTTTTCACGTGTATCGGACAAGGTTTTAAGTGTCTGTTCCCATAGTTCACTACCATGTAATAAAGCATCCAAATCATGTTCCTGTCTCCAATCGATCAAGGAATCATACAATGGCCCAAAAACGGCCGTATTTAAATAGGTACACTTTCTTAGCAGGGGAAACTCCTTTTTTATTTTATCCATTAATCGTTTCTTTTTTGGAACGCATTTGTTCGCTTTTCAAAACAGCAGCTATCTATCTGTACAAATCCGTAACTTTGAATTATAAAGATAGCCATAGCAATTTATATGGCTCGTTTTTTGTTCAAGCATAGCTATATGAAGGCCGAAAAAAATATAACAATGATTGCTGCGGCAGGTGAGGATGATTCCCTTGGAAGGGATAATGATTTGCTATGGCATCTACCTGATGATTTCAAGAGGTTCAAAAGATTGACCTCGGGACATAAGATCATCATGGGTAGAAAAACATTTGAAAGCTTTCCGAAGCCCTTGCCCAATCGGTTGCATATTATCATTACCCGAGACGAAAACTACAAAGTGTCTTTCCCAGATAGCATCATTGTGCATTCCCTGGAAGAAGCCCTGGACCTAGTCAACGAAGAAAAAGCCTATATAATTGGTGGCGGAGAAATATACAAACTTGGAGAAAAATATGCCGATGGTATCGAACTCACTAGGGTTCACGGCACTTTTAACGCGGATACCTTCTTCCCGCCTATCGACGCTACGGTTTGGGAGTTGGTGGCCGAGGAATACCATCCAAAAGATGACAAACACCAATACGATTTTACCTATCGTACCTATACTAGAAAAAACAAAAAATAAAATAGTTTAGCGCATCTCAAAGATTAAAAATCCAAGTATTGGGCCGTTACGTTTTTAGCAGCGTTTAAGACAAACCTTTCCAGCACTTCCAAATTCCCGTTCGTATAAAATTGGTGCCTTCCGGTAGCATCGAAACTATTTTGGAGGTGTTGTTTGGCTAGGATCGCTTTGGTCTGCCTTGCCACGGCCTCGCCAGAATCGATTATCTGTACGTCAGCGGGCAATATCTCCCTTAAAATCGGTATCAAATAAGGATAATGGGTACAGCCAAGTACCAGGTAATCAATGCCCTTTTCCAACATAGGTTGTACAAACTGATATAAAAGCTGTTTTAAGGAATCACTTTCCATATCACCTTTTTCGATCAATTCTACCAATCCCTTTCCTTGTCTTTCAATAACCTCGATCCCAGCTGCATGATTTTGGCTTGTGCTATGGAACAAGGTACTGGACAAGGTTCCCTTAGTGGCCAAAATTCCAACTTTCTTGGACTTGGAGTTTAAGGCCGCAGGTTTGATGGCCGGTTCAATGCCTATAAATGGAATATCGTACGAGTTCCTGAGATAATCTATGGCGTTTGTTGTAGCGGTATTACAGGCGACAACGATCAACTTGCATCCCCGTTGAATCAAATACTCGGTATTCTTAATACTCAGTTGTAGGATTTCCTCGTTCGATTTTTCACCGTAAGGAGCGTTTTTACTATCTGCCAAATAGATACAATGTTCATAAGGCATAAGGGTTTGTATTTCCTTCCAAATGGAAGTACCCCCAATACCGGAGTCAAAAATACCTATGGGATTATCGTTCATGACCTTATTTATTCCAATACCTCTGAAAGGGGCTTTCCTGTTGTTCCACTGGGAAAAGCGATTCCCAACAAAGATGAAATTGTAGGGGCGATATCTGGAATTTCGGTTCGCTCCACAGTACTTCCCTTTTGTATCCCCTTTCCAAAGAACAGTAAAGGTACGTGGGTATCATAAATTTGGGGCGATCCATGGGTGGAACCGGTTTTAGGATAGGTAATGGTTCCCGGTTTTAGGACAAGAAGTACATCCCCTGATCTTTTTTGGTTGTACCCATTTTGCAGAATATAGGGAATACCGGAGGAATAATTATTTTGCCACATTTGATAGCCGGTATACACGCGATCCACGTAATCATAGCTTAAAAACTCCTTGGCTATAGCTTCCTGCACATCCTTGATTTCCAAATCCAGATTTTTTACAATCTTATGATCCAGAAAAATTTGATAATTTGAAAAATTCTTTACGATTTCCTCGGTTCCATAGGTATATCTTAAAAACTCCGTAAACTTTTCCTTTGTAGTGCTATTGTCCACATAACCGGCGGGAATTCTTGTCGATATTAGATATGATGGCACGTCGATTGCAGCGTGGTCTGCCGTCAAAAAGACGGTGTACTCCCCTTCGCCCACATTTTTATCCAAAGCCTTGAAAAGTCTGGCCAAATCCAAATCCAAACGGATATAGGTATCCTCCACTTCCTTGGAGTTCACCCCAAACATGTGTCCGACATAATCCGTGCTTGAATAGCTGACCGCCAAAAAATCAGTAATCTCGTCCTGACCCAATTGTTCACGTACTAGGGCCTCAATGGCAAAATCGGTCGTGATGCTATTGCCGTAGGGAGTTGCCTTTATGATTTCAAAATTATTGTTTTTGTCCAACAGGTCTTGAGGGTTGTGAGGGAATGACGACGAGGTTTCACCATCAAATAGTCCTTCAAAAGCATTGTCGTCCACGCCACTTTCTACATAGGTACTTATATCCTTCAAGGTGTTCCATCCTTTTTTATAGGATTGGGCCACTCCAGAACTATTAAAGTCTTCCACCCATTTTGGAAGGGCATCCATGTAGTAGCTGCTCGTAATCCACTTACCCTCATTTTTGCCATGAAACCAATACGCGGCATTGGCGGTATGTCCGCCAGGGAGTACGGCTCCTCTATCCTTAAGGGCGATGGCGATGGTCTTTCCCCTCATTTGCGTATGTAATCTGAGTTCATCCGTTATGGTCGTAACGGTCATTCTATGCGGGGACATTTGGCCGGCATCTGAAGTGGTACCCACGGATGCATACCTATCGTCCGATGCACAATACACATCCACATCATTTTCCTTGTCGTACCATTCATTGCCAATAATACCATGCGTAGCAGGTGTGGTCCCAGTATAAACCGATGTATGCCCAGGTCCCGTACTGGTTGGGGCATAGTTAAAATGGTTGTTCTTACAGTTGAAACCCTCTTCCACCATTCTTTTAAATCCCCCTTCTTCATATTGATCATAAAAGCGGGTCAGATAGTCGTACCGCATCTGGTCCACAATAATCCCAACGACCAATTTAGGCTTGGTTCTCAATGCATCAGGCTCCTCAACCTTGTTCTTACGTTGGGAATAGCCTTGGAAACAAATCAATAGGATGGTAAAAATACTGGGTAATACAGTTGTGAAACGAAAGGTCATGCCTAAAATATTAAGGCGTAAAAATAAAGAAAATAGCCCTGAAAAAATTAATTGGAAGTTAAATCAAATCCATTATTGTTATTTTTACCGTAACAAATCTATTTTAAAGGGATGAATTATTTAGCGTCGATTGGCAGCTATTCCATGATGGTCGTAGAGGTTTTTAAGAAGCCCACCAAATGGCGCATAATGAAATCCCTGATTTTAAAAGAAGTAGATGAACTAGTGTACGGATCACTTGGCATCATTATCTTCATTTCCTTTTTTATTGGCGCCGTTGTTGCCATACAGACCGCACTGAATCTCACGAATCCCATCATTCCAAGAAGTCTCATTGGATTTGCCACAAGGCAGTCCGTTATATTGGAATTTGCACCTACGTTCGTATCCATAATCATGGCGGGAAAAGTGGGTTCTTACATTACTTCGAGTATTGGAACCATGCGGGTCACGGAACAAATCGATGCCTTGGAAGTCATGGGCGTAAATTCCTTGAACTATTTGGTATTCCCAAAAATCATTGCGATGCTCTTTTACCCTTTTGCGATTGCCATTTCCATGTATGTTGGAATTTTTGGAGGTTGGCTCGCTGGGGTGTTTGGCGGATTTTTAACGAGTACCGACTTTGTGACCGGGCTTCAGACCGATTTTATTCCCTTTCATATTGCCTACGCCTTCATTAAGACACTGATCTTTGCATTCATCATAGCCACCATACCTTCCTTTCATGGATACTATATGAAAGGCGGGGCCCTGGAAGTAGGAAAGGCCAGTACCACGTCCTTTGTCTGGACCAGCGTGGTCATAATCATTTTGAACTATTTGCTAACCCAACTACTTTTAGGCTAATGATCGAGGTGAACAACATACATAAATCCTTTGGTGACGCACATATTTTAAAAGGTATCTCCACCACCTTTGAAAATGGCAAGACCAATTTGATTATAGGTCAGAGTGGCTCCGGAAAAACGGTATTCCTCAAATGCCTTTTGGGGTTGTTTTCTCCGGAAAAAGGAAGTATCGTGTATGACGGAAAAAAATATTCAGACCTCACCGAAAACGAGAAACGCGATTTAAGGCAGGAAATGGGCATGGTCTTCCAGGGAAGTGCTCTGTTCGATAGTATGACTGTAGCCGGCAATGTGAAATTTCCTTTGGAAATGTTCACAAAACAATCGGCATCTGAAATGGACGACCGTGTGAATACCGTTTTGAAACGGGTAAACTTGGTGGATGCACATCATAAGTATCCGGCAGAAATTTCCGGAGGAATGCAGAAACGTGTCGCTATTGCCAGGGCCATCGTTATGAACCCCAAGTACCTATTTTGTGACGAACCCAATTCTGGATTAGATCCAAAGACGGCTATCCTCATCGATGATCTTATCAAGGAGATTACGGAAGAATATAACATTACTACGATAATCAATACCCATGACATGAATTCCGTAATGCAGATTGGAGAAAAAATTCTATTCTTAAAAGATGGTCTTAAGGAATGGGAAGGCACAAAGAACGAAATATTCAAGACCGAGAACGAGGCGGTCACCAATTTTGTCTATTCTTCCGATCTTTTTAAAAAAGTACGGCAGATGTACATTGAGGAACGAAATTAATCCTCCATTACTTCCTTTACCTGAATATTGTCATTGTTCAAACGAAGCTTGAGCCAATTCAATAACTTTTGGGTATCCTTGACCGTTTGGTTTCTCCTGGCTTCCTTTTTCCAAGTAATTTCGAAAACCGGTATGGTATCCGTCTTTTGGAAATCTGTTGCTATTAAATAAGAATATCCCAAGCGTTCCAAATTCTCGTAATTTGTTTTGGCCTCCATACTTATTTCTTTAAAGGGAATCTGACCTACTGCCCCTTTACTTAATCTTGACAATTCACTTTCCAAAAAGGCAATTTTTTCGTCCTTGCTGCTCAGCTGGTTCTTCTGGGTCTCGTAAAGTTCATTAATGTATTTGAGCTGGTTTACCTCCTCGCTTTGCCCTCCTTGTATAATCTGCAGATCCGTGTCCTTCAGTCGGGGGTTATCCGCCAATTGGGCACGCCAGGTAGCGATTATATTATCGGGGATGGCCTCATTGCCCATAAAAACCAGTTCTATTGTAGAATTCTCCCCGTTGTTATATTCCAAATCCGTGAAATTCTCCAAAAACCTTCCCTGACCTGAAAATTGATAGGGCACTACATTCTCATCGATAAAAATAGTGGCTTGTTTCCTGAACAAAGATTCCTGTAACGCGTTCCAAAACGTGATGCTCGCGGGAATCATGACCGCAATGGCCACAGCTGAGGCCAGCCTTGCGATGAATTTTCTTCGTTTTGAGTTGACATAGCGTACCATTGGAAAACGCAACAACTTAATCACCAGAAAGGTGGCCAGTGCAATGAAGATGGTGTTTATGGTGAATAGGTACATGGCCCCACTGGCATAGTCCCAATTACCTATTGCCAATCCAAAGCCAACGGTGCATAATGGAGGCATCAAGGCTGTCGCGATGGCCACACCAAAGATGACACTTGCGATGGTTCCTTTTTTCGCCCTTGCGATTACCAAGGCCAATCCACCAAAAAATGCGATCAACACATCGCGTATATCCGGGGCGGTTCTTGCCAAAAGCTCGGAGGACTCGTCCCGCAGCGGAAAGAACCTGAAGAAAAGAAAAGCGGTCAGCACGCTTAAAACCACCATCACCCCAAAATTCTTTAAAGATCTTTTTAGTGTATCGATATCATTGATACCTACGGAAAGCCCAATACCTAAAATTGGGCCCATTAGGGGAGAAATTAACATAGCGCCAATAACTACCGCAGTAGAGTTTGCGTTCAACCCGATGGAGGCAATAAAGATGGAGCAAACAAGGATCCATGAGGTATGTCCCTTAAAGGGAATATCTGCAATGATCGCTTCCCTAGTGGCATCCTGGTCCGTGTTGGTCCTTATGTCCAGCAATTCCAGAAGAAACTTTTTTATACTGCCCAAAAGTCCCTGAAAGTCCCTTTTTACCTCGTCCCCGCTATCCGGGGTATTGTCCGTTGGAGTAACGTTGTCCTGACCGAATTTATCCTGCATAGTTACGCGTACTTATCACCAAAATTTTCCTTGACCGAATTTAGTACCTTTTTAATATCCTGCTCCTTGGCTTTTGGATAAATTAACAATACTTCTTCCTTGTCCACTATGATGTAATCCTTCAGCCCGTCAACAACTACTATCTTGTCTTTAGGGGTACGGATCATATTCCCTGTGGCATCCTCGGCCGAAAGTTGGGCGTTGACGACTGCGTTGCCCATGTTGTCCTTGTTCAATTTATCGAACAAGGAACCCCACGTGCCAAGGTCGTTCCAATCAAATGTGGCTTCTAGAACAAAAATGGCATCGGACTTTTCCAAAATAGCATAGTCAATGGAAATATTTTCAGCTTTCGGATAATTTTCAGCGATAAAATCTTTTTCTTCGGATGTATTCAAACAGGAAAGCCCATCATGGAACAGATTAAATTGCGTTGATTGATACTCTTTAAAAGCATCCACTATGGTTTTTACGCTCCACATGAAAATACCGGCGTTCCACAAAAAATTCCCCTGAACCAAAAATTCCTTGGCCGTTGAGTAATCGGGCTTTTCCCTGAACTGATTTACCTTTTTGATCTGGTTTTCATCGGATTTATCAAACTCGATATATCCAAAACCGGTATTGGGAAATGTGGGTTTTATACCCAATGTACAAAGCACTTTTTCCTTTTCACATTTATCGAAGCAAGCCGTTACGTCTTTAGCAAAAGCCACTTCGTCCTCGATCCAATGGTCGCTAGGTGCCACAATCATTACCCCATTGGGGTTCATTTTCTGAATCTTGAGGGCCGCGTAAAGGATACACGGTGCGGTATTTCTCATGGCAGGTTCCAAAACCACCTGCTCTTGAGATACCATGGGCAACTGTTCCAAAACCAAATCGTTGTAGCGTTCATTGGTTAGAATTAGAATATTCTCGGTTGGAACGAACTTATTCAGCCTTTGAAAGGTCTTTTGAATGAGCGTTTCACCCGTGCCCAACATATCATGGAATTGCTTGGGATAATCCGTTGTACTTATGGGCCAGAATCTTGAGCCCACACCCCCTGCCATTAAAACGGCATAATAATTTTTGTTCATGTTAACTGGTTATAAGTTCCACCTCAGCATTGGGCTGAAAAAGGTATACCCTTCCCGTCTTGACCTCAACGCATTCAAATCTTTTTACTCTTTTATTGCCTTTCTTGAATAGCTTTCCATTATATATCCTGAAAACACTTCCAAAAGGTAATTGAAAAACGTATGTTTTGTCATTTTCTTGCGCATCAAATTGCTGTAAAGCAATGGACAATCGCGCATCCGTACTACTACTGGCCTTGGGGCTTTTAAAATGAATGGCCAACAAGGGCAATAATTTGGACGGAAAAATTTCCGGTCGTAAAAAAGGTAACATTAAATACTGAAACGTTCTTTTCCACTCCAACCCGTGCGGCTTAATCCTGCGTCCGTATTTTTCAAAAGCGACCAAATGCGCAATTTCATGAACCAAGGTAATTAAAAACCGATATTTATTGAGGGTAGCGTTTACGGTAATCACGTGCTTGCCATCAGGGAGCCTCCTATAATCCCCATGTCTGGTAACCCTTTCGTTTACAATCTTAAGATGCACACCATTATCCTTAATGAGTTGCAGACAGGGATGTACAGACCTTTCCGGCAAATATTTACCTAAAATAGCTTCCATTAAAACAAAAATACCCGAAAAAATAAGAATTGAGCGGAATTGATTTTAATTAACAAAACACTGGTAGTCATAGCCTTAAAACCATCACTATTTAGGGGGTAGAATTTGAAACCTGAAGTAACTTCCCATTGAAGAGGGTGTGGCCGCCAAGCGCAAATTCCTTGATATATGTTGCCATTTCCAATGCCGTTACCGGGGCTTTGTATCCCGGAAAAGCTTCCTCCAGCATTTCGGTCTGGACAGCGCCCAAGGCCAATACATTGAACGAGGGACCTGTTTCCTTGTATTCTTCCGCCAGCAATTCCGTAAGTGTAATAACTGCACCCTTACTCGAACTATAGGCCGATAAGCCTGGAAACTTCATACTTCCCTGCACTCCTCCCATGGAACTGACCGTAATCACATGTCCCGTTTTTGACATATAGGGTACTACCAATTTTGTCATTGCCGCAACCCCAAAGACATTTACATCATATACCTTTTTAAATTCATCCAAAGAAGTCTCGGCAAAAGGCTTGTTCAAAAGGGCACCTGCATTGTTGATCAGGATATCCACTATCTGCCATTCTTTTTTTAGAAATTCTTCAACTCTTACAAAATCCGAAGCAAGGGACAAATCGAACGAAAACGCGGTAATGTTTTTATTTTCAAGGCTTTGTATGGGCTCCTCATTTCTGGAAAGCGCCAAAACGGAATGTCCTTCATTGGCAAACAATTGGGCCATTTCAAAGCCTATACCCCTGCTTGATCCTGTTATGATGACGTTGGCCATTACTTATATTTTATTTCCTTAACCGGCGAATTGGCGATCCCTTCCACAATGGGTATCATTTTGTTGACGATAATGGCCATATGTCCATAATCCATTTCGGAGGTTTCGTCGTCCACTTTGTGATAGTAGGGAAAGTTCGTAAAGTCAAACGTACTGTACGTTTGGGAGGGAATATTGAACTCTTGATGGAATGCATAATTATCCGATCTTTTAAAGAGATTGAATTCCTTGGCTTGGGGCAAGAACCCAACTACCTTTTCCCCGGCGTAGGCGTTACTAACCTCGGCCATGTTCGATAATTCGTACCCCGTGAGATACACCAAATGGTCCTTGTCCACCATGGGTACGCCCACCATTTCATAATTCAACATGGCATACATATCCAATCCTTGATCTTTCAGCTTTTTGGCCAAATGCCTTGAACCTAAAAGTCCTTTTTCTTCCGCACTGAACAATGCAAAAATAAGACTTCTTTTATTCGATTTTTCCTTGCCAAAATATCGGGCGAGTTCCATGACCGTTGTGGTTCCAGATGCATTGTCATTGGCGCCGTTTGCAATATCGTCCCCATTCTCAGGACTTACAATCCCAAGATGATCATAATGTGCGCCCAGCATCACATATTCGTTCTTCAAAGCTGGGTCTGTACCCTCCAAAACCCCTACAACGTTGAACGCTACTCCTTCAAAGTTTTCCAAGGTATCCTTATAGGTCGTAAAATAAGGTGCGATGCCACTGGATGAAAATCGGTCTTCTATAAAGTCGGCCGCCATTTCGATGCCTTTGGTACCGGATCCTCTTCCCTTTAATGCATCGGATGCCAAATAATCCATAAGTACGGCGATATCCTCCGAAGTTGAAAAAACAACCTCCTTGCCACTGAATTTTCCCGAATCGTTCATGGAAGTCTTAATTTCCTCCGAAACCATTCTTCCTTTAAGTCCCTCAGGACCATCTGGGTTCAATACCGTTTCATTGTTTATCTTTTTGGACCCACAGGAAACCAAAATCAGGACGGAAAGAAAACTTGTCAGCGTTCGTATCATATAAATGTGTTTGAGTGATAAAGATAAAAAAAAGCATCTCCGTTAAGAGATGCTTTTAGACTATATTGTTCTGAGCCGATTAGGCCAACATGGTCACAGGGTTTTCCACATAGTACCTAAGCGTCTGTAAAAATTGCGCTCCCACGGCACCATCAACAGTTCTATGGTCGCAGGCCAAGGTCAATTTCATGGTATTCCCTATCACGATTTCCCCATTTTTGACCACCGGTTTTTCAACGATGGCCCCAACGGAAAGTATGGCGGAATTGGGTTGATTTATAATCGATGTGAATTCCTGTATCCCGAACATTCCCAAGTTGGAAACGGTAAATGTACTTCCTTCCATTTCAGAGGGAGCGATTTTCTTGTTTCTTGCCTTACCGGCCAACTCCTTTACTGCTGCACCAATCTGCGTAAGGCCCAGTAAGTCCGCATGCTTAATTACCGGCACAACCAACCCTTCGTCCACAGCTACGGCAACACCCATATGGATATGTTTGTACTGCTTAGTGGTATCACCGTTCCATGTTGTATTAACCTGAGGATGTTTTCGTAATGCCATGGCACAGGCCTTTAGTACCATGTCATTGAAAGACACCTTGGTATCTGGTAGGCTATTTATCTGGGCCCTTGAAGCGATGGCGTTATCCATATCCACCTCAATGGTCAAATAGAAATGGGGTGCGGTAAACTTGGAATTCCCCAATGCCTTGGCGATGGCCTTTCGCATATTGGAATTCTTGCTTTCCTCCACACCTTCCTCACCAGCAGGAATTGCCATGGAAACAGCAGGCACACTGGCCTTTTCCGATTTTGAAACTTCCGGTGCAGCTTTTGGTGCTTCCGCAGGTTTGTAGTTTTCTATATCCTTTTTAATGATTCTCCCATTATCGCCCGTACCGGACACTTTAGAAAGGTCGATTCCCTTATCCTCTGCTATTTTCTTTGCCAAGGGCGATGCAAAGATTCTATTGCCATCCGAAGTTGCGGAAGTAGATTCCTTACTCGATGTATCTTCTGTTTCGGAAGCCTTTGATGCTTCTTCTTTTTTTGCTTCTGTCTTTGTACTTTTTTTGGAGCCCGACTTTGCGTTCAAAACCGCATCAACATCGGTACCATCGGGTCCTATGACGGCTAAAACAGCATCAACGGGCGCGGATTCCCCTTCCTGGATTCCAATATGAAGTAACTTTCCGGAATAGAAAGACTCGAATTCCATGGTTGCCTTGTCCGTCTCGATTTCGGCCAAGATATCACCTTCCTCAACCTCGTCTCCCACTTGTTTCAACCAACTGGCGACGGTTCCTTCTTCCATGGTATCGCTAAGGCGCGGCATCTTCACGATTTCAACTCCTTCAGGAATTTCAGTGGCCGATGTGTCGCCTTCTTCATCCTTCGAATCATCCGAAGTTTCAGCGCTCTTTTCTTCGGCTTTGTCTTCCGAAGCATTTTCTTCTTTCTTTTGACTTCCCCCACCGTTCAAAAGTCCGGAAATGTCCTCTCCTTCTTCACCTATAATCGCCAACAATGTATCTACAGGAGCCCCATCACCTTCCTCAATACCAATATGAAGCAATGTACCTTGGTAAAATGATTCAAACTCCATAGTGGCCTTATCCGTTTCGATTTCAGCCAAAATATCGCCTTCTTCTACCTTATCCCCTACGTTTTTCAACCACTTTGCAACGGTACCTTCTTCCATGGTATCGCTTAATCGCGGCATATTAATTACTTCTGCCATTTAATTACAATTTATGTTGAACGAATGGAAAATCTTCTTGCTCGTATACCATATCGTACAATTGTTGTACGGGCGGATACTCTGATTTCTCCGCAAACTCTTCGCATTCCTTAACCAAATCCTTGACCCTTTTGTCGATCTTCTTGATTTCCTCGTCTGTTGCGTATTTATTTTCCTTGATAATATCCAAGACCTGGGTGATCGGATCAATTTTCTTGTATTCCTCTACCTCCTCCTTGGTTCTATAATGTTGGGCGTCTGACATAGAGTGACCCCTATATCTATACGTTTTCATCTCTAGGAAAGTTGGACCACCTCCAGAACGTGCCCGTTCAATGGCCTTGCTCATCTCTTGGGCAACGGTTACCGGATTCATTCCGTCTACCGGACCGCAGGGCATTTCATAACCTAATCCCAATTTCCAAATATCGGTGGAAAAGGAGGTTCTGGCCACGGATGTTCCCATGGCGTACCCATTATTCTCACAAACGAAAACCACGGGCAATTGCCAGAGCATGGCCAAGTTGAAAGTCTCGTGAAGCGACCCCTGCCTTACGGCACCATCTCCCATGTAACATAGGGTTACGGCATCACTACCGTGGTATTTATCACCAAACGCCATTCCTGCCCCTAATGGAATTTGTCCACCAACGATGCCATGGCCTCCGTGAAAACGATGCTCCTTTGAAAATATGTGCATGGATCCACCCATACCTTTGGAGGTTCCGGTCACCTTCCCATATAATTCGGCCATCACCTTTCGTGGGTCCACTCCCATCCCAATGGGCTGAACATGGTTCCTATACGCCGTAATCATTCGGTCCTTTGTCAAATCCATGGCATGCAAGGCTCCCGCCAATACTGCCTCCTGACCGTTATACAAGTGAAGAAAACCTCTTACCTTTTGCTGAATGTACACGGCAGCAAGTTTGTCCTCGAACTTGCGCCAAAACGACATGTCCTCGTACCATTTCAAATAAGTTTCCTTGGTGATTTTTTCCATCGATTTTAAAATTTATTACAAATTAATCGGACTCCGTAGCAATGTTCAAGAAGCACATCACAAGAGAACAAAAATACACATATAAATGAATGGATAAAAATAATAGAAATAAAAGCGAGAAGAAATTACACCCTTAACAAAAAAAGGAATTTACGTGTTTAAAAGGTCTTCTTAAAACCTATCTAATCATAGATAGGTTTTATCAAAGCCCAAGGGTAAAATAGCGGCAACCGATGGACATTCTACGACCTTTCCTTGGGCTCCCATCATCAAAATCCGTATGGGCGATTTTTGTCGGTGTTCATATTCGAATAAGGACTGCCTGCAATTACCGCACGGAGCGGCCGGTTCCAACACCTCACTGTTTTTTGATTGTACGGAAATGGCCAATGTTTTGATCGCTACATTGGGAAACTTCGCCCCGGCATAAAAAACGGCCACTCGCTCCGCACAGAGTCCAGAGGGATAGGATGCATTTTCCTGATTATTTCCAATGACAATTTCACCATTTTCCAGTTTCAAGGCGGCACCTACCTGAAATTTGGAATATGGGGCATAGGCATTGTTTCTCGCCTCAACCGATTTTTTCAATAACATTCTATCCCCTTCCTGCATTTCTTCAAAGGAATCATAAATCACTATGTCAAAACCTATTTTCTTCTTTATTGCCATTTCTTGTGTTTGAGAAGTGAAGATACAAAACAAAAAAACCCGCAAAATGCGGGTTTCTATTTATTTTTTTCGGAAATTAATCGTTATAAAACTCCTCGCCCAAACTAAAGGTCAACCCAAAGCGTAGCGTGTTTTCCAAAGGGTTTCTAACTTGGGAAGTAGAGAACAAATAGGATAGGTCGATTTGTGCCGACTTAAACTTGAATCCCGCTCCCAATGTAAAAAACTTTCTAGAGCCCTTTACCTCGCTTTCGTTAAAGTACCCTGTTCTTACCATGAAGGAATCTTGGTATACGTATTCAGCGCCTAAGGCCCAAGTCATCTCTTGTAGTTCCTCACTAAAACCATCTGGGGCATCCCCAAAGGAGCTGAATATTCCACCAAAACCACTTTCGTTTTGGTAGATATCGTTATCCGCAGAATCTATTACCCCATCACCATTTTGATCTTGCGGTGTTGGAACCAACAATTTGTTAAATTCTGAAGTAATTCCAATAACGTTGTCCTGATCTAAAATAAAATCAAATCCAACCCCAAATTTTAAGTTGCTGGGCAAAAAGTTTTCCTGACCACCCTCATCATATTGTATCTTACCTCCAATATTGGAAATATTGAAACCTGCCCTCCAACGCCCATCAAAATTATTGTAGGCAATTTCCCGGGAACGATAGAATCCGGCCACATCCACTGCAAAAGAGCTCGCCGCTTGGGAATCTACGGAACCGCTCTGTTGCGGCAAACGTAGGTTGGAACGAATGTACCTACCAGCAACCGCCATGGAAAAAGTTGGGCTTAGTTTTAGAGAGTAGGAACCATCCAACGCCAATTCATTAGGTTTTGCCAAAGTACCAGGGTCATTCGCAAATTGGCGCAATTCTATTTCACCTAACGTAAAGTATCTCAAACTAACGGCAAAAGCGCTCTGCTCATTAATTTTATTATAGTAACTACCGTTCAATAAAGAAATGTCTGTAATGATACTTTCTAGATACGGGGTATAGCTAAGCCCTATTCCCATTTTGCGCTCCGCAAATGCAAATTTTGCAGGGTTCCATTGTTGTGAAAAAGCATCGGTAGAAGTTGCGACCCCCATATCACCCATACCTGCGGAACGAGCATCGGCCGCAATAGTCAAAAATGGGACCGCCGTAGTTATAACCCTATTATCGTCTTGGGCATTGGCCTTCACAAATAAGGCAAGCATTAAAATAAATGTAAGTTTTTTCATTAATTCAATAGTTGATATAAAGTGGGCCAATTTAGTGTTTCGATGACTTTGGTCCACATAATTTTATATGTAAACGCTGTTTTCAACGTTATCTTGCACCATTAAGTATATATTTTTGGTTTTTTTTAATACTCGCGCGAAAGCCAAGGCATTCTCCCTTTTTAGTTAAGCCTCGAATATACTATATCCTTTTTTGCTGCGTTATTCCTCATAGAACAAAATTGCTATCAAAAATATTTTAAGGCTGGATTTACCAAAAATATTTTAAACGATAAAATATAATAATCAAAACATCGTTTTAACCAGCAAAAGCGATAAAATTAAATTAAAATCCAAATCAAATTAGACTAGCGAACTATTAGTTTAAACAGATTGAACTCAAGTCCTAATTATGAAAAAACAGTTTATTAAAGTTGTACTCTCATGCACCGTGATTGCGGGAGGTTTTACAGTTACCAGCTGTTCCAAATCTACATCCTCCAAAAATGTGTCCAGAGCTACAGGTTGGAAGATAAATGAAAAGGAAGGTGGTTTTCAATACAATACTGACTTCAAAGAGCAAGAGACCGCTCCTGGACTAGTGTTTGTTGAAGGTGGAACTTTTACGAAGGGAAAAGTACAGGATGACGTAATGCATGATTGGAACAATACCCCTACTTCACAACATGTTCAATCCTTCTATATGGATGAGACAGAGGTCACGAATGTCATGTATCTGGAATATTTGGATTATCTAAAAAGCGTTTATCCTCCTGAAAATCCCAAATACGCTAACATTTACAAAGGTGCCTTACCTGACACCTTGGTTTGGAGAAACAGATTAGGTTTTAACGAAACCATGACCAACAACTATTTAAGACACCCTGCCTATGCAGAGTATCCGGTAGTTGGAGTAAACTGGATCCAAGCGACCCAATTTGCGGAATGGAGAACGGACAGAGTAAACGAAATAATGCTTGAAAGGGAAGGTTATTTGGCAAAAGACGCAAAATATCAAGCTCTGAATGGCGAAGTTGCCGGAACTTTTAGTACGGAGGCTTATTTAAACAGACCGGAATCCGTTTACAATGGTCAAATCGACTCCCTACAAGGGAAGATGAAAAAGGATAGTGTCCCTGCCTATGCAAAAAGAAGTAGCGGTATTATTATGCCAGAATATAGGCTCCCTACGGAAACTGAGTGGGAATATGCCGCACAGGCACAAGTAGGACAAAGGGAGTACAACAACTACAGAGGTAGAAAAAAATATCCTTGGGAAGGTGACTATACCAGAAACGGACAGCGAGTTGGACGTGGTGACCAATTGGCCAACTTCAAGCAAGGAAAAGGAGATTATGGCGGAATCGCCGGATGGTCCGATGACGGTGCCGATATTACCGCAGAGGTTATGTCCTACAAGCCTAACGACCTTGGTCTTTACGATATGGCCGGTAACGTAGCTGAATGGGTAGCCGATGTTTACCGACCCATAGTCGACGATGAAATAAGCGACTTCAATTACTACAGAGGAAATATCTACATGAAAACAGCCATTGGCGAAGATGGAAAAGTAAATATCCTACAGGATTCGATTGTTTACGACACGTTGCCAAATGGAAAAGTAGTTGCCGTTAACCTACCTGGTGAGATTAAAATGGTTCCTGTTGATGAAGAAGAGACCTATTTGAGGACAAACTTCTCTTCCAGTGACAATAGAGGTTATAGGGACGGTGACCCTGGATCTTCAAGATTTTTTGACAGATTTAGCGACGAAGAGGAATCTGAAGAACTATCCATGTACAACTCTCCAAAACATAAAGTTGAGAGAGATTCAGCCGGTAACCTTATCAGACAGTACGATCAGTCAAATGATAGGACGTCTTTGATAAACGATGAAGTTCGTGTATACAAAGGTGGTTCATGGAGAGACAGGGCATACTGGTTAGATCCTGCACAGAGAAGGTACCTACCACAGTATATGGCAACGGATTATATAGGATTTAGATGTGCCATGTCCAGAGTAGGTTCTAAATCCAAGACAAAGAACAAAACTGTTAGAGGACAAAAAGCCAAATAATTTTTGGTATCCAAATAAGATAAAGCCCTTTGAAAAAAGGGCTTTTTTTTTATCTTCGATTTCATGAAAATAAACGAACTGCACAACCTTTTTTTAAATTACCCTAGTGTTTGTACGGATACCCGAAAAATCAAACCAGGAGATCTATTTTTTGCACTGAAGGGCGATAATTTCAACGGGAACGAATATGCAGGGGAAGCTTTAAAAAAAGGGGCGGCCTATGCCATTATCGATGAAGAGAAATTTTCAGGTAAGCAAAGAATCTTAGTTGCAGATGTGCTAAAAACACTCCAGGACCTAGGTACCTTTCATAGAAAATTTTCCAAGGCAACAGTAATTGCCCTTACTGGAAGTAATGGCAAGACCACTACAAAGGAACTTATCAATTCCGTTCTTTCCCAGAAATACAGGACCATTGCAACTTCCGGCAACCTCAACAATCATATAGGAGTGCCATTGACCTTGCTCTCCATTAAAGAGGACACGGAGATTGCTATTGTGGAGATGGGTGCCAACCATCAAAAAGAAATCGCTTTTCTAAGTTCCATTGCGGCACCGGATTTTGGCTATATAACGAACTTTGGCAAGGCGCATTTAGAAGGTTTTGGCGGCGTGGAAGGGGTTATTAAAGGGAAAAGCGAACTATACGATTTCTTGATGGCCAATAACAAGGGGATCTTCATGAATGCCGATGACCCTATTCAAAAAGATAAGCTCAAATACTACATCAAAAAATACGGGTTTAGCATCTCCGACTCCAAATTCTATCCGATTTCACTAGTAGAATCGAATCCATTTGTAGTCGTAAATGTTGAGAAAAGCATTATCAGGACCCAACTTATTGGGGCATATAATTTCTCGAACTGTTGCGCCGCGATTATCATGGGAAAATACTTCAATGTACCATTGGAGAAAATTAAAGAAGGGCTTGAAGGCTATATTCCATCGAACAATAGATCCCAAATCATTGAAAAAAATAGTCTTAAGATTGTCCTGGATGCCTATAATGCAAACCCTTCAAGCATGTCTGCCGCTATAGAAAATTTTGCAAAAATGGCAGGAAATACTAAAGTCCTGTTTTTGGGCGATATGTTCGAGCTTGGGGAAAGCGCCCATGAAGAACATCAGAAAATAGCGGATTTGACCAAGGAACTAGGTTTCGAAAACATTTTTCTGATCGGTGAAAATTTCTACAAAGTAACGAGTGAATTCAAAAAAATGAAATCGTTCGACCAACTGAAACAACACCTTCAAACCGATAAGATTCAAAATGCCCTATTGTTTATAAAAGGTTCCAGGGGAATGGCCATGGAAAGAATTCTGGACCTTCTCTAAATTAGTTCTGGATATCAAACCAAATACAAAAAGAGAGTGGGATATACTGGATTCGAACCAGTGACCTCTGCCCTGTCAAGGCAGCGCTCTAAACCAACTGAGCTAATATCCCATTTTGGAGGGCTAAGGTACTACTAAATTTTAGTTCGATAAAGGAATAAAATCCAATTTGGATAAAATTTAAAAATCCATTTAGTCCAAACTTTGGAATTCAAACCAATCTCCTTTCTGCTCTTTTTTCAAAAAAAAGTGTACATTTAAAGGAATAACCTCGATTTCTATTTAGATGGATTTCAAGTATTTCGGATACTTCGTTCTTGCCTTGTTGCTTAGTGGCTGCAAGTACAATCTCCCGGAAGAATTGGAGATTGCATATACGGACCTACCTGAAAAAATCGACTTCAATTACCATGTAAAACCAATTTTGTCAGACCGGTGCTATGCCTGTCACGGTCCGGATGAAAATACGCGCAAAGGAGGATTGCGATTGGATATTGAGGAATCCGCATTTCAGATACTTCAATCGGGGAATAGAGCATTCGTTAAGGGAAATCCTGGCGATAGCGAATGTATTCAACGAATCCTAAGTGACGATCCGGAACTTCAAATGCCTCCTCCCGAATCGAATCTATCACTTACAAAAAGGGAGAAGGCCCTATTGATCAAATGGGTAGAACAAGGAGCCCAATGGAAGAATCACTGGGCGTTTCTCAAACCAATGAAACAAGCCGTTCCTTCACGAATAAACGAGGATTGGCCATACCAAAATGAAATAGACGGTTTTGTACAGGCAAAATTGATAACTAAAAAATTTGTCCCCTCACCAGAGACCGAAAAGGAAAAATTGATTCGAAGGGTAACCATGGATTTAACGGGACTTCCTCCTACCATTGGGGAAATCGATGCATTTTTAAAGGACCCAAGTATTGATGCCTATGAAAAGGTAGTGGATAGGTTGCTTAAAACCGATGCACATGCAGAACGGTTAGCCTTGGACTGGATGGACCTTGCCAGATATGCCGATTCCCATGGACTACACGCCGATGGTGCACGTTTGATGTGGCCATGGCGGGATTGGGTCATAAAAGCCTTCAAGGATAATATGCCCTACGACCAATTTGTTACTTGGCAATTGGCGGGAGACCTTTTCCCCAATCCAACAAGAGAGCAAAAACTGGCCACGGCGTTCAATAGAAATCACCCAATGACAGCTGAGGGTGGAGCTATTGAGGAAGAATTTAGATTGAACTATGTCTTTGACCGCACGGAAACCGTTTCTACCGCTTTTATGGGACTTACAGTAGCCTGTGCAAGATGCCATGATCATAAGTTCGACCCTATAAGCCAGAAGGACTACTTCCAAATGTCGGCGTTCTTTAATAATGTAAAGGAATTGGGAATGACCGGCGACGATGGTAATTATGGGCCTATGCTCCCCCTTCCTAACAAAAGTACCGAGGCCAAGTTGAACGACCTTCAAAATGAAATTACCGAAAAAGAAAAGGAGCTCGTGCTGACAAAAAATGAACTCGCCCAACTTGAGGAATATATCAAAACCTTACCTGATTCCTTTATTGAAACCGGAAAATTGAATTACTATCCTTTGGACAAGCTCTCCAAATCCAATAAAGGTCATATTGCCGACCAAAATAAGGATGCTACTACCAAGGAAGCACCAAAAGTAGTTGAGGGCATAAAAGGCAATGCCTTTCTTTTCAATGGGGAATATGACGAATTATATCTTCACAATATTCCAAATTTTGAATGGATGGATTCCTTTTCGGGAAGCATATGGATCCAAACCTCAAAAAGAGATTCGGCCAAAACCCAGACCATCATGGGTACGTCCGGGGACAAAAACAACTTTTGGCGCGGTTGGGATTTCTACTTGGACGGGTCCAATCGGCTCAACGCAAGACTCATACACTCCCTACCCCATAATTATATTCATGTTAGGTCCAAGGATTCCATCAAAACTAACGAATGGAATCATGTGGCCTTCACCTATACAGGATCTTCAAAAGCAAAAGACCTGAACCTGTTTATCAATGGCGAAGAGGCAGATTCAGAAATAGTTTTCGATAATTTGTATAAAAGCATAAAGACAATCCGAAGCGGTGATCATTCCGCTTACCATGCTCCAGTAAGGGTGGCAAAGAGTTACAGAGGTTTTACTGGCGAAAATGGGATTTTTCTAGGTAAAATTGATGAAATCCTATTATTTAATAGAGGCCTATCCCCTATTGAAATAAAAAGATTGGCCTCGTTACAAAACGAAACCAACACACCTACAGTAGACAAGAAATATTGGATACAGCAATCCGATGCAGTTCAAAACCTGGAAAAGGAATTAAGAACGTTACGGGCAGATTGGTTAACAACCATGGAACCTGTCATGGAGGTAATGGTTATGGAAGAAATGCCCACAAAAAGGAAAGCCTATTTGTATGACCGTGGAAACTATGACCAACCCACCCAGGAGGTCGAAGCGAATACCTTATCCATTTTACCAGAATTTTCGGATGATTTGCCAAAAAATAGATTGGGCCTCTCAAAATGGCTATTTTCAAAAGAACACCCTTTGACCGCCAGGGTAACGGTCAATAGATACTGGCAACTACTTTTTGGGAAAGGATTGGTGGACACGCCTACGGATTTTGGTGTACAGGGATCGCTACCCAGTCATCCGGAACTATTGGATTGGTTGGCCATTTCGTTTATGGACAGTGATTGGGATGTAAGGGCATTACTAAAAAAAATGGTGATGTCACATACCTATAGGCAATCTTCCAAGGTATCTGAGGAATTGTGGCAAAATGACCCTGAAAACATATACCTGGCAAGAAGCAATACCTACAGGTTACCTGCGGAGCTTATACGCGACAATGCATTGGCAGCCAGTGGTCTTTTGGTACCAACGGTTGGCGGTAAAAGCGTAAAACCGTATCAACCCGCGGATCTCTGGATTGAAAAAACAAGCTTTTCGCATGAATTGATGCGATACAAAGAAACCAAAGGCGATAGCCTGTACCGGAGGAGTCTCTACACGTTTGTTCGACGAACACAGCCCCATCCGGCCATGATAGCTTTTGATGCCCCATCCAGAGAGGTATGCACCATATCCAGGGAAAATACCAACACACCATTACAGGCATTGGTCCTATTAAACGACAAACAGTTTGTTGAAGCATCCAGGATCTTGGCAGAAAGGATTCAAAAGGAAGCGGGAGACACTTTGGATAAACAAATAACCCATGCTTTTAGACTTGCGACAAGCCGTAGGCCCAAAAAAGAAGAATTGCAATTGTTAATCGAGTTTTACGACCAGCAAAAAAAGAGATTTCAAAAAAATCCGTCCGAAGCAACCAAGCTTTTGTCCGTTGGGGAAAAAATTGTCGATAATTCACTAGACATGACAAAAACCGCCGCCCTCACCATGGTAACCAATACCTTATTGAACCATGATGAAGCATATACCAAAAGATAATCCAAAAAGCTATGTGCAACAACCATAATAAAAATTATACACGAAGGGATTTTTTGACCAAGACATCTTTGGGCATGGGAGCACTTAGCCTTGGTTCCCTGATGGATTCCTCGTTACTTTTTGGAAATACCCCAAAAACAGTCCAAAAGGATTTAGCAAAAGGCGGAGGGGTTTTGGGTCAGCCTCATTTTGCACCAAAGGCCAAGCGAATCATTTACCTTTTTCAGAGTGGTGCCCCGTCCCAATTGGACCTGTTTGATTACAAACCCCTGTTGAACAAGATGCAAGGTCAGGATTTACCAGAAAGTGTCCACGGGGGCCAACGTCTGACGGGGATGACCTCCGGCCAGGCCTCCCTGCCTTTGGCGGGTACCTTATCTACTTTCAATCAATTTGGGGACAGCGGTGCATGGATGACGGATTTAATGCCGCATACTTCCAAGATAGTGGATGATCTATGCTTTATCAAATCCATGTATACAGAAGCCATCAATCACGATCCCGCCATTACGTTTATGCAAACAGGTTCCCAATTACCGGGTAGGCCCTCCATGGGTTCATGGCTTAGTTATGGTCTTGGTACGGACAACAAAAACCTTCCAGAATTCGTAGTACTCGTGACCAAAGGAAAAACGGGAGGACAACCGTTATATTCCAGATTATGGGGCAATGGATTCCTGCCTTCACAGCACCAGGGTGTACAATTTAGGGCAGGAAAAGACCCTGTGCTTTACCTAACAAATCCACCAGGTGTGGATTCTCAAGGAAGAAGGGAGCAATTGGATTACCTACAAAAGTTGGAACAATTGAACCAAAAGGATATTGGGGACCCGGAAATAATGGCACGTATGGCGCAATATGAAATGGCCTTTAGAATGCAAACCTCCGTACCTGAAATTATGGATACTTCAGACGAGCCTGAATATATTTATGACATGTACGGCGAGGACAGTAAAGTTCCAGGAACTTTTGCAGCTAACGCCTTATTGGCAAGAAGGTTGGCCGAAAGAGACGTGAAATTCATACAATTATACCACCAAGGATGGGACCAACACGGAAATTTGCCCAGTGCCCTAAAGAGACAGTGCAAGGATACCGACCAAGCAACGGCCGCCCTTATAACAGACCTTAAACAAAGGGGGATGCTTGAAGACACCTTGGTCATATGGGGTGGTGAATTTGGCCGGACCAATTACTCCCAAGGCCAATTAACGGCGACGAATTTTGGCAGGGACCATCATGGTAAATGCTTTACGATTTTTATGGCAGGTGCTGGAATAAAGGGAGGAATGACCCTAGGTGCCACGGACGAATTTGGGTTCAATATTACACAACGGCCCGTTCACATCCATGACTTCCAAGCTACAGTAATGCATTTACTGGGTATAGATCATGAACGCCTAACGTTTAAATTCCAAGGAAGAAGATATCGCCTTACGGATGTACATGGAGAGGTTGTAAAGGAAATTTTGGCCTAAAATATATCGGTATATGAAAAATAAAAGACGAATATTTTTAAAAAATACGCTTGCCGCTACTACTGCAAGCATGATCGTACCAAAGGAAACTTTCGGTATTCTAAAATCCAAAAAATATATGGAGGGTATTGTTGGACATGGTGATTTTACATATCAAGTGGATAAGGAATGGGGAGTACAAGATCCTTCCAAAGTACCCGTAAATGATTGCCATGAAATGGTAATGGACAGCCAAGGAAGAATATTGATGACGACTACCGGTGCAAACAATGATAACATCATCGTTTATGACACGGCCGGTAAGGTATTAACATCTTGGGGCAGGGAATTTCCCGGGGCACACGGACTTTCCATCATGGGGGAGGGAAGCGACCAATTTCTACTCATTACAGATCCGGAAACCCATAAAGTCCATAAAACAACCTTGGATGGCAGGATTATATTGACTCTGGAGCGACCTAGGGAAGTTTTAGGGTATCAAAGTGATGAACAGTTCAAACCTACCGAAACGGCCATTTTACCCAATGGGGATTTCTATGTGGCCGATGGCTATGGGGAAAACTATATCATCCATTACAACGAGAAAGGCGAGTATTTAAACCATTTTGGGGGAAGCGGTAACGGGCCGGGCGAATTTAACTGTTGCCACGGAATTACCCTTGATAAGAGGGACGCCTCCAACCCAACGCTTTTGATTACGTCCAGGGCGAGTCAGGAATTCAAAAGGTTTTCTCTGGATGGAAAACATTTAGAAACCATTAAGTTGCCAGGGTGCTCCATTTGTAGACCTGTCATTCATGAGAATCATCTCTATTTCGCGGTGATCGTAACCAAAACATGGGACACTTGGGACGGTATGTTGGCGGTACTGGATGCAAACAATAAAGTAGTTTCCCTACCTGGCGGAAGCGCTCCAGAATATGTAAACAACATTCTGGTAGAACCTCAGTACGACGGTAGCACTTTTAGAAACCCCCATGACGTCTTGGTCGATGCGGATGGTAACCTTTATGTTCCGCAGTGGGCTTCGGGAAAGACGTATCCCATCAAACTCCATCGAGTTTAAATCCCGACCATTAAAATGACATTGTTCCTGTTTACAGACTATACCTATTTTTTGGGTCGGTTTCATCCTGTTTTGGTCCACTTGCCGATCGGGTTTCTTTTGCTGGCTATCTTACTGGAATGGTATCAACGTATCAGAGGAAGAAAAATAGGTCAATTAATAGCCTATGCTTGGTTATTGGGCAGCCTTGGCGGCTTGGCATCCATCATTTCCGGATGGTGGTTGGGCGATACGGGATTATATCTGGAGGACGATCTGTTTTTTCATCGCTGGCTTGGAGTCTCCTTGGTGTTTATGGGTTTTATAGGCTGGTGGCTTAAAAAAAATTGGAAACGCTATGCCCCTGGAATTCAGAACACCATAAATATCCTCGTCCTATTGGTGATTTTTATAGAGGGACACTTGGGGGGAACGTTGACCCACGGACCGGACTACCTTTTGGAATATGCCCCTGCCTTTATCAAAAACAAGTTTGCCGAAAAGGAATTTGGTAAAACCGATTTTTCAAACCGGGATTCCATAGTGGTTTACGAAGATTTGATAGCACCTATTTTCCAGGAAAAATGTTGGGCATGCCACAATGCCGAGATCCAAAGGGGACAATTAAATATGGAACACCCGGATTCACTGTTCAAGGGCGGTGAAAGTGGTCCAACTTTAATAGCCCGTATCCCTACCGAAAGTGAACTTTTTAAAAGGGTTACCCTATCCCCAAAAAGTCAAAAATATATGCCACCCGTAGGGGAGCCCCTTACTTATACCGAAATTCAATTATTGGATTGGTGGATTACCAATGGGGCCGATTTGACAATGAAAGTTGAGGAAGGAAACGCCATAGGTCCCATAAAATCAATATTGTCTAAAAATTATGGAATCGATACCACCCCAAAACCTTGGTACGAAACGGTAAAACTAGAACCGGTGGATTCCCTTGTAATTGATAAACTCATTGATCAAGGTTTTTCGGTCAAAAAATTGGGACAAGAAAATTACCTATTGGATATCAAATACAACGACCAAGAACTAACAGAAGAAAAATTAAAATCATTGTTGGAAGTGTCCGATCATATTACATGGCTATCGTTCGCCAAAAGTAATATTTCCGATAGCCAGCTCAATTATATATCAAAATTCCCCAATCTTACCCGGCTTCAGTTGGAAAAGACCCCCCTCACCGATACAGGAATAAAACAGCTTTCGACACTTAAGCACTTGGAGAGTATCAATCTATATGAGACCAATGTTTCGGAAAAATGTTTGGAGGACCTGTCCAAAATTGCAAGCCTAAGACGCATTTATCTTTGGAATACATCGACAGACAAAAACATAGTTCAGGAATTCAAAGTGAAAAACCCCCAAATGGAAATAATTTTCTAGTAAAATCAGGAAAAAGTAACTCTTTGTCCAAGCAGAAACAAAAAACCCGTACTATGTTAAGTACGGGTTTTTTTAATTCGTGGGCCCTACTGGATTCGAACCAGTGACCCCCTGCTTGTAAGACTGTTAATTTATGGTTTTATATGGCTCCATAAATTTTTATTTGACTGTAAAACAACCACTTATAAAATATAATATTTCAAATAATACCGAATAAAACCTATATTTGTTTATAAATAGTTTATAAATTTTAAAACAGATGCTAACCACTAAGGTTCTACTTAATAAAGTTAGACAAAAAAAAGATGGAACCTATCCACTGGTAATCAGGATAACTTACGACCGTAAAACTACCTATCTACCTCTTGGAATAAACATGACAGATAAAGACTTTGATGCAAAGAATCAAAGAATAAAATCTACTAGTATAATTACATCTAATGTTACCCGATTAAATAATACTATTCAAGAAAAAATCAAGAAGGTATATGATACAGTAACGCTACTAGAACAAGAAGGAAGGGCAGAAGGAATTTCAATGCCTGCTCTTAAAAAAGAAATACAAGGCAAAGGTAGGCAGGATATCGATTTTTTTGCATTTACTGACCAAGTAATATCCGATTTAAAAACGGCAAGAAAGTTCGGCAACGCAGGAGTCTATAGAGATTTGAGAAATTGGATTCTTAGGTCGTATGGAGAAAAACCTTTACCCTTTAGGCGAATAGATTATACATTTCTTAAAAAATTAGAGACCAAGCATTATGCCATGGGAAATACGGCTGGCGGTTTAAGCGTTTCTATGAGGACACTTCGTGCCGTATATAAAAGAGCTATCAAATCTGGAATAATCAACGAAAAGTACAATCCCTTTAAGGATTATGCTATTAAAAGCGGTACCCCAAAAAGAATGTTTTTAAATGAAGAACAACTGGATATTCTGAAAACTGCTGAATTTAAAGAAAATGTGCTTACAAAGGCAAGAGACCTATACCTTGTTTCATTTTACTTAAGAGGTATGAACTGGATGGATATGTCTTTATTAAAAGGCGGGGATATTCAAGGAGACTTGGATCGAATTACTTATATAAGAGCTAAGACAAGAAATAAATTATTTTCCATAAAAATTGTTCCAGCCTTAAAGGAACTATTGAAAAAGTATAATGAGGTCGATTTTGATAAAGACTCTTTCGTTTTACCAATTTTACCTAACAAGAAAATGAGTCCTGGTCAATTATATGAAGCAGTTAAAAACAAAAGAAAAAGACAAAACGCATACTTGAGGCGTATTTCCAAAGTACTAGATCTTCCTCATTTTACAATTTATAGTGCACGACACACTTATGCCAATATTCTTAAAAGAAGCGGTGCACCAAGTAATATTATTCAAGATAGTCTTGGCCACACGACTGAGGCTATGACACAGGCATATTTAAACTCATTCGAAACCAATATTATTGATGATTATGACTCTAAAATTATGCTATAATATTGTTTTTTTCCACAACTCAAAGATTCATTCGATTTCTAAATTTATCAAACTTTGTATAAAAACATTTGTAAGTTTAATAATTGGCTTATATGAATCAAATCTTTTAAAAGGTATTTTTTTCTGATTTCTTTGGGCTAAATAGGTATACAATTGTTCGAATCCCCTCATGGTAGAAGATTCCTATAGATTCCTATAGATTCCTAAGAGGTATTAGCCATCACTTAAAATTATTTTATCTTGTATGTCTCTCCATGTTATAAATTTTATTCCTGTTTCTTCTATAATCTCCCGATAATCCATACTCGAAAAGAAATCATAGTCCATTTGCCTCCAACGTGAACCCCAATTTAAATGACCGACAGTAATTGCTTGTGTTTCTTCATTATCAAAGGCTGGATGAATAAGTAAACAAGATAATCCACTTGGAAGATTTTTTAATACTTCCAGATAATACTTGTCCAAACCTTTTTCATAGTCCATTGGCGAAGCTTGATACAGATAGTCCACAGTAAAAAAGTTTTCAGTATTAATATCCTTATCATAATGGGAGAACAAGACAGGCAAATTATAGTCTCTACCTATTTTATGGTAAATTTGGGCAAATTCGCTTGAAATTTTTGTAACATGCATATGGGCATCCAAGTGTGTAATCTTTATTCCAAAATCCAATGCTCTTTTGACCTGATTTCGCAATTCCAGTTCCACTTCAGAGACATTCCCCTGTTTTCTTACAGAATTGACATCTGAAAAGAAAAAACCATGATCATCGACTAAGGTAGGAACTTCATTTATAGAAGATACTGGGCCCCATTTATAATATTTCCATTCACTTGTAAGTGTTAGGTGTACCCCAAAATCAAATATGTCCTTGTTTGTTCGTGCAAACTGTGCGATTTGAGGAAACCAAGGACAAGTGACCATTAAACTAGCAGAATTAATAAATCCCTTTTTAAGTAAATCAACACATGCATCATTTGTTGAATTACTTAAACCTAGGTCATCTGCATGTATAATTAGCAGTTTTGAACCTTCATCATAACCTAGATATTTTAAATTTTGGATTTTCGCTAAATTTGGTTTGTTATGTTTTTTCACCAGATAGAAGTTATTTTTAAAAGTCATTATTTCAAGCTGATTTTTCCATAATATCTCTACACTTGCACAATGTCCAAAATACTATCACCTAATTAAAATTTTCATTATTTAACTTGTTATGCGATTTTATTTCAAGAGATTACTCTACTTACAGAGTAAAATATAGTTTTTTTGAAACCAAAAGCAGTGCTTTTGAATAATGAAATATGAAAACTAAAGGTATATAAGAAAATAAAGTACGACTTTAGGAAACTGAATACCAGTTTGTTTATGTTTTATATATTGAAAGAGGATGTAACAATTTGAATAGTTATGCTCGACTAGTGACCTTCTTTTTTTCTAATAAAATTTTATTAATGTCAATGGATTCTACCATGGTCATCTCTTTATAATGATTAAGAAAGAGTCGAGTCTCCTCCGTATTATACTTAGAGTTGAAGTACACACAATTATGGTATCCTTGTTTTCTATTTTCATTGACATCTATTTCATGGGGATAATGTAACGATTCGGCATCTTTACTTATTTCCAACCTAATTCCAAGCCTGTTTAGCCTATAACCCAATTCTTGATCTTCACACCCCCAATTTCCATCAAAATTTTCATCAAACATTCCGACTTTTATCAAATTTGAACGACTTACAGAAACATTACCGCTCATAAACATTACCCAAGGAGCTGGTAAGTTGGAAATATTATATTTATGATTCTGAAAATAGTTTTCGCGAACATCAGGTGATATATTTCTCCTTTTAATTTCTTGTATACTTGTAGTGGGATTCATACAATCAATTAATTTCAATATAACTTCTTCATCCATTGGCTTATGATAAATGCCATAAACCAGACCAAGTACAGAAATTTCATGAAGGTTTTCGGAATTATAATATGACAAATGTGAGGATAGAAATTTATTACTTAGCAATAGTCCTGAATCTACAAATAAACAAATCGGACTACTAGAATTCATAATTCCAATGTTTCTTGATGAGCCGGGACAATATCCCCTGTCCTTTTTAAAAAAATATTTAATATTAATAACTTCCTCGTAAGAGTAAACAATTTCTTTAGTATTATCTGAAGAGCCATCATCGACAACAATTACTTCAAAAGATTCTCTTGAAATGTTTTGTAAGGTAATGGAATGGAGCGTAAAATCAAGTAATTTACTTCTATTATAAGTGGGAATGATTACTGATAACTTTAAATTTTTAGTTGACTGTAACATGAAAATTAATTTTTAGTTAATACTCAAATTTTAATCGTTAATTTTCCTTTTGGTAAGTATCCGTATTAGATAATTCCAGATTGTCTAATTAGATTGATTATTTTTTAGATAATTATTAGGAAATCAAATAAAATAATCTTAATCAACTATCACCAAGTTGAATTAGAATAATAAATTATAAGGTCGATTGATAAAGGTTTATTAATCTGTTTGGATTGTCTTGTTCCATAGGATTGGACGCCACCCCTGTTCATTTATTAAGTATTCAAAGACCTTTTGTCTGACATCAATAAAATCTTCATGAAGACAAGATGAATATTGGTCAACACTGAATTTCTTTTTTAAATTACCTGATGTATCAATATTTTGTTTTGGAACAATCGTTGGGATTGATTTTAAAATTTTAAGAGTGGCGGATAGATGAATATCCTCTCCTGAATCAAATGTAGCTGGCCAGATGCGCCAAAAGTTTCTTATCCATTCTGTTTTAAAAAAATAACTATTGCAGCCGTAATCAACCACTGTATCCTCAGGGAAGCAGTTGTATTCTTCTTCGTTATAATTATCACCAATGAAATATTTGTTTAGAATTTCATTTTTATTACCTAAATCAAATTCTTCCGGTCTATAATTTTTGGGTCTTATGATTCTACCTGTGCATGAAATAATAGCATTGTATTGGCCACTTTTTTCCAAACAAATTTTAATCCATTGTGAAGACGGAATTACATCGTCATCGATTATTAATGTAAATCTAGTTTTCACATTATAGCAAATAGAAAATCTACCAAAATATTTTAGATTTATCTCAGAATGTATTACAGATATATTCGGAAAAACATCACGGTATTTTGATGATGTATTTTTGGTTTCAATATAGTTTTCATTATGAATTATCCATATTTCTTTGGGTTTTATAACCTGATTTATAAGACTTTTCAATTGTAAATCCAGATAAGGTCTTTTCCATACCGTAATAATTACTGTAACATCGCTTACATCCATTCTTTATTGTTGTTTTATCTAAAGATTAATTCTTTTGGGCATAATTTGAATATGTAAGGACATTATGTGTTTTGAAATAATTGAGAATTTAAGTTTTCCGAAGCGGATATAATTCTCAATTTAAAGCCTTAATTTTCTGGCTTTATGATTCTTGTAATTGTATTTTATGGGGTATTTAAGTTTCTTTTTGAAAACCTACTATATTTTTTTAAGTCGACACTAAAATTCCAGTTAATTCTTAAATGGAAGTCAAAATTTGTGCCTTAAGAGCATAGAAAAGACTCTTATAATTTTCGAACAAATCCTTTACCTTTTCCCTGCTTAATTGAGAGCCATCAAATCTCCAATCTATGGTCAAATACCCATTTGTATACAAATTAAAAACTGGTTCGAGTCTTAGACCAACAAATTTTATTTTTCTGAAATCATTGCACTGTTGTTCCTCCGGATTATAATTTAAGCTGGACTTGCTGAAATTAAAAAATCCCACACACCTATCTCGGTACAAGAGTTTTTCATCAACCCCATACAGATTATAATTAAAAATCAAATGCCTTGACAATTTAATGACTTCACTATTAATTTCGAGCAAAGAACTCAAAGATAGATTCTCTTCACTGTTTACACTTATAAAAGACTCTCCTGTATATTCACCTATACTTTTTTTAGAGTATACATTATATCTATCGTCAAATAGAAGACCGACCAAAACATGGTTACCATAAAACTTGCGAATTAATTTCAAATATGGTACTAAAAAAAAACTCATTAAATGGATACTTTTTTGTTCAAGCAATGCAACTACTTCCTCTAAATTTTCTATTTTAAAATATGTAGTTATTGAGAGAGGCCTGGCTTTAGGGGAATCCACTATAACATAATGATTTTCATTGGATAGATCGGTCAATAATTTTTCTTGGTCTATCGGATTGTAAACTTTATTGAGAGCATTTTTTTTGGAAATTGGCAGCTTTAAATTCCTAGTTAGAAATGTACTTGTCACATCATACCTATCAAAAATTTTTCGATGGGTATATTTAGTATAATATCGAAACTGATACATAACAGTGTGCAATGATTTTTCGTTTTTATAGAGGTCGATAAATGCCTTTATCAACAAATTCATAGAAGATCCACTACATATCATATGGTGAACGAAAAACATGAGGTATTTTGTTTGACCTATTTCAATGATAAAAGATCTAAATAGGGGTCCTCTTGTTAAAGAAACTTTTTCGTTATCTTCTTTAATATTATCCAAAACAGCTTGAAAATTATCACCAATGATATAAACTGGCTTGAACAAATCATTTTCGACTTCCAGCAATTTATTAATTATCAACCCATTCTGGCTTTTATAAAATATCGAACGTAAAATCTCTTGCCTATGAAGTAGCGAATAAATGGTATTATGAATTTTTTTTTTGTTAAAATTTACAAGTTTAATCCCTCTTTCAACAAATGAATTCCCTTGGGTATTGTACCTATGCCAGTCCTTTATTTGTCTGACAAATGGCAAATACTCTTTTTCATTCGTTTTTTCCAAAAGCATAGGATATTTCTTTAAATGATTGCCAACTGTTTAAGAATAATCAATATGTGTTGTAAAATATAGGTTTATATAACCTAAAAAATCTATTAAAATGTTTAAATAAAAATTTTGGTTATAGCTGTATGCATTCTGTAAATATTGAAAATCAAAATTTCTTTTGTTTTAAGAGAAAGAAAAAGCAAATCAGGACCTATTTGAATTTATATTTAGACCCTACAATAGTGTTCTGATCTTTAAATAATTCACAGTAGTAACTATTATTTCTTGACAACTGACTATGATTACCTATTTCGGCAATTTCTCCATCCTTGAAGCAAATTATTTTATCGACATTTTTTATAGTACTTTGTCTATGACTTATTAAGATGAATGTTTTATCTGGAAAAGTGTCGAATAAATTTGAGATAATCTTACTTTCTGTAATTGAATCAAGTGCAGAAGTTGCTTCATCTAAAATAATGATAGGCGAATCCTTTAAAATACATCTTGCAATTGCAATACGTTGTTTTTGCCCCCCTGAAAGTTTTGCGCCTTGGTCACCGATTATAGTGTCATATTTATGTTCCATAAGCTCAATTTGATCATGAATTAAGGTCAAGGAAGTAATAGCACGTATTCTTTTTTCATCCGCGGTATTACCGTACTTCAAATTGTCAATAATTCTTTCGTTAAATAGTAGTGTGTCCTGTGAAACCAGAGAAATTTGATTACGCCAACCATTGACCTCAATATGATTTAGAGGCAAACCATCAATAGTAATCATGCCTGAATCTGGTTCATAAAAATTACACAATAGATTTATTAATGTACTTTTACCACTTCCACTTTTTCCAACCAAGGCATATTTTTTACCTATTTCCAAATTCAATGTTAGACCATCAATTATGCTACGTTTATCATATTTAAAAACTATTTTATTAAAAGAAATCTTGTTTGTTGGTTTAAAAGCTTCTATTACCTTGCCTGAATTGGAATGAATTGGAGTATTTAGAAACTCCATTATTCTATTTATTGATACCGATGCACCAATTATTTCAACATACAATCCCATTATATCGCGTAAAGGGCCATAAAGGCGGTTTAGATATTGTAAGAAGGCAATTAAAATGCCCAAAGTCATTGAACCGTTAAGTACCTGTTTCCCTCCCCACCCGAAAACTAATATGGGAGATAATGCGATTAAAAAGGTTGACACGCTTCTCGTACCCGATGATAAAATGGTTGTTTTCAAATCAGTTTTAATGTATTCATCCTGAATATTATTAAATTTTTCCCTTTCGAATTTGTAGGCATTATAAATCTTGACAAGTTTAATACTTACAAAGCGCTCGGATAAATAGCTTAGGATAGCAGAGTCTTTTAATCTGTTTTTTTCGACTATTTTCTTGATTTTCGGTTGAAAATATCTAACATTTAAAAAGGTAAGAGGAAAAATTAAAGATGTAATTAAAAACAATTTCCAATTTAGAAAGCTTAACATTATGACTATAAAGATTATTGAAAATAAACTATCTATTAGTTTGATTAGGCTTTCGGTAATAGCGCTTTTTACATTATCTACTTCACTACTTATTCTATGGAGAATATCCCCAGATTTGTTCTGGCTGAAAAAATTCATGGGTAAACGGATTATATGAAGAAATAACTCGTTTCTTAAGGTTTTAACAATGCGGTTACTTACCCATGTATCTAAATAGTCAGAAAAAAAGGAAAGTACAATACGAATTACATAGATACCAACCAGTATTGATAATATCTCTACCAGAAATGCATAATCCTTGCTAGGGAATACCTCATCAATAATGACTTTTATAATATATGGAGATGCTAGGGAACAAGCAGTTGTAATTAATAGCAATAGTAATAAAAGTAGTTCCCACCCCCAGTAGGGTTTTAAATATTTGATTACAAAAGAAAAAGTATCATTCCTCTTCAAAATAGTGGATTTGATATATTAGGATAGCTTAATTAGAGGTGATTTGTTGTTTCAATTTCATACTTGCCGGTGAATAAGAATGTAATAGGTAATCACAAAATAGCTACTAAACAGCTTCTAAAATATATAGATTGTTTTCCCTTATTGAAATTGCCCAAATTTTAAACGCTCATAGAGCATTTCTTCCAATTAATTAATACAAGATTAATTTCGACCTAGCAATTTTATGGCTCTACAATTATATAGGTTTGATAGTATTGTTGCTATGGTCTCTCCTTCTTCTTCATTTTGATTAAGACAATTCGTTTTGAATATCTTTCCTGTATTTAATTCATCGATGGTTTTCAAAAGAACCTTTTCGTAAGGGAAAGTTAGCATATGTCCCCTGGCAAATACTTTCAAAAGTTTGTTATCCAAAACTGTATAAATCTTAAATGGTTCGACTAACTGAACACTGTTTTTAAGTACCATATCTGTATTTAGAATATTGTAATTGATTTCCTCTTCAAGTGTGGTAGTATTGGCGGACCATCCACAGTTACTCAATAACAGTAACATTTGGTTGTTATATGATTCTAGAAAATAATGCCTAAGTGGTTTATCCAAGGAATCCAGCGATAGATAATTCTCAATAAGATGAAATTTTTCTTTATAAGAATCATATTTGACTAATTCTGGAATAGATTCTTTTCCTTTTTCTAATTTATCAAACAGTTTAAAAAATAAATTTTCCGAAACGTACTTTGTAGTGTGGTTATCAAACCAAACAGATAGGCTTATGGAAAAGTCATCAGTTTTTGCAACATGAAATTTATCCCATGGCATAAAGTATATGCTTCCTGAATTCAAATTGAACTCTTTTGATTCTGACAATAGTGGTTGTACGTTAATGTTATTATGAGTACCCTTTAATTTTGCATACTCATCTTCATTCCAGTTATACATCACCTTTTCTCCTGGTCCCAAATGAAAATTAAAGAAATATGCGCCCATTGGATCTTGATGAATACCAAATGGGGTAAAACCATAATTACCTATGAAAATCCCTATGTGCATGCCATCCATTGGAATTCCAATTTGTGAAACCAAAGGCTCCATTATTAGAGACATTTTTTGCGTTAACGAATCAGAAAACTTATTCGCATGATTAATTACAAAACAAAATTTCTTATTTGGTAATATTCTGTCTGCCCAACTTTCTACATTCGTATCGTTTTCTGGCAAATTATTGAAAATCCTTTTTCTTATAAAATGGATATTTTTCTGCTCATTATCAACCCAAACTCTAAAACCATATTTTAAAGTCCTTTTCGAACAGATTTTACTAATTACTTCGAAGACCATATCTTCTAGTTCGGCCAAATCTTTTTTTGGCAGTACCTCTTCTTTTAAGAGAGAATCAGTTAGGTCATTACTTTCTTTTCGAAAAACTTTCCACCATTCATGTGTTAAGTTAAATTGTGCAGTAGATTTCATTTTAGTCCTTTTTTTAACTTAACTACAATTCCAAGGGGGCATCAGAGGCCATTTCCTCGTAATCATTTTCATGAAATATTTTGTCTATGGTATCAGGAAAAATGCTATCATCAAGGCTCGACAAGAATTGTTTAATTTTGTCATGTAATAATTTGTTATCATTTAATATTTCTAGAGGAACACTTTTTCTTACCTCCGGGATTGAATTCAAATTCGAGATAAGACTTTGTATTATATCAATCCATTTAATGGGTCTTAGTCCAATGGTTATATGATGCGAATTGGTTTTAACAGATGAAGCTTCGTGAGGAAAACCCCTAGGGATATATAGAACATCCCCTTTCTTTATTTCAGAATCAAAAATGATATCCTCACGCGGAGGATTTGACTTTGGTATTTCGGATTCCAACGGTAAAGGTTCTTTTGGTTTATAGATTTTCCATAATTTGCTACCCTCTAGTTGAATAATTACGACGTCGTGATTATCGTAGTGGATATTAAAACCCTTATTGTTCCGGGGTGTGATGTAAGCGTTGACACCTGTCAAAGCACAATTGATTGAGTGATTAAAAATCTCCTTTAGTATATTAATTGAAGGATGAAATAAATGAACATTATTAAATACTAGTGAGCCTCCATTAGCAAAATGCGGCTCTATCATTTTCTTTTTTACATAGATTGTGTTTACTCCACCACAATTGACTATCTCGGTGTATTCCTTGTAGTGCAGAGTTTTGCCGCTACTTACCAAACTTAAAGTTGGAAATCGCAAATCAGAATTTCTAATCAGTCCTTCAAAATATTCTTTATTTGGCAAATCGTCCAGCATTTCAAGAGCATTTCCACTTCCATAAAAGAATTCCTTCTCATACAATTCCATTAAAAATTTTTGAGGAGTGTAAGGAAAAAAAATCTTTTCGAATAGACGAACGAATTTGGCCTTGCCTTGATTTACATCTGGGATAGATTGAGTATCTGAATTATTCATTTTATTTGTTTTTTAATTAAAAAAAAGAATTTTGAAATTTGAAAGACTTATATCATTTGAGAGATACCAAGTAGACTTTACCCTTTTTATAGAGTATACAAAGGGTAAAAAAATCATTCAGATAAAGAGTTGAGTAAAATAGAAATACAAAAGCGTTGGTATCTAATTAATGGTTTTAAAAAAATTGATATTAGATTTAATTACCTGCTTTGAATTTTTTATTCTTAAGTGTGATTCACTAGAAGAGAATCCATTTTAAACTATTTAATTTTTCTTACCAAACCTAGCTTAAGCAAATCTTTGATTAATTGTATAATTTGACCCTGGGTCAATTCTTCGTCCGCAAAGTCTTTAACTAATTCAGAAACTCGAAGTTGCCGTTTTATAATTAGTCGTTCCAATATTGGTTTAGTTGTAAGGGAAAACTTCCATTGCCTATTTAGTATGTTGAAAATTACAAGGTCTCCTTTCGTTTGTAGAGCTTTTAATTGAATTCTTGAGCTGTTTATAACAATAATAGAATCAACTGGGAGAGTTTCACCGTCAAGTACATAAGGAAAGTTAAAATATGGCCTTTCCGGAGATTTAGCATCGGTAATCCCTATATATTTTTCCAAAGAGCTCTCATTGATATTTTTAGTTAAGACCTCCTTAATATTTTCTAACACTTCTAATTTTAATTCTCTTGTATGATAATTGTTTAAATCCGAATTAAAAATTGCATTTAAACTTAGTTCTCGAAGCACCCATTTTATATAATGTTCAACACGTCTATTGGTAAAACCGAAAGTTATATGTATGGTGGGGCCAATTGATTTGGCTTCGTGCCAATAACCTCTTGGCATATATAACAATTCTCCTTGGTTTAATACATTCGACCAAATTGGTTTTTCAAGATAATTAAAGCAATCCTTATTTTCGGTTGGGTTGTAAACAGTCCAGTCCTTTGAACCCAACACTTGCAGCACAAAGACATCATGATTATCCCAGTGCACATCAAATCCTTGTCCTTTTCCAAAACATGCGTAAAGATTTGCTTGTACTTTTTCATGAACGAGACTTTCTATTGCGTACACAAGGCCAGCAATATTTTCCATCAATTCTTCAACGGCATGAACAATTAATGTACAGCCATCATTCATTAATCTATTGATTCCAACGTTATTGAGATAGGCTATCTTTTGATTGGGATTCTTATTATCCGTTCTAAATGAGAAAATGGACTCGAAATCAATATCCTGTCCACCTTTGACAACTCTAACTTGATCTGTATAAAACCTTCTCCTACTAAGAATTTCATTTAAATCGTCCCAATTAAACGATAGGGCAAATTTTCTGTTGCTGTTTGAAAAATGAATAAACTCCTTTGATAAGTAGGAATTTTTAAATTTTTCAATATCAATCGGCTCTAACAAATTGGAAGTACTATACATCGATTCTGATTTAGGATTTCTTAAAAATGGTAATACTATCAATGATTTGGTTGGCCCAAATTTCATATTTTCCATTTTCCCATGAAGTAATTTGGTCGATGACCTCCAATCTATAACGATTACAATACTCCTTAACCATCATATCTGTCACTTCTGAACGCCATCCGAGTTTCTTCCTACCATTCTTGGAATGATGGATGAATCCAATCCCATTAGTTTTAAGTTTCTGTGATATTTGACGAAAATATTGTTCCATTACCGAAGGTGACATCTGGATAAATACATTCATTGAAAAGACAAAATCAATAGAATTATCTTGAAGAAAGTCAAGTGATTCTCCATCGTTTACGTGGTAATCAATATTAGAAAAATTTATAAATCTTTCCTTGCATATTTCTATACATCTTGGAACCAAATCAACAATAATTAGTCTGCTAGCCCGCGGTATAAGTTCTTTTGTCCATTCCCCTGCACCCGGCCCTATTTCAAGAATGGCTGAATCTTTTTTTAAGTGCTTGAGAAGTACAAAATCTATGAAACTTCTCTTCCAAAGAGGAGAAGGTATCCATTCGGCTCCAAATTTTGACCAGTCATAGGTGCTCCAAATCAAAAAATTATTTCTTATTGTATGCTCGAGCTGCAATTGATCATTTTTTTTCATAGCCTTTACTTTTTCTTGTACAGTATACTATTGAGAAGAATTTGTTAAGAAGAGAAATTGGATTTTAATATGACTATTTATTTCTGCTGAAAAGTAAGAGGGTCTGATCTTAATATTTCAATTGAAAGGTAGATTTTGTTGCTATGTCGGAACCTTGTGAGAATTCCTGCCAACTATTATCAAATAGTTGGAGTGTACATTTTGATTTATATTATACTAAATTAAAATCACAGCTTTTGAAAAATGGTAATGCTATCCACATCCTCTCCAGGCCATATCTCGTATTTACCATCCTCCCAAGATGTGATTTGATCCAATACTTTCAAGCCATTTGAATTGCAATATTCCTTCATAAGTTCATCGGTAACCCCTGATCTCCATCCTAACTTTGCGACCCCATTTTTTGAATGGTGAATAATTCCTATCCCACCGGAAGACAATTTCTTTGATAAATTCAACATGTACTTATTAACGTCCTCAGGTGAAATTTGTACAAACACGTCCATAGAGAATACTAAATCAACAACACCATCCTCGAGGAATTCCAAATTATTTCCTTCATTGACATAGTATTCAATTCCTTCAAAATTCTTGAACCTTTCCTTGCAAATTTCAATGCATCGAGGCACTATATCTACCAAAATTAGTCTATTTGACAGCGAAATAAGCTCTTTAGTCCATTCACCGGCACCCGGCCCAATTTCCAAAATAGTAGTATCATCCTTTATATGCGGAATTAATATGTTTTTAATAAAACTACTTTTCCAGCTTTGAGAGGGAATCCATTCTTGACCCAAATTAGACCAATCATAACTTCCCCAAATGAGGAAATTATTTCTTACACTATGCTCAGGCATTTTTTCTGACAATCTAGGAGCTGCCTCTTTCATTTTTTAGAGATTTATAATGATTAAAAAAATTGGATACGTAAAGACTATTAGTTTCTTAAGATTTTGCTCGGATTTACCCTACCGATATTATAAACGTTATAAGAAACACAGAATGAGGATAAAATTAAAATCAATAAACAAGGAAATAGAAATATGATTATTGATAAAGGAGTTTGATACGAATAGTTTGCTAACCATTCCTTACCAAAATAGATAACAAAGGGAAGTGAAATTAAAACAGCAAAAAGAATCAACTTAATGAATCTTATTGAATAATTTAAAACAACGTTGAATATTGAAGAACCATATACTTTTCGAATGCTTATATCTCGATCATACTGCTGCACAGCAAATGCACTAAAACTAAATAGACCCAATGAAGAGATAATAATTATAAATACTGAAGCCCAGCTAAAGACATCCTTTAGGAGGGCATCACTTTTGTACTGATACTTCACAATATCCGATAGGTTCTCATAATTGAAAGAATAATATGGACTAAACTGAACTAATTTGGATTTTAAGGCATCAAGTTCAGAATTAGAAATCTTATCTATGGTTTTAACAAATAAATATTCACATTCATCTGGGTCGAGTTGCATTATTACCGGCTCAATGGAATTATAGAGAGGCTTTATATTAAAGTCCTCCACAACACCGACTATATTACCCGTTTTCCCCCACATACTTAACTCTTGATTTAATGGATTCTCCCAGGGTAAGCGCTCTGCAGCAGCTTCGTTTATTATAAAACTATATAAGTCGCTACTGTTTTGGCTAAAATCTCTTCCCCTAGTAAATTTTAGGTCCAATGTTTTGGTAAAATCTTGGTCAACAAGTATCGGAGCAATTGAAAAACCATCATACTCCTTTCCCTTACCATTCCATGTGATATCACCCGTAGTTCCTGGGTCAAAATCAAAATCAAAAGCGGAATATCCAATTTCATCAATAAATGAAAGTGATTTTAGCTCTTGTTTTAATGGAGTCAAATTTGTATAGAGTCCTTCGTCCATTAGTAAAACAATTACATTTTCGAAATTAAAGCCAAGATCTTTATCGTAAAGTGCCTTCATTTGCCTACTAACAATAGTCGTAAATATTAGCAACCCTGTTGTTATAGAGAATTGTGCAACTAAGAGAAGTTCGTTGAAGCGTAATTTAGAATTCTTTACTTTCTTTTCATTCTTCAATGCAGTTATTGGTTTTACAGACCAAAAATGTATTGAAGGAAAAATACTGATTGCACCAGCCAATAGAATGGCAATAAATATGGTTAATATCAAAGGATAAATAAATCCATTGTATTGAGTGAATAGTGAGGCTCCTATTAGCGATTTAAAATCAGTGAATAATATGATTATTAGAATGGTCGATAAGATTAGGGAAAGCAATATGACAAGAACTGCATCCGAAAAAGAGGATAAAAATATTTTAAATTTACTTATACCAAGTATTCTTCTCATTCCTATTTCCTTCGTTCTTTTATAAGAAAGTGTAATTATAAGGTTTGAATAATTGACTATAGTAATAAGTAATATGAGAATAAGGACTATTATGGCCAGTCGAACATACTCAATCCTACCTCCGGTATTTATTCCATCGACAAATGTGTCGTATAAATGAATATCCTCAAATGACTGTAGATATGTACTATTCTTCCATTCTGGATTCATTTTTTGCACAAAGTCATTTATAGTCTCATTCAGAGCAGTTTTTTTTACTCCCTCGTTTGCAACGATAAAAGTTTGAAGCCAATTATTTTCCCATGAATCTGGGTATTTATTTCTTTTAATAAAAGCTTCCAATGGTAAAACAGCGTCAAATTGTAATGATGAATTAGAAGGTACATTTTCAAATACTCCAGTTATTTCATAATTAATATAGTCCTCAACAGTAAATATTCTTAGTGTTTTTCCTAAGGCCTCTCCTTCAAATAGTCTTTCAGAGAGACTTTTGGATATTGCGATTGAATTAATATTTTCCAATACTTGGTTGGTATTTCCCTCAATTATTGGAAACGACATAATATTGAAAAAGTTAGGACTTGCCGTAACTGCTTTAGTCTTATAAGCCATATCGTCATAGATGACATCCAGATCGTCTTCAATTGTAATCTGCAAAGTACCTTTTACATTGGCAACTTGATCAAGAGAGGAAGCTAAGGGATATGGTGTTGTCATATTAGTGCTTATCACTCCATCAGAGTTTTGACTGTTTAGAAGCACTTTAAATAAGCTGGATTTATTCACATGAAACTCATCGTAACTAGTCTCGTATAAAACCCAGGCAAGAATAAAAAAAGTTGAAGTAAGCCCAATGGTTAGCGCTAAAATATTGGTTGCAGCGAGAACCTTATATTTTTTGAAAATTCGATAACTGGTCAACAAAGGATTCATTTTTCAATTTTTTTATAAATACTTCTTAACTCTATTGATTATGGTATTAATTTCAAGAAAAAACTTGATATCTATATCATCGTCATCAAAGGAAATACTAAACTCATCTTCTAAGGTAGTAATTAATGTCAATGCTTGTATGGATTCACTTAGTATAATGTGCAGCTTATCATCGTATCCAAGTTCATGATTATCTTCGAATTCCTCTATGTCGAAAAAGTCATCAATTATCCTTTCCACCTTTTTTTGAATTATTCCTAACTTCATTCATCAGTAGTTTTGAACTTCATTGCAACGGTAAATCTCGAAACTTTGCATATTCTTGTTGGAATACTTCCCATATGTTCAATAGCACCATCGAAAATAACGAATCGACCGGCATGAGGCAGTATACTGTAAATAGTGTCCTTATTTTCATAAAACTTTGTCTCCCCTCCCCAGGTATAGTCCCATTGCTGATTTGCATAATATAATACCGTCACATCTTTTTCATCAATTTCGCAATCCCTGTGCGGATACTCTACGTCACCATAATGGCTCATGTTCACATAAGACCTGAGCAATCTATAATGATTCGATTTTAGTTTGTTCAATAATTTTAATCCCATCGAGCCAACAGCAGTATCCTTAACAAACTTCATAGGTTGAAAATCTACACTAAATATGGGGTACTCATCAGAATCGTCATCACGTTCATGTTTACGATATGATAAACCAATAATCAGGTTATAGAATTCCTCAATATCCTTTCTTTTTAATGAATTATCAATAACAAAGAGTTTTTTACCTTCGATTTCTTTTTCAGTAATCTTCATAGTGCTGTATTATTTTAGAAGTTCAAGTTTTTTTCAACTATTCTCATCATGGATTGGTAAGCTTTATTTGCTTTTTGGGAATCAAAAAAGTCCAATACATTTTGATAATTTGTTTCGTTGATAAAGTTTTCTGTAATTGATATGGTAGTTTCTAGGTTGTAAACCGTATGCCACCACATACTAGGGGTAAATACTACGTCACCCGGGTTTTGTATACAGTAGATTGGATCGGTCTTTGAAAAATTCGGATATTTTTCTAAATCAGGACTAAATGGATTTACTTGTCCATCATAAAGCTGAGACCCTTGATTTGGTTCATAAAACAACCAAAGCTTTTTACCTGAAATCAAACAGTTCCAGGCACTGGTTTTCCAAATATCCAAATGCAAGGCAGAATAAGTTCCTTTTGCTCCTATATAAACCCAAGACAGACTATGTTTTCTTTTTTCAACTGGAATTTCACCATACCAACAACTAAAATAATCAGGAACATCGTAGTCCCTTTCCATGGTGGTGTTTAAATGAAATTTACCATTGTTTAAATAATAAGGGATTTTATCGTCATTAGTTCTTGCATATTCAAAATATTGCCTGAGCGTGAATTTTTTAAATTCCGATTCTTCTTCAACCTTTCTTTCGCAAACTTCCATTTTGCCTTCACTTTTTTCAATCAAATAATCTTCCGTCCATCTTGATAATGCCCTCCAATTTTTTGAAATATCCTTAAGGACTATCGGAATGCCTTCAAATCCGTACTTTAGATTGAACTCATCTTTTGATGGCGTCCCTTCCACTACCTCCATATGATTCAATCCTTCTAGGTCGAATGGTAATTTCTTTACTTGATTTTGTTTCATTTGAATAAATTTTATTGCTGATTGGCCTGTTTTTTTCAATGAGTTGTAGAAAACGGAAGTGGCAATAAGTTTTAAATACATTAATGCCCGTATTGATTTCAAAAAAATGACAACCCAGACAAGGCTGTTTTAAGGAATCTTTGTGACTTGTTTATATTCCTTTGGTTCCTTTTCCGCCGTAAAAGCATTTTGAATAGAACTAAGAATAAAATCGTTATTGTTTTTATCCATTATATTAATGACTGGAGATTTCAGTTTTTTTTCCATTTGGTCCATCCTCTTCTTATAGTCATCCTTTGACATTAAACGATTATGGACCACATATTTTCCATTTTTTGTTTTGATAAACTCGGTTTGCCAAGGAGTCATGGCAAAGAACAAATTTTTAGCTCCACAAAAAGTTCGAATCGTCTGCAGAGTCCTATTGATGATTTTTTTTGTATCCGTTGGATTGATGCAGCATATAACATAATCTGGGTTAACGGCAATCAAATAATTTAGGGCAGACAGAATATATCCTGATTGCTGTTGATTATCTCTTGGAATAACTCCACCTTGGATACCTGTTAATATCAAATCTGGGGTATTAATATCCTGAATACATCTTAGGCCCTTTTCAAGAAATATTATCCAATTGGAATCAATTAAGTCTACAGTCGATTTGTACCCTATTGGAAATTCCAGATCAGATCCGAAAAGGAAGGACTGGGGTTCAGTGCCAACATGAGATATTTTATAGCCCTCGTTAGTTAAAATCTCCATTACTCTTAGTTGAGTGGTAAATTTTCCTTGTTTGCTACTAGTCCCTACAACAGATAATATGGGCGATGCCATTTTTGGTAGTCCAGGAATTCCCTGAATCTTTGTAAAAAGCTCCTCCGAAACTTCACTAAAATATATTTTGCCTTGATAAGATGGATTAATCTTCGGGATTTGATCTTGTATTAAATCATATGTAGTTTTATCCCAAACAATAAAATTCTTTGATTGCTCTATACATTTAGCAACGATTGCAATACTCATCAACAGATTGGCTTCAAAATCGTCATCCAGAATGTACCCTAAGACAATAGTATCAAAAGAATCAAATTCAGATTCATTCGGTATTCTTCTTACTATACGATGTTTGTTTTTTGATTTTTGATCTGAACCTAATCCTGAAAAAGATTTTGGGTAATCAAGATATAGAACAATCTCAAAACTACACAAATGTTCTTGTTCCATTATGGTTTTGAGTTCCTTTTCTGAAATGGGATATAAGGCAACTTTTCCGACAAATTTTGACTTGTTCTGAAATGAAAAATGCTCCTTTTTAAATCTTTCTATTTCATTCAAGGATTGGTTTTGTACCAAGAATTTATTTCCACCTTTAAAATGATTAAGATTTTGAACATCATTACTAGAATTCCTTTCAATTAACTTCTCCAATTCTAGATATGACATGCCTCGATTTTCTATAAGTGTACTTAAAATTCCACTAAAGTGGGCTGTAGCATAACTTGTCCCACTTGCTATTCGAAATGAACTATTGCGCCATGCTACCCTCTGAACGCTACCTTTAGCCAAAATATTAATAGCACTGTCTTTTATAAAGGAATATTGAGTTTTCCTTGTTACAAGACCGGTTCCAACTCCAAAGACAAAAGGAAAAAATGCCGGATAGCAGTTGGTGGAACTAAGATGGTATGCCGACGCTATTACGGCAATACCATTTTCAGATGCCTTCTTACAAGCGAGATACAGATCTTGAGGCGGGTCATCAGAGGGTACACCTAAACTTAAGTTAATGATCTCAATGTCATCCAAAGCTGTACAATAAGAAATTGCCTTGGCAATTAAGCTGGTTTTTACACCAGTTCCCGACGAAGTTATTTTTATGGATAACAATTCGGCTAAAGGGTTTATCCCATGAATTATGCCAGCTATTGCCGTACCATGGCCAGTTAAATCATCTGAATCATTATGTCCTATTTGATAGATACCCTCAGTACTTTCTGTGATGGTAATTTGACTAATAAGGCTATTCGCCAATCGAGGATGGTCAATCTGAACTCCTTGGTCGATTATTGCAACTCTATTCCTCATCTACACTTATTTTTGTTTCAAAAAAGCATGGTCGTTTCTATAATCATAGACTTCATCAATAATTCCTAGCAGATTCAAAAAATGTTTGTAATTTCCAAAACCTTGTCGAATACTTATTCCTGGGAATACGCGTTTTGAAAAATTCTCGGAATGATTGAAAAGCTTGTACCCTTCGGCAACTTCTATTACCAACTTCAAGATTTCAGAAATTATTGGATTTGAGATATTTACGATTCTTTCCTTATCCAATAAGATTTTTATGGTAGGAAGTTCATTCTCAACTAGAGTAACCGTTGGGACATACGACTTTAATATTTCTATTCTCTCTATAAAATAAAATAACCTTGGCTTTTCGCCTAAAATATTTGTTAGACCCTTCAAAAAAGAAATTATGCCGGATTGGGGCACTCCTATACCAATAACAAAAAATGATTTAAATGTACTTTCTACATCGATGAATGCTTTCTTGATTACAGCGTACTTTGATGAATTTAATTTTTTATCAAAAAAGTCAGTTTTACTTCGCAATTCATTTATACAATCTGTCGCTTCGGGAAGGGTTAAAAAATGATTGTTTCGTTCTAGCTTACCCCTCCAACTTATCAAGGCTTCTTCAGCCTTTGTACAGGCTTGTTCTTCCTTCAAGGTATCCCAACACAATTTTGAAAAAAGAAAAAGATTTGCGTTTGCCTTATTTAATTGTTTTAAACTATTACCCCTGAAATTTTTCAAGATTTCCAAATCATATCTTTTGTTAACAAGGCATATTGAAAAATTGTTTGGGTACGCACTATGAAACAAATCTGAAAATTCTTGTGTTCGACCAAACTCTCTTAACTCATTCCTTAGGCTTTCACTCAAATGTAAATTCGACATGAGGTTGAATCATTAGAACTTATTTGTTGGCATGGCCCTGCATCTCCTTAACTTCAAAAACCGGTCTTTCAATTGCATTTGGATCTCTTTCAAGTAATAGATATTGTTCCTTCAAGACTTTTTCGGTCCTTGTTTTCCAATATGTGCATGGTGGCTTTGTATTGTTTTCGGTCTGTACCGAGCATGAAAGCTGGTCGCACACTGGTATATATGGGCAATTATAACATTCTTCATGAACGTCAAAACGGTCATAGTTGACATATTTTTTGAACCTTTCAACATCGTATCCTTCCGAAACATGATGAATACTCAACTTATCGTCATGTATTGTTTCCCAACATTTGTGGATATTTCCTTCCGGGTCAATGACTATACCATAAGGTGATACCCATGTAGGACACTCCTTTTCTTGTGATGGCATTATAAACTTTAATTTCCCATTTTTTTTGTTATTCTTAAGGGCCCAATCATTATAGATTTTAAGTTGAATTGTTCTCAAGTCTTGAATTGCATCAAAGTACTCATCATATTGATATCTATCCATTGTATCCGTTTCTCCGGCTTCTTCATAAGTTCTTAACCACGCAGGGGAAATGGTTACTCGGTCATTCAATTTGGGCCAAATCCCATATGAGTCCAAATCTTCAAAGAATCTTTCGAATACAGCGGCGACTTTTCTATCTACATTCATCCTCAAGTTCAGTTCCATACCTTCAGGTATAAGCGAAAGGTTTTCAAGAATTTTTTCATAGTTTGGACCTTTTTTCCCTTTTAATGGTCTGCTCTTTTCGTGAATTTCCTTTGTTCCGTCTACTGTTACCTGCACTGTATTAACCTTGTGTTTTTTTAGGAAATTCCAAGTATCTAAATCCAGCAATAGTCCATTGGTTATAATATTGGAATGATAATCTATGTTATGTTTTGAGCAGAGATCAAGAATTTCAGGAGTTAAGGTTTCTATTACCTTCTTATTGATTAGTGGTTCACCTCCGTACCACGTAAGGTTAAAACGGGTCCATTCACCCACGGGTGCTTTTTGTATCATATCCTCTAGAAATCGGATAATTCCTTTAATGTTACCCTCATCTTTGAGTGTTTTGTTTGGTTTAACAAATTCAAAGCAATAGGGACAACCCATGTTACAAATGATAGTAGTGCCTATCGTTAAATTTATACTCGTCTTATCTAAATATTGATTTGCCCTTTCCCGTTGAGCTAAATAATTGTCATGAAATTCCTTTTTTTCATCGATTTTAGCATCGACTATAAATTTTTGATCATACAGATTATTAATTTCTTTTGTATAACCGTTGAAATCTTGTAATGGCATATTCCCTTGGGCTTTAAGATCTTGAAGCGTGCTACCGAGTTTATCATCTAAAATGGACAAGCCACCCGTTCTCGTATTGTATAACATAAACTCACTCCTCTCTTCTACAGGGAACAGAATACTATAATGACTTAATTTTACATTTTTCATAATTGAATTTTTTAAATTGTTCTGGAAGCAAATTGATAGACTGTGTAGATATTTCTTTAATGATGATACCTTAGCCTCAAAAAATAGCAAAGTCAGTTTCTTATTAAATAAAATACTGTATTGACCACTCCAATTCTATGGAATGCGATTTCAAGTCATTGGAATATTTTCAAAGACTTGAATATGAATTTTATAACCGGGTCGGATGATAAGCCTGCTTAATGACAATGAAAGCCATTAGTAAGGAATTATGAAATGGATTAATAACAGAAAAATTATCTGTAAACCAATTAGGGATAAACTGAAGCTAAATATACTTTAGCCATACGATGTATGGCGCTTTTAATAATTAAAATTTCCCTCGTTTTACAATAAAAGTTTAGGAGGAAAAACTTATATACAAGGAATTTCTGTTGAAAAAATATTCTCAACAGAAATCCCATAATTTCAGAAACTTCTTTTAACTTGATTTAGAATAAGATATCATCTTCATCAATAATGCTATTGTTTCTGCGACATGCAGCATTGTGCTCACCACATAAAAACTCTGCCTCCTGTAGCAAGCTTTCACTTGCTGTCGGCTTTACCAATTCTTTCAATCGGTTACTGTTGTCAACAACTTGACCTGCTTTTTTCGATACTTCTTTTTTCATGACTTATTAAATTAAGGTTAAACAATAAATTCAAAATAAAATATCATCTTCATCAATGATACTACCATTTCTTCGACAGCCAGCATTATGTTCTGTACACAAAAACTCTGCTTCTTGAAGTAAGCCTAAATCTTCACGATTTGGCTTTACCAACTCTTTTAGTCGATTGCTCTGGTCAATAATTTGACCCATAGGTTTTGATGTTTTTTTCATGACTTATTAATTTAAGGTTAAACAAACTATTTAAAATAAAATATCATCTTCATCGATAATACTGTTATTCCTACGACAGGCAACATTATGTTCCCCACATAAAAACTCTGCCTCCGCAATAAGACTTTGACTAGTATTATCGGGCTTGATTAATTCTTTTAAACGATTACTTTGATTTTCTAAATTCTTTTTTACTTTTTTCATTTTAAGAGATTTTATTTTTATTATTAACTGTTTACTCTAAAAACAATTATTTAAATTCCAAATGCTTATTCGTACTCTTGACTTCTTAATTCGCCAACATTCTTATAATTTGCATTAGCATGAGTTTGCCGTGAAATTTTTAATGCTTGCAATAATACCTTGTCATTATATGGGACTAAATCCGATACATTCTTAAGTTGGACCTTTACGTCTGGTGCTATACCTAGATTTTCAATTTTTTCACTCAATTTATCCTTTGGATTAATGCAGTTTACAGCAATTGTTGTATTTGATGGGAAATTAATGTCATATCTACTGGAAAGAGCGCCGTAGGTTTTTTCGTCTCCCACTATTATCGTATTCGGACGGTCATTGATAGCTGAAATAAATGATTCAGATCCACAAGCGGTCCTGGCATCTATCAATAAAATCAGCAATTGCTTATCCGGAAAAAAAAGTTTTGAATTTGGTTCCGTAATAAGGGTACTACCATCTTCGAATGAAGTAAACCTTTGGGGCGAATTAATAAATAATGAATGCATCCTCAGTGTAGCAATCTGTTCTCCTCCGCCATTGCCTCTTAAATCTAAGACAAAGGTGTCCGAATCAACTATTTTATCCCAAACATTGACCATTCGAGTGTGAACATCCAAGCCCCATGAATTAAGTTTTAGATATGAAATTGAATTGTTGTCGAAAAGCTTAAAATCGCCATGCTTTGGAATCTTAAAGTCCCTTGGTATTGTTGGGGGTCTATCGTAGTACATAACCAAGTTATATAACTCGTTATCTGAATTTTCTAAAAGTAGTAGGGTCGAATCATTGCTGGTCTTTTTAAGTAATGATTGAATGTCTTTTGAATCTTTTATTTTCTCAACCTGAAATTCATCAATCATTATCAAATTATCCCCCAATGAAGAATTTGCATAAATGGTATCTAAAATTGCAGCAATTTTAAAGTCATTATTAATTTCGACAAATCTTATAGGACCGGATTTAAAAACGGTATTATCTTTCCTGCAGTCTTTGGAAACCGATATCTTAAAATGTGGGTCATTAAATCTTACCTTGATAAAATCAGATAACTTATTAATAAATAAGCAGTATTCATCATTCTTTATTTCATTGATTAGGATGTCAAACGACAACTTAGTTTCTGATTTTTTTATGTTTCTCTCTATATAAAAGGGGTATTCTTCGATACATTTAGAAAGTAAACCCACAATTTGTCCTTTTTCCTTTTCTAGATTCCAATCTAGGGTTTCCAAATACACTCTGCCATCAATCTTGCCATAGATATGATCTGACGATGGTGTATGGATAACGGGATTCACATAATCCACCTTCATCTCTTCAAGTGTATGATTGAAACCTAAAAGGTCATCGAAAAATGGGTGGATAACTTCTTTACGAATGCTTTTTTCATTACCAATTAAGAAATAATCCACAATTAATTTTCCTTCTTTTGAGCCTACTGATTCTATATTTATTTCATCTATTGCCAATATAGTTTTAGTCAAACCATCTTTAATAGGTTGATTTTCAGAAAAGAGATTGAATTCACTCAATGATATAGTTCCCGGAAATTGAAATCCGCTATAATCGAAATTTGTTTTATAAACCAACCAATTATCTGTTAAACTATCATGAAGAGAAATTACCATAGAATTTACATCTTGTACAGATACCTTATAGTAAACTTGGGTGATATCAGACTCTGTCTTTATGGACTGATTCAATTTTTTACGCCATGTACTATTATTTTTTTCGGTATCATTATATACTTTTGGTAATCTAAATCCATTTTGAAAAGTCCTATCATAATATCCAAAGGCCGGGAAAGAAATTTGTTCATCAAAGATTACTTGGTCATCCCCTCTAATGGAGTATAATGTATCCACTAATGTTTCTTCAAAATAATAGGCACTCCAATCGGCATTTTGGCCAAATATGGCAAATCCATTACTCAGATTAAGTACGATATAAACCAGTAAATACTTTATGATATTCTTCATCTCTAGTAAACTAAGCTTCCTTTCATTTCAATTTCCAATGGGTAAATTTTGCTCAGGGCATCTATTAAATGCTTCTCTATGAACTCCCATTGATCCTTTGGGGTATAACCGCTAAACCTGGAACGGCAGATATCTATTAGACTGGGCCTTATATTATTTATATCCAAATAACCCACAAACCTTTCTATTTCTTCTTTTATCTCACTTTCGGTAAGTCTTTGGTTTTCAGTTTGCACACCCTCATAATCGTTGAATACATAGTAATATTTGCCCTCCCTTTTTAATGTTCCAATTTTACCAATATTTACATATCTCAATCTATGATAGCGGTCACTATTGAAGTTATCGTATTCAGATTTTGAAATCTCAACGAATAATTTTTCATTAAAATTTGGATTACCACTGCATGAAAAGAAATCCAAATCTATATCTAGGATAACATTCTGACAATCTCCTTGAATTTCGTGAGGCTCCAGCTTTAAGTAATTAAATCTTTTGGATGTCATATCCAATTTTCCATTGTCCTGAATCTCACCTAACATCAATTTTCTACCTTCGTCGTTATGAGATCCAATGAATAAATCAAAATTTTTTGCTGATCTTTTGCGGTGCTTTCTTTTAATCCAATAGACGTTATCAAATATGCCCATATAAACAGCCGGGGTGATAAAACCAGCAATGGCAACTTCTTCGTCGGTAAAATCATCAACTTTTTGTAAGTCACCATTTAAGTCGTTTATGGATGTATTAAAAAAAGGAACATTCATGTCAGAATGCTCATCGATGTGAAAAAGACAATTGCCCTCTTTTTTTATATATCCCTCCTTAATTGCATAATGCCACACGAAAAAAGCTTCGTTGTGTTCTTCTACTATAATCGTCTTGATTGCATTATCCATAGCGTAAATGTCCTAACTAGTTGTATATGAGACAATACCTGTTTATTGTCATGCGTTCCGTTTTATTGACTTAAACTACTTTTTTTGAACATAAAGTTTTTCTGAGCCTGGAATAGCCCAGGTGTCATATTAATGATTCTATCGAAACATTCAATGAATCGTTTTTCATTGGTGAAACCAGATGAATAAGCGATTTCCTTTATAGAAAATGTTTCTAACTCAATTAGTTTAAGGGAATGGAATACCTTAAAGTACATCAACAACTTTTTAGGGCTGTACAGGTCATATTTTTTGAACTCCCTTATTAAAGTACTTTCATGAATACGCATCCTATTTGCAATTTCCTGTGTACTTTTTATTTGTATATAATCCTTTTCAATAATTTTCAATCCCTCAACTGCCATTTGTGAAAGACCACTTTTTTTTATTCCGAAATCTTTTAAAGTGATGCGTGTCCTTTGAAAATTAATTTGATCTAAGACATTTACAATTCCTCCAAGTTCACTTACATGCAATACTTTATCTATACCCTTTTTGCCACACAATCTTGCGAAATCAAAAAATTTCTCCTTAAGAACGATTAGAACAAATAGATTTTTAAAAGTTGATTTTAGTTCAAAAATTTCATTTGCCAAATCGCTCTTATCGGCCAAAGCAGCGATTAAGACCATAGATGAATTGTACTGCCCTTGGCCAATTTTTCCTTTAATAAGAGATAAGTCCTCAATCCTTGTTTCAACAGGAATATATTCTTGGACAATCTTGCTTAAAAGACTATTTCCACAGATGAATATTTTTTTTGGTATCAAAATATTTCTCTTAAATAATGAAGGCTTTGGGGTTTCTCTTTCTACTTTTGAATAAGGTAGTTCCCTAATACGAGGCAATCCAACTCACAATTGAAAAAAAACTCTATAGCATCCAAAGGGGTTTCTACTATGGGCATACCTTTGCAATTAAAAGAAGTATTAAGTAGTAAAGGGAGTCCAGTAACTTTTTCAAACTCTTTAAGTAAATTATAGAATTTATGGTGTTGGGACTTTCTTACCGTCTGTACTCTACTTGATAGATCGATATGTATTACAGATTTAAGTTGGGGTATCCACTCATCTTTAATTTTATCAATCAAAATCATGTAGGGACTTTGAAACCCATTCTCAAAATAGGTATTTACCTCTTCTTCGATTATCGAGGGAGCAAAAGGTCTGAAGTCCTCCCTAAATTTAATCTTTGAATTAATGTAATTATCCACGTTTGGTGTCCTTGGATCGGCTAAAATACTTCTCCTACCCAATGCTCTTGGACCAAATTCGGACTCATCTTGAAACCAACCGATGATCTTGCCTTGACTCAATAATTTTGCCGTCTGCTTTATCAAATCCGCATCATTGCAAAAAATAGGAGGGTTTTGAGCTGTACTGTGCTGGTCGGATATTAGTTTAAACGCCTTAATTAGTCCAAAAATATCAACATTACTAAATAATGTTTGTAACATGAAATGATTATCTATCGATATCTCCGGCGTATCAAGTAATTTTTTGCAGAATATTATTCCTGAGCTGAATAACCCTGGAGAGTATAAAAAATCAAAGAAATCCTTGATTTTGCAACTAAGTGTGGCTGATGGGTTTTGAACGAATGTAGAATGGATTGAAATCCCACTAGATTGGACAAAAATGTAATAATTTTTTATGTCATCAAAATTGAGTTTAATCCAATAGGGTGCGCGTATCTGCAAGGTTTTTTTGAAATATAACGGCAATAAATACAAAAAACCTTCGATGAGTTTAGTTGAGTCACTTTTCTTTTTTTCAAACAAAGCAATTGACTCTGAAATCTCTTTATTGGAATACACTTTCCCAAAGCAAGTAGATTGATCATGTAATTCTCTTTTGTTGTCCAATACACTTAACCATCCGTAGTAAGCACAACCAAGAGCAATTCCATTGTCACCAGCAGCAGGTTGCATGAATAAGTTCTTAACTTCAGTTTTATTAAGTATTTGAGCATTGGCCACTGCGTTTAAAGCAACTCCACCGGCATAACCTATATTGCTTTTGAATCCCATAGATAGCCTACTTTCAAATAAATACAAAATTGCTCGTTCCAGCTCCTTTTGTGTCCAATAAGCAATATCTGCGTAATATTGAAAATTCTCCTTAAACTGTTTAAAGGACCGAACAGGATTTAAGAATTGATGCATCCAATCATATTCTACGAATACTCGGTTGTCTTCGAGTCTAAAAATTTGATCTGTGAAGACTCCCTCTTTTCCATATGGACTTAGTCCCATTAGCTTTCCGGTATCACTAGTACTGCCGAAGCAATATCTACTTACAGCTGAATAAATCCCACCTATTGAATGTTTTGTCGAGTTAGGATGCATGGGATATAACTTTTCCTCGTATCCGAATTCGGAAAAATCTTTGAATAGTGTTGTCAAGGATCCATTTTCATAACTATAATAGCTATCCTTCTCCGCAAATAAATGATCCAATCCACATGTTATAAAATTCGTTGGAGACCCATACGGATTTAAATCCAAACAGTCATCAAATTGAGAACCACAACCATCACTAACCAAAATATTAAAATTGTCAAAGGGGCAGGTACCTATTACACTATAACAATGTGCTAGATGATGAGATATTGTAAATACTTTATCATTCATATCATCCGTGACTAGTCTATCTCCTTTATAATAAGAATTACCGTACTCAAACATGCCAAAATTGGCATTCTGGACAATGACATCAACATCCTTTAAGCTTATACCCTCCGCATCCAAGCAATATTTCATTGTTAACTTATCATTTCCCCCGTCATGTTTCACTCTTGTAATTCTTTCTTTTTCAATGGCGACAACGACTTTTCCGTCCTTTATAAGGCAAGAGGAACCATCGTGGGATAAATTGGTTCCTAATACATACTTATGTTTCTTGGGCATACGTGCAAAACATTATTTAGCGTAAAACAATTTTTTCCTATTTTATCTGTTTTCCTCTTCCGTATCTTATTTTTGGAATCTTGGTTTAACATCGATAATCCATTATTGGTTCATGACCATAAAATTATTGTGACTAGGCACTACTTCAAAAAATGGAAGCTCCACTATTGGTATAATCGATTTTTTAAGATTTTCAATTCCAAAGTGGTTGTCACCTCAGTTCAGTAAATGCCAGTTGGAATTACTTTTGTTACTTCATTGGACATTCCACCTTTCTTTTCTATGTTAAAACTTCTTCCAAATGGTGGAGGGGTACAGTGGCCATGATATTTTGTCTTAGCGAGTTGATTTGCACAAAAATTTTACCGTAATTATCCGCCTTTAGCACCTCACACTCCAACCCTTTCAATGGTCCGAATAAAATTTTTTTGTAATCACCGATTTTTGGCATTTTTACCCCCGTTTCAATATTGGTTATTTCCTTATCACCTATTAAAAGGCGAATATGCTCAATTTCCTTTTCCCTTACGGTTGCATATTCATTTCCAAAACGAATGTAGGCACATGCTCCATCTATTGACAAAGCTTTGTAGAATTCCAGGGAGGATTTGATATAGACAAAAACATAACTAGAAAATAACGGTTTATGGACCGCTTTTTTCCTATCCTTCCATTGGTTAATCACTTTTATCCTAGGTAGAAAGGCCTTCAATGAGATTTCTTCAAGTGAATCGAAAACCTTTTTCTCCCATCGTGATTTAACATACAATACATGCCATCCTGATTGATTAGTGTTCATATCGATTTAATTTAGATATATAACAGATATCACTGCTAGTAGGTTAATTGTAGAATTTGGTAAACTATAGACTATAAGAAATAATTAATTCTTTTAATCCATAGGGTAAAATATCTAGACGGTGTTTGACGTGTAATAAATAGATAGGGCTACGCCACTTCGACTTACATCGAGATATTTACTGAACTAAATTCGGGGCATTATTCAATAGTAAGAAAAATCTTCCAATGTTATTGAGGGTATTCCCCTCAATATTTATTGTGTTAGAGCTTAACTGTAAAGAACTTATAAAAAATGGTTCTGTTTCCCTTTATTACGTCACATAATATAAACTATTGATGGATTTTCCCTCAATTTAAGTAGATTATTACCTATTTATATCTAAACAAGTTATCTTAATGTTTTAAATAAGAATTAGTTAGTGATTGTAACAAGGCGATTTTATTAATATATATAAGATAGGTCTAACTATTGTTGATTAAGAATATTAGTATCCCCCCAATCTAACACATTAATTTAACCATTTTGACACCAAAAGCATCAATATTGGTAATAGATGATCATCCCATTACGATAACGGGGTACAAAACATGCTTGGAAGATTCTGGACTATCCCTCCATATTGATGGTGCTTGTAATTGTGATGAGGCTATTAATAAATTAAATAACACTAAATCGAATTTCTTTAAGATGGTATTTTTAGACATAAAATTACCTTCTTCAAAAACATCAAAGATTACTGGAGGTGAAGATTTAGGTCTTTTTATAAGGAAGCAATTCCCAGAAACAAAAATAATAGTTCACACTTCATTAAGGGATGAACAGCGGATAACTAACATTATAAAATCTTTAAGCCCAGAAGGGTTTCTAATAAAGTCTGATTTGTCCATTAAAATTTTGAGCGATTCTGTTATTACGGTACTAGAAGGTAACAAATATTATAGTGATTCAGTAAGGAATTTGTCCAAACAAAGTACTTCCTACGATGACTTTTTCGTTGATTCATTGGATATGCAAATCATTTATTTTCTATCCAAAGGAGAACTGACAAAAAATTTACCTCGGCTGGTCCCCTTATCAATGGCTACCATAGAACGGAGGAAAAAAAGATTGAAAACAGTATTCGGCATTCCATATGGTAGCGATAAACAATTGTTAGATGTTGCCCGTGAAAAAGGCTATATACTTTAACAAACCGTTGGTGAAATATCAAAATTATCCTAAAGGTCTGACTTGATTTTTTTTGTAAAAAGACATTTTAATCTTTTTAAACCCGATTTAAAATTTCGACGAATTTACTCTCTTAACATTTTTTCCTAAAAGGCCATTCCTTTTGAATTAAATTGTAGTACAAATTTAGGAATATGGAAATCAAGCATAAATAACAAACACCTCGTTCTTGAACTAGGATTACCAATTCAGTAATCGCGAGGGAATAGCCCACCTCTTGAATGAAAGAATTACCTAGGTTCACTATATGGAGAAAAAATCAAGAAAAAGTTTTAGGTTGCCCGACATTTAAAAATCGTCCTTTTTCTATCTTAGATTTTTTCTTCATCAAAGTCTTAAAACCGAGCCGCAAATTCATACTATTCCTTTATGCAGCAAATAGCATATTGTTCTATTATCCTATCTATAGAATGTGCAGAAGATCTGTCAACCCAAAAGAATTTCAAAATGGACAGCATTCTCACAGAGAATGATATTGTAATGCTTAATTTCCTAAATATTCCGAAATACATCTATTGGGATCACCTACCATTGTAAGTTAAATTCCAACTGAATTTACTAAGGACATTCTCTACCTTAAATATTCCCAAATCATAAGACTTTTCCTGTTATATTCCTTTTATGAAGACCTACTTCCAACTTGAATCATTGGCACTGAAAAAGCTATCGCTTCTGAAATATTCCAAGGACTATCTGTTGTCATATTATATTTGCAAATAGATTTTTCACTTGTTTCCTTTCTCCAACAAAGCCCTTTGGTCGTTTCTCAAGACAGATGTGTCTCCGATGGGCAGGTAATGTGAAAACTACCATGTTTGTACACCGGCCCATAGCACCAAGATATTCAAAGCGATTCAAGATAAAGAAGCATTTTCAGTAAACATTTTGATGTAGGAAGGAAGCATCGTCCCAAGGTAATAGGGAAGGTTCATTAACAGGAATTTAGTTCCTGAATCAGTTACCGCTTCATCCATTTTAAATTTGCCTGCGTACATTCGAATCGCAAAGGGATGGGGTGCCCGGTCCATGAATTGGTGTAGGGATTTGAGGGAACCAGTGGGACCCGATTTGATTTCAATTGGGATGACCAAGTCCTTATACACGTAAACCAAATCCACTTCCGAGGAAGCCTGGTTTTTCTCACGCACCCAAAAATGGGGTTTAAGATACTGAATCGTTTGCAAGGAAATCAGTTCTTGGGTAATCAGGTGGGGGATGATGCCTCCCCTTGTGGCATCGTTTAAATCTGATAGACCCAATAGCTGGCCTTGAATGTTTAGGGCATGGTTCACAAGCCCAGTATCCAAGAATTGGAGCCTTGGAGATTTTCTAAGGTTGGGTTTTATGGGTGGTGTCAGTTCCGTGGTGGGATATATCAATTGAATGATTTTGGCCGCATCTAGGTTTCGGAGGGCTTCCCCTACCTCTCGGGATCTGTAATTGGAATTCCCGAAGTTTTGGAATTTTATGCGTTGGTCCAGATACATGGGGGCCGTATCCATGATATGTCTTATGACCTTCCGTTCCGTAGCATTGGATGCATATTTTTCTACGTCCTCCTTGTAGGTTCCCCAGATACTTTCATAGGTGCGTGGTAATTGCGACAAGGTTTCCCCATCGATGGTGCGTTGAATGATTTCCGGCATGCCTCCAAGAATGGCATACCGATGAAAAAGTTGTAGCAGGGTGTCATGGGCAATGGGGGAAACGGGGGCCGTTTCCAATTGCATAAACCCAGTGTAGTGACCAATGGCCTGTAAATACTCCGAAAAATTCAGCGGAAATAGGTATAGGAATTCGATACGTCCCACGGGAAAACTTTCCACCTCTTGAATGGCAAATTCCAATAAGGACCCTGCAGCGATGACATGCAATTCTGGTATTTCTTCATAGAAATAGCGCAATAATTGAATGGCTTTGGGTTCCTCTTGGATTTCATCGATGAAGAGCAGGATTTCCTGTCCTTTCTTGGGTATTATGTTATGGGCCAAATAAAGGGCCTCCATGATGGTCGGCACTTCCCCGTATTGGGTAAAAAAGGCCTTATCCCTTGATTTTTCCAGATTAAGGGAAATAAGGACATCGAAGGATTTACCAAATTCCTGTACAAGGGTCGTTTTTCCCACCTGGCGGGCACCACGGAGGACCAGGGGCTTGCGGTTTTTGCGGGTTTTCCAGTCCTCTAGGGACTTCATTGCATGTCTATAGAAGGCCATGTATTGATTTTTGTAACAGAATAAAGGTAGTTATAAATAATATTTGTAACAAAATAAAGGATGTTTTTATGATTTTATGTATAGAAATAAGGGGTATTTAACCACAAAAGCCCCAAGAATTTGGGGCTATACTCTAGAAAAGAATGGAAAAAAGCTATTAACTATACTTATAGGATACCGTTATCCGCAAAACTGAAATAGTCTTCCTCCAATGGAGAGAGAATAATATGATCAAGTACCCGTATGTCGAAAAATTCGGCCGCCTTTTTTATTTTTTGGGTAATCTGTTTATCGGCTTCACTGGGTCGCAGGGTACCGCTGGGGTGGTTATGGGCCAATATCATGGCCACGGAAAGGGATTTTAGGGTCACCGCGAAAAGGATCCGTATATCTACAACGGTGCCGGAGATACCCCCTCGGGAGAGTTCAAAGATACCGTTGACCTTATTGTTGTTGTTGAGAAGCAGTACTTTAAAGGATTCGTGTAGGCCGATAGCATCCTTGTTCCAAGAATGATAAAGGAGGTCGGCCACCGATTTGGAATCCACAAGGGGCTTTTGGGATTGAAAAAGGGCTTGGTTGTGATAGCTGACCTGAATTTCGCTGACGACTGTTTCCATGATGTGAATCCTTTGGTTTTGAGGGTACTTCCTTTACTACAAGATACCTCCTATCACTTGGAAAACCGACCAAAAACCCCTCAAACCCCTCCCCCGTCTTTCTTTCCCTTTCCACAAAAAAAGGCCCCATAGGGCCTTGCGTTAGGGATAGTAGCAATATCGCCTTGGTAGGCCGGACGGCCTGTTTCCAACCGATACCATTGCAGTACCCTATCCCCTTTCTTGGGCAGCCCAACCGGCGGTACCGCGTATAGCCCGGCCAACGCCAATATAACTTCTTACCCATTCAAGGAATTTCCGATCCATTTTCTATTCGGCCTAGCAACCACTTTCGGAGTATGCTTCGTTTACGTCCAAAAGACTTTTGAGGGTCGATAGGTTTCCCATGGCGGATCAGTTCATAGTGCAGGTGAAAACCCGTAACGTTTCCTGAATTTCCAACGCTGGCAATTACCTGGCCCTGTTCGATTCGGTCACCGACCTCAACAAAGGATGCTTCCAGATGGGCGTATAAGGTTTCAAATCCATCGGAATGGCCAAGGACAATGACCCGTCCATACCCATCCTTAACGTCCACTACTTTTACCTGGCCACTTGCCGTGGCATGGACAGGAGTTCCTTTGGGGGCCGCCAAATCATAGCCCTTATGATTTTTATACCTTCCTGAAATAGGATGTTTGCGCATACCATAGGCACTTGAAATCCGGAAAGTCTGTATCCGCAGTGGAGTAATGGAGGGTATTTGTGACGCATGCCGTAGCACCTCATTACATCTATAGAAATCCGCACTAGGATTTATACCTTCTAAACCTTCAAAGGTTTTCTTTGCCTCTCCATAAAAAGCTACCGAATGGATATTTTGTTCTGAAAGGTCCTTTGAATCTATACTAAGGAGAGAAACTGCTTTTCCTATGGATCGGGTATCTCTCGTACGGGTACTTCCAAGTGTAGGCCCTTCCTTTGTTGCTTTGGGGCTATACAGCACAACACATAACAATAACCCCGCTAGATACATCCAGTAGCTGATTGTCTTTTGTGGAAAGCCACTAGGTTGTCCCCGTAACACTTTTTTAAGGAAAGACTTTGTCAATTCAAATATTTTAGTAGATTTGTTATAATTATTTACAATAATAATATTTATTTACAAATAATAATGAATACAAACAGGGAACATTCAAATTTACATTTGCACCTTCCACGGTTGCTTCGTCACTTCGGAGGCGCTTGTTTAAAACAGGAGGATAGCTATGCCCTATATCGATTTCAGGGAAGCCATGTAATCTTGATTCATACCGAGGAAGGCTATCGGTATTACGAAGTTCAAAGCCCTGAAAAGAAGTTGGAAGCCTTTGATTTGGTTGTTTCCTATATGGCCAAAATGGAAACCAATCCTCGCATACCTCTTTGGGACAAGGTTTTCGAATTTTATAACAAGCTTTCGAAAGACTCCGACCTTGTACTTACCGAAAAGTATGAACCAGCATTCAAAACGGTCAAAAAGGATTTCAATCATTTCCATACCTATTTGTCCCGACCTACAGCATTGGAACATCCTTTGTACACGTCCGTGGCCGGGGATTCAGTTTTCGAAAATCGTTTTGGACAAGGCCCCGACAAACGCATTTTGTTCCCTTTGTATAATATACAAAACGAAGTATGCGGGTATTTTGAGGACGACTTGGAAGACATTCATCCCTATGGGGAATCAGCGATGGAACATGGTCTATGGTATTCCCAAATCCCCGAAAAAATCGAGGCCCTTTTTGTTTTTTCGAATCCTAAGGAGGCTATGGCCTTTCACCAAAGATTCCAATTGAAAAATGCCGTATATCTGGCCTTAGGAAGTATCAATCATACGACTACCCGCATTTTATTCCAAATCCATCGACTGACCAAAGTGAAGAAGATAATGCTCTCCTTTACAGGCGACAGTAAAATTGCAGGATTTGTTCGGGATTTGCATTTTATATCCTTCATGGAGGAAGATTTTAGATTGCGTGTTGCGGATGGGGCCATTCAAATTCAATGCAGGCAAAAAGACCCGAAGGCCTTTGCCCGATTCTACACGCACTGTAGGGATTACAATGAGGGATTGCGGAAGCACTTTTTAAAACACCGATCCATTTTGGACCAGCACTTGGTGAACGCCTATAGTTTGGTGTTGTCCCAGGACGGGGAGCAAATAAACTTAAGGGTTCCTTTGGAAATCAATGCGCTACAATTGATGATTTGGAGCTATTACAAAAACTTTCTACATACGACCTTGGACATACTCAAGCCAAAAAAAGTCGATTGGAATTTGGAATGGGAGGAAATCCCTCCCCTACAAAACGAAGGAAAGGAGGTGCAAGTGGAGGAGTATCGTATCGCACAATAAAAAGAAAAAGGGCGCTCCCGCCCTTTTTCCATCATATTCCTTAACGAGTGAACAACTCACATTCATTCGTTATTCAAAAGTAACCATAATCATATTCTTTAACAATTTAAATTACTCACACATGGAAACACAGATTGAAAAAGTGTTCGTTAAGATGAACCAAGTATGGCTAAAAGGGGAAGCGATTCCCGCCACAGAAAACACGTATAAGGTACGGGTACTCAATTATCCCGACTTTACGATTGAAAAGGACAGTGAATTTTTGGAACACCAAAAATTTCCAGCACAACGCTTTGCCATTGGCGATGCCAAGGAGCGATTGGAAGGCGCTTATATCAGCTTTGGCAAGCTTCCGGACAACATACAGGATGCCATCATCAAAGGCGAGGAATACCTTCATAATAGTACCTATATCGCTGACGGATCCCTGAAGCATCAAGTAAAAATGGTTCAGATGGTCTACCAGCAGAATACAGGTTCCAAATTGGATGTACAGATTAAAAGGAACGAACCGGTCCCACCCGGAGAGGCCAAGGCCTATAACTATCAGTTCACAAAGGAGGAGTTCAATCAGATGAAGGAACAAGGAAAGGTAATCTCCTTTACCGGAACTTCAATGAATGGCGAGCAATTTACCAAACTGGCCTATTACGAGCCACGCCTGAACGACATCCGTACTAAGTCCGCTCTTTCCGAAAAGACCTATTTTTATGGGCAGCCTCTTACCAAGGAACAGGCGGACGCCTTGAACAAAGGTGAGGAGAGGGAGATTACCATACCCACAAAGCGCGGGGAGAAAACCTATTTGGTGAGCTGGAGTCCCAAGGCCGAGCGTTTTATCACTAAATCCGTAGAGCAATCGAAGCTCAACAATATGGAGGTGACTGCAGAGACTGTGCAGCCTGATGTAAAAAAAAAGCGTACTAGGGGCCAAACCGTAAGATTATAGTTCCATCCAATGTAACAGGGTAGGTCCTTTTGACCTGCCCTTTTATCTTATGAATACCCTACCCCCATATGCGGAACATATTGACTATTACAAGGACTGTATCGCCCACATCAACTCGGTCATCGATTTTCCAGGGTATCTGCAACGAAACGGCTATCAATTGATTGCCAAGAGTGCAGGATCTATGGAGTTCAAAAAAGATGGAGAACGTCTGGTGTTGAACACCCAAAGAAATCCCATGAGCTATTTCAACCGACACGACTCCTTGGATAAGGGACGCTTTTTCTCCTATCTACGGAAACGCTCCGAAACCTTCTATAAGGCCATTTCTCAGGGCATGGACCTCAGCGGGGAATACTTGCACCTACCGCCTGTAACCCAGCCCAAGACACTCCCTAAGACCAAAACAACGGATTTATCGAATCGGTACCGTATGGTGCCTTTGAAAAACGCCGAATATCTCACAAAGGACCGATGCATTTCCGAGGCCACACTTCAGGACCCGGTATTTAAAGACCGTATTTTTAATGCCATGTACGAGTTGAAACGGGGTGGCACCATTGCCAATATGGCCTTCCCCAAACTCGATGAATACGGTACCATACAGAACTATGTCCTATACAATAGACCGTACAAGGCCAAACCCAATAAACCTCCACAAAAGTTTCAGGTGGTTTTGAATTCCAAAGACCATTACCTCTTTCATTCCCAAATTCCAAAGGAAAAAACAATACATATCGTTTTTGGGGAAAGTGCCATCGACCTGTTGTCCTATCATGAGTTAAATGGTACCCACCAGAATTGGTACATCAGTTTTGGAGGACAGGTATATCCAAAAAAGATACACTCTTTTATAAAATTATTGGACGGGCAACAACACCGCAAATCCATGCAACTGATATCGATTATGGACCATGACCTCCAAGGAGCCCGTTTCGACTTGGATATCTTTTCAAGTCTAATCAACCATGGCCAGAATAAGGTTCATATTGAAAACACCTATGAAAAGCACAGATGGACCATCCATATTCGATATTCAGATAAAAACCTTACACAACAACAAAGCCATTTTGGAGTAGTAATAAAAGCCTTAAAAGCCCATGAGATGTCCGATGTCTGCATCCAATTAAAAGACAGGATTATAATCACCCTGGAAGTTAAAGACCCAAGGACGAATACCCTACCACCGAATCGGCTGGAACTCCTACGATCGTTGACCCTGACATTGACCAAATTGTATATAAAAATTCCTGTCAACATCCATAAATCGCACCATAAGGATTGGAACGAAGACCTGAAGCATACCAAACAACCGCGATACGAATTAGTCCCATGGAACCGAGATAGCCAGTTGAAGACTGGTGATCGGGTGCATTTGAAAATGGCTACAGGTCCCGAAGGCACTACCCACCCCGGCACCGTAATCAAAGTCATGGAAAAAGGGGTGCTATGTGATTTTGGATTAAAGACACCGTACGCCATTCCCTTTGTTCAGGTTCGGGCCCTAGAACGGCCCATACCTAACGAACAAACGTCACTTTCCAAGGCCGTGGGAGAAACGTCCAAGAGAAACACTCCAAACCTAGACCTATAACAAAAAACAGATCCCATGGAATCCCAAAAAATTGCCTTTTCCGCCATGTTCATCTCGGTCATCTGTTTTCTATCGATTGGCTTTTTAGATCATTATCCTACCATCCAGCAAGAGGCGAACGTACCAGGTTTACAATGGGTGTATAGTTTTTTGAAACGTTTTGGCCCTTTGGAACGACCTTACTTTAACCGCCTGTTTTTATTATTGACCGTTATTGGGGCCGTTATGTGCTACTACCCTAAAAAAGTACCTGGCAAAACCATATCAAAAGGTTTATTCCTATGGTGTTTGGGGGTTGGACTTCTCCTGCTATCACAATCTCTTATAGCATCCGAACGGCCCATAATTATCGTTACCATTGCTTGTTATTTCTTGGGTTTTGTGTTAAGTCTTTGGGGTACCCTCCACCTTTTTCAGGTAGTACCTTACGAACCCCTATCCGAGATAGACCCATTTAATGTTGAAAACGAGACCTTCCAACAAATGGAACAGCGTATCGACACCCCTTACTCTGTCAATATACCGTATGACTATTACCATAAAGGGCTACTACGTAGGGGATGGATTAATTTCATCAATCTGTTTCGGGGCCTGTTGGTCGTAGGAACCCCGGGAAGCGGGAAGTCCTTTGCCGTCATCGAGGAAATCTTGGAACAGTTGATTCAAAAAAAATTTACCCTGCTATTGTATGATTTTAAGTTTGATACCCTTAGTACCATTGCTTACAACTATTGGTTACGGGAAAAGCAAACCTATGGGAAGGAAAACCAAACAGCGCCCTATTCAAAATTTTACGTATTAAATTTTGACAATGTGGAACAATCCCATCGATGCAATCCATTGGATCCTTACCTATTAAAAAGTCAAATGGATGCTTCGGATGCCGCTACCGTCATTATGAAAAACCTCAATAAGGAATGGATCAAGAGAAACGATTTCTTCTCCCGGAGTGCCATCAGTTTTGTGTCGGGACTTATCTGGTATTTGAAGCGCAAATCCGAGGAATATGGTAAAAATATTTGCACCCTACCCCATGTCATTATACTATCCACCGTCAACATTGAGTATTTGCTTTCCATCATGTTGGAAGATATCGAAGTCAGAAACCTGATGATACCCTTTAAGGATGCCTTGGAGCGGGAAGCCGGACAGCAATTGGCGGGACAAACTGCAAGTGCGCAGATTTCCTTATCTATGTTGGCCAATAAGGAAATATTCTATGTGATGACGGGAAATGATTTTCAATTGGACATTAATAACCCAGAGCAACCCAAGATCGTCTGTATCCAAAACAACCCCAATCGTTCTGAAATCTATGCCGCACCTATTGGTCTATATATCAACAAGACCCTGCAATTGATCAATCGACCCGGTTGCCGACCCTGCGGTTTGCTATTGGACGAGCTACCCACGGTATTTATTATGGGACTGAGAAAAATCATCGATACCGGTCGCTCCCATTTGGTGGCCACAGTCTTGGGCATACAGAGTATCAGTCAATTGATAGCTGATTATGGCAGGGAATTAGCCGATGTTATTTTTGACAACTGTGCCAATATATTCAGTGGTGCCGCCAAAGGGGAAACAGCTCGGCGTATCAGCGAGATCTTTGGGCGTATCCATCAGTCAAAAAAAGCGCATACCCTGTCCAAGCAGGATACCACCATGAACATCAGTTCAGAAATGATGGACTTATTGCCCAAGAGCAAGATTTCCGGAATGTCCACTGGATATTTTGGAGGGATGGTAGCCGATACCTTTGAACATCCCATACCCCAAAAACTCTGTTATGGATTGTTACGACCTAATTTGGCTTCAAAGCGGGTACAGAAGAAATATGCCTTACCTGCCATTCGCACCTTCGTACCCGAGGACTTCGAGGAACAACTGCAGCAACGAATCCAGGATTTGGAGGACCTTCAATTTTATAATGTCTTATACCGATTGGATTGGCATATTTCCGATTATTATGGGTTCTATCATGACCACATTCCGACAATTGCCGCAAATTCTTATATCTCTGAGATTGAACAATGGGACTTTATTAATTTGGTCAAGGACTATGGCCTGTTTGATTATCGTACGGAGCTGTCCCATTGTATCCAAGATAATCCGAAGGAAGACCACCTATTGAAAACAGTATTAAAATCACTGATAGCACGGTACATCAAAAACAAGGAAAAAAATCGGGTGTTGGACGCAAATTTCCATAGTATTTTGGAAGATGTCGAGGAATTGGTCCAAAAGGAGTATGTCAAGAACCATGGGACATCCCCATCATCGGGCGTATTTGATACGGAAAAGGTGGTCGGCATGGACCATAACACCAAAGAAAACCAAAGTTCCACGGAGCCTTCCGGAAATACCGACACCCATTTGAATCCGGAGGAGCTCTTGGACCGGTATACGGGTAAACAAGAAAAACCTACTTTTGGGGATAGAAAACCAAAATTGAAGGAGGATTTGTTTGTTTTTGGCTCTTTATTACAAGCCAGCGAACCATATTCCAGCTATCCCGTAGAAATCGTCGAAACATGAAAACAATGGAAGATATATTTAACGGCAAGGCCAAGGACTTTTATTTTATAGGCGAACGCTTACAACAAATCCGGGAGGAACTCATTGAAAAGGATCCTACTGAGGATAAGCGTCAAAGCCCATTTTCGAGGAAGGCCATGGCCGAACGCCTGGGAGTGGACTATCAAACCATTACCAACATCGAACGAGGCCCCTTGTCTTTTAATACCATCAAGCTTTTGTTGTATTATTATTCCTTGGGGTACAATCCCATTTGGGTAATGTCCCCAGACAATGAGTTTATCCCTAAAATGAATGTAGGAGCCAATCTGGTCTACCAAGATGATGTGCAGCAACATTATAAGGAATTGGAGTCCTCGATAGTAACCGCCTTGACCACATTTAAAAATCAGATATAGCACGTTATAACCTTACCTATTATTTATACAATAAGCCTTTCCTTAAATGAATTAAGTCATATCTGGGATATTTTATTTCCTGAAAAAGGAGTTGGCTTCATCTGTGAATTGATGGTAAAAGAAGTATTTTTATATCCTGAATCCGTACCGCATACCCATAAAATTTAGGCAACTTCGAAGCGTTCCCAGCCCTTTTCCGGCAAATCGTATCGATCTATGACCATAATGGTATTAATGCCTATCATAGGATACTTATATTTTAGGGTTGTTGGGAAATCACCACTTTCCAAAAAGAACAAGGAGATGCGCTTGGGAAAATTCAGTTTTCTATTTTCACATTCCCTATGGAGTCTATGATGCCCTATTTCCATCAAAAGATGTTTGATGGCATATCGATCATAATTCCTAAAAACCACATGTTTCATAAAATTGGATATTTTCCTTATTTTTGGATTATTTCCAAATATAAAAAATCATAAAAAGGTAGAAACACCTTTTAACACTGAAATTAGTACCTTAAAAAAATAAACAAGAAGTATGTGTTATGATGTCAAGGCCCAGTTGGAAACCCAATTACGAAGGGCGAAACGTGATTCTGATGTCCATGCCATAGCGGAAATCAAGGACCGTTTGGCTGGACTAACCGATCACCCTTATCACCATGTTTCTGGATTTAAGCATCCAAAATTAGTGATATATACGAATGAGCATCCCATGGAACCTGTGATTTCCCAATGGGGTCTCGCCCCCCATTGGGTAAAGGACAAAAAGCAATTATATGGTGCTTGGAATAAAACCCTGAATGCAAGGGGGGAGACCATTTTTGAACTTAAATCGTTTAAGTCCTCGGCCATTCATAGAAGGTGTATCATTCCTATAGACGGTTTTTATGAGCATCGGCATTTCAAGGGCAAAACGTATCCTCATTACATCTATCGAAAGGATGGGAAACCTATGAATTTGGCAGGGCTATGGCGTGAATGGACAGACCAGGTCACAGGTGAAGTCTTACATACCTTTTCCATTGTAACAACTACAGCCAATCCTATGATGGAGAAAATACATAACAACCCGGCGGCATCAGAAGAACCGCGTATGCCCGTAATCCTCCCGGAGGAATTGGAAGAGCAATGGCTTCAGGATTACGAGGAAGAACTTACGGAACAGGCTATCAACCCACTTCTACAGCCTTTCCCGGAGAAATTAATGACCTTTCATACCGTGGGCCGTTTGAGAGGGAAGGAATATGCAGGGAATATTCCTGAAATCAATGAAAAAGTTTCCTATCCGGAACTAGACCAGCAGCTATTATTCTAGACCCGAATTCCGTTTTCCGGTGCGGTACGTGATAGAATATTTGGATTATTTTTTCCTTCCAAAGAAGTTTTCAAAATATATTTGCGGCATCAAGACCCAGCCATGACCAAAAACATAATACGACTCTATACTGCCATGGACGACGCGACCCGTATCAAGGCGTTACACTATGTCAAGGATGACATCATTTCAGATCCAAAATATTCTTTTGATGAATCCTCGATTATGAATGAAACTATACCAGAGTCCATTCAAGAACGTGTTGTTGTATTATTTCAGAATATGATCAATGGGCCAATGATTAAATAGGGGAAATACCTTTCCATGTAAACCCTCTAAAATTGTTTCACTCAAAGAAGTGTACTTTTGAGATGATGGGTTTCCAATGATTATAGACCTTGTTTATTGAACTTGGAATAATCTGTCAACTCGTCCTTGAATGGATTAAATTCCAATTCATTTCGCCCCTTTTGGGAACCCAATAAGCTATCAATCGTATAGGCGCTTGCAAGTATCAACTTTCGGTTCTTATAGTTATTCTGATTTTGCGCTACTTCCAATATAACTTTTTTAAGCCCCTTTTGCATATGAAACTCCATTATCTCAGGAGCCAAATTGGGACGAATTCCCTTGAAGACGATGAGATAGGCCGCTTTTTTATAATATTCATTTTGTATGAGGTAAGCTGTCCAAAGATGGTCGAAGGAATCCCTACCACTATGTTTCAAGAGGGTTATATGAGTATGTTGGTTCTTGAATACGATATTTTTATCAGGTAGGGAGTTCAGATAGGCCTTGGTTTTCTGATCTAAAGGAATTGTGGCATCTGTTTCCCCGTATATAGCATGCAAATACATATCCCCATCTATTTCACTAACGTGGAAACCTTGATGATTTAAAAGATGTACATAGTCCTTGGGAGATTTTTCAAATGACTGGTTCATTCGCTCTATGGTCTTCCAATAAGCATGTAGGGAATATGTTTCAAAGGTTTTTCTATCCTCTTTTGCCATTTGTGAATAAAGTTGTTTAAAAAACATCGGAAGAAAATAAGAACGGGCATACAAGGATTCGCTTTTCGGATTTGCCCCTACCAACAATCGTAGCACCTTTTCATGTTCGCGAATAAAAGCCGAAGGAAACTTCATTTCATTTGGCCTTGTATTGAAATTTCCCATATCCAAAGAGAGGCTATGCACTGATGAATCCAAGTACCGAACCGAACCATTTTCATATGCCAATCCAAGGCTTTGGAATAGTTCTCCCCGGGTATCCGTCGTAAGATTTAAACCAAAAACACACTGTTCAATGACCTTGGAAATTAACCGGGATTTGGATTCCAGCAACTGGGTCTCCCTTTTATGATGCTTTTGGACCAGTTTGTTCTGTATTCCTGCATACTGGTCATTCAATTGCTTATGTAGGTCGAGACCCTCTTTTGGGCAATACTTTGACAAAAGGGCGAATTTTGGATGTTCCCAAAAATCATTTTGAATAGCGGAAAAAGTTTGTCTTGCTATAAATTCTGAAACAACAAAACCTGTATGCATCCTTGCATGTCTATTCAAAAGAACTTCTTCGACGCACTTAATTAGTTCCAGCTGAAATTGAGACCCGTTAACCTCGAGAACCGAATTTGAGTTAGACGAAAAAGAGCGGATTCTGGACCAGAGTTGACCATCAATTTCACTTGGATTAAAAATATATCCCGATTTGTCATAGATGGTAAACGATTTGGGCTGACCCATTTTGTTGAATTCCAAACTAGTATCCAATTTCTGAAACTCCATTAGGATAGTTTCGAGTTCTTTTAGATCTATGGATTTGAATAATTTGAACACGGTATCCAGTTGCTTTTTTAAGCGTTGTCTATGGGTAGGCAGTAGTTTGGAACGGGCATTTTTTTGAAATAATCGTTCCATTTTTGGTCCGCTTAGGTTTGGATGTACTTTGTATCCTTGAATGAATCTGGATTTGTAGCCCAAAACTTTTTCTATACCGTAGGAAACCCCCACTCTTCCTGATTTATTTTGGGTTATACTTAACGCTAGATGGTACGCCTGTATTAAATGTTTTAACTCCTTAAAAGATCGGGGTTTGTATTGTTGACAAAGGGTGTTGAGTATATCCTGCATGTAGAAGCGTACTCCAAGACTGTCATCGGGAAGGCTTCTTTCTTTAGGTACCCGAATGACCGGAAGGTTTTGACTACATTTGGATTCAGGGGAGGGTGTTATACCAAACATTTGCTCCAAGTATTTTTGAACGGCCAGATTTCTAGAAAAGTCGTGGGAGTTATCGACAAGTTTTCCCGATTCCTTTACCCTGGTACTTACGATATGTACATGTTCATGTTTGGTGTCGTCATGCCGAACAATGACAAAGGGCTGTTCTCCATAGCCCATTTCTTGCATATAGATTTCAGCCAGTTTGAAAAATTTGGAATCATCTAAAAATTCACCATGAGGTAAATTCAATGTTATATGTACAAATCGTTTGTTGGATTCGTGCCTACTCCCCAAAAAGTGGAAATGCTGTTTTAATAGTTTGGGATATTGAAGTATTTGTTTTGGGATATTACACATTCCCAATACAGAGGCGTGTGGTTTATCGAGTACATAATTCAATACCCCTTGTACATTTTTACGATATAATATTCGGGCAATCATCTAGGTCGATATTTCATTTAATAGTTTTAAGATGTCCAACAACAGGGTATGCATTTGCCTGATTTCCATATTCAGCGAAGCGTTCGGTTGTCGTTTATCCTTATAGTGGACGACCTTTGTCAATTGATTTATGTTTGTGCCAATTTTGTTGATCTCATAAACCACTTGGGTCATCGAATCGGGTAAACGATCATCTTTCTCATACACATCCTGTAAAATTTGTTTTCTTAAAAAGGGACCCACCGTTCCCTTATTATCCATGTCCAAATGAAATCGTTTCATAAGGGCACGCAGACGCTCTACCTCGGCCTGGTTCATACGAACCTTGAAGGCATGATTTCTCTTTTTATCCCCTAATTGTTTTCTCCCTCCCTGGTTCTTCATGGTATGGATAATAACTACATAATGCGACAGCACCACTTCGTAGAAGTAGACAGTTTTGGGACCCCCAAAACATAACTTGCTATCCGTTATACGGATAAATATAGGCAAGGAAAATTATTTTTAATAATTTGATTATCAATATTTTATATCATAAAACCATATAAATTCATATAGAGCCATATAAGACTAATTTGATATTTGAGACGGCTTAATTTTCAGAAATAGGAAAGTAAAAACTATCTTGATGAACATGTGGTGAGGGAAAGAAAAACACGAGCATACTGAATTTAATTTCCAAACTTAGATCATCTCGTTAGGGAAAAATAAAATGTGTTATATGGATAAATCTAAAATCTAATTTTTAAAGTTCACCACTATTAACCTGTTACAACCATATGGATTTTAATTCTTAAAAGACAGCGTAAGAGGGATTGAATGCACCCTCCACATGTCTTGTCTTGTTGAATAACGGAAATCTCAACTGATAAAAACAAGAAACGTTCATTTCAATAAGCCCTTTTCAAAAGTGAATGACCAATGTTGGTGAGGTAAATCCTTTATCGTAAAGGCTTGTTACAGCATACTCATCATTCCAGAGTTTAATCTGAGGTAGCAAAAGTTTTGTTGCCATAGGCCTTATAGTTATGAAGAATATTTTTGCTCAGAAAGCACTTCAATGAATTGGTTACTAAATAATGGTCTTCCCCGATCCATCAAACATTTGGGTCGGCGTATGGCCCTTACAAAATGGGATTTCTGAATATATTACTTAAAGGAATAGCATAAACGATATTGAAGGGAGTGTTATAATCTTCCCTGATTATCCTATTTTCCAAATTCTAAGCCCATTGAAATCTAGGAACTATTAAAAACAACAAAGAAATATTTGGATTCATAGGATACTTCAACAAAGGTTGAAAAGAAGTTTATCAATTCAAATAACTGTTACCAGGGAAAGCCACTAGATGTCTACAATACAACATCATTTTGGATTCCCTGGAAACAACAACTCAACTACAATATTATCTTTCAATAGAAAAATTTTGTACGCACACTAGAGATTATTCTACTAGGATTTTTTCCACAGCAGATTTGAGATCCTTCGAAGAAACTTTCATAGTTATTTCACCTTTGGACTTGCCAGGTCTAATAATGGCTTGTGCCTTACCGTGAAATGTTCGAAGAGTAGTATTGTTAACACTAGCCAGATCTCTAGGGTTCCCATTACCAGATCCGATCAATTCTCCAACACCGTCAATTTGAATAGTTATTTCAAAATCCTCCTGTAAAATCCTCTGATTTTGATTATCAACGACTTCAATTTTTACAAATGCCAAGTCTTGTGAACCTGCCTTTACCGATTTTCTTTCCGAAGTCAATCGAATGGATGTCGCCGAACTTGTGGTAGTCAAAATCTTGCTGGTTACTTCGTTGCCATTGTTCAAAGCAATAACCCTCAATTCTCCTGGCTCATAGGGTACCTTGAATTCGGCAATGTATTCATCACCTTCGGAGATCGTTTTTTCAGCAATTATTTTTCCATTCAATTCCAACCTCACTTTTTCCGCTTTGGTAAATACACGTACCTGTAAAGCTTTAGTTTCATATCCCTTCCAATTCCATGAAGATATTTCATTTGGCCATCCCCATGGACTTAAATCTTCAACCATACCATCCGGAATCGGTTCATGGACCAAAACTTCAAGCGGACTCCTGTCCCAAAGAACGTCACGATACTGACCTTGAGGTTTTTTATCACCCATAATATCCAGATCCCCGCACCAGGAAATGTACGCTGGCCATTTAGACGGGGACATCATTGCCATCATATCGTACACAAGGTTTGGGTTGGTGCCTTCAGGAATTCCATCCATCGATTGAAATGATCTTTTATCTATTTCATCCGGTCTTTTATATGTTGCATTTGCCAGTTCAACTTCCCCAAAATAGTCCATAGCGGTCCATACAAAATCACCAATTACATAGGGATGATTTTCAACGGCTTTCCAATAGTCATAGGCATCCTTTGGAAAAGATTCAGATGCATAAATAATTCTCTTTGGGTATAGTTCATGGTCAGAGGTATACGCTGGTTCCATGTAGTTATAACCTGCTATGTCAATAACATCAAAGTACTCTTTCGAATTTTTCCAACCACCATGGATCAAAAAATTTGGTATGGCCTCCGTAGTTGGGCGCGAGTTGTCCAATTCGTTTACCTTCGCTACTAATTCTTTTGCGATTCGAACACCATCCTCAACATTTTTTTTAGGGATTTCATTACCGATACTCCACATAATTACACTGGGATGGTTGCGGTCACGCATTATAAAATCGGTCATATCTTGCTCCCAATGTTCGGTAAAGTGAAGGTGGTAGTCCTGTTTGTTCTTATAATCTTCCCACATATCGGTAAATTCATTGATTACCAGCATACCAAGTTCATCACAGGCGTTCAAAAAACTCTCGGAGAATGGGTTATGTGCCAATCTAATGGCATTGTAGCCATTGGATTTCATCAATTCCACTTTTCTTCTTTCGGCAGCTTCTATGGCAGCGGCACCCAAGTAGCCATTATCATGGTGCATATTCCCTCCTTTTAACAATACAGGTTTTCCATTTAATAAAAATCCTTTTTCGGCTGTAAATTCTATGGAGCGAATTCCAAAGGTTTGGGTATAAACATCTGATATCTCACCATCAACTTCAAGTGTTACCTCGGCCGTATATAGGTACGGCGTTTCCAAATCCCATAATGAAGGATTTTGAATCTCGATAGTGTCCATAACTGTTTTAGCAGAGTTGGCCGATATGGAAATTGTTTGAGTAACACTATTTGCAACCGAACCATCGCTATTCTTAATAACCACTGTTACCTCGACTTCCGAATCGTTTTCCATTTCGTTTTCAATCGCCGTTTCCACCTTGACTGAAGCCTTGTCCGTTGTAATTTCCGGAGTAGTAATCCGAGTACCCCATACCGCGACGTGTACGGGTTCTGTGACGATTAGATGGACATTTCGGTAAATTCCCGAACCACTATACCATCTGGTGTTTTCACCAGGGTTATCTGTTTTTACTGCGATAATATTAGGCGCACCGACAGGGTTTAGGAATGCTGTGATATCATACCAAAAGGGTGTATAGCCATTTACATGCTTTCCCACTTGCTTCCCATTTACCCAAACCTCGGATTCCATATAAACCCCATCGAATTTTATTATAAAGGTTTTCGTACGATCGCTTTCATCTACCGTAAAACTTTTTCGATACCATCCCGTTCCACCTATCGTATGGGCATTACCATTTCCCCCACCTACGGCATTCCTCGAAAAAGGTCCGATTTGATTTTCGGTATCTCCACCGGGCAAATCCATAATACTAAAATCATGAGGCAAATCTATTGCCATCCATAGTGAATCATCGAAATCGACTTGTTCGCCCAAGGGTACGCTATCCCTAAGGAATCGCCATCCATCATTAAAGAGGAGATTTCGTCCATTGCTGTCAAATTCCTTTTTCTCACCGCAGGAAATCATAAAAACCATAAGGCTCAATAATCCCAAAAACTTGTATATTCTCATTTTAAGCCTTTTCTAACTTGTTTTAACTGTTACCATTTTTTTCGGTGCTTATTCATTAAAAATTTCAGGGAATGTCAATACATTTTATTCACCGTTGTCAATTCCTTTAATTCTCCGGACAATAAGGCCTCTATTTCATCTAAAATTCTAATTTCCACGGCATCGGTTCTTACTTTCATTGTTCCCAATTCTTCCAAGGAGGATTTTTTTTCTGAGTCATCCATGGATGCGGATATTGCCAGAAGTCCTATTTCAGAAGCTCTTATCAATCTATCCGCGTAGGTCTCGAGCATTTTTAGGTTAGGAGCTCCCTTAATTTGTTCCTTGGTCTTCAATGCGGCATCCTTCCATTCGTTGAATTGCTCCTCTAGCATGAATTTAACATTGATATCACCATCCAAAAACTTTTGAATTTGTGTCCTAAGCTTCCATTCCATTTCGGAATCAACAGATACAATGTCCGCTAAATTGACCAATGGTACCGTTTCATATTTCAGGGATGCCGGCATCATCATGATCGTGGCCAGTCTTCTATATCCCTGAAACGGAGCAAGGGTTTCCAATACTACTGCCGGGGCTGAAATATCGGTTCCATTGGCAAGTTGACCCAACCATCTTCTGGTATTTAGACGATGGTCCATGCCATTCGCTTCGAGGTCATCGCTCAAAGCATACAGTCTATTGTACATGTTATTAATATCCGTAATCGAAACGGGGGACCAAAGGCGTTCGGCAATTGCAGCTGCCCTAGGCCATGCCCTATTTTCAAAACTATTGACGTCAACCAATTCCGACCATAAGGCTGCCTCACCACCTAACACGTTATCATGTACATCCGATAAATACTCAGGATTTGAATAGTGCACATGAGATGGTAAGAAAAGATCTAAATAAAAACCCGTTGAGATTAGGACCGAATTACCACTTTCTGCAATTTCTTTTGGTGGAACTGCTTCCATGGGTGCTCCTTCCGGTATCCATGCCTGCACCATAACGTCTTTTGGCAATGACTTGGAAAAAGCTTCCTGCCATGCAATCATAGTGCGGCCATGTTTCTTAACAATTTCATACAACCTATTTACAAAATAACTATGCAGTTCATGGGTATCGGCAAGTTTGTTTCTTTTCATGAATCTTACAATATCCGGGTTGTTTCTCCATGCAGCACCATTGTTTTCATCTGCACCTATATGGAAATAGGGTGCAGTGAAAATGGTAACCATCTCACCAAAAAGTTGATCTAAGAATGTATACACTTCTTCGCGCGAGGGATCAATGGTGGGAGTTGGAGCGGACTTAACGGCCTCTCCAAGTTCCTGTCGCGAGGCGTTTTCATCAAAAATAAACCGGGGCCCAGGTTTGTATGGACCGGGCGCACTTGCCAATTCAGGATATGCGGCAAACCAACTCCTAGTATGCCCTGGAAGGTCAAATTCGGGCACTATTAAAATCCCTCGATCGGAAGCATATTTAACCAATTCTTTAAGCTGGGACTGCGTATAATAATTACCGTAGGAACCATTTTCGTGCAGTTTGGGAAAAAGCTTTGACTCCACCCTGAACCCCTCATCATCTGAAAGGTGTAAGTGAAGTACGTTTAGCTTGACCATGGCCATGGCATCAATATTTTTTCTCAATAGTTCGATGGGGAGAAAATGCCTGGCCACATCGACCATCATTCCACGCCATTTAAATCTTGGGGCATCATTGATTTCCAAAACTGGTATAAAATAACCATTACTATCCACCTTTACTATTTGGTTCAAGGTTTGAAAACCTTTTAAGGCACCCATGGTTGTATTGGCCTTTAGGTTGATTTTATTCTCAGTTACCTTTAATACATAGGATTCATCAACTCCAATATTTGGTTGGGAACTAGTTGTAATTTCTACGATAAGATTGGTGTTTTCCTGAACACCAGCCTGCTCAATTCTTTCTTGACCAAAATAGATTTGTGTCATTTCCGGAGTCCTTCCATAAATCGATTTGCTGCACTAAGGGCAATCCCATCGGTACCATCACATGCAACCGAAACTACTAACTTCGAATTGATTCTAAATCCACCTTTGCCCATTAAAACGTTCTTTGGATAAGGCATCACCTCTAATTCAACTTGTTGCGCCACAACGTTACCTGAAACCATTAAAAGAATGAACATTGACAAAAAAAACATTCTATTAAGCTCTTTTTTAATTATAGTCCCCACTTGATTACTTGATTTTAATATATATCCGAATTATTATTTTACTATTACCCTTACTCTATCCAAATTTCTTATGAGGGTGAATGGGATGTCCTTGTTTCCATCTCTTTGGGATGCTATTCTGACCGTAGGAAAATGAGTACCTTTCTCGTTAAAGGCATGACTTGTTTCCAAGGTAAGTTCAGATTTGCCTGGAGGTATCCTAATTTCATTTTCAAAATTTCCCGAACCATCAAAATCCCAAGCAACTGAAACAATGTATCCTGTATCTTTTGGTAGCGTAATCTCAGTGCTAAAGTGTACCTTTTCACCGACCTTGACATTAGCCCTCTCTCCACCGTTAGCCTTCGCTATGACCAAAGGTTGAATTCCTAAGCGGACATCGGCATTATCAGAAACAACCACTTGACCATCTATTATCTCATAGTGTGTGGATTGAGCCGGTGCAATACCCTTTTCAACCCAATCGCTCAAGTCTAAAAGAGCCTGTTGAACCACTCCCAAATAACTTACAATATGTAACTCATGTCCCGAATTGGAAGCATCAGCATGGTTAGCATGATCCGTAAACCAAATTCTAAAATTATCATTGGTCTTATCACCTAAGTGCTCCTTTACCCTATCGTGGTACCATGCTTGCTGCCAAGGATGGGCCTCACTATCCCATAAAGAACCCAAAAGAATCACTTTTCCATTATACTTTCCGGTGGGAACAGATCCAGCTGCTCCCATAGTAAACAATGGCCCCAGTAACATGGGCCTTTGAGGGTATAATGGATTTCCCAAGCTATCCTTAAACTGCTCATAAACAACGTATTCCGGTCCAGGAATTTGATGTCTGTGATACGTCTGTACTGCCAAAAAGTTAGAATTATCAACTTGAACCTCATCGCCAGGTTTCAACTTTGCAAGAATGTTCAAGGGATTTGTGGGTGCTAAACTTACCTTATCAGCATCCAATTTATCTATTTGTAGTCTTTGTCCTTCCGCTTCCCCACTTAATATCAGTAAATCGCCCCCCATAAAACCTACTTTAGGCATGGTGTTTTCCAGAAAATATCCGACAGGTTTGCCTCCTTTAACTTCTCCCGTATTTTTCCACGCTTTATCTGCACTTCCCCGATCTTCTTCGGATAATGGTTCCGACAGGCCTATGGCGACCGCTTCATCAATTTCAATTATCCTTTTAATTTTTGTTTTTTCTTGAATTCTTGCATCCAAAAGAGATTGTGTGGGATGGGCCCCTAAATAACCTTCTTTACTCCAGAAATCTTCATTAAAATATGCTTGGTCAGCCATGACAACTCCATTATAAAGGACCAAAAACCCATGTATCCCCATTTCCTTATAAGCAAACCAAGCTTTTGGTGGGAATCCCATTTTTGTAGCTTCTTCCAAAGCCGCTTTTTCTTCTTCATTTAGCCCGGCATAAGGATCACCACTTCCGCCAGGTTCCAATGCATCTACAATTTGGGGAAATTTATCTTTTAAAATGCGCATAGCATGCATACGGAATGTAAATGAATTTGGGATTGCCATTGGCGATCCCATAACGAAAGGTACGGCACCATCCCATACTGCATTGGTGTTCTCCAAGCCTCCGACCGTTCTATAAGCCCCTCCGCTACCACCAAAACAATATCCGAAAGGCCTCGATCCACCGAACAAAGTTTGAGCAACCAGTCTTGAAAATTGTGCCGCGGCCGCATTTGCCCGATAGGCGCCAATGGTCGGGTCATTCGCCATGGGATTAGAAAAATCGGTTGGTCCACCACCATTGGTTTCGACCAAATAGGCTCCGTTTGATACCGAAAACCCGATTACATCTGATTCTCCTTGATTACCTTGTGCTAGATTCTCGTTGTCTGGAAAGGGAGTGATATATTGAAAAAATCTACCTGAATAATTTTTCTTTTCCGGAAAGTAAAAGGAAAACTTAGTGTTCGTACCAGTAAATCCGCCGTGTATATAGCGATAGCCTCCCGAAGCATCATACCATTTATCAATATCTATATATGGTTTTGTAAAAATGGAATCATTAGTATCGAGCACCCAATTTTTCATAGTTAAATCATCTTGGGCCATACTATTTTGCCCAATCAAAATAAATAGGGTCGTCAGCAATATTGAATTAAATAAATTTTTCATTTGATTTGTTCTTTAAGGAAATATTCTAGTTTCTAATGTCTTTCATTTTTTTTGCAATAAAACGCATGGCCCAATTTGGGTTAATGCGGTACATATAATCCATCAATCGGGAATCGTTGCCTACGAAAATGCGTTGCTTGTCCTTTTCAATATTTTCAATGATTATGGCTGCGGCCTTTGAAGCTGACAACGTGTTATTATTCTCCATTTCTCCCACACTTTCCTTGAGGCCTGAGTTTTGCATGATATTTGTTCGAATTGCTCCTGGAAAAACCACGGACACTTGTACCCTCGTCTCCCGTAATTCTTGTATGAGCCCCTCCGTAAAGAGTTTTACGGCTGCCTTGGATGCCCCATATATATTTTGCCCTGGAAAGGCAAAGAATCCACCCATACTGGAAATGTTTACAATATGGGCTTCCGGACGTTCCAATAAATGTGGCAATAGGATTTTGGTCAAATTCAAGGTTCCCCAAAAATTGACATCAAAAACTTTGTTTATTGTCGAATAATCCAAATCGTTCAATGCCTTAAAAGGTTGAATGATTCCAGCGTTGTTAATGATACCATCTACATATCCAAATTCATTTAAAATAGTTTCTAGGGTATCCCCTACCAACTTTTTATCGGTTATATCCAATGCATAGATTTTCAAATTACCGGTCAACACGCCCGCCAACGATTTAGTCTCCAAAAGGGAATCCACATTGATATCGATAGCGGCTATTCTTGCATCCTTTTTTAAGAGCTGAAGTACCAGCTCCCGGCCCATACCACTACCACCCCCGGTAACCACAAAAACTTTATCCTTTACTTTCATCTATTAAAGTACTTGTTCCAAATAAAATTGTGTTTACAGACGTACGGCCAAAGCATCGAACATGCCCATCATTTTACCGACTAGGTTTGCTTTATCCACTTTTTCAAGTTCAACTTTTACATTAAACCCTTGTGTGATAAATGTAAATTCAATACCTGACGATGATTCCTTAATATCCTCCAAGGGAATTGCATCGTTTTCTCCCTTAATATCTTGAACACTGCCCGATAAAACACCACCTTTATTCATGATTGTAGCTACCATTTCGGTATCTCCATTTGGCGTGCCTTTAAAAGTCAATTTCCATTTACCTGAAAAAAAAGAATTGCCAACGGAAGCGGAGCCGTTGTCGACGACCTGTATTGGTGCCGGCTCAGGGGTGCTGATCATGGTAAATTCCAGTCCGCTAACGACCATGATCGTCCCTCCTTTCCCAGATGTGTCATTTGTAAACACGATGTAAAGATCCTGCTTACTTCCAGAAAACTCCATTGGCAAATTTATGGGTGCCTCAATGATATTTCCGCGAGTATCCGAGGCTTCCAAAAATTCCGACTCCCCAATCAATGTGCCATCTGGACTGCCAACATGCAATTCTACTTTCCCACCGATACAGGATAATTGTGAGATAGGAGCCGACGCACTGATTTTCAACGATTTCAACCCATCCAGATGAATCTGGTTTAACTTCATGTATGCCCCTGACCTGGTACCAATGGCAAAATTGGCGCCACCGAATGCCATTTTACTTACATCCACATATTCATCCATGCCATGCGCGTCCAAGATGGTAGATCGCAACAAAAAGGATTCCTCGGAACCCATTGATGGCATATTGTTCGCACCCTTGTCCTGGTAGGAAGCCCTGACAATGTATGTTCCCTTTCCGGGGTCTCCGGATGGAATTATCGTAGGATAAGCACCACTGGTAGGCAATGTGTTTTGCGTTCGGTTTTCGTTTGCCAGGCTTAAAATATAGCGCGAAATATCCGCTGCTTCCTCCGTAGTTATCTGTGGATGGGCGGCCATGGGAGTTTCCCCCCATACGCCACCACCACCGCTAATAATTTTGTTGCTTAAATGTTCAATGGCAGTCTCATCGCCTTTATATTTTAGTGCGACTTCTTTATAGGAAGGTCCAATTGATTTTTCCAATTGCTTGTGACAAGCCCTACAATCACTACCTTCAATCAATGCCTTCCCTGTAGCATACTGCGCCGATTCGTCTGCACTTCTATGACCTTGGGCAATGGTAATCTTGTCATATCCTTCAGGAAGGTAGTCGAACGAAACCGATACCTCGGCAGGTTCAATACCATCTTTCAACGTACCGTCCTCCTTGTCACTCACTTCTATCACATAATCCAATAAGGTATTGGGAACAAAGAAACTACGATTACCCTTTGGCATGTCCATGCTTAAATTGGGCGGCTCATTGCCCGCCACAATTTCCATAGTTTGGCTGGCAGTTCCTCCATGGCCATCCGAAACCGTTAATTTGGCTTTGTAGATACCTATTTCATTTAATGTTACACTAGGATTTGGTGTTTCAAAAGTTTCTTTGAAACCGTTATCGGAAGATATTTCCCATTTAAATTCAAGCTCATCGCTATCGGGATCCGTAGTATTATCAGCATTCAATTCCAATTGAAAAGGCAAGGCTCCTCCCATTTTATTGGCTGCAACTTGAATTTTTGGTGTTCTGTTTCCTCCATTGTATTCAATACGGACTAGTCTTGCGTCGTCATTGGCGGTAAACCAACCGGAACCGTATTCTAGCATATATAAGTCTCCGTTTGCCGCAAATTGCATATCCATGGGATTACTGAAGCGGTAGCTGGGCATAAAACGTTCCATAGATTTATAATTGCCGTCTTCGTCCATTGTTACTGCCATAATCCAGCCACGCATCCACTCATACACCAACAACTTACCATCATAATATTCTGGAAAAGCCCTTTCCGCCCTTTCAAAATCCTCTTTATAAAAGACTGGACCTGCCATGGCATTCCGTCCCCCGGAACCCACTAGAGGAAATTCCTTTGATTCCCCATAGGGATACCAAATAAATGCATCCTGTGCCGGAGGCAATTTTTCCAATCCCGTGTTGTTGGGAGAAGTATTAACGGGAGCGTTGGCATTCCATTTCTCCAGGGATTCTTCTTTCTCAAAGTCATATTTGTTATATGCCTTATTATTCCCCACAAAATGTGGCCAACCAAAATTACCGGCACTTCTGGCTTGTCCTATCTCGTCATGACCTGCTGGACCTCGAAGGGAATCCGGTTCGCTACTATCAGGGCCTACCTCGCCCCAGTATAAAAATCCGTTATGGCTATCCACTGAAATGCGAAAGGGATTTCTGTGCCCCATAGTGTAAATTTCAGGACGAGCCTTTTCCATACCTTTTTCAAAAAGATTTCCATCAGGTATGCTGTAGGTACCATCCTCATGTGGTTTAATACGCAGAATTTTTCCTCTTAAATCGTTGGTATTTGCAGAGGACTTTTGTGCATCCCAAGCGCTTCTTCCCTTTCGTTCGTCACTTGGACTGTAACCATCTGATCCGTGTGGATTAGTATTGTCACCTGTGGATAAAAAGAGATTGCCATCGCTGTCCCAAGCTATTGATCCGCCAGTATGGCAACATTCCTCGCGTTGTGTTGGAATTTTTAAGATAATTTTTTCGGAGTCCAAATCAAGTTCATCTCCCTTAAGAACGAACCTTGAAAGGTAATTAGCAGACTCTTTAGGGGTAGAATAATAGAGGTAGATCCAATTGTTCGTAGAGAAATTTGGATCAATATTCATCCCTAGTAGACCGTCCTCAGCGACAGATTCCTCCCCAGCATTATTTATATATTTTAAATTGACCGGTAGTTTTGCAATGGTCTTTAATTCATCGTTGGCGATGTCGAACAACCTTACTTCACCCTTTCTCTGAATAAAAAGAATTCTATTTTCATCCAGCACCGCCAATTCCATTGGCTCATCCAATTTATCCGCCAAAATTACTTTTGTGAATCTATTTTCTTCGGGTCTTGCCAATGCATAGTTCAGTGGCTTTGGATTTTCACCACCTAACACATAATCGATGCCTGCCCACAGATGCCTTAAAACCAAGTCTTCGGTGTACGTTTCATCGGTATGACCCATGGCGGTATAAAAAGAACGTCCACCATCAAATTCCTGATACCAGCTCATTGGATGATAATCTGGGTTTTTGCCCCCCTCGTAGCTCGTTTCGTCAATTTCCAGAACTACCTCTATATCTGGGGAAATATTTTTGAAGCTGTAAAATTCATCTTCCCGTTCAAAAGTGTCGGGCATACCTTGTGTAGCCCAATGATTCTTTTTGGTTACCAGAAATCTTCCCTTTTGCACATTACTGGGATCCATTGGATGATCCAAGAACCAAGCTCCCGCCAGTTTACCGTACCAAGGCCAATCGTATTCCGTGTCCGTAGCGGCATGTATACCTACGTAGCCACCGCCAGCTTGGATGAAGCGCTCGAAACTATTTTGTTGTTCTTCATTCAAAATATCTCCGGTAGTATTTAAAAAGATAACCGCACGAAATTGCTTAAGGTCCCGTTCATTAAAAATGTTTGAATCTTCGCTAAAAGTGACATCGATGTTTTTTTCAAGACCCATTTTCTTTAACGCTTCCTTGCCAGCTTCTATGGCCTCATGTCTGTATCCGGCCGTTTTACTGAAGACCAAAACACTTGCTGCCGGGGTAGTTTTGCAAGAAAATAGTGTAAAACCAAGGACGGCTACAAGAAGACAAATTAAGTGTTTACGCATGTATAACAGGTTAATATTCCGTCAAATATAGCATAATATTTTATATTGTCTAAAAAAAAGACATTAATGATTTGTATCTGATTTAAAAAAACCTTCAATTTGAAAATAAAATAGTATTGGTTTTTTATGAGTTCTTACAATCCCAGCAATTTCATCCAACAAATTTCGATTGACTGTACTATCTTCGGCTATGCCGAAGGGAGTTTAAAAGTTTTGGTAACCCATCTTAATTTTAATGGTGATTTTAAAGCATTACCAGCTGGCTTTGTGTATCAAGATGAAAGTTTGGATGAGGCGGCCTATCGAATTCTAGTGGAGAGGACAGGATTGAAGGATATCTATCTGGAACAATTTCACACCTTTGGGGGCAAGGAAAGAAGCCATAAAGATTTTTTGAATAAATTGATATCGTTGAATCCTGAAATCCTACCCGAGGATACTATATTAAGGCAGGAAACGGAATGGTTCACCAAGCGTTTTATTTCGGTTGGTTACTACGCCTTGGTGGACATTAATAAGGTAAGACCGACGACTAGTACTATAGATAAATACATTGGTTGGTATGATGTAGATGAACTGCCACCTTTAATTTTTGATCACAATGAACAGGTAAAAAGAGCGCAAACAACCTTACGATTTTTTTTGGATGAAAAACTTTTGGGCTTTAATCTACTTCCGGAAACCTTTACGATGAAAGAACTAAAGAATGTGTATGAAACAGTGTATGACCGACCATTTAGAAGAAATAATTTTCAGAAAAAAATGCTGGACTTGAATGTTTTGGAGCGATTGGACAAAAAGTTTACCGGTGCGGCTAACAAGGCCCCATATTTATATAGATTCAAAAAAGTACCCTAAAGAAATCCCCTCTATTCCATTTTTTATTTTGGTTATTTTGGACGCGCTGTGTTTTGAATAATACTGCCCTACTACAAAAAACTACATTATGTATATGGATATGATAATTCCATACTGCATAGTTCAAGCAGCATGGGATTGAAGGAGTGCTACGGGGTACTTCTCCTGCCCATTTATAAGAATGTTAATTATTTCATTCCGACTACTTACATAACCATGAACATTTATCATCAATTATAAGATTTTATTATTTAAAACGTTAGAAAATAAATACTTACAAAAAACATCGTCATTGAAAATCTTCTGGGGTATTATTTCATTATTGGTGGTTATCTATTATAGCTATGTCATCTGGATTCTAAGAAAAGATAGAAAGAGGGCAAAAAAATATTCAAAAATTTCAGATAATTTGCAAATAAATAATATATTTGTAAATAATTCGGATAATAAAAACACCGATTTAGAGGCAATACTCAACCAAGTTAAGGAAGTGGAAGACCATTCCAAACTCTTGGATGCCTTTAATAAGGAATCATCCGAAGAAGCATCATATTCCTTAACACTCAAAAAAAATGAAAAACTCAAAATCGTTCGTGACGATTCCTCGTCCGACCCTTCCGACGACCCCCAAACCTAAGTTACTATTACTCCTTTCAATCCTTCTTTTCTCCCATTCGTCCTTTTATGGGCAATTTGAAGAGCTCATTTCAGAAACGCAGGAATTCCAACAACATACCCGAACACTTTCCAATCATATCATTGGCATTATCAAAATGATTGCTGGGGTAGCCGTAGTGATTAGTGGACTTACCTATGCCTACATGAAAGACCAACAGAGCGACCTTACCACCAGGTTAGGACGAACTGTGATTGGTATTGCCATCTTTTTGGCCCTTATTGCCGTCGGAGAGGAAATAGCTGCCTTGTAAAACCCTATGTCATGGAGGAAGTATATTATCCAATCCATAAGGGATTGCAGAAAGAGGTATTCTATTTGGGCCTAAAAGCCAAGTATATTTATTATGGACTCTACCTTGGTATTGGCATAGTCCTAGGTGGCTTATTATTATCTGCCTTTCTCCCCATGCTTTGGTCGATGGCCATTATCGCCATCTTTCTTTTCGCTCTGTTTCTTACTCTATTGGCATATTCACGTACCTATGGAGCTTATGGATTTATTAAAAAAGTAGCTGACAGAAAACTCCCAGCTGGAATTAAACAGCATACACCGTTCAAAAATCTTCCCATATGGAAAAACGTCTAGACCTATGGGATGCTTTTCCCATCTATGGATATGAAAAAGGAACCTTGATTTCCAAGGAAAAAGGATGTATGACCATACCATTGCAGTTGGTTCTTCCGGAGGCATACACCTTGAATAAGAAAGACTTCGTAAGACTTCAAGAATTGTTCTACAACATCATTCACGTTTTAGGACCCCATTCCATGCTACACCGCCAGGATTACTTTACCCAAGAATACTATCGGACTATACCTGGGCATTTGCAAGGGGACTTTTTGGAACGGGCCAATGAACACTATTTTGAGGATCGTCCCTTTTTGGAGGCCACCCACTATTTATACCTCAGCAAAGTGCCCAAAAATTATATACGACTCAATTCCAATCGGGTGAATAGCCATATGAGTAAAAACCGGGAATTCTTTTTGACCCATTCCGTTCCTGAGGAGTTTATGGACTCGGTATATATCGAATCTTTCAAAACACAAGTGAATCAAGTAATCAAACTTATTAAGGAAACGGGCCTGATAGAAGTGCATCGGTTAGGGTATGATGACCTCTTTGACATCCAAGGGCTTTATGCCCGTTACTATCGCTTATTGGATAGATCCGGCAACTTAGGGGATGTAGACTTTCGTGGAAACGACATCCGAGTCGGCACGAGATCGGCCCAATTTTTTACCCTTGAAAATCTTGAACAATTTACCAAGGACCATATTACACCCTTCGAGTATTATGGGGGGTATACCACGGACAAGAACCCTTTTCCGATTGGGAACCTCTTTTCATTGGGCTTTAAGATTCCCTGCGAACATATCGTCAATCAATACATTTATATTCCAGATCAGGAAAAGGTACTCACACAATTCCGAAAAAAAATAAAACGCTTCCAGAAATTCAGCTCTGGAAAAACTACGGATGCCAATCAAATATATGCTGGGCAAGTCCAAAGCTTCATAGGGGACTTACTGGAAAATCATAAACAAGCCGTCTATTATCATTTAAACGTCATGGGGATTTCCAATGGACAAGAAAATACGAATCGTATATCCAATAGTATAACGACCGCTTTTAAAAGACTGCGTATTCAAGCCAAGTACAACACCCTAGATCGAAAAAATCTATTCTTTGGAGGGGTGCCCGGTCATTCCATCGGATTGCCAACAGAGCTATTTCTACCCATGGCGAGTGATATGGCCGCATCCCTCTTGTACTTTGAAGGAGGGCCCAAGGAGTCTACACGTTTTGAAGAGAAATTTCGGTTGGTCGATCGTATCACCGGTCGCCCATTATATGTAAGTATGTATCGTGAGCCTGAAAAAAAGCATTGGATATTCAACCGTGGCATGCTGGTCGCTTCGGGATCCGGTGGCGGAAAGTCCTATTGGACCAATCATTATATCGCCTCGGAACTGCGTAAGGGTGGGGAAGCCATACTTATGGAGGATGGCCATTCCTATGATAAACTGACCGAAGTGTTCAACGGAGTAATTCTAGAACATCGGGATAATGCGCCTTTTACATTTAATCCATTTCTACTGGATTCCCATGATGTTCAAGTTTCTGATCTTGGAAAGAAAAGACTAACAGAGGGCAAGCTATTGTTTTTGGTTACACTTCTGCAACTGATTACCAATGAAGATAGAATGCCTAAGGAAAGCGAAGTAAAAAGCACTTTATTGGAGCATTTAATCACGTCATATTATGATACACAATGGCAATCAGAGACAAGGAATTTCAAATTCGACAGCTTTTTCGAATTTGCCAAAACCTCGCTCTTCTCCCTGATACGTACCCATAGTATTTCCCAAGAGGTATTTGATCCACATGTCTTTCTTTTTCTACTTCAAAAATACCACAGTACTGGGGTCCGCGGAAAACTATTGAATCAGGCAGATGAAAGATTGGCTGGGTTAAGCGCCAAGAAACTGGTCTATTTTAAAATGGGACGCTTGATAGACAATGCCTTGTTATTTCCTATCACGGCTTTGATGATTATGGACCTTTTCAATAAAAAGATGCAAGATCCGGGGAAACTGACCATTAATAAAATATTGGCCGTAGACGAAGCTTGGAAAGCTTTGGAACGCCCCGAACTTGCCCATTATTTCAATGCGCAGTCCAGGATGGCCCGAAAGTTGGGCGGACAACCCATTTTCATTTCCCAAAAGGTGGACGACTTCGTAGCCTCGGAAATTATCCGGGATGCCATAGTTGTCAATTCCCATATAAAGGTGTTTTTGGACATGCGTGATTTTAGTGCGTCTTTCGACCGTATCCAATCCCTATTGGGTCTAGGAGAAAAACAAAAGCAACTGATCCTCTCATTGAACAAAGATACTCCCGAAGACCGCTCCTTTCGGGAAGTGGCCATTTGTTGGATGGATAGGGTCAAGGTGTACGGGGTCGAAACCTCTTTGGAGGAACGCTGTATCTACGAAACCAATCCCAATGATTGTGAGACCATCAAACAATTACATAAAGAACATCAAGAACATTGGCCGTTAACGGCAAAGGCCTATGCCTTTCACAAAACAAAAAAATAAACACATGAAAAATTCACTACTGCTCATGATGCTCATTTTACAGTATCCCCTTCTATCCCAAATACCCGTCACGGACGCGGCAACCAATGGTAGTTTGGGACTGGTAAATAGCCAACTCATTCAGAACAATATTCAATTGAAGGCCATGAACAAAAACCTGTTGCGCCTTATCCAATTGATGGAAAAGAACAATCGTATCACCACCAATTCCAAGGATATCCTTCAAGAAGAGTTGGAAGCAAAGAAAAAGACCCCCAGCTATGTGCTGCAATCTTCCGATGTAAGCCAGAATTTGAATTTGAAGTCGCAAATAATGGACACCTATCGGATTCTACGGCAGACCGTACAACAGTACGATTATCTAACATCTAAGGAGAAACAGGAATTTTTACGCTTTGTGACCGAGGTAATCTTGACGACAAAAAACCTATTTACCCAAGGTCAGCATACATTGACCACCCCTTCCCTTTTACCTCCTGGCGAACGATTAAATAAGATTAGGAATATTAATGCCGATTTGGAAGTGTTGCTAAAAAAACTTCAGGAATATGGGGACCGTTTAGCCCAGAGAAATGCCTTGCGAAAAAGCAAGCGGAGTATAATCCAACTCAATGAACCACAATAACGGAATTATGGCTGAACAAGGAATTAGAGCGACCGTAAACCAATTATTCGACCAATATGTACTGGATGCCTTTGAGGCTGCCAATCATATTCTAGGCATCGGTCAACAGTTTGCAAGCATAGGTATCGTCATCACGGCCATAGGTTTATTTATGATTCCGCAACGTAGGGCGGACCTTTTAAGTTATTTAAAATGGGTTCCCCTGGCCCTTTTGCTGTTAAATTATAAAATCATGGTTTGGACCATTTTTGAATTTTATGAAGGCTTGGGCCGAGCCTTTCAGAGCAACGACCTATCCTGGGACATTCTTCATTATAAGATTATGGGGGCCCAAATCAAGGCCATGGAAGACACCGATGGCAATTGGAGTCTATTGAATTTGGATGCGGAGGCATTAGAGTCTTTGGCGATGGGGGCAATGACCTTTGGGGCGACCTCCATATCCTCGGTAATTTCTGTCATAGTCTTCGTGGGTATAAAGGCCCTTTCCATTGTTTATCTGTTTGTGCTCATTGCCTTTGGTCCTCTTAATATCGGTCTGTCCTTTATTCCTGCCTTCTCTGGAATGTGGAAGGCCTGGTTACAAAAATTCATGAGCGTTTGTCTTTGGATACCCATATTGTATCTCATAGACCACTTTTTATTGCAGCTCATGGACCGATTGATAGAGGTCTTGTTATATCAGGACAAACCCAATTTGGGAATGGTCCTTACCACAGCCCTGTTATTGATCATGAACGTTTTTGTGTATCTGAAGGCACCTACCCTTTCGAATTTCATTGTGCAGGGTATGCAAGTTAGTGCCAATCATTTTAAAGACAGGACGAAACATTATACCAAAAAGGCCGTACAGGCTGCCGCGGATACCAAGTCGGGAGGACTTAGCAAGGGCATTCGAACGATGATCCAGTAAAACCGTTGACCGATGAAATCTGAAGTTGACCGAAAATGAAAAATCACATGACCGAGAAATACATGATTTTCAACGATTTAAGCAAAATAAGAAGTCAGAGCAATCGCGTTCTATACCTATCTTTAATACTCACGTTTGTCGCCACCCTCCTCAATGGCTACCTAACCTACCTGACAAACGAAAGTGCTAAGAATAATTTCTATTTGTTGGACAATGGTCAAAAATTGGCCGCAGTCCGCATTCGAAGTTACCAAAGAGCGGTTGATATACTTTGCGAGGGCCATATACGGAACTTCCATCAACTGTTTTTTGGTTTAGAAGCAGATATGAGGTATATAAAGAGAAATATAGAGGGGCAGGCTCTTTACATGGGCGATCATTCCATACAGCGGATGTACAATCGCTTGGTGGACCAAAACTATTATGAGGACGTAGCCAAAAGTGGATATTCCATTGAAGTGGAAATGGATTCCATTCAAATTGATTATGCCAAGTATCCTTTCGCCTTCCGATTTACGGGAAAGCAACGCATATTAAAAAACGGGAGAACGGAATATCGCAACCTGATTACCCAGGGTTATCTGGAGGAAACCAAATCCTCACCCAATAACCTGAACGGACTTAAAATCATCCAATTCCATGTAATGGATAATCAAGACCTATAACCATGGAGAAAATTACCACTCTTATTACGGAGTTCAATACATGGATCAACAAGCATCAAAAGTTTGCCTTATCCCTTCCTATCGGAATTCTACTTCTATTATTCTTTATCACGAACAGCTTAAGTTCCATGCGCGAAGTGTCGCCCTCTGATACGGAAAATAAAGGCTATAATAATTTTTTGCCCAATCAAGAGAACGAACTTGAGGTGAAGGATCCGCAATCACTTTTCAAAAAAACACAAATGGATTCTTTGAAGGCACTTAGGAAAGACAATGTTCTAAAAAATATTGTTGGGGCTCCGCAGGAGGTGGATTCCTTGCAGGAATTACTCCAGGAATTGGACAATTTCTCCATGGATTTGGAAGATGAAACCAATGATACCCTATTGGAGGATACTAAAAATGGCACTTCGGAAATGTCACCCTACGAAGCAAAAAAATCCGAGGTTTCAGAAAAACTGGCCTATCGTCAAATGCTGATGCGTGGCCGGGAAGAACGCTTATCCCAAAGTCAGGACTACTCGGCGCCCCGAACCTTTACGGACACCGTAGCCATCAATAAGGGACTTCACTGGAACGTAAGCATTTACAAAGACCAATTCATACTTCCTGGATCTCGGGTCACCCTCTTATTAAATGAATCCGTTCATTGGAGGGGACATACATTCCCCAAAAACACTTTCGTATATGCAAATAGCAACCTGCAAGGAAACCGGGTTGTTCTGGAAGTTTCACACATCGCTTCCGTTCCGGTAAACCTGATGGCCATAGACCCTTTAGATGGTATAGAGGGATTGCACAACGAAAGAGCCGGGGAGCTTTTACAGGAGTTTAAAACCGATTTGGAAAAACAGGGAATCGACGAAGTTTCCCGATTGGCCGGAGCCAGCATCAATAGCCCATTGGCCTCAAGACTGATAAGTTCCTTTGGGCAATTCTTCCAAAAAAGGAAATACAGGGAACAAGATAAAATTCTGTTGGTCCATGGTGACCAATTGTATTTAGTAAACAAAGACTAGCCTATGACCAAACTTATACTTCTATGCATTGTGATGGCCCATGTAACCTTTATAATCAATGGCCAAAACCCTACAAAAAAATCCTTGGACACCATAGAGGTTTCCAGAGGATATAAGACCATACTCAGTTTTCCGGAGACCATTGTAGAAAGCATTGTGGGTAATGAAATAGGTTTCGTGGCCAATGTTCCCCAAAGCGAGGCCAATCGCTTCCATACAAGAATTTTGAAGCTATTCTATGATGATTTGGTTATGGAGGAAATACCCTATACCAATTTGCATGTTATTACGGAGTCAGGATTGGTTTATGATTTCATGTTAAGGTTTACCGAAAAGCCCAAACAGTTGAGTTGGTATATCACTCCTGAAATGGCTTCGGCACATATGGATAAATATCTTAAAACATCGAATCCATCTACTAATGGGTATTCCAAAACGGTTAACGACCCAACTATACAAAACCCAATTATTCGGGTAGCATCAGAAATTCCTATAGATTCAGAACAAAGGAGCTTGGAAGGGAATTGCGCAAAACTACAGTTCGAAAAGGCCCGAATCCATCGGTATTTTTCCAGGGCCGACCAAGTGTATCTATGGCTAAAGGGCATCTTTTATCAGGATGAAACCTTGTATTTCCAGTTTCGGATTGTAAATGACGAAGGTCTGGATCTGGACGTCAACTTCATCAAGTTCCATATAGCTACGGAATATGACCGTAGCCCTAGCAACCAACGTCGGGAGGTGGAACCAATATATGTGTATAAGCTACCGCAAACTGTTTCCGGTAAAAGTGAAAATCATTTCATCGCAGTCTTTGAAAAGTTTGCTTTGGACAAGCGGAAAACCATGCTCGTCGAATTGGACGAGGCCTCTGGATCCCGCAACCTTTCCCTTTCTATCGGACATGAACTGATCAATAACCCTGTAGCCTTTAAGTGATGAAAAACTACACCCTTTATTTACTTCTTTTAACTGGCCTTTTTACCTACAGCCAAGGAAACCGATACGCCTCTTCCATTGGAATTAGTGGAGGTTATGCGGAGGATGGGATTGGCTTCATGGCGACGTATAATCACCACACCAACCGGAATCAATATGCCCAACTGAGCATTTTTGGTGCCATTGCCGAGGACCAAGGCGAATACAATATTCCCTATCGACTTTTTACCGTTCAGCCGGGTTATTTTCTAAAGGTATTGGAGCAGCGAACTTTTAAGCGGTATGGCCTTTATGTTGGTGGGGGTGGGGTCTTTGGTTATGAGGTCATCAATAATGGCAGTACCGTTTTGGATAACGGGGCCCTTATAGATGCAAAAAGCCAGTTCCTTTATGGACTATATGTGGGAATAGAAGGAGAGTACACCTTGGGCGACTCGATCTCCCTATTGCTTAAAGCCAACGAATATTATCATATCAATAGCGATGTCGGAAGCTTATACCCGTATGTCGGCATCGGGATCCGTTATTTTCTGTTTTAAATGAAAGCTTATGAAAAAATCCAACCAATCCATACTGCTGTTTATACTTCTATTACTTTCAATTTTATTCCTTGCCTATGCCTGTAGCAAGGATTTTGATGAATTGATCTTGGACGACTTCGACTTTACCTTGGAGGTGGTACATTCAGAAAAGGGTTTTGTTTTTGAGCCTAGAAAGACTTCTTTCCTATTGACACCCGAAAAGGAAATATTAGATGTTTCCTACTTTACTACTTTTCGACATCAAAAAGGGAAGGGATATTATTTAAACGCAGTAGGTGATACCTTATCTTCCTTGGACACCTTAAGTATTGACAAACTGGCTTGGGATTATGAATATATGCCATTGGAGACGGGTACTCACGATATTGGTTTTAAGGTGTGGGATTCCAATAAAAGGGTACATGAAATGGGCATTCGATATGAAATTGAATATGCCCCCTTTACGTTCATCCTAACCAAGGGCAGCAACGAAAACATTATAAATTCCAAAAATCCTATAAGTCTTTCACTCATACGCGAGCTTGGCGGCCAAAGCACAAAGAGCGAGGTTGGTTTTGAAATCGCCTATACCATTGAAAATGGTTCGGGCACCCTCTACCATGGCAATGTTGTATACGAACCAGGAAAGACCTTCACTTTTGAGAAAGGCACCCACGCCTTGGCATATGAACCTACCACTTTGGGTAATCACACGATAATCATGACTGCAACGGCCCCGGACGGTGCCACGGTATCAAAAACACTGGAATTGGAGGTACGACAATTGGATTTTAGTTTGAATGTTACAGCATCGGCCTCTCAAATAGAGTTAGATTCCAATTTGGGAATTCGCATTCATTTAGCCAATGAAGATGAGGATTCCAATGTTACCTATGAAATCACCCATTCCTTTTCGGCTGACAGTGAAGGCGCGGGTACCGTGAGGAACCAGAATGGAGGGGTACTGACCCCGGGAGGTTATGAGCCCATAGACCCTGCATCGTACAATTATACCTTCACCAGCAATACCCTGGGAAAACGCACACTTTATTTTGACGTCCGGGATTCCAACGGGCAAACAAAACGAGATAGTGTCCAATTGGAAGTGGCCAATATTCCCTTTAGCTTTCAAGGCGATGCAGAAAGTAATGCCATTTATATGGGTGAACCCACTTTGCTGAATTTCGAACTGAAATCCAACGGGAACACGGAAAATATAGACTACACTATCTCCTATATTTTAGAAGAGGGCGATGGCATGCTTACCGACAATTCGGGTACCTCCTTAAATACCGCTACCTCCTACCCTATAGATTTGGGTGCATTCGCTTTAGTATATGCTCCCAGCAGTGTGGGATCCCATACCCTTGCCTTTATGGTTACCGATAATTATGGTCAGGAAGTAGGTCCCGTCGTAATCGATTTAGAAGCCAAAGCCTATGATTTCGAAGTGGCCTTGACCCCGGCCCAGACTACTACTTTTGTAAATTCCTCGATAGACTTACTCTTGGACATCAATGAAATTCCCGAGGATATAGGTATCAATTATGAGGGATATTTCACCTCAACACGTAGTGGAAATTTAATACTCAATGGAACATCATATCTCCCTGGCCAACGTTTTAGTCTGAACCCCAATCAAAATACCTTGCAATATTCGGGAAAGGAAACGGGTCCACATGGAATTACCTTCAGTATTGCTTCTGATGCCGGGGTGACCAAAACTGTTCAGACCACCCTTACCTTTGACCAATTGGATTTTTTCTTCTCCGGAAATGCCCAAAGGGACGAGCTGTCCGTAGGGGAACTCACGGATATAAACTTTAATATATCGGAACCCTTAGGTAATTCCACATTCACCATTCGCTATACTATTTCAGGAAATGCCCTTCTCCGGGATGAAAATGGGAATACTTTAAACGCAGGAACCATTTATGACATCACAAATACCAACTTTACTTGGGTTTTGGAGGCTACTAGCCCAGGTAATATTGGTTTGAACTTTATTGTAGCCAATGATACCGGTCTGGAAAAAACAGTTGCTATTCCGATAGAGGTATCTCCCAAGGACTATAATTTTACGGTCAATGCAAATCCTTTGGAAGCCTATACAGGAGAATCGGTAGCCATCAACTTTTCCCTCAATGAGTTGGGAATAGGTGGTGACACCTATGAACTCTATTTCTCCAACGGTTCGCAAACGGGCCAATTTGAATACGACGGAAATGTTTATTCTGCAGGAGAACGTATTCCTGTTCCAACCGGCACATTTCAAGCCAGATATACAGGAATTTCCGAAGCGAACCATGCTATCCAATTTACGGTACAATCCTCTTCAGGGGTTCAAAAAACAGGATCTATAAATATCGATTTCACGGACTATGAGGAGGAATTCGATTTGACGGTGAGCGAACCTGCAGTGAACATTTATAAGGACACCCCTTTCCCATTTTCCTTTGTAGTCAGTGCCCCCCAGGGGCATCAACCAGAGGTTACGTATACATTGCGCTTTACTTTCCCGGATAGCTATGCGGGGTATATGACATACAATAACCAAATTTATCGGGAAGGGGAACCCATACCCTTGGACTATGGATCCACGCGCATGGACTTTATGCCCGTGACCGAAGAATCCTTTGATATTGACTTTACTGTAGAGAATTCCACGGGAATAAGCAGACAGGTGAGTGAATCCGTAACGGTCCTTAAAAAACCCAAGGTAGCTGCCAAGGGTGAAAAAAGGAACATCAATTGTGGTGGTTTGAACGGCTGTGATTACGAAGTATTGTTGTTCACCTGTTTTGAAACCAATTGCTCGGAGGCCTATCAAGGAGCTTCTTTACAACAAGTGGAGATACGAATTTACAACCGTCAGGACAGGCGATGGGATACTTTTCTATACAATTATGACGATGCAAGGGGTGATGGTTCCAACCGCTATTTTAAGCTAGAGGAAGAACCTAGTGAAGGAAGGCTAAAGTATTTGGATCAAGAATATGAAGTAAGAGTAATGGATACAAACGGTCAATGGAGTGAAACAGCAACTGGACTTATAATGAGAGTATAACTATTTCACATAGGTAATGGTAACGATGACCGATTTACCTCCCAAAACATCATCGGTATCTACAACAAACCTTTCTTTTGTCATTTCAACAATGCGCATTTCATTGCGGTTATCAAATCGAATAATGGAATTATCATTTATAAGTTCATAGTTGTCCTGTTCAACGTTGGTGAACTCTGAATCTTCAGAACAAGGAAGGCTATTTTCGTTTAATGAATAAGAACCCTTCTGGTTCTCTCCTCTTTCTGAAAATGAAGTGATATTATCTTTAAGGCATTGTTGCATTTCTTGTGTATTATACAAGTCGATATTTACAATTCCATCTCCATTTATATCTACGGCCCTATCAGTTGTAATAGCAGCATATTTCCATTGACCTAATAGGGCTTTGGCTCTATCCACTCCTTTAATTTCATCGTTTTTATTACAGGATAGCAAACTAAGAACAAATGCCACAATCAAAAAAAAATGAAATTTATAACTCATGTGAAAAATAAATTAAAACCCTTGCTGTTAGTTAATTAAACTCAAAAAAAATCTATTCATTGCATTGTAGTTCAATAAAAGTATGAGTAATCAGGATTCTAATTTGAACATTACATTTTTTAATAATTTAACCCATAGTACTGGCTAAATCTTGAACAAGTGTAGATACTCCAATAATAGACTATTTTGATCTTCAATCGTTCTCAATTAATTTAGTTTATTTTAAAATAGAAGACTGATTTTGATATGAGCAATGTTACGGAAAAAGTAATTCGAAGCTCCTTTTTTATCTCACTAACCTACAATATTAGTAGCAGGGTCGAGCGATAGATTTAATTAGTCTTAGTTTGAAAACAACGAGCATTTAAATAGCTTGCTTTATCAAACTCAAAACATAATCAAGTTGAGAATCATCTTTTAAATCTATCTCATAGTCGCCATAGCCATAATGTCCTTTGTTTGCGACATTCTTGGATATCCCCATCGAGTCTTTTACTTCTCCCCATTTTGCATTAATCCACAGCTTAATGTTTTTCTTCTGCAAATGTAGGTAAGCTATATTTCTATTATCCTTATTAAAAGCTACGTATAACTTCTTTGGAACAATTTCAACATCATTGGTAAGATTTACAATCGCATCTCTGTAAGTTTCATAAAGCTCCACAATAGTGTCTGATTTGTCCTGAAGGTGGTCATCTTCTGTGTAAACCTTGATTTCTCTTGTTACTGCTTCTAATTGATTATTTCTGGATGAAAGTGGTTTAATACTTTCTGCTGACTTGCTCTTTTTGACTTGATTAATACTTACTAAATCATTCTCATATCTTTTTACTTCCCAGAGCTCGATTGCAATATCTTTAAAATTGGTAGCTATCTTTTGGTTTTCTGTAAAACCCGTAGAAAAAAAAACTACTCTTGTTTGGCTCCAATCAATGTTAGAACGTTTTAGTGTGCGTTTTTGGGTTTCGTTGTACTCTACAATGAAATCAGCCTTGTTTTCCAACATTAAACTTAAATAGGTGAACCCTTGGTCAACGACACTAATGTTTTTACTTCGCTTATACTCAATTATTACGAAGGCTTTGGATTGAATATCGTAAGCCAAAGTATCTATCCGTTTACCTTTAATAGAAAATTCAGATTTTACAAGTTGCAATCCCATTATTATTTCTAGGTTATCTTCAAAGAGGGATTGAATCTCCTTTTATAGTTTATAGGGCTTTTCTTTTAGGCTTTTAAGCCGTTTCTCTTTAGTATTGTATAAATTCATTTTGGTCAGTTTAAGCCAAAGTATTTTCAAGTTTGTTTCTCCACTTTTCCCAATCGGGCATCTCTTTAGTTTGTAAATCAAAGAAAGCCATGGTATGGTCTCTATGGACCAGATGGCATAGTTCGTGAATAATCACGTATTCAATACACGCTTTAGGAGCCTTAATTAATTCAGGGTTCAGAAGGATTCTTCCATGAGTAGAACATGACCCCCATCTGTATTTCATTGGTTTAATTTCAATTCTTTTGGGAACAACATTGTACTTTTTAAATCTATCGATTAAAGGAGTGGCTAGTTTTTCGAACCAATTCTCAGCTTTGTGGTGATACCAATCCAAAAGTAATTGTTCTACTTTTGATCTATCTCTTGTGTTTACTTCAATAAAACGCCCGGTATACTTAACTTTTTCTACTGTAGTGTCAGTAATAATTTTAAGTTGAAACTGCCTTCCAAGATATAAATGAGTTTCACCCGAAACGTAACGTCTTTCCGGTGTTCTTGGCTCAAAGGATAAAAAATGGTCTTTTTGCTTTAGAATCCAAGGGGCTTTTTTTCTGATTTTCGATTGGATTTTATTCATCGAACTACCTAAAGGGGCCTTGACCAAAACATGCCTATTTGGTTGAACCGTAATTCCTAAGGTTTTTCGAGCAACAAAGGTTAATTGATACTCGATTTCTTCTGAACCAAACTGTAAAACTTGTCTCATTATTTATAGCGAATTTTAGCAACATCTACCATCCTTTCTGCAATCTTGTCAATTTCTTTAAAGCTTAATTTCAATTCATATTTGTCCCGGACTTCGTCAATGATATAATCACCAATTAAAAAAATCATTTTCTTAGGAATATCAATACTTTTTGACCAATCCACTTTTTTCAAATCTTTTATTATTTCATCACATTTTAAGGCTAGTGCTTCTGAAACCATAGCCAATTGTGCCTTATCTTTAATTTTTGATTCAAATTCCTCCAAAGAAATACCATAAAATGCCCGAGCTACCTCCTTTTCTTTTAAGGAATCAGGTAGTTCCGAATCTGTTTTGTTCAGCACAGCTTCCATAATTTCTTCCATCTTTTTGAGGTATTCGGCTTCGTTTATTCGCTTTTGTAAATAGTCATCTATGGCTTCCTTGATCAACTGTGAAAATCTTTTATAGAAAGCTGGATCTTCATCCATCTTTTCACTGATATGCTTTGAAGTACGCGATGCAATCATATCAGCTTTGGCAGCCTTTCCAACTACTTTTTCTACTTCCTGTTCAAAGGCCTCTTTATCAAAGATGTTCACCAAATCCGTTAACTTGACCACTCCTTCCGTAGGTATATGCGTGTCGATTAATTTTTGAATTTGACCTTCATATTTCTTGTAGTCAATTTTGTCCGAATATCTTGATATTACGGAATTTCTGAGCTTTACGAAAAATGCTAAATCATCTTTATATCTATTAAGTTGTTTATCCGGGGTAGATTTATGAAACTCAATAGAAGACAATGCTAATTTTAGAATTCTGGCGTAACTGGACAACCTATTGTAAAATTTTGTCCTTATTGCCTCATCCCTCAATAATTGTTGATATGCCTCCGCATCCTTTTTATTTTCTATGGAGTTGAACAACTGCCATAAATCTGAATGAACCTGGGGCAAGCGTTTTACCTCACTGGCAATGTTTGTTATAGTTCCCTGTAATTGTAATTCATCAAAATCCTCGAACGTAGAATACGTTTTAATGGCACTATCCAATTCTTGGAGCACACCATAATAATCTATTACATAACCATAATCTTTATCAGGGTAGACACGATTTACCCTGGCGATTGCCTGTAACAGGGTATGCCCCAAAAGTTTCCTTGTTAAATATAAGACCGTATTATTTGGGGCATCGAAACCTGTAAGAAGCTTGTCCACCACTATTATCAATTCCGGTTGATTATCATTCTTAAAACGGTTCACAATATTCTGTTGGTACTTATTTGCAGAGCCATGTTCATCCATCATGCGGTGCCAGAATTGTTTTACAGAATCCGGGGTTTGGCCAAAGGCGGAATCTTCCCCTTCCCGTTCATCGGGAGGTGAAATGACCAGTTCAGAAGTCACCAACCCTATACTATCCAAAAAATTCTTGTACTTAACTGCGGCCGCCTTGCTTTGACAAACTACCTGACCTTTGAAACCAGTTCCTTGAAAATTCTTTTGGTAGTGCTTGGTAATATCCCAGCAAATGGCATAAATCTTTTGTTCCGCGATATTTAGTTGGTCTGCCTTACTAAATTTCTTTTTCAAATCTGCCCTTTCATATGGGGACAAAGGCTCGGAAATCATATTGAAGTAATTATCCAAAGCGGCTGCGTTTACATCTTGGAGTGCATGTCTACCTTCATAGAGCAGAGGCACTACTGTTTGGTCCTTAACCGCTTGGTCTACGGTATAGCTATCGATAATAGTTCCAAACTTGGATAATGTATTCTTGTCCTTTTTAAACAAAGGTGTACCAGTAAATGCGATAAAACATGCATTGGGCAATGTTTTCTGCATTTCAATATTGAAAGTACCGTGCTGCGTACGATGGCCCTCATCAACCAATACGAAAATATTGGGGCTTTCCAAAGGTGTGTTGATTCGTTTTACGGCGGTTTCAAATTTATTGATGATGGTAGTTACAACTGCATCATTTTTATTTTCCAAAAGCTCTACTAACTGACTTCCTGTCTTCGCATTTTCTACATCATCGTAACCACATTTTTGAAATGTCCCAGTTATCTGCCTATCCAAATCCGTTCTATCAGTTACAAGAATAATTTTAGGATTCTTAATAGTTGGTTCCAAGGCTATAGCCTGTGCCAATAGTACCATGGTCAATGATTTTCCACTACCCTGTGTATGCCAAACAACCCCTCCTTGACGTTTGCCGTTATTGAGTTTGGTTAATTGCTCCATAGCCTTTTTAATAGCAAAATACTGTTGGTAACGTGCTACCTTTTTGATGCCGTTATCAAATAATATAAAATCAAAGGCCAGCTCCAACAGTCTCTTGGGCCTACAGAGGTTGTATAAATATGCATCCTGGGGCGTTGGTTGTATTTCTTCCCCTTCAAGTTGTTCAAAATGGGCCTTTACATATTTAAAACGTTCTACGAACATTTGCCCTTTTATTTCTTTGGGCAATGCTTGATTTTTAAGCCGAAATAGTTCTTCATTAAAGGTAGCTTCTTCTTTTTTTGAACGGAAGCTTTCCTTCCATTTGGCCCAAAATTTGGGTTCCGTACCCGTAGTAGCATAGCTACCTTCATTCACCGTTAACACCAGCAGTAATTGTGCAATCGCATACAAACTTCTAATGCCATCATCTTGCTGATTTCGCAATTGCTGTGAAATAGCCTGCTCTAAAGGTTCCTTTAAATCCGGGCGTTTACATTCAATAACAGCTAGTGGAATACCATTAACAAACAGGACGATGTCTGGGCGATAATGATCTTTGCGTCCACTACGGAGTACATTAAATTCCTCGGTAACATGGAAAACATTATTCTTTGGGTTTTTCCAATCTATGTAATGTATGTCAAAACTTTTACGGTCGCCATCCACGATTTGCTCTAGGGATTTCCCTAAAGTGAGCAATTCATATATTTTTTGGGAGGTGGTCAAATAGCCATCAACCAAGGGTACGTCCCGTAAGGCAATAATGGCGTTTTCAATATTGCCATCGCTAAAGGGCACTTCTTTTGTCGAAGACAATTTAACTGAATTTATTTTGTGCAACTGCTTTCGCAGTATATCCTCCAGTAATACATTGGACAGTTTGTTACCTCGAGCTTCATTGGCTTCTTGCTGATTTATATAGGTATACCCCATCTTAATAAGCAGTTGCAATGCTGGGATTTGCGAAATATGGTCTTCTTTGAAGGATGGTGTTTCCATTATTGCTTTGTGTAGTTATAGATAAAAAAAACAGCACCCAATATTGGTGTGAGAAATGAAGAGATACTCAACCAAAGAGCTAAAGTAAAATAATCATATTTCCTTTTTGTAATCGTTGCATTAGTTATGATTTGCTCCGCTAAATGCTTATGATAGTCTTCTATTTTCTCATTTTCATTTCTATATCTATTGATAATATCATTTGCCGTTTTACAACGAAGAACATCAAAGTATAGAAAATTGTCATTTTCCTTTTTAAAGTCGAATGAAGGTCTTAATATTTTCAAATTAGGTACAAACGATAATAACGCTCCTAGTGAACTTACAGAAAGCATTATCATTGCTGAAACTAAATAAATTTTTAAGGAGAGAACATCAGGGAAACTTTGCCAAATAAACAATTTGAGAATACCAAAAAATACTACGCCATTAAACCCAAGAAGCATAGCATTTTTTGTTTCCGCAAACTTCAACCAATCGTTAACATTCTTAAAAATAAGTTCCAGTTTTTCTTCCATACCTCATAATTTTTGTGCCGCTATATAGAATGTGTCCGCACCGTAAACAACTCCAGAATAAAATGATTTGTCAATATGACTTTGTACTTTCCAATGGCCCTCTTTTACGCATTGCATCTCAGGATAATTTTTAGACAAAAGCTTATAGACTTCTTCTGTAATAAGAATGGATTTGGTCTTGATACTTTTGTGGTTTTTTTTAAAGGACTTTATCTCTCCAAGAAGGTCAAATCCTACTCCGAGTGTAGAGTCACTAATTCTTCTTAAAAATTCCTTTTCTGACAAGGAAACTTTTCTTTTTGTTGGTTCACTTGGCAGTGGAGTCAATGCTCCCAGAAAAGGAGATAATTTTGAACTATCAGGATTCATTAGTCCAGAAAGAAAATGCCAATTGTCCATATACTCAATTACATATTCCGTGTACTCAATTTTTTTATTTGCTACATCGGTTAATTTAGACGCTATATTGGCTGTATTACCAAGCCAAACAAGGGCTTTGTACTCACGATTTTCTTCTCCTCGTTTTTTGGAGCCTGTTTTGACAACTTGCATTTTGCCATAATCAATTCCAATCCCACATTGAATCTCATTATGTCGAAAGTGTTTGTTGATGATATACTTGGAAACAGAGTTTAGTAATATTGCGGTGTTTACAGCATTTTTGATACAATCCTTGCTATCAAAAACAACCATCACCCTGTCTCCAATGATGTTACGGACTTTACCACCATGATAATTTGCTGCCTGTACCATGGATCTTACAAAAGCGCTATATAATTTCACCAGGGTTTTATTGTGATGGCTTGATGAAATTTCAGTGGATTTTCGAACGTCGATGAATAAAACACAAGTTATTAATTCTAAGGTGTCAATCTTATTATTGGAAACGCTTGGAAAAGTCAACCCTGAATCATCAATACTTGGAACCAACTCAGTATATGATAGGTTAACAGCAAAATTGGAGTCAACCATCGTTTTGACTTCCTCATCGATTAGTGCCAAAGTATCTTCTAGAGCCATTATATCTTATGTTTTGTTTTAAAAGCAGTGTAGCTTACCCCTTTCAAACTTCCTGTACTAAAAGGACCTAATACTTGCCATCCGAATTCATACAATCCAATATTGTAATAATCAATTTTAGAAACTCCTGAATAATAATTCACCCTTTTATCAACACTAACGCCTTCAAGCCTAAAAAGTTCTGTTACGGGCTTGCCTACAACAGTATATTCCTCATAATGTACTGAAGTATTATTGTAGTAAACAATTGTACCGAAATGCAATGCGACCTTTGAATAAAAAATTGTGGAATTGGTTTTCGATATAATTTCTTTGGCACATAAATCAGCTTGCTTTATACATTGATTTGCATTACCCTCATAGAAAGGAGGTCCGAAAACACAAATAATGCCGTCCCCTATGATTTTGTCAATTTCGCCATTGTATTTATATATAATGGGAATTACAATCTGATAATACTGATCTAGAATATTTGCAATACCATTTCCATCTAAATGGGAAAAACGGGTAGAGAAACTACAAATATCAATAAATAAAAAGGCTAGATCCGCGGGCATCCTATTTTGGAAATGATGTGTATAAAGATTTCCCTGTCCTAGATTTCTAAATTTCCTTGAAAGTGCACTAGAAAACGATTCATTTAAAGACCTTGAGTCTAAATCTAAATTTCGAATCACACTTTGTTTGCCATAAGCCTCGTTCAACCTTTGAATCATTCTTAAATTTGCCATAGTACTTAATCTTTTAACCTGTCGTAAAACTGATAAAAGGGCTCTAGTTCAGATTTTCTAACAGTGATGTTATTACCAAAGGATTCAAACTGTTTCTTGTATTTTCGAAACAAACCTTCATTCATTGCGGGATGTATAATTATTGAAATGGGTAAATCGTCGAAATTTTCCAGTTTGTATAATAAATTCCCTTGCTTGTCTTCGGTGTTGGTGGTGTCTATTACAACCACTCTATATTCATTTTCATGAGCAAAAGATTCATCCTTTCTGAAAGCCAAATAGAGAACAGTATTGTCCTGTTCATTTTCAATTACCCTTGGATAATCCTGATATTTTATCCTTCCAACAACGACTCTTTGTTCCTTGTTGTTAATATTCGATTCAACCGAATCCTTGATGGTTCGCTGAAACACTTTCCTATCTATTTTGACTGCAAATCCATTTTCCCTTGCATAGAATCTCCACATCCCATCTGATTCTCTGTCCGAGTTAAACCAGCAGCTTACATAGTGTGCAGACTGCGTTAGTTTCAGTTTATGTCCTATGTCACTCAGCTTCTTTTTTGATTTTGTTTTTAAATCTCTCCAATCTGCCAGCATTTTTGGATTAATTTCTTTCTCATTATCCACAAAACAAATATCATAGCCCGTTCTTACCTCCGTTATATCGTAGGTGGATATTCCTTCAAGCTTATCATCGAAACGGTACATCGCTGGCATATAAAGTGCTTTTAACTCCAAAAAGCTTGTGACCTTTGCTTCATCCATATACCTAAAAACATACTTCTTTCTAATGCCCTTGGTATGATACGTGTTCCATTTCTTGCCTAATAAGCCCATAGTACTCTAATTATTAATTAACCTCCTTTTACCTGTCAAAAGTTGCTGCATCATACCCTTTTTCTGTAGTTCAAGCTGTTTCAGTTGCTCTTGAAGCAATTGAATTTCTTTATCCGCTGCATTTAAGATTTGTGCAATAGCTGTCTGCTCCTTATGTGACGGTATTTGTAATTTCAATCCAAAAAAGTCTGAAAGGCCAATATTGAGTAGTCCATGTGCCCTACCACCTTCTTGGGCTATTCGCATCAACCCTTGTATCATTCTTCCGGCCTCAAAAAATTGATTCATAAAATTAGAATATACATTCTCTTTTAGTCTAAAACAGATGTACAGGGTTGTAACTACCGCCTTATCAAAATCATCCAATCGCTTAAAAGCTCCCATTGGATAACCATTCGAATAACTCTTGTTATAACAGTATTCACCTCTGTTCACCAAAGTGTAGTTCAAAAGGGTGCTACTTGCTACTCTCTTATTGAAGAAATCTTCTTGTTTTATAAATCCTTTTTGTGCAGATATGGTAACAACATTATCATTTAGCTCTGTATTTTTTCTGGTAACTCGTTTTGCTATGTTTGACAGACTTACCTCTTTCCACTCCCCATTAAAGCCAGGTAGCCGTTTTTCACCTGTAAGCAATTGCTGCATCAAGCCTTTTTTACGTTTTTGCTTGGTTTTGATAAGTTTGTTAAGTTTAGTGATTGCGGTGTCCCATGTTAAAAGGCATTGGGCAATGGATTTTTGTTCCTCTATTGGTGGAGTAACAATTTTAAATGGAGCTAAAAATTCAATATTGATATTTTTTTGCGCTCCGGCCGGCGCTAAGTATTCAATTCTTTTTTGATTATAATTAAATTGATAGTTTAGAAACTGATTATCAACTGACTTGCCACAAACTATCCCGATTAAGCTATCCGGACATGCCATATCATATGCTAGGATTCCGGTATGTCCAATGTTTGCGGCAATCGTCATCAGTATAGTACCTTTTTCGAATAGACAAGACACCTTTAATCCCTCCTCATTCAATGTTTGGCTGTGACTTCTTACATAATTACTGGAATTAGAAACATCACCTGTTTGAACGAATGGGTAATCTCCCCCATAAAATTTTGGGTCATTTCTAGGTCTTGGACTAAAACGACCTCTTTTAATCACTGCCAATTCTTTTAGTGAAATAACTTTCCATTCTTCCGGAATCCAACCCAACTTGGTATGTTTATAGCCAGGTCTTTCGCCCACAACTTCGTTACTATTTATGATATTCGCTTTTTGCATTAAAGGCTATGTTTAAATAGTTGGTAAATAGGGTACAGCTTTTCAAAATCGTTCATGATAGTACCCACAATGTGTTGGTTGGATATGGCCTTGTCATCGGGCTGGTATTCCCTACCAATCCTGAAATAATACTTACCTGGATTGTCCTGTAGGGTAAATTGTTTTAAGTCCTCTTTATCTTCAAAATCATGTACCGGTACTTCTTCGTTCGCAATGGTGAGCGTGAATGGTGGATCCAATTCTTGAAGCAACCTGAAATATTCAGAGGTAAAAACTTCATTCGATTTAAGCTGTTCTCTAATATAGCCCCGGTCAGGATGACTACCATCTCGTTTACCCACGCGAAGTTCTATCCAAAGATGACTCTTGAACACCAAGACTTCCAATCGCATATGAAATAAGGAGGTCATGTTATCCCCATAGGCTTTTTGGTACGCATCCAGCTCTTCTTCACTTCGCCCATAATGAAGCCAAAGGGCTGTCAATTCTTTAGATGCACGCTCATTGTGCCAATAAGAAGAGGTAATGTGCTGCGGCATGTGATGCTCGTAAACTTTCCAACCCCGTTTTTGAATTTCAGGATACAATTTTTCGTGAAGGTCGAGTAATTTTTCCTGTACCTTAAATCGTTCCTGCCTTGCCTCAGGGGTGTCCAAGATAGGCTTGCTTCCCGTAAAAGCGTTGTAATGTTCAAACTGAAAAAATTGATCCGTAAAGACGTAGTCAGACAGCTTCCTTCTTCCTTTAGAAACACCCGTTTCATTTTTAAATTTTGAGACTTTGGCAGCCAATTCCTCTTCCAGCTCCTTTCGAGCACTATAATGTACTACGTATTCATCAATAAATTCTTGGGTAAGTGGCGTACCGTGTTTTTCGAAATACAAATCAAACCATTCGGCTAATTCTATAAGTGTATCTTGGTCTTCTGTTTTGAGGGTCATTTCCAAATTAGATTCGATTCCTCCCTTGGTACAATTTCCAGATCCGACAAAACCTGTCCATTGTTCTCCAATTCTGAACAAGTAAACTTTTGGATGAAAAAATTGCCCTTTGATGTTGTATATCTTGGCATCAATCCCATTGTCCAACAATTTTTGAAGGGCCTTGGGCTGTGTTGGTAGGTCTATACCGACCAAAATATTGAAAATGCATTCCGGCTTGCGTCTTTCAAAATAGTTTAACCCGTCCAATGTCAACATAGCTGAAGCCACGAGTATCTCATCTGCCCTTCGGACGATTCGTTCAAATTCTGATTTAAGACGAAGTACTTTTTGCATATTTACCCGATAGTATTGATTTTAATTTTTAACCCTTCTTCTAATTTCGGTTAAACAGTGATTCCCAAAAGAATCGACTATTTCCTTATGCTCCTCAGCACTTATATTTTTATGGTATAACTTGACCCATTTCATACTGTCACCCTCGTAATCAAATTTTATTGTATACCCAACACGGCCAAAGTCAAGGGTACATTTCCAAACGACATTAAAAGAATTTATACCGTTTTTTATAAAATCTACAAGGCTAATATCAATTTTGAAATCATAGGTGTTTTTAGGTTCAATTTGATGGAGAAGTTTATTAAAAAGGGCATGCGCATTATTAAAAGTGGTAGTCTCCCATTTTTGACCTATGTGAATTGATATCTGATTTTTTTTAAATAATTCTTCCAACTTTTTGCCTTTTTCACATAAATTCAACAATAAGGGAAGGGCGTTGTCCTCTAAGAAATCAACTAAATTTAAATCGTCATATCCTATAATTACTTCATCTTCCTTAGTGTTCAATTCATTTTTCAACAAAGCTATTTCCTTATCAAAATCATCATCTTCACTGATATCTTTACCATCTAAGGCATCCAAAATTAATCGCTGCGTTTCCTGCAATCGTTCTCCCATAAAGGCGTAAAAAAGTTCTTTATCCGCACCATAGGATTGAACTTCAGAAATCAACCTGTAATAGACCTCTTTAGTTCTATCGGTAATTATGATTGGCGGATATCCGCAGCTGATCAGGATCAAATTGGTCAATAATCGGGCTGTGCGCCCATTGCCATCATAGAAAGGATGAATATACAGGTACTTTAAATGAAAGTCCGCTGCGATATACAAAGGATGCCTAGATTGCTTTTTTGAATTAAAGTGGGCATCCAATTCAGCATTGGTTTTATCGATCAATTCATGAATCCTCAGTGGTACTTCTTCATAGGAAAGAAAAACCTGCTTTTCGCCCTTATGATTAATGACCTCATTATTTTCCTCCTTCCAAACACCTATCAGTGCCTCTTTTTTCTCATCATCTTCACTCATGATGAGTTTGTGCATGTTCTTAATCCTACTTTCCGCAATACGTAAACTCCCTTGAGCAACGTGCAGAATTTCCTGAACCGCTTTATCATGGCCGCTCATTTCCTTAACATCGTTCAAAGGTTTTGCTCCCACGCTCACTCCAAGCATTACTTGCCTAGTCTCCGGTTTGGTCAAGGTCCCACCTTCCATTCTGTTGCTGTAGTAATTCCAGTCCAACCGGAGTTTATAATTTATCTTATTGAGCGTATCGTCACCTATTTTGCCGTGATCAATTATCTTTTTGTGAAGGTTCTCGATACTATCCAAATAAGGAGTAAATTTTTTCATCAGCATTGGTTTAATAATTTCAAATCCCTTTGTTTTGGCCAGGTCCATAATAGTTCCCTCAACAGCTAATTCCTCAATGGAAAAAAGGAATCCCGTCTTATCCCTGTCGTAAATATGGGCGGTCATAGTATGCGTTTCATCCCCTTTTTTGAGGGCGAAAAAATATCTAATATGAGTAATCGTACCATGGTTGGGATTGTCCTCAAGATATTCAGGAATTGTATCATACACAGGTCGGGGTTCCATGGAATAGGATTTATCATTGTCCTCCAGATAGTAACCCATAAAGGAAACCATAATGGATTGCTTCTCCACCACTGAAATAATATTTTGCTTGATGACCTGTTCGTTGTCAATCACCCAATTGTGAAAATTGCTCATAGTTCCAATTTTTTTAAATAACCCCTCATTTCTTCCTGAACTTTGGCCAACTCTTTTTCCAAAGTATCTATTTCCTGCTGTACAGCAGTAATATCAATTTCCGCTTCTTCCTCAAAGGTGTCGACATACCTAGGGATATTGAGGTTAAACTCATTCTCTTGCAACTCTTTATAAGTAGCCACATAGCTATATTTTTCCTCGATGATTCCAGGACTCAACTTATCCGCCTTAAAGTCCTCATAGGTAAGAACTATACGTTCTATATGTTCAGGCAATAATTCATTTTGGTTTTTACCACTTACATAATGGTCACTGGCATCAATGAACAGTGTTTCCTTTCGATTTTGTTTTCCCTTATTGAAAATGAGGATTGCCGCAGGAATGCCGGTACCAAAAAATAGATTGGCAGGCAGACCTATAACGGCATCCAATAAATTATCTTCAATTACCTTCTTCCGAATGCGCCCTTCGGCACTTCCACGAAATAGTACTCCATGAGGAACTACCACGCCTACTTTTCCGGTTCCTTCATAGGCGCTTTCAATCATGTGGGAAATAAAAGCCCAATCCCCTTTACTTTTTGGCGGCAAACCTCTTGAGAACCGACTGAACTTATCATCTTCCAATTCATCTTGGCCCCATTTATCTAAAGAAAAAGGAGGGTTGGCAACTACCGTATCAAATTTCATAAGTGCATCCCCTTCAATGTGTTTTGGGTTACGAAGAGTGTCCCCCCATCGAATGGAAGCATTATCGAAGCCGTGCAGGAACATATTCATTACAGCAAGGGCCCATGTGCTGCCATTAGCCTCTTGCCCGTACAATGAAAAATTGTTGTCCTCTGCCTCTTGAGCCGCTTTGATAAGCAATGAGGCGGAACCACAAGTTGGGTCATAAATACGAGCTCCAGATTTTGATTTGGTCAATTCGGCCAAAAGCGTTGAAACACCGGCCGGCGTGTAAAATTCACCCGCCTTTTTTCCTGCATCACTGGCAAAATTTGCAATCAGAAATTCATAGGCATCGCCAATAATATCTTTTCCTTCAAGGTGCGATGGGGTTAAGTCTAGCTTAACGAAGTCCTGAAGAAGGTTTTTAAGACGTGCATTCTTTTCCTTTTTATCGCCCAGATTGCTGCTATTGAAACTTATGTTTCTAAAAATTCCTGCTCCATCCGCACTGGTCAATTTTTCCCTATTGGATTCCTCCAAATCCGCCAAACCGATATCAATTAATTCACCAATATTGTCCTCGTTTCGACTATCGTAGAGAAAATTAAAATGACTATTGGAGGGCACCACAAAACGTTCGAGCTGCATAGCTCTATCCGCCCGCTCCTTATCTCCATTGTATTTTTTTAGGTAATCTTCATGCTTTTCAGAATAAACATCTGAAACATATTTAAGGAACAGCATAACCAAAATGTAATCTTTGTATTGACTTGGATCGATTACACCCCTAAATGTGTCACAAGCGTTCCAAACTACAGAATTGATATCTTTTGTTTTTACTTTACTTTTCATGATTATTTATTGAATTCTCTCTTTTAACTTTATTTCTAACTCTCTTAATTTCAATAGATCTAATTTATTAGCCAACCTAGTCTCCTCAGCTTTAAGCCTGCTCAATGTTACAATGTCACTTTGAACTTGCAAATCTGGAACAGGAACCTCTAAATCGGCCAAAATACCTTTGTTAATTGCAGGCAAGGCACTTCCTCTTCCGGAATTTATCAACTGTAGTTGTGTGGATTCCAAATTGATAAACCATACTAAATATTCTGGAAGGACCTTCTTGGCCACATGCCTTAAAACTAGAAAAATTGACGAAGCTACCGCAGGCGACTTTTCTTCATGATAAAGGAACGCATTAAATCCATGGTGACCCTTTGCTAAAACTAGCACATCCCCTTTTGACAAATAGTGAGATTCTAATTTTGGATAATCAAGTATCGTAGGCTTTAAATTTTTATCCAACATATCATCCTGCATAAAATCCCTAGCTTGCAAATAATAGACAGTCCCTTGCGGGTGTCTTTTCTGGTTTAATCCAGAAACTATTCTTGCCAACTTTGATAGTTTCATTTATTTTATTGTTATTAGCGTACAAAAATAAACTAATAAATTGAAATTACAAATTAATTTTGTTGTTACTGGTGTACAATTAGTGTTTCTCGGATTTATAAATGATTTTCATACTGATATCCAATATGTTTAATGAAGTTCAAAAAACAAATCTGTAATATTAGAAGAAGGTTAATGTTGATTTTAAGTTATTGAATTACAATATACTGCGAGTGCATTATTTCATTAATTGGTAAAAAAGAAAACCTTTCAAAAATAACATTAAACCATTTGAACCAATATCAATTCAATTAAGAATAGATTATATTAAAGGAATGCAGTAAAGAATGAAAATTTAAATTTTGTCTTAAAGGGACATACCCTTATTTGATTCATTTTCTTTGGAATGCATTTTTCTTGTTGAGACTGAATTAGAAGCACTCAACTCTTTAATTAGATTTTGCTCATATAAATATTGAACCACGCCGTCATGATGCGGAATAAGTGAGTTTGGTATAGGTGCACCTGATTCAAAAATCGGTGATTTCAAATCTAGTTCTCTGGCCATGCTATAACCAAGATTAAAGCCTTTCTTATACTCCTCAGATATTTTGATTTGTTTATCCATACTTAAAAGGTTTCTCTTGCATGTTTCTCGAGGTAGGCATTAATTGAATCCCGGTCGTATAGAATTATTTTCTTCTGAGGTTGGGAGTATCGAATTTTTCCTTCATTTCGAAGTTTTTGTAAAGTAGTAGTCGATTTAATGCCCAATTCTTTCATGGCCATTTCGCCATCAATCCACTTTTCAGGTTTATCCTGACGTTTGGATTCGATATGCTCAATCACCTTATCGAATAAAGCATAGAATGCATCCTCTTGTAAACAAACTACTTGCATGTCCCTAATGTAATAAATTAAAAAATATACCTCCTATTTAATTGGACGTGTCACCATTTATTCGGGATGTGGGGAAATTCATACTAGAAATTATTCCCAGATTTTTCAATATTATAGGGAAATTTAAAAATAATATATAACTACCTAAATATCAGCTTGTAAAGAAAATTGGAAAGAAAAATATATGTTTATAAATAGTTTATAAACCGAAAATAAAAAAGCCTCCACATCTGTGAAGGCTTGATTTTACTAGTGGGCCCTACTGGATTCGAACCAGTGACCCCCTGCTTGTAAGGCAGGTGCTCTGAACCAGCTGAGCTAAGAGCCCTAAAAGGAGTGCAAATATAGAATAGTTTTATTTACTCCAAAAGAAAAAAATAAAAAATTTAAATAACTTCTGCCACCACAAAAGTACTGCCTCCCACAAAAATGAAATCGGATTTTGTAGCAGCTTGTTTTGCAGCAGTATATGCTTTTGAAACGGTATCAAAAACAGTCCCATGCAAATTATAGTCTTCGGCCATTTCCTTTAGTAAATTGGCAGGGAGACCTCTGGAAATATTCGGTTGGCAAAAGTAATAGACGGCATGGACTGGGAACATGGGCAGTATCGAATTTAAATCCTTTTCTTTTACAAAACCTAGGACTATGTGCAATGTAGCATAAACCTCTTCCTTTAGCTGATCCAATACCAACTGCAATCCTTCCTTGTTATGTGCCGTATCGCAAATAATCTTTGGCACTTGTCCCAATTGTTGCCAGCGACCCATCAGGCCCGTATTTTCGATAACCTTGTGTAATCCTTTCGCAATATTTTCCTTTTGAACGTTAAAACTTGGCAACGCCGCAATGACAGCCAAAACACCTTTGATGTTCTTAGTTTGATATTTTCCTTTTAACGATGTCTGGTATGTTTCAGAAATTTCCTTTTCCGCAAATATCAATTTAGCATTCCTTTCTTTAGCTATTTCCATAAACACAGGTGCGGTTTCATCGTGATATTCACTTACGACGACAGGAACATTTGTCTTGATGATTCCTGCTTTCTCAAAAGCGATTTTAGGAAGGGTATCCCCTAGCATGTCCATATGGTCAAAGCCAATATTCGTTATCAAGGAAATTTCAGGTGTGATGATATTTGTAGAGTCCAATCTTCCTCCCAGTCCTACTTCAACCACGGCAATATCCACCTGTTGTTCCGAAAAATACCGAAATGCCATACCTACAGTCATCTCAAAAAAGGATAGGTGTCGGTTATCAAAAAAATTCCGATTTTCCGAAATAAATTTTGTTACGAAGCCTTTTTTGACCGGTTTTCCATTGATCCTGATACGTTCTCTGAAATCCTTAAGATGGGGCGATGTATAAAGACCCACCTTGTATCCTGCTTCCTGTAGAATGGACGCGAGCATATGGCTGCTCGACCCTTTACCATTGGTTCCCGCTACATGGATACTTTTAAAGGTTTTGTGTGGATTCCCTAGATATTCTGAAAATTCTAGGATACCATCCAATTTTGTGTTGAACGCAATCTTGCCCTTTTGCTGGTACATTGGAAGTTGTGCGAACATCCAATCCAAGGTCTGCTGATAGGTCACTCCCCTAGTTTAAAGTTCACTACTACAAATCCGATCTGTTGACTTGGTGCATTGGAATCAAGGTTCCATTTGTGCATAAAGGCCGTTTTTCTAGCGGGTTCCAACAGACATGGGTTATTATTGGTGGTACCTCGTACACCTGGCGTTGCGGAAATTACCTTACCGCTCCTATCAACCACAATTTTGACCACAACCCGTCCGGATTCGTTACAATCTTGGGGTACTTTTCCCTTATCCACCAAAGAGCGTCCATTAAGGCCGTAACCTCCAGTTCCACTACCGGAACCCGGACTCCCATAGTAACTAGTTGCATAAGGGTCTCCATCTGGGCTGCCTTTATCACCGGCCCTGTTGTCATCGCCCTCACTCCCGGAAGCCGTTCCGTCAGATTTATTTAGTCCGCCCATAAGTTCGTCCAACTTACGTTTTTTGGCCTCCTGTTCCTGCCTGGCTTGTTCTTCGGCTTCCCGTTTTTGTTGTGCAATTCGTTCCGCTTCGGCCTTTGCTTTTTGTTCGGCGGCCTCGGCCTTTCGTTTTTGTTCCGCTGCAGCGGCATCTGCCTTTCTCTTGGCCTCTTGGGCCTGCTTTATCCTGATAGATTCCTCATCCTCTTGGGTAAGCACTTTTTCTGATGGTGCCTCCTTGACCTGTTCTTCCTGCACTTTTTCCGGAACCTTTTCAATAGCTTCCGATACTTCTTGTTTTGTAGGTTCTACCGGAGGAGTTTCCAAAGGTTCCGAACGTACGCGCTCCTTAGGTTGTACCCTTCCGCTACCAAAATCGGTCGTGCCAAAATTCACGGATATTCCGTTTTCAATCGGTGGATCCATATAGGTCAGACCAATATAGAAGAGCACCAACAACAGAATGCTCAAAAGCAAGGTCGTTAGTGTTAGGGATTTTTTCTTGTGTCTCGTGTCTAAAAATGCCATTAGTTAGGCCGCACCGCCAAAATGACCTTGTAATTATTCCTATTGGCAATATCCATTACGTTTACCGCCTCTTTTATGGCAACGCTCTCTTCTGCCCTTAGGATAATCGTAGGCTTTTCTTGGCCTTCCAGTGCTTTTTTTAATTCAATTTCAATGTACTCTCCGTTAATTCTCTGGTTGTTCACAAAGTACTGTAAGTTCTTATCAATACTCACGGATACATTTTGTGTATTGGTGGACTTTCCTTTTGCCTTTGGCAACAATAAATCCAGTGCATTTGGTGAATTGGCCGTTAACATGAAGAAAATCAATAATAAAAATACGATGTCCGTCATGGACGACATGCTAAAGTCTGGACTAACTTTATTCCTTCCTTTTAATTTCATATTGAAATATTAAAGTGGTTCGTTCAAAAGATCCAGAAACTCTACGGCATTGGCCTCCATTTTATGGACAACCTTATCCGTTCTGTTCACCAAATGGTTATACCCCATATAGGCGATGATACCCACGATTAGACCCGCAACCGTTGTAGTCATTGCGGTGTAGATACCGGAAGCCAAAGAGCCCATTTCCGCTTGACCACCACTACTGGCCATTTCATGGAAAGCCAAGATCATACCGATTACAGTTCCCAAGAATCCGATCATGGGTGCCGCCCCGGCAACGGTAGCAAGAACGCTCACGTTCTTTTCCAATTTATAAACTTCAAGGGTCCCCGCATTTTCAATTGCGGTGTTGATATCGTCCAATGGTTTTCCAATTCTGGAAATACCTTTTTCGGTCAATCTAGCCACAGGAGAATCTGTTTGGGCGCATAGAATTTTGGCAGCCTCCAATTTTCCGGAAGTGACATGATCCCGTATTTGGTTCATGAAATTCTTATCGATTTTGGAAGCGGCATTGACGGCCAAAAGCCGTTCAAAGTAAATGTAAAGGGCCACGCCCAACATCAAAAACAATACGGTAATGATAACGACGCTACCCGTACCGCCATTAAAAACCAAGTCCATTACGGAAAGTGTTTTCTCTTCGGAAATCACTTCGCCCATAGCCGGATCTTGTGACAAATCTTGTATTAACAACATAGTATTCTATAAATGAAATTTGCCATTATAACGGTGAATTGCAGATTAAATTATCCGTGCAGGACAAAATCTCTTAATAAAATGAACACTCCGGCACCTGCGATAAATCCAACAAAAGCAAGCCATGCTATTTTTTTCAAATACCAGAAAAAGTCGATTTTTTCCATGCCCATAGCAACAACCCCTGCCGCAGAACCAATTATTAACATACTTCCGCCTGTACCGGCAGAATATGCGATAAAATGCCAAAGAGGATTATCCATAGATTCCCCGAACATTCCCATACTAGCGGCAACCAAAGGCACATTATCAATTACTGCAGATCCTACACCAAACAACATCACCACGATATCCGTATTGGGAATCGCCTGATTCAAACTTTCGGCATAATGGAAAAGCATTCCCAGGGATTCCAAGGCGGCAACGGCCAAAAGGATTCCCAAGAAGAATAAAATACTGGGCAATTCTATTTTTGATAAGGAGTGATGCACGGGGCTATGGTGTCCTTGTGTATCGCTGTGTTCCCCATCTAAAGAAGTAATACTAAACTTTTTGTTACTATAAATCTCTGCGAACGTCGCAACCACGGCCAAGGAAAGCATCATACCAACGTATGGCGGTAGATGTGTAATAGTCTTGAAAAAGGGTACAAAAACTATGGCTCCAAGACCTAAATACAACATTGTAGAACCATACTTGGATTTTGGCGTCTCTTCTTCAAAACTACCTTCTATATTTCCTTTAAAAGCACTATTTGTTCCCGCGATAAGTGTGGGGACTACCATACAAATTATTGAAGGAATCAATACATGTATTACCAACTGCCCAGCAGATACCTTGTTGGCTATCCATAACATTGTGGTTGTTACATCACCTATTGGGGACCACGCACCCCCTGCATTGGCGGCGATGATTATCATACCCGCAAACCAAAGTCTGGTATTCCTATCGTTGATGACCTTTTGCAAAATGGTAATCAGTACAATCGTTGCGGTAAGGTTATCAATGATGGCAGATAGAATAAAGGCCAAAATAGAAAACAACCATAATAACCTTCTTTTGCTCCTAGTCCTAATGTATCCTTTGATGGTGGCAAAACCGTCAAAATAATCGATAATCTCAACAATGGTCATGGCTCCTAAAAGAAAAACTAAAATTTCCGCCGTCTTGCCTAAATGGTGGAGCAAAATCTCATCCAAGTGTGTCGGCTCCAATTCCCTTAGCTCCGCATTCACTTCAAAAACGGGCATATGGTTCAAGGCGATGAGCGCCCACAATATGGCCATCATGGCCAAAGCTGGAATCAGCTTATCGATTTTTAAATTATGTTCCAGGGTAATCGCGAGATATCCCGCTAAAAAAACAATGATAATAATGGTTTCCATGCGCTGTTGGTTTTTAGTTTCCTCCTATGTAAGGTATCAAATATAAGTCTGAATTATAAATTTTGAAATTCCCTAAAGATATCCAAAATTGTCAATCCTACCATAGCCAAAAATAGATTATCCTAAAGGCGTTTGAAAGTCAATCCATTACATCGCATTTTTTAACAAAATTATGTCTCTCGGTAGAATTAAGTCGGTAGATATCGTAACATAGAATTGAACTGATTCAATATCAGATTAAATAATTAAATGGTATAGGCTTATATTTGTTGATATACCTTTTTAAAAAAGCACGATGGATTTTAAACTTACCGAAGAACAGGAACTGATCAAACAAGCGGCACGCGATTTTGCACAAAACGAATTGCTCCAGGGAGTAATTGAAAGGGATGAGCAGCAGAAGTTTCCAAAAGAGGAAGTAAGAAAAATGGGGGAACTGGGTTTTTTGGGAATGATGGTGGATCCAAAATACGGTGGGAGCGGATTGGATACCCTCTCTTATGTACTGGTGATGGAGGAACTATCCAAAGTTGACGCCTCCTCCTCTGTAATCGTATCTGTAAACAATTCATTGGTCTGTTGGGGTCTTGAAACCTATGGGACCGAGGAACAAAAGGAAAAATATCTGCATAAACTGGCAACGGGGGAAATCATTGGGGCGTTCTGTTTATCCGAACCCGAGGCGGGCAGTGACGCCACATCCCAGAAAACCACTGCGATTGACAAAGGAGACCATTATCTTTTGAACGGTACCAAGAATTGGATCACCAACGGTGGAACGGCAGGCGTATATTTGGTCATCGCCCAAACGGATAAGGATAAAAAGCATCGGGGAATCAATGCGCTCATTGTAGAAAAGGGAATGGAAGGTTTTGAAATTGGCCCCAAGGAAAACAAATTGGGTATCCGTGGTAGCGATACCCATTCCTTACTATTTAATGATGTAAAGGTGCCAAAGGAAAACAGGATCGGTGAGGACGGATTTGGATTTAAATTCGCCATGAAAACCTTAGCAGGAGGAAGAATAGGAATTGCCGCCCAAGCTTTGGGCATTGCCGCAGGTGCGTATGAATTAGCCTTGAAATATTCACAGGAAAGAAAGGCGTTTGGAACAGAGATCAGCAATCATCAGGCCATAGCCTTTAAACTTGCGGATATGCATACCCAAATACAAGCGGCAAGATTGTTGGTTTATCAAGCAGCAAAGGAAAAAGACAATGGAGCGAACTATGACCTTTCGGGTGCCATGGCCAAATTATATGCCTCACAGGTAGCCATGGAGACCACCGTTGAAGCCGTACAGATTCACGGAGGAAATGGATTTGTTAAGGATTATCATGTGGAGAGACTAATGCGAGACGCCAAAATTACACAAATTTATGAGGGCACATCTGAGATCCAAAAAATCGTTATTTCACGGTCCATCTTAAAATAAACCTTTTTTAAGTTAGTAACACCCTATAGAAATTAGGGTGCAAGCAATAAAAAACAAATCCCATACCTGTTACCCATAACATAAGTAGGGGTTAAATTGTGATATACCTTCATTTCAATACCACGACCCCCAATATAGTCAATGGGCTTACTTAATATTATCATACATTTATCAATATGATAATTTGACCTACTCAAAAATTATGATTTAAAGATATTTTAAGCTTTATTTAAAAACGTTAAATATTTTACTTGATTACCCTTTAATCACTGATTATAATTTAAATAAAATAATATTTTTGAAGAAATACGATAAATTATGAGATTGAAGAAGCAAGGACTTTATCTACCAGAATTTGAGCACGATAACTGTGGTGCCGGTTTTATTTGTAGCCTTAAAGGAAAAAAATCCAATGATATTATTCATAAGGCACTTGAAATTCTGGAACGGCTGGAGCATAGAGGTGCTGTAAGTGCAGATGGCAAAACAGGGGATGGTGCAGGTATATTGATAGATATACCCCATGTCTTCTTCAAGGAGGTTTGCACTTTTGAACTTCCAGAACAAGGTGAGTATGCTGTTGGCAACGTGTTTTTCCCACAAAAACAGAATCAACGGGAGTATTGCATTCAAGTATTCGAGGAAAACATAAAGAAACAAGGGCTTAAATTACTAGGCTGGAGAAACGTTCCGGTAAACCGTTCCGTACCCGGAAGAATTGCTGCCGAAACCGAACCTTTTGTAAAACAAGTTTTCATAGCAAAGGAGAAAAAGGAACAATCCTACTTCAATTTCAATTTGAAATTGTTCATAGCCAGAAAGGTCACTGAACACGCCATTATAAAATCAAAACTTTCCGAAAGTAAGTTTTTCTACGTACCCAGCCTATCTACCAAGATTATAATATTTAAGGGGCTTCTGATGCCCATGGACATCAGTCTTTATTATTCCGATCTCATGGACCCAAGGGTCGTGACAAGATTGGCCTTGGTACACCAACGCTTTTCTACCAACACATTCCCAACATGGGATTTGGCACAACCATTTAGGTATATGTGCCACAATGGAGAGATAAACACCTTGAGAGGAAACGTTTCAAGGATGTTCTCCAGACAAGAGCTACTGGAAAGTGAAATGTTTGGCGATGAAATTAAAAACATACTTCCTATCGTTTTACCGGGCAAATCGGACTCCGCCACTATGGATATGGTCGTTGAGTTATTGCTCATGACAGGACGCTCATTACCAGAGGTCATGATGATTTTGGTTCCCGAAGCTTGGGAAAAAAATACGGAAATGTCCGAAGCGAAAAAGGCCTTCTACGAATACCATTCCTGTATGATGGAACCATGGGACGGCCCTGCCTCCATACCCTTTACGGATGGAAACTACATTGGTGCATTGCTTGACAGAAATGGGCTTAGACCTTCCAGATACTCCGTTACAAAGGACGATTATGTGGTGATGTCTTCCGAAACGGGCGTCGTTGAAATCGCACCTGAAAATGTGGAATTCCATGGCCGTTTGGAGCCCGGAAAAATGTTCTTGGTGAACATGGAGGAAGGTCGTATCGTAAATGACGAGGAAATCAAAGAGGAGATAGCCAAAAAACATCCGTACAAAAAATGGTTGGACAAAAATCTGGTCCATTTAAAGGATATACCTTATAATGATTGCCCATTGTTCTTGGGAGAAGCTTCTTTGGAAAAGAGAAAATCTGTTTTTGGATACACTTTGGAAGATATCAACACCATTATACTTCCCATGGGAAAAACAGGTAAGGAACCAATTGGGTCCATGGGTTCCGATACGCCCATTGCCGTGTTGTCAGAAAGGCCACAACTTATCTACAATTATTTTCAGCAGCTATTTGCCCAGGTAACCAATCCGCCTTTGGATGGTATTCGTGAAGAGCTGATTACTGATATAAGTCTAACCTTAGGCAGTGACCATAATATCTTTGAATTTTCGGAACTGCATTGCAGGAAGTTAAAGATCCAGAACCCGGTAATTTCCAAAGAGGATTTGGACAAGATCAAGAATTATGACGCCAGTCCGGATTACAAGGTGGTTTCCATTTCCATGCTATATCCAGTGGAAAAGGGACATAATGGCTTGGAAGATGCCTTACAGTCCATATTGACGCAAGCCTCGCAAGCTGCGGACGAGGGGGCGAATATTATTATTTTATCCGATAGAAATGTGAACAAGGAGAACGCACCCATACCGGCGTTATTAGCTTGTTCCTATATAAATAGCGGACTACAAAAACTGGGCAAACGTTCAAAACTTAGCATCATAATAGAATCAGCGGAACCAAGGGAAGTACATCACTTTGCTTTGTTGTTCGGGTTTGGGGCAAGTGCCATCAATCCATACTTGGTAAACGAAATCATCGGGGAACAAATCGAGGAACAGGATATCCATGAATTTACCTTTGAAGAGGCCATTAAGAATTACAATAAGGCCATTGGGAAAGGTATCTTAAAGGTCATGAACAAAATAGGCATCTCTACCTTGAACTCCTACCGTGGTTCCCAACTGTTCGAGTGTATAGGTATCAATACAAAAGTGGTCGATAAATATTTCCCCAATACGCCTACAAGGATTCAGGGAATCGGCCTTTACCAAATAGAGAAAGAGGTAGCAAAACGCCATCAGAAGGCATTCTCCACCAAGGAGGTCGATGCCAATTTGGACCTGGAAATTGGAGGCGAATACAGATGGAGAAGAAATGGCGAAAAACACATGTTCAATCCTTTGACAATCGCCAAACTCCAAAAATCCGTAAGAAACAACGAACCTGAAACGTATAAGGAGTTCTCACAAATGGTGAACGAGCAGGCCAAAAACTTGATGACCATCAGGGGACTTTTCGAGTTTTCAAACTATGACCCAATTCCTTTGGACGAGGTTGAACCATGGACGGAAATCGTAAAAAGATTTAAGACTGGGGCGATGTCCTACGGCTCCATAAGCAAGGAAGCCCATGAGAATTTGGCCATTGCGATGAACCGAATTGGAGGTAAAAGTAACTCCGGTGAAGGAGGTGAAGATGAGGAGCGATTTTACAAAAATGCCACCGGGGATTGGCGTAACAGTGCCATAAAGCAGGTTGCTTCGGGAAGATTTGGGGTAACATCCAACTATCTCACCAACGCCAAGGAAATCCAGATTAAAATGGCCCAGGGGGCCAAACCAGGGGAAGGCGGACAATTGCCGGGACCCAAAGTAAATCCCGCCATTGCCAAAACTCGAAATTCCACACCGTATGTAGGGCTGATCTCGCCACCACCGCACCACGACATTTACTCCATTGAGGATTTATCGCAGCTGATATATGATTTGAAATCGGCCAACAGGAAGGCCAGGATCAACGTAAAACTTGTATCGGAAGTAGGTGTTGGAACGGTCGCAGCCGGGGTTGCAAAAGCCAAAGCCGATGTGATTTTGGTATCCGGTTTCGATGGTGGTACGGGAGCCTCTCCCCTCACCTCCTTGAAACATGCCGGGTTGCCATGGGAGCTTGGTATTGCCGAGGCACAACAGACATTGGTACTCAACGACCTAAGGAACAGAATTGTTTTGGAATGTGACGGACAGTTGAAAACGGGCCGCGATGTTGCCGTAGCCTGTTTGTTGGGGGCGGAGGAATTTGGCTTTGCCACCGCACCTTTGGTCGCATCGGGTTGTATCATGATGCGCGTTTGCCATTTGAATACCTGCCCGGTTGGTATCGCAACACAGAATCCGGAACTGCGTAAAAAGTTCGAAGGAAAGCCGGAACATGTGGTCAACTACATGTATTTCATAGCCCAAGAACTAAGGGAAATTATGGCGCAGCTTGGCTTTAGGACCATCAACGAAATGGTAGGTCAGGTGCATAAGCTAGACCGAAAAAAGGCCATAGATCATTACAAAGCCAATGGCATCGATCTGACACCAATATTGCATCAGGTCGATGTACCAAAGGGAACCAAATTCTACAATACGGAAAAACAAAAGCACGATGTATTCGATTCCATCGAGTTCGACATCATAGAAAAAGCAAATCCGTCCTTGTTCCGAAAGGAAAAATTGACCTTGGATTACCCTATTAGCAATACGGACAGGGCCGTAGGTGCAATCATTAGCAATGAAATATCCAAAACTTATGGTGCGGAAGGTTTACCGATCAACACCTTGAAGCTTAACTTCACAGGTTCTGCAGGTCAAAGTTTTGGCGCCTTTGCCACCAGAGGTTTGACCATGATCGTCAATGGCAATACCAACGATTATCTAGGAAAAGGTCTTTCGGGTGCGAAGTTGGTAGTACGGGTTCCGGAAGGCTCTACTATTGTTCCGGAAGAAAATGTCATCACAGGGAATGTGACCCTTTATGGTGCTACTGCCGGTAGGGCCTATATCAATGGTAAGGCGGGCGAGCGTTTCTGCGTTAGAAATTCCGGCGCAAAGGCTGTTGTGGAAGGTATTGGTGACCATGGTTGTGAGTACATGACCGGCGGAGTTGCCGTTATTTTGGGAGAAGTTGGAAGAAACTTTGGTGCCGGTATGAGTGGCGGGATTGCATACGTACTCGACGAGAAAAAGACATTTAGAAACAGATGTAGCGGTGAAGGTCTCAATCTTTTAAAAGTAGAAGAAGACCAGGACATCAAACAATTGAAGGATTTGATTACAAGCCACTATAACTCAACAATGAGTCCATTGGCCCAACGTATTTTGGAAAATTGGGAAGCTTATCTACCTAAATTCATCAAGGTCTTCCCAGAGGAATATAGACAGGCATTGATCCGCTTGGAGAAAGAAAATTTACAAACAATATAAAATCGGGAAATGGGGAAGATAACAGGATTTTTGGAAATCGATAGAAAGGTAGAATCATATGCTCCTGTGGAGGAGCGTATAAAAAACTATAGGGAGTTTACGCTGCCTATGGAGGAAAAAGATGTTAAGGACCAAGGTGCCAGATGTATGGATTGTGGAATCCCGTTTTGCCATAGCGGTTGCCCTTTGGGAAATTTGATACCAGATTTTAATGATGCAGTTTATCGTGGTAAGTGGGAAAAGGCGAGTGAAATACTACACTCCACCAATAATTTCCCAGAGTTTACCGGTAGATTGTGCCCGGCACCTTGTGAAGAAGCATGCGTTTTGGGTATCAATGAAGATCCGGTAACCATTGAAAATATTGAAAAAAACATTGCTGAGACCGCATTTAAAAAAGGATGGATTACAGCAAAGCCTCCTTTGGAGCGAACAGGTAAAAAAGTGGCCGTTGTAGGTTCCGGACCCGCAGGTTTGGCTGCTGCACAGCAATTGAACAGGGCAGGTCATCAGGTAACTGTTTTTGAAAGGGATGAAAAACCGGGTGGTTTGCTGAGATATGGCATCCCAGATTTCAAAATGGAAAAGCATGTAATAGACCGAAGATTGGAGTTATTGAAAGAAGAGGGAATCGAATTCAAATGTGGTGTGCATGTTGGTAAGGATATTAAGGCCGATGCCCTAAAAAATGATTTTGACGCTATTGTGCTAACAGGTGGCGCAACCGTAAGAAGAAAGTTACCCATTGAAGGAGCCGATTTAAAAGGTGTAGTGCAGGCCATGGACTTCTTGGGACAAAACAACAGACGTGTTGATGGCATCAAGGATTTGGGTGAAGAGATTTTGGCAACGGATAAGGATGTCGTCGTTATTGGTGGTGGGGACACTGGTTCCGACTGTATTGGGACCTCGTTTAGGCAGGGGGCCAAATCGGTTTCCAATTTCGAGATTATGCCCATGGGCACACCCGATAGACCCAAGGACCAACCTTGGCCATTCTGGCCAATGCGATTGAGGACCAGTTCCTCCCATAAGGAAGGGGCCGAGCGTTTTTTTAGTATTTCGACCAAAAAGTTTATAGGCGATGAAAAAGGCAACCTAAAAGGGTTGATAACCTCTGAAGTGGAATGGGTAACCGTACCCGGTCAAAGACCACAGTTAAAGGAAGTGGAAGGCACCGAGAAAGAGTGGAAATGTGAACTAGCTCTTTTGGCTCTAGGTTTTACAGGCTCTGAGAATACCATTGCTGAACAACTAGGTTTGGAAATGGATAATAGGACCAACATAAAGGCTTCAGAACTTAACTATAAGACGAATGTTCCGGGTATTTTTGTAGCTGGAGACCAGCGAAGGGGCCAATCCCTTATTGTTTGGGCCATTTCGGAAGGTAGACAGGCAGCGCACCACATTGATAAGTATTTGATGGGTGAATCTGCATTACCATTAAAGGGCGAGGGTGATTTGCCAAGGGTTTAAGAACCCTTAACAAAATAGCAAACCGTCTCGTTCTGGAAATGAGACGGTTTTTTTGTGTTCTACTTGGCTCAATTTTTGATTCAAAAAATTATAGGTTTTACGGCCTTCATAAAATAGCCAATAAAGAAACAGTCTTTTAAGAGTGCAAATGTCAAAATATTTAGTAGTTATGTCCTTGCTTATATTCACCTCTTGTATCCCAATAAGAATAGCTCCCTCTATACGGGACTACACAATTTCCAAAGGCAAAAAGTTTAAAAGACAGCTTCCAAGGCGACAAATGTACATTTTTGAAGACCCTAAGCAGGCGAATGAATTTTACAATTATATCATTATTAAATATTCTTTAAATGATGTAGATGTTTGGCTCGATGTTCCATTTACCATTGATGATAAGGAATTTTTATTTTCATTTTATGAAGTAGAAATACCAACAAAAACTGTCAACTTAGTACCATTGGCAATTGACGGGGTCTTGCATAGTGCCGAAATTGACCCTGTCATGGATACGTTATATGAAACAAGGAAAGGGAACTGGTATATAGGAATCGAAGTATACGATGCCAATGATAAGGATTGCCTTATGGAAGATTTCGAATATAGGAAGGATATTATTGAATATCTCTCATTGTTGAAAAATGAATATTTGGCAACGCACAATTACAATGAAGTTCTATTTAAAAGGTAAAGCTACTGGACAACCTTTAATCTTATATTTATCCTATTCCGGATTTATTATGTTCGATCCGAAAACAGTACAAACGAATGATTTTAATATTTCATAAAAATCAATGGTTAATCCTTGGTTGTCCTACTTCCCCACCAATCAACGTTTGGCTCAAAATCTAGGGAAAACATTTGCAAGCGTTGGGCTTCCAATTCTGGCCATTTTTCTTCGATAATCATGTGTTGTCTTTGTGCCGATAATAAAGAATCATATTTGGGATCGGGTTCTGGTACATTTGCACCTACATCGTACAACCATTGAAGTAATTTACGTCTTAGTCTCTTAGCAGTTTCCGGTTGTTGCCCTATCAAGTTTTTTTGTTCCCCGATGTCTATAGAAACATCATAAAGCTCATCGGAATCGTCTTCCCAGTAATGAATAAGTTTCCATTTGCCTTCCCTTATAATTGATGAAGGATTACCACCCTGATTCCCATAATGTGGATAGTGCCAATACAAAGGACGTTGTTTTTCCAATTTTTCCCCTACCAAAATAGGTTTAAGGCTAACACCATCCACATGCTGTCCCGGTCTCAGGCCAATACCTGCCAAGTCCAATAGGGTCGGATAAAAATCAGTTCCTGTAACAGGATAATCACTGGTACTTCCACCGTTTTTCAACCAAGGTACTTTGATAAAATAGGGCTCCCGTATACCACCTTCCCATTGATATCCCTTTCCGCCACGGAGTGGTAAGTTCGAAGTTGAGAAAGAATCCCCAGAAGCCACTCCTCCATTATCCGACGTAAACACCACTATAGTATTGTCTTCTATTCCCGCTTCCTTCAGTGACTTCAGCACTATGCCTACGGCATCATCCATGGCTTCTACTAGCCCTGCATAAATTGGATTATCCTGTACAGTTCTAATAGGTAATATACGTTCCATTTCATAACCCTTTTCAGCTAAACCCATTGAATCCGCTTTGTCACGATATTTTTGCCATTTTTGCTGGGATGTTTGAATGGGTCCATGCACGGCATAAAAGGAAAGAAAGGCAAAAAAGGTACTATCCTTGTATTTTTTAATAAAGTCCGATGTTTCCTTGGCTAATCGTAGGGAAAGATTTTCCCCTTCCGCTCTATTAGGCAACTTAGGATTCTCCCATGGAGAAAAATATCCACCCATAGGACTACCCTTGTGCCATCCCCCCACATTGATATCAAAACCATGGTTTTCTGGATAAGAACCTTCACTTCCTAAATGCCACTTACCGGCAAAAAAAGTTTTATAACCTGCACCCTTAAATGCCTCAGCCAGGGTAACATCATTTTTGGGCAAAGCATGCAAGTAACTTGCCGGCAATAATTTATCGTATCGTTTATTGGCACGCCAATCCGTTCCAGAGCGTGCTCCAATCCAGTCCGTGATACCATGTCTAGCAGTAAATTTACCTGTCATAATGCTAGCTCTTGAAGGACTACATACCCTACTAGCGGCATAACCTTGGGTAAAAACCATGCCTTCTTTGGCAATCTGATCTACATTGGGAGTTTCATAGAATGTACTTCCTGTGCCACTCAAATCATGTAATCCTAAATCATCGACAAGAATGAATAATACGTTTGGTGTTTTTGGGAACACGGAATGTTCTTCTTGACACGAAATGAATATGAGTATTGGTAAGAAAATATACTTCATGACTCTTTGGTTGTTTTCTCAAATATAGAAAAAACCAAAAGTAGAATATCAAAAATAAAAAAGCCCCCTTACGTTATGTAAGGGGGCTTTGAGGAAGGCGGCTACCTACTCTCCCACTTGGTATAGCAGTACCATCGGCGCAAACGGTCTTAACTTCCCTGTTCGGAATGGTAAGGGGT
>NZ_VUOE01000002.1:881847-1317665 GCF_008386635.1 Maribacter flavus | reverse complement strand
AGTTCGGCCACCGCAGGGGCGGTATGCTGAGCTATCCCGTTACGGTTAGCGGTGGCTCGTTGGAGGTCGGCTTTCTGCACGGCCCATCGGAGAACCCCTTGGTCAACGCGATAGAGGTATTGGTTGGACAAGCATCCTCAAATTTGGTACAACTAAAGAGTAGGCTACCGATCGGTACCTCCAAGCTTAGCGTAAACGATGTGACCTTAATTCCCAATCCTGTGTTCAAGAATGAAAAAATTACCGTGCAACTGGTATCTTCCATTGAGTCCTTAACTTTTGTATCCATGTATTCCTTAAATGGCGCTTTGGTATATCAAAAATCCTTTACCACCTTTGTTGGGCATAATGAAATGGAACTTTTTCCAGAAAATTTGGAGGCAGGAATCTACTTGGTGAAGATTTCTACAGCAGGAAACGATATGTTAAAAAAGATAATAGTGAAAAATTAGTTGGCCTAGTTTTTCACTATAGTAACTTTATGGCCTCTTTATAGGAGTTTTGATTTTAAAAACTTACTTCCTTTTAACTCTACGTATTTATACGTTAAGGCGGAAAGACCTATAACGAATATACAACAGAAAAGTAGGACACCAATTTCCGTAGCTGTGTTCTGCTCTACTTTTAGGATGCTAAAGAAAAATCTAGGAATGATGGTAATCCAAAGCAAATGGTTTAGGTACATGGAATAGGAAATCTTACCCAGAAATTGAACAAACCTGGAATCCAATAGTTGGGTAATTTGTCCATTGGTTTTTAATAAAATTAATATGGACATAAAAAATATAAGGTTGATCGTAAAATTTCCATTAATTAATCTTAATCCCCAAGTGTTGTCGTGAATCATGTACAATACGGCAACAAGTGAGATTGGAATTAGATACTCTGTCCAATCTTTAAAGACTATATCTTTTTTACTAATTCTAAATAATAGATACCCAAGACTAAAAGATACGAATGCCCTTAAAAAATAATAGTTTACCGGGGGTTCAAATTTCAATATTAGCCCTAACGAAACGATGATAAGAAGGGAGTAGAACAAGGTCTTGTTTCTCTTGGACAAATAAACGGTCGCTATACCAAAAACAATATAGGATATCATTTCTGCCGAAATGGACCACGTTGGGCTGTTCATACCTCCATCGGTATTTCCAAAAATGGGAGTGGAGTTTGTAAAAAGCAAAGAGTCAAGTGTAGCCAAAAGAAGTGAGGGTACACTCTCAGGAGTATTTATAAAACCTTCAATGACAACGTTGCCCAGAAACTCAAATACAAAGTATAGGAATACCGTAAATACCAATAATGGATACAATCTTATAAACCTTTTCTTAAGATAGACCCAGAATTCTTTTTTGTCCGCTATAGTATCGTAGTTATAGGAAATCACATATCCGCTTAATACAAAGAAAAATTCAACAAAGATCCATGCTCCGTTTTTTATGAAATTTTCAGAAATAAACTCGGGTAAAACCCGTTTGTCATAGTGATAAAAAATTATCATGAAACTGAAAATTCCTCGTAGCCCGTCTAATTTGGTAATTCGCATGGTCTGTTATTCTGATATGTTGATCTTAACGCAATAATAACGCCTTTCAACCCACAACTATTATCCTGTTTAAAACATTATCTTAATTTTGACCTCAAATTTATAATTTACTTTGAGTTCCAATATCCCCAACTATGCATTTAAGTATACTTATTCCTGTTTATAACGCTGAGAAACACATCATAAATTGTCTGGAAAGTGTTTCAAAGCAAGGGATTTCTGAAGAAAATTACGAGGTGATATTGGTGAATGACGGGAGTACGGACGGTAGTGGGGAAATAATCGAGGATTTTATTGCGGGTAAGCCCAATATGGTTCTGGAAAATCAAAAAAACCAAGGGAACGCCGCAACGCGAAACAGGTTGTTTGATCTTGCCAAAGGGGAATATGTATATTGTTTGGATGCCGATGATTATTTGGTACCCAATACATTATCGGGAATTTTGTATTTTGCATTGAGTAATCATTTGGATTTTATAGGTTTTGAATCCAGGGAAACATCCATATCAAATGAAGACCGTATCCCTTCCAAACTGGATTTACCTGAAATTAAGATAGCCTCCGGGGCCTCTTTTTTAAGAGAAAATACCCTTCCTAAAGTTGAAGTTTGGTGGTATTTTGCCAAAAGGGAACTTTTAAGGGACTTTGCCATAAAAATGGATGACCTAATCATGGCCGACGTTTCCTTTACCTATAAATTGGTGCTTGCAAGTCAAAGAATGGCGATCCTGCCAATACACGCCCATTGGTATTTTCAGTCCCCCGTTTCCATTATGCGGACCAGTGACAACATCGCCGCCCATAAGTTACGCCTCGCAGATGCTACATACGCCATGTTGTTGGGATTTAACGACCTTATTCAAAATCCCAATAAATACCATTTGATGGTGGATAGTACTGCCATGGGCGATCTTGTTCAAAAGCGGGACTATTATGCCTTTTTTATGATTTTAAAATATTTGAGATTTGAAAAGGACCGTGATAAAATAATAAACGTTGTAAATACGTTCGAGCAGCGTAAAATGTATCCAATTAAAAGTACGATACCAATTCATGGTAGTCCTTCTTTGGTGGTTAAAATTATGAATGTATGCCTCAACAAAAAGTGGATTTTATCATTATTGATAACTCTTGCCTCACGTATGAATAAAAAGAAATGAGACAGTATGTTAAAACCAATTCACAACGATCTTAAATAGTTCAAAACTAAATTAGAGAAATTAGTATAATTATGTCTAAATCAACATTAGAATCCATTTCCCTTACTACACCAGAAGCTATATCCAATTATAAACATTCTATTTCCCTTATTGATAACACGAATCCTTATTATAGCCTGGAGTTACTTAACAATCATCTGGACCATCAAGAACTTAATTTCTTTACCTATAAGATAAATGGTGCTTTAAAGGCCGTAATGCCTTTTATCCAAAGAAAAATTATAATGCATGGAAAGGAAACCGGATATTTTGACGTGACCAGCCCTTGGGGGTACAACGGCCCTCTTTTTGACACCGTGATGAGCCAGGAACTTATTGAGGATTTTTGGAAATTGGTAGACAATTGGTATAAGGAAAACAAAGTCGTTTCTGAATTTATCCGATTTAATTTCAAGCATAACTATGAAGGTTATACGGGTACCAAGGTTCATACCTTACGTAATGTTAAGGGTAACATAGCGGATTGGGATAATTTTTGGTCCAACCTAAAATCAAATACCAGAAACCAGTTTAGAAAGGCCAAAAAGGAAGGACTGGTCTTTGAAATCCACTATAAGGATATTGCATTGGAAAAGGTGAAGGCCTTTTATGATGTGTATATAGGGACTATGGACCGCAGGGATGCCATTGATTCATTCTATCATCCCTTGGAATACTTCACCAATTTTGCAGCGCAGAACCCGGGAAAATGTGCCGTAGGTTTGGTATATGAAGGGGATTTGCCTATTTCCTGTGAGCTATTTTTGATTTCCAACGACACCATGTACTCTTTTTTAGGGGGCACAAGCTCGGACCATTTTAAATTGCGCCCCAACGAGTACCTTAAAATAAATGCCATTGAGTGGGCAAGGGGCGTTGGTTTGGAATATTATATGATAGGCGGGGGTTTGTCCAATAGCGAAACGGATAACCTGTACCTATACAAAAAGAAGTATTTTCCCTATGATGATGATATTCACTTTTACACGGGTAGAAAAATTATCGATCAAGAGGCTTACTTGAAGTTGTGTGAACTAAACAGTGCTGGAAGCTCAAAAATGGATGCCCTCAACGTGGCGCAGGGTTTTTTCCCTAAATATCGGGAGAAAATAGGTTAACTCTATAGTCCAGGTCTACTACATACGTTCCAGTTCCTTATAAATCTCCAACGTGTTGTCAACCATTTTCGCTACTGTAAAATTGGCCAAAGCCTTTTGTTTTCCGTTTTGCGCCAATTTGGACCTGAAGGCCCCATCCAGAAATACATTTTCTAGATGTAGTGCCAACTCCTGTGCATTGTCCATTTCAAAGATTAGGCCATCAACACCGGGATCAATTTGGTCATAGGCCCCGTTGGCATTGGACCTTATGGTGCAACAACCGCTCATCATGGATTCCACGGCCACCAAGCCGAAGGTATCTGATCGGGAAGGGAGGACAAAAACATCGAACAGTTGATAGAATGGTTTGGGATCTCTAAAGCCAAGAACACTGAATTTATCTGACAATTGATGTTCGCGTAGCATGGCATCCAGCCATACTTTTTGGCTTTCGGATTGATAATCCCCTACGATGATAACGTGCACCTGGTCCAGGATTTTTGCCGGCAAAAATTTGCCCAAGGCCTCAACCAGAATATCCGTACCCTTTTGGGGCGTAATTCTGCCCACGACACCAATTAGGAATTTATCCTGTGGGATTTTGAACTCCGTTTTAAGTCTTTCCAGATTTGCTTTGTCCTCCTGTACTGCGAACCTCTCCGAAATGCCGTGGTACACCATTCTAATGGAGCTTTCAGGTGAACCCATGACTCTTTTTGTAAATTCCTTGGAACCTTCGCTGACCGCAATCAATAAGGTAGGATGCTTGTACCGCATATTGGGCCGTATTGTATCGGCGTGGACGGTGGACACATACTTCCTTCCCAAAAGGTACGGTATAAAGGTTAGGTTGGGGGAGTGGCAATGGATTACGTCCGGATCAATTTTTCGTAACAGTAAAGAAATCCTGAATAAGCCAGACAAAGATGCTATTCCTTTTTTTACGGGGTTGCCCTTTGGTTCCTTAAAGTAATGAATTACTATTCCCAAGGATTGAAAGCTACTTTTGAGCTCGTCAAAAAACGAATTATCCGATGCCTCCTTAATTTTAAATCCACTGGTAATAATATGGAGCTCATGCCCCCTTTTCACCATGCCTTGGGCAAGATCCCTAATATTGGTGGCCAGGCCATCCTTTCCCAACCGCATTACAATGAAAACGATTTTCATATGTTTCTATTTAATGGTTGTATTGTTCATAGGTAACTCCAAAAAACTAAACCCATGTGATTAGGGATATCCCTAGGATGTTTCCTACTGCAATTTTTGAACATGTTTAAACTCTGGCCATTCCTTTCTCTGAAGGTCCATGGCCAACATGGCCGGATTGGAATTGGGGTCCACTTCTATCTCACCTGGGTTGAATATCTTTTGAATGGTTTTCCAAATGATGAACAAATCCTGTTTAAAGCTCATGTTGTGCATATATTCGATATCCTTTTCAAAACGCTCTTCCCAGGTCATGTAATTTCTACCGGAAATTTGGGCCAGCCCCGTAATACCCGGCCTGATTAGAAATCGTGGCTTTTCATTTTCCCTATAATAGGGTAGATACCGGATCAGCAATGGCCTTGGGCCAATCAGGCTCATGTCTCCTTTTAATACGTTGATCAATTGTGGTAGCTCATCAATAGAGGTCTTTCTAATAAATATCCCAAAGGGCGTAAGTCTGTATTTGTCCGGTAGCAATTTTCCATCCTTGTCCTTTTTACTGTTCATGGTCTTTAGTTTAAGAACGGAAAATATCTTCTCATGTTTCCCCGGTCTTTTTTGGGTGAAAAATGGATTTTCCCTAAAGCTTATGGCAATCGCGATTATGGCCAAAATAAGAATAGGGGAGGTAATAAGTAACCCAAAAAGGGAAAGTAAAAAATCGAGGGGTCTTTTAAAATATTTTTTGTACATAGAAGGATTTGCTTTCTTAGTTGTTCCATTCGTTGATAGCGGAGGCGATATACGCAATGTCCGCTTTCCCGTATCTGAAATCGATGTGTATGTTCAATAAGAACTTATAATCTTGGTGAATATTGTTTTTGGGCCAAAGTTCCGCCGGATAAATGGTTTTGGAGATTAAATGTTGTTTTAGACGTTTTAAATCATCTTCCTTTTTAAATGCCAAAAGGAGTCCAAAGGGAATCCCTTGCGCTTTTGGAAGCACTTTAAAAGCATCGTTTCCTTTAAGCAAGGCCAGCATGGTATCCCAATTTTTAAGTTTATAGGCGTTATAGTCTTTACATAGTGCCTGGGCCATTACTTTTTTATGATCTGGATTAAGGGGAAGGATTTCCTGCGTAGTGCGTAAAAATTGTTCGCCTTTTCCATAGTCCTTCAAAAATTGGGTCTTGTCCTTTTCTGTGGTACAGTTGGCCTTTAAGGTCATAGCGGTATCGACCAATTCCCAGGCTACCTCCATTTCGTGGGTATTTGACAGGCTTTTTAATTGGGGAAGCGAAAGTTGAAGGGAGCTCCTTACGGGTTTCCAAGCGATACCGCCTAAAGGAAGGGGCACGGTTTTCCGTAAGGATGCAATACACAGGTCCGCTTCACTTTCTATACATCCAGGGCTGAGCCAACCATGGGAGTGGTCCTCCACGATCAGGGGACGCGCCCCGGTGGGAACAGTATTTTTTTTAAGGCCCCAATAGTTGTTTGCCAATACAATATCCTTGGTGCTGAATGTGGAATAGTCTATTTGCGCATGGGGGTCAAACGGATCAATGTCATAATATTTTAGGTTGGAATATGCTGTTTCCAACCACTCCTTAACAAAGGGGCAATAATACTGTGGTAACCAGATATGGGCGCTATCATAGTTTTCCAGAAGGGCATCAAAAACGTATTTTAGGGCATACCTGCCAGCATAAAAAAGCTGGTACCCGTTTAAAAAGGAATTGGAAACGGCTGGTAGCTTTTTAAGATCGGTTTTATGGAAAAAGGAACCGTAGCCGATAATGTTGCTTTTCATAGGACAAAGAAACCAAAAAATACTAAGTTAGATCATTATGTTTGCACAAAGACTCAATAAATAAATGTTAAGGGTTGATCAAATAAATGTAACCCTAAGGTATATTTAATGGGCAATTATTTTTTTGTATTCTTCACTAAGCGCCGCCCATACAAGATCTCGGTTATATCTATTAACAATGAGAATACGTGCTTTTTGGCTCATGGAATTAACTAGGGAGGAATCCGTTAAAAATCTTTCCATAGCTTTTTGTAGAGCCAACGAATCTTTGGAGGGAATGATCAATCCATTCTCCCCATCAATAATAATTTCATTACTCCCATTAATATCCGTGACTATCGCCGGTAAGCCCATGGCACCCGCCTCAAGGACTACATTTGGAAAACCTTCCCTATAACTGGGAAAAACAAAAGCATCTGCCAATGCCAAAAAGGGCCTAACATCCTTTTGTTGGCCTATGGCCACAATATCTGGATGGCCATGAATTATCTCGCGTGTAGCCAACGGTAATATATCTGTTTCCCCGTCGTCTGAACCTACCAATATAAGTTTGGTATTCTTATATTTTTTGGTCAAACTATTAAAGGCCTCCATTAATTCGTTTACACCTTTGTCATTGACCAAACGACCTACATAAACCCATAAAAAATCTGAGCTTGAAAGATTAAGTTGTGATTTTAGGGCAGAAGTATCCTCTTCTGAGTAATGATCAGGTGAAAAATAGTCTAGATTCAATCCATTTACATTCCCATTGGCTATTACGTTAAGAGGTTTTTTGGTAACCCCGAAGTTGATCAAGTCGTTTTTGACCCCGTTCCCCTCTGGATATACATGGGTCGCAAATTTGCAAATGAGTTTGTCAAAAAATAATAATAGCTGTTTTTTAAATCCGGTTTGAGTGGGGAAAATTAATCCTGTGAACATATGAACCCTTTTTGGTACTCTGGCAAAGTAGGCTGCCATCATGGATAAAAGACCGGCTTTTGGAGTAATGCTGTGCACCATATAGGGTTTTTCCTCTTTAAGGACTTTGTACAATTTAAAAAGTCCTTGCAGATCCTTTAGAGGGCTTATATTCCTTTCAATGGGGACTGCAATGGTTCTAATACCTTCCCTTTTTGAAGTTTCCTGTAATAGCGGGCCATCAGAGGATACTCCTATTATTTCGTACTCCTGGTTTAAATAGGCCAATTGCCCTTTTAAAAGGGTATAAAGAGAACCTGGCACAGCAGCAGTACGGATAATCTTTATTTTTTCTTTTTGTTGGGTAGTGGAGGACATTTGTAAAATTAGGATACTATATGTTGGGTATACGCTTCTAGAATAGGTTCCCTTTTAAAATCTAGGATTCGCTCTTTTACCCTAATACGGCAGCGTTCTAGATATTCTGGATGTTCCAAACAGTATTTCAACCCTTTTTTCATCAAATCCAAATCGCCTACGGGGGTAAGGATACCATAGTCCGTAATCATGATATCATCCATTTTGGGAGTTTTTAATTCCATAATCTCATCTGGGCCAGATTTACAATTGGTGGTTAAAATGGGCAGACCGCAGGCCATGGCCTCTAGAAGTACATTTGGGAAGCCTTCGTGATTGGACCCGAACATGAATATGTCTACGGCCTTCAAATATTTAAAGGGATTACTATCAAACCCTAGGAAGGTTACCCTATTGCCGATATTGTTCGCTTCAACCAATGATTCTAAATGTGATTTTAGAATTCCGTCTCCCAATATGTATAAATGTACTGATGGAAAATCCACTAAGGCACGAATAAGTAATTCTTGATTTTTTCCAGCATCCATCCTCCCAATGGTTAAAATATTGATGTATTCCGATGAAAAAATTGAATTATCGGGTAATACGGTATCGATTTTTTCAAGGTCTATGGGATTGTTTACTACTACTATCTTATTGGAATCTATATTGTAATTTTTAACGAGGTCCATTCCATTCCCTTTGGAATTACAAATTATTTTATCTGCCTTGGGGTAAAGTCTCTTTATTAAAAAATTATTTATTCTGGATTGTAGGTTACCATAGCCATATTGCATACTTGGATATGAACGTTCACTGATTACAAATTGGGGTTTACTGGAAAGAAAGTAACGTGCAATTACATTAATGTAACTGGGTCTTGTAAGTAGGGCAAAAGAATGGGTAATGCGCAGTTTTTTAAGTAAACGCGCATATTTATATCCTAGTAACGGAAGTTTGATAAATTTTAAAAATCCATTTTCATATCCGTTGGATTTTTCTAGATAATGTATAGGAATCTGCTTTGGAATGTCATATTTAATAGTAGTATTCATAAGCACCAAATGTACCTCCCATCCTTTTTTATCCAAAAAAGGAAGTAAATAGGATACTACACGCTCTGCACCTCCTCCTGCGAGGGAATATATTAAAATCGCAATTTTAGGTCTGATCATATCAATAAATAGAGGAAGTATTTAATTATATACTATTTTTTTGAATAAATCCTCCCATTGATTGCCTATATTTTCTATCGAAAATCTGTCTAAGGATTTGATGGAGTTTTGTCGAAGCTTATTTCTTAATTTATCATCAACTATTAAGTTTTTTAAATTCTCTATCATTTCTTCTTTATTCTGGTTGTCAATCAAAAGCCCATTTATTCCGCTATCTATTATTTCCGACGGACCAGAGATACAATCATAAGAAATACAAGCCATACCTTGGGACATAGCTTCAATAAGCACCAACGGGAGACCTTCATGTCTTGATGATAGGATAAAAATTTCTGAGTTAGCCATTAGTTCTTTGACATCATTCCTATAACCGGTAAATATTATTTGTTTTTTAATTGGTGAAGTGTTTATTTTTTCCATTAAAATATTCATACCATATTCTCCCTGTCCTACAATTTTTAAATTCCAATCTGGCTGACTTGTCAAAACCTCTTCAGCTATATCCAACAGATTGTCAAATCCTTTATGTTCAAATCGATTTAAATCTCCCACAGCCAAAATTGTCCGATTCCTACTTCTATTTAAGTCAGTTATAGGTACAAAAGAACTTGGATTCAAAATTACCTCGACATTTTTGGTCTTGGGTTTAAAATAGGGAAGATCAAATTTTGTCAAAACGGTAAGTGTTTCAGGAAACTTGTACAAAAAGTTCCATAAAATTTTTTTCTGAATTGTAAGTTTTCTGTTGAAATGATTAAAATGCTCTGAAACAGTAAGTTTAATACCGTAAATTCGAGATACAGGTATGGTCGCAAAACCCATTAGATCGATATGGGAGCTAATTATATCCGGTCTGTTTTTTCTTTTAAAATAGAACTTTAATAGAAATAAAAATGCCCTTAAAACAGTGTAGTTAAAAAAAAGGAGTTTACTAGTTCCATGGATTCTTTTGACTGAGGGGTGCAGAGAATAGTGGTCTCCACCACGGAAAGTTATGACTCTAACAGAATGACCTTTTTCGGCAAAGTGGTTTGCTAGAGTTGATACAACCCTTTCTGCACCTCCAGCGAATAAACTACCAATAACGAAATCAATTTTCATTTTAGACATAGAACTATTACGAATTATTCTAACGAAGAAAATTAAATATAATTTTATTGAACTTTTATTAAGTTTTCAAGGGAATTGATAAATGATTGATTTTATTTTCTATTTTTCTCAAAGTAGAAAATATAAAAATTGTCAGTGCTGCGCTTTGATAATTAAAAAAGTAAGTGTGACTTACCATTAGGTTAAGAAGTACCACTAATAATACATACATTAAATAAGGTTCAGTTTTAAAGTGAGTTAATGTCCTAAAAAATAAATGAATGTAGATACCTATAAATATCAAGAAAGGTATTATACCGCTTTCACCTATTACCATTAAATAGCTATTATGAACTCCTGGTAAATCATTTGTTTTATTTTGGAAGGACATAAAACCATGACCTAAAAAAGGTTTTTCAAAAATTAAATCATAGTATAAAGCCCATGTTTGGTCTCTTGTGTCATGGGATATGGTCTTTGTTTTAACTTCACCTTCTTCAAAAAAACTTGTAAAAGCTTCAAAGCGATCTGCGGCAAAATTTTTACTGTCCGAAAAATTTATGAAAATTATAAAGGCGGTCGCACCTAAAATAGGAACAATTAAGTTCTTCTTGTTTTTAACTATTGATATCAAAACCAATAGAAACCAAACTACAAGAAATGTTCTTGATAAGGTAAGTATTCCTGCAAATGTAAAAATTATTTGACCTAAAAATTTCCAAAAATTACTTCTAATTGAATAGGAAAGAGCCATTCCAAGCATGCAAGCTACACCCGCATTATTTGGATTTAACATAAACCCACTATAACGCCCATTTACTAACCCATATAATCTATTTGTCTCTGGAAAAACTAGCCCATTTACAATTATGCTCAAACCAACTAAAAGCATTACAAAAAAAATATCACTATAATTAGAACGAGCCATTACCTCATTCATACAAATTATCATGATCATGAACCTAGCAAATTCTTTAAAAAAGAAAACACTATTGTCATAATAATGTAATCCGCTTAACATAAAAAATAAAAGTGAAAAAATAATTAAAGAAAATATTGGTTTTTGTCTGGGCTTTGAGATTATGAAGAAAAGTATTAGTAAAAGTGAAGTTGCTATGCTTGTAGCAGAACCTATTGTAGGGCTGTAATATACCAAAAGGAAACCTGGAATATTACAGAGAACTAATATTAGAGATAGATATTTTAAAATTTTTTTTATCAATAGAATTATATTTAAATGACTTATGATTTTAAAAGTTATGCATTCAATTAAGTTTTGTTTTCCATTTTGGATAATTTCCTTAAATAAAAATACATTCCTATAGTTTTAAGAGATATTACAATAGTCGTACAAATGGCAATACCGTAAATACCGTAAATTCTCATAAGAATAATGTCCAAAATAATATTTAAAATAAGAGCGAATAATGAAAAATAAGCCATTATCCTATTTTCATTTAAACTAATCGCAAAATTGACTAAGATAGATCCAGTTATCTTAAACGGAACATATATTAAGAAAATCTGTTGAATTTGCGACACAAGTTTGGTGTCTTCATAAGTAAACTCCTGCCTTTCGAATAAAATTGTAACAATAATTTCTGATAGTAAGACACCAATCATTGAAATTATAAAGAGCACCAAAAATGTCCATTTAATATTTTTAAATAAGTTCTCGAATGATTTCTTTTTATTAGATAAAACTGATTTTGTAAAAAATGGCAGGAGTACATTTGAAAAAGCAATCATTAAAATACTTGTTGCAAATGCCGGAATTTTTAATCCATAATTCAATGCTGTAATAGAACCGATTACTAACTGTGCTGCAAAGAATTGGTCAACGACAGCGTTCAAGGCTGTTAATAATCCGGATGATATTTTTGCTGGTAGCTGCTGAAAAATAGTTTTAATATTCTGATTGTTAAAATCATATTTTCCTAAAAAAATTATATTTTTTTTTCGTGCAACAAGAAATAAATATATGGTCGAAGAAATAGCACCTAGTGTTGTACTCCAAGCTAAAATTGAGTCAGGCAAGTTTTTATGATATATTAATAGAGCTGATATAAAAACTATTGGAGTGAAAATTCCAGATAAGGTACTCCACAAATATTCATTATTAATGTTAAGAAGAGCGACAATAAGTGACGATAGACCCCAAAATAGGATTGAGGGTATAATTATATAAAATTGTTGTTTAACTAGAGAATAAAAAATTATAGATTTATTTGGATACATATATTCCAAAAAAAAATCTGTGCCCAAAAACGAAAGTAATACAAAAGATAGGCTTAATCCAATAGTGATTATAAAACTTGTACTTTGAAAACCTTTAAGGTTACCTCCAATATGAATTTCATTTATATAATTGGGGACAAACACACTGTTATATGAACCAAGAAAAACAGTGTTAATTAATCCAGGAATTAGTATGGCAACAAAAAAAGTGTCTAACTGAATGGACAAACCAAAGGATGCGGCTGTTATAGCTTCCTTTACAAATCCCAATAAACTAATAATTAGTGAAATTCCCGTAACGAGAACCATATTTTGAACAACTTTTTTAGTTTTTAATTGTTCAATCTTTGTTTTGATTACTGCTAACATTTTTGGGTTTAAACTCTTCAAAATTGTTTAATTAGCTCATTCCAATCAGCAATCACGCTTTCCTCTTCTAAATGTAAAACGCTTTTTGAGGCTTCTCTACCAAGCTTAAGCCTAAGTTCTTCATCATTTATTAGTCTTTTTAAATTCACCTTCAATTCTTCAATTTCATCAATAGGAATCAATATTCCGTTTTCGTTATTCTTGATTAATTCAGAAGGTCCAGTCGGACAATCCGTTGAAATGCATGGTAAACCCATATACATTGCCTCGGTTAAAGCATTAGGAAATCCCTCATATCTTGAAGGGAAAACAAAAATTTTGGATCTTAAATAGTATTCAGAAATTTCTTTAATGCGGCCTAGGAGTTTGATTTTTCCCTGCATGCCTAAAGTTTCAATTAGTTCTTGATATTCATTTCTTTTGTGACCTTCCCCAATTATATGTAGTTGCCAGTTCTTTGGATTAATAGAAGCAAATGCTTTGATTAGTATTTCCTGTCCCTTTTGTTCCGTTAGTCGTCCAACGTTAAGTACTACATTCTCCTTTTTTCCATTAAAATTATTCTTTATTTGAAAATGGTTCTTGGATAATGGATTAGGTAGAATAACAATATTTTCTTTTTTAATATTTTTTTCGAAAAACTTACGAATCGGTTCAGTTTGAACAACCAAAAAGTCTGCTTTGGGATAAGTTATTTTTGTTAATATTTTCCACATTCTGGGAATGTAAATTTTTTCAGGGTTGTTTCTTTCACTAACAATGACAGGTATACCAAATTTTCTGGCACAAAGTATGGTTAAGACGTTAATGTTTGTTGTGAAACCAATTAGTAAATCAATCTTATTAGAATCAACTAGTTTATTTAGCTTTCTATAAAAGAAGATATTATTATTTAATGCTTGAAAAGGGTTGGAACTTGGCCTTATTGATTTAGTACAGTAATCATATATTACCTTTTCGTTTATTTTATAAAACGGATCAATATCAACTAGGGTAAAAATAAAAATATTGTACAACTCAGATAGACCATTTGCCAAGGTAACAACAACTCTTTCAGCTCCGCCCGAGTTAAGTGAGTTAATAACAAAACCGATATTTTTTTTCATTTTAAAAAAATTCTTCAGTAAAGAAATAAATTCTAACGCTTATAAAAGAAAATAATGCCTATAAACTTTATTTTTCCGTTAAAATGTTTTATTAGTAATTACTAATAGTTTACTACATCTAAAAAAAGAAACAGCTTGGTTTTATACCAAGCTGTTTCTTTATGAATTTCTCAATTAAATTATAACGTGAGACTGTGGAGGAATTCCTCAAGATTTGTATAGCCATTACCATTTTCATCCCCATTTGCAGTCTTGGAAAGGTCACCATAAATTTGTCTTTCCCATTCATCAGACATCCCATCATTATCTTGATCATAATTTGCTGAGCGAACTACTGTTTGCAGACTAGGATAACCTCCAATTTCATTTTCATCACGAATCAACTTGCCCGTTCTATTTTTAATGTTATTTAACATTCGGATATCCGAGCTGTCATAGTGAAGATTATCTCCTGAATTGTTAATTAAAGATTCTTCGATTTCTGCTTGGGAAATTATTGGTAGTTCAGTATAGTGGTTAGGTGAATTTGTTATGAAATTCCGATATGTTGACTGAACACTTCCATCCGCATTTTCTCCGTTGTCCGTATTATCCAACATATAGGTTTTATGTCTGTTTAGATCATAAACATGTGGTCCATCCTCAAACCTAAAGGTTTCCCAATGACGTTCAAAAGGTCCGCTTATAAATTTATTTCCTATAAAGTCATTAACAGTACCCTTTATTTGCCAAGCAGCCCTGTCTGTACCATAAATAAGGTTATTAACCATTTCTACACCTTTGCCCTCGGCACTTTGGATGGCAATATTTCTATCTAAAGTAAAAGTTAAAATATTTCTGTAAAATGAAATATCATATGCCCTTTGTACTAGCATGCCATAATTTTTATCCACATTTTCTCCGAGTAAACAATTTTGAATGGTAATGTTTTTCGCATAGGTGCCAAAATCTGTATTTGGCGCTTCAATATCTATAATACTATCATGTCCCCAGGTTACAGTGACGTGGTCTATAATTACATTTTCTATAGAAGATCCTGTAAAGGCCACGATTCTTAGTCCATCATCAGGTTCATAGCCACCATCTCCTCCAATACTGTGGGGATTCCATGCATCTTTGCCAGGTCTTATTTTAATATGTCGAATTATAACATTGCTGTCCAAAATCCAAATACTGGCACCTCTAATGGCAACACCGTCTCCTGGAGCTGTTTGGCCTGCAATAGTAATATTGCCAAAACCATCACGAATTTTAAGTGGTTCGTTAATATTAATATATCCAGAAACATCAAAAACTACAGTCCTTGGGCCTTTAATGGATTCCATACCATATCGCAAACTTCCTTGTCCATCATTATTTAAATTGGTTACATGATATACCATTCCACCTCGACCCCCAGTTGTATTTTTACCATAACCTTCCGCACCCGGAAATGCTTTAAGCTCCCCCATATCCGAGGCGGATATGGTAACGGTTGCCTCCTCACGGGATACCTCGTTATCCGGTGTGGTAACTTCTGCAGTATAGGTAAACGTATCCTCCTGTACCGGTTCTTGGACGGGTGGCGTTGTGGTTTCTTCCGGAGTAGCCTCCTCTTGGGTGGCAGGCACCTGAACTTGCGGTGTATAGGTCAGCGTATTGTCCGCATTTATGATCACTTCACCGTTGTTGGGCGTAGAAGTTTCTACAATCCTAACCTGGGTATTGGAGCCAAAGGAATCATTGTTCAATACGTCCATGACAATTTCATTTTGGCCCGGGGCCATAAAAAAACTGTCATCGACCAAGAGGGCGATACTTTGTAAATCATTGTCCTTGGCGATTACATAATCAGACAATAGATCGGCATCCTTACTACAGGATAAAAACGAAATGAGTGCAAGAAAGGCCAGGGGCATCTTTAGCGGGGTTTTGATGGGGTACATAAGTAGGTGATTTTTTAAAGGATTATTTTTTTTTGCATTTGGGATACAATTATAGTGTAATATTATTTTTAAACGATGAAAGACATTTTTTTTTCGATGAAATGCAATTTTAAGCTTGGGGCATACTTTGTTCAACGGCAATTTTTAGATATTATTTTTAGCGTTAATCTTCTTTTTTTTGGAGCAAGTACATTCTTACAAAAAATGGTAATTATGAAGCTTACGGGAAAGTTAGGATGATTGGATGTTTTTAATCGATGAACTACACCCCTTTTTTTAATAATTCGATGAACTACCCATTTCGTTAACATTTGTTAACATATTTGCATAGTCGTTTGCTTTTGGCTGTGTGCTATTCGCTTTGCGCTATTCGCTCTGTGCAGTTGTTGGATTTAGGCTTTAGCTTCAAGCTTTAAGTTTCAGGTTCAGCGTTTCAAGTCTAAATTTTTTACGCATTTCATTTTACCAACTCCTAACTCCTAACTATGCATTCTACATTCTTCGCTTTTAGCTTACCGATATGCGCACTACGCTGCTATATACTAACCACCTACAACTCCTCACCCTACCTCGGGCAAAAAAAAAGGACCGTATTCTAAAAATAGGGTCCAATTCTTCGCGTATTCCTTTGGTTTTTATAGCCTTGCGTCTACCTGTTCCTTTAAGATTCCCTTTACGTCATACACTACACCAACTTCCTTTAACAATCCTTTCAGGTCCAGATCCAAAAACTGGTTGTGGGCCACTGTCAGCACCACTGCATCATAGGAACCTTTGGGGAGTTCCTTGGTGATCTGCAAATTGTATTCATGAACCACTTCTTCTGGAGAGGCCCATGGGTCATAAATGTCCACATGGGTACCATAACTGGCCAAATTCTGAATCACGTCCACGGCCTTGGTATTCCGCACATCCGGGCAGTTTTCCTTAAATGTGATGCCCAGAACCAGAATTTTAGAGCCTTTGACCTTGATATCCCTTTGAACCATGAGTTTTACGACCTCGGAGGCCACGTATTTGCCCATGGTATCGTTCATGCGCCGCCCGGCCAGAATGATTTCTGGATGGTAGCCGTATTCCTGGGCTTTTTGGGCCAAATAATAGGGGTCCACCCCAATGCAATGGCCGCCCACCAGCCCGGGTTTAAAGGGCAGAAAATTCCATTTGGTGCCCGCGGCTTCCAAAACTTGATGGGTGTCAATGCCCATAAGATTGAATATTTTGGCCAATTCGTTCACAAAGGCGATGTTGATGTCCCGTTGTGAGTTTTCAATGACCTTTGCCGCTTCCGCCACCTTGATGCTAGAGGCCAGGTGCGTACCCGCCGTAATGACGGACGCATAGAGGGCGTCCACTTTTTTTCCAACCTCTGGAGTGGAGCCGGAGGTTACCTTGAGGATTTTTTCCACGGTATGCTCCTTATCCCCGGGATTGATACGCTCCGGGGAATATCCGGCATAGAAATCCTTGTTGAATACCAAGCCACTTACTTTTTCCAGAACGGGAATACATTCTTCTTCCGTAACCCCGGGATATACGGTAGATTCATAAATAACGGTATCCCCATTTTTCAATACCTGGCCTACCGTTTCACTGGCTTTATATAAGGGCGTTAATATGGGCCTATTGGTCTTGTCCACCGGAGTAGGTACCGTTACAATGTAGTAGTTGCAATCTGCAATGTCCTCCAATTGGTTGGAACAGTAGAGCCCGTTTTGTTTGGGGGTCTCCGAGACCAATACTTTTTGAAGGATATCGTCTTCCACTTCCAGCGTACTGTCATGGCCGCCCATCAATTCCTTAACCCGCGCTTCATTGATATCGAAACCAACGACAGGGTATTTGGTGGCAAATAATCGGGCCAAGGGCAATCCCACATAACCCAGACCGATAATGGCAATTTTAGTGTTGTTCATTTTATTTTGTTGTTCTTTGTTCGTTTTTGCACTTCGACTTACTTCGACTACGCTCAGTACAGGCCGCTCAGTGTGACAGTTGTTCGTTTTTCGTAATTTTCTACTAATTACTGACTACTGACTACTGACTACTGACTACTGACTACTGACTTCTGTCCACTGTCATCTTAAATTCTTCCAATACCAAGCCACCGCTTCCTTGAGTCCGGTTTTGATGTCGAATTCGGGGGCATAACCCAAAAGGCTTTTGGCTTTCTCAATGGAGGCCAAGGAGTGGGGGACATCCCCTTTTCGTTCCGGACCATACACGGTTTCCACGTTTTTTATTTCGGCATCGTATTCACTTAGATATTCCTTTAAAAGACCAACCAGTTCCTTTAGATCCGTACGTTCCCCATAGGCCACGTTGTAAACGGTGTTGACCGCTTCCGGCTTGTTGCCAATCATGGCGCGCATATTCATCTGGACCACATTGTCTATATACGTAAAATCCCTGGAAAAAGATCCATCGCCATTGATTACGGGCGATTGATGCTGCATCAACTGCATTACGAACTTTGGAATGACCGCTGCATAGGCCCCATTGGGGTCTTGACGCCGTCCGAATACATTAAAATAGCGCAGGCCAATGGTCTCCATACCATAGGTTTTGCTAAAGACATCGGCATATAATTCGTTAACGTATTTTGTTATTGCATAGGGCGAAAGGGGTTTTCCAATAACATCCTCCACTTTGGGCATATTGGTGGAATCCCCATAGGTAGAGGAACTGGCGGCGTACACAAAGCGCTTTACCTTGGCGTCCCTGGTGGCGACCAGCATATTTAAGAAGCCCGACACGTTGACGTCATTACTAGTGATAGGATCGTTGATGGATCTTGGTACCGAACCCAAGGCTGCTTGGTGCAAGATATAATCCACCCCATTGCATGCCTTTTGGCAGTCCGCCAAATTGCGAATGTCCCCTTCAATAAGATTGAATTTGGGATGCTCCATAAAAGGAGCAATGTTTTCCCTTTTTCCTGTGGCGAAATTATCCAGACAGGTAACTTGGTTTCCATTTTCCAACAAAGCGTCGCATAGGTTGGAACCTATAAAGCCGGCACCACCGGTAACCAAAATATGAAAGTTTGAGTCAAGGTTGTATAAATTCATGTTTATAATTTGATATTCTTGAGGACGGTACCAGGTGTATAATTTTAAACAGCTAGAAACTTGGATTTAGCCTCCCATAAAAAACTTTATACCTTGTAATATTCTTTATACCAGTCAATGAAACGTTGTACGCCTGTTTTTATTGGGGTATTGGGACGATAATCAAAATCTTGGATCAAATCGTCCACATTGGCCCAGGTCTTTTCTACGTCCCCGGGCTGCATGGGCAGCATTTCTTTTTGGGCGGTTTGCTGTAAACTATCTTCGATGGCGGTGATAAAATCCATCAATTTTACAGATTTGCTATTGCCAATATTGTAGACTTTGTATCGATTCTTTTTGGGCTCATCAATAGCTATAGGACTTTCCATTATACGAACTACACCTTCCGTAATATCATCGATATAGGTAAAGTCACGTTCCAACTTACCGTTGTTAAAAACCTTGATGGGTTTGTTGTTCATAATGGCATCCGTAAACAGGAACATGGCCATGTCCGGCCTGCCCCATGGGCCGTATACCGTAAAAAACCGAAGTCCGGTAGATTTAAATCCATACAAATGGCTATAGGCATGCGCCATTAGCTCATTGCTCTTTTTTGTGGCCGCATACAAACTCACGGGATGGTCCACGGAATCGGTCGTTTCAAAAGGGATTTTTTCGTTCAGCCCATACACACTAGAGCTGCTGGCGTATACCAAATGCTTCACCTTATAGCTTCTGCAGCATTCCAAAATGTTGAGAAAACCAACCAGATTGCTGTCAACATAGGCTTCCGGATTTTCCAGGCTATACCGAACCCCGGCCTGGGCGGCCAAATTACAAACTTTGTCAAATGCATGCCGTTCAAATAGCTGGGGCAGACCTCTACGATCTTCCAGGGCCATGCGAACAAAGGAAAATCCAGGATGGGTTTTGCTGGGTACTTCCTTTTCAAAAATTTCCGCCTCCTTTGGTGCAATGCCCAGTTGCTTCAGACGGTCATATTTAAGGTTGACATCATAGTAATCGTTGATGTTGTCCAGCCCAATAACCGTGTGTCCCTTATCCAACAGGGATTTGGATACAAAATAGCCTATAAATCCCGCTGCTCCTGTAACTAGTATTTTCAAATCTTTAAATTATTATTGGTTATGAAGTGTGTTGTCTTTAAATATGTTAAATTCAATCCTTTAGGTTGCCATGAGTCTTTTGTTCGAGTCCAACACAAAAAAATATATCCAAGTGGGTTTTTAGTGAGGTCTCGATCTTGGTATAACCGAAGGGTAGCCAAAGGTCCTGGTCCCACAATCTCGACTTTGCCCCACACGGCATTGTCCTTAACTTGCATTAGCCTGGGGCTAACCTGCAGGATTTCGGTCGGCACCATTACTCCCCAATTTTATAATAGTTGAACCCAATTTTTTTCATGGTTTGGGTATCCAAAATCCGCCTACCATCAAATACGAAGGCCGGCTTGAGCATGTGGTCATAAATAGCCTGCCAATCATACGTTTTAAAGGCGTCCCATTCCGTAACAATGGCAATGGCATGTGCCTCTTTGGTGGCTTCGATGGGGTCTGGGGTTACTTTTAGCAATTTCCTGTTTTCCTCTGGGGTACGGGTACCCAAATAGTCCAAATCTGCATAGATACGGTCTTCGCTCACCTTAGGGTCGTAGACCAAAATTTCCGCCCGTTCCTCCAAAAGTGCATCCGCAACGGCTATGGCCGGGGATTCCCGGGTATCGTTCGTATCCTTTTTAAAGGCCCAACCGTACAAAACGATTTTTTTCCCAGATACCGTATTATAGAGGGTGGAAATAATGTTTTCTGCGAACCTTCTTTTTTGGTAATCGTTGGCGATGACCACTTGTTCCCAATAATCCGCTACTTCTTCCAGACCGTACGAGCGTGCAATGTATACCAGGTTTAGTATATCCTTTTGAAAACAAGACCCCCCAAAACCAACGGAGGCATTCAGGAATTTAGGCCCAATCCTACTATCGTAACCAATGGCCCGGGAAATTTCCTGTACATTGGCGTCTGTCTTTTCACAAAGGGCCGATATCGTATTGATGGAGGAAACCCGTTGCGCCAAAAAGGCATTGGCCACCAATTTGGATAGTTCCGAGGACCAAACATTGGTCTGCAAGATACGTTCTTTGGGCAACCAGTGTTCGTACACGGCGCTCAAGGCATCCTTGGCCGCCTGTCCGGACGGCGTGTCGTTACCGCCGATCAGGACTCTGTCCGCATGCAATAAATCTTCGATGGCCGTACCTTCCGCCAGGAACTCAGGATTGGAGAGGATTTCAAAGTGCACGGAATTGCCCGTATTGTCCAAAATATTTTGGATGGCCTGGGCCGTACGTACCGGTAAAGTGGATTTTTCCACAACGATCTTATCATCTTTGGCAACCTTGGCTATATTGCGTGCACAGAGTTCTATGAATTTCAAATCGGCCGCCTGGCCTTTGCCCTTACCATAGGTCTTTGTGGGGGTGTTTACCGAGATAAATATCATTTGCGCCTCGTCTATGGCAGTATCCACATCGGTGGAAAAGAATAGGTTTTTACCCCTACTTTCCCCTACAATTTCTTTAAGTCCCGGTTCATATATAGGTAAATTATCCAGATTTTCCGTATTCCATTGGGCAATCCTTGCCTCGTTGATATCCACTACGGTTACTTGGATTTCTGGGCATTTATTGGCGATAACGGACATGGTAGGTCCGCCCACATAGCCTGCACCAATACAGCAGATTTTTGTAATCTTTTTCATTGTAGATATTAGGGTTAAAAGGACAAAGATGGAAAATAAAATAGGCACTAAAAAAATTTATGAACCTTAAAAGGATGAAAATTACATAGGTTTCGATAAAATGTAAGCGCTGAACCCTTAACCGATAAATTATAGGTGTTAGACGATTTCCATCATAAATTCTCTTTAATGCGCACAGATATATTTACCTTTGAACGGTATATTTGTAACCCTAAATTACACAACCGTTTGAAAACCATAATGACACCTACTAAAGTTTGGCTTTCCTCACCACACATGGGAGGGGAAGAATTGAACTATGTACACGAGGCCTTTGATACCAATTGGGTCGCGCCCTTGGGCCCTAATGTAGATGCTTTTGAGAAGGCCATTGAAAAGGAACTTGGAAATGAGGTATGCGTTGCTGCCCTAAGTTCAGGTACTGCTGCCATTCATCTAGGATTGGAGTTACTTGGAGTAGGACCGGGGGACGAGGTAATTTGCCAAAGTTTTACGTTTTCCGCATCTGCTAATCCTATTTTATATTTGGGGGCAAACCCTGTTTTTGTTGACAGTGAGAAGGATACATGGAACATGAGTCCGGAACTGCTTCGTGAAGCGATCGAGGATAGAATAAAAAATCATCGAAAACCAAAGGCCATCATCGCCGTCCATTTGTACGGTATGCCCTATAAAATAGAGGAAATTCGTTCCATTGCCGATGCATACGAAATCCCTATTTTAGAGGACAGTGCGGAGGCACTAGGAAGTTCGTTCAGAGGAATTTCCTGTGGTACTTTTGGGGATATAGGTATTCTTTCCTTTAATGGAAACAAAATCATTACGACATCTGGAGGTGGCGCTCTTGTCACAAAAAACAAAGTCTTAAGGGATAAGGCCATATTCTTGGCCACACAGGCCCGGGACGAGGCTCCCCATTACCAACATAGTCATGTAGGATATAATTATAGAATGAGCAATGTACTTGCGGGCATTGGCAGAGGGCAAATGAATGTTCTAAAGGAAAGGGTGTCCGCAAGAAGAAGGAACTACGATTTTTACTTGAATTCCTTGGCATCGCTCAAGGATATCTCTTTTTTGCCAGAACCCAAAGATTTTTTTTCCAATCGCTGGCTAAGTTGTATCTTAACAACTTGTTATGATATGCGAGAAACTTTGAGAATGGCGTTATTAGACCAAAATATCGAATCAAGGCCATTATGGAAACCACTTCACTTACAACCGGTTTTTAAGGATTCAAAGCATTTTATGGATGGTACTTCAGAGCGACTGTTCGAAAAAGGACTATGTCTTCCAAGCGGTTCCAATTTGTCACAAGAGGAATTGGACAGGGTTGTGGAAACAATTAAAAACGTCTTATCATGATTCAAAAATACATAACCTATAGCGCTGAACGCTACGCATCCAAATGGTTGGTCCTGGCAATTGATTTGGCCACGGTGGCCTTTGCCTTCGTATTATCCTATCTGATTCGGTTCAACCTAACCTTGGATTTTCAAGTAGAAAACCTTCTGGTGCAGTTGCCTTTGGTGCTTTTAACCGGCCTAATTTCATTTTTGGTGGTAGGATCCTATAAGGGCGTAGTACGGCATACGGGCGTACGGGATGTTTACAACATATTCAATGCCGTTTGCCTTTCCAGTATCCTGGTCATTTTTATTGTCCTTTCAAATAGGATTTTTGACGTCTTGAACGTATTCACGATACCGCTTTCTATTATTATTATCAATAGTTTGTTGACCTTTATTGGTCTTACAGCGTCCAGGTTCGTGTACAAATCCATTTACAGTACCATGAACCAAAGTGCCAGGCCCTTTAAAAGAGTTTTGATATATGGTGCGGGGAATTCCGGTGTGCTTACCCATGGAGCCATTACAAACCATTCGCATAGTGAATATAAAGTAGTGGGCTATATTGATAGGGATGTTAAAAAAATTGGAAAGAATATCAATGGTGTTCCTGTTTTTGCCCGTAAAACGGTAACCAAGGACTTTATTGAAAAAAACAGTATTTCTGAAATTATCTTCTCCATACAGAACATAGATTCCCTAAAGTTGCGAAAAACGGTAGAAGGCCTTATGGATTTACCGGTCGTAGTAAAGATCGTTCCCCCTATTGAGAACTGGATCAATGGTGAATTGAAGGTTTCTCAAATAAAGCAGGTACAAATAGAGGACCTATTGGACAGGGCACCTATAACCATCAAGAACAGTAAAATTGAGATGGAGCTTTTAAACAAAAGCATTATGGTAACGGGTGGAGCCGGATCTATTGGGAGCGAAATCGTGCGCCAAATATGCGCTTATTCCCCTAAATCCCTCATCATTATTGATTCTGCAGAATCTGCCTTATATGACCTGCAACAGGAGCTAAAGCAAAATGGCTATCACAATTTTATACCCATTGTGAGCGATATTCGCGATAAAAACCGTATGAATGCCCTTTTTTCGGAGCATCAACCCAATATGGTATTCCATGCCGCCGCGTATAAGCATGTGCCCTTAATGGAATATAATTCTTACGAGGCCATCAAAATAAATATTGCAGGTACCAAGACCATTGCAGATCTTTCGTTGATTCATGGGGTTGAGAAGTTTGTTTTCGTTTCCACGGATAAGGCGGTCAACCCTACCAACGTCATGGGGGCTTCCAAGCGTATCGCGGAAATGTATATTAGCTGTATGCAAAAGGAGAACAGGACCAAATTCATAACTACCCGTTTTGGAAACGTCTTGGGCTCCAACGGATCGGTAATTCCTTTATTCCGTAAACAAATTGAAAAGGGTGGCCCTCTAACCTTGACCCATAAGGACATTACACGTTACTTTATGACCATACCGGAGGCGTCCCAATTGGTATTGGAAGCCGGTGCCATGGGTGAAGGCGGGGAAATCTTTATTTTTGATATGGGAGAATCCGTCAAAATATTCGATCTGGCCAAAAACATGATAAAACTCTCCGGTTTGCGATACCCAGAGGATATCGATATAAAGATTACGGGATTGAGGCCCGGTGAAAAGTTGTATGAGGAATTGCTGGCCAACGGGGAAAATACCTTGCCCACTTATCATCAAAAAATAAAAATTAGCAAAGTAAGGGAGTTGGATTATGCGAAAGTACGTTCCCAAATAGACGAACTTTGTATTACCAATATGTTTTTCAATGGAAATACCATTAAATTAATGAAGGAAATCGTACCTGAATATGTATCCAAAAACTCTGATTTGTGCGAGTTTGATAAAAAGGATGAGCCCGGTATCCAGAATCAAAAAAATAATCCCAATCTTAAGATCGTTCAATCCTAGTTTTAAGTAACCTTGCAATCCAACAACCTTTTTTCAAACATTATGTCAAAAAACACTCTTAGTTTTAAAAGTATCGCCTTAAGCTTGACGATAATTTTAATTGTAACATCCTGTGGCTCTAAACAAGACATAGTTTACTTCCAAGATGCCAAAAATTATGAAACTATCGTTAGCGATAATACATATGCCTATACCTTTAAAATCGATGACGTTGTTCGCATCAACGTTTCTACATTAGATCCCACCGCCAGCGCTCCTTTTAATATTTACATGGGAGTTCAACAGGAAACCAATTTGCCAGGTTTTAATGGGGGTAATAGGCCAACCCAATTGGATTATATCGTAGACAAGAAAGGAGAAATCGATTTTCCCGTATTAGGTAACGTAAAAATATTAGGCCTGACCCCAGCGGAAACCAAAGATCTATTAAAAGAAAAATTGAAGCCTTATTTAAAAGATCCCATTATCAATATTCGGTTAGTAAATTTTGAAGTAACGGTCTTAGGCCAAGTTAATAGACCGGGTACTTATCAAGTTAATGGAGAACAGATAACGGTGCTTGAGGCGATTGGATTAGCCAATGATTTAAATATTAAAGGAAAGCGGGATAATGTATTGGTTATTCGAGATTTCAATGGAACCAAGGTTTATACTAGGATCGATTTGACTACCAAGGAAGCCCTGAATTCCCCAGTCTATTATTTGACCCAAAACGATGTGGTATATGTGGAGCCCAATAAATCTGCTGTATCACAATCCACTTTGGACAATAGAGCTGGATTGGCGGTCTCTATAGCATCGTTAATCATAACCACCAGCGTTATTTTATTGACCAGAAACTAAGGAAATAAGTAATACGATTCCTGTACCTAACCCTTATACATGAACTTTTCAAACAGTAACGAGAATCTTAAAAACATACTTTCGACATATCTTAAACAGTGGAAGTGGTTTGTTTTAAGTGGGATAATTGCCCTTGTACTTGCATATGTAAATATTAGATACACGATTCCGGAATACTCCGTCCAGGCCCAAATACAAATTGTTCAAGAGAAAAATTCTACCAATCAATTGAGTGTTTTTCAGGATTTGAATTTTATGGGAGGTAACTCCAGGGAAGTAACGGATGAAATAGAGATATTGGCATCAAGATCTAATTTTATTGAAGTCGTAAAGGAGTTAGGCCTTAATACGGAGATTAAGGCAGTTGGAAATATACTAAGTACCGAGATTTACGGAAACGTTCCGTTTAAAATGAACTTCATAGCGGCAGATTCTATTATCAACAATGCCAAATATGGTTTTTTTATAGAATTTACTTCAGCAACTTCTTTTGCTTTCAAAGAGGAGGAGGATGCTCCTTCCAAAGTATACTCTTTTGGAAATGGGATTACCACCCCGGTTGGTGACATGATTATTACCCCAAATGTTAAAAATCCACAAAGTTTGGTGGGAAATGAATACAAAGTATCCCTCACCCCTGTAGATATTGTGGCCCGTTCTTTAAAAGCCGCGGTTGCCATAACACCTACGGATGAACTATCCAATATATTGGATATTACCATGACAAGTGCCATTCCCCAAAAAGCAAAGGATGTTATCAACAAACTAATCGAGGTGTATAACCAGAATGCCGTAGATGACAAAAGACGTATTGCCGATGCTACTTCTGAATTTATAAATAACCGTATACAGCTTATTTCAGGTACGCTAAGCAACGTTGATCAGGATGCACAAGAACTCTTAACGGAAAAGGGTATGACGGGTTCTGGTCTGGAAGTGGGCGCAGCGGTTCAGGTAAGTGCCGGGAGTAGGCAAAACCTGGAAAATGCCAAAGTGCAATTGCAGGTTGTTAGTGGACTCAAAGAATATGTTGAGGGAGAAACTGGCTATGAGGAAATGCCCGTGGTGGATGTTGGAAGTGGGGCCATTTCCCAGGCAACCATGCAGTATAATCAATTAGTTGCTGAACGGAAGCGTCTTTTAAAAAGTGCCGATGAGCAAAACCCTATGATCGTTAATCTGGACGAGCAATTGGACGGACTGAAAAGTACCATGCAATCCAGTTTAGCTTCTTTGGAGCGTAACGTTGGTATGAACGTGAGTACTCTGCAAAGCCAATTGGGAAGGATACAGGGAACAATCTATTCTGCCCCGGAAAACCAAAGGGAATTGCGTAATATAACCCGAAAACAAGAAACTACGGAGTCGCTTTACTTGTATCTTTTACAAAAAAGAGAGGAGTCCCAAATCGCTTTTGCGTCTGCAGAACCAAAGTCTAATATAGTGGACAATGCTTATGTTTCCAGTCCAACTCCCGTAAAACCTAAAAAAGCCATTACCTATTTGGCCGCTTTGATGTTGGGACTATTGGTTCCGTTTGGGGTTATTTATGGAAAGGAGCTTCTGGACACCAAAATTCATAATAAACACAATCTGGAAGATATAACCAAGGACATACCTGTGTTGGGTGAATTGCCTAGTTTAGGTAAAAAGGACCAGAAACTTATCGTAAAGGATGATCGCTCTGTTCTGGCCGAGGCCTTGCGAATCCTAAGGACCAATTTGGATTACCTAATAAAATCAAAAACTGCTGTTGACAGTAAAAAGAACAATAGAATATTCATTAGTTCAAGTGTACCCGGAGAGGGTAAAACCTTTATTTCCACGAATTTGGCCATGATTCTGGCGAGTACGAATAAAAAGGTATTGTTGATCGGTGCGGACATTCGTAACCCAAAGTTTTATTCGTTTTTCACGGGGGATTCCATCGATAAAATGAAAAGTTCCAGTAACCACAAGGATGCAGGTCTTACGGAGTTTATTTTCAACGATAAAATTGAGGTAAAGGATATTATCAATCCCATGTTGGTACACCACAATACCATCGATGTCATCTATTCTGGAAAGATTCCACCAAACCCGGCGGAATTATTAATGTCCTCTAGGGTAGAAGAGCTCTTTGATAGGGTTTCGGATATGTATGACTATGTTATTGTGGATACGGCTCCCTTAATGGTAGTGAGCGATACTTTGTTGATAACACCGTATTCGGATTTCTTAATTTACGTAACCCGTGCGGGCGTAACCGACAAAAATGCTATTGAGTTTCCATTACAACTAAAAGCGGAAGGCAAATTGAAAAACCTTTCCTTTGTGGTGAACGACGTTAGCTTGGACAATCTTGGATATGGTGGAAAATATGGCTATGGCTATAGCAAGACCACCAAAAAATGGTGGAAGTTTTAAGTCGGTCTAGTTTTATAAATCGCCTATCCCAACGCCATAAGTACTACAGAAAAAACACCCCGTATTTAGGACCGAGTCCTAAATACGGGGTGTTTTTTTATTTAAACTTGGAACTAGAAACATTGAACTTAATGCTTGAATTTTAGAATTTATGAAAATTGAATTTTATACGAATTCCCCCCTTTCATTTAAACTCCCAAAATTTCTGCTGTCATTTAAAATTGTAAGTAGTCCTTTCGATGATAGGCAATACTAAATCAATTGTCTGCTGCTTCAGTTCCATTTCCTTGAGCGCTTTTAATTGTCTGGGGTTATGGATATCCGTCGCTATAAAGTCCAATAGGTTGTGGTTCAGTAATAACATGGCGGTTTTTTGGACCTCCTTGCCATAATACCCGGATAGGGACAAAATATTCAATTGCAAAAGCATGCCTTTATTTTTATATTCCTCAAAGGACTTCAGTTTCCCATGTAGAAAATTATAGCGTTCCGGGTGGGCCAGAATGGGATAGAGGCTCCTTTCGGAGATTTTCTCTACCATATCGAACAAATTCAAGGAAGGCTGTAAATAGGACATTTCAATAAGGATATAGCTATCTGCCAAGGGCATGATGCGTTTGTCCCCCAATTTGCCCTCAAACCCGGCATCGATCATATGCTCTGCGGCAGCTTCTACACGAACGTGGTTGAAATCGTTCATTTTTAGACCATTTTTTAAAAGCACCAATGAATTATGGATGGTATCCGGCGTATTGGGATAATAATTTTCCATAATATGGGGTGTACAGATAAAATCCGACACACCAAACTCACCAAAGCCTTTAATGAGCTCCAAGGAATCTTCCACTGTTTTTGCCCCGTCATCAATGCCTGGCAGTATGTGGTTGTGGATGTCCACAAAACCATTTAAATGGTCAATCAAAAAGTGCTTCTTTGTAAAAAAACTGAACATCTAACAGGTTAAGGATTTTTTTAAGGAATCGTTTTCTATTATTTATAATCGGTCCTTTAAATGTTTTAAGGGTCGAAGATATTTTATTTCTGGCAGCTAGTACAAAGAATCTTGTAGATTTTTAACCCGGAATATGCATTAGGGGAGCGTCGTGAAGGTGAAAAGCGCAAAAAAGTAAACTACCATGGGGTAAGCCCACGAGGCATTCGCAGGAAGCAAATTTTTAATTTCGAGGCAAGCCTCGGAGAATTATACCCTTTGGTGGTGCCAATAAAGTGGTTTGGAAATTTTAGCACAGCACCGCTATGGTGAAATTGAAAACACAGCGTAGCTTTTTATTTTGAAGGGATTATTAGCTATAACAGCTTTTCTACTGCATTATGCGGGTTTAACTTCGTTTACGGACCTACAAATATTTAATCCATGTATTTGGTCATTGAAGTGGATTAAACTTTTTCAAATTGGCTAAAAAATTGCAGAATTGCACCCATATTTTGTCTTTTTTTTGCTCCGTAGCCCTGCTATGCAGCTAAAAAAAGCCTTCCTCTGGGCATAATTCATTCAATTTTCGCTTCAATCCAAAAAGTTTAAATCACTTCATTTTTCTGTTGAGTTTTTAGCGTTTGCATAGTTAGAATCACGTACTAGATATTTAAAATTTGTAAATGCGATTCGAACTTTTATGTCCTAGGAAAATAAGGTCCTGTCGAATTCGAATCTAGTTTACTATAAGAACATCGATTAATATCCTAACCGTACATTGTAAGTTTTTGTAATCCCTTAAGTCTAACCAAACGCTCCATGCGGAAATGTTTGCGAACCTTGGTAATTTTGGTATATTGGGAATAGCATAGAATCATGATCGACATCAAACTGAATATACGGGATAAATTCAACAAAGAACTACCTTCAGACCCAAGGACCGATACGGCTCGGCGTCAAGTAACGGAAGCTTGTTTTTCCTTTGTAAGGCCCAAGGAGCCCGGCAATCCTATGTTGCTTCATGTTAGTCCGGAAGTGTTGGAGGCCTTGGGATTGGATAGTTCCACAGCGGCTTCGGAAAGATTCTTAAAAGTTTTTTCAGGAGCAGAAGTACTCAAAAACACCAATCCGTACGCCATGTGCTATGGAGGGCATCAGTTTGGTAATTGGGCCGGACAGCTGGGCGATGGCAGGGCTATTAATCTCTGTGAAGTAGAACACGAAGAAAAAAAATGGGCTTTGCAACTAAAGGGGGCAGGAGGGACCCCGTACTCTAGATCGGCGGATGGGCTGGCCGTGCTACGTTCCTCCATCCGGGAATATTTGTGCAGTGAGGCCATGCATCATTTGGGAATTCCAACGACAAGGGCCTTATCGCTCATGCTTAGTGGCGACCAGGTCCTGCGGGATATGCTGTATGATGGTAACCCCCAATACGAAAAAGGCGCCATTGTCTGTCGGGTTGCGGAATCGTTTATTCGGTTCGGGAATTTTGAGATATTCACTTCCCGAGGAGATCATGAGACCCTCAAAAAATTGGTCGATTTTACCATTACGAACCATTTTCCGCATTTGGGAGTGCCTGCCAAGAAAACCTATTTGAAATTTTTCCAAGAAGTGGTACATCGGAGTCTTGAAATGGTTATTCATTGGCAACGCGTGGGTTTTGTACATGGGGTGATGAATACCGATAATATGTCCATTCTGGGGCTCACCATCGATTATGGCCCTTACGGTTGGCTGGAGGGGTATGATCATGGTTGGACCCCCAATACTACGGATCGCACGTACAAGCGGTATCGATTTGGGACACAACCACAAATCGTATTGTGGAACCTTTTGCAATTGGCGAATGCCCTATATCCCTTGATCGAGGAGGCAGAACTCTTGGAAGAAATTTTAATGGGGTATAAGAACGACCTCCCGAGAGCGTATCAAAACATGATGCGACAAAAACTTGGGCTAACAACGGAACAGCAGGCCGATTCCCAATTGATAACCGATCTGGAAGCCTTGCTACAGGCTTCCGAAACCGATATGACCATATTCTTTCGGCAATTGGCGAACTATAAAGGGGAGGGAAGTATCCCGGGAATTGAAGTCGTACAGGAAGCCTTTTATTCCCTCAAGGAAATAGATGGCAAGTTAAAGGAGCAATGGGACCACTGGTTTTTGAACTATTCTGAAAGGCTGAAAAATGAAAATTCGGCCAATGACAAACGTAAAAAAGCCATGAACAAGGTAAATCCAAAGTATGTCTTACGCAATTTTATGGCCCAATTGGCCATTGATGCTGCAGATACGGGAGATTATTCCTTGATAGACGAGTTGTTTCAATTGCTAAAAAGGCCCTACGATGAACAACCCGAAAAGGAAAAATGGTTTGTCAAAAGACCGGATTGGGCCCGACATAAAGTCGGTTGTTCGATGCTCTCCTGCAGTTCCTAAAAAACAGGTAATGGATTTTCAAAAATTTCCAGAAGGGTACTCTACAGGAATGTATCAGGGTAAAAAATATGGTATAAGCAAGACTACCTTCAATAATGGAAAGTCCCTTAAGCTATATGCCGAGGAATTGGGGGGAAGCGATTTTATAAGTATGAATTTCTATAGCACAAAGGAAAAAGAGTTGTTGAAACCTTGTGAAATGCCCGAAGCAAAGGTGGTCGATTTTTTAAATAAAGTAAAGCTTTTGAACCCAATGGGATCATGAAAAAGGAGAAATCCTTTTCACATTGTCCAACAATTCTAAGAGGTATAAATTTCCAATATGGGGCGTATCTTTGCGAGTAACCAGTAGTATCATAATATAAAAATCAATGAACGAGTATAAAAAAGCATATATTGCCGGAGGTTGTTTTTGGGGAATGGAGGACCTTTTCAGGAAGCGTCCCGGGGTAGTGGATACCGAGGTGGGCTATCAAGGTGGCGAGAACGAAAACCCTACCTATCATAATCATCCAGGCCATGCCGAAGGTATTGAGATTACATATGATCCGGAGAAAACTTCGTTTAAGGAGTTGCTGGATTTTTTCTTTCGGATGCATGATCCCACCACGGTAAACAGGCAGGGGAACGATCGCGGTTCCAGTTACCGGTCGGCCATATTTTATCAAAACGATGCCGAAAAGCAGGAAGCGGAGGAAGTCATTGGATTAGTGGATGAGTCGGGTAAATGGCCATCCAAAGTAGTGACCACCTTGGAGCCATGGACCACTTTTTGGCCTGCCGAAGATTATCATCAAGACTATTTGGTAAAGAACCCCAATGGGTATACCTGTCATTTTGTTCGTTTTGAGGATAGCGAGGCATTTTTAAAATAGCGAAACTGTGCGGTACGATTTCATGAAAAATTGGTTGAAAGGAATTGTTTTTCTTATGTAATAGCTTAGTGATCCTAAATTCTAATATTTGGAAGTGGATATTTTGAAGAAAGTGATTATTTTTACTTTCAAAGTATGCTACATCACCTCATTGTGAATTGTACAAAAACCAACTTTGTTCTACTCACCGAATCCGGCTCCTACTTTGTAGAGTATCTTTTGGGCGAATTGGTGCTGTCCCCTTCCATATCCGAAGCATGGATTTTTAACGATGCCGACATTGCCAGAAAATTCCAGAATCGCTTGTTCGATACATTTAAGCTGTATACCTCTGTCAATAGTTTTATCGATATTGAAAATTAGAAAGTGCCTTCCTAAAAAAGGGACACTTTTTTCTATATCAATGCGTTAAGTAACTAAACATTTCTTAAAGTCCGATTTCAAATTGGAAATTTTATAACTTTGCATTCGGTAATGAAAGCAAGCATTCATAAAATAACGGCGATTGCAATGGCACTTTTGGTGTTGTTCTCCACCATGTCCTTCACAGTGGACATGCACTATTGTGGAGACCACTTGGTGGATTTCAGTTTGTCCAGAAATGTGGATACTTGCTTAATGAATGCCAAAATGACCAAGTCGGCCAGTGATTGTCCCATGATGGAAATGAAAATGGACTGCTGTTCTGACGTGGAAGTTGTCTTCGAAGGCCATGATGACTTAAAGCTGTCATTGGACCATTTTTCTTTTGACCAACACGTATTGGTTGCTTCCTTTGTATATGCTTACATAAGCCTATTTGAAGGTTTTGAGGCCGATGAGGTTTATTACAAGGATTATTCCCCACCCCCCTTGATACGGGATGTGCAGGTACTGCACCAGACTTTTTTAATTTGATGTATTAGACGGTAGTCTACTGTTCTGGTAGACCGCAAGCCCAATGATAGCAATTCATTTGGGCCTAACGTGTTTTTTATCCGCACGTTTGAATCACTGTCTAATAATCAAATCGTATGCTGAACAAAGCAATAAAATTTCTGATTGAAAATAAGTTGGTAGCAACCTTGCTATTGATACTTTTTACAGGCTGGGGTATTGTCCATGCACCGTTTAATTGGAATATTGACCGGTTAGGTATCGGGATACCTAATAATCCGGTCGCGGTGGACGCTATCCCCGATATCGGCGAAAACCAACAAATCGTTTTCACCCGATGGGACGGTCGTTCTCCCCAGGATATTGAAGATCAGATTACCTATCCGTTGACCACTTCTTTATTGGGCATTCCGGGTGTTAGGACCATCCGGAGTTCGTCCATGTTCGGGTTTTCGAGCATCTATATCATTTTTGAGGAGGACATCGAGTTTTATTGGTCTCGGAGTAGGATTCTGGAAAAATTGAATTCCCTTCCCAACGGCCTATTGCCCGATGGAGTCAACCCTACCTTGGGACCGGATGCCACTGGTTTGGGGCAGATTTTTTGGTACACCTTGGAAGGTAGGGACAAGGACGGTAATGTTACGGGCGGATGGGATTTGCAGGAACTTCGCAGCATACAGGATTACTACGTAAAATATGCGCTGTCCTCTGCAAACGGAGTCAGCGAAGTGGCATCCATAGGCGGATATGTTCAGGAATATCAAGTGGATGTAGAACCGGAAAAAATGCGCCAGTACAATATTGGCCTGGCCGATGTAGTAAAAGCGGTCAAGGAAAACAATCAGGATATTGGTGCCCAAACCTTGGAAATGAACAATGCGGAATACCTGGTTCGTGGTCTGGGCTATGTAAAATCAATTTCCGATATCGAAAATGCGGTGGTGGATTCCAAAGATTTTACATCCATCCGAATCAAGGATGTGGCCAGGGTGAGCCTGGGGCCTGCGCCTAGACGTGGTATATTGGATAAGGAAGGGGCAGAGGTCGTTGGAGGCGTAGTGGTAGCCCGCTATGGTGCCAATCCATTGGAAGTAATCAACAATGTCAAGGATCAAATTGCCGAATTAAGTGCAGGTTTACCTTCAAAACAATTGGCGGATGGGCGTACGTCGCAAGTGACCATCGTCCCATTTTACGATCGTACGGAGCTCATTCAGGAAACTTTGGGTACGCTCAACGAAGCCCTTACCATGGAAATTCTGATAACCATTTTAGTCATCATCATTATGGTGTTCAACCTCAGGGCTTCCGTTTTGATATCGGGATTATTGCCCGTAGCTGTTTTGATGGTATTCATTGCAATGAAGCTTTTCAATGTGGATGCCAACATCGTGGCGCTTTCAGGTATTGCCATTGCCATAGGTACGATGGTGGATGTGGGTGTAATCCTGGCGGAGAATATGATCCGCCATATGGAGGATCAGAATCTGCGGTTGAAATTGGATGGTAGGCCCTATACATCAAATGAATTGATTTACAACGCCACTTCTGAAGTATCCGGTGCCATTGTCACTGCGGTAATGACGACTATAATTAGCTTCCTTCCTGTATTTACCATGGTTGGTGCAGAGGGTAAACTCTTCAGCCCCCTGGCGTTTACCAAGACAATGGCCCTTGCTGCGGCACTGGTAATCGCTTTGTTTCTATTACCGCCTTTCGCGGCTGCCTTTTTTAGAAAAAGGGAATTGAGGTCCCGGTTAAAATATGTCTTAAACGGTATCCTTATCTTCTTAGGAATTATTACGGTGGTTTTTGGGTATTGGATAGGATTGGTACCTGTAGCTTTTGGTGGAATCGGAGTGTATTATTTAACAGGTAAAAAGGAAGATGTCCGTTTCAATTTTTTTAATCGGGATTTTTTACTCACCAAGAATTTGCTGAACACCTTGGTTGCCGTAATTGCCGTAGTGTTCCTTTTGGCCGAATACTGGCGACCGCTTGGTTTCGACCGCAGTTTGGTCATGAACTTAATTTTCGTTGGTGTGATCTGTTTTGGGGTGTTGGGTATTTTTTCATTACTCCGAAAATACTACGATCGTATCTTGAACTGGGCTTTGGAGAATAGGATGCCATTTTTAGCCATCCCTTCAACACTGCTGGTGCTTGGTTTCCTGATTATGCGGAATACGGGCAAGGAATTCATGCCGGCCCTCAACGAGGGTTCCTTCCTCCTAATGCCTACATCTTTGCCCCATGCGGGCGTTGCCGAAAACAAACGGGTATTACAACAGTTGGATATGGCCGTAGCGACTATCCCTGAAATAGAAACCGTGGTGGGGAAGGCCGGCCGTACCGAATCTGCCTTGGATCCTGCACCGCTTTCCATGTACGAGAACGTGATTCAGTACAAATCGGAATATATGCGAAACGCCTCTGGGGAACGCCAACGCTACAAAATAGATGATAATGACCGCTTTGTTTTAAGAGATGTGCGGATTAGTGGATTTGAAGATGCACAAATTGTTTATGATTGGGAGGAAGGGGTCTATTATAAAATGAACTCTGATGAAAAACTACCATCATCCGCACATCCTCACATCAATACATCAGATAATCTAATTCCCGATGCCAATGGTGAATATTTCCGCAATTGGCGACCTGAAATTCAAAGCCCGGATGACATCTGGAATGAAATCGTTCGGGTTACAAAACTCCCGGGAGTTACATCCGCGCCAAAACTACAGCCCATAGAAACCCGATTGGTCATGTTGCAAACGGGAATGCGTGCGCCCATGGGTGTAAAGGTAAAGGGACAGGACCTTCGCGAAATCGAGGCATTTGGACTTCGGCTTGAAGAAATTCTAAAACAGGCCGAAGGGGTGAAGCAACAGGCCGTATTCGCCGACCGAATTGTGGGGAAACCCTATTTGTTGGTCGATATCAAGCGCGAGCAGCTTGCCCGTTACGGTGCATCGATCATGGACGTTCAGGAAGTCCTAAAAGTGGCCGTTGGCGGCATGCCCCTTACCCAGACAGTAGAAGGACGGGAACGCTACGCCGTTAGAGTCCGCTATCCAAGGGAGCTTCGGGATAATCCAACAGATTTGGGCAATATATATGTCCCTGTTGAAAATGGGAGTCCGGTTCCGCTTGGCGAACTGGTAGACATTCGCTATGAGCAAGGGCCACAGGTCATAAAGAGTGAGGACACGTTTTTGGTGGGCTACGTATTGTTCGACAAACTGGACGGTTTTGCGGAAGTGGATGTCGTGGAAAATGCCCAGGCTTTGATACAGAACAGAATCGAAAGTGGTGACCTGACCGTACCCAAGGGGGTCAGCTATAAATTTACGGGAACCTATGAAAATCAGTTGCGTGCCGAGAAAACTCTATCTATCGTGATTCCCTTGTGCTTGTTGATCATATTCCTTATCCTATACTTTCAGTTTAGATCGGTTACCACCTCATTGATGGTATTTACGGGCATTGCGATAGCCTTTGCCGGTGGGTTTGTCATGATTTGGCTCTATGGTCAGGATTGGTTTTTAAATTTCAGCTTGTTCGGTGAGAACTTGCGTGAACTGTTCAACATAAAGACCATCAACCTGAGTGTTGCAGTATGGGTTGGGTTTATTGCTCTCTTTGGTATTGCGACGGATGATGGTGTCGTAATGGCTACCTATCTTGACCAGTCTTTTGAAAAGGAAAGGCCCAGTGATATAAAGGGTGTACGTAAAGCTACTTTACAAGCTGCTGGAAAACGTATCCGCCCTTGTTTGATGACCACCGTAACGACCGTGTTGGCATTATTGCCCGTACTGACATCCACTGGAAAAGGAAGTGATATTATGATCCCGATGGCTATTCCCATCATGGGTGGGATGCTCATTGATGTAACCTCTTATTTCTTGTTACCAGTACTTTATAGCTGGTGGGAAGAGGTGAAAGTGAAAAATGAAGAATTAAGAGTGAAAAATGAAGAATAAAAAGTGAATAATTTAAAGGAAAACATAAAATCAAAATCTAGCGGATGGGAAAGAATGTTTTAAAAGAAAAGAGTTTCGAATTTGGAGTGAAAATTGTGCGATTGTCCAAAGCACTTAATTCCCAAAGCGAATTTGTTATTTCCCGCCAACTGCTACGTAGTGGTACTGCGGTTGGGGCCTTGATTCGCGAAGCCGAGTTTGGCGAGAGCAAGGCAGACTTTGCCCATAAAATGAATATTTCACTAAAAGAAGCCAATGAAACGTTGTACTGGCTTGATTTGCTTGTAGCGGCTGAATTACTAAATGAGGACAACGTTAGTGAGGAGAAATCCCTTGCCAAGGAAATTATCGCAATGCTGGTTTCCACTTTAAAAACGATTAGAAAATGAATTCGGTAATTTTTCAAAATTCAAAAATGGCTGTTTCCAAAGGACTAAAGGGTGTACTCACTTTTTGTTGGTCATTATCACCTGTATGCTTCAAAAAGACCCTCGTTTTTAGTTTTTCACTTTTAGTTCTTCATTCAATGCATGCACAGGAACTGCAATCCTATATAATGGAAGCCGAAAGGAACAATCCCAATATTCAGGCTTTTGAGCTTCGGTATCACATTGCCAAGGAAAAGATCCATGAGGTCAATGCATTGCCCAACACCTCGGTCAGCGCCGGATATTTTGTGAGTGAACCCGAAACAAGGACGGGCGCGCAACGGGCACGTTTTTCCGTTTCCCAGATGCTGCCTTGGTTTGGGACAATAACGGCACGGTCAAGCTATGCAAGCTCTATGGCGGAAACGGAATTTGTGGAAATAGCCATTGCCAAACGGAAATTGGCCCTTTCGGTCGCACGGTCCTACTATCAGTTATACGCCATACGGGCGAAGCAGAATATTTTGGACAAGAATATCCAATTGTTAGAAACCTATGAACGATTGGCTTTGACATCGGTTGAAGTGGGCCAGGCGTCTGCCGTAGATGTCCTGAAATTGCAGATCAGGCAAAATGAATTGCAGCAGGAAAAGGAAATCCTACGGGAAAATTATATGGCGGAGCAGGCAAGCTTTAACAGCCTTTTGAATCGTAAAGGTACCATCGCAGTGGAAGTCGTCCCGGAAATGACAATTCCTATGGAAGACCCTATTTTTGACCAAAACGGTTTGACTCTCAATCCCGAATTGCTCAAATATGATAGGCTTTACGAATCTGTTGAACAATCGGAACTATTGAACCAGAAGGAAAGTGCCCCCAATGTGGGGTTTGGGTTGGATTACTTGCCCGTTTCGGAACGGCCCGATATGACCTTTAACGACAACGGTAAGGATATCGTTATGCCCATGGTATCACTTTCGATACCCATTTTTAACAACCGTTTTGCCTCGGTATCAAAACAGAACGAACTCCGCCAAAAGGAAATCGAATTTCAGAGAACGGAACGATTGAACCTTCTGGAAGCCGCTTTGGCAAAGGCAACATCGGAACGAAATCAGGCACGGATAAAATTCAATACCCAAGAAAAAAACCTGGAACAGGCCCAAGATGCCGAGGAGATTCTAATAAAGAATTATGAAACCGGAACAATCGATTTTAACGATGTGCTGGACATACAGGAATTACAGTTAAAATTTCAAATGAATCAGATTGAGTCGGTTCGTGCGTACTACCTGCAATCGGCCATCATCAACTATTTAATAAATCAATGATCTAAATTCAAAATCTATGAAATCAATACGTATTGAAAACGCAAAATCAAGAAAACCCATGGTAAATAGAACATTTTTCAGGACATTTTCGGCAATAGTGTCCTTATCAGCGCTTGTTGCCTGCAAAAATGAACCAAAATCCAATGGTGAAACCCAGGTCAAAGAAGAGGTGAGTCAGGAGAAGGCAGCGTTGGCGTTTAATGATAGCAAAGTGCGCAACCAATTTCAGCATTATATCCATCTTAAGACGGCACTTGTAAATTCGGATGCGGTGGAAGCACAATCGGGTGCCAAAATGCTGATGGAAAATACGGAGGATGCCGCTCTAAAGGAAATGTTGGCAAAAATTGCAGCATTGAACGAGATTGAGGATCAACGTGTCGTATTTTCAGAGGTAACCAAGAAAATCACGGAGATAGTGGATGCATCCATTTCTTCCGGCGAAGTCTATATGCAGTACTGCCCGATGGCATTTAACAATGAAGGAGGCTATTGGTTATCGACCGAGAAGGAAATTCGTAACCCTTATTTTGGGGATAGGATGCTCACATGTGGTAAGGTGACGGAAATTATCAAGTAATTCCTGGATGAGGGGTTTAAACAAATAGCATGAAACATACGTACCATATACAAGGAATGACATGTAACGGTTGCAGGACCCATGTTGAGGAAACGCTTTCAAAAATAGAAGGTGTTAGGAACGCTTCCGTCGATTTGGAAAAGGCCGAAGCAATTATTGAGATGGAGCATCATATCGATGTAAATACCTTACAAAAGTCACTTCCGGATAAATATAGCATTTCAGAAAAGCGAATGGTAACGATGGCTGAAACAAGTACGGAAACAAAATCGAAATTGGAGCAGTTACGGCCGTTGTTTTTAATCTTGGGATATATAACAATAGCCTCGATTCTACTCAATTACAATAGGCCCAATTGGGAAGGGGCGATGCTTGATTTTATGGGGCTTTTCTACATTGTGTTCAGCTTTTTTAAGATGCTCGATCTTAAAGGGTTTCCCGATAGTTTCCGAATGTACGACCCCTTGGCAAAGGCCGTACCTTTTTATGCTTGGGTATATCCCTTTATAGAGACCATTTTAGGAGTATTGTTCTTGATGAGACTTTATGTGCCTTTTGCATTGATTACCACACTGGTCGTTCTGGGAATTACAACGATAGGGGTCACGAGGACACTTTTGGATAAGAAATCCATACAATGCGCCTGTTTGGGAACGGCACTCAAATTGCCAATGACAGAGGCAACATTTATTGAAAATGCCATTATGATCGTAATGGCCATAAGTATGTTAATCGGTCTTTAAAAAAGGATGGTTTGATGTGTGGATGGTTGGATGTGTGGATGGGTTTGATGTGTGGATTGTTTGATGTGTGGATTGTTTGATGTGCGGATGGGTTTGATGTGTGGATGGTTGGATGTGTGGATGGTTTGATGTGTGGATGGGTTTGATGTGCAGATGGTTTGATGTGTGGATTGTTGGATGTGCGGATGGGTTTGATGTGTGGATGGGATTTATGTTATGATTGAAGGTTTAAGAATTATATAGGTATGAGAAAGAACGAGTTATTGGAAGTCACTTTTAAACTTGCTTTATTAATAATAGCCTATTCGGAGGAATTGGAGAAAGCTGGGAAGTACGTAATTGCCCGCCAGATTATGCGGTCTGGAACCTCCATAGGGGCCAACTCCAGGGAAGCACAAGGTGCTGAAAGTAGACCCGATTTCATTCATAAACTCAAAATCGCATATAAGGAAGCACAGGAAACGGAATATTGGTATTACTGTGCGAGCAGTCCCAAACATATCCAAACCCGGATGAGGACCTGGTTTCCCATTTGAAATCCAGTTTAAAACTGATAGGTAAAATAATTTCAACTTCAAAAAAATCAAAATGAAATATCCATGGCATTCATTGACGTCGATAAAATGATTACAGGGATGTTACATGCCTTTACTAATCGTAGCCGAAGTATGGCCATTGAAAAACAATAAAAAAACATGAAAAAATATGTCATTTATCTACTGATCTTGATATTGGGAATTGTTGCTGGGGGGTACTTTTTCTCCAATAGTAAGGAAAATACATCCGCCCATCCACCCATCAACGCATCAATTAATCAAGAAATGTGGACTTGCTCCATGCATCCCCAGATAATGCAACCGGAGCATGGAGACTGTCCCATTTGTGGTATGGACCTCATTCCGGCCGAAACAGGGCAAGATGGTCTGGCAGCCGGTCAATTTACCATGACCGCCAATGCCCTGGCCCTGGCCAATGTTCAGACTATGGTGATAGGCCCAAGGTCTACAAATGTTAGTGGTACCATCAATCTGTCCGGCAATATAACTGTCAATGAGGAGGCCATTGCCGTTCAGGCCAGCTATTTTGATGGAAGAATCGAAAAGTTGTATGTCAACTATGAAGGACAGGAAGTGGGCAAAGGAGAATTGTTGGCATCCATTTATGCTCCAGAATTGGTTGCGGCCCAACAGGAACTGTTGACCGCTACATCCTTAAAAAGCTCACAGCCCCAACTATATCAGGCGGTCAGAAATAAGTTGAAGCTTTGGAAATTGACCGAGAAACAAATCGACGGTATTGAAAGTTCTGGAAGAGTAACGGAGTCTTTTCCCGTGTATGCAACGGTCTCGGGAACGGTTTCAGAAGTTATGAGTGCCGAAGGCGATTATGTCAAAAAGGGACAGCCCATTGTAAAATTGAGTGACTTAAGTACGGTCTGGGCAGAATTTGATGCGTATGAAAGTCAACTGTCCGTATTCAAAAAAGGGCAGCATATACGTATTGTCACAAATGCATATCCAAATAAATCCTTTGATGGTGAAATAGCCTTTATAGATCCTATTTTGGACAATGCTACGAGAACAGTAACAGTTAGGGCCACTCTAAAGAATGAGGAGGACATTTTTAAACCGGGGATGTTCGTTTCGGGCGCAATCGAAGGTATTCATGGTGGAGAAAGTGAAAAAGAACTATTGGTTCCAACATCCGCCATTATGTGGACCGGGGAACGCTCATTGGTCTATGTAAAGGTGAAAAAGGACGAACCCGTATTTGAGATGCGTGAAGTGATGTTGGGAACTAGAATCGGTGAGCAAATTCAAGTGCCTTCTGGGTTGGAAGCTGGCGAGGAAATTGTCACCAATGGCACCTTTACGGTGGATGCCGCAGCCCAATTGCAGGGTAAAAGAAGTATGATGAATAAAATCGGTGTAAATAGTTTGTCAGGTTATGTTAATACAATACCTAAAATGGAATTCACCGATGCATTTCAAAACCAATTCAAAATGGCCTTACCTGCTTATTTAAATTTGAAGAATTCCCTTGTATTGGGTAACGCGGAACAAACGTCTAAGGAAGCCAAAGCGATGATGGAAGCATTGCAGAAAATCGATAATTCGGAATTAGGTAAAATGGAAAAGGACCATTTCGGCAAAATTACTGAAATGATACGGGCAATTTTAGGAAATCAGGATATAGAAAATCAAAGAGCCCATTTCGTATCGTTTAACGAGCATTTGGTAGCGATCACTAGAAACTTAAACACCTTTGAAAAAACGCTATACATCCAGCAATGTCCTATGGCGAATAGCAATAAGGGTGCCCTATGGTTGAGTACTGAGAAAGAAATTAAAAACCCTTATTTTGGGGATGCCATGTTGACCTGCGGAGCCGTAATTGATTCCCTAAAATAATTCAAGGGTAACCTACTTTATTTGAGGTGTTTGTTGATTTAAAAAGAGTACTTAGCTTATTTCCATGATACAGGAAGTAACTATCTCCTGTTTACGGGGGGTTAAGTGGTATTGGATGTAAATGGGGTGTAAAAATATGTGCCTCATTTTAAGTGCTTTGGAAGATCACGTCGACCATGTAAAACCCTCACAATCCTAATACGGTCGGGCAAAATTCGATAAAAAATAATGTGCGACCTATATGGAAAACTAAATAATTCCAATTTTATCTCGTTCCTGCGCCTTCCAATGTCCGGATTTTTAGAAATTTTTTCAAGACCTACTTGAATTCCTTCCAAATATTTGGCAGCCTGCGAACGACCGAATTTAAAGATTCCAAAATCATAAATTTCTTGAAGGTCGTTTTTGGCCGCTTCTGAAAGAATAAAACGATTCATTGATTATTTCCTAGAGGCTATAATGTCAGCTACGGAAATTTCGCTGTCAGGACCATTCCATCCTTTTTCAATCTCAGCTCTCAAATCCGCAATCACTTTTTCTCTATAAATTTCATGTAACCTAAGTGCATCCCTGATTACCTCACTATTGTTCTGATATTCACCTGAGGCTACTTGTTTAGAGATATACTCTTCCTGCTTTTTTGTGAAACTGATATTCATTTTTAACGTTTTACAATATCGAAGATATGATATTTAATGATATTTAGCAAATATGGATATATCCAAAAGCTCTTACTAAAAGTAAATATGCCATGGTTTGCCAGTATTTTTTCAGTACTCAGCTATCTTTTTTTTTGAATTACTTTAATCTTAAGTGTCCAGTTTATTTATTAAAAAACTGGACATTGTAAAAACCCATTTATGAACACCACCAAATGAAAATCTATGTAAATGTATGAGGTAGGAAAAAAAAGCTACCCCATGGCGTATGTGTTTACCTATGTTGGTTTTAGGAGCTAGGTGACGTATAGGTGTGGTTATCATTAAACCTATGAAAAAAGGCTAAATCTGTCGAGCTTTTCAGTTTCAAAATACGGATTAGGCTTTGTGTCAATTTGGAGATTATCTATTGCAAGAAAAATTGTTAACGTTACTATTTTTTCTTTAATCCCATATTAGTGGCGTTAGGCACCAAGAGATTCCAAAAATTACCTTAGAAATCCTGAAAATTAAAACAGATACAGGTGGGACCAAGGAAAATCCTATTAAGCTTTTTATTTAGAGTGGTTTGTTTTTTAATGGGTGGCAAAAAGAGTGGTGATATGCCAACATATAATGTTAAGTGCTTTTATTTGTCGCTTTCAACTTAGGGTTACTCCTTTTGCGAATTGATTTTAAGAAGGCTAAAAATAGAAATGAAAAAGAATTATAGGATAGGTAATTATTATTTTCCTTTGTTTCGTTCAAAATCGCTTTTGTAGCTATTCCTCGTGTTCCGGGCTTCTTTTTAAGTTATCCTAAAACTCCTTCTTTCCAAACTCACTATCGATGAACCTTGACTTATCCGTGTTCCTGTTGAAGGTATAAGTCAGGTTAAGAATGACCATATCCACTTCGTAGACGTAATTGGTAGTAGTAAAGAATTCGCCATCCCTAAAGGTTGTAATCCGTTGTTCGTTGGAATCCAACAAACCTAAATCTATGTTCTGCCATTGCAGTGTGGCCGTAAGACGGTCATCAAAGAAGGTCTTTCGCAGCGTCAGATTTGGGGAATAGAACCGTGAATCCTCCCCCTGGGCGGTATTCTGAGCAGATAGATAGTTGAGGGTGAACTGTGCCGAGGCCGTATCCGAAAAATCAATAGTGCTGTTCGCATTGATAGAGTAGATAAAAGCTTCCGTTTCCACTGTCCTGTTGTCAAAGTTTCCGTCGATACGATATTTGTAAAGGTTCGCACCTATAAAATTCTTCCAATTTTTCAAAGGTTTTAGTTCCGCACCTAATTCCACACCAAAAGCCTTGGCCTTTCCTACGTTACTGTAAATACGGTTCAAAATGGTATCGTTAAAAACGGTGTTCACCCTATTTACCAAATTTTCGGTGTTGCGGTAATAGGCAGTGGCAAAAACGGAATTTCCCTGGTGCAGGTTCTTACTGATGCCCACTTCAAAAAGGTCGATGAATTCGGGTCTTAGGGTAGGGTCCCCTTGTTCGAGTGTCTCTGAATGTTCCCTTTCCGGGAAGGGATTCATCTTAAAGGTCGTGGTACGCTCCACCCGTTTGCTATAGGCGGCCTTGAGCTTTGTATTATCCGCAAAGGTGTATTGTAATGATGCCGAAGGAAACAATTTTACGTAGTTATAAACATAGGTTGTATCAATGGTATTTGTCTTGTCACGCAGATCAAAATCCCTTTGCATTGCCTCGACACGGGTACCGGCCGTATAGTCCCATTTCCCTTTAGACCCGCTTAGTTGTGCATATCCTGAATGTAGGGTGCGTCTCAAATCTACTTCACTGGAAAATTCCGGGATCAGTTCAAAAATTCCGGTGGTATTGTTCAGGCGTTCGTATACAAAATCCCCCGTATGATCAAGATAGCGATATTGGTATCCGGTCTCCAGTTGTCCGATGGACCAAGGTTTCCAGACATAATCGGCCTGAAAGCGGATGCCGTTGAGTGGGTTGTCATTGGTATTGAATTCGTCCTGCAGCACAATATTGGTATTTGGAAAGCCAAGGTTTTGGTTGGTAGTTGGTCCCCCAAGCAGTGTATATTCGTGCAAAAAGGAAGTGGAAAGTTTTGAACCGTCACCGAACGTGTGCGCATAATCTATACTTCCCAGAACAAAATCGCCCCGTCTTATCCTCAAGTTCTCGTTGAAATATTGTAAGGTATACAGCCGTTCCCCTCCATCGGCAGGGGTAATGGCATGGTTATCAAAATAAAGGATATCCGCGGTACGGTCCTTGCTTCGTTTTCCGGCATAGAATCCCAATGAAAAAGTGTTCAGGGAATCTGGGGTGAAATCCACGGTAAAACGACCACTGTAGTTCAGTTCGTCAAAACTGCGTTCCCCACTGGAAGGAAACCGTGTCAAGGTGTCCTGAATGATGGTGAACACGTCGCCCTCACGTCTTCCCCCTAGATCGTTACGCTGGTAGTTCGCTCCAAGGGATATGTTCCAGTTGCCCTTTCTGATGTTATAGGTGCCGTCTATTCCGTAACGTTGGTGCGCCTCCGCATTGCCGTACCGCTCGATGGACGGAAAACCGCCCTTTAGGTTGAACTGTGCAAAGCTGCCATCGGCCGCACCCTTTTTGGTAAGGATGTTCAGGATACCCGCCTTGCCTTCGGGGTCATATCTGGCGGATGGTGCCGTAATGAGTTCCACACGCTCTATGGCATTGGCGGGGAGCTGGTTCAGCAGGGTGGATGCACTGCCCTGAACCGGTTTTCCGTTGAGCAGCACTACGAAGCCGGTACTTCCACGAACGCTTATCTCACCAAGACCGTTGACCGATACAGCGGGTACATTCCGAAGCACGTCCGTCGCAGTTCCCCCTTGGCTATTCTGGAACTGCTTGGCATCGAACACCTGACGGTCTATTTTGTTGATGACCGTTGCCATTTCCCCTTCCACCACCACTTCCTCCAATTGGTTTTCCCCAATGGTCAACGCAAGCGTTCCCAAATCGATTTCTTCGTTCTTGCTATCAATTATAATATCGCGAACCGTTTGTGAGTTGTAGCCAATAAAAGATGCTTCCAGATAATAGGTTCCCTTCTTAATGTCATCTATCAAGAATAGACCGTCTATATCCGTGATTACCCCGGTAATCAAGGTGCCGTTTTCCTGGTCGAATAGGGCGGCCGTTGCGTATTCCAAGGGATAATTGTTGGATGCATCTACAAACTTTCCGCTAAGCTGACCGAATGAATTCGTTGAAAACGTGATGAAGAACAGGAAGGCAGCTATAAAAATTCTCATGGGATGGTATGATTTACAGGAAAAACCAAACGTAAAAATACGGCCAAGGCAGCGGCATTTGTGGTCTATTTAAAAAATGTACGGTATCATTCCCTACGCCTGAACTGCAAAGGGGTCTTTCCCGTATTTCTTTTGAAGTATTTTACGAAATGGGAAACGTCCTTAAACTCGAAGCTATAGGCGATTTCGGTGATGGTGGCATTGGTGTAGCGGAGCATACGTTTCGATTCCTTGATGATTTCTTGGGCAATGATCTCCGAAGCTGTTTTTGAATAGCGCACCTTGCATTGGGCCGTTAGGTTCTGGGCCGTGGTGTTGAGCTTTTCCGCATAAAAGGTAACATCGTTCTTAAGTTTTTCCTCCAATAATAGTTGGAATCTAGTAAGCCTATCCCCAGTGTTTGCGGTATTTCCTGGGTTGGCATGCCCAATGATTTTTGCCAGCAGGGCCTTGAGGGTACCTTCCACCACATCTGGTTGCAGGGCGCTGCCCGAATCATATTCCTTACAAAGTACCTCAAAAAGACTGTCTATGTGCGGGTCATGGGGAATTTTTAGGCTCTGTTCGTTACTGAGCTGTTCCAATTGTTGGTTTATGCGCTTATCCAGGGTGCCGTTAAGAAAGGCCTCCTTGAAAATAATGACAAAGCCTTTGGGCTCCACATCTATTTCCCAATGGTGCACTTCGTCCTTTTTAATCAAAAAAACGATGGGAGGCGTAATTGCATAGCCTACCGTATCTACATAATGGAACCCGGAACCTTTACTAAAATAGACCAGTTCCAAATATTTATTGTGTTTGTGCGGCTTGGTATACCTTTTTGAAACGTCAAAGGGCGCTATCTTGATCGTGGAAGACCCATCTATTTTGGTGTAAATGCTTATTTGGTCCTTGTCCATGGCATACAACCGTTTTCTACGGCGGATTTGGGGTTTGTTTAGGCTTGGTAGGCCTTTTCAACCAGCAAATTATCCTGTTGGGAAAGATATTTTTTGAGTACCGAGGTCTGGAATATTGGCATTAATGTCAACGAGATTGATTATTCAAACTAAGTAAGGTTAAATGGGGGAGAAATAAAAAAGCAAAATAGGAATAACCCTTTAGTTTAACAATTAACTACGATGAGAATTAAGAGTTTTCTTATGTGTCTCCTAATAGTTTGAACTTTGCGATTCTCGAAACGATCGTTTAAAGTACCATATCCAACCCAATATTATTGCTCCGTTGCCTAACCTCCTTTATTATAAATCTTTCCGAGGTTTGCATGGAGGTACTATTGATACTTATACCTTCCATCCGCCCAAAGACCAATGCTCCTTTGTCCGTAAAAATGGATAACTTGTTTTGGTTAATGCCCAACTCTGAAGGTAATGCCAATTGAAACGTTTCCAATTTGCCATCTGGGTATTCGATAGTAACCTTTGAATTGATTCGTATTATATTCTTTGGCATATCACTCTCGGAGATAATTTTGGCGGTTTCCAAAGCAACCGAATATCTTTCCAAAATTGCTTTCAAGGTCATGTCTTGAATAAAGGTCGAAAGGTTGATGGCCCGCTTTATCAGAACATACTCCTTTTGCTCAACTATTAGAACGTTCTTACCCATTGTGTCTTGATTCCATTATCCACAATTTGATTTTAGTATATGGGGCTTTTACCCGGATAAAATATGAGTGCCAGCATCAATATCCCAATTACTATCAAAAAGGCGATTTCCAAATTTGACATTAGCGAGTTCATGCCCAAGGACTTGTTGGAAAGTTGGGTCAATTGACCGCTTTCGTTCAATTGAATTTGGGCCAAACCATCCAACTTTGTTTGAATTTCATCAAACTGTTTACTGACCAGTGCCGTTTTTTCTATTGCCATACCGTTATCGGTTTCTTTTACCTTGATCAAGGTTTGATAGGTATTATCAAGATCATACAATAGATTGGACTCTTTGGCAGTAAGCTCGGTCATTGCAAAATCGTCCAACAACTGTCTTATCTTTCCATTTTGATGGTCGTCCATGGTAAACTGTCCTGTTCTGGTCAGTTCAAGCTCTTTAGTATGAAAAATGTTGTTCAGTTGATATATGAAATCCTGTACCATCACTCGGTCTTTGTAGACGGAGTTTACGGTATTCTGTACCGTTTCAAAATGTTTTTTGTCCAATCGGTTGGAACCTAGTACCAGAAGGAACGCCATAACAAGGATAAGCCCTGCATGTAACCGTTGGGGTATGGAAAGCTTCGCGAACATGGTCTCTATTTTAAGTTTCTTACATCTATTTAGATACGTGAATAAGATTTTCCCCAGATAAAAAATCCACCTGACGGCTATTCCCACTCGAGTAACCTGAACAGGTGGATCCCATCAACCAACCAAAATGATTATTTTGTCATCAACTCACCAGAATTGAGGGCTTCGTCAATATCGACGGTAACGGAAGGATGGCTTCCAAAAAAGCGGTGGCCGTCGACTTTCTTTATCCTTACTTCTGTGGTGCCGTTCCTTTTTTCTTTAATAGAGCTTACAACGACTTTCTCTCCCAATACACTCTTGTAATTGGCGATACCGCCTCTCTTAATGATGAAATTTGCTCTAGGAAATTCAATGTGCTTGTATTTGTTGGTTTCGGGTTTCCCTATCTCAAATACATCACCTACTTTAACGTCTATCCTTGTTTGTTCATCGCTCACTTGAGCGTTCAACACACTTACTGAAAACATGAGGGCAAATACATACTTTATCATAACTATTTACTTTTAAAGGTTACTGATTAAATTCACACATTAAAAGGCAAACGCTATGCCCCTAAATAGAAACAGCCGTGCCAAAAAAATCATATAACTGAATATCAGGTATATAAAATTGATTTTTTTTAAAGAGGGATTTTTAAAAGTGAGGAAAAATTCCCCAGTTGGGGAAAAACCGAACACTATTAAGAAAGTTTATCACGTAATGTCTTGCGGTCTATTTGAAGAATTTCGGCGGCTTTACTTTTGTTGCCCTGGGTGTGTGCCAATACTCTCTTTACGTATTCTTTTTCCATTTCCCTTAATGGTACGAAGCCCCTTTCGGGAAACTCTATCTGATATTTCAATAAATCCGGAAGGTCTTTTACCCCTATAATGCCATCTGACATAATAATGGCCCGTTGTATGATATTCTCCAGTTCCCTGATATTGCCCGGCCAGTAATAGCGTTCCAATACCTGAAGTGCTTCGGGTGCGATTCGCAATAAGCGATCCTTGTACTCGACCCCATATTTTCTCAAAAATTTCTCTACCAAAAGCGGAATATCGGATTTGCGTTCACGCAACGGCGGCACATTGATTTCGACTACCGTTAGGCGATAATACAGATCTTCACGAAAGGTATTCTTTTTAATTTCCTCTATTAGATCTGCATTGGTAGCGGCTATAATGCGAATATCCACTTTTTGCGCTTTCTGTGACCCTACTTTTGTAATCTCCTTTTCCTGTAAAGCCCTCAATAGTTTTGTTTGCACGGTCAGTGAAGCTGTGCCGATCTCATCCAAAAATAACGTACCGCCCTCGGCGGCCTGAAAGAAGCCATTTCGGTCTTCATTGGCCCCTGTGAACGCCCCTTTTTTGTAACCGAAAAGTTCCGCCTCCTGGAGGTTTTCGGGAATCGCTCCACAGTTCACGGCAATAAAGGGCGCACGGGAATATTTACCAGAATAATGAATGGCCCTGGCAACAAGTTCCTTTCCTGTACCACTCTCTCCCCTAATCAGTATTGTGGCCTTGTTATCCTTGACCCGTTCGACAATATTGGTCACATTATGGAAGGCATCTGATTCACCCACCATGTCCGCATACTTATTATTGTCAATATTTTCCGGTTTTGGCTTTGGAGGTGTTTTTTTGGGTCTATGGGCAAATGCCTTGGCAAGACTATCTTTTAGCTCTGCTTTGGTAAAGGGTTTGGTAAGATAGTCCATCGCTCCCGACTTGATGACCTCCAACACCCCGTCTACGGAAGGATAGCCCGTAACGACCAACTTGGGCATATCAGGATGGTGCTCATTGGCATATTTCAATAATTGCAGTCCGTCGACTTCCGGCATTTGAATATCGGTAATCAGTAAATCGATTTCCGTATCCTTTAGGATAAACAAGGCTTCCTTGACCGATATGGCCTTGAAGGTATGGTAGTCCATTGACTTTAGGTGTCGTTGCAATAGTTCTAGGATGTCAATGTCATCGTCTACAATCAATATATTTTCCTTTCGCAATGCCATATTTACAATTTAGGAAAATCAATGGTAAAAACGGTTCCCTTTGGTTCATTGGGACTATGGGAAATGGTGCCTTTATGGCTGGTAATGATACCGTGTACTACACTAAGACCAAGGCCAGAACCTTCACCTACTGGCTTGGTAGTAAAAAAAGGTTCAAAGACCTTATCAGCGTTTTCTGCTGGTATACCCGATCCCTCGTCGGCAATGCGTATTCTGATTTTCCCTTCATAATGAAGAACTTGTACTAGGATACGCCCTTTCTCTGGAGAATAAAAAACGGCGTTCATGATTAGATTGAACAATACTTGGGTCAATTGGACCGTATCAGCTCTTAGCCTTAAGGTTCTGTCGTCGAAGGAGGTACTGATTTCTATTTTCTTTGCCCTTAATTGGGGCTTCAATAGTTTAAGTACGTTTTCGATTGCTGGGACCAATTCAATCGAACTCATTTCACGAGGCATCTCACAGGCAAAAAACATCAGTTTTTTGACTATTTCACGGCTAAAAATGGCATTATCCATGATTTTTTGAAGATCACGGGAAGTATCTGGGTCTACAATGCTTTCTTGTAATAATTCTGCAAAGCCAAGAATGTTTGCCAAAGGCGTATTGAGTTCATGGGCTATTCCTGCGGTTATCTCTCCCAGTATATGCAAACGGTCGGCCCGCTCCATTTGCTTTCGGGTGGCAATCTCGTTGTCACGAATCTGCTTGCGCTCCATAAGGTTCCCCACTGCAAGGCTGACATTGTGCAATAAGGTCCGCTCCTCTTCCAAAAAATCTTCCAATGTATATTTTGATGATGGATACCCGACCGTAACTTGACCTTCCACGGAATTAAAAATCTTGATATCGGCACTCAGGCTTACCCTATCGGAACCATAACCCTCTGTCTGGGCTTCGTATCCGTTGACCTTTATGTGGGCCTCGGTATCTTCTACAAATTGCCAACCTCTTTTTAGGCAATAGGTAATCGCCTCTAGAGATGCTTCCAACTGATCATAGTCGGAATTCACGATTATGGATGTTACCTCATAAAGACAGGTAAGTTCCTTTACTCGCTCCTTTAGTTTGGCTTCTACCGAATTCATTCTTACTTGTTTGTAGGCTATAAGGTAAAGGTCGGGATTAAAATGATGGATTAAAAGAAGAATCTGGTACTAAAAGATGATATCCACACATAAGACCCTATCCATTTTATAATTTCGTTTAAGGAAGCATTATCGGCACTTTTTGATTTCTACTTTTCTCGACGTCCCACTAGTCAAATTTAAAAAACAACTAGTGTTTATAAGACTATCCGAAATGAGTTTAGCCTCCATCTGAATCTAACTTTTTCAATACGTTCTGCCCTGAAAATTGTCAATCCACTGGATGAATATAAAGAAACAACAAAGGGACGTTTCTGAAAAATTTAAAATTTTGCTATATGCCTGGTAAATTATGTTAAAATTGATGTGGGAGATGATTATTAATTGTAATATTGCAATTAAATAATAGGAATGGGACTCGCCAAAACAGAAATATTCACTGATCACCAGAATCAAATTGCGATATTCGCCAAGGCCTTTGGGCATCCGGCGCGTGTTGCTATTCTGCAACAATTGTTCAAAATGGACAGTTGTTACTGCGGGAGTCTGGTCGATGAAATTGGTTTGGCCCAGCCAACGATATCACAACACCTTAAGGAGCTGAGGAACTTGGGATTGGTCAAGGGCAATGTCGAGGGAACAAGTGTATGCTATTGTATCGACAAGGATAATTGGACGGCGATGAAATCAGTTATGGAGGATTTTCTAAACCAGGACCTTCCCGAGAATGAAGACTGCTGCTAAAAAAATTTACATCAATTAATCGTTTTATTGCAATAAACAAATAGATTAATGTCATTATGAAAACCAAAGGAATTTTAGTCATGTCTATAATGCTGATTCTCTCTCAGCAAGCACTACATTCTCAAAAACTAAGAATTAAGATCTTGAAATCGATAGTTCCCATTGAAACAAGTTTTTCCAGTATAGAACAGGAAAGGAAAATTTAGCTTGACCAATTGGCCTCAAGGATTTATAAGGAAAACAGGGTTAATGAAAACACGGGCCTTGTTTTCATAGACAGCAATAACAAAACAAAGAGCCAACTCGCTGCTATTTGGCTGAAAACGGGTTTAATAAAGTATGAGCTTGGGGGTTACAACATTCAATCTGCTGGAATCAAGGTTGCAAACGAGCCCTTACATGCGTTGGCAACGCTTAAACAGCATGGCTTCAAGGTAAGTAATGCGAGCGACAAGAAGCTATACTCATATACTATCAATTTTGGGTCCGATAGTTGGAATGTATACTATAAGGACTTAAGTTCCCTTAGAAATTTGGAAAAAAGTTTAAAGGTTTTCGTAGAAGATAATTTGGAAATGGGGGATGATCCAATGCAAGTATATGTTCCCCTAGATTCTCCTGAAACCATAGCCAAAGAAATGCTCTACGTAGCTTCTAGAATCGATTATTTGACCCAATCACAAAAACAAAAGGAATTATGAAACTATCACAAATTAAAGAACAGCTTACCCAATTGGACAGAATTGCTTTTAAGCTACCCAATGGCGATTTAGTCCCCAGCCATTTTCACGTTACTGAAGTTGGCAGGATTACCAAACACTTTATAGACTGTGGCGGGACTGTACGTAATGAGGAAGTTGCCAATTTTCAACTTTGGAACGCTGATGATTATGACCATAGGATACATCCGGAAAAACTACTCAATATCATTGAACTTTCAGAAAAAGTTTTAGGTATTGAAGATTTGGAAATTGAGGTAGAATACCAAGGGGAGACCATAGGGAAGTTTGGTCTGGAATTCGATGGTAAATATTTCCTGCTCACTTCCAAGCAGACCGATTGTCTTGCTAGGGATAAATGTGGCATCCATACCGAAAATCCAAAATTCAACTTACCAGTAGTGGACGCAGAACCTTGTTGTACCCCAGATGGAAACTGCTGTTAACCAATATATAGAACCAAAAAATGATGACAAAGCAGTCAACCGTGTTTCCGGAAATTGAAAAGACAATCAAGAATTTAGATCCCGCGACCATTTCCGAAGAGCGAAAAGCAATTTTACAACCGCTAGTAGATATTATACAATCAAAAGTTTTGGGAGGTCAAGAAATCCGAATCAACTTCATCTGTACGCATAATTCGCGTAGAAGCCATTTATCCCAAGTTTGGGCGCAAACATTGGCATCGTATTTCAATATTAATAAGGTAACATGTTATTCGGGAGGTACGGAAGCAACAGCCTTTTTTCCTATGGTGGCAGAAACGTTAAAAAAACAAGGGTTTGAAATCCTAAAACTTTCAGACACCAACAATTCCGTGTATGCTATAAAATATGCTGAAAATGAACTGCCCGTAATTGGATTTTCTAAAAAACTGGATGATGACTTTAACCCAAAATCAGCCTTTATTGCCATTATGACCTGCGATTCCGCCAGCGAAGCCTGTCCTTTTGTTCCAGGAGCAGAAAAGCGCATCCCAATTATGTTTGAAGATCCAAAAGCATTCGACAATACACCACAACAAGCTCAAAAGTATATAGAACGTAGTGAGCAAATTGCAACCGAAATGTATTACATATTCTCTCAAATAAAAGCATAACTATGGCGGCAAAAAAATTAAGTTTTTTAGATAAAAATCTAACCTTATGGATATTTATTGCAATGGCTTTAGGAGTAGGTTTAGGATATTTTATCCCAAGCGTTCCTAATGTCATTAATAGCTTTAGTTCAGGTACAACCAACATTCCAATTGCAATCGGCTTAATTATTATGATGTATCCGCCTTTGGCTAAAGTAAATTATGCCTTACTGCCCAAAGTATTCAAAAATGTAAAAATACTTTCCATTTCCTTAATTCTTAACTGGGTTATTGGTCCAGTTTTAATGTTCATCTTGGCAATTACCTTTTTACGTGATTATCCTGAATATATGGTTGGGTTAATCCTTATTGGGTTGGCACGTTGCATTGCGATGGTTTTGGTATGGAACGACCTAGCCGAAGGAAATAGTGAATACGGTGCAGGTTTAGTTGCCTTAAACAGCATTTTTCAAGTTTTTGCCTATAGTTTTTATGCTTGGTTGTTTATAACCAAGCTACCACCATTATATGGGTTTGAAGGAGCTATTGTAGATATTTCAATTGCAACAATTGCAGAAAGTGTTGCTATCTATTTAGGTATTCCATTCTTGATGGGTATTTTAAGCAGATTGGTTTTGGTGAAACTAAAAGGAGAAGAATGGTACACCAAAAAATTTATACCTACCATTTCACCCTTAACCCTTATTGCGTTATTGTTTACTATTATAGTAATGTTTTCACTTAAAGGTGAACTGATTGTTGAAATACCAATGGATGTAGTCATCATTGCGATTCCATTGTTAGTCTATTTTACGGTGATGTTCATTATCGGCTTTTTCTTTACTAAAGCGATGGGTGCGGAGTATGACAAAACAGCATCGGTAGCCTTCACCGCAGCAGGAAATAACTTTGAACTGGCTATTGCGGTTGCTATTGCGGTCTTTGGGCTTAACTCAGGACAAGCGTTTGCAGGTGTTATCGGTCCTTTGGTTGAAGTTCCCGCATTGATTTTATTAGTACGGGTGGCATTTTGGTTGCGGAAAAAATACTACGAAAAACCAAGTACGGTAGTAAAATGAGAATAGCTTTCTATTCGGATTTTCACGATAATCTACTTTTTGCTTTTATGAATGCGCCATTCGTCGTAAAGTTTAGTTGCACCAGGTGTTTCTTTTAAAAACTGTTCTAAATGCATTATTCCATTTCTTTCACCCTGCAAAAAAGCCTCATTTTTTTCATTCTCCATATCTGATTTTAACATGTAGGCATAGAACCCGGTTGATAATGAAATTCCATAGAATACCATGAAGGTGACAACCGTCCATTTCGGATAGATTTTGGCCTGTTTTAGGTTACGTTTCAAACGGTCCAGGTAGTGTTCACTTCTTTCCTTTTCACGTTTGCTCAATTCTTCCAACTGTAAGATTAAACCTTTAATAGGTGCCACATCGAATTTAACCCGAAGAGATTCAGCCCTTTCCATTTGGTCGCTTAATTGTTGTACGTTCTTATCAAAGTCGGTCAGCTCGTTTACCAATAGTTGTGTGATGGTTTCAAGTTTGTTCATATCACTTTAAATTTAAATGCCCATTCCAATGTCGATGGATTTTCTGATTGCCTTTTTAACAAAGGATGCTAAGAGCTTTTCGGGAACCGGCACCACTTTGTCCAATATTTTGATGGTGTTCTTTGTCGAAACGATTTTCTGTGGGGTGTTGTATTGTGTCAATTCCCTACCAATTCCGGCCATGGACATATTCCGGTTGATTTCACTGCCCTTAAAGCTTTGCCCTTGAAATTCGAACCGAAAGCCTTGGAGCTGCACCTGTCATAATGCCCTGCCAGCCATTGGGTGCAAAATCTTTCCAATGCTCAGAGGGATTAAAATGGGGAAGGCCGAACCAGAGAAAGAGCCCGATCAACACCAATTTGACAATGACCAAGGTTGCATTGACCTTGGCCGATTCTTTGATACCAATGTAAAGTAGTAGAGTAACAGCAATTGTGACTACCAAAGCGGGTAGATTAAGGATTGATGTAACCTGGGGCATGGTGTTTACAATTTCCCCAAATTTCGAAATAAGATCTGGAGTCATCTCTGTCCATGCAACAGATGGCAGTTGTATCATATTCGTGCCTGTAGGGGCAATAATCCAACCAGGAAGGTAAAGGCCAAAACCATCCAATAAATTCTTAAAGTAGCCTGACCAACCAATGGCAACGGCTACATTGCCAACGGATTATTCCAATACCAAATCCCAACCGATGATCCAGGCAATCAGTTAGCCGAATGAGTTGTAGGCATAGGTATAGGCACTACCTGATACCGGAATCATCGAAGCAAATTCTGCATAACAAAGTGCCGCGAATAGACAGGCCAGGCCGGTGATCACAAATGAAATGGTAAGCGCGGGGCCAGCGCCCATGGCATGTTCGGTACCTGCAGCGGCCTCCCCGGTAAGTACAATAATTCCCGTGCCGATAATGGCACCGATACCGAGCAAGGTCAGGTCAAAAACTGCCAAAGACCTTTTTAGGTATGATTGCTTCGATTCTGCCTGGAGCTGCGCCAAAGTTTTTTTCTGAGAAGTTGTTTCAACGTATTTTTTTGTTTTTAACGATTCCCAAGGTGACCAAAAGTGCCCCTGGGGTCACCTTATGTAAATCTTTCTTAGTCATTGGATGAGATATACCAAAATGCCGGCCACATATCCCATCAGGGCTAAGAGCGAAAACCGTTTAACGTACCATAGAAAGTCTATGTTCAAAAGGCCCATTGCAGCCACCCCTGCTGCCGAACCAATAATCAACGTACTTCCGCCCGTACCGGCGCAATAGGCGAGAAAAGTCCAAAAAGCGTGGTCGGGAGGATACACATCAAATAAATACATGCCCATGGCGCCCGCAACCAGGGGAACGTTGTCAATAACAGCTGATAAAAGGCCAAGAAATGCATTGGAGACATAAAAATTACCAAAGTTTTGCTCCATCGATTTTCCAAAACTTTCCAAAACCCCAAGGGATTCAAGCGATGAAACCGCTAATAAGATTCCCAGAAAGAACAACACACTAGGCGTGTCTATTCGCCTTAGTGTTTCAGCAACCGAATATTGGCGTTGGGTCTCTTTATCCTTTTTTCGATGTAAAACCTCGGTGACCAACCATAATATCGATAGGGCAAACAACATTCCCATAAATGGTGGCAAGTGGGTATAGCTTTTAAAAACAGGAACAAACAAAAGTAACAGCACCCCCAGTATCAATATAAATTTACCATCCTTTGAATTGATAGAATTAATCTGGCGGTTATCAGCCTCCAGAGTTCCATGAAAGACCTTGGAACCTGAAAAGCCCGTGAATATCAAAGGCAGAAGTAGTGATGCCAAGCTTGGTAGAAATACTGTCTTTAAGATTTCAAAGGAACTGACATAATTGGCATTCCATAGCATAATAGTGGTGACATCCCCGATGGGGGACCAGGCACCACCTGCATTCGCTGCAATAATTACAAAGCCAGCGAAAAACCACCGATCATCCGTCTTGGAGAATAGCTTTTTCAATAATGCAACCATTACTATGGTGGTAGTCATGTTATCGAGTACTGCGGAAAGAAAGAAAGTCACAAAGGCCAAAATCCATAGAAGATAAATCCTGCTTTTAGTACGAATGAAGTTTTGAACGATTTCAAACCCATGGTGCACATCGATCAGTTCTACAATGGTCATGGCACCCAAAAGAAAAAATAGGATTTCCGCTATTTGTTCAAAGTGATGCGCTAAATCACTGAAGACCGTAGAACTTTCTACATTTAGAGCCAAAATGACCCATAAAACTACGCCGATGAACAAGGCAGTGGCCGCTTTATTAACATGAATTTTATGCTCCAAGGCAATAAGAAGATACCCAACTATAAAGATGATGATAACCAAAGGTATTGTCATATTAAGAGATAATGAAAAGTTTTAGGCTGCGGATTTTAAGGGCCTTTGTGGTGTGCAATTTCTCAGGATCAGTTTCTTCCACTTTTCTGCCCTAGCGATCTCATGGTCTTCCATGTAGTTGCCATAACAATCATAGAAGTTAAGAAATATTACATTTTCTTTTCTCTTTGATATTTCAAGTCTTAGGTCAACTTTTAGAAGGGTGGAATCTATCTTTCCATTTCTTCGTACTTTCCTATCTTCAACCAAAACATTGCAATCCACTATTTTGGAAATTAGTATTTCCTGTTTATCCAAAACATTTGAGGAATAGCGCATATACACCAAAATTGAATGGGTGTTGTCCCAACCAATCAAATTGTTTCGCCATTGTTCAAGGTCATCGAAAGAGTATCCAAAAAGATCAATCTCTTGTTTGAATACTTTGTTTATTATTTTCTGTTGTTGCTTGCCCAAATAGGCGGCATAGAAGAACGGCATAAAAATCGAGGCCGTTACGATTGCGGACACAAGGCCCATTGAAAAGTCCATAGTTTTTGTTTTGAATTATATAAATGTTAAAAATCCTTTTGTATAAGCTTCTTGTGTAGTACAAGGATTGCTACGTCAAGGAAAACTATGGAAGGGATAAAGTAGTTGTCTTTCGTAAAAGACACTTATTGCCTTTACCGTTTTTAACGGCTTTTTTACTTTTTCAGAAAAGAATGAAAAAACAATTGAGGTATTTACGGAGTATTTGAACTCGATCTTTGGCTTGTGGCTTGCTTGACTTGGTAAACTTACTAAATGGGAATCATGCAATTGGTACGTAAAATGCTGCGACCTCTCATGCGCGTATTCATATTTTGGCTTAAAATCCTTTGTATTTTTAGAAAAATGAAGAGTGGGGCATTGTTGGTTAAATGTCCACAGAACGTGCACAAACAAAAGGAGTTTAATGAAACCCACCTGACCCGAAATTTGAGTTAAAGGTAGATTATCTTTCGTTAAGGAATTGTTAATTGTTTTTAGAATATAGGGTAGAAAAAATTTGACATTCCAGTGTTTATTTACTTTGTATCAAATTTGAACTATGGATGCTATTGTTGGTTATTTGGGCTTTCTCATTGCCGCCTATGCCGTAATTGGCAATGATATCATTCAGACGTTGGGTACCTTCCTGTCTTCAAACCATAAGCGACCTTGGTATGTTCTGTGGGGATTTGCCGGTATAATTTTGCTGATTACCCTGGTTGTGGGCTATGTACAATATAACGGGGACGTTTCCTTTGGTAGATTGGACCAGATTCCCCTTCCGGAACAATTGCATTGGTGGTATCTGATTGCACCGTTGTCTTTATTGATTATTACCCGATACGGCATTCCTGTTAGTACCACCTTCATGATTTTAAGTGTCTTTTCCTCAACGCAGGTGATCGAAAAGATGCTCTTGAAATCGCTCATGGGATATGTTCTGGCCTTTGTTCTAGCATTCCTTCTATATATCGTTCTTGCAAGGACCCTTGAATCCAAGGCTTCGTTACGTCTCATGGATATCAAAAAACGAAAAAGGTTTTGGTTGGCGGCGCAATGGATTTCCACAGCATTTCTTTGGACACAATGGCTCATCCAGGATTTTGCCAATATTTTTGTCTTCTTGCCCAGAAGACTTGACCTGAACGAACTATTGATTTCCTTACTGGTGATTTTGGGCTTGATGGCCTATACATTTAGAAATAGAGGGGGAAGAATCCAAGAGGTGGTAAGCAAGAAAATGAACACACAAAATATACGATCCGCTACAATTATCGACCTGTGCTACGGCCTTCTTCTAATGGGCTTTGGGAACTTTACGAATGTTCCCATGAGCACTACCTGGGCCTTCGTAGGTATTTTGGCCGGTAGGGAATTGGCCCTCAACTATTCTTTGAAGAAAAAGGAAATGAAATCTGCCTATAGGGTCATTGGAAAGGATTTTGCCAAGGTGAACATAGGTTTGATAGTTAGTATCCTGATGGCCTATTTTTTGAAATACCTGGGAACGTGACCTACCGTTTTGCCAAACTGATTTTCAGTGATAAGTTGGGCAAGATTGGACCATGGTTTTTCCAGAAGTTGATTTTTTCTTCATGCCAATAATCTTACTAAGAAATAAAGAACTTATTAACAAGTGGCTTTTTCAACCCCCATATGCTTCAATGGTTCCAATATCAATAGCTCTTCGATAATAGGTCCCCGTTTTAGGGTGCTGGTCCATTTGAATCCGTTTTTTTCATAAAACCCAACTAAGCCAGGTTCTTCAACAGTAAGCCAGAATCCTTTTTCACCATACAGGGCTCTAATACATTCCAGCCAAGTGCTACCTATATCCTGTCCCCTATATTCTGGTACTACAAATAGAAATCCAATATATAAATAACCGTTTTCTGGGTAATGTTCCACTTCCCTCTCAAAAATTTTCATTTCAGGGGGCAGCCCTTTAAATACCATTCCTCCTGACACAATTTGGTCATCCACTGTTATGGCGAATAGCTCTATACAGTCCTTAGCATTATCCATGTAAATGAAGAAATCCCAGTGCCATTCTTCTGGCATTGCCGCCAAGAATTGATCCAATGGACCTTGCCACTTTAGAAATTGCCTATTGTTTTGGCATAAATCTATAATAGACCCCATGACCATAATTTATCTGAATCTTCCAACCATCGGTCCCCAATATCGGTACGGTAGTATCCATTGTTGACAATGACATTCTTCATTCTGTTATACATATTTCGCTGGGCGTCACGCATGGTAATCCCGGTACCGGTCACCAAGACCGCAATTCCGGTATTCCCCGTAATGAGCCATTGTTCGTTCACCATTTTTACATGCATAGGATGCACGCCTTCTTTCTGATCCTTTTTAAACACTATTACAGCATCTTTTGAAAAAAGCTCAAAGGTCTTTTTATCATCATATGGAAATGGGGGTACCACAATATATGCACCCACCTGGAACCCTTTTTTTACTTGGATTTGGTTTTTGGTCCCTTCTGCAACACCCATTAACAGCGCGCTTATAGGTTCAGAAAGACCTGCCCGCTGAATAAAAACTTGGGGGAATCCAAACCTAGAAGTGAACTCCAGAGGATAAATCCCATTTCCGTTGACGATACAGTTTACATCGATATGTCCCCTAAAATTCTTCTGGGCCAAAGTACTTTCAAATGGTTTCAATGTCTTTTGGAACAATGGGGAGTCCAATGTCCAGAACATACTGGTGCCCATTTCCCCAGTGGAAACCCCCAGTTCTTTAGGAAACAGTTTTTTGTGCTCAAAAGTTATATTCACAGGTTGTAAAAACTTACTTCCGTTAAAGTAAGCCCCAATAGAAACCTCAACGCCCTTAACCTTATTTTGTAACTGAAAAGTGCCAAAACGATCACCCCACGATTTCTCGTAGGCAAAGAGCATTCGGATTACGTCCAAGCCACGGTCATCATTGCCAACAAACAATAACTGCTTAAGTTCTTGGGTAATGCCCGAGGGTTTGAGTACGTATGCATTCGGGTGGGTCTGGATATAGGCTATGGCATCAGAAAAAGAGTAAAAATCTTTAGACGCTAAAGTCTTTATTTTGTGCCTTTTAAGCTCTACTTGACCAAAATTACGGTCCAATTCAAGACTATCTGTATAAGAGGAACCCCCAAAGACCAATTTTCCCTCGGTCCTTAATTTCTCGCATTCTTCACCATATCCTGTATAGTCGAATACAATGTAATCCGCCCAAGCTATATGCTTCCTCCAATCTGCAGATTTTTGGACAAAACCATAGCCGATTTCACGACATGACCTTTCCTCAATGAACAGCTTTACATGATGGCCCTCATTTTTTACAGCAAGGGCCACATCCAAGATTTCACCCCAGCGTGAGACAAACAATATTTTTTTCTGGGAAAGTGGCAATCCGTTTTTGGAAAGTGCCAGTTGGTCCTTCTTTTTATTTTTCACGAATTTTCATATAAAACCAAAATGGGAAGATACACTAAATGAGCTAAGGTTAATTGAGAATCGAAAGTTTAGAATTGGAATTCTCAATCCTCATAAACCCTATTTTTCATATTAATGGCCTTTAATTGTAGAATAGGCTCTTAAATCAAAATTCAAAGGAAGCGAAAAAAAGGATACATCAAATTTTTTTTTTAGCAAAATTCAGTTGGTGTCATTTGTTTTGGCTCCTTAACTAATTAGTTTCAGGAAGAAACCCAAGACCATTATATGAAAAAAACAACTGGTTAAATTTAATTGGTAGTATGCGTTAATTTTGTATGACTTAAGCTTGTCTCTGTCCTCATGGCATTCAAGATTCAAAAAAGAAAATTACGTAATAAATATTCTGATAATCAATAATTTGAATTTCTCCTAAATTTAACATAAAAGAATTCTTTGCGTTCGAATTTGCATTACCTTTAGTTTGGAATTTGAGTGGTCAGAAGTATACAAAAAAGACCGTTCTCCCGATGAAACCTGTTTTTTGGATTCGGGCTTTGGGATACAAGGAGATCTATTTCAAAAGCGTTCTTAGGATAAAGAAACCGAATCTTAACGATGATCTTCAAAAGTGCATATCAAATACCAAGGGAAAAGCAATCTCTTGGAATCCATTGATTTTTTATCAATTGCCACCATGATGAGGTGCTGTTTTAAGGTACATGCCCATTGCCTTTATGGAGTAAGAGCCCTATTCAGAGTACATTGCAGATTGTGATTCTTTTGGAAACATAAACGCAACAAAAAGCCTGGTGTAAAAGAACTTTCTTGGATATCACATGCGGACTAATAACCAAATTACCGCTATAAACGACTGATCTTGAGGTGATTTAAATTTCGGCGGAATTCATTTAAAATCCTACTAAATGTTTGGACATGAAAAAGTCAATTTTTTTGTTCACTGCACTTGTCGCTTCTATATATGTGTCAAAAGTATTAGAGGTCTCTGATTTATCATCAACTAAAGAGCGGGAGGGAATGACGGCCATTTTGATACCAAGAAAAGAAGATCAATACCCTAAGTTTTCAGAAATGAAAACCGAAATAGAGAAAACTATCCATATCCAAAATGGACAGTATGGAAATAGTAAAAGTCTCCAAATGAGAAATGGTCCTAATACCATACTTCAATGTGAAGACGATGACAAGACCATTGCCACTAAGTGATTTTGAGAATAGACACCATTTTTATAAATAACCTTATAACCACCAAATAGCCCTCATAAACATCTAAAGGCAAAGAATTAATGAGGTAATGATTCCTCCCCTGTACATTATTATCGAAGTCACCCAACATCAATTTAAAACTTACTTATTATGAAAACAACATTGGATTTGATAGCCACAGGAGTAAGAAAACTGCCAGTATCATCTAGGTATTTTGCCTATGCCCATCAGATTGCCGAGGCAGTTTCAATACCTTGTTGTAGATCAACCTTCAAGGGCAAGCTACTATATTCGGACCATGATGAACTTTTTTTTGAACGGTATAAGGGTGAGTTTGTGCATATATTTAAGTATGGTGTGGTATGTACTTATAACGCCGATGCTGAGGAAAGGGCAAAAGTGATCAAGGAAGTTCTCTCATGCTGTAAGAATCCTTTAAATAGCCATCTAATAGAAAAAATAGAGGTCTGTATGGATAAAAAGGAGAATAAAGTGACCTTTGATAAGGTGAACCTCACCTTGTTCAGTATTGATTCAATTCGTTTGATCATGCTGTACGTATCCCAATCCGTTGCACTGAACCGATATGCGAGAATAACCTCCGAAATTCTTGCCGATACCGAAAAACATACTGCCAATTTGGAAATAAATGGTCGATTGAGTATTAGTGGGGCAAAGCTCAAAAAATATATCGGCCGCGTACTGAACGTTAAGAATAAGATTTCGGAGAACCTCTATATATTTGATTCACCGGAGGCCACATGGGAGGATGAAATCCTAAACAGACTGGACCATGACCTTAAAATCACCTTTGATCTTAAAAACAGGTACAGAAATATCCACCATCAAATAGATATCATTAAGGACAATCTGGAACTCTTTAAGGACATGACCTTTCATCGCGAGAATAGCCGGCTGGAATGGGTAATCATAATATTGATTCTCGTTGACGTACTTGACCTTCTGCTTACCAAATTCACCGATTAAATAAGAAATATGGAAATTGTTAGTTTTTTTGATTCAAAGGAATACAAAAACAAGGTAGGCCATTTGGCCGCCATTGTTAAAATGATAACCGACAATGGCTCGGTCAATCCTGAGGAAGGAAAAATAATCAAAAGATTTTCGGAGAAGCTGGGTATAAGACCGGAGGATTATATTCTTATCCTGGCCAATCCTAAAAAATTTGTCCCTCTCACTCCAAAAAATGAAGAAGAAAAGCTGGAACGGATATATAAGCTGTTCAGTTTGGTCTATAAATACCACTATATGAATGCCCATGAGCAGAAGTTGATGATAGGATATGCTACATGGCTAGGTTATTCAAATGAAATTGCAAAGAAGATTGTTGACAATTCTACTAGGCTTTTTATGGGTAGATTACATTTTAGGGAGTATATAAAGTTGGTTAAGAAATAAAAGGGTATTCCCATTGAGGGGAAATCTCGGATTAATAACAAAAAATAATATGAATCTGCAAGATGAAACTTTTGATGAAATCCTTTCGGATTTTAAGTACGATTTAAGACGTTGGAAAACCCGTGTTAAACATATGGAAAATGAAATTGTTTTCTTGGAAAGGTTGTTGGCTTCGGAGGCATTTGGAAAGGTGTTGACCCATACGATGAGAGAAAAAAGGGAACTGTTTAAGAAAATGATCAGGATTAAAGCGGACTTCCTTGCAGATTTCAAGGCAGAATTGGATAGTTACCAGGTCACCCTAACGAAACTGGCCTCAACGGAGCATCTCCTAAAAAATAAGGTTCATGTGGAGCGGCATGAGACTTTAAACATCCGTTTTGAAAAATTCTGCAAAGATTTTGATGATTTTAGAGCAAAGGTTTTAATCCAAACAGGAAGTGTCCTATAATTTGGAGATAGATTGTCAATCTAAGTTTTTCTAGTGGTTTGCCAATATTTGATGGTGCTTCCATGGAAAGTCCTTAGAGGCTCATTTTACGTATATCTGATAAAATTAGAATGGAAACACCAACCTTTGGAAGCAGGCTCAGGAACAATATTGTAATCGTTCCAGAAGCAATTAATAAATGCAGCGGAATCCGTGTTTTTGGTCAATTATTAAAATCCTTTTTGTTTTCAACAGATGTAGCCATTATTCGCAATACTAACGCCAATGCCGTTATAGCCGTTTACCCCTTTACGCCGCAGCCCATGATATCACAATCGCTCATCCTTGCAGCGGACAAACCAATTTTTTGCGGAGTTGGTGGCGGACTCACCTCGGGCGATAGATCGATTGAATTGGCCATTCATGCCGAATTTCAGGGTGCATTAGGTGTCGTTTTGAACAAGCCTACTCCCAATGAACTTATAGGAAAGCTTAAAGAGAAAGTCGATATTCCCGTACTTATAACTATTGTATCTGAGAAAGATGACATCAGAGGGCGGATTGCTTCAGGGGTAGATATTCTCAATGTTTCTGGCGCAGAAAAGACCCCGGATATTGTAAAAAGGATAAGGGACATTGATGCTGACATAGCCATATTGGCTACCGGCGGCAAAATGGACGAGACCATTTCAAAATGCATAGAGGCCGGTGCGAACGCCATATCATATACTCCACCTAGCTCTGCTGATTTGTTCAAGGTAATTATGACCAGATACAGAAATGAGTATTGACCTTCTAAATGTGGCAATTGGATTTACGGAACCAGTGGTATAACTATTCTACGCAAATTCTTGTTGATACCTAACTTTTATTCATCTCCTTTTGCATACACTCTGAAAATAAAGTTCATCGGGTGATGGACCAAAGGGGGTAAGGAACTTTTTTTAAGTGGAATACATTTTCAAATCTCAAGAAATCGGATTTTGAGTACTTAAAGCCGGAATTAAATGATGTATCAATAATAAATTCAAAAAAGCATGGTGTGAAGTTTATTCCTGAGTTTTTGCATTAGCTTATTGAAATTTGGGTATTTATCCAAAGAGTTTGACCAATAAAATTTCTCAGCAGATAATGTATTATAATCAATTGCAATGAAAGAAATAGATATTCATTGAAATAATTGTCGACAGAAGGAAAACTGGGTATATACAAAACAAAGGACATGAGGTAATTCAAAAAGGTCAGAAAACCTAATAAAACAGCGTACTTCCAATTTGAAAAACATAGAAGATAGTGATTAAATGAGAGCAGTAAACGAATTTCATTGATACAACATTGGGCCATTATTGGCCATAAAAACAATAAAGGAATAGCAAACAACCTAGCTTCTTTTGAAAAAGCGGCCAACAATACAATAAGGGTATTCAAAAAACAACTTGGAATAAAGGCTTCAATGAACCATTTTTCCTTAATAGATGGATGATGATGCTTTGAAGAAGCAGATAAAAAATAGATGAATAGCCCTAAAGAAACCACAAATGAAATTATCGTCTCAACGGAACTTCGCATATCCTTAAAATTTTCCCTAAAGCAAGAAAACCTTACTTGAACTTCATCTTGAGTAGCTTCCCAGAGTCCATGATAATTTATAAATAACATAACGAACACAGCGTAGAAAAGTACTGGAAGACCAATGAGCAAATAATGAATCAGTTTCACTTTTTGAGTAGACCTTCCAAAACTGAAATTCCCAAACAAGGCTGAAATCGCAATCCCTAGAATTACGAAAATGGTATTTTCCCTTGAGATCATAGCAGCCGAAAACAAGAAAATGTAGCCTCCCCATTTATTTTTGTGAAAACTCGTTAATCCCGCAAAAATCAAACAATATTGTAAAGGTTCATCATAGCTAAAAATTGGGGGAAAAATGCAAATAGTACGGTAAAGGAAAGATAGTAAATTATTAGGTTCACAATTCCTTTTTGAAACCGTGAACCTATGACCTTGGATAGCCGAAATAGCAGAAGACCAATTAGGAAAAGTAGAAAAAAGTTGACCATAACAAATGCCTCGCCCAAAGATACTCCCATACTGGTCGAAGTACTTTTTACCAAATAGGACGTTAAAGGTCTTCGGGCAAAAGGGGCAAATTCGGTGTGATACTTAATTTGTGAAGTAATGAAACCATTTGAGATTATACTGTTTTTTTCATTTAACATACTATCAACATCACTCGACATATGAATCTTAAAAATGACAAATACGAATACTGCATTCAGAATAGAGGGCAACGACAGTCTTTTTATTTTTAAAATTGCCTCTTTCAACCCCTCAAAAGTTTGCAGTTATTCAAGTTGTGAAAGTATATTATTTTCTAACGCAATATTGCTCTTTTACTATATTGAATTTATACTTCATAGATAATTGGTTATTCCGTAAAAAGAGGACACTTAAAGGACAAAATTCTGGATTGAATACTCTTAAGAAGTACTGAAATAGGAAATAATGGAAAAATAAAAAATGATTAATAAGCTGAAAATAGAGGTGTTTAGTTTCTTTTGATGACCTTTGTTTTCTTAGTCTATTTCCCGATACAATATTTTACAATTCCCATAAACAGTGGAGTAGGGGCATTTGAGGTGGAAAATAGGTGAAAACCTTTGTTTTCTTTTAGTACTATTTTGTTTTCCATAAAGCCTTTATTGTAATATGATATCGCTGTCTATATTCAGTTTTTGGTGCAAAGCTTTGGCTACTTTTAAAGTAATTTCCCGCTTTCCATTCAAATAATCACTGATTCTGGAAGCACTGGTATTTAAAAGCGCAGCCAAATCCTTTCTTTTCAACCCCATCTCAAACATACGAAGTTCAATCATTTCCTGTAGGGTAGGTAATCCCATGGGGAAATGGATTTCTTCATATTGTTCGATAATATCACTGACTTCGATGAGTTCTTTAGACAAAGGAGAATCTTCAGGAGTTTTGTTATCAACCTCCTTTAGAAGTTCTTCCAATCTTATGTTAGCCTCTACATATTGTTTGTGAGAAATTGTGCTCATAGCTTTTACAATTTATCGATGTTCTTTAATCTGTTGTAATCCTTGTGGTTACCCACCCACCGTATGTACACCCTTTTAATTTTGAACAGTACGATGGCAACTATCCTGTAATGGTTTCCCTTAATGTTAAATACATATCTGTTGTTTCCAACATTATCAGCGGAATTGAAAGTGTTTTTTAAATCTGCAAAACTTTCCCATTCTGCTTTCTTGGTTCTTTTGTACCAATCTTGCAAGGCTACTTTGGCATTCGTTTCCTTTGAGAAATAATCCTTTAGCTTTTTAAATGAAATGATATGCACTGGAAAATGATATCGATTTAGGGTGTAAAGATAATATATAAATTACATATTTGGTAAAATAATTACAAAAAATGTACAATTTTTGACAAGAATTAGGAATGGAAAATAGTTTGAAATTTAACTAGACTAATCGAATTTTTATTTGAAGGCTTCATCTAACTTCCACAGATGTTCTAATGCTTGCGGCCACCCAGAATCCGCATAAAACCTGAGGATGGATACTAGGTCGCTAAGAGAATCTTCTTGGTTTAACAATGATTTGTGATCAACAAGAAGTACTTCGGTCAGACTGACAACCTCTCTAATAGCTGATGAGTCGAACGTATAACCTGAGTTGTATGATAATTTTGTAATCTCCGATGCCATGGATAAAATAGAGGATGCTTCTTCAGGATAAAACTTAATTACCCCATTTAAGGTTTGAATAAAATAGTGTGCTGTATGTGCCAGCACGGTACCATCTCCGATTTCGTTAGAACCTTTTAATATATCTAGTAAAATTGGTTTAATTCTAAGATAGAACCCTCTTTTGTTCGCCAGACTAGGATGGTGTTTGTTATTTTTCCTTAGGTTCTCATTTATCTCGAGCGAAAAATAAATTCGCTGAACAATTGAGTCTAAAACCCTAAGTCTTTTATTAATTGGCGAGTCCTCATTTATAGATTGAAATTCTAGACTCTTAAGCGCCTCAAGGTTTGACTTATTAATATCTAAGAATAATTGAATTAATTTTTTTCTCGTATTGATATTGGTATAATCGTTATCAACAAACTTGGGGTCAATAAAATCAAATAGTTTGAACACAAGTGTAGATACAAACTCAATATTTTCTATACTCTCATAGAGGATATTTTTTATGTCATCATTGTCTTGTCTATCAAAAAAATACAACAAAAGCCTTGCATATGATCTTGAAAAAGAATCGTTCGACGCATAATTTTCTATACGTGTATAGGCAATTTTTATTGCATCGACAACTTCATTCTCGTGATTCTCGATTAAATCCTTTCTAAAAATATTATCTATTAAAATAGATAAATTGAAAGAATCACTTTCGTTTTTCAGTCTTTCAAATATAAGACCCCAAAATGCTTTGGGTCGTTGAATCCAAACCTGACTAATATTTCTAATAATGTTAAATCTGACAATCGGATTAGAATCGGCAATAAGATCTTCAATTGCCTGAAAGATTTCATCATCATTGTTGAACTGAAGTAAACCGACTAAAGCACTTGAGGCTTCAATTCTTGGAGTTGGAGAATAACCAGACGAGGCAGAACTAGAATTATCAAAAGATTCGTCATACTTAGTTACATGAGTAATTCCATATAAAATTGAACTTTTTACAAATGAGTAATCTTCTGCTTGGATTTCCTTAATATCGCGAGTAATAATTGAAAAAAATTTGAAAACTTCTTTAAGAGCCGAGTATCTCAATTCTTCTTTGAAATCCTCTTTTGAAAGTTGATATAATTCTTTCCCTGTTGGTATTAATTTCTCAAATATCTTACGTTCCAGAGTATCATTGCTATGTTTTCGGTTGAAGGACTCGATCTCATTAAGTAGTCGATAAATCTTATTATTTCTTTTGTCTTCTAGATCTACCCCCTTATCTCTTAACCATTTATCTGTGGTATAAGGCTCAACCGTAACATTCGATTGATAATTTTGCTCATTTTTAATCGGAGTTCTTGAATTAATAAATTCTATAGACTTTTCTAGAACTAGAAGGTCATTTGGAATACAATTAAGTAGCCTGTTTGCAAGAATTTCTGGATTCGCCATTTCATCTACTTCTCCCTGATTTATTAAACTTAAAATAGTATTTTCAACTTGTTTGCGTTGATGGGGCTTTAGAAGAGGATAAATTTTTTCTAAGGAAATACCTATTTCATAATTAACATCACTACTCTTCAATATTACCTGGTTCAAAGAAATTTGAAATAAAAATTCTTTAAATACTTTTGGATACTTATTTCCAAGTTCAATAATCTTTTTCCATGTGAAGCTAACCAATGAATTCGAATAATATGTCTGAAACGCTTTTGCTAAATTTTCCTCATTTCCTTCATTTATTTGTTCTTCGAAATAGGCTATAATTTTTTCTATGAGTTGAGCAGGTTTATGGTAAGTTAAATTATCATGCCAAATAGAAGAGAAGTCTTTTAAAAATCCAGCGCCTCTATTTCCTAACATTATTTTTTCGGCCGCATAGGATTCATCAGAAAAATGCATCTTATTAATTATCACATATTGGTTGACTATTTTTAGTCCAACTTCAATTGCGGTCTCCGGGGCAACACTCAGGAATTTGGGATAAAACTCAACCAATCTATAATAGCACATTTCGAAATCTTGCTTTCTATTACTTGTCAAATTAAGAACAGCGGTGCCCATGTAAGTTATCGAAGTACTAGTCTCTGTATGTGCAAATATTTCTCTGTAGATTTTAGCTACAAATTGTGGGTCATGCTCTACGAAATACTTAATATCATCAGATAGGCTAGTGAAATACCAAATTTCGAAATCGGGTTCACTAAGGAATTTTAATATATGTTTCAGGAGCTTTTTAGATTCCTTTCTATTCGTGTGAAAGGTCCTTGAGACATATTCTATACCTCTAACACTTCCTAATCGGTCAAGAGAATTACGACTTTCGGGTCTTAATTCGCGTTCTTTAAGAATAAATGCTAAAAATTCACGAGCAATCATCCCGAGTTGATTCTCGTTGTCTTTGCTATTGAGAATCTCATTATCTAGAATTTTTTGAAATACATGTGAATAGTCCCATAAAAAATCTATTTGCAGTTTACCCTTAAGATGAAACAATAACTGAATATCACGATATGCTAGCGGCCTGTTATGAAGAAATCGAATCGATTGTAAGATTTGTTGTATGGAACTATTGTTTTCAATGACTGGCTTAAGGTCTTCAACGTCATTATATTCATTAGCAATTACTGCCATTGGAATTAATCTTTTAAATAGTGACATATACATATCAATATCATCATTTAGATAAGCATAGTTTTCCCAAAACCTCTTTCTATGATTATACCACAATCTTGTAAAATGAAATATGAAGCTTGGCCTTAGAAAGAATTGTCTTGATTTATCAAGAGCTACAAATTCTGAAAGCTCCTTAGGCTCTGAAGGTATCGTAAGCCTACCGACAAAATAATCGAACAGAATATTGTGGGAAAACATTACAAACCTCTTACCAACTCCGACTTCCGAGATTATGTCATTACTTCGTAATAGGCTAAAAATTTTATAATTAGCTATAAACCTATCTTTCAAGTAACTCATACTTTTATTTGCAACTAGACAATCTGCTAATTCCTTTAAAAAACTTTCAAGCTGGTATGAATTTCTTGAACTAAAAACAATTTTATCCCAAAATCTATCAAGTAATTCTGATTCTGATCTAATCATCCTCATATTATCTAAATCTTCTTCAAAATTATCTCTAAGAACAAGTTCAAGTAGCCTTAAAAAGAAAGGAATTCTTAAAATTAATTTTAGCTCATCATTTCCCGCTTTATAAAGCTTATTAATTGCCTCGGAATAGGAAAAAACGCTTTCTAACTCAGCCTCATTTAATTCATTAATTTCTAAATGTCTACATTTAATTTGTGAGGTGTTATCTTGTTTGCTAAATATTCTAAGTAATTGTGGCGATTTAGTTGCGTCATAAGTCCTGACACTAACTAGGATATTCCATTTTGTTAGGTTTGCAACTGCATTCCTAATTTGCATCAAGAATTTCTGCTGCAATTCTTCATCTCTAGCGGCATCAAAACCATCAAATATTAGAACGGCCTTGGCACTTTTTGATGGCATTGCAACTTTATTCAGTTCTTTTGTCCAACTTCCCTCAATTCCTAGCTCTAAAGTAATAGAAGCATTTGAGCCATCTAATTCATCCACCCTTAAAATATAATTCGGAATATCTCGCTCCCATAAAAAATCGGACAGTTGAGAAAGGGAATAGCTTTTACCCACACCAGGCTTTCCAATAATAAGGCCATCACCCTTTTGTGAGAAGTCGTACAAATCTTGGATTAAAGTGTGCCTGTTAATCTTCATCTTCTCTAATTTCTTTGTTCTTCCTAAGTGCTTTTTCTTTAAGTCGTGCCGTTAAAGATGTATCATCTTCATCGACCTTGACAGAAACAGATTTGGTTTCCCGTTTTTCAGGCAGTTCTCCAGCTATTAACTTTTCTACCTTTTCCGCTAGTTCATAGATATATTTCTTAAGACCTTCATAAGAACTATCATCGCCGAAAAAAACGGTTTGTATTCCGTAATTAGCTTGAATTCTTTCGGCGAACTTTAACTGTTTAATGGCTTCGTTCTCATCTTTAGAAGTAAAGCGTGAAACCATGAAATGAGCATCAGCGTGAAAATGCCCTAAATCATCACTTACTATTTGATGCATCATTTGAAAAAAAGGATCATTCATGCTAAATCCCAGATAAAGAATCCTGCGTGTTGCCATCAAAGCCCAAATTATGCGCTTGTGAAGTGGCCAGTTCTGACTCGATGGGTCAGTAGAACCATATTTTTCCAAATAATCATTTAGGCATAGTACCAATGATGGTTCTTCTCGGAACCGACCATGCAAATGAGCAATTTTTGTATTTCCAGAGTATCCAAAATTTAAGGCCCGAAAAAACTTATTGATTTCCCTATTAGTAGTGCCCTTATCAATATTTATGGAATTATTTGGCTCACCATTAATTTCAAACAGAGCTTTCTCAAGTGTAGTATCATAATTAGTTGTCAAAATACCTCTGAAAGGAAGCCTTAACAGTTTAATATGACATTCATCGCAACCCTTTTCATCAAAAAGCTTGTGCATGATTGCTCCGTACCGTGGATTCTCCAGAATCTCCTTTAATCTAACAGCATATTCCAAATCACCTTCTTCTTCACGACTTTTCCGAAAATGGAATTCTGAATCACTTGTATCTACTAAGATTTTGACTTCCTTTTCTAATTCCTGAATTAATTCAGTCCATAAAGGGTAGCCCACTATCTTACTTGAACCTGCACCAATGATTACGACGGCATCACCCGATGCGATCAATTGGCATAAATTCTTCTCATTTTCGATATTTTTTTCTGGCAATTCAATCATCAAAGGATGTCTCGATTCATTCACAATTTAAGAATATGAACCTCACTAAAAATAAGATTCTCTTAAAAGAAATAAACACCTTTTATTTGGTCTTCAAAAAAGGTTTTAATCAAGTTTGGTATTAGAAGTTAAAGGTTATAGCCAATAAAGAATAAGTGTTTAGAGCGCGTTTTTATGATTTGACTATTCCCCAAATCTTACAAAAGCTTTGCGCGCGGTTCCTGTGGAATTTCTTCCGTGTTCGGGAAGATAAGCGAGAAGGAGAAATTCCATAGGGCGCAAACTACTTTTTGCCTTTGGGATTGCGCCATTCTTCGTAAAGGGTACCAGCCTCTGGGATTTCCTCCATAAATCGCTCAAAGTGCCTGACTGCGTTACTTTCACCTGATGAAAACGCAGCCTGTTCCTTTTTGGGGATGTTCGAAATCTGGAATATAGCGTATCCCAAGACGAGTAAATCAGTCACCAAAAAACCCCAGAATAGTTTTACCGCCCATTTTGGAAAAGCAATGGACTTCTTGACATGGTAGATGACATTGGCCAATAGCTTGTTTTGTTCTTCAACCGCTTTCTTCTGGCTGTCGTTGTATCCCTTAAGAAGGTAGTCAATGTCAGCGGTGTCCGCTGAAACTTTATATCCCATGAGAAACTCTTTCAGTTTTTCCATTCGATTGACCGAGTGTTCAAAATTCTTCAGTTCCTCCGTCAACAATTCTGCTATTTCGTCCAGTTTTGCCATAATTCATTTCTTTTAAATCCCCATCCCAAGGTCTATGCTTTTTTTGATGGCGTGTTTAACAACTTTAGTTGCAATTTTAGCCACGAGGTTAGGGGAGAGGTTAACCGTTTTACTCATCAGTTTCATTGCATTTTCCGTTTTGGCTTTCTCCACTACATTTCTGTTGAATCCAATCTGTTCGGCTATCCTGTTCATAGACATGGAACGGTGTACCTCGCTTCCCTTTAAATTTTGCCCTGCAAACCCAAACCGAAAACCCTGCAATTGGTTCTGTTTGTTTATGGATGGGATGACCTTTATAGGATAGGCTTCCATAGCCTTGATGTATTGGTCAAAGTCCTTTGGCCTTACCTCGCTAATGACCTTTTCATGAATTCTTTTAAGAATCATCCGCATATCCTTGGCCTTGTCCAGTTTTTGTTGTTGGACTTCTCGTACTGTGGTAAGGCCCATTTCTTTTGCAACCCGTTCCGCAGCTTGTTGGCTCCGCTTTCCAATAAAGTTGTCCTTATAGGCTTGCCCTTGAAAGTTGATTCGGTTCACATAAAGATGGATATGGACATGTTTTCGGTTTCTGTGCACAAAGGCAATGGCCTGGTTCTCCTGTAACTTCATCTGTTTTAAAAAGCGTTTCGTGATTTCTTGAAGTTCTTGGGTCTTCATTTCTTTGCCATCTTTGATGGTCGGACTCAGCACGAAACTCAAAGTGTTCTTTTGACATTGATGGTTCTGCTGTTGTATGGTCCTGAACTCCTGGGTAATTTCTTTTGGCGCATCTCCCGCTAAATATTGGCTATGGACAATCTCAGGTTTCTTTTCCTCCCGAAGGCCGTATGCCATGGATGCCGATGTGTGTGATATGGATTTTCCCATTCCTATCATATCTTAAAACTTAAAAGGTGTTCCCTGATTTCTTTTGCCAGTTGGGTGACTTCATCCGCCAACTTTGGATTCCGTTTCCGGAACATATTCCCGATACGTTTGAAATTATTTTGATACTTTACCAATAGCTTATAGGCCTCGATTTGGTCTTCGGACAATCGTTCGATGATTCTATCATCAAATGCAGCACGGCGACAGTATTCGCTGATTGAAAGACCTGACTTTTTGGCCTTTACTTTAAGCAGTTTCTTCTCGTAAACCGAGCACCTGAATTGGACAAATTCCCTTTTCATACGTTTTTCCCTCTTTTGCGACCTTCGGGAGCAAAAGCAAGATTTGTCATGACAATGACACATCTTGAATTCTCACTCAATCATCATTTTCATGCTGATTTCGTTCACTCACTCCTCTCCCTATCCAAAATCAATTTTTCTTATTTCTAAGACTATATCTCAGCGCCTCTACTTCGATTTCTGCCTTCGATTTCCTCTTGTTTTGTAATAGCCAAAGATTGAGTTTCTTCTTTTCGAAGAATATCATTTTACCATTGGGTTTTGAGTGCGGTATTTGCCTTCTTGAAGTAAGTTTGTAAAGAAAGCTTCGTGAAACGCCCATGTATTCACAGGCCTCTTCAAACGTCAATACTTCTTTGTTGCTGGACAGTAATCGTTCTATACGTTCAAGACGTTCCTCTAGTTTTAAATAATCCATTATTCTAGATTTTTTTAGGGTGAAACAATGGACAAAAGCTTTTGTTCTTTTTTATAGAATTCTTGCTACAAACTAATATAGGAAACCATAGGAAAGGCTTGCATTGCATGTGATGCAAGCAAAAAAGAGGGCAATGCAAGCAAGTTTTATGAAAATGGGGCAAATACGGCTTCCAATTCCTCGTTTCTTTTGGAAATCCTGTTTCTGGTCAGGGCGTTTCTAACGGTATTGTAGTTATATCGTCGCCCATCCTCGCGTCTCAGCAAATCGGAGTTTTTGATGAAATCAATAAGCTGCAAATCATTCTTGGGAAAGGTCAACTTGAACAGTTCATAAAACTCTTTACAAGCAGGGTTCTTTAATCTCAGATGAATCTTCGCATCATGTTCGTCCCAATTCTTTAAAAAGCATTTTATGAAATTGTCTTTTGATGTCTTATCCATAACAACCATATCATAGCGAATCATGTTGTCGTAAAGCTTCCCCAATTGGGCTTCACTGATTGAAATATTGAAATTTCTGGAGGATTTTAGTTTTTCTTTGATTTTAGGAATGAATACCTTCCTGAATCTTTTTGTCCAGGTCACTTGTGTCATGAATATTCCTCCTAAAAAAAGAAAGCAGCCAGCAACTAAGTAAAAAGTAGCAAACCGCCCTGGATGATCCAGGATTGCATTGAAACCCAACTGCATATTGAGTAGACCTATGGCATAGAACACCAATCTGGGCTTTTCCACATATTTGTCCCATTTGAAAGGTTCATTGAACATAAACCGCATGAGGAGTACCAGATATGGTGCTATAATCCTGATTGCAACATAAGCGAAGCAGGCGAGCATGATATACTTTAGAATGGGCAGCATCTCCTCAATTTAACATTTTTTCCTGTGGAAAGCCACAGTATGGGATGTAATGCCGCTTTTTACGACCACGTTCTTGTAAGATGTACTTTGTGGGTAGGGAAATGAAAGGTCAAGCGGTCTTTCCACCGCTTGTGCTTTCTCGCGGCTCTGAGGGTGTCGGAAAACCGAAAGGTTTTGCGACTTCCGCCTTTAGGTTTGTGCTATAAATATTTGTGTTAATTTTTGAGAAAAGAAAGGGGTGAACTATGACTTCCGCTGGTCTATCGAACCAACCCCTGTATTAGTCCCCTTTCTTACTTTCAGTTGCTTATGTGCCATTTAGAATAGTAGTCTTTCAGGACTTTTAAAGGTCTTAGTAAAAGCAACTTCTTTATTAATCTAAATATCAAATTATGAAATTCAAAGATGCAATTGGAATCGATGTATCCAAAAATACCATCGATGTATTTATTCACGGACCAAAACTGACACAGCAATTTGAGAACGATCCCAAAGGATTCAAAAAAATGTTCAAGTGGGCAATGTCCCATTATTCGGAAGATGATTTTGACCACGTTATTTTTTGCTTTGAACATACGGGCATTTATTCTACACCCTTGTCAATTTATCTGGATGACCTGAAACATGCATTTCTCCTGGTCGCACCACTGCAGATTAAAAAGTCGATGGGAATGGTAAGGGGCAAAAACGATAAGGTAGATGCCTATAGAATTGCGGAATATGCCTATTTGAGAAGGGATTTGATAAAACCGACCAAAATACCCTCCAAAAACATCATGAAACTTCAAAAGCTGATATCGCTAAGGGAGAAACTTGTGAAACAAAGGGCGGGATTCTCGGCAGATTTAAAAGAATATCGAACGGTTCTTGGCAAAGAAAGACATGGGCCTATCATCAATGTCCAAAACAAGATGCTAAATTATTTGGCCAAACAGATCAAGGCGATCGAGCAAGAATTGAAAGAGCTCATCAAAAATGACGAGCACATCAATAAGGTTTACAAATTGGTAACTTCAGTGGATGGCATTGGTCTTATACTGGCCGTCAACCTGATAGTTACTACCAACTGCTTTATAAACTTTGACAGTGCCCGAAAATATGCTTGCTATGCAGGTATTGCCCCGTTCGAAAAACAGTCCGGAACTTCGTTGAGATCCAAATCAAAAGTAAGCCACACTGCGAACAAGAACATGAAGTCCCTCCTTACTTTGGCCGCATTCTCGGCAATCCAGAAAAACTCGGAACTGAAGAATTACTATAGGAAAAGGTTGGAAAAAGGAAAAAGTAAGATGGGTACGATCAACATTATCCGTAACAAAATTGTGCACCGTGTCTTTGCCGTTGTCAAAAGGCAAACACCATATGTAAACGTACATGCATTCACAAACTGAATTTTAACATTTTAAGTTTGGTTTTACCTTAGAATACAGGGACATAGGACTGAACATAAAAAGAACTTTGTGTGCTCTCCTCGAAAAAATAGTGTCCCAAATTGTTCGTTTTACAATACTTTAGAAAACATCAAGTTCGAATCAATAACAGGTTTTTTTTTTCGATAAGTCTTGATGAATTAACTGGTACTCTAAACAAAGTTGTGCCAAATCAACTCATAAATTGTTCATAGCATGTTTTGTTCACAACACATTTTGATTGAAAAAAATTGATTCCTATTCTTATATTTAAACAAACACTTCTATTGAATAAACCAAGAAATGAACCTCGAAACCGAAAAAAGATTGGCCGCGACCGAAGCGGTAAAATTCGTCAAGGATGGCATGACCGTCGGTTTGGGCTCCGGTTCAACTTCGGCATATATGATTCGAATACTGGGCGAAAAAGTTGAAAATGGCCTTAAGATTAAGGGAGTGCCCTCGTCAGAAAAAACCGCTGCACTGGCACGCGAGATGGGTATTCCCTTAGTTTCTTTGGATGATGTGAAAAGAATTGACATCAATCTTGATGGGGCCGATGAATTCGACCCCCAAATGCGGTTAATTAAGGGCGGTGGCGGAGCATTGTTGCGTGAGAAAATCATCGCCCATAATTCAAAGGTCAACATTATTATCACCGATTCGAGCAAGCAGGTCGAACGGTTGGGTAAGTTTAAACTGCCAGTGGAGACTATTCCTTTCGCAACCAACAAGATTATCAGCGAATTGGAGGATATGGGCTTAAAACCGATACCTAGAAAAGCGAACGGAGCACTTTACGTTACTGATGAAAACAACTATATTGTTGATGTTGACATCTGGGAACATAATGATTTGGAAACGTTGGGGTATAATCTAATACGAATTCCCGGAATTGTGGAGACAGGACTTTTTCTAAATACTGCGGATATGATTATCATGGGTAAAGGTGATGCAGTAACCGTGTTTCAAAAAAAATAAAAATGAGATTTCAATATAAAGGAAGCAACGAAGGAAGTTTCGATCTGATAGATACTTCGGAACAAAAGTTCAGTGCCAACGAACTCAGGAAAGACTGCTATAAAATAGTTTGGGCGCGTAATGACAGTATCTCCCTTGGTGTGGACGGGTATCGGGTATTGCTCAAGGAAAACCACCTTTTGTTTGCCTCTTCATTGAACCGACTTTATTTCGAGATTGAGAACAAAGATGTGCTCCTGTATGCCTTCAACCGTGAGTTTTATTGCATCAGGGACCATGATTCAGAGGTTTCCTGCAACGGTTTTTTGTTTTTGGGCACCTCATCTCCCTTGGTTGTCGAATTGACAGAGAAAGAGCTTAAGAGTTTCAATCTGTTGTACGAGTTCTTTGTAGAAGAATTTGAAAACAATAAAGACCATATACAGGGCGAAATGTTGTTGGTCTTGCTCAAAAGATTGCTGATAATGTCCGTTCGGATTGCAAGAAAAGTATTGCCCGACGAAGATATGCCACAATCAAAGCTCGATGCCATTCGCCGATTCAAGTTGTTGGTCGAAATGCACTTTAGGGAAAAGCACAAGGTTCAGGAATACGCCGAACTCATGCATGTGACCCCGAAATCGATTTCCAATCTGTTTGCCCGTTATTTCCATAAAACGCCTCTTCAGCTCATCAATGAACGCATTATTTTGGAGAGCAAAAGGCTATTAGAGTTTTCCGACAGCAATGTCAACGAAATTGCCTATGCACTGGGGTTCAACGAAATCTCACATTTTTCCAAGTTTTTCAAGACACATACAGGAGTATCGCCCAAGGAATATTTGAGGGGACTCAGCGCAGAAAACAGCTAGTCAATTTGGCATTTGAGCAAAATATACAAATGGCAATGATAAATCCGTAATAAGCTAAGCGGTATTGTGTCCTAATTTTGTGCCAAACAAAAGGAGGAAAGGAAATGGACAACAATAAGGATAAGAAAATGCTGAACTGGGCCGATGTCATTCACTTTGCGACAAAAGGGAATCCAGAGCCTGATAGAAGGGTCGAAAAAACCGAAGCGGAATGGAAAGAAATCCTGACACCCGAACAATTTAGGATTACCCGCTTAAAGGGTACGGAGGCACCCCATTCGGGAGCATTATGTAGTATTTACGAAGCGGGCAAGTACAATTGTGTATGTTGCAACACGCCCTTGTTTGATTCAACGATAAAGTTCAATTCAGGTACAGGGTGGCCCAGCTTTACCCAGCCCATCAAGGGAAACGCCATCAAGTATGAAAAAGATACGTCGTTCGGTATGGTACGGGTAGAGGTCATGTGCAACACCTGTGATGCGCACCAAGGACACGTTTTCCCTGATGGACCAGAGCCCAGTGGACTGCGGTACTGTATCAACAGTGAGGCGCTCACTTTGCAAGAAGATAAAGAAGAAGCTAACAGTTAATAAAAGAAAGGCAATAAAATGGAAGTAATGACCGTAGGAGGTGGCTGCTTCTGGTGTGTAGAAGCCATCTTTCAACAAGTAAAAGGAGTTGAAAAAGTAGTATCTGGGTATAGCGGAGGCGATTGTCCCGGTCACCCGACGTACAGAGAAATTTGCTCTGGCCGAACCGGACATGCAGAAGTGGTCAAGGTCACCTTTGATCCCAAAGTGATCAGCTACGAAGAGTTACTTGTCATTTTTATGACCACACATGATCCTACTACGCTCAACAAACAAGGGGCAGATGTGGGTACGCAATACAGGTCGGTCGTCTATTATCACAATGACGAACAAAAAGAGATCATTGATCAAGTAATCAAACAGTTGAACCCTTATTTTGATAATAAAATCGTGACCGAAGTGAGCCCTGCGGAAATATTTTATGCCGCTGAGGACTATCATCAAAATTACTACAATGAAAATAGCAGCCAAGGGTATTGTAGCTTAGTGATTACGCCGAAGCTGAACAAACTGCGAAAGATGTATGCCGATAAATTAAAGGCTGCTTAATTCTTCGAGAACTTTTCAGTACTAAAGTTCCACACTATATAACCTGCAAAGGGGTGTGACCCACCCCTCGGCAGGTCACTTAAAACAACAATGAGAATTTTAATAAGCCTCTTGGTGTACTGGGTGTTCTTTGCCCATGCCCAAGACAAAAGAAAGGAAATAAAAATGAAAGAAACAGTAGAAAATAAAGTGTTCAAAGCACCTGAATTCGATGTCAAGGACTGGATCGATGCCAAAGGCAACAAAACGGATCAGATCAAACTGTCCGATTTTGATGGAAAATTCAAAGTAGTGTACTGTTTTCAAAGTTGGTGCCCCGGTTGCCATAGCAAGGGGCTGCCTGATTTGAAAAAAATGGTCGATGCTTTGGAAGGTAACGACAAAGTAGCTTTTTTGGCCGTACAAACCGTTTTTGAAGGCCACCATGCCAATACCTATGAAAAAATGATCGAGACCCAAAAACAGTACGATCTTAAAATTCCCTTTGCGCATGATGCCGGAGATGACGGCGAATCCAGGTCGAACATCATGACCAATTACCGTACGGGGGGTACCCCATGGTTCATTTTGATCGATCAAAACAACAATGTGGTGTTCGCCGATTTTCATTTGAACGCCGATGCCGCGATTCAAGTTTTGAAAAGTGTTGAATAAATGTTGCGAAACGTTCCTGAAATAAAACTGTACGGGGCAGACGGCTGTCACAAGACACGTTATTACCAGTTGGTGCTTGAAAGCACCCGTCTGCCCTTTGCATTTTTGGATGTCGAAGCCGATGAGGGTCATGCGAGTGAACTGCGAGGTCTGTACACCAACGGAAAGTTGAACTTCCCGACCATAACCATTGGCAGCAAAAAATTAAGAAATCCGTATAAAGATGAGCTATTTAAATGGCTCCATAAATTGATACCGAGTATGCTGGAAATAAAACACGATAAAGAAGCCCAAAAGTTCACTATGGACATCAATGGGGAAGAAGCAAGGGTAGAGTACAATTTGCGCGATGGTAAAATGTACCTCGTACATTCCGAAGTGCCCTATCAATTGAGAGGGCGCGGCATCGGCAAAGAACTGGTGTTGAAAACCTTTGAAAAACTGACCGAAGAAGGGTATAAGGCGGTTGCTGTGTGCACCTATATCAGGGCCGTAAAAAACCGTGATCCGAAATGGAAAGATATAATTGAATAAAACAAGAAAGGAGTTACATGATGAAAACATTGGACCACTCAAGTATAAAAGCGCTCATAAGTCTGTTGGAGGACCCTAGCGAGGTCATTTATAATGAAATTCATCAGACCATAATCTTTTTGGGAGATGATGGTATACCACATCTGCAAACGGCATTCGACGAGAGTGAGAGCGATTTACAAAAAGAGAGGATAGCGCAAATTCTTGACGAATTGAAATTGGCGAAACTGAATAAGGACCTCAACAATTGGAAAGAGTTCCGTTCCGATGATTTGTTGGAAGGCCTATTGCTGATCGCAAAATACGGATATCCGAATTTCGATAAGGCCGAAATCGAGAAAACCATAAATGACATGGTTGCCGTCTTAAAAGATAAATTGGAGGGAAAAACCGATGTGCAGATCGTACATCTATTGAACCAGACAATTTTGTACGATTTTGGCTTTAACGGCAATACGCACAACTATTCGGCAATAAATAATTCATTTATCAACAAAGTTTTTGAAAACCGTATTAGTAATCCTATCGGATTGTCGGTCATATATCTCTTAGTTGCCGAACGTTTGAACATTCCGTTGGTGGGCATCAACTCTCCAGGGCATTTTATATTGGGCTACGTTAATGAGCATTTTACCAAAGAAGGTGTTACCGACGGTTCCGTGATGCGCAAAGTCGATTTTCTCGTGGATCCGTTCAACAATGGACTGATGATCAATAATGAGGATTTTGACGCCCTGCTGTCGACCATTCCTTATGACCTAAAGGATAAAGACCTTTTGCCCGCAACCAATGTGGCCATCGTGAAAAGGGTCATGAACAATCTGATACACGCCTTGTTTACCACTGGCGAAAAGAGCACCGCTGAAGAATTATTGAACATTAACGAAGCACTTTAAGTCGCTAAGATGGGAATCTTCTTGTGCCCCTGATGTTATGGAGATGAATGATGATGACGGGGCGCAAGGAGCATTCCAATTAAAGAAAGGAAAAGAATTATGTTGGTATTGACAAATCCAAAAGACCAAAATATAGAGCTGGGAAAAGTTACTTGGCTTAGAGACTATAAAGACGCCCTTGACCAGAGCGGTCTTACCCAAAAACCGGTGTTGCTGTTTTTTCAAGAGATTCCCGGATGCAGTACCTGTGTCAACTATGGTAGGGATGTTTTGTCGCATCCTTTAATGGTCGAGTTCATAGAAAACGAATTTGTACCATTGGCAATCTATAACAACAGACCCGGGGCCGATCAAGATATCTTGAATCTTTACCAAGAGCCCTCATGGAACAATCCAGTTGCACATTTTGTGAACGAAAATGGTCAGGATATCATTCCAAAGTTGGCCAATAATTATCATCCATTGGGTATGTATAATAAATTGGTTGAAACACTAACTGCTTTAGGGAAACCTATTCCTAAATATGCACAATTGTTAGGTGATGACTTAAAAATGCAATATGGTTATTATAAACAAACCATATACGAGACCCCTTGCTTTTGGTCTGGGGAAACCACTTTGATGCAGCACCCAGCAATAAAGTATACGGAAGCAGGTTGGATTAATGGATTGGAGGTTGTAAAAGTGTTTTACGACGAGTCTATAGCATCGGTAGCAGAGCTTGATAGTTATGCGGCCCAAGAAGGCTTTTTTGTCATCGGCAATCATCAAGAGTATAAAATTGATAAAAGGCCGCAATACTATTTGTCAAAATCGCCCTATAAATATTTACCATTGAGCAAGGCACAAAGGGCCAGAATCAACTTGGCAATCCCTTATCGAAGAAACCCAAACGGCTATTTAAGCCCGAAACAGGCAGGTATTTTTAGTGAGGTTTCTAAAGGGATCGGCGTAGCCGGAAAAAGCAAACAATATTTAGAAGATGTTGAAACATCTTGGGGTTTTTAATTTAAAAAAGAAATACTATGTCAAATTTTTCAGAACTTATAAAGGGAGATAAACCAGTACTGGTAGATTTTTATGCCACTTGGTGTGGCCCATGCCAACTCATGCATCCAATACTGGACGATGTTAAAAAGGAAGTAGGCGAAAATGCATCCATTCTAAAAATAGATGTTGATAAAAATCAAGAACTGGCAGCCAAGTATCAAGTGCGAGGTGTCCCAACACTGATGATTTTTAAAGATGGTGAACAATTGTTCAGGCAGTCGGGCGTATTACAAAAAAAAGAACTGGTAAAATTACTTGAAGAAAACGCATAAGCAATTCCTTACCAGTTTTCTGAACCGGGCTGGCCTTTAAAAGGCCCCACAAGGTCTTTGGTGATCCAGCCAGCATAGATGGTACTGTCTTGGGGCGTGATCTGCTCATCGCCGATAAAGCAGCGCAGGCGATGTGGATAAAAGGCAAGATACTTTGTCAATTGTTCATATTCGTCAAACGGATTGGGATAATCCCACGCAATTGGAGATTTTGGGCTCTGTTTCAGGGCCCAATACCCGGCCTTACCTTTCCATTCGCACCATGAGGTGGTATCGATTTCGACCAACTGGTCGAAGTCCACATCATGCGGGGGAATATAGTAGGTCGGCGGATTGGCTGTTTCCTTTACGGCCAAACAACCATCGGTTTTTGCCAAAAGTGTATCCTCAAAAAATACACGAACGACAGCATCGACCAAGGTAACGCTTGGCGGTCTCGGAAAGTCCCAGACGGAAACCTGTCCTGCTTTAGGCTCAATGGCAAAAGGTGGTCTTTTTTGACCGCGGTAGGTCCATTTGTTTCGGGCCTCAAGTATCCAATTGGGGATGGTAGGCTTTTTCAAACAAAAAGAATTTTGACAACTAAAAGTAAGGCAAATGAACAATAGTAAAAAAGAAATATGGCTCGCATCGGGCCTGCGTACACCCTTTGTGAAAGAAAATAAGGAGTTGGAAAGCATTGGTGCCGTAGACCTGTCAGTAGCGGTATTGAACCAGATGAAACGCAAAGAACAACTTAACCCAGACTATGTGGCCTGGGGTACGGTCGTTCCGAATTTGGAATACAGCAATATTGCCCGCGATGCGGTTTTGGAGTCTGAAGTAAACGACGAGACCATTGCGTTTACGACCACTATGGCATGTAGCACAAGCTTACTATCTACCCTGCAATTGGCATCCATGTTAAAAGACACTGAAGTGGGAATCGCTGGCGGTGTGGAGAGCATGTCGAATGTGCAAATGGGGTTGTCGAACAAAACCTCAAAATGGATAAAACGCTTCCCGAAATTGAAAGGATTTTTCAATAAACTGAAATGGCTCGGAGGTCTGTTCAAGTTCAAACTGTACATTCCGCCGGGAGTCAATCGGGTTACGGGAAAAAGCATGGGGCAACATGCCGAAATTACCGCACAACGCTTAAATATTGACCGTGAAGCCCAAGACAAACTTGCGTTAAGGAGCCATCAAAATTACTTTAAGGCAAAAGAGAAAGGCTTTTTTGAAGACTTGGTGTTTCCTGCCTTTAATGTTTTGGAGGATTTGATCCCGAGAAAAAACACATCGCTTGAGAAGTTGGGCACCCTAAAGCCAGTCTTTGACAGAAAATCGGGTAATGGTACGCTCACAGCAGGTAACTCTACCTTATTTACCGATGGGGCCGCAGGGGTTTGGGTCGCCGGTAAAGACCGTATCGACGAATTAAAAACCGGCTATAAAGCCCAATTGGTAGATTGGGAAATGGCCGGTGTAAATATTGAAGAGGAAGGAATCTTAATGTCGCCAAGTTTTGCGATTCCACGTTTGTTGGAACGCAACAACCTCACCTATGACGATGTCGACCTTTGGGAAATACACGAAGCTTTTGCATCACAAGTACTTTCCACGATTTCTAATTTGGAAAACAAGACCCATTTGAAAAAAGTGGGGACTGCGAGTGAAATGGGCAAGTTTCCGATTGAAAAATTGAATCCCAATGGAAGCAGTATTGCCATTGGCCATCCTTTTGGGGCGACCGGAGCTAGAATCTTGAGCCAAACCATAAAGGAATTGCACCAAATGGGCAAAGGCAAAAAGGCCCTTGTCAGTGTATGTGCCGATGGTGGCTTGGGTGCCGTAGCATTGATTGAAAACTAAAATGGCAGAAATAAACAAGACCGAAGTTATCGTATTGGGCACTTTGCACAGCTAACATTTGTAAGTTTGAGAAAAATATACAAATCATCAGGTAGAATCAGTATGGGGGAATACAGTTGGAGAACATAATTTTGAATAAAGAAGAAAGGAGCACATTTTGACGTTACAACTTGATATAAAAGATAAATTCAACGAGCAATTGCCCGCCGACCCGATTTTGGAAAATTCACGACGGCAGGTCAGAAATGCCTGTTTCTCGTATGTGGTGCCTAAAAAACCCACAAAGCCGTCCTTGATCCATGTTTCGCCCGAAATGGCGGAAGCCATCGGATTGAATGCATCGACCACAAAATCACAAGAGTTTCTCGACATTTTTTCGGGCACCGAACTACTGCCCGATACAAGTCCGTATGCGATGTGCTACGGCGGACATCAATTTGGTAGCTGGGCAGGGCAGTTGGGCGATGGCAGGGCCATAAACCTCTGCGAGGTCGAACATCAAGGCAAGAATTGGGCCCTACAGTTAAAGGGAGCAGGGGAAACGCCCTATTCCCGTTCGGCGGACGGCTTGGCGGTACTGCGCTCATCCATCAGGGAATATTTGTGTAGCGAGGCCATGCACCATTTGGGGGTGCCAACCACGAGGGCTTTGTCATTGGCCCTTTCGGGAGATGAGGTTTTACGGGATGTGCTTTACGACGGCAATCCGGCCTATGAAAAAGGGGCCATCGTCTGTCGCACGGCCGAGTCGTTCATCCGTTTTGGAAATTTCGAGATATTGGCCGCACAGCAAGATGTAAAGACCCTGATAGCTTTGGTCGATTTTACCATTAAGCAACATTATCCCCACTTGGGCGAACCTTCCAAGGAAACCTATCTCAAGTTCTTTAAGGAAGTGGCCGTAAGGAGCATGGAAATAGTCATCCATTGGCAGCGCGTGGGTTTCGTACACGGTGTGATGAATACCGATAATATGTCCATTTTGGGGTTGACCATCGATTACGGGCCTTATGGTTGGCTGGAAGGTTACGACCATGGTTGGACGCCCAATACCACCGACAGTGGGCAAAAGCGATACCGCTACGGCACCCAGCCACAGATTGTACTTTGGAATCTATTGAAATTAGCCAATGCACTATATCCATTGATCGAGGAAACAAAGCCGTTGCAGGATATTTTGGATGAATATCAAGAGGAAGTAAAGGTCGCCCATCTCGAAATGATGAAATCGAAATTGGGGCTTTTCCTTTCGGATACGGATGACAAAAAACTCGTAGAGCAATTGGAGAACGTATTGCAACTTTCCGAAACCGATATGACCATCTTCTTCAGAAACCTTGCCGATTTCAAAAAAGAAGATAGTGCGTCGGAAGGGTTAGAAGTGGTCGAAAAAGCATTTTACCTTCCCGGCGAAATCAAAGGGAAAATTGAGAGGCAATGGCACAATTGGTTCGAAAAATATGCCAAGCGTCTGCGAAAAGAAGACAAAAGGGATAGCGAACGAGCCGAGGCGATGAACAAGGTCAATCCGAAATACGTGTTGCGCAACTACATGGCACAATTGGCAATAGACGATGCCGACATGGGCAAATATCAATTGGTGGATGAACTGTTTCAACTGCTCAAAAACCCCTATGACGAGCAGCCTGAAAACGAAAAATGGTTCGCCAAACGCCCCGAATGGGCAAGACATAAGGTGGGATGCTCCATGTTATCGTGCAGCTCCTAAAAATCGACAACTAACAATTTAAATACAGAACAATGGATAAAAACAAGATCAAACAGGCGCTTATCGATTTGGAGAAACGGCATATCGATGCGGCAGAGATGAAATACGAAGAATTTTTGTCGGGAAACTTACTGGACAAAACAGAAGTCATTGATGATGACGACCAATCACATCACAGGCAAAGCATCGAAATTTCTGACCAGTTGGAAGAACAGGCCCATGTGCATGCCGAGCACTTGGAGACCATCAACAAGATTTCCTTTGAACCAAAAGATACGGTCGAACCTGGCGCAGTGGTCAGTGTGAATGGCCGTTGTATGATCGTCGCGGTTTCAAAACCGCCATTTAAAATCGGCAAGAGAGATTTTTTGGGCATCTCTACACAGGCTCCAATCTATAGTGCCTTGAAGGGAAAAAGAGCAGGGGATTCTTTTGAGTTCAACAACCAACAATTTATGATTGAAGCTGTAAACTAACTATCAAGAATATGAAACGAGACAATATAATATATTGGGCTGCTACCTTGATCATTTTTGGTGTAATGATGCTTGGCGGGGTAATGGATATTGTACAGCCCGAAGGGTTTGCTGAAAATGTGGCATCCCTCGGCTATCCGCTGTATTTCTTTACCATTCTTGGTGTGTTCAAGGTCATTGGAAGCATTTTATTGGTCGTTCCCAAAGTGTCGATGAAATTGAAGGAGTTGGCCTATGCCGGTTTCTTTTTTGATCTGGTATATGCGGCCTTGTCGCATGGAGTAATAGGGGAATATGCAAAAATACTACCGCCTGTGGCCTTTTTAGTGATTTTGGCGGTGTCGTACAAGTACAAAAACAAGGTAATATCATGATAGTAGCGGCATTTAAGTACAAAGTGAATCCAGAGTTTCAGGAGGAGTTCGATAGGCTTTATGGCCATGCGGCGCAGCATGTGGCAGCCATTAAAGGCTATGATAAGCATGAAGTGTACGATGGGGAAAATGGGCACCATATGTTGGTCGTCTATTTTAAGGACCGCGAATCTTTTGAAGTTTGGGATACGCACCCAGAACACAAAAAGTATAAGGAACGCGGTAAAACAGAAATTTTTGAATCATACGACGTTTCGGTCGGCGAGGTATTCGAAAGGCACATTAAATAATTCTTGGTCGCATGAAAAAAGAAGTCACGGTGTACAAAGGCACCGAAATTCAATCGCAATTGGACCAGCACGAGCTGTCCCCGAAATGGAGGATCAAGGGCGATAGTATTGTAAGGAACTTGGAGTTCAAAAACTTTGTCGAGGCCTTTGGGTTTATGTCTCGCATCGCCATTTTGGCCGAAAAGAAAAACCATCATCCCGAATGGTTCAACGTGTACCATAAAGTTGACATTACGTTGACATCGCACGATTTCGGTGGGGTAAGTAATATGGATATCGATTTCGCCAAGACCATCGAATCCCAACTTTAATTTCTTACCAATGAAAATCGTTGCCAAGTCAAGAATAGAAGGACCTGAAGCGTTCGGAGATGCAGCTATCATTACCGACGATGATGGTAGCCATGTCCTTCAACTGACCAACTTTTGGGTGGCACAAGGCGCTCCCGATGTACGTATCGTGTTCAGTAAAGATCCTATAGGGGTGGTGGCCGAACATAACATCAGGTTCATTGCCGAGTTGCCCGATGGACATTTTGAAGGCGACTTCCCAATCGACCATTTGAACGATTTTGATGAGATGAAAACACTTATCGTGTATTGCAAAAAGTTCTTTGCCCACTTTGGTCACGGAACTATCGAAAAGAAGAACTAATGACGAGTTCGATATAACAAATTGAAAATGAAAAAACTATGGAAGCAAAAAACAATATGATAGAAACGGTCAAGGAACTCAATAGTGTGGGTTATACCGAAGATTTTCGGTTGACGGGAGAAAAACTGCATTGGGTGGCGAAAAATGTGGATTACAACGCCGACCAATTTGAAGTGGATTATGCCTACAGGTTTGAGAGTTCCGATACGCCCGAAGACACCTCAATGGTCTATGCCGTAAGCATTCCGAAGAAAGGCACAAAAGGGGTTTTATTGGATGTGTTGGACAACTTTTCGTCGCTGCCCGACAACTTTGTGAACAATAAAGTTCGCGAAAAAGTCCCGACCGTACTCACACACGACGAAAGCAACAATGAACTGAAATTTGGCTTTGTACCCAAAGTGCACAAAAGCAAGTTCAACGAAAATCCGCATCGTTACGAATTGCGAAAGAATTTCCCCGATTTTCCGGCATGTCCCTTTGGTCAAAGTTTTTCAATGCTGGGTTATGACAAAGAAGTGGAACAATATGTTTGGTTGGTCACGAGCATCATTCGCGACGAAAGATTACAGGTCAACGATTATAAAAATCCGGAATAAGGAATAGGATGGCGCACCCCATTTTTGAGAAGATAAAAATGCTGCCCGAAAGCTATTCCGAAGGAATGTACCAAGGTAGAAAATATGGGATCACTAAGAATAGCTTCAATCAAGGGAATTCCTTTAAAGTCTATGCGGAGGAATTGGGGGGTACCGATTTCATCAGCCTAAATTACTATCGTACCAAAAGCCAGGGATTGTTGAAACCCTGTGAAATGCCCGAACAGAAAGTTATCGATTTTCTAGAAAACGTGTCGCTGGTCAAAAGTGAGCAAAATGTCAATATTGATAGGAGTAATGTATAATACGGAACCGGTGTTGATCAAGTAATTTTACAGGGAATCAATCAACGGTTCTTTTAAAATAATTGTGTAACAAGAATTAGAAATTATGGATAACTACAAGAAAGCATATATAGCGGGAGGCTGTTTCTGGGGCATGGAAGATCTCTTCAGAAAACGTCCCGGAGTGATAGATACCGAAGTGGGGTATCAAGGTGGCGAAAATGATAATCCCACTTATCAAAACCATCCTGGACATGCGGAAGGCATAGAAATTACCTATGACCCTACAAAAACATCCTTTAAGGAATTATTGGATTATTTCTTCAGGATGCACAACCCCACAACGGTCGACCAACAAGGTAACGATAGGGGATCGAGCTACCGTTCCGCGATTTTTTATCAGAACGATGAAGAAAAAGCCGTGGCGGAAGAAATGATCGCCTTGGTCGATGCTTCCGGTAAATGGCCGGGCAAGGTCGTTACGACCTTAGAGCCATGGTCAACATTTTGGCCAGCGGAAGAATACCACCAAGACTATTTGGTCAAGAATCCGAATGGCTACACCTGCCATTTTTTAAGATTTGAGGATAGTTTTATCAATAAAGCGCAAGAAGCGTAATTGTATGGAAGAAGCTTGCGCCGCGAACGCGGGCTTCTTCTTTCCATAAATTCTTAACAACCTTATTATGAGTGACGTAAAATTCAAGAATACACGATTTGACCCCGATAGCACGCCCTTCTTGGGAATTGCCAAACAAATGGCCCAGGCTTTCGGATATACCGCGGACTTAAAAACGGACAAAAAGTTGGCACAGCTGTTGCGCTTGCGGGTAGCACAAAAAAACGAATGTGCGTACTGTATCATTCTCCACGCCAAAACATCGCGCGACATAGGAATCGATGAGGCCAAAGTGGACAATATATCGTCTTGGTGGAATAGCGAGCTGTTTACCAAAAAAGAGAAAACGGCCCTCGAATATTGCGATGTGCTGACCGAGGGAAGCAACAAAAATTTTCAGCGTTACCATCAAGGAATGACACAATATTTCTCTGAGGTTGAGATTGCCGAGATTGCCGCCATTGTGATCAACATGAATGTCTGGACGCGCCTGAAGCTCGCACAGGGCGAAACCCCGTATGTGGATTAGATGCTAAAAGGAGGGCACATAGCATTGGGTACTGCAGCCATCGGAAGGCCGGTGTACATCAACATCAAACAAGAAGATCCGGATACCGAGTTTTCGTTGGAAGCTTTCCGCAAAAAAGGGGTTGAGGTGCTCGAGACCGCATACAGGAAAGGCGTACGGCATTTTGACACCGCGCCCAACTATGGGCTGGCCGAGGACTTGTTGATAGACTGGATCAAGGAAAAGAACGACCCGTCCCTCATCGTAAGCACAAAATGGGGCTATACTTATGTCGCCAATTTCGACCCGAATGCCACGGAGCATGAGATCAAGGAACATTCGCTTAACAAATTGAACGAACAATGGGCGGTTTCGAGGGCCTTGCTGCCCCATTTGAAACTGTATCAGATTCATTCCGCAACCTTTGAATCGGGAGTGTTGGAAAATACAGAAGTGCTGAACCAACTGTATGAATTAAAAAAGAAGTTTGGCCTGATAATCGGACTGACGGTTACGGGAAGCAACCAGGTTGACGTATTGAAAAAGGCCTTGACGGTTCAAGTTGAAAATGAAGGACTGTTCCAATCCGTTCAGTTTACCTTTAATCTGCTCGACCAAAGTGTCGCCACAATGAAAAACGAATTGGAGCAACTTGATAGCCCTATTTTAATCAAAGAGGTACTGGCCAATGGCAGGTTGATCCCGAATGATGATTACAAAAGCTATGCCCCACTTTATAACGAAATGAAAGGGTTGGCAAAGAAATATAGGGTTGGGGCAGACGCTATCGCCTTACGTTTTGCGATGGATAGTTTTAAAAATGCCAATGTGTTGAGCGGTGCCAGTAACGAGGCACATTTGATGGCAAACCTAAAGGCGGATACATTTTCACTGGCTTACGATGAAATGGATAGGCTCCGTTCGTTTGCCATTGCACCATCGGCCTATTGGAACGAAAGAAAAGAACTGCAATGGAATTGAACCAGCCAATACCCGAATGGAATTTGCTTCCGATTTTTTCGGAGGAAGTTCCCTCGCTTAAAGATTTTAAAGGCAAGCCGTTGCTCATCCTTTTTTTCAATTTGGGATGCCCAGGCTGTAAAGGCAGGGCATTGCCCTATGCGAATAGGGTAGTAGTCGAAAATGGGGAACATATTAAGGTGTTGGGAATCCATACGCGGTTTGAAGGGCCTGAATATGAGGTGTCGGATTTTGAAAAAGCGAAGGAAGACTATTACATCCGTTTTCCGTTTTTCAAGGATGCGAATCTGGCAGAGACCTTCCATAGTTACGAGGCAGGCGGTACCCCGCATTGGATATTGCTTGACAGCGAGGGGAAGTTGGTCTATTCCATCTTCGGTTCCGACCCCAACAACGCCCTGTTGCGATTGGATTTAAAAATAGGGGAGTTGCTTGACGTATCCCAGAAAAACGAAAATGAATAATTCAAAAGTAGAAACTATGAAAGCAATTTGGAACGATCAAGTCATCGCAGAAAGCGATAACACCGTAGTCATTGAGGGAAATCACTATTTCCCCCCGGAAAGTATTAAGAAAGAATTCTTTAAATCAAGCGACTTTCACAGCACCTGCCCATGGAAGGGTCAGGCATCCTATTACAGTTTGGAAGTAAACGGAAAGGAGAATGCCGATGCAGCTTGGTACTATAAGAATCCCTCGGAATTGGCCAAAGGCATCAAGGACCATGTCGCTTTTTGGAAAGGCGTTGAAGTTATTGAATCCTAGAATCCTAAGAGAATGTACGAATGGTATTTGCCCATTACGATTTTGCCTGGTCTGGGAATGTTGATTCTCTCGACAACTAGTCAGATGATGACCTTGAGCGCGGAAATCAGTTCGTTGCTGCAAGAAAAGTGTTCACCGTTCCAACACAACATTTCAGATCAGAAAATCAAGCAATTGGGGCGATTGACCCGCGCTTCCGTTCTGTTATATCTGGCTGCGGGGCTTTATGTTTTATCGGGAATCCTTGGTGCCGTAAAGCAAACCATATCGCATTATAACCTTTCGAGCCTTAGCTTATATATAGGTACGCTTCTGGTGCTTTTGGCTCTGGGACTATTGATTTGGTACGCCTTTAGGGCGGTGGGTATACGAATGCAACAGCATGAGCACAACCATAATTTGTGAAATCAGGAGTGGATAAATTAGCGAAAATAGGATTTGGCGGAGGATGCCATTGGTGCACCGAGGCGGTATTTCAATCGTTGAAGGGTGTAGAAAAAGTGGAGCAAGGCTGGATTGCTTCCGAGGGAATGTACAGTTCGTTTTCCGAAGCGGTCATCGTACATTTTTATCCAGAGATAATTCCGTTGGAAATACTTATTGAAGTGCATTTGCGAACGCATAAAAGTACGTCGGACCATAGCATGCGTGAAAAATACCGTTCTGCCATATATGTGTTTTCAGTAGCGCAGCAAAATAAGGTCGATTCGATTTTAAAGCCCTTGCAATCTGAATTCGATGATGCTCTGATTACCAAGACATTGCCCTACAAAGCATTCAAGCCTTCTGAAGAAAATTTTAGGGACTATTACTATAAAAATCCTGAAAAACCTTTTTGCGAGAACTTTATCAACCCTAAGTTGAAGTTGCTTTTAAGTTCTTACAATGCCTACACCAAAACCGAAGAATTAACCCATTTAAGTAAATAACTATGAACGTTAAACTCAAGATACCTAATAGAAAAGGACACGAATTGCATGCGCTTTTGGAACTTCCTGCCAATCAGAAACCGAATCGATATGCCATATTCTCACATTGTTTTGCCTGCAGCAGCAATATGACGGCTGTTCGGAATATTACCAGAACTTTGACCAATTATGGGTTTGGGGTCATACGGTTTGATTTTACGGGCCTTGGAAGAAGTCAGGGCGAATTCGCAGAAAGCCATTTTTCTGCCAACGTCAACGATATTATTGATGTTCATAATTATATAAAGGAAACCTATAAGGCACCGGAGTTATTGATTGGGCATTCGTTGGGAGGTTCGGCTTCGATCATGGCGGCTTCAAGAATTCAAGATATCAAGGCTGTTGCCACCATCGGTTCTCCTTCGAACATTGAGCATACCAAAAAACAATTTGAATCCGGTTTGGAAGATGTAAAGTCATACGGTAAGGCCGAAGTTGAATTAGGGGGGCGACCATTCATCATAGATTCCGACTTTGTCGAGGATTTCAGCAATACCGATTTGCTCGATGTAACCAAAAAACTCAGGAAACCCATTTTGATAATGCATTCCCCACAGGATAGGATTGTTAAACCCGACCATGCCCATAATCTTTTTGTCGCGGCATTCCATCCTAAAAGTTTCGTAACACTTGATGGTGCCGACCATTTGCTTACCAATAAGAACGACAGTATGTATATTGGCAACGTTATCGGGGCTTGGGTGGAACGCTATTTTGAGCCAATGGAAAACAAGATGTTGGAACCGGAAGGAGAGCAGCTCGTGGCCCACCTCGATTTGACCGAGAACAATTTTACTACGCAGATGCAGACCAAGCACCATAACATGATCGCTGACGAGCCTGGTTCGGTCGGGGGGGATAATTATGGACCTGGACCATACGATTATCTGACCGCCGCCATCGCATCGTGCACGGCCATGACCGTAAAATTGTACGCAGAAAGAAAAGAATGGGACCTAAGGGAAGTGTACGTGTATATCACACATTCAAAAAAACATACCGATGAACTTCAAGGCGACTTTGAAAATCCGGGAAGAATCGATCATATCAACAAAAAATTGAAATTCATTGGCGATTTGACCACCGAGCAAAAAGAGAAGTTGAAGGATATAGCTTCACGTTGTCCTGTACATAAGACTGTTGCGAGCGAGGTTCATTTTGACACCGAAGTGCTAGCGGAATGATAGGGAATTGAATTTACCTTCATCGCATTGTTTAAAGATGTTAACACCAAAACTTTTTATATGGGACTAATTGAAAACATAAAAACTTATTTCAAGAAAAAACAGAACAATGAAGAAACAGGTGCAGCACCCGAAGGAGTATGCCCGAATTGTTGGGGCCGCTATGAATATGATGGCGAGTACTACAAATTCATGAAGGGACAAAACGGGAATCCGAGTAAGGAGACCTACAACAGTTTCGTGGCCGATGTCGCCAGAAAATTGGATAAGATTACCATTAAGGAAAATACGTTTACGTGCGAGACCTGTAAGGTGAACTATGCGCATAATCATTAAGGCACCATATCTAAATGGCAAATAGTACCAACCAAAAAACCTCCAATTTTTTGGAAGAACAGGTTGTCCATGATTTGGATACCGGTCTCAAAGTGGATAGCTTAAAATTTCGGTTTCCGCCAGAACCTAATGGGTATCTACATATTGGGCATGCGGCTTCTTTGTTCTTGAACTTTGGGTTGGCGTTGAAGTATAACGCCCCGATATATTTGAGGTTTGATGACACCAATCCCACCCAGGAAGAACAAAAGTTTGTCGATGCCATTAAAGAGGATATCAAATGGTTGGGCTTCAAATGGAGCGAAGAGCGCTACACCTCGGACTATTTTCAGCAATTGTACGACTGGGCTATACTTTTAATAAAAAAGGGTAAAGCTTATGTTGATGATCAAACCTCGGAAGAAATAGCCGAACAGAAAGGAACCCCCACGAACATGGGCAAAAACAGCCCATACAGAAATCGTACGCCCGAGGAAAACTTTGATTTGTTCCAGCGAATGAAATTGGGCGAGTTTCTTGAAGGGGCAAGAGTGTTACGTGCCAAAATAGACATGGCCTCGCCAAACATGCTCATGCGCGACCCCATAATGTACCGCATCGTAAATAAGGCCCACCATAGAACGGGTAACGATTGGCATATTTATCCAATGTACGATTGGGCACATGGACAATCCGATTTTATAGAGGGGATTTCACATTCACTTTGCACCTTGGAGTTCGGGTCGCATAGAGAGTTATATGATTGGTTCATAAATCAGATTAATATCGAAAAAGAATTAGTTCCACACCAGTTTGAATTTGCTCGACGAAATTTAAGTTATACCGTATTGAGCAAGCGAAAATTAGGGGAATTGGTCGAAAAAGGTCTCGTTTCAGGTTGGGATGATCCAAGAATGCCCACAATTGCCGGATTAAGACGAAGAGGCTATACGCCTAACTCGATAAAATCATTCAGCGAGAAAGCGGGCATCTCAAAACGCGACAATGTCTCCGACATTGCATTGTTGGAGCACAGTATCAGGGAAGAACTCAATGCAACCGCACAGCGTGTCATGGTTGTCGTAAACCCAATAAAACTAACCATCACTAATTATGATAAGGAGAAAGAAATTCTGGAAATAGAAAATAATCCTGAAAATCCACAATCTGGTTTCAGAAAAGTAACATTTTCCAAGGAATTGATTATCGAGCAAGAGGACTTTAAAGAACATGCCAATCGCAAGTTTTTTAGATTGACATTGGGTAAGGAAGTTCGATTAAAAGGAGCGTATATCATTAAAGCCAACGAAGTGGTAAAAGACAGCAAAGGCAAAATAACCGAGATTAAGTGTACCTACGACCCCAAAAGTAAGAGTGGCAGCAATACAGAAGAAAGTAAACGCAAGGTAAAAGGCACGCTGCATTGGGTGAGTATGAAGCATTCGGTCGGTATTGAAGTTCGTAATTATGACAGATTGTTCAATGACCCGATGCCCGAAGGACACGAAGGAAAAGATTTTATGGAATTTCTAAACCCAACTTCGCTTACAGTCAACAAAAAAGCGCTTGCTGAATCATCCGTTGAGAAGGCCGAAATAGGAGACAGATATCAGTTTCAAAGACTAGGATATTATAGAGTAGATGAAAATAGTAACGCTAGTAATCTGGTTTTCAATAAAACCGTATCATTAAAATCAAGTTTTAACCCTAAAAATACATTGTAAATGAAAATAGCAATAAACGGCATGGGCCGAATCGGCCGTGCGGCGTTAAAAATTATCAACGAAACCCCTGGACTCGAGGTCGTCGCCGTGAACGATTTGGTGTCTGCCGAAAACATCGCATATCTATTAAAATACGACACGGTCTATGGTGTTTATGAAAAGGAAGTCAGCAGTACGGAGGACACGCTGATAGTTGATGGAAAGTCAATCAAATTTTACTCCATTCGAAATCCCGAAGAATTGCCTTGGAAAGACAACGGTGTCGATGTGGTCATCGAAAGCACAGGGGTCTTTACAAAGAGCGAGGATCTCGACAAACATATCTCTGCTGGAGCCAAGACTGTGGTACTCTCAGCACCTACTAAAGATACTGATATGCCTACAATCGTTCATGGCGTAAACACTTCGGATGGAGGTGTAAATGCCTTTTCATGTGCCAGTTGCACCACCAATAATATCAGCCCGATAATGGAAATTCTGGGACGTAGAATCGGGGTCAAAAAGGCTATCATGACCACCATTCATGCCTATACCGCATCTCAGGGAATGGTCGATAGTCCCTCAAAAAAGAATTTCCGTTTGGGCAGGGCAGGAGCGGCGAATATCATTCCGACTACTACAGGAGCGGCCATTGCCACAACCTTGGTCATTCCTGAATTGGAGAAAAAGTTTGATGGGGTCGCCGTACGAGTACCTATTCCCGTGGGTTCCTTATCGGATATGACACTGGTATTGGAACGGGAAGTAAGCGTGGCAGAAGTCAATGCTATTTTAAAAGAAGAGGCTGCTTCAGCAAGATACAAAGAGGTACTCTCGGTAACCAACGACCCAATCGTGTCTTCCGATATCGTAAAAAGTCCGTATGCATCGACCGTTGACCTGAGCATGACCAAGGTGGTCGATGGCGACTTATTAAAAATCATGACCTGGTACGACAATGAATGGGGATTCACCAATCAGATGGTAAGGGAGGTTGTTAAATTGGGTTAGAATCAAAACTTCTTTTAAAGAGTGTGGTTCATGGACGCTACTCAACTTGCTTTGCTGGAATACGATTCTTACTTGAGTCTTGAGGTTTTGGAAAAGAGAACCAACGAACTAAGGCATGTGGTTATTTCGCGAAACGCATATGGGGGTGGCAATCTTGACATTGAAAACCGAATATTTGAACATTATGAAGATTATTCTGAATTGATTTCCTTCTTTTCGTTGAGGTTTAAGATGTGATATTTTAAAGTTGTACTGGCAATCCGTTTTAACTATTTAATTCAGAAATCACATTTGTCTAGGGTATTAACTGAACTCTGTCCGAAAAAAGATTTAAGTTTTACTTTTGTTCAAACAGAGTCATGACAAAAAAGAACAAACAGAATTTGAAAGGAAGGTGCCTGATTAATTCATGTGACACTATTCCGATACGTGTGTAAGTTAAAATTGGCAGGGGTTGGGTTTTTTTGCGCCTGACCCTTTTTTCATGAATAGTAAGGAACTGGTTAAAAATGATGCCTGAGTTCCCGAGGGGCATCGACCATTTTTTGGCCGCTTCCATTATAGTCAAATATACGGATTTCATCACAGCATCATCGGTCGGGAAGGAGGGTTTATTCTCGGTTTACTTTCTTATCTTGCCGTTCAGGTTCTCGATTGGGTTGGTGATATAGATGATTTTGCCAATCTCCAGAGGGAACTCGAAAAAAGGGACTATCTCAAATAGACCTTTTACGGGACACTTTTGAAATCAATTCAGGTAGAATTTATCCCATATCCAATTCAGGAATCATATTAGCGGCCTCTTTCATCTTCCTATCAATGATTTTAGTGTAGATTTCAGTAGTTCGGATTTCTCGATGTCCCAAACGTTTTGAAACCGTATAAATATCAGCTCCATTTTCAAGTAATAGAACCGCATTCGTATGTCTGGCACTGTGAAAAGTAATGTGCTTGGTTATTCCTGCCTTCATGCACCATCGAAGAATTTCAGTGTTATAAACCGCCCCATATTTTAAGCCTTTAAAAACCCTTTCATTGTTATGGGCTCTTTTCCCTAGCAAATCTCTTGCCTGTACAGAAATATAGAGGTATTCAAGCCCATCGGTCTTTTTTTGTCTAAAGATGACTCTCGAAGCCTCATCCTCGTCTCTTACTTCGGCCCAAGTCAATTTATTGATGTCGCTCCATCGCAATCCAGTAAGACAGCTGAATATAAAAGCATTCTTAAGAATGGGATATTTACAATCGGTTCGTGTTAAGGCTTGTAATTCAGAATAGGTCAAATATTCTCGTTGCGATTCCGCTTGTTCAAAACCTTTGACCGACTTGATTACATTGGTATCAATATAGTTCTCATTATAGGCTTCCCTGAGGGCAGCCTTGAGTTTATTGAAGTAGGTGTATTTAGAATTTTGGGATAGGGGAGTGTTGCTTTTCGTTTTGGCCTTGGTATCTAAATACCTTCTAAATCCTCTAACGAAATCCGTATCAATATCCTTTAATTGAATATGTGAGGGAGCATATTTTTTTAAGTGTTTAAAGGCAGCATCCCAGTTCCCATAATTTCCTTTGGATTCGTAACGTTCTTCTTGCAACGTTTTATAGAAATCAAAAAGAAGGATATTCCCCTTTTTATTGTCCTTTAGTTTGTACTTGCCTTGATAAAATTCTGATTTACGTATAGCCAGTATTTTTTCAGCCAATTCATAAACCTCCTTGTTCTTTCTTTTTTCATCTGGCGTCGACGGATGTTCCAAAGGGTACATTTTCAAATACTCAAAATCCCTGTTGTACTTGTTGATTCCGTTCTTGTCAATAAAGTGGCCCTTATAGTATTCTATAAAAAGACTCAACTTTCCATTTTTAATCTTTTTGCTTTTAAGACTTATTTTCATTTCGAGGTGAAATTTTTTCACCTCGAATATCAAAAATAGTATTGAGGTGAAAATTAGGTGAAATAAATGTATGAAAATAGGTTATTAAAAGAAACGATGAAAAGAAATAGTTTTCAACAACTTACTGATAATCAATTAAATGAAATCAAATGAATATAAATGAAATTAGAAAATCAACTTATTTATTTCCCGATACAGAAATTGGCAAAAATATTTCCCAATAACTCGTCATTGGTGACTTCCCCGGTTATTTCCCCAAGGTGATAAAGGGTTTCCTTTACATCGATGGCCATAAGGTCGCTTGAGAGCTCCTCCGTTAGGCCCATCTGGACTTTTTCGATGGACTCCAAGGCCCTTAATAGGGAGTCGTAATGGCGGCTATTGGTTATGATGGTCTCATTGTTTCGTAAAGCCCCGGTATTTACAAAATTCAACAATCGGTTTTGCAAATCCTCTACTCCTTTTCCCGTTTTTGCCGATATAAAATGGACTTCCTGCAATGTTTCGCCAATACTGGAAATTTCATTCTCCGATAGCATATCGGATTTATTAATCAACAGCAAAAAGGGTTTCGAAGGACTTTTACTTCGGATTTTTTCTGCTTCGGCCTGGATTTGTCGGAGTTTTTCATCCAAGGAAGTACCTGAATGTAAAGTGCTACCGTCCACTAGAAGAATTACGACCTGTGACTGTTCAATTTTTTCGAACGTCTTTTTAATGCCGATACTTTCTACGATATCCTCGGTTTCACGTATGCCTGCCGTATCGATAAACCGAAAACCTATTCCGCCAATATTGATTTCGTCCTCTATGCTATCCCTTGTGGTACCCGCAATATCCGAAACGATGGCTCGCTCCTCGTTGAGCAGTGCATTCAACAGCGTAGATTTGCCCACGTTCGGTTCCCCTACAATGGCCACGGGGATGCCGTTTTTGATTACATTGCCCACGGCAAAGGAATTTACAAGTCTTTTCAAAACTTCCTGAATCCGGTTCACCAAGGATTTGAATTGGGTACGGTCCGCAAACTCAACATCCTCTTCGGCAAAGTCGAGTTCCAATTCTATCAAGGAAGCAAAGTTCAACAGTTGTTCGCGTAACTTCTGGATTTCGTTACTGAACCCGCCCCGCATCTGTTGCATGGCGATTTGATGGTTGGCTTCATTGTCGGAGGCTATAAGGTCGGCAACGGCTTCGGCCTGACTCAAATCCATCTTGCCGTTCAGAAAGGCCTGCAAGGTGAATTCTCCGGCTTCTGCCATTCGGCAGCCGTTTCGTAAAAAAAGCTGAATGATTTCCTGCTGAATGTAGGGCGACCCGTGACAGGATATTTCAGCAACGTTTTCGCCGGTGTAGGAATTGGGACCTTTAAAGACGGAAACTAGGACTTCATCCAGAATCTTGTTGCCATCAACAATGTGCCCCAAATGAATGGTATGTGTTTTTTGTGTCTCCAGGTTTTTACCGCTAACGGATTTGAATAGCTTGGAGGTAATGGTAATCGCTTCTTTTCCTGAAACCCTAATAACGGCAATGGCTCCAGCCCCTGAGGCGGTCGCTAACGCTACTATGGTCTCATCTCTTTTCATTCGTTTAAAATTAGGTCAATAGACTGATTATTAAATACTTACTTTTGTAAAAGTACTGAACTTGCTATACCAAATCCCTTGCTAAGGGTTTCATGCCGCAAAAATAATCAATTAAAAAGTAGTCTTCCCTTGATTTTTAAATGACGCTTTTTATTAGTACATTCAAATGACGGCATTAATGAACACAACTATGAAATGAGCCATAACAAGTCTTGATATCCATCGAGATGTCCCGATAGCTATCGGGATGGCTAATTAAAGCTGACCTATGAAAAACAATAAAAATAAACAGATGAAAATCGGATTTACATGCATTCTCTTAGTATTTACGTCCCTATTTTCCGTGTACGCACAGGAGGCAACAATGCCTACCGAATCCGTTTTGGAAAGGGAGCGGCAAAAGGAATTAAAGGAAGTTAAGCGAAAGGTCGATAAAAGGGAAAAAAAGGAGAAAAAGGAAGCGCGTCTTGAAAAAGAGGCGGAAGAAGCGGAAAAGCTAAAGAAAAAAATAGCATCCACGGAAAAGGGTATTTCCAAAATGGAAAAACAGCTGCAATCCATTCAGGAGAAAATGGAAAAGGACCTACAAAGAGGGAAGCTCTCCCCAAATGATATTGAAAAACTGAACAAGAAAATAGAAAAGTTGAATACGAAGCTCCTGAAGGAGGGCAAAAAACTGGAAAAGCTGGAACGGAAGAAATAGGGACACGCATTGTAACAAATCCGCTTTTTAAGCGTCCTATAGGTAATTATTCATCTTAAAATCAATCAAAAAATGGAAGTAGTAAATCAAAATATAGCTTTACGGGAGGATAGGAACCTTTTGGTGGTTGCACATCTAAGTCAGTATCTGGATTACATTACAGGTTTTGGCGGACTCATTGTTCCTTTGGTATTATGGTTAAGCACAAAGGATTCCGTCATTGGAATGAACGAACATGGTAAGGCCATTATCAATCTGCAGCTCAGTCTAATTCTTTATGTCATCATTGGAATACCAGCTATTTTGCTTTTAGGGGCCGGTATCCTACTTTTGGTCTTCGCTGGAATCCTATCTTTTTTAATGCCGATAGTAAATGCGGTCAAAGCTGCCAATGGCGAAGCCCCCAGTCATTTTGGGACGATACGATTTATATCATAACATAATAAAAAGAATAAAAAAGGGAGCCAAACTTGGCTCCCTTTTTAGTTTCCATGTTTTTTAGAATCAGTTGTTCAACATCACCGGCATGACCAACATGGTTACATTCTCACCTTCGTCCAAACCGTCAATAGGCGTTAAGATTCCAGCGCGATTCGGTAAGCTCATTTCAAGGGCAACCTCATCCGAGCCAAGATTGTTCAACATCTCTATCAAAAATCGGGAATTGAACCCTATCTGCATATCGTCTCCCTGATAGGAACAGGTCAACCGTTCTTCGGCCTTATTGGAATAATCGAGGTCCTCTGCGGAAATATTCAATTCGGCCCCGGCAATCTTAAGCCTGATTTGGTGCGTTGTCTTATTTGAGAATATGGAAACCCTTTTGACCGAGCTCAAAAACTGGTTTCTTGCTATGGTCAATTTGTTAGGGTTTTCCTTGGGGATTACCGCTTCGTAATTGGGGTATTTACCATCGATCAAACGACAAATCAGTTCCGTATCGTCAAACGTAAATTTGGCATTGCTTTCGTTGTATTCGATAAGGACATCGGATTCGCTTCCTGCCAAAATGCCCTTTAATAGGGTAAGCGGCTTTTTGGGCATGATGAATTCCGCAACTTCGGAAGCCGAAACGTCTTCTCGTTGGTATTTTACCAATTTATGGGCATCAGTGGCCACAAAGGTTAGGTTCTCCGTAGAAAACTGAAAAAATACCCCGCTCATAACCGGACGTAAATCGTCGTTGCCCGCTGCAAAAATCGTTTTATTGATGGCGGTTGCAAGAATATCGCCCAACAAGGTAGTTGAACTTGGGTTTGTAAGCTCTACGGCTTTTGGGAACTCGGCACCATCGGCATAGGCCAAGGCATATTTGCCGTGGTTGGAACTGATTTCCACCGTGTTGTTATCCGCCACGATAAAGGTCAGCGGTTGTTCCGGAAAGGTCTTTAAGGTTTCCAATAGCAATCTTGCCGGAACCGCTATGGTTCCTTCATTGTCTGAATCCACGTTCAAAACGGAACTCATGGTGGTCTCCAGGTCCGAGGCAGAAACCGTTAGTTTATTCTTGTTCAGATCGAACAGGAAATTGTCCAAAATAGGCAGGGTATTGCTATTGTTTATAACACCACCCAATATTTGAAGTTGCTTTAATAAATACGTACTGGAGACAATAAATTTCATTGGTCGTTCTATGTTTTGTTTCAATCCGAAAGGCCCTATAAACCTAAAGGAAAATGCCGATTAAGTTGGCGCTTTTGCTATCAAACAAAGATATTTTAAATGCTTATTTATCGGAAACAAACTTATCAACAGTCGGGCAAGGGCACCTCTAACTTTATTTTCCCGTTTTATGGGGGTTGACTAGGTGTTTTGGCGAAAAATGGGGACGGAGTTATTAACTATGTGCATCTCTAGAAGGCCGATTAAGAAAATCTTTAGGCAAGACGTCGGCTTATCGGATTATAAAAAATCGATCATAATAGTGTCCCTGTAATCAAGCCCCAAAAGGGTGGATGCTCCGCCCACCGTTTTAAGGTTACTTTTGTAAATGGCGAGTTCTATATAATCCGATGAATTGAAAAGCGCCAACAAATCACCATCACCCTTTCGTTTGCTTTTTTCAATGGAAAAATCAATAATGTCGTTATAGGCCTTGTGTATTTTTTTGATTTTGTGGTTCCGCACCAATAGCTCAAAATCGCGTCCTTTTCTGTAGGCTTCAAAAAGATGTTTTTGGATATTGGTGACAACGTTGCCGTAGTTGTCTATATAAATGACACTTCCAATAATTTTCTTGCCATCGTCCACGATTCGCGGCATGAATTCCCGCAAATCCTTGAGATCGTTGAAAGGCTTGCCCACGACCTCCAAAGTACCGCCCCGGGCGATATGGCATGCTACCTGAACGAAGACACTTAACACCGGAAAGGAACCGTGCAAGGAATCGGGAATGTTGATCTCTACGACTTTATCCGGTTTGATTTCTGAAGTTATAAGTCCAATGACACCTGTATTCGCACTGACAAAATAGTGGCCGTTGATTAGAACCACAATGTGCTGGTTTTCTTGGGTAGCCTCTGAGTCTACGCCCACTATATGAATGGAGCCTTTGGGAAAACTATTGTAGGAGTTTTTTAGGATGTAGGCGCATTCCTGAATATTGAACGGTGCAACGTCATGGGAAATATCAACAATTTTGGCATCGGGCAATTCGCTGTAAATAGAACCTTTTAACACCCCAACAAAGTGGTCTTTCAGTCCAAAATCGGTTGTAAGGGTAATGATTGCCATGCAGCAATGTTGATATGTTTTTGGTTAGCCAAACTTAATTTTTGCTTAAATTTGATATACAAAATTAAACAAAAAAATAGCCGAGCGAAATTAAACTTGACTCATTTAAAATCTTCAAAATCCCACTGTTTGAACGAAATTATATTAGAACTCACCGAAGTTAGTCCAAGAGAGTTTTTTGGGCAACAAAATGAAAATATAGAACTACTTAAAAAGTATTTTCCCAAATTAAAAATAGTTGCCCGTGGCAACAAAATAAAGGCCTACGGGGACGAGGACCAACTTGAGGAATTCGATAAGCGTTTTGATATGCTTACGGAGCATTTCATCAAGTACAATAAACTGGACGAAAATAGCATTGAGCGCGTACTTACCAGTGGCGATTCCAAGGATTACACAGGGCCGGAGAACAGCGGTGAAACGCTGGTGCACGGTGTAAGTGGCAGGTTGATCAAGGCACAGACTGTCAATCAGCGTAGGTTGGTGGATGCGGCCAGAAAGAACGATATGGTTTTTGCCATTGGGCCTGCCGGAACAGGGAAAACCTACACCGGAGTGGCACTTGCGGTAAAGGCATTGAAGGAAAAGCAGGTACGTAGGATCATCCTGACCAGACCTGCGGTGGAAGCAGGGGAAAATCTTGGATTTTTACCAGGGGACCTAAAAGAAAAACTGGATCCCTACATGCAGCCCTTGTACGATGCGCTCAGGGATATGATCCCGGCGGAAAAGTTGGCCCATTACATCGAAAACGGTACCATACAGATTGCTCCCATGGCCTTTATGCGCGGGCGGACCTTGGATGATGCCTTTGTAATTTTGGACGAGGCCCAGAACACCACGCACGCACAGATGAAAATGTTCTTGACGCGTATGGGTCGAAACGCCAAGTTTTTGTTGACCGGTGACCCAGGGCAGATAGACTTGCCCAGAAGGACCATATCCGGATTAAAGGAAGCTTTATTGATCCTTCAAAACGTAGAAGGCATAGAAATTATTTATTTGGACGATAAGGACGTCATTCGCCATAAACTGGTCAAGAAGGTGATTGAGGCTTACAAAACCATTGAACATCAAAATTAAAGGGCATGCCGAATACCATTTTTGATACCAATTTCAAATTCCCCGGACAAAAAAGTGTTTACAAAGGAAAGGTGCGGGAAGTCTATGCCCTTGAGGATGACCGATTGATTATGATCGCCACGGACAGACTGTCCGCCTTTGATGTGGTAATGCCCAAAGGTATTCCCTTCAAGGGTCAGATTCTGAACCAAATAGCTACCAAAATGATGGCGTCAACAGCGGATATTGTCCCAAATTGGCTGATCGCTACCCCTGATCCAAATGTAGCCATTGGCCATGCCTGTGAGCCTTTCAAGGTAGAAATGGTCATAAGGGGCTACATGTCCGGTCACGCGGCCAGGGAATACAAAGCTGGAAAAAGAGTACTCTGTGGGGTACCGATGCCAGAAGGTCTTAAGGAAAACGATCCGTTTCCCAAGCCGATAATAACTCCGGCGACCAAAGCGGAAATGGGCGATCACGATGAGGATATCTCCAAGGAGGATATTATAAAAAGGGGCATCGTTTCCAAAGCTGATTACGAAGTGCTTGAAAAGTATACGCGGGCACTTTTTCAACGGGGAACGGAAATTGCTGCCAAAAGAGGTCTAATTTTGGTGGATACCAAATACGAATTCGGAAAGACCAAGTATGGCACTATTGTGCTTATTGATGAGATACACACCCCAGATTCTTCCCGGTACTTTTATGCGGAAGGATATCAGGAAAGACAGGATAAAAATGAGCCCCAAAAGCAATTGTCCAAGGAATTTGTAAGGCAGTGGCTTATTTCCAATGGTTTTCAAGGGTTGGAGGGGCAAAAAGTTCCTGAAATGTCGGATGAATATATTACCTCAGTTTCTGAAAGGTATATCGAACTTTACGAAAACATTACGGGCGAGTCCTTTCAAAAGGCCGATACTTCCAATATCCACGAACGGATTGAAAGAAATATTTTGGACTATTTGAAAAATTCCTAATCATTTCAAATTCCTTAAGGACAGTTCCTTTTTTTCCTTGATTTTTACAAGGATTTTTAGAAATGCTAGAGCGGTTATATAGGCATCGCCCAAAGCCGTGTGTCTATCCTTTTTGGATATCAAGAATTTCTCGGCCAAATCATCCAGGGAATAGTGCTCCTTCGGTTGTACGAGATAGGATTTTAGAAGCGTTTTTTTATACAAAACGCCCGTATCCAAATGGGTGTTTTTTAATTTGGGAAGTCCCAATCTTTTGAGCGCGCTATTGATCATGCCTATGTCAAAACCCGCGTGATGTGCCACAATAAAATGGTTTTCCACATAGCCCAGAAATTTTTTCATTGCCGCTTTCTCTGAAATGCAATCTTGCTGTCCATTCCTAAGGATACCATGGATAGGGACGCTTTCTTTATTGAAGGTTTCCTGTGATATGTACACATCCAGGATATCGTCGACATTGATACGATTGCCCTGTATTTTCAAGGCACCAATGGAAAGGATACGGTCGTTTGTCTTGTCAAAGCCTGTGGTTTCCGTATCCAAAACCACAAAGGTGAGCTTGTTGAAGTCCTTCTCCAAGGGCCGTTTGAAGGACTTTACATACGCCTGCCAGTAGTCAGGGTATTTTGAGGAACGATCAAATATGCCCATCAGCCCAAAATATTGGAAACCTTAAAGCGAATGGAAATTACATCCTGTATTTCCTTGATGGCCTTAAAGGTTCGTTTTAACTTCATTTTTTCCTCCTTTGTCAAGGATTCCAACTCGATATACCTGCCGGAGTCGTGGTGGAGCAAGCCCTGTTTTGTTCTAAATTTCAACAGTGCTTTGGTGGCGTAGGAACAGGCCAAATAGAGGTCTTGATTGTTCGGTTCCAACTCTGCCAATTTTTCATAGCGTTCCCACGTATTGCTGATTCCTTTGACAGAATGTGAAAGGATGAGTACGCGTGCCGCATCGATTAGCGGTCGCAACGCCCTGTTTTTTAAGTCGAAGAAGTCCTTGTGCTGTCCGTCCTGTTCCACTAAAAAAGACCTAAAAAAACCGGATGGGGATGGACTCTGCAAGGCTCCGTTGGCAATATGTACCAAGAAAATGGGGTATTTCTTGACGTTGGAAAAAATATAGTCGGACATCTCGTTCAACAATTTCCTTTGCCCATATGCCAAACTATAATCGAAAAAAATGGATGACATCAAAACCTCGTTGGGGCCGGGATTAATGATCCAATAGGATATTTTGTTCTTCCATTCCTTGAGGCTCAGGCACCATTTGGGATTGGATGCCATCATATCCGCCGGGCAATACTCATATCCAATTTTGTTAAGTCCTTTGGTCACTTTTTTGGAAAGTTCCAAAAAATAGGTGGTAGTCTTTGGTAATGCTTCTTCGGGCACATCTTCAAAAACCAGTGCATTGTCCTGATCGGTATGGAGCAATTGTTCGCCTCGTCCCTGACTGCCCAATGCCAGCCACGCAAAGGGTACCGGTGGCGGTGTCTTCATTTTCTCCAAGGAAAGCCTGATTACCTGTTTGATACAGGTGTCGTTCAGTTCAGAAATGATCTTGGAGGTCAGTGCCATTGGAAGGTTCTGGTCCAAATAGCCCCTTAAAAGCATCATTATACTTTTACGAAGTTCCTTTACTTGGTTTATTTTTTTGGCTCTTTTGATGGCCTTTACGATTACGGCCGGATTGTCTCCCAGCGATACCATAATGTCGTTTTTCGAAATAATTCCTACGGATTTACTGTTGGAAGTTCCATCCTTGGTCAAAATAAGGTGGCTTATATCATTTTTCATCATGGCCATTTGGGCCTGTGCAATCGTCATTTTCTCCGGATAGGTAATTAGCGGAGCGGACATAATGTTCCTGACGCTGGCGGTAATGGGAAACGTTCCCGTCACCACCTTGTTTCTTAAATCCTTATCCGTAACGATGCCCACGGGAAGATTGTTCTCGCAGACCAATATGGATCCGATGCGGTTTTTTGTCATTCGCTCCGCCGCTTTTTGTATGGTGGTGTTAGGTCCGCAGGTTATTAATTTTTTGGAATAACGGATGGGCTGAAAATCATCGATGACCAAGTTCCCTTGGGCATTGAGGCTTGTCGATATTCCCGATCTTTCCAGTTTACGCGTTTGGTAGGGATTTCGTAGATTGGATGCGAAACTTTCGGTAAGAAAATTGGAAACCCGCTGGTTGGATTCTGATATGGGCCTAAAAACGGCGATGGGTATCGCATAGAGTATCGATTCTTCGTAGGCCCGGGCCTCCAGTTTGTAATTCTCCTTGGCAATAAGGGGTCTAAGACCAAAAATATCGCCTTCGTCACAATAATCGGTAATGGATTTTACATTTGGATTCGTGAGCTCTATGGCCCCTTTATGCACCACATAGAAATGGGGATGCGCTTCCTCTTCAAATGAGAACACCAAACTTCCCTTTTCCTTATAAATGATGGAAACCTGTTGGGATAGTTCCCCCAAAAGATTTGCATCCATGATATTAAATGGCGGATAGTTTTTTAGAAAATCTGCAACCCGTTCAGAAATTAAGTTTTTCATCTGTTTATTTTTATAATTTGTCATAGGTCAGATGTAATTCGCCAATGACCATTTCAGGGGGTATCAAGAATTGTTATGGTTCATTTCAATCGATTAAAATTAGGTTAACAGATGGATTTTTAAATAGTTTCTTTTGCAGAGGTATTTAACTTGTTTTAATAAATCCCTCAATGAGGGTTTCACACCTATAAAATAGACTAATGGTTTAATTATTGAACATTTTATCTTTTATAGGTATTGAACTTGTCATAATTAATCCCTGGAATAGGGGTATCATGCCCATATAATATGTTTTTAGCAATCGCTTAGGAATACACCAACGGCCAATCCGCCTTCGGAGGTTTCCTTGTATTTGGAACTCATATCCTTGGCGGTTTCCCACATGGTCTGTACTACTTTGTCCAAGGGGACCTTGGCTTCTGCCGGATCGGAACCCAAGGCCAATTCCGCCGCATTAATAGCTTTGATGGCTCCCATGGAATTTCGTTCTATACAGGGAATCTGAACCAATCCACCAATGGGATCACAGGTAAGTCCCAAGTGATGTTCCATGGCGATTTCCGCGGCCATGAGCACTTGTTCCGGTGATCCGCCCAAGAGTTCTGTTAAAGCTCCCGCCGCCATTGCCGAGGAAACCCCAATTTCCGCCTGGCAACCGCCCATGGCTGCGGAAATGGTCGCGCCTTTTTTGAAGATGCTGCCTATTTCCCCCGCAACCAACAAGAACTGTTTTATGTGTTCAAAATTCCCCGCGTGGTTTTCAATGACCATATAATACATAAGGACTGCGGGGATTACCCCGGCACTGCCATTGGTAGGTGCGGTAACCACCCTTCCCAAGGAGGCGTTTACTTCATTGACGCTCAAGGCGAAACAACTTACCCATTGCAGGATTTGCCTGAATTTTACCTCTGTCTGTCGGATGGATTGCAGCCATTCTTCCGGATTGGAGTAGGGCAGGTCCCCTTTCAGGTTTTCATGCAGTTCGAAGGCCCTTCGTTTTACATTGAGACCCCCGGGCAGTTTTCCTTCGGTGTGGCAGCCAAGGTACATACACTCCAGCATGGTGTTCCAAACCCGATTTATCTGATGGTCGATTTCATCATCGGATCGTAAGGACCGTTCATTCTCCCAAACAATTTGGGAGATGGATTTTGATTCTTTTTGGCAGATTAGCAATAATTCCTGTCCATTTTCTATGGGATACGGAAAGCTGTTGAAAACGCTATTTTTTCTTTTGGCATTTTTACGTTCCTCCACGACAACGAAACCTCCACCAATGGAATAATAGGTTTTGGCGGTCTTTTTTCCATCTGTCAAAATCGCCTCAAACTTTAAACCGTTCGCATGGAAGGGAAGGAACTTTTTATGGAAAACGATGTCTTTTTCCGGGTCAAAATCCAAAGTTTTACTTCCCCCAAAATTCAACTTTCGGGTACTTTTTACATCTTGGACATATGTCTGAATGTTTTCTATGGCAATCGTTTCCGGATCGGTGCCCAATAGCCCTAAAATAATGGCATAATCCGTGGCATGGCCTTTCCCCGTTAACGAAAGGGAACCATAGACATGGACAGAAATGGAAGCTACTTTTTCAAATTTGCCCTCTTTCTTAAGCTCCAAGATCCAACGTTCCGCGGCTCGCCAAGGTCCCAAGGTATGGGAGCTGGATGGGCCTATGCCTATTTTGAGCATGTCAAAAATGCTTATGCTTTCTCTTTGTTCCATTATCTTTTAAAAAGTCGAATACTAATGTACAAAGTTAGATCGAGGTGTAAATTGTTTTTCCATTTTGAATTCACTCCAAGCCCAATCATTCGGGTTCAAAAACAAATAAATGACATCCTGTCAGTTTTTATCCCTTGGCATATTGTTTGTCATTTAAAGGTTGATTGAAAAATTAAGCACTTAAATTTTAAAACATATACAATGAGTAAGATTATTGGAATAGATTTGGGTACTACCAACTCCTGTGTCTCCGTGATGGAGGGTAATGAGCCAGTAGTAATTCCAAACGCAGAAGGAAAAAGAACAACACCGTCGGTCATAGCTTTTGTGGAGGGCGGTGAAATCAAGGTGGGTGACCCTGCAAAAAGGCAGGCAGTAACCAATCCGCATAAGACCATTTACTCCATAAAGCGTTTTATGGGGAACAAGTTCTCCGAATCTGAGAAAGAAGCTAAAAGGGTCCCTTACAAAGTAACCAAAGGTGATAACGATACGCCCAGGGTAGATATCGACGGTCGTTTGTATACGCCTCAGGAACTATCGGCCATGATCCTTCAAAAAATGAAGAAAACTGCTGAGGATTATTTGGGTCAGGATGTTACAAGGGCCGTTATTACGGTACCTGCCTACTTTAACGATTCCCAAAGACAGGCCACCAAAGAAGCGGGAGAAATTGCCGGACTTACCGTTGAGCGAATCATTAACGAACCTACGGCTGCCTCTTTGGCCTATGGTCTTGACAAAAAGGACACCGACCAGAAAATTGTGGTATTCGACTTTGGTGGTGGTACGCATGATGTTTCCATCCTAGAATTGGGTGATGGCGTTTTTGAAGTTTTGGCTACCGATGGTGATACCCACTTGGGTGGTGATGATGTGGACCAAAAGATAATCGACTGGTTGGCCGAGGAATTCAAGGCCGAAGAAGGATTGGACCTACGTGACGACTCCATGGCACTACAAAGATTACGTGAGGCAGCGGAGAAAGCCAAAATTGAATTGTCCTCCTCTTCCCAAACGGAAATCAACTTGCCATACGTAACCGCTACGGCTACAGGACCTAAGCACTTGGTGCGTACCTTGACAAAATCCAAATTTGAGCAATTGATAGCGGATTTGGTCAAAAGAACCATTGAGCCATGTGAAAAGGCATTGAAATCTGCCGGACTTTCAAAAAGCGATATCGATGAAATCATTTTGGTAGGTGGTTCCACAAGGATACCGGCCGTTCAGGAAGCTGTGGAAAAATTCTTTGGAAAGAAACCTTCCAAAGGTGTAAATCCAGATGAGGTGGTTGCCATTGGTGCCGCAATTCAAGGTGGTGTATTGACAGGGGACGTAAAAGATGTGTTGTTGTTAGATGTTACGCCATTATCCCTAGGTATCGAGACTATGGGTAGCGTTATGACAAAATTAATCGAGGCGAATACTACGATTCCTACCAAGAAATCCCAAGTGTTCTCTACCGCTGCTGACAATCAGCCATCCGTTGAAATACACGTGTTACAAGGGGAAAGACCCATGGCCGCCGATAACAAGACAATTGGAAAGTTCCACTTGGACGGGATACCACCTGCACCAAGGGGAACACCACAGATCGAAGTAACTTTTGATATAGATGCCAATGGTATCATCAAGGTTTCCGCGACCGACAAGGCCACCGGAAAATCACAGGATATTCGAATTGAGGCATCTTCCGGATTGACAGAGGAGGAAATCAAAAAGATGAAGGCCGAAGCCGAGGCGAATGCCGAAAGCGATAAAAAAGCGAAGGAAAAAGCCGATAAATTGAACGAGGCCGATGGCATGATTTTCCAGACCGAAAAGCAGTTGGCCGAGTTTGGCGATAAACTGTCCGCGGACAAGAAAAAACCGATCGAGGATGCGTTGGCGGAGTTAAAAACGGCTTATGAATCCAAAGATTTGGCCGTAATCACACCGGCTTTGGATAAAATCAACGAGGCTTGGAAAGTAGCTTCTGAAGAGATGTACAAGGCACAGGCCGAAGCGCAACAAGGTGGAGGAAGTGCTGCCCAAGGCGAACCTACTGCTGATAGTAGCGGTAGCGCAACCGAAGGCGATAACGTTGAGGACGTAGACTTCGAAGAAGTCAAGTAGCCTGTCCTGAGCGTAGTCGAAGGGTAGACTTCGAAGAAGTCAAGTAACGTAGATATATTTTTTAATATCTTACTATCAAGAAAAGGAGCGATAATCATCGCTCCTTTTTTATTTTGGAATGTAATTTGTTTGGGGAGGTAATTGAGTTAATTTTGTACTATGGTAAAAAACTATCCCCATATATTCTTTTTGGTTTTATTGGCTTTGCCCACCACTTCCTTTACCCAGGAGATAAGAATCTTTACGGTATCGGATTTTGATTTGAAGGATAGCGTCAAAACCTGTCTTGTCAGTACAAAATATGGTAAGGAGGAGTATGATTTCAATCAGAGGGGGTTGCTTACCAAATCGGTTACCCGATATAATGAATCGGACTATGACGTAGTCTATTATAAATATCAGGACAGCCTTTTGGTCGAAAAACGGTCCGAAACCTACCGGGACAATAAATTCGACCCAGGAACTTCCATAGCGCACTTTTTTAAACTGGATACCATCGGGCAAACAAAGATTACGGAGAACATCATCTCTTATGATAAGGAGTTTTTGGACCAATATATCTACACCTATGACGATAAGGGCGATCTGACCAAAATTGTTAGGACCAACGATGAAGGCACGGATGAAACACAGGTGGAATACAAGAAATACAAAGGCGAGTATACCATCACCTATTTACTTAACGATGTACCCTTAAAATCGATACGGACTTCCTTTCAGACAAAAAATGGGGAGAAGCAAAAAATCGTACTTACCAAGGAATTTTTAAAAGGAGAGGCCACCAAGGCCTACGAGGAAGTATTTGGACCCAATGGGAAATTGTTGGCCCAACAGGAGTTTGAATATGATTTGGAGACCAAAAAGTTTGTCCCTACCGTAAGGACCACCTTTGAATATGATACAAACGGTATGTTGGTACAGGAAATTAAAAGGGGCGAAACTATTTTGGATAAAAAGGAGTATATCTATCAATACGATAGGGAGGGGGAAGGTAATTGGGTGAAGCAAATCGTAACCCCAGAAAATACCTATACAACCCGGAAAATCACCTATTACGAATGAGGTGTCCGGGAATCTACAAAACCTTACGCTGTTCCCATTCCTCCCTCAAAAGCCCGTAACAGCAGGTGTTTCTTTTAAACCCGTCCAATAGGTAGACATCCTTTCTAAGAATACCTTCCAGTTTGCATCCCAATTTTTCGACCGCTCTTCTGGATTTTAAGTTTCTTTCGTCCACCCGAAACTCTACTTTCTGAAAATCCATGTCCACAAAGGCATGGTGTAGCATGAGCCGTTTCATTTCCCTATTCAGACCCGTTCCTTGAAATTCGTTCCCGATCCATGTGGAACCAATATGAAGCACTTTGTTTTTCCAATGTATGTTCATATACCGGGTACTGCCCGCGTATCTGTGTACGGCCTTATCAAAAATGATAAAGGGAATGCCCAACTTTTGTGCCTGTTGCTCCAAGGCCATAAGAACGTAATTCTTGAGGGCTTCCGGGGTTTCGATATCGGAAGGGGAGTATTGGACCAGTTTCTTTTGGGAAGCAATGGGAAGGAGGTTTTCATAGTTCTCCAAAGTCAATGGTGATAGTTTCACCCGGTCGTTTTCCAGAACAATCTCCATATTAATAGGCAAAGGAATTAATGATTTCTTTTTTCAGTTCGTGGCCACCGTTAAAAGTAATTTGTTTTGCGGTGCCCTGAAAAAGTTGGTCTAATTTTTCGGTTTCCTCTTCCAATCTTTTGGCGTTGATGTATTCGTCTTCTGTACCAACCACGGAATACACGGCTGTAGCATCCTTTATCAATCTTTCAAAATCGGTCGCTTTCAATTCATCGGGGATACCCCCCGCGTATAAAATCAACTTGGAACATTTTAGGTTTGTTTTTGCCAAAAGTCGTGTTGCAACGGATACCCCTTGCGAAAACCCGAAGACGATTAATTGGCAATGACTCGGGATGTTTTCGGATTCCAAAATCTTACCTACATAATTGAGGATATTTTGGGTTTCTTGCTCCCTGTCCACCCGTGTCAACCAACTTGCTCCCACATGCCTATATTTTCCGTTCAAATAATACTTTGAAGGCGCCTGGGGCGCGATTATATAGTTTTGGTCACTATCCAAATCCTCGAAATATCTCAAAAAGTATTTGCTTAGAAAACCTATGCCATGAAAGGCCAACCAAACATTTTTGGTTTTGGGCCCCAGATCATTCAGGGTTTCATAGGAATTGGTATGTTGGTATTGGACATTTTTTATTGTGGTCTGCATAAATCCATGGTGTCTATTCCTGCCTCTTGGTGTTCTATTGCTTAATTTTACAAAAAAAAAGCATGGGCGAACACAAAGATAAGATACTTGAGGTCTGCAATAACTCCTCAAAGAATACCCTCATGGAAACCTTGAACATTTCGTATGTAGATGTAGGGGAGGATTTCCTAATTGCTAAAATGCCGGTAAACCCAAGGGTGCATCAGCCGGACGGGGTGCTCCACGGAGGCGCTATGGTAGCATTGGCCGAAAGTGTAGGGAGTATGGCCTCCTATGTATTTTTGAATGCAGCGGAGTTCTTTGTTAGGGGAATCGAGATTTCCGCCAATCACGTTAAAAGTGTGAAGGAGGGCTTTGTGTATGCGAAGGCTTCATTTATCCATAAGGGGAGGACTACACAGGTTTGGGATATTCGCATAACGAACGAGGAGGACCAATTGATATCGGTCTGTAAACTCACCACGATTGCCCTTCCAAAGAAGTAAGATGGCGTATCCAATTTTAAATAGGGCCCAAGGTCAATTGGAGCAAGGTCTCCCTTTCGTGATTTATAAAAAACCGAAAGAATTTGAAATTAAGGGTGTTTTTCAGCGGGATACACAACTCCATTCCGTTACCGATTTTACCGAAAGTGGTTTTGTATTTGCCCCATTCGATACCGTGCAAAGTCCGATTCTAATACAATGCGATGAAGTCCTTTCCGAAGTTTTTACCCCCGGGAACATAAGTACGACCAAAAACCCTCTAAAAAAGGAAGTTGGGGCATCCGAATCCTATGAAAGAATGGTTTCCAGGGCCATCGAAGCTATCAAATCCGGCCAACTGGAAAAGGTGGTGCTTTCAAGAAAAAAGGAGGTGCGTGTTGCCGCCTCCGCACTGGTCATTTTTCAACGTCTGGTACATGCTTATGAAAATGCCCTGTGCTATTTATGGCATCACCCAAAGATCGGGACATGGTTGGGCGCCACTCCGGAAATTCTATTAAAGAGTAGGGGAAATTCCTTTGTAACCATGTCCTTGGCAGGAACGCAAATGGTACGGGAGGAAGTGGAAATGCCCGAATGGGAGAAGAAGGAACTGCACGAACAGCAGTTGGTGACGGATTATATAGCGACGGCTTTACAGGACACTACGACCGACTTAAAAATTGGGGATTTGGAGTCCGTCCGGGCGGGGCAACTATGGCATTTAAGGACCAAGATTTCGGGTCGTTTCGAAAGGGAAAAGCTTGGGACTTTGATAAGGGCGTTACATCCTACACCTGCGGTTTGTGGTATTCCAACCAAAAGGGCAAAAAAGTTCATTTTGGAGAACGAGCATTATGACCGAATGTTCTATACGGGATACTTGGGGGAATTAAACCTGAAAAATGAAGTGGAACGAAGCACGAACCCTCGGAATACGGAACAAAAAGCATATCGTTCCGTGTTGGAATCGACGGAACTTTTTGTCAATCTGCGCTGCATGCAACTGGACGGCACGGCGGCAAGTATTTTTATTGGGGGTGGAATAACCTCAGATTCAGACCCTTGGAAAGAATGGGAGGAGACAGAAAATAAAAGCCAGACCATTTTAAAGGTACTCTTGGATTAAGTGCTTAACAATTGGTTTTTGAAGCCCATAGGTCTTAATTTTGTAGTTGATGAATTACTCCAACATACCCGTGGCCCAATCCATTATTGGGCATTGTAAAGTCAATGGGATTAATAATATAATCATTTCGCCCGGTTCCAGAAATGCACCGTTAACCTTATCTTTTACAGAGGATCCTTTTTTTGATTGTTTTAGCATCGTTGATGAGCGTTGTGCAGCATTTTTCGCATTGGGTATGGCCCAGAATTTGCAACGGCCCGTGGCTTTGGTTTGCACTTCGGGGAGTGCGTTGTTGAATTACTATCCTGCCATTGCCGAAGCTTTCTACAGTGAAATTCCGCTCGTTGTCATTTCTGCGGATAGACCCTCCTATAAAATTGATATTGGCGATGGTCAGACCATCCGTCAGGACCATGTTTATGACAGGCACATTGGATATTCGGCAAATCTAAGGCAAGACCTTATCCACGCGACGGGAAGAATTAACAGATACCGACCCGAGTGGTTGGAGGGTAAGGATTTAAAGACGGAACAGGAACTTGTGGATACCTTTAATCATGGCGAACTGAACAAGGCATTTTCCATAGTGATCCAAAATAAGCTTCCCGTACATGTGAACGTTCCGTTTGAGGAACCTTTATACGATCTTGAAGAAATGGATTTGATGCTTCCCGATGCCATTCCGGCTCCTATGCAAAACCCATTGAACCTTCCTGATGAAGTCTTGGATAGCTGGAACAATGCCGAAAAAAAGATAGTATTGGTGGGGGTAAACCATCCAAATTCTATTTCAAAGGATGTGTTGGATACCTTGGGTAATGACGCCTCGGTTGTGGTTTTTACTGAAACCACCTCCAATATCCATCACCCAAATTTTTTTAACAGCATTGATTCCATTTTAGCTCCTATTGAATTAAGTGGTTCAAAGCATACCTTATTCGAAAACCTAAGACCTGATGTGCTGATCACTGTCGGTGGACATGTAGTCTCCAAAAAAATAAAAGCGTTTTTAAGGGAATATACCCCAAAGTACCATTGGCATGTAGGTGCCACCAAGGCAAATGATACCTTCTTTTGTTTGGGTAAGCACTTTGAATATTCGGTCAATGATTTTTTCCGCAAGTTATACGACCAGAATGGTAAAAAGTCTTCTCCTTATTTTGAAAAATGGAACCACGTAAAGTTGCAGTATATGAAAGGGCGGAAATTGTATTTGAAGAAGATTCCATATTCGGATTTTCTTGTATTTGATAAGCTATTACAATCAATTCCTAAAAACTATCAGTTGCAGTTGGCCAACAGCTCAACGATACGGTATACACAGCTCTTTGAATTGGACCCTACGCTAGAGGTGTTTTGTAACAGGGGCACCAGTGGTATTGACGGCAGTACGTCCACGGCAATGGGTGCATCGGTATATAATGAATCGCCCACGTTATTGATAACGGGCGACCTTAGTTTTTTCTATGATAGCAATGCCCTATGGAATGACTATATAAGGTCAGATTTTAGAATTATACTGATAAACAATGGGGGAGGAGGAATCTTTCGGATACTCCCTGGCAGGAAGGATACCGAGGCGTACGAACGTTTTTTTGAGACCAAGCATGCGCTGAAAGCTTCCCAATTATGTGAAATGTTCCATGTTGGTTATAGTACCGCGGACGACGGGAATAGTTTGGAAAAGGCCTTGGAAGAATTCTACAAACCTGCCGACTTACCAAAACTTTTGGAAGTACATACCCCTAGACTTATCAATAATAAAATTTTGACGGATTATTTTCATTTCATATCTTGTAAGGAATATTAACTATTAATTAAATAAGACACTAAAATTATGAGTAAAAGAGACGAGCTTATTGAAAAATATGCAGCCGACATCAAGGATAAATTCGGTGAGACTGCAGACATGGATTTGCTTACCAAAGTAACCGTTGGTTTAGGGCCATCAATTTACAACCTTGACGCCTCCAAAGTGTCTGGAGGTGACGAAAAGGAACTTGAAACGGTAAAGAACAACTACCTGATAAAGAAATTGGGACTAAGTGACGGTCCTCAATTAATGGAGGCTATCAAATCCGTTTTGGATAAATATGGTTCATCCAATAAGAACAAGCATAGAGCTGTTGTATATTACATGCTATGTAAGCATTTCAAAAAGGCATCCGTTTATTAATAGATAGAATAGTAAAGTATTAAAAAAAGCTGCTTCCTTTGGGGCAGCTTTTTTATTTACGACATTGTTTAATTGCCCCGTTATTTATTGTACTAACTTTGCAACATGATAGAAATAGGAAGAAAAAATGTCTTAAAAATCCTTAGGGATACCAGTGTAGGACTGTTTCTTGGAGACGATGAAGGCAATGATGTATTGTTGCCAAATAAATATGTGCCTGAATCCTACGAGATCGGGGGACAAATAGAGGTGTTCTGTTATTTGGATTATGACGAAAGGCCCGTAGCCACTACCTTGGAGCCGGATATTATGTTAGGGGAGTTTCGATTGCTTCAGGTTGCCGAAGTCAATGAGTTTGGTGCCTTTATGGATTGGGGCTTGGAGAAACACCTGTTAGTGCCTTTTAGGGAACAACGAAGCAAAATGAAGCAAGGCCAGTGGTACGTGGTACATTGTTATTTAGACGAAAAGACGGGCCGTTTGGTCGCATCCAATAAACTGGATAAATTTTTGAGCAATGAAAACCTAAATCTAAAGGAGTGGGAGGAAGTGGATTTGGTCATTATACGTCAAACCGAGTTAGGCTGGGAAGTCATTGTGAACGAAAAGCACAAAGGTTTGGTATATTTCAACGAAGTCTTCAAATCGGTCAATATTGGGGACGTGATACCGGGTTGCGTGAAAAAAATAAGGAAGGACAATAAATTGGATATATCCTTGCAGCCCCTTGGGACAAAGGTTCTTGAGCCGGCCGCCAATAAGATTTACAATGTATTGAAGGAAAAGGGAGGCTTTTTGCCCTTTCACGATAAATCAGACCCAGAAGATATTATGGACATGTTTCAAATGAGCAAGAAAACCTTTAAGAAGGGTTTGGGGACCTTGTATAAGGAAAGAAAGGTTGCCTTGGAGAAGGACGGTATACGTTTGGCCCAATAGGCTGTAATTGTGGGTTGTAGTAAGTAAACGCTTGGTGTTCAATTTTTTATCAGAAAATTGTCACCTTATTTTTTGTGTAGTATGCCGTTAGTCCTATTTTTGTTCTATTACAGAGTTAGAAGTGTAATTCGAACTCTTTTATTTGTTAAATTTAAGGTAGTTTTTTAGACCAAAATACTTCATCATATGCCCTTTATCGAAGAAAGCGATCTTTTAGAGTTGCATAAAGACATAGATAAGGCCCAAATAATCAATGAGCGCCTTTTAGATCAAATAAAATTTAAAAACAAGGAGCTTAAACGCAGTAAAATACAGCGAAATATTTTCGCGGGGATTACCGCTTTTTTCTTGATAGGAGGGTTGGCCCTTACTTCTTTTACGGCTGGTCTAAAAACCTCAAATTCGTTGGACAAACAAAACAATAATTTATTGGTATCCATAGATAGTTTGGATGCTATAAAAACCCGTATCGACAATTTAAAAGCTCAAAATGATGAGCTAAGCTTGGTAAAGGAGTTTTATTTGGCGAAACAATTCCTAGAGAAGGAAAAAATATATTCGGTGCAGGTTAAGTCCTTTGTAGACAACAATGTAACACTTGCTTCTGAAGCCTTGACCAATACCTTATTTGTAAAAACGAATCCTTTTTATTCCTATTCCTTGGGAACTTTCGAGACTTTGGAAGAGGCCAGGTCGTTTAGGCAGCAACTGGTAAACCTTGGTTTTGAGGACGCCTTTGTGGCATCTTATAAAGAAGGGAAAAGAGTTCAAATAGAAGATCCATATTAGAGTGCCCCAGTTTAAGGCGTGGATAAACGCCGCAAGGTTAAGAACCCTTCCATTATCGGTGTCAGGTATATTAGTTGGTGCTACCTTGGCCTCGTACTTTGGCCACTCCAGCCCACTTATTTTTTGGTTGGCCATTTTGACCACCATAGGTTTTCAGATCACTTCAAACTTTGCCAACGATTATGGTGATGGCGTAAAAGGCACGGACAACGAAAATAGGATCGGTCCCAAGCGTGCACTACAAAGCGGGCTATTGACCCAAGGTTCTTTGAAAAAAGGAATCCTAATATCCATTATAATTGATTTGTTATTAATATTGGCATTGCTTTATTTTTCATTTGGCATGAAGGAAATAGTATGGGTACTGCTTTTTCTACTTTTGGGTGTGCTGAGTATTTGGGCAGCGGTAAGATATACCGTTGGTAAAAATGCCTATGGCTATCAGGGATTGGGAGATGTTTTTGTATTCCTCTTTTTTGGATTATTGTCTGTTATAGGTAGCATGTTTTTGTTCGTCAAGACTATTTTTTGGATTTCCTTTCTGCCCGCGATTACGGTAGGCCTTTTAAGCGTTGGAGTCCTAAACCTGAATAATTTGAGGGACCATGCGTCTGATGAGGATTCCGGCAAGATTACGATGATCGTTAAGATTGGCTTTAAAAAAGGGAAATTTTACCATTTTACCATTTTAATACTAGCTTTCATTTCATGGTCGGCCTTTATACTAGTGACCGCTACGGAATGGAAACATGGGATAAGTTTATTGGCCTTTGTTCCAATTTTTATTCATATGGTCACGGTGTGGTACAATAAATCTCCTGCAATGTTGGACCCGGAACTCAAGAAGGTCGCCTTGAGTACCTTTGCGCTGGCATTGCTCTTTTATTTTAGTTATTACAATTTTTTGTAGTTTTGAACGTTAACCCACTAAACAATTTACAATTTTGGAACAACCTATTAAAATACTAATCGTAGAGGACAACGTAATCATCGCAGATGATATGCAGTCCATGTTGGAGGAAATTGGGTATGAAATTGTAGATAATGTTATCGTTTATGAGCAAGCTGTTGAGGTCCTTAAGACAAAACAGGTAGACCTTGTCCTGATTGACATTATTCTTGCCTCCGATAAAACAGGAATCGACCTAGGGAAACATATTAGAGAAAACTATGACATCCCTTTTATTTTCGTAACCTCAAACTCGGACAGGGCTACTGTAGAAAACGCCAAAACGGTTAAACCCAATGGTTATTTGGTAAAACCCTTTGAGCAGCAAGATTTGTACACTTCCATAGAAATAGCCCTTTCGAATTTTATCTATGGTAAACAGGCTTCCGGTAAGACTACCAATAATTTGGAAGAATCCAACGAGGATGTCCCCATGAGCAATTCGATTCTAAAGGATTCCATTTTTGTTAAAAAGCAGCATCTTTATTATAGAATTCAATTTGGTGATATCCAATTTATAAAGGCCGATAATGTCTATTTAGAGGTAAATACTGCGGACAAAAAGTTCTTGGTACGCTCTCCCCTTAAGGATTATTTGGAAAAATTACCTCAGAACAAGTTTTATAGAGCTCATAAATCGTATATCGTAAATGTAGACCATATAGATGCTATCAATTCAAAGGATATTATGATAAACAATACCTTGATTCCTATTTCAAAGGATTTTAAGGAGCTTATCATTTCAGCGATGAATTCTTAGAATTTTCATTAGGATTTAATCATATTCATAGTTCCGTTTATCGATTAAGTGTATTAAAAATCGGTTGAAATGGCATGATTGTCGTTTAACTGCATCTTCACAACAAAAAATCGACATTATACAACATTAAATCAGGACCGGCCCTTCTAAGTAATATTTTTGTAATGATAAGATATTCCGCAATACGATTTTTCTAATGATTGTTGGGAAATAGTTATTGTGAATTCTCTTTGGGATATAGATTTATGTCTTTGGTGGGATTTTTAAACATGCGGATATCTACTAAAATTACTTGAATTGATGGGGTTTACGGCGTAAATTGTTAGGGCAGAAATAACAATTATTTCAGTTGCAATTGTATAGATTATCAGAACGAATATCGCAATACGTCTATTACCTTCTTTTGAGCATGATATGAAAAGAGGTTTTTTGGTACTATTATTAGGTGTATTTTTTCTTCTGTTTACCTCTTTGGAGGTAAACGCACAGGATGTACCATTACAAGGCGAGAATTATTTTGAGCAGTTCAAGCAACTTCCCGATTCAGAAAGTCGAATCGATTTTTTCTTTGATACTTCCAACAGGTATAACCAAAATTCCGCTTACGACTGGTTGGATGCCGTAAATGTTTATTTGAACAGTTCCCAAAAGACCAGCGATAGTACTTCCGTGTCCGATTATCAATTGATCCAGTCGAAAATATACTATGATTTGGGTGATTATGAGAAGAGTTTGGCCATTGCCAAAGAATTGTTCGATGACATGGAAAAATATCCCATGGAAAAGAAAGCGCTCATTCTCAATATCATGGACGATGACTATTCCAAGTTGGAACTTTATGATAAACAGATTGAAATCAGAAGGTTTAAAAGGGAATTTGGACTCACCGATAATGTTTCGTTTTATGATATCTATTCAAGTCTAGGTCAGCATAGAAAGGCTATGGAAGACTATATGACCGAGGAAAAAAAGAACTTGGAAGATGGCGATTTTTATGCCCAGGCGGTCTACAACAATAACATTGGAAATTACCTGCGACTGGATAAATCTACCCCTACGGCATTGGGTTATTTTAAAAAGGCAAAGGCTTTGATAGATGTCTATTTTAGCGATATCATCAATACAAAGACTGAAAATCAAATAAACGAGGGCAATCATTTAAAGGGCGTAATCGTTGGAAACATTGGAAAGTGTTATGTGCAACTAAAGGAATATCAAAAGGCCATCCCTTATTTGGAAGAGAGTATTGACCTTATCAATAAATACAATACGGGGAAGGTTTCCACGGAACTTGTAGAGAATACCTTGGAAATCGCAGAATGTTACCTTCAATTGAACAATTTTGAAAAAGCCACGGACTACCTGAGCAATGACCTCGCCCCAAAAAAGATTAGAAACGTCATCAAAAGAAATAGACTTTACGCTTCCTATTATGACAGGACCGGAGACTATAAAAGCGCCAACGAGTATTTAAAGCAGAATAATAGGATACGAGATTCCTTGGACGATAATGACACCAACATCAAAAGTCAGCAATTGGAGTCGGTTCTAAAACAGGACTTGGAGAATTCCAGAAAGATGGTGGAAGCCCAAAAGGCCGACTTGGAGAAATCCAGAAACGAGATCATTGAAAAGGACGAGAAAATCAGTCTTGTTTTTATTTCCTTGATTTTTACCCTTTTAGGATTTTCCGGGCTGGTATATGCCTACTTGAAAAGTATAAAGAACCAGCGATTGATCGCGGAGCAAAAACATTTTATAGAAAATTCCCTCATTGAAAAGGATTCGCTCTTAAAGGAGATACATCACAGGGTAAAGAACAATCTTCAAATGGTATCCAGCTTGTTGAGCCTACAGACCAAGAATACAAAAAGCAAGGCGGCCATTGAGGCTTTGGAAGAAGGAAAAAGTAGGGTAAAGGCCATGGCCTTGATACATCAAAAACTATATCAGAACGAAGATCTTTCCGTTATTGAAATGCAGGGCTATATTGAAAGTCTGATCAATAGCGTACAATCGGTCTATAAAAAAGGTGGGCATAATATTAATATCACAATCGATGCGGAAGGTGTAGAGCTGGATATTGACCGGGCCATACCCTTTGGACTCATGTTGAACGAATTGGTGTCCAATTCGTTCAAATATGCCTTTCCGAACGATGAGGAAAACGGTAAAATCTACATTCACGTGCGTAAGACGCAAGGGCAGGAAGGATTTTTTGAATATACCGATAACGGTGTGGGCTTACCGGAAGATTCAGAAGAAAGGGCGAATTCCTCCATGGGTATCCGTTTGATGAATCGTTTGGCCAATCAGCTGCAGACGACCCTAAATACCGACCGAACCGCCAAAGGGGTGCGTTTTTGGTTTCACTTCAAGTAGGATTACCTAACCTTACTATTCAAAACGAGTTTGTGCAATAGTTTTGGGAAAAACCGTTTCAAGTATACTCCAAATCTTTCTTTTCCCCCAATATAGACTTCGAATTTTTCAGCAATGATCGCCTCGATTATTTTTTGCGCACATACCGTTGGGGAAATCCCGTTTTTGGTGGCATCATCCTCCGTATTGGAAGAACTTCCATCACCAACCAAAGCATTTTTCGCTACGTTGGTCTGTACGAAACCAGGGCAAATCAATGTTACTAAGATTCCGTCTTTTGCATGTTCCATTCGTAAGGCATCGAAGAAACCATGCAAGGCATGTTTCGCCCCACAATAACCCGATCGGTAAGGCGAGGAAAATTTGCCCATTAGACTTGTTATGGTGACAAAATGACCCGACTTCTTCTCTGTAAAGTGGGGGAGCAAGCATCGGGTTAACTGTATAGCTCCCAGGTAGTTGATATTGATTAGGTTCTGATATACTTTAAAGGCGGTGTCTTTTATCAAAGAACGTTGACTGATGCCCCCGTTATTTATCAAAATATCTATTTTGTCGAAGCACGAAATCGCTTTTTTGGGCATGGTTTCCAGTTCGGCCAAGTTTGCCAAATCCAACGGGAGAACGGCAACGTTTTCGGGAAATTTGCAATTCTTTTTGACGCGTTCCAGTTCAGTTTCCCTTCGGGCCGAAAGGATCGTTTTGGCCCCAAGATCATTCAACTGGTACGCCAACGCTTCCCCAATACCGGAAGAGGCACCCGTAATCCAGACAACTTTATTTTTGATACCGCCCATACAACTTTTATTGAAAGTCAAAATATAGCTAAATTTGAAGGATTCGACTAGGATACCTATGGGGTATTTTATGTTGGAAAGTTTCAAGAACCTCCATGAAGGCCACCTTTAAAAAATACGTACTCAATTTTAAGACTCCTAGCGGGACGTCCAGAGGGGTTTTAAGGACCAAGGAGACTTGGTTCGTGGTGCTGGAACACGGGGAAAAAAAGGGAATAGGGGAGTGCGGATTATTTAAGGGCCTCAGTTACGACGATGTTCCGGGCTATGAGGAAAAGTGTAGATGGGTGGAGCGGAACATTCAAATGGGCAAGTCGGCCTTATTGACGGAACTTAGGGATTTTCCCAGTATCCAATTTGGTTTGGAACAAGCTTTTATTTCCTTGGAAAGGAAAAATCCGTTTACCCTTTTTAATACACCATTTCTACTTGAAAATAAACCAATTCCAATCAATGGCCTTATTTGGATGGGTGATGCCGATTACATGAAGGCTCAGATCAGCGAGAAATTGGAACAAGGTTTTTCCTGTATAAAAATGAAAATTGGGGCCATCGATTTTGAGGTCGAATTGGCACTATTGGAAACTATTCGAAAGGATTTTTCTTCCGATGAAATTGAGCTCAGGGTAGACGCCAATGGCGCTTTTACTCCTGACGAGGCCTTAAAGAAACTCGGGGCCCTAGCGGAGTTTCAGTTGCACTCCATTGAGCAACCCATTAAACAGCGAAATTGGAGGGCCATGCGGGAGCTCTGTAAGCGAACCCCGTTGCCCATTGCGTTGGACGAGGAACTGATCGGTATTACTGAGATTTCGAAAAAAAAGGAACTTTTGGACACCATTAAGCCCCAATATATAATTTTAAAACCTAGTTTGGTAGGTGGGTTTGCGGGTAGCCAGGAATGGATAGATTTGGCCGAAAAGGGGGGAATTGGGTGGTGGATCACCAGTGCCTTGGAGAGCAATATAGGATTGAACGCCATTGCGCAATGGACCGCTTCCTTAGAGAACAAAATGCCCCAGGGCTTGGGAACGGGGTCCCTGTTCACTAATAATTTTGAGAGTCCGCTAGTCGTAAAAAATGGCGGTTTGTATTACGAAAAACATAAAAATTGGGAAGCAAATTTAATTGAACAAATATGTACATAGAACAGGCGTATAAGGGTTTAAGTGAAAGTTGGAGGTTTATACTAGGGGTGTTTGTGGTATTTGGGGCTTGGCAGATTTTTGGCGGCATTCCTTTACTTGTAGCTCTTATTGCATCCGATGCAGCAGGGACGCTGGTGACGGGGGATTTGGGAAGTATGTCCGAAGCCTTGGGTTCCAATACCTTTTTGTTTTTGATGTTGCTCACTTTTGCTATTGGATTGGTTTGTTTGTTGGCCTACGTAGCACTGGGACACAAACAGTCGGTTACTTCTTTAACGACTTCCCGAAAGAAAATAGATTGGAGCCGAATTTTTTACGCATTCGGACTTTGGGCATCCATTTCCATAGCATTGATATTTCTCGATATATGGTTGGCACCAGAAGATTATGCCTTTAATTTCAAATTGGTTCCATTTCTAATTTTGGCTGCTATTTCAATCATTTTTATTCCGATACAAACCAGTATGGAAGAATATTTTATGCGTGGCTATTTGATGCAGGGACTTGGAATCTTGACCAAAAATAGATGGTTTCCCCTAGTTTTTACCTCGCTACTATTTGGAATGTTACATATCTTCAATCCAGAAGTTGAAAAGCTGGGATACGGTATTCTCGTATTCTATATCGGGACAGGGTTTTTTCTGGGCATTCTTACCCTAATGGATGAAGGTTTGGAATTGGCCCTTGGTTTTCATGCTGCTAATAATTTAACGGCTGCCTTGTTGGTCACCGCGGATTGGACGGCTTTTCAGACAGATTCCGTTTATCGGGATATTTCTAATCCGGTATTGGGATGGGACGTTTTGGTGCCTGTATTTGTAATATTTCCCTTGTTGCTATGGTTGTTTTCAAAAAAATACAAATGGAGGAATTGGAAAGAGCGCTTGAAAGGGAAGGTGTTGACACGTGAGGAATTTTTGTCCCAAGAAAATGGGTAGTTTTATATGACCGAGTCCTTGGTACATCCTAATTTTAAGATTAATGGGAAAGCAGTTTCCGGAGATGGACTATGGGAAGTTGCACATCGTTTTATCAAGGAAGGTCATGGTTATCAGGAAAGCGTCGGTCGGTTTCTATTGGATTGGATATCACCATCGGCAAAAATCCATGTAAACACATCGGGTTCTACAGGAAAACCAAAAAAAATAGAGCTCCTAAAAAACCACATGCGAAATAGTGCACTTGCCACAGGGGCGTTTTTCAATTTAAAATCGGGAGATACCTGTTTGTTGTGTTTGTCCTGTGACTATATTGCCGGCAAAATGATGCTCGTACGCGCTATGTTATTGGGGCTGGATATTTATATAGCAGAGCCCACTGCCACACCTTTGCAACAAATTGACCATTTCCAAACATTTCGTTTTTGCGCTATGGTACCCTTACAGGTGCAAGCTTCGCTGGACGCTTTGGAGCGCATAGAGACCTTGATTATTGGGGGTGCGTCGGTATCGAATGCGCTGAAGAAAGAACTGCTTCCCAAGAAAACACGCTGTTTTGAAACCTATGGTATGACGGAAACTATTACCCACGTGGCAATGAGGGAATTATCGGAAGCATCCAAGAACCCCTTTCGGGCATTGCCAAATGTACATTTCTCTTTGGATGATAGGGAATGTTTGGTGATAGACGCGCCTAAAATCGCTTCGAACAAAATAGTCACCAATGATCAGGTGGCATTGGTATCGGACACCGAATTTCTTTGGTTGGGTCGATATGACAATGTCATAAATTCCGGTGGGGTAAAATTGTTTCCGGAAGCCATAGAGGAGAAATTGAGCACGTATCTGCAAGATGCCTGTATCGTTGCTGGAATTGAGGATGAACGTCTGGGGCAAAAATTGGTATTGGTCATGGAATCGGATTCCACACAAAAAATTGATTTGGACCTTTTCAAGGAAATAAAAACGCTGGCGCCCTACGAACGACCAAAAGAAATCTATTATCTTCCTACTTTTATAAGAACCAAGAACGGGAAAATTCAGAGAGAATTGACCCTTCAAAAAGCAATTAATAATCAATAATCCATTTTTTATGCGAAGCATTTTATTCCTTTTAGTATTCACTTTCGTTATAAGAGTTCAAGCACAATATATCCTGCCAGAAAGAGAACGAGCGACCGTAATCGACGAACTGTTGGATGACCGATTTAACAATCTTTTGCCAAAACTCATGGACGAGGCCAATATTGATATGTGGGTGGTCATCTCAAGGGAATACAATGAGGATCCCGTCCTGCGGACGATGTTGCCCGCCACTTGGCTCAATGCCAGGAGACGAACGATTCTACTGTTCTACAGGGATAAGGCCAACAATAAAATTGAAAAATTTGCGGTAGCCCGATATAACGTGGGGAAAAATATTGAATCGGCTTGGGACAAGGAGACCCAGCCGGACCAATGGAAACGATTGATGGAATTGATTTCGGAACGAAACCCGAAGCAAATAGGTCTTAACTATTCCAAGGACCATAATATTGCGGACGGACTCGACAAGACCGATTATGATGAATTCATGTCTAACCTCCCCAAAAAATACACCTCAAAAGTGGTGTCAGCGGAACAATTGGCTGTACGCTGGATTGAAACCAGAACGGAACGCGAAATGGTCATTTACAATCAGTTGGTGGACATTACCCACGATATCATCGCTGAAGCCTTTTCGGAAAAAGTGATTACCCCGGGAATCACTACTACATCGGATGTTGTCTGGTGGATGCGCCAAAAAGTGACGGACCTTGGCCTGGAAACCTGGTTTCACCCAACGGTGGATGTCCAACGCACGAATGCCATGGGAGAGAATTCCGAGTTCTATTCGTTTTCCAATAAACCGGACGATATGGTCATCTTGCCAGGAGATTTATTGCACTGTGATTTCGGAATAACATATCTGAGATTAAATACGGATTGTCAGGAATTGGCCTATGTACTAAAACCGGAAGAAAAGCAGGCTCCCGATTTTCTGGTCAATGGTTTAAAGGATGGCAATAGGGTACAGGATTTCCTGACCCAAAATATGATTGCCGGGAGAACCGGAAATGAGATTCTTATGAAATCACTTGCCGAAGCAAAGGCAGCCGGATTAAGACCATCCATTTATACACATCCTTTGGGAATGTATGGACATTCGGCCGGTACAACGATAGGAATGTGGGATGCCCAGGGCGGTGTGATGAAGGATGATGGGGAAAACTATCCCTTGAATCCCAATACAGTGTATGCCATTGAACTCAATACGACCATTACGATTCCAGAATGGAAACGAGACATACGCATCATGTTGGAGGAAGCAGGATTCTATGGAAAGGATGGTTTCAGATATGTTAATGGTAGGCAAACCGAACTTTTACTCATTCCCAGGGTAAAAGGGCATCAAGGGAATTGATGCTACATTACTATTTTCACTGGGCAAAAAAATACAAAGTAGAATATCGATTGATTTAATAGTAATACTATTGATATTGGGATTATTACTGTTAACAATGTGTTAATAGTTAAATCTTTTCATCGGCTGTATTGATTTATTAGTAACTTTTATACACTAAATCAATACATTATGAAAAAATTGCTTCTTTTTTTCTGCATTATTCCATTGATGTCATTTGCGCAACAAGTGGATTCTAAAATTATTAAGGGAATTGTAAAAGATAATTCCGCTCCAATGGCAAACGTTGCCATAACGACATCGGCTACGCAAAACGCGGTGTACACGGATAAGGATGGTAAGTACAGTATAGGAACTGTTTCAGGTGAGACCTTGACTTTTTCCTATACCGGCATGGAACCGGTGGAAATCATGGTCGAGGATGTAACCCGTATCCTGAATATTACCATGTATCCGAAAATAGAGCAGCTAGAAGAGGTGACGGTCACAAAAAGTGGTCGAAAATCACAAGAAGACTTACAAAAGGAATATGCCACGAACAAACGTTTGATTAAAACGGCTTATGGAATCTTGGATGCGGATAGGGCCCCAGGTCGTATCATGATGCTTAACGAGAATGATATAATGCCTATTGGAATCTGTATCCTGGATGTTGTTAGAAACGAATTTCCAGGTGTTATTGTAAATGGAGACTGTTATAATGGAGGTGACATTATTATTCGGGGTGTGGGGTCTATATCATTTGATGCGGCGGCAATCTATGATATAGATGGGCAAATTTTCACAAACACCCCAATTTGGGTGGACGTGAACAACATAAAAAGGCTGGCCATCCTAAACAATTTCGCCACGGCCACAAAATATGGCGGACTTGCCTCCGGCGGGGTGGTGGTCATCAATACGGTATCCGGGACACAATATCCCAAAACCCTAGTGGACCAGGCCAGGCTACGCAACAACTTTTACGACAACGGAGCTGTTAGCCAGCAGAGTCTTATGAAAAACGCTCCGGAATACCTTAAGGAGCTCCATGCCAGTACGACGGATGATGCGGCGGAAACGGTATTTGGGAACTACCTGTCCAAATATTCCGGGTCGTACTATTTTTTGGTGGATAGTTACCGGTTCTTCATGGAGCGTGGAAACGAAACCTTTGCGGAGGCTTTAATCCGGGAGAATTTTGGGCGTTTCAACGATAACCCCGTGGCCCTGAAATCCCTGGCCTATGTCCATGACAGTTTCGAGGAATATGGTAAGGCCAATGAGCTATACAAGGAAGTCTTCATATTAAGGCCGCATTATGCGCAGTCTTACCTCGATTTGGCCAACAGCTATAGGCAGATTGGGGACTACCAGAAGGCGGTAGGCCTGCACTCCCGTTATGGTTATCTATTGGAGAACGGCTTCATGAGCGACGAGCGCGGGGAGTTTACGGGTCTTATGGACAGGGAGCTCAACAATCTCATCGCCCTTAAGGGCGGAGATTTGATATCCAAGAAAAACTTAAGGAAGTATGCCCTGGAGGATGATTTTAAGGGAACGCGCCTGGTCTTCGAGTGGGCGGATAGCGAGGCGGAGTTTGACCTCCAGTTCGTGAATCCGGAGAACCAATATTTCAAGTGGCAACATAGCTTGAAGGATAACGCCGACCGCATAAAGGACGAAAAGAAGGTGGGCTACTCCGTTACGGAATACCTGATAGACGATTCCCTGCCCGGTACCTGGAAAGTGAATCTTAACTATTTGGGCAACAAAAGCCTTACGCCTACCTATCTGAAGGCAACGGTCTACCATAATTACGGAAGCGCCTCCCAACGCAAGGAGATCAAGGTGTTCAAGTTGTCGACTAGGGAAGTAAACCAGGAACTGTTCTCCTTGAATATTGCTTCCAGGATTGTATCAAGGTAACATTTGATTTGAACATTAAATAACCTTTTTGAATTACAAATACTATCATAGATGTAAAACATTTGAATAATTTTAAAACTACGGTCATGAAAAACCCTAAGCTTACTACATTATTTCTGTTATTATTGTCCTTTCCATTGGGCTGGGCACAAAACCTTCGGGAAATTTCTGGTAAAGTATCAGATAGTTCGGGCCCTTTGGAAGATGTTAGGATAAGCATTAAGGATAAGGTTGATTCCAAAACATTTTCACGTTTGGACGGGAGCTATACCATAAAAGCTCAAACTGGCGATATACTCTTATTTACATATGCAGGAATGAAGACCGTTTCTATTCAAATCGAGGATGTTACACGTTTTATTAATCCTATCATGTACCCATATGTGAATCAATTGGATGAGGTAATCGTGGAAAGCAGTAACAGAATATCTGCAAATGTGATGGCCCAAAGATATTTTGAGCGCAGAAATGGTATCCAAAGTGCCTACGGCTTTATAGATGGGGATAGGACCGCAGGAAACATACTTTTTTTGGAGCAAGAAGATATAATGCCGGTAAACCTTGGGTTGGCAAATCTTTTGCAAAACAGGTTTCCAGGAGTTTCAACAGGTATTTTACAAAATCTTGCAAGCGGGGTGCCCGTATTTTTGATGAGAGGAGCCTCAATGACCGCTGCGCCACAGCCTGCGATATTTGATGTTGATGGCCAAGTTTTTACAAATTTTCCCAATTGGCTTGACATAGGAAACATAAAACGTATTGCCATAATTACAAGTTTGTCCATGACCGTTAAATACGGGTCTTTGGGCTCTGGTGGTGTCGTTGTTATCAATACATTTTCGGGACCACCGACCCCTGAATCCCATTCAAAAAAATATTTGGGTAATAGCGAGTTTTATGAGGGGGATGCCGTAGGAATGGACGTCATTCGTAACAATTGGCCAGAATATAAAAAATCATTGTACGCAAGTACATCATTGGGAATGGCAAAATCCTTGTATGGAGAATGGTCACAAAAATATGGTAGTGCACCTTATTTTATTCTAGATGCCCAACACTTTTTTGCAACTGAAATGAATGATCCGGAATTTGCACAACAAATAGTTGAAGAGCATTATTCTGAGTTTCAAAATAATCCTGTTTTATTAAAAGCTTTGGCTTATCAATACGAAGTGCAAGGTGAAAGGAAGAAAGCAAATGACATTTATAAGGAAATTTTCTTGTTAAGACCTCATTATGCACAAAGCTACTTGGATATGGCAAGGAGTTATAGGGATTTGGGCCAATTTAATCAAGCGGCGGCCATTCATGCCAGATACAACTACCTATTGGATGAAGGTTTTATGGAAGCGGATATTCAAAGTGTACAAGAGATTATGTCCACGGAATTCAATAATCTGATATCCATGGAAAATGTTTTGGTAGAGAGACAATTAAACAATGAGTCTAATTTGGAAATACCTCTAATAAAAGGTACTCGGCTGGTATTTGAATGGAACGATGGTGAGGCTGAATTTGAACTGCAATTTGTTAGTCCAGTGGGACAATCCCATGTTTGGAAACATACTTTACGGGACAATGGTGACCTTATAGAAAGGGAGAAAAAATATGGTTTTTCCACCATGGAAGTTACTATAGATGAGGATTTGCCTGGTACTTGTGTGGTGAATGCTAAATATTTAGGAAATAAAAGTTTGACACCAACATACTTGAAGGCAACTATCTACAGTGATTATGGTAGTGATAAGCAGCAAAAGGAAGTAAAACTGTTTCCCCTTCAGTTAAAAGAGGTAAATCAAAAACTATTTAGTTTTTCCAATGCCATAGGCGTTGCACTAAATTAATTGAAATTTGGATATTATTTGTTCTAAAAAATTGTCCCTTGTACTTTTTTTCGCCCTGTTTTATGCAGGTTTTGCGCAAAGAGATTACAAGGGACAAACGGTTGATGCAAAAACAGGAGAACCCGTTCCTTATGTGAATATTGGTATTTTGGATAAGGGCGTAGGTACCGTATCGGATGAAAATGGGATTTTTCATCTTCCTTTGGAGACTTCAAAATATGGGAATGGGGACTACATCCAAATATCTTGTTTGGGTTATGAAACAATTCGGATACCAGTTTCAAAAATTGAGTTTGAATACAACGAATATCCAAAACAAATCTTGAATCCAGCAGAAATTAGTTTGGATGAGGTTGAGGTAACAAATACTACTTTAGTTCCAATAAAGGAATATATTGGCTATCAAAACAACGGTTCTCCAAGTTTGGGTTATTGGAAGGATAATGTGGCATTGGGAGGGGAATTGGCCACTAAAATTAGAACTTCAAAAGGACCGAGGCAATTGAATTCCCTTGAATTTGAAGTGTGGAGTAATCCATCTGATAGTATCTTAATCCGTATTAACGTATATGATAGTGACGGTCCACTGGGACGGCCGTTAACCAATTTGAACAAATCCGGCAAGGATATCCTCAAGGCACTTAAAAAAGGTCGGGGATTTAAGGATGTAGATTTGGAACCCTTTGCTATTCATGTAACCGATGACTTTTACATATCGCTGGAACTATTAAAAGTATATGGCGATAGTGAAATTGATTTGGTTTTGGCCGCTGCGGACAGTGATTATGGTTCCTATCGGAAATACACCAGTCAGGACAAATGGCAAAAGGTAAGCGATGTCAATATGGCCTATTATTTGGAAACATCCCCATATGTTTCCCAAGAAAAGGCGAAGCGATATGAAGTCAAGGTAGAGAAAGCTAGAAGAAAATTACGCATGTTATCAGGTTTTGCGATTCACAATGGGTCCATGCTTGCCGATGTAACCGTTAAAAACCAGCGTACTAGGGAAACCACAAAAACGGATGATTCGGGTAGATATGTCATCCATGCAGAAAAAAAGGATGTCATTATGTTTTCAAAGCAAGGGTATAAAAAAATGGTTTTGGAAGTTGGGGACCAGCAATTTGCCAATGCACTGATGCGTTTAGTTGATTGAAGCTTTACTACTAAACCTGCAACACCCCCATATTAAACGGTTTTTCAATAGGCGCATGATTGGCGGCCTCAATTCCCATGGAAATCCATTTTCGCGTTTCCAATGGATCGATGACCGCATCGGTCCAGAGACGTGAAGCAGCGTAATACGGTGACACCTGATCATCATAGCGCTTCTTTATTTTGTCGAATAGGGCTTTCTCCTTTTTCTCGGTGATTGTTTCGCCTTTCTTTTTTAAGGAGGCCGTTTCAATTTGCAGTAATACCTTTGCTGCCGAATTACCGCTCATTACCGCCAATTCCGCACTGGGCCAGGCTACGATCAATCTGGGGTCGTAAGCTTTTCCGCACATGGCATAATTACCGGCACCGTAGCTGTTTCCAATAACGACCGTAAATTTTGGCACCACCGAATTGCTCACCGCATTCACCATTTTTGCCCCGTCCTTTATAATGCCTCCGTGCTCACTCTTGCTGCCCACCATAAATCCGGTAACATCCTGTAGAAACACCAAGGGTATTTTTTTCTGGTTGCAATTGGCGATAAATCGGGTGGCTTTATCTGCAGAATCGGAATAGATGACGCCCCCAAACTGCATTTCACCCTTTCCGTTTTTCACCACCTTGCGTTGGTTGGCAACGATGCCCACGGCCCACCCGTCGATTCTGGCATAGCCTGTAATAATGGTCTGTCCGTAGCCATCCTTGTAAGGTTCAAATTGAGAATCGTCCACCAAACGCTTGATGATTTCCATCATATCATATTGCTCGGCACGGGAACCAGGCAGGATTCCATAGATATCTTCCGGATTCTCTTGTGGTTTTATGGGTTTGGACCGATTGAATCCGGCAACGGGAAATTCCCCAATTTTGTCCATGATGTTCCTGATGGTATCCAAGGCATCCTTATCGTCCTTGGATTTGTAATCGGTAACCCCACTAATTTCGCAATGTGTCGTGGCACCCCCAAGGGTTTCGTTATCGATACTTTCCCCAATGGCCGCCTTTACCAAGTAGCTACCGGCTAGAAAAATACTTCCTGTTTTGTCAACAATTAAGGCTTCATCGCTCATGATGGGCAAATACGCGCCACCGGCCACACAGCTGCCCATAACGGCCGATATCTGGGTAATACCCATGCTGCTCATGATAGCATTGTTCCGGAAGATGCGCCCAAAATGTTCTTTATCGGGAAAAATTTCATCCTGCATGGGCAAATAAACCCCTGCGCTATCTACTAAATAAATAATAGGAAGTTTATTCTCTATGGCTATTTCCTGAGCCCGAAGGTTTTTCTTGGCAGTAATGGGAAACCATGCTCCGGCCTTTACCGTTGCATCATTGGCGACCACGATGCATAGTATCTTCTTTATATATCCGATGGTGACTATGACCCCGCCTGACGGGCATCCTCCATGTTCCTCGTACATGCCTTCCCCGGCAAATGCCCCAATTTCAATCTGTTCGGATTTTGGATCTAATAAATAGGCAATTCGCTCTCGAGCGGTTAATTTTCCCTGTTCGTGTTGTTTTGCAATTTTCGCCTTTCCGCCGCCAAGTTGAACCTGGGCAAGCTTTTTCCGTAATTCGGATAATAGGAGTTTATTTTTATCCTCGTTTTGATTGAATTTAAGGTCCATTCTGTCCGTTTTCATTTCTTAGGCTAAAGATAAGGAGTTAAATTTGGGTAAATTGTAAACAAACTATAAAAGTATGGTAAGATGGGGTATTGTAGGTGCCGGTAAAATAGCACATTCGTTTTCAAAGGATTTAGCCTTGGTTTCCGGAGGTAAACTTACAGCTGTAGGTTCTAGAAGTCTTGAAAGGGCTAAGAAATTTGCTGACGAATATGGGGCTCCCCATGTATTTGGGAGTTATGATGCTCTTTTTGAAAGTGATACGGTTGACGTTATATATATCGCTACGCCGCATACGTATCATGCCGAGGTGGCCATCAGTGCAATGGAGGCAGGTAAACATGTACTTTGTGAAAAGCCTATGGGTGTTAACAAGTCAGAAGTAGAGCGAATGATAGAAGCTGCCAAAAAGAACAAGGTATTCTTAATGGAGGCCCTTTGGTCCCGATTCAACCCCACTATAAATGCCGTTAAGGAACTTGTTGACTCAGGTGAGATAGGGGATGTTGGATACCTATATTCAGATTTTGCATTTTATGCCTTAGATCGCGATGAAAAGGGACGATTGCTCAATCCTGAATTGGCCGGCGGTTCTTTATTGGATATAGGCATATACCCAATTTTTTTAGCATATTTAATGCTTGGAATGCCTGCCGATATCTTGGCGAAAGTTCATTTTCATGAAACGGGTGTAGAAAAACAATGTAGTATGATTTTCGACTATCACAATGCACACGCTATGTTATATAGCGGACTAACTTCCGACTCAGAAATGAAAAGTGAAATTTCAGGAAACAAAGGGTCGGTTTTTATCAATCCAAGGTGGCACGAAGCTACCAGTTACACGTTGGTCAAGGATGGGGAAACAAAGACCTTGGAATTACCTAAAATAGGGAAGGGATATGCACATGAAATCGAAGAAGTACATAAGTGTTTACAAGCCGGCAAGTTGGAAAGCGATTTATGGAGCCATCAAAATAGTTTGGACCTGATTTATTTGATGGATACCATACGACAGAAAACAGACATTAAATTTCCTTTTGAATTATAATAATCAGATTTAAAATTGGAAAGGCATATTAAAAATTACGATATTTGATGTTCGCTTAAAACTTAAGGAAAGATGGGAATGAACAAGAACACTGTGTTGGCATGGGCCACTTTTATCATGATTTTGGTCGGGTTGATTTTAATAGCTCTTGGAGCTTTTCGATATAATGAAGTTGCAGGATGGGGCTTTGCTTCGGTCGGCATAGGATTTTTTGCCATTGCCTGGGTTTTTAATGCCCTAAAAGGAAGGGTTTAGGTTTACAAGTGAAAAGTTAAGAGTTCTGAGTTTTATTTTTTTTGAAAAAAGCAAAAAGCTAATGTATGTAACTGTTTTTTCTTTAACCAACAACCAACAACCAACAACCAACAACCAACAACCAACAACCAACAACGACTTACTATTCACTAACAACTAACTTATAGATTTTTATGTCTGACGATAAGAAGGTCATTTTCTCAATGTCCGGTGTGACCAAAACGTTCAAAACGGCCAATACTCCTGTTTTAAAGGATATTTACTTGAGTTTCTTTTACGGTGCCAAAATCGGGATTTTGGGACTCAATGGTTCCGGAAAATCCACGTTGCTCAAAATTATCGCCGGTAAGGACAAGAATTTTCAGGGGGATGTGGTCTTTTCCCCAGGTTACAATGTGGGTTATTTGGAACAGGAACCTGAATTGGACGATAACAAAACCGTCTTGGAAGTGGTAAAGGAAGGTGTAGCGGAAACGGTGGCTATTCTGGATGAATATAATAAAATCAACGACATGTTCGGCCTTCCAGAGGTATATGAGGACGCTGATAAAATGCAGAAGTTGATGGACAAGCAGGCCGCACTTCAGGATAAGATAGATGCTTCCAACGCTTGGGAATTGGACACCAAGCTGGAGATTGCCATGGATGCACTCAGAACCCCTGAGGGCGATAAGAAAATAGGAGTATTGTCAGGAGGGGAAAGAAGAAGGGTAGCGCTGTGCCGATTGCTGCTTCAGGAACCCGAAATTCTTTTGTTGGATGAGCCTACCAACCATTTGGATGCAGAATCCGTACACTGGTTGGAACATCATTTGGCCCAATACAAGGGTACGGTCATTGCCGTGACCCACGACCGATATTTCTTGGACAATGTGGCCGGTTGGATCTTGGAATTGGATAGGGGGGAAGGTATCCCTTGGAAAGGAAACTATTCCTCTTGGTTGGATCAAAAATCAAAACGCTTGGCCCAAGAAAGCAAAACGGCCTCCAAACGCCAGAAGACCCTGGAGCGAGAGTTGGAATGGGTACGGCAAGGTGTTAAGGGCAGACAGACCAAACAGAAGGCCCGACTCAATAATTACGATAAGTTGATGAGCCAGGACCAAAAACAACTGGACGAGAAACTAGAAATCTATATTCCCAATGGCCCTCGCTTGGGAACGAATGTGATTGAAGCGAAAGGTGTTAGCAAGGCATATGGCGACAAACTATTATATGAAGATCTAAACTTTAAGTTACCGCAAGCCGGAATTGTGGGAATCATAGGTCCCAACGGAGCAGGTAAGACAACCATTTTTAGGATGATCATGGGTGAGGAAACCCCTGATAAAGGTGAATTTGTGGTTGGCGATACTGCAAAGATTGCCTACGTGGACCAAAGTCATTCCAATATTGACCCAGAAAAAACCATCTGGCAAAATTTCAGTGACGAGCAGGAATTGATCATGATGGGGGGAAGACAGGTAAATTCTAGGGCCTATTTAAGTCGGTTCAACTTTTCCGGAAGCGAACAGAACAAAAAAGTAAATATGTTGTCCGGTGGGGAACGAAACCGACTCCATTTGGCGATGACCCTCAAAGAGGAAGGAAACGTGCTGTTGTTGGATGAACCTACGAACGATTTGGATGTAAATACCTTAAGGGCCTTGGAAGAAGGTTTGGAGAACTTTGCAGGTTGTGCCGTGGTGATATCCCACGATAGGTGGTTCCTAGACCGTATCTGTACCCACATCCTGGCCTTTGAAGGGAACTCACAAGTTTATTTCTTTGAAGGTTCCTTCTCAGACTATGAGGAAAATAAGAAGAAACGACTTGGTGGTGATTTAATGCCGAAGCGAATTAAGTATAAAAAATTGATTCGGTAGAACCCTCATCGAGGTACCTATTTAAGACCTGTCAGGTTTTCAAAACCTGACAGGTCTATTTTGTTATTGCTTCAACGGTTTTTGAACCGTTTCCATTACTTGGTCCTGTATTTTGGCCTTATCTCCCACGACGATCAAGGTCATATTTTCCGGCTTGATATACTTTTGGGTCATTTCCTGTACCTTTTCAGGGGTAATGGCATGCATGTTCTGAACTTTATTGGTCAAAAAGGACTCGTCAAGATCGTGCGTATCCAAAAATATCAATTGGCCAATGATACCATTGGGGGTTGAGTTCTGAAGTACGTAGATACCGGACTCATAATTAATGATACCATCCAATTCTTCCTGGGTTGGGGGTTCATCCTGCAAGCGTTTGATTTCTTTTTGTATTTCGGCCAAGGAAGCACCTGTGTGTTCGGTAGTTACATCCGCGGATTCGTACCAAACGCCACTCTTGTAATTGGTGTCCAAACTACTATAAGGTGAATACGTATATCCCTTGTCCTCACGGATATTGCTTGTTATCCTGGAAGCAAAGGAACCTCCCAGAATGGAATTGGTAACATCCAATGCCACAAAATCGGCATCCGAAGGGCCAACCGTGGGAAGTCCATAGTATATGGTAGATTGGGGAGCATCGGGTCTGTCAATGATTTTTATCTCATTGGCGGTTACGGGTTCCGCCACGTTGTATTGGGCCTCCGTACCTTTTTTCCAATCGCCCAAGGCACTTTCCACCGCTGTTTTGACTTCATCGGCGTTAAAATTACCGGCCACATAGACCGTAGTCCTCAAGGCACCAAAATGGTTGTCATAAAAGGACTTAATATCGGCAACGGTATAGGAATCTATCAATTCATCCGTTGGATATACCCTTCCGTACGGATGGTTAGGGTAAATTGTAGCGTAAAAGTCCCTGTTTGCCTGTGCCTGGGGTCGGGATAATTGTACCGAAAGGTCCCGTTTCATGTTATCCTTTAACCTGTCCAGTTCACTTTCCGGGAATTTAGGGTTTCGAAGGACATCGGCCATTACTTTTATCGCTTCCGGGGCGAATTCATACAGTACGGAACTGCTTATGGACGAAGTGTGTAACCCAACGCCAATGTTCAGGTTTCCACCCATTCCAGCCATTTCGTCGGCAATTTGCTTGCTCGTTTTCGTGATGCTTCCCTCCTCCAGCAAATCGGCCAAAAGATCGCTCAACCAGACCTGGTTTTCGTTCTCATCAATATTCCCAGTCTTTATACTGAAGCGGATCGTAGCTTTTGGAATAGATCCGTATGGAATCATTACCAATTCTAGTCCGTTGTCAAAGGAAACAATTTCTTTTTTAGGTAAGGTGAAATTTTTAGGTTCGCCTCCTTTTGGGGGCATCTCTTTTTCCTGTGCCCAAACTCCCATAGAGAATGTTAATGCAACAATAAATAAAATGGAACGCTTCATTAGGATTGTGTTTTATCGTTATCTGCCAAAAGGGGATTTACCCTTAGCACGGTTCTATTTGTTTTGGTCAAAAATTCGTCAATGGTTTTCTTGACGATTTCTGGGGTAATTTCCTTAAAGGAATCCTCCAAGGTATTTATCCTTTGAGGGTTGTCATCAAATAATGCAAAGGAAGCAAGTAGGTCTGCACGGCCCAAACCAAAAGTTCCGCCAATGTCATCATAGAGTTGTGACCTGATTTTAACGATGGCCCGATCTATTGTGGGTTGGTCTATGGAATCCTTTAGTCCGTTCATGACTTCATCAATGGCCATCAAAATTTCTTCTTCCGATGTATCCGTATCATAGGTAAGGTCGTACATCCAAAGCATGGGACCTTGGTAATTGAACATATTGCCCAAGTAGTTGATGCCGCCGCTCACGTTTGACGTAAACCCTTTTTCCTTTTCCAGTTTTTGGGCCAAAAGGCTGTTGTCTCCCTGAACCAAAATTTGGTCCAAAAGGCCCATGGCAAAATATTCCGGCGAGTTTCTTTCCGGCATATGATAGGCTAGGGCTATGGCCGGTTTATTGGCCAAGGGATCATCCTTTACAAAGGTTTTTTCCTCCGTTTGTTTTGGCTCTGAAATATCTGGTTTTGCTGGTAGATCCGATGCAGGAATATCTCCAAAATATTTTTGAATCCAAGCCTTGGTCTCTTCCATTTCAAAATCACCCACCACGGAAAGTGCCGCATTGTTGGGAGCGTAATAGGTCTTAAAGAAACTCGATACATCTTCCAGATTGGCGGCGTCCAAATCTTCCAGGTCCCCATAAAAGTTGTGTGCATTATACCAATTGGAATTGGCATATTGTGGCATATCCAACCATGGGAATCCGCCATACGGCTGATTTAGAACGTTTACTTTCACCTCGTTTTTTACCACACCTTGTTGGTTGGTCAGGTTTTCCTGGGTGATGTCCAAACCTCGCATTCGGTCCGCTTCTGCCCATAGCATGGTCTCCAATTTATGGGAAGGGACAATTTCAAAGTAGTTGGTAAAGTCAAATCTGGTTGAACCGTTAAGGACGCCTCCGTTTTCCTGAACGAGTTTTATGAATTCCATTTTCCCCAAATTTTTGGAGCCTTGGAACATCATGTGTTCAAAAAGGTGGGCGAATCCGGTCCTATCCTTCGGTTCTATCCGAAACCCGATGTTGTAGTACACCGCCACGATGGCCGTTGGCGAGGTTTTGTCCTGCGAAAGGATTACCTTGAGTCCGTTGTCCAAGGTGTAATATTCTACGGGTACCTTGAATTGTGCCATTTTCTGACTATCGGCATCCTTCTTTTCTTCTTGATTTTGACAACCAAGTATGCAAAGAAATAACACAGGAAGTAGAAACATTCCGAATTTTAATTTCATACAGTTTTATTTTAGGTGATTAAACAATTTTCATTTAGTAAGACTCATTTCTTACTGCGATGTTACATTTTATCAATATTCTTCATTTGGGTACCAATCCAATTGGACCACTTCAATATTGGTATTGCCGGCGTTTACCAGTTCCTTGAATTTTGAAACATCGCTTACATCTGGTCTGCCCCTGTAATGATAAGGGTAAACTTCTGCGGGTTTAAAATCCAAAACGGCCGAGGCGGCATTCTCCACCGTCATCGTATACGGCAGGTTCATACAAACAAAGGCCTTATCTATATTTTGAAGGTTTCGCATTTCAGGAATGTCCTCAGTGTCCCCGGAAAAATAAACGCGTTCATCCCCCAAGGTGAGGACATAACCGTTGCCCCTACCTTTTACATGAAAATCCTTGGCCTCTTCTCGCAAGTTGTACATGGGGATTGCCTCAATTTTTATACCTTCCAGCGCTGCAGTTTCACCGTTATTCAAAATTTTCAACTGTGGATGGAATGCTTCCGGAAGTTGGTCGGCTACGGCTTGCGGGACTACGATGGCAACATTGTCCGTATTCAGTTCCTGTAAGGTTTCCACATTGAGATGGTCGCCATGTATATCGGTTATTAATAGTAGATCAGGCTCATTTTGACCTTCAAAAGCTTTCGCCCCTCCGGTAGGGTCCACATAAATGGTGACACCGTTCCATTCGAGTACCGTTGTGGCGTGTTCAATAGGGACAACCCTTAAATTGTCCAATACTTGGGATGGAGATTGGGGTGGAATGTTTGCTTTGGAATTGTAAGATGGTACAGCATCAACATCTTTACCTTTCTTGTCCTTACAAGAAAACAAAAGGGTTGCCGAAAAAAATAGTATCGTAAGTAAATTTCTCTTTTTCATAATATGATTTTAATTAAAGTAATAGTTCCATTTTTATATCGGATCGTGCATAGGGAGAATTGTTTTCCAGAATCACTTCCCTAAACCCAAACTTTCTGTATATGTGAAGCGCCGGTTTCAGTATGGTGCTGGAATATAGTTCAATACGCTCCCATTGATTACGCTTTCCCAAAGCGATGGCGTGCGCCAACATCTGTTGACCGATTTTTAAACTTTGGTGTTTCACCTCCACCGCCATTTTTCCCAATTCGTAGATTCCTCCCCCCTTTTTTAATAGGGAGTAGCAGCTCACGGGTTTTTGGTTCCAAAGACCGATGAATATGAGTCCTCCTTTATCCAGGATATGTGTCTGACAATCGTTGAGAAGTTCATGATCTTTATCCTCCACATAAAAAAATCGTTCTAGCCATGCCAGATTTAAGTCCCTAAAAACATCCTTGTATTTTGCCTCAAAAGCAATGATTTCCAGCATTATATTTGGAATCCTAGTATCTTTAAATGTATTAAAAGTACATAGTCTTTGAAAACGGATTTAAAATTATTTAACATTAAAAAATCTAAAATCCGCATCCGTACGTATATAGAGTGATACAAACAAACACTTTAGTTGAAAATCAACAAGATTAATTAAATATTACATTATGACCGAAACAAAAAATAACAATGGTTTGAAAGTCCTAGCGGCTTTATTGGGTGTAGTGCTCTTAGGTACTATTATCTACACTGTTAGTCTTTATCAGGATAAGAAAAAGACTGAAACCGTTCTAACCAAGGAGAAGGAATTGGTGGTTGAGGACTTGAATAGCTTAAAATCCGAATACGATAAGGCTATTTTAGAAAGTAACGCTACCAATGAGGAATTGGTTACGGCTAGGGATAATATTGCAAAATATATCGATTCCGTAAAAACAATGAAAGCCGATATTTCCGCTTTGTCAAGATATAGAAGACAAGTGGATGTACTTAAGGCCGAAAGAGAGCAGTTGTTGAAACAAGTGGATTCTTTAACCCGATCCAACACGATGATTGCCATGCAACGTGACAGTACGTATGTTGAGTTAGAAAAACAAACAGTTTTCAATGATTCTTTGGTTGTGCAGAATACGCAACTGGCCGATGCCGTTGCCAAAGGTTCCGCTTTGAATCTTTCAAAATTTAATGTAGATGCCGTAAAAGAGCGTAATAGTGGTAAATTGGTCTCAACGCAAAGAGCCAGGGCTACTGATAAATTTAAGATCTGTTTCACGGTTGCCGATAACGTTATCGCCCAAGCCGGTGATAGGGAATTTTATTTAGAGGTATTGGATCCCCAAGGAAATGTTATGGGCGAAAGTTTCTCCAAGACAAACGATGAAGGTGCTTCCATTACTTACAGTAAGGCTACGGAATTCTATTACGAAAACAAGGCTTTGGATGTTTGTGATTACATTAACAAACCAGCTAGTGATTTCCAAGATGGAAACTATATGGTGAATGTGTATGATGATAAGCTTAAATTATTGGGAACTTCCAAGTTCGCTTTAAAATAATAGAACACTATCCATTACATATATAAAAAGGGCGGTCTTTCGTAGACCGCCCTTTTCATTTTCTACAACAATTTTTATTTAAGACTTCCTACCATATCTTCAGGTTTTACCCATTCATCATATTCTTCGGCGGTTACATAACCTAGATTCACGGCTTCCTCTTTTAAGGTGGTTCCGTTTTTGTGGGCCGTATTCGCTATTTCGGCCGCTTTGTAATATCCTATCTTTGTGTTCAAGGCTGTAACCAACATCAAGGAGTTGTTCAAGAGTTGCTTGATGACACTATGATTCGGCTCAATGCCAGAGGCACAGTGTTCCTCAAAACTTATGCAGGCATCCCCCAATAGTTGGGCGGACTGTAAAATATTCGCCGCCATCATTGGCTTGAATACGTTCAATTCATAATGTCCTTGTGTACCTCCAACCCCAATGGCAACATCGTTGCCCATTACTTGGGCACATACCATGGTCATTGCCTCACATTGTGTAGGGTTTACCTTGCCCGGCATAATAGAACTACCTGGTTCGTTCGCCGGAATGATTATTTCCCCTATTCCCGATCTTGGTCCCGATGCCATCATTCGTATGTCGTTTGCAATTTTGTTCAACGAAACCGCCAATTGCTTCAGTGCCCCATGGCTCTCAACAATGGCGTCGTGTGCGGCCAGGGCCTCAAATTTGTTTTCTGCGGTTTTAAAGGGTAAACTGGTAAAATCTGCAATGTATTTGGCTACTAGTACGTCATAGCCTTCGGGTGTGTTCAGTCCGGTACCAACGGCGGTTCCTCCCAAGGCAAGTTCGCTCAAGTGGTCCAAGGTGTTGTGCAATGCCTTTAGCCCATGGTCCAATTGGGAAACATATCCGGAAAATTCCTGCCCAAGGGTTAGGGGAGTGGCATCCATCAAATGTGTCCGACCAATTTTAACAACATCCTTAAATTCCTTTGCTTTTTTATCCAAGGTATCCCTTAATCGCTTTACTCCGGGAACGGTTACCTCCACGATTTTTTTATACGCCGCAATGTGCATGCCCGTTGGGAAGGTATCGTTTGAAGATTGGGATTTATTGACATCATCGTTGGGTTGAATGGTCTTTTCACCTTCCCCGATGACCTTTCCCGCAATTTCATGGGCCCTGTTGGCAATCACTTCGTTCACGTTCATATTACTTTGGGTGCCAGAACCTGTTTGCCAAATTACCAATGGAAATTGTTCATCATGTTTACCAGCCAAAATTTCATCACAGACTTGGGAAATTAGGTCTCTTTTTGCTTCGGACAATACGCCTAACTCGCAATTGGCATATGCGGCCGACTTTTTCAAATACGCAAAACCGTAAACTATATCCAATGGCATGGATGCCGAAGGTCCAATTTTAAAATTATTACGGGAACGTTCCGTTTGTGCCCCCCAATACTTATCCTTGGGCACTTGTACTTCGCCCATAGTGTCTTTTTCTATTCTGTAATTCATGATGTTAATTATTTTGAATAACAAATTTAGGGGTTTGCCCAATTTTTTGGACTTCAATGCCTATTAAATATTTTTTTAAGTTTGACTTGGAAAATGTATCATTTTCAAAGTATCTTTGGAACATAAAACGAAGTATCATGTTTGAATTTGACCAATATTTAGGATTTCTAGCTTTTTTAACCATACTTACCATAGGTTTTTGGTTAATGATATTCTTGTTGACTTTTGTAGTACCATATTGGTTGTTTGGAAATATTCGTGAGCTTTTGAAGGAAAGACGTGAAAAGAAAAAAGCCGCAAGACAGGCTTAAAATATAGTAATTAAAAAGGGGAAGCATTTTGCTTCCCCTTTTTTTTGTATTCGTTTCTCCATTAACTTCCAAATTCTTCATCGTCTCCGGAGTCGTCCCTTTGCTGTCTTCTTTCACGCTGCTTTTGCTGGTTAATTCGATATACAAAGGAAAGATTGAATTGCCTTACCCGCCATTGAAATTCACTATCTGAAGTAAACGTAGGAGTCTGTGTGAAAGACATACGCTTTCTTGAGTTTAATAAATCGCTAACATTAAAGGCTATGGTGCCATTGTCTTTTAGAATGTCCTTACTAAATGCCAGATTTATGGAAAAAATGCCTTCGTTTTCTGTTTGGGCATTGTTGGTGGGGCCCCGATAGAAGGCGTTTGTTTGCCAATCAATTTTTCCTGGTAATGTAACCTTGGAACTAAATCTAGAAAACCAGCTCGTGTTTTTGGCGCCAAAATCCACACCATTAAATATACCGCTGGAATTAAACTGGAAAAAGTTAAAACTTCCGTTGATTCTCCACCATTTAAAGGGGTTGTAAAGTATGCCAACTTCTCCACCTATTCGCTTATTGGTTGAAAGATTAATGGGCAAAGAGCGTATAATTGCGATACCATCTGTTGTAAGTTGACCTGTTTCTTCTTGGATTCTTTCAAAGGAATTTGTCTCTTTTTGATAATACACAGAAGTTGTAAGTGTAATTTTTTCCCATCTTTTTAGATATCCTATATCATAGGCATTAGCAAAGGCTGGATCCAAATCAGGATTACCTTGAAAAATATTTGTTCTACTGGAAAACGAGGGAAATGGGTTTATGAAGAATCCCCTAGGTCTATTGATACGTCGATTATAACCCAAAGAAATATTTTCGTTTTCGGCTAGTTCATAAATAAGGTTCAAAGTGGGGAAAAGGCCCAAATAATTCTTGTTGAAATCCAAATCAATTTCCGGTCCCAAAATTTCCCGTAATGTTTCAATATCTACGCCGGTTACTTGACCTTTTAACTGTGTGTTTTCCAGTCTTAGACCAGCAAGAAATGAAAATTTCCCGTATTTGTTCCCATATTGGGTATACAGCGCATTTACGTTTTGATTAAAGATAAAACGGTTTGTCAAGCCTGGATTGGGTTCAAAAACACCAGTATTAGGATTACGTTGCTCCAAGGCGAAGTCATTGTCGTTTTCCTCAAAATTACCTCTATAGCCCGCCTCAAATTGTGCATCTCCCATAGGAAGTACATAATCAACCTGTACCAGTACTTCATTTTGTAATTCAATCTGATCTATGTTTTGAGCATCAATAATGGAATCCGTAGGAAAAAATTGGTCTTCACTAATTATGATGGGTTTTATCTCCTCATCAAAGGAATATTGAAAGTCAGCCGTTAATTTATGTCCTTCATCATTAAAATTATTGTTGTAATTAAGTGAAAGTTGATAGCTCTTTTCATCCTCTAATTCAATTTCCCTTCTTAAAGTTCTGCTATCAATATTTGTACCTATGAAACGTGTTGTATTATTATCCGTAACATCTTCTCCATCGTTCAACCTTCCAAAGCCACTAATGGTCAATGAAGATTGATCTGTTAGAAAGTATTCTATTCCTAAATTGGCATTAAATCCGCTATTGTTTCTATTGATATCCCTATCCTCGATAATTCGGTCAAAGGCACCATTAAAATAGGTGTTGTCAAAAAAGCCGTTTCCGGGACCTTTGTTATACCTATAGCCTATAGTAGTAAAAATATTGAAGTTGTCCGTACGAAGGTTAAGGTTTGGAGTAATGGAAAACGCATCTGGATAGCCTACAGTTGTATTTATGGTACCATTAAATCCACGGGTCTTTTCTTTCTTTAAAACGATATTTAAAATACCGGCGGTGCCTTCTGCATCATATCTCGCGGATGGGCTCGTAATCACCTCCACTTTTTCAATAGCATCAGCAGGTAGCTGTCTAAGTGCATCCGTGGAACCAAAGCCCGCAAGGGCGGAAGGTCTACCATTGATCAATATCCTTACGTTTCCATTTCCTCTAAGGGCTATGGCACCATCTACGTCTACAGTAACTGAAGGAATGTTATCCAAGGCATCACTTATGGTCGCACCACTATTCGTTAAATCCTTTCCTACATTATATACCTTTTTGTCCAAGCGTACCTCTACGGTGGTGCGTTCTCCAACTAACTCTACTTCGTTCAGTTGTGCAACATCCAGCGCAAGTTTAATGGTGCCTAAATCCGTGGATTTGGTAAAATTTTGATTAGGAAACTCCTTTGATTTATAAGAGATATATTCTATTCGTGCATTGTATCTTCCAGGACCTACTTCTACGGAAAATTTACCGTTGATATCCGTAATTCCGCCCGTAACCCGTTCTGGATTATCAACACTTTGTAGTACCAAAGTTGCATATTCCAAAGGTTGGTTATTTTCTTCATCTAGAACCGTACCTGTAATCGTTACAGGAGATCGACCGTTCCCTGGGCCTCCTTCTGGTCTTTGACTTATAACTTGTAAAGTGAATAATAGTAGGAGTAAAGGGAAAAGTTTTCTCATAGGTTTAGTTTTTGTCTTTCTTTCGTTGTTTCTTTTTTTCTTTTTTGTTCTTTTTTATGGTTTTGTCCACTCCGTTTTTTTGGAGTTCTACAAATGCCTCATATTTTTCTAGAGGTAAACTTGCTTTTAATTCTTCATCCTGCCGCTGCGTAATCTTATCATAGACCTCACGCATTTTTTCAGGTGGAAGTTTTAATATTTGTGCCTCAATTCTTTCCTGAACGTATTTTTTCAATATTGAACTTAGAATGGCACTTTCAAAATCGTTCAATTGCAAGGCCTCTTTAATGGAGGGCATTTCACCGTCTACCAATTCTTCGGCCGTCTTGGGCTTTACCTCTTCGGGAGTTTCTTGGGCCTGTGGTATGGCACTTCGTCCTCTTCCATATCCATAACCCCTACCATAACCATATCCTCCCATACCATTTCCAAACTGGGCGTATGTTTCTACACCAGCGAATAGAAATAGGGTCAATGTGATAATGCTTAAGCGATTCCATTTCTTTGTACTATTCATAATGTTTGATTTTGAAATTGAACTTTGGTTTAAGTCGCTTTGGTTAATTATTTGTTAATAGTTTCCGCGATTTTAAGGAACCTTAAGAAATCAGGGTCTTAATATTTTCTGGTGGCCTACCTATTACCGCCGTGTTGTTTTTTATAACTATCGGTCTTTCAATGAGTTTTGGGTTCTCTATCATGGCATCTAGGATTTCTTCTTCGGTCAAAAGACGATTTCTATAGTTCTCTTTCCATATTGTCTCGTTTTTACGGACCAAATTCTCCGCCGAGATACCCAAACACTGAAGAACTTGTCGCAGTTCCTCCTTTGAGGGAACATCTTCCAGATATTTAACCACTTCAAACTCCTTGCCAGAATTCTCCAAAATTTCCAGACCCTCCCTTGATTTTCTACATCTTGGATTGTGATAAATTTTAATCATTGTTAAAATATAATGTGTTTATTCCTCCTCTTTTTGTCCCATCATCATAAGGTAGGCCTTTAAAAAGGCATCTATCTCCCCATCCATGACCGCATCCACGTTGCCCGTTTCTTCGGCCGTCCGTACGTCCTTGACCAATTTATAGGGGTGCATTACATAATTCCGTATTTGCGAACCCCATTCTATTTTCATTTTGGAAGACTCTATTTCCTGACGGGCCTCCATTTTTTTCCGCAGTTCTATTTCGTAAAGTTGGGACTTCAACATTTTCATTGCGGTGGCCCTATTGTCATGCTGACTTCTGGAATCAGAACAAGATATTTGTATGCCCGTAGGATGGTGAACCAATTGCACCTTTGTCTCCACCTTGTTGACGTTCTGTCCTCCCGCGCCACTAGACCTTGCTGTGGTGATGGTGATATCCGCCGGATTTACGTCTATCTCTATACTATCGTCCACCAAAGGATACACATAGACAGAAACAAAAGAGGTGTGTCTTTTGGCGTTACTGTCAAACGGGGAAATTCGTACCAATCTGTGAACGCCGTTCTCACCTTTTAGCCATCCAAAGGCATATTCACCATCAATTTCCAAGGTGACCGTTTTAATACCGGCAACGTCACCTTCCTGAAAGTTCAGTTCCTTTACCTTGTATCTATTTTTTTCGGCCCACATCATGTACATCCGCATTAACATGGAGGCCCAATCGCAACTCTCGGTACCGCCCGCACCTGCGGTTATCTGCAGTACGGCGGGAAGTTCATCACCCTCTTCGGAAAGCATATTCTTGAACTCCATTTTTTCCAAGGAATTCAAGGCTTTTTCATATTGAGTTTCTACTTCTTCCTCCGATACTTCCCCTTCCTGAAGGAACTCAATAAGCACTTCCAGATCGGTTACCAATGTCTTGGCGGCATTGAAGTCATCCACCCATTGCTTTTTGGACTGGATGTATTTCATTTGTGCCTGTGCCTCTTGGGGATTGTCCCAAAAATCGGGTGCCAAGGTCTTTTCCTGCTCGTTCTCTATTTCAATAAGTTTGGCATCGATGTCAAAGATACCTCCTTAACGCACCAAGGCGATCAATAAGACCTTTATAATGGTCTGTAGTTACTATCATCTGAGATAATTTTCGGTAAAAATACTATTCTTTTTTACCAAATTTGATATAGTTTGTTCCGATTATTGCTGTATGAGGCGTTGCTGATTTTTAACGACAACGGAATACGTAGTTATATGGTTCTCGGCCGAATGGATTACGCGCTTCTCCGGTAAACAATCCATGGAATCCTTGCCATGGCAGATTTTGATGTAATCGGCATTGACCACCCTATTGTTGGTAGGGTCAAATCCCAACCAACCGTAACCAGGGACAAAGGCCTCCGCCCAAGCATGTATTTGCCCGTCGCCAAGGGATCCATTCTCACGATTCACAAAGCCCGATATATATCTACAAGGTATATTGTTGTTTCGGCCCACGGTACAGAAAAGATGTGCCAGGTCCTTGGAATTGCCCAATTTTGAATCCAGGATTGTCTCCATTCTAGACGTGCCCTCAGGTGCTCCCGATGCAAATTGGAACTTGGAATGTATCCAAAGGTTCAACTTTACAAGGTTTTCAAAAATTCCCTTATTTGGGTCGAACTGGTAGCAACCATTTTTGCCCTTCGGTAATCCCGTAAGTGGGGTTGCCCGTAAAAAACGCTCAAAGTGCACCTTATATTTGAGCGAGCCGATTTCCTCTAGTGTGTTTAGAATATCCTCGGACTTCGTTGGCTCGGGCATTTGTAGCAGGGAAGTACGTACTCTAAAGGTAGCTTTAAAGGAAATTTGGCTGAACGCCTTTTTTGGGTGCACCTTAATGGTTTTAAATCCAAAACCGTTTATTGATAATTGGTTCACACAGTGGGTGGAGTTTGAAAAATCGAATTCCAGTATCTCTTGGAACTCGTTTTCCATGGGGATTATCAGGAATTGCCAATACCCTTCGGCCACCTCATTTTCAAAAGTAGTATTGGATTCGTACAGAATGGTATGCTCTTTCCACATCTTGGATGTAAAAATAGCCTATTTGTAGACATTAATAGTTGAAAAACTCTTCGTCTACCTTATTGCTGATTTCCTCCAGACTTTTGAGAATACTTTCTATAAAGGATTTTATATCCTTTTCAATTTCCTCTATGTATTTGAATTCATATTCGGATCGAACGCGGCCAATCAGAAACGCTGTGGATTCCTTATTGTATTTTCTTTCTGGGTTTAGAATTTTCACATGCTCGTAAAACTGGTTCAGGGCATTCATGACGGACCTTGGGCAATTGGGGTTCAAAATGAGGAATTCCAAGGTGGATATGCTAGTAGGCGGTTTTTTATAGTACCTGCGCATCATGTCATAGGACTCCGCACATTTCAGTAGTGTGGTCCATTCAAAACTTTTCCGAAAACCATCCTCAAAATCGCTCTGAGACAATAATGCGTCGTTATATTTGGAATTGATCATACGGGTAATCTGTGTCGCCCTTTCAATATTTACGCCCATCATGATGATGGCATAAACGGAATCGTGCAATAGCGTACCTCTAATTTTACCCCTAAGTATAGCGCTCATTTCCGTCACATTGGTCGTGAAATCATGGAGCCCGCTTCTTACGAAAACCTCTTTGGGATAATTTAGGACAAAATGGTAGAATTTGTTGATGGATTCATAGAGTTCCGTAGAAATAAGGTCCCGTGCACTGTTGGCATTTTCCCTGGCATATTTTACATTGTTCAAAATGGACGATACAAAACTGGGGTCCACGCCAATTTTGAACAATACCTCTTCCTCCACCAGTGTTCCATTGGAATCCTTATCAGGTTCCCCAACCATAAACAACATCGACCTAAGAACAAACTGTCTGTCCTGGGAAATTTGGTTTGGTGCGTCCAGGGACGAAAAATAATTGACGTTCATATAACGCGCAATGTGCTCGGAACGTTCAATGTATCGTCCCATCCAGAAAAGATTATTGGCTACTCTTGCTAACATGTAGTATTTATTTTTTTAAGACCCAAGTGTCTTTTGACCCGCCGCCTTGGGATGAGTTCACGATTAAATTTCCTTTTTTCAACGCCACGCGGGTCAATCCGCCTTTTAAAACGAACTCCTTGTCCTTGCCTAGAATGGTAAACGTTCTTAGATCTACATGACGCTGTTCAAAAGATTCGGAATCATCGATATAGGTGGGATGTACGGAAAGTGACATGATGGGCTGGGCGACATATTTTCTTGGATTTTCCTTTACCTGTTTTCGTACTTCCTCAATTTCCTGTTGGGTAAGCCTGTTGCCTATGGAGATACCATAACCACCTGCTTCGTCCACAGGTTTTACGACCAGGTCCTTTATATTTTCCAATACATATTGCAACTCGTCCGGTCTGCTACAATGATAGGTATGCACATTGTTTAGGATGGGTTCCTCTTTCAGGTAATATTTAATGATGTCCGGCATATAGGTATAAACCGCTTTATCATCGGCGACTCCCGTGCCAGGTGCGTTTGCAAGTGTTACGTTCCCTTTTTTGTAAGCGGCGAATAGGCCCGGTACGCCCAAAGCGGAATCCGGCCTAAACTCCAATGGATCCAAAAAAGCATCGTCAATTCGCCTGTAGATGACATCCACTTTTTCAGGTCCCTTGATGGTTTTCATGTACACAAAATCGTTTTCCACGAACAGGTCACGTCCTTCTACAAGTTCGACCCCCATGGTCTTTGCCAAGTAGGAATGTTCATAAAAAGCGGAATTATACATGCCCGGGGTAATTACAACGCAATTTGGGATATCTACACCTTTTGGTTTTACGGATTCCAATTGCTCCAAAAGGTTTTCTGCGTAGTCCGTAACCGTATAGGTCTGGTAATGGTTAAAAACCCCAAAGAGGGCCCGTTTCAGGGCCGTGCGGTTGCAGATTACGTAGCTCACTCCGGACGGACATCTAATATTGTCCTCCAAAACATAATACTGGCCATCTTTGTGTTTAATGATATCGGTTCCCGATATATGATTGTAAATGCCACCGGGTGGATTGAGCCCGTTCATTTGATCCAAGTAATTGGCCGAAGACGTAATGAGTTCCAAGGGAACGACCTTATCCTTTAATATATTCTTATCGTGGTAAATGTCCCACAGAAAAAGGTTCAATGCCTTGGCTCTTTGAATTGATCCCCTTTCAATGATGTCCCACTCCTCCGGGTCGATAATTCTTGGGAATAGGTCGAAGGGAAAAATCTTTTCCTGAACATTGTCCTCACCATATACCTGAAAGGTTATTCCCTGATTGAAAAAAGATGCTTTGGCCTTGGAGTTAAGGTTGATATAATCCTGGATGGAATGCCCGCCATAAATATCAAAAAGCTTTTGATAGATATCCTTTATGTTTCCTTTGCTATCGTAAATTTCGTCATATAAATCAGGGTTTCTCTGATAGGAGGAAAAAATTTGGTTCTCAACGTTAGACATACAATTTGTTTTCATAAAAGGTAAAAAATTTTATAGAAAAAACGCTTAGTATTTCAACATAAATAGGGTGCTTAAATTTACTTTTCTATAAAAATCCTGCGACTTTTTTGTTTAAAAACGTGTTTCTCCAATTAGGACACCATCGGTTAAGAATTTAGCCGTAAATTATCTATTTTTAACTCCTAACTAAATTTTGAAACCAAACATCCAAGATGCTTTTTTCACGTATTCATTTGCGACTTATTGGATGTAAACAGTAATTTTTAAGAATCAATACCCATTAATAAATGAAAAATGCATCCCCGTTATGGCTGTTTTTGGCCATACTATCCCTATCACCGGTTTTTGGTCAGTTTTCAGAGAAAAAGAAGGATTTCCAAAAGTTTGAAGGCCTTTTCGATTTCTATTACGATTCCAAAACCGACAAAATTTATCTAGAGGTACCCCAATTGGAAAAGGAGTTTCTATATGTTTCTTCCTTAAGCAGTGGCATCGGAAGCAATGATATTGGCTTGGACAGGGGGCAATTGGGAAATGAACAAGTAGTCTTTTTTAGGAAGGCCGGAAACAAGCTCCTTTTGGTACAGCCTAATTTAAAGTTTAGGGCCTTGACGGACAATGCCCTTGAAAAGAAATCCGTGGAGCAGGCCTTTGCAAAATCCATTTTATATGGTTTTCCCATTGAAGAGGAAAAAGATGGGAAATATATTATAGATATATCGGGGTTTTTAGTGCAGGATACCCATGGTGTTACGGAAAGACTCCAAAGCACCGATCAGGGAAGTTATACGCTGGACAAGGAAAAAAGTGCCATGGCGATGGACCGCACCAAGGCCTTTCCAAAAAATATTGAATTTGATATTACCCTAACCTTTAAGGGAAGTCCCAAAGGAAGCTATGTGAGAAGTGTGGTGCCCAACCCCGGATTGATTACCGTGGCCCAGCATCATTCATTTGTGGAACTCCCCGATGACAATTTTGAAAAGCGCGAGTTCGACCCCAGGTCAGGGGCCTATCCCTTTTCCTATTACGATTATGCGACTCCCGTTGAGGAGTCCTTGATAAAAAGGTTTATCCCTAGGCATCGGTTGGAAAAGAAAAACCCCGATGCCGAGGTCAGTGAAGCGGTAGAACCTATAATCTATTATTTGGATAACGGAACCCCGGAACCTGTTCGTAGTGCCCTTTTGGAAGGTGGCAGGTGGTGGAACCAAGCATTTGAGGCCATTGGGTATAAGGATGCTTTTCAGGTAAAAATGTTGCCGGACGATGCGGATCCCTTGGATGTTCGCTATAATGTCATTCAATGGGTGCACAGATCTACTAGGGGATGGAGCTATGGTTCCAGCGTAGCGGATCCCAGAACCGGTGAAATAATTAAAGGACATGTTAGTTTGGGAAGTTTACGGATCCGTCAGGATTTTTTGATAGCACAGGCTTTGATGAACAAGCCTTTTGAGGAAAGGGACGATAATTACCTGCCTATGTTGGATTTGGCCTTGGCGAGAATCCGTCAGTTATCGGCACACGAAATAGGGCATACTTTGGGCTTTTCGCACAACTTTGCCGCCAGCACCAATGGAAGGGCTTCAGTGATGGATTATCCACATCCCCAGTTTTCGGTCAAAAATGGTGAAATCGATTTTTCCAATGCGTATGATACGGGCATCGGGGAATGGGACAAGGTAATCGTGGCCTATGCCTACAGCGATTTTCCCAAAGGTACCAACGAGCGGGAAGCGTTGAACGAAATTTTGGAAAAAGCAACTTCGGATGGTCTACGGTACATATCCGATCAAGATGCGCGTCCACAAGGCGGGGCCCATGTATTTGCTCACCTTTGGGACAACGGAAAGTCCATCAGCGATGAATTGTTGGATATGTTGAAGATCAGGGAGACCGCTATTGCAAACTTCTCTATAGACAATATCCGCACCAATGAGGCCAATTCCGTTTTGGAAGATGTGTTTGCACCCTTATATTTTTTCCATCGGTATCAAACAGAAGCGGCAACAAAGATTATAGGCGGTTTGGATTATAACTATACCGTAAAGGGGGATGGCCAATTGACCGTTGCCCCTGTAGATAAGCGAACTCAGGAACAAACCTTAGAGGCAATTTTAAGGACCTTGGATGCCGATGAAATTGCAATCCCAAAGGAGAAATTGAGTTTGTTCCCTCCCAGGGCCATTGGTTTTGGAAGTACCCGGGAATCCTTTAACGGCAAGACGGGCGTCACCTTTGACGCACTTTCCGCTCCAGAAACGGCCGCCGATATGACCCTTGGACTATTGCTGCATCCGGAAAGGGCTTCCAGATTGATCCAACAAAAGGCGTTGGACCCAAACAATCTTGGATTGGAAGAGGTATTGGCCGAAGTGGTTTCCAATACCTTTGGAAGGAACCTGAAAAATCCCTATAGCAATGAGGTTCAGCAAAATATCAATTTTAGGGTGCTATTTCATCTGATGAACTTGGCAGCGAGTGATGCCGTCCATCCACAGGTAAATGCGATTGCCAACATGCAGCTCAAAAAATTGAATACCATGAATATGGAAAATGCGGCTATCAAAGGGGAAATTAGCCGTAGGATTACTGATTTTTACGAACACCCAGATGAATTTAAAGTTGTCGCTGCGCCAAAGATTCCGGATGGTTCGCCCATTGGCATGGATTGTTTTCATTAATTCAAAGTAGCTTCCTGTAATGACAATAAATTTGATAAGTGATACGGTCACCAAACCTACCGCTGGTATGCTGGATGCCATGATGTCTGCCCAAGTTGGGGACGATGTGTTCAAAAATGACCCTTCAGTTAATGCTTTGGAGGAGAAATTGGCTAAAATGTTCGGGATGGAGGCCGCCCTTTTCTTCCCGAGCGGTACCATGACCAATCAGACCGCCATAAAATTGCATACCCAACCCGGGGAGCAATTGATCTGTGATAAATATGCCCATGTTTTTAATTATGAAGGGGGAGGGGTGAGTTTTAACAGCGGCGTTTCCTGTCGGCTCTTGGATGGACACCGGGGCATGGTTACGGCGGCACAAGTAGAATCGGCCATAAATCCGCCGGATTTTTATCACAGTCCGTTGACTTCCTTGGTATGTATTGAAAACACGACGAACAAAGGGGGTGGTGCCTGTTGGGATATTGAGGAATTGAAGAAGATAAAGGCGGTATGCGAAAAGCACGGTTTGCATTATCATTTGGATGGCGCCCGATTATGGAACGCCTTGGTGGCTCAACATGAATCGCCAGAACAGTATGGTGGCCTCTTTGAAACCATCAGTGTGTGTTTGAGCAAAGGCTTGGGATGTCCGGTGGGTTCCGTACTTCTGGGAAGTAAGGAACATATTTACCATGCCTTAAGGATACGAAAAATATTGGGTGGGGGCATGCGCCAGTCGGGATTTTTGGCCGCCGCGGGAATCTATGCTTTGGACCATCATATTGACCGACTCTCAGAGGATCATCAAAAGGCGGCAGAAATTGGTGAGGAACTAACGAAGCTGTCCTTTATAAAGAAAGTGGAACCCATAGAAACCAACATCATCATTTTTGAAATTGAGGAGGATTTTATGTCCAGTGCCCACTTCAACTCCAAATTGCAGGAAAAGGATATCCATATCATAAGCATGGGGCAGGGAAAGTTGCGTATGGTAACGCACATGGATTATACCAATGAAATGCACGACTATTTTTTGGAAACCTTACGGCGTTTCTAGGTTATCTAAAATTGGCCCTTTTACGGTTCCAGGATGTTTCGTAGATTTTTGATGCCGTTTTCCATACCGGCTTCGGAGTTGTAAAAACCACTACTACCAATTACGGTTCCTTCATCGTTTTTTAGATTGAAAAGAAATTTACCCTCGAAATTCGTTTTGCGTTCAAACCTTTTGGTTGGAAGGTTGACATTCTTTAGTTCGTTAAGCGTGTGCTCCAAGGATTTGGAATCCTTGAATTCCACACTTTCCAAAAGCACTTTTCCAGTGGCAGATTTTACCACAAACTGGTAAAATTCATCATCCTTGTTTTTAACCTCGATCATACCAATTCTTTCTTTTAAAGATAGGTAATTTCAAAGAATAGGGACTGGAAAACTTTCAAGCCATCGCCATAAGGTTCAACGATAAGTCTTGTCTAGATATCACAACTCTATTTCTTGGGAGTGCCATGTAGGCCTGCCAAACAGTAGTTTACTTGAACAAAGAATCCATTCCTGGAATATTGGGCATTCCTTCCTTGGCAACAGCCGCCAATTCGGTTTCGTTTATGCTCGTCGCCCTTTTAATGGCCTTGTTCAGGGTTAAGATTAGAAAATCCTCCAACTGCTCCTTGTCGGACAAAAGTTCTTCTGAAATTTCGATTTTTTTTATTTCCTTATTGGCGGTGATAGTTACGGAAACGGACCCATCGGAAGATTTTTCATCGATAAGGACCGTGTCCATCCGCTTTTTGGTCTCTTCCACTTTTTTTTGGGTTTCCTTTAGTTTGCCCATCATACCCATCAAATCTCCGAACATAGCTGATTTTTTTGTTTTCGTTTATATTTCAAAGGTACTAAAATGTTCATATTCGTTGCGGATCCAAAATCGGCCTAACATACAGAAACGCTCCAAATAATAAGTTCTATTTTTGCGACCATCTTCAAATTGAAAAGAGAACAGAATGACACAGCGCAATGCACCGGTAGCCAAAAAACGACCTAAGGAATTAGTTGCCCATAACGATGTTAGAATCGATAATTACTACTGGCTTAACGAGAGGGAAGACCCTGAGGTTTTGGCCTATTTGCAAAGTGAAAACGACTTTTACAATGCCATGACGGCGCATACCAAAGCTTTCCAAGAGGCACTTTTTAAGGAAATGAAGACCAGGATCAAGGAAGATGATGCCTCCGTACCCTACAAGCTAGATGAATATTGGTACAAGACCAGATATGAAGTAGGGGGTGAATATCCCATTTATTCCCGTTTCAAGGAAACCTTGGATTCCGAAGAAGAAATCATGTTCAATGGGAACGAGATGGCAGAAGGTTTCGAATATTTTAGTTTGGGCGGAATCGCGGTCAGCCCCAATAATACTTTGGCCATTTTTGGTGTGGATACCGTTTCAAGAAGGGAATATGCACTTCAGGTAAAGAACCTCGAGACAGGTGAAATATATCCAGATAAAATAGAGAATACCACAGGTGGCGGTGTTTGGTCCAACGATAACAAAACCTTTTACTATACCAAGAAGGAACCGGTTACCCTAAGATCGGATAAAATATACAAACACGTTCTGGGAACCCCCGTAGCAAAGGATGAGTTGGTGTTTCATGAGAAGGATGATACTTTTAGCACCTTTGTGTACAAGACAAAATCTAAAAAGTATATTGTAATAGGTTCCCATAGTACCTTGACCTCGGAGTTTCAGATGCTCTCCTTGGAAAATCCGGAAGCAGGGCTTAAAATTTTTTCACCAAGGGAGCGGGGCGTGGAATATTCCATTTTTCATTACGGGGACTCTTTCTATATCCTGACAAATAAGGACGGTGCTACCAATTTTAAGTTAATGAAGGTGGGAGAGGATAGCACGGAATCCAGGAATTGGCAAGAGTTCATTCCGCACAGGGAGGATGTGCTATTGGAAGATGTTGATATTTTCAAGGATTACTATGTCCTTTCCGAAAGGGAAAACGGACTCAACCAGATTCGGATAGTCCGTTGGGACGGTTCGGATGCCTATTACTTGCCTTTTTCAAGTGAGACTTATACAGCCCACGTGGGCAACAATAGGGATTTTGATACCCAAATTTTAAGATATAGTTATAACTCATTGAGAACTCCAAGTTCTGTAATCGATTTCAATATGGCCACCAAAGAGGAGACCGTTCTGAAAGAACAGGAGGTGCTTGGAGGAGGTTTCGATAAGGACAATTATATTGAAGAACGTCTTTGGGCCACGGCAAGGGACGGGATAAAAATTCCTATTTCCTTGGTATACCATAAGGATACGGTTTTAACCAAGAATACCCCGCTTTTACAATATGCCTATGGTTCCTACGGCTACACCATCGACCCCTATTTTTCAACCGTACGCCTGAGTTTATTGGACCGGGGTTTTGTCTATGCCATTGCCCATGTAAGGGGTGGTGAGTATTTGGGGAGGAAGTGGTATGAGGATGGAAAGCTTTTAAAAAAGAGGAATACGTTTACGGATTTTATCGATTGTTCCGAATATCTCATTGATAGGCAAATGACCAGTCCAGATCATCTATATGCCATGGGCGGTTCCGCAGGCGGACTTTTGATGGGGGCGGTCATAAATATGGCGCCGGAGCTTTACAACGGGGTAATTGCTTCCGTACCCTTTGTGGATGTGGTCACTACAATGCTGGATGATTCCATTCCCCTTACTACCGGGGAGTACGACGAATGGGGCAATCCGAATGATTTGGAATACTACAACTACATGAAATCCTATTCCCCGTATGACAATGTAAAGGCCCAGCATTATCCCAATTTGTATGTTTCCACAGGATTGCATGATTCCCAAGTCCAATATTTTGAACCTGCTAAGTGGGTCGCCAAATTAAGGGAATTGAAAAAAAACGATACCCTTTTATTTTTTGATATCAATATGGAAACGGGTCATGGTGGGGCTTCTGGAAGGTTCGAGGCACTTAGGGAAGCTGCGAAGGAATATGCATTTTTGCTGGATTTGGAAGGAAAAATAGTACTGTAGAAAAAAAATAGTAGATTTGTAGCAAATTTTAACAAATCGTTGATTTGCTAAAAATAAAAATCATATCCCCCTATGGAAAATAAGATAAAGGCTAATAACAATATCTTAGAATTAATTGGGAAAACACCCTTGGTGAAACTTAACAGAATTACCGAGAATCTTACAGGTGACTTTTATGCCAAAGTTGAGGCATTCAATCCGGGTCACTCCTCCAAAGACCGCATCGCAATCCACATAATAGAAGAGGCCGAAAGGAAAGGTCTTTTAAAGGAAGGCAGTACCATCATTGAGACAACTTCAGGGAATACTGGTTTTAGTATTGCCATGGTAAGTATTATCAAGGGGTACAAATGTATTCTGGCGGTCAGTTCTAAGTCTTCTGCCGATAAAATCGATATGCTACGTTCCATGGGTGCGGAAGTGTATGTTTGTCCTGCCCATGTGAGTGCGGATGATCCAAGGTCCTACTACCAAGTAGCGAAACGTTTGCATGACGAAACCAAGAACTCCATATATATCAATCAGTATTTTAATGAATTGAATATGGAGGCCCACTATCGATCAACAGGTCCTGAAATTTGGGAACAAACAGCCGGACAGATTACGCACTTGGTGGCCTGCAGTGGGACGGGTGGTACTATTTCCGGTACGGCCCGATATTTAAAGGAACAAAACCCGAATATCAAAATCATTGGAGTAGACGCCTATGGTTCCGTTTTAAAGAAATATCACGAGACGGGAACCTTGGATACCAATGAAATCTATCCGTACAGGATTGAAGGATTGGGTAAAAATTTGATTCCAACTGCCACGGATTTTGAGATTATCGATGAATTTATAAAGGTCACCGATGCGGAAAGTGCACATACCGCAAGGGAAATTTCCAGAACGGAGGGCATTTTTGTAGGGTATACTAGCGGAGCCGTTATGCAGGCCGTGAAACAACTGGATGAATTGAACACCTTTGATGCGAACAGCAAAGTCGTTGTTATCTTCCCAGATCACGGTTCACGGTATATGAGTAAAATTTACAGTGACCAGTGGATGGAAGACCAAGGCTTTTTGGAGGCCAATCCAGTGGAAGCGAAACAGGAAATCCAGTTCATTAAGTAAGCTGAGGTTTAAGAATACTACCAAAAGCGGGCTTTTTGCCCGCTTTTTTTTATTCATAACTACCTTAGGGAAAGCCCACGAGGCATTCTTCGAAGACGAACTTTTAATTTCGTGACTAACCTAGGTATAGTAAACCCTTTGGCGGTGCCAATAAATTATTTGTGAATGCTGTCCAAAAATTTTTACTTTTGCAGGCAGAACCAAAACTAGGTGATGAGAGATTTATTTGAAAGAATCATAGAAAATAAGGGCCCGTTAGGTAAGTGGGCTTCACAAGCAGAGGGATATTTTGTATTTCCTAAATTGGAAGGTCCAATTTCCAATAGGATGAAGTTCCAAGGAAAGGATGTAATTACCTGGAGTATAAACGATTATTTGGGTCTTGCAAATCTACCCGAAATAAAAAAGGTAGATGGTGAAGCAGCAACGGAGCACGGAGCGGCGTACCCAATGGGCGCACGTATGATGAGTGGTCATACGGACTACCACGAGCAATTGGAACGGGAATTGGCAGAATTTTCCCAAAAAGAGGCTTCCTACTTGCTTAATTTTGGTTACCAAGGGTTTATGTCGGTTATCGATGCATTGGTTACAAAGGATGATATTATTGTGTATGACGTGGATTGCCACGCCTGTATTATCGATGGTGTTCGATTGCATATGGGTAAAAGGTTTACGTTTACCCATAACAATGCCGAGAGTCTGGAAAAGAACCTTGAGCGAGCCACCAAAATGGCGGACCAAACAGGAGGAGGTATTTTGGTTATCTCCGAAGGTGTTTTTGGGATGCGGGGCGAACAAGGGATTCTTAAGGAAATTGTCGCGTTAAAAAAGAAGTTCAACTTTAGGTTATTGGTAGACGATGCCCATGGTTTTGGAACGTTGGGCAAAACCGGAGCAGGTGCAGGTGAGGAGCAAGGTGTTCAGGATCAAATAGATGTGTATCTGGCCACATTTGCCAAATCCATGGCTGGTATTGGTGCTTTTGTTGCGGCCGATCAAGAAATAATCGATTACCTAAAATATAATTTGCGTTCCCAAATGTTCGCAAAATCCCTTCCCATGGTTTATGTGAAAGGAGCTTTAAAACGTTTGGACATGTTACGTACCATGCCGGAGCTTAAGGCGAAGTTGTGGGAAAACGTTAACGCCCTTCAAAATGGTTTAAAGGAGCGAGGTTTTGATATTGGGACCACTACTAGCTGTGTCACCCCTGTATATTTGAACGGTAGTATTCCAGAGGCGATGGCATTGGTAAAGGATTTGAGGGAAAATTACGGTATTTTCTGTTCTATTGTCGTATATCCAGTTATTCCTAAAGGATTGATTTTGTTGCGTTTGATACCAACGGCAACCCATACCATGGAGGATATTAGCGAAACTTTGGATGCTTTTTCCGCTATCAGGGACCGATTGAAAAACGGAACCTATAAAAGATTATCCGCAGCGGTTGCAGCGGCTATGGGAGAGTAGCGTTCGATTTTTCAATAAGTAATAAATAAAGCCCAAACATTAAGTTTGGGCTTTTTTATAGGCTTTTTCTATAGGTTCTTCTTCTTTTGTAAACCTCTGGGCTAAAGTGCTTCCACATTTGCTTTATGGCAATGTTTTCTTCCAACTCTGGAGTTCTGTAACACATTTTTATACCTTTTTCCGTGAATACCTTGTAATATTCATTGAATATGATGGCGGTAACACCTTTGTTCTGGTATTCAGGGTGGATGCCTATCAAATAAAAGATAGCATCCTTACTGTTCCTTTTTGCCGATAATAGATGAAAAATCCCAAAAGGTAACAATGTGCCATTGGCTTTTTGCAAAGCCTTGGAATAAGAGGGCATTACGATGGCAAAGGAAATTACCTTGTCATTTTTGTCCAGAATAAATTTGATGTACTCCGGATTGATAAAACTGATATATTTTTTTTTGAAATAGGCCTTTTGTATTTCGGTAATGGGAACAAAGGAAGAAAGCTTTGCGTAGGTTTCGTTAAAAAGGTCGAACATCTCGTCCACATAGGGCATAACCTCCTTGGTGCTTTTAAAGTTCATTTCTTTTAGGCCATACCTCTTTTTAACAATGTCATTAAGTTTGGTAAAGAGTGCAGGATCTGCATTACTAACGGGGAATTTGTTCTCCATGTACTCCTTCTCCTTTACAAATCCAAAATTGGCGTAATGCTTTTCATAATAGGGATGGTTATACCAAGTGACCATAGAGCCAATATGGTCAAAACCTTCCACAAGTACTCCTACTTTATCCAGATTGGAAAAACCTACCGGTCCCTCCATAAATTCAAGTTGATTTTCCCTTCCTATTTCCGCAACTTTTTCCAAAAGTAGTTTGGAGACATTGGGATCGTCTATAAAATCGAACCAACCAAATCGCATTTTCTTGATCTGTTGCTGCTCAATTTCCAATCGGTTGATGATAGCGGCGACCCTACCAACAATGGAATGATTTTTATAGGCTAGAAAAAATCGGGCATCCGCATCTTTGAACACGGGGTTTATATCCTTGTTAAAAGAGTCAAGTTCGTCCTTTATAATAGGGGGAACCCAATATTTGGAACCCTTGTAGAGCGAAAAAGGAAAGGTTACGAACTTCTTTAGCTCCTTGGTATTTGCAACCTCTTTTAATGTGATCATCGACGCTTCTTAGAAGCATCAATATTAGGAATATTAATCAATACCTAAAAATTAAGCAAAGGTTAAAAGTACTAAGGGTATCGAAATTTAGAAGTCAATTTCGCTGTCGTCCCTATTTCCTTTTTTTTGGGCCTTTTTGAGTTTTCTCAATTGCTTTTTGGACGGTCCCAAATCCACGTCTTCCGCACCGCTTCCCCGGGATTTTCTATCTTTTCGTTTCTCCTTTTTCATGGAGTTTTTCTTGATGGCACCCCCATTTTCATTGGACTTTTGGTCTTCGATGGGGACCAATTTATCTTTGTGGAAGTCAAACCTATAGGACCCCCCTATATTCACAAAAACACGGGACGGTGTATTTTTAAAACTTGCCCCTAGTCCCATATCTACTTGAAGTTGCTCATTGAACAAATAGGCAACCCCTCCACGTAATAATAAATCTGAATAGCGATCGCTTTGTATTCCCTGATGTTCCAAAAAGGTACTCCATTTGGGGTTTCTAAAGGCATGTGAGAAGGAAATTATATAACTCAATTCTGGGTCATCGGTTCCAATTCTATCATAAGCCGTATTGGTGATCATGACCATTCTTGGCGTCATCCTGCTTTGGGTGGCCAACATGACCCGCGGCGAAAAGGTGGGTTCTCCCGGATAGTAGGGATTGTCGCCCAAAACAAAATTGGCTCCCGCATACAGGGAGACGGCAGGCAACAAGTTTTTAAACTGGAACTTATGGTTGGCGCGCCAACTGTAAAGATTGGGTTTGTTCCGCTCCGGATTTTTATACGGGTCGTAGATTAAATACTTAAGACCCAATCTATTCCTGGAAAAATCCCTTCTCTTGGCCTTAAGGTCAAAGAATTCATATATAATATCCTGATCTTGAAAAGTACCTTCATAGTTTAGTTCCAAACGCTCAAACAACAATCCGTATCGCAATGAAAAGTTTGATCCCCAAGAATCGGATTGCGTGTTCAACAGTGTATGGTCGCTCTGTTCATAAAATAGACCCATTTCCAGCTGCACAACATTTCTTCCCACAGCATAAGCACTTACGGAAAGTCCAGGCCTGTTAGAATTTATAACATCCGTATATTGGGCCAGGACGGACAAAGGCACAATCAATAAAACCAGTAGTTGTAATAGGATTCTTTTGCTACTAAAGGGCTTGCCCATGGAAACGACTTTATAATTATTTTAATACTTTGAATCTAGTTATACAACGTGATAATTGTATTTTTGATATGTAGCAATCCAAATAAATGGCATTTTTAAAAACAATCCTGGTAATTCTATTGGTGTACTACCTGCTGAAAATTTTGGCAAGGATGTTCGCGCCTAAAATATTGAATTACGCGGCTAAAAAGACCGAGTCGCATTTTAGGAAGACCTTTGAAGGATTCCAGCCAGAATCCAATCAGCAAGAGGAGCAAGTAGGTGACGTTATCATCAAAAAAAAGTCGGCCAAGAAAAGGAGCAATTCCGAAAAAGTTGGGGAATATATCGATTTTGAAGAAATAGACTAGTTATCTTTGTCTAACCAACCACCGGAACATGAAGAAAGGTCTAAAATTCTTTATTACCCATTTTTTTGTCACCGTATTCCTTATCATCGCCGCACTGGCCTACTTTCATCCAGTACTTCAGGGAAAGGTAATTTTTCAGAATGACATTGCCCAGTACACGGGCATGGCCAAAGAACAAAACGATTTCAGGAAAAGAACGGAAACAGAGCCTTACTGGACCAACAGTGCTTTTGGGGGCATGCCCACGTATCAGTTGGGGGCAAACTATCCCCACAATTACGTCAAGGAATTGGATCGGGCCATCCGATTTTTACCAAGGCCCGCAGATTATCTATTTCTTTATTTTATCGGATTTTATATTCTTCTCTGTTGTTTGAAGGTCGATTATAAACTGGCCATTGTAGGGGCTTTGGCCTTTGGCTTTTCGAGCTATTTGATCATTATTATTGGAGCGGGACACAATGCAAAGGCCCATGCATTGGGATATTTGCCCATTCTTTTGGCGGGTATCGTGTTGGTATTTAGAAAGAAATACCTATCCGGATTTTTACTGGCGGCCTTGGGAATGGCATTAGAAATTGTGGCCAACCACTACCAAATGACCTATTATTTCATGTTGCTGGTACTGGTTTTGGGGATAGCGTATTTGGTCGATGCCATCAAACGAAAGGAATTAAAACACTATGTTATCTCGGTTGGAATTTTGGTAGCGGCTGTCGCATTGGGTATTGCCGCAAATGCCACAAGCCTTCTGGCCACGAAGGAATATGCAGATTGGAGTACCAGGGGCAAAAGTGAACTGACCATTAATCCTGATGGTTCCCCAAAGGCGAGCACGGATGGATTGAGCAAGGAGTACATCACGCAATGGAGTTATGGAATTACGGAATCCTTAAACTTGTTCGTTCCCCGGCTATTTGGTGGGGCAAGTCAGGAAAACCTAGGTGAGGACTCAAAATCCTTCAACTATTTGATAGACAAAGGACTGCCCAGGTCCAGTGCCTTGGATTTTGTTAGCGGACTACCTCTTTATTGGGGAGAACAACCCGGGACATCCGGTCCTGCCTACATTGGGGCCATTATATTTTTCCTGTTTATTTTGGGATTGTTCTTGGTCAAGGGAAAACATAAGTGGTGGTTGTTGTTCGGGGTGTTGATGTCGTTGATGCTTTCCTGGGGAAAGAATTTCAGCGGACTCACAAACTTCATGATCGATTATTTTCCGCTGTACGATAAGTTTAGGGCGGTTTCCTCCATCCAGGTCGTATTGGAATTATGTGCGCCCCTCTTGGCCATCTTGGCCTTGAAAAAGATATTTTCACCTAAAGTCCCTCCCTCGGATAAGTTGAATTCCTTAAAATATGCCGGAGCGGTAGTTTTGACTCTAGGAGTCTTGTTGTTCCTTGTCAAGGGAATGTTCGATTTTACGGGGCCTTCGGACGAACGGTTGCGCATGACCGGTTTAGAGGAACTTCCTGAAATGTTGCGACTGGACCGTAAGGCAGTGTACACGAACGATCTTATTCGGTCATTGATTTACGTGTTGATAACCGCTAGCTTGGTCTGGTTGTACCTCAAAGGGAAACTCAAGGAGAATTGGGTCGTATTGGGTATCGGAATGCTCGTGGTATTTGATTTGGTAGGGGTGAACCTTAGGTATGTGAACGCCGATAATTTTGTGGCCAAACGGAGGATGCTGGAGCCGTTTCAGGCTTCGGAAGCGGATAAGCTGATTATGGAAGACGATGGGGTATATAGGGTTTTTGATCAAACCGATGGTTTTGATTCGGCAAAAACGGCCTATTTCCATCAAAGCATTACGGGATACCATGCGGCCAAACCTGCCGGTATACAGGACTTGTATGAATTCCATATCTACAAGGGGAATCTTTCCGTATTCAATATGTTGAACGTTAAATATGTGATTCGGCAAGATCAGGAAGGCAACATATTTCCCATTCAAAATCCAGATGCCAATGGAAATGCTTGGTTTGTTAGAAAGCTAAAGCCCGTAGAATCTGCCAACGAGGAGATACTCGCTTTGGATAGTCTGGACACAAAGAACGTCGCAGTCTATAATTCCGAAAAAGTAAACAATATCAATCGTCTTGATTTTCAAGTGGATTCCACCGCCACTATTCAATTGACGGATTATGAGCCCAATCATCTGACCTACAGTTCCTACAATCCTAATGCGGGAGTCGCGGTTTTTAGTGAAATGCACTACCCACAAGGTTGGAACGCCTATTTGGATGGACAACGCACCGACCATTTTAAGGTAAACTATGTGTTAAGGTCCATGCGTGTACCCGAGGGAAAACATACCATTGAATTTAAGTTTGAGCCGGAAGTCGTAGAACAAGGTAGCACGATTGCCTTGGCAAGTACCATTCTCCTTGGTTTGGTGCTTTTGGGTGGCATTGGATATTCTTTTTGGAGAACCAAAAAAGGAGAAACTTCCCAATGAAACGCGCTTTGGTCATCACGTATTACTGGCCCCCGGCAGGCGGCCCCGGAGTACAACGATGGTTAAAGTTTGTATCCTATTTTCGGGATTTTGGTGTGGAGCCGGTGGTTTACATTCCCAAAAATCCACATTATCCTTTAATGGATGCATCCCTGCTTGCGGATGTTCCAATCGATATTAAAATCATAAAACATAAAATCTTCGAACCCTATGGACTCTCAAAATTGATATCCGGCAGGAAGACCCAACGGATAAGTTCCGGGGTCATTTCCGAGAAGAATCAGTCCGTATTGGAACGGATCATGCTTTGGATACGGGGAAATCTTTTTATTCCCGATGCCCGAAAATTTTGGGTGAATCCGTCCGTTAAATTATTGGGTCCTATTTTGAAGGAGGAAGGGATAGAAACCATTATTACTACCGGACCCCCGCACAGTGTACATCTTATCGGACTTAAATTAAAGGAGCAATTGGGGCTGCAATGGATAGCCGACTTTAGGGATCCCTGGACCTCTATTGGCTATCATAAAAAACTGAAGCTAACGACATCGGCACAAAAAAAGCATAAGGAACTTGAGCGAAAGGTCTTGAATACTGCCGATAAAATCGTGGTTACAAGCAAGACCACGAAGCAAGAATTCCAGGGCCTTACCCCAAAACCCATCAAAGTAATCACCAATGGTTATGACATGGGGGAAAGAAAGCCCGTTACCTTGGATGAAAAGTTTACCATAGCCCATATTGGATCTATGCTTACCAAACGAAACCCATGTAAATTATGGAAGGTGTTGGGTGAATTGGTGCGCGAAAATCCGGAATTCAAAGAATCCCTACAATTAAATTTTGTGGGCGTCGTGGGGCAGGACATCCTGGATTCCCTGAACGAATTTGGTTTAAATGAATATGTCATCATCATTGGCTATGTACCACATGAGGAGGCGGTTTTATATCAGCAAAAATCACAAGTATTATTATTGGTGGAAATCGATTCCGAGGAAACAAAAGGAATCATTCCTGGAAAATTCTTTGAATATGTACGTTCAGGAAGGCCTATTTTGGGTATTGGGCCTGAAAATTGGGAAGTAGCGGAAATGATATTGGAAACGACATCGGGCGAGGTTTTTAACCACACCCAGGAGTCGGAGCTTAAGATGGTACTTTTAAACTGGTTTCAGCAGTTTCAGAATAATTCATTAAAATCATCGGCTACGAATATTGAGCGCTACAGCAGGCGTGAACTAACGAGGCAATTGGCAGATTATATTTAGCATGGGCATCGTACTAAAACAATCCTTGAGCAATACCATGGTTACCTACCTTGGATTTGCCATTGGTGCGGTAAATACGCTATTTCTATATACTAATTTTATGCAGCCGGAACATTATGGTCTGGTTCAATTGATTTTGTCCGTATCCGGGGTTCTTATGCCTATCTTGGCCTTTGGAGTGCCCAATAGCCTTGTAAAGTTTTACAGTAGTTTTAATACCGAAAAGGAGCAGGACCAATTTTTGGGCATGATGCTTTTTCTACCGTTGCTCTTTATCGTTCCTATAGGTGTAATCAGTTTTTTTGCCAATGAGGCCATTGGGAAATTGCTATCAAATGAAAACCCGGTTGTGCGGGACTATGTTTGGCAAATATTCCTGATCGGAATTTCCATGGCCTATTTTGAGGTTTTCTACGCATGGGCCAGAATCCGGATGAAGTCGATTTTTGGAAATTTCATGAAAGAGATTTTTTGTAGGATAGGGCAGAGCCTTTTACTGGTTCTCCTTTGGTTGCAGGTACTGGATGTGCCCCAATTCATCAATGCCTTGGTGGGGTTTTACATTTTGAGAGTGGCTATCATGAAGTTGTATGCGTACCGACTTCGGTTTCCAAAATTGACGGCTGTACTACCTTCCAATTGGCGGGAAATCCTTCAATACAGTGCCTTGATAATCTTGGGAGGGTCTACCGCCATTGTACTTATGGAGGTGGACAAGGTCATGCTCAACAATTATTTGCCCATTGAAAACGTGGCCTTTTATGCCGTTGCAGGCTTTATGGCTACCGTAATTGCCGTACCCAGTAGGGCGATGCATCAAATAACCTACCCCATGACGGCCGAATATATCAACGCCAATGATATGAAGTCGCTTGGAGGATTGTATCGGAAAAGCTCCCTGACCTTATTCATAGTTTCATCCTTGCTGCTGATTTTAATACTGCTGAATTTACAGGATCTGTACAAACTTTTGCCATCGGATTATAGTGAGGGATATATCATTGTGTTTTGGATAGGTTTGGTAAAAGTCTATGATTCCTTGTTGGGCAACAATAACTCTATATTGTTCAATTCCAAATACTATACATCCGTGTTGTTTTTTGGTGTTTTATTGGCCATTTTGGCGATAGGTTTCAATCTTTGGTTGATACCAAAATTTGGGCTGCAGGGAGCTGCCATTGCCAGTTTTTCGGCGTTTTTTATTTACAACTCATTGAAGTTGTACTACGTGAAAACCAAGTTTGGTCTTCAGCCTTTCACAAAGGAAACTTTAAAAGTCCTTTTGTTGGTACTAGGGTTGGCGCTTGTTTTTTCCGCGATACCGTTTTCATTTCACCCCATCTTAAATATAGGGGTCAAAAGTATTTTAATTTCGGTGGTTTATTTATTGATACTTTATAAATTCCGAATTTCAGAAGATATTCATGCCGTTTTGCATAGATATTTGGGTAGAAAATAATTTATATTTGACGTGATTCTTCCGATTTTCGTAAACCGTACTGCTCTTTATAAACTTTAAGCAAAACTAAAAATAGGTTTACAATTAAGGGACCAAAAATTAGTCCTACAAATCCAAAAAGGGGTATCCCCAGAAGTACACCAATAAGGGTTATCAATGGATGGATGCTATCCAATTTTTGAAGTAACAAAAGCCGAATAAGGTTGTCAGTAGAACCTACCACGACCATTCCGTAAATAAAAATTCCCCACGCCTGAAAGTCGTTTCCACTGGCCAGACTCAAAACGAATACCGGAAAAATCCCGACAAAGGTCCCAATAAAAGGTATCATGGATCCTATGGTGACGATTACGAACCAAAACCACGGATTATCAATGTCGAAAATAAAAAAGCCTATAAGAGCGATAATTCCTTGTGCAATTGCTACCAAAGGTATTGCTATTGCGTTGGAACGGACCACCTTGTCTATTTCATTTCCCAGGGTAACCAATGTTTTATTGCTCAACGGAATATATTCCATTAAGGAATCCCTCATTTCCTTTGGACCTATGAGCATGTAATATAAGATGATCAAAAGTACCCCAATGGAAACAACTATGTTAAGGGTACCACTTGCAAAGCCCGAAAAGTTGTCAGTAACCCACCCCGATGCCTGTTGCGGGTCAATGGCATTTGAAATATCATAACCTAAATGCTTTTCCAATACGAAGACTTGTTCCTTAAAAGCACTGATAACTTGTTCCGATTTATCGGCCAAGTTACCAATTTTAAATCCTAGCATATAAATGGCACCGGATAATGGGATGCAGATGCCAATGCTGGCCAAAGTAATCAGAATAATTGCGGACCACCTTTTTCCCAATCGGGTCTTTTGGAGTCTTTTCATCCATTTTCTTAGGATGACATACAACGTAAGTGCTCCCAAAACCCCCGAAATATAGGGTAACATGGAGTCGAATATGAGCCAGCCAAAAAAAAGAATCAATATTAGCAGTAATAATTGCCGGATCAACTTTGGATGTATTTTTTTCAATCTACTTATGGAATTAGGTTTTTGGGAAGCTACCAGGTTTTGATCAAATAGATTGATGCACATGGTGAAATATGTAGTCTAATTGCAATTTGTATAAAATTAAATTGGATTAAAATATGTCAAAGAAATTCCTATCAGCAAAAAAAAGCCCCGCAGCAAACGAATTTGCTACAGGGCTAAACAACTAACCAACCTAAAAACTATCTTTAATTATTCATAATTCCTTCGAGAAGCTGATCTTGAATTGCTACTTCTGGTAGTACCTCGGGACGGTGCTTTATTCACCGACCTTGTAGATCTGCTTACCGTGCTCCTATCGTTAGAAGGAGTTTTGGAAACGGTCCTTTTAACGGTTCTCTGGGTTACGGTTCCACGATCGCTACCACGGTTCACCGTACTTCTTTTGACAGGTGCATTATAGGTAGTGGTACTTCTTTTAACCGTAGTACTTCTTGGGGTTCTGGTTACTTCCCTAGTGGATACTACTTTTCTTTTTTCGTTACCTCTGACCGTATTGTTACTACCTCGGTTTACCGTTGTGGCACTGCTTCTGTTCACGGTAGACGACCTTCTAACGGTATTGTCATAATTTCGTCCGTTGTTTCTTGAAGCTACACTTCTACCAGATTTAAAATCATCACTTCTTCTAGCCGTATTGGTATTGGAACGGACGCTGTTATTGTTTCTATAGGTCACGCCCTTATTACCTCTGTAGGAGTTCTCCCTAACCGCCACTCTATTGTCATTTCTATAAATACTGGCCCGCTCGCGCCTTACTTGATTGTACCTGTGCTCCCTACCGATCTCTACATAAGCCCTACGGGTGTTGAATCTGTAAGGTCTGTAATAGGTGTATCTAATTGGCGTGTAGAACCTTCTGTAAGGTCTGTTGAAAACCAAGGCGAATCCTATGGCCGGTCTTACGAAAAATCCATGGAATGGTCGGTATACATAATGTCTGTTATAGATGTTTATGAATCCGGTATGGTAATCGTAAAATCCCCTGTTATCATAGAAAACGAACATCCCACCAACGCTGCGTACCCTATTGTTTCTATATCTAATATCCACGTCGCCTATTTGGGTAACCCTACCATAATAGTCGTAATAAATAGGAACGTTTTCCACTTGAATCACCGCACCGTAATCATCATACTGTGCGTAAGGGCTATAATCATATCCTGAGTTGAAGGTTATTCCATTTCTTCTTCCAGTAACATAATCCTCAATGTAGAAATCGAACTCCCCATCTGGATATACTGAAAACGTAATGCCATTTTCAACAAAAATAAATGAGTTGTTGTACCTATAAGCATTGCGCGTTGCAACCTTATCTTCTACTGTACTTTTGGCCAAGACACCTGTAGTGCCCAAAATTACCGCCGCAAAAAGGAGTACAAAATTTTTCATGATATAAGGTTTTAAATTCTAAGTGCAACTATTTGCACTCGCCTGATATAAAACAAACAGCGTGCCAAAAATTTCTCAATCCATATAAAGTATTTATAAACAGAATATTAAAAAATAATTAACTCCCCTAAATTTCTATACTAAAGGGATTATAGCTTTACCTGAAGATATTTCGCCGTAAAAGATTTGGAGTTTTTTGCCACTTCCTCAGGGGTGCCCTCTGCCAAAAGATATCCCCCGTTTTCGCCGCCACCGGGGCCTAGGTCGATTATATAATCGGCACATTTAATAAGGTCAATGTTATGCTCAATTACTACAATTGAGTGTCCTTTCTTTATCAAGGCGTTGAAGGATTTCAAGAGTTTTTGGATGTCGTGAAAATGGAGTCCGGTCGTGGGTTCGTCGAATATAAAAAGTGCCTTGTCCTTTGTAGCACCTTTTACCAAAAAGCTAGCCAATTTGATACGTTGTGCCTCACCACCGGATAGGGTAGAGGAGGATTGCCCTAAGGTTACATAGCCCAAGCCCACATCCTGTAAAGGTTTAAGTTTGGCAACAATCTTATTTTGTAACCCAATTTCAAAAAAAGCGATGGCATCGTCAATGGTCATATTGAGAACATCATCAATATTCCTATCGTTGAAGGTGACCTCCAATACGTCCTTTTTAAACCGTTTTCCGTTGCAGGTATCGCATTCCAGATGTACATCGGCCATGAACTGCATCTCTACGGTGATTTCACCTTCTCCCTTGCACTTTTCGCATCGGCCTCCATCCACATTAAAGGAAAAGTGTTTCGCTTGATAATTCCTGATCTTGCTCAGTTTTTGGCCCGCAAAAAGGTTTCGTATTTCATCATAGGCCTTTATATAGGTAACCGGATTGGAGCGGGAGGAGCGCCCGATGGGGTTCTGGTCCACGAACTCCACATGTTTAATATGCTTATATTTTCCGTTGACGGAACTGAACTGGCCTGCTTTCTCACCATAACCTCCCGTTTCCTTAAGGATTATGGGATACAACAGCTTTTTTACCAAGGTGCTCTTTCCACTGCCCGATACCCCCGTGACCACGGTAAGCATATCCAAGGGAAAGGTCACGTTCATGTTTTTAAGGTTATTGGCTCTGCACCCAATAATTTCTATATGGTTTTTGGAAGTCCTTCTTTCGATGGGGACCTTTATTTCTTTGGTACCGTTCAAATAACTGGCAGTTAGGGAGGTGGAATTTAGGATATCCTCCATGGTGCCTTGGGCTACGATGTTTCCGCCATGGGTACCGGCTTCCGGGCCAATATCGATTACCTCGTCTGCAGCTTTCATGATATCTTCGTCATGTTCCACAACGATGACCGTATTGCCCAAATTCCTTAGGGACAGCAATACTTCGATTAGGTTTTCCGTATCCTTGGGGTGAAGCCCAATACTGGGTTCATCCAAAATGTACATGGAACCTACCAGGCTACTCCCCAAGGAAGTGGCCAGATTTATCCGCTGGCTCTCCCCACCGGATAAGGTATTGGACTTTCTATTCAGGGTTAGGTAATTAAGTCCTACTTTGTCCAAGAACCCCAAACGGGTATTGATTTCCTTTAATAGCCTGTCGGCTATTTTGGCATCATGTTGAGAAAGTTCCAAATCACTAAAAAATGGTATCAATCGCTCAAGGGGCAGTCCCACCAAATCCGAAATGGACTTGCCGCCAATTTTCACATATTCCGTCTCCGGCCTTAGCCTTTTCCCATTGCAAACATTGCATTTTGTCTTGCCGCGGTAACGGGAAAGCATCACCCTGTTCTGGATTTTATAACTTTTTTCCTCCAGTGTTTCAAAGAATTTATGAAGGCCGATGAAATGCTTGTTCCCGTCCCAGACCAATTTTTGTTGTTCTTCCGATAGTTCAAACCAGGGTTTGTGAATGGGAAAATCGAATTTATAGGCACTGTTCACCAACTGGTCGCGGTACCAGCCCATGCTTTCGCCCCGCCATGGAAAAACGGCATTTTCATAAATGGAAAGTGCCGTATTGGGTATTACGAGGTCTTCATCGATACCGATAACATCGCCATACCCTTCACATTTAGGACAGGCCCCATAGGGATTGTTGAAACTGAAAAGATGTACGTTCGGTTCTAGAAATGTCATGCCGTCCAGTTCAAACTTATTGCTGAATAGGCGTTGCTTCGAATTTTCCATCTCTTCAATGATACACTGCCCTTTCCCTTCAAAAAAAGCGTTGTCCACGGCATTTGCCAATCGGTTATAAAAATCTTCATCGTCCTTGGTTATGATTCGATCTACCACTAGGTCAAATTCCTTTCCAATATCGGCAGGTGCCTGATCTATTCGAATTATCTTGCCTTGGTATTTTATTCGGGCATATCCTTGCTTGGAAAATAACTGGAGCGATTTTACAGAATTCCTGTCCTCCCTAATTTTTATGGGGGCCAAGAGCAATAATTTTGTATCGGTTTCAAAGTTCTTAACGTATTCAATAACATCGGATACGGTATTCTTCTTTACCTCATTACCTGATATGGGCGAAAAGGTTTTCCCAATTCGGGCGTAGAGCAGCTTTATGTAATCGTAAATTTCGGTAGTAGTGCCAACGGTCGATCGAGGATTCGTTGAGTTTACCTTTTGCTCAATGGCTATGGCCGGGGCAATGCCTTTTATATAATCGACTTTGGGTTTGTCCAATTTCCCAAGGAATTGCCTAGCGTAGGAGGAAAGGCTTTCTACATACCTTCGTTGCCCCTCGGCAAAAAGCGTATCAAAGGCCAAGCTCGACTTACCGGAACCCGATAAGCCTGTTATAACTACCAATTTGTTCCTGGGAATTACAACATCGACATTCTTAAGATTGTGCAATTTAGCACCCTTTATAATTATGTTTTTTTTAGGGTCAACCTGGGATAGTGTAGTCATAGCATTCAATAAAATTGCAAAGATACACTATGGAGTTTAGCTAAAAATCCAAATGCCACAAATCTCATTTCATCGAGTAGTTTTTCACATTTTTTTTGGAGTATTTATTTTTTTATATATTTGAACTTCAATTAAAAACAAGTGCCTATAGCCTAAAATTACTTTTGAAGTTAAAAATGATGTAAAAATCCGCTTGCCCCATGGGCTTTCGGACCCCCAATTTAACCCACAAAAGTAAGGCTTATGATACAGGAACTTGAAGATTCCCATTTGGTTAAGGATTACATGAACGGTAATGAAAGGGCCATTGAGGTTCTAATCAACCGTCACAACGCACGTTTGACAGGTTTCATCTATTCCAAAGTAGGGGACCGGGAACTCACCGAAGATATTTTTCAGGATACCTTTATGAAAGTCATACGCACACTCAAGCGAGGTGCTTATAATGAAGAAGGTAAATTTTTGCCTTGGGTAATGCGTATTGCCCACAATCTAATTATAGACCATTTTAGAAAAAGCAATAGAATGCCCATGTGCGATGGAACGGATTCGTTCAACATTTTTTCGTTGATGGGTGACGAAAAATTAAATGCCGAAAAGCAATTGATCAAGGAGCAGATCGATACGGATCTGTTAAGAATGATAAAGGAACTTCCCGAGGACCAACAACAAGTTTTGCATATGCGTCTATTTAAGGATATGAGTTTTAAGGAAATTTCTGAAAATACGGGTGTAAGTATCAACACGGCTCTGGGCAGGATGCGCTACGCGTTGATCAACCTTAGGAAGCTTGTAGAAGCCAATAGTATAGTTTTAACGAATTAATTGGTAACAGGTCGAGTGGATCTACTATATTGGTTCCGTTGGCGTTTTTTAGATGTAACCAAAACGGAAGAATATGGAAAAAATTTACCAGACTACAGAAAACACTTCTAAAAAAGTATCCGCGAAACCTGAAACGATCAAGTTTCTACTGGATTATTCAAAATCACTCAATATAACGGAAGCCAAAGGCATACAATTTGAAAGTAATTTGAACTAGTTGTATCTTCTACCATACTACAGGAACCCCGGGAAAGCATTTCCCGGGGTTTTGTGTTTTATCGATTAAGGTACTACTAGCGGAGGTTTACCACATCCAGGTATTTACATAGCCTTTTTTAAATGGCGTAAGTAACTATTAAAATGTGTATTTATTGTATAGAAAATAAGTTTCCATGTTTTCACATCAGAAAAAGGCGGTTTTACAACATACTTTTTCCTACAGGGTGTGATTTATCTAGTTTTATATCAGAATTGAACGACTAATTACAATTAATTAATAACCAAATCAGGATCCCCACCCTGTCACCTAATGAAAGTAACTAATATGGAATTACAGATTGAAGATTCAGAACTAGTAAGAGATTATATCAGCGGCGATGAGAAAGCATTGGAAATCCTTATCCACAGACATAATCAACGTATTACAAGCTTTATTTATTCCAAAGTATTGGATAGGGATATAACCGAGGATATTTTCCAGGATACCTTTATCAAGGTTATCAAAACCCTTAAAAAAGGAAACTACAGTGAAGAGGGCAAGTTCTTACCTTGGGTAATGAGAATTGCGCATAACCTTATTATAGACCACTTTAGGAAAAATAAAAGGATGCCAATGTTTGAGGGGAATGAGGATTTCAATATCTTTTCTGTAATAGGTGATGACAAATTGAATGCCGAAAAGCAGTTGATCAAAGATCAAATTGATACGGATTTAAGGGAACTGATCGAAGAATTACCGGATGATCAAAAAGAAGTTTTGATTATGCGTATCTACAAGGATATGAGCTTCAAGGAAATTTCCGAAAACACTGGGGTTAGTATCAATACGGCACTGGGGAGAATGCGATATGCCCTGATCAACCTTAGAAAAATAATCGAAAAACACAATATTGTTCTAACGAATTAATCCTACTCAAGAATAGCTGAACAATATTTCCATTTTAGTTGCGTTAAATTAATGTAACAACAATGGAAATATGGAAAAAATTTACTCTAATTATCAGGAAAGAACTGAGTTTAAAAAAGTTTGCCCAAAAACGATCAACTTTTTGTTGAGTTTTTCAAAGGCTTTGTACGATGTAAAGTACAAGGACTTGGAGTTCGAAACTTATTTAAACTAGAATACAGACCCGCTTAGCGGGTCTTTTTTTTATGTAAGTATTCATCGATGACGGATTTCCTTCCAATCGTTTTGGTGATGATATCCTTCTCAAGATCCCAACCTCTGGCCGGCGAGTAATCCCTGCCGTACCAAATAATCTGTAGATGTAGGTCGTTCCATAATGGCTTGGGAAACAACCTTTTGGCGTCCTTTTCCGTTTGCACGACATTTTTTCCGTTTGAAAAGCCCCATCGGTACATCAACCTATGGATGTGCGTATCTACTGGAAATGCTGGTATACCAAATGCCTGTGAAACCACCACACTGGCGGTTTTGTGACCTACGGCCGGAAGTTCTTCCAATAATTCGATTTCCTTAGGAACCCCCCCGTTGTATTTTTCAATCAAGATTTTTGACAGTCCATGTATTCCTTTGGATTTCATGGGTGACAGCCCAACGGGTTTAATGATTTCCCTAATTTCCTCCACGCTCAGTTTTACCATATCAAAAGGATTGTCCGCTTTTTCAAAGAGTAGGGGGGTAATTTGATTGACCCTAACATCCGTACTTTGGGCGGACATGAGGACCGCGATCAAAAGGGTGTACGGATCCTTATGTTCCAGAGGAACGGGAATGGTGGGATATAGTTCCTGTAATTTTGAAATAGCGAAAGATACCTTTTCTGCCTTCGTCATTTTTGTTTAATTTTATAAAAATAATATTGAACAAAATATAAGATAATTGACTATGAAAACACTAAAGGAAGGGGATAAGGTCCCTCAATTTTCAGCCAAAGATCAAGACGGCAATACTATTAATTTATCCGATTATAGCGGAAAGAAATTGATTGTTTTTTTCTATCCCAAGGCAAATACCCCGGGCTGTACTGCCGAAGCATGTAACTTAAGGGATAATTATAAAGCTCTTCAAGATGCTGGTTATGACTTGCTTGGTGTTAGTGCCGACTCCCAGAAACAACAATCTAACTTTAAGAACAAGTATGATTTTCCATTTCCGCTCTTGGCCGATGAGGACCACACGGTCCTGAATATATTTGGGGTGTGGGGTCCAAAAAAATTTATGGGACGGGAATATGACGGTATTCACAGAAAGACGTTTGTAATCAATGAGGAAGGTAAAGTGACCAAGGTTATCGACAAGGTAAAGACCAAAGACCACGCCGCCCAGTTATTGGACTAAAAAAACCCCCGTATAGGGGGTTATTTTTTTTCTATTTCCTTTTCAATTTCTTCCGGTTTCGAAAGTTCTTTTTTGTTGAATAGGTTTTTCTCCTTGATGATTTCTGCAATACCTTCTGGCAGCATTTTTTCCCATCCGTCTTCACCGTTCATGATTTTTCTCAGTACGTCCCTAGAGAAAATATCCATGATATCCGGTTCATAGTCTATAATGTCCATGACCTTACCGTTATACTTGAAGAATTTGTAAAGCTCCTTCATCCTTGGATGCACCTTTACATTGTTGCTGGTCATGACCTGGCCGGTATCCGGGTTTTTCATTGGATACAGATACACCTGTAAATCTTTAAAGAATAATTTTCCGAAGGCCTCCAAAATACCACCGCTCAAGTGGCGATAGTACTTTTCATCAAAAATATCGACAAGATTGTTGACTCCCATGGTTAGTCCGATCCTATTCTTTGTGTAATTGTTGAAATACTCTACCAGTCTGTAGTATTCCTGAAACTTGGAAATCATAACGAAATGTCCAAGAGAGCACAGTAGTTCCGCACGGTCCATAAAATCTTCCTCGTCAATTTCTCCGGATGCTTTTAGGTTGGACAACGTGATTTCAAATATTACAATACTGTTTTCTTGATCAACCTGTGGATCTCTAACAAAAATGTCATAGGACTTATGGAACATGTCCATATTTACTTTGGTAACCGGTCTAAAACTACCTCTAAGGGCTAAAATATTCTTTTTGTAAAGTACTGCGGCAGGTAAAAGGTTGTTTCCGTCCGGACCGAACATTACCGCGTCGGTCATATCGTTTCTGATCAGTTGAAGGCTCATCAATCGGTTGTCCACATCCTTGAAATTGGGCCCTGAAAAATTGATCATGTCAATTTCCAAGGTGTCCTTGTCTATATGATCATATAGATATTTCAACATTTTCTTGGGCTTGTGGTACTTGTAAAAAGCACCATAGATCAAGTTAACTCCCAAGATACCTAAGGTCTCTTGTTGCAGCCTGGCCTCGTTTTGTTTAAATCGAACGTGCAGGACTATTTCGTCGTATTCTTTCTGTTTGGGGTCCAATTGATATCGGATACCTACCCAACCATGTCCCTTATAACGTTTTGAGAAATCTATGGTGGCAACGGTATTGGCATAGGAAAAGAAAACCCTGTTGGGGTGTTTTTCCCGGCTGATTCGTTCCTCCATCAACTGCATCTCATATTTGATCATGGTTTTCAGCCTGGCCTGGGTAACATAGCGGCCGTCTTCCTCCACGCCATAAATGGCATCGCTAAAATCCTTGTCATAGGCACTCATGGCCTTGGCAATGGTACCAGAGGCCCCGCCAGACCTAAAGAAATGACGAGCTGTTTCCTGTCCGGCCCCAATCTCGGCAAACGTACCGTAGATATCGGGATTAAGATTTATTCTTAAAGTTTTGGCTTTGATCGAGGGTATATTCTCAAAAACACTTTCTCTCTTTAAAACTGAGGCCATTCCTGTAAATTGTTTCAACAAAGTTATGAAGAAAGGGCAACCTAACGGCGAAACCAATCAAAAAAATGCGGCTTCCCATTAAATTACGTAGGGGCCTATCGCTTTGCCGTAAGCTTATTCCTATTTGGGCCGCTATTTCTTAAATAAGGATTACATTTGATGTATATGGATGAAGGCCTAAAAGTTACTTTTCTAGGAACGGGAACTTCCCAAGGTGTGCCCGTCATTGGCAGTGAACACCCGGTGTGTTTAAGCGAGGATCCCAGGGACAAAAGACTTCGGGTGTCCGTCTTGCTTTCTTGGGGAGGCTATAACTATGTGATTGATTGCGGACCGGATTTTAGACAACAAATGTTGGTCAATAAGGTTAAAAAACTGGACGGGATCCTGTTTACCCATGAGCATTCAGACCACACGGCGGGCATAGATGATATTCGGCCTTATTTCTTTAGGCAAGGGGATATTCCCATATTCGCCCATAAACGGGTGGTGAAGTCCTTAAAAAGACGCTTTGATTATATTTTTCAAGATAAGGACAGGTATCCGGGGGCACCTTCCGTAGCGATCAATTTGGTGGAAAAGGATGCCGATTTTGAGATAGGGGACAGACGGGTAACTCCCATTCAGGTTATGCACAACAGGCTAAAGGTTTTTGGCTATCGCATAGGTGGTTTTACCTATTTGACCGATGTAAAATCGGTTGCCGAGGAAGAACTTGAAAAGATAGTGGGCACCAAGGTATTGGTGGTCAACGCCTTGCGCATAGAGCCGCACCATTCCCATTTTAATTTGGAAGAAGCACTGGACTTCGTTAAAAAGGTGAAACCACAGCGCACCTATTTTACCCACATAAGCCATTTGTTGGGTTTTCATGCCGAAGTTGAAAAGAGTCTTCCTAAAAATGTACATTTGGCCTATGATAATCTCACCATTTCGATATAACCCATGAAGAAGAACATATATTTATACCTGTTTATTTTTTCCGCCCTGATCTGTCTATATCTCGCGGTTAGAGGCAGTAAAATGTCCGAAGTGAATACGGCCAGGATACAAAGCTTGGAGGGCAAGGTTGAAAACCTTAAGGATTCCCTGCAACAAAGTGAATTGCGTGCTTTGGAAATGCAATATTTTTCCTTGGAGAACAATGACGATGCCCTGGCCTATTATGACCATTTGGAATTGGAAAATCCTACGCGTTATATTTCCGATAAATTACTGGAAACCAATGAATCCAAGGGTGATAATCCGCTGGTACCTTATGAGGGCATGCAAAACGATTTTAAGATCAACAAGATCAAGGTGCTGAATCACAAATGGATTTTGGCCGATTTTTCGGATGGAATGTACTGGGGCGAAATCTTGATTCGCTACGAGCTAAAGGACGATCTGGGTGTCGATTTTACCTTGATAGACCATTTATTATACACCCGAAGCAACTAGCGGTTTGCTTCCAGCCACTTTTTAAAGGCATAGAAATTTTGCGGTGCCACCCCGTGTCCCACAGGAAACTCCTCAAATACATGGGAAACTCCCAATTTGTTTAGAAGTAGCGGAGCCTTTTGCGCCCATTCAATCGGGATCACTTGGTCCACCTGTCCGTGCGAGGCATAGATTTTTAAGGAATCGAAATTATTTTTGATGTATCCTTCTTTTAGAATCCGCTCGTTGATATAGCCGCTTAGGGCGACCACTCTTTTGATTTTTTCGGGGTAGGAGAGGGCAACGGCATAGCTTAGGATGGTACCTTGACTAAATCCCAAAAGGGTTACATCCCCTTCATCCAAATGATAGGCAGTACAGGCCTCATCGATAAACGTGCGGATTTTGTCCCGGGATTCAATCGCCTGCGCATCGTCGCTCCATTTTCCCTGTTCGTTGTCAAAATGAATGGCGTACCAAGCATAGCCAAAAGGTTGCAGGGTATAGGGCGCCCTCACTGAAATGATGCAATACTCGTTGGGCAATTCGTCCGCAAAGGAATAAAGGTCTTCTTCATTGCTGCCGTAACCGTGCAACATAAACAGTACGGGGGATTTTCCCTGCTTTATGGAGGAAGGTTTTATGATGTGTTCCAAGGATAAGGGGGCCGTCGTCATGTGCTATTGAATAAAGGTGAACCATTTTTGAAAATAGGTCCCAATGATGGGGACAAGTTGCTTTTTGTTGTTCAAGGCACCCAAAAACCCATAAAACCAAAGGGCCAGATAACAAATATAAAGTCCGTAAAGTCCGTACTGATTGTACCAAACACTGGAAAAAAGCGCAAAGGCATGGAACAATAAGTGTATCCCAAAAGCCTGCCGTATATGGAACCTGGCAAATTCATGTTTGGGCTCCACGTTCATGGTAATGGCGATAAGGGCCCCAATGAGGGTCAAATAGGATATGATGGCCGTGTTTTTTCCGGCTACTGCATTTGCTGCCATACTATTCGTTTAATTGGACTTGATTGTTGGCAATGGTCCCCAGCACTTTACCCTTCAAGGTATGGCCCAGAAAAAGACTGTTCTTTGAACTACTATTTATATGTGATTCCGTAAAGGTATATTCCTTCGTTGGGTCAAAAAGCGTCAGGTTGGCCTTGGCGCCTTCCTTTAGTTGCGGGTTTTCGATTCCGAAGGTTTCCCTGCCCCGGGTTAGGATGTCAATGGTTTCCTCGATTGAAAAGAGTTGGTTCAAGGCCCCAAAACTACTTTCAAGTCCTATCGTACCGTAATCGGCATTGTCAAATTCTACCTTTTTTAGTTCTATGTTCAAGGGGGTATGGTCACAGGTCACAAAATCGATGGTGCCATTTTTAACCGCTTTTAGGAGTTCCTTGGAGTCCTTGGAAGTTCGTAACGGCGGAAGGACCTTGTAATTCGCATCAAATTCTTCCAACGTGTCGTCCGTATGGAACAGGTTGTGAACGGCCACGCTACAGGTTACCTGCAGCCCTTTTTTCTTGGCCGCTGCCACCAGTTTTACGGAATCTGCGGTACTTATGGTGGGGATGTGCAGTTTACCACCGGTATATTCCAGGATGAACAGGTCCCTGGAAACCTGAAGTTCTTCGGCCATGGCGGGTATGCCCTTTAATCCCAGTTTGGTACTTACGACTCCTTCGTTTACGATGCCCTTTCCGGCTATATGGGTGTCCAGCGGAAAGCTTATCACCATACCGTCAAAATTTTGTGCGTACTGCAGGGCGATTTTCAACAGGTTTGGGTTGGAAACGGCATGCTTGAAATCGTAGAAGCCTACGGCCCCTGCGTTCTTCATATCGTACAGTTCTGCCAAGGCTTCCCCTTTGCCGCCAACGGTGAGGTTTCCCAAGGGGTGCAGCTTGCTCAAATGCCCCTTGCCCGCGTTTTTTAGAAAGACGATATCAGAACTACTATCCGGCAGCGGAAAACTGTTGGGATTTAGCACGATGTCCGTAAATCCGCTCTTGGCGGCCGTATGTAGCCCATTTTTAATGGTTTCCCTTTCCTCATAGCCCGGTTCGCCAAAGCTAATCCCGGTATCCATCCATCCTAGGGAAACATGTAGATCAGGAATGTCTACAATTTTGGTCTTCGCCGGCGCATCGATAGAGGTGGCAATCTTTTCTATGAGGCCGTTCTTGATTAAAATATCCCTCTTCTTAAGGTGGTTTTCCTTGGTTGCCCCATTTACAATCTTTACCGATTTAAGAAGTATGTTCATCTAAGCCTTATTTTAAGAACCTCTGAAGTGCGGATTCCATTAGTACAAAAACCAGTGCTAAAATAGCAAACCATTTCCAAAATTCGTTGACGCTGTTTGATTTTTGGACATCCTCAAAAAAACGGGAAATGGAGTCAAAGACCCGGTCATTTTCAATGGTATCGATATCCAAATATCTGAGCTCACTTTCCTTGCGGTCGTAGTTGAAACTTATTTGGCCAAGGGCCTCATTACCGTTGCTAATTTGAAAGATTCCGTCCGTTTTGGGGTTTTCATCAAAGGTCAGTTGCACTTTTTTGGGCAGGGATATTTGTTGGGGAATAAACTCATAATCTTCCTTTGCAACCTTCAAAATTCGGTCCTTGGAAAGGGAAATGGGTATTTCCAAAGTCGCTTGGGTCCCTAGGGTCTGGTACAGTTGGGGCAATTTTAGGCTGTTGCGGGCCATGTTGTAAAATGTGGGAACGATGAGGGGCGAATTCTTAAAATTGGAGTTTTGCTGGTTTAAGGCCGATGCAAAGAAAAAGGTGTTTTCGTTCCCTGTCAAAAATGCGTTCCCGTTCTGGAACGTAAGGAGTTTAGGACCTTCGGAACGTATACTATAGAAACTTTCCACCTTTGGATATTGGAAATTGGTCACCTGCTTGTTGAACACGTTTTTATAGATGGGATGCTCGAACGCAATACCGGAAATGGAGGCCTTCTGGGGTAGCAGCGGGCCGTAGCTCGTATTGAGATAGGATGCGGAAAGACCGTTATAGGAGGCTATATCAATGCTCTGTGCGGGAATCACCACAAAGCTGCCCCCGTTCGCAACAAAGGTACGTAACGTACTTTGCAATCCGGCGGGAATCTGTTCCAATTCATTCAATACCAATAAATTATAGTCTTCAATGGCACTGTAATTCACTTGGCCCAAGGGCGTAGTTGTGAAATCAAATTCATCCGGGCCGTAAATTCTTCTGAGGAATTCGGGGTCGTTTTCCGAGATGGCCAGCACCCTGATTTTCTTCGGACTGTCCAAATTGAAATAAAATTCGTTGTCGTAGGAAAGTCCGGTGTCCGAAATAACGATCCTACCGGCGATGGGCGCATTTTCGGGTACGGAAAAAGTGACCGATGCGCTCCTGCCGTTCGCAAAGGGCGCAGCTGTTTTCGCAATTAGATTGTCCCCATTATAAAGGGAGACTGGGTGGCTTTCCAGGGTTTCATTGGAGGATAACAATGCGGTCAATTCAACCACCGCATTGTCCGATTCCGAAATATAGACCGAATCAATGGACACGTTCACCAAATCCTGGGGCACCTGTTTTATAAAATAGATGTCGGGGTTTTCCTCCGTATCGGGTAGGGGTCCCAAGCGTTCTTGAAAATCGGAAATAAAAACGGTCCTTTTAATAATGTCCGGGTCGTTTTGGAAGAGGGTAACGCTGCGCAACAGCACCTGGTCCAAGGACAGTTGATTGGTGCTGGGTGCCAGGTCGATGAGCTCATTTTGTATGTCCGCAATTTCCACGTCCTCGAACACCCGATCATTGGTCAACAGGGAAAACGAGCTGTTTTTTGGAACGTTCTGTATGATTTCCTGCACCATGTTCTGCAGGAGGGTACCGTTGTCCAATTTCGCCCCCATGCTAAAGGAATTGTCCAGGTAGATGACCGTTTGCTGGGGTTTTAGTGCATTTTCATTGGCACTGAAGGGCTGGGCGAACGCAAGGATCAAACTGGCAAAGATCCCCAGTCGGGCCAAGAGGATGAGCCACTTTTTGAGTACACTGCTCCTTCTGGATTCAGAAACGACCTTTTTGAGCAGTTTTACATTGGTAAACGGCGTTTTTTTGAATCTGCGGAGCTGAAAAAGATGGATAATAATTGGAATGGCTAGAAGCAAAAGGGCCCAAAGAAGTTCTGGATATTTAAACTGCATTCCTTAACGTGATTGGTCAAAGATAGGGATTTTGTTCGTAGGAGTAGACGCGGTTTTTTATTCTTCTGGTGATTATCGTAACCGAAAAATCAGCAGAAAAAGAAATAGTCCGTCATGTGCTTCAAACCCAGTTTCTTAAAGTAGCCTCTTATTTCCTCTTGGGCCATTTCATTGGCTACGGTCACGATGCTTTGTGAAGCACCGATTTTATCCAGTTCTTGAAACGGAAGTAGGGTCTTGCCATAAATTTTCTTCCCGATTTTCTTTGGGTTGTCACAGATCCATGTGAATTCGATATGCTGTTCGATCAGGGATTTGGCAATCTTTTTCCCCTTAAAACCCGCGCCCCAGACCACGAGCAGGCGTTTTGGATCATAATCCAGCTTTAAAAAATAATGGAGCTTGATGTCCAAAAAATAGTTCTGGGCGTAGTGTTCGCTGGTTCGGGAAGTGCGGTGGTCATAGTCCCTCCAATACAGCAAGGTTTTATCGCAGGGAATGATGTTGAGTCCGGCTTCATAGAACCGAAAGGTAAGGTCGTAATCCTCTGGATATCGAAATGGGTTAAAACCGTCACAGGCATCAAAATCGGTTCTATGCACCATCCAGCAGGGGGAGGGAATGACACATTCCTTATAGATTTCGCTAAAATTGCTGCCCTTTGCCGTGAGTCGGTTGAGCCATTTTTCATAGCGGTCGTAGCCATCGCTGATGCCTCGGTGCGAGAAATATGTTACCTGCCCCACGGCAACATGTCCCGGGCCATGTTCCAGCAACGAATTTGTCATAATCTGTAGTCGGTCTGGGGTCATGATATCGTCGGAATCCATCCGGGTGATGAAGGTTCCGCTGCTTTTGGCATAAGCCGTCTGCAAGGCATGGATCACACCGGCACCGGAATTTGCAAAGACCTTGATACGCGTATCCCGACAGACATATTCCTGTACGATTTGCAGACTTTCATCCGTGGAGTGGTCGTTCACGGCGATGACTTCCCAAGATGGGTAGGACTGTGCCAAAATAGAATCCAGGCATTCCCGGAGATAGGGCGCCGTGTTTTTAAAGGGAATAAGGATGCTTACCAAGTTTGCCTTCATTCCGGAAAAGTACTAAAATAAGCACTTTATAAGCAGCATTTAATGGGACGGTAACTTCTATGGCTTTGTAGACCGGAGCCATTGTTGCCATCTACAATGCCTTACGGTCCTCCTTTTCCCTATTTTGGGGCATGAATAAAGGACCTGATTTTGAAAAATCCAACTAAAACATATCCTGGAAAATAGCATAAAAAATAGAAGTTTGAGGTCCCTTTCAATGACCAAATAATATAATCGTTGGCTCTCATTCTTGAAGGTCAAAGAACGATTATTGATTTTAACTATTAACGTAATACCTACTTTTGGTCAAAGATCTTTCCATAGGCTTTCGCCTCTAGAGGGGTTTACCTCATCATTTTGGACATTCACAACATAAAATTGCCATTGTCTTCATTATTCTTAAAATTGGTTTATTATTAGAAAAAATGAGTGTTCGCAGTTTTTTGGTTGTTTTACTGTTATTGTCCTCCATATTGGCGGTTGCACAGAATCTACCGCCAGTTGGCAATGACGATTTTTACAATGTGGGTTACCAAATCCCATTGGCGATAGATGACCTGCAGGGTGTTTTGGCGAATGACACGGATGCCAATTTTGGCACCAACCTTCGATCTAGGACAGCTCCTGTTAGCGGACCAAGTTCAGGAAGCCTTACCTTAGATACTGATGGTAGTTTTTTGTACACTCCCAATACAGGGTTCGTTGGTACTGATAGTTTTACCTATAGGGTATGTGATGAGGGTACTCCAACGGAGGTAGTATCCAGATTTGATTTTGACGATCCCAATTTGGCCCTGGCTACCATTGGACCAAATGCAACTTCTGTAAATCCTGCCGCAGGTCAGACAGGTTGCGGAATCTATTTTCCATCAGGTGCCGGTGGTTCTGCAGGTTTTGACATCAATATACCTAATACGGGAGGTATTTTTGATTTTACCAGTTTTACGGTTTCCTTTGAATACGAAGATCAAGAAAGTACTGCAGATATAATTACTGCCGGAAATTTTAGGGTATACCACATTTCGGGCAATAATATGGGGCTACGGGTAGACGTTATCAATGGATCAACCGGTTTGCCGGATTCCTTTACTGTGAATTTAGGAAGTTTTGTTTCCGGTAATGTGCCATATACCATACATTATGACGAACTCTCCGGAAACGTTACCTATACGGCAAATGGTGCAACCAGCGTTTTTGCATTGGCACCCGCCTTTTCTCCCCTAAATACGGGGTTGGCTACAAACATTATTTTGGGTAGGTTCATGGATGGTAGTGGATCTTCAAGGCCCTCATTGTGCAGTATGGAATTTGTGGACAATAGCTACCTGTGCGATACCGCAACGGTATATTTAAACGTTGTCGCCAATATCGTGACCAATAGAAGAATTACGTATAGGGTAAAGCGCAATTGACGAGCCTTTGTTGTTTTTATCCTATCCTTATACTTTCCAAATGGCACCTATGACCTAAGGAATTTAATACATTACGCATTGTGGACTGGGTGGCAAAAGTTGTAGAAGAAATGGATGCCATCGGATTTTTTGAATATTTCTACTATTGGATTATTTATTTGAATTGAAGCAGGTGGTAAGGCTTCCAGTTTATGGTATTTCCCGGAATAGGCACGACTACGTACACACAAAAACCCTCCACAAATAGCGTTTGTTGGTTTTGTATGTTCAATCGTTTATGAGATTGGACTTTTGGTAATAAGGAATTTACTTCGTGCATCCCAAATGGGTATCCCGGGCAAGCATAAAACCCTTCACAAACTGCGTTTGTTGGTTTTGTATTTTCAATCGTTAATGAAATTGGACTTTTGGTTATAAGGGATTCACTTCGTGCATCCCCAATGGTAATCCCGGGCAAGCATAAAATCCTTCACAAACTGCGTTTGTCGGTTTTGTATTTTCAATCGTTAATGAAATTGGACTTTTGGTAATAAGGGATTCACTTCGTGCATCCCAAATGGGTAATCCCGGGCAAGCATAAAACCCTCCACAAACTACGTTTGTTGGTTTTGTATTTTAATCCGCTTACAAAAGCAGGCTTTTGACGCTTCTTAAAGTACAAAACCCGCAACTCTCGTTGCGGGTTTCTTTTGCGGAGGAAGAGGGATTCGAACCCCCGGAGGTGTGACCCTCAACAGTTTTCAAGACTGCCGCATTCGACCACTCTGCCATTCCTCCTTAGCGGGTGCAAATATAAAACCCTTTTTTTATCTTTTACAAACTTTCGAGACTTAATTCCACAAAGGGTATCAATCCATTGTTTTAGGGATGGGGAAAATCATGAATCATTTTGGTTTTATTTCTTTTATGTTGAGATATGATTGTATTTTAGATTTTTAAGTTTTACCAAGTGATGAACCGAATTAAAGAGGTTTTGGACAGGAAAGGAATAAAGCAAACTTGGTTGGCTGAACAACTCGGAAAGAGTTGCAATATGGTGAACGGATACGTCCAGAACCGACAACAGCCTAGACTTGAAATTCTCTTTGAGATTGCCAAAATCCTTGAAGTAGAAGTGAAAGACTTAATTAAAGAAGAAAAAAACTAACTATATGTCTGAAGACCAAAAGAAACTATTGGAAAGCCAATTGTGGGGCATTGCCAACTTACTCAGAGGAAAAATAAGTGCGGACGATTACCGCGATTACATACTTGGTTTTATCTTTTACAAATACCTATCAGAAAAGCAATTGCTCTATGCCAATGAATTGCTTGTTGGTGAAGCGGTAACTGATTACACAAAAGTAACTGACCAAGACACCTTAGAAGCCATCAAGGAGGAGTCTTTACTGAAATTGGGTTATTTCTTAGAGCCTTCTCAACTTTTTTCAGTATTAGCTGCTAAAGGAAATGCAGACACAGAAAGCGAAAGCAACTACATTTTAGAAGACCTAAAATCTGTGCTTAATCATATTGAGCAAAGTACTATGGGTACAGAATCCGAAGAGGACTTTAACGCATTGTTTGAAGACTTGGATTTGAACTCAACCAAAATTGGAAGAACAGTTGGTGCTCGAAATGAAATCATTGTAAAAATCTTGATGTATTTGGACAAGATTGATTTCAAATTAGAAGAAATTGAATCGGATGTGTTGGGTGATGCTTACGAATACTTGATAGCCAAATTTGCAGCAGGAGCAGGAAAAACAGCAGGAGAATTCTACACGCCTCAACAGGTTTCTAAAATACTAGCCAAAATTGTTACCACAGGGAAATCAAAAATAAAATCCGTTTATGACCCAACTTGTGGTTCGGGTTCTTTGCTTTTACGAGTAGCTAAAGAAGCTGATGTAAGTGAGTTTTACGGACAAGAATTAGGACGCACCACCTACAACCTTGCCCGCATGAACATGATTTTGCATGATGTGCATTTCCGTGAGTTCAACATTATGCAGGAAGACACCTTGGAAAATCCGCAACATTTAGACAAACGCTTTGAAGCAGTGGTAGCCAACCCGCCTTTTTCTGCTCATTGGAAAAGTGATGCCAATCCATTGTTTAATACGGACGAACGCTTTAGCCAATATGGACGTTTAGCACCTAAAACCAAAGCAGATTACGCCTTTTTAACCCACATGCTCTATCAGTTGGCAGACAATGGCATAATGGCAAGTGTATTTCCGCATGGCGTTTTGTTTAGAGGAGCAGCCGAAGGGCATATCCGTGAGTACATCATTAAAGAAATGAACGCCTTGGATGCTGTGATTGGGTTACCTGCCAATATCTTTTACGGCACCTCTATTCCTACCTGTATTCTAGTACTTAAAAAATGCCGTGAGGTAGATGACAACATTGTGTTTATTGATGCCAGCGGAGACGACCATTTTGTAAAAGAAGGCAACCAAAACGTATTGCGAGATGAAGATGTAGAACGTATTGTAAATACCTATCGCAACCGGGAAACAGTAGACAAATACAGCTATGTAGCCCCTTTGGCTGAAATAGCCGAAAACGATTACAACCTGAATATTCCACGCTATGTGGATACGTTTGAAGAAGAGGAGCCTGTGGACTTGGATGCAGTTTCTGCGGAATTGAAAACCATTGAAAGCGATTTGCAAAGCACCAATGAAACCATTGCAGAATTCTGTGCTGAACTGAATATCTCAACACCATTTTAAATTATGGCAGAAGTACAATTAACACCTTTGTTGAGATTTCCTGAATTTGAGAATAATTGGGAAACTCTAACATTAGAGAAAATGTCATCAAGAATTGGAGATGGAATTCATGGCACACCTCAATATGACGAAGAAGGTGCATACTTCTTTGTAAATGGAAATAACTTGTCTAATGGTAGAATTGAAATAACCGAAACCACCAAGAAAGTTTCAGAGGAAGAACAACAAAAGCACTACCGCGAATTGAATGACAGAACTATTCTAATGTCTATCAATGGAACAATTGGAAATCTTGCATATTACAACAATGAACCAGTAATGTTGGGCAAAAGTGCAGCTTATATAAATCTGTTACCTGACTTTGAGATTAGTTATGTATTCAATTACCTATCAACAAGAAAGATTCAAGCGTTTTTCCATTCTGAGCTGACAGGTTCAACAATAAAAAATCTATCGCTTCGAACAATACGAGAAACCAAGCTTCATCTTCCTACTGATACCCCCGAACAACAAAAAATAGCCTCATTCCTAACAGCAGTTGACGCACGCATCCAACTCTTGCAAAAGAAAAAAGCCAAGCTTGAAGAGTACAAGAAAGGCGTGATGCAAAAACTCTTTTCGCAAGAAATCCGCTTTAAAAATGAAAACGGTAATGACTTTCCTGATTGGGAGGAGAAGAGGTTGGGAGAAATTGGAGCAACATTTAATGGCTTAACAGGTAAAACCAAAGATGATTTTGGAGAAGGAAAACCTTATGTACAATACATGCAAATTTTCAGTAATTCTAAAATTATCATTGAGGACTTTGGTCTAGTTAAAATTGATGAAGGAGAAAATCAAAGCAAGGTTCAATATGGGGATGTGTTCTTTACGACTTCCTCAGAAACGCCAAATGAAATAGGTACTGCTTCTGTTATGCTTGATGAAATTGGAGATGTATTCTTAAATAGCTTTTGCTTTGGATTTCGCCCGAATTCACTTTCTGAACTTGTTCCATACTTTTCTCGCTACTTGTTCAGAAGTGCACTTTTTAGAAGAGAAATAATAAAACTAGCACAAGGAAGTACACGGTTCAATATGTCTAAGGTAGAATTAATGAAACTGAAAGTATTTCTGCCAAGAGAGAAAGAACAAATCAAAATAGCTGAATTTTTAACTTCTTTGGATGATTCAATTGAATCAATTGAGAATGAAATTGACGCTTCAATGGAATACAAAAAGGGTTTACTTCAAAAAATGTTTGTGTGATATGGAGAAAACCCGAGCCATGATATCAGCAAACGCAGAAAAACATTCTCATTTTGAGGAGTACTTCAAAATTATTGAAATAATAGAAGAGCATACACTCATTAATCCTGATGTCTGTATTGAAAGTTGTAAGGCTTTAGTAGAAGGTATCTCAAAAACGATTCTTATAAACCTTGATAACACAAAAACAACCGAAAATATAGATAAAGATGACTTACCTAAATTGTTCAAAGATGCAATGCGAATATTATCCGATGAATGTGAAGATTTAGATGGAGATTTTGCAGCTAGGTTTTCTGCAATAATTCAGGTGATTGGTGAAATAAGAAACAAACGAAGCGATATTTCACATGGCAGAATGGCACCTAAATTCATATTCAGTTCTTCCAAATTAGCTTCTACAGTTGTGAATATGACCGACAGTATGTTAGAGTATATCTTGGAACACTATTTCAGTTTAAACCATACTTCGGACAGTGCATTAGACTATGCTTCAAAAAAAATGAAAGCTTATAATGATTGGCTCGATGAAAGTGTCGAATTTCCTATTAAAAAAGCACGTTTTAGCAAATTACTTTTTGAAAATGATTATGATGAATATGAAAATAGGTTTCGAAATGAATTCAGTCAGGATATCGAAGAAGAATTAAAAGAGGCTGTATCAAGCATTGTTGATAGCCTTTTTATATCTGCGACAAAAAGAGAATCTAAAATCAAGAAGAAAATACCAGTTGAAACTAAAAAAGAAGCGGCCGTCATTACAGCTGAAAAAGAAAAGACTGCAGAGCAAGAAGAAAAGATAATTGAAAAACTAGTTTCTGACTTTGATGAAGATACTTTTTGGTCGGAGGCTAAGAATCGAGCTCTTCAAGAATTTGCAGAGGCAGAAAATTTAAAAAGTGAAGAATTAATAGAGGTGGTTAATGAATATCTATTCAGCGAAAAACCACCATTAAGAGACGATGTGGCTAAAACCATGAACGAACGACCAAAACTATCAGAGTTCAAAACAGTAGTTCCAAATTTGACAGAAAAAATAGTGGCTTTTGCCAATGACCTAAAAAATCCAGAAGCAGAAGCATGACCACACAGCCCGAACAAATATTAGAAAACAACTTAGTTACTCAGCTTGAAAAGTTAGGCTATAAAAAAGTGGTAATACGTGATGAAAATGACTTATTGGCTAATCTCAAAAAGCAACTAGAAAAACACAACAAAGTACAGTTAAGCTATAACGATTTTAAGCAAATCCTGAATTTCATCAACAAGGGAAATGTATTTGAACGGGCTAAAATATTGCGAGACCGTGTGCCTTATACCAATGACAAAGGCGATACCAAAACGGTAGAACTCATCAATCAAATTCATTGGTGCCAAAATGAGTTTCAAGTGACGCAGCAAATCGCCATGAAAGGCACGCACAAAAACCGCTATGATGTAACAATTCTCATTAATGGTTTGCCATTGGTTCAAATAGAATTGAAGCGAAGAGGTTTAGAACTTAAAGAAGCATTCAACCAAACCAATCGCTACGAAAGACATTCGTATTGGGCAGGTCATGGCTTGTTTCAATTTGTACAAATATTCGTCATTAGCAATGGCGTAAACACCAAGTACTATGCAAACTCACCACTAAAAGCACGCTCGTTCAAACAGACTTTTTATTGGGCTGACGAAAAAAACCGTTTGATTACCCAATTGGCGGCATTTTCAGATTTGTTTTTAGAGCCTTGCCACATTTCTAAAATGATTACCAAATATGTGGTGCTCAACGAATCGCAAAAAATATTGATGGTGCTTCGCCCCTATCAATTCTATGCAGTTGAGAATATTGTAGAGCGGGTAAAAACAACTACCAAGTACGGTTACATTTGGCACACCACAGGATCGGGTAAAACCTTAACTTCCTTCAAGGCGGCTCAAATCCTAACCAACTTAAAAGAGGTGCACAAAGTAGTTTTTGTGGTAGACCGCAAGGACTTGGATTATCAAACTACAAAAGAATTTAATGCTTTCAGTAAAGGAAGTATTGATGGAACTAATAACACCAACACCCTAGTCAAACAACTTGCAGGCGATAACAAACTGATTGTTACGACCATTCAAAAGTTGAATACTGCCATTAGCAAAACCCGCTATTTGGGTAAAATGGAAGCTCTGAGAAACGAACGAATTGTATTCATTTTTGATGAGTGCCACAGAAGTCAGTTTGGTAAAACCCATGAAGACATCAAGAAGTTCTTTTCAGAATGCCAGATGTTTGGGTTTACAGGTACACCCATCTTTGAACCCAATGCAGGTACAAACCAATATGGTAAACGAACAACAAAAATGCTTTTTGGTGATTGTTTGCATAAATACGTAATCACAGACGCAATTAGGGATGAAAATGTATTAAAGTTCTCTGTTGAATATATAAGAACCTTCAAAAAGAAAGATGAAATTTTTGACATCAATGTAGAAGCCATTGATGAAAAAGAAGTAATGGATGCGCCCATGCGTTTAGACAACATTACCGAATACATTATTGCTAATCATAATCGAAAGACACATAGCAGAGAGTTTACAGCTATTTTCTGCGTTTCAAGTGTCCCCATTCTTATTGAGTATTACAAATTGCTTTTAAAGAAAAAAGAAGAAGGCAAGCACAATCTTCGATTGGCAACCATTTTTTCATATTCAGCAAATGAGGAAGACAAAGATGCGGTTGGTTTTGTAGATGATGATGAGTTTTTAATGGCTGCTGAACCCCATGCAGAATACAATACTCAACATACAAGAGATGAATTAGAAGATTTCATCAAACACTACAACAAACAGTTTGGAACAAACTACACGAGTAAAGACAATCAATCATACTACAACTATTACAACGACATAGCCAAACGTGTAAAACACCGCCAAATTGATGTTTTGGTTGTTGTAAATATGTTTCTGACAGGTTTTGACAGCAAACACCTGAATACGCTTTATGTAGACAAGAATCTTAAATATCACGGATTGATTCAAGCCTATTCCAGAACAAATCGAATTCTCAATGAAGTAAAATCACAAGGAAATATTGTTTGTTTTAGAAACCTGAAAGATGCAACAGATGAGGCCATAACTCTTTTTTCAAATAAGAATGCCAAGGATGAAATCATCATGCAGCCGTATGAAGATTACGTGGCAAAATTCAACCAAGCATTTATCTCTTTATTAGAGATTGCACCAACTGTAAACAGTGTCAATGACTTGCCGAGCGAAGAGGAAGAATTATCATTCATACAAGCTTTCCGTGAATTAATGCGATTGAAAAACGTATTAGCAACCTTCACCGAGTTTCAGTTTGCCGACTTGTCCATGACTGAACAATCTTTTGAAGATTATAAAAGCAAGTATCTCGACTTATATGACAAGGCAAAAAGTCAGAACCAGAAAGAGAAGGTCAGTATTTTAGGTGATATTGATTTTGAATTGGAATTGATTCATCGTGACGAAATCAATGTTGCGTACATTTTAAAACTACTTGCAAAACTGAAAGACGCATCACCAGAAGAACACGAGAAACAGAAGAAAGCACTGATTGAAATTGTTGCAGGTGACGCTCAACTGAGAAGTAAGCGAGAATTGATTGAGAAGTTCATTCAAGAGAACTTACCGCACATTTCAGATTCAGACGATATTCCAGAAGAGTTTGAAAATTATTGGAGTGAGGAGCGGAAAGAAGCACTCAAGAAATTAAGTGAAGAAGAGAATTTGGACAGTGAAAAGCTTCAAGAAGTAATTGGCAACTATCTCTTTACGGAAAAGAAACCGCTGCGAGATGACGTAATCGGACTTTTAAATAAGAGACCAGCCTTAAAGGAAAGAGCGCCTATCGCCGAAAGAGTAACTGATAAGATATTACGCTTTGTAGAAACATTTATTAACGGTATTTCAAGACCATAAACAAATAATTTGAATAAAAAATTACTTTCCCCATCGCTGGCGCGAGCATCATGCTCGTGCCGCGTTACCCCAAATCATTTAGGCAGTTCCACTAATAAACCGACCAATGAAAGGACAATATAGCAGAGCCAATCGCACAAGAACGAACAAAAAACAAATCCAAATGAAATATGTCTTCCCTTTTATTGCCCTCGCGGTACTTTTGTTCTCCTGCCAACCCAAAACAGATAAAACGGACAAATCCCAACCGCATACCCCGGTAATTATCGGGGCCAAAACCCCACTTACCAAAACCTACATAGACCCCGGTCCGGGGTATTCCCAAGCGGTGGTGGTGGAAGCGAACGGTATAAAGACCATCCATATCTCCGGGCAAGTGGGCACGGGCCCCAATTTTGAAAGCCAGTTAAATGAGGCTTTGGAGGGGCTCTTAAAAACCTTGGAACATTCAGGGGCCAGCTTTGAGGACGTGGTCAAGTACAATACCTATGTTGTGGATTACCAACCCTCCTATCTTGATAGCTTTAGAACCGTTCGCAAACAGCTTTTAGGGGACAAGGATATGCCCGCCAGCACCTTGGTGGGCGTAGAGGCCTTGGGTAAGCCGGAATGGAAGGTGGAGATCGATGCGATAGCGGTAGTGGAAGGAAGAGAGTAATCTACCCTCTTTGACTAGGGTGGGGTTAAAATCCCCTCCGTCTTGTGCGGTGCACAATCCACCTCCCCTTGGTTAAGGGGAGGAGCCCTTTTGCCCCTCTATTCTTCGGAGAAGGAAACAGCACAATTAACTTTAGCGCATAGCAACTGGCCTATTTTGCGTTTCGATAGAAATTAAGGAGTTTTCACTATAGTGCTAGGAAGGCATCCAAAGAGCACTGGACAACGTACAAGCGGTCTGGATGCTGCGGCCGTGGAAAATCCGTAAATTTCAAGAAGCGGAAAATCAGCCTAGCGTTTTTTCGTTCTTTTTTGGGCGATGCAAAAAAGGACAATAATCAAAACGTTTAGAACCCTTCGCAAACAGCTTTTAGGCGATAAGGATATGCCCGCCAGCACCTTGGTGGGGGTAGAGGCCTTGGGTATGCCGGAATGGAAGGTGGAGATCGATGCGATAGCGGTCGTGCAAAAGAAATAAAAAGTCATTTTGAACCATTGGAAAAAATTTTCTTTGAAATGTGAATGACATTTTTTTGAACGGAGTGTGTAGATTTCAATGGTGGTACTATGCTTATAAATAAGAGTTGGTATTGTCCGTTGAAAATCAGCAATAATGAAAGAAGGGTTGGAAGTGCGGTACGCTAGCACAACGCATGTAAACCCGATAGTGAATGGTGCGCAGCAATTGCCTATTTTCAACTTGATTTTATTGCTTCGTTTTTTTATCAAGAAAAAAATGAAGGGAAAGCCACGAGTATAGATGCAATCTAAATATCCGGCAATTATTATTTTAAGAATTATGTCATTGGTAACCGTATAACATGCGTGCGGGAAATCCAATTTCAAAATAGATTTCTCGTCGCTTAGCCTGTCTTGAGCGACAGTCGAAAGACGCTGCGAAATGACCTTTGCCGGGGCAAGCATCATGCTCGTGCTCTATTACCGCATTAAAGCTTTCGCGTTGAAAAGTAATTCAGACTGCTAAGATTTGCTATCCGTCCTTTTTCCCGCTAACACAACCTGTACCAATTCGCTAGCACTCTTTTATTTTTAGTAAATCCCCAAATTCGAGCATATTTAGTTAACTATTCCTCGATTGCACTTGATAACAGGTGTTAAATAAAACATAAGTTTTTCCACCAAAAGCGTATTACAATTAGATTTGAGTTACCAACAAAATCAAACGACCACCTTTTTAACATGAAGTTCAAATATATCATTTACGTGCTGCTCGCCGTGGGTTTGGGAGGCATGATCGTATACCGTATCAATGCCAATGCGGCTATCGGGCAATCGGCCAAACCGGCCAATGAGACCGCCAAGACGACCGTGAAGGGTATGGTGCTAAAGCCCAGAAAATTCGATGATGCCATTTCGCTTTCCGGTACCTTGGAGGCCAATGAACAAATTGAGATCCGGAGCGAGGTTTCGGGCATCGTAAAGAGCATCAACTTTCAGGAAGGAAGTAAGGTTTCAGAGGGGCAGGTACTTTTTAAAGTGGACGATGTGGAACTTCAGGCCCAACTTTCCAAAGCCAAAACGGCCCAAAAACTGGCCGCTGAAAATGAACGTAGGGCCCAATTGTTGTTGGACAAGCAAGCGATCAGTCAGGAAGAATACGACATCGCCAGTGCCGATTTCCAGTCGGCCAGCGCGGAGGCTTCCCTCATTTCGGCCCAATTGTCCAAAACGGTCGTTCGGGCACCTTTTTCGGGCACCATTGGCTTGCGCTCCATATCGGTCGGGACCTATGTCACTCCCACCACCCCGGTCGCCAAGCTCGTAAATACGAACCAGTTGAAGATTACCTTTTCCATTCCGGAAAAATATGCCTCCCAGATACGAAAGGGCTCCAACCTTACCTTTAAAACGTCGGATGCCTCCAGGGACTACTCGGCCACCATCTACGCCATAGAACCGGAGGTAGAGATTGCCACCAGAACCTTGCGCATGCGGGCCGTTGCGGATAATTTGGACGGCACGTTGTACCCGGGTGCCTACGCCAATGTGGTGTTGCCCCTACAGACCGTCGATGACGCGCTTTTGGTTCCGTCGGAGGCCCTGATACCCGTACAGAACGGGAAGAAAATTTTTGTAGCGGAGAATGGAAAGGCCAAGGAAATCGATGTGGAAATCGGTGCCCGCACAGGCTCTGAGGTACGTGTGCTTGCCGGGCTGAACGTAGGCGATACCGTATTGACCTATGGGGTCATGGCCTTAAAGAACGGTGCCGAGGTGAACGTAGAGATAGAGGAATCCAATCAAAACCCGGCCGAGTAATGAACCTGTCCACACTTAGTATAAAACGGCCGGTACTTACCATTGTAATGAACATTACCTTGGTCTTGTTCGGGGTCATCGGGTACACCTATTTGGGTATCCGGGAATTTCCATCCATAGACCCTGCGCAGGTTTCCGTACGGACAAATTATGCCGGGGCCAATGCGGATATCATCGAGTCACAGATTACGGAGCCGTTGGAAAAGGCGATAAACTCCATAGATGGCATACGGAACATTACCTCTTCCAGTGTACAGGGTTCCAGTTCCATCAGCATCGAGTTCAATCTGGATAAGAATCTGGAGGATGCCGCCAACGATGTTCGGGATAAGGTTTCCCAGGCCTTACGGAGTTTACCTGAGGACTTGGATGCTCCGCCGGTGGTCTCTAAGTCGGATGCCGATGCGCAACGGATCCTTTCCATGACCGTACAGAGCGACGATAGGAACATTTTGGAATTGTCAGATTATGCCGAAAACGTCATAACGCCCAGGATAGAGACCATTCCCGGAGTGAGTAGTGTACAGATTTGGGGCCAGCGCAGGTATGCCATGCGCCTTTGGATCGACCCGATAAAATTGGCTTCTTACGGATTAACGGTGGCCGATGTGCGCAGTGCCCTCTTGGCCCAGAATGTGGAACTGCCATCAGGCAAACTAACGGGTGAAAATACGGAACTCGCCGTAAAGACCATTGGAAACCTGCAGACGGAGGAGCAGTTCAACGATATCATTATCCGGGCCGAAGGTGAAAAATTGGTACGGTTGAGCGACATCGGTAAGGCCACGTTGGAAGCGGAGAACATGGAGACCAAGATGAGCGATTCCGGTCAGCCCATGGTGGCGACTGCCGTTATTCCACAACCCGGTACCAACTATCTGGAAATTGCCGAAGCCTTCTACGAAGAGTACGAAAAGCTCAAAAAGGATTTACCAGAGGGATTTAAGTTAAACGTTGTTATTGACGACACGGTTTTTGTAAAAAAGGCCGTAACCGAAGTAGGGGAAACCTTGTTGATATCCATCATTCTGGTCATCCTGGTCATCTATCTGTTCTTTAGAAACTGGTCTATGGCCCTGCGTCCCCTGATCGACATTCCCGTTTCCCTCATTGCCACGTTTTTCATCATGTGGATGTTCGGGTTTTCCATAAATGTATTGACGCTATTGGCCATCGTACTGGCAACCGGTCTGGTAGTGGACGATGGTATTGTGGTCACGGAAAACATCTATAAAAAAGTGGAAGAGGGCATGCATCCCATTGAAGCGGCCATTAAGGGCTCCAACGAGATATTCTTCGCCGTTATTTCCATTTCAATCACCTTGGCAGCGGTTTTCCTTCCCGTGATTTTTTTGGAAGGCTTTGTAGGCCGGTTGTTCCGGGAATTTGGGGTGGTTCTGGGGGCGGCCGTATTGGTGTCCGCCTTTGTTTCCCTTTCTTTGACGCCGATGTTGAATGCCTATTTGATCAAACCCGGAAAGCAGAAACAGTCCAAATTCTATCATTTTACGGAGAAGTATTTTGTAAAAATGAACCAATCCTATGCCGAAAGCCTGCGGGGATTCATGAAGCGCAAATGGCTTAGCTTTCCCATTTTGATAGCTTGTTTGGGGCTTATCGCACTTTTTTACACCTTGCTTCCAAAAGAGACCGCCCCGTATGAGGACCGAAGCTTTGTAAGCCTAAGCGTAACCGCACCAGAAGGTTCTTCCTATGACTATATGGACCGATTAATGACGGATATAACGGAAATGATCAATGATTCCATCCCTGAAAAGAAGGTGAGTTTGGTACTGACTTCGCCGGGGTTCGGTTCGTCGTCCGTGAACAGTGGAAGGGTCTTTATGGCCATTGTGGACCCCAGTGAACGGGAACGTTCCCAAAATGACATTGCGAATGATTTGGGTAGATGGGCCAAGACCTATGTAGGCGGTAAATCCAATGTATCCCAAAAGCCTACCATTTCCGTGAACAGAAGGGGAGGGCCGCCTATCCAATTCATCATCCAGGCGCAGAACTTTGAAAAATTGGAGGAAAAAATACCGGAATTTATGGCCCTTGCGGAACAGGATGAAACCTTCTCCTTTGTGGACGTAAACCTAAAGTTTGACAAGCCGGAAATCTATGTAAATATCGATCGTGAAAAGGCGGAAAGTTTAGGGGTTTCCGTACGTGATGTGGCCCAGACCTTACAGCTTTCCCTAAGCGGACAGCGTTTTGGGTACTTTTTGATGAACGGCAAGCAGTATCAGGTCATAGGTCAGTTCGATAAAAAGGACAGGGACGCACCCGTGGACCTGACCTCCATTTTCGTACGGAACGATGCCGGATTGTTGATTCAGCTGGACAATTTGGTACAAACGGTGGAGCATAGCAGTCCGCCTCAATTATTTCACAACAACCGATACATGTCCGCCACCGTTTCCGCAAATTTGGCTCCGGGCAAGACCATCAACGATGGTATCGAGGCCATGGAAGCGATCAAGGATAAAGTATTGGACGAAACCTTCACTACCGATCTGGGAGGGGAATCCAGGGATTTTGTGGAAAGTAGTTCCAATACCCTTTTTGCCTTTGGGCTCGCCCTGTTATTGATATTCCTTATTCTGGCGGCCCAGTTTGAAAGCTTCATCGACCCTTTTATCATCATATTGACGGTGCCTATGGCCGTTGCAGGGGCCATGTTCTCCTTATGGTTGTTCGGTCAGTCGTGGAACATATTCAGCCAGATTGGGACCATCATGTTGATAGGTCTGGTGACCAAAAACGGTATCCTGATCGTAGAATTTGCCAACCAGCTCCGGGAACAGGGTATGTCCAAAGGGGAGGCCATCTTCAAGGCCTCTGAATCCCGCTTGCGTCCTATCCTGATGACAAGTTTGACCATCGCCTTGGGCGCCTTGCCCATTGCCTTGTCGCTGGGTGCGGCCTCCACCAGTAGGATAGGCATGGGAGTGGTCATCATTGGAGGAACCCTATTTTCACTGGTACTCACTTTATTCGTAATTCCGGCCTTGTATTATTTATGGTCCAAGGATCGCGTGGAACGGCCCGAGTTCAAAGTATTAGAAACCTATTAAAATGCCATACCGAATCCCTTTACGTTCAATTTTTATTTTACTGAACATTTTTAGTATCGCCGCACAGGATGAAGTGCTAACCATCGATGAGACCGTGAAGTTGGCCCTGGAAAACAACTTTCAGATACGAACGGCCAAAAACGACCTAAAGATTGATGAATACGCGGTGAGTCCGGGGTATGCCGGAATGCTTCCGGCCGTGCAAGCCAGTATAACGGACAATAATAGGACCATCAACCTATCGCAAGTACGTTTGGACGGTACCGTACAGGAACTGGACAATGCCGTGAACAACAACCTAAATTATGGTGTGGCCTTGGACTGGACGCTGTTTGATGGCCTTCGAATGTTCGCCAATTATGAGCAATTGAAGGAAAATAGGAACTTGGGGGATGCGGAACTGAAACAGGTCATATTGACGACCGTAGGTGAGGTAATGATTACCTATTACGATTTGGTGCAGCAACAACAGCAACTTTCCGCGTTGGACAGTACCATTTTGATTTCAAAACAACGGGTGGAATTGGCCCAAAACAGGTTTACCATTGGGAAGGCCTCTAAATTGGAAGTATTGAACGCCCAGGTGGATTTGAATACGGACGAAACCCTGATGCAGCGCCAAAAGGAACTGTACGTGAATACCAAAATCCAACTAAACCGACAATTGGCGCGGGACCTGGAAACCGATTTTACCGTGGCCCCGGAAATTTTTGTGGACGAATCCCTGCTGTTGCCTGAACTACAGACCAAGGTCTTGAGCGAAAACCCGCAATTGATGGCCTCGCAGATAAGCAAGCGGATTTCTGAATTGGAATTGAAGCAGATCAAGGCCGCTAGGTTGCCTACCATCACCGCAACCACAGGTTATATCATTAGCGAGTCGGAATCAAGTTTGGGCTTTATCGTATCTTCCAATTCCAAGGGTTTCAGCTATGGCTTTGGAGCCACCTTAAATCTATTTGACGGCTTTACCCAAAACAGGGACGAGAAAATAGGGAAATTGCAGATAGAAAACTCGGAAGTGGCCATCGCCCAGCAAAAGCAGGACTTATTGACTACCCTGGGAACTACCTATCAGACCTACCTGACCAACATGAGCTTGATCGATCTTGAGGGGAACAATGAGGCCATTGCCAAGGAGAATTTGGATATTACGGTAGAAAAGTACCGCATCGGGATTATCCCTCCCATTGAGTTCAGGACGGCCCAACTAAATTATATCAATGCCAAGGTACGGTTCAGCAATGCCAAATTCCAGGCAAAACTCTCCGAAATCATCCTCAAGCAACTGGCGGGAAATTTAACGATCTAGAAAACTACGTACCGCACATCAGTCCATCACAAAGGTAAAACCTCCGGTAACGATGTAGGAGCCAAAGGTGGTATCGCGGTCGTATTTGTAAAATTTCAGGTCGAAGCCCTTAAAGCCGAATTCCCAAATATGCAGTTGGGTAAAAATATCCGTATAGGAAACCCCAAAACCAAATTGGTTGGCTACGTATTGAGACAAATCAAAATCGGATGTATAGAACTCCTGCGTGGATAGATGTGTTTCGTAGCCCCCAAAGTAGTCCGCCGCGGTTTGTTGGTAATAGCGATAGGAGGGGTACAGCGTGAATGTATCCGAAATTTTTACGGGTACCTCCACACTGGCCGTATGGGAATGGATGCCCCAATCGTCCAAATAATAGCGGTAGAAGGTACGTACGGTTATCGATTGGTTCAGGAACCAATTCAGCCTTCCGCCCATGGCAATCTTGAACCGGCTATCGGGTAGGCGCTCCACGTCATCCGCCAATTGAAAACCCTCGATAAAGGAATCCGCCACATCGCTAAAATAGACGCGCTGAAAAGGGGTGGAAAGCAGTCCTTGTTGTTGTACAAGATCCAGGGCGAGCGAGCCCTGAAGGTTTTTATGCAATATCTGTGAAAAGCCCAATCCAAAGGTATAGGAATTCCGGTTCGTTTTCTCGAATTCGGTAAAATTTGGGCTATAGTTTACATTGCCGGTAATTTCCGTCGGTCTAAAAAACCCAATGCCATTGTTCCCAAAGGGCCTTAATTCAAAAGGGTAAATGGTGTTCCAAGAATCCAGATAAACGGTGGCATTGAGGCTCAGTTCCGTATTTTTTTCGTTGAAGAGCCTGGAATAACTTCCGCCGAAACCGATCGAGAAATAATCATACTCCGATGAAACCGAAAGTTTCCCGGAAACGATGTTGTTGCGGTCATCCGAACTGTGGGAGTAAGATCCCGTCAAATTCACCCAAACGTCCCCGCTGGAAGCCCCGGAACTGGCCACGAAAGGATCCGCCCGGCGTACGCCATCAAAGGGGTCGATGTTACTGGAGGATGCCGACGTATAGGCGGATACCCCCGCATCTATGGTGAGCACATCGTCGTCGTTCAAGGGAATGGATACCACAAAAGTACCCGTGGCGTCTGTAAGTTCTTCGGTGCCTATCCCACCACTAACGGCGGCATTGTCACCCGTTTGGGCATAGTAGCTGGAAAGGAAATCGACCTCCGTGGTTTCCAATACCCTTTTTTTATAGGTTTGGACATTGCCCGTATCCTGGGCGGATGCCCAGCACCCAATGCCCAACAAAAAGACAAGTACTAAATTTTTTAAATGGGTCATAGTGAACAGTTCTAGGATTCCTTAGTTACAGCCGCAACCGCCACCTGTTTTTCCACCGTTGGCTCCTGCCGCCGCTTCCCTGTAAGAGTGCATGGTGGTCACATTTCGGTCACAAGGTTGATCGGCCAGAATCATATCCGGATCGTTGATATTTACTTTTTCGTATTCCTTGACTACGACGCAGCTACCTAGGCAAACGCCCATGAGTCCTAGCATCAGCAATTTTTTTATCATAATTTGTCTATTTTGATATGGTCCGATTTTGAAATGTTTCCCTTGTCATCTATGATGATGCATTCCACCTTGGGCAACTGATTGATTCTGTCCAATCCAATTTCCGTTCCCATGACAAAGACCGATGTCGCAAGCGCATCCGCCAGTTCCGCTTTAGGGGCAAAAACGGTCACACTGATGATTCCCGTGGCCGGATAGCCCGTTCGCGGGTCAATGATGTGGGCATAGCGTTTTCCGTTAAAGTTTACGTAGCGTTCATAGTCCCCAGAGGTGACCACGGCACCATCGATTATCGGTAGCAGGGCAAAAACCTTGTTTTTGTCCATAGGGTTGGTAATCGCCACCTTCCAATTTTCGTCGTTGGCCTGTTTTCCCCACGTGTTCATATCGCCGGATGCGTTTATGATGCCAGCTTCCACTCCCTGATCCATTAACAATTGCTTGGCCTTGTCCGCCGCATAGCCTTTGCCTATGGCCCCGAACCCAATTTTCATCCCCTCCAATTTTAGGAAAACGGTACTTTCGTCTGGATCCAATACAATGTTTTGAAACCCGACTTTCGATACGGACGCCGCTATATCTGCTTCGCTGGGCATGACTTTCATGCTGCCATCGAATTTCCAGATTCGGTCCATGGAGGCATAGCTGATGTCAAAAGCACCGTCCGTCAATTTGGATAACCCAATAGCCCTTTGAATGAGTTCAAAAAGTTCAGCATCTACGGTAACGGGCCTGATGCCCGCATTCCTATTAATTTCCGAGGTTTGGGAATTGGGGTCCCAAGAGGAAATCAATTTTTCGATCCGGCTGATTTCAGCGACGGCCAAATCAATATATCCACTGGCAGTAACGGAGTCGGTGGCAACTACGGTAATGTCGAATCGGCTGCCCATCATTTTCAGGGTCCGCTGAAAGTTTTGCTGCGATAGGGCCAACCACGAGGTCAGTAGGACGCAAATAAAGAGTATCTTTTTCAAATTATTCCGTAAAGGAATCCAAAAGTTGTATATAATCCTTTGGGTTCATTTTTTTATAACTGGTCTCACCTTTTACCTTTCCTTGTGCGTCCATGACGACCACAAAAGGAAAGATGCCGTTCTTATTATACTGTTCTGCAAGCTGGGCATTGGCCCTGGCCCGATCTTCGGGTAAGGCGTTCTGTTTTTTTCGGGGAAAGTCCGCTTGGAGCATTACGTAATGGTCCTTGGCGTATTTTTGGAATTCATCCGTACTCCAGACCTCGCGGTCCAGTTTAATGCAGGGCGCGCACCAATCCGAACCCTGGAACACCAAGATAATCGGTCTGTATTTCTCTTGGGCGATTTGTTGCGCCGTGTTGAAATCGGTTTGCCATTCCTGGCCAAAAAGACTTGTCAGTCCTGCAACGAATAAAATGGTAAGCAGTTTTATTTTTAAGTTCATATCTTTTTTATGTTACCCTTTGTCAATTCCTGTACCAAAAGCTTTCGGTTAGAATAGGTTACCTTATTCCCCAATCAGGTTATACGTGCCTTTTGTCAAAAATTGGGTGTTGGGTGCAAAACTGTTGGCTTCTTTAATCACGGAGAAACCATCCAGTTCTTCATCTACAGAAACTTCTTTTTGCGAAAAATAATATACGTCCCCTTCCTTTTTTTCAAAAATCAAAACGTTGGGAATGTTATCTATGGTTACGATGGCATTACTGGGCAAGGCTTTTTCCTGGATATCGTCCGTTATGATGTTCGCTTCCACGAACATGCCCGTTAGGAACTTTTCCTTGCCTTCGTCCTCCAAATGCCCATGTACCTTTATGGTCCTATTCGCATCAATGGAGGTGCCCACCAGATAGACTTTGGCATGGAAGGTGTCTCCAGATGCTTCTGGAATCCTAAAGGTAATTTTTTGTCCTTTCTTTACCTTCATGATGTCCTTCTCAAATACCGATAGTTCCAAATGAACATGGTCATTATTGATGATTTCCATAATGGCCGTGGCTGGCGAAACATAGCTTCCCTTAGTTACGTTGACTTTGGTAATACTGCCGGAAATGGGCGCTTTAATCGACACCGTGGAAACGATTGTACCGTTTTTGACCTGTTCCGGTGAAATGTTCAGCATCTGCAATTGCTTTTGTAAGCCACTATGCCGTGCCAAAGCCGATTTATAATCGCTCTCCGATTTCAAAAAATTCTTTTGTGAGGTGATGTTTTCTTCGGACATGATGGTATGCCGTTCATACTCGGCCTTCAAAAACGAAAGTTGTTCGTTCACTTCCAGATATTGCTGTTGAAGGCTCACAAATTCAGGATTCTCCAAGGTCACCAAGGTTTGCCCTTTGCTTACCTTGTCCCCGATTAAAAATGGCGTGGTTTTAATATAGCCGCCCATGGTGGCGTTTACCATCGCCCTATTTTCTGGCGGTACGTCTATCATTCCGTTTACGCTTACCCTAACCGGAAATGATTTTTCTGTTATGCTTCCCATTTCCATGCCCAGTTGGTCATATTGTGCCTGGGTTACCTCTATAAAAGAGGATATTTCAGTTTCTACCGAAGTTTCGTTGGTACTGCTTTTTTCGCCACATCCTGTAACGCCCGCTAAAAGTACCAGTGTTAGAAAGTAATATATATATGATTTCATGGTGTATTAATTATAAGGTTAGGTAATTGATGGCAACAACGGTCGCATTGTATTCTTTTAACTTGGTTAGGTATTCCAGTTTAACGTCGTAGGCGCTTTCCAAACTCTGTATGTACTGATAAAAATCGATTTCGCCATTTTGGAAACTGCTATTTGCCATTTTTAAAATTTCATCGGACAGTTGGCCGCCCTCGGTTTCATAATATTCCAAGGAATTTGAAAGTACTTGAAGCTGATTTTTTAAGGTAGCCAATTTGGTGCCAAGTTCTATTTCATAATTTCTATATGCCGCCTCTGCACTCTGCTCCGCTATTTTTGCTGATTTTATCTTAGAGGCCTTGCCCCCAAAAAACAAGGGAATCTTTAGGCCCAGTTGGTAGCCGTGCAAATTCCCGGAAATCCCATCATTGGTACCTTGAAAGTACTCCACGCCAATATTGGGTAATAACTGTTGGCTTTCCAGGTTCTTCTCGGCCTTTCTTAACCCAATTTGATGCTGATAATAGGCGATTTCCGGACTTGCGTTCAACACAACGTCCTTTAAAGGAACTTTCAGTAGGGTCTCATTGGCAATGGAAAGACTGTCCTTGGCCTGAATGACCATCATCAAATTCTTATGGGCAATTTCCACGTTTTGCTGCGCTTCGGTGAATTTCAATTGTATCTGACGCTGTTTCGAGGAGGCCGTTATCTTCTCCAAATAATTAGTTTCGCCCAGTTCAAAACGCCTAGAGGCCATTTTGGAAAAATTACCGTAGAGACTGTCCAAAATTTTAAATACATCGGCCATTTCACGGGCTACCTGATATTCATAATATCCGGCTACGACCGCTCTTTCCAAATTTTTGGATTGGATGTCAAAATTGCTTTTGGCCAGATTGTACAGCTCCTTGTTCACCCTTCTTCGTGAAAAATAGACCGTTGGAAAGTCGAACGTCTGTGCCACCCCAAAAACCCTTATGGGCAAATTGTTCAGGGCCAAATTGTTTTCGTCATAGGCGTAATACACATCCGTTTTATCAAAATCGAAGGCGCTGTTCACAAAAGCATCCGATGCTTCCATACCCAATTGATATGCCTTTAGACCCGCATTGTTTTCAATCGCCATGGGTATCAGTGCCTCCAAATTCTTGGTCGGTTGTTGGGCTTTCGCTTGGAATGACCCAAAAAGGACCAAAAGACCTATAACAAGATTGGTCTGTTTTGAAAGGCCCATACTTTTTTTCTCTATATGACTGCTTAGATAGGAATACAAAACAGGCAATACTACTAGGGTCAATATAGTGGCCGTAATCAGACCGCCAATAACTACGGTTGCCAAGGGGCGCTGTACTTCGGCCCCTGCATTGGTAGAAATGGCCATGGGTAAAAAGCCCAATGCGGCTGCCGATGCTGTCAAGAGCACCGCCCTGAGCCTGTCCTTGGCCCCTTCCTTGATCAAATCGTTCAGGCTATCAAATTTCCCCAAAGCTTTCAATTCCTTGAAATGTTCTATCAGTACGATACCGTTGAGCACCGCAATACCAAAAAGGGCGATAAAACCTACCCCGGCCGAAATACTAAAGGGCAATCCCCGTATCCATAACAAAAACACACCGCCCACGGCCGCCAATGGGATGGCGGAATAGATCATTAAAGCTTCCTTGACCGATTTAAAGGCGAAGTACAGCAGTATGAAAATAAGTATCAAGGCAATGGGTACGGCGATCATCAATCTTGATTTCGCACTTTGCAGGTTTTCGAATTGACCTCCGTAGGTTATCGAATAACCCACTGGAAGGTTGATGTTATCATCGATAAGCTTTCTAACATCGTCCACTACGGACTGCAAGTCCCTATTACGTACGTTGATACCCACAACGATGCGCCGGCGCGTATCGTCCCTGGAAATCTTGGCCGCACCTTTTTGGTAGCTGATTTCCGCCAGTTCGCTCAACGGAATCTTACCTCCAGCGGGAAGGTCCACATAGAGATTTTTGAGGTTGTCGATGTCACGGCGCTTTTCACTGTCCAATCGAATGACCAAATCGAACTTCTTTTCCCCTTCAAAAACGCTCCCGGCCGTTTTTCCGGCAAAGCCCATGGAAATCATGTCGTTCAGCTCTTGGATGTTGAGACCGTATCGGGCAATCTTGGACCGATTGTAGTTCACGTTCATTTCGGGTAGGCCCGCAATTTTTTCCACGGAAATATCGGCGGCACCGGGTACGTTTTGTATCAGGTCGCCAATTTCCTTTCCTTTTTTGGCAAGGATGTCCAGGTTTTCACCGAATATTTTAATGGCAATATCGGCACGAACCCCCGTTATCAGTTCATTAAAACGCATTTCAATAGGTTGGGTAAATTCCACCTCCATACCCGGAATGACGGACAGGGCTTCCTTGAACTTATCGGCGAGCTCATCCTTGGATTCCGCCGATGTCCATTCCTCCTTCGGATTCAACACGATAATGACGTCGCTCTCCTCCATGGACATGGGATCGGTAGGTACTTCCGCAGCACCAATTCTGGTGACCACCTGCTTCACTTCCGGGAATTGTTCCAAAAGGATGCTTTCAATTTCCGTGGTGATTTCTACCGTATTACTGAGTGAGGTACCGGTCTTTAACACGGGTTGGATAACAAAATCCCCTTCATCCAAGGTGGGGACGAATTCCCCTCCCATGGACATATACAAGGAAATGGCAATCGCCAAAAGCACCGCGGCAAAGCCTAAAACTATTTTTTTACTGCGTAAGGCCCAATCGATAATGGGGTCGTATTTTTTGGTTAACCAATGCATCAACCGAACGGAGATATTTTTATCGGTTGCTTTGGAGGGTTTTAAGAACAAGGAGGATACTACGGGGACGTAGGTGAAACAGAAGATCATGGCGCCTATCAACGCGAAACTGAAGGTGAGGGCCATGGGCTTGAACATTTTGCCTTCCACACCGCTCAATGAAAGTATGGGGATAAAAACGATCAGGATGATCAACTGGCCAAAAATGGCGGAATTCATCATTTTGTTGGCCCCTGTGTAGGTGATGCTGTCCCTGAGCGCTTGTTGCTCTGACCTTGTCATACTGGAAAGCTCCGCTCTTTTTTTGGTGACATTGAACGCGATGAATTCCACAATGATGACGGCACCATCTATGATAATTCCAAAATCGATGGCACCCAAACTCATCAAATTGGCGTCCACGCCAAAAATGTACATCAGCGAAAGCGCGAACAACAAACAGAGCGGGATAACCGATGCCACTACCAATCCCGACCTAAAATTTCCTAGCAACAGAACCACCACAAAAATAACGATCATACAGCCCAGGATGAGATTTTCAGTCACGGTAAAAGTCGTTTTGGCAATAAGCTCGCTGCGGTCCAAAAAGGCATTGATATACACACCCTCCGGTAAGGATTTTGCGATATTGGCCACCCGTTCCTTCACGGCCTCGATTACCTTTTTGGAATTCGCGTCTTTTAGCATCATCACTTGGCCCAGTACCTTTTCACCTTCACCGTTGCCCGTAATGGCGCCAAATCGGGTTGCGTTTCCAAAACCCACTTTGGCCACGTCCTTTATATATACAGGAACGCCACCCTCATTTTTTACAACGATATTTTCGATATCCTCAAGGGAGTTCACTAAACCTTCCCCTCTGATGAAAAAGGCTTGGTTTACTTTTTCTATATACCCGCCACCTGCAACACTATTGTTGGTCTCCACCGCTTGGAATACCTCTTGGGCGGTGATGTCCATCGCATTGAGTTTTTCGGTGTTTATGGCAACTTCATACTGCTTTAAAAAGCCACCCCAGGTGTTGACCTCTACCACACCGGGAATTCCGGAGAGCTGTCTTTTTACGATCCAATCCTGGATGGTCCTTAGGTCCTCGGCCGTATATTGATCTTTATATTCCGGTTTTACGTCCAGGATATATTGGTAGATTTCTCCTAAGCCCGTGGTGATGGGTCCCATTTCGGGTGTGCCAAAGTTGGATGGGATTTTTTCGGAGGCCGATTTTATTTTTTCGGCGATCAACTGTCGGGGTAAATAGGTACCCATTTCGTCCTCAAAAACGATGGTGACCACGGAAAGTCCAAATTTGGAAACCGACCGGATTTCCTTCACACCCGGTAAATTTGCCATTTCCAACTCTACCGGATAGGTGATGAACTGTTCTATATCCTGTGTGGAAAGGTTTCTTGATGTAGTGATTACCTGTACTTGGTTATTCGTTACATCGGGAACCGCACCAATGGGTATTTTAGTGAGGGAGTACATCCCAAAACCTATAATAAAACAGGTAAATAGCAGAACAATGAACTTGTTCTTGATACTGAAATTAATAATTTGTGAAAGCATGTGTCATAAAATAATCAACATTAAAATTGTCCGAATAGTACCATTCGGAATTAAAGTGTAAACTGATTACTTTATGAATGCCGTGGTGGCTGTAGCAGTCCTTTTGTATGCGATGATGAAGAGGGTGCCTGATAATAAAAATTGGAGTCCTTATACTCCGTGATGATTGGGGTTTCCAATTCCGCATTCACGGGATTTTGGGTATAGACAATGATGGAACTCAAATGGGAATGATGCTGAAAGGGGAGCTGTTCATGGTCCTCCTTTTCCTCTTGGTGCTCTTGTTCGTGTTCAGCTTTCAATTCCCCGTAGTGTTTGGATATAAAGACCAGTACGTTATCGCCATACTGTTCGCTGTGAAATTTGGCATGTTCGATGAATTCATCGATTTGCACCAAATCGTCTGTATGAAGGCCAATCGTTTGTAATAGGATTATGGCCGAAAGTACTATGGAAGCTAATTTGTTCACAGATTGTAAAGTTAATGAAAGGCTGTAAGAATATGAACATCAACCCCTTAAATGGAATCAGTCTAAATTCAAAAGCCTGAGCGATGTAAATGGGGCTTTCTGTTGATAAGTTCCGTTCATAACCGTTCGGTGGAAAAGCGATCAACTTTTATTTTTGCAAACTTTTAAACGAATGGAAAAGTTAAAAGTAGGCGATAAGGTTTATAATACACGGCAAAATGGTTTTACGGACTTTGTTAGGTATTCCTTCTCTGAGGTAGTTTCCCTGACCAAGACCTTGGCAGTGTTGAAGAATGGCGTTCGATTAGTGAACCATCCCAAGACTTCCTACATTACGGAGGATATTGGCTATTCCGTTTCCAGAAAAAAGGGTGCACATTGGCACCTGGTTTCTTTGGAGGCTATCCGAAAGGCGCAAATTGAGAACGAAAAAATTGCCGCCCATGATTGGTTTTCTGCAAAGGAGTTTACCCAAGAGGAAAAGCTGGAAATCTATCGGCATTTTACATCCAAGCAAAAATAAGTATCTTCTCATTTTAAAATAAGCATATGCCAGGTTTCGAATTATTTGGGGAAAAGGAAAAGCAAAGCGTCAACGAGGTCCTGGATACGGGCGTCTTGATGCGCTACGGATTTGATGGCCCCCGCAAGGGACATTGGAAGGCCAAGGAACTGGAAGCGGCCTTATGTGCGAGAATGCAGGTTGCGCATGCGCAGGTAGTGAGCAGTGGCACGGCGGCCTTGACGGTGGCCTTGGCCAGTGCGGGCGTGGGAGCGGGGGACGAGGTGATCCTGCCCACCTTTACCTTTGTGGCCAGTTTTGAGTCGGTTTTAGCTTTAGGCGCCGTCCCTGTTTTGGTAGATGTGGACGATACGCTAACCCTGAAACCATCCGCAGTAGAAAAAGCCATCACACCCAAAACGAAGGTAATCATGCCGGTGCATATGTGCGGTTCCATGGCCGATTTAAAGCCATTAAAGGCCCTTTGTGAAAAGCATAATCTTATTCTTTTAGAAGATGCCTGTCAGGCCATTGGGGGCAGTTATCAGGGCAAACCTTTGGGTAGTTATGGGGATTTGGGCTGTTTTTCCTTTGATTATGTAAAAACAATCACCTGTGGGGAAGGAGGGGCCTTGATTACCAATAATGCCGATTATCATAGAAATGCGGATTATTATTCCGATCATGGCCATGATCATGTAGGGAATAACCGAGGAACGGAATCCCATCCCTTTTTGGGGTATAATTATAGAATTTCGGAACTAAACGCGGCCGTGGGGTGCGCTCAGATCCAGCGCCTGGATGATTTCTTGGAAATTCAGGAGAAACATTACAGGGTCTTGTACGACGCATTAAAGGGGATTGAAGGTATTGGTTTTAGAAGGATTCCAGCCGGTGGGATTCAGAATTATTCCTTTTTAAATTTTTTCCTTCCAACGGAAGCACTGGCCAAAAAAGCACATACCGCATTGGGTGATGGGGGCGTGGATGCCTGTTTTTATTGGTATGACAATAACTGGCATTATTATCGAAAATGGGAACATCTAACGAACCTGACTTCCTTGGGCAAATTGCCGGATGAAGTCAAAAACAACCTTCCGAATTATTCCAAATCAGATTTCTCCGAATCCGACCATTGGATTGGCAGAACAATCTCCTATCTAATAAAATTAAGTTGGACGGAGGCCGAAGTAAAAAGGCGCGCGAACGATATGGCCCAAATCTTAAAAAGTATACTAAAGTGAACCCGTTCTTCATTTTGAATCTGTCACCTTGACCAATGGGTCAGTTCGAGTGATTTTTCGCAATGCAATGAAGAAAAATTGTATCGAAAACCTTTTTATGGGCCAAAGGAGCCTTCCTTGAGCGAAGGCAATGGGTTCTCGATATAGCGTCTCTTTCAGGCCACCACTACCAATGACATAATTCTTAACATAATAATTGCCGGATATTTAGATTGCATCGATACTCGAGGCTTTCCCTTCATTTTTTTCTTGATAAAAAAACGAAGCAAAAAAATCAAGTTGAAAATAGGCAATTGCTGCGCACCATTCACTATCGGGTTTACATGCGTTGTGCCAACGCACCGCACTTCCAACCCTTCGTTCATTATTGCCGATTTTCAAAGGACAATACAAACTCTAATTTATAAACATAGAACCACCATTGAAATCTACACACTCCGTTCAAAAAAATGTCATTCAGATTTCAACGAAATTTTTTTCCAAGTGCTAGAACTGACATTCTTGTGTAAAATTGTTAAAACGCACAACGTGTCAAAATGAATAAGATTTTTTACTGTCCGAAGTAAACTATGAAATATAGTTAAATCTATTGCTAATTAGAAAGTTATTGGATTAAAAAAAATGCTCTAAGCTATTTTAACAGCGATATATGATTTTTAATCCTATCGCATAGAACAACAAGTAAATTATTATAGTATCGGAAAATACGTCTTATCTCTCGTATCTAAAAGCGAAGCGATCTTTAATCTGAACAGGACAATACTCGTTTAAATCAGTATGAAACATATTCCATGATTTCCAGACCGTAGCCCACAATACCCACTCTCTTGGTCTGTTGGCTGTTGGTGAGCAACCGCAATTTGGATATATCCAGATCATGCAGAATCTGTGCCCCGATACCAAAATCCTTGGCATCCATTTCTATTTTGGGAGCCTTGTGAATACCTTGTTTTTGAAGCTCTTTTAACTCGGAAAGCCTCCCTAGAAGGTTCATGGATTCCATATCCTGATTGATAAAAACAATAGCTCCCTTGCCTTCCTGATTGATGGCCTTGAACATGTTCTCCAATTGGGAATCCGCATTATTGGTAAGCGTTCCCAAAATATCGTTGTTCACCAACGTGGAGTTGATACGTGTGAGCACCTTGTCCCCGAGGCCCCAGGAGCCTTTGGTCAAAGCTAGGTGAATGTGGTTATTGGTGGTTTGTTTGTAGGCCCGCAATCTATATTCCCCAAACCTTGTGGTAATTGGAAAATCGAGTTCTCTATGGATCAGGCTATCATGTTCCATTCGGTACGCCACCAAATCCTCTATGGATACGATTTTTAAATCGAACCTTTTGGCTACTTCCATCAATTGGGGGAGTCTGGCCATACTGCCGTCCTCGTTCATGATTTCAACGATGACACCGGCGGGTTTCAATCCGGCGAGTCGGGCAAAATCTATCGCGGCCTCCGTGTGTCCTGTTCTCCTAAGCACGCCGCCTTCCTTAGCCACTAGGGGAAAAATATGTCCAGGTCTTGCAAAATCGTGTGGCTTTATGGTATCATCCGTTAGGGCGCAAACGGTCTTGGCCCTATCGGACGCGGAGATACCAGTGGTCACACCTTGTCCTCGTAGGTCAATGGAAACGGTAAATGCGGTCTCCAAGGGATCTGTATTGTTATTGACCATACGGTGCAGGCCCAGATATTCACATCTTCCTTCGGTTAAAGGGGCACAAATGAGCCCTCTTCCATGGGTGGCCATAAAATTGATGGTTTCTGGGGTTGCCAATTCCGCAGCCGCCAGAAAATCTCCTTCGTTCTCACGGTTTTCATCGTCCACAACAATGATTACCTTGCCATTGCGGATATCCTCTATGGCTTCCTCAATGGTATTCAATTGAATTTTATCCGCAAGATTAGACGTCATGACCTCCATTTTTTTGCTTCTTAAATAGGTTCTTGAAAAAATCCGTTATTACACCAAAGCTCATTAAACCTTTATCCTCGGTGGCCCTTTTGGTAAGGATAATACTCAATGGCAACATGATGAGGGTGGAAAGCCAGGCGCCCAACATGGGGTGGATGTTTCCTTCCTTTGCATAATTACCGGCAAACACACCAATAAAATAATAGACCAAAAATAGCACAATTGCAATTACCATGGGCAGGCCCAGTCCGCCTTTCCGAATGATGGCACCCAAGGGAGCGCCCACAAAAAACAGGATAATACAGGAGAATGCCAATGCATATTTGTTATGCATGGAAAGTATATGCATGTTGTATATTTTATACCGTTTTTGCATTTCCTCCTTTTTTCCTTTGACAGAATTAAGGACATTGGTGGTGGCGTTTTTTGCCGAATTCACTACCTGCATTTGAAGGTAAAATGGAAAAATGTGGAAGATGTCCTCTTTTATGGAATCCTGTCGTGCCGGATTGTTCTTAAGTTTAGCCAGTTTTATTTGCCTGATGGAGTCCTGGGTTTTCTGTAGGGACGACTTTATTTTTGCCGTATCACTTGGGTCTAAGGGTTGGAACATCCCCATCCTGTTCCCGATGCTTTTGGAGAATGCCCTTACGATCCTATAGTTATCATCCTTCAAGGAATCAATATCTTTTCGCAACCTTGAAATATTCTTCATCTTGTCCGTACTGATATCCCGCTCTTCCTCTAGATCTGCATTATTTAGCTCAGGAATTTCTATGTTCATGATGTAGGTGTCGAAATCGGCTTTGGCATGCGGATACTTAAGTTTGTTTTTTTTGGAATCTATATCGTCGTAATAATGTCCGTCCGTAAGTATTAACTGCACTATATCTGAATCCTCGCTACTGACCAGTTCCCCTTGTTTCGATTTTATGACCACATTGTTTTGGCTTCTGTCATTTTTCTGGTGGATGATGACATTTCTAAGATATCGATCATTGTCGCCATATTTCTCGTCCACCTTGATGTTCATGCCCTCGAAGTCACTAAAAACACCTTCGGCAACTACAGCCGCAGGTTTAACCTTGGCAATGTTTTTTCTAAGATTGTAGATTTTACGCTGTGATAATGGAATGACGGAATTAGCGAAAAAGAAAGTGACGCCTCCTAGTATCGTTACAAATACAATCAAGCTTAACATGGCCCTTTGTAGCGAGATGCCCGATGCTTTCATGGCCGCGAACTCATAATTTTCAGCAAAGGCACCAAAGGTCAGAATGGAGGAGAGCAGCACCGTGAGGGGTAGTACTTTCTCCGTGAGATCCGGCATCAAATAGAAAAGAAATTTACCTATAATAATGATATCCAAGCCCTTACCGGCCAAATCATCTATAAAAAGCCAAATCGTCTGGAATATGAAGATGAACATCAATATTACAAACGAACTGACAAAATTAAAGGTAAACCTGGATAATATATAACGGTCTAGTATTCTCAATGGTGTTAATTTCTTAAGATGTAATAGCCGTCATCCTTGTATTTGGCTTCGTCAAAATTAAACAAGGTCGCCGATAATGGCTGATTTGTTTTAAAAGAATTAACAGTAATCGTGGTCTTGGTACCGTTCTTTCCCGTTTCTATTAGCCTATAGATATGTTTTGTGCCCATATCGATTCCCAACAAGCGGGATTTTATTTCCGTATTGGAGTCTATTGGAGTCAATTTTACGTACTGTATCTTTCTTCCCTGAACATTTTGCAGGATGTCCCACTCATAGTTATGGCCTTGCTTATAGAAAGTCAACATTTTTGACGGTGTCATGGCATCCTCTTCATTGGATTGGTCTTCAATGGTCACCTCCTCGTTTTCAGGAACAATGGTATAGACCTTTTTTCCATCATAGAGCTGTTTTGAGCCCAGATAGTTGAATACATATTTGTCGCCTGCCAAGGTGACATCGCCCCGTGTTTCCTGGTTTATACCTGCCTCGGCATTCTTTAAGTCGAACTTAAAGTCCACAAAAATATTATCGTAGCTTTTTACCTTGTTGTAGACTTCGTCCAGCAGTGCCTTGGCCTTTTCAGGGGTTTGTGCGCTCAACATAGAAGCGGAAAGAACAAACGCGAATACCAATATTATTTTTTGCATGTTATGTAGTTTTAATTTTTGTGCCATTTATAGGCCTTCGTTATCCAATAATTGTTGTAGGGATGCCATATCGGGAATGAGTACTTGCCTAGCCTTGCTCCCTTCGAAAGGCCCGACAATGCCTGCAGCTTCCAATTGATCGATGATCCTACCCGCACGGTTATAGCCAAGCTTCAACTTTCGTTGTATGAGCGATGCGGAACCTTGCTGGGCAATGACAATAACCTCTGCCGCTTCCCTGAACATTTTATCCCTATCCTCAATATCATAATCAACACTCGTGCCAGAATCTTCACCCACATATTCCGGCAACTCATGGGCTTCCGGATAGGCTCTTTGGGAACCTATATATTCGGTGATTTTGGCCACTTCAGGGGTGTCCACAAAGGCACATTGAATACGGGTAACATCGTTACCTTGTGTATACAGCATGTCCCCACGGCCGATCAATTGGTCCGCGCCCTGGGCGTCCAAAATCGTTCTTGAATCTATTTTGGAAGTAACCCTAAAAGCTATCCTGGCGGGGAAGTTCGCTTTGATGATACCCGTGATTACGTTCACCGACGGTCTTTGGGTGGCAACGATGAGATGGATGCCTATCGCCCTAGCCAATTGCGCCAACCTTGCTATGGGCGTTTCCACTTCCTTTCCGGCCGTCATGATCAGGTCCGCAAACTCGTCGATGACCAAAACGATATAGGGCAAATATTTATGACCGTCGTTCGGGTTCAACTTTCGGGCCTTGAACTTGGTATTGTATTCCTTAAGGTTCCGTACCATGGCCAATTTCAAAAGTTCGTAACGGTTGTCCATTTCAATACACAGGGAGTTCAAGGTGTTGATTACCTTGGTATTGTCCGTGATGATGGCTTCTTCGGAGTCCGGCAGTTTCGCCAAGAAGTGCCGTTCGATTTTATTGTATAAGGTAAGCTCCACTTTCTTGGGGTCTACCAAAATGAACTTGACTTCGGCCGGATGTTTTTTGTACAGAAGCGAGGTCAAAACGGCGTTGAGTCCAACGGATTTACCCTGTCCCGTGGCACCTGCCATCAACAAGTGGGGCATTTTTGCCAGGTCCACTACAAAAGTTTCGTTGCTGATGGTTTTTCCGAAGGCGATCGGAAGTTCCATTTCCGCTTTTTGGAATTTGCTCGAAGCAATTACGGAGCGCATTGAAACGACCGTCGCGTTTTTATTGGGTACTTCTATACCGATGGTTCCCTTGCCTGGAATTGGCGCGATGATCCTAATGCCCAAGGCGGCCAAGGACAAGGCAATATCGTCCTCCAGGTTTTTTATCTTTGAAATACGGATACCGGCGTCCGGTACAATTTCATAAAGGGTTACCGTAGGTCCAATGGTCGCCTTTATCTGCGCGATACCGATTTTATAATTTTTGAGGGTTTCAACAATTTTGTCCTTGTTCTCCTCGAGCTCTTCCTGATTGATGGTAATTCCGCCGGAAACCCCATGGGCATCCAATAAATCGATGGTAGGGAATTTGTAATTGCCCAGTTCCAAGGTGGGGTCGAACTCACCAAAATCATCCACCAATTTACTGGCCAGTACGTCAATTTCCTCCGGTTCTTCCACAATTTGCTCCACTTCCATGGCCAGTTCTTCCTCATCCTCTTTAGGAACTGTAACCTTAAAGTCGTCGTCTTCCTTGCTCAGGTGCGGTATTTCTTCCTTATGGGTATAGGTATCTACCAAAACTTGCCCCTCGTCATCAATGCCTAAAGGTATATCATCCTCAATATCATTATCCTCGACAGGTCTGGCAGACTTAAAGTCGGCAGAGAGTTCCTTTCTTTTTGATTTAAAATATTCCGCAACACCTTCCGGTGTAACGTTGAAAAGTCGGACCAAAATGAATATCAGACCAAATATCAGCAATAGCAATACGCCAATTTTGCCCGTGTAATCCTGAAGGAAGTCGTTCATTTCATATCCTACGAGACCTCCCAACAACGGACTTTCAACGGCAAAGAAACCGAATGCTATGGAAAACCAAATGAGGAACAAAAGTCCCCAAATCCACTTTTTTGCCAAACCTTTTTTATCCAGTCCCAGGAACATATAAATCCCAGTTAGGCATAAAAGGACTGGGAGTATCAAAGAGGCTATGCCAAAACCCTTGTAGACAAAGAAATGACTGATGCTTGCCCCAAATTTATTGAGCAGGTTCTTGGCTTCCTCGTTTCTGTTCTTGAATTCCGACAATAAACTTTGGTCATGCTCCCAAGAAAAGTAGAACGATACAAATGAAAAGAAAAGCGCTATACTAAAAAGAATCAGAAGGCTACCCAAAATAATCTTGTTCTGTTTGGATATCTTAAAAGGATTCCTCTTTTTGGTAGCTGTTGCCTTTGGCTTGGATTTGGATGCCTTTTTTGCCATGTAAAACGTATTCTGGGGGCAAAAGTACAAATTTACCCCCGAAGCCTTTTAGCTATTATTTTTAAAAAATTTTGGGAAAATAAATGATGCAGCCAACAATGCTTGCAGCTATGGACACCAACATGACCGCTCCTGCCGATATATCCTTAATAAGACCTATTTTGGTATCGAACTCCGGTTGTACGTAATCCGAAATCTTTTCAACGGCCGTGTTCATTCCCTCAATTCCCAAGACCAGGGCGATGGCAAAAATTTGCAAGATCCATTCCGTATTGGATATTTCAAAATAGAATCCGGCCGCGGTCATGACCAGCGTTATAAAAATCTGAATCTTTATACTGGCCTCCGTTCGTATCAACAAAAGGGCACCGCGAAGGGCGAAGCCAACGCTTTTTATTCTATTTACCAGAAAGGATTCTTTGGGCATTTTGCCGTATTTAGGAATCCATCAAAGCTTCAAGTGCAGCTTTATAGTTGGGTTCGTCCACAATTTCCGGAACTTGCTCCGTATACAAAACCGTTCCATTTTCGTCCAATACGACCACTGCCCTGGAATGAAGTGAGGTCAAGGGACCGTCCGTGAATTCCAGATTATAGGCTTTGCCAAAATTACCGTCCCTAAAATCGGAAAGCATTTCAACGTTCTCAATACCTTCCGCTCCGCAAAAACGTGCCTGAGCAAATGGTAAATCTTTGGAAATGCATAAAACTATGGTGTTATCAAGTTCCGCAGCCTCCTCATTGAACTGTCTAACGGACTGGGCACAGGTTCCCGTATCCACACTTGGAAAAATGTTCAGAACCAATTTAGAACCTTGGTAATCCGAAAGCTTAACGGAAGAAAGGTCGTTCTTTGTGAGTTGAAAATCAGGGGCTTTGCTGCCAGTTGAAGGAAGGGTTCCCAAGGTATGGATTTCACCTCCTTTGAGTGTTACGGTTGCCATAGTGTTTCATTTTATTTGGATTGTGAAATTATAAATATAAGCCCATACCTAAAAGCCAAATCCTTTAAAAAAAGGATAAATTTTCACTTTTAAGATTTTAGGTGTTGCTTACTGTTTGGGCCAACTTTTTGATTTTAATATTAAAGGCCGCAAAGATGAAGGTCATAATAGGGCTGAGCCAATTAAAAATGGCATATACAAAATACTCGGCCACGCCTACGCCCAAGACGCCGCTATGGTACGCTCCACATGTATTGTACGGAATTAACACGGAAGTTACCGTACCAGTATCCTCTAAGGTTCTACTTAGGTTTTCGGGGGCCAAACCTCTATCCTTGAAAGCTTGGGAGAACATTTTGCCCGGAACAACTATGGCCAGATATTGATCGGAGGCCGTACCATTTAAAACGATACAGCTGATTCCTGTGCTAAAAAACAGCCCAAAGGTTGACTTGGCCAAACCTAACAAAGCTTTTGTAATTCTTGAGAGTGCCCCAATTCCATCCATAATTCCCCCAAAAACCATGGCACAAACAATAAGCCAAATGGTTCCCAACATGCCTGCCATTCCCTTGGCAGAGAATAGGTCACTCAAAGACGCATTGTCCGTTGGAACATCGGTACTTACCGTAATTGCTTTTAAAATACCCTCGTATCCAGATTGAAAATTCAATTCCTTGGCACCTGTAATACCTGCCACAACTTCGGGCTGAAATATAAGGGCGAAAAGCGCCCCTAATAAAGTTCCTATGAGGAGAGCGGCCAAAGGCGGGGTTTTCTTCACGATCAATGCCACAACGACTATCGGTACTATAAAAAGCCATCCGTTTATATTGAATGAAGCATCTATGGAAGAAAGAATGGCATCAACATCCGCCTCACCACTGGTTTCAAGGTTGAAACCAATAATTATGAACACGATAAGCGTAACTGTTATGGTAGGCACGGTGGTCCATAACATATACTTTATGTGGGTGAACAACTCACCACCGGCCATAGCTGGCGCAAGATTCGTAGTGTCACTTAGTGGGGACAACTTATCGCCAAAATAAGCACCTGAAAGGATAGCTCCTGCCGTCATACCCAATGAAATTCCCAGGGTCTCGCCAATTCCAATCAATGCGATGCCCACAGTCGCGGCCGTGGTCCAACTACTACCCGTAGCTATCGAAATAACGGCACAAATGATGACACAGGCTGCTAAAAAAATAGTGGGATTTAAAATTTGGAGTCCATAATAAATCATGGCCGGAATAATACCGCTAACGAGCCATGTTCCGGCCAATGCTCCCACCATCAATAATATTAGCAAGGCACCGGAAGTGGATTTGATATTTTCGGCGACCTCGGCCAACATCTGTTTGTAGGGAACTTTCTTATAGATACCTACGATAGCTGCTACAGCCCCGCCTAAGAGAAGGATAAATTGATTTGAACCACTTAACGCGTCATCCCCAAACACATATACATTGTATGCCAGCATAATAACCAGCGCAACTACGGGTATTGTTGCTTCTAAAATGCTCAGTTCCTTATTTTCAACAATATGCTCGTTCTCTCTATGTTTGTTGGTTTTCTGATCCGCCATCAACAATTTTCCGTTTGGTTATCCCGTAATATTACGATTTAAAGGAAAGATGTGCAACCCGATATTCTTTTACTCTAGCTTCATCGTATCGGCTTCAAGTATGTTTAGGTCTACCATGCATTGCTTCATCAAATCGTAGGTTCGGTGGATATCACTGTCCAAACCAATGGAAAAGCGGATAAGTCCATCACCCAAACCCATGGCTTTTTGTTCATCCAAGGGAATTTCGGAGGAAGTGGAAGTGCCTGGGGCACTAAAAAGCGTTTTGTAAAAGCCCAGGCTGACCGCCAAGTAGCCTAATTTCCGTTCTTGCATCATCTCCATCAGGGAATTTGCATTTTCCAGGGAACCCACGTCAATCGTTAGGAGTCCGCCATATCCATACTGTGGATTCATTTGATCTTCCATGATCAAATGGCCGGGGTGTGAGGACAGTCCGGGATAGACGACCCGTAGACCATCTCGTTCAAATTTTTCGGCCAAGAACTGCGCATTTTCGCTGTGCTTTTTTATTCTGATATGCAAGGTTCGCATGTTTTTGAGTATGGAAGCGCCCCGTAGGCTATCCAACGTACTTCCCAAAAGCATTCCCGCACCATTGTTTACGTCCTTGAGGCTTAAACAAAATTCCTTGGTGCCGCAGACCGCTCCAGCCACACAATCGCTGGTGCCATTGATGAACTTGGTAAGGCTATGGATTACGATGTCGGCACCCAATTTGGCCGGAGTGATGGATAGGGGGGAGAACGTATTGTCCACTACCAACGGAATTCCGTTTTCCTTCGCAATTTTTGCCAATGCGGAAATATCCGCAACCTCCAACAAGGGGTTGCTCACACTCTCGCAATAAATCATTTTGGTCCTTGACTTTATGGAGCTCGAAACCGCATCCAAATTGGTAATATCCAAGAATGTTATTTCAATATTGAACTTTTTTAAGAAGTTCTTCATAAAGGCATATGTACCTCCATAAATAGTTCTGCTGCTAATGATATGGTCTCCGGCATCGCATAATTGCAGGATGACGGCGGTAATCGCTCCCATTCCGCTCGCGGTAACGTTGGCCGTTTCCGTTCCCTCCAAAGCCGCCAAGGCTTCCCCTAAATAGAGGTTGGAAGGGGAGGAGTGCCTACTGTAGAGATAACATCCTTCCGTGTTCCCTTCAAAGGTATCGAACATTGTTTTGGCGGATAGAAACGTGTAGGTCGATGAATCTGAAATGGAAGGATTCACCCCACCAAACTCACCAAAATACTGTAGATCCTGTAAATCGTTTGCTTCTTTATGGCCCATAATTGTAACATTTGTCATCAAAAATATATTTATTTAGATGAATTGTCAATCAAAATGTATATTTGTAGAAAAATAATCTATAATATTCCGATTCTTGGAAAATTAGTTTAAGAGGAAGCTTTGGAATGTTAATTTTTAGAATAAAATTCGGTTATGAAGTTTGATGAAATCGATGAAAAATTATTGGGCCTATTGCAGACCGATTGTAAAAAGACGACAAAGGAGTATGCGGATACCCTTGGACTTTCTACCACTGCGGTGTACGAAAGAATCAAGAGGTTAGAACGCGCCAAGGTCATTACATCCTATGTGGCGCTGATCGACAGGTTTACCGTGGATAAAGGTTTTACGGCCTTTTGCCATGTGAAGTTGGTACAGCATACGCGGGACAATATCCGTCATTTTGAACGTGAAATAGGCAAGCTCCATGAAGTAGTGGAATGTCATCACCTAAGCGGTGATTTTGATTATATCCTAAAAATCCATGTAAGGGATATGGAGGATTACCGGAATTTTATGGTTTCCAAGTTAACGGCCATACCGCATATTGGCAGCACCCAAAGTTCCTTTACCATAAAAGAAGTGAAGCATTCTACCGTTATACCGCTGTAAAATTCAAAAAAGCAGTAATTTTACCACACTAAATGCATAGTTGAATACTATGGGTTTTTTGAACTTTAACTGAATATCGACATTAGTGTCGGAATGCACTAAATCTCGAATAGCGTGTAAAAATTAAAATTTATGAATCAATACGATGTAGCCATTATCGGCTCGGGTCCTGGAGGATATGTGAGTGCCATTAGATGTGCCCAATTAGGAATGAAAACCGCAATTATTGAAAAATATCCCACTTTGGGGGGAACCTGCTTGAATGTGGGATGCATTCCATCCAAAGCCCTTTTGGATTCATCGCACCATTATGCGGATGCCATCAACCATTTTGAGGAGCATGGTATCGAGATTCCAGGGGAGGTAAAGGTAAACCTGAAGCAGATGATCGCCAGAAAGCAGGGGGTCGTAGATCAAACTACTAAAGGCATCCAGTTTTTGATGGACAAAAATAAAATCGATGTCTACGAGGGGGTGGGAAGTTTCAAGGATACCACCCATGTCAATATCAAGAAGAATGATGGAAAAACGGAGACCATCGAGGCCAAGAACATCATCATCGCCACAGGTTCCAAACCTGCTTCGTTACCCTTCATAAACATCGATAAGGAACGCATCATTACCTCTACCGAAGCCTTAAAACTTACCGAAATTCCAAAACATATGATTGTTATTGGAGGCGGGGTGATAGGTCTGGAATTGGGCCAGGTGTATAGCCGTTTGGGTGCAGAGGTTACCGTGGTGGAATATATGGACCGAATCATACCCGGCATGGATGGGGCGCTTTCAAAGGAATTGATGAAAGTACTGAAAAAGCAAAAAATCAAGTTCGCGTTGTCGCACAAGGTAAAATCGGTCGAGCGAAAGGGTAAGAAGGTAACGGTAAAAGCCGATGACAAAAAAGGCACTGAAGTCGTTTTTGAAGGGGATTATTGTTTGGTATCCGTAGGAAGGAAACCCTACACCGAAGGACTCAATCTTGAAGCGGCCGGTGTGAAAATGGATGATAGGGGCCGAGTAGAGGTCGATGGACATCTTAAAACCAATGTGGACAATATTTATGCCATCGGCGACGTGGTCAAAGGAGCGATGCTTGCCCACAAAGCAGAAGAAGAGGGTACTTTGGTAGCCGAACAGTTGGCAGGTCAGAAGCCGCATATTGATTATAACCTGATTCCGGGCGTAGTGTACACTTGGCCAGAAGTCGCCGCCGTTGGTAAAACGGAAGAGGAACTAAAGGAGGCTGGAGTGGACTATAAAGTGGGTCAATTTCCTATGAGGGCTTTAGGCCGTGCGCGAGCAAGTATGGACATTGACGGATTCGTAAAGATATTGGCCGATAAGAAAACCGATGAAGTGTTGGGTGTCCACATGATTGGGGCCCGTTGTGCCGATTTGATTACGGAGGCCGTTACTGCCATGGAATTTAGGGCGTCCGCCGAGGACATTTCCAGAATGAGCCATGCGCATCCAACCTATGCGGAAGCGGTAAAAGAGGCCGCGCTTGCCGCCACGGAGGACCGTGCGTTGCATATTTAATCCGAAGTATGGTTTAAAAAAATGCCGTTTCAAACTACTTGAAACGGCATTTTTCCTAACTCCTAACTCCTCTGTAGCCCTAAAAACTGAACCAATCTAAACAGCAGGGTTCTAAGTAGATTAAACCCTATAATTAGTAATCGCTCCGCCTGCACTTTAATAAGTAGGACAATCTGATGTAACTGCTCCTTGATCCAGACCTTTTTATTCTCATAGCCAAGTGCCAGATACGAACAGACGACCATAAAGGTGATGGCACCAATGATGGCCATCCAAGGATTCAAAGAATGATGGAAAAATCGGTAGAGACCAAGTCCCGTAAAACTTCCGTAAAGGATAATGAAGTGGATTACATAAATGGAAAGGGTACTCTGACCCAACCGCAGTCCGGTTTTGTTGGTCAGGAACTTTCTAAACAGCATAAAAATGGAGAATACAACGAATACGTCTCCCAGCCTAATGAACAGATAGTTATTGGATACGACATCGGCAAAAATTTGTAATCCGGTAATTTCATTTAAAAGGGCAAAGAAGTCCGAAGAATACCACATCAGTGTAAACCCTACCAGTGCAAATGTCGGTATGGCAACCGTATATAAATTTTGGTGTTCCTTAAATCTTGTAAAGACAAGCGAAAGGAACGCCCCCATGGTAGTGTAGCCAAACCAAGGGATTATGGTAAAAACGGAACCGTTAGTTTTGGTAAGGTAATTCGCTATCCAAGTAGGTAAACCATTATACTCCAGTGTTTTGTATATCGGTTCAAAAATGAACAACAGCAGTGTAGTGGACAAAAGAAGGAAGGAAAACAGCCAATTTTTGGATTTGGCAGTCAACAAATAATACGCAATGATTCCTAAGATTGAAAACCCAATGCAGTGCAATACATCCACCAGATAGAAGGAGCTGTAAATTTCCCCTTTAAAGAGTCCCCAAAGATTTAGTCGCAACAGATACCCTATAAATAGTAATTGTAAGCCTCTCTTAATGCCTTTTTTAACCCTGGGGTTCTGCCAACCACGTTCCGGAACCCTGATCAATAGATAGGTAAATATAAAACCGGATACGGTAAAGAAAACAGGCGCCGTAATCCCTCTAAAATATTTCCAAACGTTGAAAACGGTATTTGAGGAATCCCTATAAAGCGGGTCGAGGAGTCCATCAATAAAATGCCCTTGTAGCATCATTAGGATGGCCCATGCCCGTATGGCATCGATAAAGAATAGTCTTGTAGTACGTTTGTCCATTCCAAATTTTAACTACCCTATATACTTAATTTACAGGGTGGTTGGATGTTTTCTAGCGCGAAATTAGATAAAATACTGTTAACTAAGTGGCTTTTGGCTAATTTAGTCCTTTTAAAAATTGACCGCTTATGTCCTTTATCCTCGCCTTTGCCGGAAGTAATTCTTCGGCTTCCATAAATTTTGAACTCGTAAAATATACGTGCTCCTTGATAGGAACTGAGGAAGTCCGACTCATGAACATGAGTAATTGTCCGTTTCCCATGTATAGTATGGACTATGAGAAGGAACATGGATATTCAAATGCGCTCAATGAATTCAAGCGGGATATTCAGTTTTCCAGGGGCGTCATTATTTCGGTGAATGAACATAATAGTTATCCATCGGCTTATTTCAAAAATTTGTTGGATTGGTTATCCCGGTTGGACCGCGATTTTATTCGGGATAAGAAGGTGCTTTTAATGGCTAGCTCGCCCGGAAAGCGCGGAGGTATTGGAGCTTTGGAAGTAAGTTCCGCCCTCTTGAATAGGTTTGGGGCCCATATTGTGGGTACCTTTTCCCTGCCGCAGTTCAAGGAGAATTTTGATGCCGATAAGGGTATTGTGGATGCCGACTTGGCCCAGGCGCACCAAAATTTGTTGAAGGATTTTCTAAAGGCAATAGACTAGGCTTTTGCGGCAACGACTCCTGCATACCGTTGAGGACATCGGGGCTTTCAAACGCTCGGTGCTTCGTTGGGCGCAGCGGTTCGAAGAAATTGTATGGTTAGACTCCAACGGTCATCAAAACTCCTATACCTCCTTTGACGCACTGCTTGCCGTAGATGGCCTCACGGCAATTTCTACGGATTACCACAACGCCTTTGAGGATTTAAAGGCCTATCAGTCGCAAGTAAACGACTGGATTTTTGGGTATCTCTCCTACGATTTAAAGAACGATGTGGAAGCCCTCGAATCCGAAAATTTTGACGGACTGGAATTTCCGGAGCTCTATTTCTTTCAGCCAAAGAAAATTATTCAAATCCAGGGTTCCCAGGTAGAATTTGTGTATTTGGATATGGTCGCCGATGAGATGCAGTCCGACTTTGAGTCGATTTCCCAAAATGATTTCGAGGAAAACATCGGCTTAAAAAAGGAGCAACCGTCCATAAAAATGCGGATTTTCAAGGATGAATATTTCAACCAGGTTTCCCTAATATTGGACCACATCCATCAAGGCGATATATATGAGGTAAATTTTTGTCAGGAATTTTATTGTGAAGGCTTTGATATGATTCCTTTGCCCGTCTATGAACGCTTGAACGCCATTTCAAGACCGCCCTTCGCGACCTTCATGAAGTTCTTCGGCAACTATGTGCTATGTGCCAGTCCGGAACGATTTTTAAGGAAAGTCGGTACAAAAATAGTTTCACAGCCCATAAAAGGAACGGCGGCCCGTTCACTAGACCCAAAAAAGGATGCAGAACTGAAACGACATTTGGAAAAGGACCAAAAGGAGCGTTCAGAAAATGTGATGATTGTGGATTTGGTGCGTAACGACTTGTCCAAAACTGCCCTAAAGGGAAGCGTACAGGTGGAGGAACTCTGCAAAGTGTATTCCTTTGCCCAGGTACATCAAATGATTTCAACGGTATGCTGTGAAGTGAAAAGAGATGAAAACCCTGTGGATACTTTAAAAAACTGTTTCCCTATGGGCAGTATGACCGGGGCTCCCAAAGTGTCGGCCATGCAGATTATCGAGGCCTTGGAATCGTTCAAAAGGGGCGTATACAGTGGGGCGGTAGGATATTTTACGCCGAAGGGCGATTTTGACTTCAACGTGGTCATACGCAGCATCCTATACAACAGTTCCAAAAAGTATCTTTCCTATGCCGTTGGGAGCGCCATTACGGCAATGTCCAACCCGGAAAAGGAGTATTTGGAATGTCTGTTGAAGGCCAAGGCGATGCGACAGGTTTTGGAAGAGGTTTAAGATTATGTGAATTTCTTAATTGGTTAACTTTGTGCCATGCTCAAGGATTTTCAATCGCACATCTTGGATAACTTCCCGGAACTGACAAAAAATAAATTTTTATTGGCATGCAGTGGGGGGTTGGATAGTGTTTTGCTGTCTTACCTATGTAAGGAAAGCGAGATGGATTTCATTTTGGCACATTGTAATTTTAGGTTGCGCGGAGCGGCTAGCGATGGCGACGAGAAATTTGTAAAGGAATTGGGCAATCGATTGGGAAGACCGGTACTTGTGACCCATTTTGATACGATGGGTTATGTACATAGTCATAGGGTGTCGGTGCAAATGGCGGCCAGGGAGCTGCGATACCAATGGTTCAAGGGATTGATGGAAGAACATGGAATAGCCTATTTGGTTATGGCGCATCATGCCGATGACAATCTGGAAACCTTTCTCATAAATTTGTCCCGCGGAACCGGAATCGATGGTTTGACCGGCATTCCCGAAGCAACCGGCCAAATTAGGCGACCGCTTTTGAAATATACACGGGATACGATTTTGGCCTATGCCAAAGAAAGGGATTTACAATGGCGGGAGGACGAAAGCAATGCCGATACCAAGTATCTGCGCAATAAAATCCGACTGGAAATTGTCCCGAAATTAAAGGAACTGCATCCTACCTTTATGGAAAATTTTGAACGTACCTTGGGCTTTCTCAAGGAAACCCAGGAAATTTCGGAAAATGAACTGGAGAGGGTTAGGGAACAGCTTTTCCAAAGGGAAAACCAGTATTTGAAGATTTCCGTATTGGAATTAAAAATACTCCGGCCTCTCCATGGCTACCTATACGGACTGTTTAAGGAATTTGGTTTTACGGAATGGCAAAACGTAGCGGAACTTTTGGACGCCATGAGCGGTAAATCGGTCTATTCTACCGAATATGTATTGCTGAAGAATCGGGATCACTTGATTTTGGCCAAAAACACGGCACAGGAAAAGGGAGTTTTTGAAATTGCCGAGGGCGACTTTAAAATCGATTACCCCATTGGCTTGGAAGGTAAGGCGGTATCGGAAAAAAAGGATACTACTGCCCGTATAATTTATTTGGATAAAAACACGTTAAAATATCCGTTGACCGTAAGGAAATGGGAGAAGGGCGACTATTTTTACCCCTTGGGGATGAAGGGCAAAAAGAAATTGTCCAAGTACTTTAAGGATGAAAAATTGGACATTTTTTCCAAACAGGAACAATGGTTGCTTTGCTCCGGTGATGCAATCGTTTGGGTAATAGGTAGGCGGGTGGATGACCGATTTAAAGTAACGGAATCAACAAAAGAGATACTAAGCATAGCATTATTATGAAGCAACTAATTTTCGGGATTTTTCTTCTATTAACTGCATTTTTGGGCCGTTCCCAGAGCGATGAAAATCCGGTCATTTGGAGCCATGAGGTCAAAAAGATTTCGGATACGGAGTTTGAGCTGATTATCAAAGGCGACATCCATGAGGGATGGCATGTGTATTCCCAGTTCACGGACGAAGGAGGTGCCTTGCCCAGTGAATTCAAATTCTTTGAAGTAGATAAGGACTACGCTTTGGTGGGCGATACAAAGGAGAGTGCCACCGTGAAGGAATTCAGTGATATTTTTGAGGTAGAGGAAACCTTTTTTAAGGAAGAGGCCATCTTTACCCAGCGGATAAAACTGTTGAATCCGGAGATCAAACAAGTAAAGGTCAACCTATTTTATCAGGTCTGTAAGGAAGTCTGTATCCCTGCCGATATTGATTTTGTGTTTTCCTTGGATGGTTCCAAGGCCGTGACGGAAACCCTTGCACTGGATGAAAAAAGCAAGATGTTGACGGCTAACCTAAAATTGGATTTAAAGAATAAGGCCTTGTTGAGTCAGGGTCAGGAGAATATTGGTTCAGGTTCCAATCTGTGGGTGATTTTTGCCCTCGGATTTTTGGGAGGGCTTATCGCCCTTTTGACCCCGTGCGTATTTCCCATGATTCCCTTAACGGTTTCCTTTTTCACCAAACATTCGGAGAAAAAATCAAAGGGGATAGCGAATGCCTTGCTCTATGGCTTTTTCATCGTATTGATCTATTTCCTGTTGAGTCTTCCGTTTCATTTATTTGATTCGGTCGATTCTCAAATACTGAATACCATAGCCACCAACGTTTGGCTGAACTTGGCGTTTTTCGCCATTTTCATCTTCTTTGCCTTTTCTTTTTTCGGCTATTACGAATTGACCCTACCCAGTTCCTGGGCGAATAAAATGGATGCGGCATCCTCAAAGATTGGAGGGGCTTTGGGCATCTTTTTTATGGCCGTGACCTTGGCCATTGTTTCGTTTTCCTGTACGGGACCCATTTTGGGCGGACTATTGGGAGGTACGACCTTGGCCGAAGGCGATGTGGCTACTAATCTATCTGCTGGGATGACCGGATTTGGCGTGGCGTTGGCCTTTCCGTTTGCACTCTTTGCGTTATTCCCGGCCTGGCTGAACTCCTTGCCAAAATCTGGCGGATGGATGACCACGGTAAAAGTGGTATTGGGATTTTTGGAGATTGCCTTGGCCTTGAAATTCCTTTCCAATGCCGATTTGGTAGGTCATTGGGGAATCCTAAAAAGAGAGGTTTTTATTGGAATTTGGATTCTCATAGGAATATTGACAACCTTATACCTCTTTGGTGTTTTTAGATTTCCGCATGACGGTCCCAAAGGAAAACTTTCCATAGGCAGAAAGGCCGTTGGTGTGGTGAGTGCCGCATTTAGTTTGTACTTGATTTTAGGGTTGACGGGGATTTCAAATCTGAAATTGTTAAGCGGTTTCCCTCCACCGGAATTTTATAGTGTTTTTGAGCAGGAATCCGATTGTCCCCTGGGCATTGACTGCTTTAAGGACTTTGAAACGGGATTGGCCTACGCCAAGGAACAGGAAAAACCTATTTTGTTGGATTTTACCGGATGGGCCTGTGTCAATTGTCGGAAAATGGAAGAAAATGTTTGGAGCGAACCGGATGTCTATCAGATTTTGAAAAATGATTACGTTCTTATTTCACTATATGTAGACGATAGAAAGGAACTTCCGGAGGCCGAGCAGTTTACGTTTCAATATGACTCGGGCCGAACCAAGCGCATCGGTAACATTGCCCAAAAGTGGGGTACTTTTCAGGATGTGAACTTCAATGCGGTATCGCAACCTTTCTATGTGCTGCTCTCGCCGGACTTGGAGGTGTTGAATACGGCCATCCAGAACACCGATGCGGATACCTACAGAACCTGGTTGCAGGAAGGGCTACGAAATTATGAAGGAAAGGGATTTTCCAGCAATCCGTAAGAAATAGGATACCGTCTTTTGGCTTCAAAAATTTAACCTTAAATTTCGGGTGTAATTTTAGGAACATCCATGAAGATATTCAAAAAAGTAGGGTACGTGTTATTGACCCTCATCCTCCTGATTGTTATTTCAGGTTACGTATTTGTACAATTGCACAAACCTGATTATTCTGGAGAAAAAAAACTTCCAAAACTACATAACGAGGTACAGGTTTATTTTGACGAATATGGTGTGCCTCATATCTATGGGGAGACCGAAGAGGATGCCTTTAGGGCTTTGGGCTATGTGCATGCGCAGGACCGACTATGGCAAATGGAGCTGCTTCGCAGGATTGGAAGCGGTGGGCTCTCCCAAGTTTTTGGCAAGGATTTGATAGGTACGGATAAGTTCTTTCTTTCTTTGGGAATCGATGAGGCATCGGAAAAGGCCGTTTCCAAATTGGATATGAACGGTGATGCAGCTACCATAATGCAAGCCTATTTGGACGGACTCAATCAGTTCATTGCCGAAGGCCCAACCCCTATAGAGTTTTATCTGACAGGCATCGATCAGACCGAGTTTACGATTACCGATGTGTACAATATCATGGGGTATATGGCCTTCAGTTTTGCCATGGGGCATAAAACCGATCCACTGCTGAGCAATATAAAGGACAAACTAGGCCCCGAATATTTAAAGGATTTGGCAATACATTCCGATACCAGCACAGTATGGATCAAGAACTATAAAAACAACCCAGTGGATTCCGTTGGAAATTCCGTAACAGCTTTAGTAACCGAAGCACTTGGAAAAGTAAACCTACCGCTGTTCGAGGGCAGTAACAGTTGGGTCTTGGCGCCTGCAAGGACCAAAAACGGGAAGGTTATTTTTGCGAATGATCCGCATATTGGCTTTGCACAACCATCGGTTTGGTACGAAGCCCATCTGGAAACACCTACCTATTCAAAATACGGCTACCATATTGCGGGCATTCCGTTTCCGGTCTTGGGGCACAATCGGGATATCGCCTATGGGATGACCATGTTCGAAAACGACGATGTGGATTTTTACTTTGAGGAAAACAATCCCGAAAATGCCGATCAGTATCGCCTAAACGGTACTTGGGCGGAGTATGAATCGGTAACAAAAACGATCAAGGTGAAGGATTCGTCGGATATCAAATTCACTTTTAAGAAATCGGTACACGGACCCATCCTAAATGGGATTGCCGATCAAATCCAAGGCGAACGTCCCATTTCCATGTATTGGGTATACACCCAAGAAGAAAATACCGTGGTGGATGCCTTTTACGAAATAAGCCATGCCACGAATCTTGGCGAGTTTACATCGGCCTTGCCAAAAATCCATGCGCCCGGACTCAATATCATGTATGGCGATGCTAAGGGCAATATTGGCTGGTTCGCCACCGCCAAACTTTGGCAGGTTCCGGATAGTGTAAATACAAAACTGGTTTTTGATGCGGACAATAAACCCAGCGATACAAGGGAATTCCTGGATTTTGAAAAAAATCCGCAAGCGGTGAACCCGCCAAGGAATTATGTGTACTCCGCAAACAACCAGCCAGATTCCATTTCAGGGATGTTATATCCAGGCTATTATTTGCCCGAAAATAGGGCCAAGCGTATCGTTCAATTGTTGGACCCTAAAAGCGATTGGGACAAGAACGATGTTTCCAGTATGATTTTGGATGTAAACTCGCCGGTACATTTGGAAATTGCGCAAGACCTGATGGGTGCCATAAACATTAAGGAGGTATCTGACAAGGAAACCAAGGTTTTGGATGCGCTAAAAGCCTGGGATGGAATATACTCCCTGGACAACGAAGGCGGAACGATATACACACGTTGGGTATATCAGGTTCTGGAAAATATTTTTGAGGATGAATTGGGCGCGGAACAATTTGAACAATTGTTAGCTACGCACGTTTTAAAGCGAACCATAGCGCCTATCATCAAGAATGATACGTCCGTTTGGTGGGACGATGTTTCAACTCCTGAAATCTTGGAACAAAGAAGTGAAATAATCAAAAAATCATTAGTGGAGGCCATTGGCTCTTTAGAATCCGACTTTGGGCCCGATATTGCCCAATGGACATGGAACAAGGTGCATACCTTGGAACATGGCCATCCCATTGGTCAGGTAGATGCATTACGGTCATTTTTCAATGTGGGACCCTTTCCTATTGAAGGAACACGTGAGGTTATCAATAATTTGGCCTTTCCTTATGATAGCACAGGATTGTACAAAGTTAGTTCCGGCCCTTCCACAAGACGGATCGTCGATTTCTCCGATGTTGAAAATAGCATCAGTATCCTGCCAACAGGTCAGTCCGGCAATCCATTTAGTGAACACTATAAGGACCAAGCGGAGATGTATGTCAATGGGGAATTTAGAAAAATGATGATGAATGAGGAGGAGATCCGATCTACTAAAAAGTCGGTGCTAATTTTCTCTCCAAATTAATGTGTGAAGTTATTCGGCATAAAGTTTTTAGGACGCCTAACTAGCTTTAAGAGATGTATAGCGATTTACATTTTTAAAAATACGAAATTTTGGATTTGGGTGTTGTCCAACTCTTAAAAGTAAATTTTTGAGGGTATTAAATTACTATTATGTGATTTTCCGTTCGGAACTTCAGGTGTTGGCGGTATTACAAATAAATTTCCCTTATTTTTAAGAAAACCAATCCCATCAAATGACCTTACTTCCGTACTATAGATTGCCATCCTCGCTTTATTTTTCCTTTCTTTTAATGGGATTTTGTTTTTGTGCCTTAGGGCAGGAAACATCTTTGGTTTCTGGAAATTATACAAACACATCGCTCAAGGATGTCTTTTTGGATTTGGAATCCAAGACGGATTATAAGTTTTATTTTTTGGAAGAAGGAATGGATCAAGAAACGGTAACCCTCAATGTTTCTTCAAGGGAATTGGATGAGGTTTTAAACGAGGTCTTGGCTTCTACTAGTTATAACTATTACATAAAAGAGGATGAAAAACGGATATTCATCATCAAAAATGCCATTATTTATGATGAATTGCCCGATGGATTTTTTAAGGATCCAACAAAAGAAGAAGCGGACAGTTCAATTGGGCAAAGGTCAAATGCCCCGCCTCCAACTTTTTACAATGAAGAGGTACGGCCAACCGCCAAAAGATATCCCCTTGTGCGGATAGGAAAGTCGGACCCCAATAACCTGCGGCCGGAGTACACTTTATCTGGAAAAGCTATAAACGCTGTAAGTGGTGAAGCTGTTCCTGATTTGACCATCCGTGTTAAGAATGGAGATGGTTTTGTCATAACGGATGGGGATGGTAATTTTTCAATCCAATTGTCCTCAGGATATAATGTTTTGGTCGTTAGGGCCATGGGTATAGCTTCTACGGAACGTGAAGTCATTATGTACAATGATGGTAATTTGGATTTGTTTCTGGAGGAGGGACTACAACAATTGGATGAAGTAGTAGTGCAGGCAGACGCGGCAAGGAACGTTGAAGATGCCGATACCGGAAGTGAGCAAATAGATTCCGAGGCTTCCAAAAATATTCCCTTGGTATTAGGGGAACGCGATATTTTACAGGTGGCAAAGGCGCTCCCTGGGATTTCTTCCGCGGGAGAGGGAGCAACGGGGTTAAACGTCCGCGGCGGTAAAACGGACCAAAACCTGGTACTTTTGGACGATGCGGTCATCTACAATCCACAACATTTTTTCGGAATTTTTCAAGCATTAAATCCATTCACTACAAAAGGCGTCAACATTTACAAAGGTGCTATGCCCGTCGAATTTGGTGGTCGTTTATCCTCGGTTTTTGACATACGGACCAAAAACGGCAATGTCGAGAAGCTGGCAGGAGAAGGTTCCATAGGTCCCGTTACCGGAAATTTGGCCCTTGAAATTCCCATAGTCAAGGAAAAATCCTCCCTTGTGGTTGGAGGGCGTGGTGCCTATGCAGATTGGATTTTGCGCTCTTTGGACGAACCTTCCTTGAATAATAGCAATGCCAGTTTTTTTGACGGCATTCTAAAATATCACCACAATATCAATGACAATAACGAGGTAAAGGCAACGGCATATTATAGTCGGGATGCCTTTAGTATTACTTCGGACTCACTTTACAATTATGATAATAGGTTGTTTTCGTTGAGATGGGACAGAAAAATGGGCGAGAGGACCACAACGGCCATGGTGCTGGGCAATAGTAATTATGGTTTTGGAATCGATTTTGACGGACAGGCAAACACGGATTTTAACCTGGATTATAGTATTAATGAAACAGAGTTCAAATATAAGTTTAGGACCCTACTGAATGAAAGGAATACACTGGATTATGGTATTTCGGCAAAATATTATTCGGTCAACCCTGGAAGTATTCGCCCGGACGGGAATGAATCAAATATTAGCACAATAAGAATTGATAAGGAACAAGCTTTGGAAGGGGCGCTGTTTTTGGGGGATGAATTCAAATTAAGTGAAAAGTTTTTATTGGATTTAGGGGTGAGGTATGCCTTTTTTGCCGCTTTGGGTCCGGGAACCCAGCAGCGCTATCAAGAAGTACTCCCTAAAAATGAATCCACCGTACAGGAGACCCTAACCTATGATGGGGCAGAAATAATAAAGACATACGGTGGACCTGAGGCCCGGGTTTCGGCAAGGTATCTTTTTACACCTGATTTTTCCATAAAGGCCAGCTTTAATAATTCGTATCAGTTCCTACATACGCTTTCTAACAATACCACTGTGTCCCCCATAGATACTTGGAAGCTTTCTGATTTGAATATTGCTCCCCAATCAGGGTATCAAGCCTCATTGGGACTCTACAAGAACTTTAAGGAAAATGAATATGAATTGAGCTTGGAGGGATATTACAAGGGAATGGACAATGTGCTGGACTTTAAGACGGGGGCCGACCTGTTTCTGAACGAGAACGTGGAGACCGAAGTACTGCAAGGGGATGGCAAAGCTTACGGAGTGGAATTTTTGGCAAAGAAGAATCGGGGTAATCTAAATGGGTGGCTTAGTTATACCTATTCCAGATCCCTGTATCGTTTTGATAGTGAATTCAGCGAGGAACGTATCAATAACGGCGAATTTTTCCCGTCCAATTTTGATAGGCCTCATGATGTAAGTGTTATCACCAATTATCGTATCACCAGAAGGTATGGCATATCGGCCAACTTTGTATACCAAACAGGACGGCCGGTTACTTATCCCATTGGCACCTTTCGTTTTAACAATGCCGATTTTGTGGCCTTTAGTGACAGAAACGAATTCCGTATTCCTGACTTTTATAGGTTGGATTTAGGGTTGAATATCGAAGGGAACCACAAGAAAAACAAACTCGCCCATAGTTTTGTAACCATATCGGTATATAATGTCTTGGGAAGGAACAATCCCTATTCGGTATTCTTTGTGACGGAAAATGGTGAGGTAAAGGCCTTACAAAGTTCCATATTTGCTATCCCTATACCATCTATCACTTATAATTTTAAGTTTTAACCAATGATTAAGAGCAAACGAATCTATCTTTATTGTTTTTTTATAGGCCTTTTGGCGGTATGCTGCACGGAAGAAGTGGACCTGGGCCTTGAAAACAATGCAGGGGTACTGGACATTTTGGTGGTCGAAGCGACGATTACGAATGAGTTTAAGAATCATCGGGTTAACCTAAGTAGGATGGACACCATATTGGATACCCAGATAGATTCTACTTTTAATCCTTTTACCCCAGAGAGGGATATTGATAGGGATTTAGTGAAATATGAGCGGAACGCCCGCGTATCGGTAGAGAACGCTATAGGCACCGCATACAATTTCGATGAAATAAGTCCGGGCATATATGAATCTGTAGAACCTTTTGCAGCAGTAGAGGGCCAGAGCTATACCTTGAATATTTTGACTGCCGATGGGAAAACGTATACCTCTGAACCTATGGTCATTGAAGGTTTCTTGGACGTCGACCAGTTATATGCGGAGCGGATGACCAACGATGATGGTGAGGAGGGAATCGGGATTTTTATTGACAACGGCCAGGGTTCGGGATCTGTCAACAATCTACGGTTCAGTTATAATGAGACCTATAAAATCGTTGCTCCTTTTTGGGACGAAAGCGATTTTAAACTTTCCAATTATGACCCCTGCGCACTGCCCGTACCCACCTATGAACTTGAAATAGTGCCGCGTGAGACAGAACAGCAGGTCTGCTATGGGAACCAGGTTTCCAATAGTATCATACTTGCTGAAAACAATACAGTGAATAGTACCGGTTTTAACAGGTACATGATCCGGTTCCTTGATCAGGACGATTTTATGATCTCGCACCGATACAGTATCGAGGTGACCCAGATGGTCACGGGTAGCGAGTCCTTCGGGTTTTATGAGAAACTGAGGAACTTCAGTCAGTCCGGAAATGTTTTTTCCCAGGTACAGCCCGGTTTTATCGAGGGGAACATCACTTCGGCCAATGGAGACAGGGATAGGGTCATCGGTTTTTTCGATGTGGTTTCCGTATCCAAGGAAAGAATCTTTTTTGATTATATGGACTTTTTCCCGGACAGGGATCTGCCTCCCTATGTTTTTAATTGTTTGGAGCAATCCACCAATGAATCCCATGTTTCCTATTGTTTTACGGGAATGCAGGGCCCCAACCCATGTCCACAATCGATTATAGAACAAGTTAATTTGGGGCTTATCAGTTATGCAGGTCCTAATACGGAAGATATAGGTCCATGTCCCAGTGAATACATTTATGTTCCTAGGATCTGTGGTGATTGTACGGTTTTGGGAAGCAATGTAAAACCTGATTTTTGGGTCGACTAAAAAAACAAAGATGCGAAAAATACTCTTTTTAACATTGATTTTGGTTTGCTGCTGCTTTGGCGTCTCGGGGCAGTATGTTATTAAGGACGGCAGCGAGCTTTTAAGTCTGCAACAGCTTCCTCAAGAAAAGGCTTATGTGGACCATACTGGCCCCTTGGTATTTTCAGGGGAGTATCTGTTTTATTCCTTTTATTGCTTCAATGCCCAAAACAACAATCCATCGAACATCAGTCGGGTAGGTTATGTCGTGTTGGTGAATGAGGAAAAAGAAAAAATATTCGAACACAAACTAAATTTGGATAAAGGACTTGCTCAAGGTGATTTTTTTGTGAGGACCGATATACCGTCCGGCAGGTACAAGTTACTGGCTTATACACAATGGATGCGAAATGGTGGTTTTGATCAGATGTACACGGATGATATCATCATTATCAACCCTTACTTGACCGATCAGTCCGCTATATTGACTGGTTCAAGCGAGGAAACTAATACAGCCAATTTAAGAACTGAAAATTTTCCATCTGTACAAATGGATTCCGCTACAGTGTCGGTCCGGCTAGAAAAGGAAATCTATGGTACCAGGGAAAAAGTTCGTTTATCGGTAAACAACTACAAAGGCCCTTCTGGTTATGGAATTTATACCCTAAAAGTCAAAAAGAAGGAGGAGATACCTGTCAAACCATATTTAAATGCCACCCAATATGCCAAGGATTTCTTCAATGCTGATAAACAAATAAAGCAAAAAGTGGGTGATTCCATTTTTTTACCAGAACAACGGGGAGAGCTCTTTTTTGGTTCCGTTCAGGATAGTGAAACAACACTGCCGGTCAAGGACATTCCGGTAATAATCTCCATTCCTGGTAAGGAGTTTATTTTGAAATTCGCCCAGACCGATGCACAAGGTAATTTTTATACGTATTTGAACAAAAAATACACGAATCCAATTGCCTTGGCCCAGATCGAGGAGGAAAATAAGCTGTATTCCATAAAAAAGGGTGAGGTAGCCAATTTGGATCTTTCAAATATTACTTTTTCCAAGTTTACGTTGTCAGATTCCTATGCGCCGTATATCAAGGAGAGAAGTGTATTAAATCAATTGGAGAACCAGTTCTTTACCGTAAAACCGGATTCCATTATAGCGAGTGACCCCATCGACCCTTTTGATGGTGGACTCCCGGAAGTGGTATTTTTGGATGAGTTCACCAGATTCCCAACCTTTGGGGAAACGTTGGTCGAAATCGTCAAGTTTGCCGGGTACAGATCGGGAGGCAAAGATTCCGATTATATCAAGATATCTCAGGATTTTGAAACCTATAACGAAGAGTTAAATAGTTTTCCTGCCATAGTACTTATTGACGGTGTTTTTATACCGAATCATGAAATGATCAAAGGTTTTGATGCTCGTAAAATCCAAAAAATAAGCCTTGTTCGAGACCAGTTTGTTTTGGGAGGGAAGCAATACCAAGGAATGATGTCCATTGAAACCTTTGAAGGAGATTATCTTGGAGAACATACCTATGAAAATTCCGTGGCGATTCCTCTGAAACTGCCCGTTGCCAAGAAAAATTATTTCAAACAGGATTATGATAATGAGGCTACCGATTTCTCGCGAATTCCGGATTATAGAGGACTGCTTTTATGGGAACCACATGTAAAAGTGGAGGCTAGCAACTATAATTTTGAGTTTTTTACGTCGGATGTCGAGGGTATTTTTGAAGTAATATTGAATGGATTTACTACCTATGGCAAACCAATAACGGTAGTCAAAGAGGTAACTGTTATGAAAACCAGCCAATAAGGGATATATTCGGCAAAATCTTTTATTTTTAGCCCAAACGAAAACTAAATGCTAACCAAAGTTTATGGCAGTGCCGTTTTTGGTGTGGAGGCCACTACGATTACCGTTGAGGTAAATATCGATAAAGGGATAGGCTACCATCTAGTAGGTTTGCCCGATAATGCCATAAAGGAAAGCAACTACCGGATTGCTGCCGCCCTACAGAACAACGGATACAAAATCCCTGGAAAGAAGATTACAATCAATATGGCACCGGCCGACTTGCGTAAAGAAGGCTCGGCCTATGACCTTACGTTGGCCTTGGGGATTTTGGCCGCATCGGGTCAAATACAATCCGAAGCCATTGAGAAATATATCATTATGGGAGAGCTTTCCTTGGATGGCAGTTTGCAGCCCATTAAAGGAGCCTTGCCCATAGCCATAAAAGCTCAGGAAGAGGGTTTTGAGGGATTTATCCTTCCTGCCGAAAATGCCAAGGAGGCCGCTATTGTGGGAAATCTAAAAGTTTTTGGCGTTGAGAACATCAAACAGGTCATCGACTTTTTTGATCAGGGCACGCCTTTGGAGCAGACCATCATCGATACTCGGGAGGAGTTTTACAAGAGTCTGGATTTTCCGGAATTCGATTTTTCCGATGTCAAGGGTCAGGAAAGTATCAAGCGCTGTATGGAAATCGCCGCTGCCGGTGGGCATAATATTATCTTAATTGGACCACCGGGTGCGGGAAAGACCATGCTCGCCAAACGTTTGCCCTCCATTTTGCCGCCCATGACCCTGCACGAAGCCTTGGAAACGACCAAGATTCATAGTGTAGTGGGCAAAATCAAGAATATGGGTCTTATGAGTCAACGACCGTTCAGGAGTCCACATCATACGATTTCAGATGTCGCTTTGGTAGGGGGTGGGGCCTATCCTCAACCTGGAGAGATTTCACTCTCACATAATGGCGTATTGTTTTTGGACGAACTGCCGGAATTCAAACGCGGAGTGTTGGAGGTGATGCGTCAGCCTTTGGAGGATAGGGAAGTGACTATTTCTCGCGCAAAATTCACGGTGACCTATCCTAGTAGTTTTATGTTGGTGGCCAGTATGAACCCGAGTCCGGGTGGATATTTTAATGACCCCGATGCACCCGTAACTTCTTCCCCTGCAGAAATGCAACGCTATCTGAGCAAGATTTCCGGACCTTTGTTGGACCGCATCGATATCCATATCGAAGTGACACCCGTTCCCTTTGAAAAACTTTCCGAGGACCGCAAAGGAGAGAGTAGTGTGGAAATTCGTAAAAGGGTGACCAAGGCCCGGGAATTGCAGACTGAACGATTCAAGGAAATGGAAAACGTGCATTACAATGCGCAGATGAACACAAAGCAGATTCGCGAATTCTGCAAATTGGACGAGGCTTCAAAGTCACTGTTGAAAAATGCCATGGAGCGACTCAATCTTTCCGCTCGTGCCTATGACCGCATCTTAAAAGTGGCCCGAACTATTGCCGACTTGGATAATGCCACCGATATCAACGGCAATCACATTTCGGAAGCGATTCAATACAGAAGTCTGGACCGTGAGGGGTGGTTGGGGTGATACTTAGTTTCAAGTTTCTGGATTCAAGTGAGGAGTGAAAAGGTCCTTTTGTCATGCTGAGCGAAGCGAAGCATCTGTCGAATTTCCAAACAGATTCCTCATTGATTCACCCGCCGCCAAGCCATATTGAGAATTAAAAGCACGGAAAACATTTCCGCGCGATCGGGTCCTATTGTCATGCTGAGCGCAGCGAAGCATCTGTCGTTTGTCTTAAAATATTCTTCACAGCTTCATCTACTGCCAAGCCAAGTTGAGAATGAATAGCACGGAAAGAATTTACTTACTATGTGCATAAATTGCCATTTATTTACTTACTAGAAAATTTTTAGTTTTTTAATTAATAGCCACAATTTTTAAAATGGTGGAATTGGGGCTTTTTGGTTGATAACTCGAAATAACTATGTTTGATAGTGTAAGGGATTATTGGCTATTTTCGGAGTATGGATAATAATAACACTTGGATATTGGAAGTTATTTATGTTTTAGATTTGTTGCTTTCCATTTCGGAAAGAAAACACACAGTTTTCTTACGGCGGTGGTTAGTCTCTGTTTTTTTTAAAAAATATCCAATTGTATTGTCGCCCACGACAAAACAATATTTTATATAAAGACCGTTTTTTATATCACAAGCAATCGCTGGTTTGAAACGAGTACATACTCCAATAAACCATATCAAAATGTGGTAATACTTATTTAGAGTACTTCTCAAGCTTTTCGAAGTTTACAACTTAGAAGGAATCCTCAATTAATCACCCCATCACCCATTTTTAACCCCCAGCTAGCGCGAGCATCTTTCTGCTTGTGCCGTCAAAAGTAAGTGGCATACGCCATTCCAATAACAGCTTGGTTTCTATATGATGATATGCACCGTTTAAACCCTGTAATTATCTGCCCTCCAATTTTTTATGAGTTTTTTAATTTCTTTGTTGGTCAAGTTTTCTTTTAAAGTTTTTTCTACCAAGGGTAAGAACTCGGCATCGCTCGCAAAACGTAACGCTATAATTTGGGATACTGTCAGTTCTTTAGGGAATAATTTGCCCGTTAGTACATAATACCTCAAATTTTCTTCAGCTTTTATGGCCCTATCCTGTGCTTTTAAGGGAAAACTGCGTACATACCATGCCATAATTAAAAATATAACAGCGATGAGCACTACCAAAGAAGCTAAATATAGGTTGTCACTACTGGTGCGAATTAGGTTGATTATAGACCCGATCAATAAGGCTAGCATTGCAAGAAATAAGAGTCCATGGAACCCTTTTACAAGTTTACCATGATTTTTAAAATTCTGTTCTTTCATTTTTTAGTTTGATTTAAAAATAATCCTATTTAGTAACCAAGCTTGTGCGTTTTTGTAACTTGTGTCGGTTCTTCAAACGAGAATTAAATTGAGATAAGTGCCATCTGGGGCATTATTCCAATAATGCCCATTCTTCTTCGGTGGCCTTGGATTTTTGATATTCCATGACCATGAGCCAACCATTATCCTTTTTAACGAGTAGGGCTTCAAAGTGCACGAATTGTTTTGGAGCTGTTTTGCCACTACCATCATTGGATTGGAACCCAAAAATTCCTGTTTCATGCGCCGTGTTTTCGTCACCCACACGTTGCGAAAAACGGAATTCCACCGTATTCTTTGTTTTTCCCGCTTTGGTGTCAATGAAATCTTGCTTCCAATTTGAAAGCGCTTTTGTAATAGATATGGATGATTTGTTTTCACGGGTAGTGAATACAACAACGGCATCCTCATGATACGTGGCTTTATAACCTTCAAAGTCACCCTCCCGTACCGTTCTGGAAACCTCGGCCCAAAAGGTATCCAATTCCGCGATTCTTAGTGAATCGTTGGAAATTTTCATCGTACCCACTAAAGTATTAGCAGTGGTATTTGCATAGGTGGCAGCAACACTGAGCATGAGTACAAGGTTTATAAATAGTCGATTTTTTATCATCTGTATGGTTTATATTTAAACTTCCTCCGTTATCGACAGTTTGCACTTAGTGGCCAGCGTCAGTTCTAAAAAGAAGGAAACTTCAAATTCAAGAAACATTGAAACTTACCCCATCACCCGCTTTAGCCCCTTATCAAAAGCCTTCATATCTTCCATGATGCCGGTACTGATACGTGCCCATTCATAAAAGGGTGGGAAGGGTCTTCCGATCAAGACATTTTCCTTTTCCATGGCGGCCATCATGTCTCGGATAGGTCTACCCGTTTTAAAGAAAACAAAATTGGTGTGGGATTTTATGTAGGGCAATTCCAAATCGTCCAAGGTATTGTAAATGGCTTGCTTGGCCTCCATGTTTTTTGCCACGCTAAACTTGTAGAATTCGTCGTCATCCAAGGCCTGCTTGGCAGCTTCAATGGCCAGCACATTGGTCATCGCCATCACACTATTTTGCAATCGTTTCGCAATATCCGGTCGGGCTACCAAGTAGCCGATTCGCATACCTGCCAACCCATACACCTTTGAAAAGGTCTTGGAAACGATGACGTTCTTTCCTTCCTTCACCAGTTCCACCATGGAAGGGTAATCCGGTTCCGTGATAAAATCATAATAGGCCTCGTCGCTAAAGACCATGGCGGTTTCACTGGTACGCTCGCAAAAGGATTTCAGGTCGTTTTTGTCCAACAAGGTCCCCGTCGGATTATTGGGGTTACAGATGAATATGAGTCGGGTTTTACCGTTGACCCGGTTTTCCATTTCCTTTAAATCGTGCTGCATGTTCTCGTCCACCGGAACCCGGTGTACATAGGCACCAAAGTTTTCGGCATAGGTCATCATGGACTGGAAGGTTGGATCTGCAGCGATAAGTTCCCCTCCGTTGAGCCCGTAGGTAAGGCCCACGGCCTTGAGTCCTTCGGTAGAACCTCCGGTAACGACGATATGGTCCGTGGAAACACCTTCGGTCTCAGCAATCTTTTCCAGCAGGGGTCTGAATACCATGGAGGGATACCGACAAGCATTATCAAATGCAGCGGTTATCGCGGCCCGAACCTTGGCGGAAGGCCCAAAGGGATTTTCGTTGCTGTTCAGTTTGGCAACATCCAACGTTGCATTGCTAGGTCTGTTTGCAGGGTTTGTGAATGCCAGGGCGTTGGCACCGCCCAACATAGTTAGTCCTCCGCCAAGGGCAAAGGTCTTTAGCCAGTTTCTTCGGTCTATGTGGTTCATACCTTTTGGATTTTTCCTAAAAGGTACAAAAAGATGGGGTTACTCGTTAATCGAGGATATTTTAACCCAGATTATTCTTTAGAAAATCTATTGCAGCTTGAAATGCCTGCAAAATAAGCGCTTTGCTACCGTTTTCGGAATCACCGTAGCACTGCTTCGCCGATTCTTCCAAACCACTTTATTTTATTGGCATTTCAACCCTCACGACGAAGTTCCAATGCATAATCCGGGTTTAATGAAGGTTAACTTACAATTTCAATCGCCCAGCATTTCAAGTTCCAAAGCAACTTAAAAAAAGGTTTTTATGAAAGAGTATTTGTTTAGAGGTTTTCCGCTACAACTGAAATTCCTCGTTGTTGTCCTTTTTCTCCTTCTTTTCAGAATTAAAGATATCCTTTAGGATATAGGCGGTAACGATGGTGAGTCCGGTCGTAAGGGTGGGGATGGCGAATTCCCAATTTAAAAGCTGCATCAAACCACCGGCAATGATGGTCAGTACGCCCACGACCATGGCAAAATTCCAAGCTATCTCTACGAAGGTATTGGTCGATTTCCTATCGTGGTCCATAAAATAGGCCGTTCCTTCCATCGCGAACCATAGGATAAAGGAAAGTGCCGTACCTATTTGGAAAATTCCGGTATAGGGGAAATCCAAGATCCGAAGCAGGCCATTGGTCGTCCAAAAAAGTACGAGTACCATTTTGATAAAGTCGACGGGTTTTTTTGGATTCTTTCTCGAAAACCGAATCCCATAAAGTACCAAGATGGCCAAAAAGGAGACCAAAATGATACCGCCGGCATAGGGCCAATGCACGATTCGCGTGAGCATTCCAACGATCAAACAGGCCAGTGCCACTCTGAGCGGCGTTTTTAATGTTTTGTTGGATGTGCTCATAACGAAGGTTTTTAGTTGATAACTTTTATGTTTGCCTTTAGGCCTTCCATGATTCCTATAATGTTCTTTATGGTCTCGTTCAAATAATACCGAACCAGAATATGCGGTATGCGTATGGTGGTAAAACCGTTCTTGAAGGAATGCATGGCCTCTTCCAAATTGTTTATAGCCTGTTCTTCCGTCAATTTATCATAGCCGCAGTCTATTTCAATATTCAATTTTACACGGGAAATGGCAATATCCACGGATTTCTTTCCATCCCACCATTCCAACATTCCCTGTACACCGGCCTCTTTAAGTCCGTAGTACAATTGAATGGCCTCCAAGGGCGTGTTGTTCTTTTGGATCAAGACCTTTATCAGTTCCTGATGATGGGCGCAAAGCTCAACGCCCACACTCTCTATGGCACTTTTATGGTCAAGATATCCAAGCTCTTTGTTACATTCTAAGCAAGTCATTAAGTAGGTTAAGTTTATTTTGTTTGGGATAGTAATAACAACGAAATTTTGGCTTTATTATCAAGTATCGACGTATGACCTCCGGATTTTAGACGAATGACATTTTTTTAGATAAACGGCATTTTGAAATGTTAAAATTGTTGTGAACTTCTATTTTTTGAAAGGGAGATTTTTAGGATAATTGAAGGTATCTTTAGCAAAACCGAAAATTTTCTGCCAAATGTTCAAAAAAATGGGTCCGGGAGTCCTTGTTGCGGCCGCCTTCATTGGTCCGGGAACGGTAACGGCCTGTACCTTGGCAGGGGTTTCCTTTGGATATGCCCTCTTGTGGGCCATGCTACTTTCGATGGTGGCTACGATGGTATTACAGGAAATGTCGGCCCGGTTGGGCATCATCACCCAAAAGGGCTTGGCGGAAGTAATCAAACAGGAATTGGCAAATCCGTATATCCGAACGGGGGTGTTGGGTATTATCGTTTCGGCCATCGTCGTGGGCAATACCGCCTACGAGGCGGGAAACATTGGTGGGGGAGCCTTGGGCCTGGAAGCCATTTTTGGAACTTCGTTTACGGGATACTATCCGTTCGTTATCGGGTTTTTGGCCTTTTTCCTATTATTTATCGGAAATTATAAAGTACTGGAAAAGGTATTCATATCCTTGGTAATCCTCATGAGCCTTTCCTTCGTCATTACGGCCCTTCTCACCAAACCTGATGTATTGTTGATTTTGCAAGGGCTTTTTATCCCGAAGTTTGACAATGAAAATATCCTAACCGTAATCGCACTTGTTGGGACGACCGTAGTCCCGTACAATTTGTTTTTACACGCTTCCTTGGTAAGTGAAAAATGGAAATCGAAAAGCGATTTGGAGTATGCGAAGCGTGATACCTATATATCGATTGTCTTGGGCGGCATCGTTTCCATGTGTATTATTGTGGCGGCAGCTTCGGTAGATTTGATGCAGGTCGAAAGTGTCATGGACATGGCCAAGGCTTTGGAACCTTTGTACGGTACCAGTGCCCGATACTTCATGGGAATCGGACTTTTTGCCGCCGGGGTTACATCGGCCATTACCGCACCCTTGGCGGCGGCCTATGTGGCGGCCAATTGTTTTGGATGGAAGCAAGGACTGAAGGATACTAGATTCCGAATGGTTTGGATGGTCATTTTGGGCTTGGGCGTCTTCTTCCTTTCCTTCAATATCAAACCGATTGAAGTGATCAAATTCGCCCAAATTGCGAACGGAATCCTGCTGCCCATAATCGCCATTTTTCTGCTTTGGGTGGTGAACAGGGTCACCTTGATGGCCGATAACAAGAATACAGTAATGCAGAACCTTTTGGGAATTTCCATTGTGCTGATAGCCGTCTTTTTGGGAATTAAAAGTGTTTTAAAGGTATTGGAAGTAGTATGATGAAGGAATATACCATAGATATCAACTGCGATGTAGGTGAGGGCGTGGCCAATGAAGCGAAGTTGTTTCCATACATTTCCAGTTGCAATATTGCCTGTGGGGGACATACGGGTGATCGGGATTCGATGCGGGCGACCCTTCGTTTGGCAAAAAAATTTGGAGTTGGGATAGGGGCGCATCCCTCGTATCCAGACCGTGAAAATTTTGGAAGAGAATCACTTTCCATGGATGCCACGGAATTATCCCAAAGTATCAAAAATCAAATCCATCAGTTAGCATCGATCTGCAAAGAGGAAAAAGTTACGATACAACATATCAAGCCCCATGGGGCGCTTTATAACGATTTGGCAAAGGACGTGGCATTGTCGCGTATCTTCTTGGATGCGATTCAGGAGTATAAATCTGAATTGGTAGTGTTCGTACCTTTTGATTCCGTCTTGGAAAAATTGGCGCTTAAGGAAGGATTCCAAATAAAGGTGGAGGCTTTCGCCGATAGAAATTACACGGAAGAATTGACCCTCGTTCCAAGGACCCATCCCAATGCACTGATCACGGAACCCCAAGAGGTGTTGAACCATGTGGTGCGGATGGTCAAGGAGCGGCAGGTCAGGACCATAGCTAATACCTTTGAACCGATGCTCGCCCAAACCTATTGCGTGCATGGCGACACCCCGGAAGCTTTGCAAATATTGACGTATATTACGAAGGAATTACCAAAATATCAGATAGCCTTAAAAAGATGACGCATCCCCCTATTTCCTTAAAACCGTATGGAAGGCATGCCATATTGATAGAATGGCCCAACAAGGTAAGCGAAACTATTTTGGAAAGCATTTTGGATTTTGAGGACTTTCTCTTGAGGAATTGCCTCAAGGAAAAAGGTTGGGAAACGATATCCGCCTACAATTCGCTCCTGTTGGTTCATCCCAAACTTGAGATAGACTATCCGGAATTCAGTCGTAACCTAAGTGCATGGTATGACCAATCTAAAGGAGGGGTGGCAAGGGAAAAGGTACTTTGGAAATTACCGGTTAGTTATGACAGGTCCTTTGGAATAGATTTGGACGAGGTAGCTAAGGAATTAAATAAAAGTGTAGAAGATATTGTAAAACTACATACGGAAAACACATATACTGTATATGGTATCGGGTTCGTTCCCGGTTTTATGTATTTGGGTGGTGTGCCAGCGGAATTGGAAATTCCCAGAAAGGCGACCCCCAGGTTGAAAGTGCAAAAAGGCTCCGTAGGTATCGCGGCAAAGCAAACGGGAATCTATCCGCAGGAATCGCCAGGTGGCTGGAACATAATCGGCAACTGTCCGGTGCCCTTGTTCGATAGGAATAAAAAGGACCCTTGTTTTGTGAACGTTGGGGATAAAATTCAGTTTCAACCCATTTCCATGGGCGAGTACGAACTACATAAAATCGAGGCCGAGGTGGGAATTTATAAACCAGAAAAAATACTATTGGATGCTTAAGGTTTTAAAAGCCGGATTTTTCACGAGCGTACAGGATTTGGGTCGGTTCCATCATCGTAAAAAAGGGGTTCCGGTATCGGGATGTATGGACCAGCAATCGGTTTACAAGGCCAACACCTTGTTGGAAAATGACAATCGTAGTGCCGTTTTGGAAATTACCATGACGGGCCCCACCTTGCTATTTGAAAAGGATACCTACATCGTTTTGGGAGGAGCACAGATTTCCGTGACCTTGAACAATGAACCCATCCAAAATTATAAAGTCTATCCCGTGAAGGAAGGGGATATCCTGTCCTATGGGAAACTTAAAAAGGGATTTAGAAGCTATTTGGCCTTAAAGGGCGGATTCAAAACGAAGGAAATATTGGGCAGCCGTTCCTTTTATGTTCCCATTACGGATGTAAATAGAATTGAGGAGGGTGATGAGGTTCCCTATGGGGAACACCGCAATTTTGCACCCAAAATTTCTGAATTGAAAGTGGATAGCTTTTTGGACGAGACCGTTTTGGAAGTCTACAAGGCACCGGAATTCGATTTACTGACGGATAAACAACTGGAGAATCTCTTTTCACGGAAATTCACCGTCTCCAAGGAAAACAATCGTATGGCCTACCAATTGTCCGAAACCTTGGAAGCGCATCAACATAGCATTCTAACTTCGGCCACGTTACCGGGCACCATCCAGTTGACTCCATCGGGAAAGTTGATCGTGCTTATGAAGGACGGACAGACTACCGGTGGCTATCCAAGGATATTACAGCTTTCGGATAGGTCCATTTCCGTATTGGCACAAAAACGGGAAGGCAATATGGTATCCTTTAAATTTATTTAGTCGGGGGAAACGCCTTATAAGCTTGAAGCCCTTTATCGCTTAAAAAATAGTATTTTGGTCGTAATGATTTTTTACGTACTATTGTCCCATGATTATGAATAACGAAATTGTCATTGAGGTCGTCATTATTTCCAAGCGGAAATGATATAGATTTTTCATTGACTTAAAAAACCTGTATCAGAGCCATCCGATACAGGTTTTTTTTATGTTTCCGTTTGAAATCACCATGTATTGAATATGATAATAAAACAAAGGTTAAGTATCTGAAAAACAGTTTTTTAATTAATTTTTAAGGGTATTGAATTTGAACCTGATTAAAATGTTAAAAAATGAACGCTTACTAAACTTATATCTTTGATATACGCCAACTTAAAAATAAAAGGAAGAAGACGAAAAAATGGAATTGAACAAGTATAGTAAAACTGTAACCCAAGACCCCACATTACCAGCTGCACAGGCCATGCTACATGCCATCGGCCTAACAGATGATGATTTGAAGAAACCCTTGATCGGTATAGCAAGTACGGGTTATGAGGGGAATCCATGTAATATGCACTTGAACGATTTGGCGGTACATGTGAAGAAGGGTGCGGACAATGCAGGATTGGTTGGTCTTATTTTCAATACCATTGGTGTGAGTGACGGTATTGCCAACGGAACCCCAGGGATGCGTTATTCCTTGGTTTCAAGGGATGTTATTGCGGATTCTATGGAAACGGTGGTGGAGGCCATGAGCTATGACGGATTGGTAACGGTGGTAGGCTGCGATAAGAATATGCCGGGTGCCCTTATGGCGATGCTTCGTTTGAACAGGCCTTCCGTTTTGGTATATGGCGGTACGATTGCATCGGGATGTCATAATGGAAAAAAACTGGATATTATTTCCGCTTTTGAGGCCTATGGACAAAAAGTAGCGGGAAATATAGATGAAGAAGAATACAAGGAAGTTATCCACAAAGCTTGTCCGGGTGCAGGTGCCTGCGGTGGTATGTACACCGCGAACACCATGGCCTCGGCCATTGAGGCGTTGGGAATGTCTTTGCCATTCAACTCCTCGAACCCTGCCATCAGCGACGGAAACCTGAAGGAACAGGAATCCGTAAAGGCCGGGGAGGCGATGCGATTGTTGCTGGAACGAGATATCAAACCTTTGGACATCGTTACCAAAAAATCCTTGGAGAACGCTTTTAGATTGGTAACGGTCCTAGGTGGATCCACCAATGCCGTGCTCCACTTCTTAGCGATTGCCAAGGCCGCCCAGATAGAATTTACTTTGGAGGACTTTAAGAAAATAAGCGACAACACACCCTTGTTGGCCAATTTAAAACCGAGCGGAAAGTATTCTATGGAAGACCTTCATGGGGTAGGTGGTATTCCTGGGGTTCTAAAGTATATGTTGGATAACGACATGCTGCACGGCGATTGCTTGACGGTTACCGGAAAAACACTTGCCGAAAATCTAAAGGACGTACCCAACCTGATCGAGGGCCAGGACATTGTCCATACCTTGGACAATCCGATCAAAGAAACAGGGCATATTAGAATTCTGTTCGGGAATTTGGCTACCGAAGGTGCGGTCGCCAAGATTACGGGCAAGGAAGGACTGGCCTTTAAAGGAACCGCCAATGTCTTTGACAGCGAAACGGCCGTGAACGAAGGCATCAAGAACGGGAAGGTCAAAAAGGGCGATGTGGTGATCATTCGCTACGAAGGTCCCAAAGGGGCACCCGGAATGCCGGAGATGTTGAAACCTACTTCTTCCATTATGGGAGCGGGACTGGGCAAAGATGTCGCTTTGATTACGGATGGCCGTTTTTCAGGTGGATCGCACGGATTTGTGGTCGGTCACGTGTCACCGGAAGCTCAGGTTGGTGGGAACATCGCATTGGTTCAGAATGGGGATATTATTTCCATTGACGCCGTAAACAATACCATTGATATTGAAATTTCCGATGCTGAACTGGAAGCGAGAAGGGCCAAATGGGTGGCACCGGAACTAAAGGCCAAAAGAGGAATGTTATACAAGTACGCCAGAAGTGTATCGTCCGCAGCAAACGGATGTGTAACGGACGAATTTTAATCAGGCGTATTTTTAATTGTTTGATATGGAAACATTGAAAGAAAAAAAGACAGCGCAGGAGACTGCAACATCCATGAAAATTAGTGGTGCGGAGGCCATCATCCATTGCTTGTTGGCAGAAGGGGTCGATTTGATTTATGGCTACCCGGGCGGGGCCATTATGCCTGTCTATGACGAACTATATAAATTTCAGGATAAGCTTACGCATATCCTCACAAGACATGAGCAAGGAGCGACCCATGCCGCGCAAGGGTACGCGAGGGTATCCGGAAGGGTAGGGGTGGCAATGGCAACATCAGGTCCCGGTGCCACCAACTTGGTAACCGGTCTGGCGGATGCACAGATAGATTCCACGCCCTTGGTCTGTATAACGGGTCAGGTACCGCGACATTTGTTGGGTTCCGATGCCTTCCAGGAAACGGATATTATTGGTATTTCCACGCCTGTCACCAAGTGGAACTATCAAGTGACCAAGGCTTCCGAAATTCCGGAAATCATGGCCAAGGCATTTTATATTGCCAAATCCGGCCGTCCGGGCCCGGTATTGGTGGATATTACCAAAAATGCCCAGTTTGACGAATTGGATTTCAGTTATAAAAAATGTACGGGTGTACGAAGTTACAAGCCTGCGCCAAAACCAAATCCAGAGGCCTTAAAGCAGGCGGCAGATCTGATCAATAACGCCAAAAAGCCATTGATCGTTTGGGGCCAGGGCATCATTCTTGGAAAGGCGGAGCAAGAGCTGAAGGAACTGGTGGAGAAAGCCGGGATTCCCGCTGCTTGGACCATCATGGGAGCATCGGCCTTGGATACCGATCACCCATTGAACGTGGGGATGGTTGGGATGCACGGGAACTATGGACCCAACATATTGACCAATGAATGCGATGTGCTGATCGCCATCGGGATGCGTTTTGACGATCGGGTAACGGGTCGTTTGGAAGATTACGCAAAACAGGCAAAAGTGATCCATTTTGAGATCGATCCTGCCGAGGTCAATAAAAATGTCCATGCTGATGTGGCCGTATTGGGCAATTCAAAGGAAACCTTGGGTCTGATTCTTCCTTTGATAAACTCCAATTCGCACGAACAATGGCATAACCTCTTCAAGGAAAAATATCAGATTGAGTATGATACGGTCATTAAAAATGACATTTATCCTACCAAGGAAGGTCTGACCATGGGCGAGGTTATCGAGGAAATTAATTTGGCTTCGGACCAAAAGGCGGTTATCGTTACGGATGTAGGCCAGCACCAGATGATCGGTTGTAGATATGCGAAATTCAAGGAATCTAAAAGTAATATTACGTCCGGTGGGCTTGGAACCATGGGGTTTGCACTGCCAGCGGCCATCGGTGCCAAAATGGGTGCCATGGACAGGGAGGTAGTGGCCATCATAGGCGATGGGGGATACCAAATGACGATTCAGGAGTTGGGGGTTATTTTCCAACACAACGTTCCGGTGAAAATCGTGGTGTTGAACAACGACCACTTGGGAATGGTGCGCCAATGGCAGGAGCTATTCTTTGATCGTAGATATGCTTCCACGGTCATGACGAATCCGGATTTTGTAAAGATTGCCGAAGGGTATCACATCCAAGCAAAAAGAGTAACCGAAAGGAAGGATTTGAAAAGTACGGTTCAGGAAATGATGGCTTCAAAAAATCCATATTTCTTGGAGGTAAAAGTTGAAAAGGAGGACAACGTTTTCCCGATGATTCCTTCCGGTGCAGCGGTGTCCGAGATCCGATTGAAATAGTCTATGAACGATTCCAACGTCCTAGATATCCCAAAGGTTTACAAGGCACTACAGGACACATCTAATGTAATTGGCTTTACCATGCCATCGGATGTATATGTGGGGACCTTTTTAAAAACCCTGGTCAGTTCAAAACCTGGGGGAAGATTTTTGGAACTGGGGACCGGAATAGGGTTGAGTTTGTCATGGATGATCGATGGGCTGGATACGGAATCAGAACTAATTTCGGTTGATAATGATTCCCAATTGATTGAAATTGCTCGTTCCTTCTTTGGCGATGACGACCGGGTAACATTGAATTGTGAGGATGGGGCTAGATGGATCGAAAACTATAAAGGTGAAAAGTTCGATTTGATTTTTGCAGATGCATGGCCCGGAAAATACGGTCAGTTGGAGGAAACCTTGGCATTGTTGAAAGTTGGTGGTTTTTATGTGATCGACGACATGTTGGCGCAGGCCAATTTGCCAGAAGGACACGACAAAAATGTGGCCGAGCTGCTTGCACATTTGGAAAGTAGGGATGATTTGAATTTGACAAAAATAAATTGGTCAACGGGAATCGTGTTGGCCGTAAAAACAATATAATTTCGGTCTGTGATCAAGTAGGGTTGGACCGTTATTTAAAGATGAAAATTTAACGTATGAAGAATGAATGGTTTACCATATCGGTATATTCCGAGAACAACGTGGGATTGCTCAACAGGATATCGGGCATATTTTTAAAAAGGCACATCAATATAGAAAGTCTGAACGTTTCAAAATCGGAAATAGACCACGTATCCAAGTTCACCATCGTAGTCAATACTACGGAAAAATGGGTGCATAACATCGTTGGGCAAATCGAAAAACAGATAGAGGTCATCAAGGCCTTTTACCATACGGATGATGAAACCATTTATCAGGAATCGGCCCTGTTTAAAATAGCATCCAATCTGTTGTTCGATGAACGCCAGATCCAGAACATCATCAAGGAAAGTAATTCACAGATCGTTACGGTTTCCAGGGAATTTTTCGTTTTGGCAAAGAGTGGTAGAAGGTTCGAGATTGATGAGATGTACGAACAATTGAAGCCCTTTGGCATTATGCAGTTCGTGCGTTCCGGCCGAATCTCGGTGACCAAGGATGAAATGCAGATTACGTCTTTGTTGAAAGAGTTCCAGCACAATTAATACTTTTGAAAACTAATTAATCAAAATCCCTTTTGGGAAAAATCACACTTAAAAACTAGAAATAAAATGTCAAATTACTTTAATACGCTGTCGTTACGGGACCAATTGACGCAATTGGGAAAATGTAGATTTATGGAAGCCACGGAATTCTCCGATGGCGTAACTGCGTTAAAAGGAAAGAAAATTGTAATCGTAGGCTGCGGTGCCCAAGGCTTGAACCAAGGCTTGAACATGAGGGATTCCGGATTGGATATCGCTTATGCACTGAGGGATGCTGCCATTAAGGAAAAGAGACAATCATACCTCAATGCCTCTGAGAACGGTTTCAAAGTTGGAACCTATGAGGAATTGATTCCAAGTGCAGATTTGGTCATTAACCTGACTCCGGATAAGCAACACACCCAGGTCGTAGGTGCCGTGATGCCCTTGATGAAGAAAGGGGCTACCTTGTCCTATTCCCATGGTTTCAATATCGTTGAAGAGGGCACCAAGATCAGGGAAGATCTTACCGTAATTATGGTCGCCCCCAAGAGTCCGGGTTCTGAGGTGCGGGAAGAATACAAAAGAGGTTTTGGGGTACCTACCTTGATTGCGGTACACCCAGAAAATGACCCGGAGGGAAAGGGCTTGGAACAAGCCAAGGCCTATGCTGCCGCTACGGGAGGACACAAGGCCGGGGTGTTGGAATCTTCCTTCGTTGCGGAGGTAAAGTCCGATTTAATGGGCGAGCAGACTATTCTTTGTGGTCTGTTGCAGACAGGTTCCATTTTATGTTTCGATAAAATGATCGAAAAGGGTATCGACCCGGGCTACGCTTCCAAATTGATCCAATTCGGATGGGAAACCATTACGGAGGGTATGAAATATGGAGGTATCACCAACATGATGGACCGTTTGTCCAATCCGGCAAAAATAAAGGCCTTTGAACTTTCCGAAGAATTAAAGGATATCATGCGGCCTTTGTTCCAGAAGCACATGGACGATATCATGACGGGACATTTCTCCAAGACCATGATGGAAGATTGGGCTAATGACGATAAGAATCTATTGACCTGGAGAGCGGAAACCGGGGAAACGGCTTTCGAAAAAACACCTGCAGGCGATATGACTATTACAGAACAGGAATACTATGACAACGGTGTATTGATGGTGGCCATGGTACGGGCCGGGGTCGAACTCGCCTACGAGTCCATGACAGAATCGGGGATCATTGGTGAATCCGCATATTACGAATCCCTGCATGAGACCCCGTTGATCGCAAATACGATTGCCAGAAAGAAACTTTTTGAAATGAACCGGGTGATTTCAGATACGGCGGAATACGGTTGCTATTTGTTCGATCATGCCTGTAAACCTTTGTTGGCGGACTTCATGAAAAAAATAGATACCGACGTGATCGGGAAGCATTATGGCGAAGGCAGTGACAATGATGTGGACAATGCGAAACTGATCGAAGTGAACAAAAAACTACGGGAACATCCGGTGGAAATTGTGGGTGCAAGGCTGCGCGAGAGCATGACCGCCATGAAACCTATCGTGTAATCTTAGATAAAACAGACCTTTACCGTACATATTATGGAATATTTCCCAAAGGTAGAGGATATACAGCAAGCGGCGTTGACCATTCGGCAAATATCGGAGGTAACGCCGCTTACTCCTAGTATACGTTTGTCCAAACAGTTCGGGGCAAATGTATTTTTGAAGCGGGAAGACCTGCAGCGGGTCCGGTCCTACAAGATACGGGGAGCCTTCAACAAGATCAATTCCCTTTCACAGGAAGAAAGAAGGCATGGCGTGGTTTGTGCAAGTGCCGGTAACCATGCGCAGGGAGTGGCCTTTGCCTGTCGACATTTAAAAATAAAGGCAACCATTTATATGCCGTCGGTAACCCCAAGACAAAAAGTGGAGCAAACGCAGATGTTTGGGGAGGAATGGGTGCATATAGTACTTGAAGGCGATACCTTCGACGACTCCTACAATGCGGCCATGAAGTATTGTACTGCCGAAAACAAGACCTTTATCCATCCGTTCGATGACCCCAAGGTAATTGAGGGACAGGGTACCGTGGGACTGGAACTGTTGGAACAGGCCACGAACCCCATCGATTACATTTTCGTTGCCATAGGTGGGGGCGGACTGGCATCGGGGCTTTCGGCTGTTTTTAAAAACCGTTCGCCAAAGACGAAAATTATTGGTGTGGAACCCTTGGGAGCTCCGTCCATGAAAACATCCGTGGAGAACAATCGGAATACGGAATTGGAACATATCGATAAGTTCATTGATGGTGCCGCGGTAAAAAAGGTAGGGGACCTCACTTTTGCCATTTGCAGGGAACATCTTTACGATATCGTAACGGTACATGAGGGGAAGGTTTGTCAAACTATATTAGATTTGTACAACAGGGACGCCATTGTTGTGGAACCCGCTGGGGCTTTGAGCATCGCGGCGTTGGACGCCTTTGCATCCCAAATCAAGGGAAAGAACGTGGTCTGTATCGTAAGCGGTAGCAATAATGATATTACAAGAACTGCGGAAATAAAGGAGCGTGCCCTTTTATATGGGAAATTAAAACATTATTTTATTGTTCGATTTCCCCAGCGCCCGGGCGCCCTTAAGCAATTTGTTGCGGAGATTTTGGGTCCTACGGATGACATAACGCATTTTGAGTATTCCAAAAAATCCAGCAAGGAAAATGCGCCGGCCGTCGTGGGTATCGAGCTAAAAAATCCAGAGGATTTACAACCTTTAATGGAGCGCATGAAGGCCAATAATTTTTTTGGGGAATATATAAACGACAAACCGGATTTATTTCAATATTTAGTATAAAATTGAGAACATGAGCAAAAAGAATAGCAACATACCTAAAGAGTTCGCCATTGAGCAGCCCATTCACCAAACCAAGTATCTGATAGATGGCAAGTTAAAGGAGTGGTCAGGACCTGTGACCGAAGTTTATTCCACGATTTCATCCACCGAGGACTATAAACCCACCTTGTTGGGCAGTATTCCAGATTTGCAGGAACCGGAGGCCATGGATGCTTTGAACGCAGCACTTACTGCCTATGATAGGGGGCAGGGTGTATGGCCCACAATGCATGTACGGGATCGTATCATTTGCATGGAAAATTTTGTCAAGCAGATGAAGACCAAAAGGGACATTGTAGTAAAGTATTTAATGTGGGAAATTGGAAAATCCCTTCCAGATTCCCAAAAGGAGTTTGACAGAACGGTGGAGTATGTGGAAGATACCATTGAAGACTACAAAAACTTGGATAGAAACGCAGCCAAGTTTCAGAAGCACGATGGTGTCTATGCCCATATCAAAAGGGGGCCCTTAGGCGTGGTACTCTGTTTGGGACCCTATAACTACCCTTTGAACGAGACCTTTGCCTTGTTGATTCCTGCTATCATTATGGGAAACACGACGATTTTTAAACCAGCCAAACATGGGGTTTTGTTAATTACTCCTTTGTTAGAGGCTTTTCAATCCTGTTTTCCAAAAGGTGTCGTGAATGTTATTTTTGGAAGGGGAAGAACGGTCGCCGCACCTATAATGCAGACAGGAAAAGTGGATGTTTTGGCTTTAATAGGAAACAGTAAATCTGCAAACGCTTTGCAGGACCAACATCCAAAAAGCAACAGGTTGCGATTGGTTCTAGGTTTAGAAGCTAAAAACCCCGCAATAATTTTGCCAGATGCCGATATGGACCTGACCATCAACGAATGTTTGGCAGGCACCCTATCCTTTAATGGACAACGATGTACGGCTTTGAAGGTCATCTATGTACATGAGGATGTCCGTGAAAATTTCCTCAAGAAATTTGCGGACGAAGTGGATAAATTAAAATTTGGAAATCCATGGGACGATGGCGTAAAATTGACGCCATTACCAGAACCCGATAAACCCGCTTACATTCAGGAACTCATAGATGATGCCGTTTCTAAAGGGGCCAAGATATTGAATAAAAAAGGAGGGAAGCATTTTGATAATTATATCTGGCCGGCCGTACTATATCCGGTGACAAAGGAAATGCGCGTATATCAGGAGGAACAGTTTGGACCTATTATTCCTGTGTTGTCTTTTTCCGATATTGAAGAACCTTTGGACGATATGGCGGAAAGCAACTACGGACAGCAAGTCAGTCTTTTTGGTAAGGACGTTTATACACTTTCTCCGTTGATCGATACCTTGGTGAACTTGGTCTGTAGGGTAAACTTGAACAGTTCCTGTCAGCGAGGTCCGGATGTATATCCGTTCACGGGAAGGAAGGATTCAGCACAGTCTACATTGAGTGTGCACGATGCTTTGCGCTCATTTTCCATAAGGACCTTTGTTGCATTTAAGGACAATGATTTGAATACGGAAACTGTACAGCAGTTGTTGGAAGCCAAGGTTTCCAATTTTGTAAGCACGGATTACATTCTTTAATTATCAAACAACAGAATGAAAGCCGAAACGAACGTTTCGGCTTTTTTATTATGTTTTGCCTAGAAATATGGCATTTTAACAATAACTAACAATTTGTTAGGGTATTGAGTTAATATTGAACATAAATAGGATAATGCACTAATAACTTTTGGCAAATAAGTTCCCTAATTTTGCATGGGAAAAACGAATGAGAGCACTATGAATTTAGAACGGACGAACAAAAAAGCACTTTTCTCCTTGGCCCTTGGAGGTTTTGGCATAGGACTTACGGAGTTCGTCATTATGGGCATACTTACAGAAGTTTCTGACGCCTTGGAAATTACAATTTCACAAGCCGGACATTTCATAGCGGCCTATGCCTTTGGCGTTGTGGTAGGTGCGCCTTTGTTGACCAGTTTGGGGTCCAAACTGTCTCCAAAAAGAATGCTGTTCATTTTGATGGTCTGGTTTACCCTGTTCAATACCCTTTCAGGGCTTTCTACGAATTACGTAACACTCTTGGTACTACGGTTTTTATCTGGAATACCCCATGGCGCATTCTTTGGTATTGGCGCGGTAGTGGCCATGAAATTGGCAAGAAAGGGAAAATCGGCCCAAGCCATAGCCATGATGTTTTCGGGATTGACGGTTGCCAATGTTATTGGTGTTCCGATCGGCACCTATATCGGACAGGAATTTGGCTGGAGCACCTCATTTTTTTTGGTAGGCATTGTAGGTGTCTTGACCTTGACCACCCTACAGTTCTGGATGCCACGAATGGAAGCGGCGACCAGTACGCCCCAAGTAAAATTATCGGAGGCTTTACGAAACAAGCAATTGTGGGCCATGATTGCCTTGACCACTATTGGGACAGGAGGCTTTTTTGCATGGTATAGCTATATTGCCCCATTGATAACTGATGTGGCCGGCTTGGAAGACCATTATGTAGGCTATGCGATGATGCTCGCCGGATTGGGGATGGTTTTTGGAAATTTTGTTGGGGCTAAAATGGCGGAAGTATTTTCCCCTTTAAGGGCCGTTATTATAAGTTTGTCCGTTATGTCCATTGTCTTGGTAATCAATATGTTCATTGCTTCAAATCCGTATATATTGATGGTATTTACCTTTTTGATAGGCGCCATTGCCTTTACGGTTTCCACGCCCATTCAAATGGCCATCATCAATACGGCAAAAGGCTCTGAAATGCTGGGTTCCTCTATGAACCAAAGTGCTTTTAATATGGGAAATGCTTCGGGGGCCTATCTGGCCGGTTTGCCCATGGTATTTGGGTTGGAGGTGATCTATTCCAGTTTGGTTGGTGGAATCTTGGCTGCATCTGGAGTAATATTGGCCATAGCGATATACCTTTACCGAAAACAGCAAATAGGAAAATCGAATAAAGTTGCGGTACCTTCCTAATTGACATCGGAATTTAGTATTTTCACAACTTTATGATTTTGGCCGTAATGAATTTCTAATTTTGGCGTTAGAAGTTATACTAAAACCATTTTCCAAAGTGCATCGATTTAAACTTATTTTTGGCTCCTTATTTTTGGTGCTGATTCTTTTTGTTTTGTCCGCTGCGACCATAGATACGAAAGTTGAAGAGGTTTCTCCAGAGGAATTGCAACAGCGGTTGGCCATGCAAAAGGAAGCCAAAATATATGCTTCCCGAAAGAGGGCCTTGGAAGAGGCTGTGAAACAATACTTTAATCAGGCCATGGCATCTGGTGAAATTGTAGGTGCCGGTGTAAGCATTGTAAAAGGAGATTCCATTATACTGTCCCAAGGATATGGAAAGAGAAATAACCAAAAAGGCACTCGAATAGATGGGGAAACCGTATTCCGATTGGGTTCCTTATCCAAAGGATTTACGGGTGTTTTGGCAGCCAAGTTGGTGGAGGAGCGTGTATTTGATTTTATGGACAAGGTTACGGATTATCTTCCGGAGTTTGTTTTTGGGGATAGTACGAATACCCAGAGTATTAAGATAGCCCATTTGCTTTCCCATACTTCAGGAACACCCTATCACAGTTATACCAATTTGGTGGAAGCAGGTTTGTCCATGGGCAAGATTGCAGGTCAATTTAAGGAGGTGCAACCCCAAAGTCCGCCAGGTATTCAATACAGCTACCAAAACGCTATGTTCGCGCTTTCCCAGGAAATTATGCTTCAGGCCACCGGTCAGGATATCAACACATTATTGATGCAACGTTTTTTTGAACCTTTGGGAATGTACAGTGCTTCCATGGACCATGCTTCTTTTTTGGAAAAGGGGAATATTGCAGAGCCCCATATAAAAAATGGACATAGCTGGCGAATTTTGCCACTGAAGGACAACTATTACAACGCTGTTGCTGCGGGCGGCATCGATGCCAGTGCCAATGATATGGGTAAATGGATGCGCTTTTTATTGGGACATAATACTTCCGTTATGGCAAAAAGTACTTTGGAAAAAGCTTTTGAGCCTTTTATCGAATTGAACGAGAACAATAAGTATTATCAACGTTGGGAAGGACACTTAAAATCAGCTTATGCTTTTGGGTGGAGAATCCACACAATGAAGAATGAAACAACCAATAAAGAGGAAACCATAGTACATCATGGAGGCAGTGTCAATAGTTACAGAAATGAAATTGCCCTTTTTCCAGATGCCGACCTTGGCATTTGTGTGCTAATGAACAATCATTCAAGTCTGGCAAAAAATGTGATACCGGAACTAAGGGCTTTAGTAAAATATATTTATGAATTATCACCCGATGCTTTGGCGAGCTTATAGTTTTTAAGTGTAATTCAAGAAAAAACCCTCAACGAAAACATTGAGGGTTTTTAATTTTATAAGGTAAATGGTTTAGATGTTTTTTGCCAGCCAATCCCCAACTTCACTTGTTTTATAAGATTTTCCGCCTTCCGCCAAATCTTCTGTCACGATACCCTCGGCCAAGGATTTATTGACCACCCTTCTGATTTCTTCGGCCTCTTTGGTCAATTCTAGATCTTCAAAGAGCATCGCGGCCGATAAAACAGTCGCCAAAGGATTTGCAATGTCCTTACCGGCAGCTTGCGGATAGGAACCATGTATCGGTTCGTACAAGGATACCTTGCTACCTACGGAGGAAGATGGCATTAATCCCATAGATCCAGAAATTACGGAGGCTTCATCGGTAAGGATATCCCCAAAAAGATTCGCGGTAATAATCACATCATATCCTTTTGGCCATTGAATCAAACGCATGGCCGTGGCATCCACAAATTCATAGGAAACTTCAACTTCCGGATAATCTTTTTCCATCGCCTGTACGGTCTCCCTCCACAATCTAGAGGATTCCAGTACATTGGCCTTATCCACGCAGCACAGCTTTTTGGAACGTTTCATGGCCATTTCAAAACCTTTTTTAGCCAATCGCTCAATTTCGAACCGTTGATAGGTCATGGTGTCAAAGGCAGTATGGTTGTCGTCCTTTCTACCGCGTTCCCCAAAATAAATACCTCCGGTAAGTTCCCTTAGGATAATCAAATCCGTTCCTTCGATACGTTCCCTTTTCAAAGGTGATTTGTCTATCAAGGAAGGAAAGGTAAATGTGGGCCGAACATTTGCGAACAAACCTAATTTTTGTCGCATCTTTAAAAGTCCTTGCTCCGGACGCACCTTTGCCGATGGGTCATTGTCAAATCTTGGATGGCCTATGGCACCGAATAGTACGGCATCTGCGCTGGCACAGATTTCATGGGTCTCGTCTGGATACGGTTCACCTACGGCATCGATGGCGGCCGCCCCGGTCAAAGCAGGTTTCCATGTAATTTCGTGGTCGTATTTTGCCGCGATGGCATCGGATACTTTTACCGCTTGATCTACTACTTCAGGGCCTATTCCATCACCGGCCAATAGGGCTATGTTTAGTTTCATGTTTTTTTAGTTTCTAGTTCTTAGTTTAAAGTTTTAAGTTGATCAAATCCCAAATCATATATCTCAAATCTTATATCTATTAAGTAATATCTATATAAGATTCAACATTTTTTCCGTGGCCTTTATGGCCGATACCGTTTGATCAGAATCCAGACCACGGGAGGTAAATTCCTTTCCGTCCAGATCCCACGTAATGACGGTTTCACAAAGGGCATCCGAGGCACTACCGGGAGGAATTCGCACAGCATAGTCCGTCAGTCTCGGTAATACGAGATTTTGGGCCTTGTATATTTTTCGCAAGGCGTTCATAAAAGCATCGTATTGTCCGTCGCCCGATGCATTTTCCTCAAAGGTTTTACCGTCGATTTCCAATGAAAGGGTAGTGGAGGGGCGCAATCCTTTGGAATGTGTCAATACATAGGACTTTACAAACACTTTTTGCTGATAATCCGTATCCAGAACATCGGATATGATATAGGGCAAGTCATCCTTCGTGACGCGTTCTTTTTTATCGCCCAGCTCAATTATGCGAGCCGTAACCTTTTTAAGTTCGTCATCGTTCAAGGTAAGTCCTAGTTCCTGTAGGTTTTTTTGGATGTTGGCCTTTCCGGACATTTTACCCAAGGCGTACTTTCGTTTTCTACCGAATCGTTCCGGCATCAAATCGCTAAAGTAAAGATTTTTCTTACTATCTCCATCTGCATGAATACCAGCGGTTTGCGTAAAAACGTTGTCCCCAACTATGGGTTTGTTCGCCGGTATACTGATACCTGTAAACGCCGAAACCAATTTACTTACTTTATAAAGTGACTTCTCGTTCAAATTAATTTTTACATCCGGCAGAAAATCATTGATGACGGCAATGGCGCTGGCCATAGGGGCATTGCCTGCCCGTTCCCCCATACCGTTTATGGTGAGATGCAGTCCATGACACCCTGCTTTTATGGCTTCCATGACGTTGGCCACGCCCAGATCATAGTCGTTATGACCGTGAAAATCAATATGCAACTGAGGATATTTTTGAACGATTTCCGAAATAAATTCGGATGTTTCGGTATGAGTGAGTATTCCCAAGGTATCCGGTAGCAACACCCGTTTAATCGGTTGCGTAGTGAGGAAATCCAAAAATTGAAAAACATATTCCTTTGAGTTCCGCATGCCATTACTCCAATCTTCCAGGTAAATGTTATTGATGATACCTTTTTCAGAAGCCGCTTTGAAAATCTCGGCAATTTCAGCAAAATGTTGTTCCGGCGTTTTTTTAAGCTGGTGGGTCAAGTGGTTTAAGGAACCTTTGGTCAGTAAATTTTGGGAAATGGCACCGGCCTTTTCCATCCAATCTAAGGATACGCCGCCATCCACGAAGGTGAGTACCTCTATCTTGTCCAAATAATTATGGACTTTGGCCCATTCCGTAATTTGCTGCACCGCTTGGAGTTCCCCTTCCGAAACCCGTGCCGAAGCAACTTCAATACGGTCAACCTTGAGTTCCTCCAAGAGTAATTTGGCCAAGGTCAATTTTTCGGAGGCGGAAAAGGATACCCCAGAGGTCTGTTCCCCATCCCTAAGGGTGGTATCCATGATTTCCAACTTTCTTTTCACGCGTTTAAAATTAGGTCAATTGCTTGATTCTTAAACATTTCCTTTCGTGGAGGTATTTTATTTGCAATAACAAATCCCTCAATGAGGGTTTCATTCCAGTATGGTTGGGATACTACTTAGAGCGGAGTGTTGGCAGCAAACGTTTGAATGTCCTTTTTGATGTTCAACAAAAAGTCGATATCGTCAAAACCGTTCATCATATTATTTTTCTTGTAACCATTGATTTCAAAAGATTCACTTTCCCCTGAGGATAACAATGTAATCGTTTGCTCCGGAAGGCTTACTTCCAGTTCGGTTTTTGGGTCGGCCTCAATGGCGTCAAATATTTTTTGTAGAAAATCCGCACTCACCTGCACGGGTAGCACCCCAATATTTAAGCAGTTGTTCCTAAAAATATCAGCAAAAAAACTGGAAACAACGCACCTGAATCCGTAATCATAGACGGCCCAAGCAGCGTGTTCACGGGAGGAACCCGATCCAAAGTTTTTGCCACCCACCAATATTTTACCACTGTAGGTAGGGTCGTTCAAGACAAAATCCTTTTTTGGGCTATCGTCCTGATTGTACCGCCAATCCCTAAAAAGGTTATCGCCAAACCCCTTTCTCTCGGTAGCCTTTAGGAAACGTGCGGGTATAATCTGGTCCGTATCCACATTTTCTATAGGTAAAGGAACCGCTGTTGATGTTAATATGTTGAATTTATCGTAAGCCATTTTATAATAGTTGTTAGTGTGTTAGTGGTTAGTGAACTAGTGTAAAGCAACCTCTTCCATCAATTCCCTGGGATCTGTTACCTTACCAGTTACGGCAGCTGCGGCAGCAACTAGCGGACTTGCAAGAATGGTTCTTGCACCGGGTCCCTGTCTTCCTTCAAAATTTCGGTTGGAAGTACTTACAGCCAGTTTACCGGCCGGAATTTTATCTTCGTTCATGGCCAGACATGCCGAGCAACCCGGTTCCCGCAATTCGAATCCGGCTTCGGTCAATATATCCAACAAACCTTCTTCCTTGATGGCGGCTTCTACCTTATGTGATCCCGGAACCAACCACGCGGTTACGTGATCGGCTTTTTTCCTTCCTTTTACCAAAGAGGTGAAGGCCCTAAAGTCCTCGATCCTTCCGTTGGTACAACTTCCTAGGAACACATAATCGATAGTCTTTCCCATCATGCTCTCTCCCTCGTTGAACTTCATATATTCCAAGGATTTTTTATAGCTGCTAGCTCCACCTTGGGTAGCCGTAGCCATTGGGATTTCCTTGGAGATTCCCATTCCCATGCCTGGGTTGGTACCGTAGGTAATCATCGGTTCTATCTGTGAACCATCAAATGTGAGTTCTTTATCGAATATGGCATCGGCATCGGTATATAATGTTTCCCAATACGTCATTGCCTTGTCCCAATCGGCCCCAGTTGGGGTAAACTCCCTACCTTTTATATATTCAAAAGTCTTTTCATCTGGAGCTATCATACCGCCTCGGGCACCCATTTCAATACTAAGATTGCACACGGTCATTCTACCTTCCATACTCATGTTTCGGAAGATATCCCCGGCATATTCCACAAAATAACCAGTGGCTCCGGAAGTTGTCAATTGACTGATAATGAACAGCGCCACATCTTTGGGGGTTACCCCTTTACTCAATTCGCCATTGATGTTAATACGCATCCTTTTTGGTTTGGGCTGCATGATACATTGAGTGGCCAAAACCATTTCTACCTCCGATGTACCTATACCAAAGGCAATTGCGCCAAAGGCACCGTGGGTCGATGTATGCGAATCCCCACAAACAATGGTGGCTCCTGGTTGGGTTATACCATACTCAGGACCCACAACGTGGACGATTCCATTTTTTTCATGGCCCAATCCCCAGTACGAAATACCGTGTTCATTGGCATTTTCTTCCAACATTTTCAATTGGTTTGCGGAAAGGGGATCCTCAACGGGCAAGTGTTGGTTTATGGTTGGGGTGTTATGGTCTGCCGTGGCAAAGGTTCTGTTATTATATAAAACCCCGATGCCCCTGTTCTTCAGACCCAGAAATGCAACCGGGCTTGTTACTTCGTGAATCATATGACGGTCAATGAACAGGACGTCCGGACCGTTTTCAATTTTATGGACTACGTGGGAATCCCACACCTTATCAAATAACGTTTTATTAGCGCTCATAATCTTTATAATGTAAGGGTGTAAAAATAGTTAAAACAAGGATTTTTAGGAAATCGGCAGGTGTTTAAATTACGATGTCCAAAACTGGAATCTGTTAAATATGATGTTTAACTAATATAGTTCCAGATATTTTTAAACTTGGCCAATTCGGCATAAAAATGACGGATTACCAAATTTTCGGGTTTCTCCAACGTGGAGTCGTCTTTCAATAATTGCATGGCAAAATATCTCGCTGATTTTAAAATGGTATTGTCCTTGACGATATCGGCGATTTTAAGGTTGAGCATTCCACTTTGTTGGGTTCCCATAATATCTCCGGGTCCCCGCAGTTTTAGGTCTACTTCGGCAATCTCGAATCCATCATTGGTTTGTACCATGGTTTCCAATCGGGTTTTCGCCTCGGAGCTCAACTTATAACTTGTCATAAGGATACAATAACTTTGGTCGGCCCCCCGGCCCACACGTCCCCGTAATTGATGTAATTGAGAAAGTCCAAAGCGTTCCGCACTTTCAATGATCATAACCGAGGCATTGGGGACATTAACGCCCACTTCAATGACCGTAGTGGCCACCATAATATGCGTTTCGCCCTTTACGAACCGTTCCATCTCGTAATCCTTGTCCTCAGGTTTCATCTGCCCGTGTACGATGGAAATTTGATATTGCGGTTGGGGAAAATCACGGACGATGCTTTCATAACCGTCCATCAAATCTTTATAATCCAAGGCTTCGGATTCCTGTATCAGGGGATATACGATGTAGACTTGCCTACCTTTTTGGATTTCCTCCTTTATAAAATGAAATACTTTAAGCCGATTGGAATCATACCGATGTACCGTTTTTATGGGTTTTCTGCCGGGAGGCAATTCGTCGATTACCGATATGTCCAAATCCCCATATAAGCTCATGGCAAGGGTTCTAGGAATGGGCGTGGCCGTCATGACCAAAATGTGTGGGGGAGTGGCCCCTCCAACCTCCCCATCGTTTGGGCTCTTATGCCAAAGTTTGGAACGCTGCGCTACCCCAAACCGGTGTTGTTCATCGATGATGGCCAAGCCCAGATTTTTAAAGACGACCTTGTCTTCCAACACGGCGTGAGTACCGATCAATATATGCAGCTCACCACTCTCCAGTAGTCCATGTATGGGTTTTCGGACGGATTTTTTAACGGACCCTGTCAGGAGTTCACACGTAACACCCGTTCCTTGCAAAAGCTCCTTAATTCCAATATAATGTTGATTGGCCAATATTTCCGTGGGGGCAACCAAACAGGCCTGAAATCCATTGTCTATGGCCAAGAGCATGGTCATAACGGCTACAATGGTTTTTCCGGAACCTACGTCGCCCTGTAACAATCGGTTCATTTGGGCATTGCTACCTAAATCGGCCCTAATTTCCTTGATGACCCTTTTTTGTGCATCGGTAAGTTCAAAAGGCAAATGATTGGCATAAAAATCGTTGAACAAAGGCCCCACTTGGTCAAAATTGAAGCCTTTGATTTTTTGCTTGTGCAGCATGTTTTTGGCAATCAACTGTAACTGTAGGTAAAAAAGCTCCTCGAATTTCAATCGGAATTGGGCCTTCGCCAATAGTTCCTGATTTTTTGGGAAGTGGATGTTGTAAAGGGCCTCACTTTTTGAAATCAATTTTAACTCGTCAAGGATTTTATTGGATAAGGTCTCTGCAAAGCTGCCCTTGGTTTCAATGAACAATTGCTGGATTAATTTGCTAAGCACTCGGTTCGTAATACCCTTATTGCTTAATTTTTCGGTGGAAGGGTAGACCGGTTGCATATGGATTCGGATATTCTTTTCATGTTCTGAAAGAAGTTCCATCTCTGGATGGGGCATGGAAAACATGCCGTTGAACCAGTTGCACTTGCCAAAAATGACGTAGGGGACATTCAGTTTTAAATTTTCCCGAATCCATTTTTGGCCCCTGAACCAAACCAGTTCCATTTCCCCGGTTTCGTCAATGAATTTGGCCACCAATCGGCTACCGCGTTTCTGTTCTACGGTTTTTATATGCACGATCTTGCCTACGACCTGCACCTCGGCATTGCTCTTTTGCAGTTGACCGATTTTGTAATATTGGGTCTTGTCAATGTACCGATTGGGAAACAGGTTCAAAAGATCTTGATAGACATGAATGCCCAGTTCTGAATGGAGGGTCTCGGCCCTGTTTGGCCCCACACCTTTGAGATACGCAACGGGAGTTTGAAGGAATCCGGCATTCATCCGACTAAATTAGGGTTTACCATCTGTAACTGCAAAACAGGAAAAGCCTTAATTTGGTAGAAGAATTGAAGTGCCATGAATATGTATCGGTTTTTGTTTGTAATCATCTTTTGCAGTTTCGCCATCTATCCCCAGCATCAGGAAAAGGTGGATTTTTTGCATGCTGCCATAGAGATTCGGCCAAATCTTAAGGAAAAACGAATTGACGGGCAGGTCCTTTATTCGTTTAAGGTCCTGGAACGTGTGGATTCCGTTTGGTTGGATGCCAGGAATATGGAATTTGCCGAAGTACGATTGGATGGAAAGAGCATAGATATACATTATGCCGATGGAAAATTGGCTCTTGGTCATTCCTTTGAAAAGCGTTCTACTCACGAACTTTTAATCCGATACTCCTGCAGCCCAAAACAGACGGTTTATTTCTTTGACCTTGAAAATGAGAAATCGTATAACAGTTCGAATAGCAGTATGAATCCGGTGGCTGAGCGTAGCCGAAGCCAAGTTTGGACCCAAGGCCAAGGAAAGTATACCAGTCATTGGCTGCCCAGTTTTGATGCCATGGAGGAGAAGGTGGAGTTCGATATGGATATCACCGTGGATACCGGTTTTGAGGTTATTGCGAATGGGATTTTGCTTCAGCGGGAAACAACGGATGAAGTGTCCACGTGGCAATTCGACATGGAAAAGCCCATGAGCAGTTATTTGTTGGCCTTTGTCATTGGGGAATACGACAGGCAGGAATTGATGTCCGATAGTGGTATCGCCATCGAAAATTATTTCTATCCAGAGGACAGCCTTCGCGTGGAACCAACCTATCGCTATACCAAAGAGATTTTTGATTTTTTTGAAACCGAAATCGGTGTAGCCTATCCTTGGCAGAATTACAAACAGGTACCGGTGCATGATTTTCTCTATGCAGGAATGGAAAATACGGGTGCCACCATTTTTTCCGATGCCTATGTCATAGATTCTACGGCTTTCATCGACAGGAATTATGTAAACATCAACGCCCATGAAATGGCCCACCAATGGTTTGGAAACCTGGTCACTGAGAAGGACGGCAACCACCATTGGTTGCATGAAGGTTTTGCTACCTACTATGCCTACTTGGCGGAAAAGGAGCTCTTTGGGGCCGACCATTTTTACTGGAAGTTGTTGGATACCGCCCAACAGTTGGAAGAATTATCAAAGTCGGGCAAAGGGGAAAGTCTGCTAGATCCAAAAGCCAGTAGTCTTACGTTTTATGAAAAGGGCGCTTGGGCCTTGGTGATGTTACGGGAGGAAGTGGGGGACGAAGCGTTTAGGATTGCGGTGGCGAACTATCTGGAAAAGTATGCCTTTAAAAATGTTAGGGTGGCTGAATTTCTACAGGAAATTGAAATAACTGCCAGAGAAGACTTGAATGATTTTAAATCAAAATGGTTGGATTCAACCGAATTTCATTGGGACGACGCAAAGACTTATTTGGCAAGGAAGAATGAAAGTCTGAAGAACTACTTTTTATTGCAAGTTCATGTGGATTCGTCAACTGTTTTGGACAATGAAAAGTTGATGGGGTTTTGGAATCAGGAAACCCCTGTTGCTTTCAAGACCCACTTGCTATTTGAGCATTTTAATCAAATTCCGGAATCTACAGTCCACAAGATATTCGAAAATGAAAACTTTCTGGAGGTGCGGCAGGCGTTGGCTATGTCCATTCCAAAAGTTACGCCCGAATTCAAAGTGAATTTTGAATCGTTTTTGCAAGACAAAAGTTACCTGACCCAAGAATATGCCCTTTTCAAATTATGGGAGGCTTTCCCAGAGGATAGGACCCGATATTTGAATGAATTGGAAGATGTAGTTGGCCTCCCCAATAAAAATGTGCGTTTGCTGTGGTTGGCCTTGGCCTTGGTGACTCCGGAGTATAATCCTGCGCAAAAACAGGAGTACTTGAACGAACTGGTTTATTATACGGATGCAAACTTCAATCCAGAAGTCCGTCAAGGGGCTTTCCAATACTTGTTTCAAATCAATGGCCTGACCGATACGGCGTTAAAGAATTTGATTGGGGCGACAGACCACCATTCTTGGCAGTTTAGATCCTATGTTAGAAATTTGTTGGACAAACTATTGAAGGATGCCGAACTAAAAAATCGACTGGTAGCGGTGGCCCAAAAACTAAAAGAGACCGATTTACGTTATCTTAAAACAAAAATAGAATTACCATGAAGGCTTTGGTCATTTCAGGTGGGGGAAGTAAAGGCGCCTTTGCAGGCGGTGTTGCCCAATTTTTGATTCAAGAGTCCGGCAAAACATACGATATTTTTGTAGGTACCTCCACGGGAAGTTTGTTGATATCCCATTTGGCCTTGGGCAAACTGGACAAAATAAAACGCATCTACTCCAATGTTACGCAGGAGAGTATTTTCAACAATTGTCCGTTTGTGGTCAAAAAGAAACATGGGAACGATGAGATAGGAATCAACCATTGGAACGTCGTTCGGAATTTTGTGCGAGGTAAAAAGACCTTTGGGGAAAGTGAGAACCTTCGAAAACTCATAGGGGAAAGCCTTACCAAAACGGAGTTCAACAAGCTTAAAAAGGGAATGTCCGACGTGGTCATCACCGTAAGTAACCTTTCCTTAAATCAAGTGGAATACAAATCCATAAAGGATTGTTCCTACGAGGATTTTTGCGATTGGATTTGGATTTCGGCCAACTATACCCCATTCATGAGTTTGGTACGTAAGGAAGGTTGCGAATATGCCGATGGCGGATTAGGAAGCATCGTCCCTATCGAAGAAGCTATTAAAAGAGGTGCCACTGAAGTGGATGTGGTAGTCCTACATACCGAAGTAAATTACCTCAACCGTATGCCTTCCAGAAATCCGTTTGAACTATTGACTTCCATGATGAGCTTTGTTTTCGACCGAATTGAAAACCAAAACATTCGGATAGGGAAATTCGTTGCCAATCAGAACAATGCGATTATCAACCTGTATTATACACCAACGATTTTGACCACCAACTCGTTGATTTTCGACAAGAAAAAAATGACCCTGTGGTGGAAACGGGGCTACCTGTATGCCAAAAATAAAAACGAGGAGACAAATCCCATTGAGCCGAATGAGAATGAGTAGTTTAGTTAGACGCTAGACGCTTGTTAGTTTTAGGTTTCAAGTATGGAGTGAAAAGTGAAAAATGAAAAGTGTAGATTTTTCTAAAAACTTTGGCTATATGAGTAGTCGAAGGGAACAACCAAGAACCAATAACTAACAACCAACTACCAATTACCACAACTCCCCAATCTCCCTTTTTACAAAGGATAGAGCGGTAGTGGAGGGAGAGGCCTTTTCCATGGTGTCGTTCAATATATCCTCACGTAGTTTATCGGCCGTTTCAGATTGGCTCATGGCTGCCTTTCGTATCATTTGCACCGTAGCATTTTTGGCCGCCTTGATGATGTTCCAACATTCATCGGTCATGTAAATCTGTTGGGAAAGATTATGGTCAAATTCGGTTTCAATGCTCTTTATCAACAGGTTTTCGTAGGCATCCTTATCCTGACTTTTAGGAGCAACGCGCACCACTAAACTTGGAATGGCGATTCTTTCCAAAAATAGGGCCATACGTTCATACGCCTGTAATCGCACGGGGAGCGTGTCCTTTTGGGAATCCTTATGCAATAAAAAACGTCTCCTACCTTCTTCATTGTTGGTGTGCATTCTAAAAAAGTAAAATGCTATGGCACCTGTTACTATGGAAGGCAATAAATAAGCAAAAAGTTGAAAAATCTGATCTGAAGTCATTCGTATAATTTTAAACTGGTTAGTTCACGTTTCTTGACTCTTAAACGGCCAGTTTTGTCAATTAGTATATGACTTGATCGATGAAATGCAATTTTAGTTTTTTACATCGTCCTTTGCGGTCGCATAGAAGGATTTGTAATCTGGATGAATTTCTATCTGTAAGGATTCCCGTAGTCCACCATCTATACCTTTTACGTTCACCCTACCTCCAACAACACTGTAATCCTTAATAAGAATCTGTGCTACTGAAGCTGCCTGTTGAAGGGCAATATCCAGTTCTCCGGTCATACTCAATCCGGAAATGGTCACGGCCGATTTTGGATTAGCGGTAATGATCTTCGCTATTTTCTCCAACCAGGGTTTGGCCGATTCCTGCACCTTGGCGCCTAAACCATCGGCGAAGTAAAAATCTAATTTCTCCGAGATGATTACGGAACCATTGCTCACCTGTACCTTGGCATTTTCGCCCAAGGTCTGTTTGGCGTTCGTTAAAATCACGATGGCCGTGGAATCGTTGCTCGCCACACCGTCCACAATTCCTTTTAATTGGGCCTCTTTACGTTCCAAAGTGGCCAAGGTCTTGTTTATGTTTTCCGAGTTTTGGCTGGAAAGGGCGGCAAAACTGTTCAGGTTTTGAAGCAAGGTAGCGTTGGCGTCCTGCAATTCCGTTACCTGGGCCTGTAGTTCCTCCGCTTTGATCTCGCTTATTTTTTGTTTTGACTGCGCCGTTGAAACCAAACGCGAAATGGAATCCAGACGGTATTTTAAATCCTGATTCTGTTCAATGAGTTCACTTTTCTTCTGCGCCTGCGCAGTTCCAAAAGTACTTAAGGCAACAACTATGACTAAGGGTAAAATTTTCTTCATGTTTAACAGCATTTTATTGGCACCGCCAAAGGGTTTAATAGACCAAGGCTTGCCTGATAATAATAGTTTCGTTTCCTACCAATGCCTCGTGGGTTTTCCCAGAGGTGGTTTATTTGCCGCCAAGATACGAACAGTCTTTCAATTCCTGAACACCCTTGAAGGCTACTTTGGCCTTATTATAGCCATAGGCATAGGCAAGACTCTTGTTCAGTTCATTATCGTCCAAGTTTACCTGCACATCGTCCATGGTAAATTGGCAAGGATGTTCGTATCCAGAGGCGTGGGTAATCTCCAAAAATTCCTTCCGGAAGGTTTTGAAATATTGTGCCAATCGGTCCGACTTCAAGGGTACATTGATGCCATTTTGAAGCCATTTGTTTTGGGTGGCTATTCCGGTGGGACATCGATTCGTATGGCACACCTGGGCCTGGATGCAACCAATGCTCATCATGGCCTCACGCGCCACGTTGATGCAATCCGCTCCCATGGCAAAGGCCATGGCCGCTTTGGCGGGAAAACCCAGTTTTCCGCTTCCAATAAAGACAATGCGATTAGTCAATTGCCGTTCCAAAAACACCCTGTAAACACTTGAAAAGCCATATACCCAAGGCAGGGAAACATGATCGGCGAACGAGGGCGGTGCCGCTCCCGTGCCACCTTCACCACCGTCTACGGTTATAAAGTCAGGTCCCTTTCCTGTTTTTAGCATCAAATTGGCGAGTTCCTCCCACTGGTCCAGTTTTCCAATGGCACCTTTTATGCCCACGGGCAGTCCCGTTTCATCGGCGATCTGCTCAATGAGGGCCATGAGTTCCGGTACGGTAGAGAACGCCTTGTGGGTTGCTGGGGAAAGCACGTCCTTTCCAACTTCAACGCCCCTGATTTCGGCTAGTTCATGGGTTATCTTGGCCCCTGGTAACACACCGCCCTTGCCCGGTTTAGCCCCTTGGGAAAGTTTGATCTCTATCGCCTTGATGCATGGATTCTCATCGACCAATTTCCTCATTTTTTCCATGGAGAAGTTTCCATCCGGCGTGCGTACCCCAAAATAGCCCGTTCCAAAATGGAAAATCACATCGCCCCCCTGTTTGTGATAGGGTGAAAGTCCGCCTTCGCCCGTATTGTGGTAGGCACCACTTTTTTTGACTCCGATGTTCATTGCCTCGACCGCCGCTGCGGACAGGGAACCAAAACTCATGGCGGAAACGTTCACAATACTGGCCGGACGGTAGGGTTTTCTGCGATTGTTAAAAGCACCCATGACCTTGGCACAAGGTACGAACGACGGGTCCAGCTCATTCGGGTGGCCTTGGGGAATTTTATAGGCCATCATACTGTTCTTTATGAATACATGCTGATGCGCATAAATATCCCTATCGGTTCCAAAACCTTCATAATTATTTTCTTTTTTGGCCGATGCATAAATCCAGCCCCGTTCGATCCTGTTGAAGGGGAGTTCCTCGCGATTATTGGCCACAAAATATTGACGCATTTCAGGGCCGATGCTCTCCAACCAATACCTAAGATGCCCAACAATGGGATAATTATGTTTTATGGTATGTTTTTTCTGAATGAAAATATCCCAAATTGCGATGAGAACCAGTGCGATAAGCATCCACGCCCACCACGGTAAAATGGTAGCTAAAACAATTTGATACGCCATTACTAGTTTATCCTTTAGGTTGGTTTTCCAATCGGGGCGTCTTGTCGCTGTTCAAATAGTCCAGACTCATGGCGGTTAAGGTTTTTACGCCCAACAACAGTCCGCTATCATCGATCCTGAAATCAGGGGTGTGATGCGGATAGGACTCCGTTGTTCCCGGGGTCATACCACCCAAAAAGAAAAAGAAGCCGGGCACTTTTTCCTGATAGAAGGAAAAGTCCTCCGCACCTGTAACGGCTTTGGCAACCACCACGTTCTCCTTCCCGGCAACCGCTTCCATAGTGGGGATCATTTGGGAAACCAACTCCGGATTGTTATAGGTAATGGCCGTTCCCGAAGCAATTTCGGTAGTAGCCTCGCCTCTGTAAGCCTCCGCGATGGAACTCACCATTTCCTTCATCCTTCGGTTCAACTGTTCTTGCATGTCATAATCCAAGGTTCTGATCGTTCCAACGATTTCCGCGCTTTCAGGAATGATGTTGTTCCTTACTCCCGAAGTAATTTTACCCACCGTAATCACGGCCGCTTCGTTCGTAAGGTTCATTTCCCGACTAATGATTGTTTGCAAACCATCGATAATCTTCGCACTGATCAAGATAGGGTCTACTCCAGACCAGGGTTGCGATCCGTGGCTTTGCTTTCCTTTTACATTGATGACAAATCGCTGTGCGGCTGCCATGGTGCCCCCAGATTTATAACGGATCATGCCCACAGGTGTTTGGGAATTGATGTGCAGGCCAAAAATAGCATCCACATCGGGATTTTGTAAAACCCCTTCCTTTATCATTAAGGCGGCACCACCTTCCTCTCCCGGAGGCGCTCCCTCTTCGGCAGGTTGAAAAATGAATTTTACGGTGCCCTTGATTTTATCCTTGTTCTTGGACAGCACTTCGGCCACGCCCATAAGAATGGCAATGTGGGTATCGTGTCCGCAAGCATGCATCACGCCCACTTCGCTTCCCAGATATTCAGATGTTACATTGCTCTTAAAGGGCAGGTCGTTGCGCTCGGTTACGGGCAGGGCATCCATATCCGCACGGAGGGCGACCACTTTGCCCGGTTTGTTACCCTTTAAAACACCCACTACACCGGTGTGCGCCACACCCGTCTGTACTTCGATTCCAAGACTTTTTAGATGGTCTGCAATTTTTTCGGCGGTTTCAAATTCCCTGTTGGAAAGTTCCGGGTGTTCGTGGAAATACCTTCTCCATTCGATTACCTTATCCTCAATGGCGCTAAAATCCTTTTCCATCGATTTTTGGGCGAAAGCCGTCATTCCGCAACATAATACGATAAGTACTCCAAGTTTTTTCATTTTTTTCTTTTTAGTTTGTGATAAATTATGCTTCGATTTCGCTTTGCAAGGATGCGAATGCTCGAATCATGGTGTTTATCTAAAATTTTATCAGTCTATAATTATCGTCCTGCAATTGGATCAATGCGGTCATGGCGCTGAGGGACAACTGTACGCCGTCTATCAAATCCTCTTTTGGAAAACCTCGGGAAACGGAGGATTGCCCGCAAAAAATTATTTCCGCATTGGCTGCCATAAGAGCCTTCAGTAAGGCTTCATTGGGATTCTCGGTACCGTATTTCTTTTGATAGGCTTTGGAGGTGATGACATCCTTGGAAGCCTTGTTGTGAACGACCAAGGCCACCTTCAATTGCTCCAAAGGAATTCCGTTTTGCCCGTGCATATTCAAAAAACGGGCGGCGGTCTCAATAGAGGGGTTCACTTGGTTTAAATCATCGGGCGAGGTCATTATATCGAACACGGCCTTGAAGGTTTTGGTGGTATCCAAGGTATAGTCCTGGTGCGCTATTTTCCAGACTTGGCCATAATCGGCTATGATGGGGCCACTATTCTTGTCTTGGGCAATTCCAAGGAATAATGAGAGGAAGGTTAGAAAGCATAGAACCCTTATTTTTTGTAAATACTGCATGGCCATACAATTGTTTTGCTAAATATATTTAAAAAGGAACAAATGCCTTGACACATTGTTTATAAATCTAAAAAACAACATTTCCGGTATCGTTCAATAATGGCTAAATTCACACTTTAAAAATAGTTCGACCTTGAGTTCTTTTATAGATGAATTGAATGATGCCCAAAAAGCCCCTGTTTTGCACAAGGATGGGCCTCTAATGGTGATTGCCGGTGCCGGTTCCGGAAAGACGCGGGTGCTTACCTATCGCATAGCCTACTTGATGGAACAGGGGGTGGATGCCTTTAATATCCTGGCGTTGACCTTTACCAATAAGGCGGCACGCGAAATGAAAAAGCGGATTTCCGACATCGTTGGGGTATCGGAGACCAAAAACCTTTGGATGGGGACTTTTCACTCCGTGTTTGCCAAATTATTGCGGTACGACGGGGACAAACTCGGGTTTCCCAGTAATTTCACGATTTACGATACCCAGGATTCTCAACGCCTCATCGCCTCCATCATCAAGGAAATGGGACTTGATAAGGACATCTATAAGTACAAACAGGTTCAAAACCGAATTTCCTCCTTCAAAAATAGCCTTATTACGGTTAAGGCCTATTTTAATAATCCCGAACTAATGGAAGCCGATGCCATGGCCAAACGGCCCAGGATCGGCGATATTTACCAGAATTATGTTGACCGATGTTTTAAGGCCGGGGCGATGGATTTTGACGACCTACTTTTAAGGACCAACGAATTGCTGACCCGTTTTCCGGATGTACTCCTAAAATATCAAGACCGTTTCCGTTATATATTGGTAGATGAGTATCAGGATACGAACCATTCACAATATTTGATCGTTCGGGCATTGGCAGATCGCTTCCAGAATATCTGCGTGGTGGGAGACGATGCCCAAAGTATTTATTCCTTTAGGGGCGCCAACATCAGCAATATCCTAAATTTTCAGCGGGATTATGACAATGTGGGCATGTACCGGTTGGAGCAGAATTATCGGTCTACCAAAAACATCGTGAACGCTGCCAATTCCATCATCGCCAAGAACAAAAACCAGTTGGAGAAGAACGTCTGGACGGCCAATGATGACGGGGCGGCCATCAAAATCCATAGAAGTATTACCGATGCCGAGGAAGGCCGGTTTGTGGCCAATTCCATTTGGGATAATAAAATGCAGCACCAAATGGGGAACGGCGAGTTTGCGGTTCTGTACCGCACCAACTCCCAATCCAGGGCTATTGAGGATGCGTTGCGCAAAAGGGACATTCCCTACAGGATTTATGGCGGACTCTCTTTTTATCAACGCAAGGAGATCAAGGATGTGATTTCCTATCTCAGGTTGGTCATCAACCCTAAGGACGAGGAGGCCTTAAAGCGTGTCATCAATTTTCCGGCACGGGGAATAGGGCAGACCACAATTGACAAACTTGTGGTGGCCGCCAATCATTATGGGCGTTCCATCTTTGAGGTCATGGAGAATATTTCAAAAATCGACCTCAAAATAAACGCACCCACAAAACGTAAGCTGGAGGATTTTGTGACCATGGTCAAAAGCTTCCAGATTATGAACGAGGGTGCCGATGCCTTTACATTGGCCGAGCACGTCGCCAAAAAAACCGGACTTTTGTTGGAATTCAAAAAGGACGGTACCCCGGAAGGCATTGCCCGGATGGAAAACATTGAGGAATTGTTGAACGGTATCAAGGATTTTGTGGAAGGCCAAAAGGAACTTGCCGATGCAACAGGAGGTTTGAGCGAATTTTTGGAAGATGTGGCCCTAGCGACCGATTTGGATAATGATACGGGCGATGACGACCGTGTTGCCCTTATGACCATTCACCTGGCCAAAGGCTTGGAGTTCCCTTATGTGTATATCGTTGGGATGGAGGAGGATTTGTTTCCGTCGGGGATGAGCATGAACACGAGGAGCGAATTGGAGGAGGAGCGAAGGCTTTTTTATGTAGCCTTGACCCGCGCGGAAAAACAGGCCTATTTGACCTACACGCAGAACCGGTACCGATGGGGAAAACTCATCGATGCTGAACCGAGTCGGTTTTTGGAGGAAATCGATGAAAAATATGTCGAAAATTTGACGCCTTTGGATGGCGGGTACCGGTACAAATCCATGATCGATGCCAATATCTTTGGCGAAGTGGACAAAAGCAAGTTACGTCAAACGAAACCCGTAAACGGAACGCCGCCCAGTATCGACAGACCGAATATGACCCAACTTCAAAAGCTGCGAAAGATAAAACCGGAGCTTTCACAACCGGTGGGTAACATCAATACGATCGACCCCAATTTGGCCGAAGGTTCCTTGGTGAACCATTCCAGGTTTGGCAGGGGCAAGGTCCTTAAGATAGAAGGTGTGGGGAATGACCGCAAGGCGGAGATAAAGTTCGATCATGGCGATGTAAAAAAATTGTTGCTACGGTTCGCAAAATTGGAAGTATTGTAACGTTTTATGACTTAATCACTAAATTGGATTAATTTTTTTTCAAATGATGAAACATACTTTATCTGTAGCATTCATAGCATTTTCCTTTTTTATGGCTTCCTGCCAAGGTTCTTCAGATTCTGATGAACCAATAAATCGAAATTTAGAAGAAACTAATCTATCTCCTGAAGATATAGAAGATGTTTTTGCTTCAAATTATTGGGACGATGCCGAATTGGTCTGGAGCGATGAGTTTGACGGAACGGATCTTTCCCAGGAAAATTGGAAACTTGAGACTGGAAATCACGGTTGGGGTAATAATGAACTTCAGAATTATCTCGATGAAGGCAATGTGGAAGTTAGCGATGGTACGCTGAAGATCATCGCGAAAAAGGAATCCTTGGGCGGGAGCAATTTTACTTCGGCCAGGTTGAACAGCAAGAAGGAATTCAAGTATGGTAAATTGGAGATTCGGGCCAAAATCCCTGATTATAAGGGAAAGGGAATTTGGCCCGCACTTTGGATGTTGGGGAACGACATCAGTACCGCGGGATGGCCTGCTTGTGGCGAAATCGATATTATGGAATATGTGAGCTACAGTCCAAACGAGGTTCATTTTTCCCTGCACAGTACGGCCAACAACCACGTAAAGGGGACCCAAATAACTTCTGGGCCGGTACCACTGGAAACCATAGAGGAAGAATTTCATATCTATGGGGTGCTTTGGACCGATAGATACATCAAATTTTACATTGACACAGAAGATAATGTGCAACTCAATTTTTTGAGGCCCACTGTCCCGAGTGCCGAAAACTGGCCTTTTTCCAAACCTTTTTATTTTTTGATGAATATTGCCGTTGGAGGAAATTGGGGCGGTCTTGAAGGTGTGGACGAAAGTCTTTTCCCAGCTGTCATGGAAGTGGATTATGTAAGGGTATATCAGAAGTAAAAAAACTACCTCGGGGCAAGCCCACGAGGCATTCTATAGAAACGAACTTTTAATTTCGAGGCAAGCCTCGGGGTATTAAACCCTTTGGCGGTGCCAATAAAGCGTATGGCCGAACTTATCAGAATATATGAGGAAAACCCCAATCCCAAGGAGATTGCCAAGGTGGTGCAGGTCTTGAGAAAGGGAGGGCTTGTGATTTACCCAACGGATACGGTCTACGGGCTGGGATGTGATATTACCAATTCAAGGGCCTTGGAGAAAATAGCCCGCATTAAGGGAATAAAATTGGCAAAGGCCAACTGGTCCTTTATTTGTGCCGATTTAAGCAATCTTTCCGATTATGCCCGGCAAATAGATACGGCCACTTTTAAGATTTTAAAACGGGCCTTACCCGGACCCTACACCTTTATTTTGCCGGGGAACAACAACTTGCCCAAAGACTTTAAAAAGAAGAAGACCGTGGGAATACGTGTGCCGGACAATAACATTGCCAGGGCCTTGGTACAAGGTTTGGGAAATCCCATTGTTTCAACATCCATTCGGGATGATGATGATGTTTTGGAATACACTACGGATCCAGAACTGATCTATGAAAAGTGGGATAATTTGGTGGATGTTGTGATCGATGGGGGGTATGGGGGCAATGTAGCTTCAACCATTATCGATTTGTCCACAGGTTTTCCAGAGGTCATCAGGGAAGGAAAGGGGGATATTGATATTATTTAGGGTGTAATTTGTACAAATTTAATCGGGAATTGGTAATCTCAATACGTTGTCAGTTCGAGTGATTTTGAGGTACGAAAAATCGTATCGAGAACAAGCCAAATAAAGATTCTACTTCTCCATTCCAAATTATCTTATTTTGATCTACAAACTTTTTGAAGACATTCGTTGTTCTAAAATGAAAGATGGGTTTTTATTCAAAAGCTATATAAAATTAGACAAATGAGAAAAACAATACTGATTATTGGAATGGCCATTGCTATACTCACCGTAGTCTATAGTTTCTTTGGGATGGGGGATACGGGTCAGTTTTTTGGTTTTGAAGTACATATTTGGGTCTATCGCCTGATTTGGACCGGGTTGTTCGTTTTGGTTTTATTCGATTATCTGAAATCACCGAAAAAATCGGAATAAAAAAAGCGGCTCAATTTAGAGCCGCTTTTCTACTATATTTTTTTCAAGGAAATTATCTTCCACCGTTAATGGCAGGGTCTTTCATTCCCTCTTCGATCATGCTATAGAACTGATCGATTTTTGGAAGCACCACGATTCTTGTTCTTCTGTTTTTGGATTTTTCGGTTTGCGATACCGGAACATATTCAGCTCTACCAGCAGCGGTCATACGTTTAGGATCTACACCAAAATCATTTTGAAGTATTCTAACAACTGCAGTCGCTCTTTTAACACTTAAATCCCAGTTATCCAATAGGACTCCACTTCTGTAAGGCACATCGTCTGTATGACCTTCTACCATGAACTCGAAATCTGGCTTATTGTTTACAACCTTCGCTACCTTTCCAAGAACTTCCTTAGCTCTGTTGGTTACGTTGTAGCTTCCGCTGCTGAACAACAATTTGTCGGAGATAGAAACGAATACTACACCTTTTTCAACGCTGATTTCAATATCCTCATCATCCAAGTTGCCCAAAACTCCTTTTAAGCTCTGTACCAAAGAAAGGTTCACGGAGTCTCTTCGTGTAATGGCATCGTTTAATTTGCGGATGGTCAAATCCTTTTCTTTCAAACTTTCCAAGGATTTCTCTAGGTTCTCAGCTCCTTTTGTAGTTAAGGTAGTAAGATTGCCCATGTTGTTGATTAATTCTTGATTGTTGGCTTTTAAGAAGGCGTTTTGGTCTTCTAAGGTCTGTAGCCTTGAAGAAGCAGTTGCCTTTTCTTCCAAACAATCATTCAACTTAACGGTTGCCGAATTTAATAAATCTTGGGTCTCTTTTTGTTTTGCCTCAAGATCGGCATATTTCTTCTGTGAAACACAGGAAGATAATAATAGCGTTACTCCAAGACAGCCTAAAACGATTTTTTTCATAATTGCTTTACTATATTAATGTTTGTTATTTACTTGTTTACTAAAACGGAATCAAAATTATAGTTTTTGACAATCGTTTATAGTGGTTCTTCGTTAATGTTTTACTAAAATGTTAAAATTCTTTACTCCATTTACGAAGTAAGACCATACAATGGATTTTACAATATAATATTTTAATATGAATTTAGCTTTCTCACGTTTTTTGTACATCCCCCTAAATTTACTATAAAAGCTCACGTGTGCCCGTAATATCGCAAAGCAATGCCGGACCCTTAACTGAAAAATAAATCGGAGGGCGGCGATACCGTCCAACAATAACCTAATTAAAATGATCAAAAAAGCCTTTCTTCTTGGCAGGTTCTTTGTTATGGAAAAGAGGGAATTCCTAAAATTAAGATAAGTTTTTCTTGGGTTCATATTGCTCAAGGTAGATCCTCCTAAATGGTACACCTTGGTTGTGCCCAAATAATATACCTTATGGCCTAGATTTTTGGCCCTCCAACAAAAATCCACTTCTTCCTGATGGGCAAAATATTCGGCATCGAAGCCTTCCAATTCCCAGAATACTGCGGAGCGTACGAACATACAGGCACCCGTGGCCCAGAAAATTTCGCGCGTATCGTCGTACTGGCCCTGGTCTTTTTCAAGGCTTTGGAATATCCTTCCCCTACAAAACGGATAGCCCAACTGGTCGATAAATCCTCCTGCGGCCCCTGCGTATTCAAAATGGTCTTTTTTCAGGAGGTCCAGTATTTTTGGTTGTACAATGGCCACATCCAAACGCTGTGCGAAAAAATCGATAACCGGGGCAAGCCAGTTTTTTGAGACTTCAACATCAGAATTAAGCAAACAATAAATGTCGGCCTTCACATGTCTCAGGGCATCGTTGTATCCCTTTGCGAATCCGCCATTGGAACTATTTTTAATTATTTTGACATCCGGATGGTGTCGCTTTAAGAATTCGATGGAACCATCCGTAGAAGCATTATCGGCCACATAGATATCGGCAAGGCCCTCGGAATATTTCACTACCGATGGCAAATAGCGTTCCAGGAGAACCTCTCCGTTCCAATTGAGTATGACGATGGCAAGCTTCAAAACGAGTGCAAATTAACGGCTAAATTCAGGAATCTCCTTTAAAAAAATATATTTTTCCTCTTTGAAATTCATCTGGCACATGTAATGTTCCAATCCGTTGGTAACCATCAAATAGCTGGCTTTCAGTTTAAAATTGTATTGGGCAATTTGGTCGAAGGTGGTTTGTGAAATGTTGATGTGTGGTGCCTTGCATTCCACCAGGAGATGTATGGAACCGTTTGGATTAAAAACGACGATATCATACCTTTTCCGCAACCCGTTGTATAGGATCTGTTTTTCAACATTGATATGGCTCAGCGGATACTTTTTTTCGATGCTAAGGAACATCAGGGCATGCTGCCGCACCCATTCCTCTGGGGTAAGTACTACGAACTTTTTGCGAACGATGTCAAAAATAAGGGCCGAATTTTGACTATTTTTGAATCGAAAGTCATACTTGGGAAAGTTAAGGGGCTGCATGGTACAAATTTGATGATTTTTTCCGAATGGATGAAGCACTACAAATCGTAAATGAAATAAGGGAAGGGAAGATAAAACCGATTTATTTTCTCCATGGGGAGGAAGCCTATTTCATTGATAAAATTTCATCCTATATTGCCGATTCCGTACTTACCGAAGAGGAAAAGGGCTTCAACCAAATGATTTTGTACGGTAAGGATGTTACCATTGACGATATAATTGGAAATGCCAAGAGATTCCCTATGATGGCCGATAGACAAGTGGTCATCGTAAAGGAGGCGCAACACCTGTCCAGGACCATTGAGAGCTTGAGCTCCTATGCGGAACATCCGCAAATGAGTACGGTCCTTGTCTTCTGTTATAAGTACAAGAAGTTGGACAAGCGAAAAACGCTTTACAAGCACATTAAAAAAAACGGGGTCGTTTTTGAGAGTAACAAGCTGTACGAGAACCAGGTTTCGGAATGGTTGCGAAGGACCTTGGTTTCCAGTGGCTACGCCATTTCCCACAAAGCGGCCATTATGTTGGTGGAGTACCTGGGTACGGATTTGGGAAGGATCAACAATGAACTGGAGAAGCTAAAATTGGCCATTCCCCAAAAAAAGGAAATTACCCCAGAGGATATAGAACAGCATATTGGCATCAGCAAGGATTACAACAATTTTGAGCTGAAGAAGGCCATTGGCGAACGGAATATTTTAAAGGCTACCAAAATAGTCAACTACTTTGCCCAAAACCCGAAGGACAATCCCTTTGTGCTCACCATTACCTTACTGCACAGTTTCTTTACGCAATTGTTGCAGTACCACGGACTCAAAGACCACTCACCTAAAAATGTGGCCAGTGTGCTTAAAATCAACCCTTACTTTGTAGGTGAATATCAAACGGCCGCCCGAAACTTTCCCATGAAACGGGTGAGTCAGATCATTGCCAATCTTAGGGAACTCGACCTTAAGGGGAAGGGGGTGAATGCCTCCAGTATGGACCAGTCGGATTTATTAAAGGAACTCTTGTATAGGATTCTTTAATTTTATGGAAAATACCTTTTGAGAAGACTTCTGTGCAATTTGCAGAACGCTATACCCCTAACTCTTAAATGCGGATGGGCAATGCGCAAGGCGTTTGGCCAAATCCTATTCGATAAGGCTTTAGTTACATATAGCCGTTTTCAAACCCATCTGTTTTTGCCCGATCGTAGTTTCCTTATTTTTTGTCGATACTGAATTTTCCGGGACCCAATAAGGCGATGGTAATAAAGGCGACAAGGAACAACAGGGCTTTTTCCTTAGTGCCGAAGGGGTCGGCAGCATGGGCTATAAATCCTGCAACGGCCATGGTAATGGCAGCGGGAATCGCCGCAAAGCGGGTCTTAAAACCGATAATAATCAAAATAGGGCATATGAACTCCCCGATGACCGCTAGAAAAAGGGATGGCGCGGCCCCGATTCCAATGGGATCTCCGAACTCAAAGTCACCGGCAATCAGTTTTTGAAATTTGGGAAGGCCATGGGTAAGCATCATGGCAGAAACAGCAATTCTAAAAAAGGCAAGACCTATATCTTTCATGGGGGAATAATTTTCTTAGTTAATTGGTTTGTATAAAAGTATATAATTTATTTCTTCTGCAAAAGCTTTTCAATTTGGCTTAGGAGCGTATCGCAATTTTCCTTGTTGAAGTAAAGCGGGGGTTTTATTTTTAGGACATTGTCCGCCGGTCCGTCCGTTCCAATTAGAATGTTTTCCATGCGCAAGCCATTTTTTAAGTATTGTGCAAACAGCGTATCAGGTTGAAATTTTTCGTCCATAATTTCCACACCAAGAAAAAGTCCCTCTCCGCGCACATCGGCTATTTCTGGGTATTGTTTCCCCAATTCCTTCAAACGGCCTTTTAGATACGATCCTGTATTTTGGGCTTCGGTATCCAAATGTTCTTCATGGATAACACCTAAAACCGCTTCGCCAATTGCACAGGAAACGGGGTTGCCACCAAAGGAACTAAAAAATTCCAGCCCGTTTTCAAAACTTTGGGCAATTTCAGACGTGGTAATTACGGCACCTATAGGATGCCCGTTGCCCATAGGTTTCCCAATGATGACAATATCCGGAACCACATCGTACATTTCATATCCCCAGAAATACTTTCCCAACCTGCCAAAGCCCACTTGTACCTCATCGCTGATGCATACCCCTCCCTGGGCACGGATTTTCGGATAGATGTTTTTTAAGTAATCTTTTGGCAAAGGTACTTGACCACCACACCCAATAATGGGTTCCGCAATGAAGGCACTGATTTCCGATTCGTGATTTTGAATTTCTTTATGTGTTTTCTCAACATAAAATTTAGTGGCTTCCGCTTCGCTGCCGAATCCAGCACCGAAAATCTTGGGTATGGATGCCTCAAGGATATAGTCCCTTTTTCCAGGTCCACCCTTGTGCCCGTACTTGTAATGACTTATATCGATGCCCAAACGGGTATTGCCATGGTATCCATGTTCCATGACCATGACCTTCCTTTTTTTGGTGTGGGTCTGTGCCAAGCGGATGGCCAGGTCGCTAGCGGCACTGCCAGAATTCACAAAAAACACCTTGTTCAGGGAGTCGGGAAATTTGGACAACAGTTTCACACTATAGGACTGTAGCTCGTCATACACATAGCGGGTGTTGGTATTGAGTCGGGCAAAAGTCCGTTGTGCTGCCTGAACCACCTTGGGATGGCAATGCCCCACCAACATGATGTTGTTATAGGCATCCAAAATGGTATTGCCCTTTGCATCGTACATATATTGGAAGGCAGAGCGGACCATGTGAATAGGTTCTGTATAGCTCAACGATAGGGAGTTGCTTATAAACTGTTTCCGGAGTTTCAGTTGTTTTTCCAGGGCATTCGTTTGCAAAGGCGGATAACCTGCGGCCTTTCTAAAGGTGTTTTGTGCCGCTATTGGGTTGATGGTGAGCCAAACATGTACTAAGTTCCAGGCCGATTCCTCGCTGATGGTGATGTATTCGGAATCCGGATTTTGTTTTTTGGCGTATGCCGAATTACAGACACTCGTACACAAACGTGCCGCAATCAAATAATAGAGCACGTCCAGTTCCAGGACCTCCAAGGGTCTTATGGCGTGGTATCCCTTGATAAGCTCCACGGCATATTCCAAGGGGGGTTCCTGATCCATCATGTAATACGTAATGGCCACGGCAAGATTATTTATGGTCCAGGTGTGGCACATATCCCCAAAATCGATAATGCCCGATATGGAATTGTTACGTGTAAGCACGTTCCATTCGTTCGCGTCATTATGAACGATGCCCATTCGCAGTTCCTCCTGATACGGAAGCACCATTTCCTTGAACTGCAAAAAGAAATACGTAACCAAACTCCGATGCTTGGGGTTTGGAATGTATTTTATGAGGGGTTCGTTTTTATAAAAAAGGCGTAGGTCCCAAGGTGTTTGTTTTGCCATGGTGGGAGCATCGTACATTTCAATGGTCCTGTCATCCATTTCGGCCAAAAATGCACCCAGTTCACGAGCCATGGATTTGTTTCGGGGAATGTTGCCGAGAAACGCTCCGGTTACAAAAGATAGTAGTCGGTATAACGTGTCATTTTCCTCAATCCAGTTTGCGCCGCTATTGGATTTTATCGGGACTGGAAAATTATAGCCTTTTAAATTTTGAAGATTCCTAAGGATGTGGGATTCCCCATCGATGCTCGCTTTGTTAGCGACCGATGCATCATAAATTTTAAGCACGTAGCTTTGGTCCGTACATTCAATTTTATAATTCTTGCTTTCATACCCCTCCATCCCCGATATTATGGGATTTGAAATGTCAAAATGTTTTTGAAGTATCTGTACTATCGGCTTTTGATGCTCTTCCATCGTGAGAATTTTGGAATGTCCTTCGTTGTATATAGGTAGGAAAGATACTAAAGAATACCCCGATTTTCAGATGTTTCCAATATCAATTGAACATCTGTTTGACCATGGAATACCAACCAAAACATCAAAGGGTTTTAGAATGCTGCGATTAGCGGAGCGGGGGATAATCCTGAGGGTTGGCTTCGTTCATGATGGCATACACTTTTTCAAAAACATCCTCAACGTTCGGCTTGCTAAAATAATCGCCATCGCTTCCGTATGCAGGTCTGTGGGCCTGGGCAGAAAGGGTCTGTGGGGCACTGTCCAGGTATTTGTAAGCTCCCTGTTTCTCGAGGATTTCGGTCAATAGGTAAGCCGAGCAGCCACCGGGAACATCCTCATCGATCACCAAGAGTCGGTTCGTTTTCTGGACACTTTTTACCGTATCCCCATGGATATCAAAGGGCAACAAGGTTTGTGCATCGATTACTTCGGCATCGATACCCACTTCCAACAGTTCCTTGGCGGCCTGTTCCACAATGCGCAAGGTGGAACCGTAGGAGACCAAGGTGATGTCCGTACCTTCCTTTACTTTTTCCACGACGCCAATGGGCGTACAAAATTCCCCCAGATTCGTAGGTTTTCGTTCCTTTAAACGATACCCGTTTAGGCTTTCTATGACCAAAGCGGGTTCATCACTTTTCATAAGTGTATTGTAAAACCCGGCCGCTTGGGTCATATTTCTGGGAGCCAAAATATAAATACCACGTAGCACATGGATCAAACCACCCATTTCAGACCCCGAATGCCATATACCTTCCAAACGATGCCCGCGGGTTCTAATGATAAGCGGTGCTTTTTGTTTCCCGTAGGTTCTATAAAGAAGACTTGCCAGGTCATCCGTTAAGGTAGCAAGCGCATAGAAGATATAGTCCAAATATTGAATTTCCGCGATGGGGCGCAGGCCTCGCAACGCCATGCCAATTCCCTGACCGATGATGGTAGTTTCCCTGATTCCGGTATCCGCAATCCGAACTTCCCCATATTTGGCCTGTAAGCCTTCCAGTCCTTGGTTCACGTCGCCAATGGCCCCGGTATCCTCACCAAAGACCAAAGCATTTGGATATTTTTCAAAGAGTTTGTCAAAATTATCCCGCAGCAGGACACGGCCGTCCACTTTTTCCTCTTTGGAGGAATTGTAGGTGGGAGGGATGCCCTTTATTTTAGTGGCCCTATTTTCATTTTCACTGTAGAGATGTGAACTGAATTTGGGTTGGGATTCCGCAATGAAATTATTCAGCCAATGGGCCAATTTTTGTCTTTCCTTTGTATTTTCACCGAGTAGATATCTCAGGGATTTTCGGGCGGCCACGGCCAGATCTTTTTTGACCGGCTCGTCCACCGCAATCAGATCATTCTTGATTTTTGTCAAAAAATGCTTGTTGGAGCTTGTGCTGGCGGCGTCGTTGATCAGTTGCACCAAGGTTTTTTTCAAGGCCAAATGTTCTTGCAAATACTCGGTCCACGCCTCCTTTTTCGCCTCCCTGACCCTTCTTTTTATCTGTTTTTCCAAATTGGAAAGTTCCTCTTCCTCGGCGATTCCCGATTCCAATATCCATTCCCTGAACCGTTTGTTACAATCGTTCTCCCGTTCCCAGGCCAGACGCTCGTCGTCCTTGTACCTTTCGTGGGACCCCGATGTAGAATGCCCTTGGGGCTGGGTAAGTTCAGTCACATGGATGATTACCGGTACATGTTCCTGCCGGGCAATATCGGCGGCATTTTCATAGGTATGCATCAAGGCCGTGTAGTCCCAACCTTTGACTTTTAAAATCTCAACGCCCTTGTGAACGTCGTCCCTTTGAAAACCGGCTAGCACCTTTGAAATGTCCTCTTTGGTGGTGTGGTATTTTTGTGGAACCGAAATCCCATATTCATCGTCCCAAATACTCAAGACCATGGGCACCTGCAAAACCCCTGCGGCGTTGATGGTCTCCCAAAACATGCCTTCACTGGTACTCGCATTGCCTATGGTTCCCCAGGCAACCTCGTTGCCATTGTCCGAGAATTTTGCACTGTCTAGGCCTTCCAGTTGCCTGTATACTTTGGACGCCTGTGCCAAGCCCAGCAGACGGGGCATTTGGCCGGCGGTGCAGGAAATATCGGAACTGCTGTTTTTCTGTTTTGTGAGGTCTTTCCAGCTACCGTCCTCGTTTAGGCTGTAGGTCACGAAGTGACCACCCATTTGTCGGCCGGCGCTCATGGGCTCTTTTTCAATATCGGTAGTGGCGTAGAGTCCGTGGAAAAAATCCTTGGGTTTTAAGTGGCCTATGGCCATCATAAAGGTCTGGTCCCTGTAATATCCGCTTCTAAAATCACCGTTCTGAAAGGATTTGGCCATGGCCAATTGGGGAAGTTCCTTTCCATCCCCAAAGATTCCGAATTTCGCCTTGCCGGTAAGTACCTCTTTTCTTCCCAGCAGGCTGCAGGTCCTACTCAAAAAAGCAATCTTATAGTCATTAATAATCTGTTCCTTGAAATCTTCAAATGATATATCACTGCTCGTCTTGGAAGAAACCTTCATGTATTTTTTCGAATTTTCACAAAAATACCGAATTGAAATCGTTTTAGCAATCCGGTTTAAACTTTATCCGTTGCGAAAATGTTATTTCAAATTAAATATTTTGTGAAATTCTCATTGGAACTGGGTATAGAGACGGAATCATTGAGGATTTTTGGATCAAAACCATTGGCGGGTAAACAGTCCTGTCAATGTTTTTGGGCTTACGGTAATGATGAAACGTATCTTTTCACCGTAATTGGGTTGTGAAATTTCCCACCCATTGTTGGAATAGAAAGGAAAATAAAGTTCAAAATAGTCGGTTACCAAATTGAGTCGCACACCGGAATCATATACGAATTTCTCCTTGAACCCATTGTTTTTTACCAATCCCACGTCGCCATACAGTTCTATCCATCGCCAAAGGTTAAAACTGGTATTGACGGTTGCCATCCAATTATCTGAAAATCGGTAGCGCTCGTCCAGGAAAGATTTGAAACCACCTTCCGCAATGATGATTTGTTGGCTGTAGATGCCCGTATCTTCGGAACGGCCCAAATAACTGTAATCGAACAAATAGTCCGTGGGGCGATCTAGGGCGAAGCTGAAAAAGTTGGAATCGGTATTATTGCTCAAAAACTTCCCTGCAAAAAACCGAACATTGAATTGTCTGTTATTCTCGAACAGTTTTCGGTATTCATATTCAAAGGAAAGCTTGCTGAATTTGCCGGCCAACTGAAAATCCAAGAACCACGATTTATAATCCAGAATATCGTTGTCCCTATTTAGGTATCGCATGTTGAAAACGCTGTAATCCGGATTTTCAGGGTCGCTCGCCAAATCGCTTAGGCTTTCGTCAAAATCCCGGAAGATGTTTACAAAGCGGAACGACAATACCTGACGCTTGTTCGAAATTAGGTCATCCGGTCGCCAACCAAAACTCAATGCGGGCGTAATGGAGGTGTATCTGGAATTGACGTTGAAATGCGAAGTGGATCCTCCCAAGGAATAGTTGGCAACATAGAGTCCGCTTTTGCTCAAGTATTTTCTATAGCTGAATTTTCCGTATCCCACGAAGGCATTCTCCCGAAAGGAATAGGAGGGGGCAAAGTCATATATAAAAGGACGCTCCAAGAGAGTTTTATTGTATAGCCGCATACCCGGCACCCACCCGTCATAGATGTTGAAATTTAGGACAGGGACATAAAAAACTTGATTGTAATAAGGGTTTTCAGAATCCTTGAAAAATGTAAACTTTAGTTTTTTGTTACTGGATAAAAATCCCTTAAGGGATTTCCAGTTATCTCGTTGGTTGAATTCCGGTATTGTTTGATCGTAATTGAGAACCAAACGATCTTCCTGATTGTTGGGAACGGTAAAGGTTTCCAGGGTCTTTATATCCTTGAACCAATATTTGGAGACCAAGGTGTCGTTTTTAAGTCCGAACATGCTTATGGGCACATTCGTTCCTTCTTTGTTCTTTATGGTAACGCTTAAGGAATCCTCCGTTTTGTCGACCTTTTTTATCTTAAAATCTATCTTACGGTCCGTGGAGACATACTCGCTAAAGAACCAATTGATATCCTTCTCCGTGGAACGTTTAAGGATGGATTCAAAATCCAGCACCTTTACCTTATTGAGTTGGTAATATTTGAAAAATGTTTTGATGCTCTCGTCAACTTTTTCCTTTCCAATATAATCCGCCAGATAGGCCAATCCCAGACCCGCCTTATACTTGTTTGCTATTTTTTGGTTGAATTTAATCAGGGAATCGTTGGGCGTGGTCAGCGCTTGGTCCAAATTTTTCCGCGCCGTTAGATTGTATAGGAAGGGATATTGTTCGTTAAAATCCATTTTCGCCAAATTGAAACTTCGAATGCCCCAGATTCGAGATAGGTTGCCCAGTAATTTTTGATCGGGATAAAACTCGTCAACATACGCGATCATGAGGTAGTTGGCAATGGCGCTGTTGAGCCATTGTTCCTTTCTTGGGTCCAAGAACAAGGTTTCCCTCAAGATACTGTTCAGGGCCGTTTTTAGGAACTTCATTTCAAATTGGAACTGCTGCTCGTACGGTCTGATAAAGGATGGTAATTGGTTGATTCCGTACAACGGATCTTTGTTATAATCCGTTTCGCTAACCAAGAGTTTATCATGGGGGTATTTGCCCAAATTCCGTTCAATGAAATCCGTAATCCTATTGATGGAAATGCCCTGTTCAATAGGGTCATATCTGGGTGCCGAAATGCTGGTGACCACCTTCATTTCAGGGGTAATATGGGTCGAAAAAAGATTTTGTACGTTCAGGAAGATCTCGGCACTTTTTTGATTGTCGGCAACAAGCTCCACGCGCCGACTATTGGTCATTTCCGTACGTTTGTTTTCCTTGAAGTTGGAATTTAGGAAAAGAGCCTTGGGATACGTGAAATCAATGGTCGTTTTGGTGCTATTCGTATAAAGGTCTTCCAGATTTTTGTTCGAATACAAATGCCATTTCCCATCATAAACGGCCGGGGTAAGGTACCAATCCTTTAGGTAATAATTGCCCCTATTATCGTACCCGTAGTCAGTGTATTTATTCGGCGGAAGTTTCACCTTGTAGGTGATTATCAGTTGTACGGATTCCTTTGGTAACAAAGGTTTGTTAAGCCTGAATTTTATGATGTCATCCTCCTGGGTCCGTTCCCATTCCAGCCCTTCATATTCACCGTCCACCGCACTGATGATTGTAGTATAGCCCCGTTCACTTTTTTTTGCGAGGTGCAGGCTTCTTTTGAATTCTTGCGCAAAACGCTTTGCAAGTCCGGTATTTTTATTGGAGTAGGCATGCGCCCAGTCATTGAAATAAATGATTCCCAGGTTATAGTTGGAATCATTGTAATAGGTGAACTCCTGTTTTATGTCCAGTTCCTTGGTGAAATCATTTAACTTTACCGTGAGGTTCGTTTCGTATTGGGCAAAGGCACCTCCGTTTACTATAGAATATAGTAAAATGCTCAGTGCTATTTTTATCTGGAGGAATCCTTTCAAGGGCAATCTAAAAATTGGGACTTAGGGTATGGCCTTTATAAAAGGCATCGATGATTTCCACCACCTCGTCTTCGGTATCGACAATTTTTATAAGATCTAGATCCTCCGGACTGATATTCCCAAAAGAAAGCATCGTGTTTTTTATCCAATCGAATAGACCGGTCCAAAATTCACTTCCCACAAGGATGATTGGGAATTTTCCAATTTTATGGGTCTGGATCAGGGTGATTGCTTCGAACAGTTCATCCAAGGTCCCGAAGCCTCCCGGCATCACCACAAAACCCTGGGAATATTTTACGAACATCACCTTTCTAACAAAGAAATAGTCGAAGTCCAGGCTTTTGTCCTCATCGATATACGGATTGTCATGTTGTTCAAAAGGAAGGTCGATGTTCAACCCTACCGAAGTACCACCGGCCAAATGGGCGCCCCTGTTTCCAGCCTCCATAATACCCGGACCGCCACCAGTGATTACGCCATAACCGGCCTCTGCTATTTTTTTGGAAACATTTACCGCTAGCTGGTAGTATTTGTCACCCTCTTTGGTTCTTGCCGAACCAAATACCGAAACACAGGGTCCTATTTTGCTCATTTTTTCGAAACCGTTAACGAATTCGCCCATAATCTTAAATATTGCCCAAGAATCGTTTGTCTTGATTTCGTTCCACCCTTTGTGGTGCTTTTCGTTTCTCATTTGCTTGCCTTATATTTTAACTCTTTTCTCAAAAACTCTGCCGTATAACTTTCCTTGACTTTACAAATTTCTTCCGGTGTGCCATGCGCTATCAGTTGCCCCCCGGTGCGACCTCCCTCATATCCTATATCAATAACGTGGTCCACCATTTTTATTACATCCAAGTTATGTTCTATGACCAAAACGGTATTGCCCTTATCCACCAGTTTGTTCAAAACTTCCATCAGAACGCGTATGTCCTCAAAGTGAAGTCCGGTAGTGGGCTCGTCCAGGATATAGAACGTATTTCCCGTATCCCGTTTGGAAAGTTCCGTGGCCAATTTAATTCGTTGTGCCTCTCCACCGGATAGGGTAGTGGACTGCTGCCCAAGGGAAATATAACCCAAACCTACATTCTGTATTGTTTTTAACTTACGATGGATTTTTGGAATAAGTTCAAAAAAATCGACCGCTTCATTGATGGTCATTTCCAAAACATCCGAAATGGATTTGCCCTTATACCTAATTTCCAAGGTCTCTCTGTTAAAACGCTTGCCGTTGCAAGTTTCACATTCTACATATACATCCGGTAGGAAATTCATTTCAATGACACGTAGTCCCCCTCCCTGGCAGGTTTCACATCTACCGCCCTTCACATTAAAGCTGAATCGGCCCGGTTTGTAGCCTCGTATGGAGGCCTCAGGGGTTTTTGTGAACAAAGACCGAATTTCGCTGAAAACGCCGGTATACGTCGCAGGATTGGACCGTGGTGTTCTGCCAATAGGTGATTGATTGATGTCGATGACCTTATCAATATGTTCCAGCCCCGTAATTTTTTTATACGGCATTGGTTTTTTGACACCGTTGAAATAATGGGCGTTCATGATGGGGTAGAGCGTCTCATTGATCAAGGTGGATTTTCCACTTCCGGACACCCCGGTTACCCCGATCATTTTTCCAAGGGGGAATTCCACCGTAATATTTTTTAGGTTGTTACCCGTGCAACCGGAAAGTACGATTTTCTCCCCATTGCCCTTTCTTCGTTTTTTGGGCACCTTTATTTCCTTTACCCCGGTGATATAATCCGCCGTAAGCGTATGATGTTTTTTGAGGTCATGGGGGTTTCCTTCGGAAATAATTTCCCCACCGTGCTTGCCTGCTTTTGGACCGATGTCGATGACATGGTCCGCACGTTCGATCATATCTCGATCGTGTTCTACAACGATCACTGAGTTTCCAATGTCCCGCAAGGACTCCAGTGATTTTATCAGTCGTGAATTGTCCCTTTGATGTAGCCCGATGCTGGGTTCGTCCAAGATATAGAGTACCCCCACTAATTGGGAACCTATTTGGGTCGCCAACCTAATTCGTTGCGCCTCCCCGCCTGACAAGGACTTTGAACTGCGGTTAAGGGAAAGATAATCTAGCCCTACATCCAGAAGAAAGCGGATCCTGGTACGGATTTCCTTGATGATTTCCTCAGCAATTTTAAGTTGGTTTCCTTCCAAGGTTTTTTCCAGCCCCTCAAAGAAATTGGCCAATTCCGCAATGTCCATATTGGCCAATTCCGCAATATTCTTATCGTCTATCTTAAAGTAGAGAGATTCCTTTTTCAGCCTAGTGCCTTCACAGGTAGGACATTTTATTTTATCCATGTATTCCTTCGCCCATCGTTTGATGGAAGTCGATTCCGCCTGATCGAACTGGTTCTTGATGAAATTGGAAATTCCTTCGTAGTCTATTTTATAGGTTCTTTTTACGCCCAAGGATTTGGAATCCACTTCAAAACTCTCGTTCCCCCCGTAGAGCAATACATCAATGGCCTCTTGGGGTATTTTGCTTATTGGGTCCGTTAACCCAAAACCAAAGCGTTGGGCTATGGTCTCTATCTGTTTAAACGCCCAGGATTTTTTATACTCGCCAAGCGGTGCTATACCACCGGTTTTTATGGTAAGTTTTTTGTTGGGAAATATTTTGTCCGCATTTACTTCGTACACATGTCCCAGGCCACTACAGTTGGGACACATTCCTTTTGGGGAGTTGAAGGAAAAGGTATTGGGTTCTGGGGTAGGATAGGAGATTCCCGTTGAAGGGCACATCAAATCCCTACTGAAATATCTGGGAACATCAGAACCTTCCTCGATTACCATTAAAACGTTATCGCCACTGTACATGGCCGTATTGATGGTTTCTGCCAGGCGCTTGTGCAGCTCTTCGCTTACCTGAACCTTCAACCTATCGATTACGATTTCAATATCGTGGGTCTTGTATCGGTCCACCTTCATGCCCTTTACAATATCGCGAATTTCTCCGTCCACGCGGACCTTCACAAAGCCCTGTTTGGCAATTTGTTCAAACAGTTCCCTGTAATGCCCTTTCCGGGATTTGATTACCGGGGCAAGGATATTGATTTTTTTATCGGTATACGCCTCAATGATCAGTTCCTTTATTTGCGCGTCACTATAACTGACCATTTTTTCGCCCGTATTGTAACTATGGGCATCACCGGCACGGGCAAAAAGCAAACGTAGGAAATCGTATACTTCCGTAATGGTGCCAACGGTGGACCTTGGTGATTTTGAGGTAGTTTTCTGTTCAATGGCAATGACCGGGGAAAGTCCGTCGATCTTATCAACATCCGGCCGTTCCAGGCCACCTAAAAATTGGCGGGCATAGGCCGAGAAGGTTTCAATGTACCTCCGCTGGCCTTCGGCATAGATCGTATCAAAAGCCAAGGAGGATTTACCGCTTCCAGAAAGTCCGGTAATAACGACAAGCTTTTCCCTAGGAATGGTGACATCGATATTTTTGAGGTTATGAACGCGTGCCCCTTTTACCTCAATATTCTCCTCGTAGTTAATCATAGCAATTGACAAAGTTGCAAAATTACGATTTTGATAGCGAAACAAGAACCCGGTGCCATTTATATTTTACTAATAAAACTCTAAAATTCAGGGCCCTTTCACAAAGGGCGACAAATAGCTAATAAGATAGTATTGCTGTTTTAAGCGGTGGTATCAAGCTTGGGAAACCTTTATCAAATTGAGAACCCTTCTCCAGAAAACGGTACTACTAATGTGTACATTTTCGTTGCCCCGTATACCCGAAGTATCCAAGTTCAAGTTAATGGCCTTGTTCTTGAATGTTTGATCCAATATGTCCTTATCCGATAGTAAGGCCATACTCCAATTTGGAAAAAAACGATGTGAATTTATTTTGCGGGTGAGCACTTCCAAATCATAGTGTCTTGGGTCCTTTTTTATTTTATCGAAGACTTGGAGCACATTGGATTTGGGTCCTTCCAAAAATTGAAAGAAATCATTGTCTTGGCAAACAAGACATCCTGTGATGTTGTTTTCTTGATTGACAGAGTTAGCCACCTCGATTATATCCTCAATATCGGAAATTTGAATACCGTCTGACATGGTCGATTTATAGGTAAGTTCATAAATCAAATCATCTGAGGAAAGCGAACTTTTAAATTTGCTGGGCAAGAGTCCAAATCTCTCCGAAAAGGTTTTGGAGAAATAGCTTCTGCTAGAAAAGCCTATTTTGTAGCATACTTCAGAAATGGTTAAATCTGTATGTTGGATAAGCTCCTTTCCTTTTTCCAGGCGTAAGTGAGTGATAAAATTTCCAAGGCTTTCCCCAAAGAGATGCCTAAAACCTGCCTGAAGTTTTTTTGGGGACAATCCAAACGTTTTTGATAAATGATCAATATTCAGGGATCGGTCAATGTTTTCGGCAATATGTTCGGCAACTTCAGATATCCTAAGTATTTCTGTGTTAGAAAGCGGAAAACTTATTTTAATCTCTTCCTTTGTAATGTCATGGTGCTCCACTTGGGACGCTAATGTATTTACAACGGCACCCTCTACCAACAGTTTGCCTACGGCATCGGTTCTTTTATTTTCGATAAGGATAGATGCGTACTTTGAGGTTAAGGGACTTATCTCACCATAATAACTAAAGGGTTTTTCCTTACTGATGAAGGAGGTTATATCCTCCAATGCTGTCTCCAAGAGCGTTTTTCGTTTGGAATTTGACTCAGCCATTTTTTCCCGTACAAAAATCGCGCTTAACCTTAAATGTACTTTACCGGGAAAGGTTACTATGTTTGGGGACTTTGCGGCACTGGAAAAAATAACATTCTGTCTTGGGTATATTTTATTGCTGTTTTCCTGGTTCTCGAACCTGTGAAAAAAATGACCCTTTACACAGTAAAGAAAATAGATTATGGATGGGTCCTGCTCCATCTTCGAAATCTTTAATTCCTCATTGAAAGTTATATCGTACACCCTTACATTGAGTCCCTCGAATACACTATAGGTGGTAACGGTTCCTTTGCCCACCAAATTGTCAAGCGTTAAAATCGCAGAATCCTGATATTCCTTAAAATCGGCACCAAGGCTAAGAGCCAATTTTCGTAGTTGGTCAAAGGGATGTTCAAAATTAATATGAAGCATGGCAGTGGTAAAAGTCTAAGGGACTCAAAACTTAAAATTAACTATATTTTTTCTTATAAACCTCGTTAAATATTTCTCAAGCACCGATATTGTTAAGCTATAGCGGTATTAATACTAAACAGATTATTTAAGACCCTGCCAAACCTACCTTGGTGTATTCTGTAGCTGGCCCGTACCAATCCCAATAGAGTTAAAGATTTTTTTTAGTATTGTTTTAAAATACTTAAAGAAATTGATTGAAGTCTATACCAGTTTTAGTTTTCGAACCTATGCAATTTCCTGCGCAATAATTTAACTTCATCTTGCAAGTTTGTAACTTGAATCAAGAGATGGTGAATAGCTTGGAGTCCTTCCGGGTTTATTTCCAGTTCTTGGTGTAACCTTACCATTTTTTCGAGTTTTGGAAGTTCACTGATCCTAATCATTTCCTTTTCCTCCTTCTTCTCAATTGTAAGGATTTCAAACTCCACGAGCCTATGCACTAATGAAACCTCAATATTGTGATGGTTGCAAAATTCCTCAATAAATATATAAGTAGCTTTTTCCATGATGCTTTTACAAACCTTTTTGTTCAAGTTCCTTAAAAATCCTTTCTTGCTCTGTAGTAAGCTTTACTGGAATCTTTGGGCTATATGTGATAAATAGGTCGCCAAACCCATCTTTTTTGTATAAAGGAAATCCCTTGCCTCTAAGCTTCACGGTGGCCCCGTTCTGTGTTCCCGGCTTCACGCTCAATTTCACTTTTCCCGTTAAGGTTTCCAACACTATTTCCCCTCCAAGAACAGCCGTTGTTAATGGGATTTCAATGGTCTTATAAAGGTTGGCGCCCTCTCTTTTAAAAGGCGTGTCGTTCAAAATGGAAAAGGTAAGGTAAAGGTCACCTTTAGGTCCCCCATTGATTCCCTCCCCGCCATATCCTTTTATTTTGATGGTCTGACCGTCTTCAATCCCAGCTGGTATTGTAATTCTTATGTTTTTTCCATTTACAGTGAGCGTGCGCTTATGCGTTTCTTTAACTTCGGAAAGATTTAATCGAAGTTCCGCATTGAAATCCTGCCCCCTATACTTTGCCCTTCCTTGTTGCCTACTGAAACCACCACCCCCAAACATGGATTCAAAGAAATCTGAAAAATCACTTTCTTGACCGCCTGAGTAGGTATATTCCCTGTAACCGCCACCAGAAGGTTGACTACGTCTTTGTGATTTGGCCTTTTCAAATTCTTCCGCGTGTTGCCAATCCTTCCCATATTGGTCATATTTCTTTCTTTTTTCAGGGTCGCTCAGTACTTCATGGGCCTCATTGATTTTTTTGAATTTCTCCTCTGCATCCGTGTTGTTGGGGTTTAAGTCTGGATGATGTTTTCTGGCCAGTTTTCGATAGGCGGATTTTATATCTTTTTCGGTCGCGGACTTATCCAAACCCAGAACCTGGTAATAGTCTATAAAATTCATGGTAGTATATCCAAATCTATTCTTCCTTCAAGTTACATAAATCAATGTGATTTCTAATGTCTGCCCAATTATTTTTGTGAACTTGGTGCATTCAAACACCAATATTGTTGCTAGTATGCACAAAAAATAAGAGGAATTTAGCGATGGGCTGTTACATGCGGTTTAATGATTTACATAGAACTAGAAAAGATGATATGATCATGGAAGGAATTTTAGCTACAGATTAAGTTCCTTTCATTTTTTCGGCCTAAAATCCTATAAAAATAGAGACAGAAATATATCAACACTTGATAAAACAAGTTGGTCCGCAAGCCTACCTTGATTTCGATATTGAACAAGTTGTTGCAACAGGCATTTGCGATTGTCAAATCCGGGCTGCCCTACGATGAGAATTATGTATCGATATTGAACTAAAAGAACTTGTTTTTTAACTCAGTTCTTTGTTGGCATTTCGTATTTTATTTTTTTCGTTTATAGTGTCTCTGTGATACTTGATTTAGAAATGTTTTTGTTCCAATTAGTTCAAATTTCAGTTCTTTTGGCAATTCTCCAAACAATGAAGCACCACCACCTAATAAAACAGGAATAGTTGTCAGTATCATTTCATCAATCAAGTCTGCTTTTAAAAAATTCCTGATTGTTGTTCCACCATCAATGTATAATCTTTGATACCCTTTCTTATGAATTTGCTCTAAAATTTCCGTTAAAGTTCCTTTGACTAAAAAAGCTTTGTCTTTGTGAGAATCAGGGATTTCTTTCAGTTTGTTACTCAATACAAAAACAGGCTTGGTATATGGCCAAGGAACATCAAATCCAATTACAGTTTCAAATGTTGTTCGTCCCATAACAAGTGCATCAATTCCATTAGTGAATTCTACATATCCCATATCATTATTATCTGGATTTGGAATAGAATGTAACCAATCAAGTCCACCATTTTTGTCAGCTATAAAGCAGTCTAAACTTGTCGCAATAAATACGCTATTCTTTTTACTCATTCTTCGTTCGCGTTTTTTGTCAATATGAATGCCAACGTTTAGTATATGCAAAGTAGGCGATTACGGGCTTCGAACTTATCAAACCGCTACAATTATAAAGCGGGCTACAACTCTTAAATTTACTACTATCACGCCTATTTTGTATATATTGTTGTGCGTTCGTTTTTTATACTATTTGATAGAAATAGCAACATTGCCAGCTTTATGACCTAGCTCTACATATTTATGTGCCTCTATTATTCTTTCAAGTGGAAAGGTCTTATCAATAACAGGTTTGAAATAACCTTTTTCTGCAATCTCTCTGAACAACTCCAAATCTTCAATCTTCCAATAGAAATTGGATGATGCAACGATAACTTTTTTGCTTTTGAATAATGAGGTAAAAATTGAGGCTAGAATATGCGAAAATCCAAATTCGGTTAATAAGTATCTCCCTTTAGGTCTCAATAATTTTAGACATTCTTTCATGGATGTTTTACCGACCGTATCAAATAGCAAATCATATTTTTCTTCTGTTTGAGTAAAGTCCTGACAAGTGTAGTCAATTACAATATCTGCTCCAATTGAACTTACGAGCTCTATATTTTTAGTACTACATACTCCTGTTACATGAGCTCCAAAATATTTGGCAAGTTGAACCGCTGCGGTGCCAACTGAACCTGATGCTCCATATATCAATATCTTATCCCCTTGTTTAATGTTCCCTTTTTTCTTCATGTAAGCTAATGCTGAAAGTGGACCATTAACCATGCATGCGGATTCTTCAAAGGATAAATTTTCTGGTATATAATGTATTAGTCCATTCTCGGGCATACATTTATACTCAGCATAGGCTCCAAAACTCAAACCGGTGTATCCAAATACCTCATCACCAATTTTGTATTTTTTAACTTCTTTCCCTATAGCTTCAATTGTTCCGGAGAATTCAATTCCTAACACAGGATTTTTAGGCTTTTTGAAACCAAACATTAAACCTACTGGAAGTTTAAGAAGGGGAGGATGATTAAACCCTCTCATTTTGGGGTCTTCAGCGGTTACTGAAGTGGCAAATATTCTAATAAGCACCTCATTGTTTTTGGGTACAGGTTTTTTAATTTCTTCTATTTGCAATACTTCGGGTTCTCCGTATCGCTTAAATACAATTGCTTTCATTTTACGACCCTTTATTTTTTACAAAAATAAGGTACTTCAAAAAGCGAAAATTTGACCTAAGTCAAATAATCATTTTCTTGTAATCTTTGATCTGATTCTGGATAAAGTTTCTAGAGAAACATTTAAATAAGACGCAATGATGGTGACGGACAATTGCTGGATAATCTTCGGCTCTTTTTCTAATAAATTCAAGTATCTTTGTGAGGCATCCATGGTTTGAAATTCTTTAAGTCTTTGTTCAAACCAAACTGCATAATACTCTATAAATATTTTGTCGAGCATCATTACTTCTGCATATTTCGTTTTGACATCAAGAAACCTGCTATAGTCAATAATCGTCACTTCTAATTCTGTCAATGCTTCAATGTACACATCTGCTGGCTTTCTCATGATATAACTATCAAGAGATACAGCTACATCATCATGGAAATAAATCTCGGTCGTAATTTCTTTGTCATTGTGCTTATAAAATTTTCTGGCAATACCTTTTTTGACTAATATGTGTGATGTGCATATTTGTCCGGGTTTGAGCAGGCAAGACCCTTTTGTGAATTTCTTGTTCACAAACCCGCCCTCCAATTCAGTAAGTATCTAAGTGTTTAATTGATTGGAAAGATCTTTAATTCTTTTTATATATGGATGCATTGATGTTTTCTTGCAAAATCACTTAGATTACAAATTATTGATTTAATGATTTGTCTTGGGCTGTTCTTGCCCGTTTTGAATTTTACATGCTAAAATTGCAGACTCTCCTTTATGACTTGGTATTGCATGTCCACTACAGACTGATTATGACCATGTGCCGCACCAGGCACTAAATAATATCCTTTTTTGGAAGCTTTTATTTTGTCAAAATATGGTTTAGTAACTTCTTTGGAAGTTAATATATCTTGCTCACCCTGTATTAAATACACCGGAATATTAATAACCAATCCATCTTTTTCAAAATCGATATCTGAAACCATCGAGGGTATTCCAAGTTTTTCGTGGCCCACAAAATTTATAAAAGAGTAGTCATCCCCGTCATATCTTGCCTTAGTGTCTTTTTCATTATCATACTTTGGTGCTATTTTCCACCAAGATTCTGGAGCCGGAATTGAATTCTCCCCCTCATATTTTTTAATTATTCGCAATAATTGGCCGTAACTTCTGGCATTTTCATAAGGTGGTTTGTCCAAAGTATGAAGCAATTCAAGAGAAATACTATCTTTCTTATTGATAGCCATTTCATTGACTTTTTTATAGGCATAACTAATATTTTTCGAAAAATCCACAACTTGAGAATGCCCTATATAAACATGATAAAAGTCCGGATACTTTAAAGCCATTTTCATACCCAGCACCGACCCCCAAGAAGTGCCAACAAGTATTACTTTTTGCTTGTCAAGATATTCAATAATATACTTGGTGAGTTCTATCCCATCATTGGCCATTTGTTCTACTTTCAAAGGATTTTCAATATAAAACTCTTCATCTACAACTGAAGGAAAATTACGGCCATAAGTTTTTCCGGCACCTCTTTGATCCCAATGCACCAAAACAAAATCATTTTCCCAGCTGCCATAAATATTGTTTTCAAAATGGCTCATAGTACTGCCCGGTCCCCCATGAAGGAAGAGAACAACAGGCTTTGATTTATCATTTCCTTTTATTGTGATCCATTGTTCAATGCCTCCAATAGATATGAATCTCTCTTCGTTGATGGAATTACCCTGTGCATTTGCATAAATTGAATAGAATAAGAAAAATAGAAAAGTAAGGTTCGAAAGTTTCATAGTAATCAAATTTTATATAATATTCAACATGTTTTTTTTCTAAAAAACAACCCAAGTTTCGATTTGTTTAACCAATTTGTTGGCTTTTACCTTTTTTCAGTCCAAAGAATTTCATAAAACCTGCGTATGTGAAAGTCGTCAACATTTGGTTCTTCCATTTCGCCAAACCGCAATATTTAAAATTCAGTCGGATTTGTCGGCTGATTAATAAAATGTCCAATGATGTAAAACGGAAAAATATCTTTCATTCGTCAAAGGTCTTCATTTTCTTCTTGTTGTCATCTGTGCGATAGCTCACAAAATGATGCACAACGTTTGGGCTATGATTTCGTTGTGGACATTTCATGTAGTGAACATTCCGCCCGAAATCTAACCTTAGCTTAGAAGTAAGGATTTCCGTTTAGGAAATCCGCCCACAATGAATTATAGCCGGTGTTAGGCAACGTTTTTATTTTGGAATTTTTTTATTTCGTTTAATTCCGCCTGTTTTTCATCTCGTTCCTCTTCAATGTCGTAATCATCTTGAAGTCCGAGCCAGAATTTGGCCGAATTTCCAAAATATTTGCTCAATCTTAGAGCTGTGTCCGCTGTTATTCTTCTCCTACCTTTGATGATTTCCGAAATTCTTGTTTGCGGTATTTTTAAGTCCTTTGAAAGTCGATAAGCCGAAATTTCGAGTGGCTCAAGAAATTCAAAGTTCAAAACTTCTCCAGGATGTACATTTGCCAACTTTTCCATTTTTTTCTTTTTTAATGATAGTCGATTATTTCCACTTCGCTTGCATTTCCGTTATTCCATTTAAAAATGATTCGCCATTGCTTATTAACTCGAATGCTGTAAAAGTCCTTTAGATTTCCAGACAATTTTTCTAGTCGGTTTGAAGGCGGAATTCTCAAGTCCATTATGTCTTGAGAATTGTTCAGCATTCTCAATTTACGACGTCCAACGTTCTGAATTTCAATCGGCATTTTTTTAACCCGAATACCATTCCAAATCATTTCGGTTTCTTTCGAGCTAAATGAAACAATCATACTTTTGTTTTGCGTTACTAACGTCAAAAGTAATTATAAAGTTTTTTTTGTGCAAATGTTGCCTAACGTGTTTGTATAAGATTAGTTGCGTGGTTTAGCAACGAATTTAGCAAATACAAACCGAATAGAAAATCCGCTAGGATTTTCGTAAGTAGGCTAGAATTAGCAATAAATTATATACGGTGTTGTGGGCAGTGTTTTTATACTTTTTTGCATTTAATCAGGTACATTGAATGATTTTCGTCCACTTCCGTAATTTCAAAAAGTCCGTACTTTTCAAATTCTGTTTTGACTGATTCTTTGTCGTAGTAAAATATTTTGGCTCCTTTATGAATTTCGTAACGGTCTTTACTTATCAATTCTCCCTTTCCAAATTGAGGTGCATTTTTGGTTATGGTTGTAAAAACCATAAATCCATTTTCTGTAAGTTGGTTGTAGCAATCTTGAATTAGCTTTTTTCTATTTTCGCTGTCCAATAAATGAATAAGGGCATAACAAAAAATTCCTTCATATTTTTTATCGTCAAAAGGCATTTCGGTTACAGAACCATGAAAAATTGTCATTTCATTTCCATAATGCTTCTTTGCGAGTTCAATAGCTGTTTTTGAAATCTCAATTCCACTTACTTTTATTCCGTTTTCAATAAATGGTTGGGCATTTCGTCCGTATCCAATTCCTGGAATGAGAATATTTTTTATTGATTTTTCTAGGAAGAAATTTTTTGTCAGTTCAGCGGATTTTGCAGGTTTCATCCCCCACATTTCTTGTTTGTCATTAAATGCTGTTTCCCAAAATTCTGTCATTAGTGTTCGTGTTGGTTATATTGCACACAACGGCCCGTGTATGGTGTCGTAGCATCCCGAAGGGTGCTATGCACTATACCCATTGTTGTGCTTTCGTTATTTATTCCTTAAGAATTGTTCTATTCTCTTATTAAGTATATATGCTCTTCTCTTACTGGATTGAAGTTGCCTTTCAATAGAATAAGTGTAAGTTAGTTCTTGGTTAATTAAGCTATGAAATTCATCGGTTTTTAATTTTCTTAAAATTCTTGGAATTTCAATTGTATTAATGCTATCCGGATAATTTGAATTATACACTTTAATTCCATTCACATAGGTGGCATAATCACTTCTTATATTACTCAAATATTCCTTTAAAAAATCCTTACCAGCATAATATTCTACAATTAATTCTCGTATGCTGTCATTGGATATTGAACTTAAATTTCCTGTACTGACCAATTCACTATAGGTACGAGAAGAACCTATAAAAGATGCTCTACTATTTATTCCACCAAAACCAACAATATTTATAAATTGAAGTGTATCTATTGGACTATAATTTCCCATCACATAGCTTCTAGCCAGTTCTAAACTCTTAATTTTTTTTTGCCGATTATTAAACCAGCCTCTTTCAAGGGACAGAGAATCATTGATAATTTCTTTATTAAGGTTTGATAAATATTTATTTTCCCTTTCTGTGTTTTTTCTTATTTCGTTCCAATTATTGATTTGAAGTGCAATCAAAATTCCAATAACCACAAGAACTATTTCTCCGACTGCATAAATCAGATATTTACTGAATTTATTTTCAGAGAGTAGTTTTTGTCTAATTTTTCTAAAGAATTTTATCATTGGTTATTGGTTGGTCATAATGAAGCACAACGGTCTAGGCTATGATTTCGTTGCGTTGAAAATTCCGCTGGAATTTTCGACCGTTGAAATCAAGCCATTTAAAGTTAAACTAATTTTGGGGTTCGTCATAGCCAAGCAATGAATTATAGCCATTGTTGGCAAATCGTTATTTTTTATTTAAGCTAGTATAGACTTCCTTTTCGAAAAGACGATAAAAATCATAGGATATTTTATCATTAAAAGGAAGAAATTGAGTAAAATATACTATTGCCATCCCTTTGTCTCTATCTAAAGTGTAATATGAATTAGCAACGCCAGCCCAATATATTGAGCCTGTAGTGCGCACCATTTCTTTACTATTATTCTCTATAGCCCAAGCTAAACTATAAGTGTCCGATTCATCAGGAAAATGTCCTATTGTTTCTGGTAACCCTTCTTCGGGTAACCCAAAGTTGAGGGTAAGTCCATCAGGTAAGGCATCTTTAAACATCAAATCAACTGTTTCTGATTTCAGGATTTGACCTCCATCATATTTGCCAGAATTCATAATACAATTAAGGAAAGTTAAATAGTCTTTTGGTGAACCAAATAAGCCTTCTCCAGCAATAAATTCAGTAGTTGGTTTTGTTGGGATACGCGGATATTCTTTAAATCCAGTTGAATCACGTGTGCCCCAAGAAACAATATTTTCTTTCAGTTTGTCAGGAACGTTAAACCAAGTACTATTCATTTTTAATGGTCCGGTAATATGCTCTCTAAAATAATCTTCAAGATTTTGCCCACTTACTTTTTCGACAATTCTACCTACCCAATCTGTACTTCTGCCATAATGCCATTTTTCGCCAGCTTCAAATAATCTTGGAAGGTCATCATATTCCCAACCAGTTTTATCAAATTTTTGTAGTTGTTCATCAAAAATATCATATCCAAATCCAGAGGTATGGGTTAAAAGATTTCTCAAAGTAATTGTTTTATTGGCTTTAACAAGTTGTCCTTCCGAGGTAAGTATAGGAATAGATGTCATTTCAGGCATTAATTTATCTAACGGGTCATCTAGACCAATTAAACCTTTTTCAACAAGTTGTAATGCGGCAACAGAGCCTATGGCCTTTGTCATTGAAAAAATTCTAAATATGTTATTTTCATTAATTGTGTCTTTTCCACCCCAAACAGATGGTCCAAAAGCATACCAGTCCATTTTGCCTTCTCTGTTGCTATAACCCATAATCACAGCAGGAAGGTGGCTATTTTGGAAGTAAGTTTTAAGGGGTAATTCATTAATTACTACTTTGCTTTCTTGTTTTTCAGTTTTGCAACCAGTTAATATTGAAATAATAATTAGTGTAAATAGTAATTGTTTCATAATTGGGTGGTTTCGGTTAGTTTAATGTTTGCCAACGGTAAGGCTATGAAGCGTTGTGGTGTGTGGATCTGAGCCCGTGGCGTTGGCCTTTACCTCTGGCGGGGGCTCAGAGCCACGTTGAAAACGTGACGCTTCATTTTAGTTCTTGGAGATCAATATAAGAAAATAGTCTAAATCGTGTAAGATGTAGCAATGCTTTTTAGCCAATGTTAGTGGCTGGCATTTTTCTTTTTTAAGTTTGATTCCTAGTCGAATATTATTTCAGCTATGCAGAAAGCTTCGTTATCGTTTTCCTTTTCGAAAAGATTTGTTCGATTTAGAAACACGTTTCCGATATTCTTTTTTCCCTCCTATGAGGGGAACTCCATTCCATCTATACTCTACTTTATTTGATTGGTGAGATAGCGCTTGTTGTTGTGAATTGACCTTGTCTTGTATTTTAAATTCACGTATAAATTCTTGAACACGTGAAGTCCATTCGCCATTATTTGTTGCTTGAAGGAAGGCATTTCGAGAAATCTCTGCAACTCTGGCATGTTTGCCGACTTGCGGAAATAAACAGTAAAGAGAATTTCGCATTCCTTCCGGGTCGTCCAATGTTCCGTCTCCGTAAAAATCAAATATTACGGGCACAGCGCTATTAAGCCAGGCTTTTGGGAAGCAAAACTCTGGAAACCATATCTTAAAGATTCCAGGTTTCTCAGTTTTTTGTACTTCACTGGTACTGCCACTTTTCCATTCGTTAAGAAAGCGAGGATAATCTCTTTTTAGTCGAGTACCGTCGATAATCCAAACCATGTTCTTATAAAACTGTTCTCGTGAGTTTCGTTCCTGAGGGTCTAAAAAGGAATGTTGGAATTCTATTACAAGATTATTATCTGTGCGAACATCAGCAATATGTTTTTCTCCAGATCTTTCATCAGTTAAAGATATTTCTTGCCATGAGTCAGGATAATTATTTTTCCAATTTCGATGCCACTGTGTTTCAGTTTCCCACCAATTATCACAATCTACTTTTCTTTTATGTGCCCAATGCCAAATTTTCCGAGTTCCACATTTAGCAATAACCGGCTTTGAGCAACAAGAGCAAATTCCTTTAAGTTTTGGTTGAGCTTCAACACGACTATTATTTATTGTAGCAAAGCGCATAAATATTTTTGCTAGGTGATATTGTACAAATTAGAATAATTTTTAGAAATAATTATTAAACGCTTTCTTTTGCTTGCCACTAACGTTAATGTGTATGATTTGTGCGGAATGGTCCGCAGGATCTTTCCGCCGTAATCATTTTGATTTAAAGTTAGTGAATTTAAAAAATGCTCCAAGTGGAGCATAAATTATACACGCTGTTGTGGTGTCGTTTTTTATTAATTATTCCAATAATCACCATTAGCAATTTTATTCGATATACTGTCAATCCTTTGTTTGTACTTTCCAATTGGTTCAAATTCCAACAATTTTGGATTTTCTGCCAACCACTTTTCAATAATTCCAGAGCTCCAAGCTTCAGGTAATTTTTCATAGTCGACGTAGTTTGACATAAAAGCAAATTCATTTACCATTGAAACTTTGTCTTTGTCAAAGTCATTTTTTAATCGACTTGCAATTATGTAACCTTGATGGCAACATTGTAAGTGTTCAGCATAAAGTTTGGTAAAAATCAAAGTCACATATTTTTCGTGTGCATTTTTGTCAATAGTTCTTAATTTTCTAAATCCTTCAACTATGTATTCGGGAATAGAGTCCAAAGTAGATGCTCCTTTCGGTGAGAAATTCAGAGCAAATTCAGAAACTTCGTTCTTGTAGTTCCGAGATTCTGATTCCAATTGATTTTTCAATTCAGTTTTGAGTGAGTCAATCGTTCCATTCAGATTTTCTATTTCGGCTTTCTGAAACTCAATTTTTTTATCATCAATAATTTTGTAGTAACTTAATATGAATGCACTTAATCCAAAAACAATAGCACTTATTTTACTAATATTATTCAGTTTTCTGTCTGTACTTTTTTGGACTTGTTTTTTATTGTTAGATTTTTTTAAATCATGTAAAAAAGACGAATAAGAACCATACTCTTCAATCATCTGGATTCCGTTGTAATGAATGTTTAGAGAATACTTGTCGTTGTTTTTAGTTGTAACCCAACCACGTTCAATTAATTCATCGCAAACAGATTCAATTAAACGCCTATCAGTCACGCCAAAATATTTTTCACAAGTCGGAATTAATTGCCGATAGTCATCTTGGTTTTCAATCAGATGTTTTAGGATTTTATCAAATAATTCAGTTCTATTCATACGGTTTTATGAAATGCACCACAACGGTTTGGCTATACGTAGTGAGGGATTAAAAAGCACTTCACTGTCCACCAGCCGAGATGTCTATTATTATTCATTTATTTTCAATTTAGCAATAAAACCCTCATTACGTATAGCTTTTGTTACCTGCATGTGCTTCAATTTTTATTGGTTTTCCTATTCTTGGATATACACAGTTTATGTTATTTTTATCTAACTCTCTACAAAATTTTTGAGGGTCAGAGTTGAGGTGATGAATCGGTATAACAAGTTTAGGTTGAATCAATTGACTAGTCTTAACTGCTTCGTTACAATCCATTGTAAACTTTCCACCCATTGGAAGAAGAGCTATGTCGATCTTTTGAAGATGGTTCATGTCAGGTATTAAATCTGTATCTCCTGCATGATAAATGGTTTTGTCTCCAATGGTTAAGATATAACCGACACCTTTCCCTTTCTTGTGCTGCTTCCGGGTTGAACTCCCTTTTTCTGTATTGTATGCGTTAATTACCTGAATTGACAAATCACCTGTTAGTTGCATTGTATCACCAGGCTTTACTGTTTGGAAGATGTCTCCTAGTTCTTTTTTGCAGGAGGCTGGTGCAAAAATCCTTGTTGACTTTTTACAAAGTCGTTGAGTTGTTATTTTCTTGCAATGGTCTTTATGATGATGTGTTATGAAAATAAAATCTGCTTTTTCAAGGCCATTCGGCAAGCCATCTATTGGGTCAGGCCATTTCGAGAATTCTATTTTGTCGGTATATCCAGAAAAATAAGTTGTCAAATATGCAGGATCGAAATAGACAACTATTTTGCGCGCTCTAATACGTACCCATGAATTGGGAAACCATGTTATATCCATTTCTCCTTTTTGCATTGCAGGTAACGGTTCGGCTATGATTAGTGCGGGTTGAAACCCGTAGGATTTCGGCCAGTACCATCGCTTTTAAATATACGTAGATTTTCCTAACGGAAAATCGGCCAGCATTAATTATACATATTGTTAGCGTAATTGTGGCGTTGCCCTTTTCATGGGCAGGAAGCGGACATTTTCTTTTGTCCCAGTGCCCTTTTTGCCCTTTTAATCCACCACGGAGTGGGAAGTCCGCGTTCTGCTTGCGTACCCCTTGCGAACAGCTTGGAAAGCCTTTTACACGTCCGAGTCGGATCCTTTCTGCGTACTCCTTGCGTACCGGGGCAAAAAAGGGAAGGCCCCGAACCGATAATTATTTTTTAAGAGCACCGAAACCAAAATAGGGGAGTACCTACCAAAAGAAGAGCGACCATCATATTCAAAAAATGCCGAAACCAATAAATTTGAACGGCATTTACGCTAACGGTTTGGCTATGCGCAGTGCGGGATTAAAAAGCCGAAACTTTCAGACTGGCACAAACTGTAGCCAAAGCTGCGTTTTGTGTTTTTAAATTTATTCAACAAAAACGTCAAAGCGTAGCTTTGGCGGGCTAAAAGCACCGATCTTTTGGTTTTCTCGTCAACCCGCATTGCGTATAGGTTTTGTTGGCAGTGTGTGCTTTTCTTTTTTTTTAGTCCGTTTTTTTAATGTGAAACTACTTTCAGTCCGATAATTGAAGCAATTAAAGTCGTTATGAAAAATAGTCGCCAAAATGTTGCTGGTTCTTTAAAAATCAAAATTCCAATCAAAACTGTCCCTACGGCACCAATTCCTGTCCAAACCGCATATGCTGTTCCAATCGGTAGTTGTTGAGTCACTTTTACAAGTAGAAACATACTTATTGCTAAACAAACCAAAAATCCTATGTACCAATAAGTAGATTCAACTCCTGTTGCTTCTTTTGCTTTTCCAAGACAAGCAGCAAAGGCAACTTCAAAGAGTCCGGCAATTATTAATATTATCCAATTCATTTGTCATTAATTTTTTTTGTATTATTTACAAATTGTCAATTTCGGTCTGGTTTTGCATTACTGCCAACGGTTCGTGTATGATTAGTGCGGGTTGAAACCCGTAGGATTTCGGCCAGTACCATCGCTTTTAAATATACATAGATTTTCCGTTAGGAAAATCGGCCAGCATTAATTATACATATTGTTAGCGTAATTGTGGCGTTGCCCTTTTCATGGGCAGGAAGCGGACATTTTCTTTTGTCCCAGTGCCCTTTTTGCCCTTTTAATCCACCACGGAGTGGGAAGTCTGCGTTCTGCTTGCGTACCCCTTGCGAACAGATTGGAAAGCCTTTTACACGTCCGAGTCGGATCCTTTCTGCGTACTCCTTGCGTACCGGGGCAAAAAAGGGAAGGCCCCGAACCGATAATTATTTTTTAAGAGCACCGAAACCAAAATAGGGGAGTACCTACCAAAAGAAGAGCGACCATCATATTCAAAAAATGCCGAAACCAATAAATTTGAACGGCATTTACGCTAACGGTTCGTGTATGATTAGTGCGGGTTGAAACCCGTAGGATTTCGGCCAGTACCATCGCTTTTAAATATACATAGATTTTCCGTTAGGAAAATCGGCCAGCATTAATTATACATATTGTTAGCGTAATTGTGGCGTTGCCCTTTTCATGGGCAGGAAGCGGACATTTTCTTTTGTCCCAGTGCCCTTTTTGCCCTTTTAATCCACCACGGAGTGGGAAGTCTGCGTTCTGCTTGCGTACCCCTTGCGAACAGATTGGAAAGCCTTTTACACGTCCGAGTCGGATCCTTTCTGCGCAGCCCTTGCGTACCGGGGCAAAAAAGGGAAGGCCCCGAACCGATAATTATTTTTTAAGAGCACCGAAACCAAAATAGGGGAGTACCTACCAAAAGAAGAGCGACCATCATATTCAAAAAATGCCGAAACCAATAAATTTGAACGGCATTTACGCTAACGGTTCGTGTATGATTAGTGCGGGTTGAAACCCGTAGGATTTCGGCCAGTACCATCGCTTTTAAATATACATAGATTTTCCGTTAGGAAAATCGGCCAGCATTAATTATACATATTGTTAGCGTAATTGTGGCGTTGCCCTTTTCATGGGCAGGTAAGGGACATTGCCATTTGTTCCCGTACCCTTTTTGCCCTTTTAATCCACCACGGAGTGGGAAGTCCGCGTTCTGCTTGCGTACCCCTTGCGAACAGCTTGGAAAGCCTTTTACACGTCCGAGTCGGATCCTTTCTGCGCAGCCCTTGCGTACCGGGGCAAAAAAGGGAAGGCCCCGAACCGATAATTATTTTTTAAGAGCACCGAAACCAAAATAGGGGAGTACCTACCAAAAGAAGAGCGACCATCATATTCAAAAAATGCCGAAACCAATAAATTTGAACGGCATTTACGCTAACGGTTGTATATAGTAACAAGTTACTATATTTCTATTTTATCCGGACTAATCTAATGGATTTTTAATGTTCTTAAAGGTATTTGTCGCCACATGGGTGTATATTTCGGTAGTCTTGCTGGATCCATGGCCTAAAAGTACTTGGATCTGCCTAAGATCTGTACCTGATTCCAAAAGATGGGTCGCAAAACTGTGCCGTAATATATGTGGGGTGACCGTATTTCTTATACCAGCCTTTTCCGCTGCCTTTTTGACGATGTTCAATACACTTTCTGCGGTATATTTCGATGCCTTCCTTCCCTCGAACAAATAATCCTGAGGTTTCCATTCTTTGTAATACAGACGAAGATCATCAAGTGTTGATTTTGATAATAAAGAATACCTGTCCTTATTACCTTTGGAACCTTCGACCCTGACCAGCATTCGCTTGCTATCTATATCGTTTATCTTTAAATTCAAAAGCTCACTTCGTCTAAGGCCTGAACCATACAAAAGTTTTACAATACACCTGTGCTTGATGTTATTGGTGTTCTCGATAATCGCAATGATTTCCTCCTTGGAAATGACCTTCGGTAGCTTTGATTCTTTTCTAGGCCTTTCGATCTCATAAAAACGGTTGGGCATACCTAAAACTACCTCGTAATAGAATTTAATGGAGTTAATCGCCTGGTTCAGATAAGAATTGGATACCTTCTTCCGTATAAGACACTGTAAAAACGTCCTGATATCACTCTCGTCAATCGTATGTAGCTCTTTTTCCTTATAATAGTTGATGAATATTTCAAAGAAGGATACGTAGGTCTTTACCGTACTAAACGAATATCGTTTTAACTCCAATTTCAATAGATATTCCTCGGGACAAAATCGGTAATCGGGAATCGGTTTTCTATTCCTGAACCAGGCTACATCCACGGTGTCGTTTTTGGTATGTACGGGTCTATTGGTAAAAAACCGATTGTAGTTTATCCAGACGACACCTTTGAAGGTATTGAAAATGATTCCAAGATTGGCTTTGGTATTGGGTATGTAGGCCATGTTGTATTTATCGCTCCATTTAGGGTTTGGAAGACCTTTGATCAAGTTCTGAATAAGTCTATCGGGCAAAAAATTGATACCAATCATTTTACGATCGTCGATCATTAAATGGTACAGTGTTATGGATTTCATTTCGTTCATACAACAAGTTTATCGAAGTTTCGTAATTTGAGCGGTATATTATATCTATAATATGCGTTTGTAAATGACTGATTCAAAAAAATGTCCGGTTTGTGGTGTTTTGGTAAAAGGTAGGTCCGATAAGAAGTTCTGCTCCAAAAAATGTAAGTCCATAGACCAATATGAGCACAGGCAGAAAACGGAGACCTTTTACCTTAAGGTCGATAGACAATTGAAGATAAACAGGAGAATTTTAAAAAAGTACAACAAATCAGGATACACCATAATTAGGCAGGGCGAATTAATAGGGGAGGGATTCGACCCTAAGTATTTCACCCATTATTGGAAGAACAAAAAGGGCGACGTATATTTCTTTGTTTACGAATTTGGTTTTCTAAGGAAAAGCGAAAACGGAAAGGATAAATATGTCCTGGTCACATGGCAGGATTACATGGGAAGGAAATACGAACCCTAAATTTTTTCAGGAATCTTTTTCTGGACAGCAATACACCCAATTTTAGGCAGATCGTTCAAAGCGACATTACGTGGATTTCGACTATTCAATTACAGTTCCAAGAAATAGGATGTTTTGTGGCAAAAGTTTAGGCATTTTGGCAAGCTTCTTGTGGAAAATTCTATTGTTAAGCCGATGTTGTCATGCGATTATCCCGATATTTCAAATTTTTAAGACCCAACAACCCGCCCTTGGTGGAATTGGACGAACTTTATGCCAAGACCATGTTGGAACTGTCCGTTGCTACCCGATTGGATTATTGCCAAAGGTTGCTTAGCAGAAGCAAATTTGAACTCAAACAAATCCGTTGCAGGCAGAAAAGAAAACAGTTGGAAACCTTGATCAAGTCTACCCTCACGGAAATTTCTAAAATGGAAAGTACATCCAACCTACGGAGTACCACAATGGACTAGCAATTATTCCTTAATCAATTCCAATAAGGGCCGTTTTTAATAGGCCAACATGTAGGCAGTTTTAAATATTTAGATTAAGGTTTAAAATTACCCTTCTCAAGTTAATTTTTATTCTATCAATCCGCACCGTCCAACTTGGCGACATCAATAGTGAACTGCGCCACATTTCTACCTTGGTCCGTACCAACGGTGGCATCAAAAGTCCAATGGATGCCTCCATATACCCTGGAAATTGCGGCTTCCTCTGCCCATGCCCGTACAATCTGTGCTTTTTCTGGAAAGATGTATGCCAGTACTTCGGATGCCGCTGCAGAGAATACACTATGCCCAGAAGTATAACTAGGGAAGTTAGGGGTTCCTGCAATGGTCCTAAAACCGGGAATCGTTTGAATGGGTCTCGGATAGTGGTAGTAATATTTAGCATCCCAGCAACTTATACCGGCATCCATAATCGCCATGTTCATATAGGCCATGGTGCGTGCGCTGCGTAATGGGTTCATTTTGCTTTCCACTATAAATTCATTTGCGAAGCGGTTCCAATGTCCCGGTGGGGTATACGTGCCCAGTCCATCCTGCCAAAAATTGGCAATCGCCCGGCGCTCCTCCGTCATGTTATCTGCGTAATTTTTTAATATTTCAACGTCATCACGATACTCTTGGGAATCAAGTGATGGGGGAGGTATGGGACGCACGCTTTCTACATCATCGATACTCCACATTTTGACTTTTCCAAACAAAGGTGTCAATCCTACCGGCCTTACGGGAAGTTCAAGATTTTCCCATTGCCAACCGAATCTTTCAAAGGCGGCTGCTTTAATGGAATCAGAAACGGCCTTTGGTGCCTGGGCATTTTTCATACCGTCGTTTGCCGCTCTTTCCAAGGCTATTTCCGATACCGAATTTGCAATGAAAACTCCGGCATCAATATCGCTTTGTACGTTACCTCCAGATAATAATAGACTTTCCAAATGTTCTTTTTCCATCCTCTCCAGATATGCGACCTCCAATGGGAACATTGTCGAAAGTATATTTTTTGAAACACGTGCCAATACAGCGCCATCGGAAGGGTATGAGGGAATGTCGTTGGGTTCATAAGCGTAACTTATGGATGCGTCATTTTGATAAGGTGCCGGTCTGTTGTATTGATATTTGTAATGCCATGCGGATATCAGGCCATCGAACTGCGCTACTGAAAGATAGGCAAGTGCCCTACTGGCATAAGGTGGATGTGAAAACGGAAATCCGGGAGGACCATCCGGTGTATTTGGATTAGGTAGTGTATAGGTATCATCATCGTTAGGTCCTGGAATCAGGTTGTACTTTGCAATCAGTTCCAATGCAATTTCGTTCCATCGTACCACGGCATTGTTGGTCCAGTATTCAATGGATTTACGTTGATTGTCATTGATGTTATCCATTTTGGATTTTATATCGGCTATCTCGGTCAAATAAGCGGTCGATGTGGTTGTTTCGGGAGGTGCAATATCGACAGCGGTAGCCCCATCCAATAAAACAGGAACCCAATTCCCTCCACTTTCATCATTGTTAGCGTAGGCGTAACTTTTGAACTCTGTATAGCGGGGAATGTCCTTTTCACAGGAATTGGCTAGAATCAACACCATTATTGCCCCGAAGATTATATATTTAGTTTTCATCCTCTATTTCTTTTTTGTCCTTTAAGTAGTTGAATTGATAGGTAAGCCCAAATCCTGTGTTCGCCATTTTTCCTGTGTTTCGCCCATTGACCACCCGGCTATGGTAGGCTACAAGTCCCAGACCTTTAATTGAAGGAATGTAATACTGTAAAAAGGCCCCGATCCTCTCAAATTGCACTTTGTTTGTAGGTTGGGCGGCATTGTAATCCCTTACATCATCGCCACTAGTGGATTTGATGGCCGAATAGCTTAATTCTGCCCTCAACGAATAGTTTAGGAACCATTTGCCCAAAATTCCCTCATAGTTCCAGGCACTGGGAACATCCATGGTCGATGAATAATAACTACCATTATTGTAGTAATAGTCCCGTTCAGCCTCTGTATAACCCCGCCATAGATAACCGCCCATACCGCGTACGTAAAAACCGTTGTTCCAATCATATTGTGCGATACCTCGCAGGGAAAACTCCGGTGCCCCGAAACCTAAACTATAGGGCATATAATCGGAAAGATAGTTGGTGGCCGGGGTTGAGAATCCAACGGTTGACAATAGGCTCAATGTTCCTTTTCCCAATTGTTTTTCCAAAGCCCTATACTTTAGTGCCGCCATAAAATCCTGGAAACCATTGGCACCTTCAAACCTACCCCCATTGGGTTCGGAAGATTCGGTTTTTACATAAGGTAGGCCTATATATAGATTTAAGTCGCCAAGGATGCTGATAGCTGCCATGGGCAAGAAGGTGTTTCTATGTACCGTGGCAATGGTTTCATTACCTCTTAGATAATCCCCTTCCCAATATCGGTCGAACTGGCCCATGTCATAACTAAGTAATACACATGCATTTCTTGATGGCATCATCAATGCATCCGTAGGTGTTTGTGATAACAGATCGTAATGTGTAAAAAAGCTCAATGCCGTGAGCGTGAGTTGTAGAAAAAACCATTTTGGGTTAAAATCCATACAAGAGGATTTCTGCCAAAAACTGGTCCTAGAATTGTTTTCCATATTTTTTAGTTGGTCGTTACAAGTTTAGCGATAGTAGGATTTGAGGTATAGCCCGTTAGGAAGGGCCCACAAAATTACTTCACTATTGTTGGCGAAGATAGATAGGGAATCAATCCCAAAGGATTAATGAAAAATTAAAGAAGATTAAGTAGGCTTAATATAAAGTTAATGGGGCAAGCGGAAGATTAATTTCGCCCCATAAAAGGTCATTAAGAGCTCATGTATTTTTGGATGGGCATGTAGCCCCTACTATAATCTAAAATTTCGTTCATCGATATGGAGTATCGGACCGTGATAACTTAAGTACTCGCCGCGGCTCGGTCAAAACCTACGGTTTCCCTATAAATTTGAGGGGATACCTCCGCGTTTTTCTTAAAAAACCGACTAAAGTAATATTCGTCGTTATAACCTAGTTCAAAGGCAATTTCCTTCACCGATTTATTAGTAAGATAAAGTTCCCTTTTCGCCTCAATGATGATGCGTTCCGATATCAAATCGGTTAAGGTCTTTTTAAAATGTGATTTCGTAAGCTTTGAAAGGGCCTTTGGTGTAATCGCCAACATATCCGCATAATCGCTCGCGGAGTGTTTTGTTCTGTAATGTGACTCTATATAGTTCTTTAGGTTCTGTAGGATAAAAGGTTCTTCTTTGCTGAGAGTGGCTTCTTCCTTTGCAGACTGTTGCTCCCTTTTAAGCCTTGATGCCGTAATCAAAAGAATTTTTAAATAGGACACCAGTAGTTCGTATTGGGCCAATGCAGACTTCTTGATTTCCTCCTTGAGTTGTTCAATGATAATTTCAAAGTTTGTGGCGGTTTTCCCATCCACTAGGACAATGGGCGTGTCATAGATATTATTGAAAAGTACCCCGTGACAGGCAATTTCTTGATGATGCTTGTGTATACAGAAAAAATCGGGATGGAACTGGACAACGATGCCCGTAAGACCCTCAGTAGATTTGAAGGAAAATGGTTGGTAGGGCGAAAAGGACAGTAACATATTCTCATGAAATTCATATTCATGAAACTCAGAGGTAAGTATACCCCTACCTTTTTGAACCCAAATCAGGGAATAATGGTTTAGTCTTTGGGTATCCTCAAAAGGATTTTCCACTTCGAAAGGATGGATTTTAAGCGCTAAGTTCCCGGATTTAGGTTCAATAAGGGTATAGATGATCGTCGGTATCACAATTGGTTGAAGGTTTTATTATAGTTTTCTTTCGTATTCTTCGATTATTAGGTCATTGATACTAGCAAATCTTTTCCGCATAAAACCATTTTCATCAAATTCCCAAAGTTCATTTCCATATGCTCTGTACCATTGGTCGTATTTATCTTGAAATTCATACTCAAATCTAACGGCCATTCTATTTTCCTTAAAAGCCCAAAGCTCTTTTTTTAGCTTATAGTGCTTTTCGGATTTCCATTTTTGGGTCAGGAATTCAACAATCTCTTTTCTTCCATTGATGAATTGTGTTCTATTTCTCCACTCGGAATCAACTGTGTACGCTTTGGAAACTTTTACTGGGTCTTTAGTCTTCCAGGAATCCTCTGCCATTTGAACTTTAAGTTTTGCCGTTTCCTCGTTAAATGGTGGAAGTGGATATTTCTTCGTGATTACAATTTCAGTTGCCATTTTTCTTTAGTGTTTTGTTAAAAAAATATTATTTAATTGGCATGGCTTTGAAAGCATACATTGCATATTTCCTTTGTAATGTTGTATTTAGGATACATTCCTTTTAAATTTTGCTCTGCGTAGGATTTAACCCATCCTTTTCTTCGTTCCATAACTGTGGGATGGTCCGTTTTTTGGGCCATGAAAAATTCGCCCCCATATTCCTGTCTTCCCCAGCAATTTGGACATACAAATTCCGGAGTTATACTTTTGGGAAAGGCAGGATTTTTACTAAAAAATTCTCGTATACTTTTTAACGCTTTCATTTTAATGATTTTGGAAATGTAATGGGAAGTACACCAGGTGAATGCGTACTTCCCAAATGATTTATAATGTTTCGGCCAAGGGGAAATCTACGGGCACCTTGGTTAGATTGTGCAAATAGTTCATGGCCGTTTTATCGCTTATCTGTAAAATGATGTCTACAAGATTTTCCTTGGTGTATCCTTGGGCAAAAAAGTATTCAACGGTTTCGTTATTTGCCTTACCGCGGTTCAAGGTAATATCAGCGGCTAATTTCACTAGGGCATCCAATTTGGGATTGTCGCTTTTTCCCTTTCTGATGTCCAATAATTGAGCATCGTTAAAACCGTTCATCTTGCCCAACACGGTATGTGCACTTTGGCAGTAAACACATTCGTTGACCTGACTTACAACCAGGTTTACGGCTTCTTTTTCTTTGTTGCTCAAGGATGTTTTTGCGTTCTGGTAGTCCAAAAATCGTTTTAGACCATTTTCCGAATAGGCTATGGTAGCATATAGATTTGGCACAAAGCCCAGGGCTTTGTTTAGATTGTCAAAAATCTCTTGATTGATGGGAGCTACATCTTCCCGTGTTGGAACCTTAAATTCCGTTGCAGTTACATTTTCCATGTGATTATAATTAAAATTGTATGTCATTATTGACATTGCAAAGTTTGGGAAGATGGGTATTGTTTAAAATGGACGATTTTCGCCAATGAATGGATGATTTTCCCAGTTTCGTACAAAAGAAGAGTTAGTCGTTCTTTAGTTAAAATTTTAGCCCTCTATCGGTACAATAACTCCTATATTTCTAAAGCCAGTTAAAATCAAAACGACCTTGTGACACAAGGTCGTTTTTAATTTATGATTAATGGATAACTATGTTTCTATATAGAGGATACTTCCTTGGTTTTTTGATTCCAAACTCCGGTTCCTGCAGTTTTAAAAGCAAAGGTTTCAAAATCTATGGCAGGTCTACCGAGTACTTTCGCAACATCATCGGAAACTTCCTGGTTTTCCGGATTTCCTAAAACTTCTTTGAACAAATACCCAAAAAGCCAAACATAGGAATCGGGTAAACCGGCCTTTCGCATACCATCCTTAAATTCCTCGATAGATATGGGCACAAATTGAATCTGTTTTTTGGATGCCTCCGCCATGATGGCAACGACCTCCTTAAAGGTTCTTTTTTGGGGTCCGGTAACGGTTATGGTCCGCCCATTATAGGAATCATCTAACAACACTTTTGTAACCACATCTGCTATATCGTTGACATCTACAAATGGAATCCGCGCCTCTGGCATGGGCAAGGCAACGGTCCCGTTCAAAATAAAATCTAGAAAGGCTCCTTCACTGAAATTTTGGTTAAACCAGGATGCCCTCACAAGTGTATAGTTCAGCCCAGAGTTAGCAACGATTTCTTCACAAGCTTCCGCTTCGGACTCTCCTTTACCCGAGAGTAGGACCACTTTTTCCAATCCAGCTTCTAAAGCTTTTTCAGTAAGTGCTGTTATTGCATCTCTTGATCCTGGAACGGCAAGATCGGGATAGTAAACGATATACGCCCTGTCCATGTCCTTTAGGGCATCATCGTAGGTCTCAGGATTTTCCCAATCAAAGGCCGGGGTTGTTTTTCTTCCGACAATCCTGACATTATGCCCAACTTGCATTAAATTTTCCGCTACGCGACGACCCGTTTTTCCTGACCCCCCAATTACTAAAATGTTCTCTGTTTTCATCTGTGTTTGTTTTAAAAATTGATATTTATTGAGTTTTACTTAATTGAAATTTTCTGTAGTCTTTATTGATAATTTCCGATGGTTCTTTTGCTACGAACGTTGGTATGCCAGTAAACATAGGTGGTCGCTATAAACTCCAGGCCAATGAACCAAAAGCCGAAGTCGATAAAGAAATCAGCATAGGTACCGCCATAGGGCAATACGGTAAACGGCACTGTGATAAGCGCATCCAGAATTGCCGAAACACCAAAGAAAATGAGCCCTGCCCATAGACCCTGAATGGTGGCGTTCTTTTTGAAATATAGTTTGGAACAAAACCAAACCACGGGTATAATGATTATGGATAGCCAAATGTTGGCCTGTTTTTCTGTATCCTCCAGAATGGGGAGATAAAAGGATAGCGCATATAAATTCACTCCAATTATCCAAATCAATACTCCAAAGCCAATAGTTCTAATTAGTTTCATGATTGTTCGTTTTTTGATTGATGATTTTTTGATATGATATTTATTTATTGACTATAATTCCTGTAAGCAATAAGATGAAAGAGAGCGTAGAACAAACTGTCCTGACCGCATGCCACTTGTTCCAAGGCCCTTCGAAGGTTTTTCGTAAATCTGCCAACTCCAGTTGGGTTGCTTTTTCCAGGACGGTTGTATCCAAGAGTTCATTTAGTGGCACATTTTTGAAAACCGTGACAAGACCTATTCCAACGAAGAACAGCATGGCCGCTAAAATAAAAGACCAAAATGTTCCCGGATGAGCGTTACGGTGCAAGAACGCATTGAGGATCAAAAGAATCACCGGGCCAAAAAAGACGATTAGAAAACTACGGTTGATAATGGCTCGGTTCATGGCTTGGAACGATTGTAAGAAGCCGTAGTCATCCAATCTGCCAATACCCGGTGTTATGGCATTGGACCAGGTGAAACATAGACCCGCCGTTAATCCGGTAAATAAGATGCCCAGCATCCATACGATGATTTTAAAGTTTACTTCCATTTTGATTTGTTTTAGGAGATGATATCCAGGTTAATAAATCTTGATACTCGGTGGAGGTGAGTTTTATTTTCTTACCCTTGGGCATTCTTTTTTTTATATAAACTTGCGTATAAATGTCATTGGCCCAAGTATTCATGTTTTCGGGTGTGAACACACGTCTTTTGTTTCGTACGTTGTGGCACACATTACATTTGTTCTCCAATATTTGAAAAGCCGCTTTTTTTGGGTCTTTTGGAACAGCTACAACCATGGGATTTTCGTTTACACCGATGAGTGCGCCTTTATGGTTTGAACCGACCAGGAGCGTCAGAAAAGTTATGATTGCATGTTTTACGAGTGTTGTCATCAATGTATCAGGTAGTTAATTTGATGATACAAAGGTGCGTAGCGTTCAAAAGTTTTTTTTGACACTTCAAGACAACAATTTGACAGTTTACGCCAAAAGGGGAATGTTAGCTATTTTTGCGGAACTCTGTAGGAGTAAGGTCAGTCCATTTCTTAAATGCCCGATTAAATGCACTCTGCTCTGAGAAACCTGTTAAAAATGCAATTTCTCCAATGTTATAGGCATTATCGCGTAACATTTCCTTTGCGAGATGTTCCTGGGTTTTTTTCACCAAATCACGATAGGTAACACCTGCTTCGGATAGTCTTCTGGTAAGGGTCCTGTTGCTCATGGCCGTAAGATCACTGATGTGATGAATGCTTGGGATACCAGTTGGGAGTGCATCTTTAATAAGTGCTTCAACATCCCTTACAAACTTATTGCCCGAAATCTTGATACCTTTAGTCTCCTCATCAACTTGTTTTAACAGATATGCATTAATACTGGCGTCCGCCTTGGCGGTTCTTAGATTTAGATCAGCCGTTCTATAGCTAATTGAGTATTTGGGTTGGTTAAAGTGTATTTTACACTTAAATGCTTCATTGAAGCTACTCAAATCTTTGGGAGGGTCATGTTTAAAGCATACTTCTATGGGCGACAACACTTTTTCGGACATCGCCTGTGTCACGACTACTGTAGCCGCTAAACTAGCTTCGGAGGACAGTTGCATACCTCTTCTTGTTGCATCCCTATTGAGAATTATATGGGAAATCTCCACGCCATTCTGGACTTCCCAATTATAGGTATTGGAGAGTAACTTAAAATATCGCTCGCTTCGATCAAAAATCTCGCTCACCTTTGAACAGGTTCTCCATGATAATCCTAAGACACCATAATCATCCATTTTCATTTGCGCCCCAACCCTTATGGCAAAACCTGGCCTTAGTTTTTTATCAAGTATCTCATGAGCCCTTAAATGTTCATCAGCGGATACAAATTTTAAATCATCGACATCCTCAATGGAAATGGGTAAATCTTCCATATCGGCCTCTGTCAAACCTTCTCCAATGGCGCAGTTAAGTATTTTTTTATAAAGGTTGACGGAGAAGTATTTCATCAGTATCGTTCAGTAACTCCTATAGAATGTCATTATTTATTTTATTTACCGATGTTATCGGCATGAATAACTACTATTTTGAAAGGCCGATGCGAGGTACTTCCGTAAATTGCCTTTTCGTCAATCTTCGGTAAACAAGTCCACATTGGGCCATGTTGTTCTGGTATCGATTTCATTATTGATGACGGATTGAACTGCGTTCAATATCGTTTCATAATTGGAGCTCCGTTTGTTCATTATTACGCTGTAGTTAAAAGTATCGTTATGTCTGCTCAGAACAGAGGAAGTTCCAGGAAGTGATCCTGTATGGACCCAATTGAAGTAATTAAAATAAGGCCGATTTAATCTGTTAGTTGGTAGAATATCCGGAACATTGGATCTACGGTCAATGTGGACAATAAACCTTGCCAAATCCTTGGCCGATGCAATCCAACCCCCATGGGCATCCATTCGGGTCACGTTCATATCATAGGGACTAAAGGAACCCTCCGTACTTGGATAATACACCACTTCATTTTCAATTCTTTCCTCCAACGTGTTGCCGCCAATTTTCATTTCCGTAATGCCCATGGGGGCAAGAATGTTCTCCTGAACATAGGCTTCATAGGTTTCATTGCTCATTTTTTCAATAACCCTACCCAAAACACAGTATCCAAAATTTAGGTAGTAGTAGTTTGGTGTCTCGTCGATCCTTCGGTTATCGATCATTTCAGAAAAAAGTTCCTGGTGGGATAGGCTGGGGTCGTCGAACATAATGTCGTACGGGTCGTTGGTCCAACCGGACCTATGCTCAATGAGGTCGTTTACTGAAATATCCAGTATGCCCGGGGAGTAGGGGAGTGTCCCGTATTCCGTACCCAATACGCCATCTTCCCCAAATACCTTGCTGCCCAAGGATACTTGCCCATCCTCACTGAGTTTTAGCATGCTGATAAAGGTGATGGGTTTTGAAATACTCGCAATCCTGAACAGGGAATTGTCTGTAACGGGAATTTGATTCTCCACATCCGCATACCCAAAGGACTTTACGTACACCAGTTGTTCGTCCTTGGTGATGGCGACCTGGAGCCCTGGCACTTGATAGGTTTCCATGAAGGAAGTGATTTGGGCTTCAAAATTTTCAAAACTGATGGGTTCTTCCCCTTCCGTTTCTTCTTCAGTTACTGGTTCTCCCTCAGGTTCCTCGGTAACGGTATCCGTGGTGGTATCGGGGTTTTCTATTTGGGTAGTAGGGGTGTCCTTGGTTTCTGAAGTTTTACTACAGCTTACTAATAAAATTAAACACCCTACTAAGACAAGATTCTTCATATCCTCTTTTTAATTGATTAGGTCTTCGTAGTTCCAGTGTAAACAAGCTGGATTGGAATAATAATAATAATGGGGGAAGCATAAAAATAGGGAAAAAATATTTTTTGGGTCATCATTGTTCAATTGGTTGGTATTTGGGTTATCTGTAACCTAGGGATAAAGCTGTATTTGCATTTTTGGAAGAAAAATAAGCATACCATCTTTTAACCAATGCCTTCCGTTATGCACTTTTGGACAAACAGAACCACTTGAAAAAACAGTTCTGCAGGATAGATTTTGACTCAGAAAAAGAGACTTACGTGAAAAACGTTTGCCTTTTCGTATTCCTTTTGTAAAAGTAGGGAAATCATGGACATAAAAAAACGGTTTGTGAGCACACAAACCGTTGATTTATAAAGGTTTTCACCTTGTAGCGAGAGAGGGACTTGAACCCTCGGCCTCCGTATTATGAACTTTAACCCTTTATTTTTATTTTTCAACCTATTGAAAAACAAGTAGTTAGTAAATCAATTCTTTAAACTTCTAAGATAAACCGTATACGGTAGCGTATGCGGTTTACTTTTTAAAGTTACTGAAAGTAATCGGTCTATTTTTTAATTATTTTTTCCACTTTTCGAAAAGTAAAGCTTTTTAGGTAGCTTCTATGCTGCAAACGTTTTCAATAATTTCATTATGAAATAGTATGGAGATTTTTGTCTAGCTATAATCGTTGATTTTAAAATAGAACACTATCCTAATTTTTGTCGAACCTGGTAATGTTGTCCTTGTCCTGAGAATAAGGAACATGCCTTATCACATAACCTTTAAATTTCCTTAGAGTCGACACGTGAAAAGACGATACAGTGCCAGAAGATTCATTTAAACAAAGAGCAAGGTACGCTCAGATAAAGTTTTTTTAGAATTAATTATAGAATTTTTAATTCATAATATGCTCATTTTGTATATATTAATAAAAACCAAGATAAAATTGCTAGCTTATCTCCCATCTGAACCTTGTCCTAATTAAACACCTATACACGTTCAATAGTTTATTATGTTATTAGAACCTTAGTCTAGATGATACGCCCTCGGTAAACAGGTCAATTATGTCAAAAATCTAAACATAAGGGTATTGACGAAGTATCTTTAAAAATATTTGGCAAACCATTGGATGCCATCCAAACCTTCTTTAATATTTTTGACCGTGACCTTACTGGGTTTAAAAGAGGTTACCTTAGGGTCGGTCTCATAGATTTCTTCAATATGATAGGCAATAAAGTTCAGTCCGGCTTCCAACTCCAATTGGTAATCATAGGTGGACTTCACGACATCCCCTGAAAATTGATACGTGGTCGTACATTGCATGTTCAATGTAGTGGCCTGGGCCACATAAATGAGTTTGTAGAAAGTACCCTTTTCAGGATTGTTGTAGGCCTCGTCTTCCAGCCAAGGAATCATGGCCTCACTTGTCACCGGAAAAAGTACACCTGAGTACCTTCCTTTATACCACAATGTAATGGGTTCGATCTGTAAGGCCATTATTTCAGGATATAACGATTCCTCCTGTCCCAAGCAATTGAAGTAAAGGGCATACTTAAGCTCGTTGACGACCATTTGTTGTGCTTCATTGTCGGATAGGAAGCTTTCTATAGGGGGAAAAGTAAATTCCAGTGTCCCATCGGCTTTCAGTTTCCCAATGGTAATGGATCTGTCCAGTCCCAAGGGCAAAATTTCAATATCCATCTGCTTCATCCCCTTCAATGGATTGACAAGTTTTCCCGTTAAGGTCTGGGCACTGCCCAAAACACTTAGCAGTAGGGTAAGGAGTGTAAATAACTTTTTCATATCTATAGATGTTTTGGTTTTTCCGTTGCCCACGGCCATCGGCCAAGCAAACACTTTGTTCATGGGCTTTATCCAGTAGGCTTTTCAGAGTATCTTCAAAGTAAACATCGTTTTTATGGGTTCCGCTTCCCTTTGGGACGGTTGCATTTCCAAACATATTTCATAGGTTCCTGGCATCAGCTTTACTTTATTGCCATTGGCCGTTCTCTTAAGGAGCTGGCTAAATCAAAAGCTTCCACGGGAACATACAAGTCCCCCGGTAGCCAGGGCCGATCGTAACGTTGGCCGCTACCTACGGTTCTTCCATTATGGGCAAGGGTCGTTTTCATCTGGAACAGTACAATGTCCTTGTCCCCCGAGCTTTTCTTGAACCGGAACAGGACTTTGTGTTTGCCATTCCCAAAGTTTTTGAAAAGGGATATCGGCTCCTATACCTTCCAATCGGTGACCCTGTTCCATCTTTCCACTTTCAATTTTCCCTAAAGGGATTGGCCCAAAACGTTAGGAACAAAAAGACTGCGCATAGGTAAAAATATAACTAAAAGATTTTATGTGGAATTCTATTTTTAGGATTATTGAAAGCTTCTTCCCATATAACAGACCATTTCATGTCGAGATTAACCAAAAAAACATCTGCAAAACCAAAAACAAAGGGTCTATAACTTAGTTTTCAAATATGCAGATGCTTTCGTTCCATTTTACTCAACTGGGGTCACGGTGAAGGTATATGGCGTGGACCAAGTGTCAGGCAAAGGTTCCCCAAGATTAAGGTCCGCTGTTTTGCCATCGTTCATAAAAGTACGTGCCCGTACATAGTATGTGCCCACATCAAGTGTGGCATTGGTGGTCTTAATGTACAATGACCCATCTTCTTTGTCGCCAGGCATACCTGAAATGGGTGTCAACGTGGTCACTATTTCCCCTCTGTTTTCCCTGTATAAGTTAAGGTCGACAAAATCATCGGAAGGGCTTTGTAACAATTGTACCTGCAACCTGGCCGGTTGGAACAGGACCACTTTGTAATAATCATCCTGGTCTTCCTGAATCCCATATCCCTCATTGTTCTTGTTCGCATAGGCCTCAATGACTTCATCCTTTGGGATGAACTTGGCCTCATCAAAATTGTCATTGGGTTCATAGCAGTCCATGATGCCCATATATTCCCATGATATTTTATACGGTTCCGGATAAACATCCGATGATGGTGATGCATTGAAAAAAGGTCTTGCCATGACGTCATAGGCAATGCCAGGATGCGCCGAAAAGGCCACTTTTCTGGTAAGGGGGGTATCGGTTCCAGCAGACGTTCCGTTGATGACGGGAACCTCATCGCCAGAAACCGAAATATCTATCCACGGTTGGGATGGGAGGGGTCCTGTTGATTCCAAGGTAACGATATAATACCCCCCTGCGGGATCCGTTGATGCCGGTAGTAATCCGGGAAACTCATCCTCTTCACCGGCCTCCACCCATATGTCATCCTTTGCCATTGAAAAAGCATCTGGTTCATAAGGTTCACATTCGTGCAGTTCAGCAATGGGAGCGATAAATGTCCTGACCCATTTTTGAACATTGCCCGCACCGGGGCTATTGATGCTGATCCTCAAGGTATCGTCCGTGCCCATTTCCATGAACCCGTTGTAATAATTCTGGTCAGAGCCCAACTCACCGTGTTCATAATTGGTTTCCCCGGTGGCCTCAATGTCCTTCCATTTGATGTTGTCCACCTGTAGGCTGGTATTTGCCGGGTCGGTCAGCACCCCTTGGTTGTTAGTGACAGTGACTTCCATACCATTGGCATCTGGGTTGTTGCCACCTACCCTGTACCATTTTCCCTGCAGCGCATCGAGGTTATATTGTGGGTCGTTATCCCCATCGGAGGAACAACTGCCCAGTATCAGGGCCAAGGTGAACAAATACATGATTTTTGTTGTCGTTTTCATAGATATAATTATTAGTGATGTTTTCGTTGTATTAAAAATTGGGTATAAAATAGTGTGGTTTTCATGTTGAGGTTTTTTGAAATATCCAATGAAAACAAACCTAGTCGATCACACTTCCCCATAAAACCATGATTTAGAATTTGACCTGTCCAACTTAGAATTCGGGATTGGTGTAATTACGTACCAAATTCTAGTTCACAATGGCCAAACCCTAATTTGTGGTGCGGGGGACGAATTCATTTTATATATTGGGGGAGTATTGAAGAGCCCAGCAATCGGGTCTTTTGTACCGATGCGATTTCAAACATGGAAAAATGAAAAAAATAGCCCCTGTCATTGTTTTTCTCCTAGTGGGGCTGTGTTCCCTTTCTGCACAGATCAAGGCCGATTCCCTTCCTTCCCGAGTGGACCTTGTGGGCCATCCGGAAGTAAAGGCTTTGCGGAGCACCCGGGAGGAATCCCTTGAGAAAATCTTGAAAACCGACGGTTGGAAAGCGTATGATTCCTCTTTTGCCACCACCCCGGAAACGGCGATCTGGATCAAGTTCCCGCTTGAAAACACCACACCGGACACGCTTACCACCTACCTCTTTCAAAGCGGTTTCCACATGGATTTGTACCTGCAAAATGATGGGGAATTCGAGCATTTCAAAAATGGTTACTTAATCCCCTTGGGGGAACGTTCCGAGCCCAAATGGTATTTTTTTACAACATTGGAACTATTGCCCTTGCAACAGTACCAATGTTATATCCGTATTACCAATGATTACAAAACAGCCCGTTCCAACATGCCAATCTTGTATTCCAGGCCCGACTATTTGGATTTTATGGACAAGGTCAGGACAAAGGAAGCCCCTTCCATTGCCTTTATCTATACCTATATCATTTCGCTCTGTTGTATCCTTGTATTTGCTTTGGCCTTTTGGTTTCGCCTGCGCAAACGGGTCTATTTCTATTATCTCGGCTATCTGTTCTTTCAAATCTTATATGCCTTTGCGATATTGCAGGCTACTCTGGCAACAATAGGAAACCTCGGCATGTATGTTCCACAACTTTCCATCACCGCCATAGAAACGGCCCAGTTTATCTTTATAGGCTTTTACATTTTCTTTATCCTGCATTTATTGGAAATCAAAACCTTTGGCCAAAATCTATCAAAGGCTTTGGTAGGTTTGGGCATACTCTGTTTTATATATGCCCTGCTCAATATATTTCTCATCCATTATCAAGGTTTGTTCAGTGAAACTAGATCAATGGTATCCTTAATTGTCCGCCTCATTGTCCTTCCGCTTAATGTTGCCTTGTTCATTTGGATTATACTAAAAGTGAGGCATCCCCTCATGAAATACTTTGTGATGGGTCAAAGCCTGTTTTTTATCGGGGCTTTTGTTTCCTCTTTTGTTTACTACAACAAATTGCATTTGGTGCCGGATGGTATGTTCAATTTTCCGCACTCACAGCACATCATCTTCCAAGCAGGGCTTCTGGGCGAAGTGTTCTGCTTCTCCATAGCGCTTGGGGAAAAGGTGTTCCTCATCCAAAAGGAAAAGGACAGGGCCAGCCAAAAATTGATCGAGCAACTGCAACAGAACCAGATCATGGAGGAAAAGATGCGCAAGGAACTGGACCAGCAGGTACAGCAAAAAACCGAAGAGTTGATCCAGCTCTATTCGGAAATGGAAAAGCAAAAGGAAGAACAGATCAAGAAATCCTTTGCCGAACGTATCCGCGACATGAAAATGCTGGCCCTCCGTTCGCAGATGAACCCCCATTTCATTTTCAACAGCCTCAATGCCCTCAAAAATCTAGTGATGTTGTCACGGGAGGAGGATGCCATCCAATACCTGGACAATTTTTCGGTGCTGCTCCGTACCATATTGCAGAACAGCAGCAAAAACACCATCACGGTGGAAGAGGAACTGGAGATGCTGGAACTCTACCTCTCGTTGGAGAAAAGTCGTTTGGGCGAGGATTTCTCCTATACCATCCGTTGTGACTCGCGTGAAGCGCTCTCACAATTTACCATTCCGCCACTATTGTTGCAGCCCTTCGTGGAAAATGCTATATGGCACGGGCTGCATCCCAGTGGCAAACCAGAAAAAAAACTTTCGGTCACTTTCGACACCTCACAGCAACTTCAGATCACCATCGAGGACAATGGCGTTGGGCGAAAGGAAAGTGGCAAAACCAAAAAAACACATCCGTCTGCGGGGACGCGGATCACCCAGGAGCGATTGTCCCTTTACAACCATATCAGCGAAGCCAAAATGCACCTGAACATTTTGGACCTTGAAAACGACCAGGGCATGCCAGAGGGCACCCGCATAACCATAACCTATAACGGATAACCATGGCCAAAATCATTATCATCGATGACGAAATGCACTGCGTGAACGTACTGAAAAACCTGATCACCAAGGTGCACCCCGACTACAAGATCGCGGGGACGTTCTGCAACTCCACCCAAGGTTTGGAGTATCTTCATGCCCATTCGCCCGATCTTTTGTTCCTAGACATTGAGATGCCCAACTTGAATGGTTTTGCATTATTGGACAAAATACTACCTATCGACTTTGATATTATTTTTACAACGGCTTATAACCAATATGCCATTCGGGCTTTCCAGTATAGTGCCATCAATTATCTATTGAAGCCCATTACCGAAAAAAGTATAGTGCAAGCATTGTCCAATTGGGAGAAACGTCGTAAAAAAACCTATCCTGAACAGTGGGAACTATTGCAGCATAATTTGAAGGGCACAGTGAAGGACCTGTCCAAGATTGCACTGCCCACGGGTGCCGGATACCATATTGTCGAGATCAAGGACATTGTGCGCTGCGAATCGGACAACAATTACACGAACTTTTTCTTTGATGACGGAAGCAAGCTGCTCATTTGCCGAACACTGAAGGAAATTGAAGAAATGTTGCAGGACTATGGTTTCCTGCGTGTGCACCAGTCCCATTTGATCAACCCCCAATTTGTCAAGGGTATCCTGAAAAGGGACGGGGGCACCGTGATTATGAAAGACGACAGGGAAATTCCCGTCTCAAGGCAAAAAAGGAATGAAATAAACGGCATCCTGGAGTCTATGTTGCGGTTTAAATAAATCGAATAGGATAAGTTACTCATGATTCTTATAAAATTAATTCGTTCTATAAGCTTTGACCTCTTCACATTTTTAGGTGCCCGTCATAACAAGAGAATTCGAGCTATTTTCATTCATTTTGATTTCATGAACTCCTTAGGGATGGTTTCTCTCATGAACTACAAGGTATAGTCTTAATTAACAAATGTTTATCCCGTATTACCGTTAATTCAAAATTAGGGTAGTCATGGTAAATTTATATTTAACATAAATATTACAAACCCGACGGTTTTAGATTTGTAAAGTACAGAATAACAGTATTTTATTTATTTAGTAACCGCATCAACTACAGTATACGGTAATCACCAAAAAAAGAAACCGTTGAAAATGAATGGAAGTAATTCATTGTCAACGGTCTATTATGTAGCGAGAGAGGGACTTGAACCCTCGGCCTCCGGGTTATGAATTTGGATTTTATCCCTATTTACGGGGCTTTCCAGAGGTTTATGTTCAATTTTTCGCCAAAATCGTATGCGGCAGCGTGTGCTCTGATTTTATAATTAAACCCCAAGTTAAAATTTTTAAAATTATTTTTTGAATCTTTTATAAAATTTAATTCTTTTTGGGTATCCCATATTTAATCCAAGATTTCATTTTAGCAACGTTGTCTTAAAGTTTATAATTATATCTAAACCAAAAAACTATCAATATTATATTATTTGAATATTGTCAATTTTTAATTTTCCAATTCCATTTATACAATAATAGTAACAACAAGTAAAAATTTCATGGTAAGACTATATCATTCAAAGTACTTTAATTGAAGATTTAAAAATTTTTAATTTAAATACTTATATCGTGTCCAAAGAACCAAAACCCATTGTTACAGATTTATTTCGTTTTATTACGCTAAGAACTCCACAGCTAATTGACCCTCAAAAAAAGGAATTAGGTTTTGTTTACCATCCTAATCCATCTAAAAGCAAATTTTTGTCTTCTGACACAAATGATTCTCTTAAAAAATCTAGAGAACAAATGAAGAAGGTATCCGAATCCTATATACCAAAATCAAGATATTCTGAAATTCGTAATCTAAGTACAGAGATATATGATTTTGGGCTTTGGTTGAATAAAAGAAAATCCAATCTCGGGGCTGAGGAATTAGTTAATAGGGCAAATCAATTAAATACGTTGCCAGCACAAATCGAATATGTTCTGTGGGATGAATTCTATAATCAATGTATCAAAAACAACAATCCCACTCTTAGGCAGGCAAGCTCTATTATGATTATTGCGAATAATTTTATTAAACAAGTAAAAAGGGGAAACTTAAGGCAACTTGCCAATGATATTTATGGCGATTACAAAAAACTAAAGACGGATCAGGATAGGCTGGAAATCTTAATTAAAAGAATAGCTAATGCCAAGTTGATAATTCCTAAGGCATTTACGAATTCTAAAGCAGTTAAAAGTAACAGTCTAAGGAATAGGGTTAAACCAGAAAATAGGAAAATAGACACTTCCCGACTTTTAAGAAATCAAAATATAGCTATTTCGAAAGTACGTAGAAGTGAATTAAACGAAACAAAGGATTATTTAAGAAAAGCTTTCAGTAGTAATCCAAGTCTAAGACGCATGACGACCAAGGAATCTATCAAATTACTAGAAGGAATAAATGAATTATCTCCAAATGTCAAAAAAACTATTTCAAGTCCTGCCTATTCAAATCAACCTTTGAATAAGGTGTATCGATTTGTTAATAACGAAGTTTCAGAGGAAAATAGAACTTACAGGGATGCTGTGGCCGAAGAGAAACGTCTTAGATCGCCTGATTTGGCAAATAGAATAGACGATTATTGTTTTGTTATACGATTTGATAGTGTAGGGAAATCGGTAGATTTTGTATTGACCTTGAAAGTACCTAATAAGCATATAGACTTTGATAAAACCCAGTTATCCCTAAAGCAAAACAATAAGAATATTGCTTCATCCCAAGACTTAGGAGAAATAGCAATGAATTCCCAGTTTAAGACAGTAAGACTATTTCCGGAATCTAGCACAGTAATTGACCAAACTTCTTTGTTCCAAATAGAAGGTTCTCTTTGGTTGACGAATGGTAAAGAGGTAGAAATTAATGTAAGTGCACGAATCGAAGATGGAAAAGTAATTAGCTGTGAAAATACCGCGGTTTCAGACTCAGAGACTGACGGAGGAGGTCTTGATGATTTGGTAATCGGGGAAGAAGGTGCTCCATTATATGGTGTAAACAGAGTAGGTGTTGGTATATTCAGACGAGTGGAACAAGAGGTTTGCTGCTACGTTCCGGGAGAGGTGTCGAGAATTGAGAATATAATGGCTCGCGAGTATAAAGAACGACATACCAGGAGCTTGACATCAACCGAAACAGGCACTGAGGATACCACCGAATTTGAAATTGAGAATAAAGAAGATACGGCAACTACGGTTAGGAACGAGATGCAAACAGAAGTTTCTAAGGTCCTCGATAAAACGAATAATTTAGGAATTGGTGCTTCTGTAGGAGCTAGTGGAAAATACTACGGTGTAGAGTTAAGTGCAGATGCCTATGCAGATTATGCTACTTCATCTGCTGCCTCTGACTCGGATTCAGAAGCTAAGACCTTTGCGGAGGAAATAACAAGGACTGCTTCGGAAAGGATTTTACAAAAAACAAGTCAAAAAAGAACCAGTAAAATCCTCCAAGAATTTGAGGAAAACAATAGACATGGTTATGACAATAGGGAGGGGGACCAACACGTTACGGGTGTATATAGGTGGGTGGATATTATATATACTAATCGTTTGGTAAATTATGGGGCTCGCTTAATGGTTGAGTTCTTAATTCCTGAACCTGCAAAGTTCTATAGAGAGAAGGTTTTGGGTATTATTCCAAAGGAGGAAAATCCAAATGATACAAATACGCCTCCAATCGATCCAAATGCTCCAAAACACCCTAGGGATTTTGGTGTAAATGCTCCTTCGGACATAGAAGGGTATTTGCCAGAGGATATTGGAAAAGACCTAAACGATGATTACGAAGATGACTTCAATGAAAATGCTTTTTATGAAACTCTAGCGAGTAATTATGGAATTTCTGTTGCTGGTCCACCAGCCAAAACCACAAGTATTACAAAGAGTTTCGCAAATCAAGGTGAATTGGATAAAACCACATCCTTCGATGATGGTGGAACCATGGCAATACCTTCAGATTATGTCTGTAAAAAGGCTAAAATCACTGGTAGCTTTAGGCATGATGCAAGAAACAGTGAAGGTACTCACTGGAAGGTGGATGTAGGGGGTGAATCATGGTCCAAAAATATTCAGACAAATGGCAACAATGATAGGGTCTATAATATAACAAATGGTGATTTGGAATATGACCCTGAGTTAAGCCAAACAATTGATGTTAAGATAACTGGTAACCGCACCTTATCCTTTAATGTAAGCGTCGTGTTGACCGCTGAAATATCTGAAGAAACTTATCTCGACTGGCAAACTGGGGTTTACAATGAGCTTTTGGATGCTTATGAAGCTGAACTTTCAGAATATAATGCTGTAAAAGAAGAAGAAGCTGCCAAGGAACAAGAATCCCTTGAGTCGGCGGGTTCTAGAAATCCAAAGGAGAACCGTGCCATTGAGCAAAGAGAACTTAAGAGAGTCGCTTTGGAAATGCTAACAGAACCTTTTATAAATAATCCCGATTCTTTTGAAATGGGTCAAGGGTTTTATACTGATGATTCTTGCGCTCCAAGTGTAAATCAAACCACGACATGGGAAAAATATTCCTCCCATGTAAAATTCTTTGAACAAGCTTTTGATTGGAAATTAATGGCTTATTTATTTTACCCATATTACTGGGCTGACAAATGTGATTGGTCGGATTTATTAAAGATTCAAGATGCAAACGATTCTATTTTCCAAGGTTTTTTACAAAGTGGTATGGCTAGAATGGTGGTTCCAGTAAGAGAAGGATTTCACAATGCAGTGAATCTATATTTTGAAACTGGAAAAATATGGAACGGAGGTGATATGGTTCTTGATACAGATGATGACCTTTATTTATCAATTGACCAAGAGATTGCAGAACCAGAAAGCGAGGTAGAAGAACAATGGGAGACAAGAATCCCTACAACTTTAACAATTATTCAAGGTGATTCCGTATTCCTGGAAGATGAAGGATTGCCCTGTTGCAACAAACTAGAAGGAGAGGTCGATACTTTGCTGAGAGGGTCCAAAAATTTATTGGGAGTTCCAAAAGATAATATAGAAGCATAGATTATGGCAAAATACATGGGACCACCAAGATTTGAAAGTGGTTTTAAGGATGCCCCGTTTGTTAGGAATGGAACAGACCTACAAAATATTTTTTTTCAGGGTGTAGAGCCAATAAGGGCAGGTAGTTTTGATATGTATCCAGATGCGAACAATAGGGGCTATGCCTTTGTACAGCAGCTTATCGAATGGGACGATACCAATAAAAATGGAATTCTGGACGAAGGTGAAATAATAAAAGAAAACTTCAAAATGAGCATTTTCGTTTCTCATGATGTATCCTATTTAAAGGAAGTTGTTGAGAACTATGAGGCGGACCAATATGAGCTTACTTTGTTCATTGAGGATAATGCTACTGATGGTTTTAGCCCACGTTTTTCTTCTTCTAAGGTAGGAGGGGTTATGGAAGAAGACGAAGAGGGTGATTTGATTATCCAGGTTTTTGCCGGTGCTAAAGTAAAGGGTGTTTTGAAAAATTGGTTCAAAAAGGAATATAAAAACCTCCTCAATGAGGTCCAGCGGACAGGTTTGAATATTGATCTAACAAAAAAAGAACTAAAAGAATTGATGGATAAAGGTAGAGTTGAAATCAAGAATTTTGGTTTTGTAAGAACATTGGTTGGTATTTTCAGTAAAGCATATGGGCTGGGTGCGTGGATTTATGACGAAATAGGGGATGCAATATTAATGGCAACCGGAGTGGTCCGCTACATTAGAATAGACGAATACCGCTGGAACCCTGAAAAGCAACAAACCGATGATGGCAAAGATATTGACAATTCCAACTTTAAACCTTTTTTGTTACCATATACCCACGAAATAATTGAGTATTCAGGAGCCCAAATGCAATCTGGAGTAGAGGAGTTAACAGCGTTGCTAGAAAAGTCATTGAAGAAAGAAAAACAAAGGGCTAGGGGCAAACTCAAGAAACTTCATAAATTGAAAGGCCTGGGTTACATTTCAACAAAGGATCTTACCAATGTGCTTAAGAAATTTGAAATGATTATCGATATGGGATTCACTAAGTTGATTGATTCTTGTAGTCAAGTAGTACCGCAATTGATTGCATTAGGAGAAAAAGCCTTGAACTTAATAAATGCATTTTATTGCGGTTTATGGAACGCATTGATTGAGGCGGTATTAGGTCTTGTCGATTTGGTTGGCTATTTATTTAAAGGTCTGGCCTTGGGTTATAAGAGTGCTGTGGGTATGGTTGAGAATATCTCTGATATTTTAGAATTTATTGATGAGACATATCAAGCTATTTTTGAAATAGAATTTGATGCTCTCATTTCAGGAGCAATTTCGTCCATTTACAATGGGATCTTAACGTTTGATTTTACAGCAATGGCTTCGGGCTTTAAGATTTCACTGGAGCAGGTAGCATATTTTTTAGGTTCGTTTGCGGGTTTTGTTGTAGAGCTTGCCGTGGGTATTATCGGTTTTCCTGCAACAGGGGGTACTTCTTCTGCTGTACCAGTCATGTCTTTTCTATCTAAGTTCAAAACACTGGGTACACTTCTTAAAACTATGGTACAACAAGGTATTGCTAAATTGGCTATAACAGGGAAGTCAATTATTGAATCTATTCTCAAGTTATTCAATTACATTTTAAGAGTATTGAATCAAGGTGTCACACAATTTAAAAAATTGATAGATGACTTTTTTGAAGCGTTGTCAAAAGGTATTAAGGAAACGGAAGCTTTTATAAAGGCAATTCTAAAGAAACTTAAATTGCCCGATGCCCTCTATGAAATTTTTGAGGATTTAGGTCTTGCTATTACGAGATATGGAGATGATGCTTGTCATGTATGCTCTAAAATTTAATCTATGGGATGTTTTGATATTGCTATAGAGCGATCAACGAATCACCTTAAATATAGGGGCCTTAGGTTATGGACTAACCGAATGGATGAAACGGTGATGAGTTTCTTTGAGCGTTTTACTAAAAAGAAGTTGGATGATTTCTTTAGAATTACAGATTCATTTTATGATGCAATTCCTGTAGAAACTTATGACTATCTATTTCTGAACAAATATGGTATTAGCTTTCATGATGTAAGAGGTCTTATTATGAGTAAAAATGCAGACCTTATTCATCCTTTGGGATATGCATTAGCTAGATTGACACCTGAAGAAATGCCAATTTTTATGCGTAGTTATAGGGCCATAGCAGAAATGTCAGAGGAAGTATTGGAATTAACAAGGCGTCAATTGATTGATGCAATTGAGGCACCAACTGTTAATGCATTTGATGCTGCAATGGTTTTAGAAAAATATGGTATTGATTTGCCCGTAGGTATAAATAAATTTGCACCTGACCTTTCAGATTGGGTTCATAGGATTGACGGAAATCCAATGCAAATCAAAATAAAAATGACTGGTTGTAGGGCAAATGATGACCGGTTGGCCATTCGCATGTTGGAAGAACTATACAATATAAAGATTGATCCCAACACTTTTAAAAACACCCATGTATGGCATCATTTAGACGATTTTGATCTTAAGACCGGGGAATGTACTTTGCAGTTAATTAGTAAAAATCTTCACAATGATATCATAGGCAAGCATATTGGAAGTGTTAGAATTTGGGAGGAGTTTTTTAAAATAAAATATAAATAAAGTAATGTTAACTATTGGCTAAATCCAGCGGATTGATACAACACTTGCTCTAAAGATTCATTGTAAAATTTTTTTATTTCTAATTCAAAATCCCTTGTCGCCTCTCAACTCTTTTAATTTTTGTGTAGGGAGGTTATATTTTGTTGTTGTATGAGCTATTTTGCTTTAACCACCCCAAAATCTCCCCTCCAATATCTTTTTTAAGCTTTTCACCTTCAAGAATATTTATACAGCCGATACCACATTCTTGATTTACTGAATCTTCAAAAGGAATGAAGGTGGGAGGTACTGTTTTTAATCCAGGATATAGCAACAAGGCTTTTCCAGAAGACCAATACTTATTATATACGTACATCTGTCTCAGATCATTGGTAGATGGTTTATTACCACCTATGTTTTTCCATTTGGTGTCAATTGTGAAAGTTTCACCCTTATATTCCAATACGATATCAGGACGTATGGAAATAGTATCCCAAAATCGCTTAGACGACTGGCCATAAACTTTTAAACCCTCTATGTTTTGAGACTTTAATTGGGCTAAAACATATTCTTCCCAGAGACTGTTCATATCAAACAGTAGCGCCAACATATTTTCTTGACCAGCCGCAATGTTTGGGGCAAAATTTAAAATAATGAACCTGGCTATTTCTAGGGCCGGTTTGTATGCTTGGTTCTTTCTAGAGTAGACCAATTTGGAAAATAGCTTGGAATTAGGTTTTACCAAATCAACATCCGGAAAATCCAGTTGAACGGTTTTGCACTTGGCATATAGGTAAGATCCTTTAGAAAAATGTTCTATGATATCAAGTGCAATATTAAGAATTTGATGCTCTAAGTGATTGGTGCCGTATACCTGATGGGTCGTAAAGAAACGCTCTTTGTGAACTAAGTTCTTTTGAAGGTGACCTTCGAACTCCAATTTTCCTTTAAAGGCTTTTACATTCATGGTCTGTTTGTAGTATTTCTTAATGAACCCTTGCCTCTGTAACAATTTTACTTCATTGAGAAACCACTCAAAATAAATATCAAGTAAATGGATTTGTTGTTTATTGACATTGGCATGTCCAACTTTATTTACTTTTAGCTTTTTGGTGCATCTAAGCATTTCAATCAACACGTCCCTCCAAAGTGACGTTTTATCCTTTCCATTATCTATTTTAGGAAGAATTTGAATGGTTAGGCTATCCACTTGAATGACACCCACATAATTACTGAATTTGATTCCTTTGTGGATAACAGTAAAATATTGATTATTGTAAAGCTCATTAAGTTTCACTAAAGCATTAAAATGCGCCTCTTTGAACCTTACGGTGTCATATTCTTTGCCGTAGTGCAGCTTCTGATACTCATAGACCGATATGATACTTCTAGGCTGGGGCATCAAATTTTAAAAGAAGTTGTTGTACTGCAATCTCGATATCAATTTCCTTTTTTAGTTGAAAAGTGGGAGTGACCTCTGGATTATCAATAGATTTAAAAGAGGGAAAGCTAATGTCCTTTGAACTGATCTCTTCGACAAATCCGGGTCCAAGCACTAAGGCAATTTTTTGATAGTCATTATAGAAGTATTCTTGGAGTAGGGGAATGATGTTGTTTTCAAAGACTTGTTTTAGTTTTTCAAAATCTCCACTATTTAATTTTATAAAATAGGAATGACCTATGGTATGATCTCGATCTAAAAGCACTTCTATACGACTATTAATGATGGCAAGTACCTCTTGGAGATTGAAGTTTTCAAACGTGATATCTGAAAGTAGGGTAGGGTCTGGCATCACTTCCTCAAAGACAAAGCGTCTTCTAAGGGCAGTGTCCAAAGCTTCTACACTTCTATCGGCGGTATTCATAGTTCCTATGATATAAAGGTTGGGTGGTACACCAAATAGTTCACCTTTTGAATAGGGAAGTTCTAATTTAATCTCCTCCGGTTTCCCCAATCTTTTATCGGGCTCTAACAGTGTAATCAATTCTCCAAAAATAGACGAAACATTCCCCCTGTTTATTTCATCGATTATGAGTACAAAATTCTTCGGTTTTTTCTGTATAGTATTGGCCTCTGGTTGATAGCTTTTTAATTTTTTAAGAATACCTGGATAATATATTCCTACCCCGGTTTCTCTTATTTCCCTTGTATTATAATAGCCCTCTCTTAACGTTGAGATACTTAATGTATGACCCGTTCCGCCACTTGATTTTCTAAATTGAATGGATTTATCAGTGAATCCAGTAATGGTAAAGTCATAGCCATCTGTTTTCAATGGAAATTTCATATCAGCATCTTCTTCCCATTCCTCTTTTAATTTTTGGAAAGCTTCATCAAATGCCAATTGCATGGATGACCCTTTGTTGGTATCCATAAAACTATCCTCGGCCTTTTCGGAGATAATTTTGAAAATGCCAGATTTTACGGGATACGAAATATTCTGATCATCTGTGACCGGTTTAATTCCCTCCATAAAGTCTTCATAGGACATACTTTGATGAAATGTGGTAAACACTATTTGACCTTCACTTACTTTCCTAGTGAACTCAGATTGAATTTCCTTTCGAGTAAGACCTGTAGTCTCAACACCTGTAAGTTGGAGGGCAATGCTCTTTGTTTTAAACGTTTTACCTGTTCCTGGAGGTCCGTACAGGATTTGATTTAAGTTTTTGTCCGACATTTTTGCTTTTAGATTGCTTTCTGTGTAATTAGGATTATTCCTGTACGTATTGATATTGGCTAATATTTCTTCGAATTTTTTATCATCAATAAGTACGGAGCTCTTATCTCTAATAAGAAATTCATTGATGATTTCTGAATAGTGTTTGTTTAAAAATTCAAATAAGTTGGAGAAGTCATCACGTTTTACATTACCGATATGCAATTTGTAATTTGAATTGCCCTTGTATTCCAATCCGGAAATATTTTTTACCAGTGCCTGATAAGCTTCAATTAGAACTTCATCTTTTTCCTCACTAAAGGCAACCTCCAGATCACAAGAAAATTCATCTTCAGTAGGGCTAATGGCTATGCCAACACTTTTGGTTTTTTTACTTCCGCCATTGGCATTTACCAAACCTACAAAAGCATATTGATTATTTCCTGGAAACCAATACCCATTTTCCAATCTATTGGACTTTCCCGTTCGCTGCCTTGCGATAAAATTAAAAATTGGATTTTGCTCTCTGTATTCCAGTAGCTTGCCCAATATTAGTTCGTGAAAGGTCATTTTTGAAAATTCGTTTTATAAGATTATTTCCAATTCTTGATTATTTATTAACTCCTATATAATCTCAAGAATCTTATCTATAACAAATGGAATAATTCCCAAAACTAATCCTATGGTTAATGGAATCCACCACCTTCTATCCTGCTTTTGTTGTAAGGCTCTGGCATGTAAATTTATAGCCGACTCTATAAGCATACATATATCACTATTGCTTAATGGTCTCCTTGAAATTCTGGCTTTATCATCATCCGAAAGCGCCAGGAAATCTTTCTTTGTAATTTCATTTCTAGTATCCACATTATAATCTTTGGGGAGATTCCGTCTCCAAACTAGGGAAGCTTTCTTTTTGGTTTGGTCTATCCTAAAAAATTCGGGATGCTCAATAAATACGTTTTGCCATCTTTTGGCTTCATTTTCATCACCCGATATTCGATCGGCCCATTTGCTGAAATCAAGTTTGTAAAATCGATATTTTCCCATGACCTGGATAGCGGCAATGACTTCTGCCAAACGGTTTTCATGCTTTAAATAGGGTGATGCATTCATTTCTCTAATTTGAATTTTCAAAAACCTCCCTCAAACAACTTTGCATCAATTGCTCTATATGGGTTTGGCTGTTTTCTATATGTTCTTCTAAACTATCGCATAAGGCCATTAAACTATTGACCTTCTTTACAATGGCTTTTTGTTCTTCGAGTGGTGGAATTGCAAAGACTAATTGAGATATTTCTGTGCTATTAATATTTTTCACTCCACTTGTTGTTCTTATTGGACCTTCTATTGATTTCCTTATAGATGGACTTTCTAATATTAAATGAAGAAATCTAGATGATATATAATCCTTAAAAACCCTCACTCGAACTAAATATCCTGCAAATGAATATCCATCGTCAATATTTTCAACTACTGCACTTCTTCCAACCAATGCAACACTCCCATTAGAACGAATTAACAGTAAATCATTATTTAATAGCGATAAATCTCTTAACTCTTTATCACTCAAATTTGTAGATTTAATATCCTCAAAATCAATTCTACCATTCGAGATGTTGGGTATTCTCAATACTGGATTGTTTCCTAAATTATAATCACATTTTTTAGAAGTGCCATATCTTAAATCCTTCATTAAATCTTGAAACCTACACCAAACCCAACCCTTCGGTAAATCATAGGGTTTTTCGTGGTCTTCTATGGGCGGCAAGGGTTTTTCTTTTTTGACTTTCTTTTGGGCTATAAGGGCTTTTTTTTCGGTTTGAATGCGTTTTAGGAGTTCGCTGGCGGGTTCAATACCCCCTCCGCCTTCGGCACCTCCCCCAAGGGAGGAATAATTGGTTGCACGCCAATTAGACGTCAACTTCCCTTGAACGGCCAATTGCAATAGGGTTTCCCGCAGTTGTTTTATGGTTGATTTTTCGGTAAAGAACTCGGTAAAATGGGTTTGTAAAAACTGCCATTCTTCGTAGATGTTGTCTGCTTCAGTTAAGCGTTGTAATGCCGAGGTGACAAAATCTTCTTTGAGTTGGATGCTGTTTTTGGTTTGCTCTTCTAATTGCTCAACTTCTTTAAACAGTTCATCGACAATTGCTACAATGGCTTTTTGTTCTTCGAGTGGTGGGATACCAACAATGACGTCACGAATGGCTTTTGTGGCTAAACTTGGTTGAGCCGTTGTTGTTACTGATTTAAATATTTCCTTTTGCCCAATTGGTGATAGTAGATAATAAAGAACATAAACAATGTTCAAATTTTCATTATGCTCATTAAAAAGTTCAACCTTTGCTGTATTTGGGGCTAAATGCCATCTTTCTTCTTTGTCAAAAATTGCCACATCACCTATACCAGCACCAATAGAAGTAATCAATAATGAGGGTTTCGTTAATGCTGAACGTTCAAGTAAAAGCGATGTCTTGAGGTCAATGTACTTAACCTTTTCTTCCTTTATTTTATTCTTTCTAATGTTTCGGGCCATTATCACAGGCACTTCACCCTCATCTTTTAATCTTACATATTTTGAATTTTCAAAACCAGCCAATTTTGTGGAAAAACCAAGGTCAACAAGTTTTGCTTGTTCCCAGTTCAACGGAAAGATTTCGAATTTCTCGCTTACATCTATTTCTCCTGATTCCCTCGCTTTTTTAATTATCTTATCTTCAATCAGTTTTTGTTTTTCCGCCTTTATCCTTTTCAAGAGGTTTGAGGCTGATTCTACGTTTGGGTTTTCTTGTCGCCAGTTTTCAGTCAGCTTTCCTTGAATCGCCAATTGAAGAATTAAGCCTTTTAGCTCTTCGGCATTTTGTGGATGCTTGGTTAGGGTTTTAAAATGTTGTAAGAGGTGTTTCATATTTAGAGATTCTGAAACAAGTTCAGAATGACAAGTTGGTTTTTAGTTTAAGGCGTCGTTAATGACATTCATGATTTTTTGTTGGATGCTTTCAATCTGTATTTCAGAAGTATTGTATTGTTCTAATAGTCCTTCTGGTGAGGCTAAATCGTCTACTTCCTGATGTGGGTTTTTAATGTCCAGATTGTAGTTTCGGGCAATAATGTCTTCCACAGAAACCTTCCAAGCATATTTGTTTTCTTGACGATTGTTCCACCAGTTCTTTTCTAAATCAAACTCCTTAATGTGAATCGGCTTGGTTTTGTTATAGCTTTTTACGCCTTCAGGATAAGGATGTTCAAAATACCAGACTTCTTTGGTTGGTGTGCCTTTTTCAAAAAACAACAGATTGGTCTTAATGCCTGTGTATGGGTTAAACACACCATTGGGTAAACGCACTATGGTATGTAGGTTGCAACGCTCCAGCAATTCTTGTTTGAGTCTGGTTTTTACGCCTTCGCCAAACAAGGTGCCATCTGGTAAGACCACAGCAGAGCGTCCGTTAGACTTTAATAGTTTAATAATCAATGCCAGGAACAAGTCGGCCGTTTCCTTGGTTCTAAATTTGCTTGGGAAATTGGTTTCGGTACCATCTTCTTAAACGCCACCAAATGGTGGATTGGTGAGAATCACATCTACCTTGTCTTTGCTGCCCCAATCGGCATAGGGTTTGTTTAGATAGTTACCACGATTTACAGCCGGTAAATCAAAACCATGCAACATGAGGTTGGTGGTGCACAATAAATGTGGTAAAGGTTTTTTCTCAATACCTCTTATGGCACGTTGCAAGACATCGCGGTCTTGTGGTGTTTTTACCTGATTCCGCATATGGTCTATGGTACAAGTTAGAAAGCCACCTGTACCACAAGCTGGGTCGAGTACGGTTTCACCCAATTGCGGATTGATGATATCTACCATAAATTGGGTAACGGCTCTTGGTGTGTAATATTCACCAGAGCTACCAGCAGATTGCAGTTCTTTTAAAATGGTTTCGTAAATGTCGTTAAAGAGATGTCGGTCTTCAGAACTGTTGAAATCGATTTTGTCAATCTCGTTAATTACCTGACGGAACAGGGTTCCGTTTTTCATGTAGTTGTAGGTATCCTCAAATACCGAACGGATGATTTTGGCTTGTGGACTTATGGTAATATCGAGTTCCTTTAAGGCTGGAAATAGCTCGTTATTGATAAAGTCCATTAAGGCATCGCCTGTAAGGCCTTCATCATCTTCTGCCCAGTTTTGCCATTTGAGGTTTTCTGGAATTGGGCTTTCGTAATCGTCTATGGTGATTTCCCATTCTTCTTCTTTATCGGCAAATATTTTCATGAAGAGCATCCAAACCATTTGTGAGATACGCTGTGCATCTCCGTCTACTCCGGTGTCCTTCCTCATGATATCGCGAATGCCTTTTATGTTGGTTGTAATGTTGCTCATTTATTATTTAATTGTTTTATGCTCCTTCTTTATAAATTTCGTTCTCCAATTCTTGAATGGCTTTTTCAAAGTCCTTCTTCTTTCCAAAAGCTCTAACCAATTCTACGGGAGAACCCATTTGGCTTAATGGTTGCACTTTTAATACAGAACCTTTTTCTATGGAAAGAATGCCTTCTTGTTCATATTTATCCAAAAGGGTAAGTAAAATTCTTTGAGCCGTATTTCCGTATTTTGTAAAGTAATTTCGTTTACGCACATTATTCGCACGTTCTTGTTTGGTTAACGGGGGTTGGTCATAAGCTACATGACAAATCAAATCAAAGGGGTCAAGGTCCAGTCCAATTTCTTCCTTAAGCGCTTCGACAAGTATACCATGCTCCGATAGCTCTGTCAACAACTCTTCCTTATTATCCGTTGTATTCCATTTTTGAATGAACTCGTCCAAAGACCTGTACTCATTTTTAATATTGGATTTGGTATAGTCTTTAAGTGACTCCGTGATGAGCTTCCCATTCTTGCCGTAGTACTGGACCCGTTCGTTGGCTACCATTACCTTAATATTATTGACATAATATTTTTTAACCTCATCCTCTTCTTCGTCGATATCAATATTTGGTACGGCCCTAGGAACGAAACCTCCTAAATCCCCATCTATTTCCGTATCTGATTCTATCTCTTCAATGTCAGGGGGTACTACGGTATCTTCCTCGGTTGGCTCATAGATTTGGACTGGGTCACCATCAAAATCTGGTCTCGCAAAGTTATTGGTGGCCTTTCTAAAATCCATAATCGTAAAAAAGACCTTACCCTCAGCTTCCCGTATTCGCGTCCCTCGTCCAATTATTTGTTTGAACTCAGTTACGGAGTTGATATTTGATTCTAAAACAATAAACTTTACCATCTTAGTATCAATCCCCGTAGTCAACATTTTGGAAGTTGTTGCGATAACAGGAAAGCGTTCTTCCACATCTGTAAAATTGTCCAGTTCCTGTTTTCCAACTTCATCATCACCTGTAATCTTGACACAGTAATTCCAATGTTTTGCTACTAAATCGGCATTTTCATTAATTAAAGCTTGCCTCATTCGGTTAGCATGATCTATATCGGTGCAGAATACAATGGTTTTGGCAAATCGGTCTGTTGCCTTAAGGTATTCTGTAATTTTCTTGGCAACTTCAATAGTACGTTCGTCAATAACTAAATTTCTATCATAGTCCTTTAAATTATAAATCCGGTCTTGTACTTCGTTGCCATATTTATCAATTAGACCAGCTGTTGGTCGCCAGCCTTCATCGACATTCATACTAATGCGAACTACCTTATATGGAGCTAAAAATCCGTCATCAATACCTTGCTTTAAAGAATAGGTGTAAACAGGTTCTCCAAAGTATTCCATATTGGAAACATCCTTGGTTTCCTTGGGCGTGGCTGTTAACCCAATTTGGGTAGCACTTTCAAAATAATCCAAAACTTCTCGCCACGCAGAGGCTTCAGAAGCTGAGCCACGATGACACTCATCGATAACTACTAAATCGAAGAAATCTCTACTGAACTCTTTGTAGGCGTTTTTTGACTCATCAGTACTAGTCAAACCTTGATATAAAGCAAAATAAATTTGATAGGATTTATCAATTTTTCGGTTTTTGATGATGTGCATGATATCATTACCAAAGGGTGAAAAATCTCCATTCTTCGTTTGCGTTAAAAGTGCATTTCTGTCCGCTAAAAAAAGGATGCGCTTTTTGATGCCGTTTTTCCAAAGTCGCCAAATAATATTAAAAGCCGTATACGTTTTTCCTGTGCCCGTGGCCATGACCAATAGGATTCGGTTTTGTCCTTTTGCTATGGCTTCAACAGTACGGTTGATAGCATTTTGCTGATAATACCTTGGAGACATTCCGCTATCATCGGCATAATAATCTTGTGTTACTACCTCCTGAACCTCCGGGTTATCCAATCCTATAAAATCACTATATTTTTTCCAAAGGATTTCCGGTGAAGGAAAATCGTCTAAACTTATTTCCTCTTCGACATTACCCGACAATTTTGTTTTATCATGGAATACGAACGAATCTCCATTAGAAGTAAAGACAAAAGGTATTTGTAAAATCTCCGAATATTCCAAAGCTTGCTGCATACCATCACCAACATTATGATTGTTATCCTTGGCCTCTATAATGGCAATTGGAATATTTGGTTTGTAGTACAAAATATAGTCGGCTCGTTTCCTTTTGCCACGCGTATATAATTTACCTTGGACTATGATGCGACCATCAGTGAAAGAAATCTCTTCCCGAACTTGAGTACGCATATTCCAGCCGGCTTTTTGAATTGCAGGGGCAATAAATTTTGAGCAGACGTCTCTTTCGGAAAGTCTTGATTTATTCATTGATTATACTCCTTCAATAGATGTTTTTATTACATCGGGATAAACATTTAGCACCATAGAATTAATTTGCTGTAATGAGGGAAAATTCAACAAATAACCTTTCGGTTAAATATACGATTACTTATAAGTGATTTCAAAATAGTAGTTCGAACTAAATTATCAATCTTGAAAGTTTTATATATCCATGGGTCGCCTTGCAAAACGTTTTTACTTAGATTAATCCTCAAGATTGGATGTTTGAATTTAATGCCTAGAGGTTGAAACCCAAAAAGACCATTCATAGCCATTATTTGATTCAAATGTTTGATAACCTGATGCCGGAATAACTCCAGGTGCGGATGCTATATAATATTTTCTTCCAGGATTTATATTTAACATTTTGGTTGTGTTTGGACTTAAAATAAATGTCTCAGAATCGACAATTAATTTTATTGTGTAAGAGGATTTATTTTCAACATTAACTTCAGAATTATAATTTGAAGAATACCCAGTACTTTGAAACATGCCAGTTTCATTAACTTCAATAGCTTCAGCATAAATAACATATTTATTATGGACCCAACCAATTTCATTGGACATGATATCTATCGCTTTATAATAACCATCGATAGTTTCATTTGAATATACATATAAAGTACTTCCTGGGGCTAAAGTTGTTATCTTAGAATAAGAAGAAGATGGACCAGTACGGAAGTTAACGGCAGTAGAAGTTTGACCTAAAAATGGATTAAACTTTAATTCTTGGTCAGCTAATGGTGTATTTTTTGAGAATGAATCATTGTCACTGGTTTTGTTTAAAGTTAATCGATTTTTAAACGAATAACCTGTCAATCCATTCCAACAGATTTTCCAGAATCCTGTTGTGCTACCAAAAAATGAACTCAAAACCTTAACAGCTTCACCTTTTGGAACTACTTTAAGTACCGCAGATTCCGAATCCATATTTTGAAAAATCTTAATAGCATCTTCTGTGTAGTAAATAGGATAACTACCAACACAATTTTGCGTATAGCATAAATTGATTTGAAAAATGGTTGCCAAAATAATTAGGTTCTTCAAGTGCATTTTTCTGGAGTATTTTTAAGTTAAGGATTCAGAAAGTTCTTAATTACCTTATCCACGTTTGAGGCTAAATCCGCATTCTGAATTTTATACGTTTCTACACCCATTTCCGTAAACCAATTTTCCCAATAGGCCCTAATAATGTCCATGGCATATGGGTTATTTGGATTGGCATCATGTATACCAATTACCAGTACTTCCAAATCTTCCAACCCATCCGTTGCTTTAATAAAGCCGAACTCTTTTTCATCTATAGTTTTTACAAAAGCTGAATTATTTAATGGTAGTCTGGCCAAAGAATTAGGGGTCAGGAATGATGTCTTATTATCTTCCGTCATCTGCGTATTCTTATGATACATATATCCGTCGGTCAATATGACTAGTAAATTACGGTGGCAATCACTTATGGTATAGTCTTTTACATTATCTTTAAAAAAACGCCATATGTCTGATCCTGGATAGTCCTTAGCTTCTTTAAAATCTGCCTGTGCCAGCTCGTAAAGTTTCAACGGCTCTTGTGCATACAGATTTTGGGTTTCTTCAATTTTAGCTTTAGATGAGTTCTTATCGAATTCAATATGTAATTTTTCTGCAATATTGTTTATTACATTATTTGTTGGTTCTGGATTGAAATAGAGTTGGATTTTATCTTGTAAAAGAATAAGCTTTTTTGTTTTTACATGGTCTGTAAAAGCTTCGGAAATACTTTGAAGATACTCAATGTCTTTTTGAATGATTTTTGGCTCGGTAATCCTATCCGATAAATCCAGAAAAACGCTTATGTTTAAATTGTTCTTCTTGTTTTCTAAAATATACCTTGGGCAAGGACCAGTGGCCTCTGTTCTGGGGTTTTCGTCTTTCTTTTGAGTGCTGTTTTCTTCCGATTTGCATGAAACACAAAAAATGGTAAATAGGATCGAAGAGAATAGATAAATTATTTTTTTCATTTTATAGTGTTTTGGAATAAACTTTATTCTGGTAGGTGTCCGTGTCCAAATCCAATTCTTTTATATGGGTATCATAGACAGCCCTGCATTCATTTAAATAAGCCTTGGTTTCATCATGTCCCAAAGCAATTTGTGAAGAAATACATTCTTGCCAACCTTGAAGGTATTCGGAGGAAAGGGCCTTGTAATTTCGAATTGGAAGAATAAACCCTTCAATTATGTTTTCCAATTCCGTACATCTAACCTTTATATCGCTAATTACGTTCTCTACCGTTTCTATAATTTGCTTGTATTTTTGTATACTTTGCAGATGATTATTTATTTCCTGCTCTAGGGAGACAACAAAATTTTGAATTTTATCCCTGTCCGAATGCTCTTTCATGACGAAGTCAAAAACAAGCCCCCAAATAACGTAGGATACAAAGCCTGCGAAAATGATGACCCAAAAACTAGGACTACTTAATGCAAGGGATATGGAAAAGTCTGGATCTTCGAATGTTTTGTTTAGGTTGTATAGCTTTTCATCAATAAGGTAGGCCAGGAGGGCATCAAAAATGAAAGTGGTTACGAAAAGCATTACTACTTTAATAATATTACCAACGGTTGGTTTATGCCAGAACATATGGATTAAATACCCTAATCCGAAGAAAACAAAAGGTATAAAGAGGATAAAACCTAGTTCCAAGTAACCAGCATCATAGGCTTCTTGAAGAGCCTGGGGGTAGAACATTCCACCAAAAAGTTCCACAGAAGGATCAAAAGTCCTGAAGAAGGCGGAGAAAGAAGTAGAAATATAAAAGATAAAGGTATAGACAGTCAAAAAGGCTAATAGCACCAAACCTATCCAAAACTTAGATGATGATCGTCTATCCACGGGAATACCATAATCATGGGGATTTCTCCGCACATTCACTATGTCGCTCTTAAGTTTTTCTATTTTTTCCTCTACATCTTCCAATCTTTTTTTCTCCCTTGACAATTCTTCACCTTTGTTCAGTAAAATGGTTTTTTTTCCTTTTAATTCTGTTTCATAGGGTTGTTTTAATTTGGTTTGTTCTATTTCCGCTTCACGACACTTATTCTCAAACTTGTGATAAATGGCCTCCAAACCCGATTGGAGATTTTCTGGTCTTCCCTGACAAGATTTGGAAGTGGAAAATCCATCTTGATGGTAGGTTACTTTTTCCTCTTCAAAATTTAGGTTAGGTTTTGACTCCTCTGTCTTTTTGCTCGGTCTAATTTGAGCTATGCTTTTTAGTAGTCCCATGAAACATTAATTATTTAATTCTAGTAATATGGCTTCTTTACTTTTGCCTTCTTTGGCGGAAGCAATGAGATAATCCGCTAATTGTACAATGTTCTCTTCAAGAAACTCAAACTTTCTACAGTATTTTTTTAATGCAACATATTCATCTTCGGTTACTTCCTCATCTGCCCATATCATAAGGGCAAAGTCATATAGATATTCTATTTTTTTCTCTATACTTTCTGGAATGGTCACCGTTCCAGGATTGGCAATTAGGATTTCGTCTAATTGTTCTTTTGAAATATTTCTTTCCTCTGCGAAATGATATAATAATTTCATTTCCAAAGGGCTGAAGTCGTCATCTATTAAGGCTATCTGATAGAGTCTTAAAAAATGACTTTTTACTTCTTCTGAAATCGGATAGTTTTCCATATATACTATTGACTGGTTAATAAATTTTATCTCTGCCGTATGATTTATTCTGAGTTTTTCTGTTTTTGTACGGTATGAAGGTTTTCTTCCTTTTTAATTCAAATGAGCTTACCAAGAATAGTAGTGCGGATATTATATCCACCGGTATCCATATTGACTTTTGATATAGGTAAACTGGTACTATCGGATTAAATAGGTAACCAACTAGTAAAAATGCAAGAAGCATGAAAAGTACTTTATGGTTTTTAAAAGCGAGAATTATGGCGGATATGACTATAAAGATTCTTAAGAATTGATAGTAATAGGAAGGCATTTGTACTATGGCAAGCAATAACAGGAAACAACTTGCCAGGCTTAAGTAACTAATAATTTCATTTTTAAAAATGTACTTCATACCTAAAGTTTTCGCTTCTACTCATTTCAAACCTAGGTTTTTTAACCTGCTTTTGTTTACGGATTCCCGTAACGGAGCAAATGATTATTGGTTATTTTCGATTGAAAATTTAAAGTCCATGAAGCAGTTTTTCTCTTTGATTTTCTTATTGCTAGTCAATTTTGGAATTCATTCCCAAGAATCCATAAGCCTCGTTTCCTGGAATATCAGGGACTTTGGTAAGTCAAAGAATAGTGCGGAATTGGAATTGATAGCAGAAACTGTTATACAATGGCTTTTTGTTACCATATAAAATCAATTTCCAAACCTAACACTTAAAAAAAAAAAGGAGTAGTCTGTTATTTTCTAATTATAAATTGGGTCACCATATTTGTATTCGATATAGTGAATTTCACTGTCATCAGATTCATTGGAGAATATGATTCCTCTAAAATAATCAATTCGATAGTCCGCTTTTGCTGTAAAAATGAGTGTTTCAATATTTTTGGACTCAAATTCTTCTGATAGAGCAATCAGATTAGAATCACTTGTTAGGTTAATTGGTATTTCTGTCCCATCAGCATCTAATCCAATAAAACTTACGTCACGCGCACCATTTTTAATAAGAAAACGTAACTGTATGAGCATTCTATAGTCTACAAATAAATACATTGGAATAGTTTGGGTTTCATCAGCAGAGAAAACATCATCCTCAGTATAATAAATAGACCTTTCATCCTTGTCAATTATACCTTTAGGGTTGTTGCCATCAGAGGCAAATTGGGCAGCAGATGAAAAAGCAAAACCTTCAACATATCTATCTCCAAAAGTATAACGCTCCGTTTTATACTTTTTGTCTTGCGTAATAAAAAGGGTTCCTCCTCCTTTTTTATAAAAATAATAATCGGTTTGGGTCATTACAGCGTCCAATACATTATATCTTCCATCGCTTCGGTAAATTACATTGGCGAAAGATTCTTTGTTTTTGTCAATCGTTTTTTTTCGAGCAATAACCATTCTGAATTCTAGTTCGGAATCCGCATCACTTGCTCCAAATTCTCCCAAGATACGGGAATTACTACCCGCAGACCCCAAAGTTAGGTTTACATTGGGATAGTTTTCCTCAATCCATGTATCGTTTATCACTTTGTTTAGAGTGAATCCATTACAGGCGTTGTGTGGGGACATTGAACGAACACTTTCAAGCTCAACTAATTTTGCAGATTCTTCTTGACTGGCAAGGTTCTCATCGGTAGTACACATTGCCAAAGGCAATGTTGTGAAAACCATAAATAAAAGTTTACAACTAAACTTGACGGATTTCATTCTGTTCGCTTTTAATAATTAAAGTATTACTTCTCCAATTTTTTTATCCCACCCATCAGGATAAAAATATTCTACTTTTTTTACCTTCACTTCAAGCATACTCAATCTATCATCATAATCTGGTCTTTCGAATGAGTATGTTATTATAGTATTTAAATTCTTTGTTGAAAAGGGCCCAGGATTGCTGTCATTTTCTTCAAAATATTTAAACAACTTTTCCGCTTCCTCTATTGACAAACTAAAACCTTGGATTATAGGATGTTTACCACCTTTATATCTAAAGTCTATTGTTCCATGCCAATCCCCCTGAGTACCTGCAAAACTGACCAAAACATAATGCCCAACGCCAAACTTAATTTGTTCCGATTTCATATCGTAAGTACTAATGGTTGCACCTCTGTAATCTTTGAACTTTAATTCGGTAGGATCAACTTTTTTTGCTTCATCATTAGTCATTGTCACTCTTGGTTCCCAATTTTTTCTCACCTCTCTTAATTTGAAGGGATTATTCTGATTATCAAAAATACTTCGGTCACCCTCCATTGCATAAATATAATACTCTGATAAATTGATATATGGACTTGGAACGGAGGCAGAACAACAATTTCCCCCATTCTTATATTCTTCGTTGGAACGAGGGTTATCTAGAAATTGACCGAAATCAGTATCGGAACAGAAATAAATTGCCCCCAAAAAGAACATTTTCAAATTTTCTTTCTGAAGTTTTAGTTTGATTGCTTTAATTTCTTTCAGACTTTGGGCCGAGGAGTAATTAATGGATAAAACACCTAAAAATAAGGTAAAGCTTAATTGCTTGATTATTTTTTTTGCTCTCATGTTTATAATTTTGAATTAAACAATAGTTACTTATAGTTTTAATTATCAGGTTTAGGCTATCAGTTTGAGCTTTGGTTTTTTTATGGACCTCTCCAAGGTAAATTGTCCGAGAGAAATTGAGCCGTGATATTTGTTAATAAAAATAAATTTAGAAATAAATTAGTTATCAATTATAGCTAGGAAGGTAAAGGCTTTTATTTTTTTACGTAAACTGCTAAATACGTTATTGAAGGCGAACCTATTCCTAAACATCCAGGTTTTTGAACCTGAAAAACGGAATGAAATTCATATCCTTTTTCCGAATATTTATTAAATCTACCCTCAAGTCCGGTAATTGCCTTGTTAGAAAATTCAGCTCCAATTTGTTCTATTTTGTATTGCATAAATTATGGTATAGTTGATTAATACAGTGTATCGATTCCGCCATTTTTGGGTTGGCATCTTTTAAGTCTATTTAATGTTAATTTAAGTCCTTTAAAAAATCCTTTTTCTCTAAAAGCTAATTCCGAATATCTTGAACAACTTGGGTCAAAAACACATCTATTGCCTAATCTTTCCGAGAAATTTTGTTGATAATAGCGTAGAAATCGCACTACGAGGTTCAACCAATTTGGTTTCTTGGGTACTGGTAATTTCTGAATCTCCAAATCCATAGCCGTAAGCTTTGCAAAATGTCTTTGAATGATTATAGCATCTTTTTCACTCGTACTTATCTCAAACGAGTTATTTCCGATTTTCATTTTTTCTGTTTTTTCCAATATTGGTTCAACAGTTTTACAACAATTTCGTACATGCATAGTTGCTTATTTTAGCAGTGTTCATTCAATTACACATAATTATATTGTGTAAATTTTTTTGTTTGGTTAAATTATTTCTTCTTCTACTTTAACTAACTCCGCTAATTTCAACGCCACTTTTTTCATAGGTTCTTCATTAGTGTCAAGTCCGCTTCTTGAACCTAGTAAAGGGCTCACTTCGCGTAGCTTTTCAAATGTTGTGTAATGAACTATAGGAACTAGTAAATCACGGGCTAAAAGTGCAGAAAGTTCCTTATCGGCAATTCCTTCATTTCTTACTCGGTTAATAAAATTTGGTGTTACTAAAACAATTCCGACTCTTGAATTCGCAAGTCCTTTATCAATTTCTCGTAGTAAAGATGAACCTAACAATACATCCTTTTCACTGAACCATACAGATACACCATTTTCTTCAAGTAAGTCGTGTAATTCTTTTGCGGAGTCTTTTCGGTCATCCCAAGCGTGACAAAGAAAAACATCTCGAAGGTCAGGAATAACAGCACGTTTTTCAACATTTTCACGAACTGGTGTTAAAGTTCGAATTTCTGCCGAAGTATAGTAGACACTTGATGTAGGACTTGACCAACTTGCTTTTTTATTTCTTATGCTTCCACTACTTAAGCTTCCACTTCCATAATTACTTCTGTAAGATGAGTAAGGTGATGAATATGAACTATATCCTCCTCGTCCTCCGCAGGCAGGACAATTCGCCCTTCCGCTAGCTGTTCTATGTCCCCGGTGTGGTGCTGTACATCTTGCCATCGTGCTTTTATTTTTTATTGATTTACGAAGGGGATTTATCTGATTCTTCAATACTCATCTTTCCGCTTCTATTATTCAGGTTATAATTAATTTTACTTACCGAAGCAATTTAAACAGAAGTCATGTCCTTAGATTACGGGTACCCGTAAAGAGCCAACTGAATTTTGGTTATTTTCGATTATATAAATCTAATCCATGAAGCAACTTTTTCTACTGATTTTAGTAGTACTCGTCCATTTTGGAATCCATTCCCAAGAATCCATAAGCCTGGTTTCTTGGAATATCCGAGATTTTGGAAAATCAAAGAATAGCGCGGAATTGGAACAGATGGCTGAAATTGTCCGTGATGCGGATATCCTAGCGATTCAAGAGGTGGTAGCAGGGTATGGGGGTGCACAGGCCGTGGCTAAATTGTCGGATATATTAAATAGAAAAGGTGCGCAATGGGACTACGTAATCAGTGATCCCACCAACAGCTCCAAATACGTGACCGAGCGCTATGCCTTTATTTGGAAAACCAAGCATATAAAAATCAAGAATAGGGGAGCGCTGATCAAGGATTTGGCGAAACTGGTGGATAGGGAGCCCTTTTGTTTGGACTTCTATATGGATGGAGAAAAAGTGACCGTCCTCAATTTTCATTCCCGCCCGCACGACAAAAACCCGGAAGCTGAAATAGCCGCTATTTCAGCGTATTTGGCGAAGAATGATTCCCATCACCCCATTATTTTGGCCGGGGATTTTAATGTGGATGAAAATGAAGCCGTCTTTAATGAAATTAAAGGCATTGGTTTTAAGTCGGCCATTTCCAATCAGCCCACTACCTTAAAGCATGCCTGCGACGGGCACAACTATTTGAACTACCCCATAGACAATATTTTTTATAGAGGGGTACGAAAAGAAAAGGGTAGCGTCATCGATTTTGTAAAAGTGTGTGAGAATCTGGAGGACTCTAGGAAATTATCGGATCATTTGCCTGTTCATCTGGAATTTCAAATTGATAAATAGTTAGCCTATGGTCTTAGCTAGGAATTTAGCTATTGCTCTAATATTTAGGTTTTTATGAGATTTCATCTCAAACATTCCTACTCCTGAAACCCATATTTTGAAATCTGTATCTAAATCAAATGTACCGGCACTTTCTATAGAAAATGAGGAGATTTTAGAATATGGGAAAAATCGCCATTCTTTTTTTGAACCAGTTAGCCCTTGAACATCATAACAGATCAATTGTCTGTTGGTGAAAACAATATTGTCCCTGGTGTGGGTATAGGCATTCAATATTTGTTCATCACTTCTTAAAAAATCACCAAACATTTTCTGGGCTTCTTCTGTTGGCCACAGTTTGGTTACACTAAATGAAACAATCAAATCCATAACTTAAAATATCTATCCATTAATTCAACATATTAATTTTCATCAAAGAAAAATTCATGGATTTCAATGATACTATTACGTTTGATCTGTACAAGGTCCGTCGTCTTTTTAAGATAGATTCCTAAACTTCTTTCATTGTATATGAATTTCATATCGTCTGAATAGTCGGTAACCAAATACATGTCCCCGTCTATTTTATAAAAATCCACATCTTGACCTTTTTTGCCCTTAATTCCTCTATTCAATACTTTGCCGTTGGTCAGCGCGTCACGAATAATGGATTCGTTCTCTACTCCCGAGGCAACTTTTGAATAGGCAGTCATCATATTCATCCATTCATCGTTGTTAATAAGAAACCACTGGACTTTATTGAAATCAATGCCATACTCGTTGATCCATCCATAACTGGTAAAACCAAACAACACCGATTTTTCACCGAGCAGCGGTTCATTATTATAGATATCGAACTCTTGTATTTTAAAGGTAATTACGGAAGTGGTGGACATGTCCTTTAACTTCTTTCCATCAAAGTCCAAAGTTTTGAGCGAGAATTGATTGTATTCCGGATGATTGGTCAAAAACCATTCCGTTGCCGACAGTTCGGCTTGTTCTTTCATTTGTTCCACTGCGGCAATTCCGGCTCCTATGGCCGCAATTCCAGCTACGGCCCCGGCAATGGCCGCACCATTGTCCTGAGCCCTTATGTGTAGGTTGGAAAGTAGTAAAACTGAAAGTAGCAAAAGGGTCAATCTTTTCATTTTGGGTATGGTTTTAAATAAGGCCTAACCTACCAAATCAGCGTTTCCCCCGAATACTTCATCGGCAAGCAGGCCATGGGTTAGTGTAAAATGTATTGGACGTAAACCTAGATAGATAAATAAAAACAGCCTTACGGAATCCCGTAATGGATCAAAGATTTAAAGTTTTGAAACTAAATAAGTCCCAAATCCTTTACAATGGCAATAAGTTGAATGGCATTGTTGGCGTTGAAGTCGACCCTAAGTTTGTTCAATCGTTTTTCAATGGAACTTAGGCTTGCTGGGGAAATATTATTCTTTTTGTAATAATCGCTTATTTCTTCTTGCGACATGCCCTTGGACAGATGGCTCAGAAGGGCAATGTCATAATCATTGATATCCAGATCGGAATGTGTTGAAAGCGCATTATCAACCTCTGGTGAGACATATTTTTTTCCTTTCATGATATCCGTTATGGCACTAGAGAGGTTTTTCAATCCCCTACGGGTCTTGCAAACATATCCGTTGATTTTGTAGCTGTTGAAAAGTTTCTTTACAACCTGTATTTTATCCTCGATGCTGTACACAATAATTTTCATGTCGCGGTCATCTTGTCGTATCCTTTCAATGAGATCAGGACCGTTGGGATATTTTTGGGTACGATAGTCTTCCTTGAACGAAAGATCGGTAATCAAAAGGTCAAAAGGTTTTTTGTCCAAGCGGGCCTTTTGAATGCGCATGTATGCATCGTCGCAATATTGCACTTGTTGTACTTCTTGGATTCCAAGTTCGTTGAGCATGGCAAAGACACCTTTATTGATGTCCTCCATATCTTCCGCTATCAAAACTTTTTTGAACATACCTCCGCTAAACTAAAATGGTAGCCTTAAAGCCATTACCTGGGCTGGTTTCAAAACTAATCTTTCCGTCCAATGAATGAATACGGTTTTCCGCATTTTGAAGTCCGCTGGTCTTTTTAAGCGTACATCCAATGCCATTATCGCTATATTTTATTTGAAGTTTCTTCTTTTTACCTTCAAAGGAAATTGCAACCGAGGTCGCCTTGCTATGTTTCCTCATGTTGGTCATGAGTTCCTGTAGCACTCTATATATTCCTACCTTTTTTAGGCTGGAATACTTTTCCCAGTGAATCTTGTTCAGATTAACTGTCACCACACTTACCTTTTTATTTTTATATCCAAGGAGCATATCATTTAGGACCATACCAAAGTTGGAATCAACATCGATGTCGCCCGTTTCCTTCGAAATATTCCTGGTTTTTAGATAGATTTTTTCAAGTTTGTCCAGAGTAGTTTCTTTATTTTCCCCATCCAGTTCTAAATTGGTAATAACCTTGTACATATCATTGGCCACTTCGTCATGGACTTTTTTGGAAATTCTGGATTCAGTTTTGTAGACTTCCTCCACCTTCATTTTTTTATACCGATACCGGTAAACGAAGAAGGAAGCAAACAGTAACACTGTGGCGATTGATACCAAAGCCTGATACTGTATTCGTTTTCTCCTTTCAATTTCCCTTAAAAGGTTGGAGGCCTCTGTCTTTTTTTGTTCTTCGGCCAAATTGTACTTGGCATATGCACTTTTGTTTTCGGTGATGGTTTTAGCGATTTCCATACTATCCTTCAACGCTTTGTACGCGGCTATTTTTGGATCCTTACTTTGTTGTAGGTAGAGGGAAAGGGCATCTATTCTATAGGTGCTGCTGTTAATATTTTTGGCAACTGCGTAGGCACTGTCGGCATAGCTTTTGGAAGTGGCATCATCCCCTAGATCCATAAAGTGATAGAATAGGTTTTTGAAACTGGAATACAGGCCGGTCAAATAGTTTTTGTTTTGGCGGATTTCCTTTGCCTTGATCAGGTTATCCAAGGCTCCGTCATCTTTTAGCTTTGATTGAACCGCTCCAAGATTGTCAAGGGCCAAGGCCCATTGAAGACTATCGTTCAAAATGCGGCTTTTTTCCACCAAAAAGGCATAGATTTTGGCAGCATCATCATATTTTTCAAGGTCTTTGAAAATATTGGCTTTGTTATTGAGGGGTACAATACTATCCCTAATCGTGGGTGCAACTCCAAGGGCCTCATTGAAGGCTTTCATGGCTTCGTCAAAATTTAATTGGGAACGGTATACTCTGCCCAATTGATTATACAATCCAATTTTTGCGTTTACCAATGTATCAGCAAAGGAGTTGGCCTTTACATGTTTTAAGGCCTCAACAATGTACGTTTCACTGTCATAGATATTGCCAATCTTAAATTCGCCAATGGCGAGCAATCTTAAATCACTAATGGTATGGATAGTGTCCTTTTGCTTTTTGTGCAGTTCCAGTTGCTTCTTATAATATTGAATCCCCAAGGGAAGATGTTCGGAAGTCTGTGGCGCTAAAATTGCCTTGTAATAATAAGAGGAACTGTCAATCTCTTTTTGGGCGATGATACTATTCACCGCCACCATTATAAAGAAGAGGAATGAAATCTTTTTAAATTCCATTCCTCTAATGTATAAATTAATTACTTATCTGGTGGTGGTGGAGGAGGTGGAACATCTTCACCATCGCCGCAACAGGCCTCAACTTGTATTTCCGATTGGACCAATTCCTCAGGGTCGCAAGAAAATAACATCCCATTGAGGATAACCGTAAAAATTGTTATATAAATCCGTTTCATTTTGTATTGTTTTTTGGACATGCCAAAGGCTGTCCGAGTTATTACCCAGTTAAATCCGCGGTCGTATACCGCCTTGAAAATGAAGGGACGTCTCCCGGTTTTTGAGAAGTAGAAATCTAAATGCGGCAGTGTTGAACCTACTTCTCAATCGGGTCTAGACCGACCGCATATTAGATTTCCGGGCGATTGATTCTCGAGGTTGCCATGGTAGCTAACTATGGCAGTAATCAATCTGGGCCAAAGAAATGAAGGATAGGGGGTAAAAGCTTAGACAGACCTTGGACAAGTTTTTGACTTGTTTTGGACACCAATGAAAACAGGCGTTTACAGAGGAATTTGAAATTATGGAAAGACCAATTATTAATGTAATTTTAGGGATATGAAGGATTCCAAGGTTAAAGAAATTGTCGAAAAGGTCTTTGAAAAGGCCAAAGGGACTTCCGTCAATGACTCAAAGAACTCCTTATGCAATCATGTAGCTGATTCCTGTAACCTTAGTTATAAAACATTGGAACGATTGTATGGGAAGTACATTGAAAAAAATGGGGAGAACTCTAAACAGTCCGAAAATACCGTAGACGAATTATGTAGATATTTGGGCTATCTATCCTATTCCGATTATTTGGGGAAAAGGAAAATGGGAGAGGGACTTAAATGGGAAGGAACGACATGGAAAATGCTCCTTGGAGCCAGTCTTCTACTTATTGGGGTGGTACTGGTTTATTTTCAGCTTTTTGATAAAGGATGTATGACTTGGACTGGAAACGAATATGTGAAGGTTAACTGCACTTCTCATCAAACCAATGGTGTAAGTGTTTTAAACGAATTTAAACTAGAAAGAATGAAAAAAGTGGACGTAGATGCAGCAACTAACTTTTTTAATGAGGAAACAAAAGACCCATTGATTTGGTATTACAAGGTTGATGAAAAGACCCTTGAGTACTTTACGGATGCTGGAAAACATCCGGTTAATGGAGAAACGTTAAAAGCGATAACACCATATATAATAGAGAAATACGTTCCTAAGCATATATATAAGTCAGGTACTTTTATCAAATAGGTATAATACGTTTGACTATTTTGGAATTTCAGTTATAGCTAATTTCTAGCTCCTTATATTTCACTTTTTCAGTGATATTAGGCCTTTGCCCTACTTCTCCTCTATAGAGGTCTTTACTCATCGGCCAGGTTTCTAACTCCTCGTCTACCAAATCATTATTAACCACCTCTTTGATTTGTTCTTCGGATAGGGTAGGTACCAACCAGACTTCGATATATAGTTCCTGTATTATTACGGGTCTGCGATTTTTCTTATTTTGGATTTTAGCAAACAAGGGAGTAGCGGCTTTGGTTTCGGGCTTAGATGGGAATTACTAATATTGGATAAGGGTATGTGGTTTGTAGGCTTCGGGGATGGGAGATTTACTGTTATGGGTATAGGCTTGTATAGGAATTGTAAATGTTGTTGATTGGATATGTACGGCTCAGGTTTGGTGTGGGGGTACTTTTGATAGGGTGCCAACCCCTAAAACAGAGTCCCTTTACGTACCCTAATTGGAAATTTAACACCAAAGCCCATTAACTCAAGGTACCCACTGTACCATTTGAAGCTAAATAGTTTCTAAAATAGGGTATTCATTCTTGTTCAATACAAGGGTAATGGGTAACCCTTGAGTCAAGTATTGTAAATTGGATTTCATAAGAATACAAACCAACTAAGCACAAGGCGTTAAGCTTGCATATTGTCCAAGTAATGGTTAAAGTAGGGTGTATGGTGGTGTTACAAAGGTGTTATGTGGTTTATAGTCAAAATCGAATGGGGTTTAAGGGGTTTTTTAGGGTGGTGTTTAGGGGGGGCTGTTAGGGTGCTATGCGATTGTTTTTAGGGTTTGACGGTTAAAAATATGCAGATTTTAGGGAGTTGATTGGTGGGTTAATAAGGGGTGGGTAGGGTTTGAAACTTTTGCTTTGACTGTTTTCAATGTTTTAAACTAAAATGACCTGTCAAAGTTTTCCCATCTATAAAATGAACTTTAAACCAATAATCCGAAGCGGGTAGCAGCTGACCATTATAAATTCCGTCCCAAGAAGGATTTACATTGGAAAGTTGTTTAAGAAGTTTTCCGTATCGGTCATAAATGAACAAAGAATATTCTTCATTGGTCAATCCTATCAAATGCCATTCATCATTTATAGTATCGCCATTAGGTGTAAAGAATCTTGGAAAATCAATTACAGAAAACTCAGCTTCCAAAATCCCACATCCATTTATTTCCCTCGCATAAATTGTGTGGAAACCTCCTAAAAGACCATTAAAGGTGTTATTGGATTGATAGTTTTCTCCGTCCAAGGAATATTCGTAGGTCCTTTCAGATTCAATTTCTAAGCTCATATGATTGTCACCATTCCAATCCGTTGTTTTCAGTTCATAATTTGTGATTGGGTAAACATCTAATATCGAAACTTCCAGGTTGGAGTAATCATCGCCACATAGAGAATTTGTAACAGTATAAGTGTAAACACCCGAAGGGTCAATTGATGGGTCAAAGATACCGGTTCCACTTGCAGGGTTTGGTGTCCATGTACCATTGGTGTCAGGATTGCCTGGAATAAAATCGAATAAATCTACCAACCCTTCATTTATACAGATTTCGACCGAAGAATCATCTCCAGCATTTGACATTTCCAATATATCAACCTGAACTGTTGCATCTTTGGTTTCACACCCTAGATTATTTACCGTGTACGTGTAGATTCCTTTATGGTCCAAACTTGGGTCGAAAATTCCTGTACCACTGGATAGTGAGGGTGACCAATTACCTCCGTTTTCTGGATTGCCTCCAAGAATCGTGAACAAATCTATAGGTGGGTCATTAGCGCAAATTTCAATAGTACCATTACTACCGGGATTTGGTTCATCGAATACATTGACAATGATAGTTGCGGTACTGTCCGGACACGAGTCGCTGGTTATTGAGTAAGTATATTCTCCGGCCACATCCAGGAGAGGGTCAAAATAGTTGCCATTGCCGTTCAAAGACGGAGACCATGTTCCATCATTTTCAGGAGAACCTTCCAAACGTTCCAATAGATTGAAGGGACTTTCGGTCAAACAAACATTAATTTCAGTATCCATCCCGGCATTTGGTGGTGTGTTGACCAATACTTCAACGGTTGCGGTTGAATCCTCGCAGCTATCATTGGAAACGGAATAGGTGTAAATCCCTGCGGAATCGATTGCTGGATCAAATATGCCCGTTCCGCTCGACAGGGCCGGACTCCAATTGCCTCCAATATCTGGATTTCCTGACAAACCAATAATTAGGTCAAAGGGCACATCGTTGGCGCAAACTGAAATAGTAGAACCAGTACCTGCATAAGGTTCTTCATTTACCGTTATATTAACTGTAGCAGAACGCACGCCGCAAATTCCATTATCGACAGTATATGTATAAAGACCGGAGGTATCTAAAGTAGGGTTAAAAATGTTTGTTCCACTAACTAAAGATGGACTCCATACTCCCCCAGAATCTGGGTTGCCTCCAAGTATTGTCAGCAAATCAAGTAATGGGTCATTTGAACAAATACCTATTTCAGCATCTGTTCCAGGGCTTAACGTATTTGCTTCTTGGAAATCAAAAACGAGATTTGAATCAAAATCCAAAGGAGTTGTGTACCCGTCAATTGCTCCAACGATCAATCCATCTGAATCTACAAGATCTGGGGTATTCCCCAGTGTGCCGTTTCCATCGGGATCTGTAAACCCTGCCTCTATAACATCAAAACATAAGTCCCCATCACTATCTAAGTCCATGTGGTCAGGAAATCCATCATTGTCGGTATCTCTTTCAGGGTCTCCATCCTGTTCTACAGTATCCAAAATTCCGTCATTGTCATCATCCAAATCATCATCGTCCAAAATTCCATCATCGTCAAAATCGGGAATGCATTCTTCCCTCACCTCAGCCTCACTGCTACAATTAGAGGGATTACTTCTAAATATAATTTCACCGGTTATACTACCAAATTCAAAAAGGTTGCAAAGAGCGGAACAATCATTTAAGGAGTCATTGGATCCAATTCCAATTGCAGTGCCCCCATCGAGATTTACAGTCATTATATTTTGGAGACCTTCAAGACTTGGCAAAATTTCGTTCGCGGAAACAATTATGTACCCTACTTCAGTGAGTCCAAAAAAGCCATCCATTTCTAATAAAACTTGATTACTTACCACACTTAAACCTCCTTCTAACCTAGTAAGGTTTGCAAACCCATTAATACTTTCTAAATAGTTATTATCGCTTATATAAAGATTTCCCCCACTTGGATTTAGGTCGCCAATCACTTGAACGTTATTAAAACTATCCAAATTAGTGAGACCTAAATTGGTAATCTGCAAACTACTTCCTATAGATGTAAGATTCTCAAAATCTGGTATTTCAGTTAAAAACTCAGATCGGTTCAATTCAATTCCTAAAACTCTTTCCAAACGTTGAAAACCGTTTAAAAATCTCAGCTGGGTATTACTACTAATTAGAAGGTTCTCCGCAATCGATATAAGTGCAGTAAAACCATCAATTTCCAAAAGTTTACGGTTATCGACTATTCCCAATCCCCCAGTACCGGTGGAAAAACCTACAGTAGATAAAGCATTAAAATTAGGTATAGATATTAGTTCGTCATTATGACCAATAGAAAAAAAATGACCAACTGTTTCCAAGTTCTCAAATCCTGATATGGATTGTAAAGTAGGGCTATGTGAAATGGAAAAAGAACCGTTAACGTTTTGCAACATTCCAAAACCAGAAATTGATATCAATCCCATTTGATTAATGTAAACAGAGAAATTACCACCGACGATTTCCAAATTGTTCAACCCGTCTATATTGGCAAGTTCACGGTTATTCCTTAAAATTAGGTCACCACCGATGTAGATTAGGTCATCAAAATTTGAAATATCAGTGATTTTGGAGGATTCTATTTCTAAAGATCCTTCAACCCGAGTTATACTCGTTAGCGCGGAAATGTCCGTAACTTCTGAACCAATAAACAAGTTGCCGTTTATTATATCGCAAGTAGGGTAGTTGGTAACAAAATCAACAACATCCTGTTGATAAAATAAGTTTACATCACCTGTTGGACATTGTGAGGAAAGCACTTTGTAAAAGGCCAGAAGAAGAATAAGTAGGTATTTTTTCAAATGCTAAATGCCAAGATTGGTGTTTAATACTAGTATATAATTTCTTACAAAACAAAGAAACTAGATGATTGTTGTATTATAATCGAAAAAACATCAAAACTAGCATTTTCGAATGAACATAACCTATGAGCCATTCACCGCCTCAAAAGATTAATGGTAATCTTATATCTTACTATCAATAAAGTTTTAATAAAAAGGGGTTATAAGGCAATCTAAATAAAACGAAGAAAACCAATTTTTTAGATTTTTCACCTGGGGAGCTCAAACTATTGTAATTGGTGTTTGGTGGTGAACCAATGACAAACCATTTTAATCCCTTTTACGGAATAGGGTGTTTATAAGGTATTCCTTAGCCTCCTGATCGGTAGGCATGGTCGCCTTTTTTGATTTTTTACCTAGCATCCTATTTACGGAATCCAGAGGTTCTATTTCCTTAGCCATATTCACATTGAAATAAACGTCCTCCTCGAAAGAAAAGTCCTCATTTAGCGCTAATATGGATTGAAGCCCTCCCTCAAATTTGATGAGTTCGTTAATAATTGGTACGGTATCTATCAATTTTGAATTAAAATACTCTTTTTTGCTCATTAGAAAATGTTCCATACCTTCCCGATGTTCCTGGATGGCCCTCATTGCCAAGGTAGTTCTTTTGTCGTAACAGTCTTCCAATGGGGTGCTGTTTACAATTCTTTTGGTACCCTTGGCAGTAGGGTCGAACCGTACCCATTTGATACTTTTCTCTTTTATAGTTCCAGCGATATGGAGGTAGTACTGTCTGGCTACCCTTTTTACATCCATTTTTTCCATACCAAAGGTAATTTCGTTAAAGGGGTGGAGGTAAAGCATACATTCATCTTTAATAGAACGGATATAGTTGTCCTTAAGAAATCCATAATAGTCAAGAAAAAGATTCCTTTTGGGTTCCAAAACGACCTTAAAATTGTTGTTGGACTTGTTGGCCTTTATTTTCAAGGAAACGGAATAAACATGACGTTTTGCGAAAAGACGTCTTTTGGTGTATAGTTTTATTTTTTCCTCCTCATCCAGGGATATCAAGTCGATATGTTTCAACTTACCAAAAAACTTCATTTTTTACCTGGTGTTTCCTTATTGTAGAAGGTAGGGTCCAAATAGTTGGAATAGTCTTTTGGCAATTCCGCATCGATATCATGCAGATATTTTTCCAGTGCTGTTAGGGTTGTATGTCCGGTAATCAGCATCAATTTACTTTTGACCTCCATTGGGGTCATGGTTTTGGACATTTCAAGATATATCATGCCAATATTCGTATGCCTGTAGCTGTAGAGGCCATATTCATCTCCCAAATTAAAAATATCCTTGATTTTTTTGAATCTCCGTGAAAAGTAATTCCTTCTATCCACTTCTTTTAAATCCCAAGGTTCACCAAATCCATAAGGTGTGAATAGAAAATGGTCGGGTTGCATTACTGAGAGGTCAGGAAGCTTACTAAGCAAAATATCGGGGATAATCTTGATTTTTACGGGTTTGTTCTTCGCCCGAATGAATAATTTTTTATCCCGCATATCAATATCTTTAACGCGTAATCTGCAGACTTCGATCGGCCTTAACATATTATAGGAGATAAATTGAATAAAGAGAAGGAGTAGAGGGTCATTCTCCTTCATGTAAACTTCCAATTTTTCTAGATGTTCCGTTGTATAGGTCTTATTTCTTCTAGGCTTTGTTTTGAGAACATTTATTTTTTTAATGAAATTTTCTTCGATGATTTCATTATTTTCCAAAGTGGTAAAAAGAGAGCTAAGGTTGGTTCTGCTGTTATTACGGTTTCTGGATGAACTGGTACCGAGCATAGAATTGAGATACGTTACGACAGTCTTTTTATCGATTTCCCGAATACCCTTTAAATCTGGTCTCTCAGAGCGTAACCACTTTTGGAATCTTGTGATATGGTTCTTGTATTTCCCAAAACCACTGGCAGCAAGTGTATCCCTTTTTATCTTTAGTCCATATTCTAGAGCTTCATGAATTTCCATTCCTGCATCTGCAGTTTTTTGTTTGGTAGTTCGAGGGTTTTTGGGTGAGCTGGGTTTTACTTTAATGGCATCCACCTTATTTTTTTTGGCTTTGGATGGTTCCTTCTTTTGAGGATGGTCTCCTTCTAATTTTTGAATGAGTTCAGAATTGTCCTCATATGGGTTGAAACCCATTGCAAGCAGCTGGTGCAGGTTGTTTCGAAGAATGGCAAGAAATTGATAACGTTCCTTTTTGGTTCTAAACGTATTGGCACCTCCTTTGATCCGGCCTTGCCGGACCATCTTACCTGTTTTAGGGTTCCTGAACGAATAATATACATACCATCGCTTATCCAATGCCTCCTTTTGTTCCTTTCTGGATAGGGTAGACCACCGGGAAACATCCACTCCACCGGTATAGATTTTTGGTTCGGAAAAATTGATTTTCATGCGAAAAACGTATGCCTTTTCGTATTCCTTTTGTAAAAGTAGGGAAATCATGGACATAAAAAAACGGTTTGTGAGCACACAAACCGTTGATTTATAAAGGTTTTCACCTTGTAGCGAGAGAGGGACTTGAACCCTCGGCCTCCGGGTTATGAATCCGACGCTCTAACCAGCTGAGCTACCTCGCCATGGTAATTTTTGCGGCTGCAAATATAGAGTTTAATTTTTTGTTCATCAACATATGAAGTCTAAAAAATATTAAGCATCTTTTATTTTTTAATCATATAGAAATATATATATTGGGCGCATAAAGACGATCGAATGAGCGACAAAATTAAATTTGAAATAGAGTACGTTATACAATCCTCCCCCCAATTACTTTATCAATACTTGGTAACACCCTCCGGCCTTTCCGAATGGTTTGCCGATAATGTAAATTCAAGGGGTGAGAAATATATTTTTATTTGGGACGGTGCAGAGGAAGAAGCAAAATTACTGAAAAGAAAATCCGATGAATTTGTACGCTTTTCTTGGGTCGAAGGTGATGAAGGAACCTATTTTGAGATGAAGATTATTGTCGATGAGATTACCAAGGATGTATCGCTATTCATAACCGATTTTGCCGAAGAGGACGAAGTGGACGAGGCAAAGATGTTATGGGAAAACCAAGTATCTGATTTAAAACAGGTGCTAGGATCAAAATAGAATTTCTTTATGAAACCGTATCTTTGGGCCTTTAAAGTAAAGGCCTTTTTTTATGGTAAATTTTAATGGGGAATTAGTTGGAAACGAACAAGGTTTTTTTAATCACCAAAACCGCGGTTTCAAGTATGGGGATGCTCTTTTTGAGACCATAAGGGAAGTTAACGGCCATATTTATTTTTTGGAGGAGCATTACCTTAGACTTATGGCCTCTATGCGGATTTTACGCATGGAAATTCCGATGAATTTTACCATGGAATTTTTTGAGGAAGAAATTCACAAGACCATAAGTCCCAATGAAACCTCACCTGCCCATAGGATTCGCTTTGCCGTTTACAGGAATGATGGGGGTTTATATACACCACAGACTAATGATATTTCCTATGTGATTGAAGTAAGTAGTCTAGATGCACCTTTCTATGTTCTTAACGAAGCTGTTTATGAAGTAGAACTCTTTAAGGATTTTTATTTGAATCCCGACATGTTGTCAAACCTAAAGACGAACAATAAAATAATTCACGTAGTGGCGGGCATTTATGCAAAGGAAAACGATTATCAGAATTGTTTGTTGCTCAATAAAGATAAGTCCGTCGTGGAAGCCATAAACGGGAATATCTTCGTAGTAACTGGAAATTTAGTTAAGACGCCCCCCTTGAAGGATGGGTGCTTGGACGGAATCATTCGAAAAAAAATACTTACCATGTTGAAGGATGATGAAGTTTTGGAAATCGTAGAGGAGAGTATATCGCCCTTTGAACTTCAAAAGGTAGATGAGCTTTTTATCACCAATGTTATCCAAGGAATCGTTCCTGTTACCAACTATCGCAAAAAGGAGTATACATCGGCGATGGCCAAAAGGCTCGTTGGAAGATTGAATGCCCTTGCCCGATTGGCCGTTTAATCCGCATTATCCAAAAACAGGTACATCATAGCTTTTATTGAAATAACTGGTCATTTATAGTAAAATAGGTTAGCCTTTAAGTATTTCGTTATCAATACCATGTCAAATAAAAATGGCTGCCGATTTACTGATTCATTTGCCTGATGCCTTCATCGCACAAATTTCAAGGAAACCAAGGTATTGATAAACTTTACTGCTTCTGCACGGAAAATGTAATGGGAGTAAGCTTTTGCTCATTTGGTAACCGCAACATGTATATTAAATATGTTTAGAGTTATCAGGGGAATACCTTTTACAGAACATCATTTAATTACTTTGTACCTGTAATTCCATATTCAATTTTTGGTAGTTGATCTTCGCTAACTGCTAACTGCTAACTGCTAACTGCTAGCTGCTAATTGTAATTGGAGTCCCTCAATTAAGACTAGGGTTTTCCGGTGCATTGGACCATAATAGATAGTCTCCACCTAGTTCCAGCATTTTTTCCTTCCAAAAAGCTCCAGAGGGTTTTTGTATAATCTGACTCCGATATTCATTCTTGACAACTATCCAAGACTTGGATGATAGCTCCTTGTCCAGTTGGAGAGAAGACCAACCGGAGTAGCCCAGAAAGAACCTTATATCGTCTTCGGAAATAATGTGGTTATTGATAAGATCTACGGTCTTATCAAAATCACCGCCCCAATAGATACCGTCCGAAATTTCAACGCTATTATCGATTAGATGGGGTACTTTATGAATAAAGTATAGATTGTCCTGCTCAACGGGTCCGCCATTGTATACTTGAAAGGGTTTGGAGATTTCGGTAACAAGATCACTTATTTGATATTCCAAAGGTTTATTGAGTATAAATCCTACGGACCCCTCTTCATTGTGCTCCGCAATAAGAACTACAGATCTATTGAAGGAAACATCACCTGTTAGAGACGGCTCAGCAATTAACAACTTACCCTTGTTTGGCTTTAAATGCACCATATTTAAACACCTGAATAATCCTAAAGTAAGACATTTCACATTAATTTTCCAAACTGGGAATAAAAAAAGGCACTTAATAAGTGCCTTTTCATATGATAATCTTGCAATTATTTAGTTAACTGCATCGCTTAGGTCAGAACCTGCCTTAAACTTAACAACGTTTTTAGCTGCGATTTGGATAGTTTTACCAGTAGATGGATTTCTACCTTCTCTTGCATTTCTTTTAGATACGGACCAAGACCCGAAACCAACTAGAGAAACTCTATTGCCCTTTTTTAGAGCACCTTCAACATTTCCTAAGAAAGACTCCAATGACTTTTTAGCCGCTGCTTTAGTGATGCCCGCGTCTGCTGCCATTGCATCGATCAATTCTGTTTTGTTCATAATCTGATTAAATTAATTGTTGTTAAATAATTTTAAACCTATAACAAATTTATATGGATTTACGACCAACACAAGTAAAATGGGGGCAAATCCCTTGTTTTGTTGATAACTCAAGAGGTTTGTTGATAAAGTAAGGCTTTTTTTACCTCTTCGGCTATCCCAATAATGACGGGGCTTCAGCCAATTTTGGCATTTTTTGATAGATTAAGGCCGTTCAACAGATCTGCTACCGTCATTTTTCGTTTCCCCTGTAGTTGTACTTCCCATAATTTCAGGAACCCATTTTTAACCGCAACCTTTAGCTCTTTTTTGTCGAACAGTAAACTCCCAAAATCCAAGGAATGGTCTGTTTTCTCCTTGGTGGCCTTGTAGATTTTAATATCCAGTTGTTCCCCATCATTTGTTAGGGTGCTCCAAGCGGCGGGGTAGGGGCTCAATCCCCGAATCTTATTATAAATTTCATCCATGGGACGGCTCCAGTCGATTTTGCATGTATCCCTTTGAATTTTATGGGCCACTTTCAATTCGGCCGGATTTTCCTGTACAATAGCATCCATATTTCCTTGTGAAATCCTTTCCAAAGTTTCCATAACGGCATCGGCGCCCAATACCATCAAACGGTCATGTAAGGAACCAGCGTCCTCGTCCTTGTGAATTTCGGTTTCCTTTTGGAGGATGATAGCCCCTGTGTCTATTTTATCATCGATAAAAAACGTGGTGACCCCCGTTTTTGTTTCGCCATTGATAATGGCCCAGTTGATGGGGGCCGCGCCCCTATATTGGGGCAGCAGGGAGGCATGGAGGTTAAAAGTGCCAAATTCCGGCATTTGCCAAACAGCCTTTGGCAACATTCTAAAGGCGACGACCACTTGAAGGTTCGCGTTCAATGCCTTTAATTCTCCCAAAAAATCCTCGCTCTTGAGATTGGTCGGTTGTAAAATGGGCAGGCCCTTGTCCTGGGCGTATTTTTTTACTGCGGACTCGTTTAGTTTTCTTCCCCTTCCAGCAGGTCTGTCAGGGGCCGTAACCACACCTACTACTTTGTAACCGCCTTGAAAGATGGCATCCAAAATCCCCACGGCAAAATCTGGGGTTCCCATAAATACTATTCGTAATGCTTGCATTAGATGATTTTATATTCGTTTTTGGAGGTAAGCTCCACAATCCCGTCTTCCAAAAGTTCTTGTAATACCAGTAGGAGCAATTCTTGTTGGCAATGAAGCAAAGTTAGCAATGTTCTTGAGGAGGCATCCTGATTTTTCAGTAATCCTATCGCTCTGTTCTTGAGTTCCAGAAGTTGAGTACCCTTAGAAGGAGCTCCTAGACATACGTCGCAGATTCCACAGGAATCGGGGTTCTTTTCCCCAAAATAGGTTAGCAATTGCTTACTTCGGCATATATGGTCCGTTCCAATATAATTAAGCATGGCCGTAACCTGGGCCTGTTTCAATTGGTTCTGTTCGTTGATAGTTTTCGCAAATCGATTTATGGTCTGCTCATCTTCCCTTGGTACCAAAAAGGTAATTTCAAGGTCACTATGGGAAGCATTGTATTCGATTATTTCATCCCGCGCCAAAATTTCGAGGTATTCCAGCACTTTCTTTTCGGGGTAACTTAATTTTTTGGCCAGGATAAAGGTATTGATGACCGTATGGTTTTCAAAAATTCCTCCATAGGTTCGCAAAATCAATTTTGTAAAGTCGTCCAAAAAAGCGTTTCTACCTAAATAGCCTAAAAGCGATTCTTTGGTGCATATAAAGAGTACACTGGACATACGGTTGAAAGATTCAGATAGTGCGATGACGGAGTTTCTATCCAGAATCTTCAATACATTGTATGTTATCAATGTATTTAACTGATAGGCATCACAGAATTCATTGAAATGTATCCGAAATGTTTCGTTACTCCCTTCCCCAAAGGCGATTTGAAAATAGTTGTTCAGTTTTCTATAGATGTATTTTACCGTGGAGACATCGGGCAATACATCTAAAAATTGTTTTTTGGCAAGTTCCTGGTCGGTTTTATTTGTGATGAGGATTGCAGCGGCCTTATCCCCATTACGTCCAGCCCTGCCTGCTTCCTGAAAATAATTTTCGATACAGTCCGGAACTTGATAATGAATGACAAGGGAAACATCGGCCTTATCGATACCCATGCCAAAAGCATTGGTGGCTACCATTACCTTTATCTCGTTCTGGAGCCATTTGTCCAATTTGTCCCTTTTGTCCTTTTCGGGAATTCCCCCGTGATAGAACGTCGACGAAATCCCATTTTGTAAAAGATAGTTACTGATATCCTCGGTAACCCTTCTCGAGCGTGTGTAAATTATTCCGCTACTTTTTAGTCGCTTGCAATAATACAAAAGTTGAAACCGCTTGTCTTCTTGGGTATCTACCCTAAAGGAAATATTATCCCGTACGAACGATTGCTTTTGAATCAGTGGATTCAACAATTCCAATTGCTTAACAATATCCGCTTCTACCCTTTGTGTGGCCGTAGCGGTCAAGGCCATCATAGGGACTTCTGGATGAAGCTCCCTTAGGATTTTACATTGTAGGTACGCCGGACGAAAATCGTGGCCCCATTGCGAAATACAGTGGGCCTCATCGACCACCAAAAAATTGACGTTCATCTGACGGATGCGGTCCTGTACCATTTCCTGCTCCAAACGCTCAGGAGACATGTATAGAAATTTGTAGTCTCCATAGACACAATTGTCCAGAAGATCATTGATCTCCTCAAAACGCATCTTGCCGGTCATGCCAATGGCTTTTATACCCATGCTTTTTAATTGCAAAACCTGGTTTTGAATTAAGGAGATTAAAGGTGAAATTACGATACAGATACCCTCGGTGGCCATGCTGGGAACTTGAAAGCAAACCGACTTCCCGCCACCTGTGGGCAATAATGCCATAACATCCCTACCATTGAGGGCCGCTTTAATAATTTCTTCCTGAGAGCCCTTAAAATTTGGGTAGCCCCAATATTCTTTGAGTACTTTATGTGGATCTAAGCTCACTTATATGATTATCCTTTTCACTATAAAATCCAAACGCTCCGCTACAGTTCCAAATGGTACTTCCTCGATGTCGTAACCTAAAGACCGGTAGGTCTCTTCCAGATGAATATGGAGGTCTACGGCCTGGGAATAGCTTTCCAATCGCTCATTGTCCTGTACATAGATTTCTTCCCAAGGAGGGAGAATGAACACTTGGTCATATCTATATTGCTTACAAATCTCCTTGAACTCCACATCGTATGCTTGTCCAAAATAGTCCATATAGGCCAAAACATCGGGGGTACCCCGGTCGTAAAAAAGTACATCATTTTTTAGGTTTCCGGCCTCTTGGAACTGTGCCAATCTACCTTTTAAAAGTGTATGGTTAAATGCCAAAGAATCGTCCACAAAGTCAATAGGGTTGCTCAAAACCGAATCTGACCTTTGCGATTTTTTGGCCTCCAGGGTCATGGTACGAATGATTTCATGAAAGCAGTAATATCCTCTATCTTCCAAAGATTTAATTACCGAAGTCTTTCCGGTGCCGGGGGCACCGGTTATCACAATCCTCTTAAAGTCCAAATACTGTAGATTTACCCTGTAAATTTACGCAAACGCTAGGTTTTAAAAAACTAATCATTTACCCGTATCTTTGTAAAAAATAATGTAATGGCAGAAAATAATTCTGATGCGTTTTATAGTAAATTAAGGGAACAGTTATCGGCGACTAGCACATGGCCCTCAAATTACTTGTACAAATTCATTGTTTTATCTGATCAGGAAAAAATCAATAGCATACACAAGATTTTTGACAATATGGGTGCCGTCATCGAATCAAAAAAATCCAAAAACGGAAAGTACACCAGTATTTCGATTACCGTCAACCTCAAGAATCCGGACCAGGTCATTGAGAAATATAGGGAAGTAGGGGCTATAGAGGGAGTGATTTCCCTCTAAAATCAATGGTTCCAAATTCCTAGGGGTATTTAAGGAGATACAAGTGTGAGGGATTATTCTTTGAATTTCGGGCAAACTTCAATAAGTTAAATTCCGATTATGTGGTAAAATAGTATTTCCGCCATAATTTTATTACTTTGCAGACGTTAAAAAGAAGACTTCTTCGAAACATTTTTTAAGATAAATTTTCCAATTTGGATTTAGTAAACAACCTCGAATACAATACAGAGCGTCCCCAATTGATCATCCCTGAATACGGTAGGCATTTTCAAAAAATGGTGGACTATGCCGTTTCTATAAAAGATGATGCAGAACGTAACCGTGTGGCAAAGTCCATTATCAGCGTTATGGGCAACTTGCAGCCACACTTGCGCGACGTGCCTGATTTTCAGCACAAATTGTGGGATCAGCTATTTATCATGTCCGACTTTAAACTCGACGTGGAATCACCTTTCCCAATAACTTCTAAGGAGATGTTACAAAAGCGTCCAGAACCTTTGGAATATCCCCAGAACTATCCTAAATACAGATTTTACGGGAACAACATCAAGCGAATGATCGATGTTGCCGTACAATGGGAAAAAGGTGACAAGCGCTCCGGCCTGGAGTATGCCATTGCCAATCATATGAAGAAATGCTATCTTAACTGGAACAAGGAAGTTGTGGACGATACCGCAATTTTCAACCATTTGTACGAGCTGAGCAATGGTGAAATAGATTTGGCCGCCAAAGGCGAAAATCTTACCGATAGCGGACAATTCCTTAAAAACAAGGTTGCCAAAACCCCAAGGCCAAGTTCCGGTAAAAAGAATAGAAACAATAATCGCGGTAAAAAACGCTACTAAACTTCCATTTCCTAGATGGGAACATTTAAGATTGAAGGCGGACATTCACTTTCCGGTGAAATAACGCCACAAGGTGCAAAGAACGAGGCATTGCAAATTCTGTGTGCCGTACTTTTGACATCGGAAAAAGTTACAATAAACAACATCCCGGACATCGTTGATGTGAACAAACTGATATCCCTTTTGGAAGATCTTGGTGTAAAGATTCAGAAAAGAGGAAAGGGTTCCTACACGTTCAAGGCCGATGATATCAATTTAGATTATCTACAATCCGATCAGTTCAAACAGGACGGGCGAGGACTTAGGGGTTCCATTATGTTGGTTGGACCATTATTGGCCCGGTTCGGAAAAGGATATATTCCAAAACCTGGAGGGGATAAAATAGGTCGTAGGCGTTTGGATACCCATTTTGAAGGCTTCATAAAGCTCGGTGCCAAGTTTAGATATAACAAGGAGGAATATTTCTATGGGGTTGAGGCAAAAGAGTTGAAAGGTACCTATATGTTGCTTGATGAAGCTTCGGTTACCGGCACCGCCAACATCCTAATGGCAGCGGTATTGGCGAAAGGTCAAACCACCATATACAATGCGGCATGCGAGCCTTATTTACAACAGTTGTGTAAAATGCTCATTCGGATGGGTGCCAAGATTTCGGGAGTCGGGTCCAACTTGTTGGTCATTGATGGTGTGGAATCCTTGGGGGGAACGGAACATACCATGTTGCCCGATATGATCGAGATCGGAAGCTGGATCGGCTTGGCAGCCATGACTCGAAGTGAATTGACCATAAAAAATGTAAGTTGGGACGATTTGGGACAAATACCCACGGTTTTCAGAAAACTGGGGATACAATTGGAACGGAGAGGAGATGATATCTTTATTCCGAAACATACCAACGGATATGAAATTCAAAATTACATTGATGGGTCGATATTGACCATTGCCGATGCGCCTTGGCCCGGGTTGACTCCAGACCTTCTTAGTATTATTTTGGTAGTAGCCACTCAGGCGAAAGGGGAAGTCATCATTCACCAAAAAATGTTCGAAAGCCGACTGTTCTTTGTGGACAAACTATTGGATATGGGTGCCAAGATAATTCTTTGCGACCCGCATCGTGCTGCCGTCATGGGCCATAATTTCAAGTCGACCCTAAAAGCGACCACGATGACCTCACCAGATATACGTGCTGGTGTATCCTTACTGATCGCTGCCTTATCCGCAAAGGGTACCTCTATTATCCACAATATTGAACAGATCGATAGGGGCTATGAGAATATCGATGTACGATTGAAAGCTATCGGGGCAAAAATAGACAGGATTTAATTGGAGATAACTATTTTTCAATTACAGTTCCATCCGGATATTTCGCGAACCTACCTTTTTCGGCATCATGAACATTATCGGGATAGGGCCATGGCCATCCACCAAATTGGGTCAATCTAAACTGTGAGAAAGCTTTTTGAAGTTCTTCCTGTGTGGTCATTACAAAGGGACCTTGTTGAGCAACGGGCTCGTTGATAGGGGCCCCCTGCAGCACCAATAGCTTGGCAACTTTTGAACCTGCTTTTAGGTTGATATCCGCTTCAGGATTCACATCCATACCAAAGTTTTTGGGGATTGTTTCGGTCTCGATGCTAATTTCGTCCCCTTCATAAAAATAAATACTTCGGTTAATGCCTTTCTCTGCCTTTGGAAGACGGATTTCTCCGTTGGCTTCAATAACGATACTCCAAATAGCTACTTTATTTTCAGGCTCCGATGCCCAAGAATCCGGCGGTGGTGCAAGTGCCGTGATATCATTAAAGTTCCCGGCAATTACGGTAACCGTAGCTTTTTCCGTTATTATTATAGGGATATCCTCATGCCAGAGCATCTTAAAATAGGGATCGGCAAACTTGGACTTTTTTGGTAGGTTCAACCAAATTTGAAATAGTTCCAAGGTGTTTTCCTTATCGGTATGTAATAGCGGAAACATTTCGCAATGTTGCACACCGCTTCCTGCGGTCATCCATTGAGTGTCGCCCAAGCCAAATCTTCCTGCTGCACCTAAGGAGTCGGAATGATCGCAAAAACCTTGGTTAACAACTGTTACCGTCTCGAATCCAACATGTGGATGTGCGGGGAATCCGGGAATGGTTTGACCATGATACATACGCCAGTCCTGGTGGGGATCAAAATCCCCGCCCAAAGGTCTTCCTTTCAGTAATTCTGGATTCGGACCTAAATCTGGGGTACCTTCAGGAAAATGATCTAAGTGGTGTACACAGAACAAAAATGGGTCCTGGGTCTGCCATTGAAAACCGAGAGGAAACTTTCGTATTATTGTATTGCTCATTAAAAGGATTTTTAGTTCAAGATAGCTACGTAAAATTACGCTACCAGATTATCTTCACAAAATTCGCTCCATCACTAGGTAGGATACTCCTTCCTTTGAAAAGCTATTTTTTGTTTTTATCAGTCCAAAATTTTCATAGAAGTCGGTTTTGTCCAGTCGGGCATTGCACCAAATTTTTTGTACCTTTTTTAGAAGACAAATGGCGATTATATGGTCGATAAGCGCCGAAGCATATCCTTTTTTTTGGTATCCATGTAATGTTGCAAGCTTTCTAAATTGGGCCGAATCATCCGCTATAAAAAGGGAAATACAGCTCACCAATTTATCTTCAACGAAAATTCCGTAATGCGCTCCGGAGGTATCTTTCTCCAGCTTTACGAATTCGATTGGATGCTTGGGCCACATAACCTGATGCCTGATCGTCCAAGTGTGTTCGGGCGATATCCTTTTTATTTCCAATCCAAAACAGTTTTGGTCATTAAAAAGATGAGCATGACTTTTTAATGAACGGCCGTATTGATTTCCACCCAATTATTTTCAGGATCTTGCACATAAATTTGTCGGACTCCATCGGCCCTCAGGGTAACGGCGTTTGGTTTACCTGGCCAGTCCGAGTATGGAACGTTCTTTTCTTCCAAATGGGCAATAAATTCATCCAGTTTCTGTGTGGCCAAACAAAGATGGACACTTTTGTTGTGCTTCATAGGTACGCTGTCCTTTCCGATCAAATGCAATTGCGAGTTCCCATGGATTACGAACCAACGAAATCCGGAGGTGGCTGAAGGATGGGGAATTTCCTTAAGTTTTAGAATGTTCTTATAGAATTTCCCCGTTTTTTCCAAGTCCTTCACAATGAGCGAATAATGGTCGTACTTAAAATCGAAGTTCGTTTCTGATTCTTCCTGGGCTTTTAGCGAATATTGAAGAAAAAAGAAACAAAGAACCATCAATGTTGGTCTTTTAACTTCATTCCAAGGCATCCAGTTTTTTCTGGATTTCGTCCGCTTTTGCATATTTTTCATCACTTGCTTTTCTGTTAATGGTCGATAGTTCAAAAGCCTCTTTCATGAGCTTTTGATATTCTGCAGTCAATTTTTCCTTTTCTGTTTTTCTTTTAAATAATCCGAACATAGCAATCTTATTTTTTTCTTAATTTTTTCCAATAGGTGGTGGCCCATCGATCATGGGCTCGTACACCTCATTTCCTTTTCTGGTCTTGAACTCTTCCTTCACGGCCTCCACCATTTTTGGGTTTTCAAAAAGGTCCAACATGGTCATACCCATCGCTTTGGCCGCATGCACCATTCCTTTATGGCCAATGGACATACCGCCGCACGCCACAACGGCCCAAGAATGCCAGGGCGTATCTTTTGGCGCTACGGTAACTCCCAAATTAATGTTGGGTACATTCCAACTTACGTCGCCCACATCTGTGGAACCGCCACCGGGATTCTCTTCCGTTTCCTTAAGCGGGTACACCTTACTGTCCATTCCAACTTCGGGTTTTCCCGTCGCTTTTTGGATGGCCCTTCCAAAAGCTTCCTCTTCTTCCGTATAGGTGATAGGGCCCAATAGCTCCAGATTGGACTGCATGATTTCTCCACCCGTCCTGTTGACCAAGGTTTCATAAATACCTGAGACCAATGAAATTTTATAATCTACATCCGCCATGATGGCAGCACCTTCCGCCATGGCCTTTACGCGTTCATAGGTAGGCAACATTTTGGACCTCTTTGGGTCGCGAACCCTTACCCAAAGCTTCGCATAATCCGGAACCACATTTACCACCTGTCCGCCATCCTGTATGTGATAGTGAATACGTGAAGTGGGCAAAATATGCTCCCTGTAGTAGTTGATACCGGTGGTATACAGCTCTAGGGCATCGGAGGCACTTTTACCGTTCCAGGGATCTGCGGATGCATGCGCAGTCTGTCCATAGAACTCAACGATGAAATCGATTAGGGAAAGTCCTGTTTGAACATCGGCCTCAATACCTGCGGAAGGATGCCAGCTTACATTAACGTCCACATCGTCCCAAAGTCCGGCCTCAACCATCCACACTTTGGCAAAATACTTTTCTTCTGCTGGTGTGCCCAAAAACTTGACGGTCCCCTGTATTTTTCCAGCTTCCATTAATTCCTTTATGGCAATGGCGGCCCCTAAACTTGCCGTGCCGAACATATTGTGGCCGCAACCGTGGCCCGCCGCTCCTTCTTTTAAAGGCGATTTTTCCGGGCTCGCCTTTTGCGAGATTCCGGGTAGGGCATCAAATTCACCCAAAATACTAATAACCGGTTTGCCGGAACCGTATGTGGCCGTAAAGGCAGTGGGGATATTGGCAACGCCCCGGGTTACAGTCAGTCCATTTTTTTCGGCATAGTCAGCAAGGATTCGGGAAGATTCCGTCTCCTCAAAGGCTGTTTCTGCCAACGCCCAAATGGAGTCGCTGATTTTGATAAGTTGCTCCTTATGATTTTCAACGGAAGCAATGACCGCTTTTTTGTCCTTGCTCATTTTTTGGCCCTGAACAACGTTAATCAGACCGAAGCAGCATGCTAGTACTAGGAATTTTTTCATTTTTATCGGTTTACTTGGTATGGATTATTTAGTGTTTCTAAATATAAATTGAAAGAATGATTTCATTGTAGCGTAAATATAAGGTTTTAAAAGGTCTGAAGGAAGCGCCTACACCATAGGCTTGTTCAAATTTTTATGTTCTTAGAACAGATAATCCAAGACTTCTAAGTTCTTGGCGTTTTTTACATACTTCCTGAAATACTTAACAGTAAAGTTTTTCGTTATAAATCAACCAATTATATCCTTAAATCCGATAGCATGAAGAACATTTTAAACATATTCCTAATTGCCGGAATCATTCTAATGAACGTTTCCTGTAGTTCTACCAATAGATTGACCATGGGAGTGACGCAGGCTCCAAGGATTGCCATTCCGGCCCATGTGACCAAGATTGGTATCCTCAACAGGAGTATTCCATCGGAAGAAAACAATAAACTGGATAAACTGGATAAGGTCTTGTCCCTTGAAGGAAAGGATTTGGACAAAGAAGGCGCAGAATATGCCATTCAGGGGCTACTGGATGCATTGAAGAGGGACAGCAGATTTGAAGTGGTCAGGATAATCGAAGATGTTGATGGATCGCGCAAAGGTTTGGGTGTTTTTCCAGCTGCCTTGCCTACGGATTTTGTAGCGCAAATTTGTCAGGAGAACGAGGTGGACATTTTATTTTCCTTGGAGTTTTATGATACGGATACAACGCCCAGTTATGAACTAACCAACGTAAGTGTACCTAACAACGTAGGTATTAACATAGGGATTCCAGGTCATAGGTTAACCTTAAATACATTAATTGAAAATGGCTGGAGGGTTTACGATCCCGTTACAAAAACAATTTTGGACGAATATATTTTTAATGACTTCCTTACATCGGTGGGAGAGGGCGTCAATCCGGCAAAGGCGTTTGAAGCCATAGCGGGAAGAAAGGAAGGCGTTTTGCAAATAAGTAACACCATTGGCATGGATTACGCGCTCTTGACAAGGCCTATTAACGTGCGAGTAGCACGGGATTATTTTGTACGCGGCACCAACAATTTTAAAATCGCGATGCGAAGGGCCAGAACTGGCAATTGGGATGGAGCGGCCGATTTATGGGCTACGGAACTTGATAACAGAAAATCCAAAATTGCCGGAAGGGCCCATTACAATATGGCCATCATCAATGAAATCAATGGTGATTTGGAAAGGGCCTTGGAGTTTGCATCCGCTGCGTATTCCGATTATGATACTAGACTGGCCCTGCAATATGTCAATATCCTGAGAAGAAGATTGGCGGAACAACAGGAGTTGGAAGCCACATTTGAGCAGCTTTCAAGATAATCAATTGTTAAGTGCCTCTTTATAGGTTTCCAAGCAGCGCTCCCTGGCCATTTTATGATCTACCATTTTATCTGGATAATTCAGTTCCTGTAATTCCGGTACCCATTTGTTGATATACTCTTTTTGCTTGTCGAATTTATCCACTTGGGTCATTGGATTGAATATCCTAAAATACGGGGCCGCGTCAACACCGCTACCGGCCGCCCACTGCCAGTTGCCTACGTTGGCACTCATGTCATAATCCAAGAGCTTTTCGGCAAAATAGGCCTCTCCCCAGCGCCAATCGATCAATAAATGTTTGCACAGGAAACTAGCGACGAGCATTCGCACCCGATTATGCATATAGCCGGTCGAATTTAGTTCACGCATTCCGGCATCTACAAGGGCATAACCCGTTTGTCCCTTTTTCCATTTCTCGAATTCTTCCTCCTTGTTGCGCCATTCGATTCGGTCATATTTTGGTTTAAAGGCCTTGTCTTTGGTATGAGGAAAATGCCAAAGGATTTGCATAAAAAATTCGCGCCAAATCAATTCGCTCCAAAAAACCTCATTATCCTCGTTGATGGCCTTTTTCATCATTTTCCGTATTGATGCCGTTCCAAACCTTAAATGCGGTCCTAATCTAGAAGTACCATTTTCTTTTGCCGGATAGTTTCGGGTATCCTCGTAATTATTGATTAGGGTAGGGGTGACAGTAAAATCCGGCACCTCTATGTCCGATTTTTTAAACCCTAAATCGCTCAACGTAAGGTTGGGAAGCCTCGTGTTTTCGATTAGATTATCCAAATAACTATTCGTATAATGGATTTGCAGATGTTTATCCTTGTCAAAGGTTTCCTTCCATTTGTTCTTATAGGGCGTATACACCACGTAAGGATCGCCATCGTCCTTCATAACTTCGGAGGTCTCAAAAATAACTTGGTCCTTAAAGGTCTTGAAGGCTATATCCTGGCTCGCCAAAAGCTCCTCGATTTCCCCATCACGGTCCCTCGCATACGGCTCATAGTCCCTATTCGTGTACACGCTTCCAATATTGTACATCTCTATCAATTCCTCGAAAATCGATTTTGGCGTTCCGGAATATATGGCCAATGAGCTGTTCCAGTCATCTTGTAGTTCTTTCCTCATTTTCTGCAAGGTTTCAAAAATGAAGGTTACCCTAGCATCGTCTTCGGGCAGTTTGGAAAGAATATGGGTATCGAAAATGAAAATGGGCAGTACTTTGTGGTCCGACTTCAATGCAGCCAAAAAGCCTACATTATCATCCAGCCGTAAATCCCTTCGGAACCAAAAAATAGTGACGTTCTTTTTGGACATTTAACTAAGGTTTAGGGTAGAGATTCCTCCATCAACTCCAATGACCTGTCCCGTCATCCAAGAGCTTTTATCGCTTAGGAGAAAGGAAACTATATTCCCTATGTCTTCTGGTTTTCCAACTCTTTTCAATGGATGTCTTTCCCCCATGGATTCCCTTTTTTTGTCGTTGTTGAGCAGTCTGCTGGCCAGAGGAGTATCTATCAATGAAGGTGCCACGACGTTCACCCTTACTTTTGGCGCATATTCAGCGGCCAAGGATTTGGCAAAGCCTTCTATGGCACCTTTTGCCGCCGCAACGCTGGTGTGGAAAGGCATTCCATTGGAGACAGCTACCGTACTGAAAAATACCATGCTTGAATCATCCTTCATCTTGGGTATAATGTCCTTTACAACCCGAATCAAACCAAAGAAATTGATTTCCATATCGTTTTCAAAGGTTTCCAAACTTATCATCTTAAAAGGTTTCAGGTTGATACTTCCAGGGCAATACACAAAACCATCCAAATTGGGAATATCGTCCATATTTAATACATCTTCCGTGGCATCGAACTGAATATGGTTAATATTTTTATGGGATTCCGGGAGTTCCGTTCTAGATGCTACCAAAAGATTATGAGTTTCCTTTAATTGGTCTACTACATCCAAACCAATTCCATGAGATCCACCTATCAATAATATTGTTTTCATCTGTTTATTTTTATTGTTTTTCGTAGGTCAGGTGTAATTTGCCAATAACCATCTCGTTATGTATCAAGACTTGTTATGGCTCATTTCATATGTTTAAAATTAGGTCAATAACTTGATTCTTAAACATTTCCTTTTCTAGAGTTATGTAATTCACTATAACAAATCCCTTGATATGGGTTTCATTTATATAGATTTAAATTCAACGGTGTTTTGTTTATCTAGCATACTACCAAAAAGTGAGGTCAATTTTTGCTCTCGATGCATAAATATTTGCTTTAATTGCTTTTTTACCAGAAATGGGTGCGACATCCGGCCCAAAATCCCAAAGGGCAATTTATAATCAATGATATCTTCCATTAAAACACCACCGGGTATTTCGCTGATGAAGTGTTTGTGATGCCACAATTTGTAGGGTCCAAAACGTTGCTCGTCCACAAAATAGCTTCCGGCCTGCACATGGGTTATCTCCGTTACCCACTTGGTGGAGTACCCTGGAAAAGGTTTCACGATATACTGGATAATTTGGCCGGGAAACATTTTCCTATCAGCACCATCCAGAATATCAAAACCCATATGTTCTGGTGTAATTACCTTTAGGTTCGCAGGATTCGATAGAAACTGCCAAGCCTCTGATTGACTTATGGGCAAATATTGTTTTGACTTAAGCTGATAAAGTTTCATACAATCCTTTTAACAAATATACCTAATTTTTGTTTAACAAATATTGATTTAAGTTAAACAAAATATAAAGTCTTAGCATTTATCTATGCAAGAGGATATGAATTTTCACCGATGAATCTGAATCTTTGATAGTTTAAATACGAGGACGCAAGCTGCTTACCAAAAGGATTTTGTATTTTCCCTTTGCAATGTGAGTTTTCCCATGAAATATTTTACAGTTTTGTTGGTATTATTTACGTCCGTGCTTACGGCGCAACAAACGATTTCTGAAGTTGGCGGTTTGAATGCCGAAATCAACGAATCATCCGGACTACTTTTTTTAAATGACCGATTGATAACCCATAACGATTCTGGGAACGAGCCAATTCTGTATGAGATGGATACCACTTCCTTGGCCATAACCAGACGCATAACAATTACCAATGCCCAAAATACGGACTGGGAGGCTTTGACACAGGATGCCAATTATATTTATATCGGGGATTTTGGGAACAATGTTGGAACGAGAACGGATTTGGTGATTTACCGAATTGCGAAGTCGGACTATCTAGTGTCCGACCAGGTACAGGCCGAAAGAATCGAATTCACCTATGAGGACCAAACGGATTTTACCAATAACGGAAGTTCCGATTGGGATGCGGAAGCTTTCATCGCTTTGGATGATGCGTTGGTTGTCTTTACGAAGCAATGGCAAAGTCTGGGATCTGTCGCATATTCCATTCCAAAGACCATCGGTAGCCATGTCGCTACGAACATCGGTTCATTAAACGAGGTGGGCTTGGTAACGGACGCCGTTTATGATAGTGCAAGAACCGAATTGTATTTACTGGGATATTCAACCATTCTAATGCCGTTTTTAATCAAATTCGAGAATTCCATCGGTACGAACATCTTCAATGGAAGTTTTAGCAGCTACGATTTAGGACTGTCCTTTGTACAAACCGAAGGTATCGCCCAAATAAGTGCCAACCAATTCCTCTTTACTTCTGAATTTTTTTCACGACAAACACCTTCCATCACCAGTGCCGCAAGACTGTTTAAAATTACATTTGTCGATTCCGAAGTTCCCGAAGAACCGGAAACCCCTGAGGAACCGGAAACCCCCGAAGAACCTGAAACCCCCGAAGAACCCATAGAAAGTGACGAGGACGAAACGATACTTATATATAAGGATCTAAATATGGGTTCGTTCGTTTATGAAATTCAAACCTCCAATACGGTTTTTGGAAGTGCCATTTTTGATGCAGGCGGGAGGCTCGTTTGGAACTCGGGGAATGAAGTAGATACATCGGGTTCAATATCCAACACAATTAACGGACCCGGGATTTTCTATTTTGCAGCCTATCTAAATACGGGTACCCTTTCCGTACCTTTTGCCATTTACTAGCACTTCTATCCCCCTTATTTAATACTTTCTTAACAAATGGGATTTTGGTTTATACCTAGTTTTGTTAAAACTAAATAAATCAATTAACTATGAACAAAGTAATACTCTTTTTATTGGCCATTGTGGCATCATTATCCCTTGAGGCCCAAATCAATACTCCGGCCCCAAGTCCCGCTTCCAAATTGGTTCAAATGGTTGGATTGACGGAGGTAGTGGTGGATTATTCCAGGCCTTCCATGCGTGGAAGAAAAGTTTTTGGCGATTTGGTACCTTATGGCAAATTGTGGAGAACGGGTGCCAATGCCTACACAACAATTTCGTTTGATACGGACGTAACCATTGCAGGTAGCGAGGTAAAAGCGGGAACCTATTCCATCTTTACAAAGCCAGGTCAAAAGGAGTGGGAAGTGTTTTTCTACACGGATACCAATGGAGGTGGCGTACCCAGTAATTGGGAAGAGAGCAAAATTGTTGCCACGGCGACCGTACCTGTGTATCCTATTGAAATGCCCATTGAAACTTTTACCATCACCATAGATGACCTTACTACAACAGGTGCCAATTTGGGTATTATGTGGGAGCAGGTCTATGTAGGCGTTCCTATAGAGGTTCCAACCGATGCTACCGTAATGAAAAATATTGATAGAATCATGTCCGGACCAGGAGCTGGGGATTACTATGCTGCTGCGGTTTATTATTTAAGTGAGGGCAAGGACATAAATAAGGCCAAGGAATGGATGGATACCGCCATGAACATGACGGAGAATCCTGCATATTGGCAATTAAGACAGCAATCCTTGATCTTGGCGAAGGCCGGGGATAAAAAAGGAGCCATAGAAGCTGCAAAAAAATCATTGGCAAAAGCGAAAGAGGCCGGTAATGCCGATTATGTAAAAATGAACGAGGATTCCTTAAAGGAATGGGGAGCCTAAGAATATTTTTGTCTTTGTAAAAGGCCCGTAATTCATGTAGCTTGCGGGCTTTTTTATTGGTAACGAAAGAGACTTTATTCCAATAGATTCGCTTAATTTGAAAATTCCATCCGTATGGACATCCAGTGGGCTTACTTCTTGGCAGCTTAATCTAGCACATGGACCCCATCCCCAATTTCCAACGGATAGGTTTCACATTCAATGTTGGTTTCTTTACGATAGGCACTTTTTATTTCGGACAGACAGGATTCAACTTTGTCCGTTTTAAGTAGGTTTATGGTGCACCCGCCAAATCCACCTCCCATCATTCTGGAACCCACTACGCCGTCCAGTTTCTCACCTGTTCTTACTAGAAAATCAAGTTCGGGAGTCGTTATTTCAAATTCCTGAGACATGGCCCAATGGCCTTGTAAAAGTAGACTACCTACTTCTTGGGTGTCACCGGCTTTTAGGGCAGCTATCATATTTAAAACCCTTTCGTTTTCCTCTAGAATATATTTTGCCCTTTTGTAATCCGTAGGGCTTACCTCCATTTTTATTTTTTCCAAATGTTCTAGGGTAACATCCCTTAAAGAAGCTGCGGGATGAATATTTTCATTGACCTTGGAAACGACCGTTTCACAAGAAATTCTCCGTTTGTTGTATTCGGAGTCTACAGCAAGGTTGTGTTTTATATTCGAATTGATAAGTACCCAGCTGTAACCGCTTAAATTAATCGGTACAAACTCATGGGTCAAATCCCTGCAATCCAAAAACAGCGCATTGTTCCTTTTTCCAAAAAGAACAGCATATTGGTCCATCAATCCGCAGTTAAGTCCAATCCTATGTTCCGCGGCCTGTGCTATGAGGGCATTCTCTTCCCTGTTAATGGAAAGGCCTAAAATTTCCGAAACGCCAAAAATGAAACCACAACAAAGGGCGGCGGAGGAAGATAGTCCGGCTCCTATTGGAATATCTCCTCCAAATACACAATCGAAACCTTTTAATGAATATCCTTTAGATACCATGATTTCCAAAATGGCCTTGAAGTAATTTCCCCAAAAGGCCTGGTAAGGTTTAGGGTTTCCCTTTAGGTCGAATTCGACTTTTTCGGCATCCGTCAGAAAAGTTTCTATGTGAATGGACGAACTTCCATTTTTTTGAATGGCAAAATAAATTCCTTTTTCAATGGAAGCGGGTAGTACAACCCCCATATTATAATCTGTATGTTCCCCAATCAAATTGATTCTTCCAGGAGCCTTTACCAGGATCGGTTCCCTTTGATATTTTGAAATAAACGAACGCTTGATATCGTGGGCAATCATGGAAATTAGGATAGTTGATTGGTTTTATGCTTCTGTTGGAGGCTTGCTCAACATTCTGTCAAAGGCTTCGAAAATAATGGCTGTAATTATGACCAGGGCAGCCCCAATAAAGTTTAACCATAGGTACCCTAGCTTTTCTTCTCCAGAAGGATAAATATGGATTAGGTTGTAATATATGATGCAGATAATTATCTGGGTAATGATGGCGGCAAAAAACACCGCATTTCCCTTTACGAACTTGAAGAAAAAAGCCAAGAGAAATATGCCAAGTACATTTCCGTAAAAAATACTACCTATAATGTTCACTAGTTGAATTAGATTATCAAAAAGATTGGCAATACAGGCAATCAAAATGGCGATGACACCCCAGGCAAGAGTAAAACCTTTGGAAGCAAGTACGTAGTGTTTTTCCGTAAAGCTTCCTTTTTTATTCCGTTTATACAAATCTAGAGCCGTAATGGTTCCCAAGGCGTTCAGTTCCGATGCCGTAGAGGACATGGCGGCCGAGAGAATTACCGCCAATAAAAGACCGATCAATCCCTTTGGCAGGTTGTTCAGAATAAAGTGAATGAAGACATAATCCTTATCATTGGTTTCGATGGAATCATCTGCTTGTGAAATCAGGGCTTTTGCGGCAATCCTGTTTGTGCTATCTTTTTGATTGATCCGAATGATTTGTTGTTTCGCTTCCTGAACTGCCGTGTATTCCTTAATATCGAGGGCGGTCGAAAACTGATTTTGGGCGATACGTTTTTCAGCTTCCAAGGCAACCTGTCCTTCCTGAAGGATTTTATAATCCTCGGCATAGTCAGACTCCATCACGGCCGTTGTCGCCGCCGGATTAAAATTCAAGGGCGAAGGATTGTATTGATAAAAGACAAAGACCATCACCCCGACCAATAGAATGAAAAATTGCATGGGGATTTTAAATATGGCATTGAAGACCAATCCCAGTTGACTCTCCCTGATGGATTTTCCGGATAAATAGCGTTGTACCTGGCTCTGATCTGTACCAAAATAGGCGAGGGCCAAAAAGAGACCGCCCGTAATTCCGCTCCAAAAGGTATACCTACTCTTAGTATTCAGACTAAAATCAAGGATATCCAATTTATTGCTCGCGCCGGCTATTTTTAGGGCCTTGGAAAAAGTAATGTCCGAAGGAAGAAATCCTAATATAAAGAAAAAAGCCACGAACATACCCGTCATGATGATGAACATTTGCTGCTTTTGGGTAACACTGACCGCTTTGGTCCCACCCGAAACCGTGTAAATGATTACCAGGGTACCTATGATAATATTGAGGGTACCCAAGTCCCAGCCCAAAACGGCCGAAAGGATAATCGAAGGTGCAAAAATGGTGATTCCCGCGGCAAGGCCCCGCTGAATCAAAAATAGGATGGCCGCCAAGGAACGGGTTTTTAAATCGAACCGTCCTTCCAAAAATTCATAGGCAGTATATACCTTCATGCGATGATAAATGGGAACGAACACCAAACAGATAATGATCATGGCCAATGGAAGGCCAAAATAAAACTGTACGAAACCCATACCATCGTGAAAGGCCTGACCGGGCGTGGACAGAAACGTTATGGCACTTGCCTGTGTGGCCATAACCGAGAGTCCAATGGTCCACCATTGCGCCTCGTTTCCACCTTTTACATAATCGTCAACGTTCGCACTTCCCTTGGTTTTCCAGACCCCATAGGTTACAATGAATAATAGGGTACCAGCAAGAATCGTCCAGTCCAGTGCGCCCATTTTAATTGTATGAAGTCATTATAAGATAAAAAACGAGAATGTAAACAAGATTAAGAATCAGAACCAGGGAATACTCACGTTTCCAACTTTTATGTTCCTCTTTTTCCTGACTCATCCTTTGATCTGTTCCTTTTTTGACAGGTTATCCTTACCCACGGATAGCATGTTCGAAAATAATTTGTATGCTCCTGGAACACCCGCGGGAAGTTCCCTGAAAAAGCTTAATCCTGTGTAAATATAGTGACCTTCTCCGTAAGGTGCTATCAATAAACTTCCTTTTGTGGCTTTTTCCCCTTCATCCTTCATTTCAAGGATGGGTGTAAATTCCTTGCTCCAGCTATCCGGAAAATAAAGACCGCGTTCCTGAACCCATCCATTAAAATCATTGGAGGAGATTTTATTGGGATAATTTACCAATTGATGGTCTTGGGCGATTATTTTAACCTCGGAATTTTCATTGGTCACCCGGTCCCTTGAAATCTGAAGATCATACGGGGCGATGTTTTCAAACTGGTCCGCCCATCTGCCCGCCGTGTTGTACTGGACGATTACGGTACCGCCATTCTTTGCGTATTCCAGAATATATCGTTGCTTAAAGCTCAATTCATCGACTACATTATAGGCCCTGATGCCCAGAACTACGGCGTCGTATTTATCCAAGGAGTTCTCGTCTATGTCCGTAGGATTTATAATATGCACTGTATACCCAATTTGTTCCAAACTGGTGGGGACATCATCCCCGGCGCCCATGATATAACCAATATGCTGACCAGCTTTTTGAATATCCAGTCTAACGACTTTTGCCTCGGAGGGCATCAACACGGTCTGAGTGGGTATATGATCGTAGGCGATGGTTACCAGTTCCTTTGAAATGTTTTCTCCATCTATGGATACTATGGAAGTTAAATACGATTCATTTTCGGTAGCGGGAGGCGTTAGTGTGAATACCAGCGTCTGCTCGTCGCCCTTCTTCTCAATGGAAAATGGTTGGGTAGCCGAATCGAGAATCCAGCCGTCGCCAATTTCCAAACGTACTTTACCCGATACATGGTCCTTATGGGCCTTTACGGTAACCGGAATCTGTTTTGGCGTTCCGTCCGAAAATATAAGAACTTTGTCCTTCAACATGGACGTTGCCTTTGGCACGATTTCAAAAGGCTGATATATTTCCCCTTTGTCCGGTCTTCCGTATTTATAGGATACATTTTTTGTTATCGGGATATTGACACCGTCAAAAAGTAGATTAAAAGTCGCTTTGAAGGCCCTAGGGGTTTCAGGTTTTCCTATTAATTCCGAATCGGTCACTGTATAGGTTCCCAATGTTCCCTTTACCATAAGCCAATAGGGACTTGTATAGTTCGTAGTGTTGGGAATGGTGATCTTCAGTTGTTTTTTGAACAACTCGTTGTACTTCAAATCCGTCGATTCAATTAAAAGTTTTTCTCCATTTACCGATACCGATTCCAGAACGATGTCGGCATTACTTCTGTTAACCGCCTCCAAATTGAGTTCTATGGATTCCCCCGGGTTGGAAAAGGCCTGGGTGGTAAATGCTTCCAAATGAAGGCCCGCCACATCCTCGATGATTGCCTTAAGTTCTTTTGATTTTAGTTCCCTCCAATGGTCATCGTTTATTTTTTGAAGCAGCTGATAGGCTTTTACCAAATCCGATAAATGAACGGAAGGATCCTTAAAATTAAATTGGGACTCAACCTTGTCCAAAATGGCTCCTATTTCCGTGCCACCGGCCATCCGGGTCCACGTGGTATTGATACCTTCAAACAAATCCGACTTATTCTGAGGTAAGTCGCCTTTTAGGAGTTCAAGATATTCTTCTTCGGTGCCACGGGAGCTCAATCTTCCAAAACCTTGGCAAAGGTGTTGGCTACTGGCCAAGGAAGCAATTTCATTATTGGACATGCCCAATATAGGATAATAGGTTCCTATATCCACATTCAATAGTTTGGTTTTGTCCGCCTGTTCAAACTTTTCTTGGCTACCATAAAACCACCAAGACGTGTTAAAAAACAAACGTTTGGGTTGCCAGGTATCGGTGTTTTCCAATTGGTCCGAAAATGCCTTGGGGTCATTGGCCAAATCAAAGGCTTCCATACTTAGCATGGCAGATGATGTATGGTGCCCATGTGTGGTTCCTGGACTTCTATGGTCAAACCGGTTAACGATGACATCGGGTTTAAATTTGCGAATGGCCGTAACCACGTCGCCGAGAATCAGTTCCTTGTCCCAGATTTCCAATGTTTCCTTCGGATTTTTTGAATATCCAAAATCAACGGCCCTTGTAAACAACTGTTCGCCTCCATCCACTCTTCTAGCGGCCAAAAGTTCCTGTGTCCGTAGTACGCCCAGCAATTCCCTCAGTTCCGGACCGATCAAATTCTGGCCACCATCGCCCCTTGTTAAGGAAAGGTAGCCTGTCCTGGCGTGGACATGGTTGGAAAGGTAGGAGATAAGCCTTGTGTTTTCATCGTCTGGGTGCGCCGCAATGTATAATGCCGTACCTAAAAAATTCAGTTTTTGAATCTCATGGAAAATATCGGCTGGGGAATGGTTTTTTGGTGTCTGGGCGAAGGATGGGCCAATAAAAAGGATGCCCATGAGTAAAAATATGGTGATACGGCGCATTAAATTGGTTTTTGGTCTAATCTCAAAGATAAAAAGATTGCATGCCCAAGACTCGATTTTACGACTTCTTTAACAGACTGGTAACTTATTTATCCGCAGCAATTTCCTCGCTTTTGTATGTCGATATCAATACCACCCCTTTTTGAAGGACCAAGTTATTGGGATAGGTAATAATTTCCCCGTTTGCCCTTCTCAAGTGAAGATGAAAGGGCTTAATATCCTCAATGACAAAAACCTCCCTCTCGGGATTGTCGGTATCCAGAATTTCCTTGTCCAGTATTCGAATGGTATTGCCAATTTTAAACGGAAAGGAAAAGAAGATGATGACCCCCGCAGTAATATTGCTCAAAATAGACCATTGCGCAAATAAGGCTACGCCGATTACCGCAAAAACGGAGGAAAGCAGAACGCCCAGATCCCGGTAGTTTACGCCCCAAATAAAGGTGAGGGCAATTATGGACAAGGTAATCAATACGATATTGATGTACTTGATAATCAAATTGATCCGTACGGGATTAAAATCGCTCAATTTACCCACTTTCCTTACGATGGAGGTAAATATGATTTTAAAAATGAGGATAATTACAAAAAGTACAAGACTGAACAGGAGACTGCTTTTGTGATCTTCAATAAAACCTTCCATAAATTATAGACCTAAACTGTCCCGCAAATATAAATCCTTATTATGATTCTGTTGCCAATAGGGTGCATTAATGGTCTTGATTTTAGTAGCTTTTGAAGTAAGAGTTTGGGCCTCTGGGCCAAACCCACTTTTTGAGGTTTCTGACCAGCTTTCAATGGGATACGGAAAAGCATTTCCAAAGGTTATGGAAAGGCTTCTTTCCAATTCCGGATACGAAATTTCATAGGTGTAAAAACCATCAGAATTTGTAAGGGTGGCTTCTGCATCATAGGCTTTTAATTCCTTGTGGCTAAGCCTAACATATTCAAGGGAAGGAATGATTTGATGGGTGCCTTGCGGCAGATTTTCTGGATCGATTTTTAGTTTGTTCCAAAGTTCATTTTCCAAAACTGTTTTTTTCAGGTTGAAATCTTGGTCACCCTCCGATTCAAAATAGGAACGGGACATGACCTGAAACGCTTCCTTATTGTTAATTTGGGCATATACATGACCACACCACTCCTGCGCTGAAAAGGACACTTTAAGCGCATGCTGGTTGTCATAAACAGGATAGAAGCTACTGGCCATAATGGAGTAGGGGTAAATACCGGTCAGGTATTTCTTGGTGGCGTTCAATTTTAGGACCGGGACATTATCGGTAGATGCATTGTCCGCTTTGACCTGTTTGTCTTTCAAAAAAGGTTCCGTTACATAGATCATCACCGCCTTGCCTGTTCGTATTTCTCCATAGCGTGCTTGCTCCAGTTCATAGGATGTAATTTCCGCTGTGCCGGAATACCAATAGTCCTTAAATTCTTGGGATAATTTTTTTCGAGGGAATTCCGGTTCTTTTTTGGGCGTTACACTTTCTTCCTTTGTATCGTTCGCTACTTTGGAATTGCAGGACTGAAACGTCGTAAAGACGGCAGCCAAAAGGACCACCGACATTTCCAAGGTCAACCATTTCTTAAACATAAAACGTTCTTTTCTTTAAAATTAAGGAAAATCTATCTGGAAACCATATCCAAAAGCGTTTCGTATACCAGGTTTGTAGGTAGACCCACCACGTTGGTGTAGGAACCTTGAATTTCAGAAATGCCAATAAGGCCTATCCATTCCTGGATGCCATAAGCACCGGCCTTGTCATAGGGCGCAAAATGGGTGATGTAATAATCGATTTCGGCATCGGACAGGTTCTTGAACTTTACTTTGGTGATGCTGTTTTTTATAATCTGCTGTCCGATAGTGGTAAAACATACCGAGGTAATGACCTCGTGCCAATCGCCGGATAATTTGGAAATCATTTCATGGGCCTCTTTGGCATCCGCTGCCTTGGCCAAGGAGGTGTTTTTATGCCATACCACGGTATCGGACGTCATTAAAATTTCTTTTGGACCCAATGTCCCTTCAAAAGCCGATGCCTTTAGTTTCGAAAGAAAGTCAGATATTTCCGAACCTTGAAGTACTTCGGGGTAGATTTCCTCCACAGGCTTCAACCTAATTTCAAAGTCCAGCCCCATCTCCTCCAAGAACTGTTTTCTCCTGGGCGAGCCAGAAGCCAATATCAATTTGTAATCGCCAAGCTTTTCCTGTAACATCCCTAAGCGTTTGCGGCATCAAAATTATCCATCCAGTCCCCCCGTACTTTAAGTACCTGTTCAATGACGTCCCGTGCGCATCCAGAGCCACCGTTGATATGCGAGATGTAGTCACAGATGGCCCTAACTTCCGGTACGGCATTTTGCGGGCAGGAGGCCACGCCCACCTTTTTCATCGCAGGGATATCCGGTATGTCATCGCCCATATAAAGTACATTTTTCGGGTCGATGTTATAAATGTCCAAGTATTCTTCCAAAGCATCGATTTTGTGATGGGAGCCCATGTAAAAATCCGTGATACCCAAACCTTGTAAGCGTTTTTTTACGCCCTCGTTGGTACCGCCCGTGATGATACATATATTATACCCTTTATCGATGGCGACCTTTAGTGCGTATCCGTCCTTGACGCTCATTTTTCGGAGCATTTCCCCCGTGGTGGTCACCAGGACGCTACCATCGGTCAAAACGCCATCGACATCAAAAATAAATGTGGTAATATCCTTTAAGTACTCTTTATAGCTTTTCTTCATTTTCGTTTTGGTTGGATGCCTTTATCGCATTGCTTATTAGTTTATATAGAGTCCTATGCTTTTCGTCGGTTAACAAAGTAAGGTGTCCATGCAAGGTCTTTAAATCGCTCCGAATGGCCGGGCCTGTTTGTGCAGCTTCTGGGGACAAGGTTTCTATTTTGGCAGCGGTTTCCTTTATCAAAGGATACAGTATTGAAAAATCCAAGTCATTTTCATTGCAAATTTGCTTTCCGATGGTATACATGTAGTTGGTAAAATTATTCACAAAAACTGCGGCCACGTGCAACACTTTTCGCTGGGCGGAATCAATGTGCTGAACGTTATCGCTAATTTTTCTCCCCAATGTTTCTAATATCTCCATGTCCTTTTCATTGAAAACTTCCAGACACATGGGAACAGTTTTAAAATCAATAATCTTTCCAGCGGTAAAGGTCTGTAGGGGGTAGAAAACACCCCTTCGTTGATGCTTTGACAAAGTGTCCAAACCAACGCTTCCGGAAGTATGTACCACCAATCCTTCTACATTGAGAGCATCGGATACTTCCTGTATGGCATCGTCCTTCACGGCGATAATATAAATATCGGCCTTGGGAATATTTGACCAATCCGTACTCACAACATTTTTTTCCTCAAAATAGGATAAGGAGGCCTCTGACCTGCCAAGGATACCTGCCAAATGCATTCCGTGAATACCATACAATGCCGATGCCAAATTTTGGGCCACGTTCCCAGTTCCAATGATGACTACGGAAATCATTCGGCGAAAATACAAAGAATTGCTTGGAGATTTTATGGGTAAACTGTTGCAGTTTCTTCGTTCCCTGGGAAGCTTCCTGAAAGTGTTTCCAGACTAGGAAACATTTTTTTGAAAAACATTTATATTCTTTGTGATAGCCAAACTAGAGGATATATGGATGTGATTCTCACTTTTACAGACTATTGTAGTCCCTAGAAAATTAACATTTTGTTACACTATTCTCCATGGATATCGTTTAAAAAAAAGTGTAAAAGGACGTATTTTTGCAACCTGAAAACCATTGTCTTCTTAAATGACAGATCTGTTAAAGAAAATTTTCTTCTCCACCCGTTTAATGTCCGTTTTGTTTATTGTATTTGCCGTGGCCATGGCATTTGGGACTTTTATTGAAAGTTGGTATAGTACGGAAACTGCCCGAATCTGGATATACAATACCACCTGGTTCGAGGTTATTATGGTCTTTTTTGTAATCAACTTCATTGGGAACATTGCGCGTTATCGCTTGTTGAGAAAGGAAAAATGGCCCGTTCTAGTCCTGCATTTGTCTTGGATATTGATCATTGTTGGTGCATTTGTAACCCGATATATCAGCTACGAGGGCATGATGCCGATCAGAGAAGGGGAAACTGAAAATGTGTTCTTTTCGGATAAGACCTATTTGACGGCCTACATTGAGGGTGATATCAATGGAGAGCCCAGAAGGAAAACTATGGAGGATGATTTGATCGTAACCCCAGAAGCCATAAAATCCAATCTGCCATGGACCGGGGACTTTAACGGTCAAGAATTTACCATTTCCTACGTTGACTTTATTGAGGGTGCCAAGGAAGGCCTCATTCCGGGAACGACAGGGAATACATATCTAAAAATCGTGGAAGCGGGCGATGGTCAGCGACACGAACATTTTTTGGAGAATGGCAAGGTCATGAGCATTCACGGCGTGCTGTTTTCATTGAACAATGAGACTGATGGGGCCATAAATATTTTCACCGATGGCCCCGAATATCGAATATCTTCTCCGTTTCAAGGAAGTTTTATGCGCATGGCCGACCAATTTCAGGGACAATTGGTCCAGGATAGTGTACAAAAATTACAATTGCGTTCTTTGTACAATACGGCCAATATGCAGTTTGTCATCCCCGATTCCTTGGTACAGGGAACCTACGGCATTGTGGAAATACCCGAAGCCGAAAAAATGGAATTCGATTTGGATGCGCTTGTACTTTCTGTATCCAGTAATGGCGAGACCAAGGAAGTAAAGGTGTTGGGAAGTAAGGGGCAGACCCAGTTTAGCGATAAATTCAACGTTGGGGGCTTGGATTTTGCCCTGCGATATGGTTCCAAGATTTACGAGCTTCCTTTTGCCATACAACTCAACGATTTCATTGCGGAAAAATATCCTGGAACGGAGAACGCCTATGCCTCCTTTATGAGCAAGGTGACCATAAAGGATGAAAGGCCCTTTGATTATGATATTTACATGAACCACATTTTGGATCATAAGGGATACCGATTTTTCCAGGCAAGTTTTGACCCTGACGAAAAAGGCACCCGACTTTCAGTAAACCACGATTTTTGGGGGACTTGGATTACCTATGTAGGGTATTTTCTGCTGTATATTGGTTTGATGGGAATCATGTTCTTTGGGAAAACCCGCTTCAAGGATTTGGCGGAGTCCTTGGATAAATTGAAGAAAAAAAAGAAAAAGATACTTACGGCCATTATACTGTTAATTGGGTTATCTAGTTCCTTACAAGCGCAGGAGCATACAGCGGACGATGGCCATGACCATACCCAAGCACCCACCCAACAACAAATAGATTCCCTCATAAAATCCTCCATGGTGGCCAAGGAACATGCGGATAAATTCGGGAAATTGGTGATTCAGGATGAAGGCGGAAGGATGAAGCCCGTCAATACCTTTTCTTCGGAATTACTGAGGAAGTTGAGCCTTAAGGACACCTATTTGGGGTATAGTTCAGACCAAATTTTTCTTTCCATGATCATGAACCCCGCAGTTTGGTACAATGCGGAGTTTATTGCCTTGGACAAAAAGGCACAAAATGATAGCATAAGAAAAATTATAGGAATTCCGCAAGGGCAGAAATACGTAAAGGCGACCGATTTTTTTAATCCGGACGGGACGTACAAGCTGGAGCCCTTCTTAAGGGAGGCAACTGCTACCAATAACCCAAACAAGTTTGAACAGGATTTCAAGGATGCCAACATCCGTTTGAGTCTATTGAATCAGGCCTTGGGTCAGGATATTGTTAAAATTTTCCCACTGTTGAACGATGAGAACAACAAATGGATATCGGCGGTAGAATATCGTGGGGGACAGATCCAGATTCAGGATTCCCTATATGCCAATTTTGTCAAGAATGCCATGCCGTACTATTTGATGACATTAAGTAAGGCACAGCAGACAGGGGACTATGGCGAAGCAGACCGACTTCTGGCCGCTTTCAAGCAAAATCAGGTAAACAATGGTAGTGAAGTTCTACCATCGGAACGAAGAATCAACACCGAAGTTATTTACAACAAGCTGAATATCTTTAATCGGCTATATCAGTATTATGCCTTGGTTGGCGTACTTTTCTTTTTGATTCTCATTTTTCAAATTTTTAAAGATCGTTCCATCTGGAGAATTGGGGTCTATTTTTTCAAAGGGGTCATTTATTTATTCTTTTTGTGGCATACCGCCGGATTGATTTTGAGATGGTATATCTCTGGCCACGCGCCATGGAGCGATGCCTATGAAAGTATCCTGTATGTTTCCTGGGCAACGATGGGCATGGGCTTATTGTTTGGTAGAAAAAGTAATATGACCGTTGCCGCATCGGCCTTTGTAACCTCCATGCTCTTATGGATAGCCCACCAGAGTTGGGTGGACCCTTCCATTGCCAATTTGGTTCCCGTATTGGACAGTTATTGGTTGATGATACATGTGGCGGTCATTGTTGGCAGCTATGGTCCTTTGACAGTGGGGATGATCTTAGGGGTGGTTTCTTTGATTTTGATTCTGTTGACCAATAAGAAAAATCGCGAACGCATGGATATCAATTTGAAGGAACTCACCATCATCAACGAGCTTTCGTTGACGATAGGTTTGGTCATGCTGACGATTGGGAACTTCTTAGGGGGTCAATGGGCCAATGAAAGCTGGGGCCGTTATTGGGGCTGGGACCCCAAGGAAACTTGGGCCTTGATATCCATTATGGTCTATGCATTTGTCATCCATACGCGATTGGTTCCCGGGCTAAGGGGAAGGTGGACCTTTAATTTTTTGAGCGTCGTTGCCTTTGGTAGTATCATGATGACCTATTTTGGTGTGAACTTTTATTTGGTGGGACTTCATAGCTATGCGAGTGGGGCACAGGTGATTACACCAACCTTTGTGTGGTATACGGTTGCTGGCGTTTTGGCCTTGGGAGCATTGAGTTACTGGAGGTATCAGGTGAATTACGCCAAAAAGTAGTTGCTATCATGAAGTTGTTGATACTCGGTGCGACTGGAAGAATATTCAAAATGGATAGTTTGACCGACCTTGGAGGAGGTATATAGTCAAAACCATGCAATATTGAACAAAGGATAGAAGAGAAAATCTCAAATTCCAAATCACAAAATACTGCTTCTCGTTTTTAAGCTAAAGTTGGTTTGGTTTAAAAAGATGCTATTTTTAGCTAACAGCTAACAGCTAACAGCTAACAGCTAACAGCTAACAGCTAACAGCTAACAGCCAACAACTATTCCTTCTCCAACAACAACCGCATTATCTCCTCAGCGGCGACCTTTCCTTTCTCCTTTAGAAAATCCCGGGGCGTGTTATCGCCCAGTTCAAAAACGATGGCCGGCATGCCATGGTGTACATAAAAGTAATTTCTGGAAACCATGGTCGGTTTGATTTTATCAGAGGTAGCAATATTCGTTCTTTTTTGAGGGAGTCGGGTTGAAATGCTTTCGATCCAATCGTAAACGATTTTTCCTTTTTGTCCGATGACCGTGCTGTCAATTGGATAATAGATATCGTCCCAAGTAGAGTGAAAATCGGCACCAAAAACAAATTCATAGCCTTCTTCATTTTTTTTGTTCAGAAAATCGCGCACGCTTCTTGTTTCCGGCTGATTGAAATTTTCCCAATCGCGATTCAGGTCAATACCGCCCATGTTATGACGCCAATGTCCGTTGTCCACGCCATCGGGATTCATAAGCGGTACGGCGAAAATGTCAAACTTTTCCCTGAAAGTCTTTGCCTGTTCCGTATCACTGGATATGGTTTCCATAAAGGATTTCATCACAAGGAATCCAGTAACTTCCGGCGGGTGTTGTCTGGAGATGATCATCAATGCTTTCTTGGTACTTGGATATTCCTTGATCTCCATGAGCTGGATAGCACGGTTTTCGTGGGATTTCCCAATTTCATAATTGGTAATGAAGGGTTTAACGGAGAGTGAATCTACCCATTCCTGCACTCTTTTGGAAGTATAAAGTTCTTGGGCCGATATCCAAACGGGTTCATTACCAATGGTTAAGGTAATTTCAGCAAACTCGGGTGCCGCTTTGATGCCAAACTCCCCTTCGCCTGGATTTATTACCTTGTAGTTGGTACTGTCCAAAACCTTAAAATGGATACCATCTGAACTGATTTTGGGATAATACCTACTTCTTGAATCCTGATAGGAAAGTTTAATGGTGATTTCCCTGGGCTTACCGGTCCAAACTTTGAAGGAATACCAAGGACTCACGTTTATGGGCGTATTCTCTGCAGTTATCCAAATGGTGTAATGGTCGTTACCGTCTTCGGCCACACCGTTCAACCGGGCACCATCAAAATCGTTCGAAAAGTAGGTTTGATTATCCATGGACCAGATGCCTTTCCATTGCTTTTGTACCGGTCTGTTTACGGTAGGTACAATAGGGCTTGCACCCTGTCCTTGATAACCTGAAGTTGATTTTTGGGGAACTACCGTCGCGGTATTTTTACAGGAAATGATTAACGAAAAAAGGAGGAGAATTGCAAGTAATTGGGTCCTCATAAAGTAAAGCTGATGGATCATTGTAGAAAATTAGCGGATTTTATCTTTGGTTGAAAGGTATTTAAAAAGATCGAACCAAATTTTGTCGGCCAATGTTTGCTTGAAGTATAGCAGGGAGTAGTTTTGATCTTGAGTAAGAGCGTAAATTGCATCGAGTAAGATTCACCTTCATTTCGTAACTTTAGCAATTCATTAAACTTGGAACAATGGACAATAAAGGTAAAGGCTTGAATACAATTTGTACACACGTGGGAGAATTGGAGGATACCAAATATAAAGGCGCGGTTTCCCCCTTGTATATGAGTACTTCGTATGCGTTTGATGATGTAGATGTTAAGCGATACCCAAGGTATTTCAATACCCCCAACCAAGAAGGTCTTTGTAAAAAAATCGCCGCATTGGAACATGCGGAGTCGGCCTTGATATTTGGAAGCGGAATGGCCGCGGTAAGTACGGCCCTCTTGGCATTCCTTAGGGCAGGGGACCACATTGTTTTACAACAGACCTTATATGGGGGCACTTATAATTTGGTGACCGAAGAGTTCGATAAATATGGTATTTCCTATTCCTTTACAAAAGGATGGGAGCCTAAGGATTTTGAGAACGAAATTAGGGAAAACACCAAGGTGCTTTATATAGAAACACCCTCGAATCCCTTGTTGACAATAACCGATATGGAAGGTGTGGCCGCCATAGCGAAAAAACATGGCATCGTTTCCATGATCGATAATACATTTGCCAGTCCGGTGAACCAAAATCCGATAGATTTTGGCATCGACGTGGTCATTCATAGTGCCACCAAATACATGGGCGGTCATTCGGATATCTGTGCGGGTGCCGTAGCCTCTACCAAGGAACATATGCATCGCATATTCCATTTGGCCAAAAACTTTGGAGGTAGCCTTAGTGATTACACGGTTTGGTTGTTGGAAAGAAGTATAAAGACGATGGGGCTCAGGGTCCGAGCCCAAAACGAAAATGCTTTGGCAATGGCCCAGTATCTAGAAGCCCATGTTGATATTGATGCAGTGTATTATCCCGGGTTGACCATCCATAAGGACCATGAACTTGCCAAGCGGCAAATGAAAGGCTTTGGGGGAATGCTTTCTTTTGAATTGAAGCCCTATTTGGATGCCTCGCTTTTTCAGAAATCCCTAAAAATGATCAAATCCTCCATGAGTTTGGCAGGTGTGGAAAGTACGGTACTTTCACCAACCCAGACGAGCCATGCCCTGATGAGTGCCGAAGTAAGGGCAGAACAAGGCATCAAGGATGGGTTGATTCGATTTTCAGTAGGAATCGAGGAGCCGGAAGATCTAATTGCGGATATTGAATATGCCATTAAAAAAGTCAAGAAAGAGACTAAAACGACCGTTTGATATTTTTAAAAATCCAAAAAGGCACTTATAAATGAAATTAGATATTTTGGTATTTGGGGCGCATCCAGACGATGCCGAACTTGGTGCGGCCGGGACCATAGCCAAGGAAGTCTCCAAAGGCAAAAAGGTAGGCATTGTGGATTTGACCCGAGGTGAGTTGGGAACTCGGGGTACCGCGGAAATTAGAGACAAGGAAGCGGAAGATGCAAAAAACATTCTGGGTGTTTCAGTCCGGGAGAACCTTGGTTTTAGGGACGGTTTCTTTATAAATGACGAGGCACATCAATTGGAGGTCATTAAAATGATCAGGAAGTACAGGCCTGAAATAGTCCTATGCAATGCCGTAAATGACAGACATATTGACCATGCTAAGGGAAGCGAATTGGTGAGCCATGCCTGCTTTTTAAGCGGGCTTTTAAAAATCGAGACCCTTCTTAATGGTAAGGCCCAGGAAAAGTGGCGACCAAAATTGGTATATCATTATATCCAATGGAAAAACCTAACCCCTGATTTTGCGGTGGATATAAGCCAGTTCATGGAAAAGAAAACAGAAGCCATTTTGGCGTATTCCTCCCAGTTCCATGACCCAAAGAGCAAAGAGCCGGAGACGCCCATCAGTAGTAAAACTTTTATTGAAAGTGTTAAATATAGGGCTCAGGATTTGGGGAGATTGATAGGGGTGGATTATGCCGAAGGTTTTACGGTAGAGCGTATGATGGCCGTAGACTCCCTTGATTCCTTGATTTAGGCCGTTTTCTTGTACTCTTTTTTTGCTTTTGGTATGGAGAAGTAAAAGCTGGATCCTTTGTGGATGGAACTATCCACCCAAATGTTGCCATGATTTTTTTCAACCATTTCCTTGCAAAGTGACAATCCGAGTCCGGTACCTTTTTCATCATTGGTGCCGTAAGTGGAATGTGAGTTGGACTGGTCAAATATTTTTCCAATGGTTTCCTTGCTCATACCTACACCATTATCGCGTACAACAATTTCCCAGTGTCTGGCTTTTTCGGCTGCGCTTATGGTTACCATACCGTCCTTAGGAGTGAATTTCAAGGCATTGCTTATCAAGTTTCGGATCACAATATCAATTTGGTCACTATCGCACCAAGTCAGTGTGTTGGACTCTATTCTGTTGATAAGCCTTATGGATTTATTGTTTGCTACTTCTGAAAGCAAGGCTATATTTTCGTTAACTATACTTTCTATGGCCGTGATTCCAGGTTTCGTCTGGGCCCCATTCATTTGGGTTTGTCCCCAAGAAAGTAAATTATTGAGCGTAAAGGCGATATTATCTATATCCGATTTCAATTTGGGTACAAAGCCTAAAAACTCTTCCTTGGACATGTCACCTTCCTTAAACAATTTGATCAGCCCTTGGAAAGCTCCAATGGGGCCTCTGAGGTCATGACCAATGATTGAAAAAAGCTTGTTCTTGGTCTGGTCGACCTCGTACAAATACTTTTCTTTTCTTTCTAAATCTTCTTGTTTTAAAATAAGTTCCTTATTCAACTCCTTCTGAATTTTAGCATTACGTTTAATTAGGGCTGTTATGAACAAGAATATTATTAAAACAATTAAGGTGGCATATACATATTTTTTCTGTTTGGCCAACGCCTCCTTATTTTCAAGGATTAACTGCTCCTTCTGCCTCTCATACGCTATTTTGGTTTTTAACATCGTAAGTCCCTTTTTACTTTCCTTTCTGGAAATTTTTCCGGACACCTCATTGAAAATTTCATGGTACTCTAGGGCCATTTTATAGTCACCTTTATTCTTGTATATTTCATACAATAATTCAGCACCTTCCTCTATTCCTGATAAAACATCCAGATTTAAGGAATGGTCGTAAGCCTGCTGTGCATATATTGTTGATATACTATCATTTCCCAATTTCAGATGCGCTTTTGCCATTCCCGTCAAAAGCTGTATTTCCTCCCTTAAATCGTCTAACCTATCGTGAAGGATTTCACTTTGAGCATACCAATATAAGGCCCATTTATTCTTCTGCTGTTTTAAGTACACTTTACCTTTTACCTGGTATGCATAGGCGAGCCAATCCCTGATTCTGTTATCCTCAAAGGTTTTTATGGCACTATTTATATTGAACATGGCAAGTTCCAATTTTCCCATATCGGCATAGGCCGAGGCCATATTGCTCATGGTTTCAGCCATGATGATTGCATCTCCTATTTTTTCGTTGATTTTTTTGACCTTTTCATAATAGAACATACCTTCTTCAAAATCCTTTTGGGAAATATAGAGGTTGGCAATATTTTCGTTGATTATGGATAACATCTTTTGATTTTCAAGATATTCTGCCAGTTCAATACATTCAAGGTATTTGCTTAGGGCAAGGTCATAATCACCCCTATAGTCAAATTGTTCGCCTATGGTATTGAGAATTGTTAAGCGTAAGGTATCGTCCTTTTCAACAAAACTGATATCCAAGGCCTTTTGCAAATTGCCCAAGGACTCATCATATTTGCCCTTGTCTGAATAAAATGTTCCTAAACCTAGGTAAGCATTTGCCTTACCGATTTCATAGCCTATTTTCTCACTTATTTTAAGCCCTTCCTCCGATAGTGATTTAAGGCTGTCCAGATTGAAATACCGCTGCTCTAGACCTAATTCCAATAACAATTCTACATACTCAGTATTTTCTTTGGAGGAGTTTTGATACTTTGAAATTTCAATCAATAGGGAATCCTTGTAAGACATTTGGGCAGGCGCACCATAAGTAAAGAAAATAAATAGTAGAAGCACTCCTCTTACATAAAAGGCTTTGCTGTCGTAGTTCTTAAAGGTTTTAAATTTAGAAATCACCTGAATTTGCTCATACAAAATGTGAATTTACAATGCCTTTAGCACATGTCTCATTTTTTGTTGTGAACTATCAATTTTTGTGTGTTTTATCTTGAATTTATGTAATTCGTCGATAGTTTGAAATTTCTACAACCAAATATTATTTATATTACTAATAAAGTAAAGCCTTTAAAGATAAAACGAAAATGCATCCTAAAGTTGGATATTTTAGGTGATTAAGTACAGGGCCGCAAACTTACTTTGAAAGTTGTGCCCTTATTTATTACACTTTCCACCCAAATATCACCGTTATTTTTTTCGACCATTTCTTTGCAAAGCATCAGGCCAAGACCAGTACCTTTTTCGTCGTTCGTACCAAAGGTTGATAAATGTTCCTTGTAGTCCCATATCTTTTTAATATCGTCTTCGCTAATGCCAACACCGTTATCCTTAACTTTAATCAACACCTTGTCTTTTGATATTTCTCCATCAATTAAAATTTTTCCGCCTTCATGTGAAAATTTAATTGCATTGCTTATTAAATTTCTAAAGACAATTTCAAAATGGTTCAAATCCATTTTGGCACATAAATTATCTGGTATAGAGTTGATAAGTTTAATTCTTTTGTTTTTTAGATTTTCATTAAAAATCTTGGAGATATCTTCGACTTCATTTCGTGCTAGAAGATTTCTTGGTACCATACTTGATCCCTTCATTTGTGTTTGACCCCAATTCAAAAGGTTGTCCAAAGTAAAATGAATATGTTCAAGGTCCTTCTGTAATTTAGGTCCAAATCTCCTGAACTGACTTTCACCATTTTCTTCATTTAGGGAGACATCCAACAAACCCTTCAACGATATGATAGGGCCTCTAAGATCATGACCCACAATGGAAAACAATTTATCTTTTGTTTGATTTGTTAGGTGTAATTCTCGCTCGTTGTCGGCAAGAATGGTATTTAGTTTTTTTCTTTTTTTACTGGATTTCTGAATAAAAAAAATAACGACTATTGCCAATATTAGTGATACCAATGACCAACCTATGTATTTTTTTTGAGTATTTATAGTGGCCAGATTGGTTTCTTCAAGTCTTGTCCTTTCCTCCTCAAAGGCCAACTTTGCCTTTAGCATGGAGAGATTGGTCTTATTTTGTTCTTTGGAAATGGAGTCAGAGTAGGCTTCGGCACTTTCCAAATATTTAAGGGAGTCTTCAAAATCACTTTCATACTTTGCCAACTTATAGAGTATGCGAGAACACTTTTCCAGGCCAGATCTTAATTTAAAGGATTTGTATAAGTCTAGGCTTTTAAGGGCAAATTCCTTCGAAAGGGTATAATTACCTAGTTCGTAATGAACTGATGCAAATCCAAAATATAAATCCGAAATACCTTTTTTATCCCCACTTTTCTGATATTCCTTTTCGGCTTTTTCATAAAATTCCAATGCTTTGTCATATTCCTTATTTAAACTAAATACTTCACCGGTAGTCAGATAATTGAACGCAATGATTGTTGAAAAGTTGGTTTTTTTTGCAAGTTCAAGACCTTGCTTTAAATAATCCTTTGCTTTATCCAAATTATTTTTCCGCATATTCAGATAGCCAAGATTTGATAGAATAATACCATGGATGTGAACTGGCGTCTCTTGATCGATAACTTTTCTTGCAGCGTCATAATAAAGCATTGATTCGTTATAATCTCCCAATAAAAGGAACATTGTTCCCAAATTGTTGTTAATACGAACCAATTCGTTTAAATTTTTGGTTTTTTCAGCCAAATAATTGGCCATGAGGAAGTTTTGAAAGGCCTTTGGATGATCTGATTGTATGAAGTGGGCTTGGGCAATATCATTATATATTTTTATGCCCAAATCTGGGTATTTGGACAAGCTTGGATGGTTTGAAATTCTTAAATTTATTTCCAAGGATTTCTTGCTGTTTCCTTGATACAACTCGTAGCTGGCCAGATTGTATGTGGAATACAATACACCTCTTTCATAGTTGATTTCCTTGCTTAGCTCCAAAGCCTGTAAGGCGATTATTTGAATGGAATCAGATTTTCTATAGCGCAGTTCTTCCGCTCGTTTGTTGAGCTCCAAAATATAAATCGTGTCCTTAAGTATGGAAGGTATCTTTTGTGAGTATACGGCTATGGAAATAAATAGGAACAGAAATGTAGTTTTAAGCATTTTTGAACTTTTCATCCTGTTTAATAGTTAAATGGTTTTTGATACGTGTGTGAACGAAAAATACTAAAATTTTACTTTTATTTTATTCTTGAACGTATATAGAGTTTGTAATAGATTGGCTTTTGATTACTGTCACTATGTAAAAATCAGTTAGAAAGTAAATTCACCATCGTATTTATTTGTCAATTTCTCCTACACTAGTGCACAAGTTATTGATGGTTGAATTAAAACTTGATAGTATTAGTATAACTTAATCTTTTTGTACGATCAACAATATTTTAAAGTAGTTTTTCTTTTGATAAGTAGAAGAAAAAAAATTACCTTTGCCACCGCTTATAAATGGTGGTTGTAGCTCAGCTGGTTAGAGCGCTGGATTGTGGTTCCAGAGGTCGCCGGTTCGAACCCGGTCTTCCACCCAAAAAGCATTTTAAACTCGCCCTGTACATGATATGTCCGGGGCTTTTTTGTATCCTGAATGTAGGGTGAGAAGCCTGTGCCGAGCAAGGAATCCATTGATTCCGGCTGAGGTGAACCCGGTCTTCCACCCAAAAAGCATTTTAAACTCGCCCTGTACATGATATGTCCGGGGCTTTTTGTATCCTGAATGTAGGGTGAGAAGCCTGTGCCGAGCAAGGAATCCATTGATTCCGGCCGAGGTGAACCCGGTCTTCCACCCAAAAAGCATTTTAAACTCGCCCTGTACATGATACGTCCGGGGCTTTTTTGTATCCTGAATGTAGGGTAAGAAGCCTGTGTAGAGCAAGGAATGCCCAGATTCCAGTCTTTACTTTTTAAAAGAAAAAGGCCGATAATAACTATCGGCCTTTAACTTAAATCTTAAACTTCCTTAATCTGAAGCCTTATCGACAACAACGGGATTGGCCCTGTTTGCCAATTCCCATGCCGTATAGAAAATCAGTCGGGTTCTGTTCTCCAATAAATCATAGTTTATTTTGTCCGGAGTGTCACTAGGCCTGTGATAATCGTCATGTGTTCCGTTAAAATAGAAAATTATGGGAATGTTGTTTTTGGCAAAATTGTAGTGATCGCTTCGGTAATAAAATCGATTGGGGTCGTTTTCATCGTTATAGGTATAATCCAATTCCAATTGGGTGTATTTGGAATTCACTTCCTCGGAAAGCTCATGTAGTTCCGTACTCAATTTATCGGAACCAATGAGGTAGATATAATTTCTATCCCCATCCCGCTTAGGGTCTATTCTTCCCACCATGTCAATGTTCAAATTCGCAACTGTCTGGCCTAGGGGAAAAATGGGCTCTACATCGGTGTAATATTCAGAACCCAAAAGGCCCTTTTCTTCTCCGGTCACGTGCAAGAAGACCACAGACCTACTCGGTCCATTTCCGTCTTCCTGAGCTTTTTTAAAGGCTTCCGCAATTTCCAAAAGCGCCACGGTTCCAGACCCGTCATCGTCCGCGCCATTGTTGATCTCGCCCTCATCGGTAATTCCTATATGGTCCAAATGCGATGAAATGATAATATATTCATTGGGTTTCTTGCTTCCCTGTATAAATGCCACTACGTTCTCCGAATCTACCTCCTCGTTGGAACTTTCAAATGCCAATGTTGCTTTTGAGTCCAATTCCTTGGGCTTATGGTCTGTTTCTATAGATGGTAAAATCGCTTTTGCCAACGTACCATCAATAAACAGACTTGAAAAGTCATTTTCCTGTAGGTCCTTAAGGCTCATTCTGCCACTATTACTGTTTCGCATATAGTCGAACCGACTTTTAAATCTTGGGTAATTATCGGCATCGTAGTAAAGTACGCCAATAGCTCCCTTGTCTTCGGCCAATTCGAAGCGTTTTCCAAGTGATTCCGACATATTGCTCCAAATCGATTTTTCAGAGGTACCGGAAATCGTGTACGTACCGTCCGAGTTCATGGGCTCCCCGGTTTTCATCAATACCAACTTGCCGGCGATGTCCATTCCCTGGAAATCTGAATAATTTTCTTCCTCGATACCGTATCCTACATATACAATTTCATTGTCCCCGGATTGGGCTTTTGAAAAGGTAAGTACGTGCTCGCCCAAAAGATAATCGGAAGTGTCGATGCTTAACTTGCCAACGGGGATTTGGCTGATTTCAATGGGTACTTTCTGAAAGTAATCGCCATTGGACTGGGCGGGAGGAATCTCCAAATTTTCATATTCCGCCTTTAGATATTCAATGGCCTTTTTTTGTCCGGGTTGTCCGGTTTCCCGGCCTTCAAATTCATCGGAAGCGTAAATGTACAAATGCTCCTTCAATTCAATTTCTGTAATGGTTTCCGCATAGACTTTAGGGTCGACGGGTCCTTTTGAAATGGTTTCCGTGCTTACTGTCTTCTGTGAGGAATTACATGCGGCCAAAAGGCCCGCCACCAACCAAACTAATTTTCTCATACGTTTAAATTAAATGCGACATATTGATTCTTAATTGCCTCCTTTGGAAGAGGAATTTAGTTAATCACTCAAATCCCTCGATGAGGGTTTCATAGGTATTTTGTGAAATTTGTCAAAAATAAGGAAAAGTGGGATATGGAATATGATCAGCAAGATGAATCGGCCACTATCTTCCAATCCCCATTAATTCTTTTGAAAATAATGAGAAAGGTCCCTTTGGCATCCCCAACTTCCCGGGTCAAATGATATTCTCCCATCACCCAATAGGCATCTTTGTTTATTTTGGAAATATCCGCAATTTTGAATTGGAGTTTGCCCGTATGTGCTTTTGAAGGATAGCGCAGGTTATAATTCTCCAAGGTTGTCTCCCAGCCCTTGGAAAGTTTGGCACCACTGTAAAACTTAAGGGAGTCGCTCTCCCAGTATCCGGCCATAAAACCCTCAATATCACCGTTGGACCAGCTAGTTTGTTGGTCATGTAAGATTTTTTTGATTTGGTCGATGTCCTCCGCATCGTTGCTAGTTTCAGTGCAGGAAACGAAAATACCTAGAGTGATGGCAAGTAAAAAGTACTTCATAATAGTTGGATTTATAAGTCAATATAGAAAATAGAATTCAGTATCTTTAAGGGTAACCTTTTTTATTTTTGACCGATGCAAATTAAGGATTTGGCAGAGCGACATTCGCTCATCTCAGAACTTTTTAAATTCCCCAAAACAGCGGATGAATGGGAGGCTTATAAACTATCCGAAGCCCAATTGACCCATTACGAGGAATATGGATATGTATCCGGCATCAAACTGTTGGACGAAGGGCAAATTTTACACTTGCAAAAGGAATTAGACGAGCTTATGGATCCCAAACATCCTGCACACTCGCTTTTTTACGAATTTCACAGTAACGAATCCAAGGACCAGGATTCCGTATTGTTTCATTCCCTTGGGCATTGGAGGATTACGGAAGGCTTTCATGATGTTCTATGGAATCCGGCGTTTGTAATGGCGGCATATCAATTGTTGGGTAATAGGGCAGTTCGTTTTTGGCACGACCAGCTTTTTTACAAACCTGCAAAGCACGGTGGGGTAGTGGCCTGGCACCAAGACTATTCGTATTGGACACGCACCGTGGCCATGCAACATTTAACCTGTTGGACAGGTCTGGACGATGCCACCGAAGAAAACGGGTGCTTGTATTATGTGCCAAAAAGCCACAATTGGGGATTGCTGGATGCCCCTGAACTTGCCGGAAACATGGAGGGGCTTTTGGACTATTTGACCGAAGATCAGCGCAGGGAATTTAACCCTGTTCCCATTCCCATGAAGAAGGGCTATGCCACTTTTCACCATCCCTTAATGGTTCATGGTTCCTATGAAAACAAATCGAATAGGCCTCGAAGGGCCTTTGTCCTCAACGTTTTTGCAGATGGCACGGTAAGCAATACCAATGATGAACTCTTAAAGGGTGTCCCGCCTATTTCAAAGGGGCAGAAAATGGAGGGTAAGTTTTTTCCGCTGCTTTTTGGTTAGGTGAAGCTTTTTGATTTTTCCTTCGTCCTTTTTTGTCGTAGCCTGATTTTCTTTTGTATCTCCTCCGGGTAGTTATTGGAAGTGTCTTCGGCCTCCAAAATGAGCAATTCCTGCCCTTCCTGGGGTTCTTTTAGTTCATCGGCATGGCATCCTAGAATAACCGCTGCCGTATTTACCCCAGAATGGCTTGCCCCGGCCACACCGTGCGATAAAATACTGGCACCGCATAGATATAGGTTTTCTATCTCACTTTTGGATTTGTATGCAAAAGGTCCAATATGCTTTAAGCTTTTTTCCGTTCCGTAGACATTTCCTCTTGTTGTATTGATGTAATATTGGTTGGTAATTGGGGTGCCCAATTCTTGGTGCACGATGTGCTTGCTGATATTCGGGACCACTTTTTCCAAACCTAAAATCATTTTTTTGGTGAGTTCCTCCTTAAACCGTAGATATTTTTCCGACCGTTCGGCGCTTTCCTCCGCAAAAGGCTCAAATGTCCTGTAGTCTATAAAGGTGATTACTTCCAGGCAATGGTGCTTTCCATCAAAACTTGTAGGGTCTTTCAAGGTGGTACAACTCACGAAAAGCGCCTCGAAAAATTCGACCTTTTGAAGGTCCGATTTCATTATGCCGTCATAGTAATCATCCATATCCCTATCCGGTAAAACCCAAATATTTCCGGAGTCCAAACCGGCCTTTCGCACATCCATATCCACCGATAGAAACAACATGAGCGAAGTGCATGAATAGACCGTTTTTTCCAGTTTTTTTCGAAGCTTTGGGCTTAGGTGCTGCTTCCCGATGAGTTGGTTGTACGTGATGCCGACATCCGCATTGGAAACAATATGCTTCCCGAAAATTTGCCTTCCATCGGCAAGTTCCACTCCGGTAGCTTTCTTGTTCGTTTCGCCTTCGATCAGTATTTTTTTAACGGAGGTGGAAGTTTTAAGGACACCTCCATATTCCTTGAATTTGTTGGTCATTGATTTTACCAAGGCACCTCCGCCACCCATGGGATAGTATCCTCCATTAAAATAGTGGTACATCAAAGCTGCATGAAGAATAAACGCAGCTTTCTTTGGCTGAACCCCGTGGTCGCCACATTGAATATTTAGGACATTTTTTAAAAGTGGGTCTTTGATATGCCAATTTATGACCCTTTTGAGACTGAACAAACCGTATTTGCCAAAATGCCGGGTTCTGTACGGAATGGTCAATTTTTTCCAAAAACCCTTTATGTAAGGTAACGAGTAGAGTTCCTCGCTTACCAGTCGGATTAGCTTTAGGTATTTTTTGATTCCTTTTTTTTCCTTCGGAAATCTGTCAATCAATCGGTTTTCAAGTTCTTCGGGATTATCGGGAAAATCAAATCGGTGGTTTCCAATATGCACATGTTCATAAGCATCGGGATTCATCCTAAAAAACACCAAATCATTGGCAATGCCCAAACCTTTGTACAAATTACTGGTAGATTCACCTTCACCTACCAACCCAATGTAATGTACACCCGGAGTAAATCGGTGTCCCTCCAGATAAAAGCTATGGCACCATCCTCCGGGTACGTCGTGTTGTTCCAACAATAGGACTTTCTGTCCGGCCCTGGCAAGGCATAAAGCGGTGGTCAGCCCCCCAGCACCAGAACCTATGATGATGCTGTCCCAGTTTTGGGTCGATATATCCTCTTGTAAATCCTTTTTTTTCAAGGGCTATTTTTTCAAGGCTTTCTGAATGGCTTCCTCCACTAAAGGCTCCATGACCTTATATCCTTCAACGGTGGGATGGACTTCATCATCTGCATATTTTTTTGGCAATCCGTTCCTTTCATCCGCCATTTGAGAGAAATAATCAAGATAGACATGCCCTTTTTCTTCGGCATAGGCCTTTATCATTTTGTTAAGTTCCACAATTTTTCCGGCGGGTTCCAACCCTGGTTTCCAAGGATAATCATACGCCGGCAAGGTAGATGACAATACCACTTTAATATCATTGGCGTGTGCAATTTCGGCCATGCCCTTGATGTTGTCCATGATCATTCCCAATGTGGACGGTCCCGTGTTCCCGGCAATATCATTGGTTCCGGCAAGGATGATCACCACCTTTGGATGAAGGTCCACCACATCCTGCCGAAAGCGAATCAGCATCTGGGGCGTCGTCTGTCCACTAATGCCCCTGTTTACATACGGTTTTCCCTCAAAGAATTCCGGTCTGGAATTCAGCCAACCAATGGTGATGGAATTGCCCATGAAAACGACCCTATCTTCATTTTCTTTGGGGGCTTCCAAAGATCCATTGGCCTCTTGGAACATTTTTAAGTTGGCCCAATCCTGAGCTAAAACCGTGTGCTGGGATAAAAAAGTGGCAAGGATTCCCATAAGCAAAAACTTGAAATTTTTCATTTGTAAGTTATTGATTGTGATTGTGTTGAAGTTTTCTTTTTTCGTCCGATGTCAAAGGAAGCGTATCCAAGAGCTTTTGAAGGTTTGGCCGTTGAACGGCCAAGTACAGGACCAAACAAACGGCTACGACCAAAGGCAAGGCATTACCGGATGTATTATACGCGACTATGGCCAAAAAAGCGGGGCCTTCCAATAAGGCATATTTAACGATCCATGCGGACTGATATCTTTTTAATTTTTCCTCCAAAGGCATCGTTTTATCTATGGCAGAAATCTGATTTCTAAAAATAAACTGACTCCCAAAATAACCTGCGACGGCCACAATGGGAACGAGGTATAAAAATGGATTTGATTCATCCATTTGGGCATTAAATTCCCCTGAGCCTAAATAGGATAGAAGTAGAAAAACCGAAACACCGGCCACCAAGGCCAGGTGAATTATTTTATTTGTCCTTAAATAGCTTTTGATCTCCAAGACGTTGAATAAAGCCCTAAGATACTATTTTAAACTAAAGTTTTAATGTAAAGTGATTCGGGATAGCTTTTGGTACACTAGTAAGGTCAAAGGTGATTTGTGAAGCCCTGGGGAAGTATGTACTTTTTGATTATCGGATAAAAAACCGTAACAAACCAATGCTTTCTATATATTTGCGGGGTATGAGAACATTTATACTTTTTTTCTGTGTCCTCTTTTTTGTATTAAAAGGTTATTCCCAAATTGGAGAGGATAAGGTACTTCACTTTGTGGGCGGCAATCTTTTTGGAATGGTAGGGGCAGGGGTTGCCAATCAAATATCAGATGGCAATAGGGCTTGGACTTTTGCCGGATCTATAGGCGGAAGCTTACTCATAGGCTTGGCAAAAGAGGGCATTGATCAAAACCAATATGGTGGTTGGGACAATTCCGATTTATTGGCGACCGTCCTTGGTGGTGTTAGTGTAGGTGTCACCATCGATGTTTTCAAACAAAAGAAAAAAAGAAAGCGAGCGCAACTTTATAGAGAGGCCATTGGATTTAAAATTGAACATGATCATTTTCCAATGGATTCTATTTCCCCAGCTACCTCGCTTTCCGTTTTGGCAATTTCGCCAAGTGTTCTCAGCGGCGAATACTAGTATTTTGCACTTTTGCCGTTTGCTTGCGTGTTTTTGATGAATTCACGAATGTCATCATTGGCCTTTTGCAAATCCTCCTTACGAAGGTACATCATATGACCGGAACGATACCCCTTAAAACTGAATCGGTCTTTCATTCTACCACTGGGGTCCACTTGCCACATCAGATATTTTGCATTGAAATACGTAGTGGCGCCATCGTAATATCCGGATTGTACCATGACATTCAAATACGGATTTTGCGCCATGGCCTGTCTTAGGTTCTCACGGGTATTCTCATCTGAGTTGTCCCATGGATGCACCGGACCGAACATATTGTATTTGATGTCGGTCTTAAATTTTAATTCCTCCTGCAGATAGTAATTTATGGCGGGGGTAAAGCTGTGGAGCCAAGAGGTAAGTTCAGAATTATAATCGGGTCGCATGCCCATCAACTGTTTGTCCATTCCCAAATACCTGGAATCCAATCGCCCAACGGTATATCCTCCCTTTTCCTTCAACAGATTTTTCCAAAAGAATGAAGTAGGAACGGACAGATTCTGGTCCAAAATATCTTTCGCTTCCAATCCGGAGTAATAGGCCATTTTTTCGGCAACCGCAGACCTTTCCGCATTCGGTATAAACCCACCTTTCGCCAACGCGGGAATCAAGGTGTTGATGGTATATTCTTCTGATTCGGGTAAAATTTCAAGTAAATCCTTGTTTTGCAATGTCGGGGGTAATGCCTTATGATGCCATGCAGCTGCCGTATAGTAAGGCAGGTTCATCGCTTCGGCAACGGGTCCGGAATTTCTGATGATTTTATAATCGGCGGGCGAGACCAGGATTACCCCGTTCAAATACATCCATTGTGCGTTTTGCAATTCCAGGGAAAGCCCCATTACACGGGGACCACCATAACTTTCCCCAATAAGGTACTTTGGGGAACGCCATCTGTTGTTTCGCGTAACAAAGGTGTTGAGCCATTCTGCGAGGTATTTGATATCGGCATTGATGCCAAAGAACTTTTTACGGTCCACCTTATCGCCTGTTTCCGGAATCGTTCTGGAATACCCAGTGTTCGCGGGATTTACGTAGACCACATCGGTTACATCCAAAACGGAATATGGGTTTTCCTTAACCCCATAAGGTTGCACGGGATATCCCTCGTCATCAATGTTCAATATTCGGGGGCCTGTATAGGCCAAATGCATCCATACGGAACCGGAACCAGGCCCGCCGTTAAATGAAATCAATAAAGGTCTGGCCGCACGGTCCTTGACATTGTTACGGGTATAATAGGTATAATGCAAGGAGGCAATGGGATCGCCATTTTCGTCCCAAACGGGCTGAGTTCCCGTTTTTGCGGTATAATCAATGGAAGTCCCGTTTATGACAACGCTATGTTGGGTGGTAACTACTGTATCCACTGGAAGTTCCCTTCCTTGGGCCTTGGATTGAAAGTGAAATAATAAAATTAGGATGGTGGGTAAAAATAATCGTTTCATAGGTTCTTTGAATTAGTCTTCTAAAAATAACCATTATATGTATATATCTCTTTCTACACGATCCAAAATTCAACTTTATTCTTAGTATATTTAAAAGTGTATCAAATTGATTAATCATTAAAGGAAGGAAATGAAACCATCATCGAGGGCTTTGTTACAATAAGTTAAAGACCTATGTAAAAGGAAATTTTTAAGAATCGAACTATTGACCAAATTTTAAACGCATGAAAACATTCACTCGTCGCGACTTTGGATGGACCCTTGGAAAAGGAATAACGGCCACGGCATTATTGGGCAGTACCAGTCTGGCCTGTGGCCAAAGCGCAAAAAATGAAAATAAAAAATTGGGCGTGGCCCTAGTGGGCCTCGGCAGCTACAGTACGTATCAATTGGCTCCGTCGTTGCAAGATACGGAGCACTGTTATCTGGCGGGCATCGTTACCGGGACCAAGGAAAAGGAACAAGTTTGGCAAGATAAGTACGGGATACCAAAGGAGAACACCTATAATTATGACAATTTTGATACGATTGCCAACAACGAGGATATTGATATCGTATATGTGGTGCTACCAAACAGCATGCATGCAGATTTTAGCATTCGTGCAGCAAAGGCAGGGAAACATGTTATCTGAGAAAAACCCATGGCCATTAGTGTGGCCGAATGTGATGCCATCATTGATGCCTGTAAAAAGGCCGGTGTGAAACTTTCAGTTGGCTATCGAATGCAGTCCGACCCGTATACCAAGGAGGTGAAAAAGTATGTGGCCGAAAAAACGTTTGGCGATGTTCATTTTGTTTCCTCCCATGCTGGATATATTTCCCGGGGCAATCCGGACCAATGGCGATTGAACAAGAATCTATCGGGTGGAGGGGCCTTGATGAACATGGGGGTATATTCCATTCAGACCAGTATTTACGGATGTGGGGCAAACCCTTCTTCGGTTTCGGCACAGGAATTTAGTACCAGACCCGATTATTTTAAGGATACGGATGAGACCATCACCGCCCAATTCGAATTTCCCAATGACGCTGTCGCCCATATGATGACATCGCACAATGCCAATGGAAATTGGCTAAAATCACATTGCAGCAATGGTTGGTTTGAATTGGATCCTGCCCATAGCTATGGGCCTATCAGCGGTAGAACATCCAACGAAAACGTCATCAGTTTTCCCCACCAAAGGCAGCAGGCCCTTCAAATGGACGATTTCGCCAAACACATACTCATGGGAACACCAAATGTGGCCCCTGGGGAAATGGGGAAGAGGGACATGATTATTGTGGAGGCTATCTACAGGTCTATTGCTGAAGGCGGAAAAAAACAAATGCTGGATTTGGGCAACATGGGCATTGTTGGTTAAGCCATTATCTCGTTAATTTATAACCGGTCTATTTAGCAACGGTCATTTTACATTAAATTAAAGTCCTAACATTAAGGAAAACTAATCGTAATACATTCCTAATTTTAAGGACACCTTATAACAAGGTACTCGTTATAGTTTTGGACTATTCATAACCTGAAAACTGTAACGAAAATGAAAAAATCAAAAAATGTATTGTTTAAAATCTGTGTACTTTCCCTGCTTGGGATTGCGGCCGTTAGTTGTAATCCAGAGGACGGAATCGATGGTATGGACGGTCGTGACGGCATCGACGGTGTTGACGGAAGGGATGGGGTGGATGGTCAGGATGGCGAGGACGGCCAGGACCTTACCATTGCGGAAATGGTACCTTTGACCAGTTCTGTAGTGCCTGATGATGTTTTTGAATTGAAAGGTTCTTTTGCAAGTTCCGCCAATCTAAAAATGATTCTTTCTTCCGCTGATATCTTGGCATCGGATTCCACCTTTGTTTACGGTTCCTATATGGACGGTGCCGCTTTGTATCCCTATGGAGATGGTACGTACGCATTTATTAACAATCTGGAGGCCGATTATTCCATTGCCCGAATCCGGATGAACTCGAATTTAGAGCCCATGGAAGGGGATTACATCGTCAATTCAACGGCCACTGCCTTTACCGCTATGTGTTCCGGTTCTTCGGTAACCGTTGAGGAACATGGATTTGGGCCCTTGTACCTTTCCGGCGGTGAATGGGGAGGAAACGCCAAAGGCGTCTACAAAGTAAATCCTTTTAGAGCCGCTGAAAATAGGGTAGAGGCCGAAAGACTTCCTGCTATGGGCGAGTGGTCCACGGAAAATGCCGTGGTAATCGGTAAGGATGCCTATCCGTCCCAAACCGTTGTGTTTATGGGAGATGATGATAGTAATAATACCTATCCACAAGCACATTTTGGAATGTACGTAGGTTCCAGAGGAGATTTGTATGGTGGGAAATTATATGTATTGAGAGGGAAAAACCCTGTGGAATCCGCTCCCGGGGCTGGAGGACAATTGTTTGAAATGGGAATGGCCGAAGACATCGAGTATGATGTAGAATGGGTGGAAGTTACGGAAAGAACTTTGGCCGAATTGAACCAAGAGGCCATCGATTCATCTGCGATAGGCTTTCAGCGAATTGAGGATATCGACTGGAGAAAGGGTTCTGCCCAGGCCAATAGGGAAGTTTATTTCAATGCCACCGGAAGGATTCGGGGCGATAACCCGGACCTTAACTTGAGAGGGACCGGATTTGGTAGGGTATATAAATTGGAACTCAATCCAGATAATCCTACCGGTGACGCCAAATTGACCGTTATGGTGGATGGTGATTTGGAAGGCGGAAAGGGTGATGGAATGCATTCTCCGGATAATATTTTGGTAACCGAAAACTATGCCTATATCCAAGAAGACCCCAACGGTTATGCCTCTTTAAATTCCGATATTTCCGGATTTGCAAAATTATGGCAATTGGATTTGAATACCGGTGCCTTTGTAGAGGTCATGGAGTGTAACCAGACAGTTGCGGCAGGATTCGGTTTGGGAACTACTACCGACATGTGGGAAATAACTGGTCTAATCGATGTGACCGATGTAATTGGTGCTTCCGAGCCAACATTTATGGGCGGTGCTCAGGTACATGGATGGAATTTTAGTACGACTCCAGAAACTGCCGTTCGGGCTGACGGATTGAAGTTTGTGGATCCAACGGCCATCGATGAATCCAGTGCTACCTTGGAAGGTTCCTTCCTTTTTAAAGTAACAGGCTTACCTAGATAATCGGATTTAGAATTTTATTCAAAGGGGTTTCTTTTGAAAGGAACCCTTTTTGTCTATTTAAAAATTGAATTAAAATGGGAATAAAAGATATAGGATTGATTATGGTTTCCACATTTGTGTTGATGATTTCATGCAAAGGGGATATGGAACCTAAATTGTTGGCTTCAAATGACATGGAATCCGCATTTAATGAATCCATACGAGCGCATTACTTCACTAGTTTGGATAGCACGGCGCAGTTTATTTCACAAATGGATACCTTAAACTCGGTAGAGGCCAATCGGGAATTATTTGTAAAGTCTAGAGAATGGTATAAGAGGGTAGAGCCCATGCTCATCGCTTACGATTATGAAAATTACCTTTCCATGAACGCTCCAAACCTAGTAAAGGTTGAAATAGACGATTACCAGGATGTCAAGGTTTTGCAGCCAAAGAGTTTTCAAGTATTGGAGGAACTTTTGTTCGCCGAAGAGGGTTTTTCCAACAAGGAATTGAATTCGGTATTGGAATATTTAAAGGTGCGCATACCTTTTGTTAGAAAGAATCATATCCTGATCAACCAAAGAGATCGACATCACCTTAAGATGATTCGTGATGCTGTTGTTAACATTGCGACCAAGGGCATTACAGGCTTTGATTCCCCCATGTTGTCCAATTCCTTGAACGAGGCGGCATACAATTACGAAACCCTTGCCAAGGTTATCGATATTTATGAAAATGCATTCAACGACAAATCCCTCTATAATCAATGGAAGACCGAAATCGCCTTAGCAACAAAGGATTTAAATGCTTCCGATTTTGACAGTTTTGACCGATACGCCTTTATAAAAGATCACACCAACAAACAATTGGAATTGATAAATCTAACGGCCAAAGATTGGGGGATTACCATGAACACGTCCCGCACTTTAAATCCTTCAATTGCCAATCTTTTCGATAAAGACTTTTTTAATATGAAAATGTTTTCGGAACAACGGAATCCACAAATGACCCAAGATCGCATTGAATTGGGAAGAAAACTCTTCAACGACCCTTCTTTATCAAGTACTGGAACCATAAGCTGTGCCTCGTGTCATATAAAGGAGAAAGCCTTTACGGACGGACGGAAAATAGCAATCGGCATTAACAATAAAGAGCTTCAAAGAAACACACCTACGTTAAGTTACTCCGCCTATCAAACTTCGTTCTTTTACGATGGTCGTTCGGATGGTCTGGAGGATCAAATCGTAAACGTGGTGAACAATGAGGACGAGTTTCATATCGATTTAAAACTTTTGGAGCAAAAAGTTCTAGCGAATGCGGATTATAAGATTCAGTTCGATTCCTTGTACATCGGGACCATTTCCGACCTGAATGTACGAAACGCCATTGCGACGTACATACGAAGCTTGGCTCCTTTCGATTCCAAATTTGACCGAAATATGCAGGATTTGGAAGCATCACTTACGGACGAGGAAATAGAAGGTTTCAATCTTTTTATGGGCAAGGCTGCATGCGCCACATGTCATTTTCCCCCTGTTTTCAATGGTACGGTTCCTCCCAAATACATGGAAACCGAATTTGAAAATTTGGGCGTACCCAAAACAGATGACTTTGACCATCCTGAATTAGATGAGGATATGGGACAATATTTTCCATACAAGGTAGCTGAAAAACGTAATTTTTTTAAAACTTCTACCGTTCGAAATAGTGAATTGACAGCGCCCTACATGCATAATGGCGTGTATGACAACTTGGAAGAAGTCATCACCTTTTACAATGTAGGTGGTGGACAGGGAATGGGACTTGATGTTCCCAACCAGACCCTTCCTGCGGATTCCCTGGGGTTGACGGACAACGAATCAAAGGCCATTATCGCATTCTTAAAAACCCTGACCGATAGGGAATTTGAAACCGTGAACTAGAATTTTTCAAAAACACCCAAACCAAAAAGGGCAAAATCATATTTTACGGGGTCAACGGGATCAAGTTTTCTTAAGTTCCTGTCCAGTTCGGCCAATGCTTTGGCATCGTTCTGTTTGCGTTTGAGCAGTTTTAGTTTGCGGGCCACGTTTCCGGAGTGTACATCCAAGGGACAGGACAATTTGGAAGCTGGTATGTGCTGCCATAATCCAAAATCCACTTGGGTATTGGCATTACGCACCATCCAACGTAAATACATATTGATTCGTTTTGCCGCGGAACCTTTCAAGGGGTCGGAGACATGTTTTGCAGTGCGCCTCTCGAACGGAAGTTCAAAGAAGCGTTCTTTAAAAAGGGAAATGGTGGGTTGCAAAGAGGTTTTACCCTGGTTTTGGGTAAAAATACCTTCAAGTCCCCCGTGATTTTCATAAATGTTCTTGAGGCTTCGAATGAAATAAACCAAGTCATTTCCATTGAAGGTCCTATGAACGAAACTTTCCAAAGCATCCAAATCTGCCAGCGTATGATTCAGTACAAAGTCATAGGGGCTATTGCCTATTAAATCCATCATCCTTTGGGCATTGTTGATGATGCTTTTTCGATTACCCCATGCAATGGTCGCCGTTAGGAAACCACTGATTTCTATATCCTCTTTTTGGTTGAACCGATGCGGAATTTGAATGGGATCTGATTCCAAGAATTTGGGATTGTTGTATTCGATTACCTTTTGGTCCAAAAATTCCTTTAGTTCCTTTTTGTTCATTCGATGGGGATATCTAATAGTTGGAACACTAAAATGGGCCCGGCCAATACGAAATTGTAAAGGGCGTGAAGTAGTATGGAATAAAGTAGGCCGAATCTGACCCGGGCAAACCCGAGTAATAGTCCCGCAGCCAACTGTGGTGCGACTAGAATAGGGGACAACGCCAGGTTTTGAAGGGTCATTTCATAGTTGGAAATGTGCATAAACCCGAAGCCTAGTGTCAATACATAAAAAATGAACGGGAAAAACTTGGAATGCTTGAACCATATCATGGGCCCTCGAAATAGCAATTCCTCAAGGACGGGAGCGCCTACGACCGCGAAAAACAATAGGTAGACCAGCGGGTAATTTTCTAGAAAATCGTCCATAGCATGTTTTCCCAAATCCAAATTGAAGAGGGTTCCCAATAAACCAAGGAGGAAGCTCAAGAGGATACTTAGTGCAATGGCCAATACCACCAATTTTAGTACATATCTGAGTTTTTCTGAGGTGTTTAGGGAATTCATTTCCTCGTAAACGGGTTTTTTAAGAAAGAATAGGATTTCCTCGAACATGGAATTAGGAAAGTATGACTTCTTTGTCCACAATTTTACCGTCCACCATGGTCAACTTTCTGTCGGCCATTTCCGCGAGTTCCTGGTTATGGGTAACGATTACGAAGGTTTGTCCGAATTTCTCACGAAGCTCAAAAAAAAGATTGTGGAGGTTGTCCGCACTTTCAGAATCCAAGTTACCACTGGGTTCATCGGCAAAAATGATGGATGGATTGTTAATCAATGCACGTGCCACGGCCACTCTCTGTTGCTCGCCACCGGAAAGTTCGGAGGGTTTATGGTCATAGCGATGCGATAGTCCAAGAAAATCCAACAGCTCCTTGGCTCTTTTTTCCGCCTCTGATTTGGGCGTTTTTTTTATAAACGCCGGCAGGCATACATTTTCTAAGGCCGTAAACTCAGGTAAAAGTTGATGGAATTGAAAAATAAAACCGATGTGTTCGTTCCTGAATTTGGCCAGTTCCTTGTCGGACAATTGGGTGGTCTCCGTTCCGTTGACAATCAGGGTGCCATCGTTGGTGTTGGTAAGAACGTCCAAGGTGCCTAAAATCTGTAATAGTGTTGTTTTTCCGGCACCTGAGGCACCCACTATAGAAACGATTTCGCCCTGTTTTATATGGAGGTCAACACCTTTTAACACTTCCAATTCCCCATAATATTTATGGATGTTCGTGGCTGTAATCATATCATGGATTATTGAAGTGGTGAAAATAAAGAATGGGGGTCAGATAAAAAAATCCATCGGACATTTGAGAAAGTATTTGCAGTAGGGAAACGCACACTATAGAAATATTTGATTTCGGTATTCGAATTTTAACGATATATTGGCTTGAATTGATGTATCAATGAATATTTTTGTTCAACGAATATTTTAATTTATTAAACATAATAAATGGCGCCATATAGAAATTTAGAGGAATACAACATGGAAATCACCGATGGAATCAAGGAAAAATTTGCATCGGTAATCGATGAAATAGGGGAGGACAAAAGTAGGGAAGGACTCTTAAAAACACCGGAAAGGGCCGCTAAAGCCATGTTGTTTCTTACGCAAGGCTACAAACAGGATGCCGAGGAAATTTTGAAAGGGGCTATGTTCAAGGAGGATTATGACGATATGGTCATTATAAAGGATATTGAACTTTATTCTTTGTGCGAGCATCATATGTTGCCATTTTTTGGTAAGGCACACATCGCCTATATTCCAAATGGACACATTGTTGGACTTAGTAAAATTCCACGGATAGTGGATGTTTTTGCCCGACGATTGCAGGTACAGGAACGACTTACCCATGATATTCTGGAATGCATCAACAATACGTTGAAGCCCAAAGGTGTGGCCGTGGTTATCGAGGCATCCCACATGTGTATGATGATGCGGGGTGTCCAAAAGCAAAATTCCGTTACTACTACATCTGGTTTTAGGGGGCAATTTGAAAAAATTGAAACCAGAAATGAATTCCTAAAATTGATCAGCTCAGACCTTTCGTAGTTTCAAATTTTGGCATTGTTATTGTTATTTTCCGTAGGTTTTTTAAATTTATGTCATGTCAAAATCTACGGATAAAAAATACAAACAATTATTCCTAGGGCTTCTGTTCGATGCTATTGGAATGCTATCCTTTGCAATTCCATTTGTGGGCGAGTTTTCTGATGTCATTTGGGCCCCTTTATCGGGTTGGCTTATGACACGTATGTACAAAGGAAAAATTGGTCAGGCTGCCGGGATCATTACCTTCATTGAAGAGATTATTCCTGGTTTGGATATCATTCCAACGTTTACCATTATGTGGTTTTATACGTATGTGTTCAAGTCGGCCAAAAATAGAAAAACCATAGAGGTATAATTTCTTCCGAAATTTTAAAAAGATGTAACTTTAGGAGCAAATCCACGCATCTTGAAAAGAAGAAATTTTGTTAAAAAAGCCAGTTTTGGAGGCTTCTCTGCCATCGTTTTAAGTGATATCGTTTTTAAGGATTTACTTCCGAAAGACTATGTTCCATTGGCTTTCCAAAATCCTGACCCTTTTAAAATGTTCCATAAGGACCCTGAAATGGTCCTACTTAACGATAAGCCTTGGAATATGGAAGCTAGGGCCCACTTGCTCAACGATGCCATCACACCAAACAAATACATGTTCATACGGAACAACGGCATTGTTCCAGAATCAATTGACGCGTCAAATTGGACCTTAACGATTGACGGTGAGTCGGTCAAACAGGAAAAAACATATACGCTCGACGCGTTGAAATCAAAATTTAAAAGCCATACCTATCAATTAACTTTGGAATGTGGGGGCAATGGGCGAAGTGAATTCGATCCTCCTGCCAAAGGAAATCAGTGGACCGTAGGGGCGGTATCCTGTGCCAAATGGACGGGGGTACGGTTGCGGGATGTATTGGAGGATGTCGGTATAAAATCCGATGCGGTGTACATAGGATATCATGGCGCCGATCTGCATCTCAGTAGGAACCCCAATCTGGAGCCGATTTCCAGGGGGGTTCCCATGACCAAGGCCCTGCAGGATGAAACGCTAATTGCCTATGCCATGAACGGTGAGGATATTCCTTTAGTACATGGCTACCCATTGCGATTGGTGGCCGGTGGCTGGCCGGCATCCGTATCGGGTAAATGGATCAATAGAATCAGCGTGAGAAATAAAATCCATGATGGTGAAAAGATGGAGGGAAGTTCGTATAGGGTTCCTTGTGAAACCGTTGCTCCAGGAGATAAAGTGGCGGATGAGAACATGTGCATCATAGAATCCATGCCCGTAAAATCCTTGATTACCTCTCCCAAATCAGGTGCGATTATCGAGTTAGGCTCCAATTTCCGATTATCGGGCCATGCCTGGGCCGGTGAGCTTGCCGTTTCACAAATGGAGTTCTCCATAGATTTTGGATCATCATGGCAACCATGTTCCTTAAAGCGACCTGTAAACCGATTGGCATGGCAGCGCTTCGAGGCCGCTGTGAATTTTCCCAAAAAGGGATATTATGAGGTATGGGCCCGAGCTACGGATAGTGAAGGAAAAAAGCAACCGATGGTCCTCCCAGGATGGAACCCAAAGGGATATTTAAACAATGCCTGTCACAGGATTGCCGTTAAAGTGGTATAGGACAATGAACATCTTTTAATGAAGAAAAAACCGATAATTCGTTATGTCACCATTGCCGCTTTTTTGATGCTGCCTTTGGGTGCAGTTTATTTGTATAAAAAGCAATCTGAAAAGACCCAAAATGAGGATTCCTACGAGGTAGGAGATGAAAATCTTGATGAAATTGTGGACGGTATTCACGTGAGAACCGGATTGGTTGCTGCCGACGGACTACAGGAGGTGATTACCAATTGTACGACATGCCATTCTTCCAAATTGATCGTACAAAATAGAATGGGAAAGGAACAATGGAACGCAACCATCCGTTGGATGCAGGAAACCCAAGGTCTCTGGGATTTGGGAGATAATCAAAAAATAATCGTAGACTATTTGACTACAAATTACCCTGTTTTCAAGAAGGGTAGGAGAGCCGCATTAAGGGATATAGAATGGTATACCTTAGATTCGGATTAATTCCTAAATCCAATCTAAAAAGATGTAAATGAAAAAAGTCTTTCCGTTACACCGGAAAGACTTTTTTACAACATGAACAATTTTTAGTGCTTGTGGTATTTAAAATGCTGATGGAACCAAAAGTGTGTTTTATTCCACTGTTAGGGTAAAGGTTTGGGCAATATCGGTTTCCCCACCGGCATCGGCCAAGGTACCATCGTTTGGTTTTTTAGGCTCATGACGTAACGTAATTTGTAACGTGCCATTTCCTGCATCACCTGTGGTCAATGAAAAATTTATTCCTACAGGATTGCCATCGCCATCCAAATCTTCATATTCTACACCTGTAATTGCACCAGAAGTAGTAAAAAAGAACTGATGCTCCTCATCTTCTTCTTCAACCTCTTCGGTTATATCCTCCGCTGGAGTTTCCGTTTCGTTCAGAAGCTCTATGCTACCATTATAAGTGGCATTGGGCGCCAAGCTACCAGAAACGGTAATCTCCGGCGCGTTGGGTCCATCACCATCCAAATCCTGGGATTGTAATGTAATGGTTCCGCCGGCTCCCATTAAGGTTACGTTCATAGTGGTAATAGTTTCCTCTTCATTAACCGGCTCGGGATTATCATCGTCATTGTCACAGGACACAAAGCCAAATGCAACGAAGCATAGTAAGAGAATTGATTTGATAGCGCTGTTGTTGTTTTTCATTTTAGATTTAATTGAATTCATAGTCATTTGTTTTAATTAATAATTATAGATTATTCTTAGATTAATGTTCCTCCCCATATCATCCGCAAAATACCGTAGCCTGTTCAAATAATCCCTGTACGAGGTATTTAACAGGTTGGTCGCACCCAGCCCTACTGTTAAATCGTTTTCGTTTTTTAGCGAAAAGGATTTTTCCGCGTTGAGGGCAATTAAATGATATGCCGGTGGTGGGGTATTTATGTCCAAAAGCAGATTTTGTTGTTGTTGTGGTGAGAAGACGGTGATGTTTGGGGGAAATCTTTTTTGCTCGAATACGAACTGACTTTCCATGCCAAACGTAAAATTGTTCCACGAAGGAATTTTAAATTCAATACTATTGTTCAAGTTTGCCGCCGGAATATTGATCAATGGGATATCGGTACTGATATCGGTGCCTCGAACCCAAGCGAATGTATGTTCCGAACGTATATTAGTGTTCCAGTTATTATATATGGAGACGTCCAATCCATACAATAAAGCATCCGTTTGCCTGTAGGACCAAACGGGAAAGGCTCCTCTAATGGTGAATTCTGCGCCCGTTGGTTCCAGTAGTATAAAATCCTTGATGCTATTGAAAAATGGTGCAATCGTATATCCCCAATTCTGGGCATTTCGCTCCAAGGATATGGAAACTTTGGAGGACTTTTCACTGTTGATGCGCAAATCGCCCAATTCAATCCTTGCCGCCGAATGGTGAAGGCCTTCGCTGAACAGTTCAGATGGATTTGGCGCCCTTTGCGAATAGGCATAGTTTACCCTCAACAAGTTTTCGCCGTCCATTTCAAAATTAAGGCCGGTACTTGCGGAAACATTATGAAAATTGAAAATTGGATTTGTGAGGATTTGTGTCCCCAAATCCTCCAATACGATATCACTGAAATCCTGATCATACCCGCTTTCTTCCCATCGACTGGTACGATAGAATTTTTTGGCGTTTATCCTGTTGAAATCATACCGCAAACCTGCATCTACTGTCCAAGACTCATTCAAGCTATATTCGGCCACGCTATAGGCACCTAAATCATACTTGTCGTAATCAGGAATAAGTCTTCTAACGCCCGTGTCTGGATTGGCAAAGTT
>NZ_VUOE01000002.1:766664-881750 GCF_008386635.1 Maribacter flavus | reverse complement strand
ACGCAAACCTGCATCTACTGTCCAAGACTCATTCAAGCTATATTCGGCCACGCTATAGGCACCTAAATCATACTTGTCGTAATCAGGAATAAGTCTTCTAACGCCCGTGTCTGGATTGGCAAAGTTGTTCTGATACCTTCCCATAAGGCCTACCTTAATGTCCAAACCTCGCTTCGCATCAAATTTGATATCCGTTAATAGGGAATGCGTCGTTAATTGTAAATCCAAAGATGCTTTATCGGCATCATCTCCAACCCGAATATCATATTCAAACCTTCGGTTTTTCTGAAAATCATACTGTAGCGTCCATTTACCAAATCCTTCCATTCTGCGATAGTAATTTAGTTTGCCAAGATGGTGTGAAACCTCTTGGTTGGGTCTTGATATGGTATAGGTAAAATCATTGATGACGTTGGGCTGTTCACTGTTTATGGATTGAATCAAATCATCTACGTTGCCAATGTGAGAAGCTCTTAGGATTCCTATTTCAGTATCGAAATAAGAGTAATAAGCTTCCCAACCTTGAATAAAGTCTCGTTTTCCTACATTTAAGGAAATTCCCATTTCACGTATACCTGTATTGGATAAAACATAATCTGATGCTTCCAAATCACCTAAACGCTTAAAAGATCCTTGTCCAGTTATGTAAAGTCCTGATTCATAGGATCTGGTAAGTGAGCTGGTTATATTACCTCCACGACCATTGGAGAAAAGGTTCATTTGGGTTTTTCCAAGAAGGGAATCCCTTCTAACAATGGGTGAGGGGTTTAAAACAATAACACCCCCAACGGCATCTCCTCCGTATTCAAGTGCTGCCGCACCTTTAATAACGCTTATTTCCTGGTTTGCATTGATATCCACGTTGGGAGCGTGTTCATCTCCCCACTCCATGTCCTGCATGCGCACGTTGTTGTTGAGTATCAAGACCCTACTGCCGTTCAACCCTTGAATTACAGGTTTTACAATGTTACCGCCAGTGTTTAGGGTAGATACGCCGGTAATCCTCTTCAATGCGTCTCCCAAGCTACCACCGCTACTACGTTCGATATCCTTTTGGGACAAACGATCTTCCTGACCGGAATTCGTATTTTTAGGAATATTACCAACTACCTTAACCTCTTCCAGTTCCTCCAAATGATGTTCCAAAAAAACCTTCTCAAACGTATCTCCCTTGATTGTTATGATCACAAACTTCGTTGTACATGACGGATGTGAAATCTCCAATTCCAGGACACCATCGCATAGGTTCCTAAAACTGAACTTTCCATCTTCCTTGGAAAGGGTAGTCCTATCCTTGCCGGTTATGGAAACGCTAGCCCCGTCCAAAGGGCGATTGTCATGAAAATCGTAGACCTCTCCAACCAAAATGGAATTACAATCCTGGGCACTTACCCTAAAGCCCGTAAATACAAAAAGTAGTATTAAATAATACCTCATTAAATGATGTTTACGCTAAATAATATCGGTATCTATAGTACACCGATTTGAAAGGACGGAAATTAGCGCAAACTTGGGGGAGGTCTCCCAAAAAGTGTATAAGGTAATATAGGGGACAGCAAAAGTGTAGTGGTCTCTGCTGTAATTTTTCGGTCGATATGAGTCAGCACCAGTGCCGTCAGAATTAGCACCGAAACAGTGCTAAACGCTACTTGCTGATTTTGAAAGGAAAAGTAACAGGTTTCACAGTTCTCAATAGTATCGGAACCATCCTGATGGGTATAAATATGAAAGGAAGACACCTTAAATAGCATCAAGGCGAACAAGACAAAAGCCGCTATATGTGTAAATATCCTACTTCCCATGGCAGCAAAACTAGCAAATGCTACCCTAATAATTGTTAAATAAAACTTAACCCTTAAACAAAAAACCCAATCCCATTCTTTTTAACATCTTTTTTTCAAAGGTCCAAAAGAACTTGAACTGTCCAAACAACCACCCGTAGGCCACCAAAAGTACTTGATAAAAGGGGAATATGAGAAGTATACGTAACGTCCAATAGACAATTGGACTCCACCAAGTATCCGGAAAATTGTCTTGCTCTAGTCCAATTACATCCAAAAATGGTTTTGCCACATACACCGATGACGAACCGGTAATCGCGAAAACGATAAATATTATTATGAGTTGAAAATTAGTGTGTACGCCCCAACGCTCCTTTAGCTTCTGCATTTTTGTTGTTTTGCAGGGCAAAGATAAACCCTAAATCCTAGGTAAAAAAGGCCCTAGTCTTTGATTGTATTTGCGTTGAAAGTAAATAAAGTAATTATAGAGTTTATAATTGACCTCATAGCCGTAATCAATATTATTTTCATAGTTGATCTGCAATTCGTACAGATTTGGATTGAATTGCGCAGGTTGCAGCACCCTTCGATTCCATTCCATGACCATTAAAATATTCCTGTTTTCCAAAAAGGACTGGGAATAATATCCTTCCGGTCTTGCTATGGATTTTAGCCATGTGTAGAAACCGGGGTCAATGATAATAATTTCATATTCCGTTTCTTCATTGGCAATTCTCACCGTGTCCCCCTCGGTTGACTCGAACGCCTGCCTTTCTTGCTCGGAAATGGAAAGTGCCTCCTTGGAGCCTCCACAGTGCGCCAGTAAAAGGCCGAGCGAGAGAACGCCCATGATTTTTAACAATGCATTCAGTATTTTCCTTTTCATAATCATTAAGATACAAAAAAGCCGTTTGAACAATCAAACGGCTTCGTTAAATAAGGTTAAAAATAGCTTATTTGCCAAAAAGACCTCCCAAGAGACCTCCCAGTCCACCTTTCTTTTTATTGCTGCCCATAACCATTCCTGCAACGTCATCCAAAATGCTTCCGTCACCATCGGCATCCAACAATGTGGTAATTAAACTTTGGTTTTGTTGAGGTTGTCCGCCCAGCATACTTCCCAAAAGGGCGTTCATACTATTTGAATCGTTAACACGGTTTTGAGAGGTTTCCCTACCCAAATAGCCCATAACGATAGGTGCAGCTATCTTAAGGATTTGACTTACCGTTCCTGCGTCCAATCCGGATTTCTGGCTTAGGGCATTTTCTACCTGCGGCTGCTTACCACCAAAAACATGGCCTAAAATCCCAGCTCCATCGTTCATTACGGAATCATCTACCCCACCTTGGAACAATCCTCCCAAATTGTCCAAAATACTTCCATCGTGCTTGCTGTTCAAAGCGCTCATCAAACCTTCCGCGCCACTTGGAGATTTTACATTTTTTTTCATAGCGCCCAAAATTAGGGGCATGGCCATGCTCAACACATCCGCCGTTTTACTTTCTGGTTGATTGGTCTGTCCTGCAACACCACTAATAACCTGTTTGCCAATTGGGCTATTCAATAAATCTAATAATCCTGCCATTTTATAGTTAATTTAATGTTCTGCCGGTAATGTACAAAAAGAGTTCAAAAAAGTCGCAATAAAGCACTATTTAAAATGTGAAATTATCTGCTCCGCCAACTCAATCCCAATCCTGTCCTGTGCTTCGTTAGTGGCACCTCCAATGTGTGGTGTCAAGGATATTTTAGGATGCATCAATATCCTGATTTCGGGTCGTGGTTCCGATTCGTACACATCCATCCCGGCAAAGGAAACCTTATCACTCTCCAAGGCGTCCACAAGTGCGACTTCATCAATTACACCTCCTCTGGCTGCATTGATAATTCCAACGCCATCTTTCATCAGGTCGAATTCGTTCTTGCCCAAAACATAGTTTTTCTGTGCGGGAACATGGACCGTTATGAAGTCCGATATCCTTAACAATTCTTCCTTATCCGTTTTTTTTAGATGGAAAGTGACGGATTGTCCGTCAAAAAAGGACAATGTTAGGGAAACATCATCCAACAATGGGTCAAAGAAGACCACTTTCATTCCGGCACCAAGGGCCAATTTTGCAACGGCCTGTCCAATCCTTCCAAATCCAATGATACCCAAAGTCTTACCGGCAAGTTCCTTTCCGTTTCCGTAGGATTTTTTTAGTTGCTTGAACTTGCTATCGCCTTCCAAAGGCATGTTTCTATTGGCATCATATAAAAACCGGACACCTCCGTACAAATGGGCAAATACCAGCTCCGCTACCGACAATGAGGATGCCGAGGGCGTATTGATTACCTGGATACCTTTTTTGTGGGCATATTCCACATCGATGTTGTCCATGCCTACGCCACCACGGCCAACGAGCTTTAGGTTGGGACATGCATCGATCAGATCTTTGTTGACCTTTGTGGCACTTCGTACTAAAAGTCCCATTACCTCGTTTTTATTTATAAAATGGCCCAGTTGTTCTTGGGCCACATTGGTAGTAATTACGTCAAATCCATTCTTCTCAAGAAGCGAAATGCCCTTCTGGGATATTCCGTCGTTCGCCAATATTTTCATCTGTTTATATTTAATATTATTAAAAGGTCAGATGCAATTCACCAATAACCATCAAGGTGGGTATCAAGACTTGTTATGGCTCATTTCATACGTTAATTATGTGGTCAATAGCCTGATTATTAAATATTCAATCTGGAATAAGTATTTTACTTACCATAACAACTCCCTCGATGAGGGTTTCATTTTGTTATGCTTTCCGTTCCATTTCGCTCATTACGTCCACCAGGACTCCAACACTTTCCAAGGAAAGGGCATTGTACATACTGGCCCTATATCCACCAACCGAGCGATGCCCGTTCAAACCGTTGATTCCGGCTTCTTTCAGCATGGCGTCAAACGTATCCTTAAGACCTTCTTCCGCCAAATTAAAGGTGGCGTTCATATTGGAACGGTCATTTTTGTTGGCATACCCCTCGAAAACGGGATTCAAATCGATTTCCGAATACAGTAACTGGGCCTTTTTCTCGTTGATTTCCTCAATGGCGGCGATGCCTCCCATATTCTTTAGCCATTCCAAGGTGAGCATGGACGTGTAGACGGCAAAAACGGGTGGGGTGTTGTACATGCTTTCCTTATCGATATGTAATTGATAGTTCAGCATGGATGGAATTTTCCGAGACACCTTGCCCAATATTTCCTCTTTGATAACGACCAATGTGGTACCGGCAGGGCCCATATTCTTTTGTGCGCCGGCATATATCAAATCGAATTTAGAAAAATCCAGCACCCGTGAGAAAATATCGGAACTCATATCGCAGACCAACGGAGCATCGGTCGTAGGAAATTTTTTAAACTGTGTTCCAAAAATGGTATTGTTGGATGTAAGGTGTAAATAATCCAAACCAGAAGGAACCGCATATCCCTTTGGTATGTAGTTGAAATTTTCGTCCTTAGAAGACCCGACTTCCACTACCTCCCCAAAAAGTTTGGCCTCCTTGATGGCCTTATCGCTCCAAGTTCCAGTATTTAAATAGCCCGCCTTCGTTTCCAAAAGATTGTAGGCCACCATTAAAAACTCCATACTGGCACCCCCTTGTAAAAATAGGGCCTGATACCCCTTTCCCTCTAGATTTAATAATTCCAACACAAGGGAACGGGCACGTTCCATTACGGCCACAAAATCCTTACTTCGGTGAGAAATTTCTATTAAGGACAGGCCAGATCCGTTAAAATCCATAACGGCCTCAGAGGCTTTAAGGAGTACTTCCCTAGGAAGGACACAGGGACCGGCACTAAAATTATGTTTTTGCATTTTTCAATTGATTAAGGGGATAAAGGTCAGAAATTTCTATTGATTTAAGATAAAGATGGATTTAATTCTTGAGGGATGTTTTTAACAGGAATTCAACAGTATCCACTCCATCCGCATAATCCCAGAGTGCGGGTTTTTGGGATTCTCCAAAGGCGATATGGCCTGGACGGGGTTTGGAAGAAACGATGCACTGGATTTTATCGGCATCCCTCGTCAAGGTAGTTTCTAGAGACTCCCAAGTTTCATAATATTCGTAAAAAAGAGTCGCAATGGGAGAGGCATAGCCGTCATCTTCCTTCAATAGTAGGAAACCGTTGTCCAAAAACTTGAATTCGCTCATAAGGTACACGGCCTTGTTGTAATCATAGTTGTTGGCGTATTTATTCTCGTGTATAATAGGATTAATGGGATAAATGGCTTTGTAGAGCCGGTCAAAATCGAACCCATGGGGGACAAAGATTTTGGATACGCTTCTACATCCTAAGCCATAATACAGGAAAATATCCTCACCTAATAGCGAAAGTGTTTCGGGTGTTTCGTCGCCCTGGATTATTGCAACCGAATTTCTGTTTCTTCGGATAATATTTGGCTTCTTACCGAAATAGTACTCAAAATAGCGGGCGGTATTGTTGCTTCCCGTAGCGATGACCACATCATAATCGGTCAGGATTTCATCTGAAAATGAAATACGGTCTGAAAGTAAGGGCGCAACCGATACCAGATATTCTGCCAAAAAGGGTATCAAAAGCCTATCGTTGCTGGATAACTTTACCAAGGCGCGGTTTCCGGTTACCAGCACGGATAAAAAATCATGGAACCCTACCAAGGGAATGTTTCCGGCCATAATGATGGCAACTGTTAAGGGACTCGAATTTTGAATATCATACCGATCTAGCCATTTTTGTAAGTTATCGGCTTGCAACGCGTTGGACCACTGTTCAAAGGCGAATAAGATGTTCGCCTCAGTGAACCAGCCGTTATGACTGGTAGCTCTATCTACCACGGCCTCCAGTTTGTGGAACCAAGTTACCTGGTCTCCTTTAATTTCATTGTTCCCTTTGGTAAATCGGCAAAAATCACCCAAAAATTCTCCGAGTTTAACAAAAGCTTTTATGCTTTCTGGTTGTTCTGCCATTATATTTGTATACAAGTTTACTAGGGTTTACTTTTGTGCAAAAGTAAGATTCTCAATTGAAAAAGTGTGGGGCAGAAGTACCCAAAGGTGGTTTTAATTTTGAATCGAAATTAAATAAAAATTGAATTATGGCTATTATTATAACAGACGAATGTATAAACTGTGGGGCCTGCGAACCGGAATGCCCCAATACGGCAATTTATGAAGGAGCCGATGAGTGGCGCTATGGAGATGGCACGTCATTGAAGGGAGACGTGGTTTTGCCCAATGGTAAGGCCGTGAACGCAGAGGATGCCCAAGAACCTATTAGCGATGAAGTCTATTACATTGCACCCGATAAGTGTACGGAATGTATGGGCTTTCATGAAGAGCCGCAATGCGCGGCCGTATGTCCTGTGGATTGTTGTGTGCCCGATGAGGACCACGTGGAATCAGAGGAGATCCTGTTGGCGAAACAGGCTTTCATGCATCCGGAAGGTTAGCGAATGGACCGCTTTGCTTCCAAAAAGTAGAAAATAGACTTTTCCCGAACCTCGTTCGGGTTTTTTTATTTCATGCGTTTAAAATTTAGGTTAATAGCTTGATTTTTAAGCATTTCCTTTTGTGAAGGTATTTTACTTACCATAACAAATCCCTCTATGTGGGTTTCATAGGAATAATAACAGCGTAAAAGCTATCTTTGCGCCCCGAAATAAAAGTCTATCATCTAATATTTAGTATCTAGTATCTAACTTTTAAAATAATGAAAGCAGGAATCGTAGGATTGCCCAATGTGGGAAAATCGACCCTATTTAATTGTTTGTCCAATGCGAAGGCACAAAGTGCCAATTTTCCGTTTTGTACCATAGAGCCCAATATTGGTGTGGTAAACGTCCCTGACACACGGTTGGAAAAACTGGAGGAGTTGGTAAAACCGGAACGTGTGGTGCCTGCGACCGTGGAGATTGTGGACATTGCCGGTTTGGTAAAAGGAGCCAGCAAGGGTGAAGGTTTGGGAAACCAGTTTTTGGGAAATATCCGTGAGACCGATGCTATCCTACACGTATTAAGATGTTTTGATAACGACAACATCGTCCATGTTGATGGAAGTGTAAATCCGATCCGGGATAAGGAAACCATTGACATGGAACTTCAATTAAAGGATTTGGAGACGGTGGACAAAAAATTGGACAAGGTAAAAAGAGCGGCCAAAACAGGAAATAAGGAAGCACAAAAGGAAGAGGCGGTTTTAATGGCGATTAAAAATGGCCTGGAATCCGGGGTTTCAGTTAGGGCCATCGAAATATCCAAAGAAGATAGGACGGAATTCGTGAAACCACTACAGTTCATAACAGACAAGCCCGTAATGTATGTGTGCAATGTGGATGAGGAGTCGGCATCTACAGGAAATGCCTACGTAGAAAAGGTAAAGGAGGCAGTTGCCAACGAAAATGCCGAAGTGATTTTTTTGGCCGTAGGTACAGAGGCCGATATAACCGAGTTAGAGACGTACGAAGAACGGCAAATGTTCCTGGAAGACCTAGGTTTGAAAGAGCCGGGATCTGCAAAATTGATACGGGGTGCATACCGACTCCTAAATCTTGAAACCTACTTTACCGCCGGTGTAAAGGAGGTGCGTGCTTGGACTATTCCAGTAGGAGCGACGGCTCCCCAAGCAGCCGGAGTCATTCATACCGACTTTGAAAAAGGTTTCATCCGCGCCGAAGTAATCGCCTTTGACGATTATGTAAAATTCGGCAGTGAGGCCAAGGTGAAGGAAGCAGGTAAAATGCGTGTGGAAGGCAAGGAATATATCGTTAAGGATGGCGATGTAATGCACTTTAGATTCAACGTATAGGCCACCTAACTCCAAAACCGGGAATCCCTTTTTATAAAACTTGCTTTAAATTGGTTTCATTGGCTGTTCTACTCAATATGAATACTTCAATTTACACCAATACATCACATTTCAGGATAAAAAATTGGATTGTGGGCATGTTGAAAATCATGGGCTTTATAATTTTCCCTTTGGAGGACAGGTAGCTACTATATCAACAATACGGGGCCATCTATTGTTAATTACTTTACTGCTAAGGGGTTTTATCTTTATGCGAGTCATGCTATCTTTAGCCACGCTTTCATAAATTTTAGTTAAATGTCCCAAGAATCGCAGTATACCGAAGATAACATACGCTCGCTCGACTGGAAAGAACACATCCGATTGCGGCCTGGGATGTACATCGGAAAATTGGGGGACGGCTCTTCGGCAGACGACGGAATCTATATTCTGCTCAAGGAAGTTATCGATAACTGTATTGATGAGTTCGTTATGGGCGCCGGAAAGACCATTGAGATTACTATTAAGGACAAAACCGTGAAAGTGAGGGATTACGGTAGGGGCATACCTTTGGGAAAGGTGGTGGACGTTGTTTCCAAAATGAACACCGGCGGTAAGTATGACAGTCGGGCATTCAAGAAATCCGTAGGTTTGAACGGTGTCGGTACAAAGGCTGTGAATGCCCTTTCCAGTTTTTTTGAGGTCCAGTCCTCAAGGGACAATCAGGTAAAGACCGCACAGTTCAGTTTTGGGAATTTGGATAAGGAGGAAGGCCCTGAGGATACTTCAAAAAGAAAGGGAACCAAGGTTACTTTCGTTCCGGACGAAAGTATTTTCAAAAATTACAAGTACCGAAACGAGTATGTGGAGCGCATGCTCAAAAACTATGTATACCTAAATCCAGGGTTGACCATCGTTTTTAATGGGGAGAAATTCCATTCGGAAAACGGGCTAAAGGACCTGTTGGAGGACAATAACAATATGGATGACATGTTGTACCCCGTTATCCATTTGAAAGGGGACGATATAGAGGTCGCGATTACACATAGCAAGACCCAGTATAGCGAGGAATACCATTCCTTTGTCAACGGACAGCACACCACCCAAGGAGGTACCCACCAAGCGGCTTTTAGGGAAGCCATCGTAAAGACGATTCGTGATTTCTATGGGAAGAACTATGATGCTTCGGATGTGCGCAAATCGATTATTTCGGCCATCTCCATCAAGGTGATGGAACCCGTCTTTGAAAGTCAGACCAAAACGAAATTGGGCTCCACGGAAATGGGGGGCGATTTTCCAACGGTTAGAACCTATATAAACGACTTTTTAGGTACGCAGTTGGATAATTATCTACACAAAAATCCCGAGACCGCTGATAAACTCCAGCGTAAGATTATTATGGCGGAGAAGGAACGGAAGGAACTTTCCGGAATTCGAAAATTGGCCAGGGACCGAGCCAAAAAAGCCAGCCTACACAATAAAAAATTACGGGATTGCAGGGTGCATCTGGGGGACATGAAAAATGAGCGAAGGTTGGAAAGCACCCTATTTATTACGGAGGGGGATTCGGCTTCCGGTTCTATAACAAAATCCCGGGACGTAAATACCCAAGCCGTTTTCAGTCTTCGTGGCAAGCCATTGAATTCCTACGGCATGTCCAAAAAAATCGTTTATGAGAACGAGGAGTTCAACTTGCTTCAAGCTGCACTGAATATCGAGGAATCCATGGAGGACCTTCGGTATAACAATATTGTAATCGCTACGGATGCCGATGTGGACGGGATGCACATCAGGTTATTGCTCATCACTTTTTTCCTGCAGTTTTTTCCCGAATTGATCAAGGAAAATCATCTGTACATTCTCCAAACCCCATTGTTCAGGGTTCGGAACAAGAAAGAGACCATATATTGCTATAGTGACGAGGAGCGTCAATTGGCCATTCAAAAACTTTCCGGCAAACCTGAAATAACGCGGTTCAAGGGTTTGGGCGAAATTTCCCCAGATGAATTCCAACATTTTATTGGGGACGACATACGGTTGGAACCGGTAATGTTGGACAAGGCCATGTCCATAGAGGAATTGCTGAATTTTTACATGGGCAAAAATACGCCGGATAGACAGGAATTCATCATAGAAAACTTAAAAGTGGAGATTGACCTTGTGGAGGAAAATCAAAAATAAATTAGAAATACGATTGCTTCTGAATGGAAGAAAATGAAGATTTGAACGACGGTCAGAACGATAATCTATCTGAAGGTCAACAACCAAACAAAGACGAATCGTCCGAGGCCCTAACGAGGGTTACCGGTATGTATAAGGATTGGTTTTTGGACTACGCTTCTTATGTTATTTTGGAACGTGCCGTTCCCGCCATTGAGGACGGATTTAAGCCTGTTCAAAGGCGAATCATGCATTCGCTCAAGGAATTGGATGACGGTAGGTATAACAAGGTCGCCAATGTTGTGGGCCATACGATGCAGTATCACCCCCACGGGGATGCCAGCATCGCCGATGCCATGGTGCAATTGGGGCAAAAGGATCTATTGATCGATACCCAAGGAAACTGGGGTAATATTCTTACTGGAGATAGTGCCGCAGCATCAAGATACATAGAGGCCAGATTGTCCAAATTTGCCTTGGAGGTCGTTTACAGTCCTAAGATCACCGAGTGGCAATTAAGTTATGACGGTAGAAAAAAAGAACCTGTAAACCTACCGGTAAAATTTCCGCTTTTGTTGGCCCAAGGGGCGGAAGGTATTGCTGTGGGGCTTTCGACCAAAATCCTGCCGCATAATTTCATCGAGCTGATAGATGCCTCCATAAAACACCTAAAAGGAAAGCGTTTTACGTTGGTTCCAGATTTTCCGACCGCCGGGATTATCGATGTAAGCAATTACAATGACGGATTACGTGGAGGGAAGATTCGGGTGCGGGCCAGAATCTCCCAATTGGATAAAAATACTCTGGTTATCAATGAAATACCTTACGGAACCAATACCTCTACGTTAATCGATTCCATCCTGAAGGCGAATGACAAGGGGAAGATCAAGATCAAGAAAATCGAGGACAATACCGCTGCAGAAGTAGAGATTTTGGTCCACCTGCCATCCGGGATTTCGCCCGATAAGACCATAGATGCACTGTATGCCTTTACGGCCTGCGAATCCTCCATTTCTCCTTTAGGCTGTATTATTGAGGATAATAAACCATTGTTTATCGGAGTAACGGAAATGCTGAAACGTTCTACGGATGCTACGGTAGAACTGTTGCGGCAGGAATTGGAAATCCAGCTTTCTGAGTTGGAGGAACAATGGCACTTCGCTTCGCTTGAAAGAATCTTTATAGAAAATCGGATTTATCGGGATATCGAGGAAGAGGAAACTTGGGAAGGCGTCATCACTGCCATTGACAAAGGCTTAAAACCCCATACCACGCATTTGAGGCGTCCCGTTACGGAAGAGGACATCGTTCGCCTGACCGAAATCAGGATCAAACGGATTTCCAAATTCGATTTGGACAAGGCCCAACAACATTTGGAAAGCCTAGAGGACAAAATCGCCCAAGTGAAGCACCATTTGGAACATTTGATCGAATTTGCCATAGACTACTTTAAAAACCTAAAGGAGACCTATGGTAAAGGCAAGGAGCGAAAATCCGAGATACGCATTTTCGATGATATCGAGGCCACAAAGGTGGTTATTAGAAATACCAAACTCTATGTTAATAGGGAGGAAGGTTTTGTGGGGACTTCATTAAAGCGCGACGAATATGTGACGGACTGCAGCGATATTGACGATATCATAGTATTTACTAGGGATGGTTCCATGCAGGTAACCAAGGTAGACGCCAAGACTTTTGTGGGTAAGAACATTATCCACGTAGCCGTTTTTAAGAAAAAGGACAAGCGCACTATTTATAACATGATTTATAAAGATGGTAAAGGAGGCCCCTCCTATATTAAAAGGTTCAATGTCACTTCCATTACAAGGGACAAAAGCTATGATTTGACGGCAGGCACCCCAAATTCACAGGTATTATATTTTTCAGCCAATCCTAATGGGGAAGCCGAAGTGGTTACCGTGAATCTGAGGCAAGCTGGAAGCATCAAAAAATTGAAGTGGGATATCGATTTTGCCGATGTGCTTATTAAAGGCAGAAGCTCCAAAGGGAATGTGGTGACCAAATATACCGTGAAGCGTATAGAGCTCAAGGAAAAGGGCGTTTCAACGTTAAAACCCAGAAAGATCTGGTTTGATGATGTCGTCCGAAGATTGAATGTTGACGGTAGGGGAGAACTCATAGGGGAATTTAAGGGAGATGATCTTTTGCTGATTATTACACAAAAAGGGGTCGTGAAAACCATTCAGCCCGTATTGACTTCCCATTTTGACGAGGATATGATCGTTCTGGAAAAATACAATCCCAACAAACCAATCTCGGCCATTTATTGGGAGGGTGAAAAGGAACGTTTTTATGTGAAAAGGTTCCATGTTGAAAACGAAAATAAGGAGGAAACCTTCATTACTGATCACTCAAAGTCGTATTTGGAAATCGTTTCAACCGATTGGCTTCCGGTGGTAGAAGTTGAATTCCCCAAACCCAGGGGCAAGGATCCAAAGGAAAACCTGAGGGTGGAACTGGAGGATTTTATAGCAGTTAAGGGAATCAAGGCTATGGGCAATCAACTGACACCTGAGAAAGTAAAAAATATCAACCTGTTGGATCCGCTGCCTTATGAGGAAAAGGAACCCGAAGATGCCGAGGATATTGAAGTGGTGGATGAGGAAAATATTTCTCCAGAAGAAAATGGAAATTATGGCTCAGGGCCTACAAGTAAGTACGACAGTGATGAAAAGGACGGCGAGCAGGGTGAAGGTCAAACTACTTTATTTTAATTTAGGTAATACATGAAAAGTCTGTTCAAAGAGTTCAAGGATTTTGCAGTTAAAGGCAATATGATAGACATGGCCATTGGTATCATCATTGGTACCGCCTTTAATGAAGTGGTAAATACCTTGGTCAAGAAGGTCATTATGCCGCCTTTATCATTGATGACAGATGATGTTAATCTTAGTAATAAGAAATGGATTTTACGGGAAGCAACTGAAGCCATGGAAGAAGTAGCAATTGGTTATGGGGAATTTATTGAAGTTATCCTAGATTTCGGAATCATAGCCTTTACCATCTTTGTAATGCTCAAGTTCATAAATAGGTTCAAGGAAAAATCTGAAGATCCCGCCAATGCGGAGGTGGTGACTCCAAAAAACATCGAGCTGCTGTCAAATTTGGAAAGTTTAATGAAAGAGCAGAATACCATCCTAAAAAATCAACAGCAACGCTAATTTTTTGAATTATTTATAGTTTTATAGAAATGAATTATTTTAATTCGGCTTCATAAGAACCTTTTCTAATTATATTTGGCGAAATCACGGAATTAAATGGATTTAACGAACCCCCTCATTTACGGAGTACCCTGTTTTATTGCTTTCATATTATTGGAACTTACCTATAGTCACACCCATGGTGACGAGGATTTATATGTCTGGAAGGATTTAATGGCTAGCGGGGCGATGGGAATCGGATCCGCCATACTGGGTCCGTTGATCAAGGTTACCGTATTGATTGTGGTTTTCAATTTTACCTATGAACTATTCAACCCTATGGTGGATGGGGTTAGAATGAATATCATGGGATATAAATCCTTTGGCTATGAATGGTATATTTTCCTACTGTGCCAACTGGCTGATGATTTTACGTACTATTGGTTCCACAGGGCCAATCATGAAATTAGGATACTTTGGGCAGCCCACATTGTGCATCATTCTTCGGATCATTTTAATTTGGGTACCGCCATTAGAAATGGATGGTTCACTTTATTGTACAAACCCTTTTTCTATATGTGGATGCCGGCCATAGGATTTCCTGTGGAAGTGGTGATATTTTGTTTGGCGATAGAATCTTTTTGGCAATTTCAGCTACACAGCAAGTATGTACCCAAAATGGGTTGGATAGAAAAGATTTTCAATACCCATACGATGCATCAGGTGCACCATTCGCAGAATGTAGAGTATTTGGATAAAAACCACGGGGGGTTCCTCAACATATTTGATAAAATATTCGGGACTTGGAAGGAATTGGATGATGATATAGAGGTGAAATTCGGGGTGATTCACGCACCAAATTCCTATAATCCCCTAGTTATTTTAACGCATGAGTTCAAGGATATATGGAACGATGTGAAGAAAGCGGACAAATGGTCCCATAAGTTCATGTATATATTTGGACCTCCAGGTTGGAGCCATGATGGCAGTACCTTAACGGTAAAGCAACAACAGCGTCTTTTTAACGAACATAAAAGCGCCAACCCAGAGGTTGTCTTTAATAGACCTAATTGATAGTTCAAAAATCTATACTTCCCACCCATCCCTGTAGGTCCTACCTACAAATTGATTGGCTTCCTCCAAGTTGGTGATTCTCATATTTTCACCGTCCCATAATAATTTTTTGCGGGCATAGAAGTCCATTTGGCCTTTTTCATTTTCTTTTCTAAGCATGTAGCTTCGTATGGCGAGATTCCCCATAAGTACGGTTTCCGTCATTGGGCCCGCATAATCAAAGGAAGATGTTAAGGCCAAGTGTTCCTCACTTCCAAATCCCGCTTTACAAGCGTCTACCCATTTTCGCTGGTGCCCATACTCAGGTTCTAAATTTTCTTCCACTTCTGGACCAAATTCCGTAGTGCCATCGTTTAGATACAGTTTTGGCATCAATGGTGAACTGTCGTTGATATTGGTGGATATGATTCCCTTTTCTCCAATAATCAGAACGCCATTGGCACTGTTTTTCCCTCCTATATCATCATTTGCCGGAATGATATCTGGATGGGCCGGCCTGATGCCTCCATCACTCCAGGTCATTTCAATGGGCGACTTGGTTTTCTCCGTTGCATCAAAATTCAATGTGATGAATGAGGATGGAGGACAACCTTCTGGATAATAATCCGGTGTCCACATCTGTGTATAAACAGAACCGACACTACACTCAGCGGCCGTTGGATACTTCAAGTTTAGGGTCCTAAAAGGAATATCCACCAAATGGCAACCAACATCACCCAATGCACCTGTACCAAAATCCCACCAACCTCGCCAATTGAACGGATGCAAATTAGGAATGAAAGGTCTCTCTTCGGCTGGTCCCAACCATAGGTCCCAATTGAGATCCTTTGGTTTAAGACTGGCATCGGCCTTGGGCATCTGGATTCCTTGGGGCCATACGGGTCTGTTTGTCCATATCTGTACTTTGCTGATAGCACCTATTTTATCGTCGTCTATCCATTTTTGGACCATTCCCAATAGAGGATTGGAACCACCTTGATTACCCATTTGGCTAACAATTTTGTTCTCCCTGGCCATTTGCGTGAGCTTTCTGGCTTCCTTTATATTATGGGTCATCGGCTTTTGAACATACACATGGATACCTCTTTCCATGGCATATTTGGCGGCAGGTCCATGTACGTGATCCGGGGTCGAAATGGTAACTGCGTCTATATTCTTTTTCTTATCAAGCATCACCCTAAAGTCATCGTAAAGTTTTGCTTTTGGAAAAGCTTCAACAGCCTTGGACGCAGAACCGGAAAAATCTACATCGCAAAGGGCCACTACACGTTCCCTACCATTAACTGATGCGTTAGTGATATCGCTAAATCCCTTACCTCCAGAGCCAATGGCCGCTAAGTTGAGCTGATCACTTGGGGCTATGAACCCAGGCCCTCCAAGAACGTTCCTTGGGACAATGAATATGGAAGAGGCCATGGCACTTTTCTTTACAAAACTTCTTCGGCTAATTGATTGATTTTGTTTACTTGATTTTTTCATTTTATTTAAAAGGTTGATTTTATGAATTTCGTAATGGAATTTCAATGTACTAATTAAATTCGGTGTGAATCCAGCAAAATTTCAAACAATTGATAAAACTGCTTAAAATTCAAGAATTTGATTTGATAAAATCCGGGATGATGGGATTCGTAACCTATGTAAACCTAAAAAAATAATGAATTGGTGAAATAGTGTATTGGTGAGATAGTGAAACAGTTAGTTTGTGAAATGGTAAAATAATTAAAAAGGAACCGGTAATCTTTTGTTGAAATTTTGCACTTGAACTTGATTCTTGCACTTGAGTTTAAACTTTTTACCTTAACCTGATTGCCGTACCAGTTTTTACGACGACTTTTCGATTAGGGTCCTTAACAGCATTTTTATATTCAAAGGTGTAAGAACTATCGGTCGTTTTGATGATTTTATAGTGGATGCCTACTTTGCTCTTCAAGTCCTGAAGTACAAACTCACAATCATTGATCCATCGAATGGATGCACTATCAACTTTGTTCTCATAATAATCCACACTGAAATTTTCACCTCGTATAAACCGCCCTTGTTTCAGAGAATCCCCAATTTGATAATCGAATAAAAATTCCCCTGTTTTAAATGCCTGACAATCCCTACTTGGACCATAACAGGAGACCAAAGCAATGAACAAAATAAAAACAAAAAGTACTCTTTTAAACATGGGTGCAAAATAACCAAAATCGTCCTTTTTATTCACGAAGAATTGAAGCATGCCTACAAAAACTTTTGTTAAATTTTTTCAAGGAGTTTTGCCTTTCACGAATTGTCCATTAGCTATAAACATATAGGTAGGGGGCGGTAGTAAATTTGGGATTTCTAAGATAGTTTGTATTATTTTCGTTGAGCGAAATTAAAAATTATGCCGGACAAAGACGACTATCTAAATTTCAAGGTAACATCCGTTCAAGGTAGGTACGTAACCAATCAACATATCGAAGCATTCCTAAATGGTCTGGGCAATTCGTTTAATTTAAAGGTTTTGGGACGTTCCGTAAAAGATAGGCCAATTTATGGAGTTAGAGTTGGTCAAGGGCCAAAGCGTATATTGATGTGGTCACAAATGCATGGTAATGAATCTACCACTACCAAAGCAGTACTTGATCTTCTAAACCTATTAAAGCAAAGCCCCTCACTGGTCGGGGATTTTCTGGGGAAGGTTACTTTACAGATTATTCCAATTCTCAATCCGGATGGCGCTAAGGCCTACACCAGGTCAAATGCCAACCAAATTGACTTAAATAGGGACGCACAGGATAGGTCGCAGCCAGAAAGTAGGGTTCTTCGCAAAGTCTTTGAAGAATTCAAACCGGACTATTGTTTTAACCTTCACGATCAACGGACCATTTTTAACGTAGGCAGCACAATAAGTCCAGCCACTGTGTCCTTTTTGGCGCCATCATTTGACGAGGCTCGAAATAATTCCGATTCAAGAGGCATCGCCATGAAAATTATAGTGGCCATGAATGAGGAACTACAAAAATCGGTTCCAGGTCAGGTAGGTCGGTTTGACGATTCTTTCAATCCTAATTGTGTCGGGGATGCTTTTCAAATGGAAGGAATACCTACGATACTTTTTGAAGCCGGTCATTTCCCTGGTGATTATCAACGGGAGAGAACGCGGGATTTGATTTTTCAGGCACTATACAAAGCTATTTATACAATTGCTAATGACAAAATGGATTCGTACCCATTAGAAAATTATTTTAAAATACCGGAAAACAATAAGCTATTTGTCGATATTCTTGTTGAAAATGCCCATATATTGGATGAATCCTTACAGGAAGGGGAATGCATTTCCTTACTATACAAGGAAGTTTTAGAGGATAACAATGTGAAATTTGTACCTACGATAACTGAAAAGGGACATAAACGAAATATTTATTTTGGACATGTAACCAAAGATTGTTTAATCAAACAAGATTTGAATTGGCTAAATACCAAGAAAATCATGGATTTGATCAAACAATAAAATTATTTTTGGTTAAGTTTAGACTCATTACGATTTTCGTACAAAAACGTAATATTTATTATAATTCTTTTTAATATTTTTTATTTTTGCATAAAATAAATCAACCATGGGTAAAGTAAAATTAGACGAAATTGATCATCAAATTCTGGATATGTTGATTGACAACACCAGAACTCCTTTTACCGATATTGCTAAAAAACTACTGATTTCCGCCGGTACCGTTCACGTCAGGGTAAAAAAAATGGAGGAAGCAGGAATCATTAAGGGCTCCTCACTCACGTTGGATTATGTAAAGCTTGGATATGCTTTTATAGCCTATGTGGGCATATTCCTTGAAAAAACACATCAAACCAAATTTGTCTTGGAACGTTTGAATCAAATCCCAAACGTGACCATTGCCCATATCACTACGGGCAAGTTTAATATCTTTTGTAAGATTAGGGCGAAGGATACCACACACGCAAAAAACATCATTTTCAAAATCGATGATATTGATGGCATCAGCAGAACGGAGACCATGATTTCGTTGGAAGAAAGTTTTAACGACAAGAAACGATTGATGCATACCATTTTTAATGAATTATAGTATTTATTTGACACTTATTCCAAGCCCGATCAAGAACTGATTGGGCTTTTTTGACCAAACTATCGGCACATATTATGAAGAAATCAGAAATTCCAAACTTAGGTTCCTCCAATTTTTACGATACCTATATCAACACCCTGGAAGATGTCAACCTCATGGATTCGTTTTACGAGGGAAAAGAGTGGTTTCTGGATTATGTTAAGGAACTTCCTTTGGAAAAATTAGGTTATGCCTATGCCGATACTAAATGGACCGTTGCGGAGGTGTTGATTCATATCATTGATACGGAACGCATTTTTCAGTATAGGGCATTTAGATTCTCAAGAAATGACAAAGTTGAGTTGCCCGGTTTTGATCAGGATGCATACATTTTGGAAAGCAATAGCCTTAATAGGACCAAGGAGGAAATACTTGAAGAGTATTTAGCCGTCCGTAATGCGACTATAACACTTTTTAAAAATCTTGGAAATACCCAGTTGGGCAGGGTTGGTACTGCCAGTGGAATTCCTTGGAGTGTTGCGGCATTGGGTTTTGCCATTAGCGGACACCAAAAACATCACGCCAATATCCTGTTGGAAAAATATGCGTAGACTAGTCTAAGTCTGAGTAATCCTCGTCTTCGGATTCGTATTTCATCTCCAATTCAGGGATAATTTGTTCATCTTCCTCAATAGCATCAGCCGCAGTTTTTCTGTCCAATTCCTTTTCTATGATATCTTCAAAATTGGCGATAAAGTTGGAGAGACTTTTACTTATTTTCACTAAGTATAAGGTGTCTTCCGTTCTCAGTTCTACCGCTTCCACAAATTCACCACTTGCATTTTTGAATACGATAATGTCCTCATCCCCATATCCATAAGGGTATTTTTCAATTAATAAAGTGGCTAGATGATGGTCTAACTTTTTGTAATCAATGAGTCGTCTGGTCATAATAGTTTAGGTTGGTTACTGTGATACTTAATTCTTGAACCTAAACTAATTATTTAATGCATTGATATATCTAAAGAGTTGTGAAACAGTAGTTTTAGTATATGTAGAATTTATTCCATGTAGTATGCAAAAGCTTCCTGAAATAATTCGGGTGAAATGGTTACATCTATCTGGGTTTCTCCGATTCCTTTTAAAAGGACAAAATTGATATTTCCATGGGAGTTCTTTTTATCATATTTCAACAGTTCCAGAATGGCGTCAATATCCTTGGCCGTGAATGACACTTTCTCATAATACTTCAAAAAAGTGGATTTTATATCTTCTAATTGTGACAAAGGTAATCCAGTAAGCTTGTGGGAAAGGTAGCCCTCGGTAATCATGCCTATGGCAATGGCCTCACCGTGCAACAAGGTCTCCTTGTTCTCGTTTTCCAAAAAGTAGGATTCAATGGCGTGGCCCAAAGTATGTCCGTAGTTCAATACCTTACGGATGTTTTGTTCGGTAGGGTCCTGTAAGACAATATCATTTTTGAGCGCCACGGATGGCAAAATATGATCTCTTAGTTCATAAAGGGAACTTACCTGCTTTAAGGATTCCCAGTAATCGGCATTTCGTATGAGACCGTGCTTGAGCATTTCCGCAAAACCGCTTGTAATTTGTCGTTCGTTTAAGGATTCTAAAAAGTCGGATACAATTAATACCATTTCAGGCTGATTGATAACCCCTATTTGATTTTTCAAAGGCCCAAGATCTACACCTGTTTTTCCTCCAACGGACGCGTCCACCATAGACAAGAGGGTCGTGGGGACATTTATGAACTTTATCCCCCGCTTGAAAGTCGAGGCCACAAATCCACCCAAATCGGTAAGAACGCCACCTCCTAAGTTGATGAGCAAACTTTTACGATCGGCACCAAGTTCTGATAGTGCTTCCCAAACCCCCACACAGGTTTCAATAGTCTTATTGACCTCTCCCGATTCAATTTCAATAATCTCAAAATTATAGTCCCCTGCAATTTCCGACATAAACTGGGACAGGCACAATTCATGGGTGTTCTCGTCCACCAAAATAAAAATGGTTGAGTAATTGTGCGAGGACAAATGGGAATTTAGGGCTTCAAATGCATTGCTTTCAAAATGGACCGAATATGAATCTGATACTATGGACTGCATGGGATTGGAATTACGAATACACCAAAAATCTTTTATTTAAGAGCGCAAAATAAAGGTTATTTTACTCAATAGAATAGAAATCCTGTCTTTATCTTTGGAGCCTTAAAAATTGTATGCGTATGGACGCTATTTTTGAGAATACTGCAACTGCATTTTCTCTAAAATCAGATTCTGAATTAGAAAGGGCCTATTTTCTTTTTAAGATGATTGCCAACGAGCCCTTGGTCAAAATTGGAACGGCAATGACCAATTTTGCCATCAAGGCGCATCTACCCGTAGAAGGGCTCATTAGGGCCACCGTGTTCGATCATTTTTGTGGGGGCGTCAACGAGGCGGATTGTATGCCTGTGGTGGATAAAATGTTCGAAAAAGGAGTATGTTCCGTATTGGATTATTCCGTGGAAGGAAAGGATGAGGAAGACCCGTTGGACAATGCCACGGAGATGATCCTAAAAATCTTGGATTTTGTAAAGGAAAAGGATGCCATACCGTTTGCCGTTTTCAAACCAACCGGATTTGGAAGGTTTGTCCTGTATCAAAAAATAAGTGAAGGCGGAAAATTAACGGAAAAGGAGGAGGCCGAGTGGCAACGGGTCATCAATAGGTTTGACAAAGTGTGCAAAAAGGCGCATGACCTGGATGTTTCCTTGTTAATAGACGGAGAGGAGAGTTGGATGCAGGATGCTGCCGACCAACTTGCCGAAGATATGATGCGCAAGTACAACAAGAAGAAAGCCATAGTTTTCAATACGCTGCAGACCTACAGATGGGACAGATTGCCCTATTTAAGGGATTTGCACGAAAGGGCACAAAAGGACGGTTTCAAGATTGGAATCAAGGTGGTGCGCGGGGCCTACATGGAAAAGGAAAATGAACGGGCAAGGGAGAAAGGGTACCCAAGCCCCATTTGTGAGTCAAAAGCGGCCACCGATGAAAACTTTGATGCCACCATTGCCTATATGCTGGAAAACCTGGAGGGTATGTCGATTTTTTCAGGTACCCATAATGAAAATAGTTGTTATAAACTTATGGAATTGATGCGGGAAAAAGGAGTGGAGAAAAACCATAAGGACATTTGGTTTGGACAGCTCTATGGTATGAGCGATCATATTTCTTTCAACCTCGCGGCACACGGATATAATGTGGCCAAGTACCTACCTTTTGGCCCCGTGAGGGATGTTATGCCGTATCTCATCAGAAGGGCAGAGGAAAATACGTCCGTTGCAGGGCAAACCAGTAGGGAGCTTTCCTTGCTGAAGAAGGAACGAAAACGAAGAAAAATCTAGTTACTCGATCGAGACCGACTCAATACTGGCTTTCTCGCTACAGTTTTTGACCCAAGCGGACAGTTGCTGGTCTTTTTGTTTTCCTTCGATAAAATAGGTTTTGCAAGGAGTACTTTTTGTGTCGCTCTTTGAGAAATCCACGTTGCCTTCGTTCAAAAGAAAAACAATATCCAAGGTATCCAATTCCTTTTCGGAAAGTTGACGCTGAACGGCGTCCGAGTAGTACAAGGATTTGGACCGAATGTCCTTTAAGGTTCTACAATTGGGGAAGTAACAGAAACTGACTCCTGTTTCGTCCGATTTCTTTCGTAAAAACATGGCCAAGAAAATAATTCCGATGGCAAATCCGCCCAAATAAAATCCCAATCGCTTTAAAAAAGACATGGTCATGGATACAATTAGATGAGCAAAATTAGCGGTTTACTGCCAATACCGAAAGCTTGGAGTCCTATTTCTAAAAAATAAGAAAGTTGATGTCGCTGTAGGAAAGGTCGAACCAATCCCCAACGGATTTATTTGTTAGGATGCCGTGGTACATATAAAGACCGTTTCGCAGCCCTTTGTCAAAACGCAGGGAATTTTCAAGTCCGCCGTCCTCACCAATTTTTAAGAGATATGGGGTGAAAATATTACTGATGGATACAGAGGCCGTTTTAGGATATCGAGATGGAATGTTGGGTACACCATAATGTAAAACCCCACTCTTTTCAATGGTAGGTTTATTGTGGTTCGTGATTTCACTGGTTTCAAAACACCCGCCGGTATCAATGCTTACGTCAATGATCACTGCACCTTTTTTCATATGTTCCACCATGGTCTTGGTTACAATGACCGGAGACCGACCTTTACCTCGGGTGGCTCCTATGGCGACATCGCATCGCTTTAAGGATTTGAGCAGGTTTTTAGGTTGTATGGTAGAGGTGTAGACTGTCTGTTTTAAATTGGTCTGGATATTCCTGAGCCTGGTTATGGAATTGTCGAAAATCTTCACGTTGGCACCTAGTCCAATGGCCGATCTTGCCGCGTATTCCCCAACGGTTCCGGCACCAATGATGACCACCTCTGCCGGTGGAACCCCACTTATATTCCCGAACATGAGTCCGTTTCCCTTATTGGTGGCCGCCATTAATTCCGCGGCAATGAGTACGGAGGCAGTTCCGGCAATTTCACTTAAGGAGCGCACGGCGGGATATTTGCCATCCTCGTCACGAATGTATTCAAAAGCAATGGCCGTTATCCGTTTTTTGGCCAACTCCTCAAAATAACTTTTGTTCTGGGTTTTTATTTGTAAGGCCGATATTACCGTAGTCTGCGGATGGATCAAGGCTATTTCCGATAGAGTAGGTGGCTCCACTTTAAGCAACAGCGGACATGAAAGGACCTTTTTCGTATCGCGGGTTATTTCTCCTCCGGCATCTACGTAATCTTTATCGGAGAAATTGGCACCCTCCCCGGCACCCGATTCCAAAAGTACCCTATGACCATTAGTAGTAATGGCATTTACCGCATCTGGAGTGAGGCAGATCCGTTTTTCCTGATATTGATTTTCTTTGGGAATACCTATAAAGAGTTCCCCTTTTTGCCGTAGGACCTCAAGAGTTTCCTCTTGGGGTATTAATTGCTGTTTACTAAATGGAGAGCTTGGTTGGTTCATAGAGGCATATCTAAAAAAGGATGAATACGTCCTAAATCAAATGTACGATTTTTAGATAAATGGAATTCGTAATAATATAACTGAAAGACCTGATGGTCAAAACCTGAAATGGAACCAGTTTTGCAGTTTGTCCTGGAAGATTTTTAGGCCTTGCTCTATATTGTCTGTGGAAAGTTTTCGGTTTATTTCTTCGGAGAGCGACTCGGGTTTTAAATCTTCCGCTATGTCATTTTCATGGGAAGCTTTTGAGGTATACCCATCTTTACTATTTTTTTCCTTAAGCTCCTCCAATTCCGCCTCCATGGCTTCCAAATCGATACCATGTACGTATTTGTCATAGAGTTTGACCCTAATAAAATAAACAAAAGGAATAATGACCATACATATGGGTATTAACCACCAAATGTTTTCAGTATCGACAATATCATCTTCAGAAAAAATTAATTCGAAAAGCTGGAATGCATAAGTTGCTATGGGAATAATTAAAATATGATACCACCAATCTTTAGAAGAAAAGAACCAAATTACTAATAAAATCAGGGGTATTATTTTACCCATATAAAACCACACATTTGTAGCTACACTATCAAATCCATTATTTCCAATTGAAATTCCTAAAAATGAAATAGGGCCGGACGGATTCTCAGAATTTGGCCCAGGTAAAAAATCATAAAGTTTAAAAAAGAAAGGTACCAGAGCAATTATCACCACTACAAAAGACTCAATGATAATCTTTTTTTTTGCCCTTTTTTTACTGCTATTATTCCTTATCATCTAAACAATACTATTCATATAATGTTTAAACAACAAAAAAAGGGCAAATATATTGCCCTTTAACAGTTAAATAGTTTCTAATCAACTATTATTTCCTCTTCAGCACAACAGATTTTTTATCAATTCCTAATTGCTGACCATTTTCATCTAGAGTTATAATTGGTGCCGCAATTGCTATAAGAAAAGCACCTAACGCCACTGAAGCTAAGAACGTTCTTTTGTTTTTCATTTTCACTAGGGGTTTTAGTTAGTAATCAAATTGTTCTACTGCAAACGTAAGAAATAATGGACAAAAAAAATGCATTTAAACGTTAAAATTGTGCATTTCGTCGTGAAAAATATACATTTTATCGATATACATGTATTTCATCGAAAAAATACAATAATTCCCTTTGCTAAACGATGTTGATTTTATTTGAAAATGGAGGTAATTGTGCGAATGACTTGATCAAACCATGGATATCTTTCTAGTTATTGTATCCAAAATTTCAATTTTTAAGGCCAATACGTTGTCCGGCAAAAGGGATAGGATTTTTTCCGGCCATTCCATAAAAATATAGGCATTGGTGTTAAAATAGTCTTCCAAGCCAAAATCCAAGGCTTCCATTTCATCCTTCAATCGATAAAAATCAAAATGGTAGGCGATTGGATTCCCCTCGCCATCAGCATATTCATTGACCAGTCCAAACGTGGGGCTACTTACTTCGTCAACGGCACCCAATTCCTTTACGAGGGCCTTGATCAGGGTCGTTTTTCCGGCACCCATGGGAGCGTAAAAGGCGAATATGTTTGTAGAAAATTCCGCTAGGATGGCATTTGCCGTTTTCTGAAGTTCCTTTTCGGTATAAATAAGTTCCATGAAGACTATTTTGGCTCCAAAACTACAAAAGGTACAATCATTTCTTCCAAGGAAACCCCTCCATGTTGATAGGTGTTACGGTAATAACTTACGTAATGATTAAAGTTATTGGGATAGGCAAAGAACATATCGTTCTTCGCAAATATAAAGGAACTGCTCACATTGATATTAGGCAGAAAAATGCTTTTAGGGTCTTTGGCGGCGAATACATCCTTTTCCTCGTAGCTAAGACTTCTGCCTGTTTTGTAGCGCAAGTTTAAGCTGGTGTCCCGATCCCCAATGACCTTAGAAGGGGATTTTACATTGATAGTGCCATGGTCCGTCGTAATGATTAATTTCATTCCCAAGCTCTGTGCTTGTTGGATAATTTCCAACAACGGGGAGTTTTTGAACCAACTTTGGGTAAGGGACCTATAGGCCTTATCGTTTGAGGCCAATTCCTTAATGACTTCCATTTCTGTTTTGCTATGTGAGAGCATATCCACAAAATTGTAAACAATCACCGTAAGGTCATTATCTTTTTGGGATTTGAAGTTTTGGGACAATTGCTTTCCCTGTTTCAAACTGCTTATCTTATGGTATTCCCATTTCAAATCGAGTCCCAATCGCTTCAATTGCGCCTCTAAAAATTTATCCTCGTACAGATTTTTCCCTCCTTCATCCGTGTCGTTCTTCCACCAATCCGGATATTTTTTCTCCATGTCCAAAGGTGTCAATCCTGAAAAAATCGCATTTCGGGCATACTGAGTAGCGGTTGGCAAAATACTGTAATAGGATTTTTCCTTGGTCTTTTTGTAGAACGAACCTACTGTATCCTCAAAGGAGTACCACTGATCGTATCGCAAATTGTCCACTACGATCAACAGTGTCTTTTCATCCTTAATTTCGGGGGCTACCCAATTTTTAAAAAGGGTATGGGATAGTACCGGGGCATCGCCTCCGTGGAACCAATCTTCATAATTTTTATCGATGAACTTCCCAAATTGGTTGTTAGCTTCCACTTTTTGGGATTCCAGGATTTCGAACATTCCACTGTCCTCTATTTGTTCGAGTTGAAGCTCCCAATAAATCAATTTTTTATAGAGTTCTACCCATTCCTCATACGAATTCACCATGGATAGGTTCATGGCAATTTTCCGGAATTCCTGCTGATAGTTACTGGTGGTCTTTTCCGATACCAATCTGGAATGGTCCAGACTCTTTTTAAGGGACAACAAAATTTGATTCGGGTTCACCGGTTTTATGAGGTAATCGGCAATTTTGGAGCCTATGGCCTCTTCCATAATAAATTCCTCTTCGCTCTTGGTAATCATCACCACGGGCAATGAGGAATCAATAATCTTGATTTCGCTCAAGGTTTCCAATCCTGAAATACCCGGCATGTTCTCGTCCAAAAAAACAATGTCCACCCGTGTTTTTTCCAATTCTTCCAAGGCTTCCTGTCCACTCTGACAAGTAATTACTTCGTAATTTTTATTTTGAAGGAAGAGAATGTGTGGCTTTAATAGGTCCACTTCATCGTCAACCCAAAGTATTTTTATTTTGTTCATCAAGTATTCTAAGTCGTTATTGGTTTTTCGCTATTCGCTGTTGGCCGTTGGCTGTTCGTTGTTCGTTGTTCATTGTTAAAGAAACTCCTTATCTCTTTTAATTTTTTACATTTTCACTAATAAGTATCTCATCTTACATCTAGATTCTCATATCTCAATTAAATCATCTCAATTCTAAACACAAGGTATTACCTTATTAATTTACATAACTTTGAAAATTGGATGCAACTTCTAATGTTTAAATGAAACCCAAAAAATTCACCATATTCAATGATCCAATTTACGGATTTATTAGGATTCCCAGCGATTTGATTTTTGACCTGATAGCCCATCCGTATTTTCAACGCTTGCGTAGAATATCGCAAATGGGACTTTCTTATATGGTTTATCCAGGTGCGCACCATACCAGGTTCCACCATGCTTTAGGTAGCATGTACCTGATGCAAAAATCGATTCGGGTACTACGATTTAAAGGTGTAGCTATTTCGGAGGCGGAAGAAAAAGGACTTCTGGGAGCGATTCTTTTGCACGATATTGGTCATGGTCCGTTTTCTCATGCTATGGAACATAGTATCGTAAACGGGGTTAGCCACGAGCAAATTTCGCTTCAATTCATGCAAGAACTAAACAAGGTTTTCAACGGAGAATTGGACGAGGCAATTTCCATTTTTACACGGAAACATCCTAAAAGGTTTTTGAATCAGCTGGTTTCAAGTCAGTTGGATATGGATCGATTGGACTACCTCAAAAGGGATAGTTTTTATACGGGCGTATCCGAAGGAAATACCAATGCAGACCGACTCATCACCATGTTAAATGTGGTGGACGGTGGTAATCTCGTAGTGGAAGAGAAGGGTATTTATTCCGTGGAAAAGTTTTTGATGGCCCGCCGATTTATGTATTGGCAAGTATATTTGCACAAGACTGGGGTGGTGGCGGAGCAAATTCTGATCAGTATTCTAAAGAGGGCGCGTTTCTTGATCAAAAATGGCCGGCAATTACAAGGGAGCAACTCTTTACTTTTCTTTCTACAAAATGATATTAATCGGGATAGATTTGACGCTCAAATGCTGGAGCGGTTCTCAAAGTTGGACGATATCGACATTTTATCCGCAGTAAAGAATTGGCAGGAAGAGGATGATAAGGTGCTCTCTACACTTTGCAAAATGTTGATAAATAGAAAGCTGCTGCACATCAAAGTTAAAAAAGAGCCCATCAAAAAGGGAAAATTGACCCGAAGGAAGGAGAAGGTTGCCAAGATGTTCGGGTTATCCACGGAGGATGAAATCTCCTATTTTATATTCACCGGGGAAATTGAGAACAGGGCCTATAATCAAGAAAGCCAAAACATCCACATTTTACGAAAAAATGGGAAAATCGTAGATGTAGCCAAACTTTCGGACCACTTGAATATTACGGCACTGTCAAAAACGGTGACCAAATATTATATCTGTTACCCCAAAGATGCCGTATAACAATTTTTCTTACATTTGTGCCCATGGTGTTTACAGCAGGTCAAATTGCAGGTATTTTAGAGGGTGAAGTCCATGGAAATCCAGAGATAGCCGTTCACAAATTGGCCAAGATCGAGGAAGGAGAAAAGGGCTCTTTGACCTTTTTGGCCAACCCAAAATACACTTCCCATATTTACAAGACCAAAGCTTCCATCACCATAGTAAACAAGGATTTTATTCCGGAGCAGGATTTGGAAACGACCCTTATCAAAGTGGAGGATGCCTATAAGTCCTTTTCCAAATTACTGGAATATTACAATCAGGTCAAGAATAACAAAACGGGCATTGAGCAACCTGTTTATAAATCGGATTCCGCCACATTTGGTGACGATTTGTATTTGGGGGCGTTTTCCTATATTGGAAGTAATGTAACCATTGGAAATAACGTCAAGATTTACCCCAATGTCTATATTGGGGATAACGTGCGAATAGGCAATAACGTTGTGGTTTTTGCGGGGGCCAAAATTTATTCTGAAAGTATCATTGGAAACAATTGCGTCGTGCATAGCGGTGTGATCATTGGTGCCGATGGCTTCGGGTTCACCCCCAATTCCGAAGGAGAATTCAGCAAGGTTCCCCAAACGGGAAATGTGATTTTAGAGGATAATGTAGATGTGGGGGCCGGTACCACCATCGATAGGGCAACTTTGGGTTCCACCATCCTGAGAAAAGGTGTGAAACTAGACAATCAAATTCAGATTGCCCATAACGTTGAAATTGGGGAACATACGGTAATTGCCGCCCAAACAGGGGTTGCGGGCTCTACAAAAATTGGGAAGCACTGTATGATAGGCGGTCAAGTGGGTATCGTAGGCCATATCGTTATTGGCAATAATGTAAAAATACAGGCGCAATCCGGAATAGGAAGAAATGTAAAGGACAACGAAGTCCTACAAGGATCACCGGCACTGAATTATGGCGACTTTAACAAGTCGTACGTGCATTTTAAAAACTTACCTAAAATAATGAACAGAATCGACAACTTGGAAAATAAGGATCGACGATGAATACGAATGATAAACAACGCACCATTGCCAAGGAAGTTTCCCTTGCCGGAGTAGGTCTGCATACCGGGGAGAACGTGACCATAAAGTTTGTTCCCGCACCTGAAGACCATGGCTATAAATTTAAGCGTGTAGATCTTGAAGGTGAACCTATTATAGAAGCCGATGCCAATTACGTGGTAAATACCCAGCGAGGTACTAATTTGGAAAAGAACGGCGTAAAAATCCATACTTCGGAGCATGTACTGGCCGCACTGGTAGGTTTGGAAATCGATAATGTACTGATCGAGCTGGACTCACCCGAGCCGCCCATTATGGACGGCTCCGCAAAGTTTTTTGTAGAAGCTTTGGAAAGCGCGGGTATTGTTGAGCAAGAAGCAATGCGGGAAGAGTATGTCGTTAAGGATGTGCTAAGCTATAAAGATGAAGCAAGCGGAAGTGAAATCACCATTATTCCTGCGGATGAATATCAGGTGACCACCATGGTGGATTTTGGCACTAAGGTATTGGGCACGCAAAATGCCACCTTGGACAAACTTTCCGATTTTAAGGTGGAGATTTCCGCAGCGCGTACCTTTAGTTTTCTGCACGAGCTTGAAATGCTTTTGGAGAATGGCCTTATCAAAGGCGGAGATCTGAACAATGCGATCGTATATGTTGACAAGGAGATATCCGAGGCGACGATGAAAAAACTGGAAAAGGCCTTTAATAAAAAGAAGCTATCCGTAAAACCGAACGGGATTTTGGATAACCTCACCTTGCATCAGCCCAATGAGGCCGCCCGTCATAAACTCTTGGACGTTGTAGGGGATTTGGCACTGGCCGGAACCCGAATTCGTGGAAAGGTAATAGCCAACAAGCCCGGTCATTTTGTTAACACCCAATTTGCAAAAAAGCTTTCCAAAATCATAAAGCTTGAAAAAAGAAATAACGTACCTAAATATGATTTGAGTCAACCGCCTCTGATGGATGTGACCCAAATTATGAAAATGTTACCGCATAGACCTCCTTTCTTATTGGTAGACAGAATATTGGAACTCTCTGATTCGCACGTTGTGGGTATGAAAAACGTAACTATGAACGAACCTTTCTTCGTAGGACATTTCCCAGGTGCTCCAGTAATGCCGGGTGTTTTACAAGTGGAAGCTATGGCCCAAACAGGTGGGATTTTGGTGTTGAGTACCGTACCGGATCCAGAAAACTATTTGACTTTTTTCATGAAAATGGACAACGTAAAGTTCAAAAGACAGGTGCTTCCCGGTGATACTTTAATATTCAAATGTGATTTGATTTCGCCCATTAGAAGGGGAATATGCCACATGCAGGCCTATGCCTATGCAAATGATAAATTGGTCTCTGAGGCGGAACTGATGGCCCAAATCGTAAAATCAAAATAATAAGGACAGTATGAATCAGCCGCTGGCATATGTGCATCCAGGCGCCAAGATTGCAAAGAATGTGGTAATAGAGCCCTTTACCACAATTCATAACAACGTAACCATTGGGGAGGGCACTTGGATCGGTTCCAATGTCACGATCATGGAAGGTGCTAGAATCGGGAAAAACTGCAATATTTTTCCTGGTGCCGTAATATCCGCACCCCCTCAGGATTTAAAGTACAAGGGCGAGGAAACGACCGTGGTCATTGGAAACGGAACGACCATCCGTGAGTGTGCAACAATACATAAAGGTACATCGGATCGTATGAAAACGGTGGTGGGCAAAAATTGTCTTATCATGGCCTATTGCCATATCGCCCATGATTGTTTGGTGGGCAACAATTGTATTTTCTCCAACAACTCTACCTTGGCCGGACATGTGACCATTGGTGACAATGTTATTTTGGCCGGATTAGTCGCAGTGCACCAATTTGTATCGGTTGGGCAGCATGCCTTTGTAACTGGAGGATCTCTGGTTAGAAAAGACGTACCCCCTTACGTGAAAGCCGCCCGGGAACCACTTTCCTATGTCGGGATTAATTCCGTCGGTTTACGAAGGAGGGGCTATGAATCGGATAAAATCAGGGAGATTCAGAATATATATCGCATTCTATATCAGAAGAATTTCAACAATACCCAGGCCGTCCAAATTTTGGAGGCCGAAATGGAGGCGACTCCAGAGCGTGACGAAATTCTGCAGTTCATAAGGGATTCGCAACGTGGAATTATGAAAGGGTATTTCAGTAATAGTTAATTACCTTACTTTTGCAAACTTTTGGTTTATCCAGATAAATTATCAAAAATCATTTTAAGAATATAACAAATGGCATCTACATCAGATATTAGAAAAGGATTGTGCATCAGATATAACAATGATATCTATAAAATCATCGAATTTTTGCATGTGAAACCGGGAAAGGGACCGGCGTTTGTTAGAACCAAACTAAAAAGTGTCTCTACCGGGAAGGTATTGGACAACACGTTTTCTGCAGGACACAAAATTGAGGATGTACGTGTGGAAACACGATCGTACCAATTTCTGTATGAGGAAGGGGAGACCTACCACTTTATGAATACGGAGGACTACAACCAGATTACCCTAGCAGAGAGTGCTTTGGATGCGCCCGGACTTTTAAAGGAGGGCGAAGTGGTTAAGATTATGTTCAATACGGAGGATGCCATGCCCCTGTCCGTTGAAATGCCGGCAAGTGTAGTTTTGGAAGTAACCTATGCGGAGCCGGGGGTAAAAGGAAATACCGCCACCAATGCCACAAAACCAGCCAAAGTGGAAACTGGTGCAGAGGTTAACGTACCGTTGTTCATCAACGAGGGCGATAAAATTAAGATCGACACCTCCAGCGGATCATACATGGAGCGTGTAAAAGAATAAAACTAGGTACTTGAAATTTCCGACTACTTTTTCCTTAAAACAGATTTCCGAAATCATTCAATCCGATTTTGTTGGTGATCCGGATTTTCCCGTGTTGGGCATGAACGAGATCCATGTAGTGGAAGCAGGGGACATTGTATTTGTAGACCATCCAAAGTATTACGACAAGGCCTTACATTCCAAGGCGACCGTAATTCTTATCAATAAAAAGGTAGATTGCCCAATGGGCAAGGCCCTTTTGATTTCGGATGACCCATTTAGGGATTTCAACAAACTAACCCAGTATTTCAGTCCCTTTGTAGCTTCGATCAGAGCGATATCCAATTCGGCCAACATCGGAAAAAATACCATAATACAACCCAATGTATTTATAGGGAACAATGTTACCATTGGGGACAATTGTGTAGTTCATGCCAATGTGAGTATTTATGATAATTGCATCATTGGAAATGGGGTTACGATCCATGCGGGATCCGTCCTTGGCGCCGATGCTTTTTATTATAAAAACAGGCCTGAAGGCTTTGATAAATTGTTGTCCGGAGGAAGGGTCGTTCTTGAGGACAATGTGGACTTGGGCGCCCTCTGTACCATAGACCGTGGCGTTACCGGGGATACTACCATAGGTGCGGGATCAAAATTGGACAATCAAGTCCATGTAGGACACGATACGGTTATTGGCAAGAAATGTTTGATCGCTTCCCAAACTGGTATTGCCGGTTGTGTGGTAATTGAGGATGAAGTCACCCTATGGGGGCAAGTGGGTACCAATAGTGGCATCACCATAGGGAAAAAGGCCGTCATCATGGGCCAAACGGGCGTTACAAAGTCGGTTCCTGGAGGTAAAAGCTATTTTGGTACGCCTATTGAAGAATCTCGCGAGAAGCTGAAGCAATTGGCATACACAAAAAAAATACCGGAAATAATAAAAAAACTGGACAATAAATAAGAAGCGGAATACTTTAGTATTCTTTGACAAACATATATTTTTGCAGCAGAATTATACCTCGGGTCAAACCAACGGGTAATTCGTTAGGAACTAATTTTAATTTCGAGGCAAGCCAACCGGTGATTAACCCTTGGCTGTGCCAATAAAAATCAACAGCAATATGAGCGTTTTAGTAAACAAGGATTCCAAAATTATTGTACAAGGATTTACAGGAAGCGAGGGCACCTTTCATGCCGAACAAATGATTGAGTATGGTACCAATATCGTTGGTGGTGTTACTCCGGGAAAAGGCGGCCAAGAGCATTTGGGAAAACCTGTTTTTAATACCGTTAGTGAAGCTGTTGAAAAAGTTGGGGCAGATACCTCTATCATTTTCGTTCCGCCCGCTTTTGCGGCGGATGCGATTATGGAAGCTGCGGATGCAGGCATTAAAGTGATTATTACCATTACCGAAGGAATTCCGGTAGCGGATATGGTGATCGCTTCCAACTATATCAAGGACAGAAATTGTAGGTTGATCGGTCCAAACTGCCCTGGAGTCATCACACCGGGAGAGGCCAAGGTAGGTATCATGCCAGGTTTCGTTTTTAAGAAAGGAAACATTGGCATTGTATCTAAATCTGGTACATTGACATACGAAGCTGCCGATCAGGTCGTACGACAAGGCTTGGGAATCACTACGGCGATCGGTATTGGTGGTGATCCTATTATTGGTACAACTACTAAAGAAGCCGTAGAACTTTTGATCAATGACCCTGAAACCGAGTGTGTAGTGATGATCGGTGAGATTGGCGGTCAATTGGAAGCTGATGCTGCAAAATGGTATAAGGAAAGCGGAAGTAAAAAACCTATCGTTGGATTTATTGCTGGGGAAACGGCTCCTGCAGGAAGGACTATGGGACATGCCGGGGCCATTGTAGGAGGTAGCGATGATACGGCACAAGCCAAAAAGAAAATCATGAGGGAGCACGGAATCCATGTGGTAGATTCTCCCGCCGAAATAGGTGCCAAGGTGAAAGAAGTAATGTCCTAGGACATGCCAAAATCTATGGACACCTAGATTTAATCCGCTAAATTCTTTAATTGAAATCAATTCAGTGGTTTTATTGAGCATAGTATTTTTTTAAATCTCGATTATCGAGTAAAATCCCGTTGTTACGGGATTTTTTTTAGTCTATATACTTATATTTGATAATCGACCCTAGAAATAGTAACTACATGAAAGCCTCATTGAGGGATTTGTTATGGAAAGTCAAATACCTCAAAAAAGGAAATGTTCAAGAATCAAACTATTAACCTAATTTTAAACGTGTGAAACTGTTAGAAGGAAAAAATGTAATAATTACCGGTGCCAGCCGAGGTATAGGAAAGGGAATCGCCAAGGTATTTGCAGAAAATGGGGCCAATGTGGCGTTTACGTATAGTTCTAGCGAGGCACCCGCCTTGGGGTTGGAGAAGGAACTTAATGCCCTTGGCGTAAAGGCAAAAGCCTACAAAAGTAATGCTGCAAGCTACGCCGAAGCGGAAAGCCTGGTTGCTGAAGTTTTAAAAGACTTCAATGGAGTTATCGATGTACTGATAAACAATGCGGGAATCACAAAGGATAATCTTTTAATGCGTATGTCTGAGGAAGATTTCGATTCCGTTATGGACATCAATTTGAAGTCGGTCTTTAACATGACAAAGGCCACACAACGTACCTTCCTAAAACAACGCAAGGGCTCAATCATAAACATGAGTAGCGTGGTTGGTGTAAAAGGCAATGCCGGACAGACCAATTATGCGGCCTCCAAGGCCGGTATGATCGGTTTTACAAAATCGGTTGCACTGGAACTCGGATCTCGAAATATTCGCTGCAATGCCATTGCACCGGGTTTCATAGAAACGGAAATGACAGAGAAGCTGGATGAAAAAACGGTCCAAAGCTGGAGGGACGGCATCCCTCTAAAGCGTGGTGGCACTGCGCAAGACATTGCCAATGCCTGTCTGTTCTTTGCCTCTGACCTATCGGCTTACGTTACGGGACAGGTGCTCAATGTGGATGGCGGGATGCTGACATAAGCACCCAATATTTCCCGACTTCCAAAAGTCATCTCAACAAATTCAATTAATGCAAACTGAAACAGTTTTCCTTGTTATTTTAGCCGCAATGGTGGCTATTTTGGTAGCACTGTTTCAGTATTTTTATAGGAAAAAGAAAAGGACTCGGTTGACCCTTTTTCTGGCCTTCTTTCGCTTTTTAGGTGTATTTGGTATTTTGTTGCTCCTCATTAATCCCCAATTTGCCAAATCTACCTATACCATTGAAAATCCGGTATTGAATATATTGGTCGATAATTCCGCATCCATGCAGGAACATGGAACTGAAGTAAATACCATTCTGGAAGCCTTGAACAATTCCGAAAACCTTCAAAATAGGTTTACCATAAACAGATTCTCCTTTGGAATCGATTTGAAACCTTTGGACAGTCTTTCGTTTTCCGATATGTTTACCAACATAGGGGAACCCCTTTCCGATATAAATGAAGCCTACCGAAGAAAACAGGGTGCCATGCTACTTATTTCCGATGGGAATCAGAACGTAGGTAGGGACTACACCTATGAGAGTAGCGCAAAGAAGCCCGTGTATACCATCACGGTAGGCGATACCACGGCGTATGAAGATTTGGGTATCGGACCAATAAATACAAACACCTATGCTTTCCTGAACAATAAATTCCCGGTTGAAACCTATGTGCGATATCAGGGTAGCGGCACTATTACTACTCGGGTCCAAATAAAGGTAGGTGAGAGGACTATTTTTTCCGAAACCGTTGAACTATCGGAATCCAACAATTTAAAAAACATCAATACGCTGATAGATGCTACTACTGTAGGCCTAAAAAGGATAAACGTAAGCACGTCCCAATTGCCTTCGGAAAGAAATATTGCAAACAATAGCCGTGAAACAACGGTGGAAGTGATCGACGAAAAAACAAATGTGGGCATCGTTTCTGAAATTCTGCATCCGGATTTGGGAGCTTTAAAAAAAGCGATTGAAAGTAACGAACAACGAAAAGTGACATTCTTAAAACCAAATGCTCCAGCCGGAACTTTAGAGGAAATGGATATTTTTCTGCTGTATGAACTCAATAGAAGTTTCAATGCCATCTTTCAATTCATAAAAAACAAAAAATCCAATCATTTGATCATAACCGGGGTCAACACCGACTTTAATTTTCTCAATCAGGTTCAGGACGATTTTGAGGTTGAACTGGGTTATCCGGAACAGGAGGTGTTTGGGAGGACCAATGCCGCTTTTTCCAATTTTGATATTTCCGATTTTGATACCGACGATTTTCCCCCATTAACGAGCGATGCAGGTCCCATTACAATGAAGGTACCCCATGATGTATTACTGGATTCTGAAATCAGGGGCGTGAACATAAATTCACCCTTGCTTACTGTAATGGAACAGGAATCGTGGAAGAAGGGAATTTTAGCAGGTGCCGATATTTGGAGATGGCGTGCTCAGACTTATCGTTCCACCGGCGATTTCACGAATTTCGATAGCTTTATGGGCAAACTTGTTCGGTATTTAACGGCAAGTGCACAGCGAGACCGACTCAACCTGGAGTATTCCAATACCTTTGAGGGCAGCAATAGGGCGATCATTACCGCCACGTATTTTGACCAGGCATATATATTTGACCCAAATGCAACCCTGAATATAACCATTATAAACACTGAAAACGGGAATTCCTCCAGTAGGACCATGGCCATAAGAAGCGGATACTACGAAGCGGATTTGAGCGATTTGGAACCGGGCTCCTATGAATTTACAGTAAATGTGGAAGGGGAGGGAATCTCAAAAAATGGGAGCTTTGCAATTTCTGATTTTGATCTTGAAAAACAATTCGTTTCCAGTGACCACAAAAAAATGGACCTGCTCGCCAATAACACAAATGGCGCTTCCTATTTTCCGGACCAAATTGAAAGTCTAATTGAAGAACTCGGCACCAATAACAACTACATTCCCACACAAAAAAGCATTGAAAATATCGTATCTTTGATAGACTACAGGATACTCTTGGCCATAATCATAGTGGCGTTTAGTACGGAGTGGTTCCTAAGAAAATATAACGGACTAATTTAAACAGATAGAGATGGACAAATTACCAAAAATTGCCCTTCCGGCAATATTTATTTTTATAGTGCTAGTTATTTTAATTTCAAAATCCGCCGTGACCATAGGTTCTGGGGAGGCAGGGGTGCTTTATAAAACCTTTGGAAATGGAGTGGTAACGGATAAGCCCCCAATGGGGGAAGGATTTCATTTGGTAGCACCTTGGAACAAGGTATATATCTACGAGGTCAGACAACAGGAAGTCTTTGAAAAAATGAACGTCCTTTCCAGCAATGGTCTGGATATAAAGCTGGATGCATCGGCCTGGTTTCAACCAAAATACAATGAGTTGGGCAAGTTGCACCAAGAAAAGGGCGAAGATTATGTACAACGTGTTTTGTTACCCACGATCCGTTCCGCGGCGCGTTCCGTAGTTGGTCGCTATACACCGGAGCAATTGTATTCCAGTAAAAGGGACGCCATTCAAATGGAGATTTTTGAGGAGACCAAAAAGATTGTGGACGACGAATACATTCAGCTCAATGAAATATTGGTACGGGATGTTACCTTGCCACCGACTATCAAGGACGCCATAGAGCGTAAACTGAAACAGGAACAGGAATCCTTGGAATATGAATTCCGATTGATTACCGCCGAAAAAGAGGCTGAGCGCCAAAGAATTGAAGCCCAAGGTAAGGCCGATGCCAATAAAATACTAAGTGCATCCTTGACCGATAAGATTTTGCAGGATAAAGGTATCGATGCTACCTTAAAAATGTCAGAATCCCCAAATTCAAAAGTAGTGGTCATTGGAAGTGGAGGGGACGGATTGCCTTTGATTTTGGGAAATAACTAAAATACCTAAGCATTTCGCTTTTTGAACTAAATCTCGAATATCGAGTAAATTGTTATTTTTCGGAAATATTCTTTTCCATAAAAAAATTAAATTTTACTTTTACACAGTAATGAAGAAAAACAATACACATCATCATTTTTATACTTGCGCTCAAGCGAGGTAAAAATGTATTGTAGTATTACAGACATATTTTAAAACCCGTTTGAGAAATCAAGCGGGTTTTGTTTTTGGTTTCAATAGCATCAACAAAAAAATAAAGAAACGAGCATGACAAAAATTAGGATTGCGATTCAAAAATCGGGAAGATTGAACGAGGATTCCCTTCAAATTTTAAAGGATTGTGGCATTTCCATAGATAATGGCAAGGACCAATTGAAGGCATCCAGTAGAAACTTTCCCATGGAGGTTTTTTACTTGCGCAATGGCGACATTCCCCAATATTTGAGGGATGGAGTGGTGGATATAGCCATAATCGGGGAAAATGTTTTGATTGAAAAAGGAGAGGATATTTCGATTGCGGAAAAATTGGGCTTTTCCAAGTGTAAGGTCTCGTTGGCGGTTCCAAAATCGGTTAAATATAAATCCGTTCACGATTTTGAAGGAAAACGTATCGCTACCTCGTATCCAAATACCGTGAACAATTATTTAAGGGAAAAAGGGGTCAAGGCGGAATTACACATTATCAACGGGTCTGTGGAAATAGCACCGAATATTGGGCTAGCGGATGCAATATGTGACATTGTCTCCAGCGGTAGCACTTTGTTCAAGAACAATTTGAAGGAAGTGGAGGTAATGCTTACCAGTGAAGCGGTATTGGCCGTTTCGCCAAAGATATCGGAGGAGCGCACCGCTTTGTTGAAACGACTTCAATTTAGGATTCAGTCGGTTTTGCGAGCCCGAAAATCAAAATACGTGCTGTTGAACGCCCCAAATGATAGGTTAAATGATATATTAAAACTACTTCCCGGGATGCGCAGTCCAACGGTGCTACCTTTGGCGGAAGAAGGATGGAGTTCCGTGCATACGGTTATCGATAAGGATACCTTTTGGGAAGTGATCGACGAATTGAAAAAGGTGGGTGCCGAAGGTATTTTGGTATGCCCAATCGAGAAAATGGTTTTGTGAAACGGCTATTGGATGTTGGCATTTTGCTCGTAATTATAAAATATAATGAATTTCCGAAAGCTAAAAATCAGTTGCTAATTTGAGATTGAAAGTATGAACAAAATTTATAGCCCAAGTAAAGAATCTTGGGACAAGTTGCTAAAAAGACCCACCCAAACTATATCTGATATCGAGGATACGGTAAATAGGGTCTTCTCAGAAGTGAAGGATGGTGGGGATTCCGTTTTGAAGAAGTATACGGTAACCTTTGATGGGGTAGTGCTGGATAGTTTATTGGTATCTGAACAGGAAATAAAGGATGCAGCAGGTTCGGTATCCCAAAAGCTACAGCAAGCCATTCAATTGGCAAAAAGCAATATCGAGAAGTTTCATAGGGCCCAAAAGACCCAAAAGGTTTCTGTAACAACCGCTCCTGGTGTGGAATGTTGGCAGGAAAAGAGACCCATTCAAAAAGTCGGGTTATACATTCCTGGGGGAACGGCCCCTTTATTTTCTACTATTTTGATGTTGGCGGTACCGGCGAATTTGGCGGGATGTAAAGAAATTGTTTTATGTACGCCACCGGACAAGCAAGGTAATGTCAATCCTGCGATATTATATACAGCGGGATTATGTGGCGTGACAAAAATCCTGAAAGTTGGGGGTATCCAGGCGATTGCAGGAATGACCTTTGGTACGGAATCCGTTCCCAGAGTCTATAAAATTTTCGGACCCGGAAATCAATATGTAACCGTCGCAAAGCAAATTGCCACAAAGCATGGCGTGGCCATCGATATGCCCGCAGGACCTAGTGAACTTTTGGTTTTTGCCGATGATTCAGCAAATCCCGCTTTCGTTGCATCCGATTTATTGAGTCAGGCCGAACACGGTACGGACAGTCAGGTACTATTGGTTTCAACCTCAAAAGAAATGATAAACCAAGTAGAAACAGAACTTGAAAATCAGCTCAAAGAATTACCACGAAAGGACATCGCCGAAATGGCCATTGAAAATAGTAAATCGATTTATGTGGAAGATGGGCAAACGGCCGTAGAATTGATCAATGCGTACGGGCCGGAACATTACATTATCTGTGCCAAGGACGAAGATTATTTTATTGACAACGTGGCAAATGCCGGATCCGTATTTGTTGGAAATTATACCCCGGAAAGTGCGGGCGACTATGCATCCGGAACCAACCATACACTTCCCACCAATGGTTATGCGAAACAGTATAGTGGCGTAAATCTGGACAGTTTTATGAAAAGTATGACCTTTCAAAAAATAAGCCCGGAAGGCATTCTGAATATAGGCGAGGCCATTGAGCTTATGGCGGAGGCGGAAGGTTTGCAGGCACATAAGAATGCGGTCACCTTACGGTTGAAAGAACTAAAAAATGTCATTTAGATCAAGGTCGAGAAATATTGATATGCAAAAATTTGAACTGAATAAATTGATCAGGGAAAACGTAAAGGGCTTAAAACCTTATTCCTCGGCTCGGGACGAATATGTTTCGGATGGTTCGGAAATGATTTTCTTGGACGCCAATGAAAATCCGTTTCAAAATGGCGTCAATCGCTATCCGGATCCACAGCAGCGGAGTTTGAAGTCGGTACTGGCCGCGCAAAAGGGAATCTCAGAAGCCAATATTTTATTGGGCAATGGCAGTGATGAAGTGCTCGATTTGCTTTTCCGGGCCTTTTGTGAACCAAAAGTGGATAATATTATTACACTGCCGCCAACGTATGGCATGTACAAGGTTTTGGCTGATATTAATGTAGTGGAAAATAGGGAAGTACTATTGTTGGAGAATTTCCAACCGGATGTGAACACGATTTTAAATACGATGGATACCCAAACCAAAATGATTTTCATCTGTTCGCCCAACAACCCCACAGGGAATAGTTTCGCTGCGGAAAGCATTGAATTTTTGTTGCAGTCCTTTCAAGGTTTGGTGGTCATTGACGAAGCCTATATAGATTTTTCATTGGAGGATAGTTGGGTATCCAAATTATCGGACTATCCCAATTTGATTGTAACACAGACTTTGTCAAAGGCCTACGGCATGGCCGGTATCCGTTTGGGAATATGTATGGCATCCGAAGAAATAATATCGGTATTAAACAAAATAAAACCGCCTTATAATGTCAATGAACTGACCCAACAAAGGGCATTGCAAAGGGTAATGAATCGGGAGGAAATTAACCAAGAAGTCGAGAATATCCTTAAAGAAAGAAAGGCATTGGAACAAACGTTGAAAACCATTCAATTTGTTGAACAAGTTTATTCTACCGATGCCAATTTTATTCTGGCCAAAGTGGATAATGCATCCCTAAGATATGACCAATTGCTAAAAAAAGGCATTGTCATTCGCAATAGAACAACGCAACCGCTCTGTGAAAACACCTTGAGATTTACTGTTGGGACGCATAGGGAAAATGAATTTTTGATAAAGGCCTTAAACGAATTACCATGAAACCCTCATCGAGGGATTTGTTATGGCAATCCAGTCCCCGTACAAATGTAAATGCTTAAAAATTAAACTATTGACCTAATTTTGAACCTGTGAAACCCTCATCGAGGGCTTTGCTATCATAAGTTAAAAATCTCTATTAAAGTAAATGTTTAAAATCAACCTGTTAACCTAATTTTAAACGAATGAAATCGGAAAAAGCTAAAAATAGTTTCCCCATTGGGGGCGGAGGGGGCCGCAAAGTCCTATTTATCGATAGGGACGGTACCCTTATTAAGGAAACGGTAGACGAGCAGATAGACGCCTTTGAAAAAATGGTTTTCTATCCAAAGGCGTTTACCTTTCTAGGAAAAATAGCCAAGGAGCTGGATTATGAACTGGTCATGATTACCAATCAGGATGGCTTGGGAACCGATTCCTTCCCGGAAGAAACCTTCTGGCCCGTTCATAATTTCATTCTTAAATCCTTTGAGAATGAAGGCGTGGTATTCGATAAAGTATTCTTGGACCGCACCTTTCCCCATGAAAACGCCTATACTAGAAAACCGGGCACCGGACTCCTTACAGAATATTTCTCTGACGAATATGACCTTGAAAATTCCTTTGTTATTGGCGACCGATTAACAGATATGGAACTCGCTAAGAATTTGGGTGCCAAAGGCATCTACATCAATGACGAAACACATCTGGGCACTTCCGAAATTACGGTGAAAAGAGAAGAGCTGGATGCATTTATTGCATTGGAAAGCAACGATTGGCAAAAAATCTTTGAGTTCTTAAAACTGAAGGAAAGAACGGCTTCTACACATCGTAAAACCAACGAAACGGACATCCTTATCGAATTAAATTTGGATGGGACGGGAAAAAGCGACATCCATACCGGATTGGCCTTTTTTGACCATATGTTGGACCAATTGGCGCGACATGGGCAGATGGACCTAAAGATTAAAGTCGACGGCGATTTGGAAGTGGACGAGCACCATACGATAGAAGACACAGGAATTGCCTTAGGAGAAGTATTTTATGCAGCATTGGGAACTAAATTGGGCATTGAACGATACGGATTTTGCCTGCCCATGGACGATTGCTTGGCACAGGTCGCTATCGACTTTGGCGGAAGAAACTGGTTGGTCTGGGATGCCGATTTCAAACGGGAAAAAATTGGGGACATGCCCACCGAAATGTTCCATCATTTCTTTAAATCATTTTCGGATGGTGCCAAGGCAAACCTAAATATCAAGGCAGAAGGAACCAATGAGCACCACAAGATAGAGGCTATTTTCAAGGCCTTTGCAAAGAGTATAAAAATGGCGGTAAAGCGGGACGCTGAAAAAATGTTCCTACCATCTACGAAAGGTGTATTATGAAAATTGTTATTATAAATTATGGTGCGGGAAACATCCAAAGTATCAAATTTGCGATAAAACGTTTAGGGTATGATGCTGTATTAAGCAATGCTGCAGACGAAATACGAAATGCGGAAAAAATAATATTTCCTGGTGTTGGAGAAGCCAGTAGCGCTATGAAAAAATTAAGGGAAAGTGGGTTGGATAAATTGATTCCCACCCTTAAACAACCAGTTTTGGGTATCTGCTTGGGAATGCAGTTGATGTGTAAAGGTTCGGAAGAAGGTAATACCAAAGGACTGGGCATCTTTGATGTCGATGTTGTAAAGTTTGGCCCACACACACCTGAAAGGAGCTTAAAAATTCCACAAATTGGCTGGAACAAGATATATGATTTGAAGGGTGACTTGTTTCAAGGTCTTACTGAAGATTATGTGTATCTGGTTCATAGTTTTTACGCATCCTTATGTGGGGATACTATTGCGATTACGGATTACGGTCTACCCTACAGTGCGGCCCTTCAAAAAGATAATTTTTATGGGACCCAATTCCATCCTGAAAAATCGGGGGAATATGGCTCGGCAATATTGGAGAATTTTTTATCGGTATGACAAAGGTAACTACGGATGGTATTTCCCCTTTGGGGGATAGGGGGCTTCGAATCATACCGGCCATCGACATAATAGAAGGGAAGTGTGTACGCCTCTCCAAAGGAGATTATGATACCAAGAAAATATATAACGAAAATCCTTTGGAAGTCGCCAAGGAGTTTGAGGCCCATGGTATAAAATACCTTCACCTAGTGGATTTGGACGGGGCAAAATCCAAGCATATCGTTAACCATAAGGTACTGGAACAGATTGCATCCAAAACAAGCTTGAAAATAGATTTTGGCGGTGGATTAAAAACCGATGAGGATTTGAAAATTGCCTTTGAAAGTGGTGCCAGTCAAATTACAGGTGGAAGCATAGCGGTAAAAAATAGGGAAGTATTTCTTGGTTGGCTGAATGCACATGGGGCAGAAAGGATAATTCTTGGGGCCGATGCGATGGAAGAAAAAGTGGCCGTTTCTGGATGGCAGGAAGAATCGACCGAAGACCTGATTCCTTTTATTCAGGAATATCAGAAAGAAGGGATTTCCTATGTTATTTGTACCGATATATCAAAAGACGGAATGTTACAAGGCCCCTCGTTTCAACTGTATGAAAAAATAGTAAAGGAAACATCGGGGAAATCTCTAAAACTAATTGCGTCGGGGGGGATTTCCTGTTTTGAAGAACTTTCCCGGTTGGCGCAAATTGGTTGTGAGGGAGTCATTATCGGCAAGGCCATATATGAAAATAGGATTACCTTGAAACAATTGGAAACTTATATTATGAACCATGGATAAAGAAGCACGATTCATAGAGGAGCTGGTCAAGAATGCCCTCTATCGAATGGATGAAAGTACCCGGATGATTAAAACAAGTATGGAATCCATCAACGATGCGGAGGTCTGGCAAAAACCGAACGACTCCTTGAATAGCATTGGAAATTTAATTCTCCATATTTGTGGCAACATGACCCAATACATTATTTCTTCCTTGGGCGAGATGGAAGATGAGCGCAATAGGGACGGTGAATTTCAAACCAAAGGGGGACTTAACAAGGAGGAATTGATTAAAAAACTGGAGAGAACGGTGGATACCTCGAAGAGGGTCATTTTTGATGCCAAGCCGGAGCAATTGGTCAAGATTCGTTCCGTTCAAGGGTTTTCCTTTTCAGGAGTAGGGGTCATAATGCATGCTGTGGAGCATTATTCCTATCATACCGGACAAATCGCGTTTTGGGTAAAGCTTTTGAGGAACAAGGATTTAGGTTTTTATGATGGTCTAGATTTAACAGTTTTGAATGACGAATTCAGAATAAAGTATAAAAGCTGAACATATAAATCAATGAAGGGTTTAAAAATTAGAACTCAAAATTTTTTCCTTTGAATGTTGGGAACTTTGTAAGCTAATTCCTAAATCAAGGGAATTTGATGCTTGGGTAAGACAATTGATTCGTAGTTCCAGCTCAGTCGGCGCAAATTATAGAGCTGCTTGTAGAGCAAAATCCGACAAAGATTTTATTAATAAACTGAAGATTTTGGAAGAAGAATTGGATGAAAGTATGTTTTGGCTTGAAATGTTTCAAAAAACTGAAATTAATGAAAAAAATAATTTGAATGTTCTTTTAAAGTAAGCCAACGAACTACTTGCCATAACGGTTAGTTCAATCATGACCGTTCGAAAACGATTAAATCAAATTTCTTAACCATGAATATGAGAAAATTAATATTCTAAATTTTAAATCCGTAATTCTAAATTAAAAAGTGTTAGCAAAAAGAATCATACCCTGTTTAGATATAAAGGACGGCAGAACAGTAAAGGGCGTCAATTTTGTGGACTTAAGGGATGCCGGTGATCCGGTGGAACTTGCAGAAATCTATAGCAAGGAAGGCGCGGATGAACTGGTCTTCCTGGATATTTCGGCTACAGAACAAAAAAGAAAGACCTTGGCGGATTTGGTGTATCACGTAGCTGAAAAGGTAAACATACCTTTTACCGTTGGAGGTGGTATTTCCTCAGTAGAGGATGTGGATATTTTACTGCAAAACGGTGCGGACAAGGTTTCCATAAACTCCTCGGCGGTAAAGAATCCGAAATTAATCAATGATTTGGTAGCTAAATTTGGATCTCAATGTATTGTGGTGGCCATCGATGCCAAACAAATTGATGGAGAATGGATTGTGCATTTGGTGGGAGGCAGGGTACCTACGGAACGGAAACTATTTGAATGGGCCAAAGAAGTTGAAGCACGGGGTGCCGGTGAGATATTGTTTACATCCATGGACCACGATGGTACAAAGGACGGTTTTGCAAACCGAGCCTTGGCCAAATTGTCCGACGAACTTACTATTCCAATTATAGCATCGGGCGGGGCAGGAAATATTCAGCACTTTACGGACACCTTTAAGGAAGGTAAAGCAGATGCCGCCCTGGCCGCCAGTGTGTTCCATTTTAAGGAAATTAAAATAAGGGATTTAAAAAAGGAACTTCAAAAAGAAGGCGTTACCGTTAGGATATAGAGATAGATGAAAAAAATCGGACTTATTGGAGGTATAACGTGGCAGTCCACCCAACTGTATTATCAGTACCTAAACGAGATAGTGAATTCAAAATTGGGAGGTTCCCATTCGTGTAAATTGGTGATGGAGTCGGTAGACTTCCATGAAATCTCCAAAAAGCAAAGTGCCGGGGATTGGGAATCCTTGAACAAGGAATTTGCCAATATCGGCAGAAGGTTGGAGCAAACCGGAGCAGAAATGATTCTCATCGGTGCGAATACCATGCACCTATGTGCGGATAGTATAAAGAAGGTAACCAACATACCCTTACTCCATATTGCCGAAGCTACTGGGCAAGCCGTTGTTTCCAAAGGAATTGACACGGTGCTTTTGTTGGGAACCAAATTTACCATGGGGCTTGATTTTTATAAAGATATCCTCAAAACGCAGTTTGGAATAACAACTATGATACCCAAAGAGTCAGACCAAGAATTGGTCCATAACATTATCTATACAGAGCTTTCCAAAGGAATTATTTCGCCTGAATCCAGGGAAGTTTACCTCAGAATTATCGATGCTGGAGTAAAAGCAGGGGCAAAAGGAGTTATTTTAGGTTGTACCGAAATACCTTTGTTGATCCAACAGGAACATTGCAATATTCCTACCTTTGACACTACATTAATTCATTCAAATGCGGCCGTGAAATTTGCCTTGGCCGAATAACGACTTACGATGGAAGTAGATTTTACAAAAAATACAGACGGACTTGTTCCAGCCATTATACAGGATGCACGAACAAAAAATGTGCTCATGTTAGGCTATATGAACGAAAAGGCTCTGGAGAAAACCCAAGAAAGTGGGAAGGTTACTTTTTATAGCCGAACAAAGGAGCGCTTGTGGACCAAAGGCGAGGAAAGTGGTAACTTTTTAAAGGTGGTTGCCATAAAAACTGATTGCGATAACGATACGCTGTTGATTTCCGTACATCCAGTAGGGCCAACCTGTCATACAGGAAGTGATACCTGTTGGAACGAGGAAAACAATTCCAATTTTGGATTCTTTTCAGAATTGGAAAATACAATTGCCCAACGGAGAAAAGCCGCTAAAGGCGATACTTCTTATGTTGCATCCCTTTTTGAAAAAGGCATCAACAAAATTGCCCAAAAAGTAGGGGAGGAGGCCGTGGAAACGGTCATAGAAGCCATGGATAACAAAGATGATTTGTTTCTTTATGAAAGTGCCGACCTACTTTTTCATTATTTGATCCTATTACAGGCCAAGGGGTTCAGTCTTAAGGATATCGAAGCCGAGTTAATGAAACGAAAAAAGTAAGGAGTACCGTTTTTTATATGTAATTGATTCAATAAATACTATTCGATTTCCCTAGCTCTGATGTTTTTGAAGTAAACACGTTGGCCGTGATGCTGAAACATGATGTGACCTTCCTGGTGGGAGTGAAAATCGGGATTTTCCTTAAACTTGCTTTCGTTCAACAATTTTTTCATTTCGGGACTGTTCATCTCAAATTCTATGACTTTGTTCCCGTTTAGCCAGTGCTCAACGTGTCCGTTATTGTGAACAAGTCTTGCTCTGTTAAAATCGCCGATTGGTTTTAGTTCCTTGGCAACAGGTTTAATCAAATCGTACAAGGAACCAGCAGATCGTACGGCAAGCGTATCGTAAAAATTTTCATCGTCCAGGATTTGCAGTTCATAGTTGTCCAACCAGTTTGGACTATTGCCATTTCCAGCTTCCATGGACAGATCTTCCTGCATGTGAAAGAAAACCCCTGAATTTGCGGCGGTATCAACGGCCCATTCATACTCCAGTTCAAAATTCCTAAAACGCTGCTTGGTAACGAGGTCCCTATTTGTGGTATCAGGATTGGCAATCAAGGCCCCGTTTTCCACATACCAAATACCTTCTGGAAAGTCTTCAATACCATAACCCCTAAGGGCATCGGTAGAATTTCCATCAAAAATAATGACCCAATCATTATTCGTGGATGCCTCAAGTTTTGGTTTTGGCTTTTCCTCACCGCAAGCACCAAGAAGTAAAACGGTTAAACAACTACCAAGAATTTTTTTCATGACTTTCTTTATTTTCTAATCAGTTAATTTAAAATATTGGTTTCAAAACCATCAATACTCCGTGTGTTTTTATGCTTCCAATACTCCTTAATTTTTTCCTCTCCCTGATTTTCGGCCCAATCGTTCAGGGTATTTCGTTCTTCTTTATAATCCATCAAAGGTACAGCAAAACCGCAGGAAACCTGAACAAGGTCTACATCCATTTCTATAATCTGTCTGGCACCGGCATTTTTTGGAAAAAGTTCGATGTATACTTGAAACGCTTCATCTCTTTTGTGGTAAATCTTCGCATTTCCATATAACCTTAAAATCTTTGGTTTCCCATCAAAGGCACAAAACATAAGGGTCATCCTGGCGTTTTTTAATAAATGGGCCGCCGTTTCGTTTCCGCTGCCCGTAAGATTTAACCAAATCACCTTGTTTTCAGTAATGACTTTTAGACTATCGGTTCCTTTTGGGGAAACATTGACCCTCCCTTCACAAGCTGCAGTTCCAACAAAGAATATATGTTGGTTTTCTATGAATGTCCTTTGTTCCACATCAATACTGGCAAACTTCTTACCCATAACAATCCATTTTTAACTTTAATATTACCTTATTAAGTCCAACATAGTATTTTAAATCCGTCTTTTAGGTTGTAGCCATTTCCCGGAATTCAATAGTTTAACGACTTACCAATCTAAATTTCATAAGAATTTAGTCCCTAGATTTGAGAACCAGTTTTCCATCGGCTAAGGTCAATAAAAAGTAAACCTTGGACCAGAAATATATTCCAATTCCCATGCTTTTCCAACGGTTCCTCGGTAGGGGCATTTTTAATACTTGCACAAACGAATATAAAAATTCCTAAAATAAACATTCAAAATAGAGGTCTTCTGGTTATTATTGGCACTTCTCCTTTTATTTGATAAACATAGGTTCAAATTATCAAATTTTATCTGGGTGGAAGAATACCATTCCACCAATAGAGATTAACAGTTGCTAAATTCCTTAGAATTCAAGGTATATGAAATTGTATAAGGTTTTCGTATTTTTAATGGGTTTCTAAAAACAATCAGAACATGACGATACTGAACAAGATAAAATGGGTATTAGGAATCTTAATGATTTTTGTATTGATTCTTGCAACGAATCTAATCGATAGAAACAATTTTCTAAGGGTAAAGGATTCTGTCATTACTATATATGAAGATCGCCTCGTTGTCAACGATATCATATTTGAGTTTTCCCAATACGTTCATGAAAAGGAAATCGCCATGATGGGAAAGGATTCTACTTTTTATGGGAATAGGAACTTGGAGATCAATGACAAAATTCAAACTTTGGTTCGACGATATTCCGAAACGAAACTGACCAAGGAGGAGGAAAGAATTTTCAACGATTTCAGGGAAAATTTGGAGGAATTGGAGTCGCAAGAAGTGGCTTACGTTCAAAATGATATGGCAGAGGGCGCAACTTTAGAGAGCAAAATCGATCGTGTAAAGGAAAACCTTCACGATCTTTCCAAAATCCAATTAAGTGAAGGGGGTAGACAAATGAACATTAGCAAGAAAGCCGTGGACTCCGTTGATCTGTTCACACGACTAGAAATTTATGTGTTGATTTTCCTTGCTATTATAGTACAGGTCATCATACTCTACGACCCAAAAAAATCTTCGGAAGATTAAGATCCGGATTAAACCACCTCGGGGCAAGCGCACTAGGAATTCTTCCAAAAGGAAGTTTTAATTTGTAAGTCTGCCCGACTAGCGTTAAGGCGTACAAGTCTCGGGATATCAATCCCCTTGGTATATCCAATAAATTTTACTTTTAAAATCCGATTTTCTTTTTGAAACAAACGCTGTTTTCAATGCCCTCATAGGGAGGATAGTTTGCGGTGACTTCATACCCACTCTTTTTATACAGACTGATGGCCTCCGGTTGCCGGAGCCCGGTTTCCAAAACGCACTGTGTATTTCCCAACTCCAATGCCCACGCCTCCAAAGCTTCCAATACTTTTGAAGCAATGCCCTTGGATCTATGTTCAGGTAGCACGTACATACGTTTGATTTCCACACTATGGTCAGCGAACTTCTTAAAAGCACCACAACCTATTGCAGCACCATCCTTGAAATAAACAATGCAGTGCTGTAATTGGGTTATGCCGTTAAATTGGGAATAGAAAAGGGTGTCCTCCCCATCGCGATTGGCAAGATCTGCATCCAATAATTGCACCAGTTTTTTAAAGGCCTGATTGCCGGACTCCGTTCGTAATAGTTCTTCTTTCATTCTAATCCTATACTGAAATGGTAACACCTTCCGCACTACCGCCGGCTTCATCGAAATAAAAATCGACCCTACCTACATTGACGCCAAAGCAACCTACTTGATTAACCAAAATTTCACGTCCCTTTGCATTGGTAACCACGGTAGGCCTTTCCAAAAATGTATGTGTATGGCCACCAATAATCAAATCCGTATACTTGGTACGTTTCCCCAATTTCAGGTCATCAGGTCTATTTTCATTTTCATAGCTGTATCCTAAATGGGAAAGGCAAATAATGATATCGCATTTTTCGGTTTCCTTTAAAAGAGCTTCAATGTCCGTTGCCACTTCGTAGGGGTCCAAGTATTCCGTTTCCTTATAAAGTTTTTTGGTCACCAAACCCGCCAAATTGATGCCTAGGCCATAAATACCAACCTTTATACCATCTTTAATGTACGTTTTATAGGGCTTGGTATATCCGTTCAAGACTGTATTCGTGAAATCATAATTGGCGATGAGAAAATCGAAACTTGCATAGGGTAATTGCGCCAAAAGCCCGTCAATTCCATTATCAAAATCGTGATTGCCAATGGTGGCGGCGTCATATTGCAGCATACTCATTAGCTTAAACTCGAGTTCACCGCCATAAAAATTAAAATACGGGGTTCCCTGAAAAATATCGCCAGCGTCCAATAAAAGCGTATTGGGATTTTCCTTTCGTATTTTTTGTACCAACCCCGCACGTCTAGCTAAGCCGCCCAATCCTGGAAAGTCAGCATGATTTTTAGGAAAGGCATCGATGTGGCTATGTACATCATTGGTATGTAGAATGGTCAGATGCTTTTTTGAAGCCTTACAGGAATTCAATAAGACGCCTCCTGCCGATAGCATTACCGAACCCGCTATCGTATGTGTAACAAATTTTCTTCTATCCATTTGTAATTTCAAGTTCAAAAATCATATTCAAAATCAAAAGATTTAAGGTTCTAGCTAGTAGCAAAAATATCAAAAACCAAATCACAAGATCCAAAACGAATTGGGCTTAGCGCACAGCGTCGAACCGATGGCTTAAAGCCAATTGCCCCACTTATTCAATCTTGTAATACCTCAGATCAACTTTTGGCGCAAGCGTATCCACTTTTGTAAAATAATCGATCAAGGCATTTCTAATTTTATAATCAATGTCCGTCACCTCCAAGGCGTCTTTAAAAAAAACCATATCATCACCGCCGGAGACCAGATAGTCGGAAGTAGCCACATAATAACTTTTCTTCTCATCAAATGGTGCCCCCTGAATGGTTAAGGATTTGATACTATCGTCCTTGTTCAAAACCAACTGAATACCTGCAATTGGGTGTGCTCTTTTGGACCGAATAAGATAGGTCAGCATTTCTTTTACGGATTGCCCTTTCAATTCCACGACCACCGTATTGTTTTCAAAGGGCATCACCTCAAAGGCCGTTCGGGCGGAGACCTTTCCCTCGGAAATAATGGAGCGGATGCCTCCATGGTTTAATAACACAAAATCTAAATCCTTTCCCGTTCTGCTTTTAAATATAGGAGCCGCTTGCTCCAAAATGATATCCGCCATAAGGTTACCGGCCGTGGTATTGTAAATTCCGTCCGTTTTGGAAATGTCCAAAGAAGCATATGCCAATGTACTGTCCAACATTTTTTCTACATGATTATGGTAGGGCAGAATAAAATTGGAAATTGAATCCACAACCGCATAGGTACTATCTACAATCAGTTGTTTTCCTTCAAAATTAATGAGTCTGTCCTGAGATTGACGGCAGGCTATCATTCCTATAAATGTTATAAATAAAACAAAATGTTTTATTTTTAAACAACCAAAGTGTTTTAACTTCGTCATACAGTTGAACGGATATTATTTACATTTGTAGAAATGTAAAAATACATGTTTTTAAAAGGAATTAAGGACAGGTTTAAACAGAAATCCGGACTTAAATTTATCAAACAGGAGCTCGAAAAACCGGGATACGTAAGTACCCGTGAAAAGGGGATAAGTTCATTGGGTTGTATTGTGGATTTGGACAAATTCGATAAGACCGATGTGTTCTATCAGTTTTTGGATGATTTTTCCTTAAGGCCAAATGCGGTGAAAATCATAGGCTATAAAAGCTATTATGACAAGAATTCTCCGTATTCCACCCCGATTTTTTCGGATAAAGACTTGGGTTGGAACGGCGAAATCGAAAACAGTTATGCGTTGGAGTTCTTGAACAGGGAATACGATCTATTGGTGAACTATTATGATGAAAACAACCTGTTGCTGAATTTAATGTCCATCAAGACCAAAGCAAGGATTAAAGTAGGATTCGGAACTGTGGGGCCGGATTACAACGACCTGATAATGAACACCCAAATGTCCGATTTTAAAACGTTCAAACTGGAATTGAAAAAGTATTTAGGCGTTTTTAAAGAAATATAGCATATGGAAAAGTTAAAGGGAACAGGTGTGGCGTTGATAACCCCGTTTACGGCGTCGGGTTCTATAGATGTGGAAGCCTTGAAAGAAATAGTTTCCTTTACTATTGAAGGAGGTGTGGACTACCTTGTGGCTTTGGGTACCACGGCAGAATCTGTCACCCTTTCCAAACGCGAAAAGCAATTGGTCAAGGATACCATAATCGAGGCAAACGAGGGTAGGCTTCCATTGGTAATAGGTATAGGGGGGAACAATACCGCTGCTTTGGTAGAAGAACTCCAAACCACGGACCTTAGCCATTTTGATGCGGTACTTTCCGTTTCGCCCTACTACAACAAACCGACTCAGGAAGGAATTTATCAACATTTTAAGGCTTTGGCCGAAGCTTCTCCCTTACCTATAATTCTCTATAACGTGCCGGGTAGAACCGGAAGCAATATGTTGCCAAGTACTACGCTCAGGTTGGCACGGGATTTTGAAAATATCGTTGCCATAAAGGAGGCCTGTGGAAATATGGTACAAGTAATGGAATTGATTGAACAAAGACCTAAAGGCTTCTTGGTGCTTTCTGGGGATGATATTACCGCTTTACCCACTATTTTGGCCGGTGGAGAAGGTGTCATTTCCGTTATAGGTCAAGGTTTGCCCTCCGTATTTTCACAAATGGTAGGTCTTGGAATGGATGGCAACAGTGACGAGGCCTATGAATTGCACTACATGATGCAAGAAGGGATGGGCCTTATTTTTGAGGAAGGCAATCCTGCCGGTATAAAGGCAATTTTTGAGATTCTAGGTATGTGCAGGGCATCGGTACGGTTGCCACTATTGGAAGCATCTTCAGGTCTAAAGAATAAAATAGCCGATTTTATAGCTTCCCTTACCAAGATTCCGGCATAACCCCATCGGCGTTAAATCCATGCCAAATACGACGGGTTTATCCAATAACGGTCCTATTTTTAGCGGGTTAAAAATGTTTTTTAAATCCGTTGATAATCACTAATTTTGCAAAATGTTTTTCAAAATGAGAAAATTTATTGCTTTTGGTCTGTTGTTGGTAGTTTTTCAATCCTGTAGCGAATACCAAAAAGTGCTCAAGAACGAGGATCTGAAGGCAAAATACGACCTTGCCGAAAAATTCTACGATGCAAAGGACTTTAAGCGGGCAAATAGGCTTTTAGAGCAGATTGCGCCTAAATACGTAGGCAAACCCCAAGGTGAGCGGGTAATGTTCTTTTTGGCTAACAGTTATTTTGAGCGCGGGGATTATAACATGGCCGGATATCAATTTGAGCGGTTTATAAAGTCGTATCCAAAAAGCGATAAAATTACCGAAGCATCATTTTTAGGTGCCAAAAGTTACTATGAGCTTTCCCCCACCTATTCCTTGGACCAGACCGATACGGACAAGGCGCTTTTAAAATTACAGAACTTTATTAATACGTATCCAGAGTCGGAATTCTTTGACGATGCCAATGCGATGGCCCAGGAGCTTACACGAAAAAAGGAGAAAAAAGCGTTTGAGATTCTCAAGCAATACAACAAGCTTGGGGAATTTAATTACGATATGCTGAAATCTGCCATTGCAGCGAGCGATAACTTTATTTCGGATTTTCCTGGTTCCATTTACAGGGAGGACGCCTATTTCGTAAAAGTAGATGCCCTTACCCACTTGGCCATCAATAGTTTTGAAAGCCTTCAGGAGGAGCGACTAAGCGAAGCCATGGAAGCCTATAAAATGTTGATGAAGCAATATCCAAGTACAAAATACGAAAAGGAATCTGCCGAGCTCCTGAAGCGGATCAATAACGAATTGCAGAAATTCAATACCATAGAAGAATCAAAATAACTAGTTTTTAGTATGAACATGAACGATTTAAAAAACTCCAAGGCGCCCGTATCAACGGTGACCATCAACCGAAATGAGTTTGATGCCCCTACCAACAATATTTATGAGGCAATTTCCATTGCTTCTAAGCGTGCCATACAAATCAATTCCGAAATTAAGAAAGAATTGCTCGAGAAATTGGAGGAGTTTGCCACCTATAGTGATAGCCTGGAAGAGGTTTTTGAGAACAAGGAACAAATAGAAGTTTCCAAATTCTACGAAAAGCTTCCCAAACCACACGCCTTAGCAGTAGAAGAGTGGTTGAACGATAAAATTTACCACAGAAATACGGAGAAAGACGTATAGAAAAGATGTTGGAAGGCAAAAACATCCTCTTAGGCATAACCGGAGGGATAGCTGCCTATAAGACCACCTTTCTAGTACGTTTATTGATAAAAGCTGGCGCTATGGTTAAGATCGTTCTTACCGAAAGCGCCAGTTGCTTTGTATCCCCGTTGACCCTTGCCACGCTCTCAAAAAATCCCGTAGTTTCCAATTTCGTCAAGACAGAAAACAATACGACCGATTGGAACAACCACGTGGAATTGGGACTCTGGGCGGATATCATGCTTATAGCCCCCGCAACCGCCAATACGCTTTCAAAAATGGCAAGCGGGGCTGCAGACAATATCCTTTTGGCATGTTACCTATCGGCAAAATGCCCCGTTTTTTTTGCTCCTGCGATGGATTTGGACATGTACCAACATCCTACTACAAAAAAGTCTTTCGAGGCACTGGAGTCTTTTGGAAATTTGATGATTCCTGCGGCTTCCGGTGAATTGGCCAGTGGACTGCATGGAGAAGGAAGGATGGCGGAGCCCGAGGCTATCGTACAGTTTCTATTCAATTATTTGTCCGCCGGGCTTCCCTTGAAAAATAAAAAGGTATTGATTACCGCCGGGCCTACCTACGAAGCAATTGATCCCGTGCGTTTCATTGGAAATCATTCTTCGGGATTGATGGGGTTTGAATTGGCGAAGGCTGCATCAGATCTAGGTGCAGAAGTCGTTTTGGTATCCGGACCTTCAAAATATGAAGCAGCCAATGAAAGCATACACTTGATACGGGTTGTCTCCGCCGATGAAATGTATGAAAAGGCCCACAGGCATTTCGCCGATTCTGACATTGTCATGTGTGCGGCCGCTGTGGCCGACTACAAGCCGAAAGTCAAATCGGCCCAAAAAATAAAAAAATCCAATGCCGAATTGCAAATTGACCTTGTTAAAAACAGGGATATTTTGTATTCCTTCGGTCAAGAAAAAAAATCTCAATTTCTGGTCGGTTTCGCCTTGGAAACGGAAAACGAACTGGAAAATGCAAAATCGAAGCTCAAACGTAAGAATTTGGATGCCATCGTTTTGAACTCCATTAACGATCAGGGAGCCGGATTTGGAGGCACCACCAACAAAATTAGCTTTATAGATACCAATTTGGAGATCCAAACGTTTGAATTAAAAACTAAGGCTGCAGTAGCCAAGGATATCCTGAACGAAATCATAAAAAGACGCTATGCGTAAGTTGTTATCGATCCTGTTAATTTTTCTAGGTATTTTATCGCTTCATGCGCAGGAATTGAATTGTACGGTGACTATAAATTCGGATCAGGTTTCACAGACCAACCAACAAATTTTCAAGACCTTGGAACGCTCCTTGAGTGATTTCGTCAATAAAAACAAGTGGACGAACAGAGTTTATAAGGAAAATGAACGGGTAAATGCCCAAATGTTCATAACGATTACGGACTATGAATCGGACCGATTTAGCGGTAACATCCAAATCCAATCCTCACGACCGGTATACAACACTTCCTATGAAAGCCCGGTCTTCAATTATAAGGACAACCAGTTCAACTTTCAATACATAGAATTCCAGCCTTTGGTCTTTAATGAAAATGTATTCGAATCCAACTTAGTGGCCGTGGTCGCTTATTATGTCTATATTATTTTGGGACTTGATGCGGATACGTTTTCCTTGGAAGGCGGTACCGATTTCTATCGAAAGGCCCAAAGTATCGTAACGCAAGCCCAAGGTAGTAATTATAGTGGTTGGACACAAACAACGGATCGTAGCAGATTTGAATTGGTGGACAATTTACTATCCAATACGTATAAAGAATATCGCGTGGCGATGTACAACTATCATAGAAAAGGTTTGGATATTTTGGCCGATAACAACAGTACTGGAAAGCAGATCATTGCAGGTACCATGAACCTGTTCCAGACCATGATCAATAGAAGGCCCAATGCCTTTCTGATTCAGACCTTCTTCGATGCCAAGTCCGAGGAAATCCAGAACATCTTCTCCGATGGTCCCAAGGTGGATATTGTAAAACTAAAGGAGACCCTCAACAAAATTGCCCCCCTGTATTCCAGCACTTGGAATGAAATTAAGTATTGATTTTTTTGGCTTTTGGCCATTTGCTGTTCGCTGAGCGTACAAGGCTAATTGCTACTCGATTAATAGCGTAATAGACATTTGGAATTTGAATTTTTTAATTCATTTTTCCAACAAATAGCTAATTATTTTTCGTTTTTCACTGTCCGCTGAACGATAAGCGCTATTCGCACTAAAATTTAATATTTTCCACTTTTAACTTTTGACTTTTCATTTTGAACTTGAACTTGTTATTGAATTTGATTTTGATACCCTAAATAGATTACCTTTGATTTTCTAAAAATTCAAGGATTTGCTGACCAATCTTTCCATTGACAATTACGCACTGATCGATAGTCTAGAAGTCGGTTTGGATGCTGGTTTTACCATTATCACCGGTGAAACAGGTGCCGGAAAATCCATTTTTTTGGGAGGTCTTTCCTTGGTATTGGGAAAGCGGGCGGATCTGTCTTCTCTGAGGGACAAAGAACGCAAGTGCGTTATAGAAGCCTATTTCCAGATCAAGAACTATGGTCTCCAATCGTTTTTTAAGGAGAATGATTTGGATTATGAGGATAGTTCGGTAATTCGAAGGGAAATTCTCCCCAGTGGCAAATCGAGGGCATTCATTAACGATACCCCGGTAACCTTGGATGTGCTGTCCCAATTGGGGGACCGACTCATAGACATCCATTCCCAACATCAAACGTTGCGATTGACCGAGAACGATTTTCAATTAAAATTGATTGACGCCTTGGCGGACAATAAGTCTCGGCTCTATGAATTTAGAAAGACGTTGTCTTCCTATACATCCACAGAAACGGTACTTCAGGAACTTATCGAGTTTCAAAATAACGCCCTAAAGGAACAGGACTATAATGATTTTCTATTGACTGAACTGGAAGCGGCGCCCTTAATGGAGGGTATTTTGGAAGAATTGGAAGAGCAGTACGAGCAATTGAACAATGTGGAATTGATCATGGAGGAACTTTCCAAGGGCGACCAGTTGATGAACGACGAACAGATCGGACTAACAACACTCTTGTCCGACTTAAAAAGCACTCTCTCCCGACTGTCCGGTTTTGGGAAGCAATATCAAAACCTACACGAGCGCATCCAATCCGTTTATATTGAAATAGATGACATAAATGCAGAGCTTCAGGCCTTTCGGGATGGGGTAGAGTCCAATCCAGAGCTTTTGGAACAGACCAACACCAAATTGCAATTACTGTACAATCTACAGAAAAAACATGGGGTTTCTGAAATATCGGAATTGATTAAAATAAGGGAGGAACTTTCCCAAAAAGCCTTTGAAACCGCCCATGTGGATGAAAAGATATCCATCAAAAGGAGGGAACTCCAGGACTTGGAATCCGCCTTGGAGGAACAGGCACTGGTACTAAGGGAACGCAGGAATGCCATTATACCTGATTTAAAAAACCAGTTGGAATCGGATTTGGCCCACCTGGGAATGCCCAGTGCTTCCTTCAGAATCCAACTGGAAAGTACGGATACGTTTAGGACCAACGGCATGGACGAGCTTTCTTTTTTGTTTACGGCCAATAAAGGAAGTGATTATGGCGAACTTAAAAAAGTGGCATCGGGCGGTGAACTTTCCAGGATTATGTTGGTCATAAAGGCCATTTTGGCGAAATACGAAAAATTGCCCACCATCATGTTCGATGAAATCGACACGGGCGTATCCGGGGAAATATCGAACCGTATGGCGGACATCATGAAGGAAATGAGCAAGGATATGCAGGTATTTACCATTACGCACCTGCCGCAGGTCGCATCCAAGGGCAATCACCATTTTAAAGTGTTTAAGACCGATACGACCGATGGAACCAGTACCAACATGCGCAAACTGTCCAATGATGAAAGAGTAGTGGAACTCGCCCAAATGCTAGGAGGCAACGAACTATCGGATTCCGCCTTGGCGCATGCCCGGCAATTGCTAAATTAAATCCGAAGGGGTAAAATCGGATTGGTATATTTTAAATATCTTTGAAAAATTAACAATTGAAAGAACCAACGAACATGGCCTATAATCTATTGAAAGGAAAAAAGGGAATCATTTTTGGCGCATTGGATGCCAATTCAATCGCATGGAAAACAGCGGAACGCGTGCATGAGGAAGGTGGAACATTTGTCCTAACCAATGCTCCCATAGCGATGCGAATGGGGCAGATCAAGGAGTTGGCCGAAAAGACGGGTTCCGAAATTATTCCCGCCGATGCCACGAACGAGGAAGATTTGGCCAATTTAGTGACCAAGTCCGTGGAAATTTTGGGAGGCAAGTTGGATTTTGTACTACATTCTATCGGGATGTCAGTAAATGTGCGAAAGGGAAGGGCCTACACCGATGAAAACTATGATTTTACGGCAAAAGGCTGGGATGTTTCCGCGCTATCCTTTCATAAAGTAATGCAATCCTTATACAAGAACGATGCAATGAACGAGTGGGGCAGTATCGTTGCCTTGACGTATATGGCCGCACAGCGTACGTTCCCAGATTATAACGATATGGCAGACAATAAAGCCTATCTGGAGTCCGTAGCCCGTAGTTTTGGTTATTTCTTCGGTAAGGAAAAGAAGGTTCGGGTCAATACTATTTCCCAATCCCCAACGGCAACCACTGCCGGTCAGGGTATCAAGGGCTTTGATGGCTTTATTAATTACGCGGAAAAAATGTCGCCTTTGGGGAATGCGACTGCCCAAGATTGTGCAGACTATACCCTAACTTTATTCTCAGACCTAACAAGAAAAGTGACCATGCAGAATCTTTTCCATGATGGCGGATTCTCCAATACAGGCGTTAGTCAGGAGGTGATAGATAAATTCTAAAAAGATTTTCCGAGAATTATCGGGGATTTTAATATGTGAAAATTTGAAATGAATTTATCATTTTCGTTTATAATCCCGGTATATAACAGGCCCAGCGAAATAGAGGAACTTTTGGAGAGTCTTTTAAAACAGACCTATCCCAAGGAATTTGAAGTTGTGGTTATTGAAGATGGTTCCACAGTTCCCTCAAAAGAGGTTGTTGCAAGTTATGAGGGACAACTCAATATATCCTATTTTCAAAAACCAAATTCTGGCCCAGGGGATTCCCGTAATTTTGGTATGAAAAATGCCAAGGGGAACTATTTCATTGTCCTGGATTCCGATTGCATTCTACCGCCACAATATTTGGAGGAGGCTGAAAAAAGCCTAACCCAGGAATTTGTACATTGCTATGGCGGCCCTGATGCGGCACACTCCTCCTTTAGTGATGTGCAAAAGGCAATCAATTATGCCATGACCTCCTTTTTGACCACAGGCGGAATCCGCGGAAGAAAGGATGCCGTAAATATATTCCAGCCCAGAAGTTTTAATATGGGCATTTCAAAGGAAGCATTTGAAGCCACTGGCGGTTATGGGAATATCCATCCCGGCGAAGACCCAGATTTGACGATCCGTATCTGGGAAAAGGGTTATGAGACAAAATTGATACCCGAAGCCTTTGTATACCATAAAAGAAGGATAGACTGGAACAAATTTTACATACAGGTCAGGAAATTTGGAATGGTACGCCCCATACTTAACAAGTGGCACCCAACAACGGCAAAATTGACCTATTGGTTTCCCACGTTATTTATTTTATTCCTCTTAACATCTATTGGATTCGCTTTTTTGGGTTTTAAGGCTCCTTTAATTTGCGTTTTAATTTACTTTCTGGTCTTGTTTATGGATGCTACTGTTAGCACTAAAAGCTTAAAAGTGGGCAGTATGGCTGTTTTCGCTACGTTGGTGCAATTCGGAGGCTATGGTTTTGGTTTTTTGAAGTCTACTTTTTATACTACATTTAGTAGTAGGACACCGGAAGAAATTTTTCCGAAATTATTTTTTAGAACTTAGGATAGGTTGTGATCATAGAGCGAATAAAGACGGGATTAAAAAAGCGTAAGGTCAAGGTGTTTTTGGTCTTTTTATTTTTCTCCTTTTTGGCATGGTTGGTGAACAATCTTGCCCAAACGTTTGTAGGTACGACCTCTTTTGAATTGAACTATGTAAATGTTCCACCAGAGTATCTCTTAGTAGAAAGTCCTAGAAGTGAACTACGGGTTCGGTTACGTGCCGTAGGCTTTCAATTTATTGGGTTTGGCATCAGAAAAAAGAGCATCCAGATCAATTTATCGGATATACAAAAGAAGTCGGATCGCTTTTACATACCTCCATCCGTTTACAGAAAGCAAGTACGAGATCAACTATCCAACAATATGGAACTGCTGGATATGGACAACGACACGATTTTTGTTAAATTGACTACACTTGAATCCAAGGAAGTTCCTGTTTTACCAAAGCTCAACATTACATTTGCCAAGAACCACACACTTATGGACTCTTTGGTAATTGAACCCAAAACCATTGTTGTCAACGGCCCAAAATCCCAAATTGATACTATTTCGTCCGTTTCTACCTCCTATACGGAACTATTGAACCTAACTACTGATTTTACAAAGAAAATTACGTTGGTTAAATCCCGGGAATTGACAAAGACCAATTTTGAGCCTACTATAGTGACAATTTCTGGGAAGATTTACAAATTTTCAGAACAGGTTTTTGAAGTTCCGGTCACTATGTTGAACCTACCGGATAGCGTTCAGGTCCGTATGTTCCCGGATGTCGTTCAGGTCGTTTGCCAAGCACCCTTGGAAGTGCTCAAAAAGATTTCCTCAGAGGATTTTCTGGTTTTGGCAGATTATGAAAAAATCGAGGAAAGTGACCAAAATATGTTGCCCGTGGTGCTCCGGGAAAAACCGGAAAATATCAACAGTGCCATCCTAAGACCCCAGGAAGTTGAATTTATTTTAAAGAAGGAATAATACCTGACTTATAAAGAGGAAACTATTTTTAATTTATTACTTTTTGTGGCATCCAAAATTTTTTAAACGCTTTTAAACAGATGAAAATAATTGGCCTTACCGGAGGCATTGGTAGTGGAAAAACTACCGTAGCAAAGATGTTTGAAGAATTGGGTGTACCTATTTATAATTCTGATTTGGAGGCCAAAAAACTTATGCATACCTCCAAAACCATTAGAAAAAAGCTGGTAGACTTGTTTGGGGAAACGGCCTATCATGATGGCAAATTGAACCGTTCATATATAGCAAAGTCGGTCTTTAACGACCCCCTATTATTGAAAAGGTTAAACAAAATTGTGCATCCTGTCGTTCGGAAACATTTTGTTAAATGGAGTGAAACTCAAAATGCCCCATACGTAATTCAAGAAACCGCATTGTTGTTTGAAAATGAAGCCCAGGGTTTATATGATAAGGTTATTTTGATCACTGCCCCTATGGAAGTACGCATAAAACGGCTTTTGGAACGGGACAACGCGACACGTGAGGAGATCTTGGCCCGAATGAACAATCAGTTGGAGGATTCAAAAAAGTTGCCCTTAGCGGATTATGTCATTGAAAATGTTAACCTAGAAAAAACTAGTGCAAAAGTAGACGAGATTCATTCTCGAATCCTTGATTTTTCATAAGGACGGCAAATTTTAACATTTGTGTTAAGGTTTGGTTAAACGTACTTAGGGCTTCCCTGTAAATAATTAATTTTAACATTATAATGAATAAGAGGTTATTTGTTCTCTTGGTAGTTCTAATGAGCCTTTCTCTCATTGGGTTGATTTTCATTCAAAGTATTTGGATAAAAAAATCCGTCGAGAACAAGGAGGAACAGTTTTCAAATGTTGTTTCCGAAGCTTTAAATAGTGTTACCAATCAAATAGAGGAGCGGGAGAAAAAAAATTATTACGATAGATATCTTTATGCAAAGGATAGTATCGGGGAATTGAAGGAAACTCATTTCAGAAATTTCTTTTTCATTGATAGGGATGTCAATTCCAATGAGATATTGTTGTATGAGCATGGTATCCTGGAGGAGGACTATGGAATTTCCTCAACGTTCTTTGATAATGGAGAAGTGGGCGATACCACTTTCATCAAAAACTATACAAGCAAGCGTACTACTTCTATCTTTAGGGAAGATTTAAATATAGATGGAAAAGGATATCGGCTTACACCTATCCAAAGATTGGAAAAAATAGGTGGTTTGAGGGATATAGACAAATATGCCGTTGAAGATCTCTTTACGAACTACGCCAAAAGGGTTCCCATTCACAAGCGCGTATCCAAACAGGAAATTGAGTTATTGGTACAGCGGGAATTAGCTGATAGGGGCGTAGATATAGCTTTTGAATATGGTGTATATAGCAATGGTCTGCCGACCAAGTTGAAATCCAGAAAATTCAAATATTCAGAAGTGAATATTTATAAGTCACCCCTATTTACGGATTTTGACGGTATTTCCAACTTTGACTTGTTGGTTTCATTTCCAAAAAAGAAGCGCTTTTTGGTCCAGTCCATTTTGGGATTGGCACTTTTGTCACTCCTTTTTACACTAATAATCGTCATTGCCTATTCAGGGGCGATATACCAGTTGATCAGGCAAAAACAGATATCCGAGATAAAATCAGATTTCATCAACAACATGACGCATGAGTTCAAGACGCCCATTGCAACAATCAATCTTGCAGTTGAAGCGATTCGAAATCCAAAAATCATAGGTGACCAGGAAAAGGTTTCCCGCTATTTACAAATGATCAGGGACGAGAACAAACGTATGCACGCTCAAGTTGAAAATGTACTTCGTATCTCCAAATTGGAAAAAAATCAATTGGATATCAGTAAGGATAGAGTAGATGCACATGATATAATAAACGATGCCATTACACATGTTGAACTTATCGTTCAGGATAGAGGTGGTTATATTGATACCCATTTGGATGCGCAACGTTCCGAGGTACTTGCAAATGAGATGCACTTTACCAATGTCATTGTTAATATTTTGGATAACGCCATAAAATATTCCAATGATGCGCCCAAAATAGATGTATTTACGGAAGTGGTAAAGAATAGTATTCTTATTAAAGTGCAAGATCAAGGAGCAGGGATGAGCAAGGCCGTATTAAAACGGGTTTTTGAAAAATTTTTTAGAGAACACACTGGAGATATTCACAATGTTAAGGGTCATGGATTAGGACTGGCCTATGTTAAAAAAATAGTAGATGATCATCAAGGGGAGGTATATGCGGAAAGTGAAAAAGACAAAGGAAGCACTTTCTACATTAAACTGCCTTTAATTTAAAAATTATGGAAACAGTAAATAAGAAAATACTTTTAGTAGAAGACGATCCAAACTTTGGTATTGTCCTTAAGGACTATTTGTCCATGAACGACTTTGATGTAACCTTGGCCAAAAATGGTATGGAAGGATTTGAAAAGTTTAAGAAGGACAATTATGACATTTGCATCTTGGATGTTATGATGCCTTATAAGGATGGGTTTACTTTGGCCAAGGAAATTAGGGAAAAGAACGAAAATGTTCCCATAGTTTTTTTAACGGCCAAAACCATGAAGGAAGATGTCCTAAAAGGTTATAAAGCTGGTGCCGATGATTATCTGAACAAACCTTTTGACTCTGAGGTGCTATTAATGAAAATAAAGGCCATACTTCAAAGAAAAGCATCCAGCAGCCTTGCCGATAGTAAAAAGTTCGAATTTGAAATTGGAGGCTTCCATCTCAATTCAAAACTTCGTTTTTTAAAATACAAGGAAGAGGAAGCTATAAAACTTTCACCAAAGGAGAACGAGCTGTTACGGCTTTTGGCCCTTCATGAAAACGACCTGATGCCGAGGGAACTGGCACTTACCAAAATCTGGAGAGATGACAATTACTTTACTTCCAGAAGTATGGACGTATACATCGCCAAACTTAGAAAATACCTAAAACGAGATGAAAATGTGGAAATTTTGAACATCCATGGCGAGGGTTTCCGGTTGGTCATAAAAAATGAGGACGAATAATCCTATCCTATCAAGGAATGGATATTAAAGCACCCAACAGGGTGCTTTTTTAATTTGAAAGAAGATGAAGAACCTGATTTACAATTTCTTCTGGAGAATTATCTATTCCTACTACAAGTGCGTTTTCTGGTTCCTCCAAAGTTTCAAATTGAGATTGCAACAATTCCTTGGGCATAAAATGCCCCTTTCTTAAACTAAGCCGATAACTAATTTGCTCCAAAGTACCCTTTAGAAATAGAAAAACAGCCACTTCTTCCAACCCGTTCCTTAACATTTCCCTATAGGTTGCTTTTAGTGCAGAACATACGATTACGGCCCCCTGCTCCCGATGCTTTATCCCCAATTCATTCAATGTTTCCAACCAACCTTTTCTATCATTATCATCTAAGGGAATCCCTTTGCTCATCTTATCGATGTTCGCTTGGGGATGGTAATGGTCCCCATCAAAAAAGGTATAACCCAATTTCTTGGCCAAAAGGTTCCCAACGGTCGATTTTCCACAACCGGAAACACCCATTACGAAAATAATTTTTGTTTCATTCATTTTGTAATTCTTTGACCTTCCTATCAACTTTGGTAATCATTTTATCTGTAGTGTTATCAAAATCCAACCACAGGACGTCCTCGGTTTTTTTGAACCAGGTAATCTGTCTTTTGGCAAATCTTCGCGTATTTTTCTTTATTTCGGAAACCGCAAAATCCAAGGTCCAATTTCCATTTAAATACTCAAAAAGTTCCTTGTAACCTACCGTTTGTAGTGCGTTCAAATCGCTATATGCAACTAGGGATTTCACTTCTGCCAACAGACCGTCCTGCATCATACCATCCACCCTTTCATTAATTTTATTATAGACCACTTTTCTGTCGGCCATTAAACCAACGGATACCACTTTGAAGTTTCTTTTGTCTTTGGGCCTATTCAAAAAACTGGAATAAGGTTTTCCCGTACCATAACAGATTTCCAAGGCCCTTATGATACGATGGGGGTTTTGAATATCCATTTTTTGATAGTGATCGGGGTCGAGTTCTTTGAGTCTGGATTGTAAACTTTCAATTCCTATTTCGGCTAGCTCCCTGTTCAGTTTTTCACGTATGGCACTATCCACTTGGGGAAAGGAATCCAGTCCCTTGGTGACGGCATCCACATAAAGACCGCTACCACCCACCATGATTGCCACATGATTTTTTTGAAATATTCCCTTCAACATGTTTAGGGCATCCCTCTCAAAATCACCCACGGAATAGGGTTCAAGTATACTTTTATGCTGTATGCAATGATGAACGGCACTGGAAAGCTCGGTAGGGTTTGGTACAGCGGTACCTATTGACATTTCCTTAAAAAACTGTCGGGAATCCGCGGAAATGATTTCCGTTTTGTAATGATTTGCCAATAAAATGGCCAATCGCGTTTTCCCGATCGCCGTGGGACCAATTACAGAAATGAGCACTTTATTCATTCAGCAAACTTCCGCAATTATAACAATGGCTGGCATCGTCCCTATGGCCTTCCTTGGAACATGATGGACACGCTTGGGTGTTTACATGGACGAATTTTTCCACTTTATCCTCGCCCGTTTTTAAAGCCCTGGACCGTTTCCCAAATTCAACGGTTACCATTCCCGTTGGCACGGCAATAACACCATAACCCAGCAGCATAATAACGGTTGCAATGAACTGACCCTGAGGGGTTATGGGAGCAATATCTCCGTAACCTACCGTAGTAAGTGTAACTATGGTCCAATAAATACTCATGGGGATGCTGGTAAATCCAGCTTCGTCGCCTTCTACCAAATACATCAAAGTACCCAACATTACGGAAAGTATCAAAACGGCAAACAAAAAGACCGTAATCTTGGCGCTACTTGCTCTCAAAGCACTTTTCAATTGTGAGGCTTCGCCAAGAAAACGGACCAATTTCAATATCCTAAATACGCGCAACAATCTAAATGCCCGCACCGCCAACAAAACCTGGGAGCCCGCAAGCACATAGGAAAGGTATAAGGGAATCGTGGATAAAAAATCGATGATGCCGTAGAAACTGAAAATATACTTAAAGGGCTTTTGTATGCAAATGATCCTTGCGATGTACTCTATGGTGAAAAGAATGGTGACGACCCATTCCAAGGTAAGAAGTGTTCTATGATATTCCTCATCGATTTGCTTCACACTTTCCAACATAATCAACAGCACACTGAAGAGTATGACAAAAATAAGGACAATATCAAACCATTTGCCCATAGGGGTGTCTGCCTCATAAATGATTTCATGAAGTTTCTGTTTCCAATCGGTATTTTCGCCCTTCTTGTTCAATGGTATTTACAAGGAAATCGTTTTCAATATTTTCCGTTTTCTTAGATATGATTCAATAATGAAATTGGCGTTTTGAGTGCCGTTCATTGGAGTTATCAAATTTTCTAAGATATGAATATTATTTATTTGATGGTTAAGGTCGTAATAACCAACACCCACCAAAGAACCTTTCCGAACCATAATGGCCGAATATTCACCTACCTCACGACCTTTATCCACCAACACCACTTCCTTATTCCTTAGCGAATATTTTTGCAGAGCTTCCAAAATCCGTTCATTGTAGGTTTCAACATCTTCCCTTTGAATACAGGCACCCTTGCATTTGCCTTCCAAATAGTTGGCACAGTTACCTCTGGCCTCACTTATGCCATTGATTTTGTCACATAGGTTGAATTCCCTAGTGATCTTAAACAAATGATTTTTTGCACTGAATTCCCCGTTGAAAAATCCCCAAGCGTCCGTACACTGATTTACCTTGACAGTTTTTAATCCCAAATACCCATATTCATTTTTTGAAAGACAGAGCGTATGGGAGAACATTCTTTTTCTTGGCATGGAATTGTATTTAGGCCTATTTTTTAATAGTTCCTGATGTTCTTTGAGCAGTGCCACCAATTCGCTGCCCGTTTTTTCATAGGTAACCTTTCTGGTATCCTTGGTCAGTTTTCTGGCCCGTTCCCCAGCCTTGGTAAATAGTTGGTTCACCTTTTTTTTGATATCGGTGCTTTTGCTCAAGTAAATGATATCCCCATCCTTGTTATGCATGTAAAAAACACCGGTCGTATTGGGCATGCTTTGGACAATATCCAATTGTTTTTCAGAGAGTTCCCCATGCGCCTCTTTTCTAATGACATCCTGGATTATGGTCTTTCCCGTATCCTTTGCCAGCAGTAGCTTGAATAATTTTACGGTAGCCAGGGCATCTCCATTTGCCCGGTGACGGTCACTTACCGGAATACCCAGGGATCTTACCAATTTACCCAAACTATAGGATTCGGCATCGGGTAAAAGCACTTTGGACAAGTCGACCGTGCAGAGGCTTTTTCGCTCGTAGTTATAACCCAATCTACGAAATTCCGTTCTCAGGATACGATAGTCGAACTGAGCATTATGTGCTACTAGTACGGCATCCTCGGTAATTTCGATGATTCTTTTGGCAACCTCATGAAACCTGGGTGCGGTGCGGAGCATTTTGTTGTTTATGCCGGTTAAATTGACAACATACGGCTGGATTTCCTTTTCGGGATTGATCAAGCTGATAAAAGAATCGGTTACTTTATGCCCATCGAATTTATGAATCGCGATTTCCGTAATGCCCTCTTCATTGAATTTCCCTCCCGTCGTTTCTATATCCAGTATGGCGTACATAAAATAATTTCAATCCTATTTTGAACGTTGCACTAACACGTTTAGTTGTAATTCCGTTTTCCAAAGATACTACTTCCAATGCGTACCATCGTGCTTCCTTCTTCAATGGCAACGGTATAATCGCCGCTCATTCCCATGGAAAGAATGGCTATTTGGGGAAGTGTATTTTTCAATTCGCGAAAAAGCCTGTTCAAGGTCCTGAATTCCCTTCTAACCTGTTCCATGTCATCCGTAAAGGTGGCCATACCCATCAATCCTTGAACGGATATGTTCTGTAGTTTTTTGTATTCCGGCTTGTGTATCAAATCTGTTATTTCATCGGCATCGAAACCAAATTTGGTATCCTCTTCGGCAATGTGTACCTGTAGAAGACAGGGAATTACCCGATCGTGCTTTTTTGCTTGTTTATCGATTTCGGTCAATAATTTTAGACTGTCCACTCCGTGTATCAAGGAAACGAACTCCGCCATATATTTGACCTTGTTGCGTTGTACGTGTCCGATCATATGCCATTGGATATCCTTGGGCATTTCCTCCCATTTTTGGACCATTTCCTGCACCTTGTTCTCCCCAAAGATTTTATGTCCGCTTTGGTAGGCTTGCATAAGATCAGACACCGGTTTGGTTTTGGAAACCGCTACCAAGGTTACGCTTTCAGGAATCTCTTTTTTGATGGACCTAAGGTTTTCGGCTATGGACATGGATATTATTTAAACTGATTTGAAACGGTTTCGGCTTTTGTGTTTTCTGAATAATCATAAAAACCCTCCTTGGACTTAACACCCAATTTTCCTGCGGTAACCATGTTGACCAAAAGGGGGGAAGGTGCATATTTTGGATTTTTAAATCCGTCGTACATCACCTGTAAAATGGATAAACAAACATCCAACCCAATGAAATCTGCCAATTGCAACGGACCCATGGGGTGGGCCATACCCAATTTCATGACCGTATCTATTTCCACCACTCCGGCAACCCCATAATGTAGGGATTCTATGGCCTCGTTTATCATAGGCATAAGAATCCTATTGGCCACAAATCCGGGATAGTCGTTGACTTCGGTGGGTGTCTTTCCCAATTTCTTGGAAAGCTCCATAATCTGTTTTGTGGTTTCGTCCGAAGTAGAATATCCACGGATGATTTCCACCAATTGCATAATGGGCACTGGATTCATAAAATGCATCCCAATTACCTGGGATGGCCTAGAGGTCACCGAAGCAATCTGGGTAATGGAAATGGAGGATGTATTGGTTGCCAAGATAGCATCAGGTTTGCAGAAGGCATCCAATTTTTTAAAAATATCCAGCTTGATTTCCAATTTCTCTGAGGCGGCCTCAACGACCAGATCCACCTGTTTTACACCGCTTTCCAAATCGGTATATGTAGCAATATTATCTAAAGTATTTTGTTTATCTACTTCGGATATTTTTTCCTTGGCCAGCATTCGGTCTAAATTCTTGGAAATGGTAGCAATACCCCTTTCAAGAGCATTTTCATTCAGGTCGATTAACTGTACCTTATAACCATTTTGGGCAAAAACATGGGCAATTCCGTTACCCATCGTTCCAGCACCTATCACCGCAATTTTTTCCATTCTTTCTTTTATTTAAAGCATTTAGGAGATTACAATAATCATCCCAGCACTGATTTATTCTCAAATGCATCTATAATCTGTAGGGCCACTTTTAAGGCCTCCGTACCCTGTTGCAATGTTACTGTGGGCCTAGTATTGTTGTTAATTGCATCGGCAAAAGATTCAAGTTCATCCAAAATAGCGTTGTTGCCCAAAATGGAAGGATTTTCAAAATAAATCTGCTTTTTAACGCCTTCCGCATTTTGCAAGATCATATCAAAATCCCCGGGAACCTCCGGTGCGTCCTTCATTTTCACTACTTCCACCTTTTTCTCAAGAAAATCCACGGATATATAAGCGTCCTTTTGGAAAAATCTAGATTTACGCATGTTCTTAAGACTAATACGGCTTGCGGTTAGGTTGGCGACGCAGCCATTCTCAAATTCCAATCGGGCATTCGCAATGTCCGGGGACTGACTCAACACCGATACCCCACTTGCCTTTATACCTATTACCTTCGAATTCACCACGCTCAAAATGGCATCGATATCATGAATCATCAGATCCAATACAACCGGAACATCCGTACCCCTGGGATTGAACTCCGCCAAACGATGCGTTTCAATGAACATGGGTTGGTTTATGGATTCCCTAACTGCAGTAAAAGCAGGGTTGAAGCGTTCCACGTGGCCCACTTGTCCCTTGACCCCAAATTTTTGCTCAAGAACCAAAAGCGCTTCAGCTTCTTCCAAGGTATTTGTAATGGGTTTTTCAATAAAAACATGCTTGCCTTTTTCCATGGCCTTCTTGGCGCATTCGTAATGGGAAAGGGTAGGAGTGACGATATCGACCACATCAACGGCATTTATAAGCGTGTTGAAGTTGTCAAAATAGGTGTAACCAAACTCGGTCTCCACTTTAGTAGCATTCATGATATCGGCATCATAAAACCCTTTCAATTCATATTTTTCGGATTGGTTTAGCAAACGTAAATGAATCTTGCCTAAATGACCGGCCCCTAGAACCCCAACTTTGAGCATGTTGTAACTTTTTCATCAAAAATACACATAGTTTATAAGTTACGACAGCATTGTAAAATCCATTTTTGATAATTACCATTGGGGCCACTTCATTTCTAATGCTATCTTTTATAACTTTGGTAACCAAACCAAGCTAACATTGAAAGACACCTATAAACACAGGGGCATGCGAAATCAATTGGCAGAATTGCTGATTGAAAAGGGCATAACCGACAAAAAGGTCTTGGATGCCATCAGGGCGGTGCCGAGGCATCTTTTTATGGATAGTAGTTTTGAAGGGCATGCATATCAAGACAAAGCATTTCCTATTGCTGCAGACCAAACAATTTCCCAACCCTATACCGTTGCCTTTCAAACGGAATTATTGCAACTGGAACCCAATTTGAGTGTTTTGGAAATAGGCACCGGAAGTGGTTACCAAACTGCCGTGCTGTTAAAATGCAAGGCAAAAGTCTTCACCATTGAAAGACAGTTGGAACTTTTTAAAAAAACGAACCTCTTCTTTAAAAAAATGGGCTATCGCCCCAAGAAGTTTGTTTTTGGGGATGGTTATAAAGGCCTTCCCGAAGAAGCACCCTTTGACCGCATTATCGTTACGGCTGGTGCGCCAGAAGTACCAAAGGCATTGATGTCCCAACTAAAAGTAGGGGGTAGGCTTGTGATTCCTGTTGGATACGAAGAGCAGATTATGACGCTTTTTGAGAGAACTTCTGAAAAGGAATTCAAAAAGACGGAATACGGTTCTTTCCGGTTTGTGCCCTTGTTGGAGGACAAAAACTAGGCAGTTAGGCATTAAAGCTCTTTTTTATACGATCCAGGTTACGCTTATTGTCCCTGTCCTTAATGGTTTCCCTTTTATCGTAAAGCTTTTTACCTTTTGCCAAAGCAATCTGTATTTTGGCAAGACCACGGTCATTGATAAATAGGGTCAACGGAACTATGGTAAGTCCGGTCGTTTTGACCTCTTTATGCAATTTTTTCAACTCCCGTTTGTTCAAAAGGAGCTTACGCTCCGCTTTGGGTTTGTGGTTAAAGTGCGATGCATGGGAATACTCGTCGATCTGCATATTGATCACAAAAAGTTCTCCACGGTCATTGAACTCGCAAAAACTTTCAGTTATGGAAGCCTTTCCATACCGGATGGATTTTATCTCGGTTCCCGCTAGTACGATACCTGCCGTAAAGGTTTCCAACAGCTCATATTCAAAGCGTGCCCTTTTATTTTTTATGTTGATGTTCTTCTGCATTTCCCACAAAAATAAGCACATTTAAGCGATATAAGGTTTTATTGCGTTTATTTTGTAATGAATCCGATAGGTATATGATTAAGCATGAAAACATCAATGACCAGAATTATTTCATTTTTCGTTTTACTTGGCCTTATTATGAGCTGTGAGGTAAAGGAAAAGATTCCCACAGCCCAAGAAATAATAGACCAAAGCATTCAAGTAAGCGGTGGGAGTAACTATACGAAGTCCAATATCGACTTTGACTTTAGGGACATTCATTACAGTTCAAAATTGGAGAATGGAAATAAAGTCTTGGAGCGGATTATAGAAAGTGACACGGCCCTTATTTTGGATAGAAAGGAACCCTCTGGATTTAAGCGATTTGTAAATGACAGTCTTATTGTATTGACCGATTCTCTAGCAAACAACTATGCCAATTCCGTGAACTCCGTGCATTATTTTGCCAATCTGCCTTACGGTTTGAACGACAGGGCCGTACAGAAGAAGATTTTGGGTAAAGTCGACATTAAGGGCAAATCGTATTACAAAATCGAGGTTACCTTTAAAGAAGAAGGCGGCGGAGATGATTTTGACGATGTTTACATCTATTGGTTCCATACGGAAACCTTTAAACCGGATTATTTGGCCTATGAATTTCATGTTAATGGAGGTGGCCAGCGTTTTCGTGAAGCGTATAACGAACGTTATGTGGGCAATATCAGGTTTGTGGACTATAAAAATTATAAACCCAACACGGAGAATACGTCCATCTACAACATTGACAGTCTATATGTAAACAACCAATTGGAATTACTTTCCAATATAACCTTGGAAAACGTGAAAGTTAATCGGGGCAATTACAATTAAAAACCAATCGGGTACTTGAGGGGACACCGTTTACAATGGTCACTATGAACAAGGTTCCATTTTCAGCGTCGTCAATGGGAGCATATCGGTCCTCACCTAAAAGTAAGTTTACAAATTCTGGTGTGGTATTGCTATGGCCTACGACAAGAACATTTTTATTTAGATTGTCCTTTTTAAACTGGTCTATATCCAAAATTCTTGGATCGTAGTATTGCACGTCAATGTTCTTTTTCACCGATGTTGGTGCCGCTGTCATGGATGTCCTGTTGAAATTTGTGGAATAAATGGCATCCAATTCTACCTCATTTAAGATTTCGGCCCAATGCATGGCCCTCCCCAGACCTCTTTGGTTGAGTTCTGGGTCTGCATCCCCTGGATCTGTTCTATCCTTTTCTGCATGTCTGATAAAATAAAAGGTTGAAATACCGGAACTCGCATCCTGTTTTTCAACGGGCGCATCCTCTTTGCAGGAAAAAAGGGACAACAAAAGACAAATTGATAGAATCTTTAGTACTTTCATGGTTCAGCGTTAACAATTGCTTTTATACAGAACTAAATTTACTTTAAAATAGTACGTTACACCGCTATTTTTTGTTTTTTTGCATATGAATAAATTTTGTGGGGCACTTCTTATTGTTTTTGTAGTTGTTGGTTTAAATGCACAGGATGTCGCACTTCCTAGTGATTATCGACAGCACAATTTAACGGAATACAATTCCAGTCTATTGAATCCGGCTTTTGCATTGGATAGGAACAATCCATCCTCTTTTGCATTCTGGTCAAGGTGGCAATGGCAGACCATTGATGGTGACCCAACGAGCTTATTTTTTAATTATTCCCACAGGCTGAACGAGCTTTCCACCGCAGGTCTGGGATTCTTTCAGCAGAATACGGAAATCTTCATTAATACCGGTATCGTAGCCAACTACGCCTATAATATTCAATTGAGCGAAACGGCGAGTTTGGGGGTCGGAATTAATATTTTGGGGTTTCAACAAAAACTGGCGGACCAACGGTTTTTTATACCAAATCCAATTCAGACCGAAATCACCAATGATTTCATTGTGCAAATGGCACCGGGCATCAACGTACGGATCGATAAGTTTAGTTTGGGACTGTCCTCGGAAAATTTAATGGATTACAATATCAGTACGAACGAAAGAAATACCAGTACAGACGGACGGATATTCTTGGCCCTGGCCAGCTACGATTTTCCAATAGGTATTCTTTCTTCGGATGAAAACTCGGTTTTAAGACCAACCCTCTATTACAAATCCATACCCGGTTTTGATTCCCAGTTGGGAATTAATGCCCTATTAAGTACAAACAAGTTTTGGACGCAACTGGGTTACAATAGTTTTTATGGAATTTCGGGAGGTGCCGGGGGCCGATTTTTTAAACGCTTTTCATTGGGCGCTTTGGTGGAATTTGGTGTTTCCAATGACCTAAAAGGAACCGACCCTACCTTTGAACTGGTCACATCCTATAAATTGGGACCATTATCCTCAGAAGAACGATACCCACAGGAAGAGCTTATTGTTGACGAACCCGTTGAACCAGAATTGACCAGATCCGAAAAACTGGCACAGCGTGAAGCACAAAAAGAGGAGGAGCGAATGGCCAAATTGGAACGCCAGCGGCAAAAAGATTCCATAAGGGAAGCAACCAGATTGGAGCAATTGGCCATGGAAGCATCAAAACTAGAAGCACAAAGAAAACGGGATTCATTAAATTTTGCCAAGGAAAATACGGCCTTGGCGGAAGCCCAAGCAATAGCTCAACAAAGAAAAATCGATTCTACCAATGCAGCCAAAAAGGCCATGGAAGAAGCCTTGGCATTGGAACAACAGCGAAAACAGGATTCTATAGCACAAGTAAAATTGGAGGAGGCCGAAACTGCAAGGAAAGAGGTCGTAACCCCTGAGAAAGGCGAGCGTTATGAGGAAGTGACCAAACAGGGAACCTTGGAACCTGGGTATTATTTAATTGCCAATGTTTTTGGTACCAAACGTTATTTCGACGCCTTTATGGCTGATTTGCAGAAAAAGGGCCTGACCCCGGGATCATTTTATAGAGAGACGAACAAATACAACTACGTATTCTTGGCCCGGTACGATTCCATATTCGAAGCAAGGTCCGCACGGGATTCCAATTTTGGAGGAAAGTATACGGATAAGACCTGGATATTCCGGGTGGTTGGTGAATAATTCCTTATTAAAGGAGTGTATAGAAGAATGTGGTGTGTGCTATAATTCCCGCTTTACCAGCACTTCCAAATAGGTCATGGTGTTCAGGAGATACTTTCGGTCCATTGTTATGGTAGACATGGCAACTGCACCTTGAACCATGGTAAATAATTGCTTGGCAAACTGTAGCGGGGATACCGGTATTTTGATTTCCCCTTTATTGACACCATTTTCCAATACCAAAGCGATTTTTCCCTCTATTTCCTTAATAGTTTCCTTAGCTGCCGAAGCCAATAGTTTATTGTTATGCTGTGCATCGACTCCTACATTCAAAACAGGGCATCCACCCAAGGGAAGTGTAAAAGTGTCGTATTTCTTATAGAAATCCATGAGACTCTTTAATTTGTCCATGGTAGAACCGGAAACCCCAATGGCCTTGTCCAAAGCATCCAAGAGTATCTTGCTATTGTGTTCAAACGCCGAAAGCGCCAAGGCTTCCTTATTCTCAAAATTACCGTAAAGTGCTCCCTTTGTAAGACCCGTTGCATCCGTAAGGTCGCTCATGCTAGTACCTATGTAACCGTGTTTATTGAAAATTGGGGCAACTGTTTCAATGATGTAGGCAGTTGTTTTTTCAGCTTTGGTGGACATGTTCCTATGTTTTATACGAAGATAAAAAAACAATACTGCATGGTATATAATACGAATAAAAAAACACCCTGAAAAAATTTTCAGGGTGTCTTTAGATTTGAAAATCCATTTACATTACCAAATCGTTCTGGTTTCTAAAGACCAGTTCGTCGTCAAATGCATCCAATAGAATCACACTATCGGATTTGATTTTACCGCTTAGGAGTTCCTTGGACATATTGTTCAAAACCTCTTTTTGAATGGTCCTTTTTACAGGCCTTGCGCCAAATTGTGGTTCGTATCCACGTTCCGCCAGGTAATCAATGGCCTCATCGGTAGCATCCAAGGTAATATTCTGTTTGTCCAACATTTTTTTCAAGCCTTCCAACTGAAGCTTCACAATCTGCCTGATATCCTCTTTGGTCAGCGGAGTGAACATGATGATATCGTCGATTCTGTTTAAAAATTCTGGCCGAATCATTTTGTGCAACAGCCCAAGAACTTCCACTCGTGCCGCTTCCGATGCACTATGGATATCCGTGGAGTTTTCAAATTTCTCCTGAATAATCTGGCTACCCATATTGCTGGTCATTATGATGATCGTATTCTTAAAATCGGCAACACGGCCCTTGTTATCCGTCAATCTTCCTTCATCCAAAACCTGTAGCAAAATGTTAAAGGTATCCGGATGTGCCTTTTCAATTTCATCCAGCAACACAACGGAGTAGGGGCGTCTCCTTACGGCTTCGGTGAGCTGACCACCCTCGTCATAGCCCACGTATCCCGGAGGGGCACCCACCAATCTACTAACGGAATGTCTTTCCTGATACTCGCTCATGTCGATTCTGGTCATGGCATTTTCATCGTCGAACAAATAGGACGCCAAGGTTTTGGCCAGCTCCGTTTTACCAACACCCGTGGTACCCAGGAAAAGAAAGGAACCAATCGGTTTTTTCATATCCTGTAAACCGGCCCTGCTTCTTCGAATCGCATCGGAGACTGCCTGGATGGCCTCGTCTTGCCCCACAACCCTTTTATGTAAGACATTTTCAAGGTTCAAAAGTTTTTCCCGTTCGCTTTGCAACATTTTTGTTACAGGAATACCGGTCCATTTGGCTACCACTTCGGCGATATCCTCGCTGGTCACTTCTTCTTTAATAAGTGTGCCAGCATTTTGCTGTTGGTCCAGTTCTTCTTGCAGTTTTGCAAGGTTTTCCTGGGCCTCCTTGATTTTACCGTATCGTATTTCAGCTACTTTTCCGTAGTCTCCATTACGCTCCGCACGTTCCGCTTCGGCCTTAAAGTTTTCAATGTCCATTTTGGTTTTTTGGATGTTATCCACAACCGATTTTTCAGTCTCCCACTTGGCAAAAATCTCGTTTCGTTCTTCCTTTACATTGGCGAGTTCCAAATTGAGCGATTTTAATTTTGATTGATCGTTTTCTCGCTTTATGGCCTCAATTTCGATTTCAAGCTGCATGATCCTTCTGTCCAGCACATCCAATTCCTCTGGTTTGGAATTGATTTCCATACGCAATTTTGATGCCGCCTCGTCCATGAGGTCAATTGCCTTGTCCGGTAAAAATCTATTGGTAATGTAGCGTTGGGATAATTCTACCGCAGCGATTACCGCTTCATCCTTTATACGCACCTTGTGATGGGTTTCATAGCGTTCCTTGATACCTCTGAGGATGGAAATGGCACTTTCCGTATCGGGCTGGTCCACGGTCACTTTTTGGAATCGACGTTCCAGTGCCTTGTCCTTTTCAAAATACTTTTGATACTCGTCCAAAGTTGTGGCGCCAATAGCCCTAAGCTCGCCCCTTGCCAAGGCAGGTTTTAAAATGTTTGCAGCATCCATAGCACCTTGTCCTCCGCCTGCACCTACCAAGGTATGGATTTCATCGATAAATAATATGATGGCACCATCTGCACTCGTGACCTCTTTAATTACCGCCTTTAGACGCTCCTCAAATTCTCCTTTGTACTTGGCTCCCGCAATAAGGGCACCCATGTCCAGGGAGTAAATGACTTTGTCCTTCAAATTTTCGGGGATGTCGCCTTGCACGATTCTATGCGCCAATCCCTCCGCAATGGCCGTTTTACCAACACCGGGTTCCCCAACCAGCATGGGATTGTTTTTGGTCCTTCTTGATAGGATTTGCAATACCCTTCTTATCTCTTCATCTCTTCCAATAACCGGGTCTAATTTTCCACTGTCCGCCAATTCATTCAGGTTTTTGGCATATTTGTTCAATGAATTATAAGTTTCCTCCGCACTTTGAGAAGTCACATTGGTACCCTTCCGTAATTCATTGATGGCAGCTAGCAGATTTTTCTCCGTAACCCCTTGGTCCTTTAAAATCTGGGCTATTTTACTCTTAGATTTAAAGATTGCCAAAAGCAGGTGCTCTATGGAGACATATTCATCGCCCATATTTTTGGCAATGATGGAAGCTTCATTTACGGTCTTACCCGCTTCACGAGAAAGCATAATGTCGCCGCCCTGTACTTTAGGAAAGGAGTTTAGCTCCTTTTCTAAAATCTGTTTTATCAGGTTGGCGTTAAGCCCCAACTTTTTAAAAATGAAGGGAACCACATTTTCCTCTACTTCTGTTATGGCCTTGAAAAGATGTTCGTTCTCAATTTGTTGATGTCCCAATGACTGGGCAATAACCTGGGCCTGCTGTACGGCCTCCTGGGATTTTATGGTGAAATTATTAAAGTTCATATATGTAAATTTTGTGTTGAATGTTACTTTTGTAAGGAAGTACTCAACAATCCTACCAATTGAAATAATAGGACAAAATGTCCTGCGAAGTCAATTTTTTAAAGACATAAAGTCAGTTTTGACTAAAAGTTAAAAGCAATCATTTAAAGTTAGTTTAAGATGGCATTATTCGGGAATTTTTTTAATAAAAATAGTAACACTGAAAAGGATGGAAATAATGACATCCCGTGGATTACCCTTAACAATCCAGATCAATTGGAGGAAATCGTAGCAAAATCAAAAAATAAACCTCAAGCTATTTTTAAGCACTCAACAACCTGCGGGGTGAGCAGAATGGTGCTGAACATGTTCAATGCGTCTTTTTCTTTAGAACCCTCCCAAATGGACCTCTACTTTTTGGATTTACATGCGTTTAGGGCTATTTCCAACGAAATTGCGGAGAGGTTTGAAGTTTTGCATCAGTCTCCCCAATTATTGATAATTAAAAACGGGGTGGTAGTGGCGCATAGTTCGCATGGAGGCATTTCCGATATCAGCTTGGAAAAATATGTATAAAAAACTCCGCTTTTGCGGAGTTCCTTTTTTAATTAAACCGTTGTCTTGTGAGTATGGATTTTAGATTGTTCTTTAAATCCTCACCGGCGTCGTAGACCATTTGTTCGTTTGTTGGAAACGGCACTCGTGCCGCTTGAAGAAACGGTAAAAGATCATTGTCCAAGGCCCTTTTATCCCCATTGTAATTGGCATAAATATGTTCGAACACAAATTCACTTGCCAAAGGATACTGGTTTATTTGCTGTTGTTTTCGTAAATCTGTAAAATTGACTACTCCAACTACTTGGGCACTTTTGAACTGGGTGAACTGGTAGAAATCACAACGCACGGTTTTAAATTTGTCCACCTTGATCTTGTTTCCAAGACTGTCCTTGACAATATTGCCATTTTGGTCCTCCACATATTGAAATCCGTCCTTGATCTGTTTTTCCTTAATGATCTGTTTTTCGTTCACCTGCTCTGGTGAAATGTTAATGTCCTGAAAGGAAACCTCCATCAAATAGTCGTAATCTATATTGGAAAGCCTATTGGTATGATATTCGGTCCAGAGGTTGTTCAACCCATAGGTATTCAGGTTCAATAATTCATCCTCCAAACGTTTGGGGATGACCTTATCCGTATTGTTTACCATTTCCACCAGGACAAAATCCAAACCTTTCTGATAGGCTTCGTCCATTTTATCTTTGGTATCCCGATAATTTGGATTGATTTCCTCTAAATACTTCAAATCGTCATAAGCTTCCCTATATTCATTTTTATATCGTGCATTGCCCAAAAGGCCAACGGCATTGTTGTATAGATAATCCGACAAATAATCCTTGGCGGCAATAATATCGGAATCATAGTTATTGAAATTGAATCGGGCGTCCCTTCCCTCGTCCATAATGTATAAAGGAAGTAAGGGTCGGATTCCTTCCTGTATTTCCTTTAATCGAACATAGGACTCGTAAATGGTTTCATAATTTGCCGGGTTGCCATCCTTTTTTAGAAACTTGATGTTTTGAAGTTCCCTTTCCGTATTCTTTTGATAGGCCTCCTCCAAAAGGACAATGAATGCCTGATTACTTTTCTTTGTCTTGTTTTCAGCAATAATTACGATCGCTTTGTTAATGGCAGCATTGTAATTTCCTGTATTCAATGCTTCCTGAGTCCTTTTTACTCCATTACATGAAAGTAAAAAAGCACTTATTCCAAATAATAGTAGAAATCTTTTCATAACTAAAACTTTATGGGTTTCAATGTCATATTTCAAGACCTATGCCAGAAATATTCCCATACATAACGAAAAAGGATAAAGAATAGTGTAAAGTGAATGAACGGTACTTTTTAATTTCTTTTTAGGTACCATGTATGAATTCCCACATTTTAGTTATTAACGCTTGTTTAATAAAAATATATAGACATGCTAAATTTTATAGTAATAGAAATTAGGGCATATTGTACTTTTGCACAAGAATTAAAATTCATAAAGTCATGGAAAGGGATACCCGAATTTTTGAACTCATTGAAGCGGAAAGAAAGCGTCAAACAAATGGTATTGAGTTGATAGCTTCAGAGAACTTTGTAAGCCCACAGGTTATGGAGGCTGCTGGTTCCGTACTTACCAACAAATATGCAGAGGGATATCCTGGAAAACGCTATTACGGTGGTTGTGAAGTAGTTGATGAAGTGGAACAATTGGCCATAGATAGGGCAAAGGAACTGTTTGGTGCAGAATATGCCAACGTACAACCGCATTCCGGCTCCCAGGCCAATGCATCCGTATACCATGCCTGTCTACAAGCTGGTGATACTATACTAGGTTTTGATTTATCGCATGGCGGGCACCTTACCCATGGCTCACCAGTGAACTTTTCAGGTAAATTATACAATCCGGTTTTTTATGGTGTAGACGAAAAGACCGGAACCTTGAATTACGATAAAATTGAGGAAATCGCAAAAAGGGAGCAACCAAAATTGATCATAGCGGGAGCATCTGCCTATTCGAGAGATATGGATTTTAAAAGGTTTCGTGAGATAGCCGATAGTGTTGGGGCACTCCTGCTTGCCGATATTTCGCATCCTGCAGGATTAATTGCCAAGGGTCTATTAAGCGACCCAATTCCCCATTGTCATATCGTTACCACCACCACGCATAAAACATTGCGGGGACCAAGGGGAGGCTTGATCTTGATGGGTAAGGATTTTGACAATCCGTTTGGGATTACTTTAAAAAACGGTAGTCTAAGAAAAATGTCCGCTTTATTGGATTTGGCAGTTTTTCCAGGGAATCAGGGTGGTCCCTTAGAGCATATTATCGCCGCCAAGGCCGTTGCTTTTGGTGAGGCCCTTACCGAGGAATTTGGCGTGTATATGACGCAGGTAAAGAAGAACGCCGATGCCATGGCAAAGGCTTTTGTAGCCAAGGATTATAACATAATTTCAGGGGGAACCGACAATCATATGATGCTAATCGACCTTCGTAACAAGGGAATTACTGGAAAGGATGCCGAAAAAGCCTTGGTCTTGGCCGATATCACCGCAAATAAGAATATGGTTCCTTTTGATGATAAATCACCGTTTGTAACCTCTGGCATACGTTTTGGAACTGCGGCCATCACAACAAGGGGATTGTTGGAAGACGATATGAAAACAGTTGTGGATTTGATAGATAAGGTTCTTACAAACCCAGAGGATAATCAGGTAATCTCCGAAGTACGGAAGCAGGTGAATGCGATGATGGGAGGTAGGGCCATATTCAACGAAATGACCGTTAAGGCTTAATTATCTACCTCGAGGCAGAGCCGTAGAGGTATCAGAAATCAAGACCGCTGCGCTACAAGAATAAAGAGATGAGACCTTTTGTCTTGGTCTTAGCCTTTTGTTTCCATTTAGGATGTGAACAACCTGATGCTATAACCGAGACAGAGACCGAAGGAATAGTTTAGATTAAACACATTGGCGGCACTAATGAATTTCTTACTCGTATAAAAAATAATCAAGATTTGCGGAAATGAATTTTTTTTGCCGAACATCAAAAATTTCCCCTTCCTCGGCGGTATCCAAATAGATACCCCAATATTCGTTATACGAGGTTGGCTGTGGAAGCTTTTCCTGAAAATGACAGTCAAATGGATTTGTCAATGGGTCTTCAAAAACAGGAATGAAAATTTCCTCGGGCTGTACAGTAAGTCCTTTTGTTATTGATACGTAGTGTTCTGCAATTTCTGTAATTATGTTGTTGAACTGTTCAGGAATGCTATGCCGATATATATTCTTGATGATTACATTGGTATCCTTAAGGTAAAGGGTAAATTCCTGAATGTCTATTTCTAACTCTTTGTTTTGCTCCAATAGTACATTGAAACATTGAGCCAAAACGAAATTTGTAGCTTCGGTACTTCCCCAAAGTCCTTTGTTGAAGTGGCCTAGTACATCCAATAGATTTAATGGACAATCCAATTCCACAACCAAATCCAATTTTTCATTATACTTACCGGATGTTTTTAGGGTCACATCGGCAAAGAACCCTAATTCAATAGATTTTTTAAATTCTTGCAAGCCACCAACGGCATCCGAGCATTTTGCATTTTCAAAATAAATATGTTGGTAATTATGTGGTTTGAAGTGCATACTTTATGAAGCTTTTATCATAAAGATAGCCGTAAAGAAAATCCGATGGACTTAGGAAAACCTTAGAATTTCTGAGGATATTCTGATATTCTGAAATAAAATTAAATAATTAACTGAAAATCAACTACTTAAAATTTAACAAAAGTTAGTTATAAAAAGCCTCTTTTTTTGGCTTCCTCTATTAGTGCAAGATCATTACCATTTTTGACTCCAAATATGGACTTTAATTGTCGTTTCCGCGCTTCTACAGTCGTATTTGCCGATGCTATCAACGGGGCTATATCCCGCGTATTTGTTCCCAAGGATAAATAATAAAGAATTTTTTGGTCCTGCTCATCGATGTCAATATTACTGGCCATTCTCCTACGGACCGCTCCTAAGGCACTGGCCGTATAGTATGGAGGTTTTTTTTCAACTGTATCCACCATGGTTCTTAGGGACATTTCATCTATTTCCGATTTTACCATGTAACCATCGGGATTCACGGCCTTGAAAATATTGTTGATTCTATAGCTATCACTAAAAGATGACATGAAAACTACTTTGGAGTCAGGTACGATTTCCCTCGCCAATTTACCCAAATCTACCCCTGATCTTGGATCTTTGGATTCAGCTGGGAATAATTGAATGTCCAATAGAATAATATCATAGGGGAGAGTTCGTGCAGAGTGCTCTATTTTTTCTTTACCCCTATCATAACTTTTAGCTATATCCACTTTCACGGTAAAATCTTCAAACTCTGAATCTTCAAGGATATACTTGTATCCTAAAGTTGTCATTTCATGATCATCAACCGCCAAAATCCTTACCGTTTTCATTTATTTTAATTAAATGGTCCTACTTTCAATTAACACCCAGATAAATTCTATAACAAGTTTTTTTGATGCTTTATTGTTTTATTCTATAAGCGAAATTAACTCAAACCTTCTGTAATACGGCTTGAGAATTGGAATCCACATGTTGTAAGGGTATTTCCAGGGTAATAGTAGTTCCTTTCATGGGTTCTGATATTACCTTCCACGTTCCGTTCAGTTTTTCTACCCTAGAACTGATATTACGCATTCCAATACCCCTCTTTTCCTTTTCCAAATCAAACCCTTTTCCGTCGTCGCCCATCTCAACACTTAGAATGTCACCGTTTCTTTCAAATTTTACGAAGAAAGTTTTGCCATCAGAATGCTTAATGGCATTTTGCAAGCCTTCCTGAATCATTCGATATAAGTTTATCTTGATTTCACCCTTAAGCGCATCGTAATCCTCGTCTTCGTCGTAGTTGAAAATAGTGATAATTTGGGAACTTTCTTTGACCGTACCTAATAAATCTTCAACTGAGTTTATAAAATTATTGATTTTCTGGTAGGCACTATGACTCAGCTCATGAGAAATAGACCTTACTTCCTGCTCCACATTCTTTAGCGCGTTAATGGCCTCCAATCTCGCCTCTATAGCTTCTGGTCCCGTTCTTTTGTTTAGACCGGTCAACACCATTCTCGCACCTAACATTTTCCCAAGTACACCATCATGAAGTTCCTCTGAAATTCGTTTTTGTTCCAGTCTCTTGACCTCGTCCACTTTTTGTTTTTGGGTAAGCATCAAATTGAAAATCTCTTGATTGTTTGCCTGTTGTTGCTGGGCAAATAATAGTTTTTGGTTTTTGGCCCTTTGATTGATAATTATATAAACAGATATTCCCAAAAGAAAGAAACCCAAGGCTACACCGGACCAAATTTGTTTCTGTCTGGCCAAAATAGCGGTCTCCTCTTCCAATTGCTCATTTTGGGCTATAAATTCATCTGTTTCAAAACGGATGCGTGCAAACTTATTGCGTGCCTGCCGCTCTTCCATTACAATACTGTCATTCAAGGCTATATACTTTTGAGCATATTTGGAGGCATTCTTGTTATCAATTTCCGCTAAAAAAGCATAGGTTTCCAAAAGACGCTCATAACTTAAACTTTCACTTGCCAACTCTATAGCCTTTTCGGCGCTATTAATAGCATTTAACGTATCATTATCATACAAGTGAAATTTTGATTTTGCAAAATAAGAGGAAGCCAAGCCCCTAATGTCTTTAAGACTATCGTTAATTTTTATAGATTCTTTTATTAAATTGAATACACCAGATGTTTCATTTAAGTTTAATTTAGTCAGTGCTATGTTTACTAATGTTTTTGAATATAGTTCGATATTACTATTAGCTAAACTTGGCCCCTTAAGATTCTCTTCGAAATTTTCAAGCGCTTTTTTATAATTACCCAAATCACTGTAAAGCATTCCACGATTATTTACGTTCTGCTTTATATCCAGCTCCTTGTATTCCGTATTTTTTAAATAATATAATGCTTGATCGTAATATTCGATTGCTTGTGCATATTCTCCTAAATCTTGAGAATTAACTGCCAAGGTGTTATAACAATTATATAACTCTTTGTATTTATTTAATGGTTTTAGCCTTTCAATTGCTGCAATAGTGTTCGCCTCGCTTCCAATATAGTCGCGAACCTCTTGTTGCTGCTTTGCCATATTATAAAGCATACGGGCAGAAAGAAAAGATTCCCCAAGCTGCTCAAATATTTTTTGAGCCTCATAATAGCTATAATAAGAACTATCTTTAACTGATATTCTATTATAAAAATACCCCAAGTCCCAAAAAGAATAGGCTAATGCAACTGAATCTTTACTTACCATAGCAAGTTCTTTCGTAGTATTATTCACTTTTCTAAAAAATGCAGAGTCTTGAGGTTCAATATAGTAGGAAAGGTTTGACAACAATTTAAGTTTTAGGCTGTCATTTCTAATGCCCGTTAATAGGTCAAAAGCTTCTATCAGTTTTTCTTTCTTTTTTTTAGCCGAAATGGATTCTACACTCCCACTTTTAATCTTTAACTCAACTTCCTTTTGAATTGCAAAATCTTCTCTAGAGGCCGATTGTGAATTCAACGTGTTTAATACAACACCGTAAAGGGCAATAAACAAAAGAAATTTTTTCAAATCTTGTAATTTTCACTTTGTAACTGAATACTTACAAGATAACAAAACGCCCGAACATTTATTGCCGGGCGTTGCAAATATTTATAAGGGTATAATTATGCCTTGCCGTAAGGAGGGTCTCTTCTATCATCATTTTGAGAACAGCCATCGCAGGCCAACATGGTGTTCAAATCTTTCATAAAGTCAAACTCGTTTGCGGTGTTTTCAATTACATAGGTGGTCAATCCTAAAGCCATTAAGGCGACAGCTGCGATACTAACTATTTTTTTCATTTTGTAAGGTTTTAAATTTTAGTGTTGCTTTTTTTATTACGTTACCAAAGTAATAGGTGTACAAGAAAATAAAACCTTGATTTTGCAGTAGTTAGTAGAGTAATTAATTCTATGAGTATTTGAACCGGTTTTGAAAGAATTTGTTCAATTTAGCGAGGAAACGCTGTTCTTTGAGAGGATTATCTTTAGTTGATCCATTCTTTCCTTATATGTTTTTGAGAATGGCAGGTTTTTATCTCCTTCCTTTAGCGCACAGATATTTTTACCAAAATTGATTCTTGACACAAAGTCCGTGTTTACGATGTAGCTTTGATGGATACGGATGAAATTTTGAGGCAGTTGGTTTTCGAACGTTTTTAAGGTCTTGAAGGCATTTATAACCGTTCCGTCCCTCATAAAGAATTCGGTGGTATTATTGTCGGCCTGTAGGTAGAGTATATCCTTAGTGTCCAGATATTGGAAATCATTATAGGATTTTAAGCAAATGGTCTGAGGTTCCTTGGTCTTTGGCATTCTTTTCCTCAGTTTTAACAAGGATTTTCTAATATCGAACTCATTGAAGGGCGCCAACCAATAATCAAAAAATCCGTTTTTAATGGCTTCATAGGCATGTTTCTTGGACTTTGATATTCCTATGACCATTGGTATTTCCAAAAGGTATTGATGCATTTCCATCACCATTTGGAAAAGAGCGGGTGCCTTTTGGTCGAGGTTGATAAAAACCAAATCCGGTGCGAATTTTAAGATTTTGTTAAGTCCATCATCAGGCCCTTTGGCCATACCAGAGCAAACAAAGTCGCCATATTCCTCCAAAAATGTACCGAGTTGCAAATTGGAGACGGCATCAGAATCTATTATGACATACGAATATTCCAAATCCACTAGAGTTCTGGTGCAATTTACTAATAGACCAAAAGTCTTTGAACAAGGAAAACCTTATAAAAATGGAGGATATTGTAATATTTTCGCCTAATCAATTGATTATGAAAGTATTTTCCTCAATAAATATAAGATATAGACTACTCAATTTTTGCAATAGCTTGATAAACACCCAAATCCGGTGCGGAAGTTCTTGTGCTATTTAGTAAATCAAAAGGTACTTCCTGGGCAATAGGGATACTTCCTTTATTTATAACATCGGAATCAAGACCGATTCTAAAATCATTGTCACTGGGATTGAAATAATCCGGGTTACCATTTAAAATGATATTTTCAAAAGCAGGTCCCTCAAAATTGTATAAAGTTTCGTCCTGTGAATCCGTTTCCCTGAATTTCAGGAAACAATTTTGAAATCGGTAATTGAATATGTTCTCCTTATTGGAGGCAAGCATGAGTTCCGACATGGAGTTACCGTCAATAATGCAATTACGGAAATCGGCCTGAATCAAATCGGCTCCAGCAGCTGTATCCATGCTTCCATAATTACTTAAGATCAAAGCTCTTCCCGTCCTAAAACCGTTCCAGTAATTGGCAATGGTGGCATGTGTAAATTCGTATCTGCCACCTAATTCACAATGTAAGGATGAACTACCCGAACTACCCAAAAGAAGATTTTTTGCAGTAATTGTGGACGACCGAGCCCAAAGATTATGAATAGCGCTATTATAGATCTGACTATTGTTAATCTCCAAGGAAATAGTATCGTTTTCTATATTCCCATCTACGTATATTCCAATTTCAGCATTTTTGATGGTAAGATGGTCAATGCTATTTTGGGTACTTCCACTGGAAATGAAAATGGTTCCCCACTGACCCGGAGTATTGGAAAAAGAAGGCTCCAATCTATCTCCCTCAAAAATCACCTCACCTTCCATTTGATCACGGTCGTTACTAAACGTTCCGTTTACCTTTAAGGAAGCCGTTGGTTTTACAAGTATTCCAGAATTCCTATGAAAATGGATCCTGGCACCTGCATCCATAACCAGCTCTTTATTTTCCGGAACGGAGGCGTATCCATAAATGACATACGGTTTTTGGTTCGTAAAATGTAACTGGTCGTCCTTTAAATCGAACCCTTCCACAAAAACCTTTGAGCCATCCTCTTGTGTAAATAATTCAATGGTCTCATTTTCGCCATTTGCATCCTTCTTTGGATAAAGAAAAATGGCATCCTTGACCAAGGTAACAAGCGTTACTTCCTGTTGATGGATATCGGTATCGAATTGAATGGCATCGGTATATAATAATTGTAGAGTTTCATCTGGAAGCGCGGTCACATTGGTTTCGATAAAGATAAAGAGGCTGTCTTCTGCATACAGGGGAATATCTGTAAAACTGTTCCCAACTTTGCCGTCCACATTCAGTTTATAATAACTATCGGGTCCATTTCTTAACCCGATGTATGGAATGAGCACATCGTCCTTGGTGGTGTTGTATACTTTTAAGGTATAAGTACTACTCCCAATATTGCTGAATACAGTGTCCAGATAAACCGTATCCCTGGAAAAGGAAAGATGTCCGTCACTTGGCGCGTATTCGAAATCCTTTCTGCAAGCGCTGCCCCAGAGTATAAAAAGGACCAGTATGATTACAATTGGAAATTTCAATTTTATTCAAATTATGACTTCAAGTAATTGAAAATTAACGGTCAAAAAATTCTGCAATCCAAAGTACACAGGAAAAGCATCCATGTGCCCAATTAATTATAATAATATAAGATCTAAGAAAATATTTTTTTGATATCCTCCGAAATTCGCATAGGCTTGTTCGTGTCCTTGTTCAATAGACACCATTCAGTATGTGAACGCACCAGAAGCGTATTTGTTATTTCATGGAACATTTCAACAATACGTACGGAAATAGCACCCTTGCTTTTTTCAATATAAGTGGAAATTAATATGGGGTCGTTGAGAATTGCGGGCGATTTGTATTCAATAGTGTGTTTTAGCACTACCCAAATTACGCTGTCCTGAATCTGAACAGGCGCCTTTTCCTTCCAATGTTCCTTTGAAATATCCTGTATCCATTGAACGTACCTAACATTGTTTACGTGATTTAGGTCGTCCAAATCTTCAACAGAAACCTTTAGCCGTTTTGTAAAAGGCATATTACTTCTTTTGTATTTGGACTTCGAAAAGTTTGTCCCAGTCCTTTCCGGTCACGAAAAAAGTCTTTCTTTCGGGATGATAGGCAATACCATTTAGAACGTTCTCCGTATCGACCCAATTTTCTGTTTTGGTAACCTTATCACTAAGCCCCCCAAAATTTATAACCCCTTCAATGGCACCACTTTTGGCATCGATTATCATGACACCCGGTTTCTGGTACACATTCGCATATATTTTGCCGTTTACATATTCCAATTCATTGGTGTCTGCAAAAAGGGATTTGTTCGTAGCAATCTCAATATGGTCCTCTTCTACTAGGGTTTCAGGGTTTAAAATCCAAATTTTATCCGTTCCATCGCTCTTATATAGCTTTTCTCCGTCATTGGCAAGTCCCCATCCTTCCCGACTTTTCCCATATTGAAAATTGTCCAATTTTTTCATATCCTTTAAGTCATATATGAAGCCCATTCCACTGCGCCATGTGAGCTGATAAATTTTGTTTCCCAAAATTGTGATACCTTCCCCAAAATAGGTTTCGTCCAAATCGATTTGTTGATACACCTTTCCCGTTTTATAATCGAACTTTCTCAAAAAAGAGCGACCATTTTTTCCAGTACCCTCATATAAGGTATCCTTATAAAACTCCAATCCTTGCGTATAGGCGTTGGGGTCATGGGGAAATTCGTTCAGAATGGTATACGTATAAATGTCCGGGGCCTTGGAAGCCAAAACCTTTAGATTTTTGGTTACCTCTACGGTATTTCCCTCATAAGTTACACTGGCCTTCAATATTTTATTGCCCAATTTTGGAATGGAAAATTCCAATTGGTCGTTCACTAGCGGAAGTTCATTACCATCAATACTATAAATCACACTTTCAATTTCCTTGTTTTTGATGTTTTTAAGGGAAACACCCAGCGCATCGTTTTGTCTTACTTCCTTTGCATTGCCCTCCAGTTCAATAGTAAACAGGGAAGAAGGCTTTTGATTTCCGCTACCACAGGCAAAAAATAAAAGAACAATCAATAAGGTTAATGGGATTCCAATAATCTTCATGGGCAATTTAATGGAATAAACTATTTGAGAATAATTTTCTATAAATAACATGCTAAAAATTTAAGGCTCTACTAAGTCGCCAGCAAGTTAATCCATTAAAATTAGAATCTAAAAAGGATTGCCAAAGATTTAAAAGGTTGTATATTTGCACCCGGCAAGTCCTACACGACCAGCTCCTGTAGAATCCCCCAGGGTGGGAACGCAGCAAGGGTATACGGTCGTAGCGGTGCGATGTAGGTAGCTTGCCTTTTTTTGTGCCTTATAGTTACCGCACTATGGCCATTTTCATGATGTATTTGAAAGAAGTCGGTTTTGATTTCAAACCAAGTTTCGGAGAATTCAAACACCATTTATCGCATCGGGAGAATTCGAATGCAACTTCAAATATATACGACCTTAGATTTTTAAAATACGATTCCCATCGCTTACTTTTGGAACATGAATTCAAAGATCGTACTTATAACTGGTGGCTCTTCAGGCATTGGCAAGGCCATTGGAAACTATTTGAATAAACAGGGTTTTGTAGTTTACGGAACTACAAGAAACTTGGAAAAATATGCAAGTTTCAAAGATTTCGAATTGTTGGAGATGGATGTTAGGGTACCGGAATCCGTCACCAAGGCCATTGAATTATTGGTGCGGAAAGAAGGAAGGGTGGATGTCTTGATCAATAATGCCGGTGTGGGCATAACAGGACCTTTGGAGGAAACGCCTAACGCTGAAATACTAAATGCGTTTGACACCAATTTTATAGGACCTTTAAACGTCATTAAGGCTATTCTGCCGCAAATGCGCCAACAAAACAACGGATTGATTATAAACATAACCTCAATAGCCGGATATATGGGCTTGCCTTATCGTGGAATTTACTCGGCAACGAAAGGAGCGCTGGAATTAATCACTGAAAGCTTGCGAATGGAAACCAAACGGTTTGGCGTAGAGTGCACTTGTTTGGCCCCAGGTGATTTCGCCACCAATATTGCTGCAGGTCGTTTTCACGCTCCAATTCAAGAAAACTCACCTTATAAGGAATCGTATGGAAATATTCTCAAATCCATTGATAAAGATGTTGATAAAGGCGGTGACCCTAGGGAAGTTGCACTAAAAGTGCTTCAAATCATAAATGCCAAAAATCCAAAGGTACACTATACCGTGGGGGCATTTATGCAAAAGTTTTCAATCCGACTAAAAAAGGTATTGCCAGACACATGGTTCGAAAAGTTATTGATGAACCACAGTAAAAAGTAGGGTATAAATACGGTAATCCTTAAAAATTGTTCCAATAGATATTGGAGAAAGCATCTACGATCAAAGCGTCATTGGTAATGACACATTTATTCATGGGGTAGAGGATAAGGCTTTCGGTAAGTTGATGAAAATCTTCCGCCATAAATTGGCTATGGGCATCAAACTCAAATTTGTTGACAATAGCTTTCCAGTTGCTGGCATCGGTTCTGAAACTAATACCAATATATTCGTATTCAGGTTTTTCAAGCTTTAGTTCATTTACGCGATTGAAAATGTTCTCGTAATGATTTTTGTTGGTCCCTGACCAAAAGTAGAAAACCACTTTTTTATTCTTGCTCAGTGCAGGCAACGAAACCAATGAATCATGAATGGAAACCAACTTTATATCAGGTACTGGACTGTTGGGCTGTATATTGCTAATACCCTTATATAAGCGCTGTATCTCCTCAATATGCATGTTGTTCCCGGAAAAACGTTGGAATTCATCTATAAAAATCTTATTACTGTCGGCGTCATGCTCTCGTAACAAATAATCAAAGGCCACATTCCTAAAAAGGTTATCCCTTAATTCCTTTTCGCCCACCAAACTATCGATCATAGCAAGTTTGTGCTGATTAAAATGTAATTGATTATGTGCGGTACCATTGGATTTACCGCAAGACTTGGAACAGGTCATATAGGAAAGATTGCCCAAGTGGGATTTCATAAAATCATAATAGGGGCGTAAGTAAATTAAATTTCTATTGTTGTAATCGATTCCAGAGCGATACGCATAAAAAGTAGGTGGCAACTTATGAAGTTGCTCTTCTTTCAGTTTTCCTTTGTGTTTAAAAGGATAGACCTCCTTGAATCTATAAAAGGTATAATTGATACTGGCCTTGGCGATTTCATAGGCTATATCGGATAATTCCGCTTCGGAATTCAAATCTTCCAGATCCTGAATTTTTTCCTTTCGAAGACTTTCCACCTTCTCTGAAAATTCATCTATCTCCAATTCGAACAAATCGGAATACATCAGTTGTTCTACCTCTTCATCTTCTAGAAAGATTTCCAACAAAAAGTTGTTCAATTCCTCGTTAGTACCAGAAAATACAAGGGACTCGTCAAAATACAAAGTATTTAAGCGTATCCACACGCTATCACCTTTTTCTAAATATACATATTGTTGCTCTGGACTATGGTTAAAATGGTAGAGCCCATCATCCACAGCATCCAGTTGAAAAGAGAACCGGTTGGTATCGTCCAATTTTGCGGAATCCACTGCTTCACTGCCTTTATAAAGGACTACATATTCGCTGGTGGGATTCACAATTTCCCCTGCAAAAAAGACACCTTTGCTATCGGAAACGGGGGAATTACAACCAATCAAACCTAGAACAAGTGCAATAGGTAAAACTTTATCCATACACAAAACGGGCAACATTTATGGTCAAAAATAAGGATACGTATTCTCTGTGTCTGTTAATACCTAGTTAAAAATTAATGGATTAGGTTGTAAGGAAGGTTCTATAGGATGATGTGCAACGATAGTTGGTTTTCGCCTTTAAAATTCAGTATTTTTGCACGGATTTTTAAAACGTGTTATATGTTATCCGTATCCAATTTATCCGTTCAGTTTGGAAAAAGAGTGTTGTTCGATGAAGTAAACGTGTCCTTTACGGAAGGCAACTGTTATGGTATTATTGGTGCCAATGGGGCCGGAAAGTCAACGTTCTTAAAGGTACTTTCTGGTCAAATAGATCCAACTTCAGGCCATGTTCATCTGGAACCAGGGAAAAGAATGTCCATTTTGGAACAGGACCACAATGCATCGGATGCGTTTACAGTTCTGGAAACTGTAGTCAAAGGAAACAAGCCTTTGTATGAAATAAAAAAGGAAATCGATGACCTATATGCCGATTATAATGATGCCAATGCCGATAGAATAGGGGAGTTGCAGGTACAGTTCGAAGAAATGAACGGCTGGAACGCGGATAGTGATGCGGCCGCTTTGCTCTCAAATTTGGGGATTGGCGAAGAATTGCATTATACATTGATGTCTGACATGGATTCCAAATTAAAAGTAAGGGTGTTATTGGCCCAAGCTCTTTTTGGTTCCCCGGACGTGCTCATAATGGACGAGCCCACGAACGACCTGGATTATGAAACCATCAATTGGTTGGAAAACTTTTTGGCCGATTACCAGAATACAGTAATTGTGGTTTCCCATGACCGTCACTTTCTTGATACGGTGTGTACCCATATTGGCGATATCGATTTTGGCAAATTGAACCTTTATTCCGGCAACTACACATTCTGGTACGAAAGTAGTCAGTTAGCGGCCAGACAAAGGGCGCAACAAAATAAAAAGGCTGAAGAAAAAGCCAAGGAACTTCAGGAATTCATTATGCGTTTTAGTGCCAACGTCGCAAAGAGTAAACAGGCAACGTCAAGAAAGAAGATGCTCTCCAAGCTTAAGGTGGATGATATTAAACCATCCAGTAGAAGATACCCTGCCATTATTTTTGAAAGGGAACGGGAAGCCGGTGATCAGATTTTGAACATTGAAGGACTCAAAGCTACGACCGAGGAAGGTGAACTTCTTTTTGATAATGTGAATATCAATCTGGCAAAAGGTGATAAAATAGCGGTTATTTCAAGGGATTCCAGGGCAACCACCGCCTTCTATGAAATAATCAATGGTAATAAAAAAGCCGATGGCGGAAAGTTCAGTTGGGGCGTAACCACCACACAATCGTACCTGCCGGCAGACAACTCGCATTTTTTTACCCAAGACATCAACCTGGTAGATTGGTTAAGACAGTGGGCAAAGACAGAAGAGGAACGTGAGGAAGTCTATATTCGAGGTTTTTTGGGTAAAATGTTGTTCAGTGGGGAAGAGGCCCTAAAAAAATGTACGGTACTTTCTGGGGGTGAAAAGGTGCGATGTATGCTAAGCCGAATGATGATGCTCAGGGCCAACGTACTTATGTTGGATGAACCTACCAATCATTTGGATTTGGAGAGTATTACGGCATTCAACAATTCCTTGAAAAATTTTAAGGGAACGGTGCTATTTACTACCCACGACCACGAGTTTGCACAGACCGTGGCCAATAGGATAATAGAATTGACACCAAAAGGCAACATTGACCGATATTCTACGTTTGATGAATATATGTCCGATAAGGCATTGAAGGAACAGAGGGGCAAGATGTATGCTGTTCCGGCATAAGGAAATACAACCCAAATCTTAACCTCATGAAGACCTACACCTACACGGTCCGCGTTATGCTGACGGTTTTTTTGGCTGCATGTAGTAAGTCGGCCACAGAACCCTTGGAAACAGAAACCCCTGCCAGCACAAAAGGAGATTACACCATTTTATTGGAGACATCCGGTAGCTTGACAACGGCAAGGCTTCAGGCAACTGGAGATGACCTAACCTTGAAAGCCAGTGAATTGGAATTTCCCCTTTTTTCCGATTCGGAAATTACCTTTGCCTCTAATAACTCATTTAGCTTCTATGAAGTTACCGAAACATGTAATGGAAAGGTCCTATTATTTGATTTTAACACAGGAAATTACAAGCTGATAGATACCTTTTTAAACCTGGATGCCTGTAACTTAGAGGTTACTTCTGTTTCACATGATAGTGCGAATGTCTTCCTCACTTTTACGAAGAGCGAAATTGGTAAGGAAGATTCCCATTTTGTTCGAATAATAGATCAAAACGATACCGATAATCAGGTAGACATACCGTTGGAATTAAAGCCGCTTCAATCAATTCCCTCCCAAGGTAAATTGTTCGTGCTGACCCTTGATACAACAATTACGGATGAAAATGGCATTAGTGTCATCGAAATCGGACAACAATCCGTTGTTTACGAAAAACTGGTAGGCTTCAATGCAAAGAAAATCTTTAAAGACCCTGATGGTGATATCGTAATCAGTTATCCTGAACTACATACCACAGTGAATCGCAATACTTTTGAAGAGGCCTATACCCAATACGGAGAAAATATCCGTCCGAACCTATATCAATCCGTATATGCAACATTTGACACCTTTGGCAAGCTTTATTACACGATGAATATGGACAATGGTGGCGACAAAAATCCGGCAGTATATGATTTTCAAGCCAACAAGGCGACTTTATACTTTTTTGAAAACTTCCTCTCCAATGAACAAATAACACAGTTAAATATAAAGTCGGCAACGGCCATTGCCTATGATTTGGAACATGATTATATAGTGATAGGCTATGCCAAGACTGATGGGACGGAAGGAGGAATACTGCGTATTACACCAACACCGGATTTTAGGTATATCGATGCTATCGACCTAGAAGGGCTTCCACGAGCGATAATCATGCAGTGAACTACCTCCGGGCAAGCCCAAGAGACCTTTTTCTAAAAACGAACCCATCATTTTGAACCGAGCATCGGTGTATTCAACCACTTTGGCGGTGCCAATAAAACTAGGCGTTATAATACTTACTGTTCCAGATAGCCGGACTGAAGTTTTTGCCCATCGCAAATCCATAGAATATGGCTATTGCCACGATGCTCTTGAACATAAAGAAAAACAGAATCCCGAATTCCGCTACGGAATTTGATTTTGAAAACAGGCCATTGGGAATTAACAGGGTCGTCAAATAGCTGATAAGCACTATTACGAAAATAAGGTTGCCCACATTCTTAAATGGCCACATCATTAATTTCCTAAACGGATTTAGGTCATTCCCCCATTTATGGATGAGATAATAATATCCGTTGCCCATTGGGGCAAATAAAAGTGGGTCATCCTTATCCTCAAGTTTAAAGAGCTTGGAAGGTGCAATAATCTTGAAACCCTTTAGTTCCGTATTGTGCTCCTTTTCAAGTGATCGTATCTTTGAATAGGCTTCGGCAGGAATTTCCCCTTTAAAATATTTTGTGTCCAAAAACCGGAGACGGTAATCGATACAAAGATTTTTTATTTGATCGATATGGAAAATTTTATCGGAATCCAATAAATCGAAAGTAAAGGAATTCACCTGGGAACCTGACTGGGAATTGACAAGGTTTTTGGCAATGCGGGAATTGTCATCGTCCACTTTGGATAGGATGGCCCTTACATCGTCCAAAATGAGTTCCTCTGATTTTCTAAGCTTCTCTTTTTCTAAGCGTAACTTCTCAAGTAGATTCGTTCTTTGGAATAGCATATTTCTTTTTTTTAGCAACTCTTTCAAAGTTAGACAATAAATGAATTTATAGTAAAGCCAAGAAAATCACATAATTGTTAAAATAATGTTAAAATTGATAATTATCATGTTTTGATAGAAGGCACATACGTCTTAAGAATGTATATTGTCCATGTTCTACGACCATTCATCGAACAAACACCATTGCCCCAAACCGAGAACCCTTTTGAAATGAAAAACTGGACATCCCCTGTGTCTTTTTTATGTATCCTTTTTACAGCGTTCTGCACTGCCCAAGAACCTAAAACGGATGCATTTGAAACTACTTCCGCAAATTTCCTTCCCATAGGAAACTCATTATTGTCTATCACCGAAAAAACGGAAACGCACAGTGTGCTTTTGGCAGCCTTAAGGGCTTCGGAGTTGGATTGCCTGCTGGCGTACGATGCGCAATTCACCGTTTTTGCACCTTCAAATGCCGCCTTCAATAAACTATCGGACGTTACCAAGAAATTACTTCTAAATCCCGATAACAAGGAGAAGCTAAAAGCCATTATGTCCTATCACATCATTGCGGGAAAAATATCGGCCTCCACTATCTTAAGGGCAATGTGCAGGGGAAATGGCGAGGCCTCTTTCACAACCATATTGGGAGAGAAAATTACGGCTACCATGAAGGGCATTGATATCGTGTTGACGGATCCGAAAGGAAATCAGGCAAAAATAGTCACAGCTGATTCCGAACAACGCAACGGGGTAATACACGAAATAGACAGTGTATTTTTTCCTGTAAACCTTTTTTAATTCCTATCGTAGTTCAGCTTTAAGTTCCTTCTCGTAGTTGCTTTGCAGCTTGTCCATTATCTTATCTATTTGTGCATCTGTCAAGGTGCCATTGGTATCCTTTAACGTAAAGCTTACGGCATACGACTTTTTGCCCTCCGGCAAATTGCTTCCTTGATAAACATCAAACAAATTTATCTGCGTCAACAGTTTACGCTCCGTCCTAAATCCAAGATCATAAACATCCTTGAAGGTTACTGCATCATCAAGTAGTAGGGCGAAATCCCTTTTTACCTCTGGGTATTTTGAAATTTCCTTGAAGGTTATACCGGTCCTTTTAAGACTATTTAAAACTTCGTCCCACTGAAAATCGGCATAAAAAATTTGCTGCTTAATATCGAAGTGTTTTAAAATCCCTTTTTTAACGAGTCCGAAGGAAACGAGGGCCGTGCCTTCATGATTTTTGTAGGAGACACCTTCCGAAAATAATTTGGAAGTGTCCGGTTCCACCTTTAAATCCTGAATCCCCAAACGTTCCAAAACAGTATCCACAATGGACTTGAGAAGAAAGAAATCCGATTTTTTGGAAGAATCCGTCCAACTGTTTGCATTAGTATCACCACTTAAAAGGATACCAAGATATTTGTCCTCTTTGCGGTCCGTATCCTCATGGTAGTAGGTCTTACCGAACTCAAATAGCTTTAAATTCTGTCGCTTTCTGTTGATATTGAAACTGGCCGATTCCAAAGCTGTGAACAAGGATGACTTCCTTAGTACCGATAATTCGCCACTCAAAGGATTCAAAATGGTCACATGTTTTCGTTCCTTTAAATCCCCCTCCAAAAGATTTTCGTAATCGGGGGAAGTCAAACTATTGGTTAGCGTTTCAAAATAGCCTCTGGAAGCCAATAAATCCCCAATTATCTGTTGAATTTTGTAATCTTCGTACGGACTTGAGGAAGCAACGGATGCATTCAATTTTTCGCTAAAGGCAATATTGTTATAACCATATACCCTTAGAATCTCCTCGATAACGTCCACTTGGCGCTGTACATCCACACGATAGGATGGTACGGTTAGCCCCATTCCGGCTTCCGTAACGTTCCGTACTTTGATATCCAACGAAGCCAAAATGGATTTGATGGTATCTTGGGGAATATTCTGTCCAATTAGTTTATTGATTTTTTCAAAGGCCAAAAACACCTCAAAATCCTTGTGTTTTTTTGGGTATAGATCAACAATATCCGAAGTAATGTCCCCACCCGCTATTTCCTTGATCAGCAGAGCGGCCCGCTTTAGGCTATACTCTACATTTTCAATATCGATTCCCCGCTCAAACCGAAAGGAAGCATCGGTATTGAGTCCGTGCCTTTTTGCCGTTTTTCGGATGGACACCGGATTGAAATAAGCACTTTCCAAAAATATGGCCGTAGTGTGTTCCGTAACTCCGGAATGGATACCTCCAAAAACCCCCGCAATACACATGGGCTTTTCGGCATCGCAGATCATTAGGTCGTCCTCGTGCAATTCCCTTTCCACGCCATCCAGGGTAACGAATTTTGTTCCTTTTGGCAAGGTCTTCACCTCAATTTTACCCCCTTTTATTTTATTCGCATCGAATGCATGTAGCGGTTGCCCCAATTCGTGCAGAACATAATTGGTGGCATCCACCACGTTGTTCTTGGGCGTAAGACCAATGGCCTTTAAACGGTTTTTGAGCCAATCCGGGGACGGTTGCACCAGAATATTGCTAATTGTCACACCGCAATATCTTGGTGCAAGGCTATTGTTTTTGACATCAACATCTATTCTCAGCGATCTGTTGGAAACATTAAAATGGCTCACGGGCGGGGTAATCAATTCCTTATTGATTTCCTTTTGTTTCAAGCCCGCCTTAAGGTCCCTGGCAACACCAAAATGACTCATGGCATCCGCGCGGTTAGGCGTAAGGCCAATTTCAAAAACTTCATCCTTCTCAACCTTGAAAACTTCAGAGGCCAAAGTCCCAGGTTTCAAAGTGTCATCCAGGATCATGATACCGTCATGACTCTCCCCAAGTCCCAGTTCATCTTCGGCACAAATCATTCCATGGCTTTCCTCGCCACGTATTTTACCTTTTTTTATCTTCCATGCCTCTCCTTCCTTGGTATATAGGGTAGTGCCAACAGTGGCCACGGGCACTTTTTGACCTTTTGCAACATTGGGTGCGCCACAGACAATTTGTACGAGCGCTCCGTTACCTATATCGACCTTGGTCACCTTCAGCCTGTCGGCGTTTGGATGTTGTTCACAACTAAGCACATGTCCTACAACAATGCCTTCCAAACCTCCTTTAACGGATTCGAAAGGAGTTATTCCTTCAACTTCCAGTCCTAAATCCGTTAGAAGTTCTCCTGTTTTTTGGGAGTTCCAATCTATATTGATAAACTGCTTAAGCCAGTTGTAAGATATTTTCATCGATCCATTTTAAAGCGCGTAAAGATAAAACAATGGTATAACAGATTCAACAGACGGCGGATTGTTTTATCCCGAATTTTAAAATGAGGTTTTTAAGTCGTTAATTCGCAATAGAATCCAAAAGTTATGAGAAAAGCCTTTATTCCCATTTTATTAATGCTTCTTAGCGGTTGTGCAAACAGTGAAAAAAAGAGTAGGCCAAAAGAAGGTATTTGGCAGGCCAAACTGGAAGTGAAGGACAAACAGATACTTCCCTTTAATTTTGAATTGACCGCTAATGCAGGGGAAACAATTCAAATGAAAATATTAAATGGGGATGAGACCATATTGGTTGATGAAATTTTGGTGGAAGGGGATTCTATTCTGATAAAAGCACCTGTTTTTGAAGGTTATATTTCCGCGAAGATCGATAGTGAATCCATGGATGGGGTATTTGTCATTGAAAGTTTGGATAGGGTAGTTCCATTTGAAGCCGAATTTGGGATTGAAGAACGATTTTCAAATGTAAATTCAAACACTACCGATGCAACCGGAATATGGGAAACAGAGTTCAGCCCGGGAACTGATGACAGCTATATGGGCAAAGGTATTTTTAGCCAAAAAAATGGAATTGTTTCAGGAACCTTTAGAACAACAACCGGTGACTACCGATTTCTAGAAGGTGTCATGGACAAGGATTCATTAAAGGTTTCGGCATTTGACGGGGCACATGCCTTTTTGTTTCAAGCAAAAGTAACGGATAGTACCATGAACGGGATTTTCTATTCGGGCAATCACTTTAAAGAACCTTTCATGGCCGTGAGAAACGAAAATTATGAACTCCCTAGTCCGGATTCCCTTACGTTTATAAAAGAAGGCTATGATAAGTTCGACTTCTCCTTTCCAAACTTAAAGGGGGAGATGGTATCCCTATCCAATCCTTCCTACGAAAATAAGGTAGTCATTGTTCAACTTATGGGTTCTTGGTGCCCAAACTGTTTGGACGAATCCAAATTCCTTGTCGAATACTTGAAAAATCATACAACTGGGGATTTGGCGGTATTGGCACTTGCCTTTGAACAGGCAAAAACAAAGGAACGCGCTTTACAAAGTATACAGCGGCTCAAAGATAGAATAGGCATCTCCTACCCAATTCTATTGGCACAATATGGCAGCTATGACAAAGAAAAGGCCCAACAGAAACTACCCATGCTGAATCATGTACTTTCCTATCCAACGACCATTTTTGTGGATAAAAAAGGCAACGTACGAAAAATACACACAGGATTCAACGGTCCCGCAACAGGGGATAAATACGAAGAATTCAAGGTGGAATTCGATAGTTTTATAAAGGAACTATTATCGGAATAAGTTGGGTATTGAACTAAATTATGGTAGACTTACCCAAATCTATGTTCTCATCGTTCATGTTAAAATGATCATCCAGTTCCATGATATTGTCCGCAATAAAATCGCCCACGTAATTGGTGCCATACTTACTGCTTCCCATAATATCTGGGGTAACGATTTTTTTCGAGAAGGATTTTAAAACGGCCGCAACAAGGGCATCGGCCTCTTCGTTGAGCTTAAAATGCTGCAAAAGCATGCCGGCACTTAAAATAGCGGCTACAGGATTGGCAATATTTTTATCCTTTGCATCAGGGTACGAGCCGTGAATAGGCTCGAACATGGCATGTTCCGTACCCACCGATGCTGACGGCAGTAAACCTATAGACCCTGCCAGGACACTTCCTTGGTCTGACAGAATATCCCCAAACATATTGTCCGTCAGGATTACATCAAACTGGGATGGGTTGAGTATCATCTGTACCGCGGCATTGTCAATAAAAAGCGTTCCCAGCTCAATTTCGGGATAGCTTTGAGCTATCGAATTTACGACCCTCCGCCATAAACGGGAGGTTTCCAGAACATTGGCCTTATCGACCAAGGTCACTTTTTTTCTTCTGTTCTTTGCCGCTTTAAAGGCCAAATGTGTTATTCTGCTGATTTCCTCTTCGGAATAGGAACACGTGTCCGTGGCGACATTGGTACCGGAATCTATGGATTTGTTTCCGTAGTAAATACCCCCGGATAGTTCCCGATAAATCACCAAATCGGTATCCTTGATCAACTTTTTATTGAGCGGGGATTGTTTTATAAGGGCGGGAAATACTTTGACAGGTCGGATATTCGCAAAAAGATCCAGTTCCTTCCGTAATTTCAAAAGTCCTTGCTCCGGCCATACCTTTGCGTTTGGATTACCATCAAACTTGGGCATACCAATTGCCCCGAACAAAATAGCATCGGAATTTTTACAAATCTTCAATGTTTCGTCCGGTAGGGGAGTCCCTTTTTTATCAATGGCCTCTGCACCGATCAAGGCCTTCTTGAATCTAAAGGTATGTCCAAAGGTCTCTTCTACGGAGCGTAGGCATTTTAAGGATTGGGCAACAACTTCCGGGCCAATGCCATCCCCTCCAAGTACAGCGATATCCAAGCGCATATTTATCCTATACTTTGTAAATTCACCTTGCTGGACTCAATGATTTCATGGATGTCATCGTCAAGAATCTCCTTTTTTCTATCCGCAAAATTCAAAAACTCCTCATAAACTTTGTCCAGTTGGGTCTTGGTAAGCTCATAGCCCACCAACTTTGCACGGTAGGCCAATGCGGCCCTTCCGCTTCTGGCCGTCAACACAATGGAGGATTCGGTAACACCAACATCCGCGGGATCGATAATTTCATAGGTTTCCCTGTTCTTTATAACGCCATCCTGATGTATTCCAGAACTATGGGCAAAAGCGTTCGCACCAACGATGGCCTTATTGGGTTGGACGACCATACCCATTTTGTTCGATACCATTTTACTGGTATCAAAGAGCAATTGGCTGTTAATGGTAGTATCCAAATTCAGACTTGGGTGCTGTCTCATGATCATGACCACTTCCTCCAACGAAGTATTTCCGGCGCGCTCCCCAATTCCGTTTATGGTACATTCGATCTGACGGGCGCCATTGATTACCCCGGCAATGGAATTGGCGGTGGCCAAACCAAGGTCGTTATGGCAATGGCAGGAAAGAATAGCTTTATCTATACCCTTCACGTTTTCCTTCAAATACTTCATTTTGGCACCGTATTCCTCGGGAAGGCAGTACCCGGTGGTATCGGGAATGTTCAGAACGGTAGCTCCGGCCTTGACTACGGCCTCACACACCCTGGCCAAAAATTCGTTGTCCGTTCTACCGGCATCCTCGGCATAAAATTCAACATCCTCCACAAACTTCTTGGCATAACTCACTGCCTCAACTGCACGTTCAATAATCGCATCCCTGTTGGAATTGAATTTATGCTTTATATGTGAATCCGAAGTTCCTATTCCCGTATGGATTCGCGGTCTTTTTGCATATTTTAAGGCTTCCGCCGCTACCTCGATATCTTTTTTTACAGCCCTGGTAAGACCACAAACTGTGGCATTTTTTACCAGTTTTGCTATACTTTCAACGGATTTGAAATCGCCCGGACTGGAGATAGGAAATCCCGCCTCAATTATGTTTACACCAAGTTCGTCCAACCGTTCAGCTATAACTAACTTTTGTTCCCTGTCCAATTTACAACCTGGAACCTGCTCTCCATCCCTAAGTGTAGTATCAAAAATTTGTACTATATCTTTGCTCATTATATTTATGTAGTTTTAGCAAGTTAAACGAATATATAACGCTGCCGACGAAAAAAGCAAATTTCGCAGGAATATTTACAACGTTAATATACTTTTCAATAATATCAATAAATTGATTTACAACAATTTAAACATATATTTTTACGATGACAAATGCTCATAAAGATGCGTTGTTCGTTTTGGTAAAATCGCTTTCGAAATCTGAAAAGCGGCAATTTAAACTTTATGTAGGTCGTTTGGGGGTGAATACCGATGCAAAGTTTCTAGCGTTGTTCAATCTTTTGGACAAAATTAAGCGATATGATGAAAAGGTAATACTTTCCAGCGGAATTGTTAAAAAAGCGCAGCTTTCCAATTTAAAGGCACATCTCTATAAGCAGATTCTGGTAAGTCTCAGGCTGAATCCCGTGAACCAAAATATTCGAGTTCAGATTCGTGAACAGCTGGACTTTGCCACCATTCTGTATCAGAAAGGGCTGTATAAACAGAGTCTCAAAATCCTGGACAAGGCAAAAACGACGGCCATTGAAAATGAGGAAAAGAACATCGCCTACGAAATTGTGGAATTCGAGAAAATTATAGAGACACAGTACATCACCCGTAGCATTCCGGACAGAGCGGATGAATTAGCGGTACAGGCAAAGGAATTGTCTGGGCAGAACGTTATCACCAGTAAACTTTCCAACCTTTCCCTGCAATTGTACAGTATGATGTTAAAGGTAGGGTATGTACGCAGCGATGAGGACCTTCAGAAAGTAAAGCAGTATTTTTCAAAACATTTGCCAAAGGTAGATGTGGAAACCTTGGGTTTTAGGGAAAAACTCTGGTTGTACAAAGCACATTTATGGTATAGTTTCTTGACCCAAGACTTCCTTTCCTCCTATAAATACGCTAGTAAATGGGTGGATCTTTTCTACGATTACCGCGAAATGATTTATTTGAATCCCGTATTCTTCCTTAAAGGAAATCACTACCTTTTGGAATCCCTTTTTTATGTGAAATACAGCTCCCAATTCAAGGAAACGCTCCAAAAAATGGAGGTGGTTCTGAAGGAGAAGGATTTCCCTAAGAATGATAATATTAATTCCCTGGCCTTTTTGTATCTCAATGCCAATAAACTGAATCTCCATTTTCTGGAAGGAAACTTTGAAAAAGGCCTATATCTGGTAAAAATCATTGAATACGGTATCGCCAAACACAAGGATAGAATCGATGCCCATCATGTGATGGTGTTGTATTACAAGATCGCCTGTTTGTATTTTGGCATTGGTGATAACAAAACCTCTATCGTTTACCTCAAAAAAATCATCAATAACAAGAATCTAAAAATGCGCGAGGATTTAATGTGTTTTGCCAGGGTATTGAGTTTGGTGGCACATTACGAAGCGGGTATGGACTATCACCTGGAAGTGCAATTAAAGAGTACCTATAAGTTCCTGCTGAAAATGAACGATATGCATGCGGTACAAAAAGAGATGATCAAGTTTTTGAGAAATCTTGGCAGTATCTATCCAAATGAATTGAGGGGGGAATTTGAAAAATTACATGCCGAACTTAAAAAATATGAGGACCACCCTTATGAAAAGCGTGCGTTCCTGTATTTGGATATAATTTCTTGGTTGGAAAGCCATTTGGAGAATAAACCTGTTTCGGAAATCATTCGCGAAAAAGCCCTGAAACAGACCCGATAATTCTCCATGAAACGTTCCCATGTTTCCCACTTATTGGAAATCAATCTGGCGATGCTGTTCATTGCCACCTCCGGACCTTTGGGCAGGTTTGTGGATTTGCCCGTTCCCGTCATTACAGGGATGCGGGGAATTATTGCTTTTATCCTGCTGATACTTTTCTGTAGGTGGCGAAATATCTCATTGAAGGTCAAAAATGGGGACATCCCCTTGATACTAGTCACAGGTGTATTGATGGCCGCCCATTGGTTGTTTTACTTTTATGCCCTGCAATGGTCCAATGTTGCCATAGGCATGTTGTCACTTTTCACATATCCGGTCATAACGGCCTTTTTGGAACCCATTTTATTAAAATCAAAACTGCAAAGGATGCACCTCTTGCTCGGTGCCTTGGTACTGTTGGGCATTTACTTTCTGAGTCCGAATTTCAATTTACGGGATTCCAATACCTTGGCCATTTTAATGGGGTTGGTCTCGGCCGTATCCTATGCCTTGCGGAATATCATATTAAAACTGAAGGTGGAAAAATACCAGGGAACCACTTTAATGGTCTATCAAACGGGGACGATAGCGATTTTGATGTTACCGGCCTTGTTTTTTACCACTCCAAAGGAAATCTTGGGGCAGTGGGAAGGACTTCTAGCCTTGGGGGTCCTAACCACCGCCATTGGGCATAGTCTCTTCCTCATGACATTCAAACATTTCAGTATCACAACTGTAAGCATTTTGAGCAGTGTCCAGCCTATTTATGGGATTCTAATCGGAGCCCTATTTTTGAACGAAATCCCAAAGGCCACGACTCTTTTTGGGGGAGCACTGATTTTAAGTTCCGTGGTTATTGAAAGTTTCCGAGCATCGAAAAAGCAAAAGGTCAGTTCTCAGGATTGATGCCGGGTGCAAATTCTTTGATTACATTATTTCCGAGTGTTTCAAACTCATTGTTCTGGGCCATCTCACGGACTATTATCGGGTCAAAATCGCCATTGAAGTACAAAAAAGAGCCAGTTTCGGCATTGTTATTATAAATGAGGATTTCCTTTACACTGTTTCGTTTTTCACGTATGGAAACCACGTTTCTTTTTAAATCGTCGTTCTTTCGGTAGACTTCTATAAACGAATTGCCGGTAATCCCGTTCATTTGCTGGTTCAAGAATTGGGTCCTTGCGGGTGTTGTGCTGGGAAACTTCATATATCGTAAATCCCGAGTGTTTCCAATAAGGGATTGCATTTCAGGCGATATGCCACTTATCAATTTGAGCATGAATTGAGGTACCCTAACGGCCGTTACTTGGGCATCGTTCTTATGTGCATTATAAAATGTGTCTATGGAATTATAACTACCACAATTATAAAACAGAGCACAAATAAAAAGTGTACAGATTTTCTTGTACATGATTATGGTGTTTAGTAAGCCCAATGTACAAAAATTATGAACAGGCATCCCAAATGAAATCTTTGGGGAGAGGCGCTACAATGGTCAAAGGCTCATTTTTTACCGGGTGCAAGAATTCCAGCTTTCGGGCATGCAAATGGATACTCGCATCTTTGTTGCTCCTGGAAAAGCCATATTTTAAATCCCCTTTGATGGGGCATCCTATGGCCGATAATTGAGCGCGAATCTGATGGTGTCTACCCGTTTTTAAATCGATTTCCAAAAGAAAATACGTCTTCAAGGCTTTGAGCATCCGGTAGTCCAGAACGGCCTTTTTACTGTCCGGTACTTCCTTTTCATGGGCATACGACTTGTTTTGCTTCGGATTTCTTTTGAGCCAATGGACCAAGGTATCGGCACTTTTTGAAGGTGCATCCTTTACCACGGCCCAATAGGTCTTTTTTGCCTTTTTATCGGAGAAGAGCTTGTTCAATCTTGGCAGTGCCTTGGAGGTTTTGGCAAAAACCACTAGTCCGGATGTTGGTCGGTCCAATCTATGGACCACACCCAAATAGACATTGCCAGGCTTGTTATACTTCTCCTTCAGATATTCCTTGACGACTTCGCTCAAGGGCGTATCTCCGGTTTTATCCCCTTGTACGATATCGCCAGGCCTTTTATTTACGATTATAAGATGATTGTCCTCATATAAAACCTGAAGGTTTTTTGGAGTGGACACTACCTTTTCCGAAGCATCCATACCTATTATATGGTGATTTTTTTCCCGAAAAGGCTCAAAAATAGAATCAGGAGTACCCCGGTAGTTACGGCGACGTCCGCCATGTTGAAAATACCTGTTTTAAAGAAGCCCAAGCGTATTTGGAAAAAATCGGTAACCGACCCTAAGGCGATTCTATCAATGAGGTTCCCAATTCCACCGCCAATTACAAAGGCAAAAGCCCATAGCATCCACTTGTTTGTATGGGTTCTCGTGAGGATTCTATACAACAAGACTAGTAGTACGATTAGTGGAAGTACTTGGAACAGCATTACCTTTAGAGCGGGTGGGAAGTTGGCCCCGAATCCCAACATGGCCCCGGTATTTTCCACATTGGTAAGAATGAAATGATCTTGGATCAGCGGGATATACTCTTGATAGGAAACGTTTTCACGTACGACCTTTTTGGAAACTTGATCACAGCCAATGTTTAAAAGCACCAAAAGGATGATCAAAATCCGACTCAAATGCTTGCTACCGTTTGTTTTCATGATCCTCAATATTGTTCCTCGTCATTTGGAAAATCCAAGGATTTCACGTCTTTCACATAGTTCGATATGGCATTGCCCATCTCTTCGTACAAGTTCATATAGCGCCTTAAGAACCTGGGATTGAACTCATGGGTCATGCCCAACAGGTCGTGTACTACCAGTACCTGTCCGTCCGCATATTTCCCACCACCAATACCAATAGTGGGTATGGTCAATTGTTCCGAAACCTTTTTGGTGAGGGCAGCGGGTATTTTTTCCAGAACAATGCTGAAGCAGCCTAATTTTTCCAACATCGTTGCGTCTTCCATTAATTTTCGTGCCTCTTCCTCTTCTTTCGCCCGTACGGTGTAGGTACCAAATTTGTAAATGGATTGGGGCGTAAGCCCTAAATGCCCCATTACGGGAATACCAGCGGCCAAGATGCGCTTTACGGATTCCTTTATTTCATCGCCCCCCTCAACCTTTACGGCATGGGCGCCACTTTCCTTCATAATCCTGATGGCAGACCTAAGGGCCTCCTTGGGGTCACTTTGGTAACTACCAAACGGCAGGTCCACAACGACCAGAGCTCTTTCTACTGCCCTTATAACGGAGGATGCATGATAGATCATCTGGTCCAAGGTAATGGGCAGGGTAGTTTCGTGGCCGGCCATAACATTGCTTGCGGAATCGCCCACCAAAATAACATCGACTTTGGCAGCATCTACAATTTTAGCCATGGAATAGTCATAGGCCGTAAGCATGGATATTTTTTCCCCATTGCTTTTCATTTCGACCAAGGATTTGACCGTTACCCGCTTGTATTCCTTTTTTGCAGTAGACATAAAGATATTTTTGTTCCAAGCAAAAGTAATGAGTTTTGGTGAGATAAAATTTACAGCAAAGTTTGAACGGCAAGGATTTATGTTATCTTTAATTGCGAATTAAAATTTTTCATTTTGAGAAGAACACTAACATCCCTATTTATAGCAAGTACCCTAATTTCCTTCGGACAGTCCACCGATGAGGACACCATTAGAAATAAAGTTGACGAATTCTTTACCGCATTTCATGCCCAGGATTCCGCGGGATTGGCAAACCTCGTTTCGGAAAAAATCGTTTTACAGACCATAGGGACGGGGAAGGATGGGGAGACCATTTTGCGACAGGAAAATTTCGAGGACCTTATCCGCTCCATTATCAGCATTCCGGACTCCGTCAAATTCAGGGAAAAGTTATTGGATTACTCCATACAGATTGATGGCGCCATGGCGAACGCCTGGACACCCTACGAATTTTGGGTAAACGACACCTTTAGCCATTGTGGGGTAAACTCCTTTCAAATGGTCAAGCAACAGGGTGTATGGAAAATTATTTATTTAATCGATACCCGAAGGAGGGAAGGCTGCGAAGGTCAACCGGATTAATTCGCCAAACACTTTTACTCAACCTTTCCATTTTCTGGATGATGTACCAGTTTCAGAAGGAAAGTCGGAAGGCAACTCCTGCGTAACGCTTCCGGTTGCGGCCCATTCAGAACCTCTTTGTAGTGTGGTTATAAACCCGACACATTCCATCGAGTAATCAAAGTGGCCCAAAGTAGTATGAAAGACCCTTCCCTTTCCATAATCAATGGCCATAAGCATGGGTACGTTTTGGCCCAAGCCTTTTACCTCGGGGTTCCAAGGTGGGGCATTGCGTTCTACATCGGCGAAAGCGGTTGCCAGAATGGTGGCATTCTCAAAAGGACCGCGCATACGTTCGTACAATTCATCCTGCGTGTGCATCCAAGTGGTGGGCAGTCCTTTCATAATAGGATGTTCCGGTGCACGCGTCGTAATGGGAAATTCATATTCGGGTCCGTGGGAACCACAAACACCGGCGGCAGCGTCATGAATCACCTCTCCAGAATCATTATAATAAACATAAGGGCCCGTACTTTCATCCCGACCGCCCCAGGCACCCAGAGCGATCATTTTATTGAATTCATCCCAGTCGCCCCAAGCATTATTGGCGGCATGGACCACGACCAAACCACCTCCGTTGGCAATGTACTTTTCAAAATCTGCCCGCGTAGCTTCTGGCCAAAGGGGTGATTCCGCACCCAAATTGGAAATTATGACATCGTATTTTTCAAAATCCATAGAGAAATTGGATGATTGTATCGGTTGATGGGAAATCCCATAGTTTGTGGAATCCAAAGGGTATTTTTCAATAAAGGAAGTGTAGGGTTCAGGTCGGGATTCATTATACTTTATACCCAACCAAACGGAATCCATCCGATGGATATCCACATCAAATAGCTGGGTTTCCTCCAAATAATCCTTCATCATCATACTGGTCTTTGGCCAAACATAATGGTTGTTCTGTCCGTCCAAAATCAGGGCTTTAAGTTTGGCGGGAGCCGCCTCCTCAGGAGTTTCGTTTTGTTTCGCTTCTTCCTTACAGGCTATTGTCAACATAGCTATGAGTATAAACAAAAAATGTCTTTTCATCAGTTTATTTTAATTGTTATTCAAAGGTCAGATGTAATTCGCCTATAACCATCTTGGTGGGTATCAAGACTTGTTATGGCTCATTTCATGATGTTTTAGGTTGTATTGACCTTAAATGTAATGGAAGTTCCGCATATTTACAACAGAAGGCCTTACAGGGAAGTTTATCGTATTCCTACCCAATTTTTCCTTGTTGAAAATTAACAGAGGTGCTACCTTAGCTTTTAAATCAAACAGGAACTATGCAATTATTAGGAATTGGGTCGCGCATTAAGCACGCAGAATTTGGAATGGGAGTGGTAACGAACGTCTCCTCAAAACACTATTGGGTAACTTTTATGGACAAAGGCCTGGAGACCATTAAAATCGATGAAGGTTTTGAAGTAATCGAAGCCTTGGAAAACGACGTGGATACGGTAAGCTTTTTGGAAGTGGAGACCTCATTAATGTCGATTTTAAAAAGATGGAGCGATGTAACCGAACAGGTAGCGATTGCCGATAAATGGAAAGGTGGTAATTTGGTTTTGGAACCTGGCGATTCCAGTTTGAGCAATAAGGAAATCCCGATAGACACCTTTTTTCACAAAATAGTGATGGTGCGCGACCGCATCCGGGTCATGGAACAAAAAATCAATGCCAGTAAAAATCTGGACGATCAGGAAAAAGTGGACCTGCAACAGTACATTACGAGGATCTATGGAAGTTTAACGACCTTTAATGTCCTGTTCAAAAATAAGAGCGACCAATTCGTTGGGGAGCGTTCTTCCTAATTGTAATTTTCTATTTTAATTAAAATAGCTTTCCAAATGAAGCTCACGGACCAGTTTTTTGTTTTATTTATACTAGTGGGGATATTCTCAATGGAAGGGTTCGCACAGACAAAACCCCAGGTACTACTGGACGCTGATACGGCGAATGAAGTGGATGACGCCTACGCGCTTAGCATCATTTTGATGAACGACAACGTGGATGTTGTAGCCCTAAACGCCACTCAATGGCAGGCTTCCCAATGGACTACCGAAAATAGTATGGAAGACAGTCACAGACTCAATCAGACACTATTGGGGATTATGGGGTTGAATACCAAGACCAACAGGGGAGGAGCATCCCGCATGTACGATTGGGGAGACCGGGCCCAACATTCCGCTGCTGCCTATGAAATAATCAAACAGGCGAAAGCGCAAAAAAATGGTAAAAAGATAAATGTAATCGCGCTTGGGGCCTTGACAAACGTGGCATCCGCTGTATTTATCGAACCAAGTATTGCGGATAACATTAGACTTTATTGGCTGGGAAGTACGTATGATTTTGAAAAAGGTGTTTTGAGGCGGGATGATTTTAACTGTGCCATGGACCCCTATGCCCTGACCCATTTATTGTTTTCGTCTGTGGAAATGCACATCATTCCCATAAGCGTCGCCAGTAAAATGATCTTTGAGTATGAAGAAACCCGTACCCAATTGGAGAATCATTTCTTGGGAGACTTTCTTTTAAAGGTTTGGGACGACCATATAGATGGCGGCCGAACCCAAAGAACCATCTGGGACCTATCCATTGTAAATGCTTTTTTACATCCGGAGTGGGTGGAGGAAGTGGAGATCACCACCTCAAAGGACAACGGTGGCAGAAAGGTATTTTATTACAAGGATTTTGATGCCGACCGAATGCGAGCGGATTTCTTTCAAAAAATTAAAGCGTACAATCAGCCTTAACAATACTATTGTTTTGGGCTCTATTGAAGAATTCAATTTTCAAAGGCTTACCCGCTTTATAGCCTCCCTGGCAGGCCTTGAACCTAAGAGATGGTTTCCTAGGAATGCGTCACGATCTGGCCTTAAGCTAGTTTATTAAACCGCCTCCTTCTTTTCACTCAAATATTTCCAGTAACGTTTGGGAATGTGTTGAGAATGTAGTTTTTTGTTGATACGGGATTTGATATTGGTACTTTTGAAATAATTGTTCCACAAATCCTGATAATCATACTCTTCGTTCGTCATTGCGACACTTTTTTGGATACTGTTGCCAAAACCGTTGGAAAGGTCCATCGTAATGATTTCCACCCCATGCAGATCATAATACAGACCATAGTTGCGCTTTAAGTCATAAATAATCCACGGTTGGTCCGCATAGCGCTCCTTAAAGTGTTTGGAAATCAAAGGAAGTACATCAAAATCAGGTTCTATGTTCGCAAAATAGATGCCGTCCTTTGTCAATTGAAACCGAACAAATGCCTCCATACGGTGCTTTTCCCGATGTACTTTTTGTGCCGTCTGACTGATTTTTAAAATGCAGGCATCGGAAAAGTCGGATGCAACGTGTTTGGAACCCATGATTTTTCGGATGTATTGATAGAGTAGGGGCTCCAGATTTTTCTCCCCGCTCAAAAAAGAAAAGTAAATGTTCTTAATGGCCGAATTACTTCGGCCATTAATACCGTTCCATACCCTTTTGGCCAACTCGATATTGGTGAAAATGGTCTCAGTTTCGGAGAAAAGTCCGTTTTGTGCCAAACGTTCCTTTTGAATATCTGCAAAAGGCAATTTTTGTTCAAACCCTGCGAATACGGCGGTCAAAAAACCGTTAAAGCTACCGTCATAAATAAAAGTCTTTGTTGCTGTCATGAGGCTACTCTTTTAATTGAAAAGTGATAATTGATTGGAATACTGAGGTCTAAATTTTCCGTAGGATGTACTTAAAATCAATCCTTTAATACGTTGCGGGTCCAAATCCCTGCGCTCCCAATGGCGGGAATCACACAGAATAAAATACTTTGCCCTGTTGAGGGCCACCCCCATTTTTTTGAGATGGTCCCAATCCAATTTTCGGAATTTACGGGCCTTCATAATTTTATGGACCGAGGTCATTCCCACTCCAGGAATGCGTGCCAAAACGGAAATGTCCGCCTTGTTTACATCCACTGGAAAATGTTGCATATTCCGCAAGGCCCAACTCAATTTTGGGTCCACATCCATATCCAGATTGGGATACTCTGCATTGAGCAGTTCCTGCACGGAGAAACCATAAAACCGCAACAACCAATCTGTCTGGTACAATCTGTTTTCCCTGAGCATGGGCACCTGCGTACCTATGGAGGGGAGTCGGTTGTCATTACTCACCGGAACATAACCTGAATAATACACCCTCTTCATGTGAAAGTTCTTGTAAAAATGGTTGGCTGAGTACATTACATCCTTATCCGATTCTCCCGTAGCGCCCACAATCATTTGGGTGCTTTGGCCCGCAGGGGCATATTTTGGGGTACTTTTTAAAAGTTTACGTTCTTCCTTGAATCGGATGATTTCGTTCTTGACCTTGAGCATCGGCTTTGCAAAATCCTCGTGCTTTTTATCTGGTGCCAATAGTTTAAGGCCGGATACTGTGGGGATTTCAATATTGACCGATAATCGGTCAGCATACAATCCGGCCTCATACATGAGTTCATCACTGGCCCCAGGAATCGACTTTAAATGAATATAACCGTTAAAATTTTCCTCCAAACGCAGTTTCTTGGCCACAGCGATCAGACGCTCCATGGTATAATCCGGGTCCTTAAAAATTCCGGAACTCAAAAAAAGACCCTCTATATAATTTCTTCTATAAAAATTGATGGTAAGGTCCACTACTTCCTGAATTTTAAAGGCGGCCCGTTTTATGTCATTACTTTTTCGGGTAACGCAATAGGCGCAATCGTAAATGCAATGGTTGGTAAGTAGTATCTTTAAAAGGGAAATACATCGTCCGTCCTCAGAATAACTATGACAGATTCCGTTACTGGCATTTCCAAGTCCCTTATTCGTGTTCTTCCGATTGCTTCCGCTACTGGAGCAGGAAACATCATACTTGGCGGCATCGGCCAGAATGTTCAATTTTTCCTTGATTCGGTTAAAATCCATGCTCATCTTCTCAATTTCGATAATAAATCAAAAATCAATTCGAATGTCCGGTCGAGCGCAGTCGAGACCTAATCCAAATGATTCGAAACAATAAACCTCTCTACAGCGCTCGAGGTTACC
>NZ_VUOE01000002.1:0-766565 GCF_008386635.1 Maribacter flavus | reverse complement strand
CCATGCTCATCTTCTCAATTTCGATAATAAATCAAAAATCAATTCGAATGTCCGGTCGAGCGCAGTCGAGACCTAATCCAAATGATTCGAAACAATAAACCTCTCTACAGCGCTCGAGGTTACTAATTGTATATTTTGATTTATCTGATATCAATTTTCTTTTAATTGATTTTGTAATTATTCCAAAATTATGGATTTATTCCTAATTATGGAAATAATCCAAATTTTATTTTGGAAATAATCCATATTGACTATATTTGAATATGGAAAACGAATTGACACTCAAAAGATTTACCGATGTTCGCCGGGAATTGGGCTTCACTCAGGCCGAGTTTGCGGAGCTCCTCGGCGTTAAGAATACCACCGCCGATATTGAACGGGGTAGGACCAAATTATCCGGTAAAGTGGTAGCGGAACTTCTAAAACAATTTAAAATCAATCCCTTGTGGTTGTTCGGTGAAAGTGACAACCAATATTTGGAAACCTCCAAAACGAGCGTCATTCCCAAAGTGGTCACCGTGGACAGTGCCGATCGGGACAATATGGTGTTGGTCAATGCAAAGGCAGCGGCAGGTTATCCACAGAATATTTCGGATACCAGCTGGTACCAACAATTGCCGGCATTCGATTTGCCCATACCGGAGTTCCGGAATGCCACCTACCGGGGTTTTCAGGTAGAGGGAGATAGTATGTTACCCAATTTGCGTCCAGGCGAATGGGTATTGGCGAGGGCCATAGAACATATTGACCATGTGAGTCCCAATAAAATGTATGTGGTGGTCTTGCTAGATTCCGTGATGGTGAAGAAAATCGAGAAAAGGCCCAATTCCAATAACATTACCTTGGTTTCCTTAAACGAATCCTATCCACCGTATGATATCAAACCTTTTTTGATCCAGGAAATCTGGGAAGTGAGCAGTAAGATTACCTTTAATGTGGATGCCACTACGGACAATGGCTTGCTAAAGCAGTTACAGGAATCCATGCAGGAACTTAAAAACCAATTACAGCACGTAAAAAAGGTATAGGGCTACTGGAATTTTTTAATGTACAGTCCGCTGTTCTTCAAGGTAAATCCCAGACTTTTATAGAGACCGATGGCAGCCGTTCTGTGATGCCCGCTGAAAAGGAGCACATCATTAAGTTGTCTTTTTTCAGCCTGAAGTAAAAGTATATCCATTAATTTCCTGCCGATGCCCCTTCCCCGATGGGTTTCGGAAACGACGACATCCTCGATCATACCTTTATATCCCGATACCACCTTATAATTTGCCATCATCGCAATCCCGATGAGTTCATTATTCTCCAAGCAAACGGCAATATCTATATAACCCTCTTCTTTAAGAATTGTTTTCAGGGAAAGTTGTTTTAATTCGGCATTGAGTTGCAGGTATAATTTTGAAAGTTGTTCTTGTAGGCTTTCAGTTACGTCTTTCTTGGATAAGAGTTTTATTTCCATTGTTTTGGCTATTGGCTGTTTGTTGATGGCAAAATCTACATTTTTCACTTTCCGCTAAATGCTATGCGCCATAAGCTATGCGCAAATCGCTTTAAATTTTGAATCTCATGCTTCCAAAAACTATTTGCTAACAGCTATTCATTTTTCACTTTACATTTTTCACTTTGCCCTCTGAACTCTGAACTCTACATTCGCAACTAAACCCATTTTTTTGTACTTGAGTTTGTATTTGTAATTGAATTTTTAGATTACTGATTATACCCCCTTACCTCTCCCATGGAAAATTCCAGTGGACCCATTACATGGGACTTGGGTAGAAACGCACCACTTTCCGTCACCAGCCATTCATCCCAGGTGGCCTCCACACCGCCAATAGGGATAATTTTGACCCACATCTTAAAACTTTTCGGGAAACCACTGGGTTGTAAAACCCATAAATAAGAATCCCCCGGGGTAGAACCTCCGCTGTTGTAGGTCACCAAAAGTCCGTCTGAACCATCTTCCAAGGGTACGACTTCCCTTTGGGTTCCGGGGTCAAAAACCTTGTACGGGGCCACCAGCCAAAAAGAATCGTTGTTGAACATGGAAATAGCTTTTGCCACTACGTCTTCATTTTCATTGGCATTGAGGCGTTCCCCATTCCTAAAACCAATGCTGGAACTGGTATTGATCAAATCCAATTCCACTCGGTACTCATCCCATTGTACTTCTGCTTTTCTCAATTGCCGGTCCCACTTGTACAAATGCGAACCGTTTCGTAGGGACCACTCTAAAAATCGGGTGTTTTCATACAATTCATGGTTCAAGGAAGCTAGCATTTTTTCGGCCAAGGCATCCGCCTCAGGACCCGACCTACCCTTGGGCAACGGCTCGTTGAAAATGGCGTAAAGAACCCCCAAGGCGATTACAAATACCAATACGATAATTCCTAGGATTTTCAATAATCTTCTAAGCATACTTTTTTTGTTATTTGTGGCTATTGGCTATTAATATGAAATTCAAGTTAAATGTTTTACCCAATTCCAAAATCTAAATTCTTACTTCAACATTTTCACTTTTAACTTTAACTTTTCATTATTCACTTTGCACTTTAAATTAAATTCATCTTGTACTTGAACTTGTATTTGAACTTTTACTTGAATTTGTACTTGAATTTAAAAACCAACAGCGGCATCATCCCCGCGTCTATCTGCGCCACCTTCCAATTTGCCATCGGCTAGTATTTTAATTGCGTCCACTTTACCAATAATGGGCGTTCTGTCTTCATTGATGATATACCCTTTCGCTTTCATTTCTTCCTTTAAGGTATCGGAAAAACCGTCTGGCTCAAAAATGACCATATCGGGCAACCACTGATGGTGAAAACGTGGCGCGTTTACGGCGTCCTGCATGCTCATATCGAACTCGTAGGCATTTAGGATGGTTTGGGCCACAGCTGTTATAATGGTAGAACCGCCGGGGGTACCCACAACCATCCAAAGTTTTCCATCCTTTTCTACGATTGTTGGGGTCATGCTACTGAGCATTCGCTTTTCAGGGGCAATACTATTGGCTTCGGCGCCTATGAGTCCGAACATATTCGGTACCCCGGACTTGGAACTGAAATCGTCCATTTCATTGTTCAGGAAAAAGCCCAGTTCATCCGAATACAATTTGGAACCATAGGCCCCATTTAAAGTGGTGGTAACGGAAACCGCATTACCTTCAGCATCTACAATGGAGTAATGGGTAGTTTCCATGCTCTCCACGATTTCCACATTCCCTCGTTCTACCTCCGAGGATTTGGTGGCCCTTTCGAAAGAGAAATTCTGCATACGCTCTTTTAAATAGGAATCGCTCAGCAATACATCCAAGGGAATATCAACAAAATCCGGGTCCCCCAAATAATAATTCCGATCCGCATAGGCCCTTCTTGAAGCTTCGGTAAACAATTGAATGGTCTTTGCCGAATTATGGCCAAATTCCGAGAGCTCATAAGGCTCTATCATTTTAAAGATTTGATTGATGGTAACCCCGCCACTGCTGGGCGGACTCATAGATATGATTCGTAGGTCCTTGTACTTAAAAATGATGGGCTGTCGCCAAACCGCTTCATACTTTTCCAGATCTTCCTCAGTAACAAATCCGCCCTTTTCTTGGATAAAGGCCGCCAGTTTTTGGGCGGTTTCCCCCTTGTAAAATCCGTCCCTACCATTTTGGGCAATCCTACGCATGGTATTTGCCAAAGCCGGATAGGAAATGATGTCCCCCTCCTTGAATTCTTGGGCAAACTTGGTGCTATCTCCGTTCACTTGAATGAACAGTTCACGTTGACTGGCCAATCGTTTTTCCTGATTTGCCGTAACCGGCACCCCTTTTTTGGCCAAGGCGATAACAGGTTCAAAAATTTCTTCCAACGGTAATGACCCAAACTTTTTATGAACCTCTATAATTCCCGCCACGGTACCCGGAACACCTACCGCGGTGGCACCCAACGTACTCATATTGGGAATCACATTGCCCAAGGAATCCAGGTACATGTCCTTGTGGCCCGCAAGCGGTGCTTTCTCCCGGTAATCCAGAGCACCAATATCACCATCGGCCTTACGATAGACCATAAAACCACCGCCGCCCAAATTCCCCGCAAAAGGATAGGCGACGACCAAGGCCATTTCTGTGGCGACCATGGCGTCAAAGGCATTGCCTCCCTTTTTCATGATTTCCACGCCAATTTTGGAGGCTTCCTCACGGGCCGAAACCACCATCGTTTTTTCGGTCACGACCCCTGTAGGCGGTACGGGAGCCTTTCGGCACTGAATAAATAATAGAAGGGAGAGCAGCGGTATGTAATATTTTCCCATTTAGTTTAGGTTTGGTTATTGTTAGTTAACAAGGTGTTGTATTTCTGTTTGGAAAAGATAACCAATTCCTCAAAAAAGTCCGTAAACTCCCTCTCAAAATCGCTATAGTGTTCCTCCAGGTCCAAAATCGCAAAATTCATCTTTGACCTGTTCTGGGTCCTGCGGTTCATGCCCCTTAAAACGTTCGCAATTCCCTCCATATTCGCATAATTGAGCAACCAGTTATCGGCAATCATATAGGGTATCATATGTTTGGTGCTATCGGGAAGGAGGGGGTAGTAGGTCTCCAAGGAATCATAAAAATCATCCACGAATCTCTCCAAAGGAATATCGGAATACATATCCCAGTTTTTTGCCAAAAAATGATCATAGTAGATATCCACAATTACCCTACTATAATGACTGTAATTCTTATGCAGCCGTTTACTGCTCATTTTGGGAATTTTATGGGCATCCGTAAAGGTATCTATAGCCCTATGTAATAAAATTCCCTTTTGAATCTTACCGGGCAGGTGTTTGTATTTGTTGCCCCGTATACTATCCGCAATAAAATTGCCAATTGAGACCTCTTCATCGTTAAAGGAAAGATAGATATGGGCCAAGAAGTTCATTGAACCTGAATTTTACTTTAAAAGTCGAATTTACGAATTGAAGAACTTTCAAATTGGTCTAAGCCTTTATATTTGCAAAAACTTACTATTATTTATGACACTCATTAAATCGATTTCAGGCATACGAGGCACCATTGGAGGTAAACCGGGAGACAACCTAACACCCATTGACGCGGTAAAATTTGCCGCTTCCTATGGTATTTGGTTAAAGGACTATTCTAAAAAAGACAAATTGAAAGTCGTGATTGGGCGCGATGCCCGTTTATCCGGTGAAATGATTCAGAATTTGGTGGTTTCCACCCTTGTGGGACTAGGCATCGATGTCATAGATTTGGATTTGTCCACAACGCCTACGGTCGAAATCGCAGTGCCATTGGAAAAGGCCGATGGTGGCATTATCCTTACGGCAAGCCACAACCCAAAACAATGGAACGCACTCAAATTATTGAACGAACGGGGCGAGTTTTTGGACGCCGCCCAAGGTGCCAAGATTTTGGAAATTGCCGAAAAGGAGGATTTTGATTTCTCCGAAGTGGACCACTTGGGTGAAATCATTAAAAACGATAGCTATATTGACATCCATATTGACGAAGTGCTGAACCTTTCCTTGGTAGATGCCGATGTAATCAGAAAAGCAAAATTCAAGGTAGTGGTAGACGGTGTCAATTCCACGGGAGGCATAGCCATTCCGAAGCTTTTGAAGGAATTGGGCGTGGAAGTGGTGAAATTACACTGCGACCCTACCGGTCATTTCCCCCACAACCCGGAACCGTTAAAGGAACATTTAAGAGATATCTGCAAAATGGTCGTGGAGGAAAAAGCCGATTTTGGTATTGTTGTGGACCCAGACGTAGACCGATTGGCCTTTATCAGCAACGATGGGGAAATGTTTGGGGAAGAGTATACCTTGGTGGCCTGTGCCGACTATGTGTTGGGCAAAACCAAAGGAAATACGGTTTCAAACCTGTCTTCCTCAAGAGCCTTACGGGATATTACTGAAAAGCATGGAGGCACCTACGAGGCCGCTGCCGTAGGGGAAGTTAACGTAGTGACCAAAATGAAAACGAACAATGCAATTATTGGGGGCGAAGGAAACGGAGGAATTATTTATCCGGAAAGCCATTATGGAAGGGATGCCTTGGTGGGTACCGCTTTATTTTTGATGTTGATGGCCGAAAAAGGAGGTACCGTAGCTGAACTACGTGCGAGCTACCCTAGTTATTTTATGAGTAAAAAGAAAATTGAGCTGACTCCGGGATTGGATGTGGACGGGATATTATCTGCCATGGCCGATAAATATAAGGACGAGGAAATTTCTACAATTGATGGGGTAAAAATCGATTTCCCGGAGAATTGGGTGCACTTGAGAAAATCCAATACAGAACCCATCATCAGAATTTATACGGAAGCGAAAAGTCAGGAAAAAGCGGATTCCCTGGCGGACCGCATTATTGGTGAAATCAAGGAAGTTGCAGGTCTCTAACCCGACTTATTCGCCAAATAATTTGCGCGTACAATTTTAGATGTTTTATGTTCCCCAGTATGGCTCCATCCTGGGGGCATAAAAATATAGGCCAATTTGTTCTTTATTCCGGGTGCATGATAAACGTCCTTGGCCAAGGCAATGATTTCCCCAAAGTATACATCTATAAAATTACCGCTATTTACTTTTCGGGTGATGCCGTACTCGGGTTTTGTATCCGTTTGTTCTTCTTGATAGGTACCAAAAACCCGGTCCCAGATATTCAATAGATTACAAAAATTGGTATCCATGTATAAAGGATTTCGGGCATGATGTACCCTATGATGCGAAGGTGTAAGCATAATCTTGTTCAAAAACCCAAATCGGGCATCCTTGATCATATTTTCTCCAACATGGATAAAAGCACCGTAGGTACCGTCAATAAACATGATTAAAAACAGCATGGCCGGTTCCACGCCCAACAAAATACAAACCGTAGTTCTAATCGTATCGGCATAGGGAGCTTCCAGAAAAAAATGGGCATAGGTTACGGACAGGTTCATATTTTCCGGTACATGATGCGTGGCATGCAGGCACCAAAAGAGTCGGACTTTATGGCCCAAATAATGGTAGATGAAGTGCCCAAATTCCCAGACTATATAGGCAAAGATGAACCAATACCATGTGGGTCCCGTATTGATCAGGGCGTACGGTTCAAACCACCCAATACATAGCGTCACCATTGCTATGGCTATAAACCGACCTACAAACCTATTGAAAACATAGATAAGAAAATTGACCTTGTAGACCTTGGTTTGAGGTTTTTTGTAAACAAGCCCTAATACAAATTCCAATAATACCAAAAGGGGAATAATTGGAAAAATAAGGCTCTGTACCCCTTCAAAAGTCCTGAAAGAACTGTATTCCCCTGATTTAATAATTTCCCAAGCCTGGGAAATTCCCAAGAATCCAATGATTTCATTGTAAAGCGTATCCAATACCTCCATATGATTTTAGCATTTCAACTAAAATATCAATAAATATTAGAATTTAAAATACTTAAAGGTAGCTGGTTGTATCCTGGGAAGTGAAGGTAGTTAAGATACCTTGGCAAATGAGGCGGGCGTTTTGCCCCTGTGCTTCCATCTTTTATGGGTCCATAAATAATGTTCCGGTCGTTCCCTTATTTGCTGTTCCGTCAATCTAAGGAAGGCTTCGGTAATTTCGTTTTCCTCGGTATTCTTACCGTTTTCGGTAATGGGGATAAATTCGGCCTGATAATAGCCACGTTTGACCTTGCTGACCTTTAGGAAAACGACCGCCAGTCCCATTTTACGAGCCATGGTCTCCGCACCATTGAAAATAGGCACCTTGATACCCATAAATTTGGACCAATATTGTGCCCTGTGGGCCTGTGGGGATTGGTCGCTGACCATTCCAAAAATACCAATGATGCCGTCCCGCTTATCCCTAACTACGGTTTTGACCGTTTGTTGTTGGGTAATCAAGGTCGTGTTCCAACGCCCCCGCACTTTTTTAATGAATCTGTCAAAATACTTGTTCCCTATTTTTTGGTAGACGGCATATCCTTTGGACTGAATATAATTATTCATACTTACATTCCATTCCCAATTGGCGTAGTGGGAGCAGACTACCAGGATACTTCGTTTTTTTTCAATTTCATTGATCACTTCAATGTTAAGTACCTTGTATTTCTTTTTGATCTGTTCCTTGCTCAAATTCATGGACTTTATCATTTCCAGGAACATATCGCACATGTGTCGGTAGAATTCCCTTTCTATTCTATGGATTTCCTCGGGACTTTTATTGGGGAAAACCAAATTCAAGTTTTCCTGAACGACCTTGCGTCGGTACCCAATGACCCTGTACACCAAAAAGAAGGCAAAATTGGAAAAACCATAAAAAAGTGGGTACGGCAAAATGGAAATAATCCACAAAAAAGGATAGGTCAAAATAAAAACCAGTAGTTGCATGGCATCTTTCATACTGGGCAAATATAGCTATATTTGAAAGCATAAATATTGGATTTATATGTACAACTTGGACATCGCCACTATAGCCGTAATTGCAGCAAATATTATGGTTTCCCTGAAAGGTTTTAACGATACGTATTTTTTTGACCGATATAAATTTAGCATTGGTGCCATTAGAAGTGGCCAAAAGGAACGGATGCTTACCTCCGGGTTTCTACATGTAGATGTGGCCCACCTCTTCTTCAATATGTTCACCCTATACTTTTTTGCTGATGTGGTCATTAGCTGGTTCGGGCAGGGAAAATTCATTATTATCTACTTTATAAGCCTTCTAGCAGGGAGTCTCCTGGCCCTGTTCTTTCATAGGGACGAAACCTATTACAGTGCCGTAGGTGCCAGCGGTGCGGTTACGGGAATTTTATATTCGGCCATACTCTTACAACCAAATGATAGTCTATACCTTATGTTCATTCCCATTCCAATTCCTGCCTATGTCCTTGGAATTGGCTATTTATTGTATTCCATTTACGGTATGAAAAGTCGTCTGGGCAATATTGGCCATACTGCACACTTTGGTGGAGCGGTAGGTGGCTACTTGATCACCCTAATTTTTATGCCAAATCTTTTGGCTACGGATACGTTGATGGTCATCTTATTGGCTATACCCATCATACTGCTTTTTGTACTGGCCAAACTGGGAAAACTCAATTAAGTAATACTATTCTTACAGATTTTTACTTTTTATAGTTTTTTTCTTGTATTTTATCGAAAAAGACTACGAAATCATAAGGAATACGGGGTCGGTTCGTTGTTAATGGACTGAATAAAAACCAAATCTTTTACCAATGATAAGAAGATTCCCCATTTTGATTGCCACTATAGGTGCAGTGCTCTTTTCCTGTAGTGACGAAACCACCGTGTATGAAGATCCAAACAACAGGGACAACCTGAGATTGGAGTCCAATGAAACACTTTTGGAAAATAGTGTTTTATATGATAAAGCCGGTGTGCTTGACATCTTGGACGAAGCTACTATAACAGGCAAATACGCTTCCAGCGCAAAGGCACAACCTGCAGGGGATTATCCGTTGACCTTGGTGGCCCAGGTAGATGTACCGTCATTTCAAGGCGGTGAGAACCTGACTGCGTCCCACGTGGCAGTGGAAGGGGACTATGCCTATGTTTCCTACAATACGGTAGATGCCAGTTTTGTCGGTGCCGTGGATATTATAAATGTGAAAAACCCTAGAAATCCAAAGGTGTCCTCAAGACTGTATTATACCAATGCAGACATCAATGCCATTGCACACGATAATGGTTATGTTTATTTGGCAGGGGGAGTTGATTCCGAGCTTTCAGTTACCGCAACCGCCAATTCCTTTGTGGCCAAAATATATGCCCCTGACGGACGATTTGACCTGGATGCCGGAATAACCTATGGTTTTCAGGATGGTTACAATGCCACGGATGTGGAAGTCGTTTCTGATAAAGTGATAGTCACAAGTGGTCAGCAAGGTTTTGTAAGAGTGTATAATAAATCCGATTTAAGCACGGTTGTTGAAGCTCCTTATGCAGATTTAAGGGCCGTTGCGGCCAATGAATCCAACATTGCCGTATTGGATGCCAGTGCAGGCGTTTCTATTTTGGATCAAAGCCTGAATACCATAAAGGACATCGCTATTGATTCCGATTTTGGGGAAAACACGAAGAGAACATTGGATTTTTATGGCCCCAACGTTATTGTTTCGGAAGGCTCCAAAGGCGCCGGGGTCTATAATGGAAGTACGGGTGACTTTGTGGAATATATTCCTATTTTATTGAACCCCGAAACCGTTGACGCTGCCGATGTTGTTACCAATGCCGTGGCAACGAATGACAATGTATTGTTAATGGCAAACGGAGGTGCCGGACTTTGTCTATCCGAAGACAAGGAAAATGCCGATACCAGTTTGGTGGGTATCATCCAATTGGAGGGCTCCATCAACTTTGTGGCCTCCAAAGACGATTTTATTTTCGCCGCTTCTGGTTTGGAAGGCTTGCAAATTATTAAATTGAACAGACCTGATGAAAGTTTGGTGGCCAGATGCTCCAACTTAAGTGGCTACAGCGGTAGTTCTAACTTGAACGTAGATTCAGGATCTACTCAAAGTTACAGAGGTTCAAAACGCTTTTTTGATTTTGATGTGTATGGTGAACTTTTACTTTGTGGCTCCTGGACCGTAAGAAATCAAGTCGTGATACACGAAAATGCCCTATTTGAGTTGAACGGACATTTTGCCGTGGCACGAAATTCCAGAAGGGGAGATGTCACCGTTAAATCAGGTGCGACGCTAAGAATAGAGGGTAACCTGACCATTTACGGGGATTTGATCCTGGAAGATGGTGCATCTGTGGAATTCATCGGAGAAAATAATGCCGTCAACATTTTTGGTTCCGTTACGAGAACGGGAGATACGACCGTAACAGGTACATTTTTAGACGTAAGGGGCAAATTCTAACCGAAACCTGAATAAAATAAAAAAGGCCAAGTGTAAAATCTTGGCCTTTTTTATTCATGAATCTTTCGTTTAATTGAGGAGTTCCGCAACCTTTTCTTCCAGGGCAGGGCCTCGTAAGTTCTTGGCAACAATGACCCCATTTTCATCCAACAGGAATGCGGCAGGTATCGCATCAACATTATAGAGTTTGGCGATTGCATCGTCAAAATAAGCGATGTTGGAAATATGGTTCCATTCCAGTCCGTCGTCCTCAATGGCTTTTTTCCAAGCATCTGCGGTTCTATCCAAAGAAACGCCTACAATGTTCAGTCCTTTATCATGGTATTTTTTATACACTGAAACAATGTTCGGGTTTTCGGCCCTGCAAGGTCGGCACCAAGCGGCCCAAAAATCCACCAAAGTCGCCTTTCCCAATAAATTTTTGAGCTCCAAGGTTTCCCCATTGGGATTTGGACCTGAAAAATTGGGTGCCGTTGCACCAATGGAGGTATTCTTATCGGCTTCTTCGGACGCTTTAAGCCGTTCCAACAAATCCAAAATTCGTTGTCCCGGTTTTGAATCCTTGATTTCAGCCGAAAAAGTATCATATAGTTCCTGTGCTTTGGATGATTCAATGGTCTTTGTACTTATGGACCGCTCCAAAAGCAATGCGGATATCAAGGCATTGGGATTCTCCGAAACAAATTTCGTCTCAAAACCTTGGTATTCTTCGGTAAGTTCCTGCATTTCGTCACGTAGGGCCGCAATATTTTCGGGCGAGCCACCTGAGGTTGTTGCACGCTGTAAATCCTCCTGAATGGATTTCGCCTGCAATGAAATTTTTCGGGATTCCTCCATGTAATTTGCAAAAAAATCATTTTGGGGCGTACCTCCAATATCCGCAAAGCCAAGGCTGTCGATGGATGCCTCAAAATCGATATCGCCATTTTCAAGAATTACGGCGGTATATCCTTGGGCCTTATCCACGAATATGTAATATAACTCTGGTTTTTCTGCCACTCCGGAGAATTCGAATTTTCCTTGGGAAATGGTGGTGGTATCCACTTCAATGGGCTGATTGCCCTCACCAATCGTCTTGAGGAAAACCTGCGTACCATCTTCCAAATCTCCCCGTAAGGATCCATTGATGGTATAGCCATCCATTGATTGGTTACAACTGCTTAGTGCCATGGCACATAGCGAAAACAACAATAAACTTCTCATATCCTATTTTTAGTAAAAAACAAATGTACTATTATCCCATAGGATAAAAAAAGGCCCTTCAAAAATATCTTGAAGGGCCTTTTATTTTTCTTAGGAAGTGAGTCATTAAAATGTATACCGTACACCAAGTCCGATGTCAAAATCAAAATTATCTGAGAAACCGTCATAGCCTAGAACACCTATTTCCGGTCTAAAATCCAATGATAAGAGCAATGGAATGTCAAATTTGTATTCCACCCCAATGTCCCCGGCCGCAAAAATAAAGAGTCCGCCTTCATCGTCTACCCCTGGAATATTTGGAAAATCAACACTTCCCAAACCGCCACCAACGCCGTAGTACCAGTTAAATCCTCCCTCAATGGGTCGTACCCACTGATAAAGCGCGGCTAATTTAAATGCATCGTAGTTCCTACTGTCCCTCCAGCCAAGGTCAAACTCGGCCCTGTTGCTTCTACCTATTGATTTTTGATAGGAAATTTCCGCTCCAAAACCGTCGCTATCGCCCAAACGCAAACCAAGGGCATGATCGGAAATTTCCTGGGCGTTTACTGAAACTGTTCCCACTAACAAGAAAAAGGATAAAATTTTTAAAACTTTCATGTATTCTAGATTTTTGATTAATAACAAAAAGCAACATTGTTGTATATGTTGCTCAGACAATAAAACTTAATTTAGCGGTCAAAATTGTGCTACCTTGAATATATTATTGTCCCATTTACAACTAGAATTAGAAGGAGAACTTCAGATAGACGACCTGTACAAGTCACTATATGCCACGGATGCTTCTGTTTATCGTAAGATTCCCTTGGCAGTGGCATTCCCTAAGTCCAAGGAAGATATCAAAAAGTTGATAGGCTTTGCAAAGGAGCATAAGGTTGGACTAATCCCAAGAACGGCAGGGACTTCCCTTGCGGGACAATGTGTTGGTGATGGTATTGTGGTGGACGTGTCCCGATATTTCACGGAAATAATACATTTAGATACCGAGAAAAAACAGGTAACGGTACAGCCCGGGGTCATCCGCGACGAACTGAACCTATATTTAAAACCGTTCGGTCTTTTTTTTGGCCCCAACACGTCTACTTCGAACCGATGTATGATCGGGGGCATGGTAGGCAACAATTCGTCCGGTACCACATCCATTCAATATGGGGTGACAAGGGACAAAATAGTTTCGCTAAAAACCATTTTGTCCGACGGTAGTGAGGCCGAATTCAAAGCAAGGACAGCCTCTGAATTGGCCAAAATCGAATCATCAGATTCATTTGAAGCTTCTATTTACAAAAGCATATCCAAAGAACTGGCTAATAACGATATAAAAAATGAAATAATCAAAGAGTTTCCCAAGCCGTCCATCCATCGAAGAAATACGGGATATGCGGTTGACGAACTTTTGAAATCCGAAATCTTTGGCGGAGAAAGACCAACGTTAAACTTGGGAGAATTACTATGTGGAAGTGAGGGCACCTTGGCGTTTACTACCGAAATCACCCTCCAATTGGATGACCTGCCACCAAAATTATCGGCCATGGTCGTGACGCATTACCACACTTTGGAGGATTGCCTTATGGATGTTGTTCCTGTCATGGAACATTCCCTTCAGCTTTGTGAAATGATGGACAAGGTAATCCTGGATTGCACCAAAAACAATCGTTCACAATTGGCGAATAGGTTCTTTGTAGAGGGCGACCCAGCCGCGCTGTTGATGTTGCAGGTAAGTGCCGATGATGAGCATGCCTTGGAAACGGAAGTCAAAAAACTGATGGCGACCATTGAAAAATCGGGCTTAAGCTATGCCAGCCCTGTTCTTTTCGGTGAAAATATCAACAAGGCCATAGAGTTGCGAAAGGCGGGCCTTGGGCTGTTGGGAAATATCGTGGGGGATATGAAAGCGGTTGCCTGTATCGAGGATACCGCGGTTGCCGTAGAAGATTTAAAGGATTTTATCGGTGAATTCACCCAAATCATGAAGGGGTACGGGCAAAGTGCGGTGTACTATGCCCACGCGGGAGCGGGCGAACTTCATTTAAGACCGATTCTTAACCTTAAGAAACGGGGAGACGTTACCCTATTCCGCCAAATTACCACGGACGTGGCGAAACTCACCAAGAAATACAAAGGTTCGTTCAGCGGGGAACACGGTGATGGCATTGTCCGCGCTGAGTTTTTGCCCTTAATGATCGGGGAAAGGAACTACGAACTGCTCAAGCGGATCAAGTCCTATTTCGACCCCCATAATATTTTCAATCCGGGGAAAATTGTAGATGCCTATCCCATGGATGAATCCTTCCGCTATGAGATTGACCGTAACGAACCGGAAATAGAGACCTTAATGGACTTTTCGGACAGTGAGGGAATCCTAAAGGCTGCCGAAAAATGCAACGGCAGTGGGGATTGCAGAAAGACCCATCTGATGAATGGCGCCATGTGCCCCAGCTATCACGTTACCAAAAATGAAAAGGACACAACCCGGGGAAGGGCGAACGCCTTACGGGAATTTTTAACGAACCCTAAAAAGACCAATGGTTTTGACAGCCAGGAGCTCAAAGAGGTCTTTGACCTGTGTTTGAGCTGCAAGGCATGTGCCAGCGAATGCCCAAGCAATGTAGATGTCGCTACTTTGAAAGCCGAATTTCTTTACCAATATCAGGAATCCAATGGATATCCTTTACGCGGAAAATTGTTCGCCTACAATACCCAATTAAACAAAATTGGGAGCAAGGTTCCCGGTTTGACCAATGCCGTTTATGGTTCCAAGTTTTTAGGAAAAGTCTTAAAAAAAGCATCGGGCGTAGCACTGGAAAGAGAATTACCAAAAGTGTATAGTTTTAATTTTGATAAATACCTTCAAAATATTAGTAATCAAAAAGATATAAAAAAACAGAAAGTTGTCCTCTATATTGATGAATTCACGAATTATCTGGATATTGAAGTAGGGAAGGACGCCATTGCACTATTGGTGGGTTTAGGATATGAGGTGGAACTCTTTTATGCAGAAAGTGGCCGGACCTTCCTGTCCAAAGGATTTTTAAAACAGGCAAAAAGATTGGCGGAAAAGAATTCTGGTAAGTTAGTTGACTTTGCCAAAAAGGGATGGCCGGTACTTGGCCTGGAACCCTCTGCCGTATTATCTTTTAGGGATGAGTACAAAAGGCTTTTGGCAAATAAAGAGGCATCGGAGTCGATAGCCAATAATTGTTTCCTGATCGAAGAGTTTCTAGCCAACGAGATTCAAGAAGGCAACATAGATGCCTCGTTTTTTACGGAAGTATCGGCAGACATAAAAATCCACAACCATTGCCACCAAAAGGCATTGAGCAATCAAAAAGTAACCTTTGACATTCTCAACTTGCCCAAAAACTATAAGGTTACCATCATTTCTTCAGGTTGTTGTGGGATGGCGGGATCTTTTGGTTATGAGAGGGAACACTACGAAACCAGTATGAACGTAGGCGGGTTAAAATTGTTCCCCGCGGTCAACAACGCATCACCGGAGACTATCATTGCTGCTAACGGTACCAGTTGTAGACATCAAATATTTGATGGCACCAAACGAATCGCCCAACATCCGGTAAGCATATTGGCAAAGGCACTGAAATAATTATGCCCCAGGAGGAAGCATCCTTTTTTGTTCTTCCTTGAGTTCTATGGAAGCGATGAGTTGATAGAGGTTCATTTCCTTAAGGGCTTCGTCCATAAAGAAAGGCGATAGCTTATCGTTTTTATAATGGTACATTTTCCAGCGTTTCAAGGAATATTCCAAGGCAGTTAGATTTTCCACCCAATCCCCGGAGTTCAGATAGGTGACCCTACCACCACGTTTTTCAATATGTTCCTTTTTGGGTGTATGGATATGACCGCAAATGACATGATCGTATCGGTTTTGAATGGCTACGTCGATTACGGTCTCCTCAAAATTAGAAATATACCTTTCGGATTTTTTTTCGTCCTTTTTGATTTTTTTGGACAGGGAGTACTTTTCCTTCCGAAGTCTTTTTAGGAACCAATTGTTCAATTTGTTGACAGTGATCAAAAAACCGAAACCCAGGCTACCAAATTGGGCCACCCATCTGCCATTTATCCAGGGTATATCAAAAACATCGCCATGAAAGAACCACATTTTCTTTCCATGTAAGGTCAAAACCAACTTACGGGAAAACTGAATGTTTCCCAAGGAAATATTTGCCAAGGTTTTGGGTGCCTCATCGTGGTTTCCCATGATATAGTGTACTTCGGTACCCTTTGAGGCCATGGAAACTATTTTCTTGATGACGTTTAAGTGGGACGTTGGAAAGTAGCTTTTCTTAAATTGCCAAATATCCACAATATCACCATTAAGAATGAGGATTTTAGGCTGTATACTGCACAGGTATGCCAGAAGTTCATCGGCGTACGTGTCATACGTACCTAAATGAACATCGGAAATAACGGCAATTTCCAACTTCCGCTTTTTCACCTACTTAAACATCAAATAGTTAACCATTTCTTTTTATTGGGGTATTTTGTCTCTACAAGAAAACCCTCTATTAGGGTTCATCCCTAAAATATTCACAAAATTAAACCTAATGGTATATGCAATGGTTAACTGTCATATCATCAATTGATAAGGATACGGTTAAATTATCATTACCGGCCAAATGAATAGGTTAATTTAAGTTTAAGAGGACTGGATAATTTTCCATAAGGCTATTAAAGTTTACATTTGTAGGTATCTTTTATTAAAAACGATTATGGCGGGTAATTCCTTTGGAAATATATTTAGGGTAACGACATTTGGCGAATCGCATGGCAGGGCCATCGGCGGGGTCTTGGATGGTTGTCCAGCGGGCATCCCATTAGATTTGGAATTGATACAAAAAGACCTGGACAGGCGTAAACCGGGTCAGTCCGCCATAGTAACCCAACGCAAGGAACCGGACGAAGTTGAGATTTACTCTGGGATTTTCGAAGGAAGGACAACAGGGACACCTATTGGATTCGCCATTCACAATACCAACCAGAAATCCAAGGATTACGGCCATATAAAGGATTCCTACCGGCCTTCCCATGCAGACTATGTCTACGACCAAAAATATGGCTTTAGGGACTATAGGGGCGGTGGAAGGAGCTCAGCCCGGGAAACCGCTAGTAGGGTAGTGGCCGGAGCCATAGCCAAACAGTTTTTAAAGGGTATCGAAATCAACGCCTTTGTATCACAAGTAGGCACCCTGAAAATGGAAAAAAGCTATTTGGAACTGGACCTGAAAACGGCAGAAGACAATATCGTTCGGTGTCCGGATCAAGAGATGGCCGTAAAAATGGAGGAATATATTAAAGCCATCAAAAAAGACGGAGATACCATTGGTGGAGTGATCACCTGTGTGGCCAAAAATGTACCCGTAGGGCTGGGAGAACCTGTTTTTGACAAATTGCATGCAGAATTGGGAAAGGCCATGTTGTCCATCAACGCAGTGAAAGGCTTTGAATATGGTAGCGGTTTTGAGGGAGTGACCATGAAGGGCAGCAAACACAATGACCCTTTCAACACGGACGGTTCCACAAAGACCAACCATAGTGGGGGAGTGCAAGGAGGTATCAGCAACGGTATGGACATTTTTTTCAACGTAGCCTTCAAACCTGTTGCAACCGTGATCCAAGGGTATGAGACCATAGACAAGGAAGGGAACATTGTGCAAACCCAGGGTAAAGGAAGGCACGACCCTTGCGTTGTCCCCAGGGCAGTACCCATCGTGGAGGCAATGACAGCATTGGTTCTTGCGGATTATATGCTCCTTTCCAGGGTGAATAAAATTTAATCTTTGGGGGAGTGGCGTGTCTGCTTTCTATTTGGTATCTTGAGCCAAAAGATTAACATATGCGTAAACTGGAATTGCACTGGCAAATATTGATAGGAATGCTCTTGGGCATTCTTTTTGGTTTCTTGATGACCCAAGTCACCTGGGGAAAGGACTTTGTAGGGGACTGGATACAGCCTTTTGGCACCATTTTCGTCAAACTTTTGAAGTTGATTGCAATCCCCCTTATTTTAGCCTCACTAATTAAAGGTATTTCAGACCTAAAGGATATTTCAAAATTCAGGAACATTGGCGTAAGGACCATTCTAATTTACATTACAACAACTGTCGTCGCCATAACCATAGGGTTGGTTTTGGTGAATATCATGCAGCCTGGTGAGGGTATTTCAGAAGAAACCATTACGAAATTGACGGACACCTATGCCAGCGATAGCGGCGTTACTTCAAAGATGGAAGAGGCATCCAGACAAAAAGGGGCGGGACCGCTCAAATTTTTGGAAGATATGGTCCCCGATAACGCCCTCGCTGCTATGACCGATAACAGTCTCATGTTACAGGTAATCTTTTTTGCCATATTCTTGGGGATCTCTATGTTATTGATCGGAGAAAAGGATGCCGAACCGCTCAAAAAGTTCTTTGACTCTTTGAACGATGTTGTGTTGAAAATGGTGGACCTTATCATGTTAACGGCTCCCTATGCCGTATTCGCTTTGTTGGCCGGAGTCGTAGTCTCTTCCAGTGATCCGGAACTATTGCTGGCTCTCTTGAAATATGCCGGTGTGGTTGTATTGGGGCTGGCATTAATGATTCTGTTTTATTCCATTGTTGTATCCTCGTTCACCCGGTACAATCCTTTGACATTTTTAAGTAAGATGAGCCCGGCGCAGTTGTTGGCTTTTTCTACAAGTTCCAGTGCTGCCACCTTGCCCGTCACTATGGAACGGGTAGAGGAGCACATTGGTGTGGACAAGGAAGTCTCCAGTTTCGTCCTACCCGTGGGGGCAACAATCAATATGGATGGGACCAGCTTATACCAAGGAGTCGCGGCCGTCTTCATTGCGCAGGCATTGGCCTTTGACCTTACCTTGGCGAACCAGTTGACCATAGTTTTGACCGCTTTGTTAGCTTCTATTGGTTCAGCAGCCGTACCGGGCGCTGGAATGGTAATGCTTGTAATCGTACTGGAATCCATTGGATTCCCACAGGATAAATTGGCCATTGGTCTGGCATTGATATTTGCGGTGGACAGACCCTTGGACATGTGCAGAACCGTTGTAAACGTTACGGGAGATGCTACCGTAGCGATGATGGTGGCCAAATCCGTGGGAAAACTCGGAAAGCCAAAAGTAAAAAATTGGGACGACCACTATGAAGAGGTGAAATAGGGAGGAATAGATCAAGTTCAAGTAACAAATTCAAGTATCAAGTTCAAGCACAAAAGCTGTTGGCTGTTAGCCGTTAGTGGTTAGGGGTTAATGAAAACCATAAAAACCAACTCTAATTGCCAATAGCTCTCCGCGTATGGCGTATAGCTTACAAAAAATTAATAATCTACCTGAATCGGCCAAAAATGAAGCAAGAACCTATGATGGAAAATTTGGTGAACGCGTATCCATATGTTTTCGAAATTGATGGAAACCTTGACCGGTTGATAAGGAGCATAGAACTCCTAAGCTATGTAAACCCCTTGAACATCGAGAAGGAAAAGCACGCTTTCTTTGCTTCAAAATATACCCAAAATCCTGAGTTTCGCTATCCCAAATTAAAGTTTGACCCTTATAAATTGCACCGTTTGTTCTTTTCGCAACGTTTGGAACGTATTAAGGACGAAAAATTGAGAACGGCCTATCAGGAGATTATCTATTACTATTCCAACATGGTTCAATGCATCCAGACCATTGGCCAAAAGAACAGATTTCATTACAATTCCCTTAGGGTATATGGATCCCCGACTGAAAAGGACGTTGAAAATGCCAAGTATATATTGCATTTTACCGATGAAACCCAGGGTCCGGATATGGAAAGAAAATTTACCCCTCTCGAGGCCAAGGAATATTTTGAAGAATTTGCAAGTAGGTATGACTTCCCCCTAAAAATAAAATATTCCACCAGCATTGCCGCCGATGCCATGGTAAGCAATGCCACCAAGACATTATTGATTAAGAAAAATACCAAATTCAGCAAGAATCAACTACTGACCTTGGCCAACCATGAAATCGGTGTTCACATGGTTACCACCTTCAATGCACAGAACCAACCCCTAAAAATATTTTCCAATGGATTTCCCAAAAACGTGGAGACGCAGGAAGGACTAGCCGTTTTCAGTGAGTATATGAGCGGTGCCTTGACACTAAAGCGTTTGAAAGAATTGTCGCATCGAGTTTTGGCATCCGATAGTTTGATTAAAGGCTACACTTTTGCCGATACCTTTGACATGATTCATTCCCAGTACAAACTTGATAGGGATACGGCTTTTTCCATTACGCTAAGGGCCCATAGGGGAGGAGGGTTTACTAAAGACCGATTGTACCTGAGCGGACTACGCAAGATATATAAGCGATATCAGCAACAAAAATCCATGGACATATTGTTATCTGGTAAGGTTTCCTTGGATTGGGAAGAACTGATTGAACATTCCTTAAAGATAGGTTTAGCCGTTCCCAATAGCTATGACAATTTTGCCTTTCAAACAAATAAAAATGAGAATAAAACCTTGGATTTTATATTGAACAACCTTAAATAAGGGGCTCCAAACCGTAAAGGATTAACCGCAGCTCAGTTAAAATATCGAATCTACAATTAACCTAATTAAAGGAGCGATATCGGGCCATGGTAAACATATAAACGCCATAACAGGCAAGTCCAGCAGCAACAATGCCCATCAACCATGGTCCAGAAGAATTTTGCTGCAAAAAGGAAAATGCGCTCTCAGTGCCTTTCATTTCACCAGAAGTATTACCCACAGAAAGCCCGGCAGTAATGAAGAAATAGGCTATGATCCCAACTAAAATACCCCGGGCCGACAGTCCGGCGTAGCCCATATTTTTAATGAATTTTATTTTAGTGGTTTCCGACATGGCCTTGAGATTGAATTTGGAAATAAAAGTTCCCTTATAGGCCTTTACAAATTGATAAACACTTTTTCCTGCCAAACAAAAACCTACTACAATAAAAAAGGACTGCTGATATTCAGGTGGTTTCAAGGAAGATTTACTTCCTCCATTATTTCCGGTTTGTGAGAATGCGTTTATCAATGATAAAAATCCAAGCCCCATGTAAATTAGTCCACTAATGAAGAAACTTATGCGTTTAATCGTACCTTTTCCATCATCCCCTATGTTTTCAGGATCTTGGATACTTTGAATAAAACGCCACAATGCATAGCAACAAAGTCCTAGTCCAAGTGCCACCAAAATAAATTTCCCAAAAGGTTGCTTTTCCAAAAATTCAATGACCTCTAATTTACCGGCTTTTTGGCCACCTAGATTAAAGGCTGCCAAAAAGGCCAATACACCCGTAATCAAATAAACTACTCCTTTTGCAACAAAACCTGTGCGTGCCGTCTTTATAATTTTATCATCCACGTTTACAAGTTTCCATATTTAATCCAGAAAATGTAACTTGTAAGCTATGGTTGTTAATCCAATCGAAATAACTAGAGAAATTTGGCCCTGATTTCAGGACTTGGAACCATACAGTCTTCCCTTTTACCGAACCATGCGTATCTATATTTTGCAATTAAATCGTATACGATATCACGTATTTTACTGGGAATCAATTGAAAAATTTTAGAAACTGTCCTATATCCTTTTAAAGACTTGCCTACTTCCAGTGCAGCATCGGATTTTATATAAAAAGCCACTCCCGGTTCGATCAGCACAACGGAATCAATTTTAGTGGTGTCAATTTTTCGTTCTTTTAGAAGTCGTTGGCCCACATCGCTTTGTAAGGAAGTAAACTGAAAAACATCCTTGTGATCCCGTTTTATAACGAACTGGACGAAACCGTTACAGACGTTGCATAGCCCGTCAAATAGAATAATTTTTTTTGCTTTTTCCACAACACAAAGATAATGCAGCTTTAATACTAGACCTAAGGGTTTATAACGTATTTAAGAATTGGTTCAAATCTGTTTCCTTGTCCAGGCCCAGTTTCTTTTTGAGTCGGTACTTGGATTTGAGGATACTATCCGGTAAAACGTTTAGGGTTGCCGCAATTTCCTTGGTGGTGAGGTTCATGCGAAGAAAGGCGGCCAGGCGGATTTCCTTTTCAGATATATCCGGATAAATGGTCTTTAGTTTTTGGTCGAAGTCGTTGTGGACTTCGGCAAAATAACTTTTAAAGACCTCCCAGTCCTTGTCCGATGCATTTTCCTTTTTCAATAGCATCACGATGCGCCGGAATTCCATCTTGAACTTTTCCGGGGAATTTTTGATGTTTTCCAAGTTTTCCATTAGTTCCTGTATAAAGGTGTTCTTTTGTACCAAGTGCAGGGTCTGGCTTGTAAGCTCCTTCTGTTTGTGCTCGATTTCCTGTTGATAAATTGCCTCCTGTTTTTCCCTTGCAATTCTATTTTTCTTTATTCGCTGCCGAAAGCCAAAGAATAAAAGTCCAGAAACGGCAACAGCAGAAGCCATTCCGCCAGCATAAAGACCTTTTTTAAGATTGCTGATTTCTACCTCTTGGCTTAGGGTTTTTATTTCTTCTTCCTGAAGCGCAATCTCTGCTTCTTTCTTTTCGGTTTGATATTTAATTTCCAGATTGTTTATTCTTTCCGTCACCTCAATTCCTTTAAGGCTGTCATATAAATGGTTATACTTTGTCCTATACTCATAGGCACTTTTAAAATTATTGGTAGCTGCTTTAATTTCGGCCATCTTTCCATACCCTCGTATGAGTCGCTCTATATTTTGGGTGTTGTTGGCGATGTTCATTGATTTTTGAATGTATTCTTCCGCCGGTCCATAGTCTTTCTCGACCATTGCTATTTCCCCAAGATTTCTATAAATTAACCCTATTAATTGTGGTTCCCCGTATTTTTCAGAATGCCTTAATGCTTTGGAATAGTAGGATTTTGCTACGTTAAAATCTTCCAAATCATCATAGACAGCACCTATGTTATTATATTCCCGAGTTAGCGCAATACTTGGGTTTTTTTCAAACAAGGCAATACTTTTAAGATGATATTCAAGGGCTTTTTCATACTGGCCTTCATAACGGTAATTTGCGGCGAGATTTCCCCAACATTTAGGGATGAAATCATTCAATCCATATTTTATACATATTTCTTCGCTTTGTTGGTAGTACTTGTTGGAAGCTTTCAAATTTTTAACATCGAACATTAGGTTGCCCATATTCAAATAGCTTCTTGCCAAATCAATTGGGTCTCCATTGATTCTTTCGTTAAGCTCCGCCGACTTTTGATGCGATTTCAAAGCCTCGTCATATTGGCTTAGGTATCTCTGCGAAATTCCTAATTGGTTGAGTGTATTGGGCATGGGACCCTGGATTTTAAGCTGTTCCAATAGATTTAGTGCTTTTTTGCAATTATCGATGGAATTTTGAAAGTCCGATTTCAGATAGAAATAATGCCCCAATAGTTGATATGCCTTGGCTTCAAAATAAATTTCCTTCTGTTTAATTGCATTAAGCATTAGGCTATCGGCAATAAGTCTAGCCTCTTCTAAATTTTTTTCTACTGATTCCTGGTAACGCAGTATTTGAGCTTCGAAGGCCAAGCTATCCAATTTCATTTTGCTACCGTTTTGGGCAATTATCGATGCAAAAGAGAATGTTAGTATTAGAATTGTAAAATATCGCATCATAGCGTGTTTAAAAATTGGTTCAAGTCGGTATCCTTGTCCAGGCCCAGCTTCTTTTTGAGTCGGTATTTGGACTTTAAAATACTATCCGGGAGCACGTTTAAGGTTGCTGCGATCTCCTTAGTGGTAAGGTTCATACGAAGGAAAGCAGCCAGACGAATTTCCTTCTCTGAGATGTCCGTATAAATAGTCTTAAGTTTTTGGTCGAAGTCGTTGTGGACATCGGCAAAATAACTTTTAAAAACCTCCCAATCCTTATCCGAAGCATTTTCCTTTTTTAATAGCATTACGATACGCCTAAACTCCATTTTGAACTTTTCCGGGGAGTTTTTGATTTTTTCCAAGTTCTCCATGAGTTCCTGGATAAAGGTGTTCTTTTGAACCAAGTGCAGGGTCTGGCTGGCCAATTCCTTTTGTTTGTGCTCAATTTCCTGTTGGAAGATAGCCTCTTGTTTTTCCCTGGCAATGCGGTTTTTCTTTATACGTTGCCGGAATCCGAAGAACAACAAACCTGAAACGGTCACAAAGGTGAACATGCCACCGGCATAGAGCCCTTTGGTCAATGTATCCACTTTGGCCTTTTCATTTAAGGTGTTGATTTCTTCTTTTTGCAGGGCAATTTCCGCTTCTTTTTTTTCGGTTTCATATAAAGTTTGTAGTTGTTCTATTTGCTTGGATTTCTTGGTATTGAAGATGCTATCCTTTATAAAATTCATTTTAAGTAAATCTTCTAAGGCATTCGTTTCCATACCCCAAAGCGCATAGGATTTTGACCTAAATTCCAACGCATTTTTAAGCTCATTGGCTTGGCCCAAAGAGTCTGACCAAGAAATAGCCCTGTTAAGATGAAATAAAGCAGAATCCTTATTTTTAAGAAGGGCATGGGTATAGCCCACATGATATTCATGGACAATTCTGTTAGCCATACTTTCATCATGTTCAGTGTTTTTAGTCGATTCATGAAAACTATTCAGGGCCTCCTCAAGTTTTCCCTGTTCCCGAAGTGCAATGGCCAAGTTGCCTAAAGATAAAGATCTAGATTCCTTAAAACCGTAATCTTCGCAAATGGTGAGTCCTTTTTTATAACTTTCAATAGCATTGTCATACCGTTTAAGTTCCAAGTAGACATTCCCAATATCCGACCAAACATAGGATTGAAATAGGTAATCATCAACTTTTTCATAAATATCATTGGCTTTATTTAAATAAGAAAGTGCGTCTTCAAAATCTTTTTCCTGATAATTGAGTTTGGCGATATTTCTATAAACATCTCCTTGGCGAAAAATATCCCTCGGTATAGTATCAAGTATATTTAATGCCGCCTTAAAACCTTTCATGGCGTTTACGTAATCTCCTTGTTCGTAAAAATGGTAGGCCCTATTATTGAGCGTAACTCCATAATTGAGATAATCCTTTTCTACAAGGTTCATTTTTGCGACAGTATCCATAAGCTTTATAGCTTTTACATAATTGCCATTTTGTCCTTCTATAACACTTATATTGGCCATAGCACTGGCCAAATTTCTATTACTGCCAAAAAGCTTTGAGAACCTAATGGCCTCTTGATAGTTCAGCATGGCACTATCCATTATTTGCAATGCTCCATAAGCATTTGCCTTAAGAAAATGTCCGTCAGAAAGTCCATTTCCATAATTGTTATTTTTACTAATACTTAATATTAAATTGGCTAGAGCAATGGATTCCCTTGAGTCATTATACATATGATGTTCTACCATTTGAGCCAAAATATCCACACTATCCCTGTAACTCTTACTTAGCTTTAATAATTCACCAAGACTATCCGATTTAACCAGAGGTTCTTGCGAGAACAGGAGTGAATTAATAGAAATCAAAAAAAACGCTAAATTTTTAATACAGTTCATAGTTATAAATGAGAAATATCAATATAGAAACTACAAGTTAAACTTAAATACCTCAAATTCAGTCCTGTCCATACTTTGTCCATGAATTTGAAGTCAAAAGATAATTATAAATTTATTTAAAATATTGATTATCAGATTTCTAAAAAAAATAAGTCAATATCAATTTACAATATGTCCATACCCAATTTATGCCAATATGATTTCACTTGTCCATACTTTGTCCATGGACAAAATTAGGTAAGCCATTGATTGAAAGATAGTTTTGAGGTGTTGAATCCAATAAACCGTAAAATTATGAAAACATTCAATTTTAAAAACATGAACGGAATGTCCTTAATATTGGCCATTCTCTTATTTGCCCTCAGTTCTTGCAGCAAAGACACCATTGATGGCCCGGAAAAAAACGGAGGTGTCAGTGGTGTAGAGGCCGATAGTATTAATGCATATATCGCCAGACTCTCTTATGACCCAGATGCCCTTTTAAATGTCCAAAGCACACCTGGATCAGAGAGCCGAGTGGTCAGCAACAACTCTAATAACAGTCTGGGGAATGTTACAGAATGCAAAACCAATGAGTATAATATTCGCTCAAATTTTGAAGATGTTGCAATTTTTGACCCAACATTAGGGGTTATTTATCCCGGTGCATTGGTTATTGGTAATGATCAAATGTTGGACGGGGCCCCCCAACCGCTGCAAATAGCAAGAGCCGGTATGAAATTACGCTTAGACCTTCCTGGAATTGGTGATAAGGGAACCCTAGAAATAAATGATCCAGATTACGGGACCGTTCAAACCGCGTTGGATGAGGGCCTTGAATATTGGAATAGTGAAATTGCTCCTCAAGGTTATGAAATTGCCTCCAACGCCTATTACGAGTCAACGACAGCGTATACGTCCCAACAGATGAGTTTAGACTTGGGAGTAGGTGTAGAGTGGGCAAGCGGTTCCTCGTTTGAATCGCAATTCAGTTACAATAGCAGCTCTCAAAAAAGAGTAGCGGCCATACTTTACAGACAGGTCTTTTATGAAGTAACCATGGTTACCCCGGATTCGCCTGCAGATGTATTTGGTAGTAAGGTAGACCTAAATAGAGTTAAATCTCTTATGAACTCCGATTCCCCTCCTGCCTATGTCAGTTCCGTACAATATGGAAGAATAATCATGGTTCGTATGGAAACAACAAGTACCGAAACAAGCGTAGAACTTGATGCCGCCTTGGAGTATGCCAGTATAGGGAAAGACGTAAATGCAGATGTTGAGGCTAAATACAAATCGATTTTGGAACAATCCACTATCAACGTGGTAACCATTGGCGGAAATGCAGAAGTGGCTTCACGCGTAATTACCGGAAGTGACGTAGCATCATCTGGAGGTCTTAATTATGTTATAAATGAAGGAGCCCTTTACAGCAGGGACAATCCTGGAGCACCGATTGCCTACACCATTAAATATTTAAAAGATAATCGCATTGCCAAAATGGGGTACAATACCGATTATCGATTGGAAGAATGCCAAACATATGCGTATGTTCATAAGAATGCCAGGCTAAGAAAAACTATTGGAGTAGATGTTCGTTTTAGGTTCTCCTATAAGAAAAGAGGAACCCAAACAACGGAAGAAACCGATTGGAAAAAAGTGGATGAAAAGAACATTTTCTTCAACTTGAGCCCGCCAAATGGAGCACATGATGTGCATATACAATTTCAATACTGGGACCTTGTTTGGAAAACCATGGGAGAATTCGACCTAAATTACATTAATAGTGAAAAGTGTTATGAAGCCTATTGCTCCAAAACATTTCTAGGTATTTGTACCGAGTATACGATTCAATCCGTTAGTTGTAATTAGCGTTTATGTTTTGAGAAATGCAGTCGGCACCCAAAGTTGGGATTCAACAACTTGGTGTCGGCTGTTTTTTAAAGAATTTCAGGGTGCTCCATCATATTAAATCGTATACGATTTAATATATATACTTGATAATCAATTCCTATTTCGACTTTTCTACCAAATCTAACTGGTCCACACTTACGTTCGTGGTAAACATGCCATAATTGACAATGGCTTTTCCTTTTTCCAGGGAATCTATGGTGCCAACGGCCTTTCCGTCAAACATTCGTACCCGATCGCCCACCTTAAAAACAGGTTTGGGTTTGCTTTTTTCCTTTTGGATGGCCTTTTTCTTTTCTACTTTCTTTTTCTCCCGAATCACCTTGACCTCCTTTTGGACTTCTTGCGCTACCTTGGCCTGCTTGGCCCGTTCCTTTTTGGCCTCCGCAGCCGATTTCTTCTTGCGCTTACTATTTTCTGTTTCCACAATCCGCAGTAACTCGGAAATCAAGGGTCTCTTTTTGTTGTTCTGGAAATATTTGTCCGCAGCAATATTTACTTTGTTGCCCAACTGGATCATACGCTGGTCATGGTCGTACAGCTCCTGGTAGTTTTCCAATTTGGACTTTATCTTGGCATTCAATTTTTCCAATCGTTCCGCCTCTTCACGTGCCTTGGCTTCTTCTTCTTTAAGCTTGGAGCCCGTTTCCGCCATTTTACTGCGTTCCTTCTGTAATTTGGCAATGGTAGCATCAAACCTGACCTTCCCGCGCTCGATTTTCTTTTTGGCCTTGTTGATAAGCGAGTAGGGGATGCCATTTTTTTGTGCCACCTCAAAGGTAAAGGAGCTTCCTGCCTGACCCAAGATTAACTGGAATGTCGGTTCTAGGGTCTTACTGTCAAAAAGCATGTTGGCATTGGTTGCGTGCGGCAGTTCATTGGCCAATGCTTTCAAATTGGCATAATGGGTGGTAATGACCCCGTAAGAGCCCCGTTCATAAAACACTTCCAAAAAGGTTTCCGCCAAGGCACCGCCCAGTTCCGGGTCACTACCTGTTCCAAACTCGTCGATCAGGAACAAGGTGCTTTCATTGCAACGTTTTAAGAACTGGTTCATGTTTTTAAGTCGGTAACTGTACGTACTTAAATGATTTTCAATGGATTGATTATCTCCTATATCGGTTAATATTTTATCGAAAAAGCAGACTTCGCTTCGTTCATGTACAGGGATCAAAAGTCCGCTCTGAAGCATTACTTGCAATAGTCCTATAGTCTTTAGGGTAATACTTTTACCGCCCGCATTGGGTCCGGAAATCACGATGATCCTATTCTCGGCATGTAGTTCGATGGTTTGGGGAAAAGTTTTCTCCCCCTTTCGCTTATTACTAAGAAAAAGAAGAGGGTGGAAGGCATCCCGTAGATACAATCTCCGCGCTTCATTCAATTTAGGCAAAAGAGCATTGATATCCTGCGCGTACTTCGCTTTAGCCGCAGTAACATCTATTTGGGTCAGATAATCCTGATAATCGCTTAAAAGAGCTCTAAATGGCCGGATTTGACTTGTCAAACGATTCAAGATCCGTTGTATTTCCTCCTTTTCGTCAAACTCAAGATTGTTGAGTTCCCTACTGTACTTTAAAGCGGCTTCGGGTTCAATGTACACGATACTTCCCGTTTTTGAGGTCCCCATGACCGCACCGCGCACCTTTTTACGGTACATCGCCTTAACGGCCAATACGCGCCGGTTCTCTACTACCGACTCCCGTATTTCATCCAGATAGTCGGAAGATTGGTAAGTGGCTAGCGCATTGCCAAAACTTTGACTTATTTTTCCCCTAACTTGGTTCATCTGTCTTCGGATGCGTAATAGGTCCTCGGAGGCATTGTCCTTTATCTCGCCAAATCGGTCTATAACATCATTTACAAGTTCCGGAATCTCTTTATTGGGTTCCAATTCCAAGGCAAAATCATGCAGCAGGGGATAGTACTCCTGGAATTTTTTGAAAAATTTCTGATGTGCCAACACCGTATCGCAAATATGGGCGATACGCTTGAAACCTTGAAGCTCCAAAGTTGTATTTTCAATTTTCAATAGTCGCAACTCACCATTGATACTATCAAAACCATGATTTGGGATACTGTTCTCGCTTACGATGGAAGAAAGATACTCGGATGTCATACCCAAAGAATGCGTCATAAGGGATGCATTGCCCAAAGGTGCTATTTCTAACGACGCCTCTTTTCCCAGGGCAGTGTTACATCTTATGGAAATCTGTTGCAAAACTTTGGGGAACTCGAGATCCTGTAAGGTTTTAGAATGAATTTTGGCCATATATCTATTTAGATGGCGGTAAAGGTAGTTATTGGCAACGATATAGAGAAAGGCGTCAATTGCAATAATCAGTGGCTTGGTGGAGCATATTGGCCCAAAAAAGATATGAAGATATATGTTCCTTGAATCAAGGAATTTTAAAACCTTTCCTAGTTTCTTCCGGATACAATAACTGTCGAGGATAATTAATTCGCCTCAGAAGTTGCGGCCCAAATATCCTCTTGTTCCCTCGTAGGTTCCAAAATAGGCTGAATTTGGGGCTTGATGCGCATGTATTCCTGAAAGCGATAGGATTCCAGCACATCGGCCATGGCCATGGTCTCCTTACTGGAGAGCTGCTTTAACAGCTCGTATTTGGCCTTGGGAGAAAGGGTTTCATCCTCTTCAATGGCCTTCCGTTTCACCAAGAATTTGGCCACGGTTCCTTGAAATTCAAGGGCTTGGTCCATGCCCATAACCAAACGGGGCTGGTATTTAGCAGTGATGTCCACGGCTTCGGAACGTATTTTACCATTAATCTTAAGGGCATACAGTGTCTGGCCCGAAACATGAGAAGAGCAGAAAACGGCAATTACTGCGATTAATACCGTCTTCACTACAAAGTTTTTCTTCATAACAAACATGATATTAATGAGTTACAAATTTAATAACTAGATTGTTTTTTGTCAAGTAGAAATTTTGAAATCCTATGATTTTATAGCAATCAAACACCTTTGGCTTGCCCTTCAAGGAATATACGCCTAGCTTTGTAAAAAGTAGATATACGCACCTATGGACGTAAAAATGGAATCGGGTTGGAAATCGCAACTGCAATTTGAATTTGAAAAACCCTATTTTAAAGCCTTAACGGACTTTGTGAAACGGGAATATACACAAAACAGGTGCTACCCAAAGGGCTCGGATATATTCGCGGCCTTCGACCATTGCCCTTTTGAGGCGACCAAGGTCGTCATCCTTGGGCAAGACCCTTACCACGGACCGGGACAGGCAAACGGACTCTGCTTTTCGGTAGCGGACGGAATTCCACATCCTCCTTCCTTGGTGAATATTTTTAAGGAAATTGAGACGGACGTACAAAAACCCTATCCAACCAGCGGTAATTTGGAACGATGGGCAGACCAAGGGGTACTCCTATTGAATGCCACCCTTACCGTTCGTGCGCATCAAGCGGGCAGTCATCAAGGAAAAGGGTGGGAAACCTTTACGGATTCCGTCATCGAAAAAATATCCGAAAACAGTGAAAACGTGGTCTTTTTGTTATGGGGCGGCTTTGCGAAGAAAAAAGCTAAGCTGATCGATGGGAAAAGGCATCGGATATTAACATCGGGCCATCCTTCCCCCCTAAGTGCCAATAGGGGATATTGGTTCGGGAACCGTCATTTTTCTAAATGCAATAAAATTTTATCGGCTAAAGGCAATAAAACTATAGATTGGTAGGTTTTAGTTTTATCTTAAATAGGAATTTTCTTATTTTTCTGAATAAAAACGTTTACACCATGAATAAATTTGAGCAGGTAAATTCCATATTGCTGATTGACGATGATGAATCCAGCAACTTCCTTCATTCCATTTTTATAAATAAACTAGGCCTTAATATAGAGATAAATACGGCCCTTAATGGTCAGGAAGGCTTGGATTTCATTATGAACAGGGGACTTGAGAGACTTTCTCTTCCATGTATGGTAATGTTAGATCTAAGAATGCCCGTTAAGGACGGTTGGGATTTCATGCGAATGTACGAGGAACAAGTGCCCGAGGAATTAAAACAACAATTGGCAATCGTTTTGGTTACGGTCAGCGACAACCCTGAGGATAAGGAGCGGGCAGCGGCAAATCCCCATATTCTGGATTACGCACAAAAACCGCTTTCGGATAGTACGTTCAAAAAGCTCATAGGAAAGCATTTTAACCTAAAGGAAACGGTTTAAATATCCTCCAAGTAATGTCTTAACGGTAACGCCTTCTCAATCAATTTAAGTTGCTGGAGCGTGTCAAGTACGTTTTCAAGGACACCGGAATCCAATTGATTTTGACTCCAGGATGTCAAGGACAACCAAGTCTGTATATCCTCCAATTTTTGTCCGTATCTATTGGCTAGGGTCCTATCGATACTGGGTATATTCTTGAATTCAGCCGTGTAAAGATTGATAACTTCCAAAATGTGCGTTATCAGTATTTTATTTTCCTCCAGGAATCCATTGGTGGCTACCAACATAAAACAGGGCCAAGGTGTGGGGCAATCCCCCAATCTTCTGAAAACACCATTGTCCACGATGGGTTTTGTGGTAAAATGTTCCCACATGAAATAATCGGCCGTGCCCTCGCTCAAACTTTTAATGGCTCCCTCTAGGTCATTGATAACCTCAAACTGCAATGCATTTAGGTCCCATCCCTCGTTTTGGGCCTGCACAAAGGCCATCAAATGGCTTCCGCTACCAAATCTACTAATAGCGGCTTTTGCGCCCCTTAAATCGCTTAAATGTTCAAAATCGCTTTGGGCCGATACATGAACGCCCCAGAGCAGGGGAGACGCGATGTATTCCTGAACGATCTTGACCTGATTTCCTTCAGAAATGCTTTTGACAATACCTTCGGTAAGAATAATGGCCAGATCGGTTTTGTTCTCGGACAAGAGTTGGCACATTCTCCCGGTACCCTCGGGAATATCCTCCCATTGCAAATCGATGCCGCGGTCTTCAAAGGCACCTTCCTCCAAAGCCAAGTGCCATGGAAGGTTAAAATGTTCCGGTACGCCTACTATTTTGACAGTTTTCAATCCGATGTTATTTTTTGAAGTGCAAAAGTAATCAGTTCTTGTACCGATGCTTCGGGATTTTTGGAAAATTCCCCCGTAGCCCTATTGGCAAGAATACAATTGAGGGAGACGGCTTGGTGCCCCAGCAATTTTGAGAGCGCGTAAATGCCCGAAGTTTCCATTTCCAGATTGGTAATCTGATTATCCCGATACCTGAAATTGGAAATCGATTCAATAAAACCGTCCGCACTTGGGGCAAGTCGCAACGTTCGTCCTTGAGGCCCATAAAATCCTGTATTCGTTGTAGTTACTCCTAATCGTATACGATTTGATTTAAATTTTTTGGCCAAATCTGCATCGAATTCCACGATATAGGGCCTGGATTTTTTGGAAGACCAATCAGTCTGGCGGATAAATTCATGCTCCATTTCCTCAAAATCCGAAAGATCATTTTTGTAAAAATGCAAGAGCCCGTCAAACCCCATTGCCAACTCCGTAAGTAACCAGGAATCTATCGGTATGTCCTCTTGGATAGCTCCGGAAGTACCAATCCGGATAATTTTTAATCGTATACGATTTTTTTTAAGCTTTCTGGTCTCAAAATCGATATTGACCAGGGCATCCAATTCGTTCAGGACAATATCGATATTGTCCGTCCCAATTCCCGTGGAGATCACACTGATACGTTTTCCATTAAGAAATCCCGTATGGGTTAGGAATTCCCGTTTTCCTTTTTTGATTTGTATGGAATCGAAATGGCTGGAGACTTCGGTGACCCGGTCGGGATCACCTACCGTAATAATGGTCTCTGCAATATCATGAGGCAAAAGGTTGAGATGGTAGATGCTGCCATCGGCATTAAGGATAAGCTCGGATGGGCCTAGACGCATTCTAGAGTTTTAAAATTCTGTTCGAATCCGTATTGTATAGGAAATCATATTTTAAGGCTCCTCCCAAATAGACGTCATTGTCCTGTATACAGGAATAGTAACTGGTCTGTCCGTCCAATATTTCCTTTCCTTTTTTGGTCAATCGTACTGGGTTCAATGAAGAAAACAATGGTTTTAACCGTTGTAAGGCCCTTTCGTATTGGGAATCCCCAAAGCCTAGGTTGCCTTGATTGTTTAAAATGGTGCCTAAAAATTCACTTTTGGACTTAGGCTTTTTATCGATGGCCAATTGCAAAATGTTGTTTTCCATCTCGTTGAGACCATTGGCAATACTAGGAAAACGTCTTAAATGTGTTTTGACCGCATCGCCCAGATAAGCAAAATTGTAATCGTTGAAATCAGTCAGGTTTTCAAGACGGATAGGATTGTTGCTGCAATACAATTGCCATACATAATCGGCGTATTCCACATCATCTTGGTTCAGCACCACCTTATGCTTATATAATTTCAAAAGATGTTCGTCCGAAAGCTCGTTCAACGAGTATAATTTATCCGTATTGTCTTCCTTGCCACTACACACCAAAGAAATTTGGGCATATCTTCTATTGGTCAACAACCAGCTTATGACCGCTAACATATTGACCTGACAAAATAAATCATACTCGAACCAAAGTACTATTTGGTCCTGCTGTTTGTGATTACAAAGGGAACGGTATTCCTTAAGCGTTTTCTCAATAAACCAAGACTTTGAAACCTTGTAATTCTTATGTAAGAACTCAAACCTGGTCTTCCAAAAGGACTCACTGCCTACGCTCGTTAGCGTTTTGCCCTCACAAAGCATTTCACGCCATGTGATGATATCGCCCTTTATATTCAACTTCTTAAGACGCTCCGTAAATGCGTCTCCGTTTGTTATGTGTAGCAGGGAACTCATTTTCTGATAGTGGTTTAGGTTTAACAGTTAAAAGTACGGTTTAAAGCAAAAAAACAAAAAAAATTAACAAAAAAAGACGCAACCTATTAGCTATCCGTGCATTATATTAGGTTTTTAACCCCCAACCCTTTTGACGTTGAAGCCCTTTTCTTTTAGGATTTCCATGATTTTATCCCTATAATCCCCTTGGATGATAATTTGGTCGTTTTTGAAGCTTCCCCCCACGCTCAACCGTGTTTTTAGTTCCTTGGCCAATTTTTTGAAGTCGGAATCCGCCCCGGTATATCCTTCTATGATGGTGATCGGTTTTCCTTTTCGTTTCTCATATTTACAGATCATGGGGCTGTCCTGTAACCAAAGGTCGCTTTGCGGTGCCTCCACCTGGGGTTCTTCCGGTACATGGTCCGGAAATAGGTTTTTCAATTGATCTTTTAGGTCCATGATTACTTTTTAATCAATCCCAATTCAATGAGTCGCTCGTGAAGGAATTCGCCAGCGGTAATATCCTCATACATTTTAGGATGTTCCGCATCGATGCAGTTTTCAAGGCAATTTAAGGGCATTTCGCTTACTGGGTGCATAAAAAATGGTACGGAGTATCGCGAGGTTCCCCATAATTCCTTTGGGGGATTCACGACTTGGTGAATGGTGGATTTCAATTTGTTGTTGGACAACCTGGAAAGCATATCGCCCACATTGATCATCAACTCGTCCGGCTTTGCGATGGCATCTACCCATTCGCCTTTATGATTCTGTACCTGCAGCCCTTTCCCATGGGCGCCCATGAGTAGGGTAATCAAGTTGATATCCCCGTGAGCGGCCGCTCTTACGGCGTTTTTGGGTTCTGAAATAATGGGAGGATAATGGATTGGCCTTAAAATGGAATTCCCGTTCTTAATGTATTCATCGAAGTAGTCCTCATTTAAACCCAAGTGAATGGCAAGTGCTCGCAATACATATTTTGCAGTCTTTTCCAACATTTTATAGGTTTCTTTTCCTACCTCATTGAATTTTGGAAGCTCATCCACCGTTACATTATCCGGGTATTCCTCTTTCAACTTTGGGCTGTCTTCCACATACTGGCCAAAATGCCAAAATTCTTTCAAATCACCTTCTTTTCTTCCTTTTGCATGCTCCTTCCCAAAGGAGGTATACCCGCGCTGACCGCCAATGCCCTCGATTTCATATTTGTCCTTGATCTCTTGGGGAAGATTGAAAAATTTTTTGATTTCGGAGTAAAGGTCTTCCACCAACATATCAGACAAAAAATGGCCGCTAAGCGCCACAAAACCGATATTTTCAAAAGCCGCTCCAATCTCCTGTACGAACTTTTGTTTCCTGTTAGGGTCGTCGGACAAAAAATCCCTCAAATCAACACTGGGTACTACACTCATGAAAAAATTATTTAGAATATATTACAAAGCTACAAATTCTTGCGTTCATCCAATGTGTTGGATTTCCAACAAGATGATGTGTTTTTTGTTACATTTATTCCCTGATTTCAACCAATGTTCCTACGTATGGATTTTAAAGCTTTTAAGGTATCCAATGATGTTAAGATAGCCTTGTACCGCGCCATGCTGAAACCTCGCATGATCGAGGAGAAAATGTTGATTTTATTGCGACAGGGAAAGATTTCCAAATGGTTCAGTGGTATCGGGCAGGAAGCGATTTCCGTAGGAGTGGCATTGGCCATGCAGAATGAGGAATATATCCTTCCCATGCACCGCAATCTGGGAGTTTTTACCACAAGAAACATTCCCTTACACCGACTCTTTTCCCAGTGGCAAGGGAAAATGGGCGGTTTTACCAAGGGCAGGGACCGCAGTTTTCACTTCGGCACGCAAGAATTCAAGATTATTGGGATGATATCCCATTTGGGACCCCAAATGGGTGTGGCAGATGGCATCGCTCTTGCGCATAAACTGCGAAAGGAGCCACATGTAACCGCTGTCTTTACCGGGGAAGGTGCTACCAGCGAGGGTGATTTTCACGAAGCCCTGAACATTGCCGCCGTTTGGGAATTACCCGTTCTGTTCTGCGTTGAGAACAATGGATATGGGCTATCCACCCCAACCAACGAGCAATATCGCTGCGAACATATTGCGGATAAGGGAATAGGGTACGGCATGGAATCCCATATCATCGATGGAAACAATATTCTGGAGGTTTTTTCCAAGGTAAACGAACTGTGCATTGATATCCGCAAGAACCCCAGACCCATTTTACTGGAATTCAAGACCTTTCGTATGCGCGGGCATGAGGAAGCGAGCGGCACCAAATACGTGCCCGAGGATCTCATGGAAAACTGGGCGGCGAAAGACCCCTTGGAGAACTATACCAAATACTTAATGGAAACCGGTCTGTTGACCGAAACCATGGAGGCATCTTTCCGTGAGGAAATTACACGTGAAATTGACCAAAATCTGCAAATGGCCTTTCTCGAGGAATCGATTTCAGCCAATATAAGTAATGAATTACATGATGTGTATCAAAAATTTGATTACAAAGAAGTTACACCCTTGATTCATAAACGAAATATCCGTTTTGTAGATGCCATTTCCCAAAGTCTGAAGTCGGCCATGGAAAAACATGACAACTTGGTCATCATGGGTCAGGATGTAGCCGAATACGGCGGGGTTTTTAAGATTACCGACGGATTTGTGGAGGCCTTTGGAAAGGAAAGAGTTCGGAATACTCCTATCTGTGAATCCGCCATAGTCTCAACGGCCATGGGGCTGTCCATAAACGGGATGAAATCGGTCGTTGAAATGCAATTTGCGGATTTTGTCAGTAGCGGTTTTAATCCTATCGTCAATTATCTGGCCAAAAGCCACTACCGATGGGGAGAAAAGGCCGATGTTGTCATCCGTATGCCCTGTGGGGGCGGGGTGGGGGCAGGACCCTTCCATTCACAGACCAACGAAGCCTGGTTTACGAAAACCCCAGGGTTGAAAGTGGTGTACCCGGCGTTCCCTTCAGACGCAAAAGGACTTCTGGCCACTGCCATCGAGGACCCAAATCCAGTGCTTTACTTTGAACACAAAGGGCTGTACCGTAGTGTCTATGAAGATGTCCCCGTTAATCCCTTTACGATACCTTTTGGAAAGGCCAATTTATTTAAATCCGGGAGGGATGTCACCATCGTTACGTATGGTGCGGGGGTGCATTGGGCCTTGGAAACCTTGGAAAGGCATCTGGACATAAGCGCCGACCTGCTTGACTTGCGTACCTTGCAACCCTTGGATACGGAGGCAATTTATACATCGGTACGGAAAACGGGAAAACTCATTATCCTACAGGAGGATAGTCTTTTTGGTGGAATTGCCAGTGATATTTCTGCCTTGGTCACAGAAAACTGTTTTCATTATCTGGATGGGCCCATTAAACGGGTTGCCAGCTTGGATACCCCCATCCCTTTCAATAATGCCTTGGAACAACAGTATTTGGCCAAATCTAGATTTGAACAGGAACTCCTGGATTTGATGGCCTTTTAGTGTTTCGGTCAACAAAAAATGGAATCGAGCGAAGCTAATTTGATACTTCTACAAATATTTGTGTGTATTAAATCGTTATAGGCCTAAATACATCCAAAAACTTATTTGGTAACGTATATAGGGTAATCTTAAAAACAATGCTATTTATGAAAAAAGCAATAGTTCTTACGGGGATTTTCGCAATGATGCTATCCTCTTGTTCTATTTCCAAGGACGCAAGGTCCAAGCGCAACCTGCTCAGTGGTACCTGGTCCTTAAACGATGTTTCCTTTGAAAACAATACCGGTAACTTTAAGGCGGTCCTGTTCAACGATGTTGAGGATATCTGTCTTGAAGGAAGCGAGTGGTTCTTTAGGGACAACAACAGCACCGGAAGGTACACTATTTCCCCATCTACCCTTTGCAACGGGGGAAATCGCTATATTAGATGGTCTGTTGTGGAGCGTGCGGAAAACTATCAGAGTCAATTACAGTTCAAGTTTATTGACGAAAGGAACAAGGACATCTCCGGAGGTTTGGGCTACCGACTTAACATTGAAAGCCTTACGGAATCTACAATGACCTTAAAATCCAATGTACAGGTAAATGGAGAACCCGTTACCGTGGTGTACGATTTTACAAAGAAATAAATCCCCAATTTTTAAAAACAAACAGATGAAATCTAGATTATTAAAAAATACAAGTTATGTTTTGGCTTTGGCCATGGTTATGAGCTGTAGTACCGTCAAAAATGCCAACAAGACCCAAAAAGGTGCCGCAATTGGTGCTGCGGGAGGTGCCGTAATAGGTGGTGTCATTGGAAACAACGTTGGAAGCGGAAACAACACTGCTTTGGGTGCCATTTTAGGAGCCGCTATTGGGGGTGCTGCGGGTGGTTATATCGGCAACCGTATGGATAGGCAAGCGGAACGTATCGAAGAGGAAATTCCAGGTGCCGAAGTGAAAAGAGTGGGCGAGGGAATCAACGTTACCTTTAATGAAGATGCCGGTGTGTATTTTGACACCAATAAATCCGATGTTAAGGGAACTTCCGCCGCCACTTTGGATAAATTGGCCAGCATTTTTAAGGAATATCCTAAATCCAATATTTTGGTGGAAGGCCATACCGATAGTGCAGGCTCCGACGAATACAATATGAAGCTCTCCGAACAACGTGCTACTTCCGTAACCAGTTATTTGGTAGCAAAAGGTATTGAACCTTCCCGATTTACGACCAAGTGGTACGGGGAGAATCAGCCTGTAGGCGATAACAATACGGTTGAAGGCAAGGCCCAGAACAGAAGGGTAGAATTGGCCATTGTGGCAAGCGAGGAATTGAAGGAAGAGGCCGTACAACAAACCAAAGGATAATCCTGGTAAAGTTCAGGGGGCTGTCTAAATACTTTAGCGGTTACCCCGTTGCAAGCTGCGAAGCTTTTTTTTACGAGTAAACTACCTCGGGGCATTCGTAGGAAACAATTTTTTAATTACAAGGCAAGCTTGGGGATATTAAACCCTTTTGCGGTGCCAATAAATCCCCGCCTTGTGCGGGGATTATTTTTGGATTGCGTACTTTCAGGATGTGAACGAACATCAAATAGGCATTGTAGGGGGTGGTTTGGCTGGACTAACGGCCGCCATTGCGCTTTCCCGCTATGGATTTGACATCGGGGTTTTTGAAAGCAATCCCTATCCACATCATAAAGTGTGTGGTGAATACCTTTCCAACGAGATCCTTCCGTATTTGAATTCACTTGGGGTCGACCTTTTAGCGGCGGGTGGGAAGTCCATAGACCGATTTGAAATCAGCAGCAACCAGGGTAAAATTGCAGCGTGCCGACTTCCCTTGGGTGGCGTGGGTATTAGCAGGTATGCGCTGGATAACCTATTGTACGAAACCGCCAAGAGCCAAAAGGTTACCTTTTACTTCGAAAAGGTGCAGGATATCCGGTTTGATGGAAATGGGTTTAAGGTGGAAAGCCGACAAACAAGGGTAAGCGCTCACATGGTTATCGGTGCGTACGGAAAACGATCGGGGTTGGATAAAGCCCTGCACCGTTCCTTTATCCAAAAAAAGACACATTGGTTGGCCATAAAGGGACACTATTCATTTCCCGAATTCCCCAATGATCTCGTGGCCCTGCACAATTTTAAGGGCGGTTACGGCGGACTTTCAAAAACGGAGAAGGGTCATATCAATTTTTGTTATTTGGCGCAATACGATGTATTCAAGGAGTTCAAGGACGTATCGGCCTTCAATGAAAAGATTGTTTCCCAGAATCCGCATTTAAAGCGTTTTTTAACAAAGGCCGAACCGGTTTTTGAACATCCCCTGAGCATCGGTCAGATTTCCTTTGAGCCAAAGAAACCCATTGTAAACCATGTGCTGATGTGCGGCGATACGGCTGGATTGATACATCCGCTTTGCGGCAATGGTATGGCGATGGCCATTCATGCGGGAAAACTGGTTTCGGAGTGTGTACACGGTTATTTCAACGGAACCTATAAAAGTCGAAAGGATATGGAGGAAGCCTACCAAAGTTCCTGGAACGACCATTTTAGGCGTCGGTTGCTGTATGGACGTTATTTCCAAAAATTATTGTTGAAGGATAACTTTTTGAATTGGGGCATTTCCACCTTTGGTCGGTCTGAAGGTCTGCTACAAAAAATGATTGCCAAAACCCACGGAAAAACGGTTTCACCATGATGGATTTGTCGGTACGAAGTAACCAAGAAGAACAGTTGGACGACTTTCAAGGTTCCCAAAAGGAGCTGGAAGTCATGTTGGAGGACATCAATCGGGTAAACCGACTATTAGGAGGTATCCATATCACCTCAAACGCCGTATTCAGGATGCTTCGGGAACATAAAAAAGAATCGTATACGATTTTGGACGTAGGTTGTTCCGATGGAGAAATGCTCAGAAAACTCGCCTTGAAGGCCAGAAAGTCGAACATCACTGTAAATTTAATCGGTCTGGACCTAAATAGTGACGCTTTGGAAATCGCCCGAAAAAAATCCGTGGATTTTCCCGAAATTTCCTACCTAAATCGGGATGTATTTACCTTGAATTCCATCGAAGTGGATATCGTCATCACCACTTTGACCTTACATCATTTTAGCAATGCCAACATCCCCATATTTTTGGAAAGGTTTGCCAATATGGCCCATATCGGTGTAATTATTAACGATTTACATAGAAGTCGGCTCGCCTACTACCTTTTTAAGGCATTTAGTGTTATTTTTATTAAAACGGAAACCGCCAAACACGATGGACTGATTTCCATCTTACGGGGTTTTAAAAAGAAAGAATTGCAAACCTTTTCCGACCAAGTTCCAAATGTACAGTCTCAAATTTCATGGAAATGGGCCTTTAGGTACCGTTGGATCCTTAAAAAGTGCGCCTAAAATATATGAATAGTACCAAAATTGTGACCGTTTCCAAGGCTTTGCCCGCGTATTCAAGCGAAACCAAGGACATCATCCCGTACGTAAACACATGGCTTAAGGACCAAGAGGACCGCTTTCGAAGAAAAGTCGTGAAAATATTTGAAGGTGCGGCCGTGGACAAGCGCTACGGTATCATGCCCGTGAAGGAGGTATTCACGGCGACTTCGTTCGAGGAAAAAAACCGTCGCTATGCCGCGGCGTCCAAGCAATTGGGTAGCGAAGCCTTAATATCGGCCCTGGAAACCGCGGGGTGGTGGGCAGATTCTCTCGATTATATCATCACGGTAAGCTGTACAGGTATCATGATTCCTTCCTTGGATGCCTATTTGATCAATGAACTGGGATTGCGGCAGGACGTGGTCCGACTCCCCGTGACGGAAATGGGCTGTGCGGCCGGGGTATCGGGATTGATCTATGCCCATAATTTTTTACGCAACAATCCCAATAAACGCATCGCCTTGGTGGCAGTGGAAAGTCCCACGGCTACTTTCCAATTGGATGATTTCTCCATGGCCAATATGGTAAGTGCCGCTATTTTTGGGGATGGCGCGGCCTGTGTATTGCTTTCTTCCGAAAAGGAAGCGGCAGGTCCAACAATTAAGGGCGAGGAAATGTTCCATTTTAAGGACGCGACCCACTTAATGGGTTTCGATTTGGTGAATACCGGACTCAAAATGATATTGGACCCTGCCGTTCCGGAAACAATTGCAACCTATTTCCCTGAAATCGTCCATCCTTTTCTTGAAAAATACGGAAGCAGTATCGAAAAGGTGGACCATTTGATCTTTCATCCCGGCGGACGCAAAATCGTGCAGACCGTTGAGGAACTTTTTGGTAGTTTAGGAAAGAATATAGATGATACCCGAGAAGTACTCCGTTTGTACGGAAATATGAGTAGCGTCACGGTTTTATATGTGTTACAGCGCTTCTTGGATAGGGGTTTGACCAAAGGTGAGCAGGGCATGGTACTCAGTTTTGGTCCCGGGTTTTCCGCACAACGAGTTTTGTTGGAATGGTAAATAGTCAAAATAATATGGGTAAAAATTGGGCATTGATATTGGGAGGTAGCAATGGGTTGGGCCTGGCGACGGCCAAAAAGTTGGCAAGACACGGTTTCAACATCATCATTGTACACCGGGACCGACGCACGAACATGGATGAAATAGAGCTGGACTTTCAGGAGATATCGGCCCTAGGGGTTCAGTTCAAATCCTTCAATAAGGACGCCATTCACCCAGAAAAACGACAGGAATTACTTTCGGAAATTGCAGCTTTCCTGCCGGAAGGACACAAAATCAAGGTGTTGGTGCACAGTATCGCCAAGGGAAATTTGAAACCTATGCAAGCCGAAAATCAGTCCGTGCTTACGCATCAGGATATTGAAATCACCTTTGAGGCCATGGCTCTGAGCCTGTATGATTGGACCAAGGAATTACACGAAAAAAAGTTGTTTCATGAGGATACTAGAATCATTTCCTTTACCAGTGAGGGCAATACAAAGGTGATGCCAGGTTATGGGGCGGTTTCCGTAGCAAAAGTCGCACTGGAGGCCCTTACCCGAAATATCGCCTTGGAATTCGCACCAGCAGGCATCAAGGCAAACTGTATCCAGGCCGGCGTGACCCCCACTAAGTCACTCGCCATGATCCCCAGGTATGAAAAACTGATGCAACATGCCTTGAAGCGCAATCCGCAGGGCCGACTCACAACCCCGGAAGATGTCGCGAATGCAGTCTATTTATTGACTACGGATGAAGCAAAATGGATAACGGGGACCGTCCTAAAAGTGGATGGGGGAGAAAGTTTGAGATAGCATATGACGCACCAGGAAATCATAGGATTATTACCCTACAAAAAGCCATTCTTGTTCGTCGATGAATTATTGGAAGTCACGGAGGATGGTTCAAAAGGCTCCTTTACCTTTGACCGGAATCTCGATTTTTATCGGGGACATTTTAAGGAAAATCCGGTGACACCGGGCGTTATCCTCACGGAGTGCTGTGCACAGATCGGGTTGGTCTGTCTGGGTATTTATTTAATGCGAAAAGAGGAACTGGAGAAGTCAAATATACTGATAGGTATGAGCAGTTCTGAAATGGAATTTTTAAAACCTGTTTTCCCAGGGGAAAGGGTGACGGTAGTATCCAAAAAAATCTACTTCCGGTTCCAAAAATTAAAATGCGAGGTACAAATGTACAACGCCAAAAAGGAATTGGTCTGCAAGGGAACGGTATCGGGCATGCTAAAAATTGAAGTGGATGGGTAGAAGGGTGGTCATTACCGGATTGGGCGTTTGTGCCCCCAATGGCGTTGGGCTTCCGGATTTCACCGAAGCGCTTCGCACAGGAAAAAGCGGGATTCGCTTTCAATCCAGATTGCAGGCCTTGGGATTTGGTTGCCAAATCGCAGGGGAACCGCTCATCAAGGACAACCTGTTGGAAAAATATTTCACCCCGCTACAATTACGGGGACTCAACGCCTCCGGATTGGTGTATGGTGTCATTGCTGGCAGGGACGCGTGGGCCGATGCCTGCTTAGAGCCCAATACCGGCAGCAGTCCCAACTGGGACAATGGTATTATTTTTGGAACTGGCATGTCCGGAGCCGATAAATTTCGCGATGCGATTTACCAAGTGGATAATAAAGAGGTACGTAGATTGGGCAGTACTACGGTCGTGCAGACCATGGCCAGTGGCATCAGCGCCTATTTGGCGGGCATGTTGGGCTGTGGCAATCAGGTTACGACGAACTCCTCCGCTTGTACTACCGGTACGGAAAGCATCCTGATGGCCTATGACCGGATTGTATCGGGGAAGGCGGAGGTGATGCTCTGTGGAAGTTGTAGCGACAGCGGACCGTATATCTGGGGCGGTTTTGATGCCATGCGCATTTTGCCCCGGGATTATAACGAGAACCCCAGTGCAGCTAGCAGGCCCATGAGCGCATCGGCACAGGGCTTTGTTCCGGGCAGTGGGGCAGGGGCCTTGGTGCTGGAATCCTTGGAAAGCGCCCAAAAACGAGGAACCAGAATCTATGCGGAAGTATTGGGGGGCGAAGTGAACAGTGGCGGACAGATAGGCGAGGGGTCCATGACGGCACCCAATGGCGAGGCGGTACGGCGATGCATCCAAAAGGCCGTCCAAAGCGCCGGTATCCAACCCAAGGAGATAGATGCGATCAACGGACATTTGACGGCCACGACCAAAGATGCCGTTGAAATTTCCAACTGGAGCGAGGCCTTGGGACTGCAAGGGGGCGAATTCCCCTATATCAATTCTTTTAAAGGAATGATAGGTCATTGTCTGTCCGCCGCAGGAAGTATTGAATGCGTAGCAAGTATACTTCAACTGGAGCAAGGGGTACTATTCGGCAATGTTAATTGTGAGGATGTCCATCCAGAAATAACCAAAATCATTGAAAAAGAAAGAATTCCCCAAAAAACGATTCCATACCGACCAAAAATTATCACAAAGGCCAGTTTTGGTTTTGGGGATGTCAATGCGTGTGTTATTTTTAGTTCCTTGAATCGTTAGAACTACTAATTTAAAAATGCAGGAAAAAGAAAAATACCAAAAACTAAAGGATATCATTCAGGTGTATCTGCCATCGGATGTATCGGTAGATAACATTCAGCCCAGCAGTAATTTTATTTCGGAACTGAACATAAATTCGGCAAATTTGGTGGATATCATTCTGGATGTGGAGGATGCCTTCGACATCCGTCTGGAAAACGAGGATATGAACCAAATGCAGACCGTTGCCGATGCGTTACAGATCATCGACAGCAAATTAAATGGCTGATTTTATGGATCAATTTCTCCAATATGCAAAGATAAAGTTCATGGTGGACAAAAGGCTTATTTTAGTATACTGCTTGGTATATTTGGTGTGGGGCCTGGGCATGAACTGGTTTGGTACCTTTATGGAAATCGCCCGCTTTACCTATTGGTGGCAGGTCATAACGTGCTATATCCTATACATGGTGCCTATTTCGCTTTTACTGAGAAACCGACCCTTCCATGAACAGTACGCGTACGGACTCATCGCCATGGGTTTTTTGGAATTTGGTGGGTATGCCCTGCAAACCTCCTATGCCTATCCGGACAACCTGTTGGATAAATTCTTTGGCGGACGCACATTTGCACTGGGGATGGCCCTTTTCTTCGCGCTATATTTTCCTGCCGGAAATTGGCTGGTAGGCAGAATCTATGACCGAATATTTCCGAAAGCCACCCAAAATTGGTGAATATTTCAAATCAGGTCTAGCGACCAAATCAAAGGAGTCCTTGGTTCAAAAAAGATAATTGCAATTTGGAACTTTTATTTTAGAATTTGGGTTTTGGTATTTGGATTTTGGAATTCTAAATCTCCCAAGCACTTATTCCAATTTCATAAACTATCAATCCTTATCAGGGATGTAGAGCGAAGCTAAAATTCCACCAATCAGGGAAACCGATATTACCGTTAAGGATACCCATTCCGGAAGATGGATGTAATGTGAAAAGAGCATCTTCAAGCCCACGAAGGCTAAAATTACTACCAGACTATAATTGATATATCGGAACTTTTCCAACATTCGCGAAATCAAAAAATACATGGAACGCAGCCCTAGGATAGCCAAAATATTGGAACTGAAAACTAGGAAAGGGTCGGCCGTTATTGCCAAAATTGCTGGAATACTGTCGAGGGCGAAAAGAATGTCGGTCAGCTCAATCACCATCAATGCCACAAATAGGGGAGTGGCTGCCCGTACACCCATTTTCTTGATAAAAAAGTCGTGCCCCTTGATTTCGGAAGTAATCGGATACAGTTTCTTCAAGTTCCTAAAAACAAAGGATTTCTCTGGATGAAAATCCTCGTCATCGCCCCGTAGCATTTTAAATGCCGTATACAGAAGAAACACCCCAAAGACGTAAATGATCCAATCGAACTTAGTAATCAATGCCACCCCGAAGAAAATCATCAAGGCCCTAAAAACAATGGCCCCCAAAATACCCCAAAACAAAACCCGATGCTGAAATACGGGCGGAATTTTAAACGAGGAAAAAATAACCGCAATCACAAAGACATTATCAACGCTCAATGACAACTCGATAAGGTATCCCGTAATGTATTTTAAAACGGCCTCGTTGGCCGTAAGTCCGGTAGGATTATCCATCATCCCATTAGAAAACAACCAGTAAACCACCCCACTAAAGGCCAAGGCTATGGTCACCCAAATGGCCGTCCAAATGCCCGCTTCCTTTGACTTTATGACATGGTCGTGTTTGTGGAAAACACCTAGGTCCAAGGCCAAGAAAACAAGAATACAGGCAAGAAAAATAATCCAGACTAACATACCTATGTATTTAAAGCGGTCGAAGGTACTAAATTATGTGGTTTTCTCCATTGACAAACGTCATATGAGGCCATAAAACCCTCATCGAGGGATTTATTATGGCAAGTGCAGGATTTTTACAAAATAAAATGTTTAAAAATAAAGCGATTAAGCTAATTCTAAAGGAGTAAAAAAAGGGATGGATTCAAGTTAATATTTGTCGCATTTGCACAAAGGAATTTACCCTTTAGACCTTATCTTACTAACAAGCAAAGTAAAACCATAAAACTAAAAAATGACGACAGTAGAACAGTTACAATTAGACAAAATTGCCAAAAACGATTATCAAATATATCCCTTGTTGAAACAGCGGTACAGTCCTAGAATCTTTAGCGATCAAAAGCTTACGGAAAAGGATGTTAACAGACTCTTCGAATCCGTTCGTTGGTCGGCCAGTTCCTACAACCGTCAACCATGGCGTTTTATTTTTGCCCATAAGGGTTCGGAAGCATACGATAGGATTATGGACTGTCTGAGCGATTTCAATCAAAAATGGGCAGGAAACGCCACATTTTTAATGTTGGCCGGTTACAAAAAAAATACGGATGAAGGAAAAGAAAACTTCCACGCCCTGCACGATTTGGGACTTTCCTTGGGAAATATGACCGTACAGGCCGAATACATGGGTATTGGTTTGCACCATATGGCCGGTGTGGACTGGAAAAAGGCGCATGAAGTGTTCAACGTTCCAGAGGGGTTTCACATAGCCACGGCCATCGCCGCAGGTTTTTATGGAGGCGATTTGAATAATTTACCGAAAGATTTAAGGGAACAGGAAAGCGCGGAAAGAACCCGCATTTCCCAGACCGAATTCGCATTTGAAGGAGGGTGGAAATAATAATGACATTCATAAATAACAAAAATGGCCGAAACCCAGAATATGGATTTCGGCCATTTTTGCTAGCAGAATTTGGTCAAGCTAAATCAATGATGCGTCTGCATTTTATCCTTGCGTTTCTGCAATTGTCTATGCAATTCCTCTACGGACTTTGCAATGGAAGCCTCAAAACTACCTGTACTGGCATCGGCGAAAATCCTGGGTCCAGGTGCGCTTAGCCGTATATTACATATTTTTCCTGTTTCTGGAGAAGAGGTGTTTTCCGTTTTGAAGAAAACATCGGCCCTCACTATAAAATCAAATTTGTCCAACAGTTTTTCAAGTTTCTTCGCGGCCATAATCTCCAATCGGTTGCTGGCCTTTACGTCGTCGTACTCAAAATTGATATTCATATGCTTTCTTATTAAATGTTTCGTTCAAATTACAAAATTCCTACAGGTTTCAGGTGCTGTTTTTAAATAATTCTGAATTCAAAATTAAATTATAGTTAAAGTATAATTAATGACCAAAATCATAGTCCCGTTATGGATTAATTTCGTACCTTATTGTATGAAAAATCCTTAAAAATAGTACCTTATGACTGCAGAATCTTCAAAAAGGACTACGAGTGTTTTGGACAGTAATTCCTGCTTGGTTTGGCTGGACCGATGTTATAAGGATTTGCTACAATGGAAGCGAACCTTGGAATCCTATCTCTTTGAGCCGACTACCCAGCGACAGTTCGAACTAAAACAGCGTCTCACCGATGCCATGGAACGCCTTTTAAACCGATACCGGGAACTGGCGACCGTAGCCAGAAACAATAACAAGCTTGTAGGCAACCAGGTCGAGCTAATTAAAAACTATATGATTGAAACCCGAAAGTTGGAGGATGGGGTACAAGAGTATATCGTAATGCTGCACCAGGCCTCCTAATGGATAAAATGAGAGTCTATACGTACATATTATTTTTACTGGGAACGTTCCTGCTATTGAGCTGTGGAAGTGCTTCCAAAGTATCCTATACCCAGGAACAACTAACGTCCTTTTCCAATTTCCTAGACGCAAAATCCTATAGGTTTTTGGCGGATACCGCAAACCCTACTATGACCAATGGGGTTTCAGCCGTAGCCAATAGTGGACTATGGCCTCCTGGAGGTACATTTTCGAACATATTGCTACAGGGAAGCAACAATTACATGACGGTCAAGGGCGATAGTATTATGGCCGATTTACCCTATTTTGGGGAACGCCAAATGGGAGGCGGTTATGGCAATAATACCGGTATTACCTTCAAGGGTATCCCAAGTCGGTACAAAGAGGAATTCGATGCCTCCAAAAACGAAATGCGGATCGTATTTACCATTTCGGATAAGGTGGAAACCTATCAGGTTACCCTCAATGCCTTTCCCAATAAAAAGGCCACCCTCATTATCAACAGTTCCCAGCGTTTTCCCATTCGCTATTTAGGGGAATTAAAGGAACTGGAAGCCGAAGCATCGGTTAGTCGATAATAGTTAGGTTTTCGGTTTAACCATACGGATGATTTAGTAAAACAGACCTTTTTTTGTCAATTCAAGCACCCACCTTACTAAAAAAATTACTCCATGCTTGTAGTCATGGGTTTAAACTTTTTAATTGGAACATAACGCCAATGCACCCGATGGGTCATACGTGTGGAACCCAATTGTTTATTAGGCACATTATTCACAAAAATATTTAGAAATCGTTCAAAACGGACGTTTTTCTATAATTTTTGGCCAAAACCTGTTAAAAAAGGGTGAAAACCAGGATGTTTTGACCAATTCTTCGTTGAACGGTTTTGAGAACCCTACCTTTGCCGCTTATTGAAAATTATTAAAGAATTTATACGATGAGTAAAGTAAAGGAAGGTGATTTGGTACGAGTACATTATACGGGGAAATTGGAAAACGGACAGGTTTTCGACAGCTCCGTGAACAGGGAACCGCTTGAAGTGAAGTTAGGGCAGGGGAGTCTCATTCCCGGTTTTGAAAAAGGTTTGCTAAATATGGAACCAATGGAAAAGAAAACAATCGTCATCCCAAAGGAGGAGGCATATGGTGAAAAGAAGCGTGAGCTTTTTCAAAGTGTGCCCAAAGCCAATTTACCGGAAGGAATGAAGCCTGAAGTAAATATGGGCTTGGTAGCGACCAATGCAGATGGTACAGAAAGACAGCTACGTGTGGCCGAAGTCAATGAAAACGATATCATCGTTGATGGCAACCATCCCTTGGCAGGGGAAGACCTAACCTTTGAACTGGAATTGGTCGAGATAAAATAGTATTTGCTTTTTTAAAATACCAGACCGCCCCAATTGGGCGGTTTTTTTGTTCAAATTACCCAAGATTTAGATTATCAAAATATCCTTTATATTTGATTGTACCTGACCATCTTTCTGAAGGAAGGACATAACTTTTAGTACAATAATAACCAACAACCTAAACCCATGTTCCTATGAAAAGAGCACTATGTAACTTCTTTGGCCTAATTACCGTTTTTTATTGCTTGCACGGGCAACGCAAACAAAATAGTACCCCAAAATTGACGGAAAAATTATACGAGTCAATGACCTATAGGAACATTGGACCTTTTAGAGGAGGACGCTCCACAACAGTTACAGGAATCCCTGATGACATTTTTACGTATTACATGGGCGCCACGGGAGGAGGTGTCTGGAAAACGACCGATGGCGGCACTACATGGAACAATATTTCGGACGGATTTTTCAACACGACAGGTATTGGTGACATTACGATTGCACCTTCAGATGCTAATATCATCTATGTGGGTACGGGGGAATCGCCCGTGCGGGGCGTAAAGACTTCCCATGGGGACGGTCTTTATAAGTCGACCGACGCCGGAAAGACCTGGAATCATATGGGACTTGAAAAAACACGGCATATAAGTGATGTGTATGTGCATCCCAAAAATCCCAACAAGGTATATGTGGCCGCCCAGGGCAATCCTTGGGGTCCCAATCCGGAAAGGGGCGTTTACCTGTCCGAGGATGGAGGTACTACGTGGGAAAAAATCCTGTTCGTAAACGAGGACTCCGGAATTGTCGATATGACGGTGGATGCCACTAACCCGGATATTATGATGGTGGCTTCCTGGGATTTTCATCGCAAACCTTGGGTCGTGCACAGTGGGGGTCCTGGAAGCCGAATTTACAAAACCACCGATGGAGGCAAAAACTGGAAGGAAATCACAAAAGGACTACCGGAACTTAAAGGTAAAATGGGCGTTGCGATTTCACCGGCCAATCCCAATATCGTCTATATTGCCATAGACGCCCTAGGGGATAAGGCCGGGGTTTACCGTTCGGAGGATGGGGGAGAGTCATTTGTACAAACTACCAATGATGCCACCACCTATGCCCGTTCTTGGTACTATATGCATATCATCGCCGATCCCAATGATGCCGACGAGGTATGGGTCATGAACAGCTTTGCCATGAAATCCATTGATGGGGGAAAAACCTTTAAAGGCAACCCCGGAAGTCATGTGGACCACCATGATCTTTGGATCAACCCCAACAATAGCAACATAATGATCAATGCGAATGATGGTGGGGCTGCGGTGACCTACAATGGTGGAAAGACATGGTCTACGCTTTACAATCAGCCTACCGGCCAGTTTTATAGGGTCATTACGGATAACGGTTATCCGTATCGCGTTTATTCTGGGCAGCAGGACAATAGCACAATCGCTATAGACAGTAGGGTTATGGACGACGGAATAGGGGAGATGCATTGGGATGTTATGCGTGCCGGGGAATCCTCCACGGTTGCGGTGGACCCCAATAACCCTCGATATGTATACTCCACATATTTTGCAAGCAATTTTGTGGAGTGGGACAGGGATATCGATAATACACGGATGGTGATGCCATACCCTACTAGGGTTACGGGGGAGCAGCCAAAAAATTTAAAATATCGCGCTAATTGGAACGGGCCCGTAATCGTATCGCCACACAATCCTTCTGTTATTTATTACGGCTCTCAATACGTTATGAAATCTACAGATCGTGGGGTAACCTGGAAAGTCATGAGCGAAGACCTTACCCGAAACGATAAGGAACATCAAGGAAAGGGAGGCGAGCCTATCAGCAATGAACAGATAACGGCAGAGAGTTACAACAACTTATTCAATATAGAGGAATCCCCGTTGGTTGAAGGTGTCATTTGGGTAGGCTCAGACGATGGTCTTGTGCACCTCACCCGTGATGGCGGCGAAACCTGGACCAATGTAACCCCAAAAGGATTGAAGGAAAGCATTATCAACGTGGTGGAACCTTCGCCCCATGATCCCGCTACTGCCTATATAGCCGTAACGGGATACAAACTGAACGATTTTACCCCGTATATCTTCAAGACGAACGACTTTGGTGCCACCTGGGTAAAAATCGTCAATGGAATACCAGGGGATACCTTTGCCCGCACTGTTCGCGAGGATCCGGACCGCAGGGGACTTTTGTATGCCGGTACAGAAACGGGCATTTTTGTTTCTTTTGATGATGGCACCAATTGGTTGCCCTTACAGAACAATTTGCCCGAAGTACCCATTACAGATCTAAGGGTACAACGTAAGGATTTGGTTGTGGCCACTCAGGGGCGTGCCCTCTGGATTTTGGACGATTTGACCCCGTTGCACCAAATCTCAGAGGTGGTAGCGCAAGCGGATTCCTATTTGTACGATCCTAGGGATGTGTATACTGAATTATCCGTTGCCTATAGTACGGATGGCGGATATGGTGAAAATCCGCCACCAGGTCTTCAAATCCATTATGTATTAAACAAGGAAGTACAAAAGGAAACGATTATGTCCTTGGAAATCCTGAACAAAGATGGCGAAGTGGTCCACTCGGAAAGCACCAATACCACTCCCGTTGGCTGTGATACCCTTGTTAAACCCCAATTAAAAAAGCAAATAGGAGCCCACCGCTACCAATGGAACATGAAAATTGGAAGGTTCGATTGTCTCACCGAACTCTATACCACCAATCGGGACCTTACGGCCTACAATGCCCCGCCAGGAGCATATACAGTAAGATTGAAAGTAGGGGACAAGGTCCACAGTCAGGATTTTAACATCGATATAGACCCCAGATTGAAGAATAGCATTCCCAATGTGGAGGAAGCTTATAAAGAGCGGGATGCCATTTCAAAGTCAATCTATAAAGGTGCTATTGAAATGGCCAAAGGGGTTCGAGATGTGCGCATGGTACAGGAGCAGCTACACCTTCTTTTGGAAATGACTGATGTTGAAGCCGTGAAACAGGAAGCGAAGGAGCTGGACGCCCTGATTGAAACTTGGATAGAAGCCATTCTACAGAAGGAGATGCGTACCTTTCAGAGCAATTATATGTTCGAGGCGCGCTTGCTCATAAAGTTCAAGGATTTTCTGAACAGCATTGAAAAGGGCAATTTACCCATGACACCGGGCGTGCGCGATGTAAGTGCAGATTATCTAACGCAGTGGGCCACATTGAAAACAAGGCTTTCGGACATTAGGCAAAAAGAAGTACCGGAGATGAATACGAAATTGGAACAAGCTGGACTGCCAGAATTGTATTGGCCCAAACCCTAAGTCTCTTTATTGGCTCTGAAATAAAGATACAGGCAAATTGGACGCACCCTAATTTTGTGTATTGATTAATGAAAATTATTGTCTAGATGTATGATCGACCCATTTAACCCAAATTATGCATTAGGACTTCGTGATGAGGGTTCAAAATACAATAAACACAAGTGTTTTCTTAATTTTTGCATAGCATCACTATGGTTAAATTAAAAAACAGCTTAAATAGCGTGTGTTTGAAGTAGTTTGAAGCCGTAATAGATTTTCTATTGCATATTTTGGGTTTAAGAATCACCAGGGAATTTGGAATTTTAGGCTTGAATTTTCGTCTATCTAAAACCCATGGGTCCCAATCCATAACCAACTCTTTATTTGAGTAGCGTACACATGCATGTATGGGTAGCTACTTCAAAACATCAAACCGATGCGTGTATTTTATGGTCAGGGTCTGATTATCCAAAAAATCCAAAGGGTTATCGTCCCGTACAATATTGAATACCACGAAGAGTCCGGTGTTGGCACTTTGTAGCCATCCAAAACGGGCATTTACCGAGGTGATCTCGGAAACATTGTTGCGCTGTATCAAGCTTTGTAAAAAGATGCGCGGTGTAAAACTATAAGCCAATCGGAGTCCGCCCACCAAGGCCGTCGTATTTCCGGTTTCCAGCTGGATATCGTTGTGGCTCATGGTCAGGGAGGATACAAATTTGTTCCCTACCCTAAAATTGGCCGTACCGCTGTTGGAATAACGCATACCGTTGAAATAACCACCGATGAAGGTACGGGTACTGACGGAAAAAGCATTATTCGGGTTGGTAATCAACACAAACTGTAATTCCTCATTTTTGTATTCGCCGATGGGCACCGTCACATTGGAAATATTGAAGGGAGCGAATACCCGTTCCTGGGTGAAATTGATACCGGTATGGATCTCAAAGCCGCTGCGCCATACCCAGTGGTTGTCCACATGCAGAAAGCCCGTAACCTGCTCATTGTCAAAGTTCCAGTACCCACGATAGGAGAGGTGGGGACGCATTTCCAGGAAACTACCGTTACCATTCACCCGATGCGCCTTAAAAATCAACAACTCCGGTTTTTTAAAAGCGGTCCGTTGTAGAAAACCGACTTCCGGATTGAATCCCGGAGCTACCTCGGTGTAGCCCGCGTTCAGGTTCCATCCGTCCCATTCGTAGTTGGCCAATAATTTAAAGGCATGATCCTGTCCATTGATGGAAGGGGTGACGCTCTTGGCAAAAAAGCCGTTCACTTCCGCCTTGTTTCCGATGCCCCATTTGCCGTCTATGGCATACACCCGGTTAAAATCATCATCGAGGCCCGCCAAACCTTGTCGGTTTACGAATATACCGCCCAAGGAACTTCGGGAATTCCCAAAGTTGTGGTTGACACGCGCCACGGAGAAGTTGTTTTCCGTAATACCTGCCGATGCCACATCCTCCGTAAACATGCTCAACAAGCCCACATTGGTCTGTCCGACTTTCCCGGAAACCCGGGCTCCGCCGATGATAGGGACGATACTACCATCCTGACCCAAACCGATACGCCGACTAAAGAACAAGTCGACCTCCCCAGGACTTCCGACCGAAAACTGACCCGCATTTTCAAGGAAAAAGGCCCGTTTTTCGGGAAAGAAAAGGTTGAATCGGTCTAGGTTCACTTGTTCGTCGTCGACTTCTACCTGGGCAAAGTCCGTGTTATAGGTGAGGTCGAGGGTAAGGCTAGGGGTGATGCTGTACTTGACGTCCATGCCCACTTCCGCGTCCAGTTCCTGTTCGCTGGGGGAGATGGACTGGTCATTGATACCCTGTACTAGGGCATAGGGAATCAACTTAAGGTTCCCTGGATTTTTTAGATTGAGTCCGGTCAATTTACCGGCCAAGGCCAGGCGTTTGAGGTCGAAACCCAATGGGAGGGAGGTCCAGTAGGCAATTTCAGTGTTTTTACTGATGTTCCGCTGAAAATTGAGCCCCCATGTTTTTGCTTCCCCTGACGCGAAACGCAGGGAACGTAGGGGAATGGCAAACTCGGCGCTCCAGCCATAATCGCCCAATTGTGTCTTTACGGACCAGGTAGCGTCCCAGTTGATGTTGGTACCCCCAATTACGCCGCCCTGTTGACGATTGGCATTGTTATTTCCCTTGCCTTCGTTGTTGATCTGTGCGTCGTATTCCATACCTTGGGCATTGGTGCCAAAAAGGAAGCCGTTTTGCTGGTCGTTATAGGTATCGATGATAAAGAGAAAGCTGTCCTCATCATTGAGATCCGCATCGCGGCGCGAGTCGGAGACCACAATTTTATCGGGTTCCTTATCATAGCAGACGACGGCCACATAAAAGGTGGTATTGCTATAAGCGACACGAATTTCCGTTTTTTCGGACACGGGGGCGCCAAAGGAAGGCTTTATCTGAATGAGGTCCGGGGCCAAGGGAACCGACTCCCAAAGGGCTTCGTTGCGGATTTCGCCGTCCACGACAGGTTCGGTTTCCAAAAAGGTCGCTTGGTAAAACGGTCGGTTAAATTGCTGGTTTTTTTGTGTGGTCTGTGAAAAACTGGCAACACAACAAAACAGTACGATGCCTAGAAGGAATCGTTGAAATGGATTGGATGTCATATAGTTTGGTAATTGGTGGAATAAATATACATTTCTTTTCTATGGAAATGTTTTTAAAAGTTGTTGGTTGTGAATTATAAAGCCAAAGAGAAGAGGAGCCTGCTAAAAACGAAAGGATTATATACCGGGTTTAAAAAAGTTTATTTTACATAATATAAATTATAGTACAAATACTTATGGGTAGCAAATTGCGTATAGCTGTGCTATTTGATATAAAATCAGTTCTAGCGCTTTAGTGCTATAACGATACCGATTTTATGTCAAAGCAATTTGCTGATAAAGTTTGTTTCCTTAACGTATTCGTAAGCTATAATTCTATTATGTCAAATACCGCACGGTCATTCTGCAAGCGTTAACCATTCGTTTGCCGGTATACAAGAAACCTTTTTAAGCAGTGTGCTTCGCACGGCGAAATAATTTATTTGTACTCATAATTTGCCGTTATGTAAAATTGCTTTGGTAGTCGTACTCAGGTTTTGAATCCTTACATACAGAAGACTTAAACTGAATTATTGGAATTATTCAGGCAACCGGTTCTTTATCGTCCCAATTTGCCCCATATGGTTGGCCGAGTGTTCCATGACGTGGTACCAGATATAATGGTAGTTCAAGCCCTCCTCAATGTTCGAGGCGAACCAGGCATCATCCTTGGTTTTGAATGCGGCCAAGGTTTTTTGCCGTACTTCCTCCCATAGATCCAGATAATGAGCAATAGGCTCCCCTTTCAGCATGCTATTTACGTTGGCATTCAGTTCCCCGGCAACACCTACGCTTTCAAGTTCGGCTGCTGTCCATTCCCTACCCTCCAAGGTCGCTACTTGGTAATAGGATTCCGTAGAGACCAAATGCATGATCAAGGCGCCAATACTGTTCGCTTGGGCATCATATTGGAAATCGGTTTGCGATTGGTCCAAGTCCTTAACCTGTTCGGTAATACGATCCTTTAGGTCTTCCAACATATAGACCATTCGTCCGATGTTTGGCGAATAGCCTTCCACCGACTTCAATTCGCCCTGTGCGTTTACACATAGCATCGGTAGGAATAGCAATAAAAAAAGGGTCTTTGTTTTGAGGAATTTCATGGGTATCGGTTTAAATGCATTTATGGCAGAAGGTACTTGAATCCCAACAATTAACCATAGCTATAAACTATTTTGACACGTCTTTAACAGTGGGCCCTTTTCGCCATGCGTATAGGCCTTTTAAGATTCGGGGTTAAAATTCCCTAACATTCAGCACATCAAACAATAGGATGCCCAGCGCGTTCGTTTTAAGGAAAGGATAGGGTTCATACTGCATCGAATAAAATTGCTTTGAGGCTTAAAAAACATTGGAAACGGATTGTCTTATGCATCTTCTTGGTGCCGATGCTCCTTATTGGGGCCCTGCTGCTCTATATCCAAAGCCACCAGTCTGAAATTATCCAAGAACAGATCGCCCTGCTCAACCAGGAGCATAAAGGACGTATTACCATGGGCAATAGTAATTTGTCCATTTTCGGTAATTTTCCAGACCTTTCCATAAAGATTTATGACGTTCAGGTCTTTGAGTCCAAGTTTGAAAATGCCCCCCTTATCATGGACGTTAAGGATATATATGTGGGCTTCAACCTTTGGGATATTCTAAGCGGAAACTACGAGATACACTCGCTTTTAATAGAAGACGGACTTCTTAATATAGTCGTTCACGAGGATAATAGCACCAATATACAAAATTCACTGATGACCACTTCTAACGAGGATACGGCCACCACGAATATTCGTTTGAACAAGATCCGATTAAAAAACCTGGATATCCACACCTTGGATGAAGCCACCCAAACCGATGTTGAAAAATTTATTTACGCTGCCAAAGGCGGTTTTGGTATACAGGACGGTACGATTGCCGGCCACATTGATACGGAATTGGAACTGAATGTCATCAAGGAGGGCGACACCACATTTATACATAAAAAACATTTTGAGATTCACACAGAACTCGAATTCAATGAAGCTACCGGCATACTGGACATAGCGCCCAGCGGTATTGTTATGGAAAACGGTGATTTTGAGCTTGAAGGGTCCATAGATACCAAAAACGATATGGCCCTTGACCTTGCCATTAAAGGCACAAAGCCCAATTTTGACATGCTTATTGCATTTGCCCCGGCAGATGTGATCCCTCTTTTGGAGAGGTATAAAAATGCTGGGGAAATTTATTTCAATGCTACCGTAAAAGGTGCGGCAAATAAAGGTAACAGGCCGGCGATATTTGCCCAATTTGGTGCTGGAAAGGCCTTTTTGGAGCATCCTAGAAGTGCCAAGAAAATAGATAACATGGGCTTTAAGGGCCATTTTAGCAATGGGGCCAACAGGGATGCCAGCACCATGGAATTTTCCTTGACCAATATGACCGCCTCCCTGGAAAAAGGTGAGTTTAAAGGTTCGATCTTTGTACGGAATTTTGAATCCCCTGAGGTGGATATGCAAATGCAGGCCGACTTCAATTTGGATTTTATTTCGGAATTTTTAGAACTGCGACAGGTACGGAACGCCTCTGGCAACATCAAACTAAAGATGAATTTTCATGATATCATAGATATCGAAAATCCCCAAAAGGCTTTGCAGCAACTCAATCAGGCCTACTATGCGGCCCTGAAGGTTGAAAATTTGCACCTGGAAGCGGACAATCTACCCGTACCGCTCGATAGTTTACAAGTGGATCTGGAGATGAACGGCAAGGAGGCCACGCTCAAACAATTTGAGCTGTTAATGGGCAATTCAGATGTTTCCATACGCGGTTTTTTTTCAGACCTCCCGGCCATTGTACATCATACCAACACACCCGTGAAGGCGCATTTAGATATTACCTCCAACTACTTGGATATTGCGGCATTGACAGGATTTTCACCACAAGACACCATCCAAACAGGAATCGATGAACAGGTTGAAAATCTGAAGATGGGCGTTTCCTTTGTGGGCACCGCCAAAGACTTTACGGAATCTGAATATTTGCCCAAAGGGGAATTTTATATCGATAGCCTACATGCGGACTTAAAGCACTACCCACATCGTTTGCATGATTTTCAAGCCGATGTGCTCATCGATGAAGTGGATTTGAAACTAGTGGACTTCAAGGGCTATATTGACGATAGCGATTTTCATTTTAACGGATGGATAAAGGATTATGCCTTTTGGATGCGACCCGAACGAAATGGCGATGTAGCCTTGGATTTCAACCTTACTTCAAAAAAGTTGCGACTGGAGGACGTGTTCTCCTACAAGGGGGAAAATTATGTACCGGAAGAATACCGACATGAAATTTTTGACGATCTGGCCCTGCATTTTACATCAAGGATGCATTATACGGATGCTTCACTTCAGTCCGTTGCGATTGACCTGGACAAGCTGGATACCAAGATGGAACTACATCCGCAACGTTTTCACGATTTTAAGGGCCACATAAGGTATGAGGACGATCATATCATGATCAATGATTTTCACGGCGAAATTGGTTCTACCACGTTTAATATCGACCTGAACTATTTTCTGGGGGAAGACCCATCACTGCAAATACGTGATAATTACCTGGAATTAAGTGCGGATTATATTGATTACGATACCCTATTCAAATTTGACCTAAGCCCGCCTCAAGCCAAGGAGGCCAGTACATCCACCACGGAGGATGTTGCGGCCCATGCAGAGGCTTTTAACATCTATGAACTACCGTTTACCAATATGCGCTTTCAGGCGGATATCGCCCATTTCCTATACCATAGGATAGACCTTAAAAACATAAAGGCAGCTTTACGTACCACGCCAGATCATTATGTGTACGTGGATACACTGAGCATGGATGCCGCCGGGGGTAACATTCGTTTGAAAGGCTATTTTAACGGTAATGATCCAAAACACATCTATATGCGGCCAGAGTTAGTCATGACCCATGTAGATCTGGACAAACTTCTCCTCAAATTTGAAAATTTTGGGCAAGACCACCTTGTTTCGGAAAATTTGCAGGGAAAGCTTACGGCCAAAATAAACGGTAACATAAGGGTATATCCTGATTTAGTACCGGATTTGGACCAATCTACCCTTGAAATGGACGTGAAGGTATTGGATGGAAAACTAAAGAATTATGATCCCATGTTGGCGCTATCGGACTATATGGGAGACAAGAACCTGCGCAGTATTCGGTTTGACACCCTGCAAAATAGCCTGGCCATTGACAAAGGAAAAATCACTATCCCGGCGATGGCCATTGAATCCACCTTGGGTCACATGGAACTGTCAGGGACACACGATAGCGATCAAAATATTGACTATTACTTGCGCTTACCTTGGGAAACCATACGGAAGGCGACATGGCAAAAACTGTTCGGAAGTAAAAAGGACAGTATTGTTGAACAAGATAGGGAAGATGAAATCGTAGAAGTAGACCCCAACAGAAAAACCAAGTTTCTCAATCTAAAGATACAGGGAACCATAGATGACTATAAAGTTTCCGTGGGCAAGAAAAAATAAACCTGTTCATAAATTTATAGTATGTAATTTTTCTTTAAGAATTTTTGGGTATTTGGTTTTCGCTCCCCCACTCCCCTCCTAACCCAAAACAACTGAATTATTACGTCAAAAACCTGTAAAATTCCACACGGAGCCCATACAACAAAGCACGTCTGAGAACGTTATAATAATTGATTTTTCCTGTCTTGTATGGAATCCTTGAAAAGGGTTTGGCCGCAATTTTTCGGCAAGTCAGGGAACAAAACTTCAATAACTGAATTTTATGAAAAACGGGTATTTGCTTTTAATATTGCTATTTGGTATGATGGTGAGCTGTTCAACATCGGACGATAGCCCTATTGAGGTTCTAGATCCAACCATGTATTTTCCACCTGTAGAAAACAATACGTGGGAAACGGTTACACCAAGTAGTTTGGAATGGAACGAGTCCAACATAAACGCATTAAACGACTTTCTCATCCAGAACAATTCCAAATCCTTTATGATCCTTGTCAATGGTAGGATCGTGATGGAAGAATATTATGATGGGCATACGGCCCAAGAGCCTTGGGAGTGGAACAGTGCCGGAAAGACCTTGGCATCCGCCACCACGGGCATTGCGCAGCAAAACGGACTGATCGATATTGAAAACAAGGTGTCCGACTATCTGGGGACCGACTGGACCAATATGGACCTGGAAAAGGAAAACCTGATCACCGTGCGGAATCTGCTGACGATGACCTCTGGCATTGACGATACCAAACAATTGGTGGTAAAATCCAACCTTACCTATGTGGCCGATGCCGGCACCCGATGGGCCTACGGCAACGTGTTTCAAAAATTGATGGATGTCGTGGCCGAATCCAGTGCGACCGATTTTGAAAGCTACTTCAACACAAACCTCAAGGCGAAGATCGGTATGGACGGTTTTTGGAACGAAGGAACAATCTTCACCATCTTTCACAGCACCACCCGAAGCATGGCCCGTTTCGGGCTACTCAGCCTAAATAACGGTTCGTGGGACGGGGAACAGATCATCGATGCATCTTTCTTTACCGAATGTGTGACCACATCCCAAAATATCAATCCCTCCTACGGATACTTATGGTGGTTGAACGGAAAGTCCCAATACATGCTTCCCAGCGACCAAACCGTGTTTCCTGGGACTTTGATTCCCAATGCACCGGCCGACATGGTAGCTGCCATGGGTGCCAAGGACCAACGTATCTATGTGGTTCCCAGCAAAAACATGGTGGTCATACGTATGGGCAATGCTTCGGACCCGCAGAATGCCAATTTTGCGGTATCGGGATTTGACAATGCCCTTTGGGAAAAAATCAATGCAGTGATCAATTAACCTCCCTACTCTATTTTTTAGATCTTATATTTTAAAATTTTTATACACCGATAAAATCAATGACAATGAAAACAAATAAATATCTCACTGCGACCCTTGTACTATTGACGGCCTTTTTTGCTTCGGCCCAGAATGCCAAGGAAGCCGTTCAGGACCACCGACAGATCAAGGTGGGCAACGCGCAATTGGAACGTGATACCAAAGAACTGGAAAGCTTTAAAGCCGATGTATCCGAATTCCAATCGGCCATCGAAAATGGCGATACGAAATTGGCCCAAAAATATCGGAAGGGAATCCTGACCGCCATGGAACGGGAAATCCAACAGACCGAGGGAAAAGTAGCCCAGGCCAAACGGGAAGTCGTGCAAAGTTCCGTGGAAAAGGGAACCAACCGAAGGGAAAAAAGAAGCAACCGCAGAACGTTTGAAGGCACCCCGGACGATAGAAGGGATATGCGCCGCGACCGAAGGAATACCCGCGACGACCGACGCGACAAACGGGACGATGTGTCCGACCGTGCCGAATTGGAGGCCCGATCGGAAAACCAAAAGGCCCTCTACGAGAGCGCCATAACGGATGAATTGCTTGGAAACGGTATTCTTGAAAAGTTTATTACTACCATGAACAACGATCTGTTGGAGACCCAGGAGGAAATTCGGGAGGATAAGGGCGAATTACGGGAAGACCGTCGCGAACGCAGGGACGACCGCAGGGAACGAAAGGAAAACAGATTAAACGGGTAATCCTTTAGGGTAAAAACCTACTTAATAATACAACCTAAAATCCAGTAGCTTACAGATATTATAATGCCGTTGGTGCAATTCCTCTACCACATCGAACATATTGTCATCCTCCTTGAACAGGTTAAAGAAGACCTTGTCCAAATCCGAGCTGCTGATGCCTTCATAGGCATGGCCATAGCCCGAAATGGCCTTTGCGTTGGTGATGTCCAAAAAATATTGGGACTCTTCCTCGTCCAGGTCGAGCACCTTGGCATTGGAAAAATGCAGGATCTTGCCTTTTAATCGGCCTTCAAACAGTTCCGCGATTTCCTGTAAACTATAGAAGTAATCGTTCAGACAGATACTATTGGCCTCCCCCGGCATCACCAAGTAGATGATCTCATAGTCCTTAAAATGATGGTCTTCCATCACCAGGGCATTGAGACTGTCCTCCAGTCCCTCAATGGTGTCGCAGGTTTGATAGATGCTGGCCACGCCATACTGCATGGCCAAATGTTCCAGATTTTTCTGTACTTCGGTAACCGTGGCCGTTTCAATATCATCGACCGCTTCCAAACAGTAGATGAACTTCTCGGAATCCCTGGGGTATTCCTGGGGCAATTGTCGTCTTTTCGCTAGCACATTTCAAGGTTTCTGCCAATGTACTAAAACCGACAGAAAACAAGGTTTGGTTGGGGTAATTTTAATATCTTTTGAACGCAAATCCTTTCAATTAAAAGAATTTCAGCTATGGACAAATACCGTAATCCCATATTTTCGTGCCTTATGGCCGTCATCTTTTGGAACTGTTCGCCAAATTCCTCCCCGAAGAGCGAAGGACTTATTTCCAAAACATTGGAATACGATTATGGTGAAAGTGTCTACCATCTAACGATCGAGTCCGACTCCACCCTGCATTGGACGGCAGTCCAGGGCACTGAAAAAGGACTTCAAGGAAGGGAAATATATCGGGCAAACTGGATTTCCAAGGATAAACTGTTCATCACCTGGGGAGAGGAAAACGGTACGGGGGTAAGTCAGGTGCTGGACTTTGAAAAAGGAAAGGTTTTCAACCACCTGTTGTTTGGTAGGGAACTATACGCAGGCGAAGGGAGCATTAAAATAGTGAAGGATAGTTTATAGCCTAACTTTCGGACCAGGTTTTGCCTCCATATTTATTCAAGGGGATACATCCTTCATAGGAACCCGGAATGGGGTCGTGCGCCAAAGCTTGCGTAGCTCCAATCTCTGATGTGAAATAGCCCAATAAGGCCATACTGCGCATCGCATCGAAGAACAAGGCATTTTTAGGCTCTTCCGAAACGGATAGATCTTTAAAAACGTTGATTCTCGCTTCCTCATCCATTCCAACAAAATCCAACTCTTGCAGCCTTTTTAACCCATGCCGAATTATTTCCTGTTCTTCCTTTTCCAAAAAACCATGTAACATTTCATCTATGAACCTATGTACCATGGCCTCCGAAGCACTTGGAGTGTGCGTTTGGGGAATAAATACATCTACGATCAATTCCGTAAGTAGGGCCTCCTCATTGTCTAAAAATTTGGGCGACCAATTGGGTTCCAAGGGGGTCCTACAACCGCTGATTATACCTGTCCAAATAGAGGGAACCAAAACACCTCCCATAATTACGGAGACCCTTTCCAAAGCCTTTCTTCTATTCATAGTTCCCGCTGTCATAAATTCCCTTTTTTAAGTTCGTTCACGGCATGGTCACAGGCCCTTGCCGTTAAGGCCATATAGGTCAATGACGGGTTTCCCCAACCATTGGAATTCATACAAGAACCGTCCGTTACAAAAATATTAGGAATATCGTGTACTTGGTTCCACTTGTTAAGCACCGATTTTTTGGAATCCTCACCCATTCTTGCGGTACCCATTTCATGAATGCTCAAACCAGGTTCACTAGGGTCGTCATAGGTATTGATATCCTTAAATCCCGATGCTTCCAGCATTTCCGCACTGGAGGTCATCATTTCCTTTCGCATGGCGGCTTCATTGGGGCCAAAGGCCATATCGGCCACCAACATGGGCAAGCCCCAGGGGTCGCGTTTTTGTTGGTCCAGATAGATCCTGTTTTTATGATAGGGCAAACACTCCCCAAAGGCCAGAAAGGTAAAGGTCCATGGTCCGGGTTTGGTCAAGCTATCCTTCCATGCTGCACCAAATTCCTTTCCCCCACTACCTCGGTCCCATCCTTCGCGACCGGACCAACCATAGGTACTGAATCCCCGCAGATAGTCCTTACGTTTGGTTTTGGCATCTAGATTTTGAAATCTTGGAACCAAGACATCTACGGGTCTTCTTCCCTTGTGATATTCATCTTCAAAACCATCGTAGGTCCCATAGGCTCCCACCTGAAAATGATTGTCCATCAAATTATGACCCAACTCACCACTGGTATTGGCCAAACCATCCGGGAAACTGTTGGCTACCGAATTTAGAAGTATACTGGTGCTACCCAACGTTGATGCACAGAGAAAGATGATCTTGGCATTGAACACTATTGTCTCTTTTGTATTCGCATCCACGATTTGTACCCCCGAAGCCTTTTTCGTCTCCTTGTCGTAAAGGATGGTGTGTACGATCGAATGGGGTCGCAAGGTCATGTTTCCTGTCCTTTCCGCAGCTAGCAGTGTTACAGAATTACTGCTAAAGTAAGCTCCATAGGGACACCCCCTGCGACATTTGTTACGCGCCATACAGGGACCACGGCCACCGTGGGCCTGTGTAATGTTCCCTGTCCTTCCAATCGTTAGTTTTCGGTCATCAAAATGTGATTCAATTTTGCACGCCACATGTTTTTCCAAACAGCTCATTTCCCAAGGGGGAAGAAACTTACCATCCGGAACCTGGGGCAATCCATCCCTTGTACCGCTCACGCCTATGTAGGACTCCACATAATCGTACCATGGTTCCATGTCCTTGTATCGAATGGGCCAATCCAAACCAACGCCATCACGGGCATTGGCACCAAATTCCAGATCTCCCCTTCTATAGGCCCATCTTCCCCAAATAAGGGAACGCCCCCCCACCTGATAGCCCCTTGTCCAAAGGAAAGGTTTCTCCTGTATATAGGGGTTTTCGTTGTCCTTGACGAAAAAATGCTTGGTCGATTGGTCTACGGCGTAGGACGACCTGGCCTGAATGGGATATACCTCCCTTCGTTCTTGTGGTGTCAACTGGTTTGCATAGGGCAATTCCCATGGATTAAGGTTCATCGTTGGGTAATCGGTTAAATGTTGTACCATACGTCCCCTTTCGAGGACCAAGGTCTTTAAACCTTTTTCAGATAGCTCCTTTGCCGCCCATCCCCCACTTATGCCCGTACCAACTACGATAGCATCATAGGTATTTATTTGTTTCGCTTTGGTGTTCAGGTTCATACTGGAAAGTCTTTCCTTCTAAAATAGGACAAAAAGTTGATATTCTATGATGAACCTCTAACTACAGGTTCAATCTTTCCACGCCATCACCTTTTACCAAACATTTTGATATGCATAAATAATTGACCAAACCATTTTTTTCTGGGCAATTACTATGGATGCGTTAAAATTTTTAATATTGGAATTGCGCATTATTTTAAAAGCTCCCCTCTTCGTCTGAAGAGGGGTGTCCCGCTTGCGGGACGGGGAGTTTGACTTGGCCCAAACCCTGGAAACTGTCCCTGTGCCTTTGGTACGATCATCGTGATTCGGGCTTTCTAGCCCTCCGGCGCGAGGTAGGTCGCGCCACCTCCCTTTATCAAAAGGGAGGAGCCCCATGATGCTACCTAAAATCAAATGGAACCCTTACCGAGGGATTTGTGATGGTAAGATAAATACCTCTACAAAAGGAAATGCTTAAAAAGCAAACTATTGACCTACTATTAAATAAAGGTAAGAGAAACAACAAACTAAAGACAATTGCCTTACATACAATAACTTGTTCAATTATTCCAACATGAACGCATCGTCAATACGTGGCAATAGCCAAATACCCTGGCCAAACCCCATGATTTTTTTAACAACCCCCATAAAACGAATTACAACCAACTACAGGTAGGCTGATTTCATTCTATCTATTTGTACTTCGATTCCCAAAGGGCTACCATCTCCCCCACACGTGTATGTAACTGTTTTGCGGCTTCCTGTGTGGCGACCGTGGGTTGGGCATCGGTTTTTTGCAAGACGTTGAGCAGAAAAAGCAATTCGGATTGCAGTCCGACTAGCGTTTCATCCTCCAGATTCATCGCATAAATACTTCCATAAATCAAATCGCCATCCTCCGGGGCGCCTTCGCCTCGAAAGGCCATCAACTTTTCCTTCTTCCTACCTTTTGCCGAGCTGGCGTCAATCACTTCCCGAATCTCCTGCAATCTTCCGTAATCGGTGTAGGTCTGCAGGGACAGGCCGGTTTGTAGGGCTAGGGCTTCCTCGCTCATTTCTGAACGGGGATCCAGTTGTATCGTGATGTTTTTTTCCAAAGTTTTCCCATCGACCTTCAGTTGTACTTTATACGTTCCCGGAGCTACAAAAGGTCCTTCCGGTCCGCTAGGGGTATCGTACTGCACCGCGGCAATGGCAAAGGCCCGATTAGCGCCCTGCGGCTCTTTATATCGTAAATTCCAAACAAATCGGTGGTGGCCGGGTTCGCCCGACAAGCCTTTGAACGGACGTATCCAATACGTGGGATGCTGCATTTTGGTCGTATCCAACACTTCCGCCCTATCATCACTGGAAAAGCTGTTGACCAACCCGCCTTCCGAATCCAATATGTTGAGCTCCACCTTTTGGGCATCGGCTCCTACATAATAATCAATAAAAGCACCGTCCGGCGGATTCTCTCCCGTAGGTTCCTCAGGGGGCAAGGGCGTGTCGCTAAACATATTGAACCGTACCCGGTAGGCATCGCTGGGCGAAAATAAATAGGCGTTTTGACCGGAGAGGCTGGCCAACTCCCGCAACGGACTCACATCGTCCAAAATCCAAATGGAGCGACCGTGGGTACCAATGACCAGATCATTTTCATGTACCACCAAATCCCGAATGGAAGATGCGGGCATGTTCATGCGTAGGGATTGCCAAGAGGCCCCATCATCCGCCGAAAAATAGACCTCCCGCTCCGTTCCGGCATACAGCAATCCTTGTTGTTTTGGGTCTTCACGCACCACGTTGACCGGTCCGGAGGGATTCATTCCGGAAACGACTTCTTCCCAGGTTTCCCCAAAGTCATGGGTCTTGTAAATATGGGGTTGCATATCGTCCTTCCGTATGGCATTCACCGCCACATAGGCCGTTCCCCCATCAAAATGTCCGGCATCGATCTGTGAAATTTTATCCCATGCGGTAATCGCCGATGGTGTTACGTGGGTCCAGGTTTTGCCTCCATCCCGCGTTACCTGAATCAGGCCATCGTCCGTACCGGCCCAAATAATGTCTTCGTCCAAGGGCGAAGGTCCAATGGCATATACAATCGCACGTTGCGGCATGTTTTCCATGGCATCGGTTTTGTAATCCCCAACGCTGGCCGGCACTTCGGGTCGGGCTCTGGTAAGGTCGCCACTGATCTGTTCCCAATGCTGTCCCCCATCATGGGTTTTCCAAATCACATTCGTACCGAACAACAACATACTGTCATCGGCCGGATGAAACAACAAGGGCATCGTACGCAGGTATCGGAAATCCCGGGAACGCAGCACTTCGGGACCCACATATTGCGACTGACCCGTTTTTTTATTGAACTTAATGACGCGACCGCCATAAACGATATTGTTATCCAAAGGGTCCGGAGCGACATAAGCATATTCATCGGCACCCACGCCCATAAATTCCCGAAACGAGATTTGGCCCCCATTGCTCCTACTGGCAATGCCAATGGCCCCACTTTCCTGTTGGCCGCCGTACACCCAATACGGAAATTGGTTGTCTGTGCTTACATGGTACAATTGTGACGTGGGCTGGTTGTACCAAGAGCTCCACGTGTCCCCACCATTTACGGTAATAACGGCTCCTTGATCCGCAGCAAAAAGCATGATTTCCGGATGTTGGGGATTGATCCATATCCTGTGGTAGTCGTCCCCGCCCGGGGCACCTTTGATGGAGGTCCACGTTTTGCCCCCGTCTTCCGATTTATACGAGGCCACATTCCCCACAAAAACGACATTTTCATCCTTGGGATGTACCTTGATTTCGGCAAAGTCACTGCCCCGGCCCCACAATCGGTTTTCCGTGGTGACCAGGCTCCAGCTTTCGCCGGCATCGGCACTGGTATAGACCCCGCCCTTTTCCCGGGCATCGACCGTGGCATATAAGCGTTTGGAATTGCTGGCCGATAGCGCCACCCCTACTCTACCCAAGCCCTCTTCCGCTCCGGGGAGTCCGTTGGTGAGTTGTCGCCAGGTGTCCCCGCCATCGGTGGATTTGTAGAGTCCGCTGTTGGGACCGGAGAATTTGGCGTTCTCCCACGGTCCTTCCTGATGTTCCCACATGGCCGCGAACAGGATGTTGGGATTATTAGGGTCCATTTCTACCTGAATGGCTCCAGTATTTTGGTTGATATACAATGTCTTTTTCCATGTCTTTCCGCCATCTACCGATTTAAATATGCCCCGCATTTCATTGGCCCCATACGGATGGCCCAAACCGGCCACATACACCACGTCAGGATTGGTGGGGTGTACGATGACCCGACTCACCTGCTGCACATCTTCCAGCCCGATATGTTCCCAGCTTTTACCGCCATTGGTGGATTTGAACATCCCGTCCCCTACAGCCAGGTCCGGCCGGTGCAGCCCTTCGCCGGTACCGACATAAATAACATTGGGGTCCGAGGGCGAAACCGCCAAATCTCCCACGGAACCTGTGGGCACGTCATCAAAAATGGGATTCCAGGTACGGCCATAATCATCCGTTTTCCATACCCCGCCATTGTTCACCCCAATAAAGAATACATTGGGTTGGGAAGGCACGCCCACCGCCCCCACGGTCCTCCCGCCCCTGAAAGGCCCGATCATTCGATACTCCAAATCTTGGTAATTGGATGGGTCTATTTGTGAAAAGCATAGGCTCGTAAAGAGGAAACTCAAACAAAAAAGGGATGTTCTCATGGTAGCGGTCATTTAATGGTCTCTATTATATTGAATATTTTTTTATTGGCAGCACCAAAGGGTATAATCCTCCGAGGCTTGCCTCGAAATTAAAAATTTGTTTCCTGCGAATGCCTCGTGGCTTGCCCCAAGGTAGTTTACTTGGTTACTGCAAATTTCCTTACAAAACGTCCTGCAATTCCCCATCTTCCAAGGCTCTTGAATACATGTTTTTGGGACTACTTACGTATGGGCAAGCGAATCTGTGACGGATACGCTTTGGAGTGGTGGATCTTGTTGGTAGCCACCACACCTTCGGATTCATCGTAATTGTCGCCCCCGGTATTCAAATTACGGGCAAAACGCGGGAAATTACTGCTCGATACTTCAATTCGAATGCGATGTCCTTTCTCAAAATAGTTGCTGGTGGCCATTGGTGTAAGGTAAATTTTGTACACTTCGCCCTCTTGCATAAAAACCTCTTTGTCGTACCCCTCGCGAAAACGCGCACGCTGAATGGTCTCGTCCAAGTTATAGGCCCTGCCATCCGGATAGACATCGATCAGTTTGATCGTAAAATCCGTATCCTTGACATCGGTAGAAACATAAAGGGTAGATTCGATAAAACCGGTCACCTCTACGCCTTCCTGCAGCACATCGGTGGTGTAGACCAGTATATCATCACGCTCCTCCATCACCTGCTGGTCAAAGGCGCCTCCTTGGACCGCATTGCCCGTACAACAGACGTTGCCGCCATAGGAGGTTACGGGATTCATAGGGTCGTACACAAAAGTATCCGGTTGGTCTTTGGAGGGTTTTTTTCTGGAAAGCGTTCCATTGCCATTCCCGGTATTGGCCGCCCCGTCACTATTTAGATAATAGGTCGTCATTTTACTATCCTTAGGGGGCCATTGCTCGGCGGTTTGCCAGATATTCTTCCCCATGGTGTAATATTGCACCCTGGGTGTTTTCTCCTTAAAATCGTTGTTTTCGCCTTTCAGCCAAAGGTCCCACCAGGCATAGATCTGTTCGTCATAGTTCAGACGGGCATCACCAACGCTACGCTCCCCTACGATGGTATTTTCCGTTGCGCGGGTATAGGCGCAGTGCAATGTTGGGGCGATGACCATATATTGATTGTCCCGTATTTCAGGGTCTTTGGCATTGTTCCGAACATGATTGAAGAGCGCCAAATTGGGCGTGATGCTCACATCGTACCAAGAAGCGAACCAAAAACTAGGGGTACCTATTTCCATATCGTCATGATAGAGTCCGCCTGTATACCAATCCGGATGATTGGGCTTACGGCGTACCATTTTATCGAAAATCTCCTTCTTCCCGTTCATGTTCTTTAGGATATCCTGAATGGGCAAGTGTTTTAAGGCTTCGGACATATCCACGGGCGGATTCTCGGGTGCCAGGTCGTAAAACCGCGAAATACGAATCAGGTCTTCTTGGGTCGCGCTTTCCGGGATGCGGGGTTTGAACTTGTCATGTTCCACCCCGTACAGCCAGGAAAAAAACAATAGCTGCTCTACCCCGCCGCGGTACCAATTGCCCTGCTCTAGGATATCGCCCACGCGACCCACCCCGGCACCATAACCTTGGGGTACCATGGCGGCATGCGCCGGATGGTCCAAAGCGGCCACGGCCATTTGCCATTCTGCCGTACTGGAACAGCCATAGGTACCGATTTTCCCATTGGACCACGGTTGGTCCTTCATCCAGCTAAAGGCATCATAGCCATCCGTAAGGGGAACGCCCAGGATATCCCACTCCCCTTCCGAAAAATAGCGGCCCCGCTCATTCTGTACCACATAGGCATAGCCCCGTTTTACCGCCTCGTACGCCCTTTCCGCCGTTCTGGTCTTCCGCTCCCCATCGCCCCAGGAATTAAAATTATAGGGCGTTCTGGAGAAAATGATGGGTACCTTTTCATTGGTCTTGGGCCGATAGATGTCCGTTGCGAGGCGAATACCATCCCGCATGGGCATCATGACCTTTTGGTCGATGATGGCGATTTCTTCTAATTTTTTGAGAATAGTATCGTCCTCTTGGGCCTTGGAAACGGTACTGAAGAGAAGGAGGAATACGAGAAGATACGAATACGGAATTTTCATAAAGTAGTGCTGGATTAGTTATTTTCTAAAAATAATTAAAATTCCTAGAAAAGGGCGATTTAAAGGGAGTTAAACATAACATGGCAAGACCGGATTGTTTCGTCTCTTTGTGGTGCCCATTCGCCTTAATAGGACACTGCCTTAACCCTAAAAACCATAAAGCGCGCTCCATAGCGAACCCGTCAATCCTTCATCCTTTATGGTCAAGGAAATCCATCAATCAGGCTTACATTGAATGGAAATAAAAAAAGAACACGATGAATTTAGAAAACAAAGTAATATTAGTTACGGGAGCCTCAAGCGGGATTGGAAAAGCGGCCGCCCATAAGTTGACGGAACACGGTGCCAAAGTGGTCCTTATGGCACGGAGTGAAGATGAACTCAACGATTTAAAATCCAACATAGAAGCCAAAGGCGGTACAGCCTTGGTCGTGGCAGGGGATGTCACCAAAATGGACCATTTTGAAAATGCGGTTTCCCAGGCCAAGTCGGAATACGGAACCGTAAACGCCCTGATCAACAATGCAGGTCTTATGCCCCTCTCCTTTGTAGAAAAACTGAAGACCGATGAATGGGAAAAAATGGTGGACGTGAACATTAAGGGTGTACTGAACGGTGTGGCCGCAGTACTACCGGAACTAAAAGCCAATAAAGACGGTCATATCATTAATATTTCGTCCATGGCCGCACACCGATACTTTCCGGGCGGCGCGGTGTATTGCGCCACAAAGGCCGCAGTAAAGATGTTTTCCGAAGGGCTGAGGCAGGAACTGGCCCCAAAATACGGCATCAACGTCACTTCCATAGAACCGGGTGCGGTTGCGACCAATCTTACGGATACCATTACCGATGCCGATATCATGGAGAAAATGAAGGAGATGCAGCAAATGGAAACCTTGGAAGCCGAGGATATAGCAGATGCCATTTACTACGCCCTCTCCCAACCGGAGCGTGTAAACATCAACGATGTGTACCTGGTACCCAGCGAACAACAATAATTCACTAAAAAAACAGAAAGTAATGGCAACGACAACAACAGATAAAACATTTAAAACGATCAATCCGGCGAACGGGAAAGCCCTTACAACGCATACATTAATGACGGATGCACAGGTGGCCGACACCATTCAAAAATCACACGAAGCCTTTAAAAAATGGCGGTTCAAATCCGTGGAGGAACGGGGCAAAATCATTTCCGCCATTGGGGAAGAACTACAGAACTATAAAAAGGAACTGGCGGACATGATGACCTCCGAAATGGGAAAACTCCTGACCCAAAGCGAACAGGAAGTGGACCTATGCAGTGCCATCTGTAGCTTTTCCGCCAAAAATGCACCGGACGCACTCAAAAGCGAGGAACGCGAAATTTCCGATGGTGGCAGAGGCATCATCACCTACTCCCCTTTGGGCGTTATTTATGGGATTCAACCCTGGAACTATCCGGCCTATCAGGTCATTCGCTATACCATTGCCAATTTAATGGCGGGGAACAGTGTGTTGCTGAAACATGCCGAAAATGTGACCGGAACGGCCAAACTCCTGAAATCGATATTCGATACGGCGGGATTGCCCGAGGGACTGTTCAGTGTGTTGGTGATTACCCACGATCAATCGGACACCATCATAGAGCACGAATTGGTGCGGGGCGTTACCCTGACGGGAAGTCCGGGAGCCGGAAAGAAAATTGGGGAAAAAGCCGGTGGCGAACTGAAGAAAATGGTGTTGGAGCTGGGTAGTAACGATGCCTACCTTATTTTGGACGATGCCGATATTGATTTGGCCGTGGAAAAATGTATCCAAGGACGTATCTATAACAACGGGGAAACCTGTATTGCCGCGAAACGCTTTATTGCGACCGAAGCGGTGTATGACGAGTTCCGCGAGAAGTTCGTAAAAGGGATGAAGGCCCTGAAATTAGGCGACCCAACCGATTCGGAAACGGATTTAGGTCCCATGGCGCGAAAGGATCTTCGGGAAAAATTGCACGAACAGGTACAGAAAAGTGTACAGCACGGCGCCGAAATCCTCTGTGGTGGGAAACTGCCCGAGGGCGACGGATTTTATTATCCAGCGACCGTTTTGGTTCAGGTAAGCGAAGGGCAACCGGCGTATGACGATGAGTTGTTCGGCCCGGTAGCTTCGTTGATCAAGGCCAAGGACAATGAAGATGCGATGCGCATTGCCAACGATAGCCGATTCGGACTCGGAGGCGGAATCTTCTCCAAAAATGTGGACAAGGCGGTGGAAATGGCCAGCAAATATTTTGATACCGGAATGGTATTTATCAATTCCTTTGGCTTGGCCGAACCCAATATGCCTTTCGGAGGTGTCAAGAATTCGGGTTACGGACGCGAACACGGTGGATTCGGGATGAAGGAATTCGTAAATGCGAAGTCCATCATGATCGGGGACGCGTAAGAAAAACGAAACCATGAGTCTGTAGAAAAATATGGACGAAAGCAAAGGGGTAATCGAACGGTTGCCCCTTATTTTCATACTACAGACACGACAAACCGATTATATTTAAAGGTAGAACGTAAACTCTCCCTTGGGGATAACTTAAAATTACTAAAAACCCATTGTGGATTTTGAACCTGTCATCTTGATCAAAGGGTCAGTTCGAGTGATTTTTCGCAATGCAATGAAGAAAAATTGTATCGAGAACCTTTTTATGACCCAAAGGGTTCTCGATACACTTGATTTTCGATGGAAAAATCGAAAATCAACCACTCGAACTGACATTTCTATATAAAATTTTTAAAATGCATACGAAATAACGCAACACGATTGAATTACCGTAATCTGTCATACCCTTATGTCTCCTCGAGCAGCCTGCCCTGAGCCTTTCGGCAACGCTCAAGGTAAACTAAAGTCGAAGGGGAGTCGAGATGCGAGACCTCCTTGAAATACCGGATTAGCGGTGACATTTTTTTGAACGGAGTGAGTAGATTTCAATGGTGGTTCTATGTTTATAAATTAGAGTTTGTATTGTCCTTTGAAAATCAGCAATAATGAACGAAGGGTTGGAAGTGCGGTGCGTTGGCACAACGCATGTAAACCCGATAGTGAATGGTGCGCAGCAATTGCCTATTTTCAACTTGATTTTTTTGCTTCGTTTTTTTATCAAGGAAAAAATGAAGGGAAAGGCCCAAAGGAGCCTGCCCTGAGCGAAGTCGAAGGTGAGTCGAGATGCGAGACCTCCTTGAAATACCGGATTAGCGGTGACATTTTTTTGAACGGAATGGTTAGATTTCAATGGTGGTTCCATGCTTATAAATTAGAGTCGGAATTGTCAGTTGAAAATCAGTAATAATGAACGAAGGGTTGGAATTGCGGTGCGCTAGCACGACGCATGTAAACCCGATAGTGAATGGTGCGCAGCAATTGCCTATTTTCAACTTGATTTTTTTGCTTCGTTTTTTTATCAAGAAAAAAATGAAGGGAAAGGCCCAACGGAGCCTGCCCTGAGCGAAGACGATGGGTCCTCCTCGATACACTTAAACTGACATTTTTATTTAAAATTTTTAAAATACATACGAAGTTACGTAACACAAAAACGATATGATGATACAAACGATACACCTAAAAAAGCGTCCGATAGGGGCGCCTACCCAAGACAATTTTGAACTTACGGAATCCGAAAACGACCTGACCCTAAAGGATGGGGAAGTGCTTTTGGAAACCAAATATATTTCCGTGGACCCTTATTTACGGGGACGGATGAGCGATGCCAAATCCTATGTCCCTCCTTTTGAAGTGGGACAACCTCTCAATTCCGGCATCATCGCGGAAGTCATCGAATCTAAAAATGAAAACTTTAAAAAAGGCGACTTTGTGCGGGACCGATTGGATTGGAAAACGGTACAGGTTTCCGATGGCGAAAACCTTCAAAAAGTGGACCCGGATAAAGCACCCTTGAGTGCCTATTTGGGTATTTTGGGCATGACGGGATTAACGGCCTATTTGGGGCTGCATGAAATCGGAAAACCGAAAAAAGGGGAAACCTTGATCGTATCCGGTGCCGCAGGTGCCGTGGGTAGTGTTGTGGGGCAAATCGGGAAAATCTTGGGCCTTACGGTCATTGGCATTGCCGGTTCCGATGAAAAGGTGGAACTGTTGAAATCCGAATTCGGTTTTGACCGAGGCATCAATTATAAAACTACGGACGATATGAAAGCCTCCATCAAGGAGGCCGCACCCAACGGTGTGGATATCTATTTTGACAATGTGGGCGGGGAAATCTCCGATGCGGTGCTCTTTAGCATCAACAAGTTCGCCAGAACGATCAATTGCGGAGCGATATCGGTCTATAACAATACCGAAACACCGACCGGGGTGAGCGTACAGCCGTTTTTGATCAAGAACAGTGCCTTGATGCAGGGCTTTATCGTTTCCAATTACTCCGATAAATTCCCCGAAGCCATGGAGCAGTTATCCAAATGGTTGGGCGAGGGAAAATTGACCTATCGTGAAACGATTGTGGAAGGATTTGAAAATACCCCACAGGCCTTTTTGGACATGATGGATGGCAAGAAAAAAGGAAAAATGATCGTAAAAGTTTAATTGCCTGTCCCCTGAGCGGCTTGTACTGAGCGGAGTCGAGGTAAGTCGAAGGGGAATCAGGAATAAAAATGTGATATGTCTCCCCCAGCGACCCGTACCGAGCCTTTCGTTTTGCTGCGCAAGGTGCGTTCAAAAAAACATATATTCTTTTCACCCAATGCCCAAGGTAAACTAAAGTGGAAATACCTCGAGGGGTTTTTCACTTCTAAAAGAGACAAAACAACATCAAGGTACAGTGTGGTACTTACGCTTCATGTTACAAGCTAAAACCTTCATTTTATGACGAATACCCAAATTATATTTTGTCAATAGCAATCATTTCACAACATATAACCCAGGGTTGGCAACATAATTTTTATACTAAGAAATTAAACCTTTTCTTTGAAAGTAAAATACTACAATTTAGATTTCAGTAATGAAAAGAACTGCCCTCTCCTTGGTGACGGCCAACGTACTCCTAGTACTAGGGACTTACTTTTCATTCTCCCAATCCAATTTGGATTCCTTGAATTTTATACCGATCAAAGCACCTATATCCCAAAATACGGTCACCGAGATATTTGAGGATAAACACGGTTTTCTCTGGGTCGGGACCACCAAGGGCATCAATAGGTACGACGGTAGCGATTTTAAAGTTTTTGAAGAATCACGTGATAGTACTATGGGCTTGACTCATGGCCATATTGAATATATATATGAGGATCTGAAGGGAACGTTGTTGATTGGCACCAGCAGAGGGCTTAACTTGTATGATGAGAAGCTAGCGGTCATTCGGCCCTATCCATTCCAAACGGAAGGCGGGAAAATACAGAGCGAGCATATCATGGTGATCAAAAACATTCAGGAATCCCTATGGTTGGGAACCTCTGAGCATGGTCTGTACCGTTATCATACCAAAACAGGAAAAACTGGACATTTGGAGTTTCCGAAGTCGGAACAGGACAAACCGAACAACAACCGAATTATTGAAATATTTCCCTTGGCCAACCAGGACTATTTCATCGTAACGGAGGGCAAAAGCTACATTATCGATGAAGCGTTGACCATAAAGCAGGAAATCGATAACCTACAGAACACAAGCAGTGCCCTACAAATAGGTGCCTCCCAATTTTTTCTTGGTATGCGGAATGGGGAACTCCTAATTTATAACTTAAAAGAGGGCACATTTACCGACGAGAACCCGATTATGGTCAGTCAAGGCCATGCCCTATTGGCCATGGAACAAGATGATTGTGGTAATGTCTGGTTGGGTACGGAGAATGGCGGACTGTCCCTCTACCAGCTAGCCAACGGTACAATATCCAATACGAAACTGGATTATAAAAATCCAAGTTCCATACCCAATAATTCCATTTGGTCGCTACATAAAACACGAAATGGGGTCATGTACGTGGGCACCTACAAGAAAGGAATCAGCTTTTACGACAGGAATTACTACAAATTTCAAAAAATAGCGGCAAACCCTTTTGACCGGAATTCACTGAGCAATAATATCGTTACGTCCTTCGCAGAGGACGAAAATGGGGGCTTATGGATTGGAACGGACGGTGGCGGTCTTAATTATTGGGATAGGAAGGCGAACCGTTTTGAACATTTTTCCTTGGATGTGGGCAACTTGAACACCAACGTGGTGCTCACACTGACTTTTGATAAGGATAAATTATGGATCGGTTCCTGGGGTACGGGTTTTACCATTTTTGATACGGCTACAAAAGCGTACGAAGTGTGGGATACGACGAACTCCTCTCTTTCCTCCAATAATATCATTGATCTTTTAAAGGATAGCAAGGGTAGGATATGGATTGCCAATTTTAGGGGAGGACTGCAAGTGTACCACCCAGATACGGAATTGTTCGAAGATATAGAACTGGAATCCGAAATCTATAGTGAAAAAATTTCCTCGGTAGCACGTTTATTGGAGGACGACGAAGGCACTATATGGGTAGGTACGGAAACCATGGGCGTCTTTAGGCTAATTGAGGAAAACGGTGCTTGGTCCCATGATCAATATCACAATTTGAGCGATACCAATTTCCTGAGCGATAATTTTGTGAACGTACTAACCCAAGATGATGATGGCAATATCTGGGTGGGCACGCAGGCGGGACTCAATAAATTTGACCCTGAAAACAAAACCTTTACATCCATTACCATAGCCGATGGATTGCTAAGCGATGCGATACGGGGATTGGTACAGGATGTAAATGGCTTTTTATGGATCAGCACGGATAAGGGCATTACAAGATATGAGGAAGAGACCGGCGAGTTTTTGGATTATGACATGTATGATGGCCTACAAGGTGATGAGTACAACTCCTCTGCCTTTTACAGGACTTTCAATTTTGATATCGTTTTTGGCGGCCCAAATGGGTTCAATATTTTCAATCCCAAACAGGCGGCAAAACAAACGGACGCCCCAGTAGTATTGCTGTCCGACCTTAAGATCTTCAATACATCCGTTCGCCCAAATGATCGTTTTGGGGTTTTGCAGGAAGACATCAACCAAGTGGATTCCATAACCCTCAGTCACAAACACTCGGTTTTCAATATTGAATTTAAAGCGCTGACGCTAAAAGCGGCAGAGAAAGTGCGTTATGCCTATTATTTGGAAGGGTTTGAAAACAAATGGAACTATGTTGGAAACAAAACATCGGCCACCTACACCAATTTACATTCCGGGGATTACGTACTACACGTTAAATCCACAAATTCAGATGGGATCTGGAATGCCAATGAAAGGCTGCTTCACATACGCATTACTCCTCCCTTTTGGAAAACATGGTGGTTTGGCTTGATCTTGACCTGTTTTATATTAGGACTGATATATCTAATCCACTACATCCGCATCCGGAGCCTTAAAGCAAATCAATTAAAGCTGGAAAGAAAGATTTCCGAACGTACCAAGGAGCTTCAAATCCAACAAAAAAAGCTACTAAAGGCCGCGGATGAGCTATCCCTTCAAAATGAGGAAATACAACGATTTACGTATTCGGTAACCCACGATTTAAAGAGCCCACTGAGTGGAATAAAGGGAATTGCGAACCTTATTCCAATGGATATAAATTTGGCCGAAAACCCCGATATGGAAAAATATCTTGAAATGATACATACCTCCTGTGATACCATGGGCGACCTAATTGGTGATTTGGGGAAAATGGCAAGAATTGGAAAAATAAAGAACGAAAATGAATTTTTGAATTCAAACGAAATCATCCAACTGGCACTTAATTTAGTTTGGGGTAAATTGGAGGTCAATCACATTGCATTGGAAATTCACGAAAACTTGCCCACTATTTACGCGGATAAAAACAGAATGATTCAGGTTTTTAGCAACCTCTTGGACAATGCCATAAAATATATGGGAAACCAAAGCAAGCCATTGATTGTTGTTAAAGCTAAAAAAACTGAAAAGGAAGTAGAATTTCAGGTCATAGATAACGGATCGGGAATGGATAAAGAATCCTTAGGAAAATTATTTTCTCCGTTTGAGCGATTTCACCCAAATGTTAAGGGAAGTGGTCTGGGCCTTTATATGACAAAACAAATTGTTGTGTCGCATGGTGGGGACATTAGGGCAGAATCCAGTGGAAAAGGAAAGGGAACTACCTTTTTTATAACGCTACCAAACACCAGACCGGGCATTGAAGATCGGCACGAAACAAAAAGTTGGGATACAATAGCCTCCCTTTGATTGTACCAAGGAAGTAGCTCTTGGCCGTTTTAATATGTACATTTTAAAAACATTACATTTCAAGGGATGCCTGTTGACCTTTGATTCTAGGCAAGCTACTCCTTCATAGATTTGGGCACTACACTTAAAAACCTAGCTGAGGTGGGCGGAAAGTTATATCGATTGGTTTTGGGTACCTTTGACAAAAACGAGCCAACCCTATATAATGAAACCCTTGAAAACCCTAGTCTCCTTTCTTATTTTATGCTTTATATCGAATTCGGTTATGGGTCAATTGGTCAATATCGAGTCAAAGCGCATGCAAACAGATTCGACCCGATTCGCCCTAAAAAGCGATGTGCTTTTCGATTACACGGATAACAATGGGGATTATATATTCCAAGTGGCGTCCAACCTTACCACGCAGGTAAAATCCAAGGATTTAAACAAAATTTACTTTTTCATCGGTAACTATAAGCTCATACGAAGTAAAAATCAAGATTTTCAGAACACCTGGTTTTTCCATGTGCGGTATAATCATAAATTGTCGAAGCTATTTCGCTTGGAAGCCTTTGTCCAGAACCAGAACAATGCCTTGTTGACCATTACGAGTCGGAATTTGGTCGGTGCCGGTATTCGTTTAAAGTTTTTATCCACCGAAAGAACCACTGCTTATTTTGGGAATGCGTATATGTATGAAATTGAAGAAGTGGCGGAAACCGACCAACGATTCTTCAATCACAGAAACAGTAGTTATTTGTCCGTTAACCAATCGTTTAAAAATACCAAGTTGGATATAACCGGAACGGTATATTTTCAGCCCCTGTACGATGCCATCAACAACCACCGAATTTTATGTCAGCTGAAAGCGGAATTACCTATTAGTAAAATTATTAGCCTCTCTGCACTCTATAACTACTTCTACAGTAGTTTTTCGCCAATCAGGGAGAATGACCGTGCCTCCAACGTTAGCTTTGGACTGACGTTTACGATTTAATTCTATTGGGTTTAAACTTTTTCTAACCAGCTATTGAGAAAATACAATGGCTTTTTCCGTTTTGAATACCAGTAGGGATAAGTACGCAATGATTGTATTTTGAATCTTTGATATTATGATTACAAAACTGTACCATTTTCCAACCAACGTTGCAAAAGCGGTTCATTATGGGAAATGGCCACAAGATGAAATTTTTTGAATTTTGTAAGCACCCGTGATTCATTTAGTTTTTCCATACAGACGGAAACAGGTGAAAAATAGTTGGAATGAATTAAAAGTAATTCTCCGTCCCTTTTTAAAAGATAGCCCACGTGGCCTTCATCAAAACCTATAAAATAGAGTCCTTCGTGAGTCAAACGATCGATTTCCGCCAAGGCATTCTCCGGGGTTTCTTGTACAAAACTTTTAATTTCAGACCCACAACTGATCATTTTTGCTTCATCTAAGGGCGATTTTTGGGCCAAGGTATATCGATTTAGCTTTACACCCATATCACGTAAGGTGGTAGATATAAAATATCCACATGCTATTTTTCCTTGATTGGGAACTTCTGTATGACCCCCGAAACTCCAAGGTGTGCCATACCAGTGCGGAAGGATTTCATTAACCAACTGATTGGTGAAGGCCTTTTTAACGTGGTCAAGGGTAATAGTGCCTGTCCAAAGGTCTTTCTGTAATTTTACTCGTAGGGATTCGGCGGCCGTTTTGGTATTTTTATAGGAAATGGCGATACTATCGGGATCCATCTCAAAAAGTGCTGTTTTCTTTTCGTTATCCTCCTTTAATTCTTCAAGAGGCCCTTTCATTTCCGATGCATGGGATACATCCCTATTTTTACCGGCATTCACCGTAGAGGGAAGTGTAAAAATCAGGGAAAATAATAACGAAAGATAAAACATGATTTTTCCAAGTGCTCGTGTTCCTTATAGTAAAGTAACGTATTCATTACGAATTAAGTATGTATAAAAAGTTAAATCCTGCACCTTAACTTCCCCTATTCCCTAAATACTGAGGTTAACCCCCCACCAAACTTCGTAATCCCTAGGTACCAAAGGTCGGTAACTTTGAAATCCTTGATCGGCAATCTTAAGGCCTTCAATTTCATTTTTTTCATTTCGCACGTAAGCGATGAAAATGAAGGAATGTCCGTAGGGGTCCAGTTTCTTCACATCAGCTCCCTTCACCACTTTTTCATAGTCATCCTTAAATCGCCATACCTGCATCAACGCCCCGGGTTGCAACTCCCCTGCCCAAACCCCCTTTGTATCGACTAAGGTTCCCATACCGGCATACGCCACAGCCCCTGCGTTTCCCTTGCCTCTGTAGGCTTCCGGAAGGCTTCGCCAACCCCTTTTCGTATCGGAAGCGGACACATAGAGTAAATTATAGACCTGTTTTGGGGTATACCTCTTTGTGCCCATATATTCCGGTAAGTCCTGATAAACGGAGTGGCCATGGATTTCTTTGTAAGCTTTTTCAAAACGGGTTTTGCTCACGGTGAGACAGTGGCCCGTGGGTTCCTTATTCTCGCTTTTTAAATAGTTCTCAACGATTCTTTGCGCTACCAGACTTTTAGGAGTTACATCAACAGATACTGCCTTATCCTTTTGTGCTAGCGAGTCCAATGTACTAATTGCGTTCAAGGGAGTCACACTTAAAGGCAGGTTAATGTAATCATGGTCATCAAATACATAACTCCAGGTATTCGACCTTGTTCGATGGCTGTTTGGCCGTTCTAGCATAACTTTCTCCTCTGGTGCGGCTAGGGTTATTCTTTGCTGGATATTTTGTTTGGAAGCACAACCAACCAAAACAAATCCAAAAGTAATATTACCTATAAACCACTTACAGAACTTTCTAAGCCCTATGGGTAACAAAATGCGGGTCATTTTTAGCCAACGGTTCTAATTACTACTCTTTCACAAACACCATACAATGTTGCCAAGGAAGGTTGCCATCATTTTGCTTTAATGTAAACCCTCCAGCTTCCCACTCCTTTGTGGCTTGGGCCTCGGTCATTTTATGGAGCTCCTTTATGGGAACGCTCCTATCCTCTCCCCTATATTCGATCAGAAATACAGCTCCATCCGGTTTCAGCGCTTTTTTTATGGATGCAATCATTTCTTTCGGATAGGCAAATTCGTGATAGACATCCACCATCAGCACCTTATCGACCGCATTTTCCGGAAGGTTGACACTCCTTTCACTTCCCAGTACAATTTGAACATTCGGTACATTTTGGGACTCTTTTTTTGAGCCGATAGCCGCAAGCATTTCCTTTTGGATGTCCACGGCATACACGGCTCCTAGTTTTGCCTTAGGAGCCATTTTAAACACATGGTAGCCGGAACCCGCCCCGATATCGGCAATGACATCCGTGGGCTGAATATCCATGTTCTTGAGCAATTTGGAGGTGTTCTCCTCTTCCTCACGCTCCGGGCGTTCCAACCAGTTCATGCCTTGAAATCCCATGACGTGGGCGATTTCCCGACCCATATACCATTTCCCGATGCCATTGATGTCACCTGCTTTGTATTCATAGTCGGCAGTAGCCTCTTTCACCTGTGCCTTGCAGGAACCGAGTACCAAAAAACCCAGCATCAGCAAAACCGATTTGTATGTTGTTCCGATTTTCATTTTTCACTAAATTAATATCCTGCTGCCTGACCATCCTTACGCGACTCCGATGCGCCTGTGTACACCTTGTTTTCCAAATCGACACCAATGGCCTGATAGCCTCCATACATGCCTACCCCAAAACCGATGCGATGGCCTTTCTTTCGTAATTCCCGTCTGGTTTCAGGTGCAAAACCGGACTCAAGATTCAAGGTGCCTCCGTTGGTCATTTCGGATCCTGTAGGCTGTGAACTTCCTGTGTGTCGCATTCTGGGTGCATCCCCAGCTTCCTGCAAATTCATACCAAAGTCAACAACGTTCACTACAATCTGTGCATGGCCCTGGGGCTGAACGGCCCCGCCCATGAGTCCGAAACTTACCCACGGTTTACCATCCTTGGTAATGAAAGCAGGGATTATGGTATGAAAGGGGCGTTTCCCCGGTTCCAGGGCATTGGCATGGTCTTTATCCTGTACATTGAACATTTGCCCCCTGTTCTGGAGGACAAATCCCAATTCGTCCGGCACCATCCCGGAAGCGAATTCGGAATAAATACTTTGTATCAAAGAGACCATGTTGCCGTCCTTATCGGCTACGGTCAAATATGTTGTATTCCCCGTTTCGATTTCCATATCCCCAGCGGGATAGGTGTCGGCCGCTTTGTCCATGTTTATAAGCTTTCTTCGTTGCGCAGCGTATTCATCCGATAGCAATGTTTCCAAAGGAATTTTGTTGAATTCCGGGTCGGCATAGAACTTCGCCCTATCTTCATAGGCCAGTTTTTTTGCTTCCGTGAGCACATGCAGGTATTCGGTACTACCAAAACCCATTTCACCTATATCAAATCCTTCAAGAATGTTCAACATCTGCAGGGCTGCTGTACCTTGTCCGTTGGGCGGCAATTCCCAAACATCGTAACCCCGATAGTTCACGGACACAGGTTCCACCCAATTGGAAGTGTGGTTGGCCAGATCTTCATAACGTAAGAATCCGCCGTGCTTTTTCATATAACTGTCAATCGTTTTGGCAATGGAACCCTTGTAAAAGACATCCCGACCTTCATTGGCAATAAGCTGATAGGTATTGGCTAAATTGGTATTGACAAAAACTTCACCCTTCATGGGTGGACGGCCATTTGGCATATAGGTGTCGGCAAAACCGGGTTGGCCTTGAACCGATTCATAATTGGATACCATTTCATAGGCGATGACTTCCGATACCGGAAAACCATTGTTTCCATAGTCAATGGCGGGTTTCAGGATATCCTTCATGGGTATTTTCCCGAATTTTTCGTGCAATGTGAACCAACCATCCACGCAACCTGGTACCGACACAGGCAAAGGACCATAAAATGGTACATATTTCATACCCTTATCGATAAAGTAGTCAATGGAAAGGGATTTGGGTGCCCTGCCACTTCCATTGAAACCGTACAGTTTTTGTTCCTTGGCAGACCATACGATGGCGAAGATATCTCCGCCAATACCACAACTCGCCGGTTCTACCAATCCCAATACCGCGTTGGCAGCTATAGCCGCATCCATGGCACTACCTCCTTTTTTTAGGATGTCCAAGGCAGCTTGGGTGGCCAAGGGCTGACTGGTGGCGGCCATTCCGTTTTGGGCCAGAATTTCGGAGCGGGTCGTAAAGGTTTCACCGGTCAGTCGATCTTGAGCATTCAATAGGTTTCCTATCGTAAATAAGGCAATAAATAAGGGTGCAAATTTCATTTTCATATATTTTTAGTGACTTCAACGTTTGACCGGAAAGGCACGGCCCTCTTATACCCTTAAATATACGGATAGTCCATTCGAATTTCGTGACTTTTCTAAAAATTGATATACTAGAAAGCGCAAAACCCTTATGTTCCCTTTTTTTGAAGTGGTCGTGAATAGGGAACAATAGCCTTTAAGTTTATTCTTTGAATACTTTAAAAATGCTATCCTAAATTTTTAACGCAACTCCCGAATCTTAATATCACGGAACCACGATTCAAAATACCAGTTCTGTAGGGCGATTTTTCCTTGGGTGGCCCTTCCAAATGCGGGTCGGTCCCTAAAATTTGACTCCGCGACCGTTTTTGACCATTCTGGAGATGTTAAATCCGCTTCTGCCGTAAGAATTCCGTTGAGGTAGAATTGTATTTGACCATCTTGTTGCACGATTTTGGCTGTGTTCCATTGTCCTGTGGGATTGGCCTTTGCCTCGTTCGTTTGTGGATAAAGGCCCCAAAGGCAACCGGGTCTTTTCATGGGAGTGTTTGTATCAGAGTGTTCAGGGTCCAATAGTTGATATTCTGGACCGGTCTCATAGGTCGCACGATACACTGGGGTTTCCTGAACATTGATGAAGACACCGCCGTTACCGCGAAGGCCCATTTGCCACTCGAATTGAAGTTCGAAGTTCTCGAATTCGGTATTTGTTACCAAATCCCCAAATACTCTGCTTTCATCTGTAGCGTTGCAATAAATGGCACCATCTTTCACTTCCCAAGCCGAAAAGCTTGTAGAATCGGGTTTATTAAACAAATGCCACCCGTCCAGGGTCTTACCATCAAATAGTAACCTCCACCCCTGTTCTTTTTCGATATCCAACAATTGATTGTGAACCTTGTTTTTAATGGCGAGTTCCTTGGAGCGTTCAATTTTGAATTTCGCCTTTTCTTCCTGTTGCTTACAGGAAAAAATCAATAGCAAAAAACATAGAAAACTAAAGGAAATGCGATTTAATGAAATGGTCATTTGATCATTTTGAATTACTTACTATCGTTCATAAACTTGATTTGGGTGCCATACCCAAAAGTTTTCTAAAGTAACCAAAATTTACTTAGGTGCTGATAGTAATGTCGTTTTCTACTATGACAAGTATTCACGTCTACCACCAATTCCAAAAATAATCGTTGTTGGAAAATGTTTGGGTAGTTTCACCCGTAAAAATACTCTCGAACCTTGGCGCTGCCTTTTTAAATGCCTTATTACCTTTAATTATCTGTTCTAGATACGAGTTATAACCATTGAATGATTCATATCTACCTACGGATACCCTACCAATCTCAATCTGATTATTCTTGTAGACATCGTAAATTGGAAAATTCTGTAACAGTTCGGGTATATTGGGTAATGATATGGATGTGATTTTAGAGCTATCAAAAAACAAATTCCATTGATAGGGCGCCCCTATATCATAGCCACCTTCCATATAAATTTCACCTATCGAATGCCCTGTTCCAGTGGTCGAAATTTGTACTTCGTTATTTGTCATTGAAAAATTAACGGTCCAATCTGGAATGCTAATATTATCCCGGGGAATACCTAAACCTTTGGATTGATAATTGCCTGAATTAAAACTATGGGCATGGGAATAAAACTGGGTGTTTAAAATATAATTGTATCCAAAACTGGCATTGGCTCCATATCCGTAACTCCAAATTTGATGGTAGATATCATTGACTTCACCTGTTTGATTAAAAAAACCATAAATACTTAAATTCTTTGTTTCGGTCATATATTCTGCAGGTGTCATAATTATTTGTTTATCAACTAAATTGTCCTGAACGAAATCTGAATAATTAATCTCGAAACCGGAAGCTATAGGCCTCTCAATCAATAAGTAACTGTAAAAATTGGTAATGGGATTAAATCCATACATATATGCAGGATCCTGAGTATCCATCATGTTTGAACTTGTAAAATTGGTAACAAGGGGATCGCCTGCTTCATTAGAGGAAAAATAATAATCTCTTCCAAAAAAGGAGAGCTGTAAATCCTGAGGTTTTCCATTAATGGGATAATACGTACCGCCATCCCCGGTGTAACGAGTGGAGGTCTCCAGGGTAAGTGTATTTAGGTTTTCTAGATTGACATTGGTTATACTGTACAAATAAGAAGCAACACCATTTGATCCCAAAGATGCAAAAGTTATGGTGAATTCTTGATCTATAGCAAAGTTCTCAACTGCATGTAATTTTACTTGTCTAGAATCATGGGTGAGTTGTTCAATATCAATCAAACTACCGTCCAAATTCGAAGCTATGACATAATGTGAAGCAGGAATATTATAGCTTAAATAATCATCCGGAATATTTAAAGTAAATATGAGCCGCTGTAATAATACACTCCAAATAGAAATGGTTTTATTACCCAAACTATCCGTGGCAATAAATTTAATTTCTCCTTCTCCTAATTCAAAAAGGTCAGGATTGAAATCAAAACTAATTTCTGTAGTTAGATCAAATTCATGAATCAACTCATCCCTAAAGTATAGTTGAAGTGTATCTACCTCTGAAAAGGAATCGGTTACAACTGGATTTAGGGTAATCTGTTCATCGATTATCATATCCGGTTCCAACGCGTCCAATACTATTTCAGGTCCTGAGTTGTCGACAAGAAAAGTAACAGTGTAGGAGGCTGTATTACCTGCTAAGTCAGAAACCTGAATTTGCAATTCATTGGGTCCATCTTGAAGGTTTGATGTGTCTAGGTTAAAATTGTACTTATTTTCTTGAGCATACGGTATCGATTGTCCATTAACAAGAACAGAAACTGAGGAAATTTCGTCATTATCCGTAGCGGAAAACATAATTGCATTATCAATTCCCTGTAACATATCTCCCTCTTCTAGGGTAACTTCCGTTATTAAGGGTACATCATTGTCTATTATTATAGTAAATTCTTTGAGGGTTTCATTATCGGCGATATCCGTCACTAGAATACTCAATTTATAATCCGCATTTTTTGAACTAATGACCTGTTTTTTTGCGGAGAAAAAAGTCAAGTCTAAAATCAATTCATAAGGTGCGATTAAATCCTCACCAACTTTTTGATCATCAATAAACGCTTCCACTCTTTTTATTCCACTTTCGTCCTTAGCATCAATACTTATATTTACGCTACTACCCACTTTTATTGGGCCCATGCTTAAATTGGGAATACCTGCTATAGAAACCTCTATTACCGGTGCTACGGTATCAGGAATTTTTTGTTGCTCTTCTTCGGTGGAACATGATTGCAATGAAACAACGAATAAAATGGAATAGCATAGTTTTCTAATCATAAAAGGTTGGTTTTATAATTTTGGCTATGTAAAAAACATGACCCAAATCTTTTTAATAAGAAGGTAACGAATATAGAAGCATTTTCTTACAAGACTTACTATTTATTCCACATTTTATTTGGAAATAACTTTAAAAAAAGCTGTTGTGCGATGCCGAGACTTTTTATTTTTTTTTGAATAATTTATTAGCTCTCCCTATAAAGCAACAGTTTTGTATTTGTTATTCCTTAATATGCTATTCCAGCGATATAAGCTATGGCAAAAATCGGTCCTCGGTCCTTGTCAAAGTTATTTCCCAATCCCATTGTACTAGAAGATTGGCTTTCTTTAAATATTACTGTGTTACTTCCCTTTTTGGACATGCTGCGCATTAAGTAACTTACACTTTTTTGGTATTTATTCTTTCACATACCAGTTTAAGAGAATTATGGTGAGCTAGAATCCATGTAACCCAATCAATATAGGTATTTGCTACAGATACTAGTATCTCAACGAATACCATATTTTCTTAACAAACATAATTAATGACCGACCTAAGAGCTTCGGAAATATGTTACACCTCCCAAAAAATTTACATACAAAAAAGCCCATTCCAAACTTTTGGAACGGGCTTTTTAGATCGGACCTTAATTTTCCGAATTATTTTTTCATATTCACAAAACCAATAGGTTGCAATAAGGTTTCCATTTTAGCAATGTGCAGTCCTTCACCGGTACCTTTAGCCGCAATTCCTGGCGTACCTTTGGGCAGATCATAGGATTCCCCAACGCTGGCAGCCCCATACCCTAAATCCGACATAGAGCCTGCTGTGATTCTGCTTAACGGGTTTTCTCCTAAATTTAAGAATCCTGTCATCAACTCGTTGTTGAGTGCACCTTCGTCCCAATGTCCAAAACGCGTACCTGGACCAAAGTCGCCTTCGATGGGAAGCTCATCCGTACCACCTTCCGCATTCCAGAACACATTTGCTTTTCTACCTGCAAAATAGGGAGCATCGGGCGTACCAACACGTAATGTTCTATCAAAACCAAAAGGTGCTGTGTTCCATAAGGTACCTATTCCTAGAACATGGCCCATTTCGTGCACGATGACCTCTTCGAACAAATCCAATTGTTCGAGAAAATCCAAATCGGCCACGTCAAAAAACATCACTCCGGAAAGTGTGAGGAAATCGTCAGTTCTCACGAAGCTTGGCCCTGCCTGCCCTAAGATATTCCCTGGACCGTCAATGGGTGCCAACGCTACTTCAATAATGATGTCATCCACGGTTCCATCCTCGACAACAGGTGGCAACCCATCAAATGCGGAGGGTAATGTACCTGTGAACGAAGGAACATCCTTAATAATAATTCGTTCCCATCTGGCGGCTGCGGCTTCAAAAACTTCCACTTGTCTATCCGTAGGTGGCAATAAATACTTTAAGGTTATATTAAAACGCCCACGATCTACACCCGCCGCCGTAGTCGTTTTTAAAGAACCTTCACCCAAGTCATCGATGATAATGGGATCGAACGAACCGGATTTTAACTCAAGTTCAGTTTTCTGTACATCCCCTAGCTCAGCTTCAGGGGAGTCAAGGGAATCTTCAGAACATGAAGTAAATAAAAAAGCACCGCAAAGGGTACCTGCAATCATGAGCTTTGACCAGCCCAAATCTAAATTAAATCTGTTTTTTTTCATTTTTCAATTGTTCGTTTTAATTAGTTGTTAAAAATTATAACATTTAATAGGTTTGAACAAATAAATATCACGATTTTCGATATATGCACCTTGCGCATCAAATCAACCTTATTTCATTTGAACCAACCTTCTTTTGAATAAGTCAGGGGTTTCCAAAAAATAACTTTGAACTAGGGACCAAACCACAGGTATCCACCCAGTCACCTTATTTATTTCCTAATTACCAACAATACTTTTGCGATTCCTTAACCCTTTAGGAACTTTAGGGTGAGAATTAGTTGCATGCTGAAAATCATTTTTGAAAAGAAATACCGTAAACTGGGCAACCGAAGACGCTATTTGTTCTTTGGGTGTTTCCTTATGTTTTTAGGTCAACTAATGGCCCAAGTTACCTTTTCCGATACTTTCTCAACGGTTTCCTACGCTAGGAATGACGGAAATACCAATTGGGCAACCAATTGGATTGAATCCGGGGATACCAATAATGGCCCATCCGCACAATATATTAGTATTCAAAATCAGCAACTATATTTGTATCGTTTGTCAACAGAAGATATTCGAAGAACCGCAAACCTTTCCAATGCCACTTCAGCTACTCTTAGCTTTGATTATAATACCAATAGCCTTGGTGGAAACCGACAACTTGGTGTATATATTTCCAGCACGGGCGGCGCTCCTTACACCCAAATTGGAACGCTTTCAGGTAATGGTTCTTTTACACAGGATATAACCGCTTACATATCGGCAAATACAGTAATACGTTTCGCAAAATCGAATACAAATTGGCAGTCAGATGATTATGCTTACTTAGACAATGTTCTGATTTCTGCAGTGGTACCCGTGGATACAGATGGTGATGGTATTGAGGATGTCGCCGATTTCGATAATGACAATGATGGAATTTTGGATTGGGATGAATGTACATTTAATTCTACATCCACACAGAATTTTAATTCTTCAGGTGGAAGCGCTATAACGAATACGGCAACTACAGGACGGGGTAATATGTACATTGACTTTGTCTCAATTGATAATTCATTCAACCTAACCATCAACGGAACCGATATTGCTACGGAGTTTCAATTCCAACCCGGCGCACCTGGTAACTTTGCAAGGTTCAGTACGGGATTTACCTATGGACAGGGAGGCGTTCCTCAACTTTGGTCTATGACTGGAACATTGGCAAACCCCATGCTCAGAGTGATCGTAGATGCCGATGGACACCTGAAACTGTATGGAGCGCAATCGCCGGGTGGCACTCTTTTGCCCTTAACATTGGATGTTCCACCCATAACAGTGCCATGGAATCCATCCGGAACCAATACGATTACCATAGGTCAGTTCGTGACGGGACCTACCAATATGAACGGTCAGATCAGATTTAGCGGCGAGTGCGACACGGATGGCGATGGAATTTTTAACCGATTTGACCTGGATAGCGATAACGATGGCATCTATGACGCAGTGGAAGCAGGCCATGGACAGACACATACAAACGGTGTGTTGAATGGGGCCGTTGGTTCGGACGGGGTTCCCAATTTGGTTCAGACCGACCCTAACGGCGGAAGTATCAACTATACCTATTCAGATAGCGATAGCGATGGTATTTTGGATATTGTAGATTTGGATTCCGATAACGATGGGTGTAACGATGTTTTGGAAGCCGGATTTACGGATAACAATTCGGACGGACTCCTGGGTCCTAATCCCATATCCACGGATGCCAACGGTGTAGTCACCTCAGGATCGGACGGTTACACGGTGCCTGCCGATGCCGATGCGGACGCCGTGTTCGATTTTAGACAGGCCGGAGCACCGCCCATTATAACCACACAGCCCTCGGATGCCATAATTTGTCCCGGATGTAGCGGTAGTCTATCTGTTTCGGCAACGAATGCCGACACCTATCAATGGCAACGGTTTATAGGAGGTCTTTGGACGGATATAACGGACAATGCCATGTTCAGCGGTTCGAATTCTGCAACCCTCAACATCACCAATCCGACTCCTTCGCAAAATGGGGAGCAATACCGAGTTGTCTTGACCGATGTTGCCTATATCTGCGCACAGACCACCAGTGCCATAGCCAGCCTCCAGATACAGGTAAATACCATCATTACGAACAGACGTATAACCTATAGGGTACACAAGAATTAGTCGGGTTTCCCAAAGACATACGGAAACCAAAAAACAAGACTGCAAAATTTGTCAGTTCATTTTTTGGCCATTTGCATCCCCATAAGTCAGTATCATAATTTACTTTTGCCAAAAAATATAGGATATGGCATCAGGTTTTTTTGCAGTATTGGATGATGTGGCAACACTTTTGGACGACGTAGCTACCATGAGCAAGGTGGCCACCAAAAAGACCGCCGGAATTTTGGGGGATGATTTGGCCGTAAACGCGGAAAAAGCATCCGGTTTTGTTTCCAAGCGCGAAATCCCAGTGCTTTGGGCCATTACAAAGGGTTCCTTGCTCAACAAAATTATCATTCTTCCCATTGCCTTTTTACTGAGTGCCTTCCTTCCTATCGCCGTAACCATCATCCTGATACTTGGTGGGCTTTATTTGGCCTATGAAGGTGCCGAAAAGATATACGAGTTCATTTTCCCCCATTACCACGAGGCGCCCACCATAAAGGAGGAAGCCCCCAGTAAAAAGGATATCCTTGAAATGGAAAAGGAAAAGATAAAGTCCGCCATACTAACTGATTTTATTTTATCCGTTGAAATCGTGATCATTGCCCTGGGTACGGTTATAAATGAACCACTCACTACACAGATTGGGGTGGTTACGGTAGTGGCGCTTTTGGCCACTGTAGGTGTTTACGGCATCGTTGCCCTGATCGTACGGATGGACGAATTTGGATTGCGACTTATCAATTTGAACGAGGAGGACAATAGTTTTTCGGATAAAGTGGGTCGGTTTTTTGTAAATGCACTTCCAATCGTAATAAAGTCACTTGCCGTTATTGGAACCATAGCCTTACTTTTGGTATCCGGGGGAATCTTTGTACACAATGTACCATTTCTTCATCACATATTCCCAAGCATACCATCCATTTTGTTGGAGTTCGTCATAGGACTTGCAGTCGGTTTTGTAGTACTGCTGCTTGTTAAAGGAATAAAGAAAATCTTTAAAAAATAGGTTGCAACTTATCTATCGTTGATTTCCACCAACTTGTCCTCGTTCCATTCGCCGCTGGCCACTACATCACCTTCTGAATCGAAGAACTTACCGGAACCACTTCGTTTGTCCTCCTTCCACTGACCTGCGTATTTTTCTCCGTTCGGCCAAAAATAGGTGCCAAAACCGTTTCGAAGGTCATCTTTGAACTCCCCGGAGTAATATTCGCCATCTGGCCAATAAAAAGTTCCCTGTCCATGGCGTTGATTGTTCTTCCAATTTCCCTCATACCTGCTTCCGGTTGCCAATAATGCTATTCCATAGCCCTGTGCCTTTCCATCCTTCACCTGACCTATATAATGTAGCTGGTTTCCCTTTCTACTCTTAAAAGTGAGATATTCTCCAAAGGATTTTTGCTTTAGTTGCTTTTTGACTCGCTCCAATTGAAGCTTTGTCTTTTCTAGATTAAAACTCAGGGAGTCGAACTGCCGTACTGCAGCTTCTTCAGATAGGGACTTGATTTGTAGACTGTCGGCATTCAAGATGCTACTGTCCTTTGGATTATTGGGATTTCTATTTTGGTTCAGCAATTTTTCCGCGAGCGCGATGCGAAGCGGAATGCCCATTTTGATTTCCTTGCTCCTGTTGATGGTATCACTATATGATTTTATGGCCAATTCGTAATCGCCCTGCAACAATAGGGAATCCATTTGGGCCAAACGCTCAAAATCCTTCAAATTGTCCAGAATTACTTCCTTTTCTTCCTTAAGTTGGCTTATTTGATGCTGCTGCTGGACGAATCTATAAAGCAATAACATGACCCCTAAAATGGCAACAGCTAGAGCACTAAAATAAAACACTTTTCTTGACTTCATAATCGATTCGTTTGATATACCAATACGTACGGTCTAATCCGTCATATGGATTTCCGGAAGCTTGTTTTTTATACGCCTAAAATCTGGGGAAAAATACATATGGAAGCGTAGGGTCCACCCTTGTTTGTAATCCCCCGCAAAGACGCGGTCCTGTCCTTGGGAGTACATAAGCCCTGCCGCAAAGGTGAGCCGCGGGGTAGCGATGTAACCCAAGGTAGTGGTCAATCGCAGATCTTCCATAGGGCTGGCCACCACAGCCTTGCCACTCTGCATGATAAGTTCCGCTTCGGGGGAAATGTAATAGGTTTTGGGTTTCAGTTTGGTATCGTTCAGGGGGATTTTGGCCCGGAACATATAACGCCACCGATTCCTGAAAATATATTCACTATTTTCCGCAAACCCCTGTGTCCACCGATGCTCGATACGAATCCTGTGATACAACATGGCGGAATATAAGGGCATGGCGAACTGGTATTGATGCCAAATACGCCACTCGGGAACCACATTTCTGTCCGTGGATTCCTCATCTGTATTAAAATTGACGCGCACTACCCCACCCAAACTAAAGTTGGTTTTTTTATCGTAGATGTAGCCAATGGCGTGACGGTTATAAACTTGAGCGATCTGCCCAATAAATGGGGTGTTCTCCGTTTCCTCGAACCTGAAATGGGTCTGGGCATCCCAGAAAAAACGCTTGCCGATTCGTATGTTCCCGTAGGTATTGAACCACACCTTGGATACGGGCTCCTTATATTTTGAATTTTCCGGCAAAACTATGGGTTCGGATTCCTGTCCGTAGGTAACGAAAACAATCGCCAAAAGGGAAAGAATACACCCAAAAAAGTTCAATTTACCTTTTCTCATGCCTAGTCTTCTTTTGGGATTTGCTGTTGGAACAACTTCAAGATCTCTTCTGCCGTTCGTGCCCTTTTAAGTTTTCGTTCTAATTTTCGGGTTTCCTCGTTTCGTAAACCTACCATTCGGTTATTGGCATACACAATCTGTTCCCGTAATAAGGCAAACCTATCACATTCCCCTGTTTGTGAAATAGTTTGCACAAAATAGGGCACCAAAATATCCCTATACGCCTCCACGATACGCTTTTTGACCTCCTCCTCCATGACGGTCGCCATAAAGGGATTCCAGATATCGTCCGTATAGAGCGCCTTAATTTCTTTGATTTTTTCCGGAAAATTGGAAAGAAGTTTGATCAGGGATCTGATATCCTCCAAACAGGATTGTAGGTCTTCCCCAAAACTCAATTTTTCGCCCGGGTTGGAAATATTTGCATAGGTGGCCAATTCTTCATTGGCGGTTTCTCCCAAATTTTTCAAGGCATTGGCATAATTCTCCGGAAGCTGGGGCGAAAGGGAATCGATTTGCTTTTCAATACCGTTGTTTATGGAAATAAGGTCGTTTTCCAGTTCCTTTAAGGATTGGATTTGAACATCGTTCGATAGCTTATTAGACAGTTGGTCCAGGATATATTCCATGCTCATTTGGGCATAGACACTTATTTGCTCCATGGCTTGAAGACCACTACCTTGAAAGTTGAAAGCATCGGCTTCAGGCAGTTGAAATGGCTCTTGCCCGACCTGTACCTCGATAGTCTTATCGGGAATTCCGACCGGAAAGATACGCCCTTCAACGGTGGATGGATTTACAAATTCAAAAATTTGATTTTGGTAAAGATCTACATAGGATTCCAAGGGACTCAGAAATTCCGATACCAATTTTTCGGTAACCGAATACCAATACTGAGCATCGGTATCCGTTCTTCGGATAATATTGAGGTGGCTATTGGAAAGGATAGTCTTGGACAGTTCCGATGCTTGGGTCAAATTATCGGAAATCCGTTCCAAGGTCTCCTTTTGAAGGCTGTCCAAAGCATACACGGGAACCTGTACCTTTATATTCGTATCAAAGGGAACGGAGCCCAATTGTGTAAGTATCGTATTGATTTTTTGGTACACTTCGCGGTTCTTGGACAACAGTTGCAACGTGTTGCCCTGACCTATCTTATCCCGTAAGTTATATCGTAAAAGCAGCAGGAATCGGTCGTCCAAGGAAATCATCTCATACTGTGGTGCATACATATCGAAAACTGGGACCTCCTCACCTGTAGCATCAAAAACGATTTTTTGTAGGAGTCCTTCTTCAAAGTACCATGTTTCGTCCACTTCCAAGGCATTGCTTCCGTAACTGGTCCATGCATCGTGCGCCACGCCGTTCCTAAGAAATCTACCTACGAGGGCACTGCTATCACTTTCTATTTTGAAACTTTGCTGGGGAACGCCCTTTTCAAAATTGAATTCACTTTTGAACAGTATATTCGTTACTTCGGAGTTTTCAACCTCCTGTACCGTAATATGCCAATCGCCATCAGGCAGGCCTTCGGATAAAACACCGGTCGCCATTTCCTGGGTGCCGCTGACCAAGATTCGATATTCGAAATCTACGACTTCGCTCTTACTGTCAGACGTATATTTTCCAAATTGAAATTGCCACGGACCATTGGCCAAGGCGTCGATAAAATTGCCCTTGATGGTAAAGGAGGAGTCCTGTTCCTTCAACAAGGTCTCCAAATTGGACTTTTGAAACAAAAATGGGCCGTCTAGTACCGTATCGGTTGCCGAAGTATAGTACTGATAACGCGCATTGCCCGTATATTTTCCAATTTGGAACGGTCCTTCATATTCACCTTTTTCCTGAGCAATCAGTAAGGTCTGACAGAAAAGCAGAAAAAGGAGTGTGAATCCTTTGTATGTAAACCTATTCATGCGGCAAAAATAGTGTTTAAGAAGCATTTAGATAGCGTTAACACCTTGTTGATTACAAAATGAATCTTTTGGGTCAAAAAAGAACACTAAAAGATTAACCTAGACTTTCTATAACACGCAGGGAACGGTCTATTTCTTCCTTTGAATTATAGATATGAACGGAATGACGGATCATTTTATCGCCCACGGACCGAGGCTGCAATCGCTCCTTTTCCCACATGGCTGTTTGCAAATCGGGTCCCGAAATACCGGCAACACCATAGGTCGTAATCCCTGCGGCCATTTCCTCATTCGTGGAGGAGTAGATGGTAACATGCGAAATCCGTTTTAGACCATTGCGCAAATACATTCCCAATTCCTTGATCCTCCCCAGCCATTGTTCCGCCCCTATGGTATTAAAGAAATCCACCGCGGCATCGTAACCCGCCAAAAGTCCGGCATTCCCCGTGCCATTCTGCATGAGTCGGAATCCATGGTCTTCCTGATTGTCCCAATTGTAACTGGCGATCGTGGACCATATATTCGAAACAACATCCTTGTTAATGTACAAAAGGCCACTTCCGGCGGGCGCCAAAAGCCATTTGTGCAGGCTGGAATAATAGGCATCGCAGCCAATGTCCCGTACATCTACCGGAATCTGCCCAACACACTGGGCGCCGTCCAATACCGTAAAGATGCCGTTATTTTTAGCTTTTTGGCATATTTCCTTGACCGGCATCACCGTTCCATAACCTGACACGATATGGGGTATGGCAATCACCTTCGTTTTTTTGGTTACCTGCTTAAAAATAGCGTCAACAATTTCTTGCGGATCGTTGGCCGGTTCTGGTAAGATTGCTTGCTTGTACACACATCCCTTGCGTTTTGCCAATAATTGCCACGCCCCAAAGCCACCGCCGTGTTCCTGATTTGTGTTCAGCAATTCGTCCCCGGGCTTGAGATCAAGTCCCATCCCCACGTAGTTCATCCCAAACGTCGCGTTTTGGATAAGGCTGATTTCCCTAAAATCACAATTGATAATGATCGCCAACTTGGTGCGAAGTTCTTCGTACGGGAAATAGCCGCTCAACAACTTGGGACCTGAATTATTTTTATAGTCGATGGTGGCCGCCTCTACATTGTAATGCAACATATGGTGCATCATTTTGTCCAACACGTACCCCGGTGTTGGGCCCATGGTCCCATTGTTAAAATAGGTCTGTCCTTCTTTTAGGGGGAATTGCTTCCGAACGGAATTCCAATACGCGTCGTCATAGGAATCCGTTTTTAAAGCCCCTAAGGACCACTCCTTTTTCGGGTCGAAGGACAGCAATGGGGCCGAAAGCAAGGCCAAAGCCCCTTGTTTTAGAAATTTTCTTCGGTGCGACATGGCAAAGGTTGCTTACTTGAACATTCAAACAGTTTATAGATTCACTTTTTGTTTCACGGCTTGAAACTGTTGCTGCAACTCCTTGAATCTTTGTACTTCTTCATTGCCCGGTTTTTTATCGGACCCACCTAGGATGTTGGACAGATAGGAAATCTGGGCGACCATCATCTGTTGCGGATAGGCCCCGTCATCGTTTTTGATGGATTTTAATACATTTTCCAAGGCTTCTTTCTCCGCTTTGTCCTTGGTTTCCTTGATTTTCTTTTCCAAGGAATCCTGGAATTTTCGCGCTTCGGACAAAAGGTCGTTAACCTTGTTTTGTAGGGCCAACTGCTCCTGTATCATTTCTTGGGAAACCCCTTCCCGCTCCAAACGGGGATCCATCAGTATATCGAAGGTTTGCTCGGTAGATTTTCCGTCCACCGTCAGTTTGGCGGTATAGGTTCCCGGCAAAACCATGGGGCCATTTTTATAACTTCTGCTTTTGTTGGAATTCCAGGCCCCTTTTTGCCTTAGGTCCCAAGCAAAACGATTGATACCCTTCTTGGTTTCCAATTTGGTGTCCACATACTCAAAGACCATACTCAAGCCCATATCCTCCACCGATTCCTTGGTGGATTTTAACTGGGTGGAATCACTCACGATGGTCGCCACCGTATTTCGGTCCGAATCAAGTATTTCAATGCTTACCCCATTTTTATAATCTTGCGGTAGGTAATAATCGATACTTACGCTGGTGGATGGATAGTTGGGGAAATCACCGGAACCCCATGGCGATCTATAGCGATAGGTATCTTCCGGTTTGAAAAGTACCGGTTCCTCGCCTAAGGCTGTTATTTTGGAATCCCTGATGGCACTCACATCGTCCAAAATCCAAAAACCGCGTCCCATAGTGCTCAATATCAAATCACCGCGATGCAGGATAATATCGGTAATGGGGGTTATAGGTAAGTTTTGCTGAAAGGATTTCCAACTTTTTCCGTCATCGAATGAAATGAACATCCCATATTCCGTTCCCAAATACAATAATCCAGGGGTTTTAGGATCTTCCCTGAGTACCCTTGTGGTATGGTCCGATGGAATTCCATTGGCCTCGGTACTCAACACCGTCCAGTTCTTTCCGTAATCTTCCGTTTTGTATATATATGGTTTTTCATCGCCCAGTAAATGTCGGTCTACGGCAACATAGGCCTTGGCAGGGTCGAATTGGGAAGGTTCAACGGACTCTACCCTTCCACCGTTAGGGAGTTTCTTAGGGGTGACATCGCTCCATGTCTGTCCGCCATCTTGGGTTACAGAAATAACGCCGTCATTGGAACCTGTCCAGATAAGCCCTTCCTTTATTTTTGACTCCCTGATGGAATAGAGCGTACTGTAATACTCCTCCCCGGTGATGTCCCTTGTGATGGGACTACCGGAAATTACCTGTTTATCGTCCTCATTGGCAGTTAGATCGGGAGAAATCGTTTCCCAAATTTGGCCATCATTTCTGGTTTTATGAAGGTATTGCGAGCCCATATAGACCACATTTGGATCATGTGGGGACACGTGGATGGGCGCCACCCTTTGAAACCTGTATTTTAGGTCCTTGGGATTGTGTCCATAGATATTTGAGGCTCCAATGGAGTATTCGCGGTCCGTACCCGTAAGCTTGTTAAATACGCTAAACCGACCTTTACAGTTGTTGTACACCACATTAGGATCGCCAGGTTTTGGGATGGCTGGACCGGTTTCACAGCCGCCCACATCCATCATGATCTGTGTACCCTGCGGACCACTGGCTGTCGGTGCCGAACTGGGAATAGCTATGGTGGTATTGTCCTGTTGCGCCCCATAGACCCAATAGGGATACTGGTCGTCCACGGCCACCTGATAGATTTCCGCCGTGGGCTGATTGAATTGTGTGGACCACGTCTTTCCCCCATTGTGGGAAACGTTCGCCCCACCATCATTACATTGGATCAACAGATCGGGATTGTTGGGGTTTAACCAAATATCATGGTTATCACCGTGAGGTACGCTCATACGTTTCCAGGTCTTTCCGCCATCAACCGATTTTAATAGCGGATTTGCATTGGAGTAAACGATATCCGGGTTGGTGGGGTCCAATTCAATGTTGGTATAGTAAAAAGGTCGGTTTACAAGTCCCTCATTGCAGGAGGTTTGGGTAAAGGTCTTTCCTTGATCTACAGATTTATAGACCCCTCCTTCCTTTCCCGGTGCTTCAATTACAGCGTACAGAATACTGGAGTCGGTAGGGGAAACGGCCAAGTCAATTTTTCCAATGAGGCCTTTTGGCAGTCCATCTTCCAATTTTACCCAGTCCTTGCCACCGTTGACCGATTTGTAGATACCTCCCTCTTTATTATCTCCTCCGGAAATAATGGTCCACGGGGTTCTTTGTGCCTTCCAAGCCGCGGCGTACACCACATTCGGGTTACCGGGAAGCAGTTCCAAATCGGCAAAGCCCGTTTCATTGGAAACGAAAAGGACCTTTTCCCAGGTATTTCCACCATCCATAGTTTTGTAGATACCCCGTTCCTCGTTGGGTTTAAAAGCATTTCCTATGGCAGCTACCCAAACGATATTACTATTGGTCGGGTCAATTTCAACGGCACCGATCTGTCCGGCATTTTCCAAGCCGATATGTGTCCAGGTTTTTCCAGCGTCAATGGATTTATAGACCCCTTTTCCGTTGATAATATTACTTCGAATACCATCCGAACCCGTACCCACATAGACGATATTCGGGTCGTTTTGGGCCACTTCAATAGCACCAATGGAGGGTGTCTTAAAAAATCCATCAGAAACATTTTTCCAAGTGGTCCCGTAATCGTCGGTTTTCCACACACCCGCACCTGAAGCTCCCAAATAAAATGTGCCCGGAAGCATGGGCGTACCCGTCACGGTGGTGACCCTTCCTCCCCTATTGGGCCCGATCGTGCGGTATTGGAAAGCGTCAAAGTTTTGGGAAAAAACGGTAAGTCCTAAAAACAGGAAAACAGTGGATAGCAATAGCCTTTTCATGAAAAATGATATTTGAATGTTGGTTTTGCCTAAAGTTACGCAATACTCCAAGTTTACCAATTTCCAAAATGAATTTTTAGGATTATCGAAATTCTTTGGGGTAGGATATGTAAAGATTCCGATAATCCATCGGGATATGCTTCAAATTTCTATTTGTGCTGTTGTGCCAACCACTCCATAATGGTAACGGGCTTGCTGTCGATAAGGACCGGGTTGCCATCATAATCAAAATCGGCATCATTGGCATGGGAATAGATCCAAGACCAATGCCCTGGAAAATGATAAGCTTTCCCGCCATACATACCATTCAAATCGGTTACATGGTCATAGAGGGATAAATGCACGTTGGGTGCACCAGCGGCCACCAATCTTTCATAAAGGGGTACTACGGTTTTTTCGGGAACGGTTGTGGTATCGTCCTTGGAATGCACGAACCATATAGGAATATTTATGATGCTGTTCAATTGTGCCTCCGAGATGAACTCATTGTGATAGGCCAGCGCACTAATGTAGCCCGCTGCAAAATAATCAGGGTGGTTCAATAAGAGTTTGAGACTCATGTAACCCCCATTGGAACAGCCACCTATATAGATTCTATCCGTATCGATTCCCGGGTTTTTACTTACATAATCCTTGATCAAGGCCATCAAGGCCTCATTGTAAATATCATTGGTATTGCCACGGGTATATTCCCCAGATTCACTCTGCATCCAAAAAGTGGGCGTCTGGGGCGCCAGTACATAGGCCCCTTTAAAAATTTCCTGAATCTTTGCGGAAGCATAATTGACAGCTTTGTTGGCAATAAGGGGAATACCAGGGTCGGTGCCACCTTCCCCACCACCATGAAGCCAAATGATCAATGGAAAGCTTCCGGTGCCTTCTGGTTTAAAGCCACCATAGGTAAGGTCAATATCCTTATGGCTAAAAGTTCCCGTTAAATCAAAAATATCAAGGTCGGGAATCATTCTTTTGCCCTCCTTGTCCCAAGTTGTTCCCGTAGGTACATGGGTAACGGTCAATTCATAATCAATCCATTGGTTGCTGGCCCTTCCATTTGGGCCACGGTAGTACTTGATTGGGGAACTTAATGGGTCGTTAGGTGCTACCATGAGAACCAATGTTGTAAATTCACCAGTCTCACTGCGGTCCCCATCTGCATTGGAGGGATAGGCATATAACACATTCCTGGTTCCTTGGGCTTCCCCCTCCCGCATTTCTACATTTTCCTTGCTTCGTACAACCTTCACCTCATAATCTCCAAAAACAGCGGGTGTTTCGGATTCAACTTTGGGTACGATTATCTTGTTAACGGCCGGACCCCAATCATAGGCATCAATTAGTAAGGTGTACGTGCCCTGTCCATCACTTTGCGCGGTAAGGGTTACAAGGGGAAAAATCAAAAATGCGAGAAGAATTTGATGGATGCGTTTCATTTTCAGTCGGTTTAGACTTTGAAAATAAACGATTTCCTTGATTTCACAAAACCCTCCCCAGGAATACAGTGCTACCTTTCAATAGCTTTCAAACGAAGGAAGGCTTCCTGCAGCATTTTTGTAATGGGCCCGACATTATTATTCTGATAATATACATGGTCATCCATTTGCCGTATGGAAGCTATCTGTGTGCTCGTACCTGTAAGGAAGGCCTCGTCCATCTCACGAATACTGTCGATGGCAACGGCCTCCTCACGCAATTCCAACCCCAATTCTTGGCAAAGCTGAACCACTACCAAACGGGTGATTCCATTTAAAATAAATTCATTGGCCGGATGAGTATACACAACTCTATCTTTCACGAAAAAAACATTGCAATGCGAAGCTTCCGTAACCATGCCGCTTCGGTATAACACCGTTTCATAGCATTCGTGCTGCATGGCCTCCTCGTTGAGCATCACGTTACCCAAAAGAGAGGTCATTTTAATATCGCATCTTGACCACCTGAAATCTTCCCGGGTAATCACATTTGCATGCAGGGTATTGATATCGGGCAACACCTTAGGAAGTGCATACATAAAAACCGTAGGCCTTATGTCTTTTGGAAAGGAATGCTGTCTGGGGGCAACACCCCGAGTTATTTGAATATACAGGAAACAGTCCTTTCCAATAAGGTTTGTAGCTGCCAGCAATTTGTTGACTTCCTCAGGTATTTGGCCGACATCATACCGAATATTGATTTTTGAAAGCCCCTCTGCAAGCCGAGCCAGATGTGCCTCCTCGTAAAAAAAAACTCCATTGATCTGGGCCATGGCCTCATAAATGCCGTCGCCAAAAATAAACCCTCTGTCAAAGACCGATATTTGGGCTTTTTCAGAAGGTATGATTTCTCCGTTCAGATATACTTTTTCGGGGAACTGGGCCATGATTAGTTGGAAGCTACTTGGGTATCGGAATACGTAACCCTGTAAATGGCGTCTCCATAATCATCGGATATCAACAAAGACCCGTCTTTCATCCACAGTAAATCAACGGGTCTGCCCGTTACTTTCTGGGTCTCGTCATTCAACCAACCATCGATGAAGGGCTCCGTACCCTTAACTTCACCATTTTCTATATCGGCCAGCATAATTCTATAACCTACCTTTTTACTTCTGTTCCAGGAACCATGCTCGGCGATAAACGCTTTTCCATTGTAAGATGCTGGAAACATAGTTCCTGATTTAAATTTCACCGCCAAGGGTGCCACATGTGCTCCCAAAGCTTTAGCAGGTGGCACAAAATCCGAACAAGGACGTTGATCACCAAATTCCGGGTCTTTTACTGTACCTCCGTGACAGAAAGGATAACCAAAATGCTGACCGGCCTCGGTAATATGGTTCAGTTCACAAGGAGGAACATCATCGCCCAACATATCCCTGCCATTGTCCGTAAACCACATCTCACCTTTATCATCCCAAGTAAAGCCTACGGAATTCCGTACACCGTGGGCGTAAATTTCACGGTTACTTCCGTCAGGGTCCATTCTGGTGATGGTGGCAAAACGTTCGTCTACCACGGTCGAATCACAAATATTGCAGGGGGCACCCACAGGAACGTATAATTTATCATCGGGTCCAAAGGCAATATATTTCCAACCGTGATGGAATTCCGTTGGATAATCATCATAGACCAATTCTTTGTTCAATGTACCACCCAACTGGCTTTCAATATTGGGATATTTCCATAGACTACCTACCTGGGCAACATACAGGTCTCCGTTTCGCATGGCAATTCCGTTGGGAACCTCCATAGTATCGAGCACCATGACCGTTTCGGCTTTATAGTCCCCATCTTTGTCCTGTATAGCGTATACGGTGTTCTCGTTTCTGGTTCCGACAACCAGTGTCCCGTCAGGTCCCATGGCCATGGAACGTGCACCATCCACTCCCCTGGCATATACCTTTATCTCAAAACCATCGGGTAAATTCAAATCCAATAATGCCAAGTCCGTACTATCCATGGGTACTTCCTCCTTGACATCAGCGCTTTCTTCCTTCTTGTTTTCCTTACAGGAAAATATGCTGAATGCCAGTGCAGCGGCACAGAAAATTTTTAAAAGTGATATTTTGTTTTTCATTGTATTTCAGTTTGCCGCTAAGATACTGAAGCATCCTTACATATTGAAAAATTTTCAATCATTCCCATTGCTCAGAAAAGGGATTATCCTCCCGAAAGGTTTAAAAATTAAAAGCTAAAAACCTGTTCGGTTTTTAGCTTTTAATTTTGGTTTTTTGAAAGTACCAATCCTTCAAATTGCCCAGTTCAAAAAAAACTATTTGTTCTCACCGGTTACTGTTTCCACATGCTGTTATTAAAACGTGAATTCATTTTTCGATGCGATTATTCTGCGTTCAATCAAAATCTTCTGTAATAATATTCTTTTTTGGAACATCCAATTCCAACAAGGCATTATACACACTATCCATCATTGGAGGTGGTCCGCAGAGGTAAAACTTTTTGTCAAGATTCTCGGTGTGGTTTTTAATAAATTCCTTGTCAATGGTACCATGGGGAAACTTGCTGCTATGTTCATCGGAAAGTATATTGATAAAATCTTTTCCCAGCCACCTTTCAAAATCGGATTGAAGAATAATATCACGCTCCCTTTGATTACCAAAGATCAATTTGTTGCCTTCTAAATTTCCTTTTCTGGCCAAATCCTTGATAATTGCGATAAATGGGGTAACTCCTGCCCCACCGGCCAAGAAAATTCCTGGTCCTTGATAGGAAATTGCCCCCCACGAATCACTTATCAACAGCGAATCTCCCTGTTCCAATGTCTGTAATTGATCGGTAACTCCATCGTGGTCCGGATACACTTTGATGGTAAACTGTAAGAAACCATCATCTGGCAAACTGGTAAAAGTAAAGGGTCGTTTTTCTTCTTTCCATTTGGGTTGGTCAATGGACATTTCGCAAGCCTGACCCGGTGTAAAATCATATCCCGAAGGTCTGTCCGTCTGTATTTGGAGTACGTTATGTCTTATAAATCCTATATCTTGAATATTTATTTTATGTGCCATCTTCTTTTGTCTTTTTCTATTTGCTCTATTTTTTTAGTTCTATAAATGAGACCCTCATCGAGGGATTTGTTTTTGTAAATTAAAGATTTTCAACGATTTAAATAATTAATTATCAAGTACATAAAAAATTTTAATCATGTAAAAATCATTTAGGAGACCGAATCCAACGCTTTTCCGATCAAGGTATCGCCTTCCAAAATTTCAAACGTTTCGTTCGTACCGGCATCTTCATGTAAGGCATGAACCAAGGTTTGGGCCACATCGTCACGGGTAATGGAACCATGCTTTTCAAAATGCCTTTTTAAACTGATCTTTCCTGTTCCCGTATCATTCGTCAATGTACCGGGCCGAACAATCATATAATTTAAATCCGTAGATTTTAAGTATTCGTCCGCATTATGTTTTGCTTGTAAATACTCTTTAAGATCTTCTGTAGTTTCTGGATTATCAGCCCCCATAGAACTTAACATTACAAATCTTTTTACGTTAGCGTTTCTGGATGCATCGATTAATCTCTTGGCTCCTTCTTGGTCTACAGCTACAACTTTTTCACCTCCTGAGCCCGCGGCAAAAATGACTTTATCAATATTTGCAACGGTATGTGTGATATCTTCCTCCAGATCACCTAAAACCGTATCTATCCCGTCGTTTTCAAATTGCGCCAATTGTTCCTTCTTACGAACCATGGCAACAGGATTAAAATATTGGGACTTTTTTAGTAGTTGAACTACTTTTTTGCCAGTAGTACCATTGGCACCGGCAACTAATATATTTTCCATAGTGTGTGTCTTTTTCATTTATGGTAAGATAATAGGAAAGAAGTATGAACCTTACCCGAAATAGTGTAATTATTAGCTCAAATCCTGAATAAAAAAATAACTAGCCAGTGTTTGAAAACAGCATATTTATCTTGGATTTAAGTCAATCCCAGGATTATAAAACTATTACCTTATCGGAGCATTATTAATCTTAATTTGAGAATATGAGTAATCAAAAAGAAAAAACCTACAATTCAGATATTACAAAAGAGGATTTGAACGCTTTGGGCGAAAAAACAAAAAATTCGAGAACCGATCAAGGAGATGACCAACAATTACAGGAAAGGGAAAAAGACGTGGATTTTGCAGGTTCTGATTTGGATGTTCCGGGTCGTGATTTACCAAAAGACAGAACCAGGAAAACGGTTAAGGACGAAGAAAATCAATTGTACAGTCAGGGAGGTTCAGGAAATGAGGATTTGGAACGGAACAAGGACCATATCAGATAGACTTTTGAATTAACGATATAAAAAAGCAGCCTAGATGGCTGCTTTTTCTTTGCAATGTGTTTTTATTTCTATGCTAAACTGACATTTAGTACGATTTCCGTATCCAATAATTTGGAAATGGGACACACATTTTTTGCCTTCGTAGCAATATCTTTAAATTCCGAAGCTTCAATTTCCGGTACATCACCTTTAAGATCTAAGGTCACTTTTACAATCTCCCCGTCCTTAAAGGACACCTTTGCGCTTACGTCAAGCGTATTGGGTGTATAATCAGCCTCACCAAGCAAAAAACTCAGTTGCATGGCAAAACATCCCGCGTGTGCCGCTCCAATGAGCTCTTCTGGATTGGTACCTTTTCCATCCTCAAATCTCGTATTGAAGGAGTATTGGGTATTATCCAAAACGGTACTATCCGTCGTTAAGGTTCCGTGTCCTTCTTTTCCACTCCCTTTCCATTGTGCTTTCGCATTTCGTGTAAAATTCATTTTATCTTATTTTTATTGTTAATGATTAATTAAGTCTTTACTGAACAGACTCTTCTTTCTTGTGGGTATCATAGTCTATATAACCCTCGGTACCTGGAGTGTAAAAAGTGTCTTCATCCCAGTCGGCCAGTTCCCAATCATTTTTAAAGCGTTCGACTAAATCGGGGTTGGACACATACAATTTCCCAAAAGAAACCAAGTCGGCATGCCCGTTTTCTATGACCTTATTACCAGAGTCCTGATCAAAACCTCCATTGATTATAAGGGTACCCTTATACATGGGTCTAAAATGTTCCGCTATGTTCTCAACCGCAAATGGGATTTTTGATACATCATTAAAAGGTTCCGAAAGATGTATATAAGCAAGGTCATATTCATCATCCAATTTTTTTATGATATATTCGAAAGTTGGAATGGTTTCCTCATCCATAGTCATTCCAAACATTCCATTTAAAGAAGGATTGAAGCGTGCGCCAATTTTTGATTCTGGAATAACTTTTTTGACTTCATCCAAAACTTCAAAAAAGAATCGTGCCCTATTTTCAATACTACCACCATATTCGTCCGTTCTTGTGTTCGAGGTTGCATTAAAAAATTGATGAAAAAGATACCCGTTTGAAGAGTGGATTTCAACGCCATCAAATCCCGCCTTAACCGCATTTTGGGCTGCATTTTTAAAATCCTCGATTGTCCTGGCAATATCTTCTTTGGTCATTGCCTTTGGTATGACCGTATCCTTAAAACCTTCTGGGGTATAAGATTTTGCCTCTGGGTTGATGGCGGACGGAGCTAAAGGCAAATCCCCATCGTGAAAATCTGGATGGGACATTCTACCCACATGCCATAACTGAATGAAGATGGTACCGTTTTTTTCATGAACTGCCTCGGTTACCTGTTTCCAACCCTCTAACTGCTCTTCAGTGTGTATTCCAGGTGTATTTATGTAGCCAACCGCTTCTTCGGACACTTGTGACCCCTCAGTGATTATGAGTCCGGCCGAAGCTCTTTGCTGATAATAAATATCATGTAGGCCTTCTTCCGGTTTTTTTGCCTCGTTCGCGGCCCTACTTCGGGTCATGGGGGCCATGACCACCCTATTTCTTAACGTGAAATTTCCTTTGTTATATGGTTTTAACAATGCTTGTTCGCTCATAATCAGTTTTGAATAAATAATGGATTTCTTCAAATATCCTTCAAACAAAGGATAATCATTAACTCTAATACCTAAATTAGTATCGGAAATAATAACAAACTACAAAGAAGCACTTTTTAAGACTTTTCAATCTTTGTTAGACCGATGGTCGAAAATGCATTTTATGAATCCAAACCGATGATTTACATGAATTTTAGCTTCTTTTTTGCGGTATGGAAAAAATAGACTCCTAAAATTTGAGTAAGTTGCACCGCCAATAGAAATATACCCCGCATGAGCCAACGTGGGATTCATAAAAAACAACCTAAAAATTCGAGATAATTATCGGAAGGATTTCTCGATTACCTAATTAACAAATGAAGAATTACCTATGCACCATTGTGTGCCTATTTCTTTTCGTCCACTTAGTAACCGCACAAAAAAAGAACACCGACTATCGTTTGAACATCAAAAAGACGAAACATCCCGTAAAAATCGATGGTATTGGTGATGACGTCGCGTGGCAGGATGCCGAAGTCGCCAAGGACTTTTTTAGGGTACTTCCTATGGATGACGGACTGGCCACCGAACAATCTGCCATAAAAATGACCTATGACGATAAAAACCTCTATCTGTTGGCCACCTTTTACAATGCCACCGAAGCCAATTACTTTGTAGAATCGCTCCGCCGGGATTTCTCCTTTGGTAGAAACGACAATTTTTTGCTGTTTTTGGACCCTTTCAATAATCAAACCACGGGCTTTTCCTTTGGTTCCAATGCTTTTGGCGCACAATGGGACGGTACTATGTTCGATGGTTCTCGAATCGACTTGAATTGGGACAGCAAGTGGATTTCTGAGGTGACCCGTGACGATGACAAATGGGTTTTTGAGATGGCCGTTCCCTTTAAGTCCATTCGCTATGAGGCCGGTGTAACGGAATGGGGCATTAATTTTAGTCGGCTAGACCTCAAATCCAGTGAAAAATCCAGCTGGACCCCCATTCCCAGACAGTTTCCAACGGCCGCACTGGCCTACACGGGAACCTTAGTCTGGGATGCACCCCCACCGGCCCCAGGCACCAACTTTTCCATTATCCCCTATTTATTGGGAGAGGTGAATCGGGATTTGGAAGCCAACGAGGATACCAAAACTATAGGAAAAATTGGGGGTGATATAAAGTTCAGTCTCACTTCCTCCCTGAATCTGGACCTTACCGTAAATCCAGATTTTTCGCAAGTGGAGGTAGACCGACAAATTACCAATTTGGACAGATTTGAGCTTTTCTTCCCCGAAAGACGACAGTTTTTTCTGGAGAACGGGGATCTTTTTGCCAATTTTGGGTATGAGACCATACGGCCCTTCTTTTCGAGAAGAATCGGACTAGGGGTGCCCATTCAGGCCGGTGCCCGTGTTAGTGGAAACCTCAATGAAAAGTGGCGCATGGGCCTTATGGACATGCAAACAGCCGCTGTGAATGAAACCGGCTTGCCCAGTCAAAATTTTGGAGTGCTTTCCTTACAGCGTAAGGTCTTTGGTCGAAGCAACATCGGGCTTATGGTCGTGAACAAGCAGTCCATCAATTATCCCTCAGAAAACGATTCCATAAACGCCCAATATGCAAAATACAATCGGAATCTGGGCATGGAATACAATCTGGCTTCCTCCAACAACATTTGGAACGGCAAGGCCTTTATACTGAAGTCGCTTGCCCCGGATGAAAGTGGCCGCGGCATTGCCCAAGGGGCACATTTGGAATACAGTAGTAGAAAATGGAACTGGCGGTTGCAGCAGGAATGGGTAAGTAACGATTATACGGCAGAGGTGGGTTTTGTACCCAGAAGAAACTATGTCAATTTAACGGGGAAATTGGGGCATCTGTTCTTTCCAAAATCGGGTCCCATAGTGAGCCACGGACCGGAATTAAACGTCACATGGTTTTTTAACGAAGCATTCCGTGAAACGGACCATTTGGCCTATATGCTCTATCGCTTTGATTTTAGGAACCGTAGCAATGCGTTTTTCTTTCTATCCGATGATTATGTGGAACTGTTGGATCCCTTTGACCCTACCCGATTGGGCATTGCGGAGTTGGCAACGGGCACCAAACACCAATGGAACGCCTTTGGTTGGGAATACCAATCCAAGCCCCAAAGCCTATTCACCTATTCCTTAGGGGGCCGCGTGGGAGGCTATTACCAGGATGGAAACCGTACCAGCCTGACGACGGAGCTCGGGTACCGATTCCAGCCCTACGTAAGCCTGAGCGCGAATTTAAACTACAATCACATAGATTTGCCAGCACCGTGGAATACCAACGAATTTTGGTTGATCGGGGCAGAGGCGGATATTACCTTCACCAACAAGATATTCTTTGCCAATTTGGTCCAATACAACGAGCAAACGGGCAATATGAACCTGAATTCCAGGTTTCAGTGGCGTTATAGTCCGGCTTCCGATTTGTTTTTGGTTTATACCAACAACTATTTTGTAACCCCTTTTGAAACCCGCAATTGGGGCTTGACATTGAAGTTTACCTATTGGTTGAACAACTGATCAGTTGCGCTTTTCCAGAACTTCCAATACTCCTTTAGCGGCCATTTCCCCGGAAAGCATGGCGGCGTTCAAAGATCCATTGAGCAAATAATCCCCGGCCAAAAACACGTTTTCTGTGAGTCGGGTTTCTGAAGGCGTTAAGGAGTACCTAATATCGGTCAATTTGGGCAGTGCCTTTTTTATTTGATACTGTTTTAAGTACCGTTCCGTGGTAATTCCACAGAATTGGTGTAAATCCTCCTTTAGCCTCTGTACCAATTCATATTCCGTTAACTCATGGTCCTTTACAACGGTAACGGAAAGCAGTTCCGCAGCCCCCTTTTGGGCCGTTTCCAAGGAAGTATGATAAAAAATATTATTGATCAAAGCATCCGGATCGGCAATCAGCCCAATCAAGGGTTTGTCAATATTTCTTCCTTTGGGTGTAAAGTATAAGGTATCCGATGTATGCCAATCCAAATGCTGCTTGCGCAAATTTGGCACCAGCGGCGAAGCATCGGTAGCGATAATCTTATAATCGAAAAATGCCGCTTTACCATCGGATAAAGTGATTTTTTCATCGGTACAACTTTCTACAGGACAATTAAATATGAATTGAGTTGCCTTCAAATTTTGTTGTAATTGATTGGGTATGGCACCGATACCTGCCTTGGGCAATACGGCAAGCCCTGCACCGAACATTTTATAAACGAACTGAAACATCCTTGAGGAGGTAGCCAAATTAGGTTCCAAGAAGATACCGGAAAAAAAGGGCTTGAAAAATTGGTTGATTATTTCTTCTGAAAAATTAAGGGATTTTAGATACTCTAGTGTAGAAGTTTCCGGTTCCTCAAAAATTTCCTCCAGAGATTTTTCCTTCAACGTTGCATTTAATTTCAACACTTTGAATTTATCCCCAAAAGTACCGATACCGGAAGTCAGTGTAGGGAACAATAGACTAAGGTTGCGAAGTGGATCACCTATGATGGCACTTTTCCCTTTATGGAACACTTGGGCTCCCGACAAAAATTTTTGAAATTCCAGCTGTCCATAATCCAAATACTTTTGGGCCATGGGGTAGGCGTCCAACAACACCTGAAAACCGTGGTCTAACTGATATCCATCCAGAAGATCAGTTTTTACGCGTCCGCCAATACTGTCCGATGCCTCAAAAATTGTGGGAGCAAACCCCTCTTTTTCCAAGGTAATGGCCGCGACCAAACCACTGATTCCTGCGCCAATTATGGCGATTTTAGTAGATTTCCTTTCCATAGGGTAAAAATAGGAAAAGTAATGGGCGATTTAGTAAGGAGATAATAAGATAAACCTAAATACTACTCCTCCGGCGGATGCCCGTTAATATTCTCGTAGACCGAATCAAAATTTTCCCGCAGATATGCATTCAATTTCTTTTGATAGTCATCCTTCAACCAACTCAGGAAATTATGGGTACTTTTACTGATACACTTGGCGTAGACATGGATACGATTGTCAATATCCTCCTTCAACAATTTGGCTAAGGCCAGGGCATCATAGACATCCTCGCTGTTTTCTATACAGATATAGGCATGCTGCTCTATGGAACGCTCCAGAACCACCTTGGAGGACTCGCCAGCCAATGTAGCTTGTTCATAGGTTTCGCGGATATCAAAATAGGTTTCATTGGAGTTTTTGAACTCCTCCTTTATGTCCTCGGATAGGTCGTGTTTGAAACCGGCCTCGATATCCTCATCATCACGGATCCTGTCCATGTAATAATTGGGCGACTTGAAAATAGCCTCCCAATCCAAATCGGCGCCCCACGGTCCAAATCGGTATAAATTATTACCCAAATCGATGACCGTGAATTTAGATTTGTTGTTCAGTACCCGTGAACCCCTACCGATCATTTGGTAGTATAAGGTCAAGGACTTTGTAGCACGGTTCAGGATGATACTCTCAATGGTAGGTTCATCAAAACCGGTGGTCAGAATACTTACCGAAGTCAATATGGCATTTGGGGTTTCCTTGAACCACTTTAAAATCTGCTTTCGCTGCTTTTTCGTCGCGGTATTGTCTAGGTGCATGATGGGCAATCCGGCATTTCTGAACGTATAGTAGACCTGAATGGAAGTTTCTATACCATTATTGAATATCAGCGTCTTTTTATCCTTGGAATGTTTGGTATAGGCTTCCAACAATTTGTTCAACATGGCCGGACTCGTATACAGGTCGGCAGAGGATTTTACGGTATAATCCCCATTGGACCCCACCTCCAAGGAGGTAAGCCCCATGTCATAGTGATAGGTTTCGGCACGGGCCAAAAAATCGTTCTCTATTAGATTTTCAATGGACTCCCCGGGTATCAACTCATCGTAATTGCCGTTCATGGGAGTTTCCTTGTTGGAACTTAACGGCGTTGCCGTAACGCCCAAAATAAAGGAGTTCTCAAAGAATTTGAACAATTTGGTGAAGGAGTTGTAATGGGCCTCGTCGATGATGACCAGACCGACATCGGAAATATCCAATTTATCATCGTTCAAACGGTTGTTCAAGGTCTCCACCATGGCCACATAACAGCTGTACTTTTCCTGATCGTCCAAATTTGCCTTGCTATTGACCACTTTATTCACCACGCCAAAACTAGTAAGCATGTCCGAGGTCTGGTTGCAAAGCTCCACCCTGTGGGTCATGACCAATACCTTTTTGGAATGGTTTTTTAAATACTGACGGACGATTTCCGAAAAGATGACCGTTTTACCACCACCTGTAGGCAATTGGTACAAAAGATGGTAATCCTCACGTTCGTTGTCAAACTTTTCAAAAATTTGTTGGATGGCTCCCTGCTGATAGCTATACAGCTCTTTATCCGTCTTTTTCTCCTGTAACTCGTATACGGTCTCTTGCATGTACTCCTTTTCTTTTGAAGGTTGCAAAGGTACGGTCTTCTATGGCCGAATGCTAATCCATGCGATAAAAAGGGTATCTTTCCGACCAATTGATGCTAAACCAATTCCCGTTCAGATGGATGTCCATTCCCATTTTAAAATGTACAAACCCGTTGGTTTTTTGAGTCAGATGACATCGGGTGAAGCAAGACAAATACGGAACAAGAGGTTTTTGACCGAACTCTATGATTTTCCCGAAGGTACCATGCCCATTGGTCGTTTGGACGAAAAATCCGAAGGGCTGTTATTGCTTACTACCCATGGAAAATTAGCCGATACCATCAATAGCGGCGCAATCGAAAAAGAATACTGGGCACAATTGGACGGTAGCATAGATTCCCTTTCCATTAAAAAGCTTAAGGCTGGTGTCACTATCGGACTATTTGGGAAAAGCTATACCACCAAACCTTGTAGGGTGGAAAAATTAGAGGAAGCCCCTACCCTGCCCGATGCCGATCCAAAATTACGAATCAGACTTCACCGCCCTACATCATGGATTAAAATAATTCTGACCGAAGGAAAGTTTCGGCAAATTCGAAAAATGACGGCTGCAGTGGGTTATCCTACAGTGCGACTTATTCGCGTACGGGTAGGTTCCATTTTATTGGAAGGCATGCAGGAAGGTTCGGTGGAAACAATAGCTGATTTATCAGCCCAACTTCTTAGAGGTAAACCTTGAAAACAGGGTGATTCGTTTTTTCGTATTGATAAAATAGACCCCGGTAAGCAAAATCAGGGCCGCAATGACGGATTGTAAGGTAATCTCCTCTTTTAAAAAATACCAACCCAAAATCATGGCAATGATCGGATTAACATAGGTGGAAGTTGCTACTTTTTCTGGGGACACCACTTTGAGCAGATAGTTAAAAGCCGTAAAAGCTACAATACTGCCCAGCAAGATCAACAAAAGCATGGACCATTTTACGGGCACACTCCAATCAACAGGAGAAATCCACTCCTCCCCAATAAGTGCGCTGATCAAAAACAGTTGTATTCCCCCGGTTACCATTTGGTATCCGGTATTTACGAAGTAATTGGGCGGCAGATCCGCTTTTCCCACAAAAAGACTGCCGTAGGCCCAACTGATCATACAGAAAAATATAAGTATCATTCCTAGAAGCGCACCGTCCTGTGAAATGATCTGTTTTTGGCTCACCAAAAGATATATGCCTATCATGCCCAATCCTACCCCTATAAAGGACATGGGTTGAATTCTTTTATTCTGTAGTATTCGCATCAGCAATAATACCACGAGTGGTTGGGCGGATATCTCAAGGGCGGCAAAACCACTATCCACGAATTTCAATGCCCACACGACTACACCGTTGCCAAAGGTCAAAAATAGAAAACCGGCTATGATGGAGTTACCCAACTGGCGCTTTGTAACTACCAAAGGAATTTTTAAAAATTTGGCGATTAAAAAAATAAGACTTCCCGCAGTAATGAAACGTATACCTGCCAACATGAATGCCGGCAGTTCCGTAACCGCAATTTTATTTAAAAGATACGTACTGCCCCAAATAACGTAAATGGCAAAAAAAGCAAGTAAAATAAGTCCCGTATTACGCTTAAGTAAGGTCATTGGGTTATATAAATATTCAAGGTAATTAGATTTTCTTGACCCTGACAGCGTTCATACCCTTCATTCCCTTTTCAAGTTCAAAGGAAACCTTGTCGTTTTCAAATATTTCATCAATGAGGCCACTTACATGCACAAAGTACTTCTCATTATTTTCGGAATCAATAATAAATCCAAAACCTTTTGAAGAGTCAAAGAAAGAAACCTTACCATTTCTGACTGGATCAAATTCCTCTGTATCGCTTTCTTCCTTTTTTGGTATTCCCAGCACAATATCTTCTGCATCTATCTCTACCTTCATTGTTGGATCTGGCGGCGTATCCACCAAATTTCCGTTGAAATCAACATAAGCAATGGGGATTCCGGAAGACCCGCTTTCTTTTGAAGCTTGTTTGCGCGCCTCTTTCTTTTTCTGCTTCTCTTCTCTCTTTTTTAATCTCTTTTTTACTTTTTCTGTTTTATTGAAGGTTTGCTGTGATTTTGCCATTCGCGATTTTTAAGTTGCTATTTAATTTTTAATAAAGAAAGAACAGAAGTTTGAGTAGCCTTTTACAAAATTTCATCTCTAGGGTTGAGAGAAAGATTCCAATTATTGGTCGGAGCAAGATTCCTAACTTTTCTTTAAACTACCCCAAAGATAGCATATGTTTTATAATAATTTCGGTATTAAGTTTTAGTTCTTAAAGGTCCAATTACAACCCTGAATTTAGTTTAGCATATTTTTAACATTTATTTTATTTGATTGATTTTCAATATTTTAATTAAAATATTTATATTAAATAGTACCTTTTATTACATAGTACTGTAACAAATACAATCCATCTTCGTCTCCTAGATATAACAGCAATTATCAATTAGTAGTTAGAAAATAAATTAATCAACCCGATACATATTGGGATAAAAAACGAAGAACATGAGAACTTTTATCAGACAATTACCCACGGAAGCTAGAAGACATTCCTTCTTTAGCAATTTTAGAAACAGTAAACGCGTGCAATGGGCCGAGGTTAGAAACCATACCCATTAATCCGGAATTCATCAATCAATTAATCATCAATCAGCTCCCGATTCATTTCGGGACATAAAAAAACGAACAACATGAGAACTTTTATCAGACAATCACCTACGGAAGCTAGAAGACATTCCTTCTTTAGCAATTTTAGAAACAGTAAACGCGTGCAATGGGCCGAGGTTAGGAACCATACGCATTGAAGAGTTAGGAGTTAGAAAAATCAGTCATCAGTCATTAATCATCAATCAATTAATCATCAATTAGCTCCCGATTCATTTCGGGACAAAAACGAACAACATGAGAACTTTTATCAGACAATCACCTACGGAAGCTAGAAGACATTCCTTCTTTAGTAATTTTAGAAACAGTAAACGCGTGCAATGGGCCGAGGTTAGAAACCATACCCATTAATCCGGAATTCATCAATCAATCAATCAATTAATCATCAATCAGACCCCGATTCATTTCGGGACAAAAACGAACAACATGAGAACTTTTATCAAACATTCAATAACCGAAGCGAAAAGGCTGACCAAAGGTAAAGTCCGTTGGGTAGCTGCCAAGGAAGTCATAGCTTTGGTTTAGCATACACATAAAATGAAAAAGGATAAGACCTCATCAATCTTATCCTTTTTTTGTCTGCCATTGTAAGGGCAAATGTTTTAGTCACGCAGGGTAATCTCCTCTTCTACTCCATTTGGGTAGGTAATGGTGGCAACGTTATCACACGTACTATCGCCAAAATCTACATTTACGGTAAGGCCATTTTTAGAAACGGTCATATCACCGGCGGCTACATACCCACAGTTAACACTACTTGTCAACGGAGCATTTACCGTAACGTTGTACGTATTTCCTTCGTAAACAACGGTCCAAGTTCCAGCAATGCTATAGGTAGTCGATTCAAGCGAATCACCAAAAGTAAGGGTAAAAGACCTTTCGCCTTCGTCGGAAATTAAGGAGCCATCGGCCATTTCAACCGTAAGGTTGCTAGTTACCGAAAATGAAACACTATTTCCTTCAGAATTGGCACTTAACTGATATGATCTGGTTCCATTGATTTTAATTTCACCCACATAAAAATCTTCATAACTGGCCGAAAAAGACCCTTGTTCCCCGTCGGTGTTATAGGTCACGGTAAGAGTTCCGTTAATATTTTCGGTGCCATTGAGGACACAATTGTTAAATGTGGCCACATATCCCGTATCCGTATACTGGGCACTGTAGCACTCATTGACCATCGATTTTGCAGTGCTACCGTTATTGTTGTAAAGTTCGAACAGGGCAACATCGATACCACCTACAATATCGTCCGTTTCCAGCACCGCCTCTAAGTCGGCTTGTGAAAGTACTATATCATTGTCCTTTTCGGCATCATCGCTACAACTGTACCCTAGTATCAGGACAGTGGCCAAAAGACTTAAATTCTTCAACGTGTTTTTCAAAATTTTCATCTGTTTATTTTTTTGATTTGTTTAAAGGGTTACCTATTACAACCATAAAAACGTGCAACTAACACAAATAGTATGGTTTAAGAGCACGCAAGCCGTGCATTTCAACGAATAATTTCCGGCTGCCGACTCCAATCGACATACTAGAGCGCCAAAAACAGAGTTAAAATCATATACGATATATTATATTTGAAAAATGATCCAGAAAATAAACCTAAGGGACCAGGTACGGGATTATTTGCTTTTTGAAATGAAACAAGGGAAGCTGCACATTGGTAAGACCATCAACCTGGCCGCCCTTTCCAGGGAATTGGGAGTTAGTGTGACCCCCATACGGGAGGCATTGACCCAACTACAGCAGTCCCATATCATAAAGGCAGTACCTAACAGAGGATTTATCATTGCGGAGCTTGATGTTAAGGAAGCCGAGGACCTCTACGGACTGGTGGCCAGCTTAGAGGTTATGGCCATTGAAAACTCGGAATTCAATAGGGATCATATCGACGCGCTTAGAAAGCAACAGGATGTATTCGAAAATGCCCAAGATGCCATTAGCCGGATTCAGGCCGATTTGGAATTTCACCACCTGCTTACCAAAGGGTACGAAAACGAACTGGCGTTAAAAATCCTGCAAGATTTACGAACCCGAATATTCTTTTACGAGCGTGCCTTTACTTCGGACGATTCCTTTTACAATAAATCCGACAATCAGCATGAGGCCATAATTTCTGCCATTGCCGATGACAACGTGCCCACCGCCTCCCTCCTATTAAAAATGAACTGGATGTTGATCCTCAATTACATCCAAAAGAAATTAACGGAATAATCATGCTTCCAAATCCTCCAACAGGGCTTCGGCAGAATTCGTTACCTTTTTATAGCTTCTATAGCCCCATCGGCTTACAAAAACCATAAGAACGATAACAAATACCATGGCTATTATCTGTTCAGGTTTCATTTCCGAAAGGATCAAAGTCTTGTCCCTGAGCAGCTTTAAGGCCAAGGCCGGCGAGAACACTAGGGAAATAAAGCTCACGGCAATGGCAATTTGCTGAAGTTTTAGGAGTCGCTTTTTTTCCTTGGTATAAGTTATAAGGTTTTCCCTATACGATTTTGTAAGGATATCAAGGTTTTTTATCCGATGCAATGAAAGCAGCACCAAGGTGGGCAAAATCGTTAAAAAAGCTAGTGTAAATACTCCAGAAAGCTTTAAGTACAAGGTATCCAGTTTCCAGAAATTTAAAAGTATAAACCCGGCCACTATATAGCATATAATGGCCCCTACGTTCTCGTAATTGTTGAGTTTGCTGAATTTGTTCCGATAGTTGTTCCGTGTCATCTTTATTATTATTTCGTTCGTTAATTTTTTTTGCTTTTCCAATTCCTGGCTCATGGCCATCCAATTCGCCTGTAATTCTTCCAATTCCATCTGCTTATGTTTTTACCATGTTTTTTCTAAGTTTTTCCTTGATTCGGGATATCCTAGTTCCCACATTGGACGTATTCAATCCCGTTATTTCCCCTATTTCCTGATAGGATTTCCCCTCCAATAACAGCAGCATGATACCCTTTTCCAAGGAGTTCATTTTTTCAATCTGACGATGTAACAATCGCACGCGTTCCTGAAAAAGGTCGTCAGTGCCCTCCGCCATACTAACCAGGGATTCCTTGATGGGTTCCGATTTCGGGATGCGTTTTGATTTCTTCAAATGCGTAATGGCCGTGTTCATGGCCACCCGATACATCCAAGTACTGATCTTGGATTCGTTTCTAAAACTGTCAAAATACTTCCAAAGCTGATAGACGATTTCCTGAAACAAATCCTCCCGATCCTGTTCATTATTTGTGTAGATAGCGGAAACTTTGTAAAGTAACCCCTGATGTTCCCGTATTACCTCTGCAAAAGCATCGCTATTCCCCATGCAAGTTTTCTTCATTTACCTATAGGTATGCAATGTGTCAAAAAAATCACATAAAGGGACAAAAATCATTTTGGATTGGATTTAATTTGCTGGCATGCAACAAATAAAAATGAAATTCGTTTCCATCTAAAACATTCAATCATGCAATATTTGAACAAAGAAATTGAGGCACTGACCAACAGGAAGAAGTCGGCCTCCTTGGTAAAAAGGGAAATTTCCTGTGGTGTTTTTCAAGATGTTGAAAAGCTTCCACAAAAAGATGTCGAAACCGCCATATAGACCCTTATTCAAACAATGTCCTGTCCAACCCTGGTATGAGCTTCAGGGCATTTTCATAATATACTTTTTTGAGCACCTCGTCCGGTAGGTTTAATCCGTACATGGCCCAAAAGGCGTGGTACTTCTTATAATAGGGAAAATATTCATCGTTGCTTTCCAGCACCCTAAAATACGTGGGGAATTCATCCGGGTTCCAACTGTCCTTTCCAAAAAGTATCCTATCCTGATATTTAATAAAGAACTCCCTGGCATGTTGCGGTTGCCGACCCAATTCTGCGATTACGGCGGAGATACCAATGTTCATATTGGGTATCTCATCCAACAATTCGCCCAGTTTCCCCAAATTGTTCGCGTGCCAACCCATGTGGGCATTGATAAATTTCGTTTTTGGATGTCTTTTAAAAACATTATGCTGTTCCTGTATAATCTGTTCCCAAGGTGCGGGATCTGTATTTGAACGTTTTCTTCTGGGGTGGGTTTTTAGTTCCAGCCACCGTTCGTTATCGCTATCCATATCGTCCCAAAAAGACTTAGGGTCGGCTGCATGGATCAAGACGGGTACGCCCATTTCCGCACATTTGGCCCAAATAGGGTCCAAACGGGAGTCGTCAATGGCCAATCTGTTACCTGAAGCATCGGTATTGCGAAGCCCAAGACTTTTGAAAACCTTGAGTCCCTTTGCCCCGTTTTTGATGTCCGCCTCCAATTGGGCAGCGGCCTTTTGACCCCATTCGCCACCATCCGCTCCTTCAAAGTCTACATTCGCGAACACCACAAACCTATTGGGATAGCTTTTCTGGATATTATCGACCTTCTCCTTGAGACTTTCCCCCGAACCACCACTGAGGTTCACCATAACCCCCTCGTTCAAGGATTCCATATCCTTTAAAAGGCTGCCCAGTTTTTCGACGGACATGTCCCGCTGATGGCTGTGGACGTCTATAAATCGGAATTTTGCCTGTTTTATCTCGGCACCCGGAACGACGAGCGTTGAGGTAGGGTTGTATTCCTCAAAACTCATTTCCTGTGAAAAAACAGCTTGAGGTAAGGCAATTACAAAAGTGGCAGCGGCGATAAGGCTATTTAGTTTCTTCATAAAAAGGGATTTATGAGTAGTGATTTTCGTTATAGATTTTTTGATAGGCTTCCGGAGTATCGATATCGGCCAAAAGCCCTTGGGCATCCAGGCCGAGGGTGACGGATGTATTGAAACCCAGTATGTCCCGGGCCCCATAATCGGAGTCCAGCTTCAATAGTGCATCGTACAAATCCGGTCCAAAAATTGCCGGAACGCCCATTTTTTTTCCATAGTTACTGGCTACGATGGAAACGTTTTGGGTTGAGAATTCAAGCAACATACGGTTTAGATAGTCTGGGGTGACCAATGGCTGATCGGCAAGACATATCAACACGCCATCCAAAGGAGAATAGGTTTCCCTAAGATATCGAACACCGGCGGCTATACTATTTCCCAAACCTTTTTCCCATGTGGCGTTTTCAATGATATCCGTGGAAGAGGGGTCGGTTTTTAAACTAGATTTTATTTTTTGGGCATTGGCACCCAAGACGACCACAATTCTTTTGGCTTCCAGTTCCATTACGCGGTTCAGCACATATTGCAATAAAAAAGTACCTTTCCATGGCAATAATTGCTTGATATCCTGCATCCGACCGGATTTTCCAGCGGCCAATACAACAACGCCTATGTTCTGGACCGATTTCAATTATGGATGCCTTCTTTCTTGTCCTTCAACATGATGGGTTCCTGGTTTCGTATCACCGCCAAAATCTCCGAAAGTATGGCAATGGCGATTTCCTCCGGAGCTTCGGCACCAATATTGATTCCAGCCGGTCCATGAATGCTCTCAAAAAAAGCATAGTCCTCGTCGGGATATAAATCGATGTACTCATTGAATAGTTTTTCCCGTCTTTTGGAAGGTCCCAAAAGCCCAAAATACATAGGTTTACATGTCTTTACCGCATGTAGGTATTTTAGATCCTTCACGTAACTGTGCGTCATTAACACCAAGGCCGTTTGATCATCGATTTTCTCTATGGGCAAATCTTGTGGTTCCACGTTCCAAAGCTCGTCGATGCCCGGAAAATCGGCTATGATCTTTCCCTCAGACGGTACTACGCTTACAGAAACCTCCCATCCCATTTCCAGAGCGATTTTGGATAGTTTTACCGCATCGTGTTCCCCGCCTACGATGGCCAGTTTATAGCACGGTTTTAGGGTCTGCTCGTAAGTTGAACGTTCAGTTGAATCGGGTCCTGCACCCAGGGGAATCGGTTTTTCATCAAATAAAAACAGGGAACCAATATTGGCATGTTCCCCGTATTCCTTCACGTAATAGGAAAGAATTTTAAACGGAGTCCTGGTTTTTATGGACCTATGGAAGCCCTTGAGCAGTGCTTCTGTCGGTTGAAATGGCTCAATTAGAATATATAGTATTCCCTCGCAACCCAAACGAAACCTACCGTCATAGGTCATCATTTTCGGGGTGTCGGTCTTAAAAACGCTCGCGGCCTGAAAAAGCACCTCCTTCTCAACGCATCCCCCGCTAACCGCCCCAACCATGGTACCGTCCTCAGAGATCAACATACGAACCCCGGGCCTTCTATACGAAGAGCCGTCCAGGGCGACCACACTGGCCAACACAGTTTTGAGACCTTTGGCCCGTAAGTTTCCATACTCCTGAAAAATTTTTTTGAGTTCGTGCGTCATTTTGAATGGCAGTTGCTATAGTTTTGCCCACTAATTAGCGAAAATTACCCAATCCCGCCTGTTTTTTAAAGACTGGGTACTTTCTTTAACACTCTTTAACATAATTTTTTCAATGGCCCATAATTTCCGAGCGGAAAGTGCGTTCTGCTTGATGAACTCAAAATGTATGACTATGAATTTGTTCCTAAGAACCTTTGGTTTTTTATTTGCGCTTTCTCTTTTTGTTTCCTGTGGTAATGCCGATGACGATGTAGACCTAAACCTTAATTTGGGTGATGGCCTTGGAAAAGGAGTGCCCGTGGACGATTGTTTGGGGCTGGAAGAAGGTGAACTCGTGCTCTCAATCCAGGACCAGTATACGACCTTACCTGGAAAAGTATCCATATTCTTTAGGGTTTCCGATACCAATGGAAATCCCGTACCCGGATTAACGGCAGAGCAATTTACCATTTACGAGCAGGGAAGAAATGACGATTGTTTCAATACCATTTCCACGTCTGAATCTTTTGCACGTATTTCCCCAAATTCACAGATATTCTCCAACAACGCCCTTTTGGTGCTGGATTTGAGCAACAGTGTCTTGGAAAGCAGCTTGCAGGAACTGAAAATGGCCAGTGCCAGTTTTGTGGACAACGTGATGCCCGATGCAGAGTCCGACTCCTTCAAAATGGCCATTTATTGGTTCGATGGTGAAAATGAACTGCATTTGTTGAACGAACTTACATCCTCCAAAGACGAATTGATTACATCCATCAATGGAATTACCGATAACATCAGTACCGACCCATCAACGGATCTGTACGGAGCGGTCATAAAATCGACCGATATCGCAACGGACATTATTAATAAAACAACCAGTGGAGACAAGATTGGTGCCGCTTCCGTGGTCATCTTTACCGATGGTACGGATCAGGCTTCCAGGTTTACCGAAGAGGCAGCACTCAAAAAAGTGAACGACGCCAATTCCAATATTTCTTTTTTCAGTATTGGATTGGGTAGCGAAATCGATACACAGGTATTGATGGATATAGGGAAGACTTCCAGCGTATTTGCAAGTAACAAGGATGATTTGGAAGATACCTTTAACGAGATTTCAGAAAAGGTTTCGGAGCGGGCGAACAGCTTCTACCTCTTCGAATATTGCAGTCCAAAACGGGACGGCAGTGGAGAAAATAATTTGGCCATCGAGGTAAATACGGGTACGAGACAAGGTGCGGTACAGACCAAGTTCAACGCCAATGGATTTACCGGCGGTTGCGAGTAAAAAAATATACCGATTGATTTAAAAAGAGGCAAAAATTGCCTCTTTTTTTATATCTAAATTTTAACAGCCTAAACCTTTTTATATCAACAATTTAAAGCCTTTAAAAAGAGGTCGATTTCCAAAACATTGCCATTCCAAAAAATCCATTCCCAAAAAATTCCCGTACATGTTATTGAAAGATTATTAACTAAATACACACTTGAAATGAAAAAATTATCAATAATCGGAGTAGCATCCATTGTACTTTTATCTTCCTGTGTTTCGAAAAAGAAATACGTGGCCTTGGAGGACAACTTGGCACAGACGCAAAGTAGATTGACCAAGACCCAGGTAGAAAAAGAAGAGTTGGAAACTAAAATGGCCAAAATAGAGGCCCGAGTGGAAGAGTACAACTCCAAAATAAATTCACTTAAGGAAATAAACGACAGTCAGTACACTACCGTGGATGATGTTGCCGTAATGAGCAACAATACCAAGGCAAACATGAGAAAGACCTTGGAAAACGTAGATCCAGCAAAACTAGCCGAAGCCAAAACACTTCAGGATTCCATGAATTTGGCAGTTTCCTATAAACTGAAACAATCCATCGCGGACGAAGGGGAAGATGTGGACGTAAGCATTGACAAAACCGTGGTAATGATAAACATCTCTGATGAATTGTTGTTCAACACTGCTGGATATAGGGTTAGCAACAAAGCCGATAATGTACTTAAGAAATTGGCCGATGTCATCAATTCCGAACCCAGTATGGAAGTAATGGTAGAGGGTCATACGGATTCCAGAACTATCAATACTCCCTTGTTCGAGGATAACTGGGATCTTAGTGTGAAAAGGGCGACTTCCATTGTTCGCGAACTACAGAACGAATACAATGTAAATCCAAAACAGTTGATCGCTGCCGGTAGAAGTAGCTACCTTCCCTTGGTAGAAAACGACAGCAAGGAAAATATGGCCAAGAACAGAAGGACCAAAATCGTAATCCTTCCAAATTTGGACAAATTCTTCGCCTTGATGGATGCAGATACAGCTAGTATCGACTAGGAAAAAACTGAATATTTTAAACTAAGGGTGGCAATTGCCGCCCTTTTTTATTTCAGGAATCTCTGGTAGGGTTTGGTGGTCCGATAATTGTTTATATATTATAATAACCCCAAAGAATACCAAACAAACACATCCTAAAGGCTATTGGAATGTTCAATTTAAAAATTAAACGTCATGGATGTACTCAAAGAAATTTATTGGAAAAGTGCTTTGGGCATTTTGCCAAACCCTCTTAAAAGTCTGGTTTTACTCATATTCTCGGGAATTGTAGCCATATTGTTCACCATGTTATATCTTCTTTTAAAACATGGTCATTATTTGAATGTACAATTTGGTTACTAGATTATTTTCTAAAAATCATGGCATTGGGAATAGTAATGTTTTCGGACGCTAGGTCGAAAAGAAAACCGTTGATGACCGCAAACGTATACTTTCCATCCTTTCTAAGGAAAAAAGTGGGATTGATACCAGGCTGGAGTCGTAAATCCGGCGCCTTAAAATTATCGCCCACCAAGTGCAAGGGTATGGGCGAATTCAATTGTTTTAGCGGAATATCGGATACTTTAAGGTAGCCATAGCCTTCGGATAACAATTTTTTGGCATCCAACTTTTTTGCTTCGGCCATAGTGGAAACCGTTTGACCATATACCTTTGCCGGAACAATTTCATGACCTGCGGCATCCAAAGTCTCATAACCGTAATAGGTGGATAAATCGCCTTGATCCCAAATCCTACTGCTGTACCAAAAATTATCATGGTCCTCATAATCCACCTCCACCTGATTGATGCCCAAGTCCAAAATATAGGAATCACCCATTAGATTATAGGTCGCACCTACAATCTTTAGGTCAAACAGCATCCTATCGTTTTCCGGTATTTTTTCATATTCCGAGATATCGATTTCCTTGAAATTTTCCTTGGCTATGGTATAGATGGCCGATAAAATGGAGACATAGTTAAGTTTTCGGATTTCCTGTTTTTCCGGGTCTTCAGGATACCCACCCGATTCAATCAAAATGGTACTAGTGCCCCATTTTTGGATGTTGTCACCGAAAGCCCTAGGCTCAAAAGCATCGTTATACCTACCTACTTGTCCAGGTGCATATTTCTGTAGGATGTTGTTCATGAAAACAATGATTTTCATGGCATTTCCGCGTACTTCATTAATATCCTTTTCATAGTTGAAAGCAGGGGCCAAATAGGAAATTGTGGCAGGCTTCTCCGTCCGTTCTGCATTGTAGTAGGTACTTTGATCGTGCAGGTTAAATCCAAAATCGGCATCCAGGCTATCCCGCACCCTTTTCAAGGTCTTTCCTTCGGGCGATTGCAAACGAAGGGCATCCCGATTGATATCGATTCTCAACAGGTTACGACGTTGAAAGAGTTCCGCCCCATCCGGATTGAGCATGGGCAAAAAGTGAATGGTCAGGTTGGAAAGCATCGCTTCCTTTTCTTCCTGAAAATCGGGACTGTCCAAAAAATTAAGGATATCAAAAATTGCCTGGGTGGCGGTGGGCTCGTCCCCATGCATCTGGGACCACAAAAAAACATCGGTTGCACCGCTACCAATACTGACCAAGGAAAGCGATTTTCCACCTATGGAGGTGCCAACCTTATTCACCGTGAACTTCGGATTCCTTCTGAATTTCTCCAACAAGGGTTGTAGATCGGCGTGCTTTATTCTTCTTTTCCCAAGCGTGGGTTCCTTATATTTGTCATACGTCTCGTACAATTGTTCGGTTATATCCTGTGCCTGGCTGGTAAAAATTGTCAGGATTAAGAAAGCAATGATAACACAATGAAATCTTTTCATTCGTTTGAAATTTGGTTAAAATGTCTATTATCAAATATTTACTTTTTTATTACTCCTCGTACATTTTAAAAATATTATACAAAAATGTCAGTTCGAGTGGTTGATTTTCGATTTTTCCCATCGAAAATCAAGTGTATCGAGAACCCCTCGCCTTCGCTCAGGGCAGGCTCCTTTTCGGCCTTAAAAAGGTTCTCGCTACAATTTTTCTTCATTGCATTGCGAAAAATCACTCGAACTGACACCTTTGGTCAAGACAATAGGTTCAAATTACACCTCGGGTCTTCGTAGAGGTACTTAACTTTCCATACAAAATCCCTCGACGAGGGTTTCATTCAGGGATAGGTTTAAAGTTCAAATCCTTTACGGCGTTTCTAACGTTTTGCATAAAATCGTTTCCCGGGTCGGTCTTCTGGGTCCTATAGCCTTCGTCCTGCTCCAACCATAAGGGATGGTTCTCAAATTTTGAGTATTCATAATGTCCGATCAGATATTCGATATCATATTTTTCCGCCAAATAGCGAACGAGCCAAATATTGGATTTTAGCTGGGCCTTGGTCAAGGGTTGTCCTGTGTCCCCGCCCACATTCTCCACACCTATGGCACAATGGTTCAAGCCTATAACATGCCTGGCCATGGTCGTTTCGGGCATTAGTCTATAAATGGTACCATCGCGGTCCACCATAAACTGGGAGGAAACGTTCAGGGTCCCGGCAGCGTTGATATCGGGCCTGGAATTGGGCAAGGTTGGCGAATCAAAAGCGTTGAAGGATTTTTCAAAGGTTGGGATTACGGTCCAATGCAGCACGATCATTTTAGGTATGATATTCGGGGATTCCTTTACCAATCCGTATCTGTCCTGCATATATTCCAAGGTCAATATCCTTCGCTCGTCATCAAAGGTAATGGGCTTGTCCACAATGGTACGGGTCACCGAACAGGATGTCAGGCAGACAACTAAGGCCAGTATTTTTATAACCTTCATTTTTGAATTTCGTTTACGGTGTCTTTTTTCTTTAGAACGGCATACTGTATCTGGACCTTTCTCCGCCCCCACTCCTTGGCCTTCTTTTTGTCCTCACCCATATAAATGTCGATTCTATTGCGCCATCTGGGGTGCATCTTGTCCTTTACGATATAGATTCCCTCAAATGTATCGATTTTTACCAAGGTGTTGTGTCGCAATCCTTGCCTTAAAAGATCTCTGGAGACAGCGATCCACTTGACCCCCGGTTTGATGGAGTCGCCCCAGGACGTTATCTCCGGATGCTCATAGGACGTCTGCCCCGGTAAGGAATTATAGGCGGTGGCCGTAACGGTTAGGGGAACCCAATCATACATATCCGCTTCCTTGGACCTTTGGTCACATCCAATACTAACAAAAAGCACGAAAAGCCCCAGAATTCGATGCATGACTTTTAAATGAGACATGGAATATACTAATAATCTCTTTTTGTCAATACGACCCATATAAACCTTTTTCTCTAATTTAGAAGCCAATAGATGGAAAATGAAAAAAATTAAATGGGCCTTTGCCCTCCTGTTGGTCGGACTTCTGATATTCGGCTACATCAATTATCCCAAACTGAACCTCATTTCCGGTTATGCCTCCAAAAATTTGGCATCCAATGTATTTCTTGCAAAAAGGGACGCCTATTTCGTGAACACAGTAGACCACGATATGCCCCTGATAAACCTGGCTACGGCCGAAGCCGATTCGGAAATCAAATCTGCCAAGGCTTCCGTATACGGACTCATGGAACGGATATCGGTCTACAAAGAAGGGCTGGGAGCCGTTCTGACCAATACCGAGCATCAAAAACACAACTTTTCCATAGTTCCGGAACGAAACCAAAAAAGAGACACCCTACCCTTTCCATACGGAAATCAGGGGGTTAAGGATACCGTAATGGCCAATGTGGATTATGATGCCTTGGAATATGTACTGAGCAGGGCCTTACAGGATTCCGTTCAAAAGACCAGAAGCCTATTGGTGGTATATAAAGACCAGATCATTGGGGAAAAATATGGTGACCGATTTACCAAGGATACCAAAATTTTAGGCTGGTCCATGACCAAAAGTATTTTGGGAACCCTATATGGCATTTTGGAATATGAAAATGGAATTTCCCTGGAATATCGCCCTTTTGAATCGCTTTATAATACCGATGGCCCAAAATCAGAAATAACGCTGAACCATTTATTGCGGATGCAAAGCGGATTGGCCTGGGACGAAGATTACTTTAAAATCTCCGATGTCACCAAAATGTTGTTCCTCGATTCCGATATGTCACAAGGGCAGGCCGATAATGCCGTAATCGCGCCACCGACCGAAGTTTGGAACTATTCTTCAGGCACCAGTAATCTGCTTTCGGGAATTTTGAGAAAACAGTTCGCAACGCATCAGGAATACTTGAATTTTCCCTATACCAAACTGATCGATAGAATTGGGATGCACTCCATGCTAATAGAGACAGATTTGGAGGGTAACTTCGTCGGTTCCTCCTACGGATGGGCCACCACCCGGGATTGGGCCAAGTTCGGACTGCTCTACCTACACCGGGGAGATTGGAACGGTGACCGACTCTTTGCCGATAGTTGGGTGGACTACATCACCAAACCCACGGAGAATTCCAACGGCACCTACGGTGCCCACTTTTGGTTGAATGCGGAGGGGAAATATCCCGATCTACCACGGGACCTGTATTCTGCCAATGGGTTCCAGGGGCAACATGTGTTTATCATTCCCTCTAAAGAAGTTGTAATCGTACGAACCGGACTCGAGGAACAAACGGACGAACAGTTCAATACCTTGATCGGTGATATTCTAAAAACCATCGATTAGGCTTAATTATCAAAAACATTTGTACGATTTTTCAACCAAACTACAATTTGTAAGCGGTTGACCACAAATTCGCCTTGGGAGACAACATTAGTTTCCCCAAGCCCACCTTCCTAGCTACTTTTACAGTGTTACAAAAACGAATTAATTTTTTTCATTTTCATATAGTGTTCTCGTAAAAGAGTCCGGTCGAACTGATCGGGCTCTTTTTAGTTTGTGGTAATTTGACTTGATTTAGTTCAGGACCAATCATTTAGCGAATACGGTCAACAAATCGTCATTCCTCGTCGCACCGTTATAACGGTGCGACGAGGAATCCCATCTAACTATATTCTTTTTGGGAATTCTCTCTGCGTTCGAATTGACAAAAGACCAATGAAACCTAATTTATTCAATAGTTTTCAATAGCTTATTTAAAAAGTGTTTCGCAAATAACTTAAGAGCAATCAAGGCAACCAATTGTTCTTGCCAAAGTTGGGCTTTCTTTTTTCCAAAAAGGCGTTCCGGCCTTCCTTTGCCTCTTCGGTCATATAAGCCAGACGGGTAGCTTCGCCGGCAAATACCTGTTGCCCTACCATGCCGTCATCCGTAAGGTTCATGGCGAATTTGAGCATTTTAATGGAGGTGGGGGATTTCTGTAAAATCTCCTGGGCCCATTCATAGGCCGTATCCTCCAATTCAGAGTGGGTAACCACGGCATTGACCATGCCCATTTCAAAAGCCTCCTGTGCGGAATAATTCCTGCCCAAAAAGAAAATCTCACGGGCCTTCTTCTGCCCCACCATCTTGGCCAAATAGGCGGACCCGTATCCTGCGTCAAAACTGGTAACGTCGGCATCGGTCTGTTTAAAAATGGCGTGTTCCTTACTGGCCAAGGTCATATCACAGACCACATGGAGGCTGTGACCGCCTCCAACGGCCCAACCGGGAACCACGGCAATCACCACTTTCGGCATAAAACGGATCATACGCTGCACTTCCAAAATGTTGAGCCTATGCTGGCCATCGGCACCCACATAGCCCTTTTCACCCCGGGCCTTTTGGTCGCCGCCGCTGCAAAAGGACCAGATGCCATCCTTGGTAGAGGGACCTTCCGCAGAAAGCAATACTACGCCAATGGAAGTATCCTCCTGGGCATCGTAAAGGGCCTTTATCAATTCACTGGTGGTATGGGGCCTAAAGGCATTCCGAACATTGGGTCGGTTGAAGGCAATTCGGGCGACGCCGTTCCTTTTTTTATAGGTGATATCCTCAAATTCCAGAGCTGTTTTCCAATCTGCTACAGACATTTCAAATCGTTTTAAATTAGCGGTATAAAGATAGCTGTTCCTTGGGAAGTCTGTCAAGTGTATATGAAATGAGTTAGCATCTGTCCTGTTTTTGTCCGTTAAACTCTAAGAATAGGATTAAATTAGGCGTATCATAGCAAATTGTCAATGAAAAAAACGGTCTATAGCATTATAAAGTCGGTACGGAATTTCCTTTCCGAAAAATTTCATAATGAGGACTCCCGTTTACCCTATTATATTACCGTAATCATTTCTTTGATACTTGTGGTGGGGGGTATTAACCTGTTCGTTGAACTTACGGATACCCTAAAAACCGATACCCTTGCAAGATATGACACCGCAGTAACTGACTATATCATTTCCTTTAGGAATCCCTCTTTGACCACCTTTTTTAAGTTCGTAACGGATATTGGGGATGTCACGGGCTACCTGATCGTTTTGATCCTTTTCGTGCTACTTTCCTGGCGTATCATTAAAAGTTGGAAGTATGTGCTACAGTCCGTGGTGGTACTGGTACTGGCAACCCTTTCCAATATGGCCCTTAAACGCTTCGTGGACCGAGCAAGACCGGGTATAGAACATCTGGTCTCGGTTAAGACCTTGAGCTACCCAAGCGGCCATGCCATGGGGGCGATGGCCTTTTTTGGATTTTTAATCTACCTGATATCCAAATTAAGAATCAATAGGATTTTTAAATATTCCTTGATGGTGTTGGTTGCCTTGCTGATTTTGAGTATTGGTATTAGTAGGATCTATCTTGGGGTCCACTATCCCTCGGATGTGGCAGGAGGTTTCATCGCGGGATTTATATGGGTCGTATTTTGTATCCTTATTTTTGATGTGATACAGATTTTTAGAAGGGACCCCGAAGTTTAAATCCGATACTTCCCAATTCAAAGTGACACACCCTAGGAATATAAATGAACATGTTGGACAAGCTCAAATCTCTTAGAAAGGAACTACATCAATTTCCCGAAGTATCCGGAAATGAATCGCAAACCGCAGAAAGAATCAAGGCGTTTATTTCGCAAAACAGCCGACCCACACAAATTTTGGAGGGTTTAGGCGGAAACGGGCTTGCCGTTGTTTACGAAATCTCATCAGATGGGCCCGTTATTGCGATACGGTGCGAATTGGACGCACTGCCCATTCCGGAGAAAAACGAATTCGCCCATCGTTCTAAAAATCAAGGGATTTCCCATAAATGCGGACACGACGGCCACATGGCCATTGTAGCCGGATTGGCCCTATGGGTAGCGGAACCGCACTTTAAAAAGGGAACAATTGTGTTGCTCTTCCAACCTGCCGAAGAGACAGGACAAGGCGCTGCCCAGATTTTGGCGGATACAAGGTTCCAAGCTTTAAATATTGAATATATTTTTGCCTTGCACAATATTCCCGGATATCCCTTACATTCAGTACTTGTTCCCAAAAAGGGATTTTCGGCTGAGGTCCTAAGTTTCGCCTTACACCTTAAAGGGAAAGAATCACATGCCTCGGAACCTGCTAAAGGTATTAATCCCGCTCATTGCATGGCAGAAGTGATTCAGAGGTTTGATGCGCTGAACATTAATTATCCTGAGAATCCCAATTATAAAATCCTAACGCCCATTTACATGCACATGGGCGAAAAATCCTATGGGATATCGCCTGCACTTGGGGAACTTCATTATACCGTTAGGACGTGGCGCCCAGAAACTATGGAAACCTTACGGAAAGAAATAGAAAACATTTGTTACCATATTAGTAAATCCAACTCCATTATGTATTCTTTGGACTGGTTCGAGCATTTTCCCGCAAGCTTGAATGACGCACAAGGCGTTACTTTGGTAACCGAAGTAGCTCATAAAAACGGTTTTAATGTCATAGAAAAATCGGTGCCATTCTCATTTGGAGAGGATTTTGGGTGGTTCTCAAAAAATTATAGGGCTACGATGTTCGGGGTCGGTGCCGGGGAAAATGTCCCTGCTTTACATCATGCCGACTATGATTTTCCCGATGCCCTAATATCCACGGGAATTGAAATGTTCAAGTCGGTAATCAAGGAAATTCTAAAGGAGTAGGCTTATTTGTTTTTATGCTTCTCCTCAATCCATTTGGATAAATACTTGGTGCTCTGCACCGTATGATGCTCCAAGATTCTGCCCATGATATTATGTTCGCGATGTGTTGCAAGTGATTCCGATACTTCCGTAATCCTATCCATCAAGGATGTTTCCAAGGATGTTTTTTGGTACAGTGTATTGATGATTTGTATGCCGTTGTCCTGTGCCTTTTGCCACACGGTTTTATCCGTATACAATTCAATGGCCTTATCTATAAAATCGTCTTGGGTCTCGGAAATAAAACCGTTCCAATCCAGCGCACAATGCATTCCTTCGGCACCGATTCCCGTGGTTACGCTGGGCGTCCCGTTCAATAGGGCATCCACCAATTTGCCTTTTATACCCGCTCCAAATCGCAACGGAGCCAGACAAACGCGCGCCATTTTCATGACCTCGGATACACTACGGGCACGTCCCCGCACATAAAACCCTTTTTTGGGATTGTGCAGCTTCGTGACGGCATCAGGCAGATACGCCCCATATACATAGCATTTGGCGTTCGATATACGCGCAAGAATTTTAGGCCAGATATCCTGTTCCAAGTGTTTTATGGCATCCACGTTGGGCGCATGTAATCCCCCGCCGATAAAAAGAAAATCCCTGCGTGCCTCAAATTCCGGCCAATCATTTTGTTGTGAAATGGCATCGTACATAAACGGAAGATGCCATAATAGCGAAGCATCAATTCTGGCAGTCTGTTGCAGGAGTTCCATCTCATAGCTGGAAATAACCAAGGTAAGGTCGCTCCGCAACATACTGGCCAGTTCCCGTTTGGTCCTATCGTCTTGCAACCAATGCGCTTCGGTATAAGGAATGCCCTTTTTAAAACAGTTTTCCCGTGAATGCCGCAAGGAATGTAAATCCTCGGAATCCAAAATCCGTAGCGCTTCTGGACAACATTCGGAAACACGCCAGCCGAATTGTTCCTCCGTAAGAAATCGGTCGAACAGAACAATATCGGGCTGGAGTTCTTTTATCAAGGCATCAAAGGAAGCATCGTTCAGTTTTATGTGATTGGTCGCAATTCCCATTGCTTCCAAATCTTGGGAATGTTCCGTTTTTGAAGCAGCGGACACAAATATGGTCTCAAATTCATACTTTTTGAATATTTCGATTAATTGCATCATCCGCACACCTGCCGCCGTAGCGGTAGGTTCCGGCCAGGTAAGTCCAATGACCAATAATTTTTTGGATTTCATCTCCATGCAATATTCAGGAAATATTTATTTCAAAGGATTGTACCCAATATCGTCCACAACCACCACTCCTTTGGGACTTTGGTCAAAAACAAACCGAATGTGTTTTACAGCCTTGGGGTCGAAATCCGATGCTTTCTTTTCAAACTTGGAAATCGGAATGTGGAAGGTCTGCAGTTGCACTTCCCAAGCGTCCCCGATCATGTCCTTATCCAGAAACTCAAATTTGGTAAACTTTGTCTTGAGCGGTGGCATGATGTTTTTGATATCGCTTATTTTTACGGTGGCCGATTGTCCCAAGGTATCTGTCAAGACAAGACTGAAATCATAGTCCATTTTCGGGTCCGTGTCCTTATCCCCTTCCACATCGGTTTCTTTGGAATCCAATTTCAACCATTTGGGGTCACCGCTGCCAATGGAAAGCTGGATACTAAGTATGGAATCTTTCCAAAACGGGGTGTCCGATATTATTTCATAGGTCGGTTTTGTATCGGTGGATATACTATCCGTCATTTTCCACCCCAAAACCACTGCATTGTTGTCCTGCTGCCCATTGTCGCGCGTCGTTAGGCCTTGCTCCTTCCATAGATTCAGGTGATGCCCTTGTATCGAAATGCTGTCCGACACGGAAGTAATATCGATGTCCTCCTCAAAATCCACCAGCTTAACAAAATCCGATGCTTCAAAATGGGTCATTAGAAATTCGTCCGGCAACCAATCCTTGGCGTACCCCACATTTTTAAAAATCGGGATATACGCATCGTTATTTTTTAGAACCGATTCCGCAAAAGCACTAATGAACACCTGGGCCACTTGCTGCTGTTCTTCACCTGAAAGTAACGGTTCTAGGTTCAACAACCATTTCATGGGCGCTCCAAAATCCGATTTACCCCAGGTGGAATTGAACTGACCGTGATTGGCATGATGGACATAAACACCCGCTTTAAAACGCGGTACGGAATCCGTAAACTGCAACCTACGGTACGGCCGCAAGCCCCAAAAGCTGACTTCATCCGAATCATAGGAACCTTGCAAACTCAGATAGTTCACGTCTTTTAGAACGATTTTCCGATCATATCTGTAATCGGTTGGCGCAATGGACACAATACCTTTGATGTTGAAATTGAAATCGAACGGTACTTGGGCATTATCGGGGAAAAAAGGAAGTCGGTTATAACCACCGGCAATCGTTACGGCCTCCCCGCCCCTGGAATGGCCCATTAGCATGATATTTTCCATATCCACCTTACCTGAAAGTTCGTGCGCCGAATCGTTGTTCCACTGTTGCCATTGCTCCAAATGTTTCAGCAATAGCCAAGCCCTAACTGGCATTTCCTTACCCCTAAAATCTCCGGACCAATGTCCGTTGACAAAGTTCTCATCGACGGACACCGTTATGATGCCCCTACTCGCCAACAGGTTTCCCAAATAGCCATAGCCGTCATCTGAATAATCGATCATGCTATGATTGCCATGAACGATGAGCGCAAGCGGAAAAGGCCCTTCGCCCTGTGGCATGTAGACTCGCCCGTTCAACGGAAACTCGGTGACGCCAAAGCCCCAAAATTTTTCCCTCCATTTTTTCTTTTTCCCCTTCCATTCCGGCAAGAGCAACGATGCGTCTACGGTTGGTGTCTGAAACCGAACTTCTTGTGCATATTCGGTTCTTTTTTTGTCCGAACCTCTGCCATAGGTAAAAGCATCGACCTCAAAACTGCCAAGGGTTGCCGGGTTTTCAACACCGATTTCCTCCAAGCTAGGCTCACCATCGCCCAAGCTAAATTTTGAAAAATCATTTTGATAGGGTTCCGATCCCTGATTCGCCAGTAAATAAATCCCATAACCCAAACCGATACAACCAAAGGACAGCATCAAAAACGAAAACAAGGATTTCGTCCGTAAAAACCACCAAAGGCAAACGATTACTAGTAATGCGGTACCTGCCAAGGCATAATATAGGGCATCCGGCCAACCAAAACCGAAGACTTTTAGGGCAACCAAGGTGGAAACTCCGCTCAATAGAGCCAAAATATAAATGGTATCAATGCCTTTGAAAACAAACTGGATCAATTTGAACAGTAAGTAAAAGAGTATCTGTACCAGGATTCCACTTAAAATAGCCAGAAGCATCATCAAAATTGGTGGAAGACCTGTTAAAAAATGGTAGCCATAAATCCCCGCGAGTATAATGGTGGGGATAAAAGTGAGCAGGAGCTGTCGGTTTTTCATGCGCTTGGGTTGGAGTTTGTTGATTGCCTTAAATTAACCAACTCCTTTTAAATATGAATCCTTTTGGATTATTTTTATGGATAGCCTAAATTTTAAGATTTTTGGAATCCAAGATGGTCGGTAGAAGACGAAAAAATTATTAGATTGGAATATCGTAGGATTTATTTGAACCCATTCGCTCGAGCCGCTACATCTTTGCGGCGAACTTTTGGGATATTTTCGACCGTAGTTTGCGTTCATAATCCTCCTCCAACCATTCCTTGTAATTTTTGGTATTGTTCATGATACAATAAGAATACTGCCGTACTCGATACTGGATTTCCTCCTTCAGTTTCTTGGCGAGGATACGCGCATCAAATACATCGTCGGCATTTTCCACGCATATCTGGGCATGTTGCTCAATGCTTTTTTCCAAAACCAATTTGGATTTTTCCCCATTGGCGAAACTCTTCTTGTATTCCTCCTTAATGTCAAATTCGATGTTTTCTGATTTTGAGAACTCATCCCTAAGTTCCTGCGGCATTTCATACACAAACTCCCGCTCGATTTCCTCATCGTTCTTGATATTCTCCAAAAAGAAATCCGGAAAATGGAAGATTTCCTGCCAATCCACCTTGGCATCCCACATGCCAAAACGGGCAATGTTATTCCCCATATCGATTACGTTGAACTCTTCCTTATGTGGCAGGTATCTTGAACCCCGTCCAATCATTTGAAAATAGAGGGTAAGCGAGCGGGTGGCCCTGTTCAGGATAATGGTCTCTACGGATGGCTCATCAAAACCCGTTGTAAGAATGCTCACGGATGTCAATATGGCATCGGGGGTTTCCTTGAACCATTTCAGGATTTCCCTTCGCTCCGAAGCACTATTCTTATTGTCCAAATGCCGGATGTTGTATCCTGCCTTCCTAAATAGGTCGTACACATATCGGGAGGTATTGATACCGTTGTTGAAAATCAAGGTTTTGCTTCCCTTGGCAATCTCCTCGTAGGCGTTCATCAATTTGCCCAACATGCTGTGATTGCTGTAGAGCTCGTCCGAAGACTTTACGGTATAATCGCCATTGATGCCCAGCTTTAAGCTTTGCAGGCTTACATCGTAATTGAACATGTTGGCACGTGCCAAAAACTTCTTCTGGATTAAGGATTCTATGGACTCCCCAATGATCAACTTTTTGTAGTTGTCCTTCATGGGAAGTTTTATATTGGAACTCAAAGGGGTTGCGGTAACGCCCAGAATAACCGACTTGTCAAAGTATTTAAAGAGTTTCCTGAAGGAATTGTAATGGGCCTCATCGATGATGACCAGGCCAATATTGTTGATTTCCACCTTGTCCTCCTGCAGACGGTTGTTCAAGGTCTCCACCATGGCCACAAAGCAGTTGAAATCGTCCTGGTCCTTTAGTTCCTTAACATCACTGTTGATAATTTTGTTGCGAACCCCAAAACCGGTCAGCATCTTGGAAGTTTGAAGACTAAGTTCAATGCGATGAGTAAGCACTACGACCTTCTTTCCCGTTCTTTCAATGTACCTTCGTGCGATTTCGGAAAAAATAACGGTCTTCCCTCCACCTGTGGGCAGCTGGTACAAAAGGTTGGAATTATCAGGATTGTCCTCAAGATATTCAAAGATTCTTTTGAGGTCTTCCTCCTGATATCCGTATAATGTCTTCTCCGTGGTGTCCTTTGTGGCTTTCAAAAAGGCAAGAAATTTAAGTCCGGTTAAAAATTACGAAACCTTAAAATTAGAGGATTTTTATCGGTAATTAAAATATAAATCCCGCTATGGCCCCTATTCTGTAGAGAATTTATGAACGATGATTGTTAATAGCCTTTCTTTCTGTTCACCGTATTTAGTAGTTCCTTACCCATTCTGAGTCGGTCATAATTTTCCAGTATCTGGGGCACGACGGAATCTGTATCGGAGACGCTGGCGTAATGCGGTGTCATGAAGATTTTTGGATGTTGCCAAAAAGGATGGTCCTTTGGCAATGGCTCCTGATGGTAGACATCCAAACAGGCACCGGACAGATGATCGGCATCCAAGGCTTCGAGCAGGTCCCTATCGACCAAATGGCCTCCCCTGGCCACATTGATGACATAGGCGCCCTTTGGTAATCTTTCAAACAGTTCCTTGCTGAGAATCCCCTCCGTATCCGGCGTCAGGGGAAGAAGACAGACCAAAATTTCGGTCGCTTGTAGAAAAGCATCCAGTGTATCTGATCCTGCGAAGGTTTTTACATTTTTCAATTCTTTTTGGCTTCTGGACCACCCCTGAACGGTAAAACCGAATTTCATCAAATCGGTCGCCGTCAAGGCTCCCAATTCCCCTAACCCCATGATTCCGACGGTAACGTCCTTGATTCGTCTGTAAATTTTGGGTTTCCAATCACTAGCTACCTGTTGCAGTTTATAACTATTGAAATTCTTCAATTCCGCAAGGATTACCGCCAGTACGTGTTCAGACATATCACTGGCCAAGTAGGGATCTACGACCCTGGTAATGGGTATATCGGTGGGTGCCGATGCATCCTCGAAAATATAATCAACACCCGCCCCAGAAGAGGCGATGCACTTTAAATTGGGATAAACCGATAGGCTTCCTTGGGGATGTTTCCATATCAGGGCCATGGTAATGTCCTGTTTTGGATGGTCTTCCAAATAACTATATATCGCTATGGAAGGGTTTCTTTCCTTCAAGGCTTTCTTCCAAGCCTCGATTTTTCCGTCCTGTCTAATGATAACTATCGCCATAATTTTCTGATTTATTCCAAAATGTCCAAGGCCTTGGAAAACCCCTCTTTATAAAGCCAATCCCCGGTCTGTGTATGATTGTAAATGCTTACGATTCGCCCTTTGAATTCCTCCAAAATCCCATGTTGGGAAATAAAGTTAGTCATCTCCGAAAAGGAATTGAGCATGCTCTTGTAAAATGCATCGGGTACATTGCGTTCCAAGGCAAATGTTTGGGCTATTTCAAGGTTGAAACACATGAGGTCCGCCACCAAGGCACTATCCACTCCCAGTTTGACAAAGTGTTTGATATACTTTTGGGCGACCGACCTTCTCGCCTTGGGCCGATTTCTTTTTACAGGAAAGTATTCGTTGGTGATTTTGGTCTTGGCGTCCTGCAACAATTTGTCCTCCTTGGGATTAAAAGCAAAATCATAATAGGTCTTTACCACGGGAAACTTTTCATAAAGTTCCATGATCTGGGCTTCCAGCTCTTTTTTTCTTAATTCCGATAAATAGATTTTTAAGGCTCTTTTGCTCATAATAGGTCCGTTATGCCAAAAATACACTTTGTGGCAAGATCCACCTAAAACCTTGATAATTTATGGGATAGCTTATAAATTTTGGAAAACATTAAGGGTTTCCCTTTGGAAAAGAGCTAATAAAAATGTATAATGAGAACTTGGACATACACTAAATAATAAATACACACATACATGAGGCAACTAAAGATTATCAAGCAGGTAACCAATCGCGAATCGAAATCATTGGACAAATACTTGCAGGATATCAGTAAGATTGATTTAATAACAGCAAACGAAGAAGTAGAACTGGCCCAAAGGATACGCGAAGGTGACCAAGTGGCCTTGGAAAAATTGACCACCGCTAATCTCCGATTTGTGGTATCCGTAGCAAAACAATATCAGAATCAGGGTTTAAAACTACCCGATCTCATCAACGAAGGAAACTTAGGCCTAGTAAAAGCGGCCAAACGCTTTGATGAAACCCGAGGGTTCAAATTTATATCCTACGCCGTTTGGTGGATACGTCAATCGATTTTACAGGCTTTGGCAGAACAATCAAGGGTCGTTAGGCTACCCTTAAATAAAATTGGTTCGATCAATAAAATTAAAAAGACCTTTTCCTATTTAGAGCAAACGCACGAGCGTCCACCATCCGCAGAGGAAATTGCCAAGGAATTGGAAATGACGGTAACGGAGGTCAAGCAATCTTTGAAGAATTCCGGTAGGCACGTTTCCATGGACGCACCGTTACGCGAAGGGGAGGATTCCAATCTATATGACGTTTTGAGATCCGGGGAGTCCCCAAAACCGGACAACCATTTATTGCAACAATCCCTGAATACGGAGATCAATAGGGCCTTGGAAACCCTATCTCCCCGTGAGGCCGATGTTGTAAAGCTTTATTACGGTATTGGCGACCAACAGGCCATGACCTTGGCAGAAATTGGCCATACGTTCGATTTGACAAGGGAACGTGTACGGCAAATTCGGGAAAAGGCGATCAGAAAACTACGCCACAATTCAAGAAGTAAACTTTTAAAGACATATCTAGGATAATAACCATATTAGCCTCAAATAAAAAAGCGCCTTTAAGAACTAAAGGCGCTTTTTTCGTAGTACACACTAGACACTAAGAATACGTTAGCTTGCTGATGTTTGAGTCCACAAGAATATTGTTCAAATTTTCAATAAAATTATGATAAGACGCGTTATCGTTCCCTTGATTTGCCATAATATTATATTATAAGGTTAAGAGCTATTCAATTACATGTAATCCAGCTCCGCTAATTCGTTAAGGCTTAGGATTTCGTTTAGTTCCTGAAGAAAAACCAAATATTCTTCACCGTAGGTATCGTAAAGCATGGTTAGGGGTTTTTTAGGTTTATAATTTCGATTTGGTTACTCAATTAGTACAAGCTAAAAGTAGGTGCTACTTCCCTTTAGGACAATTAAATGTGGTAAACCCGTTCATTTATGTTGTAAAAAATACGGTTGCTATAGGTTTACTTTTGCAATTCCTCCACAACCCCCTAATTTACTTGGCTGCAAACCTATACCGTTCGTCGATAATTTAGATTCGTTCAACGGAATTTCACCTGATAGGCAATGCCTGCGGTTACGGAAAGGAAGAAATTTCCGGAGCTGAACGCCAATTCCTGTCGGTTTACCCCCAGATTGGCCTTGTATTGATTGTTGCCCTTTTTGTTGGTAAACTGATATTCCAATCGGAGTCTTTGGGCTTCCAGGTACAATAGCGTTTCGGACAACAACTGTCCGTTGATAATGAATTGGTTCAGTTCCGTATCAAACCCGTAAACCAGGTTCATGCCCAAAAAATTGTTTCCGTCCTTGAAATACTTTCGGACCAGGAGATTTCCTGAAATACCCAGGCCCTTTTTTGCATCGGGCACGAAATAAGGTCTGAGCACCGCATAATAATTCCCTCTGTACAGCCCAAAAGTTCCCGTTAGTATGGTTGCCGCATCCTGCTCAAAAATCAGGTGCCTGAAACCTAAGGAAGCTTCCATGGCCTTGGGCAGCTCCTTTAACAGCTCCCCTCCCATCCGGTGCCTGGGAAAGATGACATCACCGGAATAGCCATAATTTACATAGCCGCTCAGGGATTTGGAAAATCTGGGATAGGCATCCACCTCAGCCTGTATCCCATTGATGTTAAACCTACGATTATAGTTGATCCTAGGGATAAGCACTCCCCATTTCGTCCTTTTTTGATATTCCAGGGCCCCGAAATACATGGGGTCCAAATCCCCATCGAACACCTCGGCCTCTGTGTATAAGGTCAGGGATTGATTGCGTTCCTCCGCAATCTTAGTAGTTTTTAACCGGTTCTGTAAAAGTTGTTGGTCTTCGATATGTTGGACGATTTCCTGTTTTAGACGCAGCAGTTCCTCGTCCTGTGGCAAATAGTTCAAGGCCTTATTGGCCAGTCCCAAAGCGATGTTGTAGTTTTTGGCGTACTGTTCGTTCTTGATTGCACCTACCCAAGCTTCGGAATTTTTTCGTTCGGTACTCGTAACCCGATTGAATTCCAATCTTGCGGCATCGTATTCTTGGTCCCAACTGTAGGTCTTTGCCAACAAATTTCGAACATCCAAGTAATCCGGGTACTTGGTAAGGATACTTTTTAAGGTATCCCTTGCCGATGCCCTATTGCCCGCAAAGGCCAAATCCCTTGCAGCGAAAAAAGAAGTGTCCGGATCTCCGGAATAAACGGTTTCCTGTCCCAAGGCATTGAGGGATACTAGCATTACGAGTATAAAATAAATCCTTTGTCTCATTTTCTTTGTGTCCCTATTTCAACCGTTTCTTGCTCGATGGCACTTTTTTCATCCATTACTTGCCCTTGGCGGATCAAAGCAAGGGACCTTTCGAATTTTTCGTTCAAGATTTTATCCTCAATCCCGTTCTTACGGGCCAATCGTTGTATTTCATACATATTTTCATTCTTCCCGGACCAGAAATAGGCATCCATCAAGGCGCAATAGCCATCCTCGTACTTGGGGTATTTCCGGATCACGTTGTATAAAATTTGAATGGACCTTTCATAATCGCCCTGCCATGCCCGCACCCTACCCATGAGTATTTCCGTATCCGCATGCCTTGGAATTTCACTCAGGATATATTCGCTCAGCAATAAGGCCCTGCCATAATCCTTGTCAAAAGCCAATTGCTTGGCATGTCCGTAGGCGTTGTCAAAATCCTTTCCATTAAAGACACTCTCGATCCAGATCAATTCTTCCTTGGTAAATTTGGGTTTTCGGTCCTCGATTAAGGAAACCGATTTTGGTATGATCCTATTGTTTTCCGTAACGTAACTATTTACGGTCTTGAAGTTTTGGAAACGTTCTTCAAGTAAGGACACCCGGGTCTCTTCATCATCCTCTAATTCCCGTAGGTTCAAATCCTTATCCAGTTTGTAAATCTCCCCATCGGAATAAAACAAATCGTCCAGTATAAAATCCTGTATTCTGTAGGCACTCCGCATCAAGGGAACCTCCTTAGGGTCTTTAGTACCGGATTTCCTAATTAGATCCCCTCCCAGAAAACCTACTTGGTCCGGGACCTTACTATTTTGTTTTTCCGAAAGCAACCCGAGAAGACTTGGCGCTATATCCGCATGGGAAGCAACGTTTGTTATCTCCGTGGCGGATTTCAATAATGGACTAAAGATCAACAAAGGAACCCGATACTTTGAAAGGGCGTTGTCCTGCGAAAGTTCGGAGAGCTGATGGCTTCCGGTTATCACATAGATCATAGTTGAAAAATCAGGGGAAAGTTGCTCCCGGGTCATGAACTGGGCCAACGCTTCATCGGCATAGACAAAACTGGCAAAAAGTTCCTCGTTACGTCGCACAAATCGTTGTTCTGACGCTTTCATACCAGAGGTCTCCACGATGTTTGCCACTTTATGGGTATAGGTATCGATTTCGGGGATGTGATAGGGTGCCTTGGTACTCAAGGTCAGGAACACATCCAATTTTGGCCCTACGCTAGGCTTGGCATTCTTATGGAAATTGGAAAACAGGGCACCGTCCGGATAGCCAAGGGTAATTCCCGCAGCATCCTCCTCTTGCAGGCTAAATTCCCTTCCAAAGTTGTTTCGGTCAAAAATCTGGTCGACTTTCTCTTCCTCCAAAAATCGGTCTATATTGAACAGGGCGGTATTGCCCCCATGGTTAAAACTTGTTTTGTACCCGTTTTCCCGTAAAATACTATACAGGGTATTTCTATAGGTAAAATCCGGTAGCGTTGTGAATCCGGATTCCCCAAAAGGCAAGGACCCAATAATCGTGGGAAAGGCGGCGTGACTTTCTCCCGTATTGCTCAGGAAGTTTTTCCAGCTCAGGGATTTTCGCTTCAATTCCTGCAAGTTGGGCATAAAGTCCGTAAAACGTCCGTCAACGAACTCATTTCCAAGACCATCCAGGATGATAATTTTGATATGCGGCAAGGTATCCATCGGTTTAAAATATCCGGCCAGACCTGTTTCCTTTTGAAAAGGCCTTACCAGCGGATATTCCTCGGTACCCTCATAACTATAGGATTGCAAGAGGCGCTTCGTCACGTGATGTGCCAAATACTGGGTCTTGTTTTCGTTGATGGGTTTTTTATCCGAATACAGCGTAGCCAGAAAAATGCTGAAAAATACGATGGTCAGCGGGTACATGCGGCTTATCACGGTATAAAACGATGCGATGTATTTGTAACAGATAAAACAGACGGTCAAGGTAATAGAGGTTGCCACCGATGCCTGTAGCAAGGAGAACCGTATTTCCTTGTTCTTGAACAGTCCCAAAAAATCCGAACCCAAGGGCTCAAAATTCTGTACGTAGTAGGTAATCAATACCGCTTCCAAAAGCAACAGAATAATCAACATAATTTGAACGACCCGAAGCCCAAGCCCTGGTTTTTTATTTTCCAAAAGATTGAAAATAAAGGCCAAAAACAGGGAAATGACGGATGCATATCCCAAATGGTGCAATAGATAAAGTAAGAAGCTACTGTTGAAAACACTGTCGAGAACACCAATCGCGTATAGCATGGCATTCTGATAGATGGAAAGGACGACCAATCCCACAAAGAAGGTAATGACCACGGGGATAAAATCCCGTAGTTTCCGCTCCTTGCTTTCGATATGTTCTTCCCTGTATTCCAGCATGTTTACGTAGCTTTTGCAAATCCTTTACGAACCTGGGAACCCCAACCCGACTTGATCTTGAACAATTTTTTGTAATTGCCACGAACAGCGGACCATACCACCAAAGGATGGAACGTTAGTGGCTCAATGATGGCACAGAACATCAAAATCAAGATATCCTTTGTTTTCTTGTATTCGTTATAGGAATAGACATCCCAGAGAATGGCGTAAAAGGAGAACATGATGGAATAGATGTAAACGGCCGCCGTTATGGCCAAAAAGAACTCCCAATTCAAAATTCCCAACCAATAAAAAAGGATGATGGTAAAAAAGCCGAAAAACTCCAACAAGGGAGCCAACCATTCATAAAAGAACCAATAGGGATAACTGAGCATGCCCAATCTTCCAAACTTGGGGTTGAAGAACATGTCCTTATGCTTAAAAAGGGTCTCTAGGTTCCCCCTCGCCCATCGGTCCCTTTGGTTAACAAGGATCTTTGGGTCTTCGGGAACTTCTGTCCAGCATAGCGGATCCGGGATATATTCCACGGTATACGGCAATTTACGTTCGTGCATGTAGCGCCGCATCTTGAATACGATTTCCATATCCTCGCCCACCGTATTGGTATCATACCCCCCAACTTCCAAGGCTATTTGACGATCAAAAAAACCAAAGGCCCCAGAAATGATCAACAAACTATCGATACGGCCCCAAGCCATTCTTCCCAAAATAAAGGACCGGGTGTATTCCAACAATTGAAAACGGGCCAGCCAATTGGTAGGCAAGCGGATCTCCTCCAATTGTCCGCCCTGTATGATGCAGGAATTTGCCACTCGGATTACACCGCCCACCGCGATTACCTGCTTTTCTGAACGCTGGTAGAAGGACTTAACCACGTGCAAAAGTGCATCGGGCAATAGTAGGCAATCCACATCGATACAGCCCACATATTGATTGGTAGAAAGGGCCATGCCCGTGTTCAGGGCATCGGACTTACCACCGTTTTCCTTATCGATTACGGTTAATTTTGAAAAGGCCTTATGGGGCGATTTATAGATGCCCCGTATGGGTTTGTTCTTCCAATCCGGGTCTATTTCCTGCTCAATTTTATACAGATCGTAGGCGTCTATCATTTTCTGTAAGGTATCGTCCTTACTCCCATCGTTGACCACCATGACCTCGTAATTCACGTACCGCAAGGACATAAGCGAACGTATATTCTCTACAATGGTAAGCCCTTCGTTATACGCCGGTGCAATTATGGTAATGCTGGGGGCCAAGGGAGAGGCCATCAGCTTGGACATGTCCCCAAAACTATTTTTGTTCCTGTAGTGGATGGAATTCCTTGTGGACAAATAGCCCATAATGGTAAACATGGAAAAGAGCACTACCGTAAACACGAAGAAAACGATGTTTATATACTCCATCAATATGTCCAAAAACCCGCTAGCCATTCTTTTTGTTGTAAAATTTGGTGGACATATTGCACAAATGGTCAAAAAGGGTATTGCGGTCCCCTGTATTGGAGGATCTCGTATACTTCCTTTCGGTGGAACCTTCTGTTGTTCCGGCAGGTTCAAAGTTCAATTCGAAGAAATCCGAATTGTCCTGATTTAACAGTTGTTCAATGGATAAGGAAGCATCGTCCTCTTGAACCCCCAAATCTACAGTCATCTCCTGAAGTCGATTCTGTAACCTATGCAGTACTTTTAAAGCAGTTTCCCGGATACCCTTATGCGCATCGGAGACCAAAGTATGGAGCAAGGGCAATTCCTTGGCATCGCCAACTTCTGCGATTTCGTTCAATAAAAACAGTTTGGTCTCCAAATCGCCTTTGGAAATCAATTCCTCAAAAACACTATATTCCTTTAGGGCTTCCGTGTTCTCGACATCTGATTGTGTAGTGTACGTGGCAATAAAGTGGTCCAAAATAGTACCGATCCGTTCCAAAACAGCGGGGGAAGTCTCGCTCTCCAATAGGGATTTTAAAAACGGAATTTCCCGTTCATCGCCGAGTTCCTCAATATTTTCCAAAAGGGCCATGGTTTCCATGTCCTCGTAGAAATTTGGTTTGGGGATAAGGTCCTCAAGGGAGAAAACCGTTTCCGAGGTATTTTCTTCAAGTTTTATTTCAGCATCTTGCGATTCGTTTTCTTGGGATTCCCATTCAAAATCCAAGGGCCATTCCATAGAATTTTCCTCGGCATCGGGGAACGCAACGGAGTTTTTACCTACCGTATCTTCTGACGAATTCATATCCGAAAAATCCAATAAATCCAGTTGAAATTCATCAATGTGAGCATCTGCTCGTGAAGCACGTATCTCCTCATAGGCGACATCCATGGATTCCGGACGAACAGGTTCCGCTTTTGGTTCTACAAAAACCTCTTCATAATCCACGTTAAGGGATGAAACGCTTACCGGCTCCGATTTTTGGACGCCCAGGACTTCCTCAAAATCGACCCGTATTTGTAAGGGATCCTCTAATGTCTGTTCCCGGCGTTCAACCACCAGAGGCAAAAAGCTGCAATCAAATGCTATGGGCCTTGCTTTGGTTTTCAATTCCTCAAAAACCACGGGAAGGTCATTAAGGGAAATTTCCTTTTCTTCGGATACATTGGCAATCCCTTCCCTATCCGAATCGATAACCAAGGGCAAAAATGCTATTTCTTCCTCGGTCAATTCCAGGGCATCCTCTAAATCCAAGGTTTGCATCTCCTCCTCTTCAATTTCTTCGATGCTGGGCTCCCAGGTTTGCGTGTCCAAGGATACTTCATCGGAATCAAAGGTTCCGCCATCCATGAATTCTGGTTGGGATGTAGGAAGCTCCAGATTTTGGGCTTTGTATGTTATTGTTTCTGACTGAAACTCGTGCTCCGTTTCATCCGCTTCCATCTGATCAACCTCATTTTCGGGCACCTTAAGCTCGGTAACTTTTTCTATATCCTTTGTTGGCAGAATAGCTTCGGGCTTGATTGTGTTGATGGCCCTTACCGCCTTGTTCTTTACCATAAAACTATAGTTCTGGCCCTCAATATCTTCCAAAAACGGAAGGTCCGCCTCACTGCCAATTTCTGCTACGGTATCCAATATGTGCATGCGGATATCGGTACTGTTCCTATCAAAAACCGACTTCAGCACTGGCAGTGCTTCCGTGATATTGAATTCCTTGATACAGTGAATAGCCTCCCGCTTAATATGGTCACTTTTATGGTGCACCAAGGTAATCAACGAGGTGCGGGCGTCATTCTGGTTGTAATGTTTTATGAGCCTTAGGGCAAAAAGCACCACATAGTTGTTCTTGGAGGTCAACCATAGCCTGAATGGCGGTGCGAGATAGTCCTCCTTGTTCCGTACCACATCCAAAAGTTTCAATTGCTGCCATTCCGATATCTTATACTTCGTATGGTCCAAAAAGAAAGTGACCCCTTCCCGCTTAAGGGTCACCACGGCAATTTCAGCCTGTTTTCTCACCGTGGGCCGCCTATCGTTTATAAATCGGGTAATGGGCATATAGGCTTCTTCCACGTGCATTTGTGTAAGTTCGAATATGCCTTTGGCAATGTCCTCCCAACGCCAACTTCTTAGCTTTTTATACGCATCTTCATGCAGTCCCAGGTCCTGATAAATATGGAACAGCTCCGCCCTAGTCGATCCGGAAACATCCTTGCGAAGGTCCATGAGGATTTCCGTTAGCACTTTACGGTCGAACGGACTCTTGATTAATTCCCTGACCTCTATTTTGAGCCATATATAGTTAATCTTTTCAATCTTGTCCCCGTTTTCATCATAGAACAAAAACTCACTCACAATAGGTGAAAGCTCCTTTTTCTTTTCCCTTATTTTTTGGGCTTCCCTCGTAATCCTGTTTCTGAAGTAGAAAACGGAAATTAGGTATACCACGGCCAGCCCTATAAAAAAAGAGGACAAACCCCATAGCAAATCCGTCGGGATTTTGGGGCTTGTGATCAGGGTCGTTATTTTATAGGTCTGGGGGACTATGACTATAGGTTTATGTTTTTTTCAGTTCGCGTGTCAACCGGACCATTAATTCCGATGGACTAAAGGGCTTCGATATAAAATCGTTCGCGCCCAATTCAAAGGCGCTAAGTACATTCTCTTCATTTCCTGCCGATGAAATAATGATAATGGGCGTGTCCAAGGATAGCTCCTTTCGCACATAGGTGATCAATTCGATTCCGGAGAAATAGGGCATCATGATATCACAAACGATGATATCCGGCCTATGGGTCTCCATATACTCCTTCATCTCCTTGCCATTGGAGGTAAAATGCACCTTAAAGCCACTCTTTTTGAGTCGAAAACTCAAAAGGGACGCCAAAAGCTCATCATCATCTGCCAATAGTACCTCCATACTTAGCTATTGGATTGTTTTTTGATTTGGGCAAAGGCCGAATCGATTTGTTTTTCATATTCCGGATATTGCTGAAGGAATGTCTCGAATAATGCCCTGAGCTTTATTTCGTCCAGAGCTTCAGTGGAAGCCTGCATCTGGATCATGATATCCACAAGTTTTTCCAATTGCAGCATTTTGAGACCAGCCTTCAGCTTATGGGCGGCAAAGCCTATTTCCTTTAGTTTGTTCTGTTTGAGGTCGATTTTTACCGAACCGATAAACTCATATACATTTTGCTTGAACAAGCGAATAAGTTCTTCCAATACGACGATTTCCCCACAACAATCTGCCAATACGCCTTGTAGATTCACAGTGGTAGCAGGGTTTCCCGTAATGACGCCTGTCTTTAGGAGTGCCTTACTTTCTTTGGGAAGACCTTGTTTCTTGGCCTTTAAAAGCTTTTTCAACAACTCGTCCAGCGTGTAGGGCTTCAGCAAAAAGTCGTTGATACCGGTCGCAATGCAGTTTTCTTCGTCCTTGGCAGTAAAATCTGCACTTACGGCAATGATGGGAACCTTCTCAAGATACTTGTCGCCCCTAATTAGTTCAGTTATTTGAAAACCGTTAAGGCCGGGCATCTTCAAATCCATCAGAACTATATCAATTTGCTGTGTTCGCAGTATACCCAAACCTTTATCCGCATTGGAAGTAACGTATACCCTACAGCCCCATTTGTCCAATTGCTCCTTTATAAGGTGCTGGTTCATGGTATTGTCCTCGAACACCAAGATTTTGGTACCATTCAACAATTCCTTGCCTTTAAAGCCCGTAACCGTGCTAAGGGTCTGTTTGCGAATGTTCTGTGAACTGCCTTTTTTTAGTGGCATGGTAAACTTGAAGGTCGAACCCTCTCCCATTATACTTTCCGCCGATATTTCGCCTCCCTGCCTTTCCACCAATTCCCTGACGATACAAAGTCCAAGGCCCGTCCCCCCGTATTTGGGGTAAATATGCCTATCTGCCTGTTTGAAGCATTTGAAGATATCGCCAAGCTGTTCCTTGGACATACCGATACCGGTATCCGCTACGCTAAACTCCAATATATATTCTTCCTCATCCTGTTTTAAAAGGGAAACCTCTAACCGAATGTATCCCTTCTCCACAAATTTGATGGCGTTCCCCAATAAATTGAGAAGTATCTGGGACAACTTGGAGGGATCTCCAATCAAAGTCCCGGGAATCCCGGAGTCGATTTTTAGCTGTAGGTCTATATTTTTATCGACCAATAAAGTCTGGCTTAGAAAAATAACGTCGTTGATCAATCCGTGGAAATTAAAATCAACGGACATAAAGTCCTCCATACCAGAGGATAGCTTGGAGTACTCCAACACTTCATTGATGATTTCCATCAAGTTCTGGGAGGCCATATGTATGGCATCGACCTTTTTGGATTGGGTTTCAGTAAGGTTGTCTTCGCGCAAAAGATTGGTAAAACCGATGATTCCGTTCAACGGAGTACGGATTTCATGGCTAATATGTGCAATGAACTTGGTTTCCTTGCGCTGTCCCTCCGCCGATGAATTTTTGTCATTGAATTCATTTCCTACAGAAGCTATTGGTAAGGGGCTGTTGGGATTTTGGATCTTTCCCTCCAAAAGCTCCGAAAAGGCCCTAAAAGAGTTTTTTAACGAAGCGGCCTCCGCTGCATTAAGCGATTCAAATGAAAAGCTGGATAAGCTTGATTCCAAATGTTTTAACTGACTCAGTAAGTTTTCTGTTTGTACACCGTCCATGAATGGGTAGTAGTTTTGGGGTCCTTCTTAGTTTTCAGGAAATAAAATTGACCCTTTCATGGTCTACCCACAATTAAATGTTCCCTAGGCTTCCTTTTTTGTTGTGAATAGTCTTTATTTGTAGGTATAAAATGGTACAAAATGAAGCGGTACATCTATATTTTAGGCGTTTTGGCAGTATTTGCCTGTAAAGAGGAAAAACCACAGGTGGCGGAATCCCTTGAGGAAAAGGCCAGGCGTATCCATAACAACGTAATCACATTGGACACCCATGATGACATCAATGTGGCCAATTTCACGGATAGTATCAACTATACCCAGCGCCTGAATACCCAGATAAATCTTCCTAAAATGGAGGAAGGAGGTCTGGACGTGGCATGGTTGATCGTCTATACGGGACAGGATACCCTAACGGCCGAAGGTTATGCCAAAGGGAAGGAAAACGCCATGGCGAAGTTCGATGCCATCCACAGGCTTTGTGAAGAGATTGCCCCGGACAAAATCAATCTAGCACTTACCTCCGAAGATGTACGCCGCATCCACGATGAAGGCAAAAAAGTGGCCATGATCGGGGTGGAAAATGCCTACCCTATGGGCGAGGATTTGTCGGAGTTTGAACGCTACCATGAACTTGGGGCGCGCTACATTTCGCTGGCCCACAACGGTCATAGCCAATTCAGCGATTCAAACACGGGCGAAGCGGATTCCGTATGGTTACACAATGGTTTAAGTGAATTAGGAAAAGAAGCTGTAAAAGAGATGAATAGATTAGGAATTATGGTGGATGTTTCCCATCCATCGAAAGAAGCCATGAAACAGATGATCGCGTTGTCCAAGGCTCCGATAATTGCATCCCATTCCTCGGCCAGGGCACTGTGCGACCATAGCAGGAATCTGGACGACGAGCAGTTGATGCTGATGAAGGAAAACGGGGGCGTTGTCCAAACGGTCGCTTTTAGTTCCTATCTTAATACGGAAAAGCACGAAGCCCGTGCAGCCTATATGAAAGAGGTATATCAGCAGATAGCGGACTCGCTAGGTATCGAATGGTACGAGCGTTCACAGTTTAGAAGCCTTACGGACGAGCAAAGGGCCGCATTTATGGAAAACTATCCCAAGGTAACCCAGATGGGCCAGGAATTGGTAAAAAGCAGAAAAGATGCCCCTGAACCCGTGAACGTTTCGGATTTTGTGGACCATATCGACTACATGGTCAAATTGATAGGTATTGACCACGTAGGTATTAGCTCCGATTTTGATGGAGGCGGAGGCATCGACGGATGGTCCGATGCATCAGAAACCTTCAATGTTACCCTGGAGCTTGTGAAAAGAGGCTACACCGAAGAAGAAATCGCCAAGCTTTGGAGCGGTAATTTACTCCGGGTATTGGACGAAGTACAGGCCATCGCCAAAACCATGTCCTAATATTTTAGGTGGTTTCCGCCGCTGCCAGTCTGTCTTTCACGAACTCAACCTTTGTCTTACCATGCGGGGCTGGTTTGCCGTCGTCACCTAGGTTTACCATGATAATGTTGTCCACGGTAACAATGGTCTCGTGGTTCATTTTGTTTCGAACCTCACAGTTCAAGGTAAGCGAGGTTTTCCCGAATTTCACGACCTGAACCCCAATTTCAACAATGTCCCCTTGTTTGGCGGCACTCATGAAATTGATTTCGGACATGTATTTGGTGACTATCTTGCTGTTCTCAAGCTGTATGATACTATATAGGGCGGCTTCCTCATCGATCCATGCCAATACTTTCCCACCAAACAACGTTCCGTTGGAATTCAGGTCTTCCGGCTTTACTAATTTTCTAGTATGGAATCTCATAACGTATTGTTTTACAGGTCAAAATTATAACGAAAAAAGTAAGGAAATAGGGCCCTTCACCATATTTAACAGACGGATTTATGAAGATGTAAAATGTTGTGCCAGCGTACTATGGAATCAGCAAAAATATAGGTCGGATTTTAGGATAATCGCCGATTTTTAGGCCACGTCAACAGATCCTTTAACATTTCATTGTCCTTGGTTAAACCCAAAATATGCAATAGAAAATCTATTAAACCAATTTTAAATGTGTGAAAGAAGGGCATTGTTTATAACCCCGTTAAAAACTAATATCCCAACGCAAATCCAAGCGGACTTTAATGGCTACCTTTATAAAAACCGCACAAAATGAACGACAGGTCCCAAAAGTTGCTTCAGATTCGCCCCGAAATTCCTTCCGCAAAAATTCTCCCGAACATGAGCGAGGAGGAACGTTTCCAGAACAAAACGCTGCGCCCGGTAATCAAACTTCAGAACGGTTTGTTGCTGGCTTCCTTTCAAAATTATATCGTGAAAGGAAAGAATTCCTTTTATAGCCTAAGTTTGGAAAATAGGTTGGGCTACATTATTAACGCCATCCAGAAGGATATCAAGTACCGTAATTCCTTAAAAGGAATGATTATAGGTCAATTTACATTGGAAGAATATGAAACCTATATTAAAAACTCATCGGCCTTGAACAAAAGGATGATGAACATGGTCATCAAGAGACTTCAGGACCAGATACAGTATTTTGAGGACGGTGTCCTAGCCTAAAAGCGACTCCCCGTTAAGGTCCGTGGTCAAAATGTTGCTCATTAAATCAAAAAAAGGCCGAATAGCCATAAAGGATTCGTTGATTTTCTCTACAAAATCAGGTGCTAATACTTCTTGATCTGTAAACCTTCGCATAAAAATATACTGTTTCTTGCGGATGAGGTCGATGTTGGGATCATCCTTATCAAATCCCTTAGGCGCGGTCTTTAGCTCCTCCCCTTCCAAACTTCCCCAGATTTTTTGGAAGTCATGGTTTTCCATAATACACCTAAACTCGATGGCGTCCACCTCGAACTCCTTTCGAATCCTGTGCAAATCGTCCTTTTCTGGATTCCAAAATCCAGTGGCGATGAAACTACCTTCGGGTTGTATATGCACGTAATAGCCTCCTCTACGATCCGCTCCCATTCTAGTAAATGAGGCCGAAAAATTGAACTTATAAGGTGTTTTGTCCTTTGAAAACCGGATATCCCTATAAATCCGGAAAACTTTCATTTTTTCTATCTTATCATGCATATTCAACTTGTCCATAACTACCTGAAAAAACTTCTTGACCTCAGCCTGCTGGACCTTGAACCGCTTTTTATGTTGCTCGAACCAATCCCTGTTATTGTTCTTTTTTAGATCGTTTAAAAAATCGAGTGTATTTTTAGTAATTACGGTTTGTGACATACGACTACGGTATTGTGATTTTAAGCTAAAGTTAACCATTTGCGAGGAAGACCTTTTGAATTAATGGTTAATTTTGAAAGATAAACCAAGCCAATGAGCCACCCATCCATCGTTGAAAAAATAAAACTTCACAAGAAGCAGCCAAACCTGCGGTTTCGGTTGAAGAAAGATACCGAAGCCTTTACGGACCTCCTTTTCCATACCTTGTTCGATATTGAAATCCCCGTGGCGGATAACTTGGAAAAACTAGAAGCGCAATTCGACAATCTTGTAGATTTGGCTTGTTGGGATTGTCAAAAACCCTGCAAGAAAATTTGGGGAAATTATGTGCAAAAGCTACCCGGCATTCTTGAAAAATTGAACATGGATGCGGAAGCCACGGTTAACTGCGACCCTGCATCCCTTTCCATTGAGGAGGTTTATATGGCCTATCCCGGTTTTTATGCCATTGCCATTTACAGGCTTGCCCATGAGCTCTATACCATAGGTTTTCCCTTGGTACCCCGATTAATGACAGAATATGCCCATCGCCAAACCGGTGTGGACATCAACCCAGGCGCCCAAATTGGCGATTCCTTCCATATCGACCATGGAACAGGTGTTGTCATCGGCGAGACGGCCATCATTAAAAACCATGTGAAAATCTATCAGGGTGTCACGCTGGGCGGGCTGTATGTGGCCAAACATTTGCAGCAGACGAAAAGGCATCCCACTATTGAGGACAACGTTACAATCTATGCCAATGCCACGATTTTAGGAGGGAATACGGTCATTGGTGCCAACAGTATTATTGGGGGAAATGCTTGGCTGACGTCCTCGGTTCCAGCAAATAGCACCGTTTACCACTCCCCAGAAATAAAAATCAAAACCCAGACCGATGTCTAATTCGATTCTTGACCTTATTGGAAACACCCCGTTGGTGGAATCCAAAGTATTGAACACCAATCCCAACGTTAAACTACTGTTTAAAATGGAGGGCCATAACCCAGGAGGCAGTGTAAAGGATAGGGCCGCCTATAATATGATCAAAAGCGGACTTGAACGTGGAAGTTTAAAACCGACGGACAAACTCATTGAGGCTACCAGCGGAAATACGGGCATTGCTTTGGCGATGATAGCAGGAATATTCGGATTGGACATTGAACTCGTAATGCCCGAAAATTCAACCAAGGAACGGGTACAAACTATGCGCGCCTATGGAGCAAAAGTGACCCTTACACCATCCGATATAGGTATCGAGGGTGCCCGCGATTATGCCGAAAACAAGGTCGAAAAAGAAGGTTTTGTCATGGTCAACCAATTTGCCAACGACGACAACTGGAAGGCACATTACATGACCACCGGACCCGAAATCTGGAGGGACACCCAAGGTACCGTCACCCATTTCGTTTCCTCCATGGGGACAACGGGCACCATTATGGGAACATCAACGTTCCTAAAGGAGAAAAATAAGGATATTCAGATTGTTGGGGTACAACCCACGGACAACTCTAAAATACCCGGCATACGTAAATGGCCAAAAGAATACCTGCCCAAAATATTCGATGCCTCCAAAGTGGATACGGTGATGGAAGTCAGTGAGGCAGAAGCGGTGGAAATGGCAAAACGATTGGCCAAGGAAGAAGGCATTTTTTCCGGTATGAGTTCTGGAGGGGCCGCTACAGTGGCACTTCGTTTGGCCGAGCAATTGGAACGTGGTGTCATTGTATCCATCGTGTGCGATAGGGGTGACCGTTATCTTTCCTCAAATCTGTTCGATTGATCGGACAATTTTCTACAGCCAGTCCTTTCTTTTAAAATAGACCATCATTCCTATGAAAAGCAGGATCATTACGGCCCAAACTGCATAATACCCATATTTATAATGTAGTTCCGGCATGTGTTCGAAATTCATACCATAGATACCCGCAATAAAGGTCAGTGGAATGAAAATGGACGCCATAATGGTCAATACCTTCATCACCTCGTTCATTTTATTGCTCATGTTGCTCATGTACATTTCCATAAGGCTCATACTCATTTCCCTGTAAATCTGAAGTGTTTCGTTTATTTCCAGGGAGTGGTCCAAAGCGTCCCGTAGAAATAACTTGGTATCGTGTTTGATCAGGGGGCTTTCAGAATCGATGAGCCTGCTCACCAACTCCTTTACGGGGAAGACCCAGCGTCGTATTTTCAATACCTCTTTCTTTAACAGTTGTATTTGGTGGGCCACCTCAGGTTTTGGGTCGGCATAGACTTCATCCTCCAAGAGTTCAATACGGTGATTAATGTGCTCCAGAACCAAAAAATAATTGTCGATGATGGCATCCAAGAGTGCGAAGAACAAATAATCTGCACCTCGACTCCGTATTCGTCCGGATTTTGAGTTTATTCTATTCCGCACCCCGTTGAAAACATCATCCTTGACTTCCTGAAAAACCAGCACGGAATTCGTCATGAGTACCATAGCGATATGTTCAGGAACAATTTCATCGTTTTCGTTCAAATAGAGCATTTTAAAAACCCCAAAAATATAACCATCATATTCGTCGATTTTTGGACGTTGGTCCGTATCCACGGCATCCTCCAAAAGGAGGTTGTTCAGGGCGAAACCCTGCCCCAATTCCTCTATAAAACGTACATCCGTAATGCCAATAACATTGATCCAAGATGTTCGTGGGTCCTTTTGATATTGGAGGATATCTTCCAATCGTTTATGTTCCTGGGTCTCCACCTCTTCTGAATCGTAGGTGGTAATGAATACGAGACTTTCCGACTTCTCTTTAGTACCCAAATAACTGACCGTTCCCGGGGCGGCACCTACTTTTTCCCGAACACGCGATACCTTTTTCTTTCTTTTTGGCAATCCAATTTTTCTTTTCACCATACCGGAAATTTATTTAAATATAGTCAAAAGCCCCAAGTCGTATCAATCGAATTTTACCTCGTTCAATATGAGTCCTGAGCCAGGGGCTACGGTAGTCAATCTTAATTTTATATCGGGATTTAGGGAATCCAGAATTTCCTGCTCCCCGAGTTCGCCTTTGCCCAATTGGATCAAGGCGCCCATGATCATTCTAATTTGGTAGCGCATAAACCCTTGTCCCCTAACCACAAGTTTATAGCTATTATTGGGAAAAAAGGAACCGTATATTAGGTCGTTTTCCAAAATTTCACAATAGTCTACGGTCCGTATAACCTGCGTATTGGGTTTTAATCGGGCTGTATATGTAGAAAAGTCATGCGTACCCACAAAATGGGGTGCGACCTCTTTCATCAGTGAAATGTTAAGGTTTTCAATGACATTGTAAAGAAAAGGCGCACAAAAGGGATGGTTCTTTTCCCCGTAGGAAAATAGGTATACATATTCCTTAGATTTGCTGTTTTTGATGATATTGAAATCCTTGGAAACGGATTTTATGTCCAACGCACGAATATCCGGTGGAAGGTTCCTATTAAAGATAGGTAAAAAGGTTTCAAAATCGGGCAAGGGCGTATCATCCAAAAACAGTTCAAAAACGCCATCCAAGGCGGAAACCTTGGAATCGGTACGTCCGGAACCCAAAATTTTGAACTTTGCATCTGGTAGTACGTGTCTGAACGTTTTGTCCAACATGCCTTCAACAGTCTTTCGGCCAGGCTGTTTTTGCCATCCGCTGTATCTAAATCCTAAATATTGGATACGAATCAGATAAAAGTAACGGGTTCTTTTCATTTTTGGAGTATGGATCTAAAATAAGAAGGATCGTTCATTGCTTACAACTTTTTTGTAATTTAAACACAACTAATCAAAACCAATAATTATGACAACTGAAACTAAAATAAAACCACCTGCGTGGTTTTGGATCGTAAGTGTTTTGGCATTACTTTGGAATTTGGCCGGAGCGATGGCCTATATCGGACAGGCGTACATGTCCGATGAAGTGCGCGCCGCGATGACGGAGGCGGAACGAAATCTATATGAAACACAACCTGCCTGGGTTACTGCAGCCTTCGCGATCGCCGTTTGGGGTGGTACCATTGCATGTATTTTTCTACTTCTACGGAAAAAATGGGCCAAGCCGTTATTCATTATTTCCTTGCTTGGGCTTTTGGGACAAATGAGCTATAACTTTTTTATGAGCGATACTTTTGAAGTCTATGGGCCAAATGCGATGATTATGCCCATTATGATCTTGGTCATCGCCATAGCCCTAATTGTATTCTCCAACAAGGCCATAGCTAAAAAATGGATTTCATAAAGTATTGAAAATTAGAATATTAAATTTAGAATTTTCCTTTTAAAAGAAGAACGTACCGTTCATCGAGTTTTTAGAATAAACCAAAGTTGTTTCCGTTTTATAAGGAATCAATCATATTCAAAACCGAAAGATCAAATATGCTCAGTACCATAAAAAGGGTTTTTTCTTGGAAGCTTACGCTGCTTTTATCCTTGATCAGTATCGTTCTACTCAATGTGTTGAGTTTTTACGGACTTTACACCAACAAGTTCTACTTTTTTAAGGTGGACAATTATATTTTCCCAATCCTTTCCTTGGTACATCTCGTTTTTTTATACGTGATGTGGTTTAAAATTAGGGAAAGGGAGTTGAGCGATGTTCCCATGCGAAATTTGGAATACGGACTTTACATCGTCAGCCTGGTCTACCTATTTAAAATTATTGAGACTTTAATTACGCTGTTATCCTATAGCGATTATGAAAACCATTTGATTCCGGTGACCTTTCTTCCCATTGGAATCTTAATGTTTGTACTGTATACAATGCTGTTCGTCCTTACGTTTCTTACGTATAGCTATCGCAAGCAATTTGTAGGCACCTATGTTTTTGATGATAGGAACCAGCACATAGATACCTGGAACTCTTAGGAAATAACCATAACCAATCAAACTAAAAATCCCTTCCAATATTGGAAGGGATTTTTTTATATATCCTTTAAAAAACTGCTATATAAATCCTTGAACTGATAGCCTTCTGAAAACCGATGTTTATTGAGCTTTTTATGCGATACCAAACCCCAAAGCAACAGTTCCTTTAAAAAATAGACATCTCTCTTTGGGTACTCCGGCTGATAAGTCTTTATTAACTCATTCAGTGGCGGTATGCCGTCCAATGCCCTTTTGTATTCCTCGTCCGTAAAATCATCTAGAAGTTCAAAACCTTCTCCCTGAAAAAACCAATGCAATAGCTCATCATACGGCGTCTCTTCATCCTTGCGCTGTAATTTGTTGATCTGGGGGAAAAATTCCGGGAAAAGCGATTTGACGGCTTCATCTATAAGGATTTCGGCAACGACGTCCGCCCCTTCTTGCTCACCTTCATAAACCAATTCAATTTTACCGGTTATTGCTGGAATCACCCCTAAAAAATCGCTCAACCGCACTGCGGTATTCTCCGCCCCGGTCAACAAGGCCCTGCGTTCAGCGGTGCTTAAAAGGTTTTCAAAGGCCGTGATGCTAGTACGGGCACTTACCCCACTCTTCGCGTCCACATATTCACTGTTCCGGGCCTCAAAACTAATCTGTTCCAAAAGGTCCTTGGCCAGGTCTGGCACGTAAACGGCATCGGTTTGTCTGGAATCCAAATGTGCCTCTTGTTCCGTAATTTTTCGGGCTGTTTCAATATCATCGGGATAGTGGGTAAGGATTTGGGAACCGATCCGGTCCTTCAACGGCGTCACGATACTTCCCCGATTGGTATAATCCTCAGGATTTGCAGTGAATACGAACTGAATGTCCAAAGGCAATCGGAGTTTAAACCCGCGAATCTGTATATCGCCCTCCTCCAAAATATTGAACAAGGAAACCTGGATACGCGCCTGTAGATCTGGCAGCTCATTGATTACGAAGATGCAGCGATTGGCCCTAGGTATCATTCCAAAATGGATTACTCGATCATCCGCATAGGACAATTTTAAGTTTGCTGCCTTTATGGGGTCTACGTCCCCTATCAGATCGGCCACGGTCACATCCGGAGTGGCCAGTTTCTCGTAAAATCGCTCACTTTTTGGCAACCATGCAATGGGTGTTTCATCCCCTTTTTGGGCAATCAGTTCCCTTGCGTAGCGGGACATGGGCGCCATGGGATCGTCGTTGATTTCGGAACCTTCTACCACGGGGATATATTCGTCCAATAGGTTGACCATCAAGCGTGCTAATCGGGTTTTCGCTTGTCCACGTAGTCCCAAAAGGTTAATATTATGTCGGGATAAAATGGCCCTTTCCAATTCTGGAATTACAGAATCCTCATAGCCCCAAACCCCGGTGAAGGTCTCCGCACCCGATTTAATTAGTTCACGCAAGTTGTCCCTAAGTTCGTCCTTTATACTTTTGGATTGATATCCTGCCTTTTTTAAGGCACCCAATGTTTTAATTTCCTTATAGTTCAAGCTCATATTCTTTTTTGTCCTTTATGTTAGCTATTGTAGGTGTTATGCACTACCCGCTTTTCAATTTTAATTTTTCACTTAGTTAGCTAATGTTTTTAACTAACGTAGTTTTTTCCTTCGGTTCGATTCATAATCCTCAAAAATCATTTCGCCCAGACCTTTTAGGCCCGTAAAGAAGGCCTTTCCCTTGTTCGCTTCCGTAAAGTGCCGGATGAACTGCTTTAAATATGGATCTTGGGCAATCATGAACGTGGTGATGGGAATATGAAGTTTTCGGGCCTGCCGGGCCATATTATAGCATTTCTCCACAATGTAATCGTCCAGCCCCACGCTGTTCTTATAATAAGTACCGTCCGGCAAACGAAGGCAACTCGGCTTTCCGTCGGTAATCATAAAAATCTGTTTGTTGGTGTTCCGCTTTCGTCGCAACATATCCATTGCCAATTGTAATCCAGCCACCGTATTGGTATGGTAAGGACCAACCTTCAAATAGGGTAAATCCTTTATTGGAATGGGCCAAGCATCATTCCCAAATACCAAAACTTCCAAGGTATCCTTGGGATAACGGGTGGTAATCAGTTCCGATAGGGCCATCGCAACTTTTTTCGCAGGGGTTATCCTGTCCTCCCCGTACAGAATCATACTATGGCTGATATCGATCATCAAGATGGTACTCATCTGGGCCTTGTATTGGGTATCCTCAACGACCAGGTCCTCCTCGCTCAGGTTAAAACTGCCTATGCCGTGGTTCACCTGAGCGTTTTTAAGGCTTTCCGTCATGGAAATATGCTCGAGACCGTCACCGTAGCGGTATTCCCTAAAATCGCCCGTATGTTCATCGCCCTGTCCGGATTTGCCCGTTTTATGGTTTCCAGCACCCTGACGTTTGAGCTTGCCGAATATTTGGTCCAGGGCACGCTGACGAATGATACGTTCCATTTTAGCAGTGATGGAGATACTACCTTTTCCAGAACCTTTCTCACCGTCTTCGCCCATTTCGCCATTCTCCGCATCGGGGTCTAGGTCGAATTCCTCCTGGATGTAGCCCTTATCTTTGAGGTCCTCTATAAAATCCTCAATGGTGTAGTTCTCGTCCGTAAGTTCGTACTCCTTGTCCAATTCGCGCAGCCAATCGATGGCCTCGTCAAAATCGCCCGAAGTATGGGTTATGAGTTCCTGAAAAATATCAAAAAGTTTTTCAAAAGGGGTTTGTTCCGGCGCCTCGTAGGGCACAAAACGGAATCCTTTTCTTGTATTCATAGCCATACCCTAAAATTAACATATTTGAGTATTATGGGAATGCTTTTTAGGAAATGTTAACGTTGATTGGATGTTGGATGTTGGCTATTGGTTGTTAGCTTTTGGGATTTTAGCTATTGGCTGTAGGCTTTAAACCACAAGCCTTTCGCCAAACGCTGTCATCAATTACTGGTAGTTGATGGTTGATTCCTTCGGCTCCGCTCAGGGCAGGCGTTGTTGGTTGATGGTTGATCGTAAAATCTACATTTTTCAGTTTTCATTTTTCACTTGTCATTTTTTCACTTGTCATTTTCAATTTTTCACTTATAACTAGTAACTTAAAACTTTTAACCAACCTCCGTGTCCTCACACCTAGCCCGACAATTTACCGGATTCCAAAACACTCCGTCGCTGTGGACCAAGACCCAGTTTGGCATTACGCAGTTCGAATTTCCTCACGTAGAATTTACTCACTTCACCCCTGCCCCCATTCCCCATAAGATTCGGTTGGGACATCAAATGGAGCATGTGTGCAAACAATTGTTGGACGCTTCCCCGGCCTATGAAATCTTGTTGTACAATGAACCCGTAAGGCAGGGCAAGCAGACTTTGGGGGAAATCGATTATATCCTGCGGGAAACCGCTACGGGACACATCATCCATTTGGAGCTGACCTATAAATTCTACATCTTAGACCCCCAAATTTCCGAGCCCATACACCAGCTGATGGGCCCCAACCGACGGGACATGTTCTTTACCAAAATGGAAAAGATCAAGAACGAGCAGTTTGGACTGCTGCATTCACCTGCGGGTCAAAAAACATTGGCCGAAAAAGGCATCCCAACTCAAAACATCCGACACCAAACCTGCTACAAGGCCCAACTATTTGAGCCGTATCAAAGTAAGGCCATCAATATCCGCCCCTTAAATCCCAAATGTATCGTTGGCTATTGGCTGCGTTTGGAAGATTTACGGAGCGCCGACTTCCAGTCCTATGAATTTTATATCCCCTATAAAACGGAATGGGTGGTCGCGCCCCACGAAGACGTGGCCTGGATGTCCCAGTATGAAACTATTTTGGAGGTAAACATGCGCCTGCTCCAACAAAACGCCCCCATGCTTTGGATAAAAAAAGGACCATACACCTTTGAAAAATGTTTTGTGGTATGGTGGTAGGGTTTTTCTGATTTTATTGTTGATAACTCCAAATAACACATGGGTTTGGTGTATTTTTTCACTGGTTGGAAAGAAGTATCTTGTTATTTAAAAACGGAACTTAACGCTACCTACGCTCTTATATAAGAAGAACGTGAATATTTAAAGTTGACTCAAATGGAAAAAAAGGAACTTCACAAATTAACGGACGAAGAATTATTGCTCGAAAAAAAGAAACATTATAAATCTAAAATTTTCAACGCAATAGCAATAGGTTTTCTTGCTGGCATACTAATTTATGGCGTTTTTTCTTGGATCCAAACACCGGACAAAAAACTTGGATTCCTAATCCCCATGTTAATACCCCTATTTTTTATCTACCGCATGCTTAAAAACTCAAATAAGCATAATGATTTGGAAAAAGAATTAAAGGAACGTGGGTTAAAATAAGAGGTCAAAAATGGTTAGTGTCTACTCAAGAAGACGTGGCCTAGATGTTCCAGAATGAAACAATTTTGGAGGTAAACATGCGCCTGCTCCAACAAAAAGCTCCCATGCTTTGGGTCAAAAAAGGCAAAGCTATTTTCGATAAGCTTTTCGTAGCGTGGTAGTAGGCCTCTCCAAAGGAAACGAATCACAACACACTGTAAACTAGTCCATAAACTTAGGTTCTCGAGGCCAAAAAGGGTAACTTGGATCGTCGGAATAATCCGGTATACAGCAAAACCTAACAAGTTACAAACACCAGAGTTCTACGTATGGATAGAGAATTTAAAAAACGGATTACTACCGAAAAGGAACTTCGCCACATTATGGGACATCCCAACGAAATTGTTTCCAGTAAGACCATTGATTTCATTGACGCCCATTGCAAGAACTTTATTGAAAAATCTCCCTTCATAACCATAGCCTCTTCAGACCTGAACGGTAATTTTGATGTATCGCCAAAAGGAGATGCTGCCGGTTTCGTGGCCATACTCAATGACAAGACGTTGGCCATTCCGGACCGACCGGGAAACAAAAAGGCGGATACGCTCAGAAATATCATTCAAAACCCCAATGTGGGACTGCTGTTTCTGATTCCCGGTATACGGGAAACCTTGCGGGTGAACGGCGAGGCCCAAATTGTAAGGGATGCCCATATATTGGATCAATTGGCCCACAAAGGTAAAAAACCCTTATTTGCCATAATTGTACATGTAAAAGAAGCTTTCATGCACTGTGCCAAGTGCATTATACGGTCTAGATTATGGACTCCAATAGATCAAAATCCCGATATGTCCATCGCTACCTTGGGCAAGACCTTGGTAGATCATGGAAAATTGAACATGGACTACCACGAACTGGACGCTATGATTCGGGAAGATGAACGAACCAATTTGTATTAAACGCTTAGCATTGCATATGTTACTTTGTGGGAAAACCCAAAAATTGCTTGCCCCCTCGCTACCGCCAGTTTGCAACTGGTGGCTATAACCTTAAGCAGGCAACCCCAACCCGTAAAAACCATTTCTTAAATTTTAAAACCATGTGATTCCAAGTCTATGCTTCCGTAGTTATGCGCTGTATTTATTGCAGGTAAGTCGCTAATCACAGACTAGTGAGTGCGGGGTAAACACAAACGAAACCTGGCAGATAACCGAATCATCCTTACCGGTTTTTACTATAATTCCATAAAAATCGCCACCAACAATACAACCCACCCACGGCTTTCACAGATAACATACACAGCGCGCGTTAACCACATGCCAAAGATGGATTTGGAAAAAATAAAGTCGTTCAGGCAACTATTTCCTGAAATTCTACGTCTTTATTAGAAAGCAATCAGAAGCTTGAGCATTCTATGTTTGAAAACCCAAAAATTAATATCAAAATCAAACTTGCAGCCCTATGGACCTCCGTTACTTTATGTTATCTGTACGGGACTATTTTGAACTATACACACCAGGCAAGGTAGATAGCTTATTGACGGGAAAGAACATTTTAGACAGTCCAACAACACTATTATTAGCATCAATAGTTTTGGCGATTCCATCAGTTATGGTGGCATTGTCAATACTTATTCAACCTAATGCAAACAGAATTCTAAATATCATTTTTGGTTCATTATTTACAATTATGATGTTGGTTATAGGTGTCTATTCAACAAATGAATGGTATCTGTTTTATGTGTTCTTGGCCTTTTTAGAAAGTTTTTTAACGGCCATTATTGTATGGTATGCGTGGTCATGGCCTAAAGAAAAATCAAAAACTTAAGAAAAATCAAAAACTTAAGAAAAATTCCCCCGCTGGCGCGAGCATCCTACTCGCGCCATTAAAAGTAGAAGAAAAACCTGGCCCTACTTCTAAAAAGGAATACTTCCGTTTTCGTACTTTAGTTGAAGGTACTTTTAGCAATACGGCTTTTGGCACAGGAACCGTCAAAGGCTCTTTAATAACCTAATTTAGAGCGCGTTACAACAAAGGTCATGAAACAACTATTTATCAATTTACCGGTTAAAGATATTGAGGCATCCATGACCTTTTATAGCCAGATGGGATTTATAAACTATCCCCTGTTTACCTTTGATGACCAAAAGTGTATGGTTTGGGGTGATCATATATACCTAATGCTCCAGACCTACCAGATGTCCCAAAAAGTCGAACTGAAAAACATAGCGGACCCCAAGACAAGCAGAATCGCAACCTTTACGCTTCCCGTGGAAAGTCTAGAAAAGGTCAATGAAATCGTTGCTAAATGTTTAAACGCTGGTGGTAAAGAGCTTACGGAAGCTATTGACGAAGGATTTATGCAAATCAGAAATATTGAAGATTTGGACGGCCATCAGTGGGCCGTCATTTATGTTAATATTGAAAAATTCAAAGAAGTGACGGGTAGAGAATAGATAGTACCCTGCTCGTGCCGTCACATGACAATTAAAACTCCAGCATCAAATGAAAAAATCAATTTTAGCAACCTGTTTACTGTTCTTACTTTATCTTGAAGTTTCGGCCCAGACAGAATTCGTATTGGAACCTTCCCAAAGTATGATCATGACCGGGAAAGGAACCGGGCAAGATGCCAACATAAACCCCTATTTTGGGGAGGATTGCTATGGCATCGTCAAAAATATTGGGGTTAGGCCCTTTACCATCAGAATCCAACAAACTGGAAACGTCATTGAGGAAATACCTATTGAAAAGGGCGAAACCAAAAAATTGAAACTTTTAAAGGGCTATGAATTGTACTTGGACCCCTATCCTAAAGGCTTGGCAAAAGCCCGTGTCGATTATGGGAAAATAATAGATTAGGAAACTTTTAGGTAAACTTTGTCTATTATACCCAGCATGCAACGCCTAATTGCTATCCGGTAATAGGTGCCTGTATTTCAAAATGTTTTTTACACTATATTTTCTCCTTATTTTAAACGATGCTATGAGATTGTTATGCTTGCTTTCCGTTTTACTTTTATTCACAAATTGTGCTGACAAATATGCCGAGTACAAAAAAGTGCCGAAGTACATCACCGATCCGTCGCCTTCCAAGGAGGCCTACTATAAAGCCTATGACCAAACCCTTAGCTTGTGGGATGTGTCCTATGAAGAGTTATACATCACCACTACGAATGGAATTGCCCATGTTATCGTAAGCGGTCCGAAAAATGCGGAACCCTTGGTATTACTGCATGGAATGAATGCCAGTTCTACCATGTGGTATCCAAATATTGGGTCACTTAGCAAGAACCATAGGGTATTCGCCATTGACTTCATTCTGGAGCCTGGAAAATCCTATTTGTATAATGATATTGAAAGTGTAGAAAAAGTAACGGATTGGTATGAAGAGGTTTTATATGTTTTGGATTTGGACCAATATCATTTAATTGGTGCTTCCCGTGGGGGTTGGTTGGCCGTTACTTTGGCATTAAATAATCAAAGCAAAGTCAAAAGCCTAATTTTATTGAGTCCGGCCCAAACCTTTACTTGGATTAGACCAAGTATGGATTTATTGAAAAACATTGTAACCTTACTGGCCTCCAAAGAAAAACAAATAGAACAAAGCCTGGAAAGTATGTCCGAAAATGTGGATAAAATTAACGACGCCTATTTAAAACAATACACATTAGGATTGGATTTAGAATCAGAAAATAAGTTCATCACGAACATGCGGCCTTTTTCAAATGACGAATTGAAATCCTTGCATATGCCCATATTGGTACTGATTGGTGATGACGATATGATCAATACCGAAAAAACAGTTGAAATCGCCAATTCCCTTCCAAATGGTAAAGGTGAAATTGTTCAAAACGCAGGACATTTTTTATCCATTGATCGAGCGGAAGTGGTAAATGAAAAAATGAGGATGTTTTTAAAAAACTAATTATACGAAAGATACATTCAACTAAAACGTTATTTACGCCCTTTCATTTGGTACTAATGTAATATTTCCTCAGCCTATCCCCATAATACTACACTTGGGTAGCACAAATTATTAGTTTTCTCTGGACCAATTTACTTTTGTTGGGTAATCAATTCAAAAGTATCATGGACAAAAGGGATTTAAAAAAGTTAAAGTTAGAACTGGCCATCAACGCCAAAAGCGGTATCGATTTTATCATTTCTGCGGCAATTGTTTGGTCCATAATCGCCTACATCTGGACCTTGCCACAAGAACCCTTTACTCAAAGTATGTGGACATTCTATATAGGTATGATTATGTTACCATTAGCATATGGATTATCCAAAATTCTTAAAACCAAATGGACGACCAAAACGAATCCTTTGCAGCCATTGGGCATGTGGCTCAATTTTGCGCAGCTCTTCTATTTTCCCTTTTTGTTCTTTGTGCTTAAGGACAATCCAGATTATTTCGTGATGACCTATGTCATCATCACAGGCGCCCATTTCTTCCCCTATGCATGGTTCTACGATGAAATGGGTTATGCTGTTGTTGCGGGTATCATTTCCTTGGGAGCCCTGCTGGTAGCCATAAATATACCTACACAACAAATGTACTATGTACCGCTTTTTATGGTAGGGTGTTTGATATTGTTGTCCTTTTGGTTGTTGATTGTTAATCGAAGAAAAAGGCTAGATGTGAAACCAAATATTGCCCAAATTTAAATTACTCCTGTAAATCGAATAGATTTTAATTAAATTTCGATAAAACCATAGTTTTTGGGTATCACGGGGAAATCGGAAGAAATAAAAGACTGAGTACAAATAATAAGAGATAGGTCATGAACAGAACACTTGAAGAACAACGCATAGAATTTGCCAACCAAAAATTTCTTGCAACGCCCTTGGCAGGATTGATTGTTTGGACCATCATTGGTTTCATTGGAATTTTTTTCTCTGAGTTTGTGTCGGTTTGGTCCATATTTATTGGTACCGGCAGTATCGTCTACCTAGGATTGTTCCTATCAAAGTTCACCGGTGAAAACTTCTTGGACAAAACAAAGCCCAAAAACGAGTTCGACACCCTATTTCTTTACACGGCCGGCCAGGCGATTCTAGTGTATTCCATAGCTATTCCCTTTTTCTTGGTCGATTACACATCCCTGCCCATGACCGTGGGCATTTTGACCGGATTGATGTGGTTGCCCTTTTCTTGGATCATCAAACATTGGAGTGGCATCTTTCACACGTTGACCAGAACCATTTTGGTGCTTGTGCTATGGTATCTTTTTCCGGAGTATCGGTTTATAGTAATTCCGTTTGGCATCGTTTTGATCTATATAATTACGTTGGTTATTTTGAGGTACAGAAAGCAGGTTGAATGATATGGTCCTATACTAAGGATGCATTTATATTGCTATCTTTTTTCTAAGGTTACAGGCAAATCCATTTGTCCCAGAGGTCTATCTTAAAAAGGTCCGGTAACTCTTTATTCGTGTATTAGGTTTGCACTTAAGAAAAAAATAATACGAGTTTGTGCTGGTTTTTTAAGTAACTTCCTTAAAAAGGATACTATAGCACTCTTTAAACAAAAAATCCCAAAAAACATGACAAACAATCAAATACTGGTGGATGAAAAACCGGCGGATATTGGCCAATTTACTGTAGGGCGACTCCTACCCATCCGTAAAAAACGACAAGTAGGTCCCTTTACCTTCATAGATCATATGGGGCCCGCTACCTTGGGCAAAGGTATTTATATGGACGTAGACCAACATCCGCATACGGGACTCAGTACGCTGACGTACCTCTTCGAGGGTGAGATCGCCCATAAGGATAGTACGGGCGCCGACCAAATCATTACCCCCGGGGATGTAGGTTTTATGACGTCCGGAAAAGCCGTGACACATACAGAACGCACCCCGAAACATTTGCGAACAGAGACCGAATTTACCATGCACGGTTATCAGGTGTGGGTAGCTTTACCCAAGGAATTGGAGAAGATCGAACCTAATTTTCAGTTCATTCCCAAAGAGGACTTACCCATTTGGGAAGAGGGGAACACCAAATATACCCTGGTGGCCGGAGAAGGATATGGCCGTAAATCGCCCCTAAATGTTTATTCACCCTTATTTATGCTTAAAATTGAAAGTCCGGAGGAAAAGACCATTAAAATCAATGGGGAACTGGAAGGAGAAATCGCCATTGTGGTGGTCACGGGCAGTGTTTTGGAAAAGAACCAAGAAATCAAGGCCGGCCAAATGCTGATATCCAAAACGGAGGATCACTGCGACATTCACGTGAAGGCAAACACGCAGCTATTGTTGTTCGGGGGCAAACCCTTGGGGCGGGAACATTATTTGCTGTGGAACTTTGTGTCTTCGGACCGGGAAAAACTAAAACAGCAAAAACAGGACTGGATGGACAAGAAATTCCCCAAAGTTCCCGGCGATGATACCTATATCCCGTTTCCTGAAATGCGGTTGAAGTAAGGTGCTTTGCGCCTCTTTCTATGTATGTATTGTCATTTCGAACCTGTCAGACGGAGCGACCTACCCTGATCAAAGTGCTATGGGAATCGAAGTCGACTGCAAGGAGCGTTAGAAACCCAAAGTTGCCAAATCAACAGCTATCCCCTATTTTTAAGGAATAATCAACCTATTTAGTAAATCCTCCTCCATGAAGCCAAAACTAGTATACCTTCCTGTACTCATCCTAAGCATGTTGGCATGTAAAAACGAAACAAAGGGAAAAGCAGAGGTGGTAAAAACGAAAACCATTACCATATCCCGGGACGCGTACAAAGACCAACTCTACGGATTTTGGCTGGCACAGTGCATTGCCAATTGGACGGGGCTGGTAACGGAAATGGATAAAATAGGGAACATTGGAGAAATACAAACAGGCGAGTTTTATACCCGTGAAGATTGGGGCCAACTGGACCAACCCAGTATTTTTTCCAATGGTGAACCCAGCGACCTCTCCCCTACTATTGATTTTGTATTTCGGGACACTACTGAAATATGGGGCGCGGACGATGATACGGACATCGAATATATGTACCAGCATCTGCTAGATGTGAACAATACCAGTCTATTGAGTCCGGAACAGATCAGGGACGGGTGGTTAAAACACATCAGGCCCGAGGAAGAAAACTATCTATGGGTATCCAATCAAAAGGCCTTTGACCTCATGCAGGAAGGCGTGTTGCCCCCGGAGACGGGCAGTCCGGAACGGAACGAACATTTTGAAATGATAGATGCCCAATTGACCACGGAGATTTTCGGTCTTTTCGCCCCTGCCCGAACAGATATAGCGAACAAACTCGCGGACCTTCCAATACGCACCGTGGCCCGTGAAGAAGCCGAGGATATTTCACAGTTTTATGTAACCATGTATTCCCTCGCCGCAGTTCCTTCCGAGGAAAATAGGCCCCAACGCATAAAAAATATGGCCCAAAAGGCCCGGGAAGGGTTGCCAAATGACGAATATCCTGCCAAAATGTACGACTATGTCCTTGACTTATACAACTCCGGGATTCCTTGGGAACAAACCCGGGATTCCATTTATGAACGATATCAGGTACAACAATTGGATGGGTATGACATCACCTCCCAAAATTTATATTGCAATGGCTGTTTTGCCGCGGGCATCAATTTTGCGGCCAGTTTGGTGAGTTTGTTCTATGGTAAGGGCGATTTGAAGGAGACCCTAAAAATCGGGGTGCTTACAGGCTGGGATTCGGACAATCCTACGGCCACTTGGGGAGGTATGCTCGGTTTTATGTTGGGCAAGGAAGGTGTGGAGAAAGCCTTTGGAAGAAAATTTTCCAATCGGTTTCACATCCACAGAACCCGACAAAATTTTCCCAACGATGGCATGGATACCTTTGAAGAAATGGCCGAAAAAGGACTTCGCATCACGGAGAAGGTCGTTCAGGAACATATGGGCGGTAGCATCGACCTTGAAAAAAATGTTTGGATAATCCCTTTAAAAAATGAAAATGAATAGAATATTATTTTTATTGGCACTTTGCGCCATCGGACTTACTTCCTGTAAACAATCGGAAAAAATACCTCCCCAGGAAGTGGCAAAGGAATACTTTGGAATGTTGGATACCTCAGACTATGCTAAAATTCCGAATTTGATGGCGGATAGCCTTGTGACCGAAGAAGGTGATTATACCATGACCTATTCCCATGAGGGATATGAGGAACTCTTAAAATGGGATGCTGTTTTTGACCCCAGCTACGAAGTCCTGGAAACTGTACAAGAGGAAAACGGCACGGTAAAGGTACGGGCTTCCAAGATAGATACCCGTATCCAATTCCTGCACGAAAAACCAATTATAACAGATAATTATATTACCTTCAAGGATGGCAAAATATCCAGTCTACGTACGGAATATGTAGATTTTGACGATGAAACGTTTGGAAACAATAGGACCCGACTGCTCACTTATATAAATGAAGCGCATCCGGAACTCAATGGATTTTTAACCGACCAGACCGAGGCCGGTGCCCAAAAGTACCTGCAAGCGCTAGAGTTATACAACGGACAACCTAGATTCGATTTGGGAAAAGACCTCTTGTTAATGCATTTTGATTGTAAGACCGATGTGGATGATCTTCAAGCAGCAGCCGGACTTTTAACGCTCATGTCCCACCCCAACTTTATGCATGTGAACTACCATGCCGTTGCTGGAACCTACGGTATTCAAGAGGGACTGTACGTGCCGCCCAATGATTTGTTTCAACAAGCCTTTGGTAAAAACTGGACCGATGCCCACAATCGCATGGAAGCCGCTGCGGAAGAAGTGGCCCAAAAGGCGATGACGACCTTGAAGGCACAAGGCGATATCTGGATTGCGGAGGCGGGTCAGTCCGACTTCTCCGCCAAACTCGTAAAGGCCCTGCAGTCAAAACTGCCGGATTTGGAAACCACCAAACGAATCCACATTGTGCAGCACAGCGATTGGAACGAGGAAGTGACCACACCGGAATTATTGGATTTTGCAAAAAAGAACACCGATTATCACAAAATCCCCGATGGCAATGCCGTGGGCAATGGCACCCCAGGTTTCCGCACACCGGGCTATACGCAATGGAAGGAGCAAGTGACGGATCCTCAATTGAAATCGGTTTGGGAATTGGCGGTGGACCTCTCCAACAAGTATAATGGTAAGGAAGGTCGGTATTTGAATGAGGCCGTGCAACAAAACGGGGTCGATTTTTCTGATCTGTCCGAAGTGTGTTGGATGTTAAGATTGGAGGATATCAAGGATACCGAGGAATTCTTTGAGCATTATGCCCGATAACAGTTTTAAGTAAGGAGTTTTCAGGTCGAACCGCTTTTATCAAGTTTCATTTCGAACCTGTCAGACTGAGCGGAGTCGAAGTCGACTGAAAGGAGTATGAGAAATCTACATTAAAATTAGCTTCCTTGTCGCTTCCATAGGTATCGAAGCGCTGTCGGACTGCAAAAAATACAACGAAAGACTTTACAAAAAAGTCGAAAAATTCCGTATCGAAATAGCGTTGATCCCTGCATTTGTATTGAGAAATAATCTAATTTTAGTTTTTAATCCGAATGGGGTTTGGGAGTAGAATGTTTCTTATAACCAACTCATAAAGAGACACTTAAAACCATTAATAAAAATGATTCACCCGCATACCGAATTACGATTTATAAGCAACGAAGTAGGCTATGGCGTCGTGGCCACCAAATTTATTCCCGCAGGGACCATCACCTGGGTTTTGGACAAATTGGACCGGGAATTCAGTCCCTTGGATTTTCAGAATATGGAACCTCTGTATCAGGAAATATTGGACACCTATACCTATCGCAACAACAACGGAAACCTGGTGCTTTGCTGGGACCATGGGCGTTATGTAAACCATAGTTTCAATTCCAATTGTCTTACCACGGCCTACGATTTTGAGATTGCCATTCGCGATATCCAGCCTGGGGAACAACTGACCGATGATTATGGCTACCTGAATATTTCCAGCCCTTTCCGAGGCATCAACGAAGGCACAAAACGAAAAACGGTCTACCCCGACGATCTTTTAAAATACCACAAGGTATGGGACAATAAGATCAAAAAAGTATTCCATAAAATAAAAAAAGTGGACCAACCCTTGGTGCCCGTCCTCAACCCGAATACCTGGGACAAAATAGAACGAATCCTAAACGGTGAGGAAGCGCTCGCCTCTATCCTTTCCAACTATTTTGATACCGAAAAATCCACCGTGCCCTCCAATTGATAAAGGGCCAAAGGGTTACCCACTAGTTTAAAATGGGTATATTGAAGATTTATAAATTATAAAACTATAAATTATTCAGTATTGGTATGAATTCAAAACCTAATTTAAAAAGAAGACTTTTGATGGGATGGCTCGGATTAAGTCCGCTGACACTCCTTGCCAGCAAAATGCCAAAATTGGAAAAAGAGGATTCCAGTATTGCGGATATTTTGATAAACCGATGGGAAAAATCAAGGAGCTATACAATGGCCGTTTTGGACGCCATGCCCTTAGAGGACTTGGAATTCAGGCCCAGTCCGGAGCAAATGAGCTTTGCCCAGCACTTTTTGCATATCGGGTATACGAATAACATGTTCCTGGGGGTGTTGAAGGATGAAAAGACCTATGCCGATTTTAACGTTTTAAAGGATGCACCTTTCTTTTTTGACCTTCCGGACCCCGTAAGTGTCTTTAATGCAGATAGTCTCCAAAAACGCAGTCCGGAAGAGAACAAGGCCATGATTGTAGCGTATCTTAATGAAACCTTCGATTATGTATTGGCAAATTTGAAGGGATTAAAAGATGACTTCTTAAAAGAGGGACGAGAAAAGGTAAAACCTTGGTATTTGGAGGGCCATACCCATCTTGACCTCATACTCCGAGCCGAAAACCATACGGTCCACCACAGGGCACAGGCAGTTAGCTATTTGCGGATGAAGGGGATTCAACCTCCGGGGTATTCCAAACACAATACGTTGTAATCATAGATTTTCATCCAAAGAAATCCCAGTTACCCTATTACAAATTCCACAATTTCCCGAAGCTCCTCTTCCAAGGACAATTTTGAAAAAGGCCTATTTGCCTGTCGGTACCAATAGCCGGCATTGAATCGGTCGCCCTCCTTTCGGTGGAGGTAGGCATGGATCCAACTCCCTAATGAATTATGCATTTCCTGGGCAATGTCGTGGGATGCTTCCCAGTCGCCTTTGGCATCGAACCAAAGGGCTTTTAGTCCCTCTGGCCAATCGGATGTTGGATGGGATGCTAAAAGTGTCGCTTCAAATTCGGTATAATCCTTTGGTTTCATTTTGTAACGCGTTCTACTAATTTACCAACAGTGAGACCTTGGGCAATAATGGAAAAGACCACCACTACATAGGTTATAACCAAAAACAAATCCCGATTCATATCCTGCGTCAGACCCAAAGCCAAGGCGATGGATATCCCGCCCCTCAGTCCGCCCCAGGTCATGACCAAATTGGTTCCGGGTACAAAATCCAACCGTTTCTCAAAAAACTTTATGGGCATCAACAAACTTAAAAAACGACATCCCAACACGATGGGAATGGCAATCAATCCGGCTACGATATAACTGGTTTCAAAACTGATGACCAACATCTCCATACCGATGAGCACGAACAACAAGGTGTTAAGGAGAATATCCAGCAATTCCCAAAACTTGTCCACATAAGTTTCCGTGGTTTTGGACATGGCCGAATTTCGCACCGTATCGTTCCCCACGACCAAACCTGCAGTTACCATGGCCAATGGTGCGGAAAGATGCAACTTTTGGGCCACCACCGTTCCCATCATTACCGCGGCAAGCGTAATAATGACCTCGATATCGTAATCATCTATACTGCGCATCATTCGGTACGTAACCCAACCAATCAATAATCCCCAAAGAATACCACCAATGACCTCTACCCCAAAAAGCTCCAAAATTTCGATGGGTTCTACTGGGGCACCACCGGAGGAGGCCATTTTAAAAATCGTCAAAAACACAACTACGCCTACCCCATCGTTGAACAGGGATTCGCCCACAATTTTGGTTTCCAGCTTTTTGGGAGCTCCCGCTTGTTTCAAGATTCCCAAAACGGCGATGGGATCCGTTGGGGAAATAAGCGCCCCGAAAAGCAAACAATGGATATAGTTTACGTCCATGGGCGTCATTTTCAATAGATAAAACATGATGGTACCCACCAAAAAGGTAGAGACCAAAACACCCAAGGTGGAGAAAACCAAAATGGGCCATCGCTGCACCTTCAATTGCTCAAAGTTCGTATGCAGGGCCCCGGCAAAAAGCAGAAAACTCAGCATGATATCCAAGAGCACGGTCTTAAAGTCGATTTTGGAAATAATATACCTTTCGGCATTTAAAAGGGTGTCATCCACATAACCTATAACAAAAACGACTAAGGTAAACACAATGGTGATCAGCATCAGGCCAATAGTATTGGGCAACTTCAAAAATCGGACATTGATGTACCCAAAAATTGCAGAAATAAAAACCAGTATTGCACTGATAATGAAATAATCCATACCTTTTATTTAAATCATTGCTAAAAACTCCTTTTCCGTGATAATCGGGATACCCAACGACTCCGCCTTGGTCCTTTTGCTAGGTCCCATTTTGTCCCCGGCGACCAAATATCCTGTTTTGGAAGAAATGGAGGAACCCACCTTGCCGCCGTTGTCCTCAATTAGTTTTTTAAGTTCGTCCCGACTCACTGTTTCGAATACGCCCGACACTACAAAGGTAGCACCTTGCAAAACATCGGTTTGGTTTTCCAGTTTTTCTGCCGATAGTTCCAACTGGACCCCCTTCTGTCGCAATCGGCTTACAGCATCCAAGTTCTTTGGGTTTTGGAAAAAATCCACGACGCTTTCCGCAATCCGGTCGCCAATCTCGTCCACCGAAACCAACTCCTCCTTGGTCGCCACCATCAGTGCATCGACAGATTTATAGGCTTTCGCCAACTTCTTGGCAACGGTCTCGCCCACATAGCGAATGCCCAAGGCGAACAAAACCCGCTCAAAAGGCACCTTAACGGAATCCGCAACCCCCTGGACCAAATTTTCTGCCGATTTCTCCGCCATCCGCTCCAAGGGCAACAATTGCTCTTTGGTAAGGTCGTACAAATCCGCATAATCATTGATCAGGCCTTCCTTAAAGAGCAACTCCACCGTTTCACCGCCCAACCCTTCAATATCCATGGCCTTTCTAGAAATATAATGCTGAATCCGACCGGTAATCTGGGGCGGACAGCCATATTCATTGGGGCAATAATGTTTTGCATCGCCTGGAGTTCGGATCAAGGCTGTGTGGCATTCCGGGCACTCCGAAATATACTGCGTCGGTTTGGAATCTGTTGGCCGTTTGGATACATCCACCCCAATGATCTTGGGAATGATTTCCCCTCCTTTTTCCACAAAAACGGTATCCCCTTCCCTTATATCCAGTTTTTCGATTTGATCGGCATTGTGTAGGGAGGCCCGTTTGACGGTCGTTCCCGCCAACAAAACGGGCTGCAGGTTGGCCACAGGGGTTATTGCCCCAGTGCGCCCAACTTGATAGGTGATTTCGTTCAATACGGTGTATACCTGCTCCGCCTTGAATTTATAGGCCATGGCCCATCTTGGGGATTTGGCGGTATACCCCAGTTCCTCCTGGTGTTGGATACTGTTCACCTTCACCACTACGCCGTCCGTTTCGTACGGCAAACTGTGTCGGTTTACATCCCAATATTCCACAAAATCCATCACCTCTTGGGTGCTATGGCACAATTTGGCCACGGTGGGCACCTTAAAACCCCATTCCCTCGCCTTTTCCAACATTTCAAACTGGGTGCTTATCCCCGTGTTCCTACCAACAATACTGTACAAAAGACACTCCAACGGCCGTTGGGCCACTAAAGAACTATCCTGTAATTTCAAACTTCCCGAAGCCGTGTTCCTGGGATTCATATAAGGTTCTTCCCCGTTGGCGATACGCTCCTCGTTCATTTTGGCAAAACCGTCGAATGGCAGTATGATTTCCCCCCGTATATCGAATTTTTCCGGATAATCCCCTTTTAATTGTAAGGGAACCGACTTGATCGTTTTGATATTTGTGGTGACATCATCGCCCTGAAAACCGTCGCCACGGGTCACCGCGCGCACCAATTTCCCGTGTTCATAGGTTATACTGATAGATGCGCCGTCATATTTAAGCTCACAGGTGTAGGATACAGGTGCGTCGCCCAAATTACGCTGGATTCGTTTTTCCCAATCTTCCAGATCCTCCTTGGAATAGGAATTGTCCAAGGAATACATGCGATGCTCGTGCACAACGGTTTCAAAATGCTTTGTAACCATACCACCCACGCGGATGGTAGGCGAACTTTCATCATAAAACTCGGGATGCTGTGCTTCCAAAGCTTGAAGATCCTTGAGTTTCATGTCAAACTCATAATCGGAAATCGTTGGCTTGTCTAACACATAATAATTATAGTTGTGGTCTCTCAGCTCCTCCCGTAAGGCCTTGATGGTTTCTTCAATATTCATAGTTGGCTATTCTTTATGGCTTTTATCATTCGGTCGTTCCCGTACATATCCTTGCGCAATTCAATGGTATTGAAATCGAAGGTATCCAATAAGGTGCATGTTTCAGGGCCAAGGTATTGATTGATTTCCAGGTACAACATACCGTTTGGTTTTAGATGTTTGGATGCAAAACGGGCCACTCCACTATAAAAAATCAATGGGTCTTCATTGGAGACAAAGAGTGCGGACTCAGGTTCGAACAATAGTACATTTTTATTCATTTTATTTTTTTCCAACTTCCTGACATAAGGAGGATTGGATATAATTATATCAAATGACAGTTTACTATGAAAATCCAACATATCGGCCTTAAAAAAATGAACTTCGACCTCGTTTTTAAGGGCATTCCCTCGGGCGACTTCAAGCGCCTCTTCCGAAATATCCAGAGCCTGAACACTTGCATTTTTCAAGGATTTGGCAAGGCCGATGGCGATACAACCGCTCCCCGTTCCCATGTCCAAAATGTCCAGATTGGCCTGTTTATCCACATCGGCCAACACCCATCGCACCAATTCTTCCGTCTCCGGACGGGGTATCAGCACCTGCGGACCCACCTTGAAGTCCATACCCATAAAGTGCGCCGACCCGATTATATGTTGAATGGGGCGATGCTCTTTCAATTCTGACAATGCTTCGAACATCTTGGGTTCCTCATCCTTTTGAATTCGCAAGTCTGGCTGAATGGCAAGGACAAATCGCTGCAGACCCAGATATTCCTCAATCAGCAAATAAAAAAAACTGGAAACCTCCTCTTTTCCGTAAAGGGCATCCAATTCTTTATGAAAAATCTTTTTTAATTCACTGAGCAACATATTACAAGGTCTTCAGCATCCAAACTGGACAGGAATAATGCCCCGTATTTCCCATGGGCGCATCGATATATTCGAAACCGGACTTTTTATAGAGCTTTTGGGCATCCTCCATGTACGGCATGGTTTCCAAATAACATTTCTCAAAACCGAATTCCCGTGCGCGTTCCAAACAGGTCTCCATCATTTTTGCACCCAAACCACGCCCACGGGCAGCCTTCAAAAAGTACATTTTTTGAAGCTCACAAACGTTGCCATCATAGTTTTCCAACTGGGCAACACCGGCACAACCAATGATTTTACCACCGTCATCGATAACGAAATAGGTGGCCCTAGGCACATCATAAGTTTCGTACATGCGATCCAAGGCAGTATCCGCGTAGGCGGTGCCTACTTTGGGAACGCCCATTTCTACCAAAACCTCGCGCACTACTCGTGCCACTTCCTCATTATCGGTAGGTCTTATCTCCCGTATTTCAACCTCTTGCATTGCTTTAAAATAATAGGCTTTAAAGTACTATTTTTGAATGGTGAAGATACACGAATTGGGCAAAAAGCTAAAAAACAGTTTTCAACAAGCCGTACCCATTGGGTATGGACGCCATCATCCAGAACCACTCTATGTCCGTGAATGAAAAATACATGCGACGTTGCCTTGAAATCGCCAAAAATGGGATGGGCACCACAGCACCCAATCCTTCCGTAGGTGCCGTCATTGTCCACAACGACCGTATTATTGGGGAAGGCTACACCAGTCCTTTTGGTGGACCCCATGCCGAAGTAAACGCCATTTGTTCCGTAAAGGATAAAACCCTGCTTTCAAAATCAACCCTCTATGTAACCCTGGAGCCTTGCTCCCATTTTGGAAAAACCCCGCCCTGCGCCAATTTCATTGTTGAAAACAAGATACCCAAGGTCGTCATAGGTCTAAAAGATCCACACGAAAAAGTTGCCGGAAAAGGCATGGAAATCCTTGAAAAGGCTGGATGCTCGGTCACTATGGGAGTTTTGGAAAAAGAATGCAGGGAACACCACAGGCGATTTCTGACTTTTCATGAACAAAAACGCCCCTACATAGTATTAAAGTGGGCGGAAACAGCCGATGGTTTTATAGCGCCCATCAAGGAACTTCGAAATTCCAAAGCCGAACCTTATTGGATTACCAACACCTATTCAAGGCAATTGGTCCATAAATGGCGGAGCGAGGAACAGGCCATTTTGGTGGGCACCAATACCGTATTGGAGGACAATCCAAAATTGGACACAAGACTTTGGAAAGGAAGTGCACCCATCCGACTCATCATCGATAAAAATCGCAAAATACCAAAAGGTTTTCATGTTTTGGACGGGAAACAGCCCACCATTGTTATTAGTTCTATTAATAATTTAGATAATAAAATACAAAATTATAATTTACAGTTTATTGAATTTAATGATAAATTTATTTTAGGGTTGTCTAAAAATCTCTTTGTAAGGAATATACTGAGTGTTTTTGTGGAAGGTGGGGCCAAAACCCTGCAAGCTTTTATCGATGCAAATCTTTGGGACGAAGCCCGAATCTTTATCGGCAAAAACACGTTTGAAAAAGGAATTAAAGCCCCAACATTGCAGGGGCAACTCACAACAGAAAGATCAATAGTAAACGACCAATTAAAAATAATAAGGAATGATAAAAAACATCATATTTGATTTTGGGGACATCTTCATCAATTTGGACAAAACGGCGGTGTTCAAAAAGATGGCCGCTTTTGGATACACGGAATATACCGATGCTTTGGATTTGCTATGCAAGGAATATGAAATGGGCCTTATGTCCTCTGAGGATTTTTTGGCAGGTTTAAAGGAAATGTATCCGGAAGCAACGGAAACTGATCTATTGGATGCCTGGAATTCCATTTTACTTGATTTCCCGGAACACCGATTGGAATTCATTGAGAATTTGAAAGCACAAGAATCCCACCGTTTGTTTTTATTGAGCAATACGAATGACCTTCACATTGAATATGTACAAAAGACGATGGGCGAAGATCGTTTTGACCGGTTCAAGAATTGTTTTGAAGGCTTCTATCTGTCACAACAAATCAAGATGCGGAAACCCAACAGCGATATTTACGAGCATGTACTCAACGAAAACGCCTTGATTCCCGAAGAAACACTGTTCATTGACGACACCAAGGCAAATACGGATAGTGCGGAAAAATTGGGAATACGTTGCTGGAATCTTCAAGTTGGCAAGGAAGATATTACGGAGCTAAACAAAAAGTTGTAATGGAATACTTGGCGTTAAGCGTTCTTGCATCCAGCTTGATATTCGTGATTTTTAAAATGTATGCCAGATACGGCGTACAGACCCTTTATGCCATAATCGTCAATTATTTTATCGCATGTTCCGTAGGCCTGTATTTCTACCAAGGAAAGGTTACGTTTTCAACAACCACTGAAAAGCCATGGTTTTTGGGAACGTTGGCGTTGGGGGTTTTATTCATCATCGTTTTTAACCTAATGGCGGCAACATCACAAAAAATAGGTGTTTCCGCGGCATCGGTAGCGACTAAAATGTCCTTGGCCATCCCTGTCGTATTTGGTGTCTGGATGTACGGGGAAAGGCTCGGCCTATTTGAAATCCTAGGCATCCTTTTGGCCTTGGCAGCAGTCTATTTAGCTACAATGCGTAAAAAAACGGTAGTAAACCATACGTACTTGTTGTTATTGCCAGTAGCCGTCTTCATAGGGTCGGGCATAATCGATACAAGTATTAAATACGCCCAACAAATATCCGTTCCAGAAGAAGAATTTCCGCTGTTTTCTGCCATGGTATTTGGCTCTGCCGCCACCTGTGGTACCCTCTTTGTTTTAGTAAAGGCCGTTAAGAATGGTATCCTTGTAAATCTAAAGAATGTGCTGGGCGGTATATGTTTGGGTGTTCCCAATTATTTTTCTATCTATTTTCTAATGAAGACATTGGATAGTAATACTTTAAATAGCGCTTCAATATTTACGATTAACAACGTAGCCATTGTCATGTGTTCTACCTTTTTGGGAATTCTATTGTTCAGGGAACGGATAAGTAGTAAAAATTGGTTTGGAATAGGCCTGGCCATTGTAAGCATCGTACTTGTGGCTTTGGGAACCAGAATAGAGTATATATTATTAGGACAAACCCCATAGATGGAACCGGAAGCAACCAAATACCAATCGGTCGATAAACCAAGCGAGGAGGTTCTTTTTAAGGAAAGGAAAAGCAAATTCTATGGCTATACTTTTCCTATCGAGTCCGAAGATGCCGTAAAACCGATACTTGAGAAACTCCATAAGCGGCACCCATCGGCGAATCATGTTTGCTATGCGTGGCAATTGGGGGTCAGCGATATCCGGTACAGGGCCAACGACGATGGGGAACCCAATAATTCCGCAGGAATGCCCATTTACGGACAAATCCAATCCTTTGACGTAACCAACATTCTTGTTGTTGTAGTCCGAATTTTTGGCGGCACCAAACTAGGGGTTGGCGGTTTGATAAGCGCTTACAGGGAAACGGCCAAAATGTCCTTGGAAAATTCCCTAATCATGGAAAAAGTGCTAACCCAGCAAATAACCCTTGTCTTCGAATATTCCGAAATGGATACAGTCATGCGATTCATTAAAAAACATCAATTGGATATTGTGGACCAAAAGCTACATTTGGATTGTGAAATACTACTATCGATTCAAAAAGAAATGATATCCGATATTTTGGAACAATTGGAAGCATTTCACAAAATTTCGGTCAAAGTCCACGAATAACGTTGTAGAATTTACGGCAACTTTTCCAAGATATATTCCGGACACTTTATAGGCTTTTTCTTATAAGAATCCATAAACACCAAAACGGTATTTGCCTCTGCCAAAACCTCATCCTTTTCATTTGAGATTACATAGTCAAATTCGATACGTACGGAGGGTGTTTTTTTAAGCTGCGTACGTACCGTAATAAGATCGTCATAAAGTGCCGGAATCTTGTAATCGATCTTGAGGGAAATTACCGGCAACATTACCCCATGTTCCTCCATCCATTTATAGGATAACCCAAGGGACCTTAGCCACTCAACTCTTCCCATCTCCAAGTATTGCGCGTAGTTACCGTAATACACCACGCCCATTTGGTCCGTTTCTCCATATCTGACCCGAAAAGAAATTTCATTAAATCCCATTGATTTCTAATTAAATACTATATATTTAAAGCCCCCGTTGGTAGGCAACGAACATGAGAAAAAAAAAGGTCAAATTCAATAGGCGTTGATTTTTTTTTTAGAATTTTTGTTCACATATTTGTCCACCTTACAGAGCCAACATAATGGTCTCTATTTTTAGAATTTGTTCGCTTTTAACTAACCAATAACAAGAGCTTTAATTATTATGAATGTTACTGCCGATTCCGTATGGAAAAATTGTTTGGTATTTATCAAGGATAATATCCAACCGCAGGCATTCAAAACTTGGTTTGAACCCATTAAACCTATAAAGCTCTCAAACAATGCTTTGAGCATTCAAGTCCCCAGTAAATTTTTCTATGAATGGCTGGAAGAGCATTATGTGAAATTGCTCAAGGTCGCATTGACAAAACAATTGGGTGAGACTGCCAAATTGGTGTACATTATTAGAATGGAGAACACCTATGGCAATAAAGAACCATTCACGGAAAAAATTCCTAGTTCCAACCGGGGCAATATGAGTCCCCAAGAAATGGACGTCCCCATTAAATCCAAAAACCCGGAACTTCGCAATCCTTTTGTAATTCCAGGTATACGGAATATCAAAATTGAATCACAATTAAACCCCAATTATAATTTCGATAATTATTTGGAAGGCGATTCCAATCGCTTGGCCCGTTCCGCAGGGATGGCCGTAGCCAATAAACCCGGGGGCACCTCCTTTAATCCCTTATTGATTTTTGGCGGCGTTGGATTGGGAAAAACACATTTGGCTCATGCCATTGGGGTTGAAATAAAGGACAAATATCCAGAGCGTACCGTATTGTATATATCAGCGGAAAAATTTACACAGCAGTATATCGAGTCCGTTAAGAAGAATACCCGAAACGATTTCATTCATTTCTATCAATTGATAGACGTGCTGATTATAGACGATGTGCAGTTTCTATCCGGAAAGTCCGGTACCCAGGATGTGTTCTTCCATATTTTCAACCACCTCCACCAAAACGGAAAACAGGTAGTCCTAACTTCGGATAAGGCTCCTGTGGACATGCAGGATTTTGAGCAGCGTCTGTTGTCCCGCTTTAAATGGGGATTATCGGCGGAGTTGCAGAGTCCGGATTATGAAACTCGAATTTCCATTTTAAAGAACAAGTTATATCGTGATGGTGTGGAAATGCCGGATGATATTATTGAATATGTGGCCAAACACATCAAGACCAATATTAGGGAGCTGGAAGGCGCCATTATTTCATTGATCGCACAGTCCACCTTGAATAAAAGGGAGGTCACCATAGATTTGGCACAGCAGGTCGTTGAGAAATTCGTAAAAAATACAAAAAGGGAAGTTTCCATTGATTACATTCAAAAAGTGGTATCTGATTACTTTGAAATGGATGTAGCCACCCTACAATCCAAAACCAGGAAACGTCATATTGTACAGGCCAGGCAATTGGCCATGTTCTTTGCCAAAAAATTCACCAAGGCTTCTTTGGCCAGCATTGGTTCACAAATAGGCAAAAGGGACCATGCCACTGTGCTGCACGCATGCAAAACGGTCGATAACCTTGCTGAAACGGACAAACAGTTCCGAAAATATATAGATGACCTGACAAAAAAATTCTCCTAAAAAGGTATGAAAACCAAAGTCTTAATGGTTTGCCTTGGAAATATCTGTAGGTCGCCATTGGCCGAGGGCATTCTAAAAAACAAGGTAGATACAAGCATGGTTTTTGTGGATTCTGCCGGAACGGGAGGCTATCATATTGGAAATCCGCCCGATTCCAGATCTATTGCGGTCGCTAGAAAATACGGTATCGATATCAGTAATCAGATATGCCGAAAACTAACCGCTGCCGATTTGGAAGAATTTGATGTCATCTATGCCATGGACAAAAGCAATTATGGAAACATCATCGGGTTGAGCAAGAACAAGGAACAGGCACGTAAGGTTAAACTATTATTAAGTGAAGTCAAAACAGGTGATGTAGAGGTACCCGACCCATATTACGATTCGGTCGATGGATTTGAAAAGGTCTTTCAGATGATAGATGCGGCCTGTGGGGAAATTGCCAAAAAGCTTTCAGAATAACATGGCAGACGCTACATCCAAAAAGGGCAAACTCTATCTGATACCATCCACACTTGGGGAAATCCCGCCTTTGGAAGTGTTGCCCATTTCCATAAAACGGGCCATCGAGGAAATAAACATCTATATTGTAGAAAACGAAAAGACGGCCCGTCATTTTATCAAGAAACTTTCACCTAGAAAATCGCAACCCTCATTAACACTTTTTGCACTGAACAAATTTACGGAAGCATCGGAAATACCAAGTTTCCTGAATCCTTGTTTGGAAGGAAACGACGTGGGCATCCTATCCGAAGCAGGTTGTCCCGGTATCGCAGACCCAGGTGCCGCCGTAGTTCGCATCGCCCATGAAAGACAAATCCAAGTAGTACCTTTGGTAGGCCCTTCCTCCATTATACTTGCCCTTATGGCGAGTGGCATGAACGGTCAGAATTTTGCTTTCAATGGGTATTTGGCCATTGACGGTGCGGAAAGAAAAAAACAAATAAAGAAGCTGGAAAGAAAATCCAAGGAAGAAAATCAATCCCAAATCTTTATCGAGACCCCTTATAGGAACAATAAATTATTGGAGGAACTGGTGAGAACGGTTTCAGGAACTACGAGAATCTGTGTTGCCTGCGATATTACGCTGAATACCGAATTTATCCGAACCAAAACCGCTTCCGATTGGAAAGTTGAACAGGTGGACCTTCACAAACGACCCGCGATCTTTATCATCCAAGCATAAAAAAACCTTGACATCGCTGCCAAGGCTTTCCCATTTTCATATCTACTTATTACTTTAAATCCTAGGATTTTTTACCGGTTTGATCATCGTAATGTCATAGCCCGAAAACATTTTAAGATAATTCGCGATGGTCGTACCGTAGCCATCGATAACATCGGTTCTACCAAAGGAACGTAAATACCTTTTTACGTTTCCCGGCCCTGCCAAATGCGCTGCGGCCACGATTCCAGATTCGGTAATCTCAATTCCATTGATCTGTTTGCCTACAAATCTTTTGATATCCTTCCGTAAGATCCATTTGTTTCGGGCAATGTTCTTTTCGAATACCTCTTCCTGTAAAGAAGGGTTTTCCAAAAAGTGTATGGAATCATGTACACCTACCAAAGCCAGTGTATTCACACCAAATTGGTATTTACCCAAATAACCAAAGGAATTTACAGCTGAATAGCTTCCTTGCGATTCCTTAAAGGCCAAGGCCTCCTTAAAACCGATGTACCTGCTACCAATAAAGGGCGGCCGTACGTTCATTTTCTCAAAATAAGCTTTGTCCTGGGGGAACAAAAACGGAGGGGGTTCTTTTACTTTTAGAGCTTCTGGAACTTCAACGTTGTACAGACTGAAACTGAAGCTCGAAAAAATAAAAATCACGATAAGAGGACAAGTAAACAATATCCATCTTTTCATAAAGTGTTTTTCTTAAGACTTACAGCGAAAAAAGTGCTTGCTTAAATTTCTGGGGGCAAAGTTAGACATGTTAAAAAGGTAAAATGGCAAGAATTTGTTAAAAATATACACTTTTAGTTAACATGTCTTAAAATTCCGATTAGAGCCTATCTGTTGATTTTCTGAGCGTTAAGCCAGCGGATATACTGCTCCTTATTTCGGTTATGTTGCGCAATGTTCTCCGCGAACATGTGGTATCCAAAGTCCTCAACATTGGCCACAAAATAGTAATAGTTGTGTTTTTCAGGATTTAGAACAGCGTCTACGGCACTGATATCGGGCATGGTAATGGGCCCTGGGGGAACACCGGCATATTTATAGGTATTATAGGGAGAGTCCATTTCCAAATCCCTGTACAGCACCCTTTTAATTATAGTGTCGTAATTACCTGTTTCCTTTTTTATAGCATAGATTACGGTAGGATCCGCCTGTAAGAGCATACCGGCCTTTAATCGGTTAACATAAACACCGGCTACCCGCGGCCTCTCGTCCACCTTGGCGGTTTCCTTGTGGACAATGGATGCCAACGCAACAACTTCATTGGGGCTCATATTTTGGGCCTTTGCCTTTGCCAGCCTATCCTCGTTCCAAAACCGTTGATACTCCTTTAGCATACGGTCCCGGAATTCCTCCGCGGAAGTGTTCCAAAAAAATTCGTAGCTATTGGGAATGTAGAGGGCCAACTTGGATTCCTGGTCAAAGCCGTTACCCTCCAAAAAATCCCCATCGTCAAAGGCTTTCAAAAGACTGAGACTATCGGCTTCAATTTGTTCGGAGATCCTACCCGCCAAAGAGGCCGTATTCTCCTGATTGTTGAAGGAAACGCGAACGGGAATATTGTTTACCCTTAGGTTGTTTATGATATCATTGTTGGTCATTCCCTTAGTAATTCGGTATTTACCACCCCTAATGTTGGAGGCATATCCCTTTCTTTCCGCGGCCTTTTGAAAGGAAGAAACATCGGTCAGCAGTGGTTCCATTTGTTCCTTTACATCGGCAAAGGAATCATTTGAGCCAATATAAACAAAGGCCTCCTTATTGTTAAAACTGGTATTGGGCGTAAAAAAAGTACTATAGACTACATACGCAAATATGCCTGCTCCTATCAATCCGAGCAGCAAAATGGCGACCACAATTTTTTTGATGTACATTATTTAAAAATCTTTTGAAACAACAGTTCGTTTTTAAAAATACCTTCGTTGAAAATCCAATCCCGTTTGGTTCCCACCAATTCAAAACCCAGTTTTTTAAATAGGTACAGGCTTCGTTCGTTTCCTTCCAAAATATTGGCGTACAACTGGCGTAAATTTAAGGTCTTGAATGCATACTTACACAGTATTTCCAATGCTTCCGTACCGACCCCCCTGTTTCTGTTCCCTTCATCCGATATAACAATACCCACTCCCGCCCTTCTATTTTTCGGGTCGAAATCAAATAAATCTAACAAACCGATGGCCTCATTATCCAAGGTAGAAATTACCAAACGTAATTGTTTGACATCATAAATATCCCTGTGGGCATTTTCAAGATATAAATTTAGGACATCCCTCGAGTAGGGTGCAATTGTACCACTGATTTCCCAAACCGACGGATTGTTCTCCAATTCAAAAAGCAAATCTAAGTCCGCCGATTCCAGGGCCCTCAGCTTTATGATATTTCCCTGTAGACTTACCATGAAATCTCCCCTTTAAACACTTGCTTGGCCTCCCCTATCAAATGCACATTATTATAGGTATTATCGCTGTAATCAAATTCAACCTTCAAATTACCGCCCATAGCCTTGATATTCGCATAGTTACCGTTAATTTTACCTAAATGGTGCATTGCCAACGTTACGGCGGTAACCCCTGTTCCGCAGGAAAGTGTCTCATCCTCCACGCCCCGTTCGTACGTCCTTACCTTGAAAGTGTCCTTAGACTCCTGTTCCACAAAATTGATGTTGCTACCGTTTGCACCATAGATACCATATCGTATTTTGGAACCCTCCTTGGCCACGTTGAACTTCTCCAGATTCGTGACCACTTGCACATGGTGGGGCGAACCCGTATTCAAATACAAGGCATTGGGTTTGGTCTTGAGCTCCTTTACATCCTGCATTTTAAGGCTTACCGTAGTCCCATTGACCGTTGCGTTGTGAGGTCCATCCACGGCAATGAAATCGGTTTTTTCATCGATGATACCCAAAAATTGGGCAAAGGCCACAACACATCTTCCCCCGTTTCCACACATACTCCCTTCCTTGCCATCAGCATTGTAATACACCATTCTAAAGTCTAGGGAGTCATCATTTTCAAGAAGAATGAGTCCGTCGGCTCCAATGCCAAACCTCCTATTGCACAAAAAAGCTACGAGTTCATGGTTCTCTTTCGGAAAAAATAAGGTCCGATTATCGAATAGTACAAAATCGTTCCCTGTTCCCTGATATTTAAAAAAAGTAGCGGTCATAGGCCAGTTTAAAGCACAAAGATATGATTTAATTGAGGCTTCCTTGCAGTTAAAAAGTCGTTAAACCACTACCACAAAAATGGAAATGATGTAATTTTACTGTTAAAAGGTTAAAACAGTATAGATTATGAAGAGAATTGGAGGACTTTTACTTGTTTCCATCTTTGCAGGTGCCATTACCCTGGGCGCCTATAAGTTATTCTTTGAACGACCCAATTATGCCATTGTAACCACGGATGAGGCACAGCCTGTTTTCAGTACAAGTTATACACCAACTTCCGCTTTAGGTTCGGGCATCAATGAGGTGGACTTTACGAACGCTGCGGAACGTACCGTCAACTCCGTGGTGCATGTCAAGAACCTGACCCTTAGCACCCGTAGAAGCAGTGTTTTTGACTTCTTTTATGGTTCTGGAGGTACCGTAACCCCTCAAGTAGGAACAGGATCCGGGGTCATCATTTCCCAAGATGGTTACATCGTTACCAACAATCACGTAATAGCCAATGCAACCCAATTGCAGGTAACCTTGAACAATAATCAGACCTATGAAGCTGAATTGGTGGGTACAGATCCAAATTCAGACATTGCCCTGATTAAAATAGAGACGGATGACAAGTTGCCCTATTTGGCATTTGGGGATTCTGACAATACTAAAATCGGGGAATGGGTATTGGCTGTTGGAAACCCATTTAATTTGACATCTACCGTAACTGCGGGAATCGTGAGTGCCAAGGCCAGAAGCCTGGATACCCGTTCCAATCAATCCTTCATCCAGACGGATGCCGCGGTAAATCCTGGAAATTCCGGCGGGGCCTTGGTAAATACTAATGGTGACCTTATCGGCATTAATACGGCCATTTCCTCCCAAACTGGATCCTATGTGGGGTATTCCTTTGCCGTACCCAGCAATATCGCAAAAAAAGTAGTAAACGATATTATGGAATATGGGAACGTTCAAAAGGCGTTTATGGGTATAAGTCCCGCTCCCGTTAATACAAGGGATGCCATAGAAAAAGGCATAAACAATATCGACGGGGTATATATAGAAAGAATCGAGGAAGAATCCGGAGCCGATGAGGCAGGTTTGGAATTGGGCGATATCATTAAAAAAGTGGACCAAATAGATATTCATAAGTACCCGGACCTTACGGGGTATTTGGGCACCAAAAGGCCGAACGACACCATCAATGTAACCGTTGAAAGAAATCAGGAACTGCTCACTTTGCCAGTTGTGTTAAAGGAACGACAATTATTGGTGGTACCTGCAATGGGCATGGAAGTAAAAAATTTGACCAAAGACGACCAAAAAAGATTCAGGACAAAATCAGGGGTAAAAATTACCGGGGTACCGGAGCGTTACCGAGGATATGGCCTGGAAGGCAAGGTTATAGTGCAGGTAGATGATAAGGAAATAAAGAACATTTCAGATGCGGATACCGCATTTGGAGCCATTTCCAGGTATGGCAAAACAATAATTACCATGGTCAACGAGAAGGGCGAACGAGAACGCTTAATTTTTCAATAATTCAAATTTTAAGTTTGGAAAGCATCCGCCATAAACGGATGCTTTTTTTGTATTTAGTTGTTACAAAACTTTACAAAAGGCTTAATTTTGACATTATTTATAACAAAAAAACCATATGTCTCGTAAAATATCCTTCGAAAAAGAGCTGGCCTTCCAGGCAGATAGAAGAAAAGCTACCACAGAATTCATAAAGATTATCAGCGACCTGTGGTACGACAGGTCCATAGAAATCGTACTTTTTAAAAATCCTTTGATAGATCACAATGTAAGCGACATCATCCGGTTACACGAGTATGCCGGGGAGTTCGTGCAAAAACCCATTTCCATCTTTGATTCCGTTGAAATCCTTAGGGCCATCAATGATCTAAAACTCCCACCTGCAAAATTGGATATTGGCAAATTGACCTATGAGTATCATTCCGATGATAATAATTTCAACAACGTAAAGGCATTTGTTATTGACAAACTAAAGTCGGCCACGGAATACAAAGACATCAAACCAAAGGATGTCATTTTGTACGGTTTTGGTAGAATTGGTCGATTATTGGCCAGGGAGCTCATGTCCAAAACCGGAAAAGGCAATCAAATGCGGCTTAGGGCCATAGTCGTGCGTGGGGAACTAAATGAGGAACTATTGGAAAAGAGGGCCAGTCTATTGCGTACCGATTCCGTCCATGGTAATTTTACCGGTACCGTCACGGTAAATGCCAAGGATAACGTATTATTGATAAATGGTACCACAGTTCAAATCATAAGTGCCAATAAACCCGAGGAAGTAGATTACACCCAATATGAAATATCCGATGCCTTAGTAATCGATAATACCGGGGCATTTAGAGACCAGGCCCAACTATCGCGGCATTTAAATGCCACGGGGGTATCCAAAGTACTTTTAACCGCACCAGGCAAAGGTGTACCCAATATCGTCCATGGAGTAAACCATTTGGAGTATGACCCGGAGACTACGCATATATTCTCTGCCGCATCCTGTACCACCAATGCCATTACGCCCATATTAAAGGTCATAGACGATTCGGTCGGTATAAAAAAGGGCCATTTGGAAACCATACATGCGTACACCAACGACCAGAACCTTGTAGACAACATGCATACAAAATATCGTCGTGGAAGGGCCGCAGGTCTCAATATGGTGATTACGGAAACAGGTGCCGGAGAGGCCGTGGCCAAGGCCCTACCCAATCTTAAAGGCAAATTGAGCTCCAATGCCATAAGGGTTCCGGTTCCCAATGGGTCATTGGCGATTCTCAACTTGGATATCAAAAACAAAACTTCCTTGGAAGGTATCAATACAATTGTTAAAAAGTACGCCTTGGAAGGTGATTTGGTGGAGCAAATAAAATATAGTTTGAGCAAAGAATTGGTTTCAACGGATATTGTTGGATCGGTGGCACCGGCAGTATACGATAGCGAAGCGACAATTGTTTCGGACAACGGTAAAAATTTGGTTCTTTACATTTGGTACGATAATGAATTTGGATATTCGCAACAGGTAATTAGACTTGCAAAATATATTACCAAAGTAAGACGTTATACCTATTATTAGACTTGGTACAGAACATCCTTTTTGAAAGTTTTTACGTACCTATTAATTAAAGGCTGAGGTTTTTCACCATTTAATTTTAAAAATTTACTTTAGTCTTCTCTAAATCAGTGTTAAACGGAAATTTAAATACGAATGAAAATTTCAAGGATACTAATATTATTTGCAGTCCTATTAACCACCAGTTTAAGTTTTGCGCAGGAATCTGAAGAAGATGAGTCTCTTTCTTTGGACAGCGGCCCTATAAGTAGTCAGTTCGACTATATTTCAAAAAAATCCGGAAACTATCGAGCTGACGGCGTGCGCTATGAAGTGGTAAAGGAAGTGAACCTTTATAAACTACGTGAAAATGTATTGGACTCGGTTAGGGCCTTTAACCAAAGAGCGGCCGGTTTGAATGCGACCATTTCAGAACATGAAACTACCATTAGCTCCTTGAATAAAAAACTGGAAGAAACGACTTCAAACCTCGCAGCAGTTACCGAAGAAAAGGATAGTATGTCCTTCTTGGGGATTTCGGTTTCAAAGGCCACCTATAATATTATTTTATGGACAATTATTATAGGGCTTTTCATTCTTCTTGGTATTTTCGTTTACAGGTTTAGAAATAGCAATATCCTGACCCAGGAAGCAAAACAAAATTTGGCCGAATTGGAAGTAGAATATGAAGATCATAGAAGAAGGGCCTTGGAGCGTGAACAGAAAATTAGCCGGAAACTACAGGACGAACTCAACAAACAAAAGAAAACGAAATAAGTTCCAAAGCTCCTTTAAGGGAGCTTTTTTTTATAGCATGATTGTCATAAAAGCCGATATTGAAAACCTAGAACAAATAGTTCCATTATTTGACCAATATAGGTTTTTCTACAAGCAAGCGTCCGATTTAAAAAGAGCCGAGAATTTTTTAAGGGAACGATTTCAAAATAAGGACTCCCTTATATTCATTGCATTGTCAGAAGAGGTTCCTGTGGGTTTCACCCAACTTTATTTTACATTCTCCTCCGTATCCTTAAAACCCACCCTGATTCTAAACGACCTTTTTGTACATCCGGATTACAGAGGTCAGGGCTTTGGTGCACTTTTATTGAAAAGCGCACAACAATTTTGTGCCGAACACGAATTTAAGGGTTTGGCCTTGGAAACGGCCGTTGACAACCCTGCCCGAAGACTTTACGAGAAAATGGGTTGGGAAAAGGATTCGCACTGTTTTCACTACTTTTGGTCCGCGCAATAAAATAGCTCGTACCATGCGAATCGATATTATAACCGTTTTACCGGAATTATTAAAAAGCCCGTTCGATGCCTCAATTCTAAAAAGAGCCATTGACAAAGGTTTGGTTGAAGTCCATCTTCACAATTTACGGGACTATACGGAAAACAATTACAATCAAGTGGACGACTATCAATTTGGAGGCGGCGCCGGCATGGTGATGATGATAGAACCGATAGATAAATGTATATCCCAACTGAAATCCCAGCGAAGCTATGATGAGATAATCTATATGACCCCAGATGGAAAGACGCTAAATCAGAAAATTGCGAACAGTCTTTCCTTACTGGAAAACATAATTATTCTTTGTGGCCATTACAAAGGGGTTGACCAACGTGTTAGGGACATGTTCATAACCAAGGAAATTTCCATTGGGGATTATGTGCTTTCAGGCGGTGAATTGGGGGCTGCCGTCCTTTGTGATACCATAATAAGATTACTGCCGGGCGTGCTGAACGATGAAACTTCTGCCCTCACGGATAGTTTTCAAGACGGATTGTTGGCTCCACCAGTATATACGAGACCGGCGGAGTACAAAGGAGTGAAGGTGCCGGAGGTTTTACTGAGTGGGAATTTTGGAAAAATAGAACAATGGCGAGAAGAAATGGCGCACGAACGAACGCAGAGACTACGACCAGACCTGCTGGAATAAAGCCCCAGGAAAATAAATAGAATAAAAAATTTGTGGATTTTAAATTTCGAAGTATTTTTGCACCCTGTTAAATCAACCTCTGACGATAATCGTGAACGTTGTTTTAATTTAATTCCGATATAAAAAATAAAATGGAATCATTAGTAAAATTTGTTCAGGACGAATTTGTAACCAAGAAAGACTTTCCAAACTTCTCCGCCGGTGATACTATTACCGTGTACTATGAAATCAAGGAAGGTGAAAAAACACGTACCCAGTTCTTTAAGGGAGTGGTAATCCAAAGAAGAGGAACCGGAGCAACTGAAACTTTTACAATCCGTAAAATGTCTGGAACTGTTGGTGTGGAACGAATCTTCCCGATCAATCTTCCTGCCCTGCAAAAAATCGAGGTTAACAAGAAAGGTAAGGTACGTAGGTCACGTATATTCTACTTTAGAGGTTTGACCGGTAAGAAAGCAAGAATCAAAGAGGTTCGTTCTTAATTTCTTTACCCGAATAATACTAGAAAGACACCGAAAATCCTTCGGTGTTTTTTTATGAACAATTGTTAACATCTAAAGTTCATAAATTGTTAATTATTAATTAGTTGGAAAAACACCCTTTATTTAAGATTTTTTTATTATATTTAAGTGTGATTTTAGGAAGAAAACTGAGGTAGATAGTAGTAACTTCCAATCACTATAAAGTTTGCGTTCTTTATATTGTGGCTTAATCGGAATAGCTTTTTTCTAGGGAATTAGTTATGAAGATGAGCATAGGCTTTAAAGGCTGTCGCTTTTTAAACCCATGTGGGCAATAAGATTTTATAAATCTCACGGTTTTTAATTTTAATGCTAAGGCAACAAAAACGAAATGTAGAGTAAATACTTGGTTACAGAATTAAGATTGAAACACATTTCAAACGTTGATTTAGTGACGCAGAAGCAACCAAGGGTTGCAGTTCTAATTAATTTTAGAACAACATGTCTGTAAGCTATTTCTAAAAAGCCATATCAAGGTATTAGTACATTGATATGGCTTTTGTTATTTAACAAAACTTCCCAAAAGCCTGAAATATTAAGGCGCTAGCTCCAACTTTAGGCTGGATAAAATTGTATATTTGCACCTCTTGAATTAAAAAATATACGAATGTCCAAAATTTTCTATACCAAAACGGATGAGGCACCAGCCCTAGCAACGGCTTCGTTCCTACCTATTGTTAAAGCATTTACAAAGACTTCGGGAATTGAAATCGAGACCAAGGATATTTCCTTGGCAGGTAGAATTGCAGCCGTTTTTCCTGAATATTTGACCAAAGAGCAGCAAGTTCCCAATGATTTGGACGTGTTGGGAGAACTGGCAAAACAACCAGAAGCCAATATTATAAAACTACCGAACATTAGTGCTTCCATTCCGCAATTAAAGGAGGCCATCGCCGAACTACAATCGAAAGGATATAGATTACCGGATTACCCTGACGAACCAAAGACGGACGAAGAAAAGGAAATAAAGGCCAAATACGACAAAATAAAAGGAAGTGCGGTAAACCCTGTTTTAAGGGAAGGAAATTCAGATAGACGAGCTCCAAGGGCGGTAAAGAACTACGCCAAGAAAAACCCGCATTCCATGGGTGCATGGTCAGCGGATTCCAAGACGCACGTGGCTACGATGTCCCATGGTGATTTTAAATCGAACGAAAAATCATTGACCATTCCTGCCGCTACTTCGGCACAAATCGTTCTGAATACCACCGACGGTGACAAAATTGTACTAAAGGATAAAATAGCGCTTCAAACCGGCGAAATTATAGATGCTACGGTGATGAGCAAAAATGCACTTTTGGCATTTTTAAGGGAACAGGTCCAAGACGCAAAGGATAAGGGGGTTTTGTTCTCCGTACACTTAAAGGCCACTATGATGAAGGTTTCGGACCCGATCATCTTTGGGCATGTAGTAGAAACTGTCTTTAAACCGGTCTTTGATAAAAATGCGGCGACTTTCGATAAAATAGGGGTTAATCCTAATGACGGATTAGAAGTACTTTTCAATAAGCTTGAAAAACTATCGGCTGATCAAAAATCGGCCATCGAAAGTGAAATCAATGACGTCCTAGAGGAAGGACCGTCACTTGCCATGGTAAATTCGGATAAAGGAATTACCAATTTGCATGTTCCCAGTGATATTATAATCGACGCATCTATGCCAGCGATGATCCGTAATTCCGGACAAATGTGGAACTCACAAGGTAAAGTCCAAGATACAAAAGCGGTGATACCTGATAGTAGCTATGCAGGAGTATACTCCGCCACGATAGATTTCTGCAAGGAACATGGAGCTTTTGATCCTACCACTATGGGTACCGTTCCTAATGTGGGCCTCATGGCGCAAAAGGCCGAAGAATATGGTTCTCATGACAAAACATTTGAAATTCCAAAAGCAGGAACGGTCCAGGTTATCGACCTAAATACCGAAGAAGCCTTATTAGAGCATTCCGTGGAAAAAGGCGATATATGGCGCATGTGCCAAGTGAAGGATGCACCTATCGAAGATTGGATCAAATTGGCGGTTTCCCGTGCCAGGGCCACCAATGTCCCCGCTATTTTTTGGTTGGATGCGAATAGGGCCCATGATAGCGAACTTATCAAAAAAGTAAAAAAATATCTCCCAGAGCAAGACACAGATGGTCTGGACATCCAAATCATGTCCCCTGAAGAGGCAACGAAATATACGCTAAAAAGAATCAAGGAAGGAATGGACACTATTTCTGTTTCTGGGAACGTGCTTAGGGACTATTTAACGGACTTGTTCCCCATATTGGAAGTAGGCACAAGTGCCAAAATGTTGTCCATTGTACCGTTGATGAACGGTGGTGGACTTTTTGAGACAGGAGCCGGGGGATCAGCACCAAAACATGTGGAGCAGTTCCTGGAAGAAGGACATCTTAGATGGGATTCTTTGGGCGAATTCCTAGCCCTTGGTGTATCCTTGGAATTTTATGGTGAAAAAAATAACAATCCAAAAGCCAAGGTGTTGGCCGATGCACTGGACGCCGCCACGGAAAAGTTCCTATTGAACGATAAATCCCCCTCACGAAAAGTGAAGGAATTGGATACTAGGGGCAGTCATTTTTATTTGGCTATGTACTGGGCAGAGGCTTTGGCGAATCAAAATGAGGATACCGAATTAAAGTCTATTTTTTCTACCATAAATTCGGAAATTAAGGGTAGTGAAGAACAGATTTTGAATGAGTTGATGAATGCACAGGGAAGTCCACAGGATGTTGGCGGTTATTACAAACCAAATCCCAATCTGGAATCCATAGCAATGCGACCCAGTGATACGTTAAATAGAATATTGGGTACCCTATAAATTGCTCAAATATTTACCACTTAAAAGCCTCTTTACTAGAGGCTTTTTAGTTTTTAATTTTAAAATATCGTTAACCTTTTAATTGGTTAGGTATTTCTAGTTATTTTTGAAAGAAACTACTATGACCAAGCCGCTTTGGCTATTTCTATTTCTTTGTTCCTGCTTTTACACACATGTTTTTGCCCAGGAAAAATATACACTAAGCGGTGTAATTACGGAGGAATCCAGCAACGAGACCCTAATTGGTGTTACAATAGCCTTTCCTAGCTTGGGAAGTGGCGTTACAACAAACGAATATGGCTTTTATTCCATTACGCTTCCCAAAGGCGACTATCAGGCGGTAGTAAGCTATTTGGGATTTAGGGATATTATCCAAACTATTTCTTTGGATAGGGATAAGAAAATTGACTTTCAACTAGCGGAAGAAGCGGAACAGCTACAGGAAGTAGTCGTCACGGAAAACGTGGAAAAATTGGATATTAGAAAACCCCAGATGAGTGTCAACACCCTTTCTGTGGGAACTATCAAAAAAATACCTGTAATCCTTGGTGAGGCCGATGTTATAAAGTCAATTTTATTACTTCCTGGGGTCACAAATGCTGGTGAGGGGGCATCGGGGTTTAACGTACGTGGTGGCTCGGTAGACCAAAATCTCATTCTATTGGACGAGGCCATCATCTTCAATTCCTCCCATTTATTCGGATTCTTTTCGGTATTCAATCCAGATGCCATTAAGGATATCAAACTATATAAAGGCGGTATTCCTGCCAGATATGGGGGAAGGGTTTCATCGGTTTTGGACATTTTTCAAAAGGAAGGGAACAGCAAGGAATTTAAGATGAACGGGGGCATTGGAGCCGTTGCGAGTAGGTTACTTTTAGAGGGGCCGATTGCCAAGGACAAGGCTGCTTTTCTAATTGGCGGAAGGGCTTCCTATGCCCATTTGTTCCTTCCGTTGTTCGATATTGACAATACAGCCTATTTTTATGATCTGAATACCAAGATCAATTATAAAATCAATGATAACAACAACATATTTCTATCCGGTTATTTTGGTAGGGATGTATTTGGCATAAGCGATAGCTTTGTAAATACCTATGGAAATGCGGTTGGTAACTTTAGATGGAACCATCTTTTTTCGGATAAACTCTTCTCCAACCTTTCCTTGATTTATTCGGACTATTACTATGGATTAAAATTAGACTTTGTGGGCTTTAATTGGAACTCTGGCATCCGGAATTTCAATGTGAAATACGACCTAAAACATTACTTGAATGACAAATTACAGGTCAATTATGGCCTGAATAATATTTACTACCAATTCAATCCCGGTAAAATAGAACCCAGTAATGAGAATTCTGGGATCTTGGAAGAACAACTTATCCAAAAATATGCCAACGAACTTGCGGCCTATGTGGATGTGGAACATAGGTTGACGGACAATCTTAGTTTGGGCTATGGTCTCCGGTTCAGTTATTTTAATAGGCTTGGGCAGGATGAAATCAATGTCTATGCCAATGACAATCCTGTAAATTTTGACCCCCTCTTATTTATTTATCAGGAAGCGGATCCAATATCCGTTGCTACACCTGGCAGAAATGAAAGTTTGGCCCAATTTACCAATTGGGAACCCAGATTATCCTTATCCTATACTTTAAGCGAGGATAGTTCCATAAAAACGAGCTATACACGTTTGGCCCAATACCTGCACCTATTGTCCAACACGGCCTCCCCTACTCCCTTGGATGTCTGGACACCCAGCGGTCCATTTGTAAAACCGCAATTGTTGGACCAATATGCCTTGGGGTATTTCAAGAGCTTCAGTAATGACGATTATAGTTTGGAGACCGAAGTATTTTACAAGGACGTACAAAATAGAATCGATTATATTGATGGGGCGAACCTAATAGCGAATAATTCCATAGAGCAGGTAATATTAAACGGGGAAGCCAGGGCGTATGGTCTAGAGCTTTTGTTCCGCAAAAATGAAGGCAAATTCCAAGGGTGGTTGGCCTACACTTTATCCAAGTCAGAACAGCGGACACCGGGAAGGACCATAAACGGAACCAATACCTTGGAAACAGGAATAAATAATGGAAATTGGTACAACACTCCATTTGATAAGACCCACGATGTTTCTTTATTTGCGAGCTACGATTTGAATGAAAAATGGAGCTTTAACACCAATTTTGTCTACCAAACGGGACAACCTACAAATTACCCCGTAGGTCAGTTCGAGTTTCAAGGCCTAACAGTGCCTTACTACGGTCTTAGAAACGAGGAGCGTCTACCGGCTTACAACCGATTGGATGTTTCCGCAAGTCTTACCCCCAGAAAAAACAAAAACCGAAAAATGAAGGGAGAATGGGTATTCAGCATTTACAATGTATACAATCGGAGAAATGCTGCAGCCATTAATTTTAGAAGGAACGATGATACAGGAGCGAACGAAGCGGTACGGACTTCTATCTTTGGAATCGTACCGGCGGTAACCTACAATTTTAAATTATAAGTGATGTATAGATTTATTTATTGCTTATTGGGCATAATACTTCTACAATCCTGTGAGGATGTGATAGAAGTCGATTTGCCAACAGAAACGTCACGTTTATCGGTAGATGCGGTTCTTAGAATGGACACATCGGAACCCATTACTACAGCTCAAATAAAATTGAACTTGACCAGCTCATTTTTTGAGGAGAACAATCCGCTGTCCAATGCGGAGGTCCGTATACGCAACCTGGATTTTGTTTCCGATAATTCATTGGAAAGTAACGAAATCAACTTGGCGGAAGTTTCACCAGGAACTTATGAAGCAACAAGAAATACGACCTTTTTTACTTCAGGACAATTGGCATTATTTATCAATTTTAAAAACGAACAATATTATGCCACTACGAGTTTTGTCCCTACATCACCCATAGAATCGGTTGTCCAGGGCGAAGAAACACTGTTTACCGGTGACGAAACTGAAATTATAATAAGTTTTACGGATGATGGTACACGGGACGATTTTTATATTTTCGATTTCGGCTTCAACGAATTTTTAGTCACCGAGGATGAATTTTACCAGGGCCAGCGTTTTGAGTTTTCGTACTTCTACGAGGATATTGAACCCGGTCAGGAAATGACCATCAGCATCCTTGGCGCAGATGAATCCTTCTATAATTATATGAACCAAATTATTGTTCAGGCTGGCGGTGACCAGGGTCCATTTCAAACCCCGGCCGCAACCGTTCGAGGAAATATCTTTAATGTGACGGGTATAGCAAATCCCGAGGAATTGGAATCCATCGGGCAGAACAACGATTTCCCCTTAGGATACTTTGCTGTGGTCCAAGAGTTTAAGAGAACCATTGAAATAGAATGAAAACCGATAAGGAAATGCTTTTTAAAGGTATCAAGAAGTTGGCCTTTACGGTTTTGCTTATGTTTTTAGCGCCAATAGTCATTTGGCAGGCTTTTAAAAACGAAGGTCACCCTCTATACTGGCCCGTACTAGTCATTGGACTGATTTTGGCCATGTATGCCATTTATTCCGGTTTCAAAGGTATCCAAACAATAGTTGATGCGCTTTTTGGAGGTAAGGGAAGGTCGAAAGACTAATTGCTTGGGTTATTCTTCACGACGGGCTTTTTCCACTTATTATAAAGGGAACTGTAATCGTAATCCAAAACCGTTTCCTGCCGTTCCAATTGCCCAGCGGCAAAAGCCCTTTGTAGAATGTCCTCTATGAGATAATCCTCCTCCACTTCATCTGGGTGGAACTCTTCCTTGATACTGATTTTAAAAAGTTTGGCAGTCGTATTGTACCAAAAGGCTCTCCATCCGTTCCTAAGATCTTTGACTAGATCAAAGGCCGTGGTTCCCGTTTGCCTGTATATTAGCTTTACTAAAATTTGCCCCTCCGTTCTGGTGAGTTTTTTCAATTCCTCTGAAAATTCCTCTTCTATATACTTTTGAACTTTGCGGGTGTATTTCTTCCGTTTTCGGGTCTTTGTAATTTTGGTAAGACTGTCGTTCAACTCCAACAGGCGCTCCGCTGCCAATTTCGCATACGGATACACTTTGTGGGTCTTCCGTCGTAATATGTAATACCTGAGTTTATCATCGTAGGAAGAAAACTGAAGCTTGCCAAAGACGTAGGCCTCCTGCAGGGCGATGGAACTTTGAACTATCGAGTCCCCTGCCAGGATAATCATTTTTTCAGAAAGGGAATCCAACTCCTGTTCAGGAACCTGACCCGCCAAATGAAGTACGGAAGTCAGAAAAACAAATAATAGTAGCCTATTTTTCAACATAGCATAGTGCGTGCAAAAGCCCTGCCAAAATTAACGATAATTGCTACAGCATATTATTAAAAACAAGTGAATATTGCTAAGTTTGTAAGCAACATTAACAAGGTAAGGCTTGCCATAATTTGAACCGATTCCGCTATTGGTCGTGTCAAGAACTTACTTTAGTAAATCTCGATTATCCAGTTAAACTAAATATTCATGGCGAACAAAAACATCATCAATAAAAAATCTCTTGATTTTTTTGAAAAATACCTGAACAACGCGTCCCCAACCGGTTATGAATGGGAAGGACAAAAGCTTTGGATGGACTATTTGAAACCTTATGTGGACACCTTTATTACGGATACCTACGGAACCGCTGTGGGAGTTATTAATCCCGATGCGAAATATAAAGTGGTTATAGAAGGGCATTCCGATGAAATTTCATGGTATGTCAACTATATTACCGATAATGGCCTTCTTTATGTAATCAGAAATGGGGGTAGCGACCATCAAATTGCGCCCAGTAAGTGGGTGAACATCCACACCAAAAATGGTATCGTAAAAGGAGTTTTTGGATGGCCGGCCATTCACACCCGGAAAAACGACAAGGAAGAACCGCCAAAATTGGACAATATTTTTATCGATATAGGTGCCAAGGACAAGGCCGAAGTGGAAAAAATGGGAGTACATGTAGGTTGCGTCATCACCTATCCAGATACATTCCAGGTATTGAACGGCGATAAATATGTCTGTAGGGCGATAGACAACAGGGCTGGTGGATTCATGGTTGCCGAGGTTGCACGGCTTTTACATGAAAACAAAAAGAAACTTCCTTTCGGACTCTATATCACCAATTCCGTTCAAGAGGAAATCGGCCTTCGAGGTGCAGAGATGATAACACAGACTATAAAACCGAACGTTGCCATCGTCACAGATGTTTGCCATGATACTACCACCCCTATGATCGAGAAAAAGACACAGGGACATACAGAAATTGGTGCAGGCCCCGTAATTTCCTACGCTCCTGCGGTTCAAAATAAACTTAGGGAACGTATTATTGAAACGGCCGAAGCCAAAAAAATACCTTTCCAACGCTTGGCTGCTTCCAGAATGACAGGAACGGATACAGATGCCTTTGCCTACAGTAATGGCGGAGTAGCATCGGCTCTTATTTCCTTGCCCTTACGCTATATGCATACCACAGTGGAAATGGTGCATAAGGATGACGTGGAAAATGTCATAAGATTGATTTACGAAACACTCTTGAATATTAAGGAAGGGGAAACCTTTAGCTATTTTGATTAAGCACCTACTATTTCCTCCCCGATGGAGAGGATTAAAAACATTCAGCAGTAAATATACCTAGGCGTAAATAGGAATCAAGACCTGTCAGGTTTTAAAAACCTGACAGGTCTATTTTCCATTTTTCGATGACTTCCTTACTATGGATGAGTTAATAGATATTTTGGATGCGGACGGAAATCTTACCGGACAATCGTGCATGAAATCGGAAGCACACCGGGATGGACTTTTTCATCCTACCGTTCATATTTGGATTTATACGTCCGACGGTGAGGTACTACTTCAACAAAGAGGTAAGGATAAAGATACCCACCCCCTACTTTGGGATGTTTCCGTAGCCGGACACGTTGGGGCCAGTGAAGATTTGGAGAAATCGGCGGTTCGGGAGGTAGCCGAGGAAATTGGTCTAATGATAAGGCCTTCTGATTTACAAAAGATTGGAGTGTTCAAATCGGTTCAGAAACATTCAGTACGTCTTATCGACTGTGAATTCCATCATACCTTTATGTGCGAATTGAAGGAACCGATTGAAAACCTAAAAAAGCAGGAAAGCGAAGTGGAAGCTTTGGACAGTATACCCATTTCCCAATTCAAAAGAGAGGTTTTAGAGACGCGGCCCAACAAATACGTTCCGCACAAAAAAGAATATTACGAAACGATTTTAAAGGCACTGGAAAGCAAACTTATAGGGAATCGATAAATTGCTGTGTGTCCGACAAAGAATATGTTTTTTGCTCTCCGTTTTGCATGTTCTTCACCACGAAAGAACTATTGTTCAATTCCTCCTCACCCAAAAGAATTACATAAGGTACATTCCGATTGTTGGCATATTTGAACTGCTTGTTCAGTTTTGCCTCGGAGGGGTATATATCGGCCTTAATTCCATGCTTTCGTAAGACCGTGGTAAGCTTCAAGGCAGCCAAACCTTCCTTGGTCCCAAAATTCAAACATAGCACTTCTAAGGAACGATCTATGGCTTCGGGAAACAGATTCAATTCCTCCAAAACAAGGTAAATTCGGTCCAAGCCAAAAGAAATTCCCACACCGCTAACATCCTTTAATCCAAAGATTCCCGTTAAATCATCATAACGACCGCCGCCGCCAATAGATCCCATGGAAACACCCTTAGGAGCAGCTACTTCAAAAATGGCCCCTGTATAATAATTGAGTCCACGGGCCAAAGTAACGTCAATGACCAATTTGGCTGACTGCATACCCAAACTGACAATGGTTTCCATAATAAACCGAAGTTCATCCACGCCTTTTTTCCCTTCTTTGGAGTTTTCCAATAAGGCATCCAAGGCATCCAATTGATCGGTATTACTGCCTTTTAAGTTGAACAAGGGTGCGGCCTTTTCAATCGCGAATTCCGAAATTCCTTTGGACAACATTTCTTTCTTAACACCGTCCTCCCCTATCTTATCCAATTTATCCAAGGCTACGGTAAAATCTATCAATAAATCCTTGGCACCTATGACTTCGGCAATACCGGCAAGAATTTTACGATTGTTCAATTTAATGGTAACGCCGTCCAACTTCAATTCCGTAAAAACGGTATCGTACAACTGAATAAGTTCCACTTCCTGCAACAAAGAATCCGAGCCAACTACATCCGCATCACATTGATAGAATTCCCTGAACCTCCCTTTTTGTGGCCTATCCGCACGCCATACAGGCTGTATCTGATAGCGTTTAAAAGGAAAATCCAGTTCATTTTGGTGCATGACTACGTATCGGGCAAAAGGTACGGTTAAATCATAGCGTAATGCCTTTTCAGAAATACTTGAAGTTATTTTATTAGAATCCTTTAAACTGTATAATTCGTCATTGACCTTGTTCAAAAAGTCTCCCGAATTCAAAATCTTAAAAATGAGTCGATCGCCCTCATCCCCATATTTACCCATCAAGGTTTCCGAATTTTCAAAGGACGGAGTTTCAATAGGCTGAAAACCAAAGGTTTGAAAATGCCTTTTGACTACATCAAAAATATAGTTTCGCTTTACAACTTCGGAGGGTGTAAAATCGCGGGTACCTTTGGGTATGGAAGGTTTTTGTGCCATGGATATTTTATGAGTTGCAAATATAAGTCTCCCCATAATCCCTTCCAAAGAAGAGGAAGTACTAACCGAGAAACTTATTCTCCCCCATTGGAGGAGTTAGAGGGGGCTTATGGGGCTTCTATAACGTTATCGAACCACTGGTACAATTCCCCTTTGGTGATGACCGCACCTTGTTTGATCAATTCAAACTTATCTTGATTTGGGTCGTCCGTATACGCTTTGGAGGCCGTCATATAATCTACGAAATCCGATTGCCAGTTTTTTCGGAACCAATCAAAACCTACCTTGGTCGTCAAATCGATTTCCGGATTCATAATTTTTACGGCGATTAGTTTCATTTCCTTATCGGTCAGGTGAAAAAGGTGCATTTGCTGGGCTGAAATATTCTCCAAATAAGTTACTTTGGACAAAACCCCTTCCCAAACCAAATCGCTGAAAACATCCAACTCCTCTTCCGCCACTTGTGGCTTGTGTTTCTTGATTTCATCCCACTCGGTCTTATCGATGGACTGTGTAGCCAAAAAATTGATGAACTCTGGATGAAGTTCTTCCAATTGTTCCTTCGTAAGTCTCGCGTATTTCATATGGTTCTTTGAATAGATAAAATAAATAAGCCTTCCAGTTTCCTGAAAGGCTTATCATATTATTTACAAACAAATTAATTCTGCTCTGCTACTACCTCAAAAGGGAAATCTACAACTACCTCCCTGTGAAGTCTAATCTGGGCATTGTAAGGACCGGTTCTTTTCACGGAACCACCTTGAATACTAATAAACTTCTTGTCGATAGTGTGACCTTCCTTTTCGATTGCCTCGGCCAAATCGCCATTGGTAACGGAACCGAACAATTTGTCCCCTGCGCCAGCTTTGGCAGTAATTTTCAATTCCAAGGCCTTTAGGGCTTCAGCTGTCTTTTTAGCGGCATCCACAACTTTCTTTTCTTTGTGGGCCCTTTGTTTTAAAGTTTCGGCCAATACTTTTTTAGCCGAAGGTGTTGCCATGGTCGCCAAGCCTTGTGGAATAAGGTAGTTTCTACCGTATCCATTCTTTACGCTCACCAAGTCATCTTTAAAACCTAAATTCTCTACGTCTTCCTTTAATATAAGCTCCATGATTCTTTTCTTTTATTTTAATAAATCACCAACATATGGCATTAACGCCAAATGACGAGCTCTTTTTACCGCTTGGGCCACTTTTCTTTGATACTTCAAGGAAGTACCTGTAAGCCTTCTAGGTAACAACTTACCTTGCTCGTTTACCAATTTCATCAAAAAGTCCGCATCCTTATAATCCACATATTTAATGCCGGATTTTTTAAACCTACAGTACTTCTTTTTGGTATTGGTCTCAATATTTAATGGGGTAAGGTATCTGATTTCCCCATCTTTTTTACCTTTTGCCTGTTGTTGTAATGTTGCCATAGTCCTTACGCTTTAGCGGTTTTGTTTCTTGCTCTTCTTTTTTCTGCCCACGCGATGGCATGTTTGTCCAATTTAACGGTCAAAAAGCGCATAACGCGTTCATCTCTCCTAAACTCCTGCTCGTAAGGCATTACTACCTCGCCTGTGCTGGTAAATTCGAACAAGTGGTAAAAACCACTTTTTTTGTTTTGAATCGGGTACGCCAATTTCTTTAGGCCCCAATTCTCCTTGGCCACCATTTTGGCGCCATTGTTAATTAAGAAATCCTCGAATTTCTTAACTGTTTCCTCTATCTGAACATCAGATAGAACGGGATTCAAAATGAAAACAGTTTCGTAATGGTTCATATTATATTTATTTAAAAGGAGTGCAAAAATAGACACTTTTTTTCAATAATTATAAGAAATGAAGAAATTCTTCGTTATAGCTAGGAGGAAAAATTTAAAATGTATAAACCAAATCTTAATAATCAATGATCATTGCCATCTATACAATAAGAAAAGCATTGTTTACATCTTTTGTTGCAGTTGACCGTGTTTTTTCGGTAATTTGTCGATGATTTAACCCCACAAATCAGCCCTTATGAAGTTAAGAAGTATTATCGTTGACGATTCGTCCATGCAGCGTATGGCGGTCGCCAAGTTGGTAAACAACCACCCAAACCTAGCTATGGTGGCAGAGTACAGCAACGCCATCGAAGCAAAGAACGGCATCAAGAACAATGAAATCGATTTAATCTTTTTGGATGTTGAAATGCCCATCATTACAGGATTCGACCTACTTGAATCCTTGGACAATAGTCCCCAAGTAATCTTGATCACCGGCAAACCGGATTATGCCCTAAAGGCTTTCGATTATGACGTAACGGATTACCTTCACAAACCCATTACCATGGCACGTTTTGATGCTTCCGTAAAAAGAGCGGTAGCCAAATATGAGCAAATGCACAGGGTGAACGAAGACGAAGAACATATTTTCGTAAAAAGTAACTTAAAGAAAAGAAAGGTTATCCTGAACGATATCAAATGGATAGAGGCTTTGGGAGACTACATCAAATTGGTCACCGATGAAGCCAACATCGTAATTTTATCAACAATGAAATCTTTCGAAAAGCAATTGCCGGAAGATAAATTCCTTAGAATTCACAAATCCTATATTGTGAACTTGGAAAAAGTTGAGAAGTTCAACAGCAAAAATGTAGAGGTGAGCGGCCGCTCCATTCCTTTGAGTAGGAACAAGAAAACGGAATTGGCCGAAGCCCTGAGCAATGTATAATAATTGCTTATGAAAAAAGAATACACTGAAAACCGCCTTTTGGGCGGTTTTTTATTTTTTAAATGTGGTCCACATTATAGATGACCCTTACACTTCTAAACTTACTCACAGAATTAAAGGACTTTTCAATTCTCTTGATATTCTTCTTGGTTCTTCCCAGGGATTCGTTTTTCCCGATTTTCACCAAAACATGCTTTAAATATAGATTCCGAATTCTAGAAATGGGCGGAAACTCGGGTCCTAGAACCGTACCTCCAAAATTTGTTCGCAAAGCCCCACTGAACCATTCAGATGCTTCGTTGAGCGTATTGTAGTTCTTATGTTTAAAGGTAATTTTTATAATCCGGTTTACTGGCGGATATTTATACTGTTCCCTTTCGTATACTTGTTCTTCAAACATGGTTTCATAGTCCCCCGTGGTTACCTGTTTTAAAATCTGATGGTACGGGTTGTAGCTCTGGATGATGACCTTTCCCCTTTTCTGGGTACGCCCTGCCCTACCCGCCACCTGGGTCAGCATTTGAAAGGTACGCTCATGGGCACGGTAATCCGGAAAATTTAGGAGAGAATCGGCATTCATGACACCTACCAAACTTACATTTCTAAAATCCAGTCCTTTTGTAAGCATCTGCGTACCTACCAAAATATCCAATTCCTGTTGTTCAAAGGAAGTGATGATCTTTTCATAGGCATGTTTGCCTCGGGTGGTGTCCAAATCCATGCGACCTACCTTGGCGCCGGGAAATAGTTTTTTGACCTCCTCCTCTACCTGTTCCGTACCGAATCCCTTGGTATCCAATTCCGGACTACCACAGGCGGCGCAGCTCTCTGGTAATGCAGTGTGAAAACCACAATAGTGACATCGCAACTGATTTTTATATTGATGGTAGGTCAAGGTAACATCACAATTGGAACATTGTGGCGTATGACCACAGGTAAGGCACTCCAAAACCGGGGCAAACCCACGCCGATTCTGAAAAAGTATGATTTGCTCACCATTGCCAAGACTTTCCTCGATCTCCTGTAACAACCTTTCGGAAAAGTGTCCTTTTACCCGTTTTTTACGTAGGGCTTCCTTATAATCCACCAATTCCATATCTGGCATGAGTACATTGCCAAAACGCCTATTTATTTCTGCATAGCCATATTTTCCATGCTTGGCATTGAAATAGCTTTCTATACTGGGCGTGGCGGAACCCAAAAGAATATTGGCCCCATGGAGGTTTGCAAGGACTATGGCCGCGTCCCTGGCATGATACCGCGGTGCTGGGTCGAACTGCTTAAAGGAGCCTTCGTGTTCCTCATCTACGATAATCAGTCCCAAATTAGCGAATGGTAAAAACAAGGAAGACCTGGCTCCAATGACAATCTGGGCCTTTTCAGCACCTTTCAAAACATTGTTCCAAACTTCTACCCGCTCCTGAATGTTGTATTTGGAATGAAACACGGAAATGCGTTCGCCAAAATAATCCTGCAACCGGGATATCAACTGGGTGGTCAGGGCAATTTCAGGAAGTAAATAGAGAATCTGCTTTCCCCTTTCCAAGAAATCACTGATCAACTGAACGTACACTTCTGTCTTTCCCGATGACGTAACTCCTTTTAATAGGGTCACCTTATCCTCCGAGAATGCATTTTTTATGTCGGCAAGGGCATTTAATTGATGTTCGTTCAAGGTTTTTATTTCGGAGTTTTCAGCGCCATCATAGGTTATACGGTCTTTCCGAATAAAATACTCCTCCAAGATTCCTTTCTCGACCAACGAACTTATGACCGCTTTTGAGGCCTCGCTGTATTTTTCCAAATCCGATACCGATATCGGTTTCTTGCTACCACTCTGCAATTGAAATAAAGCCAGAACCACCTGACTTTGCTTGGGTGCCCGGGAGAGCGTTTCCAACAGTGATTCCAAGGCTTCATCTGAAAGATATTCCTTTCCCAACTTGACATACTTTACCAATTTGGGTTTGTATTGCTCGTAGACCTCTTCCTTCAGGTAAATAATATTCTTTTCAAGGAGTCGGTTTAAAACGGGCAGTACATTTTTTCGGTCCACAATTATGGAAACCTCATGGACCTTCAAAGTGGATTGATGCTGTAGGGCCTCAAAGACCAAAAACTCGTCGTCCTGTAATTGGGATTCATCCACATTGGCTTCATCATTTCGTAAAATCAGGGTTTCACTTTCCAATAAAAAAGCCGATGGCAGGGCACTGCGCATCACCTCCCCCATGGTACACATATAGTAATTGGCTATCCATTCCCAGTGCTTTAGCTGAACGGGGTTCACCAAAGGGACGTCATCCAAAATCTGGTCTATTTCCTTGGCCTCATACACCACAGGTGGCGTATTATGTACCTCAAGAACCAGGGCCGTATATATTTTTGATTTCCCAAAGGGGACGGATACGCGCATACCTGGTAGCAAAAATGACGCTTCCGCCGGAGTGATGCTGTACGTGAAATGACGCTTCAGGGGTATGGGCAAAACTACGTTGACAAAGTACTCCATAAGATCTATGCTCCCACCCTAATCCATGTTTGGGTTCTGAAAAGAAAGGCCAAATAACCACGGACTTTCAATTCATCCTTATTATCGGGGTTTAACCAGATCTTAAATCGGAAGGTCATGGCCTGTTCAGGGTCAAAAAGGTGTTTACCCTTCCATTCGCCGTCGTCTGTTTTTTCTCCGCCCTTTATAATCTCCATACCCACTATGGGTTCACCTTTCAATTCCCCTTCACATTTGATACAGACTGCATCTTCCTTACCTTCTTCCAGGATTTTTTCAACGTAGCCATATAGTTGACCGTCCTTCTGGACAATATTGATAATACCTTTGGGTTTTCCCGTTCTATCGTCAATGGTCTTCCATCTGCCAAAAACCGACTGGGCCGCCAGACAGTTTATTCCGATTAAAAAAAATAAGGATACAAAGACTACTTTATTGTTTATCATTCTTGTCTACTGATTTTACGTAAGGAATTTAAGGAAGCGTTCAATTCGAAACCAAGGAGCAATATATTGGAATTCAACCAAATGTAGACCATCAATATCAATAATCCCCCCAAAGCACCATACAGTTCGTTGTATCGGGCAAATTTCTCCACATAAATACCGAACAAATAAGATGTCAATAAAAACAAAATCGTGGTAACCAATGCCCCGATTGAAAAAAAACGGGCCTGTTTCCCTTCCTTGGTCCCAAAATAATAAAGAATCGCCGTAGTAAAATAGGACAGTACTATAAAAAAGAGGATTTTAGCTATCTGGACACCAATAATCTCATCTTCGTCCAAAACGTATCCTCCCTGCCTAGCGGCGAATTCGGTCAAATAGCCCAGTACATAAAACTCAAAATATATATAGGCCACAAAACCGACTATAATCAGTATTGCCAAAATAAGTCCTACCATTAGGGCATAAAGGTACTGCCTGAAAAAGTTGCGTTTCAGCTCTATATGGTAACTTGTTTCAAACCCTCCAAAGATGGAATTCACGCCGTTCGCAACCAAGAAAATGGAAAGCAAAAAAGCCGATGAAAGCAAGCCTCCCCGCTTCTGATCTTTTATTTGCCCGAAAATATCCCCAAAGTAATCCCCCGTGGCATTCGGTAAAAAGGATTCCAAAAAAAGTTGGAACTGTAATTCAAAATTTTCGTTCTGAATGCTGATATAATCCAGAAAGAAAGGTACCAGGGTAACCATAAAAATCAAAAGTGGAAACAATGCCATAAAAAGACTAAAGGAGATGGCGCTCGCACGTGAGGACAAGGCCCCCTGCACGATTCCATTGATATACATTTCCATTAAATCATAAAGGGATAGACCCTCAAGTCCGGGTAATTTGATCGTCTTGAGCAACCGTACTACCTTATTGAGTATTGGAATTTTATCCAGTTTTTCTTCGACCTCTGCGGACATCTACACGGCTTTTAAACTTAAGTCCATGTTATGGACGGAGTGCGTCAAAGCCCCAGAGGATATGTAATCCACACCGCATTCCGCATAATGCCGAATGGTTTCCTCGTTGATTCCACCCGATGATTCGGTAAGGCAGGTGTCCCCAATAAGCCGAACGGCTTCACGTGTATCCTCGTAATTAAAATTGTCGATCAGGATGCGGTACACGCCATCGGACTTTAAAATTTCCTTAATCTCATCCAAATCCCTTGCTTCGACGATTATTTTCAGATCCCTGCCCGTTTCCTTCAAATAGGACTTGGTCTTTTCTATTGCCTTGGTTATTCCGCCCGCAAAATCGATATGGTTGTCTTTGAGCATGACCATGTCATACAAAGCAAAGCGATGATTTTCTCCCCCGCCTATCTTAACCGCCCACTTCTCCAAGGCCCTGATTCCTGGCGTTGTTTTTCTGGTATCCAGGATTTTTGTGCCGGTCCCATCCAATAAATCCACGAAAGTTTTGGTTTTGGTTGCGATGGCACTCATGCGTTGCATGGCGTTAAGCACCAGTCTTTCGGCCAAAAGAATACTTCTGGAACTTCCAGAGACATAAAAAGCGATATCTCCATACTTCACCTTGGAACCATCTTCCAACACGGTTTCAAAAACCATGTCCTTGTCCACGTATTCAAAGACCATTTTTGCGAACTCGATCCCAGCGATGATTCCCTCGTCCTTTACCAATAATTTTGCCTTTCCCTTTGCATCCGGCGGGATACATGCCAAGGAGCTATGGTCGCCGTCACCTACATCTTCCCTGATCGCATTGGCAATTATTCCTTCCAATTCCTTTTCGAACTGCTCTTGTGAAATCATAAACTATTATTGCTTCCCGCTAAAATACGAATCCATTTTGGGAATTTGATTTACTTTTGAAATATGACGATAAAACTGTTGGCCATTGGTAAAACGGATAGCAAGGAACTGCAAAAGCTCATCTCCATGTATGAGCAACGGTTGGGCCATTACGTCAATTTTGAATTGGAGATTATCCCCGACTTAAAAAAAACCAAAAACCTATCCGCCGAACAACAAAAAATCAAGGAGGGCGAGCTCATTTTTAAATCGCTCGCAAATACCGATATCCTGGTGCTTTTGGATGAAAATGGCAAACAATACTCCTCCTTGGAATTTTCCAGTTACCTACAGAAAAAAATGAATTCCGGGTTGAAGCAGCTCGTCTTTTTGATCGGGGGGCCTTATGGGTTCAGCGAGGAAATATATAGAAAAGCATCGGGAAAAATCAGTCTTTCCAAAATGACCTTTTCCCATCAAATGGTGCGCCTGTTTTTTGTGGAGCAACTATACAGGGCCTTCACGATTTTACGGAACGAGCCCTATCATCATCAGTAGACTTTAGCCTTTGACGAAAAAATCTTTGAATAGGATGGTCAAAAAAATTAATAAAGCACCCTGAACTTTATCGTGTTTTCGACCTTTTTCAAGGCCTTGATAACATCTTTGTTGTATTCCTTGTCCAAATCGGTAATTACATAGCCCACCTCACTATCGGTCGATAAATATTGGCTGGAAATATTAAGCTCATACTTGGCCAATACCTTATTGATTTTCGCCATAATTCCTGGAACGTTCTTATGGATATGTAGGAACCTGTGCGCGTTATTTTGCTTCGGCAAGCGGATATTGGGGAAATTCACGGCATCTACCGTGTTTCCAGAATTGATATAGTCCATAATTTTATTTGGAACAAACTCGGCGATATCCCTTTGGGCCTCTTCCGTACTTCCCCCTACATGCGGAGTCAAAATCACGTTTGGAAAACCTTGAAGTCTTGTTTTGAAATCCCCATTACTACTGGGTTCCTCAGGATATACATCCACAGCGGCACCGCCAATCTTCCCGCTTTCCAATCCATCTGCGAGGGCATCGATATCCACCACGAAACCTCTGGATAGGTTTATCAACATGGCTCCTCGCTTCATTTGGTTGATTTCGCGTTCCCCAATGAAATTTTTATTTGCCTTGTTGTCATCAACGTGCAGGGTAACCACGTCGGAGACATTCAACAAATCCTCCAAAGTGCTACATTTTACGGCGTTTCCAAGGGCCAATTGGTCGTTTACGTCATAGTAGTAGACCTTCATTCCCATCGCTTCGGCCAAAACGGAAAGCTGTTTTCCGATATTTCCATAACCCACAATACCCAAATTTTTGCCACGTACCTCCCTAGATCCTGCAGCCGTTTTTTGCCACTGCCCGTTGTGAATTTCAGAACTTCTTGCAAAGACGCTACGCATCAGCATAATAATTTCGCCGATGGCCAACTCCACAACAGACCGTGTATTGCTGTAAGGGGCATTGAAAACCACCACTCCTTTACGCTTGGCATACTCCAAATCTATTTGGGTAGTACCGATGCAAAATGCGCCAACTACCAATAATTTTTCAGCGGCATCCAATACCTTTTCCGTCACCTGTGTCTTTGAACGGATACCCAATACATGGACATCCTTGATTTTTTCTACCAGTTCCTCTTCCGACAGGCTGTGCTTTAAAAGCTCCACAGAAAAGCCTTCGCTCGAAAGGCTTTCAAAAGCATCGGAATGGACATTCTCCAGTAATAGGATCTTAATTCTGTTCTTTGGGTAAGAGATATTTCTTGGCAAATCGTTCACAAATAAAAATTCATCTAAGTTAGGTGCAACATGGTCGGCATTCTTAGCGGCTTTCTCCCGGTGGACATTTTCTGTGTAGGCGAAAAATTTATGCGCTATCCCGGCCTCCCTCATTACGTAATCACTATATCCATCACCAATGACCTGGACCTCACCGTCCAAGTTCATTTGCTTCAGGCATTCTATTTTTCCGTTGTGCTGTGAGAGTACATTTTTTTCATCGAACCCAACGATATTTCCCTGCTCATCAAACTTAAAGGTATTGGCATATACCCGGTTCGATGGTATGTTGTATTCCTTGACAATGGGATCTATAAATTCCTTGAATCCGCAGGAAATCACATAGATATCATCTGAATATTTTTCAAAAAACTCCTTGTTGGCCGCTATGGACTTGGAAATCTTTTGCCGTAGCTCTGCCACCAATTTTTCAAGATCCTCCTTATTTGCGTCCAAAAGCTTTAAACGGCGCTCCAGTGATTCCGTAAAGGAAATATCGCCGTCAATGCCCAAATTGGTAATGCGTTGAATTTCGCTAACAATTTCCTCCCGATTGGATTTTCCCTCCAAGGTCATTTCCGCCAGCACGTCCAGTGCCTCGACCCGAGTCAAGGTACTGTCAAAATCAAAAACATATTTTCTACCCGTTGCAACCATATTTTAAGCCCTTTCTAAGCTAAAAAGGAGTTCTTTGAATGTAGTGGCAAAATTAAAAATTAAATTGGTTGTTTGGTAGGGGCATCCAAAATTAAACAAAAAGGAAGCGGATTGAATTAATTGTAAAACTACAGCCGTCTTTGGCGATGGGTCTTTATCTCAAAAACCCAAGTATTTCATTGGAGAATTTTTGGGTTTTCAAGGTCCCGTTATGATCTCCGGGCACAATAGACAACTTGGAACTCTTGAACACCTTGCTCAGCGCTTCCGGATTTCCATTTTCAAAATCGGTATCCCCTGCTATCACCAAAATTTCGGTCGTTATTTTTCCAAGTTCTTCCTTGCTTGTGGAAGGTTGGTACTTTTGTTGCAAATGGAGCGACCTAAAATCGGCATTTATGGATTTTGCATAGTCTACCGCTCCTTGGGTCATTTCAGAAACTTCTCCATTAAAGGCGTTCGCGAAGGCCACTCTCCGATCCCAATTAGGGTTTGTAAAATCGATTCCCATTCCCCCTAAAACGGCCTTACTGATTCGTTCGTCTTCCGTTAGGAGCTCCGCCAAAACAACACTGCCCCTGGAATAGCCAATTGCAGCATAGTGCTGTATTTTTAAATGGTCCATCAGGAGGTTTAAATCCTGTACCTCAGCATTGTGCTGATAAAACTGCTCCTCCTGGGGTTTATCGGATTGCCCGCAGCCCCTTAAATCGGGAATAATGACTCTATAACCCTTTTCCAATAAATCCATTTTCAGTTTTGTGTTTTTCCAAGATTTGCCTGAGTTCAAAAATCCATGAATTAAAAGAACTGTCTCGCCAAATCCTTCATCGGTATAACTAATATTGGTTCCATCAAAGGATTGGAAAAAATTAGTTTGCGCGGAAAATTTTGAGATGCAAAGGACAAAAGCAAAAGATAGAAATAGGAAGTTTTTCATTTCAAATTAAGTATAACTTATATATAAGAGTCCCGTCAAAATCGCCAGTCCAAAACTGACCAAAGTACCTATCAGAATATATTCCGTAAGCTTTCTGCTGTTGCTTTCCTTTAAATCGTTGAACCTAAACACAGATTTTGCGGTAATCAAAAGTCCGATGGCTTCCCACCTACCTATGATGATAAAGGTAAGCACGAACAATCTTTCGATGATGCCTATATAGGTACCGGCATTGGGCAATGATTTATGGTCCGTATTTATTTGGTTGGACATACCCTCCAACAGCTTGCCCATAATAATAGCCGAAGGTGTTGTAACGAACACAATGGCCAATACCAAAGGCCAATCCAATCCCTGGATTAGTGCCATGGTCTGTTCGTGCAAATTTGTAAAATACACAAAAACATAAATGGTCAAAATATGGAGAATTTGATCCAGGAAAAACGGGTTGCTTTTATTTTTAAAAAGTGGGTTTACGTATAACTTCGCCAAATCTATGACAAGATGGCCCATGGATAAAACAAGTGCCATCCACCACTTTTGAAAATCCCAAAGAAATAGCATGTAGAGCATAAAGTGGACAAGGACATGCAGATAAAGGAACTTGGAGGCCGCTTTATTGGCCTCTTTATGTATGACCCATTTGGTAGGTTGCAGCATAAAATCCCCAATGAGATGGGCCAATAACAATTTCACGAATAGCTGCATGGTCATACTTCTTTTATTGCCTGTTCATAATAGTTCAATAAATCCATGACCAGATCAAGTCGGGCGCGTTTTAACCGTTGACTTACTGCGGATTGTTTTATGCCTAATTTTTTAGCGATTTCCTTTTGGGAAGCCTTTGGATTCTCCAAGACCAAGGCGATTATCTCTGCTGATACCACACTCCAGCTGTCCATAAAATCTAGCGCCAATTGCAGCATTAAATTGAGGGTCTTGTCATAAAATTCGTTTCCCGTGGCGATACTTAAATTCACCTTTCCATCCTTAATGGATTCCAATTTGCGGCCCGAACGTTGATAGGCCGGACCGTTGGATTCGCTGACCCCAGAACCTATATACGTTTCCAGCCCGATACCAATTCCCATTCGGACATCCAGGTCCTTCACGGATTTTATTAGGGCTTTAATGTGTATGGCGGTCAACAAGGCATTATCCTTGGTGACCTTTAATTGAAACTCGTCTCCTCTATAAATTTCCCAGTTCATGGGCGATGGCCCAAAACGTGTAAAATATGTTTTGAGAATGTCTATCCATTCAGAGGATTGATGCCCTTCGGAGTTAATGATATCACCCGTGATAATCGCTATCATACTATATTATTTAAAAAGCTAATATATTAAATTATAAGCTAAATAGATAATATTTATGCATATTAATTATTACGATAATCAAAAGGGGATATTAAAACCACCTTCGCGTGGCGATTTGGTAGGATTTGAATTTGTTTCCAAACTTGGCTAAGAGTATCCTTTCCTCCGGTATAATCTGAAACCGATTCATATACGCCACAAAACCGGCAGCGACCAGGGTATTAAAGGCATTTCCCAGATAGAGCCCAAAACCGAGTAGAACCATCAAAAGCGCCAGATACATAGGATTTCTGGAATATTTATATAGACCGGAAGTAACCAATTGGTTCACTTTTTCTGGATGCATCGGGTCTACCGAAGTTTTTCTTTTAAAAAATTGGTAGACCGAAACCAAACCCATGAATCCGGCCAAAACAACAAGGATTTTTGCGAGCAGGAAACGTCCAAAAAAATCGAAATAACCTACGGGTAAGAAAAGGCCAACCAAATACATGATCAATCCGAAACTTAAAAAAACCAATACGGGGGGCACTTTTAATTCCATTGGATAAAATTACTATTTTTGACGCTCTTTGCCCCATAAATCAGGGGATTAAATACGGAGAAATGAAACTTGTTTTTGCCACGCACAACCAGAACAAAGTAAAGGAAGTACAGCAATTACTTCCTAAGGGGATAACCCTGGTTTCATTGAAAGATTTGGGTATTACGGAGGATATTCCTGAAACCGAAAACACCTTGGAAGGCAACGCAAAACTGAAGTCGGATTACGTTTACCAAAACTACAATTTATCCTGTTTCGCGGATGATACAGGCCTATTAGTGGACGCTCTTAACGGCGAGCCTGGTGTCTATTCCGCCAGATACGCAGGAATACGAAACGATGCGCATGCCAATATGGACAAACTATTGAAAAACCTAGCGGACAAAGACAATCGTTCCGCACATTTCAAGACCGTTATATCCTTAAACCTAGAAGGAAGGACACAGTTTTTCGAGGGTGTTGTTGAAGGGGAAATCACCACTTCCAAAAAAGGCGATAAGGGATTTGGCTACGACCCCATATTTAGACCCAATGGATATGACCAAACCTTTGCGGAACTTCCGTTGGATATAAAAAACGAGATAAGCCACCGGGGAAAGGCCTTTTCAAAACTCATAACCTATTTAAACGACCACCATGTTACAGACTAAAAAAAATACGGATACGGTTGAGGTTTCGGTAGCATCAGAAAGAGCGGAAGCGGTTGGCGGTGTGCTGATCGCCTTTTTTGCCGCCTTGATGGCCATATCCCAAATGATCAACGGGGAACTGGAAGAGGAAATGATGATCGCCCACAATAAAGTGGTGAACTACTCCAGCTGGTACCAATCCAAGAGCATCAAGGAAAGCTTAAAGGAAAGTGAGCTGGACAATCTACAGGCCCTGTTGGAAACAGGCATCGTACAAGAGGAAAATATTGGAAGCATACAGGTAAAAATCGCTAACGTAGAAAAGCAAATAAAAAAGTACGCATCGGAAAAAACGGAAATTTTAGTGGGCTCGGCAAACATTCCACAAGAAGAATGGGCCCAAGACCTGGATGGAGAAATGGGCAAGATTGTGGGAATCAACGAATGGGAAGCCCTGGCGGAGGAATACGACTTTGCGACGAAAAAATTCGATCTGGGTATGCTCTTTTTCCAAATAAGCATTGTACTTGGAGCGGTCTGTATTATAATTTACGACAATCCATTGCTGCAAAAAACCTTTATCATCTGTATGATAATTTCCGGTTTTATTGGTATTCTGCTGTCTGTTTATGGCTATACTTTGGCCCCCTGAGCGTACCTAAAGATTTATTATTGCATCTCATTAATTCGCAGTACCTTTGCCGCTTTAAATAACGCCGCTAGTATAGCATGTGTTGCGCCGAGTCTAAATAGGTTATATAGGATAATCCCTCTAAGCAGCATTCTTATTTGCGATTAAGTATATAACGTATTATGACAAAGTTTGAAGCATTGGGACTTGAAAAGTCCCTATTGGATGCTGTCTCGGATTTGGGTTTTGAGTCCCCTTCCGAAGTACAGGAAAAAGCAATCCCTATTTTATTGGAAAGCGAAACGGACCTCGTGGCTTTAGCCCAAACAGGTACCGGCAAAACGGCCGCTTTCGGGTTTCCACTAATTCAGAAAATAGACAGTAATAGCAGGACAACCCAAGGCTTGATCTTATCGCCTACCCGGGAATTGTGCCTACAGATTACCAATGAATTACAACTCTATTCCAAATATGAAAGGAATATAAGCGTAGTCGCCATTTATGGTGGTGCAAGCATTACGGAACAAGCGAAACAGATTAAAAGAGGCGCCCAAATTGTGGTAGCAACGCCTGGCCGAATGAAGGATATGATCAGCAGAGGTCTGGTGGACATCACAAAAATCGATTATTGTGTTTTGGACGAGGCCGATGAAATGCTCAATATGGGCTTCTTTGAGGATATCCAGGACATTCTTTCCAACACGCCAGATGACAAATCCACTTGGTTGTTTTCTGCCACCATGCCAAAAGAAGTTGCGATTATCGCCAAAAAGTTCATGCACGCGCCCCAGGAGATTACAGTGGGTACCAAAAATTCGGGCGCGGCAACCGTTCAGCACGAATATTATCTGGTAAGTGGCAGGGACCGCTATCCGGCCTTGAAAAGATTGGCGGATACCAATCCCGATATATTTTCGGTAGTTTTCTGCCGCACCAAAAGAGATACCCAAAAAGTGGCGGAAAAATTGATCGAGGACGGCTATAATGCCGGTGCATTGCACGGCGACCTGAGCCAAAACCAACGTGATTTGGTGATGAACGCCTTCCGGAAAAAACAGATCCAGATGTTGGTCGCTACCGATGTGGCCGCCAGGGGTATCGATGTGGACGACATCACCCACGTAATAAACTACCAACTACCCGATGAGATAGAGACTTACACACATAGAAGTGGTAGGACAGGAAGGGCCGGAAAATCGGGTATTTCCATGGTCATCGTTACCCGTAGCGAACTCAGGAAGATAAAATCCATCGAAAATATCATCAAACAGGAATTTATCCAGAAGGATATTCCCACCGGCATGGAAATCTGTGAGATCCAATTGTACCACTTGGCAAACAAAATCAAGGAAACAAAGATCAATAATGAAGTGGACCCCTTCTTGCCGGCCATCAATGACGTGCTCAAAGGAATAGATCGCGATGAACTTATCAAAAAAATCGTTTCCGTAGAGTTTACCAGGTTCTATAATTACTACAACAAGACCAAGGATTTGAACGCTTCACAAACCGGTTCCCAAGAATCGGGAAGGGCGCAGTCTTCTTTCAGCGGTAATGGTTCGGTCCGATATTTTATCAACGTAGGGGAAAGGGACGGTTACGATTGGATGTCGTTAAAGGATTTTCTTCGGGATACCGTCGGACTTGGCAAAGATGATATCTATAAGGTCGATGTAAAGGACAGTTTCTCTTTTTTTAATACCGATGCCGAAGTCACCGAACAAATATTGGCTACCTTCAATGAATTTAAGGTGGACGGACGCTTCGTGAATGTTGAAATCTCCAACAACCCCGGTGGTGCCGGTGGCAGTGGCGGAGGAAAGCGTCGCGGAAAAGGGAGCAAAGACAAGAAAAAACATAGAAAAGGCTCCAAAAATGAGGACAAGGGCCGTTCCAAAGGCAGGGACCGAAGCCAGGGTAAAAGTCCCAACTCCGGTAACCGACGCACCAGAAAGAAAAAGGGCGATTTCTTTTAGTTAATTGTATATTAAAAAATACGCTTAGGCGTATTTTTTTATTTTGTTTGTACCTTTAAAGTTTGAGGAAACAGGTTTATGCGCATTTTTTTTCTAGGAGTATGTTGTTTTTTTAGCCTATTTGGACTTGCCCAAGAGGACGCTGAAACAAATACCGTAAAGGCCATTGTAAAAAATGCCCAGACCGATGAACCCATGGAAAGCGTGCATGTTGTCAACCTGAACCAAGTCGTGGGTACCATTACCAACGAACAGGGGGAGTTTTCCATTACCGCAGCCGTCAATGATACCTTGTATTTCACCTATTTGGGATTTAAGTCCCAAAAAATCAGGGTCACCAATGACATGTTCAGGTTTGGGAATACGGAAATTGCCCTAACGGAACTGGCCTATGCCTTGGAAGAGGTCATTGTACGGCCGTACCAACTTACCGGGTATTTGGAAATAGATGTAAAGAACCTGCCGATAAACAACGCATATCAGTATAGTATATCTGGACTTTCCGTGGGCTACGAAGGTGGAAACAAAAACCCGAGTGCGGTCACCAAGGTTTTGGGGGCCATTTTAAATCCCGCCGATCTATTGCGAAATCTTTTTGGTAAAAGACCCAACCAGATGCGGAAGCTCAGGCAAATGAAAGAGGATGACAAAATACGGGATTTATTGGCCTCTAAGTTCGACCGGGAAACATTGACGGAGCTTTTACAACTGGACAAAATGGATATTCAGGACATCCTTAATAACTGTAACTACTCCCAATCCTTTATCACTACGGCCAATGATCTTCAAATCCTAGACGCCATTAGTAGCTGCTATGAAGAATACAAGGTCCTAAATAGGAAAAAATAAATTTTAGCCTTCCATCTGCATTTTATAGCTTTAACCAAACTCAAAATGCACATGAAATATTCCAGTATTATACTGTTTTTTTCGCTGGTATTAAGTCTCTCCTGTAAGCCTAAAAAAACAGAAACTGCCCAAGAAACAACTATATCAAAAGATAGTATATCCAAAAAAAATATTCCATTTGCCTGGGAGGGAGCAAACGTCTACTTCCTATTGACAGATAGATTCAACAATGCAAATCCGGATAATGACGTGAATTTTGAGCGGGATAATGCCACCGGAAAGCTAAGAGGTTTTATGGGAGGTGATATTCAAGGGATTTCTGAAAAAATAGAGGAAGGATACTTTGACGAACTAGGTGTAAACGCCATTTGGTTTACACCGGTCGTTGAGCAGATTCATGGCGATACGGATGAGGGTACTGGAAACACCTATGGATACCATGGATATTGGGCCAAGGATTGGACGGCCTTGGACCCGAATTTTGGAACGAAACAGGAATTGGCCCATTTGGTAAAAACGGCACACGACCACGGAATTCGTATTTTGATGGATGTTGTGCTAAACCACACGGGTCCCGTTACGGAAGAAGATCCGGCTTGGCCAGAGGAGTGGGTCATCACTGAACCTACCTGTGAGTTCACCAATTATGAAAACACTACGAATTGCACCTTGGTGAAAAATTTACCCGATGTAAAAACCCTTTCCGATGCTTCCGTTGAATTGCCGGATTACCTCTTGGCCAAGTGGAAGAACGAAGGGAGATTAAGTACGGAGCTGGACGAACTTCAATTGTTTTTTGAGAGAACGGGATATCCAAGGGCCCCTCGCTTCTATATCATAAAGTGGTTAACGGATTATATCCATGAACTGGGTATTGATGGTTTTAGGGTAGATACGGTCAAACATGTGAACGAAAATGCTTGGGCAGAGTTATATAAAGAGGCATCCTATGCCTTTGAAACGTGGAAGCGAAAACACCCGGAAGACGTTTTGGACGATACGCCTTTCTATATGGTAGGGGAAGTCTATGGATACGGTATTTCCGGTGGCAGGGAATATGACTTCGGCGATAAAAAAGTGGATTATTTTGATAATGGTTTTACAAGCCTTATCAATTTTGAACTGAAAAACGATGCCTCTATGGAGTATGACTCCATATTTTCCAAATATAGCCGACTAATGCGGACCAAGTTAAAAGGAAAAAGTGTGATGAACTATCTAACCTCGCACGACGATGGAAGTCCTTTCGACAAAGAACGAAAAGAACCAAAAAGAGCGGCCAATGTCTTACTACTCACTCCGGGCGCGTCCCAAATTTATTATGGGGACGAAACCGCGAGAAATTTGGTCATTGATAGTACGCAAGGAGATGCCACACTACGTTCTTTTATGAATTGGGAAGAATTGGATTCCCTTCCAAACACAAAGGATATTCTTGAACATTGGAGAAAATTGGGGTCGTTCAGAAGAAACCATTTAGCGATTGGTGCCGGGAGACACCGTAGATTGTCCAAATCGCCCTATACCTTTGGAAGGACCTACATGAACGGTGAAATTAAGGACAAGGTAGTGATTGCTTTAGATTTACCGGATGGTAAAAAGTCGATCTGGGTAAAAGGCTTCTTTGGCGACGGTACTCAACTGTTCGATACCTATTCCCAAACCGAGGTTACCGTAGAAAATGGCAAAGTTGTTTTGGATAACGACTATGATATAGCACTACTTGAATTGGTCAAATAAGCTACCTCGGTGCAAGCCCACTAGGCATTCTATATAAACGAACTTTTAATTTTGAGGCCTGCCCGACAAGCATTCAGGCTGGCAAGCCTCGGGGTATTATAGCCTTTGTTGGTTCCAATAAATAGGGCAATATACCCCATTTTATTTTATTGTTCCAATTTTGACTTTAAGGTCCTAAGTCCCTCTTCAAAGTCCTTTCCTACCATTTTGTCCATACTCATGAACAGCATTAGAATACTAAATGGAAAGGCACTTTTTCCCTTAAATCCCCAGGTAACTTTACTTTTACCGGGTGATTGTTCTTCAAGAATAAGATAACAGTCGGACTGTGATTTCATGGGTTTGAGAAAACGAAGCTCCCCTTCTGCCCTTTCCCCTTCTATAATTTGGGTGATTTCCTGTTCCCCTTCCCCAACATCCTTGTTACCGTTCCAATAACTTATGGCGCCTACTTCCCCATCAGTACCGGTAAGTTTGGTATCCATATTAGGATCCTTCCGTGCCCAAGGGGACCATTCACGCTGTTTTTCCAAAAATTTTAAATAAGGCCAAATTTTTTCTTTGGTGCCATTTATTTCAACACTCCTAGAAACATCATAGGTTTTTGGTGCAATTGCGGCGAGAAAAATAATTAAAACGATTATGGCCGCCAGGATATATACTACTATAGTCATTTGTTTATCAATTAGTTGGTTATCCTTCCAAGTTAAACAAAAAACTACTTGGTTCGGTAAAATCTGTTCAGAATGTCCTCGATACTTCTAATGGATTTTTTGGTCCAGTCCAGTCTTTTTTCCAGTATTTCGGCATCGGTCAATTGCCAAGGCAAATCGCTCTGTCTAAGTTTTGCGGTTAAATCCTGCAAAATAATTGCGGCAGAAACCGAAATATTGAGGCTTTCGGTAAAACCAACCATGGGGACTTTCAAGAACATATCGGCCTTTTCCATCACCTCTTGGCTTAGTCCTTCCTTTTCAGTACCAAAGAATAATGCGATGGGTGCCTCCAGTTTGAAGTCGGTCAACAAGGAACTATCCGCATGCGGACTCGTTGCAACGATTTTATATCCCTGTTCCCTTAAAACGGAAATAGCCTCTGTAACGGAAGTATATCGATGGATATCCACCCATTGTTGCGCCCCCATGGCAATTTTCTTGTCAAGCCTTTTACCAAACCTACCTTCTATCAAATGTGCTTTTTGCACCCCGAAGGACTCACAGCTCCTAATTACGGCACTCGTATTGTGCATCTGATAAACATCCTCAATGGCCACCGAAATAAAACTGGTTCGGTTTTTAAGAATCGATAAAAAACGCTGCTTTCTTTCTTCGGAAATAAAACCCTCTAAATAGTGTAAAAGTTCTTTGTCTCCCATAAAACCAAGATAATAAAATCTATATTTTTGAATTAAACTGAAGGTATGAAGAACATTGTTGTCTTAACGGGTGCCGGAATAAGTGCCGAAAGCGGATTAAAGACTTTTAGGGATGCGGACGGATTATGGGAAGGACATGATGTGATGGAAGTGGCGACTCCGCAAGCATTTGAGAGAAACCCGGAACTGGTCTTGGAATTTTATAATCAGCGGAGAAGACAGTTATTGACCGTTGAACCCAATGAAGCCCATAAATCCTTGGTCAAATTGGAAGCACATTTTAATGTGAAAATAGTCACACAAAATGTGGACGACCTTCATGAAAGGGCAGGAAGTTCCAAGGTACTGCATTTACATGGAGAGTTGTTAAAGGCAAGAAGTGTTGGAAATGATTGGAATATAATTGAACGGGCGGAGGATATCCTGTTGGGAGATCTATGTGAAGCGGGACATCAATTAAGACCCCATATTGTTTGGTTTGGGGAGGCGGTTCCCATGTTGGATACCGCTATTGACATTACTCAAAAAGCGGATATCCTTATAATTATAGGCACATCCATGCAAGTATATCCGGCCGCCAGCCTTATAAATTTCATCAACGAGGGCACGCCCATTTATTTTATAGACCCAAAGCCTTCCATTCAAGAAAATGGGCAGAAACATCTTGAGGTAATTCCCAAAACAGCCGTGGAAGGCGTCCCTACTTTGGTCGATTCCCTAATTGATAGAGCGACCTAGTATCTTTTGCCCACTTAACAACGGCCTCTATTTGGGCTTCCGTAAGTTTGGCCTCTTTATGGGTCCAAGTATATTCCTTTAAGGGCATGGACCTACGCTCCGTTTCCTCGTAAAGTTCTTCTAATTTATGATCCTTTTTTTTGTCCGAATATGTTTCCCATTCGGAGAAATTCAATTCGGATTTTCCTTCCTCAATATGATCTGCCAACCAAAAAGAAACAGGAGCGATATTATTGTACCACGGATACACTGTATTATTGCTATGACAATCAAAACAGGAATTTTGAAGGATGTCCCTAACCTCTTCGGGAGGGTTTGTTTCTCGTAGGAACATGGCGGTATCGTTTTCCTTAGAAAGGTTTTTTTCCGGTCTATAGAATTGAATGGCTATAAAAACCACCAATAATCCGATCAATATTTTTCTTATTAATTTCATGTGTTTAAATTTAGTTCATCCGTTTTTAAATTTTAAACTTTTTTTTGTTGGGAAGTATTTAGTTAGCCACCATAACTTCATTAGAGGAATTTGATTGTATGTATACTTTTATTCTGTTTTTAAAACCATGAACCAACAGGAGCTTTACCAGTCCCTACACTATGTGGACCATTCCAGGGATAAACGAACCGAAATGGCACAACGTGTTTTGGCGGACACGGCACTAATAGCACCCTTATTGGATATCATAAAACTAACAAAAGACCCTTTATCTTCCAAGGCTGCTTGGATCATGGAAGTAGTAGCACATAAAAAACTGAACGCTATCGTTCCTTATCTCGATACATTTACGGAAGTTATCGGAACAGTGGAACGGGATTCCGCCGTACGTCCAATTGCCAAGGTCTGTGAGCTATTGATGGAACGTTATTTTTCAGGGAAGGATATTTACATCCTTCAAAAAATATCCGAAGTACACCTTGAAAAAATCAGCACCGCCTGTTTCGATTGGCTCATTGGGGAACATAAAGTGGCGGCCAAGGCCTATTCCATGACAAGCCTTTATTTATTGGGCTCCAAATACGAGTGGATACATCCTGAATTGAAATCGATTTTAGAGCAAAATTATGCCAATGGAAGCGCCGCCTATCAGGCAAGGGCACGGATGGTACTGAAGAAACTTACATAAATTACCAGATAGACATACTTATGAGGGAACTAAAAAGGCCCAATTTTAGATTAAAGAACAGTTTTAAACTCCTGTACTATTCGGTATCTTTGCCATTTTCATTTAAGAATCACATACTATGGCTCTGAACGTGCTGAATGCCATCTCCCCTATTGATGGCAGATACCGAAAAAAAGTTGAAAATCTGGCCCCTTATTTTTCCGAAGAGGCACTGATCAAATATAGGGTGAGGGTGGAAATAGAGTATTTTATCGCGCTTTGCGAGCTGCCGTTGCCCCAGTTATCGGATTTTGACACCGCAAAGTATTCGGCATTACGGGATATTTATAAAAATTTTGATGCTAAGGATGCGATGGAGATCAAGGAGATTGAAAAAACTACCAATCATGACGTTAAGGCCGTTGAATACTTTATAAAGAATGTCTTCGATAAACTGGGACTGTCAGCCCATAAGGAGTTCATTCACTTCGGACTCACCTCGCAGGATATCAACAATACCGCCATTCCCCTTTCCATAAAAGAGGCCATTAACGATGTGTATGTACCGGAATATCTCAATGTCCTGAATAAGTTGGAAGAATTATCACAGGAATGGGCAGATGTCCCCATGTTGGCTAGAACGCACGGTCAACCAGCCTCCCCTACACGCTTGGGAAAGGAAATAAAAGTCTTCTCCGTACGATTGAAGGAACAGTTCAACCTCTTGAATGATATACCCAGTGCCGCCAAATTTGGGGGTGCAACCGGAAATTACAACGCACATAAGGTCGCCTATCCAAAAATAGATTGGAAGGCTTTTGGGCAACAGTTCGTCCAGGAAAAATTAGGGCTACATCATTCGTTCCCAACTACGCAAATCGAACATTACGACCATATGGCAGCCTTGTTCGATACCCTAAAACGTATCAATACCATTATTTTGGATTTGGACCGCGATTTTTGGACCTATGTCTCCATGGATTATTTCAAACAAAAAATAAAGGCCGGGGAAGTAGGTTCTTCCGCAATGCCCCATAAAGTAAACCCGATCGATTTTGAGAATTCTGAAGGAAATCTGGGCATTGCCAATGCACTTTTTGAACATTTATCGGCAAAGTTACCTGTATCCCGTTTGCAACGCGATTTAACCGATAGTACAGTTTTAAGGAATGTAGGTGTGCCCTTTGCCCATACCATCATTGCATTTCTTTCCACCTTAAAAGGCCTGAACAAATTATTGCTGAACAAGGAAAAATTCGAGCAGGACCTTGAAAATAATTGGCCGGTGGTAGCGGAAGCAATACAGACCATCTTAAGAAGGGAAGGCTACCCCAATCCGTACGAGGCACTTAAGGGACTTACCAGAACCAATGAAAAAATCAATCAGGCTTCAATTGCATCATTCATTGATACTTTGGATGTTTCGGAAGAAATAAGGAACGAACTAAAACGGATTACCCCAAGTAATTATACGGGGATTTAAAAATGGGCCGATCGTATCGGCCCATTTTTTGTTATTTATTGATCTGCACTTCGTGCGGATACGGTATTTCGATACCAGCCTTATCTAGGGCTTCCTTGGTCCCTTCAATGGTCGCAAAATAAACATCCCAGTAATCTTCTGGTTTACAATAGGGCCTAACGGCCAGATTTACGGAACTATCCGCCAATTCCTCAACGTTTACACTAGGCGCGGGATCCTCTAAAACCTTTGGGTTTGCTTTGAGCATCTCTAACAAGACTTCTTTTGTCTTTTTAATGTTTGATCCATAATCGACCCCAACAACGGTATCTACACGCATCTTACCCTCGGCGGTATAGTTGATGATATTTCCATTGGCCAAGGCCCCATTAGGCACGATTGCCAGTTTATTTTGTGGGGTTATGAGTTTGGTGGTAAAAATTTCAATTTCCTTTACGGAACCCAAAACTCCCTGCGCTTCTATTAAATCCCCGATTTTATAGGGTTTAAAAATCATGATAAGTACACCGCCAGCAAAATTGGACAACGACCCCTGTAAGGCAAGACCCACCGCCAAACCTGCAGCAGCAATTACCGCGGCCAAGCTGGTAGTTTCCACCCCCAAAGTAGATATCACGGTAATTATCAAGAAAATCTTGAGTGCCCACGAAATTAGGTTCACGAGGAATTTTTGCAGGGACTCATCATACGTACCCTTTGCGAACATTTTTCGCACGGCCTTTATTATTTTTTTGATTACCCAAGCACCGACAATGTAGATTAAAATGGCTTTAAGAAGGGGAACTCCATAGGTCTCTACATAACCCATGATAGCTTCCATAGATAAATTTTCCATACTAGTTTTTGGTTTAGTGGTTAATATTCCTTTTTCATTATGACCCCAATATAAGCAGAAGGTCACAATTAATGTTTTGAAGAGCAACTAGTTAAAAACAGAAAGACCCGTTAAAGCCTTGGCTAGACGGGTCTTTATCCTTTAAAAATGTTTGATTTATCCTTTAAGGAAATCGCCCAGAGCACCAAGGCCTTCACCTTTGTAATCCGACTTCTGTACTGCTTGTAAAAGCTGTACAAAATGCGCCGGATTCATATCATTTCCCAAAACCCTGATTAGGGCAAAACCTTTTTCATCATTGTCTCCATAAATGATTACCTCATCAATGGCATCGTCCTCGCCCAGATACCTTACGGTAGCCCTTCCAAAGTCCGTATTCATCTTCATCAACTCCGTGTAAATGTTGTTTGAGAGTATGGCTTTTACCTGCTTTTTTTCAGCTTCATATTCTGGCGTATTCGTATCTGTTTTCTTGAAGGCCAGAATATTTAATTTTTTAAGTGAGTTCAATGCCGTCTTTTGGGATTCCGTTAGATTGGCCTCATCCAGCTTAAGTATGCTGGTGGGCACATCCAAATGAAGAAAATTTGGATTTTCTGTATTGTCGATGTAATATTCCTGCAAGCTTTGGGTCGAAGAGCACGCGCCCATGATGATTGCCAGAACTATCACCATAATGTTTCTTGTTCGTTTCAAACCTATCGATTTTAATTATTAAATTCAATTTTATGAAACTGGGAAAAGGTGAACTAAAAAGTCCACCTTCTACTAGTTTTTAAAATACCGGATTTATCTTCTGCCACCCGCCTTGTTCAAATCCTTGGGAAGGTCCATTTTATTGGTAAGTGAACCAATTTTATTCAGGTCGATATCTCCCGTAAGACTTACCAAAACCGTTTCCAGCTTTCGTCCATTATGTCCAATCTCCACATTTTCCATTCCAGAAACGAACATAAGCAATTCCGTTACGTGGTTTTCGTTCTTACCATTTTTTACATAGAACTTAACGTTAACGTCCTTATCCTTTACGCGCATCAATTCCTCTAGTTTGGAGCTTTTTAGATATTGCTTCACGGTTTTGGACATATCCAATGAAACGCCTTCGTCCTCGGTCATAAAGACCTTTACTCCCTGAAGCCCTTTAGCGACCTCAACAAACTCCTTTGCTTCTTCGTCGTCATCCAATGCCCCAATTTTGGAAACCAAATCGATCATGCCTTTGTTTACGATGACCGAACCTACATGGTCCATATCCTCGTATTTGTCAAAAATGGACTGTGAAAAACCCAATGACGGTAAAATGGCTACTAATACTACTACTGCTAATTTTCTCATGACTGTTGTTTTTTGTCCCGATGGCAATCGGGAGATTAATGATTAATGATTGATGATATTTACTAGATATTAATTACTTTTTTTGCTGGCCTTGCCCAATTGGTCTCCACCTGGCAGATCCATTTTATCGGTAAGTTTTGAAACCGACCTGAGATTGATATCCCCTGTCAAGGAAAGCAAAACCGTTTCCAATTTTTTCCCGTTGATGTCTATATCCATATCCTTTATACCGGTCACGAACATCAACAATTCCTTTACATGGTCATCGTCCTTTCCTTCCTTTACATAGAACTTTACATTGCTGTCACCGTCCCGTACACGCATAAGCTCTTCAAAAGTTGAACTCTTCAATCTATTTGCTACCCAGCTATCCACATCCTTGGAAATAGCAGCATCGTCCGTGGTGATTACCTTAAAACTGGTAATGGAGTTAACAAGTTCAAAAAATTCCTTGGCTTCTGGATCATCTGAGTTTACACTCATTTTCCCAAGCATCTGGAACATTTTTGGCTGCATGGCCACAAAGGTGACCTTGTCATTGTCCTCGTACTTGTCAAAAATATCCTGGGCAGTGGTAAAAAAAGGCGCCAAGACCAAGATTCCTATAAATAATAGCTTTTTCATCTGTTTATTTTTATTGTTTTTAATAGGTCATATGCAATTCGCCAATAACTATCTCAGTGGGTATAAAGAATTGTTATGGCTCATTTCATATTTTTTTGTTTAATCATTTTTTTTGTTAAAACTTAAGCTAATTGGTTTAAAAATTTATCCGTATCGTTACTACTCTTTCGTTAAGAATTTATTCGTATTCTTTTGAAATTCCTCCAAGTGGTACAGTTGCTCCGTTCCCTTGTTAAAATTTATCGCCAATAAGGCCAGGGCTTCCTGTGCAGAGGCTATTTCCTCTGGTGTAAACTCTTCTGCCAAGGTTACAGGCTTGGGCGTTGAATTATAAAAATATACCCCTATGGTAAAAACAGCCACCGCAGCCACGGATACCCATTTATACAAAGTTCGGAAACTTCCTTTGGGCGTTTTGGTCAATGCCAATTTTTTTGTGTAACGCTCTTCCTTGGCAACCGCAAAATATTGGAACATTGGTGCATATTGCTCTAAATGTGCAGGTATGTCTTCCCTTGAAAAATAGTCCCTTAGGCTTTCCTCCTCGGCAACGGTAGTGGTAGCATCAAAATACTTTTCCACCAATTTTTCCACTTTATCCAATTCCATAACTATGTTTTTGTATTAATCTTTCCCTAACTGTTTTTCTGGCCCTTGAAAGTGCGACACGAACTGCGGTCGGTTTCATTCCCAAAAGCTCCTCTATTTCCTCATATTCGTATTGTTCCACATCCCTCAATTGAAGTACCATCTTTTGTTGTTCCGGCAATTCATCCATTATCTTTTCAACCCAACTTAGACTATCCCTCGCCTCTACCTGTTTTTGAAGGGAAGTGCTTCCCTCATCCCCGTAATTGCTATGTACCAGTTTCAAATTGCTAGCCTGTTTTGATTTCAATCGGTCCAAACAAAAATTCTTGGTCATGGTCATGGCGAATGCCTCTACGTTATTATAGGATTCAATCGACTTCTTCTTGGTCCATAATTTCAGCAAAATCTCCTGTGTGGCATCTTCGGCTTCCTCACTGGATACCAATAGTCGCTTTGCCAAACGGTATAACTTATCCTTAAAGGGCATAACCACATTTAAAAACTCAGCTTGTTTCATTTTAGGTTTTGTTGCTCAAAATACCTTGTTAAGGCATTCTATAGGGAAGACGACAATCAACGATTTTTGTTACAATTAATTTTTTATTCGGGCTTGTGTAAGTAAATTTAACATCTATATCTATTGATTTTACGTAACTATAAAAAAATGCTAAAGGAACATTAACCCTGCAATTGGTATGGAAATTGCTGCGTTAGAATAAAATTGCTATGAAAAAATACATTTTGTTTTTATTGTTTGTTGGGATACTTACAGAATCCTGTAAAAAAAATGACGATGCTCCTGTCATTGAAGAAGAACAGGAAGAAATAGTTGAAGAGGAAGTAGTTGAAGAGGAAATCGATATACAGGTACAGAATTTCATGTGGCAGACATTGAATGCCTATTATTTTTGGCAAGCCGATGTTCCCGTATTAGCGGATAACCGATTTTCCACCCAAGTTGAATACGAATCTTATTTAAGGTCACATCCCAATCCCGAAAACTTCTTATTGAATGAGCTTCTTTTTTCCGAGGATCGCTTCACCTTTTACAGTGATGATTATAAGGAACTAACGGATTTTCTTTCTGGAATTTCCAAAAGTAACGGTCTTGAATTCGGACTTTCCAGAATTGGTAGTTCCGATGATGTCTTTGGATTTGTGGAATATGTCATCAAAGATTCCGATGCTTCTACAAAGGACATCAAAAGGGGCGATTTCTTTATTGGCGTTAATGGAACCGAACTTACTGTAAACAACTATATCGATTTATTGTTTGGAGAAAACGATACCTATACGCTTAATATGGCAACTATCGAAAACAATACCATCAGTCCAAACGGTAAGGAGGTAACATTAACCAAACAAGAGGGTTTGGTGGAAGACCCAATTTTAGTAAACTCAGTTCTCAATATTGGGGATAAGAGAATTGGCTATTTAATGTATAATTCCTTCACGCCAGGCTCCGGAGAAGCTTTGAACAATGTTTTTGCCGATTTTAAAGGTCAAAATGTAACGGATCTTGTTTTGGATTTGAGGTATAATTCCGGCGGTAGGGGAACAACGGCACAAATCCTGGCAAGTCTTATCTATGGCACCAATACAAGCGACTTGATTTTTAGGACAAGGTACAATGATAAAGTCCAAGCCTTATTTGAGCCTGGAGAACTGGATAATAATTTTGTCGCTACTACGGGAACTGCCAATGGAAATTCGAATGCTGCCTTGAATACGTTGAACTTGAACACCGTATACATATTGGCGACGGATGCATCCGCTTCGGCAAGTGAATTGGTCATGGTAGGTTTGGAACCTTACATGAACGTAATACACATAGGTACTACCACTGTTGGTAAAAACCAAGGCTCCATAACTTTTGTGGATGATCCAGAAAATGGAAACTTTTATGATTCTGAACGTGAGGACCAAATCAACCCGGAAAATCAATGGGGATTACAGCCTATAGTTAGCAGAGTAGAAAATAGTGCCGGTTTTTCGGATTATGCGGATGGATTGGTCCCGGATATTGAATTGGAAGAGGATGTCACCAACTTAGGTACTTTAGGGGACGTCAACGAACCTTTGTTGGCAAGGGCCATTCAAGAAATTACGGGCATTAGTGCCAAAAGAAGTTTTGAAGTAAACATGCCTGTAAATCTAGTTTCCAGTTCCAAACTGTATGATGAACGCAATATGGCCTTAATCCTCAATGGTTTGAACGTTGGTTCTAAAAACATCTTGAAGGAAATAAAATAAGCTATACCGAGTTCTACCTAGTATGAGTATCAAAAGTCTTTTGCCCCTAGTTTTTGTCCTAGCCGTTTTTTCCTGTTCCAAGGACGATGAATTATCCGTTCCAAAAACAGTAGATCCGCTGCCATCTTCCAATGTTCCCGTCCAGAACTTTATGTGGAAAGCCATGAATTTCTGGTACTTCTGGCAAGCCGATGTCCCAGATTTGGCGGATAACCGTTTTCAAGATTCTGAAAGTTATACGGAGTTTTTACAATCCGTGGAGGAGCCCGGGGCCTTTTTCGATAGTAAATTGCTTTATATAGAGGACAGGTTCAGCTTTTATAATTCTGATTATAGGGAACTGACCAATTCCTTGGCCGGGATTTCCAGAAGCAATGGGCTTGAATTTGGACTGGTAAGAAAAGCCAATAGTGAAGAGGTTTTTGGTTATGTTCGATATATAATACCAAATTCCGATGCGGCTACCAAGGATATTGAACGTGGCGATCTGTTTACCGGTGTCAATGGTACCACCTTGACCATCAATAATTTCCAAAATTTACTTTTTGGTGCCAATAACACGTATGTACTGAACATGGCCGATTTTTCGAACGGGGATGTCATACAGAATGAAAGGGAAGTTTCCCTTACCAAGGAGGAAGCTTTGGCGGAAAATCCGGTTTTCATTTCAAAATCCTTTGAAGTAAACGGCATTACCATAGGGTATCTCATGTACAACCAATTTACAAACGAGTACGATGATGACCTCTATGATGCAGTTTTGGGACTCAAGAATCTAGGTATTACGGAATTGATTGTTGACCTACGCTACAATCCAGGCGGGTCCGTTAATACCACTAGAATACTGGCCAGTATGATCTATGATACCAATACGGACAATCTATTCCTGCGAAAGCGCTACAATAATAAAATCCAGGACCAATTATCTGAAAGTCAGCTAGAGGTCTATTTTACGGATAGGTTGGGTAGCAAAACCATAGAACCATTGGGACTTAACAAATTGTACGTGCTAACTTCGGCGAGTTCTGCTTCTGCCAGTGAATTGCTCATCAATAGTCTGGAACCTTACATTGATGTCGTAATCATTGGAGATGTCACCCGTGGGAAAAATGAATTCTCCACAACGCTTGTGGACGACCGTGAAAATTCCTACCTCTATACACCCTCCAGGGTAAATAAAATAAATCCTGATAATCAATGGGCCATACAACCACTTTTAGGGAGAAATGAAAATGCGGATGGATTCTTTGATTATACGGATGGATTAGTACCAGATATCCAACTAAAAGAGGATTACGGCAATTTAGGCATTTTGGGGGACCTCAACGAACCACTGCTGGCTCGGGCTATCCAAGAAATTACAGGAGCTACGGGTAAAAGGGACTTTACGGTAGAAAACCCCATTGAGATATTTTCCAGTTCCAAAATGTACAGTCCGTTCAAGGACAAAATGATCGATGATACCCTATATGAATTGGATTTGTCCTTAAATTAATACCATTCCGAAAAATAGTGGGCGACCTTAACGGTCGCCTTTTTTGTAAACTATAGTGTCAATCGCATCCCTATCCTAAAATTTCTCCCTCTAGTCGTATAGTTTAATACTTCCACATAATCCTCATTAAGTACATTATCCAAGGAGGCAGACAATTGCACATGTTCACTGATTCGATGTTGGGCGGTTACATTCAAAAGCCCATAAGATGGCAAATCTACATCCATAAACGTGTTGAAATCGGTGTCCAGTCGTTCGGATAGGTGTTGATAGTTAACCGAAACATAGGTTCCCTGGTTAAAAGTATATCCAAGTTGGGCGTTCCATTTATGCTTGGGTATACGTAAGGTAATATCGGTACTCAAATTGGTAAACGTATAATTGGCGTTTAATTGCAAATCGTTTAACAACACCGCGGAAACTTCCACTTCTACCCCATCAACCCTATTCGTTCCTTTACTGTTCTGATACCGACTTTCAAAGGTATCCGGGTCAATCACTACATACTCGATTCTTTCCTTTTCCAACCGATTAAAATAAACGGTATTGAACCTAAAATTCTTTGAAAGTCTTATTTCCATACCACCCTCCAACGTCGAGTTTTCTTCCGGGCGCAAATCGGTATTGGCACCAAATGGACCGTATAATTGGGACAAATTGGGGGCGATGTATGAAGTGGCAAAAGAACCCAAAAACTTCAAATACCCCTGATCCCATTTAATACGATACGACGGATTTAGATTGTAGATCCAATGTGCGCCATACTCGTTGTGGTTGTTCCATCGGGCACCGGCGTTTACATTCAAACCAAAATCGCTCACATACACCAAATTGAGATACGGATCTAGGTTCCTGGAAGAAACCTTCTCGGTAAATACCGTCTTACCCTCCACCAAGTTCAGACCAAAAATCGTATAAAAGCGCTCGTTGAACGTATACTTGTTGAATACATCCAATACAAAAGTTTCCGAATCGAAGGAATTGGGAAAATCCGATACAAATTCCCTTGTGATTTGATTGAAGGCGGTATTCAAATGCAAACTCCCTTTGGCATAGGTGTATGTATTTGCCAAACCGAATCGGGATTGTTCGCTATTAAAATGAAAGTCGGCATCTTCAATAGGGAATCCATTATCATAGTCAGATTTCAACTTATTATAGAAGGTCGATGCCTCCGAGGTAAGTTTTTCGGAAAAACGGTAACCGACTTTAAAATTTCCATCAATCCTCGAAAAAACATCGGCCTCCTCTCCAAGGGCGGAGGAAAGTCCGTCCGTGAATTGATGTCCGCCTGAAGCCAAGAACGTTAGTTCCTTATTTTTCCCGGAAATGGTCACATTGTTGGAAATATCTGAAAGCGAATTGTTTCGATCAGTTTGGGACTGGTTCGTTCCCCAATTGGACACGACCTCCAGGTTCATTCCATCTTCATCAGATTGCTTTGTGGTAATATTGATGACAGCCGTGGCCGCTGAATTCCCATACAGGTTACTGGCAGCACCCTTAACGATTTCAATATTTTCTATCTGTGAAAGATTCAGTAAGCGCAGGTCATACTCCGCATTTACATTGGAAGGGTCCGATACCTGGATGCCATCTATGATCACCAACACCTGTCGATTGTTGCCGCCCCTGGCGAATACGGAAATATTTTGACCGGCAAAACTTCGGGTTCCATTAATCTCCAGTCCACTTTTGGTGTTGATGACTTCGGCAACGGTACGGCCTTGGTTCCTTTCTAGTTCGGCCGCCGAAATTTTAATGACCGTTTTACCCGAGTTTTCCCGTTTTAGTGCAAAGCGGGAATCGCTTACGACTACTTCGTCCAAAACATGTAATTGAACGGAGTCCTTGTTCCCTTGATCAATGCCAAGGGCCTGCCCATCTTGGGCAATCGCCTTGGTGCACAGCAACGCCATGGCACCAAAACCTACCAAATTTTTGTACATTCTTTAATCTCTTGTTCGAGCGAATAGTATGTCTGTCCTCATACGTAAACCTTTATCCCGAAAGTTTAACATTAGTTGTTTGAATTTGGCAGGTCTCCTGACTTGCATCGTATCGAGTACCTTCCCGTTCCAGAATTCTTGGGAACAGTGGTTTTGTAGATTTCGATACGTACCGAATGCATCGGCGTAGCTTACAGTTGCGGGAACAGTTCCGGATTTACACCGGATTCCCTTTTAATCAATAGTCGGCATAAAGCAAACCATTGAACCAAAATTCGGGACGAAAGTAAAACTAATTTATTTATTCGCGCCTTTTCTTTCCCATTTTAATCGTCAACCAAATAAAACCGATAATGAAGTGCAGCAGGATAATACCCGCAATGATGTAGATAAGGGTGTTTGAAGATTCTCGCATGACCGGAATTTTCACCAAAGCTAGTAGAAGCGGTAGTAATAGAAAGTGACTTTTGTTACCTTGCAGCGATATTGCAACTGAAAAATCAATGCCACATTGAAGTACACTAGAGTAATTTACATTTTGGTTCTGCTAGGGGTTTGGAGTTGTAAGGAAACGCCCAAAACAGCAGATAAAACAACGGATTACACAGTAGTTCCCATTGAATATGCCAGGGGGTTTTCCATTGAAAAATCAGATACTGGCATTACCATACTTAAAATTACCTCACCTTGGCCTAATGCCGAAACGGCTTTTACCTATGCCCTTGTCCCCAAGGAAAAATTGCCCACTATAACCTTGGATTCTGATGCGTTTGATGCTATCATCGGCACTCCGGTTGAAAGCATCGTCGTCACCTCTACAACGCATATTCCCGCACTGGAATCTTTGGGCGTTTTGGAGAAACTCATCGGCTTTCCCGGTACGGATTACATATCCTCAATACATGCCAGAAAGCGAATCGATACTGGTAAGATACAGGAATTGGGTAGCAACGAATCCTTAAACACAGAAATGGTGTTGGTACTTCAACCGGATTTGGTCATTGGCTTCAGTATAAATGCTGAAAATAAAACCTACAATACCCTTCAAAAAGCCAATATTCCTGTAGTTTACAACGGCGATTGGACCGAGGAAAGTCCGTTGGGAAAAGCGGAATGGATCAAGTTCTTCGCGCCTTTTTTTGAGAAGGAAATGGAGGCCGACCGGATTTTTAAAAAAATTGCGAAAGACTATAACGATGCCGTTGCAATTGCCAAAAAAACGGGTACCGTACCCACCGTTTTAAGCGGTGCCATGTACAAGGATGTCTGGTATTTACCGGGTGGGGAAAGTTGGGCCGCCCAGTTTTTAAGGGATGCCAATGCAAACTATCTTTGGGCCGATACTCCAGAAACTGGCAGTCTTTCCCTGAGTTGGGAACATGCCCTGGAAAAAGGACAACATGCCGATCTCTGGATTGCACCAGCCCAATTCACCAGTTATATGCAAATGAAGGATGCCAGTACACATTATACTCAGTTCGACGCTTTTCAAAAAAGAAAAATATTTACTTTTTCCAAAACCAAAGGTGCCACTGGCGGAATCCTTTATTATGAGCTCGCACCTCAAAGACCAGATCTTGTACTAAAAGACCTTATCCATATTTTACATCCTGAGGTTTTACCGGAATACGAACCGTTTTTCTTTACCCCACTGGAATAAGTTGAGTCCGTCAAAAACATATAGGTTTCACTTCTTATTACTGGTTTGCATACTTTTCGTGTGCATTGTGGTCAATATCAGTTTAGGCTCCGTAGCTATTTCCTTTTCAGACACTTTAAAAACCCTTTTTGGTTTAAAAATTGACAATCCGTCTTGGGAATATATCATTTGGAACTATAGGGTACCTAAGGCTTTTACGGCTGTTTTAGCCGGAGCCGGACTCGGCTTGAGCGGATTGCTCATGCAAACCTTGTTTAGAAATCCGTTAGCGGGCCCTTTTGTCTTGGGCATAAGCTCGGGGGCCAGTTTGGGGGCAGCCATCCTTATCATGGGAATAACGTTGTTCGCGGGGGTGCTGTCAGCCACCTTCATAAATGATGTTTCCTTGGCCATTGCCTCCAGTTTGGGCAGTTTTTTGGTGCTTTTCTTGGTCATTGGAGTAGCGACCCGTGTAAAGGATACCATGGCTTTATTGATTATTGGATTGATGTTTGGCAGTATTACTACGGCGGTTGTAAGCGTGCTTTCTTACTTTGCGGATTCGGAAAAATTACAACAGTATGTTTTTTGGACTTTTGGGAGTATGGGTGGCCTTTCATGGCCGCAATTGGGTATTTTCAGTGCGATGATCCTTGTGGGAATCCTATTGAGCATAAGTACCATTAAATCCTTGAACGGATATTTATTGGGGGAAAATTATGCCCAAAGTCTAGGCGTAAACCTTAAAACATCCCGCTATTTGATTATCATAGCAACCGGAATATTGGCAGGAAGTATTACGGCATTCGCAGGTCCCATTGCCTTCATCGGTCTGGCCGTGCCCCATTTGACCCGGCAAATTTTTGACACTACGGACCATAAAATATTGGTTCCAGCGGTACTGATCTACGGTAGTTGCATTTTATTAATTTGTGACATGATCGCGCAGTTACCCGGTCAGGCAGCCGTATTGCCCATAAATGCCATAACCAGCATCATGGGTGCGCCGGTAGTCATTTGGCTATTAGTACGAAAAAGAAAGATGATTTTTTAATTAAGAAAGCATATCAAAAAGACAAAGGAAATAAACAGCGTTTTAGAAGTCAGGGATGTATCGGTGGGGTATCCCAATAAATTGGTATGCAAAAATATTAGCTTTTCGGTCGGTATTGGTAAATGCACGGCCATTGTTGGGGTGAATGGTATTGGGAAGTCGACCTTATTGAGAACCCTAGGAAAATTGCAACCACTCTTGGGAGGGAGCATTTGTATCGATGGCACTTCCATTGGGGAGATGAAGCCCCATCAATTCGCAAAAAGAACCAGTGTCGTCCTAACGGAACCGGTGGCCTCCAAAAACCTGACCGTACAGGAATTGGTCGCCTTGGGTAGGCAACCCTACACAAATTGGCTCGGTAATTTGACCCCTTACGATAGAAAAAAAGTGGGTGAGGCCTTGGATGTTTTGGAACTGAACGATCTGGGAGATAAAAAATGCTTTGAATTGAGCGACGGACAATTACAGCGTGTCCTTATAGCCAGGGCCTTGGCCCAGGACACCGATATTATCTTGCTGGACGAACCCACCACGCATTTGGACCTATTTCATAAGGTCAAAATTCTAAAACTGCTGAAATCTATTGCACATCATACCAATAAAACGCTTGTGTTTACGACACATGAAATTGAGATGGCCATTCAGCTTTGTGATACGATGTTGATTTTGGACGGAAACGAAAATCGGTTTGACCAACCTTGCAAACTAATTGAAAATAAGGCGTTTGAACGATTGTTTCCTACAGAAACCGTTCAATTTGATGCAGCTACGGGCACTTTTCGAATTCAGAAGTAACCTGTATCTTTACTCGAGTATTCAATAACGATGAACGAGACATTACTTTATATCATCATAGCAATCCTTTCCTTGGGAATTGGCTTTTTTTTGGGGCACTATATCCAAAATTTAAAGACCAAGTCCAGCCATAGTAAACTGGAAGAAGAAAACAGGCAATTGGAGCTTGCAAGGACCCAAATCGAAAATAAGAACCTGACCCTAGAGAACGAGCGTGAGGAACTCCGGTCAGAAAAAGAGCGGTTGGGCAATCAGATTGTGCGCTACCAGGCAGATTTGGAAAACCTCCAATTGAAGAATCAGGAGCAGAAAGAGGAAGTCGAAAAACTTCAGGAGAAATTCACCAAGGAGTTCGAGAATTTGGCCAATAAAATATTAGAGGAGAAAAGCCTAAAGTTCACGGAGCGCAACGAAAAGAATATCCGGAACATCCTACTTCCTCTCAACGAAAAAATACAACTGTTCGAAAAAAAGGTAGAGGAAAGTCAGAAGGAAAATATCAGTATCCATTCGGCTTTAAAAGAGCAATTACTGAACCTGCAGACCCAAAACCTGAAAATCACCCAAGAAGCGGAAAACCTTACCAAAGCTCTTAAAGGTGACAGCAAAATGCAGGGTAATTGGGGCGAGTTGGTACTGGAGCGTGTACTGGAAAAATCCGGTTTGGAAAAGGACCGGGAATACAGTGTACAGCAGAGTTTTACACGCGAAGACGGATCCAGGGTAATGCCAGATGTCATCATCAACCTCCCGGATGGCAAAAAAATGATCGTGGATTCCAAGGTGTCCCTCACCGACTATGAACGTTATATCAATGCGGAGGAGGAATTTCAGGAAAAATTTCTGAAGGATCATATCAATTCGCTCCGTAGGCATGTGGACCAATTGTCCGCCAAGAAATATGAAGATCTCTATGAAATGGAGAGTCCGGATTTTGTCCTTATGTTCGTGCCCATTGAACCGGCCTTTGCCATTGCCATTAACAACGACAACACCTTGTACAATAAGGCTTTTGAACAGAATATCGTTATTGTTACCCCATCTACCCTATTGGCTACCTTACGCACTATAGATAGCATGTGGAACAACGAAAAGCAACAAAGAAATGCGATAGAGATTGCCAAACAGGCAGGCGCCTTATATGATAAATTCGAGGGATTTGTGTCCGACCTTACGAAAGTGGGCAAAAAAATGGACGAGGCAAAATCCGAATACAAAGGCGCCATGAACAAATTGTTTGAGGGTCGCGGTAATATCATTACGAGTATTGAGAAATTGAAAAAAATGGGCGCCAAGGCCAAAAAATCACTTCCTGAACCCATTCTCAAAAGGGCCAAAGAAGATGATTTTGAGGAAGAACAGGAACCTAGGTTAAATCTATAATTATATGAAGCGAATATTATTCCTCTTTCTTGGCGGTTGTGCGGTGCTGCTTGCCTTGATCTATGCCTTTATCTACTTTGTTCCCTACAGTGAGGGCGTGCGCTCTGGAGAACTTATAAAAATCAGTAATAAGGGTGTTTTGGTAAAAACTTGGGAGGGTGAAATAAGCCAAGGGATTTCCGGGGCGCAGATTTTTGCTTTTTCCGTATTGGATAAGGATAAGGAGGTCATTGAAAAACTAAAGGAATACCAAGGTCAGTACGTGAAAGTCAATTACACGGAGCGCTATGCTACCTTCTTTTGGTTGGGCGATACCAAATACTTTATAACCCAGGTCGAACAGGAGCAATCCCCACATTTTAGAAACTAATGCAAGAATTTAAAACTGTAAAGGACTCCCAAGTTTCGATTACTGAGCTCATGCTGCCCTCCCACTCCAATTTTGGTGGAAAAGTACATGGCGGACATATCCTTAACTTAATGGATCAAATTGCCTTTGCCTGCGCGTCCAAACATTCACAACGTTATTGTGTAACTGCTTCGGTGAATCGGGTGGATTTTTTGAATCCTATAGACGTTGGGGAATTGGTTACTCTTAGGGCATCCATCAATTATACGGGAAAAACCTCCATGGTGGTTGGTGTTCGGGTGGATTCCGAAAATATCACCACGGGAAAGAAACGACATTGCAATTCCTCCTATTTTACCATGGTCGCCAAGGATGAAAATGGGAATAGCGTTCCCGTACCTGGTTTGATCGTGACGGACAAGCAAGGTGTTCGACGATTCGCCCGAAGCAAATACCGCAAACTGGAGGCAAAGGAACGGGATACCAAGTTTGAATCCTATAATTTTAAAGCCGACCAGTATTTGGCGGAGCTACAAAACGAAAACTGCAGATTGGAACTAGGTTCCTAAGAAATTTCCGAAGCTGCATCTTCGTCTAAAAACCATACCAATTTATTAGAACTTGGGTTTACCAAAGATGCTGGATATGCTTCGTATCCCGATTCTCGTTGGGTAATTATCCTCACTTTTTCAGATTTTCCAGCCCCGGTTACCAATAAAGCCACTGTTTTTGCGTGGTTGATGATTTTTCCGGTAATGGTTACCCTACGCTGCCCGGAATCAGGATGAATCGCGACTTCACAATTCATATCGGAATCCCATAATTGAATTTCGTGGGGAAATATGGAGGCCGTATGTCCGTCATCGCCCATACCCAATATGACCAGATCAAATTGGGGTATGCCGTCAACATGAGGAAGTTTCTCATCGAGCAATTTCGAATAACGTAGCGCTTCTTCGTTGGGGTCATTCTCGCCCTTGATGCGGTGGATATTTGTTTCCGGTAGTTCGATTTTGGACAATAAATGGGCAACCGTCATCCTATAATTACTTTCGGCACCCGTTGGAGGCACACAACGCTCGTCGCCCCAGTAAAAATGAACCTTCGCCCAATCAATTTTATCCTTAAAGGAAGAAGCCAAGACATCGAACACTATTTTGGGTGTACTTCCCCCGGAGAGCGCAATATGTACTTTATCTCGTTCCTTAATAATTTTGGCCAAGAATTTCGAGAATTCAAGCGCGACCGTCTTTTTATCGGTATATACATTTAATTCCATACTGTAGTTGTTTAACAAAGAACACAATAGTTCTCATCGTCCGTAAGGTTCTCTCCTGGATTTCTCCAATACCCCTCCCCTTCAATCAATTCATCAGAATTTCTTGGGCCCCAAGTACCGGAGGGGTAGCCGTACATCCGCACGTCCTTACCATTTTGCCAATAGTCCAAAATAGGATCCACGAATTCCCATGCGGCCTCCACCTCGTCTGCCCGGGCATACAGGGTAGCATCGCCTTGCATAGCGTCTAAAAGTAAACGTTCATAGGCCTCCATTACATGCGCCTCCATCAAACTGGAATAATAGAAGTCAAGGTTGGCACGTTCTACTTTAAATCCTTGTCCCGGTACCTTGACACCAAATTTTATTAAGATACCTTCATCAGGTTGTATCCTGATAATCAATTTATTGTCCTTGTTCTGAATACCTGATTCTTTAAATATCTGATGGTGTGGACTCTTAAAATGTATGACCACTTCGGTAACTTTGGTAGGCATTCTCTTAGCGGTACGTACATAAAAAGGAACGTCCTTCCAGCGCCAATTGTCCACAAAAAATTTAATGGCGGCAAAGGTCTCCGTGGTGGATTCTGCGTCAACGTCCTCCTCTTCCCTGTAGCCCTTTACTATTTTTCCTTGAATATCTGATGCCATATATTGGGCACGGATGGTATTATCATGCAAAGTCTTTTCATCTCGCATAATCCTTAGGGATTTCAATGCCTTTACCTTCTCATCCCTAATTTCCTCCGGCTCGTCCCCTATTGGCGGTTCCATGACGATAAGGGATACTATTTGAAGTAAATGGTTTTGGAACATATCCCTAAGTGCCCCTGATTTATCGTAATAACCGCCGCGCTTTTCAACGCCCACACTTTCTGCATTTGTAATTTCTACATGTTTTATATAGTTCCTGTTCCATAAAGGTTCAAAAATACTATTGGCAAAACGGGTCACTAATAGGTTTTGCACCGTTTCCTTTCCCAAATAATGGTCTATACGATAAATCTGGGATTCCTTAAAATGCTCCTGAAGCCCTTGGTTCAAAGCTTTGGCGGTCTCCAGACTATAACCAAAGGGTTTCTCGACTATCAAACGCTTCCATCCATTGTTTTGAGTGCTAAGGCCAGCCTCCGCCAAGTTTTTGGCAATGGTTTCGTAAAGCCTTGGAGGAGTGGATAAATAATACATAATATTACCCTGTGTTCTCTTTTCATCGTTCAATTGGCCTACCCGTTCTCTCAAAGAGGCATAATCCACATCATAGGATTCACCAAGGTCTTGATAGAAAAACATTTCCGCAAACTTCTTGGTTTTGGCTTCGTCAAAATATTTCAGCTTTTCCTTTAAATAGTCGCTTTCTAGTACAACTTGGTTTCGAAAATCCGCATCTGTCATATCACTTCTGCTCGTTCCCAACACAACAAAATGCTCGGGCAATTGGTCTTCAGCGTAAAGGCTGTACAATGCCGGCACCAATTTCCTTGCGGTCAGATCCCCAGAAGCACCAAAAATGACCAACATTTGATTTTCCGTTTTCCTCTTCATCAATTTTTTATTTGAAGCCTAAAAGTATCGAAAACCATTGCCAATACCAATGAGTTGGTTTGAATATGCAGGGAATTATAGATATTTTTCACTTACTTTTGAAATAAAGGAGTTATCAGGAAATAACATTTTATGGATATGAAATATGATTTTGGCATGGTGGGGCTTGGTGTAATGGGCCGTAATTTTATTTTGAACGTATCGGACAACGGATTTACGGCTTATGGCAATGATTTGGACCCGGAGAAGGTAAATGCCCTTATTAAGGAAGGTGGGGATACAAGCAAAGTAAATGCGTCAACCGATAGCAAAACCTTCTTGGAAGCACTTTCTACCCCTAGAAAAATTATGCTGCTGGTGCCTGCAGGTAAAATCGTAGATATGGTAATTGAATCCCTTCTACCCAATTTGGATGAGGGCGATTTGATCATTGATGGAGGAAACTCCTTTTACACCGATACAGATCGACGGGAAGCTTACCTAGCCAAAAAAGGCATCAATTTCTTTGGTGCCGGCGTTTCTGGTGGCGCCAAGGGAGCCCGTAAAGGTCCAAGCATCATGCCAGGTGGAAACAGGGAAGCCTATCAGCATGTAAAACCGATTTTTGAGGCAGTTGCAGCAAAATATCAAGGGGAACCTTGCGTAGCGTATTTGGGACCCAAATCGGCCGGGAACTATGTGAAAATGGTGCATAATGGTATAGAATATGGCCTGATGCAGTTAACTTCGGAAATCTATGATATACTAAAAAAGGGAGCTGATTACAACAATGATGAACTTCACAAAACCTTTGATGCTTGGAACAAAGGTCGATTGCAGTCCTTTTTAGTGGAGATTACCTCAGAAATCTTTGAGCAGGAGGACGATTTGGCCGAAGGACGTTTGGTCGATCAAATCCTGGACAAGGCGAAGCAAAAAGGAACGGGCAAATGGACCAGCCAGAACGCAATGGATTTGGGTATACCCGTTCCATCCATAGATATTGCTGTAAGTATGCGCGAAATTTCGGCTCTAAAGGACGAGCGAATCGAGGCCGATAGGCTGTACGACCGACCCAAGGTGGAAAAAATGGATAAGGCCACCATGGAAAAATTGGCGGAAGAATCCCTGTACTTTTCCTTTATTATCACCTATTCCCAGGGATTACATCAATTGGCAGATGCGTCCAAAGAGTACGGTTACGATTTGAATATTGCAGAAATTGCCAAAATATGGCGTGCCGGATGTATCATAAGGGCCGGACTTTTGGCGGATGTTTCGGAAGCTTTTGAAGCCAATACCTTGTTGCCAAATCTTTTAATGTCTCCAACTTTCGTCGAAAAGGTACAGGTCACGGTAGATTCTGCTAGGGAACTGGTCGCTTACGGAGCCAAAAATGGGATTCCGTTACCCGGACTTTCCAATTCCCTCACCTATTTTGACGCCTATACATCCAGTAGACTGCCCCTGAACCTGATACAGGCCCAAAGGGATTATTTTGGGTCGCACACTTACGAGCGATTGGACAGGGAGGGAATTTATCATACAGAATGGGAAAAGGAATAATGCGCTCTGTTGAATATGCCCTATAGTATCTACGTAGTAGAACTGCATAAAAAGGTTTTTACGGAACATAGAAAGTTTCGGGAAGCAAACCCTCAGTTCAATGGGGTTTTGGAATGCCTGTATGTAGGAATGACCAGTAAAACTCCCAAGGAGCGCTTTGAACAGCATAAAAACGGTGTTTTAAGTAAAAAGGGCGTAGATATTTCTTCCACTATCGTAAAAAAATATGGACTATATCTACGTGGAAGCCTTTATAACCACATAAAACCTATTGCTACAAAGGAAGAAGCCCTAAAGATGGAACGTATGCTAGCCTTGGAATTACGTCGGAAAAGGTATGCGGTTTGGTTCAATTGAATTTGAAAAGGTTCGTTAACATGTTTCACCGAATTTCCCTTTCATTTGTAAGCCGTTTTCCAGTCATATTCGGAAGAACGTGTTTGATTTGGCAGCTGTATATTGATTTATAAGCTCCAAGTGAATACGCACATAAGAACTACATTTTACGTATTTTTCGTAAAAAATAACCAAATGTTCAAGTTAGTTCGCACCACCACACTTTTTATTCTAGTTTTTTTCCTAATCCCAAAGAAGCAATTCGGTCAAAAACTGCAAAGGGACCAAATTAAGGAACTGGCCCATCAATATACTATAGCTTCCTTTCCAATGTTAAGGGAGCTTTTGAGTATTCCCAACGATGCATTTTTCAAGGAAGACATAGAAAAAAACGTACAATGGTGTGAGAAAGCTTTCGGTAATAGAGGGTTTTCAACACAAAGATTGGAGACCACAACTGTTCCCTTATTACTTGCCGAAAGGAAATATAAAAATGCCAAAAAAACCGTTCTTATCTACTTACAGGTTGACGGACAACCTGTGGATTCCACAAAATGGTTTCAGCAGAGTCCATATATTCCAACACTAAAAAAATTGAACAATTCAGGAGATTGGGTTCCCATTTCTTGGGAATCTGTCAAGGATTATCATGATGATTGGCGCGTGTTCGCGCGTTCTGCGAGTGATGCAAAAGGTCCGGTTTCCATGTTCTTAACGGCACTGGATGCTACCAGTGAAAATGAAATTACCCCCAACTACAATATTAAGGTCATTATGGATTTTGAGGAAGAGCTGGGTTCCCCGCAGCTTCCAGATGCTGTAATCCGGAACAAAGACCTACTTTCTGCGGATATGCTAATTATTTTCGATGGCCCAAGACATATCACCAATAGACCTACCTTGACATTTGGGGCCAGGGGAATTGCCACCCTGCAACTAACCACATACGGTCCGGTTGTCCCCCAGCATAGTGGGCATTTTGGAAATTATGCGCCGAATCCGGCACTACGACTTTCCAGATTACTGGCATCCATGAAAGATGAGGAAGGGCGAGTAACAATCGATGGGTTTTATGAGGGTATCCAAATCGATGAAACAACGGAAAAAATACTAAGAGCCGTACCCGATAACGAAGAACAAATTATGGAAAGGCTACAAATAGCGGAGACGGATAAAGTGGGAACTTATTATCAGGAGGCCATTCAGTACCCATCATTGAATATTAGGGGGATGCAATCTGGATGGGTCTATGAGAAAGTTAGAACAATTGTTCCGGATCGCGCGGTAGCGGAATTGGATGTGAGACTGGTATTGGAGTCGGACCCAGAACGATTGATTAGATTGATCAAAGATCATATTAAATCCCAAGGATATGTGGTCATTGATCGGGAACCGACCAAGGAAGAACGGTTGGAACATCCAAAAATCGCTACCCTAACCCATGAAATTTCATACCAATCCTTTCGAACCGATTTTGATTCCGAAGTAGGCCTATGGCTTACGCGTGCACTTGAAAATGCCTTTGGAGAAACACCCATACGCATCCGTATGAGCGGGGGATCCATTCCTATCTCGCCCTTCGTCAACACTTTGGGCATTCCTGCAGTTACAGTCCCTACCGTAAACAGGGACAACAATCAGCACAGCCCTAATGAAAACCTAAGATTAGGAAATTACCGGGAGGGAATACAAACGATGATAGCCATCCTAAATGAAAGGTTATAAATGGACTTCAGATAGTATCAGGCATACTTCCTTTTAAAAACAAACCTTTGGGTAGTCAGAATTCTCAATACCAAGGAGGCTATAAAGTATCATTATTATTTATAAAATATTTTAATGTTTATTATATTAAATATAAATAAAAATTTATGATTTAGTTTTAAGATCTTTGTTGGAAACAAAATCGACAAAGATGAGAAACAGTCCAGCAGTAGCGCCCGAGAAAAAAATACAACAAAGCCAAACGACCAAAATAGTCATCGCAGAAGGTGATGGAATTGGCCCGGAAATCATGAAGGCCGTTTTGAGAATTTTAAAGGCTGCGAAAGCAAACATAGAAACGGAATCCATCGAAATTGGCGAACAAGTCTATCTGTCCGGCAACAGTGCTGGAATAGACGAAAAGGCATGGGAAGCCATTTCCAAAAATAGTGTCATACTCAAGGCTCCCATTACCACGCCTCAGGGCAAAGGTTATAAAAGTTTGAACGTTACGTTGCGAAAGTCATTAGGGCTTTTTGCCAATGTTAGGCCCGTGAGTGCCCTACATCCCTATGTAAAGACCCATTTTCCAAATATGGACATTGTGGTTATTCGAGAAAACGAAGAGGACCTTTATGCAGGCATAGAACACAAACAAACGGATGATGTTGTGCAGTGCCTAAAACTGATTACTAGGCCAGGCTGTGAGAAAATCGTACGGTATGCCTTTGAATATGCGAAAGCATACAACAGAAAAAAGGTGACCTGTATGGTCAAGGACAATATCATGAAACTCACTGACGGACTGTTTCATACCGTTTTTAAGGAAATTGCCGCGAAATATCCTGAAATTGAAAGCAATTCCCAAATTATCGATATAGGATCTGCAAAATTAGCTACCGTACCAGAGGAATACGATGTCATTGTTACCTCCAACCTTTACGGGGATATCATTTCGGATATTGTGGCCGAAACTGCCGGCTCCGTTGGGATGGCGGGTTCTGCAAATATTGGAGGAAAAGTAGCGATGTTCGAAGCGATTCATGGATCTGCCCCCGATATTGCCGGTCTAAAGATTGCCAATCCATCCGGATTATTGAATGCCGCGATTCTGATGTTGGCCCATATCGGGCAGACCGAAGTGGCCGATACAATCAAAAATGCTTGGTTGACCACCTTAGAGGACGGGATTCATACGGCCGACATATTCCAGGGCAACATCAGCAAAAAGAAGGTGGGTACCGAAGCCTTCGCGGATGCCGTCATCGAACGCCTTGGAAAAACTCCCAAAAACCTGCCTGTTAGCACGTTGGCCAAAGGTACGGGCAAAATAGAGATCCCCAATTACAAAAGAAAAGAAGCAACGAAACAACTTGTGGGTGTTGATGTTTTTATCGATTGGAAAGGAGAAGACCCAGAAATGATTGGAGGGGGACTTATGAGGGTCAAATCACACAATCTAAAGCTAAAAATGATTACCAATAGAGGCGTCAAAGTGTTCCCCGAGGGATTGAAAGAAACGTATTGCACGGATCACTGGAGGTGTCGCTTCGTCTCAAATTCCTCTACTATTGAAACCAAGGAACCTCAATATATGGCCGTGGAATATGAACAGGTTATTGCCCTCTTGTCCAAATTGTATCAAAATGGATATGACGTAATAAAAACGGAAAACCTGTATGAATTTGATGGACAACGCGGTTTCTCCTTGGGACAAGGTGAGTAAATGGTTGTACTAAAGAAAAACCCATACCTTTTCGGGTATGGGTTATTGTATTTTGGCTTTTAACGTATTTTATTTGCTCAAATACATCTTCCTTCTCGCATACAAGTTATAGAACTCGTCATCTTTTAAGCTATCAATGAACAGGATGCTTTCGCCGGTACTCTTCATTTCGGGCCCTAAGTTTTTATTCACATTCGGGAACTTGTTGAATGAGAACACAGGTTGCTTGATGGCATACCCTTCCAGATGCGGTTTAAAATCAAAATCCTTTATTTTCTTTTCGCCCAACATCACCTTGGTCGCATAGTTCACATACGGTTCCTTGTAAGCTTTTGCGATAAACGGCACCGTTCTGGAAGCCCGTGGATTCGCCTCAATGATATACACGATATCGTCCTTGATCGCAAATTGTATGTTAATAAGACCGACCGTATTTAAGGCCAAAGCAATCTTTTTGGTATGGTCCTTAATCTGTTGCATTACAAACTCCCCAAGGTTAAACGGTGGCAAGGTCGCATTGGAATCGCCCGAGTGAATCCCACAAGGTTCGATATGTTCCATAATACCGATGATGTAAACATCCTTGCCATCACAAATGGCATCTGCCTCCGCTTCAATGGCTCCATCCAGATAATGGTCCAGTAACAGTTTGTTGTTCGGGATTTTCCGAAGTAGGTCCACCACATGGGCTTCCAATTCTTCCTTATTAATGACGATTTTCATGCCTTGTCCACCCAACACGTAGGAAGGGCGTACCAACAAGGGAAAATCCAGTTCATCTGCAAGTGTCAACGCTTCCTCGGCCGTTTCCGCTACCCCAAACCTAGGATATGGAATATCGTTCTTTTTTAAAAGATCTGAAAAGCTTCCCCTGTCCTCGGCCAAATCCAAGGATTCAAAACTAGTACCAATAATCTTAATGCCGTATTTGGAAAGTTTCTCGGCCAGTTTCAATGCTGTCTGGCCACCCAACTGAACGATCACCCCTTCCGGATTTTCATGGCGGATGATATCGTAGATATGTTCCCAGAAAACAGGTTCAAAATAGAGTTTATCGGCCGTATCGAAATCAGTGGAAACGGTTTCCGGATTACAGTTGATCATAATGGTCTCGTAACCACATTCCGCCGCCGCCAAAACCCCGTGCACGCAGCAATAATCGAACTCTATCCCCTGCCCTATCCGGTTGGGTCCCGAGCCGAGAACCACGATTTTCTTTCTATCGGTCACTACGCTGTCATTCTCCACGTACCGTGTACCATCCGGCTTTTCGATCTCCTCCTCAAAGGTCGAATAGTAATACGGCGTCATCGCCTTGAACTCTGCCGCACAGGTATCCACCAGTTTGTATACCCTATTAACATTCAGCTCGGTACGCTTGTTGTAGACCTCACTTTCGTAGCAATCCAGCATATGGGCAATCTGCCTATCCGCAAAACCTTTTTGCTTGGCTTCCAATAAAAGTTCTTTGGATAGGGTCGCAATGGTATATTTTGATATCTCTTTTTCCAGTTGATATAACTCCTCGTACTGCTTCAGGAACCACATATCTATTTTGGTTATATCATGGATCCTGCTCAGTGGAATGCCCATCTGAATGGCATCATAGATGACGAATACCCTGTCCCAACTAGGTATGGTAAGCTTGCTGATGATTTGGTCATAATCCTTATATCCTTTCCCATCCGCACCTAAGCCATTTCGCTTAATTTCAAGGGATTGCGTTGCTTTATGTAAAGCTTCTTGGAAAGAACGCCCAATTCCCATAACCTCCCCAACGGATTTCATTTGAAGTCCCAAGGTACGGTCAGACCCCTCAAATTTATCAAAATTCCAACGGGGTATCTTTACGATCACATAATCCAAGGTAGGTTCGAACAAGGCCGATGTGGATTTGGTAATCTGATTCTCCAATTCGTCCAAGCTATAGCCAATGGCCAATTTCGTGGCGACCTTTGCAATGGGATACCCGGTTGCTTTTGAAGCCAAGGCCGATGATCTGGAAACCCTAGGGTTGATTTCAATGGCTATGATATCTTCCTTTTCATCCGGACTCACGGCAAACTGAACATTACAACCGCCCTCGAAATCGCCGATACTGCGCATCATTTTAATCGCCATATCCCGCATTCTTTGGAAGGTCCTATCGGATAAGGTCATAGCGGGTGCTACGGTGATGGAATCACCTGTATGGATTCCCATGGGATCCATATTTTCAATGGTACAGATGATGACCACATTGTCATTCTTGTCCCGCAACAGCTCCAATTCATATTCCTTCCAGCCCATTAAGGCCTTGTCTATCATTACTTCATGTATAGGGGAAATTTCCAACCCGTGACTCAACAAAGCGTCAAAATCCTCGGGCCTGTAAACGATGGAAGCTCCTGCCCCGCCCAAGGTGTAGGAGGCCCTGATAACCAAGGGAAAACCGAATTCCTGAGCGATTTCCTTTCCCTTTAAGAAAGAAGTTGCGGTAGCCTGTGGCGCCATCCCAACACCGATTTTCAACATCAGTTCGCGGAACTTTTCACGATCCTCCGTAATATTTATTGCATCGATATCTACCCCAATAAGCTCTACGCCAAAATCTTCCCAGATACCTTTTTTATCGGCCTCTATACAAAGGTTTAGTGCAGTCTGACCTCCCATGGTGGGCAGTACGGCATCGATTTGTGGATGTGCCTTTAAGATTTCAACAATCGATTTTGTGGTCAAGGGTTTCAAGTAGACATGATCCGCCATGGAAGGATCGGTCATAATAGTGGCCGGGTTACTATTGATCAAAATTGTCTCTATACCGTCCTCCCTTAAGGAACGGAGGGACTGACTTCCCGCATAATCGAACTCACAAGCCTGACCAATAATAATTGGCCCTGAACCAATAATCAAAATTGAATTTAAATCTTTTCTTTTAGGCATTCCAATACTAGTTTCTCGTTATCTAAATTTTCAAAATTAGGTCAAAAAAAAGGTGCTGAACTTAAAGAAGCAGCACCTTTTTTTAAAAGTTATCTACAAGTCATTACTTTTTGTGTCGTGGCTCAGAGGATACGGTTAGTTTTTTTCTACCTTTTGCCCTTCTTCTGGCAAGAACCTTTCTTCCATTGACCGACGCCATACGCTCACGGAATCCGTGCTTATTTTTTCTCTTTCTCTTAGATGGTTGAAATGTTCTCTTACTCATCGCCTATATTTTTAATCGCTGAATGTTATCGTTTGAATTCCTACTAATGGATAGGTAAAACCGGGTGCAAATATACAAAGAGTTTTGTCTTTGGCAAGAGGTATCGAAAAAAATATTTTAATAAATCCATTCTTTCAAAAAGCTAGGTTTTCCCTAATTTTGCCCGAATCAAATTCCATGGGTTTATTGTTCTTGATCAATTCTAAATTATAGGCAAACCCAATTTATTTAAATCATATTTAAAGATGTTCAATAAAAACATAAAACTTGTCATTGCCGGGCTTATCATTGCGTATGCCATATACCAATTTATAGAGGGAAATATAGGTAACGGAATTTTCTTGATTCTTCTCTCGCTCATTTTCATCTTCCTGTATTTTAGGAACGAAATTATCCTATTGGCCTTTTTAAGGATGCGGAAACAAGATCTTGCCGGAACCGAAAAATGGCTTTCCAAAATCAAAAATCCAGAAAGTGCCTTAATAAAAAAACAGCAAGGCTACTATAACTATCTTCATGGGATTATCCACTCCCAAACCAACCTGACCCAGGCCGAGAAATATTTTAGAAGAGCTCTGAAACTAGGTCTCACAATGGATTATGACGTTGCCATGGCAAAACTGAGCCTTGCCGGTATCTCCATGCAAAAACGCAGAAAAAGGGAGGCTACCACCTTGTTGAACGAGGCCAAAAAATTGGACAAGAACAATATGCTCACCGAACAGATCCGAATGATGCAGCAACAAATGAAGAAAATCTAAAAGCGTTCCTTAATTACTTTGTTTCCTTATAATATCCCTTATTTGGGATTTCAATAGCGTACTTTTTACGTGAACTATTATTAAGATGCGGTTCCCGTAGCCAAGGATTATGTCTTTTTAAAATTTTGTAATTGATTTCATATTGCTGGGCAAAATCGGCAAAGCTGGCAACGGGTTCGTCGATTTCCACGGTAAAAGTGGGTACTGCGGTATAATAGTCGTCTTTTTCCAAATGAAATCCATATTTTTCGGGATTGGAAAGTATTTCCTTAATGGCAAGGATTCTAAATACGTACCTTCCTGTTTCATCGCCCAATAATAAATCCCAGTAGTTATCAACTTGCTGGATTCCCATATACTTATTGATAGAACCTGGACCTGCATTGTAGGCCGCCGCTGTCAAGGACCAACTGCCATATTTATCCTTCCATCTGTTTAAATATTTGCAGGCTACTTCGGTGGATTTTTCTAAATGGTACCTTTCGTCCACGTTGGAATTGATTTCCAGCCCATATTCCCTTCCTGTCTCCCGCATGATCTGCCAAAAACCGGTAGCTCCGGCAGGCGAAACGACATTGGTGAGTCCGCTTTCGGCAACGGCCAAATACTTAAAATCGTCAGGGATGCCATTTTTGGCCAGAATGGGTTCGATAACAGGAAAATATTTATGGGCACGCTTCATCAATAATAGCGCGTTCGATTGCCAATAAGTATTCACCAAAAATTCACGATCTATACGCTCCATAATCTCCGGATCTTCCTGGGGAACAATTTCGCCCGCGAAATTTAAATCTTGGGGGATATCAATAGATGAAATGCGGTACTCAGACGCAACGTTCTTTTCAATAGAATCATTGGCAACCACTTTTTTCGGGTCGTTATTTGAAAACTCGGTGGATTTCGTTGCAAAGACCAAGGTGCCAACAATAAAAAGCACACCGCAAAACATGAGAATATTTTTTAAAACTTTCATAGCCATAGAGGGTTTAGAGATACTCAAAGGTATTAATAGAACTATCTTAATCCAAAATAATTGTGGGCAGGTGCTCATTAAACCATTTTGCTCTGTGAATGATCATGGTATGGGTGGCGTTTTTGACTACCGTACAATTGTCAATGTTCGAGATTGGAAAAACGGCATCCTTATCACCGTGTATATGGACAAGGTTCTTTGGGTACTCCATCTGGTTCCAGTTTACGGTCTGATGAATGCACCAGTCTATATAGCGCTTATCCCGTATGGAAAGATATTTTTCATACAGTTCCAATCGCTTTACCACGGTTTCACCAAAGGCGTATTTTGCCAAAAGTTCCACATTGTTCACCAATCCCGTGGGCAGTAATTTATGGACCTGTGTGTAACGCGCAAATACCATCCGTTTGGGCAATTCGCTTTTCAGCTTTACACTTGAAACGATGATGATTTTTTTAACCGATATATGTTTTGCCATTTCCTGAACCAAGATACCCCCCAAAGAAACGCCTAATAGTATAGGGTTTGGGTGTACAATACGCTTGGTCATCTCTTTGGCGTATGCTCCTAGGGACTGACCTTTTTCAGGGACAAACCAGTCCAAAAAATGCATTTGAAAATTTTCTTCAGGAAGCTTTATATATTCGAAAATGGTATGGCTTGCTGCCATTCCTGGCATAAAATAGACATGTTCTTTTTTATCCACCATAGAGGCAAATGTCATAAAAACTAGGAATGTAGGGAAATTTTTGCTAGTTTTGAACATAATTGTGTTGATAACTTTTATAAATCAGCAGGTTTCTTTTAAAAGAATTGAATTGCGATTTGGGAACATTGTATTTTTTGTCTAAACCAAACACTTAAATCAACTATATGAATAATGTAATTATTAAGGACAACGCTTTCTTGCGCCAATTTGAAACGACAATTAACGGCCATCTCGCTAAAATTGAGTACTCCTCCCAAGAAAGAAAAGTCTTTTTAACAAAGCTGGTAGTTCCTGAGGAGGTAGATCAAGAAGGCTTCAAAGAAGATTTTATTAAATCCGTTCTCAATCACATCCAAGAACAAAATTTAAGAGTGGTTCCCACGAGTCCTCAAATAGCGGGATTCCTTAGAAAGAATAGACAATATAAGGAGATGTTGCCGGTGGGCATCAGAATCTAATTTAAAAGCTCCAAAATGGAGCTTTTTTTTATGCGATAACTTCTGCATTTACAAAATCAATAGTTACGATTCCGTCCTCCGCGATTTCCTTCAATCGTATGTTGTGGAGTGTATTTACCAGTTCAGGATTCCAAGGGGTTTTTACCTTTACATAGTTTTCCGTGAATCCATGAATATAGCCTTCCTTGTTCTCCCCTTCGAAAAGCACCTCCAACTCCGCACCCAACTGACTTTCGTAAAAGGCCCTTCTTTTTTTAACCGATAAGGCCCTCAGCATTTTGCTGCGTTTATTCCTGATTTTTTTTGGCACCACGCCCTCCATGGTCGCTGCCTCCGTATTGTCCCTTTCCGAATACGTAAAAACGTGCAGATAGGAAATATCCAGATCCTTTAAAAAATTATAGGTCTCCAGAAAATGTGCATCGGTCTCGCCCGGAAAACCAACGATAACATCCACGCCAATGCAACAATTTGGTATCACCTCCTTGATTTTCTTCACACGATCAACGTATAAATCTGTTAAATACCGACGCTTCATAAGCTTCAAGAGCGCATCACTGCCACTTTGTAAGGGTATATGGAAATGGGGCACAAACCGATCGCTTTGGGCTACAAAATCGATTATTTCATTTTTTAAAAGGTTGGGTTCTATGGACGATATCCGTAACCTATGGATACCATCTACATATTCCAAGGCCCTAACCAAATCCAGAAAAGTATGTTCGTGTCTTTTATTTCCGAATTCACCCTTGCCGTAATCCCCGATATTCACGCCCGTCAACACAATTTCCTTAATACCTTGTTCGGCAATTTCCTGAGCGTTCTTGAGTACATTTTCCAAGGAATCGCTCCTGGAAATTCCCCGCGCCAGCGGAATGGTACAGTACGTACATTTATAGTCGCACCCATCTTGGACCTTTAAGAAAGCCCGGGTTCGATCGCCAATGGCGTAGCTTCCCACATAAAAATCGGCTTCCTGGATTTCGCAGGAATGCACTTCGCCCATATCGTTTTTGGACAGATCGTTGACATAATCCGCAATGTTGAATTTCTCGGTGGCTCCGAGAACCAAATCCACACCGTCGACTGCGATAAGTTCCTCAGGCTTTAACTGGGCATAGCAACCAATGGCCGCAATAAAGGCCTGTGGGTTTGATTTTTGGGCCTGTTTTACAATGGTCTTGAACTTTTTGTCCGCATTTTCAGTCACGGAACAGGTATTTATGACATACATGTCCGCCTTTTCGTCAAAACTCACCCTGTCAAAGCCCTCTTTTACCAAACTTCGGGCAATGGTAGAAGTTTCGGAAAAATTTAGCTTGCAGCCTAAGGTGTAAAATGCGACTTTTTTGTTCATAACATTCGTGTTCGATTTAGTAATTACGCCATTTTTTGGTGATTTCAAAAACATGGTTCAAAATATCGGCATCGGCATCGGTAAATTCCACACCTCTTCTGGCCATCATAACCTTTGCGGCCTCAAAGGCCTTGTTGGGCATGTAGGTGCTAAACCCAGAGGCCCCGCCCCAGCTAAAACTCGGCACAAAATTCCTAGGAAACCCGGGGACGTAAATATTTGAATTTACGCCGATTACCGTTCCCGTATTGAACATGGTGTTGATGGCCGTTTTGCTATGGTCGCCCATCATCAATCCACAAAATTGCAGTCCGGTCTGTTCAAATTTTTCGGTTGCATAATTCCACAATCGCACCTTGGCATAGTTGTTCTTAAGGTTGGAATTATTGGAATCCGCACCAATATTACACCATTCACCAAGTACGGCATTCCCCAAGTAGCCCTCATGACCTTTACTCGAATAGCCAAAAATAACAGCATTGCTCACCTCGCCACAAACCTTGGAATACGGCCCAATGGTTGTAGCCCCGTATAATTTACCGCCCATTTTTACAATGGCGTGGTCGCAGAGCGCCAGTCCGCCACGGATAAGGCTTCCTTCCCAAATTTCGGCATGCTTGCCAATGTAAATAGGTCCATCGGTAGCATTCAAAATACTGTATTCAACCTTGGCCCCTTCTTCCAAAAAAATCCGTTCCGGACAGATGAGACTATTGGTTTTTGATATGGGCCGACTTTCCCTGCCCTTGGTTAAAAAATCAAAATCCTCCTGTAGGGCTCTTTCATTGAGCGAAAAAATGTCCCAGGTATTTTTGACCTGGAACAAATCAAAATCATAAACAATTTCTTTGTACCCGCTCCAATCACCCTCGCTATGGACATTAGCAGACCTATATGCGATTATGATGTCGTCTTTTTTCAACACTTCCCGTTCCTTCAAACCTTTGACATTCTGAAGTAAGTCGGCACTGGGCAGTATACTTCCGTTAAGAAAAATATTATCCGATTGTAAAACCATCGGGAATTTAGCCTGTAGATACGCTTCCGTTTGGTAGCTACATGAGGTACTTAAATACGCCTCCCATTTTTCCTTGATGGTCATGATTCCAATACGAACTTCGGCCACCGGCCTTGTAAAAGTAAAGGGTAAAAGATGTTCCCGCACCGGACCATCAAAAAGAATATAGTTCATGGATATTTTTTTCAAAATTAATCATTAGACCAGGACTACCTATCCCATTCCAGTCTAAATGCCTAAAAATTAGATGCCATCCAATAAAAAACGCCTCCAAAATGTGGAGGCGTTAATTATCTTAAGAATAAAATAAGTCCTATTCCTCTTCTTTCGTTTCGGGTTTAGAGAATTTCTTGTATTTATTTTTGAACTTGTCTATCCTACCTGCGGTATCCAAAAACTTGGCTTTACCAGTATAGAACGGATGTGAAGTTCTTGAAATTTCTAATTTAACCAACGGATATTCAACACCGTCAACTTCTAAAGTCTCTTTTGTATCCGCTGTAGATTTGGTGATAAAAACGTCTTCATTAGACATGTCCTTGAAAGCTACCAATCTATAATTTTCTGGGTGTATTCCTTTTTTCATGTTAAAATCATTAACGCACCCATTCCAACGGGCACTTATTTTAAGGCTGCAAATTTAGTCAAATTATTAGAATTGCCAATTTATTAAAAGGAAAAAACATAAAATAAAATGATGCTATTTTGTAACTTTTTCACTTAGCCCTATACAAATTAGATAATCAACTTTTAAAACTTAAAAACAATGGAAGAAAATAAACCAAAAACAGGTAAGTATGCTTTGAACTATGGCCTTTTACTGGGAGGCGTAGGAATAATTTTCGCGTTCATGTTGTATACGGCCGATATGCATTACCAAGGAGGAATCGCGGTGATGTTGATAAGTCTTGCGCTTACTATAGCGGGTATCGTTTTGGCGATGATACAATTTAGAAAGGCCAACGGTGGCTTCATGTCATTTTCCCAAGCCCTTAAAGTGGGCGTTGGGGTGAGCTTGATTGCTGGAATCATTGGAATTATTTTTAATCAAATTATGGCCAATGTCATTGATCCCGATATGATGGCCAAAGCCATGGAAATGCAGAGAAATCAACTTATGGAGACTACCTCAATGACTCCAGAACAAATCGATGCGCAAATGGAAATGGGTAAAAAATTCTCCACTCCAACGATGCAGGTAGTTTTTGGACTTGTATTTAGCCTATTCATTGGATTCGTTATTTCACTAATCTCTGGACTGATTCTAAAAAAACAGGAAGAATAGAACTAATTTGTATTTTTGAAGGGAATTCCTAAAGTAAACAATGCAGTTATCCATAGTCATTCCCTTACTGAACGAGGAAGAATCGCTCAAAGAACTTCATGATTGGATTGTATCCGTGATGCAATCCAATCATTTTTCTTATGAAATACTGTTCGTGGACGATGGTAGTACTGACGGTTCCTGGAGTATCATTTCTAAGTTATCCGAGCTAAATCCCTATGTAAAAGGAATTCGGTTTCTAAAGAATTTTGGGAAATCCCAGGCATTGCACGCGGGATTCAATTTGGCTAAAGGCGACGTTATTATCACGATGGATGCGGACCTACAGGACAATCCCGAAGAAATTCCAGAATTATATAATCTTATCCAATCCAAGGAATATGATTTAATTTCCGGTTGGAAAAAGAAGCGATACGACTCCCTTATATTCAAAAACCTACCCTCCAAACTTTTTAATTGGGCGGCCAAAAAAACATCAGGTGTAAAATTGCACGATTTCAATTGTGGTCTAAAGGCCTATAACAAGTCGGTCGTAAAAAGCATAGAAGTATCCGGGGAAATGCACCGATACATTCCGGTACTGGCAAAGAATGCCGGTTTCAACAAAATAGGTGAAAAGGTCGTAAAACATCAGGCCAGGAAATATGGGCATACCAAATTTGGAATGGAACGCTTTATCAACGGTTTTTTGGATTTGATAACCATTTGGTTCGTTTCCAGATTTGGAAAAAGACCTATGCATTTATTTGGCGCTTTGGGCGTTTTGATGTTCATTATAGGTTTCAGTTTCGCACTATATTTAGGAATAGATAAACTTTTTTTAAACCCATTTGGTCGTTTGATTACGGATAGACCTGAATTTTATATCTCCTTGATTTCCATGGTAATCGGTACGCAGTTATTTCTAGCCGGATTCATCGGTGAAATAATAACCAGATCGAAGCGAAACGAACCCCGTTATCATATTTCCGAAGAATTAAATTTGCACTCGGAACAAACACAATATTCTTTGTAAATTTAAATAACACTTAAAACCAAAAATTACATGGATACCATTCTGGAAACCGCAAAAAGTTGGCTTACCGATTTTTTTGACCCAAAAGTAAAGGAAGAAATACAGCACCTTATTGATAACGACACAGAAGAACTTAAGGACCGCTTCTATAAAAATATGGAATTTGGTACAGGTGGTATGCGTGGTGTTATGGGGGTTGGAACTAACAGAATCAACAAATACACATTGGGTAAAAGTACCCAAGGACTCAGCAACTACCTCAAAAAAGTTTATGCCGGCGAAGATATAAAAGTGGTCATAGCATTTGACTGCCGCCATAACAGCGACACCTTGGCAAGAACGGTGGCGGAGGTATTTTCGGCCAATGGCATCCATGTGTATTTATTTTCAGAATTACGCACTACGCCAGAATTGTCCTTTGCAGTAAGACACTTGAACTGCCATGCAGGAATCGTGCTTACGGCATCGCATAACCCACCGGAATATAATGGTTACAAGGTCTATTGGACGGATGGAGGACAAATTGTACCTCCCCAGGACGGTGAAATTATATCCGAAATAAACAGTCTCGGTTTTGAGGATATCAATTTTAATGCCAATGAAAGCTTGATTACCGTAATCGATACCGATGTGGACGAGGCGTTTATTGAGGCATCGGTCAAGAACGGTAACTTCAATGCAGCCGGAAAGGACGATTTTAAGATCGTGTTCACTTCCTTGCACGGAACTTCGATTACCGCCATCCCCGAAGTATTAAAAAGAGCAGGGTATGAAAATGTAACCATAATTGAGGAACAAGCAAAGCCGGATGGTTCATTCCCCACGGTAAAATCTCCTAACCCAGAGGAATCCGAAGCCTTGTCCATGGCCGTTAAAAAGGCAGAGGAAATTGGAGCCGATATGGTTGTGGGTACCGACCCCGATAGTGATAGACTGGGAATCGCGGTCCGTAATTTGGAAGGCAAGATGCAAATTGTCAACGGAAACCAGGCCATGGTACTGATGACCAAATTTTTATTGGAAAAAAGAAAAGAAAAAGGATTCAAAGGCAATGAATTTATAGCCACGACCATCGTTTCCACACCCATGATGGAGGTGATGGCCAAGGCGTATGGCGTGGAATTCAAAACCGCATTGACCGGCTTTAAATGGATCGGAAAGATGATAAAAGATTTCCCCCAATCGGATTTTATTGGTGGTGGCGAGGAAAGTTTTGGTTATATGGTGGGCGATTTCGTGCGGGACAAGGATGCGGTTACGGCTACCCTATTGGCCTGTGAAATTGCCGCCCAGGCAAAGGCGAATGGCAGTTCCTTTTATAGGGACCTTATTGATTGTTACGTGGATTACGGTTTTTATAAGGAACACCTGATTTCCCTTACAAAGAAAGGGATGAGCGGTGCAGAGGAAATCAAACAAATGCTAAAAGATTTTAAGGAAAACCCTGTTGAATTCGTAGCGGGTTCCAAAGTAAAATGGATTGAGGACTACAATACGTCTAGGGCCAAAAACGTGCTGACAGGGGAAGAAAAACCCATCGATATCCCAAAATCCAACGTATTGATATATGAAACCGAAGATGGCACCCGAATCGCAGCAAGACCCAGTGGCACGGAGCCCAAGGTGAAATTTTACATCAGCACCAATACAAAATTGGACAAGGCAGAGAACTTTACTAAAGTATCCGCACAGTTGGATGCAAAAATCAAAAGCATCGTTAGCGAGCTCAATCTAGGTTAATGGATTATTTTAAAAAGATTCTGCTTTTTGCGAAACCCTATCGCAAATATGGATATCTGAACATATTTTTCAACATTTTATATGCGCTTTTCAGCGCGTTATCCTTCGCGGCCCTTATACCAATGTTGGATGTCTTGTTCGATAAAACAAAACAGGTATATCGGGCACCCCAATATCAGGATTTGGGACATTTGAAGGATTACCTTCAAGAATACATAAATTACAGAGTCACAGCGTATTCCGGAAACGATGAGATGAAGGGCTTGATTCTAGTAATTGGGCTGGTTCTAGTATTATTCCTTCTTAAGAACTTGTTCAACTACTTGGCCATGTTCTTTATTACCTTTTTACGAAATGGCGTCTTGAAGGACATCCGAAATAGGATGTACGAAAAGGTGGTGGAGCTACCAATTTCCTATTATTCCGAAAAAAGAAAAGGGGATGTAATCGCAAGGATAACCTCGGATGTATTAGAGATTCAACATTCCTTTCTTTCAATTCTGGAACTTATTGTACGTGAACCTCTTACAATTTTGTTTACAATATTGATAATGTTCGGGATAAGCTTTAAACTGACCCTCTTTGTATTCATTTTTATTCCCATTGCAGGTATGATTATATCCAAGATTGGAAAATCCCTTAAAAAGCAATCGGATAACGTACAACGGGAACAAGGCGAATTTTTATCGATTATAGAAGAAACTCTGGGTGGACTGAGAGTCATCAAGGCGTTCAATTCGGAATCCAAATTCTACAAAACTTTTTCAAGTTCTACGGAACGGTTCTTCAATTTTAGCAATATGTTATTGAATCGTCAAAATTTGGCCTCTCCAACAGGTGAGTTTTTGGGCATCCTGGTCATTGGTGTATTACTTTGGTTCGGTGGAAAAATGGTATTGATCGACAAAACTTTAGATGCATCCTCTTTCATTGCCTATATGGGTTTGGCCTACAACATCCTAACCCCTGCCAAAGCCATCAGTAAAGCTTCCTATGGCGTTAAAAAAGGGAATGCCGCGGCCGAACGTGTTCTGGAAATTTTGGAAACCGAAAACCCAATCTCGGAAATTGAGAACCCGGTTGTTAAATCCGACTTCCTCCAACAAATTTTGCTTAAAAATATCTCCTTTAAGTATGAGGATGAATACGTGCTGAAAAACTTCAATTTAACGGTTCCAAAAGGGGCCACAGTTGCTTTGGTAGGTCAATCCGGTAGCGGAAAAAGTACCATTGCCAATTTGGTGACCCGATTCTATGATGTTAATGAAGGTGAGATAAACATTGATGGTGTAAATATTAAAAACCTTTCCAAAAAATCCTTACGAGGTCTATTGGGATTGGTCACCCAAGATTCCATTTTGTTCAATGATTCCGTAAAAAACAACATCCGATTAGGCAAGGAAAATGCTACCGAAGCGGATATTATAGAAGCGGCCAAAATAGCGAATGCCCACGATTTTATAATGGAACTTCCAAACGGGTATGATACCAATATTGGGGACAGCGGCAATAAATTGAGCGGCGGACAAAAGCAACGCCTTTCCATTGCTAGGGCCGTATTGAAGAATCCGCCCATTATGATTTTGGACGAGGCCACCTCCGCCTTGGATACGGAAAGTGAACGCTTGGTACAGGACGCCCTCGAAAATATGATGCGAAATAGGACCTCTATTGTCATCGCACATCGCTTGTCAACCATCCAAAATGCAGATACCATTGTAGTTCTGAACAAAGGTGAAATAGTGGAACAAGGAAGCCATAACGAGCTTTTAAGCCAAAACGGTACCTACAGGAAATTGGTGGAAATGCAGTCTTTGGGATAATGGTTGTTGGTTGTTGGTTGTTGGTTGTTGGTTGTTGGTTGTTGGTTGTTGGTTGTTGGTTAAAATATCAATTTTTCACTTTCCGCTAAACGCTATTCGCATAACGCTGAACGCAATTCGCATTGGAATTTGAAATTTGAGCTAAAAGCTTAAATCCAGAAACTAACAGCTAATCATTTTTCATTTTCAACTTTTCACTTAACTCCTAACTCCTAACTCCTAACTCCTAACTCCTAACTCCTAACTCCTAATAAACTAAACCTTTTCGTACTTTAGTAGTCATAGTACAAAAAGCTTTCGGTTGATTGCAGAGGAAACCTTAGTCCAGGAATTAAAATCAAAGGAGACACAGTCCAAGGCCTTTGAGCAACTAGTTGCGAATTATAAGGAACGTTTATACTGGCATATCCGCAGAATTGTACTAAATCATGATGATGCTGATGATGTGCTTCAGAATACCTTTATTAAAGTGTATCGGAATATTGACGGCTTTAAAGGAGAAAGTAAACTGTTCTCATGGATGTACAGAATCGCGACCAACGAAGCGTTGAGCTTTTTAAAACAACAACGAACTAAACTGGGAGTGACCGATGGTGAATACCAAGACAAAATGGTTCAAAACTTAGAGGCCGATGTTTATTTTGAAGGCGATGAAATTCAATTGAAATTGCAAAAGGCAATCGCTACCCTGCCTGAAAAACAGAAATTGATTTTCAACATGAAGTATTATGAGGATTTAAAATATGAGGAGATTTCCGAGATTTTGGATACCACCGTTGGGGGACTAAAAGCCTCTTATCATTTAGCCGTAAAAAAAATAGAGGGTTTCCTCAAAGACGATTAAACCTTTTAATGAATTGAGAGTCATAGTAATAAGATGAACGAGAAGAAGACAAATAAAAATCCCTTCAGCACACCAAAAGGCTATTTTGATAGCTTTGAGGAAAGTCTTAGGGATAGGTTGACAAAGGAAAACTCACCTATCCCCAAGCAAGAGGGTTTTAGGATCCCTTCATCTTATTTTGACGATTTACAGTCCAGGCTTACCGCCAGACTGGAAGAGGAGAAAACCGTTCCAAAAGTCATACAGTTAACACCATTCAGGAAATTTATGGCCATTGCTGCGTCCATTGCGGCGGTAACCTTCTTGGCCCTTGGTATAAATTGGGGTAATGGCGAAGAGCTTAGTTTTACAGATTTGGCGAATTCCGAAATCGAAGCCTATTTTGACGATAATGAGCTGGATCTTTCCTCCGATGAAATCGCGGAGGTACTTCCTGTCCATACCTATGAAATAAACGACTTCGTACAACCACAATTAAGCGAGGACAATCTGTTGGATTATCTCAATGAAAATGTGGAATATTTTGAAGAATTAAATTTAGAAAACAATGAATAGACTATTTATAGCCATATTGATGTTGTTTACGACCCTGTCCTTTGCCCAAGATAAGTCCAGGGAAAAGATCAAGGCTCTCAAGGTGGCCTACTTGACCGAGCATCTGGAACTTTCTAGCAAAGAGGCTCAGGAATTTTGGCCAGTTTACAACGAATATGAAGAAAAAAGACATGAGTTGAGACACAAGCAATGGGTGGAGATAAAAAGCAAACTTAAAGACGTAGGGAGCTTGAACGAGGAGGAGGCTCAATCCCTCTTGTCCGCTTATCTTAAAATTGAGGAAGAGGAGGAAGAATTGGAAAAAGATTTCCTTAACAAGGTAAGTAAGGTAATTTCGGCGAAGAAAACCTTGGTCCTAATGCGTTCCGAAGAAGATTTTAAACGGCAGTTGATAAAGCAGTACCGCCATAATAAAGGCGGACGCTAGCATGTTCAAAAAAGAAATTTTAGACCTGACAGGTTTTGAAAACCTGTCAGGTTTTTTTTTAGTATCATTTTTCAGGGAAAGTTGCCTGAAGGTAAAGTTTGGTCATCTAAAAATCAGCTTGGAAATCCGATGCTTTCCAGCGGCATAGGCCACGGAATCCGATAAAAATCGGATGGTATAAAAACCTTCCTTGCTAAGCTGTGTCCATGCATCTCCCCCATCCGAAGAATAGGAAATTCCATTAAAACCGACTGCCACGATCGCTTTTCCATCGCGATTCGGCACAAATTGAATACAGCTCCTATAACCGGGATACTGACCATCGGCAATAAGTTGCCATGTTTTACCACCGTCCTCCGTTTTGATTTTATTTTGGGTATTTACTTCCGGTTTGGTGTAATCCCCTCCAATGGCAATACCTACATTTTGGTCGTAAAAATCAATGGAATAAATACCTTGTGTGGCAACTTCATTTTCCATGGGGGTCCCAATACTATTCCAAGTAGTTCCCCTATCCATCGTATGATAGATGCTACCGGTGGTCGTGGCTATCCAAGCCTGATTTCCCATAACTTCAATATTGGTGTTGCTCGCTGCAAAGGCTCCTTCGCCTTCCGTTCCCTCAGGAAGTTCATTACAAGGAATCTTTCTCCAAGTCGCTCCGCCATCCCTAGTTATTATGATACTCAAACATCCGTCCACGGTATCCCCTACGGCCAAACCTTCCAAGTTGTTCCAAAACATCATTGAATCATAAAATACGGTTTCGCCAACTTCGGTATACACCAATTCCATTTGCCCGTTGTCACCTGTTTTATAAAGCAATGCCGGACTCCCAACGGACAGCATGAAAAAATCGGAATTTGTATGTGCAACGGCCCTAAAGAAGGGTACAATACTATCGTATTTTATAGTATTGGACCGAATCTTTCCGGAAGCAACGTCTACAGTACCGTACACGCCGTCACTACCTGCAAAGGCCAAGGTATTTTGATCTAAAAATTCAATGGCCCGTATGCTCACGGAATCCAAAAAAACATCCTCCACTTCCACGGTTGTAAAAATCTTGACAACTTCTTTTTTGGAACAGGAGATAAAAACGAGAAGGAAAAATCCGAAGAAGGCTAAGGGGCGCATGTGTACAAAGTTTCTCAAAAATAAATGGAATCCACTCTAAAACAATACCTTTGCACCCTTAATTTTTTCTCATGAAGTTGCATAGAAACTTGGTATTCGCGGTAATAGATGCTTTGAACCTGATTTTTAACGAGGGCGAGTATGCGGATAAGGTTGTCCAAAAAGTGTTGAAGTTCGATAAGCGCTGGGGAGCACGGGACCGAGGGTTCATTGCGGAAACCACCTATGAAATGGTTCGATACAAAAGGTTGTATGCCGAAATTGCCGAGGTGAAAGCACCTTTCACCAGGCCCGACCTTTTTAGAATGTGGGCGGTATGGGCAGTATTAAGCGGGATTAAGTTGCCCGATTGGAAACAAATTGAACCTACCCCAGAAAGAAGGATTAAAGGTCGGTTTGACGAACTTTCCAAAATTCGAAAATACAGAGAGGCCATCCCTGATTGGATCGATGAATTGTGTGCCAAAGCCTTGGGTGAGGAACTTTGGACAGCCGAAATCGCAAAATTGAACGAGCCTGCCGAAGTCATCCTTAGAACGAATACCCTTAAAACCACGAAGGAAAAACTTCGAAAAAAACTTTTGGACGAAGGCATCGTTACCGAACCCATTAAAGGATATCCCCTCGCACTTATGCTTCCGGAACGGGCCAACGTATTCGTAACCCAAAGTTTTAAGGATGGACTTTTTGAGGTACAGGATGCCTCTAGTCAATTGGTAGCGGAACTTTTGGACGTAAAACCAGGGCAACGCGTTGTGGATACCTGTGCCGGTGCAGGAGGAAAATCCCTGCATTTGGCCGCATTGATGGAAAACAAAGGACAGCTGATCTCCATGGATATTTATGGCAGCAAGCTAAAGGAACTGAAAAGACGTGCCAGAAGAAATGGAGCGCATAATATAGAACCTAGGGAGATAACGTCTACCAAGGTCTTCAAAAAGTTATACGATAGTGCGGACAGGGTTTTGATCGATGCTCCCTGCACAGGTCTAGGGGTACTTCGTAGAAACCCGGATACCAAGTGGAAATTACAGCCGGTATTTCTGGAAGAGATTACCAAGACCCAACAGGAAATCTTAAGAAGTTACAGCAAGATCGTAAAAGCGGGTGGTAAGATGGTATATGCTACGTGTTCCATATTGCCCCAAGAAAACTCGGAGCAGGTAAAGACCTTTCTGACCTCTGAGGAAGGGAGCAAATTTACATTGGTGACTGAAAAGAAAATATTCGCCTCCAAAAGCGGCTTTGACGGCTTTTATATGGCCTTATTACAAAAAGAAACAACCAATTAACCGAACAAGGGCAATTGTTGGTCCCCTTGGGTATCGGTTTTTTTGACCGAAGTTTTCTCCGTAGGTTTTTGTCCCCACTTTTTCATGGCTTGAACAACTGGCATGAAGGTTTTGCCTTTGGCCGTAATAGTGTACTCCACACGTGGTGGGATTTCCGCGTACATTTTGCGTTCCAGGATTTGTGATTTTTCCAATTCCTTTAATTGCTTGCTCAACATTTGCTTGTTGATACCTTCTATGTTCTTTAGAAGCGTTGAGAATCGGTTGATACCCATGGAAACCCTGAAAAGGATAATCGGCTTCCATTTGCTACCTATTTCCTCCATACAGGCGGTTACCGGACAATATTCGGATGGTTTGTTCAAAACTGTGGTATTTAAAATGTAGATAATACTTTGATACACCCCAAATATAAAACATAGGTCTAAATTATAGACCGATGTTCGTTACTATTTTTTACTTAAAAAGTTATTCTTTGACAGTGGGATATTCCACGCCTAATTGTTCCAAATAACTGTCGTATTTGGTTTCGTCATAGTAATATTTTTGAAGCTCCTCCCTAAACTGGCCCTGTTTGTCCGTATTCAAGTAAATCGGTGGCATATCGGTTTCGGCGATCATTGGTTTATAGGTAGTTTCCTTTTGTTGTACGTTTTTAAAATAGTCCCAAGCCCCTTCGAGAAGTTCCGGCTTCGTTAAAAAATCCAGAATGGTCATGGCCTCGGCCTTGGCCCCGGCAACTACACCCTTGTGTGCAATGGGCGTGGCCATGGCGATTGCATTACTCCAATGGTGTCCCTGCAAGCCGGGAATATTGGATGGAAACCGCATGGTCACGGTAGGTACTTTCCATGAAATATCGCCAATATCGTCCGAACCGCCACTTACCGGCTCTTCCACCGGAAGTCCAAGGGGATCCAATTCCGTTGGCAAACCTTCAATTTTTTCGGAACCGACCTCTGTCTGTACGGCCTTGGCCAAGGTTTGGTCGGCCTCTGACCATTGCGGAAGTCCCACCTGCTTGATATTGTCATACATGGTTTCTGCAATGACCTTGTTATAATGTCTTGGCCACGCAGTTCCCAATACTTTGGAGCTCATGGTGGTACCCGTCATCAAGGCGGCTCCCTTGGCCATATCATTGGCAAGGGCATACATTTCCATAATTCCTTCATACTTTATGTCCCTAAAATAAAACCAGATAGCGGCCTTGGATGGCACTACATTGGGCTGGTCCCCTGCATCGGTAAAAATGGAGTGTGATCTTTTTAGGGGATGTAAATGCTCCCTTTTATAATTCCAGGCTATGTTCATCAGTTCGGCGGCGTCCAAAGCACTTCTTCCGCGCCAGGGCGAACCTGCGGAATGTGCCGCTTCTCCTTCAAAGGAATACTCCACGGATATCAATCCGGTACCCCTGGTGGGTCCGTAGGAGACACCTAAATTGTTCCCTACATGGGTAAAAATACACATGTCGATATCATCGAAAAGACCATCGCGCACATACCAAGCTTTGGCAGCCACCAGTTCCTCGGCGATACCCGGCCAAAGTATCAAGGTTCCCCCAATGTTCTCCTTTTCCATAATTTCCTTTACGGCGAGGGCCGACATGATATTCAGGGGAATACCGGCATTGTGGCCTTCACCGTGCCCTGGCGCTCCCTCAACAAGGGGCTTATGATAAGCAACCCCAGGGTACTGCGAAGCTTTGGGAATACAATCCACATCGCTTCCCAAAGCGATTACAGGGCCTTCCCCGTTGCTCCATTTCGCGAACCAGGAGGTTGGAATGCCCGAAAGCGAATTTTCGATTTCAAAACCATACTCCTGTAAAATCCCCGTAAGGTATTTGGAGGACTCCACTTCCTGAAAGCCAAGCTCGGCAAAACTAAAGATCTTGTCCACCATCACCTGGGCCATCTTTTTATCGGATTCGATCAAGGCATTGGCTTCCGTTTTAAATTTCTCGATCTGTTTCTTGGAATACTTTTTTTGGGCGAAGGTCAGCATGGCACAGGAAAGGCACATGATGAACGTGCATAGTCTTTTAGTCATTTTGGTCGATTATTGAATTAGTTTGTAAAAGGTACTAAAATATTGGATTGCAGGTATTCCCAAATTAAATAATTACCATATTTCAATTTAGGGGCTTCCTAATTTTAATTTTAAAGGTTTTGAACTAAAAAAAATCAAATAACTTTAATGCTAATGGAAACGATACAATGAAAAATGTTCCAATAGCCTTACTATTCATTTTGTTGAGTTCTTGCTATTTATTTCGTGGGAACGGCATCGACATAAATATTACCAATACTACCGAACAAAACATTTCCAATATCGTTGTAAAAACTTCGGAGAATACCGATAGTCTGGTTATCGAACTATTGGGCCCAAAGGAATCCAAATCCGGATTTCTAAAAATGGTGAATGCCAAGACCAATGGAAGCTATGTAGTGTTATATAACAAAGCGGATGGAGAAACAATTGAAACTGTGGGAGGATATTATAGTAACGGAATTTCTTTTTTGGATTTGATGCGTATTGAAATACAAAAGGATACAGCCTTGATTTACTTTACAGAAAATCCTTAGAGATGAATTTTATATCAACAATATTGGTTGAAAACTGTCCACCTTACACTATGAAAAATAAGGGTTAAAATCGTAATTTTGCATTTTCCAATTTGCAAAAGAAACGTACCGATATGATTCACTTTTTTGGAAACCCGGCAGCCAAAATTTTTGCCGTCCAAACCACCCAGGAAATCACGCTGGAAAATGAACAGAAATTAACATGGTTGTTCGGCAACCAACCCAAAATACATGTGGCGTCGCTGGACGCCTTTTTTGTTGGTCCAAGGGCCGCCATGATTACCCCATGGAGTACAAATGCCGTTGAAATCACCCAGAATATGGGGATTACGGGCATTCTTAGGATCGAGGAATTCAATGCCGTTTCTAAGGATTTTTACGATTTTGACCCCATGCTTTCCCAAAAGTACAAGGGCATCGGTCAGACTATCTATGATATCAACATACTTCCGGAACCCATTTTGGAAATAGCCGATATTGCCGGTTATAACCAAAATGAAGGTTTGGCCTTGAGCGATGAGGAAGTCGCCTATTTGGAAGGTCTTTCCAAGAAAATGGGAAGGAAATTGACGGATTCAGAGGTATTCGGTTTTAGTCAGGTAAACTCGGAACATTGTCGGCATAAAATTTTCAATGGCACTTTCATAATCGACGGCAAGGAAATGCCATCAAGCCTTTTCAAACTAATAAAAAAGACGAGCCAGGAAAACCCCAACGATATCGTATCGGCCTACAAGGACAACGTGGCTTTTTTAAAAGGACCCAAAGCCATACAATTCGCCCCAAAATCGGCCGACAAACCCGATTTTTACGAAGAGAGGGAGTTTGATTCCGTATTATCCCTAAAAGCCGAAACCCACAATTTCCCTACCACGGTTGAGCCCTTCAACGGGGCCGCAACAGGTTCCGGCGGGGAAATTAGGGACCGCTTGGCAGGTGGCAAGGGATCATTGCCCTTGGCAGGTACGGCGGTGTACATGACTTCATTTTCAAGGCTTGAAAAAGATAGGGAATGGGAACAGGCCATGCCAGAACGAAAATGGCTCTACCAGACCCCCATGGATATTTTAATCAAAGCCTCCAATGGGGCATCGGACTTTGGGAATAAGTTCGGGCAGCCCTTAATTGCAGGTTCCGTCCTTACATTCGAGCACGATGAAAAAGACTCGGCTCTTGGAGCGGAAGCCAGAAGATTGGGCTATGACAAGGTAATCATGCAAGCGGGTGGAATCGGTTATGGAAAAGCGGAACAGGCTTTGAAGGACACTCCGAAAAAAGGGGATAAAATTGTCATTCTTGGTGGCGACAATTACAGGATAGGCATGGGCGGTGCCGCTGTTTCCAGCGCGGATACGGGTGAATTTAGTTCCGCCATCGAATTGAATGCCGTACAACGTTCCAATCCAGAAATGCAAAAACGTGCCGCCAACGCAATCAGAGGTATGGTCGAAAGTGAAAACAATAGTATTGTTTCCATTCACGATCACGGTGCCGGAGGCCATTTGAATTGCCTATCGGAATTGGTGGAAGAAACCGGCGGCAAGATAGATTTGGACAAATTGCCCGTGGGCGACCCTACACTCTCGGCCAAGGAACTTATTGGGAATGAATCCCAGGAACGCATGGGACTCGTCATCGGACAAGAAAATGCGGCACTTTTAAAAAGGATTGCCGATCGTGAACGTTCGCCTATGTACGAGGTGGGCGATGTAACCGGGGACGACCGATTTACCTTTGAATCCAAAACAACCGGTGCAAAACCTATGGACGTGCAATTGGGGGATATTTTTGGAAGTTCCCCAAAAACGACTATGAGGGATGTTTCCGTCAAAAGGTCCTACAAGGAACCTGAATATGGATTGGAACACTTTTACGAATATTTGGACCAAGTCCTGCAATTGGAGGCCGTAGCCTGCAAGGACTGGTTAACAAATAAGGTGGACCGTTGCGTTGGGGGGCGTGTGGCAAAACAACAATGCGCTGGGCCCTTGCAACTGCCTTTGAACAATGTTGCGGTCATGGCCTTGGACTTTAAGGGAACCGAAGGCATAGCTACGAGTATTGGCCACTCCCCTATTTCAGGGTTGATCGACCCAGCCGCGGGTAGTAAAAATAGTATTGCCGAAGCTTTGACCAACATCATCTGGGCCCCGTTGAAAGACGGATTAAAGTCTGTTTCTTTATCCGCCAACTGGATGTGGCCCTGTAAAAACGAAGGCGAGGATGCACGGTTGTATCAGGCTGTCCAAGCGGTCTCGGATTTTTCCATCGCCCTTGGCATCAACGTTCCAACGGGAAAAGATTCCCTTTCCATGAAGCAGAAGTACCCGGATGGGGATGTAATCGCACCGGGCACCGTAGTTATATCGGCAGCCGCAAGTTGTAACGATATCAAAAAGGTAGTGGAGCCTGTATTGCAAAAAAATGGGGGTTCCATTTACTACATCAACCTTTCCAGGGACGCTTTTAAAATAGGTGGTTCTTCGTTTGCCCAAGTACGCAATTCCATTGGTTCTGAAGCTCCTACCATTCAGAACGACGATTATTTTAAATCGGTTTTCGACCTGATACAAACCTTGATTCAAAACGAGCAAATCCTCGCAGGCCATGATGTTGCGTCTGGCGGACTTATAACTACCTTGTTGGAAATGTGTTTTGCCGATACCCATTTGGGAGCTGATTTGGACCTGACCGATTTGGGAGAAACGGACACTATAAAATTACTTTTCTCGGAGAATTCTGGTATCGTCTTTCAACTTCGGGATAACCTGGTCGAAAAATTACTGGTCGATGCCAATATCGACGTAAAGAAAATAGGAACGGTGACCCATACGCCCGAACTTACCATCAAAAACGGTGGTATGGAAATGGGACTGAACATTGCGTCGTTACGTGATACTTGGTTCAAGACCTCCTATTTATTGGATAATAAACAAACGGCCAACGGACTTGCCAAGGACCGGTATGAAAATTATAAGCACCAACCCTTACATTATACATTTCCGAATTCAGGGCCCATCAAACTTCCTAGCCGAAACCTTGCCGAAGGACAGACCAGGCCCAAAGCGGCGATTCTTCGTGAAAAAGGAAGCAACTCCGAGCGGGAAATGGCCAATGCCATGTATCTGGCCGGATTCGATGTGAAGGACGTTCATATGACCGATTTAATTTCAGGCAGGGAAACCTTGGAGGACATCCAATTTTTAGGTGCTGTAGGAGGCTTTTCAAATTCCGACGTTCTGGGGAGTGCCAAAGGCTGGGCAGGAGCGATCAAATACAACGAAAAGGCCAATAAGGTCATCAAGGACTTTTTTGCCAGGCCCGATACCTTATCCATTGGAATCTGCAACGGATGCCAATTGTTCATGGAATTGGATTTGATAAATCCGGAGCACGATATACATGGAAAAATGACCTACAACGACTCCCACAAACATGAAAGCAATTTCACTTCGGTAAAGATCCTGGAGAACAACTCGGTCATGCTATCCTCATTGGCGGGCAGTACTTTGGGAGTTTGGATTTCACATGGTGAGGGCAAGTTCAAATTACCAAAAAACGAATGCGAGTACGGCATTGTAGCAAAATATGGGTACGAAGGCTATCCAGCAAACCCAAACGGCAGCGATTTCAATACGGCCATGCTTTGTGATAGATCGGGCAGGCATTTGGTGACCATGCCACATATTGAGCGATCCACCTTTCCTTGGAATTGGGCCTATTATCCATCGGATAGAAACGATGAAGCTTCTCCTTGGTTGGAGGCTTTTGTGAATGCCAGGGAGTGGTTATATCAAACAAATAAAGGAATTATTTATAACGGTTAATTTGATGCTATTAAGACCTGTCTGGTTTTTAAAACCTGACAGGTCTTGTCCCCAAAAACAGCTACTAAACATTGGTATTGCCATCTAAGGGAACGGCCACGGGAATACGTTAAGAAAAACAACCAATTGCATTTCATTTTCATTTACCATATTCATAATTATTAACAGGTAATTTTAATAGTACCTATTTAGAATCCCAAGTTCTTTCATTATTTTGCAAAAAAGTTTTACAAACCGACTATGCAAAAAGTTACCCGCCTCTTCGATTTTCCTTATTATCAATTGGAAAACTATCCATTGCAGAAAGCACTGGTCACCAAATACGATGGAAAATGGATATCCACATCAACCCAAGAATATATCGATAAAGCAAATGCAATTAGCCGAGGTCTAGTGCGTCTTGGCGTAAAACCCAACGACAAAATCGCCATCATCTCCATGACCAACCGTACGGAATGGAACGTTATGGATATTGGTGTTTTACAGTTGGGTGCACAAACCGTACCCATTTACCCTACCATTTCGGAAGAGGATTATGAATATGTATTAAACCATTCAGAGGCTAGGTTTTGCTTTGTTTCCTGTGCCGAAGTGCTTGCGAAAGTGAATTCCATCAAATCGAACCTAAAACATATTAAGGGAGTTTACAGTTTTGAAACCTTGAACGATTGTGATAATTGGCAGGCCGTACTAGACCTGGGCAAGGACGATTCCAATCAGGCCGAAGTGGATAAACTAAAAGAACAGGTCAAGGCAAATGACCTGGCCACGTTGATTTACACCTCCGGAACCACCGGAAGACCCAAGGGCGTGATGCTTTCCCATGACAACATTGTTTCCAATGTCATAGCGAGCGAACAACGGGTACCTTTTAACGCCGGGGCGAGTGCCCTGAGTTTTTTACCGGTATGCCACATTTTTGAACGAATGATTTTGTATCTATACCAATACTGCAGTATTGAAATCCACTTTGCGGAAGGCTTGGACAAGATCAGTGATAATATCAAGGAGGTAAAACCCAATGTAATGACGGTCGTACCCCGACTTTTGGAGAAGGTTTATGACGCCATCATCGCCAAAGGAAGTGCTCTGACGGGTATCAAGAAAAAGCTCTTTTTCTGGGCGGTATCCGTAGGACTTAAATTTGAACCTTACGGCGCCAATGGATGGTGGTACGAGCAGCAATTGAAACTGGCCCGTAAATTAATTTTTAGCAAATGGCAAGAAGGTCTTGGGGGCAACCTAACAACGATGGTTTCAGGAAGTGCCGCCCTTCAACCAAGGTTGAGCCGAGTGTTTGGAGCGGCAGGAATTCCTGTAATGGAAGGCTACGGACTTACGGAAACCTCGCCGGTAATTTCGGTCAACCAGGAAAAAGGTGGTGGTTGGAGAATTGGATCTGTGGGCAAGATCATTGACAAGGTCGAAGTGAAAATCGCGGACGACGGCGAAATCCTTTGCAAAGGTCCCAATGTAATGTTGGGCTATTATAAGGAACCTGAAAAAACCGCTGAAGTATTGAAAGATGGCTACTTCCATACGGGTGACATTGGTGAAATAGATGCCGACGGATTTCTACGGATTACGGACCGAAAAAAGGAAATGTTCAAAACCTCCGGGGGCAAGTATGTGGCTCCACAATTATTGGAAAACCGATTCAAACAATCCCGCTTCATTGAACAGATCATGGTCGTAGGCGAAGGTGAGAAAATGCCCGCCGCCTTGATACAACCAGATTTCGCCTTCCTGCATGATTGGGCGACCAAAAAAGGGCTGACAATCCCAGAGAATTCTGATATTATCCTAAATCCCGTGGTGTTGGAACAATACCAGACCGAGGTCGATTTGGCAAACGAGCAATTCGCGAAATGGGAAAAAGTGAAGCAGTTTAGGCTCACGCCAGATGTTTGGAGCATTGAAGGCGGTCACCTAACCCCTACCATGAAACTACGGAGGAAAATCGTTAAGGAAAAGTACATAGACCTGTACAACGATATCTATGGGCATGGATAAATCTAAATGAAATCCGTCCCCGTCTAAAATCGTGGCCAGAAAGTAATTCTGCTTCGAAAAGCAAATAGGGAATTTCAAAATTTCATAAATTTATTATGCATGCATAATAAATTTTTATATATTTGGTAACCAACTAAAAACCTTATGAAGGAAGTTACCATTGACTATGCCCTTCGTGCTACATGGCAGGCAGTAGCCCGAATGTACAATGAGGAAGCTAAGAATTTTGAAACTACAATGGCTATCGGTTTTACTTTATTGAGCATTGATCCAAAGACGGGTACGCCTTCCACTTCATTGGGGCCAAAAATGGGAATGGAAGCGACCAGCTTGTCCAGAATCCTAAAAAGTATGGAAGAAAAAGGACTGATCGAAAGAAAACCGAATCCAGCGGATGGACGTGGAGTTTTGATCCATCTTACAGATTTCGGACTGGAAAAACGGAAGGATTCCAAGGATGTTGTACTTCAGTTTAATGAAGTGGTAAAAAATCATGTATCCGAAGAAAAATTAAAAAACTTCTTTGAGGTTACGGAGGTCATCAACAAACTTATAGTGGATAAAAAGATTTACACAAAAAAAGCAACAACTAAATAATACAGCTTTATTAAAATGATCAAGCATATTAAAAAAGTAGCAGTAATTGGTTCGGGTATTATGGGTAGCGGTATTGCTTGCCATTTTGCCAATATCGGGGTAGAAGTATTGCTTCTGGATATTGTACCGAGGGAACTTACGGACAAGGAAAAAGCCCAAGGACTTACTTTGGAAGACAAAGTAGTTAGAAACCGCTTGGTAAACGATTCCTTGGCATCGGCATTAAAATCGAAACCTTCTCCCATCTACCACCAAAAGTTCGCCGATAGGATTACCACCGGAAATTTAGAGGACGATATTTCCAAGGTTAGTAAAGTCGATTGGATCATTGAGGTGGTCGTAGAACGATTGGATATCAAAAAACAAGTTTTTGAAAATCTGGAAAAACACAGAACTCCGGGAACCCTTATCACTTCCAATACGTCGGGGATACCCATAAAATTTATGAGCGAAGGAAGAAGTGAGGATTTCCAAAAGCACTTTTGTGGTACCCACTTTTTCAATCCAGCTCGATATTTAAAACTATTCGAAATTATCCCGGGCCCAAAGACGCTTCCTGAAGTGTTGGAATTTCTAAATGGATATGGGGAAAAGTTCTTGGGTAAAACATCCGTAGTTGCCAAGGACACACCTGCTTTTATTGGAAATAGGGTCGGCATTTTCAGTATTCAAAGTTTGTTCCATACGGTCAAGGAATTGAACATGACCGTGGAGGAAATAGATAAATTGACCGGGCCTGTTATTGGCCGACCAAAATCCGCCACTTTTAGGACCGTGGACGTAGTAGGCTTGGACACGTTGGTACATGTTGCAAACGGAATTTCTGAAAATTGCAAGGACGACGAGCGACACGAACTTTTTGCCCTGCCGGATTTCATCAAGACCATGATGGAAAACAAATGGTTAGGCAGCAAAACCGGACAAGGTTTTTATAAAAAAGTACAGGACGATAAAGGCAAGAGCGAAATTTTGACCTTGGATTTGGACACGATGGAGTATCGGTCCAAGAAAAGTGCCAAATTCGGAACCTTGGAATTGACAAAGACCATTGACAAAGTGGTGGACAGATTCCCCGTTTTGGTCGATGGAAAAGATAAGGCAGGAGAATTTTACCGAAAGAGTTTCGGTCAGCTGTTCGCCTATGTTTCGCATCGGATTCCAGAGATATCGGACGAATTATATAAGATTGACGATGCAATGAAAGCCGGATTTGGTTGGGAACACGGACCTTTCCAGATTTGGGATGCCGTAGGTTTGGAAAAAGGCTTGGAATTTATTAAAGCGGAAGACCAAACAGCCTCATCTTGGGTTGCCGACATGAAAGAGGCGGGTATTACTTCCTTCTATAGTGTGAAGGACGGCAACACCTATTTTTATGATATCCCTAAAAAGGAAATGGTTAAGGTACCGGGTCAAGATGCCTTTATCATTTTGGATAATATTCGTAAAACCAAGGAGGTCTTTAAAAATAGCGGTGTCGTAATTGAAGATTTAGGTGATGGAATCCTTAACTGTGAATTCCAGTCCAAAATGAACACGATTGGCGGCGATGTTTTGGCCGGACTAAATAAGGCCATCGACCTAGCCGAAAAGGATTTCCAAGGATTGGTCGTAGGTAACCAAGCCGCGAACTTCTCCGTGGGTGCGAATATCGGAATGATTTTTATGATGGCGGTCGAGCAGGAATATGACGAGCTCAACATGGCCATTAAAATGTTCCAGGACACGATGATGCGTATGCGCTATTCGGCCATACCCACCATTTCGGCACCACATGGGATGACCTTAGGCGGTGGTTGTGAATTATCGCTACACGCGGATAAGGTCGTAGCAGCTGCGGAGACCTATATCGGTCTTGTGGAGTTCGGTGTCGGTGTTATTCCAGGTGGTGGCGGTTCCAAGGAATTTGCCATGAGGGCATCGGATTCCTTTAAAAAGGGAGATGTGGAATTGAACGTCCTCCAGGAATATTTCCTGACCATTGGAATGGCCAAGGTATCGACCTCTGCCTATGAAGCCTACGATTTGGGCATCCTACAGCATGGAAAGGATATCGTGGTGGTGAACAAAGACCGACAAATTGCGACGGCCAAGGAATATGCCAAGTTAATGGCAGAATCCGGATACACCCAACCGCCAAAGAGAAAAGACGTAAAAGTATTGGGCAAACAAGCTTTGGGCATGTTCCTAGTGGGAACGGATTCTATGGAGGCCAGCCACTATATCAGCGAACACGATAAGAAAATCGCCAACAAGCTGGCCTATGTCATGGCGGGTGGCGATTTATCGGAACCAACCATGGTATCGGAACAATACTTATTGGATTTGGAACGTGAAGCCTTCCTTTCCCTTTGTACAGAAAGAAAAACCTTAGAACGTATTCAACACATGTTAAAAACGGGTAAACCGTTAAGAAATTAAAATCCCCTCTAAATCTTCCCAAAGGGAAGACTTATGAAAGCGGACTAACTATGAAAATTAATAACTACTAAATAATGACCCATTTTACTCCTTCTCCTTTGGAGAGGGCTGGGGAGAGGCTTATGAAAACAGCATATATAGTAAAAGGATATAGGACTGCCGTAGGAAAGGCGCCCAAAGGTGTATTCCGATTCAAAAGAACGGACGAACTGGCAGCGGAAACCATCGAACATATGATGAAGGAATTGCCGGGACTTGACAAAAAAAGAATCGATGATGTCATTGTTGGCAATGCCATGCCCGAAGGTTCCCAAGGTCTTAATATGGCTAGGTTGATTTCCTTGATGGGCCTGAACATTGTGGATGTACCAGGGGTTACGGTAAACCGTTTTTGTTCCTCGGGTATTGAAACGATAGGGATTGCTACGGCCAAAATCCAATCGGGAATGGCAGATTGTATCATTGCCGGAGGAGCAGAAAGTATGAGCGCGGTTCCCATGACGGGTTATAAAACCGAACTCAACTACGATTTGGTAAAATCCGGACATGAGGATTACTACTGGGGGATGGGAAATACCGCCGAAGCTGTTGCCAAGGAATTCAATGTTTCCAGGGAAGACCAGGACGAGTTTGCCTATAATTCCCACATGAAGGCATTAAAGGCACAAGCGGAAGACCGATTCCAAGACCAAATCGTTCCCATTGAAGTCGAGCAAACCTATGTAGATGAAAATGGAAAAAAAGCAACTAAAAAATATACGGTAACCAAGGATGAAGGTCCCCGTAAAGGAACATCCCTGGAGGCATTGGCAAAATTGCGTCCCGTGTTTGCAGCCGATGGCAGTGTTACGGCAGGAAACTCCTCACAAATGAGTGACGGTGCGGCATTCGTAATGGTCATGAGTGAGGAAATGGTCAAGGAGCTCAACCTTGAACCGATAGCCCGTTTGGTCAATTATGCGGCCGCTGGCGTGCCTCCCAGGATTATGGGAATTGGACCTGTAGCCGCCGTACCCAAAGCCTTGAAACAGGCCGGTTTAAAACAGGAGGATGTAGAATTAATTGAATTGAACGAGGCCTTTGCCTCCCAATCCTTGGCTGTCATCCGTGAATTAAAATTGAACCCGGATATAGTTAACGTCAATGGTGGTGCAATAGCCTTGGGTCATCCCTTGGGATGCACTGGGGCAAAACTATCGGTTCAGCTTTTTGATGAAATGCGCAAAAGGAACATGCAAGGGAAATATGGAATGGTCACCATGTGCGTAGGTACCGGGCAAGGTGCCGCAGGCATTTATGAGTTTTTAAATTAAAAGTCCCCTCTAAATCTCACCCAAAGGGTGAGACTTATTTGGGCATCGGAATAGATAAAAATTGTTTAACTAATAAAATTAACTGACAATTCCCCTCCGCTGGAGGGGTCAGGGGAGGCTTATGGAAACAACAGATAAAGAAATCCTTCGAGGAGGTCAATTTTTAGTGAAAGAGACTAATTGTGAAGACATTTTTACCTTAGAGGACCTCAACGAAGAGCAAAAAATGATGCGGGAGAGCACCAAGGAATTCGTGGACCGAAAACTTTGGGCCCATTGGGAACGATTTGAAAAGAAAGATTACGCCTATACCGAAGAGTGTATGCGCGAGGCGGGTGAATTGGGTCTTTTAAGCATCGCAGTTCCAGAAAAATATGATGGCATGGGAATGGGCTTCGTATCCACCATGTTGGTCTGTGATTATATTTCGGGGGCTACGGGTTCCTTCAGCACGGCGTTTGGTGCCCACACAGGAATCGGTACCATGCCGATTACCTTGTATGGAACGGAGGAACAAAAACAAAAATATGTGCCCAAATTGGCTACCGGTGAGTGGTTTGGGGCATATTGCTTGACCGAACCGGGTGCCGGATCGGATGCCAACTCGGGTAAAACCAAGGCCGTACTTTCAGAAGATGGCAAGTATTACAGTATTACGGGTCAGAAGATGTGGATTTCCAATGCCGGGTTCTGCAACCTGTTCATTGTCTTTGCAAGAATCGAGGACGATAAAAACATCACAGGTTTTATAGTCGAGAACGACCCGAGCAACGGGATTACCTTAGGGGACGAAGAGAAGAAATTGGGCATCCACTCCTCCTCTACCCGGCAGGTATTTTTCAATGAGACAAAGGTGCCCGTTGAAAACATGCTATCGGAGCGCGGAAACGGCTTTAAAATCGCCATGAACGCCCTGAACGTGGGTAGGATAAAATTGGCCGCAGCCTGTTTGGAAGCGCAAAGAAGGGTGATAAACGAGGCCACAAAATACGCCAATGAACGCATTCAGTTCAAGGTTCCGATCATGAGTTTCGGTGCCATCAAGGCGAAAATTGCGGATATGGCCACCAACGCATACGTGGATGAAGCGGCCTGCTATCGTGCCGCCAAGAATATCGAGGACCGAATCGCGATACGGGAGGCCGACGGTAACTCCCATCAGGAGGCCGAGTTGAAGGGTGTGGAAGAGTATGCCATTGAGTGCTCCATATTGAAAGTGGCGGTTTCAGAACATGTACAGCAAACCACGGATGAAGGAATACAGATTTTTGGTGGTATGGGCTTTAGTGCCGATACCCCGATGGAATCGGCCTGGCGGGACGCACGGATAGCCCGAATTTACGAGGGAACCAACGAAATCAACCGGATGCTATCCGTAGGCATGCTGATAAAAAAGGCCATGAAAGGCCATGTAGATCTACTAGGACCTGCAACCGCTGTTGGAGAGGAACTGATGGGCATACCATCTTTTGATACCCCCGATTTCTCGGAATTGTTCGCCGAGGAAAAGGACTTATTGAAACGGTTGAAAAAAGTGTTCTTGATGGTTGCAGGTAGTGCCGTACAGAAATTTGGACCTCAATTGGAAGAACATCAGCAATTGTTAATGGCTGCATCGGATATACTGATTCAGGTATATCTTGCGGAATCGGCATTATTACGTACCGAGAAAAATGCCAAGCGTTTTGGTGAAGATGCACAGGCCATACAAATTGCCATGTCCAAGCTCTATTTATATCGAGCGACTGAAATCATCATTCAGAAAGGAAAGGAGGCCATCGTTTCCTTCGCCGAAGGCGATGAGCAACGCATGATGCTTATGGGACTCAAACGCTTTACAAAATATACCAATAACCCAAATGTGGTGGCTTTACGTACCCAAATTGCGGATAAAGTCGCGGCAGACCAGGGTTATACCTTTGACTAATTCAGATTGCCCTTTTGTTTTGTTAGACAGAAGCAAAAACCGCCCCTATTTGGAGCGGTTTTTTTATTTGTACAAATTGTGCGAAGCATCTAATTTTGACTTATGCAGAACACTCTATTACACAAGGTCTATTCCACCGAGCTCTTTGAGGAAAACGGCCATAGGGCCATAGAAATGTTGACACAACATTTGGCCGATAAACTTCAGGAGAAAACGGGCAAGGCCATCCATTGGAACGACCCGGAAACCGAATTGGAATTTTGGAAGGATTTTTTGGAACATGGCAAACCTGAGGAGTTGTTCAAATCGATTACGGAACGTACCACCTACGTACACCATCCCCATTACATTGGGCATCAGGTGAGTCCGGCGGCACCTATAACGGCACTTACCGGCATGATCAGTTCCTTATTGAACAATGGGATGGCGGTCTACGAAATGGGTATGTCGCCCAGCGCCATTGAGCGCGTAGTAACCAATGTCCTATGCGAGAAAATTGGATGGAATGCGGATGCCCGGGGATTTCTGACCTCCGGCGGGACCTTAGCGAATCTCACGGCGCTTTTAACGGCGCGAAAAGCTATATTAAAAGAAGATGTTTGGAATGCAGGAACGAGCAGTGCCCTAGGTATTATGGTGAGCGAGGAAGCCCATTACTGTGTAGACCGGGCAGCCAGAATTATGGGACTTGGAGAGAAAGGAATCATTAAAATACCTTGTACGGAATCCTACCAGATGGACACATCTGTCTTGGAAGAAAAATATCAAGAAGCGAAAGTAAAGGGAATTACCATCTTTGCCATTGTGGGAAGTGCTCCTTCCACGGCAACGGGTATGTTCGATAATCTGGAAGCCATAGGTAGTTTTGCGGAACAAAAGGGACTATGGTTCCATGTGGACGGTGCCCATGGCGGTGCGGGTGTATTTTCCAAAAAATACAAATACACGTTAAAAGGTATAGAAAAAGCCGATTCCGTTGTCATAGACGGACATAAAATGATGATGCTGCCAACGATTACCACGGCCCTGCTACTTAAAAACGGTATGTATGCCAATGCAACGTTCAGCCAAAAAGCAGATTATTTACTGACCGATTCAGACCATGAGGATTGGTACAATTCCGGAAAAAGAACCTTCGAGTGCACCAAGACCATGATGAGCATCCATTGGTATACGATGCTCAAATTCTATGGTGAGGAAGTCTTTGAAGCCTATGTGACCCAATTATATGACATGGGTGCAGCCTTAGGGCAAATAATCGAAAAACATCCCAGTTTTGCATTGGCAGTTACGCCAATGTCCAATATTGTTTGCTTTCGATATACCCATGCAAACCTATCCCAGAATCAGTTAAACGAATTAAATGCCAAGGTACGTCAGCAACTTTTGGAAGACGGCGAGTTCTATATCGTTCAAACGAAGTTACGGGGCTGGCACTATTTGCGGGTCACCGTTATGAATCCCTTTACAACCAAGGTTCATTTTCAAAACCTTTTGGACAAAATCGTTCTATTGGCCCAAAATTTAGTTTCCTCTGAAACTACAATTTGTTAATGGACGCCAATACCTGCTCCTCGCTTTCCTGTCTGGAAAAGTTGATGGCACACTCTATCAATGCCAAATGCGAATAGGCCTGCGGAAAGTTTCCGAGCAATCTTTTGGTCTTAAAATCAATATCTTCGCTAAAGAGACCTAAATGATTGCTATAGGATAACAGCGTATCGAAATGTTTCATGGCCTTTTCCTTTTCCCCAATCTTGAACAGGCTGTTAATGAACCAAAAAGTACAAATGGTAAAGGAAGAGGAGGGCAAGCCAAAATCATCCTCGTTTTTATATCGGTATAAAAGACCATCGTTGCTCAATTCCCGTTCTATGGCATGAACGGTACTTACGAATTTAGGGTCTTTGGCATGGATAAACCCATAGGATTCCATAAGCAAGACCGATGCATCCATATCGGGAGAGCCATAGGATTGGGTAAAGGCATTCACCTCTGGATTCCATGCGTTGGCATGAATATCGTTTTTGATTTCCTGCTCCAATTGGGTCCACTTTTCTAATTTGTGGGTTTTTCGGAACAATCGGGCCACTTTAATGGCTCTATCAATGGCAACCCAGCACAAAACTTTTGAGAAGGTAAAGTGTCTATCTTCAGTCCTAAATTCCCATATACCCTTATCCGCCTCCTTCCAGTGGTGCGATACAATCCAAACGATGCCCTTTGTTATTCCCCATAAATCCTCTCCATTTTCAGTGTCATTACTGTATTTGGACAATTGTTCGTAAATAACATCCATTAGAATTCCATAGATATCATTTTGTCGTTGCTTGTAGGCCGCATTCCCAATTCGTACAGGTTTTGAGCCTTTGTAGCCGCTCAAATGGTCCAAGGTACGTTCCGTCAATTTTTTCTCCTTATTGATACCGTACATGATTTGGAGTTTCTCGTCCTTATCCGGAATAAGGTCCACTATAAACTGTAAATACCGTTTGGCAACGTTTCTATGGCCCAATTCGCCTATGACCTTGATGGCCATGGAAGCGTCCCGTATCCAGCAGAAGCGATAATCCCAATTTCGGACTTCCCCAATGGTTTCGGGCAAAGAAGTAGTCGCGGCGGCCAATACGGCGCCGGACTTGTCATAGGTCAACAATTTAAGTGTAATGGCACTCCTGCTTATTTGTGAATTATACTTTTTATAGTTTGGAGTCTTACTGCTCCAATTGAGCCAATATACTTTTGTTCTTTCAAGTTCAGTATACATTTTCCGTACGGAGGGCTGGAACAACTTCTCATTATAACCCAAAAGAAAATATCCATCTTCCGTAATCTCCAACTCTCTTCCTTCCACTACTGCATTTTTATTAAATGAGGTGTACAAGAAGCAAGTATCGAATTTCTCACCGTGGGTCAAGCTTACAATAAAGTTCTTCTTTACATATGTTTCAGTTTTTCCAAAGGCATATTCCAACCTTGGGTCGTATTTGACACTGAATTTTGGTTTTCCACTAATATGTTTTATGTACCTTATAACTTCCGGTGGTGAATTATAACCACCTTCGGCTTTTCTATAACGTGGCATGAAATCACGAATTTCAAATACGTCCTCCCCAGAAGTAAATTTGGTAATCAATACAGCCGTATGTTTTTTGTAACGTTGTTTAATCACATAGGAGTCATTGACCAAAACCTCAAAGCTACCCCCCTTTTCTTCGTCCAACAACTTTGCGAACAGCGATGAGGAATCAAATTCTGGAAGACAGCACCAATCTACGGAGCCTCTATTTGATACCAAGGCCGCACTTCTACAATTCCCTATTATTCCGTAATCCAAATTATTCATTCAATAAAAATCTTGATTCATTTGGGCATACAATTGCTATTGCCCTTCTTTTTCCCGAAATTGAGGGAAAATAAATTTATTTCAAAGCAAAAATTGCGATTTATGGCCAAAACTATCATAATCTCAAATAGACTCCCCGTACAATTACAAATCAGCAATGGAACTATTTCGGCAATACCCAGTGTTGGCGGACTGGCTACAGGAATGAAATCTGTCCATTCCGGTGGCGACAGCCTCTGGATTGGCTGGAGCGGTCTCACGGACGAAGAAACACCAGAGGAGCTAGAGTCGCAAATAGACAATGCCTTGGCGGAGCACGGTTCTTCCAAAGTGAAACTTACCCAAAAAGAGGTAGACGGATTTTATTATGGTTTTAGTAACCGAACCGTTTGGCCCCTGTTCCATTACTTTTTGGAGTATTCCGAGTTTGAATGGGAAAGTTGGGAAATTTACAAGAGCGTAAACCAAAAATTTGCAGATGCCATCTTGGACAAAGCCGATAATGATGACGTTATTTGGGTCCATGACTATCAATTAATGCTTGTGCCCCAAATGGTGCGTGAGAAACGGCCCAATGTCTCCATTGGTTTCTTTCTCCATATTCCCTTTCCATCTTTTGAAATATTCAGGACCTTGCCGTGGCGAAAAGAGATACTGTCCGGGCTTTTGGGCTCCGATCTCATAGGTTTTCACACTTATGATTATGAAAGGCACTTTTTAAGTTCGGTACGTAGGCTTTTGGGGCTTGAAGTGAGCTTCAATGATATTTATTTGGACGACAGGGTCATCAAGGTAGACTCCTTCCCCATGGGTATCGATTATAAGAAGTTTAATGAAGCGGCGATGGAGCATGCACAGCGCGATGAATCTCAAAAGTCTGAATTACAAAAAAGATTGGATACCCATAAGGAATCTACTCCCGATGCGAAGTTCTTCCTATCCATAGACCGTTTGGACTATACCAAGGGAATCGCGAAGCGGTTGAACGCCTTTGAATACTTCTTGAACAAATATCCGCAATACAAGGAGAAAGTTCGATTGATAATTTTGGCGGTACCCTCACGCTCCAATGTACCGCAATACCAACTATTGAAAAAAGAAATCGACGAATTGGTAGGTCGAATCAATGGGGAACTTTCCACCGTAAGCTGGACACCCATTTGGTATTTTTACAGATCGATGCCCTTTGATAACCTCATCGATTTGTACACAACGTGCGATATCGCCTGGCTTACCCCCATTAGAGATGGTATGAACCTTGTTGCCAAAGAATACATTGCCACAAGAACGGACAAGACCGGCGTGCTGATTTTGAGCGAAATGGCAGGTTCTGCAAATGAAATGAACGAATCCCTGTTGATAAACCCCAATAATTTTGAGCAAATTGCCGATACCTTGGATAGGGCCATCAACATGCCCCAGGAAGAGCAACAACAACGTAATTCCGTACTCCAAAAACGCTTGGAACGATATAATGTGGAGAAATGGGCGAACGATTTCATGAACTCATTGCTTAACCAAAAGGAAAAGGACCGTACGTATATTTCAAGAAGACTTTCGGTAGATCTAATGAATACGGTCATGAAGAAATATGTCTCGTCAAAAAAACGGCTCGTATTCCTCGACTATGACGGTACTTTGGCAGGCTTCCACAAAGATCCCCAAATGGCAAAGCCAGATGAGCAACTTTATAAATTGTTGGATGAAATTGCCGCCCAGGAAAATACGGACATGTATTTGATCAGCGGAAGGGACAAAGAGACCTTTACCAAGTGGTTCATGCACAAGGGATATAATATGATTGTGGAACACGGGGTGTGGATTTCCCAGAATGGGGAGGATTTTAGGATGCTTGAGAAAGTTAAAAAGGATTGGATGGAAAAAATACATCCAGTCTTGGATTCCTTTGTGGACAGAACACCCGGAAGTTTTATCGAGGAGAAAAACTACTCCCTGGCATGGCACTACAGAAAGACGGATCCCGATTTCGGACAGAAACGTGCCGTGGAACTGAATACGGTATTGACCAGTTTGATCGCCAATGATGACCTCAGCGTTTTGAATGGAAATAAGGTAATGGAAATCAAAAGCAGCAACGTGAATAAGGGAAGGGCCTCCATGCGGGTATTTTCTGAACATGATTACGATTTTGTGTTTGCTATTGGGGACGATTGGACCGATGAATTTATGTTCCAGGAATTGCCTGAAGATGCCATTACGGTTAAAGTTGGAAGGCAAAAGACCCATGCCAAATACTTTGTGGACAACACAAAAAATGTTAGGGATATTTTAGGCCGATTTGCCGACATGCATTAAATTGGAACTTTATGAAATACGAATGAGTCGGTTACCAATCATTTCGCTACTCGCTTTATTTTTTTGTTTACAATGCTATTCCCAGTCGAGCACGGAAGTATTTCTGGCCGATTTGGAATGGAATGAGGGAACGCTCAAAATTGGGGAACCTAAGAATATTTCCAACAATGAAGGCTACGACAATCAACCTTCCTTTTACGATGATGACAGAATTCTTTTTGCTTCCACACGAAACGGACAGACAGATATAGCCCTTTACAATATTGATTCGGATTCAAAATCGTGGATCAACGATACCCCAAATGGAGGTGAATATTCCCCTTTGAGGATACAGGGCACGGAGGATATTTCTGCAATACGATTGGACGATGACGGCTTACAAAGATTGTATAAGTATGACTTTGAGACTGGAAATCACAAAGAACTTATTGCCGATTTAAAAGTAGGGTATCACGTATGGTACAGCGACCATATCCTAGTATGTACGGTCTTGATTGAAAACCGTATGGATTTAGTCGTCGTAAACCTTCAGGATAATACCCGCTACACCCTACAAAAAAATGTGGGCAGGTCGCTGCACAGGATTCCCCAAACGGAGATGATCAGTTATATTTCAAAAGAAAACGACACGGCCATGGTAAAATCCATGCATCCCATTTCTGGGGCAACAAGGAATATTGTTGGCCTTTTTGGTTCTGTAGAAGACGTAGTTTGGACCGATAGCGGTATGGTATTGGCAGGCTTTAGGAATAGTCTGTTGGGATTTGATTATGCGAACGGACAAACTTGGAAACTTTTACATTCCTTTGAAGAAAAAGAAATTCCGTCCCTATCCCGACTCGCGATAAGTCCCAATGGAAAAAGGATGGCATTCGTAACCGAAGACCCAAAATACAAAATCGTTCAAAAACAGGTGGAATCTTATAATTCGGGAGATTTGGATACTTTTGTCAATTGTTATAGTGAAAACGTGTTAGTTCAAAATTTTCCGGCGGACACCCTTTATATCGGGCATCAAAAAATGCGGGAGAACTATCGGAACCTGTCCCCGGATAACAAAAAATATGATGTAGAAGTCGTAAACCGGATCACCTTGGGCAATTTTGTAATCGACCATGAAAAAGTTACGGGAGACGGAAGTATTTCTAAGCAAGTGGCCATATATGAAGTGTCCTACCGAATTTCGAGCATGACATTTATTTTTGAGAAAGGGTCGGAATCCAATCCCGAGAGTATCGTCCAGGACCAGTTGGATGCTTATAATAAAAGGGATATCGATGCATTTATGGCAACCTATACAGACACTGTTAAACTCTATAACTTCCCTAAAAACCTATCCACAGATGGACCTGAGGATATGCGAAAAAGCTACACCGAATTTTTTACATCCACCCCAGACCTGAAATGTGAAATCAAGAATAGAATTGTTATTGGCAACAAAGTGATAGACGAAGAGCAGGTAACGGCCAATGGCAATATGTTTTCCGCGGTAGCTATCTATGAAGTTGAAAATGGAAAAATAGCTAAAGTCACTTTCCTAAGGTAAATAAGGGGTTGAAACAAAAACCACACATTCTTCCAACGATTATAATTGCTCAGTTCGCATGTACATCACCATGGTTTGCAGGCAATACCATAGTGGATGAATTAATCCTAAAAACGGGCTTGGGCCACGAAATTATGGGTTGGGTGTTATCATCGGTCCAGTTGGGTTTTATTGTAGGGACGTTACTTTTCGCCCTGCTTATGATTGCCGATAGGTTCTCGCCTTCACGGGTGTTTATGGTCTGTGCCTTTTTGGCCGCGCTTTGTAATCTCTACTTAATAACGGACCAAATGACCAAGTGGAGCTTGCTCTTGGCCCGTTTCGGCACAGGATTTTTCTTGGCGGGCATTTACCCGGTTGGAATGAAGATTGCAGCGGACTACTATGAAAAAGGATTGGGAATGGCATTGGGTTTTTTGGTGGGTGCCCTTGTTCTGGGTACCGGATTTCCCTACCTAATAAACAGTACGGCATGGGGAAGTGATCCTTATAGAATTATAGTGGCGACCTCTACCTTCACTTGTTTGGGAGGGGCATTGATGTACTTTTTGGTTCCGGATGGACCTTTTCTGAAAAAAAGCTTAAAAGTCAATCTATATTCAGGTCCAAGGCTATTCAAAATCAATGCATTCCGTAAGGCGGCATTCGGATATTTTGGGCATATGTGGGAACTCTATGCCTTTTGGGCCTTCACTCCATTGGCTATTTCATTTTACAATACGCTTCACGGAAGGGAAATTTTAGTGCCTTTATGGACAGGTATCATCATCGGCATCGGTAGTATTTCATGTGGTTTAGGAGGTATAATATCCAAAAAAACAGGAAGTAGAAAAGTGGCTATAACAGCACTAATCATATCCGGAATATGCTGTTTAATATCACCTATCCTGTTCGTGCTACCTCTTGTTCTATTTTTAATGGTTTGGTCCTTATGGGGTTTTGCAGTGACTGCAGATTCACCCCAATTATCCAAATTAGTAGCAGCATCTGCCTCGGCCGATATAAAAGGTACGGCTCTTACCGTGGCCACTTGCATAGGTTTTGGCATTACCATCGTTAGCATTCAACTGCTTAGCTATTTACAGGACAGTATCGGCATCAACTATTTGTTTCTGGTATTGGCCATAGGTCCGGCGCTAGGAGTTTGGCATCTTTTAAAACTTAAAAATGTTTAATTTTTAATACTTTTAAGGACACTTCAAATGAAACCAAAAATGAAAAAATTGCTAATTCTAGGTCTTTTGACAATTTCGCTAACTTTATCGGCCCAGACGGACCAACGAATTTATGATATCATCGATGCAGTCTCTGCAGAACGTATAGAAAACGATGTTACCAAACTGGCCAATTTTGGCACTCGGCATACCCTGAGCGATACCGTTTCCCAAACCCGTGGTATTGGGGCCGCGAGGCGGTGGATCAAATCGGAATTTGAAAAAACTTCCCAGGCCTGTAATGGCTGTTTGAATGTCTTTTACCAGAAGGATTTAGTCAAAAAAGGGGCCAATCAACGTATTGTCCATGATGTGGAGGTAGTTAATGTCCTGGCCATTCAAAAAGGCACCAAATATCCCAACAGATATATCATTATGAGCGGGGATATCGATTCGCGCGTAAGCGACCCAACCAATTTTACGGACGATTCCCCCGGGGCCAACGACAATGCCAGTGGTATGGCCGGAACCTTGGAAGCTGCGCGGGTACTTTCTAAGTACACCTTTGAAAATAGCATCATCTACATGGGGCTTTCCGGGGAGGAACAGGGGTTGTTCGGTGGTGGCGGTGTGGCCCAATATGCCAAGGACCAAGGCTGGGAGATTATCGGGATTTTTAATAATGATATGATCGGTAACATCAAAGGGGTAGATGGCATTGTCAGCAATACCGATTTCCGAATCTTTTCCGAACCTGTTCCTCCCAATGAAACCGAGGAACAAAGACGCGCCAGAAGATTCTACGGAGGGGAAGTAGATGGTATCTCGAGACAATTGGCACGCTACGTACACAAAACCGTAAAAACCTACATGCCAGAAATGAATCCAATGATGATCTATCGTTTGGACCGTTTCGGGCGGGGTGGGCATCATAGGCCCTTTAATGACGCCGGTTTTGCAGGAATCCGGATTATGGAGGCGCATGAAAACTACACCCAACAACATCAGGATATTCGGGTAGAGGACGGCATCGCCTATGGGGATGTATTGGAACACGTGAATTTCGAGTACGCGGCCAAACTCACCGCGGTAAACGCAATCAATTTGGCTTCCCTGGCATGGGCACCACCGGCCCCTAAAGAAGTTAAGATTGGGGGGATCGTAGAACCATCGGCGAAATTTCAATGGAGCAAGGTGGATGGGGCCAAAGGGTATAAAATTTATTGGAGGGATACCACTTCCCCTACTTGGGATAATAGCCGATACGTAGGGGATGTCACGGAGTTCACCCTAGAAGGCATCGTCATAGATAATTACTTTTTTGGCGTTTCAGCTGTGGGTGCAAACGGATTTGAAAGTCCGGTCGTGTTTCCCAATGGAATTTTTAGGTAATTTTCAAACCTGTCTGGTTTTAAAAACCTGACAGGTCTACTCAAAAAGCATATTTACTAGATATGAAATGAGCTATAACAAGTCTTGATACCTATTGAGCTGGTTACTGGCGAATCGCATCTGACCTATTAAAAGCAATAAAAATAAACAGATGAAAAACATAGTGATTTATGTTGCCTTCTTGACTTACAGTCTTGGCATCTCCCAAACCTTTACGGAACAGGATACCCTTAGAGGCAGCATTACCCCGGAAAGGGCCTGGTGGGACCTTACTTACTATCATTTGGATATTTCCGTAGATCCCGATAAAAAATTTATTTCCGGTACGAATACCATCCGCTATAAGGTGCTCGATAAAAATCAAGTGCTACAAGTAGATCTCCAGCCACCTTTGGTTATCGAAAAAATTACACAAGATGGAAAAAACCTGTCTTTCGAAAGCAATGGAAATGCCCATTTTGTTACACTCGGGAAAACTCAAAATGTGGAAGAATTTAACGAAATTGTAGTGCATTATTCCGGGCATCCCAAAGAAGCGGTGCGCGCCCCTTGGGACGGTGGCTTTTCATGGAAAAAAGATGATAATGGGAAGGATTTTGTGGCCACCTCCTGTCAGGGTCTGGGCGCCAGTGTCTGGTGGCCCAATAAGGACCATATGTACGACGAGGTAGACAGTATGTTGATCAGCGTACAGGCCCCTAAAGGGCTCATGAACGTTTCCAATGGTCGGTTACGAAAAGTGGACGAAGAAACCAATACCTATCATTGGTTCGTATCCAGCCCCATTAACAATTATGGGGTCAATGTGAACATTGGGGATTACGTGCATTTTGGGGAAACCTATGATGGTGAAAAGGGCATGCTGGACATGGATTACTACGTTTTACGGGACAATCTGGAAAAAGCCAAGGAGCAGTTCAAACAGGCCCCCAAAATGATGGAAGCCTTTGAGCATTGGTTCGGCCCCTATCCTTTTTACGAGGACTCCTTTAAACTCGTGGAAGTCCCTTATTTGGGTATGGAACACCAAAGTTCCGTTACCTATGGCAATCAGTATGGGAATGGCTATTTAGGTCGAGATCTTTCAGGCACCGGATGGGGATTAAAGTTCGATTATATCATCATCCATGAGGCCGGACATGAATGGTTCGCCAATAATATTACCTACAAGGATATTGCCGATATGTGGGTACACGAAGGATTTACGATGTATTCCGAAAGCCTTTTCATTGAATATTATTATGGTAAAGAAGCGGCAGCGGAATATTTACTGGGCATACGAAAGAATATCCGAAACGACCGACCTTTAATTGGGCCCTACAACGTTAATAAAGCCGGGTCTGGCGATATGTACAACAAGGGAGCCAACATCCTACATACGTTCAGGCAAATCATGGACGATGATGAAAAGTGGCGGGCCACCCTACGCGGACTTAATGAGGAATTCTATCATCAAACGGTAACAACCAAACAGATTGAAAAGTATCTGGATGATCAAGTCGAAGGTGATTTTGAACCATTCTTTGAACAGTATCTCAGAACGGCCAATATCCCTGTTTTTGAATATGAAATCCAGAACGGCAAGCTAAAATACCGATTTACCAATGTCATCGATGGGTTTAAAATGCCCTTAAAGGTTGAGATGGCCGGAAAGACCGTTTGGATTACCCCTACCACAGCGTGGCAGTCAAAATCACTTAAAGGGAAAGATATACAAGTGGACCCAAACTTCTACGTGAACGTTAAAAAAGTATAAATAAAAGGCCTAAGATTATTTCAGGGGTAGCTGACAAATATCATATTCCCCAAACTGACAATATCCTTAAATTGCCCGTCGTTAGAGGAAATAGCAAATCATTGTTTTAAATACCTATTGATCAAAATGAATAGCATCCCTGAAAAAATATCGATACTTCTTGAAAAAAATCCCATCGATTGGCAAAACGTTTTGGAAGAGACGATCAGCCATTTTGATTGTTCCACCGGAACGTTGCACTTTTTAAGGCAGAACACTTCTATTTTGGAATTACAGGCTCAAAAAGGCATTCCCGATTTTTTGATGCCGAAGGTGTCCGAAATTCCCATAGGCAAAGGTATGGCGGGTATCGCTGCGGAACGTATGAAGCCCGTAGAGATGTGCAATCTACAGACCGATGCATCCGGCGTTGCGAGACCGGCAGCCAAGGAAACCAAAGTAGAGGGTTCCCTTGCGGCCCCATTGATACATAATGGAAAATTGTATGGTACCATCGGCATTGCCAAACCTGTTTCCTATGATTTTACCGAGGAAGAGATTTCATCCTTAATGGACATTGGTAATCTCATTTGTCAAAAAATAAACTAAAGCTTCCAGAATCCTTTTAGCGACCATAAAATAAAAAAGCCCGCTTGTTAGCGGGCTTTTTAATATCCTACAAGATTCTTTTACCTGAACATGGCTCCCGTCAAGGCGACCATGGATAGTTCCTTGCCTTCTTCGGCCTTGTAGGTCACGTAATAAGGTCCATTGCCGGAAACGGTTCCGGTAATTGGAACGCTCACCTGTGTACCCTGACCTCCAGTCTGTGCCGGCATGGTTCCCTCTCCAATAACGGGTCCGTTTGGTGTGTTCTCGTGGATTTGGAAACTAAAACTCAAATTTGGAGGGCTTTGCCAGGCAGCATTAAGCACCAAGGCATTGACTCCTTTGAGCGAAGTATCTTTTAACTCCAACCATCCGGACGCACTGTTCAACAACATCAAATCCATACCACCAAATTTCATGGCCTGCATATTGCTTGTTTTCAAATCTTCCGTCAGTAATATGGTGCTACTGGGAATGGCCACCGCCTTGGAGCCGGTTAATGGAATGGTTCCTTCGGCGCCACCATCGGTATAACTGGCCGTCAAGACCAACATATTTCCGGGCGCTGAGGCTTCTGCCGTAATGGTACCATTTGTAGGCAATGATTTTTCTTCCTCTTTGTCCCCTGCCAAAGAAAGGATGTATAGTCCGATCTGTCTTGTTTCGTCTGAGGTAATATTTGGATGTGCGGGCATGGTTACTTCGCCCCATACACCGCTACCTCCGGTTTTGATCCTAGACTGTAAATATTCCAAGGCATCCCTTCTATCCTTATATTTTTGGGCAACATCCATATAATTGGGTCCTATGGATGCTTCGGCTTCTTTATGGCACGTCTTGCAATCCATGGATTGTGCCAGAGCCTTCCCGGTTACCGCTGCAGATACCTGCTGATGACCAAGATTCATGGCTACCCTGTCCATTCCCTCCAAATAATCGACGCTCACGAAAATATTGCCCTGATCAATGGGGCTACCGTCCGGATCGCTAACGTTTACTTCATAATCGATTTTCTGACCAGGAAGATAAAAGGCAGGGGTCCCACCTTTTAAATTGATGGTAATTTCAGGTCTTGAATTTCCGGCAACTATATTGGTGCTTGAACTTATGGTAGCTTCACCCTTTTCGTCGGTCACCGTAACGTTCAAATTATACGATCCTGCATCTGCATAGGAATAACTTACCGTAGGTTCCGTAGTTTTCTTGGTTTCTCCGTTACCGAAATCCCAAGTGTAGGAAACACCATCATTCTCTCGGTCATGGGCCTCCACTGTTGCGGTGATAGCCAAAGGTGTCTGACCCGATGTGGTCTCCACAATCATATTATCGATTACAGGAGGCCTGTTTCCACCATTGTATTCAATATAGGCCAATCCAGAATTGGCATTTTGGGAGAACCAACCACTACCATATTCCAAGAGATATACCCTTCCATTGGGTCCCATCTCCATATCGATAAGATTGTTCAGTTTTACCTCAGGGGCAAAAGGTTCCATTCGGTTAAAACTTCCATCCTCCTTCAAATGAACGGCAAACATCCAACCACGCATCCAGTCATAGATCAATACCTTACCGTCATAATAGCTAGGTAATTTGTCGTCCCCGGGATACAAATCTGAATAATAGGTAGGTCCCGCCATGGCATTTCTACCTCCAGTTCCCGTCTGTGGGAAATCACTGGATTCAACGTAGGGATAGTACACGTAGGCCGGCGTTGCGGGTGGCAACTCAGTCAAACCCGTATTGTTCCTAGAGGTATTCATTGGTTTTTCAGGGTCAAATGCTTCTCCTGACTCCCCAGTTTCATAATTGTATTCATGGTAGGCATAATTGTCACCAATGAACATTGGCCATCCAAAGTTTCCTGGTTTGCGTGCCTGGTTCATTTCATCATAGCCCCTAGGACCTCTGGTTTCCAAACTATCGGCGCGGGCATCTGGGCCAACGTCGCCCCAATAAACATACCCTCTTTTTACATCGACTGAAATTCTATAAGGGTTTCTGTGTCCCATGGTATAAATTTCTGGTCGGGTTTTTTCAGTACCTACAGGGAACAAATTTCCTTCTGGAATATCATAGCTTCCATCCTCGTTCACCTTGATTCTCAAAATTTTACCCCTAAGATCGTTTGTGTTTCCTGAACTCCTTCTAGCATCGAACTGCTCATGGCCGGGCGTGTCGTTCAAGGGTGCAAAACCATTGTTTACATATTTTTCCCCTCTTTCATTAAACGGCGTAGAGTTGTCTCCAGTTGATAGATATAAGAGATTATCCGGTCCAAAGGCAATGGAACCACCAGTGTGACAGCAAATTTCCCGTTGGGAATCCACTTCCAAAATAATCTGCTCCGAAGCTAGGTCGAAATTTCCATCCATATATTTGAATCGGGATAAACGATTCACCCATTTGTCGCCCGTTGGAGCGTAGTACAAATAAATCCAATGGTTGTTGGCATAATCAGGATCTTTTTGCAATCCCATTAACCCTTCTTCGGCATTCACGCCAGGCGTTTCCAATGTTTTAAAATATACATCCAACTTGGCAACTTCCTTGAGTTCCTGAGTCTCATTATTGAACAATACTACCTCTCCCCTACGTTGTGCGATTAAAACGTCATTGTTAGGTAAGACAGCCATTTCGGTGGGTTCAAAAAACTGTCCTTCGGAAAGAACCACTTTGGAGAAACGGTCATTGTCCGGAGGTATTTGGGTGGTAACCTTGGAATAGTCCAATAGTTCGTTGTCCCCAATAGCGTATTTGATTCCTCCCAATACATGCTTCAAGAATAGATCTTCAGAATAGCTTTCGTCCGTATGTCCGCCTCCGGTATAAAAGGCACGGCCACCGTCAAAATCATGGTACCAGGCAATGGGATGAAAATCACCGTTGGCACCACCTTCATACGTGGATTCATCCAAGGTCATCAAGACGTTCACATCCGGATTTATCTTTTTATAATTGTACAATTCGTCGTCCCTGTTCCAAACACTGTCCGTAAAAAATTCCGTAGCAATGAAATTCTTGTCCTTTATTATGAAGTCCGCGTTTGGCGTACCCCTGGGATGACTTAAAAACTGGGCTCCGGCCAAATCGTTGTACCAGCCCCAATCATATTCCGTATCGGCAGCGGCATGTATTCCCACGTACCCTCCACCTGCTTGAATGTAGCGTTCAAAGGCAGCTTCCTGAAATTGGTCCAAGACATTTCCTGTGGTACTCAAGAAAACAACGGCCGAATAATTCTGCAGATTTTCATCCGTGAACATTTCGGCATTTTTGGTGGTATCCACTACAAAGCCGTTCTCCTGACCAAGTTTTTGTAAGGCGGCGATGCCCGCAGGAATAGATGCGTGTTTAAACGCTGCTGTTTTAGAGAAAACCAAGACCTTGGGTTCCCCGTCACGTTTATTGCCACCACATGAGACAATAATAAGCGCAAAGCCCAAGAGCAGCGCATTGAAAACTTTTTTCATACGTAAATTTTGATGTTTGTCGGTTTAATATAGCTTCAAAAATAGAATTAGATAGCATAGAAACCAATTGTTTGTCAGCTAAAATTGTATTTTACGTAGAATTTAACACGGAAAAAAGCCGATATGCCAAAAATACCGGAACTCTATTTTAAAAATGATACGGAATTTAGGGAATGGCTACATAGTAACCATACCCATTATGAGGGTATCCATTTGATCTTTTACAAAGTAGAACACGAGAACGACAGTATGCGCTGGGAAGAGGCCGTTAAAGTAGCCTTGTGCTATGGATGGATAGATAGTACGGTAAAAAGTCTGGGCAACGGCAAACGCAAACAATATTTTTGCCCAAGGAAACCGAAAAGCGTTTGGAGCAAAGTGAACAAGGACTATATCAACGATTTAAAGTCTAATGGGCTTATGCACGAAGCCGGCCTGGAGGCAGTAAAAATAGCCAAGGAGAACGGCTCTTGGTCTTCTTTGGACGACGTGGAGGCCGGAATCCTACCCGATGATTTACAGGCAGCATTCGAAGCTAACGAAAAGGCTTTCGAAAATTTTCAAAACTTCACCAGGGGACAACGCAAGAGTTATCTTTATTGGCTAAACCAGGCCAAAAGGGAAGAAACAAGACAAAAGCGCATCAGCGAAATAATACAGCATTGCCACGAAAATATTAAATATAGAAACGGAGATGGAAGGTAAAACCATCTCCTTTTGTCATATAAGCACTTGTATTACCAATGGAACTGAATAAAGCCCTATTTTTGCCTAGTAGTTGTTTGGTATGACAAGCTAGCGTGTTCCCGTTATTGTAATTTCAAGCAATTATCAGTAAAATGTCCAAATTACCCGAAGAATACCGTTTTTTCGATCTATCGGATTACGGAAGATCAGTCGCCTTTCAACTGGTCCAAGCGATAAAGACAACCTCCCTCACCCCTATCCATATCACGGTTGCATTCTTTGTAAGTGGTTTAACCGCAATAGTACTCCTGCTCAATGAATATTATGGATTGGCGTTGCTATTTTTGATTTTAAAATCAATTTTAGATGCCGCCGATGGAGAATTGGCGAGGGCCAAAAATACACCATCACATACGGGAAGATATTTAGATTCAATATCCGATATTAGCTTAAACCTAATGCTGTTCTTGGCTATCTGGTACATTACCGACGGTTCATTACTACTTACGGTAATATCTTTTATGTGTCTACAGTTACAGGGCACCCTCTACAATTATTACTATGTCATTTTACGGAACAGGCATAATGGGGATACCACGAGTCGGGTTTTTGAAAACAAAAGTCCCAATGCGCTTAAAGGGGAGAGACAGAAAACGGTAAACTCTATGTTCAAGATATATTCTTTGTGCTATGGTACTTTTGATTCCATCATTTACAGATTGGATAAAAATGCCGCCAAAGGCAAAGTCTTTCCAAATTGGTTTATGACGGCAGTTTCCTCTTTTGGGTTGGGCTTTCAATTATTGCTTATTGGTCTTATGTTTACGTTGGGCTGGCAGCAGTATATCATTCCCTTTTTCATAGGCTATTCCATCATGATATTTATATTTATCATGATCAGGCAAGTACTGAATCGCTAATTCTTTTTACCTTCCGTTTTCATTTTATTTTATATCTGATGAGATACAGTTTATTATTACTAGGTATCGGAATGGTGTTTTTGCTGTTGATAAACTGTGAAGCAGAAAAAAGGGTTTCCTATGATACCCTTTTAAAGGGTGGGAATATCCTTAACCTGGAAGATGGCTCAGTCGTTGTTGGTGATATTTATATTTCAGATGGGCGCATTGCCAAAGTAGCGTATGATGAAATCTATGAAAACTCTACTGCGAAAAATGTGGTAGACGCCACAGGAAAATTCATTCTACCGGGTTTTTGGGACAACCACGTACATTTTCGTGGGGGCGACTCCCTAATTGAGGCCAACAAACGTTTTTTAGGACTCTTCATCGCCAATGGAATCACCACGGTGCGAGATGCTGGCGGCGATCTGACCACGGCCGTCATGCAATGGAAAATGGCTATTGAAAATGATGGTATGATTGGACCGACCATTTTTACCTCGGGACCAAAAATAGACGGTCCCGGGGCCACTTGGGCAGGTTCCCTCGAAGTTGAAAATCAAGAGGATATCAACAAGGCCTTGGATTCGCTGCAAGCCATCCCAACGGATTTTGTCAAAATCTATGACAGTAAGATTTCTGGAGAAAACTACCTCAATACGATTCGGGCTGCGGAAAAAAGAGGATTGATTACCTCGGGGCACATGCCCTTTACCGCTACGTTGGAATCCACCATAGATGCAGGAATCGACGCCGTGGAACATCTCTACTACATCATGAAAGGTTGCTCCACGGAGGAGGCCGCCATTACCCAACAACTTCAAGACGAAAAGATAGGTTTTTGGGATGCCATGCCCATACTGCAATCTACTTACAATGACTCAGTGGCCAAGCAAACATTTGAGCACCTAAAACAAAAAAATGTGTTTGTGGTGCCAACACTTCATATTGGACATACCCTGAGTTACTTGGACGAGGTGGACCATAGTGAGGACGCATATTTGAAATATATGTCCCCCGGAATTCAAAAAACTTATGAAGGGCGTATCCAAAGGGCGCAAAATGCATCGGAAAAGGCGATACAGGACAGAAAGGAACTGGACACCTTTTTCAAAAAATTGGCATTGACCCTAAACCAAAACGACGTTTCCTTACTGGCGGGTTCAGACAGTGGGGCCTTTAATAGCTATACCTATCCCGGAATATCCCTCCACAAGGAAATGGAAGCCATGGTAGACGCGGGAATATCTCCATTGGATGCCCTAAAGGCTTCGGCCTATAATGGGGCCAAATTTCTAAAGAAGGAATCCGACTACGGCAGTTTGAAAACCGGAAAACAGGCGGATATTGTCATCCTCAATCAAAATCCCTTGGAAAACATCCAAAATACCCAGGATATTTTTATGGTGCTAAAGAATGGAAACAGCTATAGCCAAGAAGATTTAAACAAATTACTACAATGAAACATCCATGTCAGAATTTCGGACATATATCGAAATGATTATATGGATGTTACATGTAACCGTTGAAAAACAATAAAATAAACACATGAAATTTAGTATCGATTTAAACTTAGGGAGACTTACACTGGTGGCCCTGTTGGTATATCTAGGCATATCGGTCCAAATACAGGCTCAGACCCTATTGAAACCGGACCGTGTATTTGATGGAACCGAAATTCATGAAAATTGGGTGGTATTGGTGGAAGGTAATAAAATAACGTACGTCGGTAATCTTGAAGGACGTACATTCCCGAAAGCAACAACGGAAATGGACCTACCCGGCACCACCTTGATGCCAGGTATCATCGAGGGACATTCCCACTTGTTGTTACATCCATACAACGAAACCGACTGGAACGACCAGGTATTAAAGGAATCGCCCGTGGAGAGGGCCATCCGCGGCACCGTACATGCCAAAAACTCCCTGATGGCAGGAATAACTACCATGCGCGATCTGGGCGCCGAGGGTGCCGGGTATACGGATGTCTATTTGAAAAAGACCATTGAGCAAGGCATCATCCCCGGACCCCGATTATTGGTCGCAGGTCCTGCAATTGTCGCCACGGGTGCCTATGGTCCAAAAGGTTTTCACGATGGGGTCACCGTTCCCTTGGGAGCGGAAACCGTAAGCGGAAAAGAAGAAGCCATACGGACCGTACGCACACAGATGGGGAATGGGGCCGACCTGATTAAAATCTATGCCGATTACCGCTGGACGCCCGGAGCGGATTCCCAACCTACCTTTTTACAGAAAGAAATCGATGCCATGGTAGAAACCGCCAAAAGTGCGGGAAAATATGTGGTAGCCCATGCTAGCACGCCCGAAGGTATGAAAAGGGCCATTTTGGGAGGCGTGGAAACCATTGAGCATGGAGACGGCGGCACACTTGAAATTTTCAACATGATGAAGGAAAAAGGTATCGGCTTGTGCCCTACTCTTGCTGCGGGGGATGCCATTACCCAATATCAAGGGTGGAAAAAGGGAACTGATCCAGAACCACAACGCATTACCAACAAGAAAAAATCATTTAAGCTAGCCCTTGAATCGGGCGTACAGATCGTTTTTGGTGGGGATGTGGGTGTGTTTACCCATGGGGAAAATTACAGGGAAATGGAGTTGATGGTAGCGTATGGCATGAAACCCTTGGACGTATTGATTTCGGCTACAAGCGGAAACGCCAAAATGTTCCATCTAGACCAATTGGGAAACCTAACGGAAGGCTTTTTAGCCGATATCATCGCGGTCAAAGGAAATCCTTTAAAAGACATTAAAGCGATGCGCGAACCTGTATTTGTGATGAAGGACGGGTACGTTTTTTTGAATGCAGAGTGAAGAGTGAAGAGTGCAGAATTAAGAGTGAAGAGTGAAAATTGAAAAACTAAAAGTGAATAGCTGTTAGTTTCTGGCTTTTAGCGTTTAGCGTTTAGCGGAAAATGAAAAATGAAAAGTTAGATCTAAGACGTTAGATTTGAGAAGTTAGACTTAAAAACAACTAATTCACTGTCTCACTAATTCACTAACTCACTAACTCCCTAGAAATCTAACAACCAACCTCCCATGCCCATCAAAAAAACTAAAAAACCATGGCCCACAAAAGCCGTGATGGAGCAGATTTACGAGCAAAACCTTTGGGGCGGGAATCCTGGCGAATTTTACAGTGGTGATGGGTCGCACGAACCAGCAATGGTGGAACCGTATCTGAAAGCGGTTACCCATTTTTTAGGTTCCTTCCATCCCCCATTAACGGTTTGCGATTTGGGATGTGGGGATTTTACTATTGGTAAACGACTTGTACCGTACTCCCGGGAATATATTGCCGTAGATATTGTGGAGGACCTCATCGGATGGCATAAAAAGAACAATGCATTGGAGCATGTGAGCTTTCACTGTTTGGACATTGCCAAGGATAACCTTCCCAAAGCCGACTGCATCATCCTTCGGCAGGTTTTGCAACACCTTTCCAATGAGGAAATAAAGGCGATAGTCAAAAAACTATCAAACTACACGTACGTACTAGTAACGGAACACCTACCCGAAGGTGACTTTGAACCCAACATTGATATAATCTCCGGACAGAGCATCCGACTCAAAAAGCAGAGCGGTGTGGATTTGTTGGCACCACCCTTTCTATTAAAGGTTAAGGAAGTGAATGAATTGGTGTCGATACCCGAAATAAGCGGAAAAGGGGTTATTAAAACATACTTGTATGAACTCGCTTGAGTGTGCGAAAAGTGCACAAAACTATTTTAAGAACCCACCCGAACGTACAGTTAGGTACAGGCGGGGTCAGTGGCTTGTGAAACGGTTACCGTTGTTGGTAAACGTATTTATTTTATTTGAAATCAGGAAAGGTCTCCATTATTAATATTTCTTCACAACCCTTCATAAGCTCCTTAATTTCCTTCTCATCATATAGAAGCTGATGTTCTCTTGGAACTAATTCGTTAATAATATCAATTGCTGGGCTAAGTTCTTCATGAAAGTAATTTTCAACTAAAACATTTTTTAATGTGTCTTTCTTTTTGTAGGTGAACAACTTTATATCCCCATCTAGCACACATTGATTTGAATAGACTGCTTTTAGATTGTCGAAATCGATTTGAGAAAGCCTTTTTAAGTTCTTAGTTGGAATATCAATTGATGTAAATAAAATTCTATCCGATTCATTTTCTAATTCACCTTTGAAAACAACCTTCATTCCTTCATTTGATATTGAATATACTTTTGAGTAGGCCGAAGCGTAATTAAAATCTTGAAGTGACAATTCAAATGGCTCTATCGGTTCTGAATTGCAGCTCCATAATAATAGACAAACACTTAATAATGCTGAAAGTCTCATGTAATATGTTTGCTAACGGTTTGGGTATGTCCAGTGTCCCGAAGGGTATTGCGTATAGGTGTTGTTGGCATTTCGTTATTTTAAGAATAAACCCCAAAGTTCTCTTTCAGATGAAGAGGGAACTTCCTCCGTACTTGTTCCCTGACGATGGTAAAACTTTCCATTAAGTTTCAATGGATCATCTTTCGATTCAATTTTCAAAATCATTACTGATTTATCTCGGTAGGTAAATAAATCAATGTTTTTCAGAATCTGCGATTTATAGTATTCTGGTTGAATATCACTTGACCTAACTAGTTGCTCAAACTTAGTCCGGTATTCGTCCAGACTTTTATATCTTTTTTGGCATTCAGCATCAATTCCATTTATGAAAAAGTCATTGAATTGCAGTGATTTTTCGCCATAATACTTTTCAAATTGACTTGCCATGTGTTTGGTGTCAGCCACTCCAATAACTACATATCCAACTGCATTTCTTCCAAGGTTGACGAATGAGCAAAGAGTTCTTAAAACCTTTTCTTTAATGTTCTTATTCTCCTTGTCCATCTGATAAAACCCTTGTTTAAAGTCATAGGATGAGTTTTCTGTTTTTGATGCGGATAACAAGCTTTCTAGTTTAACAACTCCATTAGACAATGCAGGGTCAGTTTCTTCCCTTTTTGAGAAGTGTTTGCGAAGAACACCTGAAATGGAATCTATTACTCTCTTCCTTGCCGCTCTATGTCTAATTTCTTCAATATGTGGAGTGATGTATTTGTCACCAATTCCATTAAGTTCTTTGTTTAATTCTCTATAGTTATCAATTTTCAATTGCTCTTTAACCAAAAGGTTATGGAAGGACAAAAATATTGCCTGAAATGCATTATTCATGTATTTGCTAGGCTCACGAAATAGTAGTGTTCTGAAATTGAATTTGTATGCGTCCAAAGTGTTCTGAATTTCTTGAAATATTGATTCAAACTGGAGTTTTATAAACTCTGGCCCACCATATCTTTTAATTAGCTCTGAAGTATCGATGTTCTCCTCGTTGTCATCGCTTAAGCCATAAGCTCTATCTAGTGATGTAGAACTAATATTGATGTCATAATCCAATAACATCGCAATTACTAAATGAGCAATTATTTCTTCATCCCGAGATGCTCGAATATTGTTTTCTGTTAGAATACTTTGTTTGTGCCAAAAGACATCCCTAAGGTCTATGCCATATTTTAAACCTCGATTACTAAGGCTTATTCTCCGCATGTTGCCAAGAAGAATTTTATCTGAAGGCGATACATCTTTTCTTATATTCTCGGCTAAATCTCTAACTATTTGAGTAAAAGTTCCAGTTGATCCGGCCTGTCTTAGTTCATGGCTGGATAAAGTTTTTCCGTAAGAGTTAATACGCCTAAAAATTTCTTCAATATCAGCCTCCTTGTCATATGATGATATAGAAAATGGTAATTGATATGAGGTTATTTCAAGACACTCTTCAATTGAAAGTTTCGGCTCTTTCTGTTCGATTTTCCCTTTGTCTTTTAGAGCTTTTGTTAATGCTAGGGTTTCAAGATTAAAGTATTTTCCTCCTAAGTGGACTTCATTTTGAATAAATGAAACAATTGCATTTAATCTTTGCATGCCATCAATTATCTCGTAGACAGTACTGTCTTTATATTTGGTAACTGCTACTAATATTAAAGGGATGGGTAATCCATTGTAAATGCTATCAATAAATTTCTCTTTCTCATCGATTCCCCAAACCAGTTTTCTCTGATATTTCCTATTGACAAGGAGCATTTTCTTTCTGTAGTAGCCGTAAATCGATTCAACGGATTCAGGTCTGATATCTAGCTTTCTTAGTATTGCCATAGTTTATTTTTAATGAATGCCAACAAATGTATATAGTAACAAGTTGATATATTTCTAATTTAGAGGGATTACCCTAAAAATCCTACAAATTATTGGTTTTGGCAAGAGAAAGGTAAATATGTAGCGTTTTGTTTGAAATGAACGGGGAGGATCGGTCAATAAAGAGATGCTTCTTCCTCGCTACGCTCGTCATCAGAATGACAAGAAAATGGGAGGAATAGGAATAGAATTAAAGTTCCTTCACCATGTACACGGAACTGGAAGGGCATATTTCAGAGAATTCGGTAGTTCCAAGGATGGCCGTAGGAGCGGTGGACCGTTCCGTTACAGCAAAACCATAACGTTTAAAATAGGCATCTGCCGTAGTGGTCAGAAGGTGCAATCGTTGTATACCTTTTTGCCTACTGGTTTCACAAAGTTCGTCCAATAACTCCTTACCCACCCCTCTTCCTTTATGGGCATCGTCTACCGCCAAGGAACGCAGCAAACCATCCATTTCGTATGTTTCGATGCCAATACATCCAATAAGTTCGCCATTTTTTTCCTTGGTCAAAAAGGCCACTTTGGATTCTACCAAATCTTCAAAGGGCAGGTCGTTCGCTTTCAAAAGTTCCTGTATAGACTTTAGGTTGGTCACTGGGTTCATAGTACGCGTTTAAAAGTGGTAAGTTTGTAGTTGTTCATTCATTATGGCACCAAACCCAGGACTTGATGGTATTTTAATAGATTCTTCTTCTTGGCCATGCGCGTGATCAGAATAACTTACTTGTACGTTATATGGCCAGCCTACTTCACCTGCCCGATCAAAACCTCAATGGATTTTTCCAATTGCTGATCACGGCCTTTGGCGATGACCTCGGGTTGGTTTTTGACAAGGATATCTGGGTCGGTCTCATTGTTCTCCATCCACTCCCCTGCCTTGTTCTTGGCACTAACGGGCACCACGCCCCAAACGCCTCCGTTTGGCAAACGCTCCCAACCTGCGAAGCTACAGGTCCCTGGAACCGGCATCCCCACCGTAGTCCCAATTTTCAATTCGGTATAACCGCTGGCAAAGCAGGAACCGTCACTGTACATGGACTCGTTGTATAGGGCCAACGTTGGTTTGGTCCAGCGCGAAGTGGGCTCCCCTCCTACCACCCGATCTTCTGTCTCGTAGGATAAAAAGGCCTCGCCGGTAAAGAACATGGCCAGATCGGCCACCAGGTCGCCCCCACCATTAAATCGGGTATCCACAATAACCCCTTTTTTGTCGAAAAACTTGCCCATCATTTCCTCGTAAATGGAGCGGTAGGGTCCGTCGCTCATTCCTGGAATGTGTACGTAGCCCAAAGTACCTTTACTTTTTTCAAGTACTTCCTTTTCATTGGTTTCCACCCACCGATTATATAACAAATCGCCCTCGGCATCCAAGGAAATGGGCTTAACGGTAATTTGCTTTTGGGTTTTGTTCTCACCGATGATATCCAACAACAAAAATTCGCCTTCCTTGCGGTTCAAATAACTGGCTACATCACGATCGGACAGTAGGGTTTCCCCATTTATTTTTTCGATGATCATCCCCGGCTTTAAATTGAAGCCGGCCTTGTCCAAAGGCCCGCCTTTGATGATCTCAGCGATTTTGATTCCGTTGCCTGTATGGGCATAGTCCATAAAAATGCCCAAGGATGCAGTTTCATCGCCATTATCGATAGTGTCGTTATACCTGCCTCCGGCATGTGAAACATTCAACTCACCTAATAGTTCCGATATCATTTCCGCGAACTCATAATTATTCCCAATGAAGGGCAGGTATTTTTCGTATTCGGTACGCATAGCGGTCCAATCGATACCGTGAAAGTTGCTGTGATAGAAAATACCATTGGTTCGCAACCAAATATGGTCGAACATATACCGGCGTTCGGCATCAGCATCCAAGACCATTTCCGATTTCAATTTTACAGGTTCCTTCTTCCCGGCTTTTACATCGATTTTGGATATGCTGCCATCAGCCAACAAAAAGAGGTTTTCCTGCTTTTTATCCCATTGCAAACCTCCTGATTTTGCGCCTAGGGACAGTAATTTTTTGGTCTCCTTGGTACGGATTTCCGTTTCCCAAAGGTCCAGATCCTCCTCAAAACGCGTGAGATAATACAGTTTTTCACCGTCCTTGGACAACACGGCATCGCTCAATTTTGAGGAGTGGATGGTGAGTCGGCTTTTCCTATCCTCGGTGCCCTCCAAATCGAACTTCAGGGGTTTTACGGGTTCCTCCTTAGTGTCTTCGTCCTTCTTCTTTTTCTTTTTTTCGTCCTTATTTTCTTCTTTGTCCTCTTCCTTTTTATCGCCTTCCTCGATCAATTTCATCAAATCGTATTCGTCCTTGGACAGATTGAACTTGTCCCACGCATCCTTGGTAAGGAACATGGTATAGACATCGAATTCCGACTGCCCACTGGTGGCATAGCTTTTTAAGCCGTGTCTGTTGGAGAACCAAATGATCTGGTTGCCTTCACCAATCCACTTGGGCTGCATGTCATAGTAGCCACTTTCGGTAAGGTTCTTACGGGTCTTGCCATCGGCAGAAATCAAAAGGATTTCATTGTTGCTCAAAGTAACGCCCCAATCCACCAACAACCATTTGCTATCCGGGCTCCATTGATAGTATTGGTCCCCATCGGAGAAATGGTACAAATCCTTTGGCGTTAGTAAGATAACGGTCTCCTTTGTTTTTAAATTTTTGACTTTCAAGGTTCTACGCCCTTCCACATAAGCGACTAGATTACCGTCTGGCGAGAATTCAGGCAAATAGACATCGGTACTATCGGTTACCAAGGTATCCTCCTTTACCAAGGTGGAAGCAAAAAAATAGGTTTCCTCGGTACGCTGTTTTACGGTCTTGAAAATAGACCATTTACCGTTTCGCTCGCTGGAATAGGCGATGGCCTTGCCATCTGGCATATATTTTAAAAAACGTTCCTGCTCCGGCGTATTGGTCAATCGCTTCGTCATGGTGCCATCTACCGAAGTGGCAAATACCTCGCCCCGACTAATAAAGGCGATTTCCTTCCCATTGGGCGAAATGTCCATTTCCCTGACTCCGCCATTGACGGAAACGTATTCCACCGCATTGGAGGCCGATTGTGTGCGGATGATCACATCCACCCTCTGAGGTTCGCCACCTTCCTCAAAAGTATAGAGCTCCCCATCATAACTGAAGGCCATAATCCCGTTCCCGATGCTTAAAAACCGAACGGGATGGGTCTTGAAGGAGGTCAATTGCTCCTTATTTTCGGGATTTTCCAGATTCAATGTATGGACGTTGAAAGACCCGCTTTCCTCACTGAGGTAGTAGAGGGAATTACCATCGTCACTGAAAACAGGATTACGGTCCTCCCCGTTAAAACTGGTTAGCTTGGTATGTGTGCCGGTCGCTACATCGTATTTCCAAATATCGCGCGTAATGGCAGATGTATGGTGTTTTCTGAACGTATTTTCATAACCTTTTTTATCGTGATAGACCATCAAAGTGCCCTCGGAATTTACCTGTACATCTTCCGCAGGGACGGTCAATACCTGGTTAACCCGACCACCAATGACGGGAACACTATACAGCTCCGGTTGTTGTCCCATGGGATACTGCCGATGTTTCACATCATCCTGACGTGCAGCTCCAAAAATGACGCTTGTATCATCCGCCGAAAACGAGTAGGGCGTCTCATCGTTGCTGTGGAAGGTCAATCGGGTCGCTTCGCCCCCTTTGGCGTTCATTACGTAGATATCAAAATTCCCGAATCGGTTGGAGGCAAAAGCCAGCGAGTCCCCATCCTTGCTCCATACGACCTGATAATCGTGCGCCTTGTGGAAGGTCAATTGCTGCGCAACACCCCCTTCTTTGGGAACCCGGTAAATATCTCCCTTATAGGTAAAGGCGACGGTGGAACCATCAGGGGAGATAGCCGGATACCGAAGCCATTTGGGGTCTTCCTGGGAGAATACACTATTAAAAAGAATGATGGAAAAGAAAAGCAAATACAGGTAATTTCTCATGTTTGGTCCGCTTGATTTTAATCCGCCGAAGATAGGTAAATTGTGTATAAATGGACACCGAATTTGTATGATCTGCACCCACAGCGGCATGGCTATCAAAAATGTCCTTATTTTCGTCTTTCTAAGCACGCCGCTATGGACGACAAAACCTATTGGACCCAACGATACGAGGCCGGTACCACGGGCTGGAACATTGGCTACCCTTCCACCCCCATCAAGGAATACGCGGACCAATTGACGGACAAAAACCTAAAAATCCTGATACCCGGTGCCGGTAATGGATATGAGGCCGAATATCTTTTTGAAATCGGCTTTAAAAATGTGCACGTACTGGATGTTGCCGAAATTCCGTTGACCGAGTTCAAAAAACGCAACCCGCATTTTCCCGAAGCCCAAGTGATTCATGCCGATTTCTTTGCGCATGAAGGAAGCTACGACCTAATTCTGGAGCAGACCTTTTTCTGTTCCATAGTACCTACGGATGCCAATAGGAGCGCATACTTTAAGCAGATGCGCCGGTTGCTCAAGCCTGATGGCATCCTTGCAGGGCTCTGGTTCGATTTTCCCCTGACGGAAGATATGGAAAAAAGGCCCTTTGGCGGCAACAAGGAACTTTATTTGGGCTATCTGGACCCCTATTTTACCGTTCGTACATTTGCACGGTGTTACAATTCCATCCCGCCCAGAAAGGGAAACGAACTGTTCGGGATTTTTGAGCGAAAATAACCAAGTGCCCCAAAACTTCGGGCCTTAAAAACTTAGGGGGACTTTTAAGTAGGCCTTACATTTCATTTACCGTATCTTTAGGCACATTGGTTTTTAGCCGATATGTTCACATTCAAAAAAATCAATCCCATGAAACGAACACTATTAAAATGTATGCCTGTAAAAGGTTTAGCCCTGGTTGCTTCTATTACCATGATTGCATGGAGCTGCAAGGAAACTCCCAAAGAAAACCCGGACGCTGCCATCACTAAAACGGTGAAATCCTATACCATTGAGCAAATGATGGACAACGAGGCCATTGGCGGTGGTAGTTTTTCGCCGGATAATAGCAAGCTCTTGATTTCAAGTAATAGGTCCGGCATCTACAATATGTACACAATTTCAACAGAAGGTGGTGAGATGATGCCCGTAACGGAATCGGACAGTTCCTCGGTGTTTGCCATTTCCTATTTTCCCAAGGACGAGCGTATGCTCTTTAGGATGGACGGAAACGGCGACGAAATCTACCATATCTATATAAGAAACCTCAATGGCAGCATTACGGATTTGACCCCTGAGGAGGGCGCAAGGGCGAGTTTCCATGCGTGGGCAGCCGATAAAAAGAGCTTCTTTTTCACGTCCAACAAACGGGATGCCCGCTATATGGACCTCTATCAAATGGATTTCTTGGATTACAGACCCCAACTCATATATCAAAACAATGAAGGTTATGACATTGGGCCTATAAGCAAGGACCAAAAATACCTGGCCCTCTCCAAATCCCTGAATACGAATGATGCCAATCTCTTCCTTCAGAATTTGGAAACGGGTGAAAAGACACAGATCAACGAAGCGCAGAGCGCCAATAGCGGTCAGGATTTTACTCCGGACAGCGGTGCGTTGTATTACACGACCGATTTGGGTAACGAATTTTCCTATGTAATGAAATACGATATACAATCTGGCGAACGCAGCAAGGTCATGGAGCGCGATTGGGATATTATGGGCAGTTATTTCACCGAGAACGGCACCTATCAGGTAACCTATATCAACGAGGACGCAAAGAACGTTATTGCCGTTACGGAGACCGCAACGGGAACGAATATCGACCTTCCCTCCCTACCCAATATGGACATCACCAATGTAGGTTTTTCGGATGACGAAAAACTAATGAGTCTCTACGCAGGCGGGTCGCAAACACCCAGTAATATATATGTGTATGACTTAGAGACCAAAGAGCTGAAACAGCTTACCAATGTACTGAACCCGGAAATAGAACCAAGCGATTTGGTCTCGGCGGAGGTGATCCGGTATAAATCCTTTGATGGATTGGAAATTCCTGCCATTTATTACAAACCCCATCAAGCTTCCGAAACCAACAAGGTGCCGGCTTTGGTTTGGGTACACGGTGGTCCAGGCGGACAATCCAGGCAGAATTTCAGTTCCTTCATTCAATACTTGGTGAATCATGGGTATGCCGTGTTGGCGGTGAACAACCGGGGAAGCAGCGGTTATGGCAAGTCGTTCTACAAAATGGACGACCTCAACCATGGCGACAAGGATTTAAAGGATTGTGTGGAGGGCAAGAATTGGTTGGCCACCCAACCAGAAATCGATGGCGACAAAATCGGGATTATTGGAGGTTCCTACGGAGGATATATGACCATGGCGGCCTTGACCTATACACCCGAAGAGTTTGCCGTGGGCGTCAACTTATTTGGGGTAACGAACTGGATCAGGACCTTACGAAGTATTCCACCTTGGTGGGAATCCTTTAAGGATGCCCTGTATTTGGAGCTGGGAGACCCCAACAGTGCGGATTCCGTTCGGCTTAAGGCCATTTCCCCGCTTTTTCATACCGATAAGGTTACCAAACCCCTGATCGTGCTACAAGGTTCCAAAGATCCTAGGGTGCTTCAGGTGGAATCGGACGAAATCGTGGCCGGCGTCAAGAAAAATGGCGTTCCCGTGGAATACGTGCTCTTTGAGGATGAAGGCCATGGATTTGTAAAAAAGGAAAACCAGATCGAGGCCTACAGCAGGGTACTACAATTTTTGGATGTCTATCTCAAAGGCGACGCAGGCACGCCCATTGAGGACGGTGAATCCATGGAAAGCGATATTTAATCAAAGGTCTAATTTCAAGACTTGAATTTTTAAATACAGAATTAGGCATATTTATGAGGAGATTACTAGTTGTTGTATTGGGTATTGTTGTGAATTCGGCCTTGGGCCAAGAGATTGGGGAAGACAAACTGGGAAGCTGGCACATGTATTTTGGCACCAATCAGATTGCGGAGAAGTGGAGCATCCATACAGAAGCACAACTTCGATATTTTGAACAGGCAAAAAACTTCAATCAATTGTTACTTAGGACAGGTCTCAATTATCACATTGATGACAATGCCATTGCTACTGTGGGGTACGCCTATATAAAAACGGATCCAACTTATTTTGAGGCGGCCCTGATTGATTTGGATGAACCAGCTTCCGATAATATTTCGGAAAACCGAATTTTTGAACAGTTCATTTTGAAGAATAAAGTATGGGAACTTTTATTTGAACATCGCTATCGATTGGAACAACGTTTTATAACTCTTGAAAATGAAAATAGTCCATTTTTTGATGAAAGAGTTGAACACCGTGCCCGCTATCGGTTACAGATGACAGTACCCCTAACGGACATTTTCTTTTTGAATTTCTATGATGAAATTTTTATCAATCTACAGAACGAGGCCTTTGACCAAAACCGATTGTATGCAGCAGTGGGACTTAATGTGACCCATAATCTAAGTGTACAGGCCGGTTATCTTAAAAATCATTTCAGAACCGTGAATTATGACAGGCTACAGGTGGCTGTATTCTATAATCCAGATTTACGTGGGCTTTTCAATAAAAAATAGGATTGCCGGTATTTTCCTTCGCAGCTCCATCAAATTTCCCAATCCTGTTAAAATGATTGGGATATGAGTTCATATAGCGCACGAAATTTCGTAATTTTAACAAACTCAAATTTTAAAACCAGAAAAAATGAAACCCTCATTGAGGGATTTGTTATGGTGAGTTAAATACCTCTACAAAAGGAAATATTTAAGAATCAAGCTATTAATTTAATTTTAAACGTATGAAAAAAGTAATAAAATTACCACTGGCCGCATTGGCTCTTTTTGCAGTCTTTAGTTGTAAAGAAGTTAAAAAGGAAACCAACGATGCTGCAAATGAAGTGGAAGAAACCATGGAAGAAATGACCATGGAAGAGGAAGAAGTGGAATCCGTTAAATTTATGATGGAGCCAAAAAGTGATAGTGGCGTTCAGGGCGAGGTCACCTTTACCGAAGAAAACGGAGAGGTAAAAATGATGGCGTCCTTCACAGGACTCTCCGAAGGCGAGCATGCCATACACATACACGAAAAGGCAGATTGCTCCGCGGATGATGGAACTTCTACGGGAGGCCATTGGAACCCTACCAACGAACCCCATGGAAAATGGGGTGCCAGTGAAGGCTATCACAAAGGGGATATTGGCAACTTTATGGCCGATGCAGACGGTAACGGAATGGTCGAATTTTCAACGGCTGAATGGTGTATTGGTTGTGACGACCCCAATAAAAATATTGTGGGCAAGGCGGTAATCGTACACCAAGGTACGGATGATTTCACCAGTCAACCGAGCGGTGCGGCCGGTGCCAGAGTAAGTTGTACCGGAATTATCCAATAGGATTAAAAAATAATATGATAAAAGCCACCTGATAGGGTGGCTTTTTCTATTTTTAATAGCTAAATTCAGCCCTATGCAATTGGAACAACTGGTTGAGAGATTTCGGGAGAAGGATGTTTCCGCCTTCGAGACACTTTATGGCATGTATTCCGAAAATATCTGCGGGGTAATCAACACCATTGTCAAAAACGAAGTGCGCTCCCAAGAAATCTGTCAGGATGTATTCGTCAAAATATGGGACAATGCGGACAGTTATAATGCATCCAAAGGCCGATTTTTTACCTGGATCTTGAACATTGCGAGAAATGCGGCCATCGATGAAATACGTAGTAAGTCGTATAAAAATGAAAAAAAGAACCTTTCCGCAGATTACTTCGTACGTATTTTGGAAAGTAAGGAAGAGGAAGTTGTTGCTACAGTAGAAACCGAAGGACTCTTTAAGTTAGTCCGGAGTCTAAAGAAAAAGTGTATACAACTAATTGAAATGCTTTACTTTAGAGGGTATACACAAAAGGAAGCGGCCGAAGAACTGGCCATTCCCGTTGGAACCGTTAAAACTAGAAATAGAAGCTGTATTTCCAAGCTCAGGGAAAACATGGAGATAAAATAAATGGATGTTCAAGAATACATAGCGTCTGGAATTTTGGAACTGTACGTCGCAGGGGTCCTTTCGGAGAAAGAAAACCTGGAAATACATAGATATGCACAGGAATATCCAGAAATAAAGGCAGAAATTGTGGCTATAGAGGCGGCCATCCTAGAGATTTCACAAAAAGCGAATACCGTAACCCCTGTCGGTTTTGAAACCCTAAGATCACAATTGAATGCTGGGGATACATCGAAGGTTGTTCCACTGACCAAAGAATCAAGGCCTTGGACGCAATACCTGGGTTGGGCGGCTTCCATACTTTTGGCCATTGGACTTTTTTGGGTCTATAATCAAAATAAGGAATTGAAATCCCAGTTGGAATTGGTAGAAAGTCAAAACCAACAGTTAGAACAACAAATAGCCGAGTCTAATTCCTCCTTGGAAAAATCGCGGGAGCTCCTCAATACGCTGAGGGACCAAAATATTTTGGTAATCCCTTTAGGTGGGCAACAAGTTTCTCCGGATTCCTACGCAAAGGCGTATTGGAACAAACAAGAGGAAAAAGTGTTTATTGACGCGAAGGGTCTTCCGGAACCACCGGATGGTTTTGTTTATCAAGTTTGGTCCTTAAAATTATCGCCCTTAACCCCTACGAGCATGGGTCTTTTAGAAGATTTTACCGAGGATGAAAACAAGGTGTTTGCGCTGAACAATCCAAATAATTCCGAAGCCTTTGGGATAACTTTGGAACCTGCCGGAGGTAGTGAGACACCCACATTGGAGCAACTCTATGCACTTGGAGCGGTTGCATCCTCCTAAATTATTTGAATCCCACTATAGATTGCTTACTGGAAAAATTAGTATTTTTCGACCATGGATATAAAGAAACTCTTTGGTACCATTCTCACCCTGTTAGGAATTGGGGGGTTGGTCTACGCCGCCATATTATTTGGCAATAGTACAGGAACAACAAAGGCCTTGATCGTATATGCCGTTCTGGGCGGTATATTTTTCTTCTCGGGAATCGGGCTTTTGAGAACAACAAAAAGTTAAATGATCTACTGGATTTAGATATCCTTGGAGACCTTATGAAATCGCAATGTTCGTACCATCCATTTAGGTAATGGTTTATGCGGATTTCGTTTTTTTAAATCAAGGTAGATACCCAATGGTTTTAAAATAGGTACTTTATGGGTTTCCACGAATTCTATTAAGGTTCCATCTGGGTCTTCCACATAACTAAAATGGCCCGCCGCGTCGCCCATATCAAAACTTTGGGCGCTATCTACGGTAAATGGATAGTTTAAGGAGGCTGCACGGTTCCTTAATTTTTCCATCCCTTGTACATCAAAACATACGTGGATATATCCTAAATCACCCCATAACCTATCCTCGAATATTCTATTTGGTTTTCTATCCAATGCTTGCAGTAATTCTATTTGGGTTGGTCCCAACAACTCCCCAAAACCACCAAAATTAGGTCGGGAATGCGCTAGTACCACTTTCCTGAATAAACCAAAATTTGTATCAGGTGTGTTGTTAAGGGGCAATTCTAAAGTTTGGTCCGATACCAAAATACTATAGCCCAACAAATCACTGTAGAACCGTATCGATTCCGATATTTGTGAAACCCCTATCACGACTCCCAGCACGCCACCCGTGCTCAAACTTGTCTTATTAAAAAAGTATCTATCCTGTACAACTTCGACCAGATTGTCCCAGGGGTCCTGAAAATAGAAAGAAATTCCATTCTTCACAGTTTTATTTATACCTGTCAAATATTTTAATTCCAGCCCCCTCAACGAATCATAACTCTTCTGAATATCGTTGCTCCGTATTTTCATAGCATTTATCCCTAAATCACCAAGAATTATTGGGAATTTGGGTTTTTGGGGAGTTCTGCTCAAAAACTGCCAGATTTCCAAACCACCCCCTCCCAGCATATTTAAGGACAAATAAGCATTTCTATGGCATATCTCACCACTTGTATACCTTTTCATGAGTGCTGCCGGCGCTTCGTCCTTGAAAACAAGAATATCAAAACCCAAGTGCTTTCTATACCAATTAAAAACTGCCTTGGTGTCCGACACTCCTATACCTACTTGTTGTATGCCATTTATGATGTCAGGTGTTGTAGGGCGTTCTGATGAGTTTGTCATGAATCGTTTTTAGTTTTTTACTTGGATATCCCAACCTAAACAGGATTACAAGCAAGAGGTTGGAAAGGTTCACCCGTAGATAGGAGTTGGCTTCGTACTTTCTAGCAGATACTATCAAATCGTTTTTTATGATCTTGTAGCGTATCCCATTCTTTTTCATGCGCTCAAAAAACTCGAAGTCCTCCATCAAAACCTGGGTTTCCTTAAAACAGCCCAAGGTTTCAAAAACTTGTCTTATTATAAACAAGCATTGATCACCACCACCTGTAAATATGCCGTCCTTAGCCGTGAAATATGAATTGATCTTCAATGGCAAACTTTCCCTATCGAACCTGTATGAAAAGAATCCGGCGTCAAATCCACTCTTTATAGTCTTCTGGATATCGAACAAGAAGGAGTCCGGTGGTTTTACATCGGCGTGCAAAAAAGCCAAGACCTCCCCTTTTGCCAATTTGGCCGCTTCGTTCATCTGGCATGCCCTACCCTTCTTAGTGCACCTTATAATATCGGCCTTATCCAGGGTTTCCCTTTTAAAATCCATTTCGCTCTCAGGTGAAAGTGCCACTAGTATTTCAAAGGGAACTTGCGAGGAAAAGCTTGACAATCTACCGACCAATAGGTCGATATTTACGGTTTCTTTATGCGATGGAATTATAATACTGATCATAGCAACAAATAGGTCGTTCCCCAAGTCCGTAACTTTAATTTTCAGGGGATTTTCTAAATCTACGGAATTAGCACCATAAGGGTTTTAAAATCGTCACTATAATTCTTTAGATTCTACTGAAAGTTCAAAAATAATTTACGACAAAGATTAAAACAGCAAAGGATATACTGTGGTAATCCCAACAATAATTAAGGTAGTCTATAGGTTATCAAAATAAAACCATTTACGGATTCGTACGTAGGTACTAAAAACAAAACACATGAAGCGTTCAAAATATATAGCAGACTACTTTGGGGCAAGCCTACGGTGCATTCACCAAAAACAATCCTTTAATTTAAAGGCAGGCCTCCGAGAATTCTACCACTTGGCGGTGCCAATCAACTTACTTTTTATCCTATTGATAGGCACTTGGAACGGTTTTGGCCAAAGCACATCCAAGTCCGAAACTATTGACTTCAACAAGCTTTCGGTAGAATTCCTGGTCAAAATCAAGAACCAAGAAAATACCCAAAAAATCCAGGATACCTTTTCGAATGTCACCATTAAGGAATTGGAAGATGCCCTTGACACGAACCAAAAGAAATTGGCTTTTTGGGTCAATATTTACAATGCCTATATCCAGGTAATACTGGGGAACAACCCAGATTTGTATAAGGATCGAAGCAAGTTTTTTAAGGCGGACCAGATTTCTTTTGCCGGGGAAATGATTTCCTTTGAATTGATTGAGCATGGCATCATAAGGGGGTCTCAATGGGAATATGGTTTGGGGTTTATCGGTAAACTATTTCCTGGGGAATTCGAAAAAAGATTACGGGTAGAAGAGCCCGACTATCGAATCCATTTTGCCCTCAATTGCGGCGCAAAGGACTGTCCTCCCGTAGCCATTTACGAGTGGAAAAGGTTGGATGAACAGTTCGCCAAAAGTACCAGCAATTACCTGAAGCGGACCACGGAGTACGATGCAGGCAAAAAAGAGGCAAGGGTAACATCCTTGTTCAGTTGGTTCAGGGGAGATTTTGGCGGTACGGACGGTATAAAGGAGATATTGAAGCAGGAAGGCGTGATTCCGACCACCAAGGGCATTGATCTTGAGTACAAAAATTATGATTGGACCTTGGAATTGGATAATTTTGCGACCCTTTAATGGAAGAGTCGCAAAATGAACTACCTTTCCCAAGTAAAAAAAATCTGTATATTTCTTTTTGTAATACTGGGTCTATACTCGGCTACCTTACTTCCCTATCTTAGATTTTCATTTGATTTTAGTCAGTTTTTTCCCGAAGAAGATCCAGATCTGGAGTTTTATCAAGATTTTGTGGCCGAATTTGGTACCGATGATAATTTTCTGCTCATCGCCGTTGAAAACGAACCTACCGTTTTCGATCAAGAATTTTTGAAGCGATTCCATGCTTTTTCGGAAGACAGCAAGGACTTTGATTTTGTTGAGGAGCGTTCATCCTTAACGACATTATCCTATCCACTTAAAACTAGCTTTGGTTATACCCAGTTGCCCATAATCCATTTGGATGACCCTTCGGCCTATGAAAAGGACTGGGAAAAAATTAAGCAGGACAAGCTTTTTACCAATTTCCTAATAGATCAAAAAGCTACCTCTACGGTTGTTGCCCTACGCACACAGGACGATATCGATTACCAACAGGCGGAGCTTTTGCTTTCCCAGGTACGGGCGTCCTTAAAGAAACATCAATTGGAGGAATACCACATCTTGGGGAGGGCCTTCTTTTTGGAAGCCATTGTGGACATGCAAAAAAGCGAAGTCCTAAAGACCAGCATCATAGCCGCTATTTTAGTCCTGATTATTTTATTATTGGTGTACCGAAGTCTGCCCTTGGTCCTTATTTCAATGGTGTCCATAAGTGTTTCTCTTTTACTTTTTTTAGGCATTTTGGCACTTTGGGGAAAAGAACTGAACGCTATGGCTGCCTTTTACCCTGTTTTGATGCTCATTGTAGGTACTTCGGATGTGATACACGTATCGGACAGTTTTATACGCAAAATCCAGTCGGGAATTCCTAGATACAAAGCCATCCGTTCCTCGCTTCGTGAAGTGGGACTCACTACCTTACTGACCTCGGTCACGACGGCGGTGGGCTTTATGACGCTGTTATCCTCCAGGTTGGCCAGCATTCAGGAATTTGGCATCAACGCAGCTATTGGGGTCATGGTGGCTTACATCACCATTATCTTCTTTACAGGATCGCTGTTGATAAGTCTTCCCGAAAGGATGCTGTTGGGAAGAAAAAGCGTCTCAAAGAAATGGGTGGACCTACTTCAAGGAGTGAACACTTTCACCAAAGATTATCCAAGACCCATTCTGTTAGGTACAACGGTGTTCACGATTTTATGCTTATGGGGTATCAGTCTGATAAGTACCAATTATGAGTTTAAAAGAACGTTGCCCAATAGAAGTGAAATTGCGGCTGATTTTGAATATTTTCAAAATAACTATGCCGGCTTCCGGCCCTTGGAAATCGCGGTCATGTCCAAAAACGACTATTCAGTCTTGGACTACTCCGTAGCATTGGAAATTAAAAAATTGATGAATTATTTGGCCGAAATTCCTTCTATAGGCAACCTCCAATCCTCCAATTTACCATTCCAAGTGTTGCACAAGGCACATAATCTAAATAAATCCGAATTTCTGACCTTACCCGATGATGCGGCCACTTTTGAAAAATACAAGAAGGATATCCAAAAATTGGGAAGGCAGCAATTGGAACGGTTCGTAAACAAGGATGCCTCCATGGCACGTATCAATGGAAGATTACAGGATATAGGCACGGATAGCTTAAAACTGGTATATGAGAAGATTGAAAATTATGCTGACACTAAACTGGATACCACACAAATAAAGGTCAAAGTAACCGGAAAAAGCATGCTCTTGGATAAAAACGCGGAATACATTCGAAGCAGTCTGCTAGAAGGGCTGTTCTTTGGCCTGCTACTCATTGGCGTCATAATGGTCTTGGTGTTCAGGAACTTAAAATTATTTATCATTTCACTGATTCCCAACATGTTGCCGATTCTTTTTGCCGGTAGCGTACTGGGCTATTTGAATATCCCATTGGAAGCCTCCCTTTCGGTGGTATTTGCCATTGTATTTGGTATAGCCGTGGATGATACCATACATTTTTTAGGGAAGTACAAACTTGGTATCACCCAAGGACTCACTCAGGAACAGGCCCTAGAAAAGACATTTGCACATACAGGAAGGGCGTTGGTGATTACGACCCTTATCCTCTTTTTTGGGTTTTTGGTGCTCTTGTTTTCAATACACCAACCCAGCATTACGATAGGCATCATAATTAGCGTAACCCTAGTAACCGCTTTGATTTTGGATATACTATTGTTGCCCGTGTTAATCCGTAAAATGATAAAGGAAGCGTAATTTATTTTCTATCCAAAAGTTTTTTTAGTGAACGATGGGCCAGAATTGTTTTTCCTAACAATAGTACCATAAGAGCAATCCACAAAGAAAAGAGTAGGTATTCCATAACACGTGAATTTTAAAGTTTCGGTTTGGTTAAATTCATATCCTATTTAAAAGTCTTGGGGCTTATAAATAGATTTAAATATGCATTTCACCGTTAAATATATGTATTTCATCCTGTCCATTGTTAAAAATCGGTAACTTTTCGATGAAATGCATCCTGATAAAACGCCATGACCAAAAGGTCATGGCGCAAACAACAAAACAATCCAACCTAAAACAAACCGGTAATGAAAAAATAGTACTCCAATTACAGTTCTTGAATTTGCCTTTCCATTAACGGGCCCAATTCATACACTGCACCAATAAGTTCCTTTTTCAAATCCTTTACTCTTTCCGCATCGTTATTGGCCTTATAGACTTCGGCAGCATGGTACAGAAGGGCAGGTTCATACGTTTTATGAAGTACATAATTATCCATCAATTCCTTGGCCTTTTCTATATTGCCCATCTTTAGGTGGCTATACGCCAACCAGCTATAAGACTCTGGCGTAGGTCTGTTGAAAACCTCCTCCTTTGCCAGTTCCAATGCCTTTTCATACTGCCCGGTTTCATCAATAAACAATCCTACATTGTAGGCGTTGTACATATCGCCATAGGATGGGTTATCCACTTTTTGGAAATATTCGTTTAAGTTTTTGAGGCGTATCAGGTCATTGTCCATGTAATCGGCTATTTCCGCCTTAAGCAAATAGTAATCGGGAGCTTGATAGTTCTTTGTTACAGAATCCAGTATTCTAAGGGCCTCCTCCGGATTTTTATCATTGGAAAACACAATCCAGGCAATGCCCTTTTTCGCATAGGCATAATTGGAATCCAGTTCCAAAGCCATTAAGTAGTGGGCATAGGAATCCTGTAGTCTTCCCGCATGACCATAATAATCGGCCAAATTGGTGATACTCCACAAGATTAGTGCCTCGTTTTTGGAAGAAATAGCAATAGCCTTAGCCTTCTCCATAAAGTTGATGGTCGTATCCAAATCGCCCTTGTAGTCGTTCCATTTTGCCAACCGGATCAAGTATCCAAAGTCCTTCATATTCTTTATGCTGTCCAAATACTTTTCTGCAGTATCGTAGTTTCCCAACTCCATATGAACATCAAAAAGTAGGTACCGATTTTCCCTGGGATCCGAACCAATTTCCCGTGCCTCTTCCGCCAAGACCAACGCTTCCTTAAACCTATGCTGTGATATGTAGTTTCTGGCCAAGGACCTTCTATACCCTGCCCTGCCTACGGCAGCTATTTTTACGGCTCTTTGGAGACTTTTCTCCGCTTTTTTTAAATACTCAATATCACCTGTCTCCTTAAAAAAACGATTGTACTCACCCCCTACTATCCCAAAACTAGTCAGTTGCATACTGTCTGCCCTGATCTTGGAATTCCATAGTTCAAAATATTTGGAGGTTGTTTTTGGGGTCTCTACCATTAAATATTTATTGTAATCATTTGCATTGGCCACCTCGTACTGTTTCTTTTCTGAACAAGAAAGTAGTACGGTAATTAGTGCCAAAAAGTATAAATAGCGTTTCATAATCTGTTTATTTGGATTGTCATTTAGAATTTTAAAATAAGGGGGAGGTTTTAAACTCCCCCTCGCTCCTCTTTTTCATAGTCTTTATTCAGGAGCTCCCAAATAAGGGAATGTTGTAGCTATGTCCGCGGTTAGGCCAACCCCGTCCGAGGTCAATCTTGGCAAATCTGGTGTTCCGTCCATATCAATGTCCTGACCACTAAAGCGATCGCCTTCCATACCACCGAACAATAAAATCAGGGAAACATCGATTACATCATCCTGAGGCCTTCTACCGGTCAATGCAACTTCGTCACCATCTGGCACCAAAATTCTTCCATCCATATCATTATCGGTTCCTGGATCAAAGTAGGTCGTTGGCAGATCCGGAGCTACTTCCAACACATCGGCAGCCAAATATCCGGTAAGCGTGGCCGCATCCAAACCAAGGATATTGGGTTCATAGTTAACATCATCTGGGTTAGCTCCCAAAAGATTGGCGTACACGTCATGATAGGCTTCCAATCTAGCCTCAAAACCAGCTTGGAACATGGCGCCCATTTGAGAAGGTATGGCCATGTTGTGCGCATTTTTTGTTTCGTCATCAGCGCTCAACACTGTATTAATCCCCGGCCTTCCCATAAAGTCTATCTGCACGTAGGTTCCTGAGAAATCTGGCATCATAGGACCCATTCCATCTTCGCAAGGTGTGCAGGAACCCCCGCAATCAACAGCCGTTTCATCTCCGTTCATGATACCATCATCGCACGTTGCATTGGCCATTGGAGGAGTAAAATCATCATCGTTGTTACAGGCTACCAGTGTTAAAACGGTACAGACCGTAAGGAACAAGAACTTTATTTTATTTAGTTTCATCTTTTTATTTTTTTAGCGTTCGTTATTACTGTTTTGCATTGGTAGTCACCCAAGTCTTGTAAACCGTTAAGCCCAAGGCATTTGTTGCCGTTGTTTCCCCCAACATGGTGTTGGGAATTTCTACTACGATGGACATGGTATTGGCCCCATCAAAGGTATCGACCGCTGTAGTGTCATCATCTTCAGTTGAATTGGGGTCTCCGGCAGGCTTAAATCCTTCAGGTGCCATTCCACCTATGACCGCATTGAATTGAAAAAAGTCAAAAAAGAAGGCATCCTGCCTTGGCCCTGCAAATAGGGAAACACCACTGGAAGTCGTTTCCACGATGGCCGTATCAGTAGAAATATCAACGGAACCCAAAGGACTATCGACCATTACCTGACCGCTAGTTCCTGTGGTAGTTGGGGCAACAGGACCAAAGAAATACATTTTTCCGTCCCTAGGAATCGCTTGTATAACCAAGTCTTCAACTAAATCCCCATTAGTATCGATATTGATTTCGGTCAACACATTTTCATCGAAGGTACCATAGGCCAAATCAGGCAGTACATTCGACTGAAGGTCTACGGCAAACACCGTGTTGTCCGAGCCCAAGGATGGCTCAAAAGCGTAATAATCGGCAATATCAGCACTGGTTCCCATAGAATCCGGAGCATCGATGTGGTCCGCAGCTACTAAGAGAGCCGCAATGAGGGACAATACCCCAAGACCGGTAATAAGATTTTTGTTTTTCATAATTAAAGTTTTTAGATTAAATCAACCTTACCTACGGAACTGAATATTAGAAGTTTGCTTTTAAATGTTAAAGTATTCTTAATATATTCCCGATATCAATCTCTTAAAAGGAACAGAAGCAATTTGATTTATTATTTTCTGGGTTAGCCCATAGAACAAATTGTGTAACAATTTTGACGAAGGAACAGAATTGGTAATTTGCTAACTTTGCCACCTCGCAATAAAAACAAAATGAACCCATCGGCAAACGGCTGGATAGATAAGTTTGGCTCTCTGGTAAAATACCACGATGGGAGATACACCAGTTTTGATATTTTATTCGAGGACCTAAATAGTTGGGGCTTTGCGTATGGCATCAACACGGGTTTCCCAGATTTCATTACCCCGGAGCATGAGTTTTCAGAGGATGAAAAGGCCAAGATTAATTTGTTGACCGCGCTCTATTTCACCTTAAAAATTGCACAGCCACAAACCGATTTTCAAGATTTTCTTGAAAAGATATTTCGGTTTTACGAGACCTTGGAAGTCAATAAAGTTTCTTTTTTGGGAAAACTCTTCTCCGGAAGCAAAACCTCCTCAAAACTTGAGAAAATTCTGGATTCAAGGGTGTATCTTGAGGATAATATTATCAGCAAAACCTTCAATAGTTCCATTACGAATTCCCTCCTATTCATTGATTTGCTGCTATTTAAAAGGTATCTAATACATGCAAAGGGTATTAAAAAACATGCACAACGGCTGGAATATCTTGCCATCAACATTACTTATCATGCCCTGACTTCCAAGCGGAAGAACAAAAAGGATAAAAAGCTGGCGCAATTATTGGCCTCGTCATTGACCTTTATCGATGGTGATTCACAAAAGTTTGATAACTCTTATAGAAACCAGTTGCTTACAAATGATGACCTATGGGAAAAAAGGTATCTTTTGAAACTGGCATGTTTAACGGTTTGGGAAGATGGATCCCTGGAATTTATGGAGTCCGAGTTCATAAAGATCCTAGGAAAGGACCTCCAATTAGATGCCCACACCATAAAAAATTCCTTGGCGCATGTTTCCAATTTTATAAATTCCAACAAGGAAACCATTCCCTTTTTGCAGGACCATAATATGGCCATAAAGTTCTACGACAGTATGTCCAGACTGGTCAACCGTTTAATTCTAAGGAACAAAAAGCGATTACTCAAGGAACTTTCCGGAAGTGCCGAGTTGGTGTCCTTGCTTTCAAAATCCACCGTAAGGGACCTTACGAAAGAGGAAAAGAAAAAGGTGCAAACCCAATTGCTGGATATTTTTAAGAGTATACCGTCCCTGGCCATCTTCCTGCTTCCTGGGGGCGCTATCCTTTTACCTATTTTTATTAAGCTGATTCCTACCCTATTACCCTCTGCATTTGATGAGAACCGGGTGGAGAATGAGGAGTGACAGTTGGCAGTTGTCAGTTGGCAGTAACAGTTGGCAGTAAGCGTTAAGCAAAAAATCACTTTTAATTTTTCACTTTGAACTTTTCACTTTCCACTCACTCCAACCACAGCTTAAAATCCTTTACGCGTTCCCGGCTTACAATGATTTCCTGCTCCGAAAAGGAATTGAGTTTGATTTGTAAGCGCGAATTGGTGTAGGAAATAATGTCCTTTATATAGTTTATGTTCACGTAAAATTTGCGGCTCACCCTAAAGAAAGTATCGGGTTTGAGTTCCTCCTCCAGATTTTCCAAGGTGGTGTCCAGTAGATAGTTCCTACCATCTGAAGTGGCAGCATATGTACCTTTATTCTCACTGTAGAAGCATTCTACCTCATCGGCATTTATAATCTTTAAATGCTGACCAACCCTGGCAGTAAAACGCTTTTTGTACTCACGCTCCAACGGATTTACCAGTAGCTTTTTGATATCCTCAAAATCCAAACTTAATTTCTTGGCTTCGGGTTTTAGGTTTCGGTATTTTTTTACGGCGCTCTCCAGTTCCTCATCGTCAATGGGCTTTAGCAAGTAATCTATACTATTGAGCTTAAAGGCCTGAAGGGCGTATTCATCGTAGGCCGTTGTAAAGATGATGGCACTTTTTACATCCACTGCATCAAAAATTTCAAAGGAAAGACCATCGGACAATTGAATATCCAAAAAAATAAGATCGGGATGCTCGTTTTCTTGAAACCAAGCAATGGATTCCTCCACCGAATGTAACATTGTGGAAACGGCCACATCCAGCTCCCCTAGTAACCGGCCAAGTCTTCTGGCAGCCGGTTTTTCGTCCTCGATAATAATTACGTTCATACGAGTGTTAATTCAAAAATTTATAGTTCAAAAAAATAACTCTTACTCTCTCATTGAACCTTTCTCTTCCTCTTCTCTCAAAAATTTTTCCATTTGCCTTTTCTCCCAATTCTTGATGAATGTAGGCTTTAGTTCCTCCCATGATTTCGATTTAAACCTAAAAACATAGAGTGCGTGGGCCAATAAACCTATTCCCCAGAGTATGGGAGTTCCTATAACGTTCCAACTTACCCAACCACTAAAGTTTGGGTCCTGCATCCAATCATATTCACCTTTGAACCAATTAAATAGGTTCAATTTAACGATTATCAAAAGAGCATTTATAATGATATACACTCTTAGATGACTGTAGAATTTTTTGATCTGCTGCACCTGTCGTTGCGCCTTTTTATATTTCTCCGATTGTTTTAGACTACCTTCCATGCCTACCGAATTTTTCAGCTTCACGCTTATCCTCTTCCATAAATTTCTGAATCTGTCGTTTCTCCCATTCCTTTGAAAATAGCGGGTTATAGGAAAACACTTTCATCCCATGGAAAAATAGGCCTATGCCCCAAAAAAACCAGATAGAAAAACTTCCAAAATCCAGGACATCCCAAAAATCCGCCCCGCTTCCCATCCTACCAATGATGGTGGAAATGGTAATAAATGTGTTCACTCCAATATATGCAGCCAAATGCCAGTAGAAACCCTTTAGTTCCTTAAGCCGTTCTTTAGCCCTTTCAATTTTGTTTTGATCTCTTTCCATTACTTCCATTTTGTTTGTTCCTCCTCTTCCCGCATCAGTTCGTTAATTTTACGTTCTTCCCAATTCTTTCCTAGAATCGGGTTAAATCCAAAAGCTTTTACTCCTTGGAAAACCAGCCCTATGCCCCACCCGAAAGCGGCCCACAAAAACCACGGATAATTCCATTCGTTCAGCCAATAATTTAGTCCGGCCAAAAAGCCAATGAAGATTACATAGGATAGTGCACTTGTATAAAACTTTTTTATGTTTTCAACCCGTTCCTTGGCCCTAAAGTATTTTGATTCTTGATCTCTGTTATTCATGACGTTACGTTTGTTGATTCTTCGGTTACCTTAAAGATACCGTTTTCCTTAAAGTTCGTCGTTCTTCATAAACTCTTCCAATTTTCTTCGTTCCCAGTCCTTTCCAAAAAATGGGTTATAGTCAAAGGCATTGGCCGCATGGCCCAACAAACCCAAGCCCCAACCAAAAGCGGGAAAGAAGGCCCAGGGAAAACTGGTAGTTTGATAGTTGATATATATCAAAAACGGAATGACGAGGCAATACGCCAGTAAATTGCCATAAAAACCTTTGATTTCGGCCACTTTTTCCTTGGCCCTTCGGTATCTGTAATCGCTTGTATTTTCCATAATTTTTTCATTTTTAGGAATGTATTTCTTCCGGTTATTTTTTATTGATATATCAAATTTCAGGGATTATCAGGGGTTTTGAAAAAGTGGTTTACCCAATTGTACAATTTGAAGGATAAACTGTCATCCGGAACGGTAGGGATGGAAAACGATGTCTGTAAATAAGAATTTTCCATGGAAGTATGAAGGTATCCATCAAGGAAAGCATCAGAAATCATCCTTGTCCATAAGCTCCTTGAGCTTGCGCTCCTCCCAACGTTTCCCCCAAATAGGGTGATAGCCAAAAACCTCCATACCGTGGGTCAACAGACCAAAACCCCATCCAACAACCGGAAATATCACCCAAGGAAAGCTTGTGGTCTTATGGTTCAAATAGACCATAAATGGAATAACGATACAATAGGCTATAAGGTTCCCGTAGAAGCCTTTGATATTTTCCACTTTCTCCTTTGCCTTCTGATAGCGCTTGTCCTCGATGAATTCCTCTTGGGTCTCCACAATGGAAACTTTTTGGGTCAACATTGGAAGTTCTACGGTGAAATTACCGTCGGTTTTATGGATTTCCATTTTTCGGTGGCTCAAAAGTTCATAGCGCTGCTGAATATTCTGTAGGCCAACACCACTGCTTTTCTTGACCACCTGTTTTTCCTGAAGGTTATTTGTTACCTTTAAATTCCCGTCTTCCTCGAAAATCCTTATATGCAAAGGTTTTGAAGCGTTTACTATGTTGTGCTTTACGGCGTTTTCAAGTAATAGTTGCAGGGAGAGCGGAACGATTTTTGCCTCTGGATTGGAGGCATTTTCCGGAATATCCAGAACGATACTGTCCTCGAAACGCATTTTCAATAGCTTAACATAAGTTTTGGCGAACTGTAACTCCTCATCTACGGAAACCAAATCCTTGTTTTTTTGTTCCAATACATATCGATAGACCTTGGAAAGCGACGTGGTGAACTTTTGGGCCTGGTCCGGGTCCTCCTCGATCAAACTTGTAAGAACGTTCAAACTATTGAATAGAAAATGGGGGTCCAACTGGTTCTTCAAGGCATCGAACTTCGCCGATGCCGTCCCAGCTATTACCTTTTGCTCCTTAACTTTGCTGTCCTGTAAGGCCTTATAAAAATAAAAGGCATGTAATATCGCCGATACCAAAATAGCGATGAGCAAGGTATAGAAATAGGTTGCATAGTCTTCGTTCCTCAAAAATTCCTGAAAACTATTCCCAAAATAACCTACTTCTACAAAGATCCTTGCAAGGCCATAGGAAAGTACCGTAAGGAGTATAGATCCCACAGCTCCAAACCATAGCCGTTTTTGCGTTTGGGTTTCCCAACTGAATTTTTCGGAAAGGAAGTCATTATAAAGGATATTGCATGCGGTAATTGTGAAGGCATATACGAAGGTAATCGCCACATCCTGCAATTCATGCTTCCATACAATACCATTCTGCAGGGCGAAAATGATATTGATTGCAGAAATACCTAGCGTAATATACAAGCTTATCCTTAAAACCTTCCTGATGGTTTCAATAGAAAACTTACTCTCCTGTCCCAAATCTTTTGATGCTTCCATCGCACAACATTATCCATTACAACTTTCATGGGTTTGCTTCGCCCTGTCCTCCCCCCAATTGGGATAAAAAGGACCTTTAGGCTTAAAGTTAGCAAAAAGTTCCAAGGACCTTTCCACATCCTTACAAAATGGGGCGGTATCCTGACCAAAATAAGCTGCGGATCCCATGTCCCACTCCGCCTTTGAAAACACCACCCTAGGGTTATCCGGCGCAATGCGTAAAGCTTCATTGTATAGGGAGACAACCTTGGCAGAATGGGTCATTCCATAGGTAGCCCCATCAAAGGCGATCCATGCCGTATAAAGCATGGCCTGTTGGACCATAATCTCTGGGTTATTGGGCGAAATCCGCTTGGCGATGTCCAAAAACTGTTGGGCCTTTTCCAATTGCTGTTTCAATTTACTTTCGTCCTTTTCGCCAAAGGAGTTGATGGTATTGATTTGTGCTACATAATAATAGGGCAGCCAATTATCTTGCTCCGCATTGCTTATTCTTTCAAAAAGATTGGAAGCTTCCATGGACTTGCCCTCGCCCCAAAGCGTAAAGGCCTTTTCCATTCCTTTGGTAAATTGATCTTGGCACCAGGCACTAGTAGTAAGCACTACTAGCAGCAGTGTGATAATTTTTTTCATTTTGAACAGCTTTTAGTGAATTTGAATTGAATGTTTCAATGTTCCGCCCAATAGCTGAAATTTTGCGTCCCGCCATCTTGGGGGACCAAATCTTGAAGGTGCGTTGTTGGAAGCTCCAAAACGTTCAGTAGGCAGTCCAAAAAGCCGGTTTAGCTTTCCGTCGTTGTCCTTGTCGTGAAACACGGAAATGGCATAAACCCCTTCTGGAATATCCCTAAAAATAACTGTGGTGACCCCATTAGCTATTTTTCCGAAAGCGCCCTTAAATGGCTTTAGCAACCAACCCTCCTCAGAATTGTAAAGTCCCACCAACATCTGCCCTTCGTCGTTTTCCATCCCAGTAATTTCCAGTTCTATGGTGCCCATGGTGGCGGTTTGCGCCATCCCTAAGCTCAACCAAAAAATACAGATGATGGTAATAAGACATTTCATTGGGTAAACATTAATTTGCTGTTCAAATTTCCATGAACGATACCGCAATTTATAAAAAGAAATACCCAATTGTAGATTTTCCATGATGGATTGTAAACTTTACAATTTTCTTAAGATTCCAAAAACCATAGGAATTATAACTAATTGTTAAGAAAATGTAAACTCCGGTAATTTGATTAGCGCCCCGCCCTGTTTTGCCGACTCATGTGCCAAAATACCGACACATGTGATATTGGCCGATTGCTTGGCATTTGGATAGGGCGACCTATCTTGAATCAGAGCCTCGACAAATTCATGCACCAAATGCGGATGTGACCCCCCGTGGCCTGCGCCTTGGGTAAAGGATAGATGTTCATTCTCCTCGGAATCGTAAACTCCTTGGGTGGTAAAATGTTGGATTTCCTTGGGCAATAGCTTGGCATAATCCGGACTTTCAACCTCTTCCGGAATTTCTGGTTCCGGTTTTTTTGCGGTATGCACGACCAAGGGTTTTCCCTCTATCAAGGGCCATTCCACAGATTTTTTGGAACCATAGACTTCAAAACTTTCCCGATACTGCCTAGCTACATCGAATAACGACCGATACACTTGTGCACTTAAATCGGAATCCTTGAATTTAATATGGGTGGTTTCCACGGCATAGGGCGAATTGTATTCTTTGATCAATTCCTCCCTTATAGTACCAGAGCCGAAGCAGGAAACATATTCAGCCTCACCTTGGGTCAACGCCAATACAGGTCCCACACAATGCGTTGCATAATGCATAGGTGGCAATCCAGGCCAGTAATTAGGCCATCCATCCATATCCTGTTGGTGACTTGCCTTTAAAAATTGAACCTTGCCCAACTCCCCATTTTCATAAAGTTCTTTCATATATAAGAATTCCCGGGCATAGACCACCGTTTCCATCATCATGTAGGTAAGTCCAGTTGCTTGTGTCAATTTTACGATTTCTTCGCATTCCTCAACCGTGGTGGCCATGGGTACCGTACAGGCCACATGCTTGCCGGCTTTTAAGGCCTTAATCGATTGCTCCCCATGATTGGGTATGGGTGTATTGATATGCACGGCATCAATTTCCGGATCTTTCAGCAGCTCCTCATATGAGGTATATCTTTTGTCGATGCCGAAGGCGTCCGCCAAATCGTTCAACTTGGCCTCGTTTCGTTGGCAGAGAGCCACTAAATTCGCATTGGGATGCTTTTGATATATGGGAATAAATTCTGCACCAAAACCTAAACCGATAATGGCTACGTTCACTTTCTTTGTACTCATATTTTTCAATTTTACTTAAACGTATTCTTTAAAAATTTCAAACCTTTTTTTGCAAACTCATCTTGGTCGTTCGCCAGCTTTTTCCAAATATTTACGGCTGCGGCCAATTCGGGAATTTCTGGAGTGAAGCTTTCAATTACTATGGCCCCAGAATAATTCACGTCCTGTAATCCTTTTGCAAATTCGGCCCAAGGTGTCAAACCCGTACCGGGAATCCCCCGGTGGTTTTCCGAAACCTGAACATGAATCAATCTATCACCGGCCAAATTAATGGCTTTACGAATATCCTGTTCTTCTATGGTCATGTGAAATCCGTCCAGAATAATTTTCATGTTATCCTTTTCGATTTCATCCAATAATCTGACTACATCCGAAGTCGTATTGATCAAATCAGATTCAAACCTATTCAAGGGCTCCAATGCAATATCCAAACCGTATACCGCGGCAATATCTGACAGTACCCTTAAGTTCTTAACGGACCTCTTCCATTCCTTCTTCTTAACATCCTCGGGTGCCAAACGTGCCTTTCCCACAGCGGCATAGAGCGGTCCGGCGACAAAATTTGCACCAAGCGCGGAAGCTAGGGAAAAACATTTTTCCGCATGTTCAAAACAATTTTTGTGTAAAGTCTCGTCTTGAGAGGTCAAATCCTTATCATCGCCAAAAACAATACAAATCGTTGGTTGTAGTCCATGGACATCCAATGCATCCTTTACAACTTTAACATCAATTAAAGTCGGGTCTTCTACGGGAATTTCCACAACGTCAAAACCCATGGCCTTGATTTTTGGAAAAAGCTTTATTGTTTCCGTTGTAAAGGGCGATTGCCAAAGCCAAGTGCTTACACCAAAATTTATCTTGTTCTTCATGATTCTCTTCCTAAATTTTGGATATTATTTTACGACCATTACCCCTTGCATAATTCTCCAGTGACCAGGGAAGGTACATATAAATGGGTATTCACCGGGGGTTGTTGGTGCCGTGAATTTCAATGAATAGCTGTCGTTCGGGTTTAATAACGGAGTTGCAAATAATACATCATCAGTCTGAGGAATATAAAAGAGTTCCGCCGCATCTGGGTCCGCTGCCATTTTATCCGCCGCGGCACCTACCGCTTCCTTTTTACCAGGCTTGGTAATAATGAGGTTATGCTGCATAAAATCAGGGTTTTCCAATATCAATTCTACCTGTTCTCCAGCTTTCACTTCAAACTTGGTAACATCATATTTCATCTCGTTCGTTATTGTTTTTATAACGATCTTTTTCGCATTGGAAAAATCTTCATCAGTCATATCAGAAGAGACACCATCTTCATTGCCATAATTCTTTATAAGCAGTACGGCAAAATCCGCTTCTGTATATGTTTTTGCAATTTTATCAGTATAATTCTTTTCCACTTTATACTTCCATGGTCCGGCCAATGAGTATCTTTCCTCACCCACCCTGATGTTCATGGACCAACTTCTACCATAAATTCCGCCTTCACCCCCCGTATCATCAACACGTACGGTAATTACATTTTTCCCTGCTCTTAGAACACCTTTTGGAATATCATATCTTCGCATGGATTTATAGCTGGCCGCCATGCTTCCAACTTCGATTCCATTGATATATGTTACATCAGAATCATCAACGGGTCCTAAGGAAATTGTACCTACTTTATCCGAGGCCGATGAAGGTAAAGAGATTTCCTTCCTAAACCAGATAACTCCGTCTATATCCAATCCTGCGTCCTCTATATACTGTGGTAATTCCATACTCTCCCAATCCGCATCATTGTATCCCATGGCCGCCATATCATTGGTAGTTGCCTGAGGCATTTTGTAATTAGGGTTTTGCTGTTTAAAGGCGTTTAAAAACCCATCACTGTGTTTAGCGGATGCAGCATATATTCCTTTGAACATCCACTCGTCGTTTAAAACAGCTTCGTTCTTACCCAAATCATAGAGCAAAGAACCTATCTTTTGTGAGGAGGGCCTTTCTGAAAAATAAAGCAGTGCCTCCAGTTGTACATTCGGATCACGATCGTTGAGGGTATTCGCCTTGAACAAGGCATCGTCAGAATCGTCATTTCGGGGCAATAACTGGATGGCCGCTTTGCGAACGCCTGCAGCCTTATGGTACAGTGCTCCTTTCACCACTCCAAGGGCATTACTGTCCGATTCCAAAGCACCCAGGCCATCAATCGTCCAAAGTGCATGTAACGCGGCATTATTCAAGCCTTCGCTGTCAACCTCTTTTGTATTCGCCAATTTATACAGGTCATTTAAAACATCGGTTTCTCCTCGTTCCACCAAAAGACGTTGAGCGGTCAATCTCCAAAATTGATTGTCGTTGCTCAAGGCATCTACCAATTTATCCGGATCATCCTTAGACAGTGTTATGGGTTCGTAGGAATAGTCATATTTTGGAACTATTCTATAAATCCTGCCGTGGGACTTATCACGTAAGGGATTCACATAGGCATTTCCATCCCCGTTTTCTGCATCATATCCGCCCCTATCCTTATTTGGGGTGGGATTGTGCTGTACGATAAAATTATACCAGTCCGCGACCCAGACTACACCATCCGGACCCACTTTGGCTTCCACTGGGGAAGACCATTCATCGGCTGACGCAAAAAGATTACCGGCATCTTCCTCTACATATCCTGCGCCATCCTTTACGATTCTTGCTTGGTGGACCAAACCACCTGTAGGCTCGCAGACAAATGCAATCTTGTTCCAATACTTTTCCGGGTAAGCCCTAGCGGTATAGAAATGATGTCCTGCAGCGGCCGTAAAGCCACCAAAAACATCAACTTGTCTGTAATTTGGTGTAATAGGTTGCATCTCATAGTGACCGTCTATTTTGGCACTTCCATCCGTTCCAATTCCTTTTACATGGGTGAAATTGGCATTGGGTATACCTACAAAAACGCTGTGCGTGTTGTTTGCCGTAGATGCGAAGATTGAATTATCCTCTGTCAATCCCAATCCCCATGTATTATTGGAGGTGTTAGTCACTACTTCAAAGGTGCTTTTCTTAGGATTGAACCGGTATACGTTTTGGTTAAACTTAAAATCCTCTCCAAAAATCTGGCCCTCAAATCCGGAGTAGCCAACTACACCATATAGTTGATTATCTATACCATATTGCAAATTGGAAGGACCTGCATGCGTGTCAAAGGTACCCCAGCCTTCAATCAGGGTCTCCCGAACGTCTGCCTTGTCATCACCGTCCGTATCCTTTAAAAAGATGAATTCCGGTGCTTGGGAGACTACGATACCGCCATCGTAAAAAGCAAAACTGGTAGGGATATTCAATTTATCCGCAAATACAGTCACCTTATCGGCCTTGCCATCACCATCGGTATCTTCTAAAATTTTTACTTTATCATCACCTATACTATCATCATTTCTCACGGTATTGGGATAATCCACCGTTTCAATCACCCAAAGACGGCCTTTTTCATCCCAGTTCATCGCGATAGGATTTATGATATCCGGTTCAGACGCAAATAATTGGACTTCAAAGCCTGCCGGCACCTGAATGAACTTCTGGGATTGTTCGGGGGATAAAGGTAATTGATACTTTGGGGCGGGATCCCTTTGCTCGTAATTAGGAATATTATCCCTATCCTCATATTTCAAGGTAGGAATATCGGTAGTGAAAGCCAACCAATTCTCTTTTGCCTTTTCTGGAACGGCCCAAAGAATTCCCTCCTTGACCAAATTTTGGAAACCAGGGTTGTTCCAAGTGCGCTCATCGTGTCCGTATGCCGTGTAGAACACTTTTCCTTCCCCATAATTCTTAACCCAGGTCCATGGCTCCCTATGGTCACCCTCCACACGTTCCATTAAAACGTGAATATCATCTGCAATTTTATCATGTACGTAGGTTTCGTCCCATGTTTCAAAAGGTTTTAAATCCTTTGTGATCGGATGCTCCTTATCTACAACTTCAGCCGTGAAGGTACTGGTCTCGTGACTCATGAACTGCGCCCCTACCAAATCTATGTATTCTGGTGAATTTTTAAAACAAAAACTGGCCGAATGAATAGGAATAAAGGCGTGGCCTTCACGAACATAATCCAATAAGGCTTTTTCCTGCGCGTCCGTTATTTCTTCGTGATTGGCGTAGACTATAAGTCCGTCATACAACGAAAGTTTTTCTGGATTTAGGTCATCCACATCCTCCGTATACGTAATGTTTATGCCGTCCTTTGTTAAGGCCGTGGCCAATATGGGAAAGTACTCCCCAGAATTGTGGTGCTCAATGGAGTGCCCTAAGAACAGAAGTTCAATGCGGCGAGGAACATCATCTTTCCAAGTGGTTTCATTTTTTTGTTCCGACTTACAGCCTGAAAATAGAAGGAGTGCACTAAAAACGACTGCAGATATCCTATAAAAAGTCTTCATAAAATGACAGATGTTGATTTAAGTACCAATTTTAATTATAATTTGACAATAAAAATCCCTGTGATTTATCCTATCCTGACTGTATTTTGTCATATATCCGATTAAATTGTTAAATTTAAAGGCAAATAAGTGTTTTATTCTTAGCATATCATTGATTTTTTAAAATTCCAAATATTGAAATTAGCCTTAGAAAAATCCCCGATACCTAAGTCCCATGCCTTGGTTACCAAGGCTCTAAAACAGCCCATCTTCGACCCAAATTGGCATTTCCATCCAGAGTATCAATTGTTCATGGTATTAAAAGGAAGGGGCACTCAGTTTATTGGAGATAGCATTAGACCCTACAAGGAAGGGGAAATTACGTTTACGGGACCTAATCTGCCCCATCTTTGGCGGAGCGATATTGAAATAGGAAAAACCACAAAAGAAAATTTCTCAAAGGGTATCGTGGTTTATTTCAATCAAAATATATTGGGTGAAAACCTGTTGCAGAAAGAGGAAGGCCTAAAACTAAAACATCTGCTCAAAAGAAGTCTCAGAGGTCTATTAGTTACGGGTGTGACGGCCGAAAAAATCAAAACGCTGATGCAAAACCTAGTACATCAGGAGGGATTGGAGAAAGTGGTTGGCCTCTTGGAAATTTTGCACTTATTAAGCCAGACCGATGACTTGGAAGTTCTTGCCAGTCCTGGATATATCAATTCCCTAAAACAAGGGGATACAGAGCGCATGAACATTGTATATGCCTACGTAATGCAAAATTTCAGAAGTAAGATAGGATTGGAGGAATTGGCCGAGCTCACCAATATGACCCCTACATCGTTCAGCCGTTATTTTAAGGTCCACGCCAACAAGACCTTTTCAGAATTTGTAAGCGAAATACGGATTGGGCATGCATGCAAGTTGCTTCTGGAAGAAAAAATGAACGCTTCCCAGGCCTGTTATTCAAGCGGTTTCCAAACCCTTTCCAATTTCAACAAGCAATTTAAGGCCATCACCCGTAGAACACCATCGGCCTATAAAAAGGAGTTTGGCCCACTTTAAGTATCCGTTTCTTTAAAGTAATTTTACCATCATGATGAGAAACATTCAGTTGCGGGTTAGTTTGGAGGAGGCTGGGGATGAAAATATACTGGAACTAAAAATAGCCCGCCACTTGGGGATATCCACCGGTGAATTTACCTTTAAGGTCCTTCGAAAATCCATTGACGCCCGTAAGCCCACCATCTACTTTAATTATAAGTTGGCGGTATATACCAAGGGTGAAACCTTGGATAAAACCGAATATACATTTGAGTATAAAGATGTTTCAAAGGCCAAGCCTATTCACATCATAGGATTTGGTCCCGCAGGAATGTGGGCGGGCTTGAGATGTCTTGAACTTGGGTATAAGCCGATTGTTTTTGAACGTGGTAAAAATGTACAGGACCGCAGGCGTGACCTTAAGGCCATTAATCAGGAACATATCGTAGGTGAGGATTCCAATTACTGCTTTGGTGAAGGTGGAGCGGGGACCTATTCGGACGGAAAGCTCTACACCCGTAGCTTAAAACGCGGCGATGTAAGACGTATATTCGAAAGTCTAGTCCATCACGGTGCGAAGGAAGATATCCTCATTGATGCCCATCCGCATATCGGTACGAACAAATTGCCCAAAATCGTGCAGAACATGCGGGAAGCTATTCTGAAATATGGTGGTGAAGTACATTTTAATACTAGGGTGACCGACTTTAACATTGAGGACAACAGATTAAAGTCCATCGTATTACAAAACGAAAGTGAAGTAACGGTGGAACGGGTCATACTGGCCACCGGGCATTCGGCTCGAGATATTTTTGAACTACTCCACAAAAAGAAAGTTGCTTTGGAGGCTAAGAGCTATGCGATGGGTGTACGGGTGGAACATCCCCAAGAAATCATCGACAGTATTCAATACCACTGTTCCGGTCAAAGAAATGAGTTGTTACCAGCTGCTTCCTACAGTTTGGTGGAACAGGTGAAAGGCCGTGGAGTGTATTCATTCTGTATGTGTCCCGGTGGCTTCATAGTACCGGCTGCAACCGCCCCGGGTGAAGTTGTGGTGAATGGAATGTCCCCCTCCAAACGTAACAACCTCTTTGCGAATTCGGGCATTGTGGTGGAAATAAATGTGGACGAGGACATTCCCAAGTACGAACACTTGGGGGCATTAAAAGGACTTGAGTATCAAAAAGATTTGGAGCGTTTAGCTTTTACTTCAGGAGGAAGGTCGCAAACAGCTCCTGCACAACGATTAACGGATTTCGTAGAAGGTCGGCTTTCCGCCGACTTAAACCCAACTTCCTACCAGCCTGGTTTGAAATCGGCCCCCTTGCATTCACTACTACCCAAACTCATTGGGAGTCGCCTACGAACGGGGTTCAAGGCCTTCGGTGAAAAAATGCATGGCTATTATACCGCAGAGGCAAATATCGTGGGTGTTGAATCCAGAACTTCTTCCCCGGTCACCATTCCAAGAACCAAAACCTTGGAACATGTTCAAATAAAGGGTCTATTTCCATGTGGAGAGGGCGGTGGTTTTGCAGGGGGGATCGTTTCAGCGGCCATGGACGGGGAACGTTGCGCCGAAGCAGCCGTTGTGGGGCTTTGAAGGGAAGTTTAAGTTCGGAGTACAAAGTCCAACCGCAAGTTCAAACTCAAGTTAAAGTTCAGAATTTAAATTAAATTGTTTGAATCCCCCAAACCAACATCAATCAACAAGCAACCAACAACGAATAACCAATAACGAACAACCAGCCATCACACTAACACAAATAACCCTACCTTTGCCACTTATTTAAAATAAATGACATTTAAAGAACTTGGCCTTGCAGAACCTATTTTGGAGGCCTTACAAAAAGAAGGGTACACCCACCCTACTCCCATTCAAGAACAAGCCATTCCCATTTTACTTAAAAAGAAAGACTTACTAGGAGTTGCCCAAACCGGTACCGGGAAGACGGCAGCCTTTAGTATTCCCATTTTGCATCATCTTTATGAGGGTATAAGCCTACGGGACAACCGGAGAAAGGTCAAGGCCTTGATCGTGACCCCAACACGGGAATTGGCTATACAGATTGGGGAAAGCATTACGGCCTACGGCAAATACACCGGACTCAAAAACACCGTGATTTTTGGTGGGGTCAAACAAGGTAAACAAGTAAATGCGCTAAAAAGCGGCGTGGACATTCTTGTTGCTACACCCGGTAGGCTATTGGACTTAATGAACCAGGGGTATATCACATTTAAGGATCTTGAGTTCGTTGTATTGGACGAAGCGGACCAGATGTTGGATATGGGTTTCATCCATGATGTAAAAAAGATCATCGCCAAATTACCCCCAAAAAGGCAATCGCTATTCTTTTCTGCAACGATGCCCCAGGATATAGTGGAACTTTCCAGGGCCATGTTAGGCGATTTTGAACGTGTAACCATCAAACCTCAACAGGCCACAGCTGAAAAGGTTGATCAAGGTGTCTATTTTGTGAGTAAAAAGAATAAGCCAAAACTGTTGATACATCTGCTCCAGGAACGCCCTAAAGATTCGGTATTGGTATTTTCAAGGACAAAGCATGGTGCCAATAAAATCGTAAAAAAATTATCGCAGGCCGGTATCAAATCGGCTGCCATACATGGGAACAAATCCCAAACTGCAAGACAAAAGGCCTTGGGGGATTTTAAGGAAGGTAAATTAATGGTTTTGATTGCTACCGATATTGCGGCAAGGGGTATTGATGTGGACGAACTTTCAATGGTCATAAATTATGACCTTCCCAATGTTTCCGAAACCTACGTACACAGAATAGGAAGAACCGGAAGGGCCAATGCCAGTGGAATTGCATTATCGTTTTGTGACAAGGAGGAACGCCCCTATCTTCGGGATATAGAAAAACTAATCAAACAGGCCGTTCCCCGTATGCCGGAGCATCAGTTTATAGATGATGATTCAGAGACCGAAGAGGACGTAAAGCCCAAACATCAGAAACCGAACAAAAATTCGCATCCAAATAAGAATAAAAACAGGAACCGAAATAGAAACCGAAATCGGAGCAAAAATCGGAACCAACAACAAAACAAATCCGGAAAGCCCAGGTTCAAGGGAAGTGCTCCAAAAAAGGACAATTCCTAAAAGCTGGGACCGTCAAGCTCTCGCATAGAAAATTGCAAAAAGGTATCTTTAACCTTTTAATAATAAAAGATGCAACGACAATTACTTGTTTATGGTAGTGGCCGCCATACAGTTCCATTTTTGGATTATATGGCCAAAGCCACAGGAAAGAATAAACCTAACCTTTGTTTTATTCCCACGGCCAGCGGAGAGGATCCAGAGTATATAAAGTCCTTTTATGAGGTCTGTTCCCAAATTGATGTAGTACCCCATGTAATGAGTGTTTGGATTAATTCCTACGACCAGAAAGAAAGCTTTGAGGAAATCATCCTAAGAATGGATGCCATTGTGGTTGGCGGTGGCAACACCCTGAACATGTTGGCTATCTGGAAGGCCCAAGGTATAGATGTAGCCCTAAAAAAGGCCTATGATAATGGGGTAGTCATGGGTGGTGGCAGTGCGGGCTCGCTCTGTTGGTTCAATGCAGGAACAACGGATTCGAGACCTAAGGAACTTAGTATCGTTAATGGCATGTCTTTCATTGACAAAAGCCATTGTCCGCATTATAATTCGGAAACTTCAAGACGTCCTTTGTACCACAAAAATATTCTCTCGGGCAAGCTGAGCGACGGCTATGCCTGTGACGACCGATCGGCAATACACTTCCTCGACGAGGAAGTACATACCTCTGTTTCTTTGGATGAAAACAACCATTCCTATTATGTCCGTAAAAAGGAGGGAAAAATTATGGAAGACAGATTGGATTCAACTATACTTTAACAGTTCCTAGTGGAGGTTGATATTTTGTTTTTGTAGATATAAGTTTTAAAATATCAGTTCAATTGATGTAAGTACAAAGGTCAACGGATTTATTTATTACTTTTAGAAGTAACCACTTGAAAGTTATCCTTCAATCCATGAAAACCAATTACAGTGCCATCCTTGTCCTTGCTTTTCTAATTACCTGCTGCAAACAAAAACCATCACAAAAGGAAACTCCTACCTTTGTCCATAACATAACTGATGGACCCACCCCCTGGACCAGTGCCATTTTTGAGCCCACGGAAGACGACTTTACCTTTGCCATAATTTCCGATTTGAACGGGGGCGAACGCGACGGGGTGTACAGTGCTGCCGTAGAACAATTAAATGCCTTGGACCCGACCTTTGTCCTGAGTGTGGGCGACCTCATCGATGGCGGAACGGAGGATACGCTGCAATTGGCGAAAGAATGGGATTCCTTTGAAAACAGGACATCAAAATTAAAAATGCCCTTTTTCCATCTTGGTGGCAACCATGACCTCACAAACCCTACGATGCGAAGCATTTGGAAGCAACGCTTTGGCCCAAGATACTATCATTTTCTGTACGATGATGTACTCTTTCTTATGATGGATTCTGAGGATTACGAGGAACAGCGCATGGTGGAAATCTATGAGGCACGTGCGAAAGCCCTAAAAGTCATCGCGGGGGAAATAGAAGGCGTGTATGAAGAAACGGAATACTATAATATGCCGGAGCGTCAACTAGGGGGTATGAGCTTGGAACAATTTGAATATTTTAAGAAGGTTCTGGAAAAAAATCCTGATGTTGCATGGACTTTTGTGCTTATGCATAAACCGCTATGGCAACGGGAAGATGATAAAGGTTTAAATCCCTTGGAAAATCTTATGGCTGACCGGCCCTACACCGTAATCAATGGACATATCCACTCCTTTTCCCATAGGATAAGGAACAACCGGGATTACATTATTTTGGGAACTACGGGTGGTGGGCAGTCTGCCCAAGATTCTATGGCCTTTGATCATATCTCCCTGGTGCGCATGGCCAAGGAGCCCGTAATCACCCACTTAAAAATGGAGGGTATTTTGGACAAAAAAGGGGAACTGCCAAAAAGTGGTTCGCTGATACATTAGGTAAAACATGATAAAATTCCTCCGTAAAATTCGTCAAAACCTTTTAGAAGAGGGCAAAATCAGTAAATACTTGAAATATGCTATTGGCGAAATTGCATTGGTAATGATTGGAATCCTATTGGCCCTTCAGGTGAACAATTGGAACCAAGATCGTCTCAACAAGGATTTAGAATTTCAATACTATGAGCGTCTTTTAGATGATGTTAGGGAAGAAAAATTAATTATTGAAGCCACTTTAAACTATTCCAAACAGGTTGGTGAACATGCCAAATCTGCTGTCGCCGTTTTTGAAAATTCTTCCAATTCTAACCCTGATCCTGTTGCCAATCTCGTAGATATGTATCAGGCTAGCCAGCTTCTAGACCCTTATTCTGCGTCATCAACCTATCAGGAGTTAATTGCTTCAGGTCAAATCAACCTCATCCAAAACGATAGTATAAAGACCGCATTAATTAGATATTATGATATTGAGTGGTCAGAATCTGGCGTTGCTGTACTTGAAAACACCTATAGAAAGAATCTAAGAGGAAAAATGCCTGATGACGTTCAGGCAAAGATTAGATCAGCCTGTGGAGATACTTATGTGAAAACCGGAAATAGTTACTTCCCCAAGCTACCAAAGGAATGTAATATACAACTGGACCATAATTACGCCAAATCGGTTGTTGAAGCATTGCTTAAAGATGAAAGTTTAAAAAATGACTTGCGCTATTTAATTGGTAATGAAGAAGGTAAACAAAATGATTTAATGTCCACAATGGTACAACTTGAGAATCTAAATATGTTATTAGAAGGAATAAACAATGATTAAATTCTTCCGTAAAATTCGTCAAAACCTTCTAGATGAAGGCAAAACATTAAAATATTTCAAATATGCTGTTGGCGAGATTGTGCTGGTTGTCATTGGTATCCTGATTGCCTTACAGGTCAACAACTGGAATGAAAACAGGAAAGTTGATGGTGAAATCGTGAAAATTCTTACCGAAATACGCAGTAATCTCATTAGCGATAGTCTTAACATTGAGAAAACCTACAGCGAAAAATTAGAAGATATCAATATACAATACACCGTAATCAATAAGCTCGAGGCAGGTGATATTCCTTATGATTCCATTAATTATCACCTAGGACGTGTTATGTTGGCCAGGCGTATCGTGTTAGTAGATAATGGCTACCAATTGATAAAGAAATTAGGAATAGAACTCCTACAAGATCAAAATCTTCGTAATAAGTTGACTAGTTATTATACCACTACCATAATAGAAATCAATGATGATACCAATGACGACGATTTTGAGTTTCGCACCGTGTTACTCCCTTATGCCCGCAACCATTTTAGAGATTATACTTGGGGCACAGAAGCTATCCCCGCAGATTATGAACAACTCAAATCGGATCTTTACTTTCTCACTTCCCTGAAGATAAATATTGGAAACGAGGAAGGTACCCTTCTTGACTTACGGGAAGGAAATCGGGCCATCCAGGAACTGCTACCCATACTTGACAAAACCCTGTCCTCCTATCAAAAAGGAAACTAATACTATCGCATCATGATTAAAATTTTTAGAAAAATTCGGCAGAATCTCATCATGGAAAACAGAACCTCCAAATATTTTAGATATGCCATTGGCGAGATTGTACTTGTAGTCATCGGTATTTTAATCGCGTTACAAATAAATAACTGGAACGAAGAACGACTTGAGAATAACCGGGAAAAAATCACCATGCAAAATCTAAACACTGAATTCCAAGAAAATTTAAGGGACTTGGATTCCATAAATACCATTTTGCAACGCACCATTTTGGCTACGGAAACCATTTTTGGAAAGTTTAAAGAAGAAAACCTACAAGAAACAGAACCAATAGACAGCCTTTTGCACCATGCCATAGAAAGTCCTTCCTGGAAGCCCAGTGAATTTGTTTTGAACGACCTGCAGAACTCTGGCGGACTCTCAAAATTGAACAATACGGAGCTTAAAATTCTATTGTTCAATTGGTCCCGATTTTTTAAGGAATTACAGGAAACGATGGATCAAACCGAAAAAACGAATATCAATTTGATCGAATATATTCGGGAACATGGTTCGCTTAGAAACATCGATACACAATCCGATGCATTTCCATACGAACCTTCACAGCTTCAAATGGACAATGCACTTTTGCTACAAAAAATTCAATTTGAAAACTATATCGATGACAAACTTTATGTCCTTAAAGAGTCTGAAATTGCCTATACGCAAGCCAAAATATTAATACAGAAAATCTTGAAGGAAACAACCATAGAGTAAAAAGCCCCTGAAATAGAAAAAAACCAATCAAGCCCATGAAAAACTTTCCAAATGCCTTTGTCATTATCATTGGTGGAATCCTTCTGGCTTGGGCTCTTACCTACATCATTCCCCAGGGTAGCTATGAACGCATAGAAGATTTGGAGACCGATACTACAACGGTAGTTGCCAACTCCTACGAACAAATACAGGGCGAACGACTATCGGCCTTTGACATGATGCTGACCATTCCACGGGGCATTGCCGAAACGGCAGATGTCGTTATTCTCATTTTACTGCTGGGCGGATGCTTTTACGTAATTGAAAGGACGGGCGCACTCTCGCAAGGACTAAATAAATTGGTGCAACTGCTCAAGGGCAAGGAGATACTTTCCTTGGTAATTGTGTCCTTATTGTTTACGGCCGCCGGAGTAACTATTGGGATGCAGGAGGAAGTCATTGCCATGACCCCCGTTTTGCTCATTTTTGGTAAAAGTATGGGCTTCAATAGCTTTACCACAGTTTCTATGAGTTATGGCTCAACGGTCATTGGCAGTACCTTTAGCCCTTTCAACCCATTTGGGGTCATCGTCGCGCAACAGGAAGCCGACCTTCCGTTACTATCCGGTAGTGGTTTTCGACTGTTAGTCTTAAGCATCGCCTTTTTGATTTGGATCATGTACTTAATACGCTATTCAAAAAAACATAGGAGCGAGAAGGAGGAAACAATAGTTTTAGATGGGCAAATAGGTATACATTCAAAAATTATCCTATCCTTGCTTTGCCTCGTTTTTGTAATCGTTACTTATGGATTATTGCAATGGAACTGGGGATACATGGAAATTTCCGCCGCCTTCTTTGCTTTAGGTATTATTTCTGGACTTTTAGGAAAACTGGGGGCGAACGGTACGGGCGAAGCATTTATCTCCGGATTCAAGGAAATGATTTTTGCCGCCATGATAATAGGTTTGGCCAATAGTATCTCTATGGTGCTGAAAGAGGGACTGATTATCGATACCATTGTATACGGACTTTTTGGTCCTTTAAAATATGTATCCGCTTCCGTTTCTGGGGTACTCATGATGGTTTCACAAGCTATACTGCACCTTCCCATTCCCAGTTATACGAGTCAGGCTATACTTACCATGCCCATTTTGGTACCCCTGTCCGATTTGATCGGCCTGTCCAGACAGACCTGTGTTCTGGCCTATCAATATGGGGCCATTATTAGCGATATGTTCGTTCCTACCAACGGCGCGCTGATGGCCATTTTGGCTATTAGTGGAATTCCCTATAACAAGTGGTTGGGATTTGCCTGGAAACCGACGGTCATCATGCTGCTGGTAGGGGCCATCAGTATTTTAATTTCCGTTTATACCGGATATAACTAAAGGCTGTGCCTATCCTTTAAGCTCCAAGGGATTTATAGGCCCTCAACACATTCTCGATCTTGGCTTCAGTGTCCGGGTCGATCCATTGCCGTTCCGGTTTTTCTTGTAGCCATTTTAAGGTACGTTTGATGCCTTCGGAATAGGGAATGGTCGCCTTGAAGCCGGGCACGAAGGTCTTTATTTTGGTATTGTCAAAAATCACGCTTTCGGATTTATCGGCCAACAAACTTCCGGTAAAGGAAGGCTCAATTTTACAGATAAAATCCGATGCAATATGAACGATGTTCGCCTCTTTGCCCAGGGCTTCGGCCGTAATTTTATAGATCATATTCCAGCTCAACACCTCATCGGATGTTATATGAAAGGCGTGTCCAATGGCCGTAGTCAATCCCAAAAGTCCTACAAAACCCTTGGCAAAATCATCGGCATGGGTCACCGTCCATAAGGAAGTACCATCGCCATGTACAATGATTTCCTTTCCTTTTAGAATACGGTCAATGGTGTTGTACTTATCGAACCCACCCATGGCCAACGGCGTCATGGTGTTGTAGGTATGCGAGGGCCGTATGATGGTCATGGGAAATCCCTGCTCTTGGTAGGCCTTGGTCAACAGTTCCTCACATCTAATTTTGTTATTGGAATAGTCCCACAGGTTATTGCGAAGCGGAGTGGATTCCGTGATAATGGGATAAGTCAATGGAGTCTGGTAACAGGACGCCGAACTTATAAAAATATACTGTTTCGTTTTTCCTGAGAACAGGTCCAGATCACGCGCAATATCGCCCGGGGTAAAAGCGATCCAATTGACCACCACGTCCCATTCGTGCTTTTTTAATTCGGTAAGTTCCTCGGGTTTGTTTATATCCCCGATGATGGAATGGGCGCCCTCAATGTCCAATTCAGACTTGCCCCTGTTCAGCAGGTACAGGTCCATTCCCCTGGCTACTGCCAACCGACTAGACGGAGTACTAATATTTCCCGTACCTCCAATAAACAATACTTTCATTTTAATAATTTTCTGTTTAAATACTGATTACAAATCAGTTATATAATAAAATTAAACTTTTTGTTCAACTTAAAATCAATTTCCCAAAAAATCGTCAGTTCTCGTTTTCCTGTCAGGCTGCGCATAGTCGAAGCCCAGAAATTTTCAAGAACAAATTCAACCCGCTATTATTGATTCTCGATGCATTTTGACAGGACTGCATCTGGTCAAAACACTCGAGTTGACAAATTCCTTAAAGGCTGCTTTTATCTGATTAAAAATTATGAACTCGAAATATCCCGATAGAACGTTAGCCCGTTTCTAAACGGGTCATAAAAGGCAAATTCCTTGGTACCCCAGGCAGTTTCACGCAACAAGGTGTGTGAATTGAATACATCCTTGTCGGCAAATTCGTCGTACAATCCTTCAATATTTTGGGTGACGATGCGTAGCATGGGTCGGTCAATTTCCAAGTTCCATTCCTTTTTATCGTGCCATTGCAAGTGTATCTCTATTTCATCGCGAATGACCCCGGCATACTTCGGGTTCTTGGAATCGTCCGCAAAGGCGATGCGAAAGCCCAATCGGTTTACATAAAAGTCTAGCGCATCCAAGACGTCCCACACGGGCAGGACAGGATGGATTTGGTGTAGGTGAATTTTTGGGTTCATATTTTGAAGGTATGAAATAAATAGGAGATGGGGTTGGTTGTTGGCAATTAGCAGTTAGCAGTTAGCAGTTAGCAGTTAGCAGTTAGCAGTTAGCAGTTAGCAGTTAGCAGTTAGCAGTTAGCAGTTAGCAGTTAGCAGTTAGCAGTTAGCAGTTAGCAGTTAGCAGTTAGCAAAAAAACACTTTTCATTTTTCACTTTTAGTTTTTCAGTTAAAACTTATAACCAGTCCCTTAAAACTTTTCACTATGAAATCCTTACATTGAGGCTTCAAACTAAATGAGAACGACACTATGAAAAATTGCATCGGCGTAATCGCCCTTCTCCTCTGTGTAACGACCGTATCGGCGCAGACCAAAACCAACCTCGAACTCACGGATATCTTTGAATACGAATTTGTATCAGATCCCCAGATATCGCCCGATGGCTCTAAAATCATCTACGTGCGCAACTTTAAGGATATCATGACGGACAAAAACCTGTCCAACCTCTGGATCGTGAATTTTGATGGGAGCCAAAACCGACCCTTAACGACCGGAAACCAGAACGATTACTATCCCCGTTGGTCGCATGATGGTAAAAAGATCATCTTTAAGTCCAATAGGGCCGATGATAAAATGAAACTCTATCTCATGTGGCTGGATACCAAGGAAACGGCCCCTCTGACCAATACGCCAAAGGCGCCCGGAGCGGTAAGCTGGTCGCACGATGACCGCTATGTGGCGTTCAATATGTTCGTACCTGCAACGGACGTATCCCTCATTAAAATGCCCGCAAAACCGGAAGGTGCCAAATGGAACACCCCGCCTACCTATATCGATAAAATGAATTATCGGGGGGACGGTCAGGGCTATTTAAAAGCCGGCAACGACCAACTGTTCATCCTTTCCATCAACGGCGGTACCCCAAAGCAGTTGACCTCCTCCGAATTTGATCATGGTGCACCAGTATGGTCCAAGGATGGCAAAAGCCTGTATTTCTCCGCGAATTTCCACCCCGAGGAAGCCTTTGAACCGGCCAACTCCGAGGTCTATAAATTAGATCTTAGCGATAATAGCGTAACCGCGCTAACTAACCGCTTTGGTCCCGACGGTTCCCCAACCCTTTCTCCAGACGGTTCACTGATTGCCTACACGGGGAACGACGATACCTTTCAAGGCTATGAATTGACCCAATTGTACGTAATGAATACTGATGGTAGCAATTCCCGATTGCTTTCGGCCGATTTTGACCGGGACATTGGCAATGTGCAATGGGCAGCGGACGGAAAAGGGCTGTATTTTCAGTATGATTCCGAAGGAGATTCCAAAATTGGACACATCACGTTGGATGGCAAAGTCACCACCATCGCAGAAGGCCTTGGGGGACTTTCCTTGGGAAGACCTTATAATCAGGCCGACTTTACCGTGTCCAACAAAGGTACCTTTGCCTATACCTTGGGTAGCACGCAACACCCGTCCGATTTGGCCGTAGCCGATAAAAAAGGAACAAAACGGCTTACCTATTTGAACGATGATTTATTTTCCTTCCGCAATGTGGGCGAAGTGGAGGAAATCTGGTGGAACTCCTCCTTCGATGACCGAAAAATTCAAGGGTGGATCGTAACCCCACCCAACTTTGACCCGAACAAAAAATATCCCTTTATCCTAGAAATACATGGTGGACCCTTCCAAAGCTATGGTTCCGTCTATAGTGCCGAGATTCAGGCCTATTCCGCAGCAGGCTACGTGGTGTTGTATTCTAATCCGCGTGGGAGTACCAGTTACGGGGCGGAATTCGGGAACCTCATCCACCACGATTATCCCAACCATGATTATGAGGATTTAATGAGCGGTGTGGACGCTGTTATCGCCAAAGGCTATGTGGATACCAATAACCTGTTTGTGACCGGTGGTAGCGGTGGCGGCGTATTGACGGCGTGGATCGTGGGCAAAACGGACCGCTTTAAGGCCGCCGTGGTAGCCAAGCCCGTCATCAACTGGACGAGTTTTGTACTCTATGCGGACAGTCCTGCTTTCTTCTCAAAATACTGGTTCGGGAAGAAACCTTGGGAAGACCCGGAAAACTATTTTAGACGCTCACCGCTAAATTATGTCGGGAATGTGACCACCCCAACCATGTTGCTGACGGGAGAGGAAGACTATAGAACCCCCATTGCGGAATCGGAGCAATTCTATACGGCATTAAAGTTGGAAGGTGTTGAAACCGCCATGGTACGTATTCCCGGTTCCGGACATGGCATTGCGAACCGACCCAGCAATTTGGTCGCGAAAATAGCCTCGGTATTGGCATGGTTCAACAAATACAAAACAGATTAGTCTTGCGACAATGATGAGAAATATATTTTTTGTGGTTTTTACGGTATGTATGGCTGTAGTTGGACAGGCACAGGAATTCAAAGTGATGTCCTACAACATCAAGTATGACAACGTCAACGATACCGTAAACAACTGGAATTTTAGAAAGGAGGCTATGGTGCGGCTTTTGCAACACTATGGCCCCCAATTTGTAGGCATGCAGGAGGTTTTGCTTAACCAGTTGGACTATCTGGACGAGCACCTACCGGATTACAGTTATATTGGCGTAGGCCGGGACGATGGCAAACAAAAGGGCGAGTACTCCCCTATTTTGTACAATAGTCAACATTTTGAACTGATAAGCGCCAATACCTTTTGGCTCTCCCCCACCCCGGAAAAAGTTTCTAAAGGTTGGGATGCCGCCTTGGAGCGTATCTGTACTTACGGAAGGTTCAAGGACATACAAAGCGGGAAGGAACTCTATGTATTCAATACCCATTTTGACCATGTAGGCACCGAAGCCCGAAAGCAGAGCGTGAACCTCATCTTACAAAAGATCAAGGCGGTCAATACCCAAAACTTGCCCGTGGTGGTGACGGGGGATTTTAATTTGGAGCCGGACTCCGAACCCATACAATTAATGCAACGGGAGCTTACGGACGGGCAGCAAGCCACCCAAGCGCCTTTTTATGGCCCTACAGGTACCTTTAACGGCTTTGACCCGGATATGGTCTTGGACCGGCGTATTGACTATATTTTTGTGGAAAATTTAGAGGTGCAACGCTACCTCCATATTGATGACCGAATGGAAAACAACAAACATATCTCGGATCATTTACCGGTGTTGGCGGAGTTGGGGATGGAATGAATTTAGATATAAAATTGAGGATTTTAAAAACAAAGTTTTAGGTGCAACTATCGGTTAGAAATTAAAACCAACCCCTAAATTTATGTAACTATATTCAGGTTCAACAAAGTTAAACCCTCCTCCTGTATCCAAAGCAAAATTACCAAAAACGAAAGTTACCCCAGTTTCTACGCTGGCCTCATTCCAAAGAGGATTATAACCTGAGCCAAGATAACCACGTAATTTGTTAGTAATAGATTTAACGACGCCAGCATTTAGAAATGCATCGCCATCCACCGTTTCAAAATCATATGTTGCACTTACATAAAATCCCCAAGATTTACAATATGAATACTTAATGCCATATGGACTATATGGAATATGGGAATAATACATCAAAGTATTTTTGAATTCTGGATACCCTTTTCCTTTGCTTGAGGTTTTGCTCGATTTTCCATTATCATTTAATTGAGAGAATAGAAGTGTTGGTATGGACACAAATAGCAATAGAAAAAAAATCTTTTTCATGATTTCGTTTTTTTAATTTTTATCGCCTTAATTCTAATGTTTTTGAAAAAATTTGAGGTCTGTTTTACACCGAACTGTCTCGTAAAACCTTTAGTGACCGGTTAATATGAGTTAATTTTCGGTTTGGCAAAAACTTTAGATTTTCCGAGTGGATTCGGAAGTAGTCGAAAACGGCGTAATTGTGGTTATACATTGTTGTAAAACGTTTTTTAATTATCCTAAATATGTCCATAAAACAAAAAATACAATTGCAATAATTATATGAGTTAAAGGCAATAGAAATCCATATTTTCTTCTTCTAATAAATGGTAAAAGAGATAATATGTAGGAAATAGGGTATAACGAACTTGACCAAAGGAATCCGTTGACTACAAATAACTTAAATTCAGATGTTTTGCTTGGAAAACCTGCAGCACTCATTACGTTAGCTAATAAAATAAACGGGTAAATTATTAGTGGTAAACCAAGTAAAATATAAACTATAGTTTTTTTGTTTTTCATAAAATTCGGTTGTTCGGTTAATGCACTCCAAAACCCTCAAACATCAATAGACTTAAAGCTGTGTCTTTATATTTTGAACCTTCGTAGACTTGAGTTATCTCAAACTTTAGTTTGGTTTCTTTATTTAATGGAAATGTTAGATCACCAATATCGATAGTTTGAATTTCAAACGAATCTAAAAGATTTAGAATTGCATAGGGTTTGTCATTCAGAAATAGTTTCAGCTGTTTAATTCTTGAATTATTTTGCCAAGTTTCAAGGCTTTTTTTATATCCGTTAGCTATTAATAATTTATTAATTCCTAATGTTGTATTGTAACCTTCTTTGCCACTGAAATAAAAAGTGTATTCTATATATTCTCCAATTCCGTAGTCAGGTTTTCCTTCAATCCAAGCCGTATTTTTATTAAAATCGTGAGCGTTTTTAGCAGAGTAATTTATATCGTTAGATTTCTTTAATTCAGATGATGCTGTTATGGACTTTACAGAGCCACCGCATTACCAATTACAACCTTTTAAAAACAAGAGTTTTCCAATTGGTCTTTCATTTTCATCGTAGTCCTCATTCTCAAAAAATTGAGTGTCTTTATTTTGGGTAGCTTCAATGATTTTTACTTCCTGAGAGAAAGCCTCAAGACAAAACAATAAAAGAAATATTGTCAATTGTGTTTTCATAAATTATTTAAGTGCTTATTTATGACTATTTGGATAAGATATTAGGCAACGTTATTTGTTTCAGTTCCTATTTGGTGGCTCAGGTGGCGGATTTCGAATAGAGTCTTTTAAAAGTTCTGTAAGATTTACGACTTCAAGGCCGTCTATAAGTAAATTACCGTCTTTTGCATAGCGCAATAAAATGCTCAATTCTATATTTTCTTTTATATCTACCAATCGATAGATAATAAACAAAGGATTATTCTTTTCGGGTTTATCGCCAAAAGGGATAACCGTTATTTCTAATTTTTGAGGATATTTTTTTGCAATCTGATTTAATTCGTTTAGGTTTTTGGTAAGTCTTTCATTTATTTTTCCTTCGTACCATTTTGTCAAGTCATCAGATTCTGGATGGTTCTTAATAAATTCAATAAATGCAAATGAATTTGAATTAAAGTCATTAAACCCTAATAATCTTGTCTCATTTTGACAAAAACTTTTAGAAGTTGTTAAAAATAAAATGCTGGTTATTAAAATAAATTTATTCATAATTCTGTCAAAATGTTTTACAACAATTGTATAAACTTACCTAACTACGTTTATTTCTATTTTAGAGGGAAGTACTTTAAAAGTCTTATAAAAAAATGATTTGGGCAAGGAAAAGGGGAAATATGTGCCTTCGGCTCCCCTTCGACTTTAGTTTATCTTGAGTATAACTGAAAGGCTCAGGGAGGGCTACTCGGTCACCTATTTGTAATCATCTTTTTAAGCAAGGAAATTTGACCAAGATGGTAATAGCAATGCTCGATCAGGCCTTCAATGTTTCTGGCATACGTACCGTATTTTTCGTCTACAAAAACTGCATCCAGTTGGGTCTCAGGGAGATTGGAAACCGCTTCCACAAAGGCCTTTGAATTTGTAATGAACTCGGTTGTCATTCGTTCCCAATCGACTTGGGATTCTAATTTAGGAAGCTGAAAACTGAATTTGTCACGGATTTCAAGTGAACCTCCTTTCAAGACAGGCAGCATACCGCCTATATAATAATTCACATGATAGGTAAGCGCGGCAATCGAATTCAGTCCCCCTATTTTTTGAGTTGCCTGTTTCCAGGTCAGATTCTCCAATAGCTCCTTGTAATTGGTATTTGCAACCCATCGGCCGCTTAGAAGCACTTCTGCTAGCCTATCGGCCAATTCCTTATTCCTCGCCATGTTATGATTATTAGCTATTCCTATTGAGTGTGTTGCCTTCATTTCATAAAACAAACTTTCGGGCAGCACCTCTTCGCTAAAATTCGAATAAATTATTTACCTCGGCAAGGAAAAGGGCGAATAGATGGGTCAATCTCCGCTAGGTATTCGGCAATCTATATCTACAGTAAGGCTTTGAATATAATGCGTTAATCGCTATTAATTGGCGTACAGATTTCAATAAGAAATCCGTTATTGTCTCGTACATACCCTACCTTTTGCCCCCAAGGTTTTTCAATAATTGGTTCATATTCCGTTGCTCCTGATGCTAGCGCATTTTTAAAATCCTCCTCAATTGTTTCCGTAGTAAACACCAACTCCGCACCCATGGGCTTTTTGTCTTTCACTATCTTTTGAAATCCATTTTTAAAATTGGAATTACCAAGTTCCTCTGAAGCAAAGGCGATGGTGGTTTCGCCGGAAATCAATTCACCATAATCATGTTCAGGTGTTACAAATTTACGGGCAAAGCCAAAGGCGCTTTCATAGAATTCAAGGGTTTTGGAAACGTTCTTAACATAAAGTATCGTATAGGCGTATTTCATGTGTTTTTGTTTAACCAGTATGGGCCACATTAAAATTAGTGGTCTCCTACGGGAATCTTCTAAAATTCTACAAAAAAATGATTTGGTCAAGAAAAAGGGGGACTATGTGTCTTCAACTCCATTTCGACCTTTGTTTACCTAAGCTTTGTCGAAAGGCCCTAGATGAGCTGCTTAGTAACCTGATAAGTTAATGAATTTTAGTATGGGCTGATTGGGCATTCTGCTCATTTATCAATTAATATAACAACTGCAAAAATTTAATTAATATGGATTGTTATTCCTTTGAGTATTCCAACAGGTCCCCAGGTTGGCAATCCAAAGCCTCACAAACGGCTTCCAATGTGCTAAACCTAATGGCCTTGACTTTCCCTGTTTTAAGTTTGGATAGATTCGCCAAGGTAATATTGACCGTTTCGGACAATTCATTAAGCGACATTTTACGCTTTGCCATCATTACATCCAAGTTTACAATAATTGCCATAGTCTATACCGTTTCTTCCAGTTCTTCTTGATACTCCACTCCTTTGGAAAATATTGTTCCAATAATATAAATAACGGCCGCCATCAATATGAATGCCTGACTGTCTGCCCAAAACGGATCCAACTGATTCAATGTAAAACCATTGTGTCCCAAATCCATTGCCAACTTCCTCGCAATAAAACTTAATAATCCAACGGAGAGCGTATAGTAGCTTATCTTAAGAATTTGCTTGGAAACCCAGCTATTGAAGGGTTTGGGCAGGTCAATTTTAGTTACCAATAAAACAACCTGGTAGAATAGGACGGCCTTTAATATGGATACGGTAAGAACAAACCCGTACATTCCAAAAAAAGCCAACTTACTACTTTGATATAACTGACTCATATCCAGTTTCTGATAAAGGTTCTGGATAAATTCTGGACGGAGAAGACTAAAAATAAAATTGACGATTAGGCCACCTGCTTCCACCGAGAGCCCCACAAAAATTATCCAAGAAATGATTTTCAAACCTTTAAATATGAGATTTTTTGCTTTAACCCGTGTTTTCATGATTAATAGTATTAGATGGAATAAAAGTAACTAATTATTTATTGATAAACAATAAATATTTTTCACTTTATGATAAATACTAGTAATGATATTCTTTTAGGCTTGGCTTGGTTATTGGCATGAAAATGAGGAAATATGTGCCTTTGAGTCCCCTTCGACTTTAGTTTACCTTGAGCATTGGGTGAAAAGAAAATATACTTTCTTTGAACGCAACTTACGAAGTAAAACGAAAGGCTCAAATACTCTTTGGGGGCAGGCTGTTTAGGACGAACCGCACAGTAAAAAAAATAAAAGCTGCGGCTAATTGGTTTTTTGAAGTTTATGAAAGGACACGTAAGAGGCGATCAGTATTCCCAAAATTATTAGAGGGAAAAAGGATTGGAAATCCATACCGTCCACGGCAAAATGGCTGATACTGGCAAATATAAAGTCGAAAGCAAATCCAGCATAGGCCCATTCCTTGATTCGTGCAGGGACTTGGGGAATGATCAAGGTAAGTGCTCCCAATACCTTAAATACGACCAAAGCGTTCCCAAAATATTCCGGGTAGCCCAAATGTCGTATACCCTCCTTGGCGAGCTCGGTTTGGGAAGTCAGTGCGGGCATGACCCCTTCCATTAAAAAAATAATAATGGTGGTGGTCCAGAAGATGATTTTGTTGGTTTTTGTGGTTGCCATTTGGATGGTTTTAGGTTGATTCCAAATATAATTCAGATTTTGATTCGTTAGATCCGAATTTTAGAAACGATAATATGAAAATAACACCGCTAGTTGAAAAGGTATTTCCCCATTCCATTTTGGAAATGAGGATTTAGTATTCAGCAGCACTCGATATGAATATGGTAGAGGTAAATTGATATGGAGACGAAGAGATTAAAAATACCAAAGGCGGACAAATCACATAGTACATAAATCGATTCTATTCCAATTGTCTATTCTGCTCTTAGTCCCATATTAGGGGCCTATCAACATTCATGGCCCTTAAATAGGATAAAAATTGACCGGCATGGACAGCTTCGTGGTATCCAATCCGTAAGATATATTTTCCGAGGGCTTTTCTTTCCCCGTTTCCCGGATGCACTACCTGGAATTCGCTTAATTCGGTATCCGAAAATTGCCGTACACTTTTTAAAAATTGATTTCTATAAGGTTCGGCAAAAGTTAGCTCTTCCGCAAGGCTAGTGAAGGGGCGTTGCTTCCAAGGTGTTTCATAATGTGCCATGGAGCCATTGTTGATTATTATGTTCCACCCATAATCGGCTTCCAAAACATGTCTTACCATTTCTATTGCGGTCATCGCGCTTTCGTCAGGTTTCCAACGGTAATACTGTTCAGGAAGTGCTTTCCAAAGCTTTATGCTTCTTCTCCGGATTTCCGTAAGGTTTAAAATTATAAGTTCAGCCTGAGTCATTTTCTTGCCGTATCCCATGTTGTTAAACCAATTTTTGTTTTCACAACATTTCCTGCCAAAATATAGGGACAAAGTTCCAAAATCCCCAAAATTTTATTTTTTGCAAGTGATAATTTGAATGTGTTACAACGCTCTATGGAAAGGGTTTGTTATCCTAAAATAAGGACCATCATTTTCGTTACCAAAGTCGATTTTCACAAGGCCTGTTAAAAAGTATATTGGAGCGGCACAACTATTTTTTTCGGTGATGATGTTTCAGTAAACCTCTAGTTTATTGGGAGTTTAAGGACCAATAAAGTTTTAATTTGGTAGCACATAAGTCAGGCTTTAACACCGTCCAAAACCTTTTTCTTCCTTTTGTAGGTTCGCCCATACCACAACAAAGCACCGGTTACAGGTAAACTAGCGGTCAATAGGCTTATTAAAAAGGCAATAATTTTTCCAACAATCCCACCAATCGCGCCAATATGGATATCATAATTCATGCGTAAGATTTTTTCGGCAACCCCTGCATTTTCATATTTTCCATAGATACTAGGGGTTTCTATCTCCTCCAAGGTGTTCTGGTCAAAAAATCTATAATCCGCATCGTAATAAAGACCTTTACTATGGGATACCTCCACATAAATACTTTCCTCCGATGTATGAGGATAATGAAGCTCAAAACTTTCCGCATCGGGATTTTCGATAGAAAGTTTCGTTATCAAATAATCCATTGGTAAAACATCTTCCTTTTCGTCCGCTTTACGGATGTTTTCCGGTATCATGAAAACAGGTTCCTTTTCGCCACCTACGGACTTATATACTGCATATTTAAGCCAGTTATAAGACATCAATGAGCCCGTAAAGGCCAGTACCAATGAAAATGCACAAATATAAAAGCCAATAACCGTATGTAGATCAAAGTTTTTACGTTTCCATCTTGTAGTACTTTTCCAATCAAATTTTAAGCGCTGCCTTAAGTTTTTACGTTTTTTGGGCAACCATAATATGAAACCTGAAATAATTATGAAAATGAAAATCAAAATTGAAACGCCAACTATCTGCTCGCCAATATTTTTTGGTAACCAAAGTCGCATGTGCCCTTTTAAAACAAATGCAAAAAAACCCGATAGATGGTCATCCACCTGGATAACCTCGCCAGAGTATGGGTTTAAAAAAACGCTTTGATAAAATTCAGGTTCGGCATCGTAAAATATTACTTCAATGGCATCGTCCTTTTTTTTGAACAAAGTTCCATGAACCGTGTTATCGGGAAAAATTTGCTTCGCGAGATCCTTTGCCTTGGTTGGTGTTAGTATGGGACGGTTTTCCGGAACAACCTTTTTGTAATCGTCATATAGACTCTCAATTTCTTCTTTAAAGGCCCAACCACATCCCGTGATGGCAACGATGAACACCACTAGTCCGGTCGAAAGCCCCAATATCTTGTGAAGTTGAAATATGATTTTTTTAAATGTCATCCTTAGTAAACTTAAAAAGGACAAAAGCGTTTTATCGCCTTTGCCCTTTCTTAAAATTATGTTTAGAATCTGTACGAAAAATTTGCCAACAATGCCCTTGGTTGTTGTGGGTTTATGGTTGTCCAACCTTTATAATATTCCTTATTGAACGCGTTGTTCAGTTTTAGCCCAATTCTATAATTTACGGATTGGTAATAAAGGGATGCATTGGCAATGGTATAACTTGGCAAAATAAATTCTCCGGTAGATTCATAATTTATGGCAAAGCGTTCGCTTGCCCCATTGAACCCCAATCCCATTCCAAAACCGTTCAAAGCTCCCTCTTGAAACTCATAGTTTGCCCAAAAGTTATATAACGTTTCGGGACCTGCCTCAAGAGGTCTTCTGTTCAAAATTTGAGCATTGTCAGATTTGGTAGTTTCACTGTCATTATTGCTAAATCCGGCCCTAATATCCAAACCATTTACAGGGCTGGCGTTTATTTCTATTTCAAATCCACTACTTACTACTTCACCACCCTGAATTCTATTGAAAGGCGAAGAAGGGTCTGTGATGACGCGATCAATAACCTTGATATCATAGTAACTAACGGTAGCATTCAGTCGGTTATCGAAAAGATTGGTTTTGAAACCGAATTCAATCTGGTTTGCCTGTTCGGGGTCAAAGGTTTTCAAAGTTTGAGGTCCTTCATTGGGATCTCCTACCAACTGGGGAGCTACGTTGGTAAAGCCATTTTGGTAGTTTCCAAAAATGGATAACCTGTCCTTGATGGGCTGGTACAATAAGCCGAATTTTGGTGAAAGTGTGGTCTGGTCAAAATCATCGCCCTGGTTCTGTAAATTACCTTCATTGTCAAAATGATCCACCCTTAGACCGATCATCGCCGAAAGGTTATCCGTAAAATTGATTACATCCGAAGCATACAAACTGTAAATATGATATTTGGATTTCACATTGCTGACCCCCTGCGAAGCGAGCGCGGCATCAACTCCTGAAGTGGAAAGAGGAAAAAGGTCATCTTCTACCTCCTGTGTAAATGGGTCGTCCCCGTTTGAACCTCCATTAGGGGTAATATTGCCATAGAATGCGTAACCTGTACTATTGTTGGTCTGTGTTTCGTTGAAATAATCAATACCTATCACCATTCGATTCCTTAAGGAAGCCAGTTTAAAGTCTCCAATGAAGTTTTGCTGAATATCGGTTGTTTGTGTATTTGCGTTTTGTTTATTGATAAATCGGGTATAGGTATTTCCCTCCAAGATACCATAATCAAAGAGATACGAGTAATAACCTTTTGTAGAAGTAGAACTTTTGGAAAGGAGCGTTTGCGATTGCCAGGAATCGGAAAGCTTATAATCCATTTCAATACGGTAGTTCTGCGTTGGGTTCTGTAAGGATAGATCATTGCTGGTAAATGATAACTTGTTATTATATCCCAGTTCCTCTAGATTGGATGCCACTGTAGGTGCGCTTCTGTTTAAAAATAAGAAGGTGGGATTTGTCTGCTCTGCCTGGGTAATTTCACCATAAAAAGAAAATGAGAGTCTATTGTTTACTTTGTATGATAAGGACGGAGCAATAAAAAAGGACTTTCTAAAACCTGCATCCTGAAAACTCTCCTCGGTCGTGTAAGCGGTATTCAACCTAAAATATAAATTGTCCGCCTTACTCAGGGGGGTATTGAAATCTCCTACAATTTGATTTAGGCCATAGGTACCGGAAGTAAACGACAGCTCCCCTCCTGTACCCACATAGGGTTTTTTGGTAACTACATTGATAAGTCCTCCATAAGAACTAACTGCATTGCCAAACAACGTTGCGGAAGGGCCCTTTAATACTTCAATCCGTTCTATGTTTGCAGGATTGATGGTACCATTTGTCAGTCCGGGCAGTCCATTCACCAATTGCGGTTGAATGGAAAAACCGCGAAGCGAATAATATCCTGCACCGTCCCCGCCCCTACCGGTAGAAGTCCAAAGTTGCTCAACGCCCGTTGCATTTTTTAATGCATCATCAAAATTTGTAACTATTTGCGATTTTAAAATTTCGTTGGTAACGGTACTATATACTTGAGTATTTTCAATGTCCTTTAAAGGAAGCTTTGCGACATAAGCCGTTTTCTTTCTAGAAAACTTATTGGTACGCCCCTGTACGGTAACTTCACTTAGTATTTCATTGCCTTCGTACAAGATAATATCAAGATCGACAGTTTTATTATTTGATATTGAAATGGGAATTTCGCGAGTTCTATAACCCAAGTAGGAAACGGAAAGTATATAGTCGCCATTGGCAATATTGGAGATTTCAAAAGCACCGGCTTCATTAGTCTGTGCACCTTTTGGAGTATTTACCAGCGACACGTTTACACCCCAAAGTGGTAATTGGTCATTGTCTTTTACCGTTCCTGAAATTGCTCCATTTTGGGCAAGGGTTACCCTTGAAATGAACAATAAGGTCAGGATACAAAAAAGTTTTTTCATTTGGTTTTATTTAGACTTAATATAAATTATAAGAACAAGACAAAAATATAAGTGCGTTCTGACATGCGCAACTTATTTATATTAAATCTAAATAAATATTCTTAATGGTCTGATTATGTGATGCTGGTGATAAGCAAATTTTATAGCGTGAAGCACAATTTCAGGAATATATAGTATGTTTCCTAATCCATATTGTAGGATTAAATAATTCCAATGGCCTGTTGGCTTGACCATATTCTAACCCGATTATGGCAATTCCCTAAAAGCAAACAATTTATTCCTTGTTATTTTTGTCCAATCCCTTTTTAGCAACGAATACACCGCTAATCAATATAACCCCAAATACAATTCCCGAATAGGAATTAAATTTGTTGACCTCCGAAAAATGGAGATAAACACCCAATGCGATGCTTAAAATTCCAATTGCAAAAAGTAGATTTTGAGCAGGTTTTTTCATAAAGAATCTTTAATGGGTTAAAAACAAGTATGCCCTTTTGGGATAGGTGGATTGAATTGCTTGATTACAATGTTAGTTTATCTATAATTAAATCTCAAAATACCCCATAATTTTTTGATTCTGGCCAAAACTTGAAACTTTCTTTCAAATCTAATTTTTGGCATGATAGAAGGAAGATTTGCCTTAGGTCATTCTTGCACTAGGGAAGCATCGGTAAGTATAAGAGCATATGCTCCCTCCAATTCTGAGAGTGCATTAAAACGCCATACATCATCCACTATGGGCTGTTGTTCATAGGTTTTAATTAAGTCGCCATTTTCTGCCTTTCGGTAGAGAATTACCTTATCAAAAGCAATACCGCTGGACGGTTTCACAAATACGACCCAATCCACTACAGAACCTATAAATTGTTTTGTACCCTCTTTAATAACTACTTCACCGGCAGTTTCTGATATCCATATCAATTCAGTACTTGAATCGTTTTGAATATAAAACTCAGTACGTAAAACAGGTTCATCGTCAGACTCACATTGGGTGGACATTAAAAGGGGTGCCAAGAACAACACGTATATTTTCTTCATGGGACAACAAGTTTAACCTTATACAACTTAGTTCTTAAAACACTATCTAAAAACGTAAAAAAATTGTTATAAATACAAAAATTTAGAAATACGAAAGCTAAGATCCGGCGGCACTGCGAATGTTCAATTCCTCCTTTGTAGTCCAAAGTCATAAGGTGCATCCACCAATCGCTTGATAGTTGCCATTTGCCCGCAATGCCACATGGTATGTTTTATGTTCCAATCGATGACCTCAAACTTGGTTTTGGCCACGGGGTGTGGTACTTTGGTCGGTTCCACGGGTTGCCACAGGTCGGATTCTGACAACGAGTTGATGACCTCCAAGGATGTGTTTTGCATCCGTTGTAAATCGGACCAAAGGGCAGCTGGGGTCCAGGTTCCCTTCATTTCTTTTGCAAACGTATCGTAGCCACATAATTTGGTATACGATCGTAGGTCCAATTTTTCCAAAAGTTCCGGTAAATGCCCCACCGTGGTCATGATGGAATGGTAGTAGATACTCACGACCAGATGACCTATCTGCCAGCTAAGATTTGAGCCTAAAGCTTCGGGGATGATTTCCCATTTCTCGGCAGGAACGGAATCCATTAATTTATGGGTCCAATCATAGGCCGTTTCCGTTTGTTTATTGAGGATTTCAAGTTCGGACATTTGAATTGATTTACCAATCAAAGATATTTAAACTATTGTTTATGAATTAATTATAATTTTAATAAAAAAGAGCCTCTTAAAAAGGCCCTTTTTGCTTCTTAGGTATCCCACTTATCCTTTAAGGAAAGAAATCAAAATTTCGTTCAGCTCCTTCGCATGGGTGATGTTCAATCCATGGGGCGCACCTTTGATAATTTCATACGTATTATCAGCTATACCCTTGGCAGCCTGCTCCGCCGAAGTTTCAATAGGTACTGTACTATCGGCATCACCGTGTACGATCAATGTAGGTACGTCCACATTCTTGAGTTCCGATCTAAAATCGGTGTGCATCCATGCCAAGGCAGCCTGTATGGTACCTCTAGGCGAGGCATGCGAGGCCACGATAAAGTCATATTCCAATTGTCCCTCGCTGACCTTGTTCTTATTATCGTCATAATTGTAAAATCCTTTGTGAAAGGTCTTCAAGAATCCAACTCGATCTTTCTGCAAAGCATCCTTGATATTGTCCAAGACATTTTCGGGCACCCCGGCCGGATTATCGTCCTTCTTTTTTACCAATGGAATGATGGAACTAATCAGGGCGGCCTTGGCAATCTTATCGCTTCCATAATCCGTCAAATAACGCACCACTTCGCCCCCGCCCATGGAGAAACCTACAATAATGGCATCCGTCAGTTCCAGTTTCTCAATAATTGTATGCAGGTCACTGGCCAGGGCGGAATAGTCGTAATCGCCCCAAGGTGCGGAGGAAATTCCAAAACCCCTGCGGTCATAGGATATACAACGGTATCCTTCTTCAACGATTTTCCAAACCTGTTGCTCCCACGACTTTCGGCTCAAAGGCCAACCGTGAATTAAAATAACCGGTTGTCCTTCCCCGTAGTCCTCATAAAATATGTCAACAATTTCCTTTCCTTTTTTGTTCGTTATAAATGGCATCTTAGTTCTATTTTAAGTTTGGAGTAAAGTACCCTTTAAAAATAAATTTGCTTAACGCGTTCACTTAGATTGTTACCTGAATCAATGTTTTGCTACTTTTATGGTATGTATACGCCCAAACACTATAAAAACGAGGACCTTGCTAGCGTAAAGGAATTTATAAAAGCGAACAGCTTTGGAATTTTGGTAAATCAGGTCGATGGAAAACCTTGGGCCACCCATATACCCATGGAATTGGATACCGATGCCGATGGAAACGAGGCACTGGTGACCCATATAGCTAAGGCCAACCCTCAGTGGCGACATTTTACGGAGACTGATGAAGTGCTTTGCATCTTTAACGGTCCCCATTCCTACGTGTCCTCCTCTTGGTATGCCGATGAAGAAGTACCAACTTGGAACTATATCGCCGTGCATGTATACGGTCGAATCCGTATTTTATCGGAAGATGAAGTGTTGGCCTCCATGCATCGATTGGTGGACAAATATGAAAAGGATTCCAAGCATCCCATTTCGTTGCACGAGATGTCCCCAAAGACCCTGGCACAGATACGCGGTGTAGTCGGATTTAAAATTTTGATTACTGACATCCAGGCAACCTATAAATTGTCACAAGGTAGGGAACACGACCATTCCAAGATCATATCGGAGTTGAAGGATCGTGATGCGGGTGCCAGGGCAATTGCGGTTGAAATGGAAAAAAAGACGTAACAATGCAAAAGCGCGGTATACATTTGGTTTCGCTCTACCTATTCCTATGGGTAGCAACGTTTGTATATTTCCTGGTCCGGTTTTCCCGAAGAAATGAAAGCCTTTCTGAATATATCTCCTTTTTCTTTGAACTGGCCTCCCGCAAGTTCATCCTCATAGGTTTCCACATCCTTTTTCTACTTTGTTGCTTGCTTTATTTAGTACTTGTCCATTTTGTAAATGTGGGCAGAAAAAAAGGTAGTCGTACCGCGTGGCGTCAATTTTCATTCCGATTTTTACTGCCCATCGTTTTTCTGGTCGTTGGTTTTAAAACAGTGGTCTTCATCAATGCCAATGAGGGACATGATTTTCAATGGGACCATAGCGCCATGAACACATCGGTGAAGGCAAATCATTATTATGAAATTGACAAAAAGCACAGGGGCGCGAGTGTCTTTGGTTGGTCGGACAACAATACGGAAGCCATAGCGAATCTGATAAAAGCAAACGTGGAGTGGGTGGCCATCGTTCCCTTTTTACATCAGGAAAACGAAAGGACCTCCCAGATGGACGTTCCGGTATCCATGGAAACCTACAGCCGAAGGGATTCCAGCATCGTGAGGGCCATCAACGACCTGCACAATAAAAGACTCCACGTGCACTTAAAACCCCATTTATGGATGAACGAAGGTTGGCGGGCCAACATCCAATTAAAGGATGACCATGCTTGGGACCAATGGTTTGAAAGTTACCGAAAAAACATGCTCAAGTATGCCAAAATAGCCCAAGAAACGAACACGGAACTATTTTGTGTGGGAACGGAACTAAAAACTTCCATCAAGAAACAACCCGAAAAATGGAGATCAATCATTTCGGAAATCCGTACCCTGTATGATGGCAAACTCACCTACGCCGCCAACTGGCACGACGAATATGAGCACATCGATTTTTGGGACCAACTGGACTATATTGGCATACAGGCCTATTTCCCACTTACCAAAGAGGAGCATCCCACTTTGGAGAGCATCGAAAAAGGCTGGGACAAACATTTGGCCGCTTTGGAGGCCGTTCATAAAAAATATGGAAAACCCGTCCTTTTTACGGAAGTGGGCTATAAAAGTACCCCCGATGCTACCATAAAACCATGGGAATGGGGTTCCTATTTTAATAAGTATACCATGAAGAAATCAGACCAGACCCAACAACTGGCCTATGAGGCCATGTTCAAAAAGAATTGGGACAAGCCTTGGTTTGCGGGCATTTATGTCTGGGAATGGCAAAATAGGACCACTGCGGAAAGTGCAAAAACCGACCTTGATTTCTCCCCTCGTTTTAAACCTGCCGAAAATGTGATTGCCAAGTGGTTTGGTAAAAAACCTTAATCACACATTAAGACAATGGAGGTAGTAATAAATAAAAAAGACGGTTAAGGACCGTCTTTTTTATTTCTGAATGCTTCGTTCCTGAATCAGCTTTCCTTAAGCGATTTCATGTCGATAACGAATCGATATTTCACATCCGATTTTTGCAAACGGTCGTACGCTTCATTGATATCCTGGATATTAATCATTTCAATATCGCTCACCACGTTATGATCGCCACAGAAGTCGAGCATTTCCTGTGTTTCCTTTATACCGCCAATCAATGAACCTGCAATACTTTTTCTTCCCATGATCAATCCGCCGCCATGCAAAGGATCCAAAGGTTCCACAGCCCCAACGATGACCATACTGGCATCGCGCTTCAACAGGTTCAAATAAGGGTTCATGTCATGCCCAACGGGAATGGTGTTCAAAAGAAAGTCGAAGCTGCCTGCGTGTTTTTTCATTTCGTCTTCGTCTTTTGAAATGAGAACTTCATCCGCCCCCAATTTTTTGGCATCACTACTCTTGTCTGGAGAGGTGGTGATCATGACCGTATGGGCACCCATGGCATGGGCGAACTTGATACCCATATGGCCCAAACCTCCTAAACCGATCACGCCCACCTTATCACCCTTCTTTACCCCCCAATGGGCCAACGGGGAATAGGTAGTAATTCCCGCGCAAAGTAGCGGAGCGGCCGCTTTGGCATCCAAATTTTCAGGAATTCGCAATACAAAATCCTTATCGACCACAATGCTTTCCGAATACCCCCCAAAAGTATGTCCACCAAGGTGTTTATCCTTACTATTGTAGGTCATGGTGGCGCCATTCTCACAAAATTGTTCCAAATCATCCTTACATGAGCTACACGTTTTGCAGGAGTCTACCATACAGCCCACGCCCACCAAATCGCCTTTCTTAAAATTGGAAACGTTCTCTCCTACTTCCACGACTTTTCCAATGATTTCATGCCCGGGAACCACGGGATATTGGGAATTTTTCCAGTCGTTGCGTACCTGATGTAAATCGCTATGGCAAACCCCACAATATAGAATATCGATTTTGATATCATCAGGGGTGATATTCCGCCTATTTATTTCAAAAGGTTTTAAATCCGCCTCCTTTGAAGAAGCTGCGTATGCTTTTAGTGCCGTCATTGTTTGTGCTTTAATTTTTGTAAAGTTGAAAAAAATAAAGGGAGTTCGTTGATCTATATGCTAAAATCGTGGATGCATATTGTTCAAATTTCGTTTTACAATTCCTAAAATTTTGTTAAATTAAACTTAAGCTAACTTTTATTAATCAAACACTGACAGATGGTCCGTGTACGACAATTTTTCAAGAAAATTTTAAAACCTTACGAAGTGCAGGGAATACTTCCCAATATATTGTTATTACTTCCTAGGGTCATAATGGGCTGTTTATTAACCTTTATTTTCTCCAAGGAACTACTTGGCACCCCATGGGCAGATGAAGGTTTAGAGCTTTTACAGGTGGCGCCCTGGTTTGTGGAAAAAGTATCGAATTTTGGTATTCCCTTTAGTCTTATGCCAAAAACCTTTGCTTGGTCTGCAGGTTATACAACAGCCATGGGAGGTATTTTGTTGATTATGGGTGCAAATACCAGAATCACCGCCTTTTTTATCATTTGTATGATGCTGATAACCATCCTTTTTAGATCATGGGACGGCAGTTGGGATATTCTCCCCGTATTCAGCTTCTTTTGTTTCGGACTTTTCTTTTTGGGCTTTGGCGCCGGAAAATATAGTTTTGATTACTATTTTTCCAGATATGTTCTTTAGAGGTTGTTCAACTGATTGCTATTGTTATCCTGGCTGATGGTCCAAAAGAAACCGACAAAAAAGAAGGTATCCGCATTTGGACGGATGGTACGTCTTTCAAAAAACCCCAGATCATTGGGTGAATCCGCATATTGATATCCATTAACATTGTTGAATCCTGCCACATTGCTGATTGAAAAGTATAGGATTTTCTGTTGGGACAGTAAATAGGCCCAATTGATGCTCAAATTGTTAAAGGGTTTGGTTTTTTCACTTAGGTATTCGGTTTTGTTGGGGTCGTTGTACGGTCTTCCGGAACCATAATTGTACGAAAACCCTACCTGGGAACGCAAATCCTCCACCCAATATTTGGTAACCAGCGAGAAACTATGTTTAGGTGCAAAATTGGGAGTGGCCCTTTCCCTGAAATTTCGGTAATCCCTTTCGGTGTCCAAAAAGGAATAGGAAATCCAGTAGTCCAAGTTTTCGATACTTTTATTGTCCCGCCAGAAAAGGTCCAGCCCCGTTGCATAGCCGCCTCCGTTGTTATTGAATACGGAATTGAACCCGGGCATATCCGTATTGAACTTCACCAATCCGTCATAATTCTTATAATACCCCTCCGCCCTAAAGGTTTTCCCGTTATCCAAGTATTGATAATTTAGGATGTAGTGCGACGTTTTTTCGGCCTCTAGGTTCTGGTCAAACTTCAGGTACTCAGACCATGGGTTTTGATAGAAGTCCCCATAAGCCAACGAAAATTGTCCCTTTTCGCCACTTTTATAGGCCAATGAAAATCGGGGTGAGAGCGTGGTCTGGTCCAATAGCGCGCTGTGCTCCATGCGTCCGCCCAATTTCATGGCAAACCGATTGCTGAAGTAGACATCCGTTTCCGCAAAACCGGCCCATAATCCGTCGTCAAAACCATATTGAAAGGGGGCTACTCCAGCACTGCCGAAACTTTCATCAAAGTCTTGCACAAAATATTCCGTACCAAAATTCAATTGGAGTCGGTTCGTAAAGCTCTTTCCCATTTTGGCCTTGAGGTGTACGGCGGTTTCCTTGGAGTCAATCGCATTGTTCAGCACATTGATATCGTTGGTATCATTGGAGATACTTGCGCCCGTGGTAAGCGTCCATTCCTTATCGAAAAAATGTTTGTAGGAAGCGTTCAAGTACAAATTGTTGTTTTTCAGACTAAAAGGCACAAATTCCTCAAAATTGATATCGGCCTGCGCAATGTCCAAATTGGAATGATTGAAACCCGTATACAGCTTGAACATACTTTTGTCCCCCAGACTACGAAACACGGCCTCCCCGGAAATGGACTCAAAAGGTTTGTTCCATCGCATATCCTGATCGGAAGGTACCAACACTTGGTACGGGGCCAAATTGATATAATTGGCATTGATGCTCAGGGATTCTTGACCCCAAATTTCGGTATGGCCCAGTCCACCACCAACGGACATAAGGGAAATATCCGTCTTTTCCTGATCCGGGATATCCGTAGTGTTCAACAAAAGTACACTGGAAAGTGCCTGACCGTATTCCGCGGAATATCCACCGGTACTAAAGGTAATCCCCTTGAACAAAAAGGGGGAAAATCTACCCCGTGTAGGAATATTGTTCGCAGTGGCATTGAAAGGCTGAAAAACCCGTAGGCCATCAATGAAGACTTGGGTTTCCCCGGCGGCACCTCCCCGTACGAACAACCTACCGTCCTCGTTTACGGTACTGGTTCCTGGAAGCGTTTGTAGGGCGGCCACAAAATCGCCTGCAGCCCCTGCCGTGGTAACGATATCCAAAGGTTTTAATACCGAAGCCTTTGAATTGTCGCCCGCCTTGAAACTCCCGGCAGTTAGGGTAACCCCTGTAAGTTCGTTCAAAGCTTCGTACAAGGTTATCTTAAGGTCCTTCAAATAGGAAACGTCCCCCGCTTGGGAATACGTTTCATAGGAAAGCATGGAAACCAGTAAGTGCTGTGTGCCCGTTTCGGTGGTTTCAAAACTGAAACTACCTTGGGCATCCGTAGAGGCACCGTCATAGGTTCCTTCCAAATAAACATTTGCGCCTTCTATTGGACTGTTCTTTGCATCCAGCACCACTCCAGATACTACGGTTTGTGCAAAGGTCCCTGAGGTAATTAGTATGCATATAAACTGATATAAAATTCTCATGATGTTTTTATTCCGATTGATTACGGCACAAAACTCCCCAAATGGAAAAAGTTGTCAAACTTGGCTTGACCGAAGTGTGGAATTTCCCACCTGAACTGTTCCAAAAAAACAGGTCAACAACTCACTCCAAAAATTCAACAATTGGGTAGGTGCGTTTTTTTTGTGGTTTGGATATAACGCAATTTTGAGGCATCGAATAACTTTAAAAACCGAAAACATGAAAAAATTAGGATTTATTTTAGGATTGGTACTGACAAGCGTAATGACCGGATATGCCCAAGAAAAAAAGGGCGTAAACATTACCGTAACCATTGAAAACGTACTGTCAAGCGAAGGACAGGTCATTGGTTCCCTGCACTCCGCCGATACCTTTATGAAAGGGGCCGGAATCCAAAATCAAAGTGTGGATGCAAGCACAGGTGAAGTGACACTTACCTTTACCGATGTTGAACCCGGCACCTTTGCACTTATGTTGATGCACGATGCCAACGGCAACCAACGTATGGATTTTGAGCCAACAGGTATGCCCAAGGAAAGTTACGCCACAACAGGGGAATTGACCTATGGTCCTCCTAGTTTTGAAAGTTCCAAGTTTGAGGTAGTCGATACCGATTTGGAATTCAGGATACGGTTCTAAAATAAAACAGCGATCATAAACAAAAAGACTTCCATTTGGAGGTCTTCTTTATGGAATGAATTTCCTAATTTTAAATCTATATCCTAGATGGCACCTTCCTATTCCAACCATGATCAAGGCTTCCGATTTTGAGAGCTATGTTGCCCATTTTCCTATAGAAATACAGGAGCAATTACGGGTACTGCAGAAACTGGTCAAAGAAACCGCTCCTCAGGCCGTGGAAGGAATAAGTTATGGAATACCGGCGTACAAACTGAACGGGAAGCCTTTGGTATACTTCGCGGCCCATAAGAAGCATTTTGGGTTTTATGCCACCCCTTCCGCATATGCGGCATTTGAGACGGAATTGGCAGGCTACAATAAAGGGAAAGGTTCCGTTCAGTTTCCCTTTGACGAAAAACTTCCTTTGGGGCTCATAAAAAAAATGGTCAGTTATAAAGTTCGAGAACTTAATAACTGACCAATTCGCATGCTTTATACCCATTAAATGTCTTCTGCCAGCCAAGCCTTCATCATCCAAACCGTTTTTTCCTGTTCCGTAATGAAGTCGCTCATCATGGAATTAGTTCCTTCATCATCAGCCTCGCCCGAGACTTTTAAAATACCTCTTTCGATACTTAGCAATTCCTTTAACGAATTGACAATCAAACGAATTGCTTCATCATCCTTGGTAATATTCTTGCCTACAGGTACCGAGGCCATATCAATGTAGTCCTCGAAAGTATGCATAGGAACACCGCCCAAGGTTAATATACGCTCTGCCAACATATCTACTTTAGCGTTTGCGTCGGTGTATAACTCTTCAAACTTTAAGTGCAAGTCAAAGAATCTTTTGCCCTTAATATTCCAATGTATTCCACGTAAGTTTTGATAATACCTTTGAAAATTGGCCAAAAGCAAATTTAAATCCTTACTAATCTCTTCGGATTTGTCGGTTTCTAAGCCTATACTATTTAATTTCATATCTGTTTATTTATATATTAAGTTATCAATTACAATACTAAGTATAAAGATATTGAATAAAAATGACGATAGTCATAAATAATATTGATAGTTTTAATACCTTTATCATTAAAATCGTTAGCATGACAATTACCCAATTAAGATACGTATTGGCAGTCGCGGAATATCAAAACTTCACCTTGGCGGCAGAGAAAAGCTTCGTGACACAGCCTACTTTAAGTATGCAGGTTCAAAAACTTGAGGATGAGTTGGATGTACAAATTTTTGACCGTGGAAAAAAACCGATTTCGGTGACAGAAGTCGGCCAAAAAATTGTGGCCCAGGCAAAGAATATCGTCAACGAGGCTAACAGGATCAAGGATATTGTTGACCAGGAAAAAGGATATATTGGTGGTGATTACACCGTGGGCATCATCCCTACCATTATGCCCACCTTGTTGCCCATGTTCCTAAAAACCTTCATCAACAAATACCCAAAGGTGAACCTCATCATCAAGGAGCAGAATACCGAAACCCTGATCGAAAATCTCCAGGACGGCCATTTGGACGCTGCAATTGCCGCCACGCCCTTGGAGGTGGACACTATCATAGAGAGACCGCTATACTATGAACCCTTTGTGGGCTACGTCCCTAAAAATCACAGGTTGGGCAGTTATTCGACCTTGGAAGTAGAAGATCTGGATGTATCCGATATATTATTATTACAGGACGGCCATTGCTTCCGGGAAGGCGTATTAAACCTCTGCAAAGCTCCAAAAAAATTGGGCGGTGACCACTTTCAATTACAGAGTGGAAGCTTTGAGACCTTGATCAACCTGTCCAATGAAGGCCTTGGTATGACCTTACTTCCATTTCTAAATACCTTGGAATTGGAAGCAGATAAAAAAGAGAACCTAAAGTACTTTAAGGAACCATCCCCGGCACGGGAAGTAAGCCTAATTTATCATAAAAGCGAACTGAAAATACAAATTACGGAAGCCCTGCGAGATGTTATTTCTGGAGTGGTTCGTGGGGCCATTGCTTTTCAGGACGTAAAAATCATAAGCCCCCTAAACAAGTAATCAAATTCAAAGTGGTGGTTAGTAAACCTAGTTTATCCTCTTGGTTCAAAAAAAAGCCACTTTTCAGTGGCTTTTCGATTATTTATTAAGATACATTAAACTTGGTCTAAGTTCCGGTTTGTCATCTACGAAAGACTCCAACCAGACCTTTAATTCGGCTACCTCCTCGGGCAGCAATCTCTCAAGGGCCTTTTTAAGCTCCTTGTAAAACAATTTGGCATCAAAACTAACCTTTTGGAGTACCGTCTTACTGTACTCCAACATTGTTCTTTTCATCTAAACACGTTTTTAAATTAGTTGTTGTGTAAATTTAAACCCCAAAGCGAATATAAAATTGCATTCAAAAAGTTAAAATCGATTAAAAAATGTTAAACCGTCTTTGGAAATTTATTTTAGGAAAATACAAAAAGTAAAAACTATATCCTAAAATATTGGATAACAATAAAATACATAATAGTTACATGCGAAAAATATCCCTGCTATTGTTGCTCTCAGCCCTTGTATTTGGTTGCGCCAGCGTTAAAAAAAGAACGGAAAAATCGATTGGTACAACCTTGAATTCCCCTTTTTTTGATAACCAATTTACCGGGTTATTAGTCCTTGACCCAATTGCAAAGGATACCCTATATAGTTATAACAGCGACAAATATTTTACGCCGGCCAGTAACACCAAAATCTTCACCTTGTACACGGCCCTAAAAACATTGCCAAAACAGGCACCTGCACTTAGGTATCTTCAAAAAAACGACACTCTATTTTTTGAAGGAACGGGCGATCCCTCCTTGCTGCACCATTACCTAAAGGACAGTACAGCCTATTCGTTCTTAAAAAACAGCATAAATCTGGCATACCACTACTCCAACTTTCAGGATACGAGGATGGGTCCGGGATGGTCTTGGGACGATTTTGCTTGGTATTATTCCCCGGAGCGAAGTGCTCTACCTATTTTTGGAAATACGGTGATGATCTATGATACTCCGGATTATAAAGTAACTCCTGCCTATTTTAAGGACAGTGTGTTGCAAATCCAACATTCATGGAACCGAGAAGAGAAAAGGAACCTCTTTTATTTTGATTCGGCCGAAAGGGATTCCCTTGAAATTCCTTTTATAACCGATGCCAATACGGTTAAAAGTGTTTTGGAAGGTTTGTTTGCTAGGCCGATAACCTTGATCAATGAAATGCCCAAGGGGGAAAAGAAAACCCTTTACGGCATCGAGATGGATTCCTTGTATGTCCGACTCATGCATGAAAGTGATAATTTTATTGCCGAACAGTTGCTAATCATGGCCTCTGGCGTATTGACGGATACCCTGAACTCGGAAAATGCCCGAAACCATATCTTAAAAAACCAATTGAAGGACCTTCCCCAGCAACCCCGTTGGGTGGACGGCTCGGGATTATCAAGATACAACCTGTTTACGCCCAAATCCATGGTGTATGTGTTAAACGAGTTGTATCAAGAAGTTCCCGAAGAACGTCTTTTCAGTATTTTTCCAGCGGGCGGTGTTTCGGGTACGTTGAACTCTTGGTATGGCGGAGAGGAAGCGCCGTACATCTTTGCAAAGTCGGGAAGCTTGGGCAATAACTACTGTTTGAGCGGGTATCTCAGGACCAAAAAAGGCCGTTTGTTGATTTTTAGTTATATGAACAATCACTTTAGGCACTCCCCATCCGAAGTGAAAGAGCGAATGCAAACTATTTTTGAGGTACTACGGGAGGGGTATTAGGTGCTGGCTTTTAGCAATTAGCAATTAGCAATTAGCAATTAGCAAAAAAACACTTTTCATTTTTGTTTTTTTCAATTCCAACCTGCAACTTGAAACTTGAAACTAAAGACTATGAACTTTTAACTTTAAACTCCTAATCCCTAACTCCTTATACCCTTAACAACTTATTTAGCTGCGCATACTGCAACAGCATCACGGTCTTGGCATCGCGAATTTCACCTGTTACCATCATTTGCAAGGCCTTTTCGAAGGGAATTTCAAGAACTTCAATATTTTCGGTCTCATGTTCGGCACCGCCACCCTCTTCAATTTTCATGGCGTCTTCGTAGGCACCAACGAACAGATAGAGTTTTTGGGTCACGGAACCCGGGCACATATAGGTGACCAATACCTGCGTCACTTCGGTCAGTTGATAGCCCGTTTCCTCAAGGATTTCCTTTAAGATGCACTCTTCCGGGGTGAGTCCGTCCAGCAAACCCGCACAGACCTCCACCATCATTCCGTTCGTATTCCCATTGACATAGGTGGGCATCCTAAATTGGCGGGTAAGCACCACGGTCCCTTTATTGGTATTGTAGAGCAGGACGGCGGCACCATCGCCACAGTCATAGGATTCCCGTTTTTGAACCTCCCAGCTGCCATCGAACTTCTGATATTCAAAAGTGTATTTGTTAAGGGTGTACCAATTATCGGAAAGTATTTCGTGTTCAATATTTTTTATTCTGCTGTTTTCCATGTGCTAAATTTAACGAACATAATCCGCATAAATTGCTATCTTTCTCAACTAGACCAAACCTGTTTTTTATGCTATGAGGACCCAATTCGGCCATTGGCTATTATGTTTCCTATTTAATTTCTCCGTCTCAGCGCAAGATTTGGGGGAACGCTACCTAGCTGCTTGGAAGGCATTTTATCCTTCCGAAGCATTGGAAGCGGGTATGCGACCTTCTGTATTTCAATATGAGGACCTATCCCAAGAAAATATAAAACAATGGATTGGCTTCAACGAAAACTTTTTGGTCCTAATTGCCCAACCCACTGCCAATATTGACCCTAAAGACGGCAGGTTGTTACGTGTTCAGGCCCAATCGGAAATCGATACCTGGAAAAACCTCGCCAGACACACCCATTCCCTAAACTTGTATGCGAAGCTCATTTTGGATGCTATCCCATCGGTGGCAAAGGCCGATTATCTTCTGGACAACGAAAAAGTAGATATTATTTGCCATCGGCTTATAGCCATTGAAAAATTGGCGTCGGCTGCACAAATAAACCTGAAAAACGTTTCAAAAATCGATTTGGAGAGCGGTCTGGAAAATTTATCCGATGCGCTCACCTATCTATCGCAAGACAAGTATGAAAATTTGGGTTGGGATCAAATCTCCCAACTTTGTCCGGAAATGGCGAACGCGATAAAGAGTATCGAAGCCTTAAAAACTTTTGCCTTAGAAAGCTTGAAGGATACTTCGCTGCCCGATACTTCCATATTGGGAAAACAGGAATACGACCGAAGGTTAAAATTATATACGGACAGCGAACTGACTTCGACCGAATTGGCCCAAATGGCCCTTGACGAAATTGAATCGGTACGGAAACTCATCGCTCAAGTGTCCACACAGTACCTTATTGAGACCTATCCCACAAAAAACCTTCCTAAAACCGACTTGGAGATTATTGGTTCGGCCTTTGCCGATATGGAAAAGGACGCCCCTTTGAACAGTACGGATTATCTGGAATTTTGGCAAGAGCTGGCCGATAGGGCCGTTGATTTTATCGCAGCAAATGATATTGCCACCTTACCTAAAAATCAGACCCTACGCATTCAAACAGCGCCTGAAAGTGCAGGTCCCGCGGCCCGCATTGGTTGGGTGGCAAGTGCGCCACCGTTCGACCCCAACCCCATGACCACGCTCAATTTGCCTTCCATTCCGGATACCCTGCCCCAACAGGAACAGGTCGATTTTTGGGCTTCCTTCAACAAGCCCTTTAACCGTATGATCGTCATCCATGAGCTTTTTCCAGGGCATTACATGCAATTAAAAATCAGTCGGGAAACCCCACACCCCGTTCGATTGCTCTTTCCTTACGGGATTTATATCGAGGGTTGGGCCACATTTACGGAAAAAGTCCTCTTGGACGCAGGCTGGGAGGCTGAAAATAAACTCACTCTTTTGGCGCATCTGCGAAAACGCTTGGAAAATGCAAATAGGGCCTACACCTCCGTGCAGGTTCACTGTAACGGATGGAACCAGGAGCAGGTTTTAAAATTCTCCACCGAAACTTCCTTACTGGCCCCACAGTTCGCCAAAAGTCTTTGGGGGCGGATCATTAACAGCCCCTTGCAGCTTACCTCCTATTATTTGGGAGGGGCCCAATTCACCCAACTACTAAAAACGGAGAAAGAACGCCTTGGAGACAAGTTCAATTTGAAATTTTTTATGGATACCATTTTGAAATCAGGTCCCATACCCATCGACGAATTCTATGATATATTTGAAAAAACGAGCCCAAACTAAGCAATGGAACGAATAGCATTACAACCCGGATATACGATTTCAAGGGTAATCAAAGGTGGGTGGCACTTGGCTGGTGGTCATGGCACTATCTCCGAGGAGCAGGCCTTGGCCGATATGCGACACTTCGTGAAAGCGGGCATCACCACGTTTGATTGTGCCGATATTTATACCGGTGTGGAAGAGCTTATTGGCAAATTCCGAAAAAAATACGAAGCTGAATTCCGCTCGGGAGAGTTGTCGCCCCTTCAGATACACACCAAATATGTGCCGGATTACAAAGTCTTGGCAACGCTCAAAAAAGAGGATACAATCCGCATAATCGATCGTTCGCTCAAGCGCCTAGGTGTCGAGCGATTGGACCTGGTACAATTTGCGTGGTGGGATTACCAATTCCCAAAATATTTGGAAACTGCCGTCCACCTTTCGGAATTGCAAAAAAGCGGAAAAATACGATTTCTAGGGGTTACCAATTTTGATACGAAGCGCATTCAGGAAATACTTGATGCCGGTGTAACCATCGCATCGAATCAGGTGCAATATTCCGTATTGGACCATCGGGTGGAAAAGAACATGACCGCCCTTGCCCAAAAACACCATATTCCCTACCTCTGCTACGGCACCGTGGCCGGTGGATTTCTGAGCGACCGATATCTGAATGCACCGGACCCTGTTCCACCCTATGAAAATCGTTCCTTGACCAAATACCGATTGATCATTGACGAGTTTGGCGGATATGAACTCTTTCAGGAAGCCTTGCGGACACTTAAAAGAATTTCCGACCAATATGCGGTTGGAATCGCCGAAGTCGCATGTAAATATATCCTACAAAAGCCGATGGTAGGCGGGGTCATCGTAGGTGCCCGAAACCGGAATCATCTAGATAAACTCAAGAAATTGGACAGTTTTACCTTAACCCGGCATGACCTTGTCAAAATAGAAGCAATTGTTTCCCGAAGCAAAGGCCCCAACGGGCCCTTCTATGAATTGGAGCGCGACAAGACAGGCAAGCACGGTTCCATCATGAAGTACAACCTAAACGAGGACTAGCTTTGAAACTGGACGAAACACAGGAAGCGCTTCCTAAAATTGGGTTTTACGGTGGTACCTTAGGCACCTTATTGCCCTTTTTCGTCTTTGTTTCTGGAGTGATAATCATAGCACTTTCGGGAGCTCCGGACGAGCGTGGATTTTGGCCGGTACTGATGCTTTCCCTAGGCTTAGGTCTTATTTTATGTAAGGACAAAACCGCGTTTTCCCACGTGGTCATTTCAGGAATGTCCCAAAAAATAGTGATGATCATGATCACCGCTTGGATGTTGGCCTCCATAATAGGTGTACTTATGACGCTTACAGGTTTTGTAGAGGCGCTTATATGGCTTTCCGATCAGGTAAAACTTTCGGGTCCAGGGTTCATTATCGCTACCTTCCTCATTTGTTGCATTGTTTCTTTATCTACAGGTTCGAGTTTTGCAACCATATTGATTTGCAGCCCCCTGCTCTACCCAACTGGCGGTGTTTTAGGAGCACATTTGCCCACCTTGGCCGGAGCGATTTTGGGCGGAGCGACCTTTGGGGATTTTATTGCTCCAATTTCGGACACGACCATCGCCAGTGCCTTGAGTCAGGATGCAGAAATTGGCAAGGCCATTAAAAGCCGATTAAAATATATTCTGCCCGCCAGTTTGTTCGCCTTGGCAGCTTTTAGTTTCATGGCTTTCAACCATAACGTGGGTTCGAACAATGTGAATATTGGTGCCTTGGGAAGTCCTAAAGGACTCCCTATGATGTTGGTGCCTTCATTCATCATCTATCTTTTTTTAAAGGGAAAACATCTTTTGCACGGCCTTTTGATGGGATTACTCTTTGGAACCATATTAAGCCTGGCATTCGGACTTTTGAATCTTGAAAACGTAATTTCCTTGGACTTGGAAAATTTTACGACCAAGAGCTTTGTAATCGTTGGTATCAATAGGGCCGTGGGACTCAGTTTTTTTACCATACTCTTAATGGGCCAGGTAGCGACCTTAAAGGCCAGCGGACTTATGAACCGTTTGGTGGATTTTGCAGCAGCCAAGGCCAAAACCCAAAAGCATGCGGAAAGTTGGATAGTCACCGTAATGAGTTTGGCCGTACTTCTCACCACGCATAGCATTGTAGCGATTCTAATGGTATCCGACTTTACAAAAAAAACGGGCGAGCGTTTGGGAGTTTCCAAAATACGGCGTGCCAATCTTTTGAGCTTGATCGCCTGCATATTCCCCTTTGTAATACCTTATTTCATTCCCGTAATCTTGATGGCGAACATGACCAAAACGGGTCAACAATACGATATTCCGCAAGTAAGTCCCTTAGAAGTAGGATTGTTCAATTTCGTGTCCTGGGGCCTTTTGATTATGACACTCATAACCTTAATCTTTGGTTGGGGAAAATTTAACGAAAGACAAAATTAAAGATGACAACAGAAAATGAATTGAGAGATGATCAGTTTGAACTCTATGATTTAACCATAGTCGTTGAGAGTATTGGCGGTAATTGCACCTGTTCTATGAAAGTCGGGGATAAGTTTCACCTAAAAGGCGGAAAACTCTCTATGCCAGATAAATCCGATTTTTGTTTGTACGCCCTACAATCCACCCTTCCCCTCTTACCCACCAAACAGCGAAAAAACCATCCGGCCGACTGGATGGAAACCGATGCCCGTGTCGTCTGCCCGGATCCTGAGTGCAAGCTTATCATGCGCATAGACAGAAATAACCTGAGGATCCTAAACCACGATGATGTGAGCCCGATTAAATGGAAAAAATAAAGATGTAAACCGGTAGTTTTGAAGAAAAAGATTAAAGCGCTGTGAGATTTCAAAATTCAGAAATCCCAAGCACCAAATTCCAAAAACCAAATTACTTAATCAAGTCCGAAAAAAACATCCCACTTCCAGGTCAAAACCCTAATAAGTGAGGTGGATATTTTTAGAGAAAACGAGTATTGATACCTTTAGTTAAACAGGATATATTTCTACAAATTACAAAACAACCGGTACAAGTTTCCTATTACAGACTCCAACGATTACCTACTTCGGAAAGTGGTTTACAAGGCTCATAAGTTCCAGGAATGGGGTCATAGCTCAATACATTTTCTCCTATTTCCTCCGATGTAAAATAAGCCCAAATAGCCATGGATTTCATTGATCTGTAGAAACCAACAGGTTTTTGCTCCCCAACAGTAGTTCCCCAAACACCGGGATTGAATTTTGGAGAGCTCGCTTCTGCCTCTTTCAGTACGGCCGTTTTGTCGGCATTACTTAGTTCCGGAAAAATAGCTCCATAATTTTCCTTACAGGAAGCATTAAACTCGGCAATCGCATCTCGCATATTTTGTTGTCCTTCGGCATCATACGTTTGGGCAACAACTTTGTCTATGAACATATCGGCCTTTACATCCAAACCGCCGGGTGTATCGGTCGTAGGTAAAATAGTGTCTATTAAAGCCGAAATGGTCTTAGCCTCCTCCTCGGTAAAAAACTCGGGCTGCCAATCCAACCGGGTCTCTGTTTTACAAGATTGCAAAATGGAAAAAAGGGAGGGCATGGCAATTGTTGCACCTGCCAATAGGCCCGCTTTCTTAAGTGCTTTTCTTCTATCCATGATTTTAGATATTAAATTTTTTCAATTCGGATACTGCATGATCGGCCGCTCTTGCTGTCAGGGCCATATAGGTCAATGATGGATTCACACAAGACGAGGAAGTCATGCACGCGCCATCCGTTACAAAGACGTTTTTGGCCGCATGTACCTGATTAAATCCATTAAGTACGGACGTTTTTGGGTCCCTACCCATTCTTGCAGTTCCCATTTCATGTACTCCATATCCTGGCGGGTGTTCCTTATCAAATCCCATTACATCTTTGAGTCCGGCTGTTTCCAACATTTCAACTGCGTCCTCCTGAATCTGCTTGTTCAAGGCCTTTTCGTTCTCCTTAAATTCGGCATCTATGGTCAAGGTAGGTTGCCCCCATTTATCCAACACATCTTTATTAAGACTGATTTTGTTGTCATGATACGGTAGACATTCCGCAAAACCGGTAATGAAGAATTCCCAACCGCCCGGCTTCAATATACTGTCCTTAAAGTCGGCCCCAAAGGATTCTATATTCGCCGGATTGCCTCCACGGTAACCACTACCTTGGAAACCGAATCCACGTACAAACTTATCCGATTTAGATTTTTCATCAATATTTACATATCTAGGGATATAGATACCATTTGGCCTTCTTCCCTTGTAGTATTTATCCTCAAAACCTTCAACCTTACCTATGGCACCAACCCTGTAAGTATGATCCATTAAGTTATGACCCAATTCTCCGCTATCATTGCCCAAACCGTTCTCAAAACGCTTGGATTTCGAGTTCATCAAAATATGGGCGGTACTCAAGGCCGAGGCGTTTACGAAGATAATCTTGGAGTTGAATTCAATGACTTCACTCGTTTCCGCGTCAATGACCCGAACGCCTGTAGCCTTTCCTTTGGCGTCATCATAAATTACCTCTTGTACAATAGAGTAAGGCCTAATGGTCAAATTCCCCGTGGCATTCGCCGCTGGCAAGGTAACCGCATTACTACTGAAGTAGGCTCCATAAGGACATCCCCTACTACATCGATTACGGTTTTGGCACTGTCCCCTTCCATTATGGGGCTGGGTCAAATGGGCAACCCTACCAATAATCATGTTTCTACCTTCAAAATTCTTTTCTATTCGTTCCTTAACATGTTTTTCCACACAGTTCAGTTCCATGGGAGGAAGAAAATGACTATCGGGTAATTGTGGTAATCCTAAGGCTTCCCCACTAATTCCCGCAAATTTCTCCACATACGTGTACCAAGGTTCAATATCCTTATATCGTATAGGCCAGTCTACACCGTGACCATCTTTTGCATTGGCCTCAAAGTCCAAATCGCTCCAACGATACGTCTGTTTACCCCAAAGAAGGGATTTACCTCCCATTTGGTGACCCCTCAACCATAAAAACGGCTTCTCTTCCGTATAAGGATTGGCTTCATCATCCGCCCAAAAATGTTCGGTATCCTTGCCCACCCATCCTGATCGGATGTTCTTGTAATGCTTCTTTTTTTCTTCAGGAGTAAGACCTCCCCTATATTCCATATCCCAAGGATCCCAATTCATGGTAGGGTAATCCACCACATGTTCAACGATAGGTCCTCTTTCCAATACCAAGGTTTTTAGTCCCTTTTCACAAAGTTCCTTTGCTGCCCATCCTCCACTGATTCCTGATCCCACAACAATGGCATCATAGGTCATGTCCTTTTTTGCGTCTATATTAAAATTGGCCATAAAAAATATAAGTTAACCCAATAAAGATAGGATTAATCAGGAATATGACAATAAAACTGCATACGGCAAAAAAGAAAATAAGTGGTATTTTTAATGAAACTTAAGATTCCCATATGAAAAAAATTGTCCTCTTATTTGTCCTTTCCCTTTTTAGCTTTATAGGGTGCAAAAACCAATCCGAAAAGAAAACAGTACAAAAGGAGCTGCCAAAAATCGCTATTGCCGGTATTGGCATTGAATCCAGCACCTTTTCCCCGGCCCAAACGGGGGAAGCCGCCTTTCATGCCAAAATAGGGGATTCCATTTTTGGCAGATATCATTTTTTTGATGCTGAAACCGATATTCGAAAGCGGGCGGAATGGGTTCCTACCCTCTTGGGAAAATCACTTCCCGGAGGCATTGTGACGCGGGAGGCCTATGAATCCATGGTAGAAAAAACGGTGAGAATGTTGAAAGAGGGCATGCCTTATGACGGTGTTTGGTTCGATATTCATGGCGCCATGAGCGTTGTTGGCATGGAGGATGCCGAGGGTGACTTAATTACACGTATCCGAGAGGTAGTTGGCCCTGACGTTTTAATTTCAACCTCCATGGATTTACACGGTAATGTTTCGGAAACTTTGGCCAAACAGAGTGACCTTATCACTTGCTATAGAATGGCACCTCATGAAGATGCCCTAGAGTCCAAGGAACGTTCGGTTCGCCTGTTGTTAGAACGATTGGAAAACGGTAAAGGAAAACCCGCCTATAAAGCTTGGATTCCCGTTCCTATTTTACTGCCAGGGGAAAAAACAAGCACCCGCATCGAACCTGGTAAAAGTCTATATGCGAAAGTTCCAGAAGTCGCGGACCAAGAGGGCGTCATAGATGCGGCTATCTGGATCGGATATGCCTGGGCAGATGAACCACGAAACCATGCGGTAGTTATGGTCACAGGGGATGATAAAGAAAGGGTGACCCAAGGAGCTGAAAAGCTGGCAAATGCCTTTTGGGAAGTTCGGAACGAGTTTGAATTTGTAGCCCCTGTGGGTACGCTGGAAGAAAGTTTGGCATTGGCACTTAAGAGTGAAAAAAAACCTTTTATGATCAGTGACATGGGTGATAATCCCACGGCCGGTGGTGCAGGTGACGTAACATGGACCTTGCAACAGATTTTAAATCGGCCCGAATTTAAATCCGAAAATGATCCTTCCATTATATATGCCTCTATTCCTGGGCCACAATTGGTGGAAAAAGCTCTGGAAGTAGGCGTTGGCGGTAAAATAAGTGCAACCGCCGGAGCAGAAGTGGATGACCGATTTGCCCCACCCCTGGAAATCACCGGAACAATCGAATCAATAAAAGAGGGAGACCGGGATGCTGAAGTGGAAGTTGTGGTCAAGGTAGGAAGCGTACATGTGATTGTTACTAAAAAAAGAAAACCCTATCATCATAAAAGTGATTTCACCAATTTGGGCCTAAACCCTATGGAGACCGACATTATCGTAGTAAAGATAGGTTATCTGGTTCCTGAACTATATGATATGCGGGGTGATTGGATTATGGCCTTGACACCTGGTGGCGTGGACCAGGATTTAGAACGATTGGGGTATAAAAATATCAAACGTCCCATGTTTCCCTTGGATGCGGATATGGAAACGCCGGATTTAAGTGCAAGATTAATTCCGGCCTCCAACGAATAGCATTTAAACGGTAATGGCCTTGTTAAGATATGTTCGAAAGGGAAGCATTTCCTTATAGACACCGAAAACCTTTTCGTTAAAATTATCTTGAAACAGCAAGGTATTATCAAATTTTGCCATCACGGCAAAGGTCTTTTGTTTGATTAAATCGATATGGGGATGGTCCTCAGAAAAACCTTTGGGAGGCCTTGTGAGTTTTACGTCTTCTATCAAACCTCCAAAGGCATTTTTAAAAGAAGGCTTTTCCAAAATGTCGACCAATTCTTCTCCATTATAGTCGATGGCATCCCTAATGCTGGCCAATCTCTTGGGGTCCGGTCGCCATAACCCTCCGGCGAACATGGATTCCTCCATCCCAATTTCGATATAAAAATCGCCCGTGTTGGGCCTTTTATCCAAACCGGCACCAAAATGGTCCTTATAAATGGGTCGGTTTGGATGATATAGTAAATTATTATTGATACGGTTGATTCCCTTTTTACCTGGCGTATCATAATAATCATCATACTGCCGTAGAAGATTATCGTTCAGTTCATCAAGCCATCCAACGAATTCATTCCGAACTTGGTGATACCACTTTCTATTGGCATCCATCCATTCCTTATTGTTGTTTTTGTTGAGTTCTTGTAGAAAAGTAATTAAGTTTTTGAAATCCACTTGTTTCGTTGTTCGTTGTTGGTTGTTTGTATTTTGGACTTACGCTGTGCGCAATACGCTGATCGCTATTCTTGAATTTATATCTATTTATTGCTAATTGATAATTGTTTACTGCCAACTGCCAACTGCCAACTGCCAACTGCCTAAACAAACTACTCAGCACTCTGCACTCAGCACTCTGAACTAAAAAACTTGAACTTTTTACTGAATTTGAACTTGATTCTTGAGCTTGTATTTGAACTTTAAAATCGGTTATCCCCGTCCAACAAATCCCCTAAGGAACCAAGGATACTGCCTTCGCCCTTGTCCTTGCCACCTCGCGGGATTGCTGCCAATACCCGACCTGCCAGTCGGCTGAAAGGTAAGGATTGGATGTATACGGTACCCGGACCCCTAAGGGTAGCAAAAAAGAGTCCTTCCCCGCCAAAAATGGTATTTCGTATCCCACCGATAAATTCAATATCATAGTCCACATCCTTGGTAAACCCAACGATACAACCGGTATCGACTTTTAAAACCTCACCGGGACCCAACGTCTTTTTGGCCAAGGTCCCCCCTGCATGTACGAAGGTCATACCGTCGCCCTCCAATTTTTGCATAATGAAACCTTCACCCCCAAAGAGCCCGCGGCCCAATCGTTTTGAGAATTCAATTCCGACAGAGACGCCTTTAGCTGCACATAAAAAGGCATCTTTTTGACAAATGAACCTGCCGCCCAGTTCAGATAAGTCGATGGGCACAATTTTACCGGGATAGGGAGAGGCAAAGCTCACCTTCTTTTTACCTTGACCTATATTTAGGAAGGCGGTCATAAAAAGGCTTTCACCCGTTAGCATGCGCTTACCTGCCGAAAATATTTTACCCAATACGCTATTATCCTGGTTGCTACCGTCCCCAAAAATGGTATTCATCTTAATATCGGTGTCCATCATCATAAAGCTACCGGCTTCGGCTACGACGGCCTCTTGCGGATCTAGCTCTATCTCCACATATTGCATTTCTTCCCCAAAAATCTCGTAATCTATTTCGTGTGCGTTCATAGTTTGTAATTTTTTTATTTCCCGTGAAGTCGGGAATCTTTGTTTTTTCTTGATAGTTATTGGTTGTTAATTTGAAAAATTTGTTACAGAAGATTCTATATTGAATTCTATCAGAACATTATTAAAATAGTTTTGTGGAAATTTTTCAACTAACGACATGGATTATAAAACAAGAAGCTTTAATTCTATTGCTTCAACTTTACCGTCCACTCAAAATTAAAAGTACTCACCACTACCCCATCGGTATTCACACCAACCGATTTCATCCAGACCGTTTGTCCTTCTCCCGTAGCGATCGTTTTCTCCAAAGCTTCTTTGATGAGTATCCCATCCTCACATGTAAATGTGATTTTTCCAGTGGCCTTTTTGGAGAAATTGGCGTTGTTGTTGGCCACTAGCATGGAAATTTTTTTGCCCGTGGCATTAATCTGATCGATCATCATGGCCCCTGTGGAGAGTTCTGCGGCCATACCCTGCACTGCCCAAAACATGGAATTAAAGGGATTTTGATTGAACCATCTATGCGTAACCGTCACTACGGCCTTCTGCTGGTCCAAATATTTTAAACGTATGCCACACCACCAGGCAGAAGGTAACTTAAAAAAGGTGAACGTATTGAATTTACGGATGCTTACGGCCATTGTTGTTCTGTTTATTTTCTAAAAATATCGATAAAAATCAATATCCTAAAATGTTAATAAAAAGTTAATTTTAAGTACTATGTGTTGCATAGTACCATCTTTTAACTATATATTTGCATTGTAAGTTATTATGCAATCAATATATTCTTATAAAACCTAGTAACTTAAAATAGTATCAAATTAAAGAACGAACCATGACCGAATCACTATCAAAACACGAAAGAAACCTCTCCGCATTGATACATGCGAGTACGTTTTCCAAATTCTTTATCCCTTTTGGGAATTTTATTGTGCCATTGATATTATGGACAGCCAACAAAAAGGAATATGACTTTGTGGACCATAATGGAAAACAGGCCTTGAATTTTCAGATTAGCCTCCTACTCTATTCCATTGTTTTGGGAATTATTAGTATTCCCTTTTTCATAGGCTTTTTTCCAAACATCTTCGATTTCGATTTTTTTGGTTTCGGGCATTTAAACAAATGGAACAATCTTAACTTTCACTTGGATAGTGACGATTTTAGGTTTGGTACTTGGTTGGTACCTGTTGGAATTACAGGACTATTACAGGGCGCATTATTCGTAGTGAACATTGTCTATACCATATTGGCAACCATCAGAACCAATGAGGGACAAACTTTTCAGTATCCCATAACTATTAAATTCATAAAATAATGAATCTTTTGAAAATAATCATATATAGCATCGTTGCCTTTTTTACAAGCATGGCATTTGGGCAGGTTTCAAAGGATTCTGAACTGTATAGAACCATTCTGGAATTGGACAACACCTACTTCACCGCTTATAATACATGTGATATGGAAACACAGACGGCCATTTTTGACGAAGACTTGGAATTCTATCATGATAAAGGCGGTTTGGCAACGGACAAAAAAGCAATTTTAAAAAGTATTGAAAACAATATTTGTGGGAAGATAACCAGATCCCTGGTCGAGGATAGTGTAGAGGTCCATGCCATAAACGATTTTGGGGCAGTTCAGATAGGAATGCACACTTTTTTTAATAAAGAAGAACCGGACGCAGAATCAAAACCATCGAAGTTTATAACCATTTGGAAAAAGACGGACGACCATTGGCTAATGCACAGAGTAATAAGTTTACATTAAAATAATCAGGGTACTCATCACACCCATAGGAGTTTATGAATCAATCAAAAATCAATCAAGGATGTTTTTTCATCTCCCGATAGCTATCGGGAAAAAAACGAACCGTTAACCCATGCAGACCACAACAACGCGGACAGAGCAATCTCCACTTGGTAGGTGGCCGCATAAAAAAGAAAAAGACATTATGAATGTAGAAAATACAAAAGCGCAGATGCGTAAGGGAGTCTTGGAGTACTGTATCCTGTCCATTTTAAACGGACAAGACAAGTACGCCTCGGAAATCCTGGATACGCTAAAAGATGCCAAAATGCTGGTGGTGGAAGGAACCATTTACCCGCTATTGACAAGGTTAAAAAATGCCGGGCTACTCAACTATCGTTGGGAAGAATCCACATCCGGACCACCAAGAAAATATTATACCCTAACGGAGACCGGTAAACTTTTCCTAAAGGAACTGGACACCACCTGGGATGAATTGAGAAAAGCCACCAATCTGGTAACCAACACAAAAAACAGCTAACAATGAACAAGACAGTAAATATAAATCTAGCGAATACGCTATTCCATATAGACGAGGATGCGTACAACAAAATGCGTAGGTATTTGGAGAGTGTAAAACGCTCCTTTGCCAATACGCCGGGAAGCGATGAAATTTTAGCCGATATAGAGGCCAGGATCGCAGAACTTTTCTACGAAAAATTGGAGAACGAAAGACAGGTAATCACCCAAAAGCAGGTGGACGAGGTAATCGCCATTATGGGTCAGCCCGAAGATTATGTGGTGGACGAGGACATTTTTGAGGACGAACCAAAGTCCAAAACTACGGGTCCGGCCCCACGTGTAAAAAAGCTGTACCGTGATACCGAACAAAAATATGTAGCAGGGGTATCCTCGGGTCTGGCCCATTACTTGGGAATAGATCCGTTATGGATACGAATCCTTTGGGTCTTTTTGACCATAGGTTCCGGCGGAGGCTTTATCCTACTCTATGGACTTCTATGGATATTGATACCAGAAGCGACTACCACGGCACAAAAACTGGATATGCGGGGTGAAGCTGTGAATATCAGCAATATTGAGCGAAAAGTAAAGGAGGGTTTTGAGGACGTTGCGGATCGTGTAAAAAGTGTTGACTACGAAAAAGTGGGCAATACCGTCAAAAAAGGAGGCAAAACATTCTTTGATACCCTTGGGGACATTATTATGTTCCTATTCAAGATTTTTGGAAAATTCATAGGAATCTTATTGATTATCATAGGGGCTTCTACCTTGATAGGGCTGTTCGTAGGATTGATTTCCGTGGGGGTAATGGACATGGTGAACGTACCGGGCATAGACTTCTACAATGTGGTCAACTCCAGCAATATGCCCATCTGGTTGGTATCCCTATTGGCCTTTTTCGCCATTGGAATCCCGTTCTTTTTCCTGCTGTATTTAGGGTTGAAGATTTTGGTCAAAAACCTGAAGTCCATCGGGAACATTGCCAAATTCAGTCTCTTGGGCCTTTGGTTGATCTCCATCATCGTATTGATAATCTTTGGTGTTAGGGAAGCGGCATCGCATGCCTATTCCGGTAGCGATACCTCAGAACGGGAAATCTATTTTGAAAATACCCTGGACACCTTGGACATACGCCTGGCCACGTTCGACTATGACCGGGACCGTAAAATGCATATGGGAAATATGATTATCACCCACGATGACAATGGAGAGCGGATTTTGGTATCCGAAAACGTTCGGTTCAGGATTCGTAAATCTACCGATACCATTTTTAGGATCGAGGTGCGGCGGGAAGCCAACGGCCCCTCATTTGCAAAGGCCAAGGAAACTGCTGAAGCCATCGATTATGATTACACCGTGTCCGGCAATAGCCTAGTTTTGGACAACTATCTGCAAATACCGGGAGATAGTAAGTTCAATGACCAAGAAGTACGGGTAAATCTTTTTGTTCCCGTGGGAACCGTTCTTACCTATAATCGCGGGGAAGGTCGCAGTTGGGTCATGCGTGCCGATACAGATCGAGATACGAACGACTTGGACGGCTATACTTGGCAAATGGAAAACGATAACGAACTACGTTGCCTTGATTGCCCCGCCGATATGGAATTTGACGAAGGCTCCAACAACAGGGTGCGTATCAATGAAGATGGCATCGATATCAACATCAATGATACCGATGGGGAATCATTTAAAATGAAAATCGATGAAAACGGGGTCCGTATCAATGCGAAGGACAACGACGAAGAAAAAGTGGATATCAACATCGATGCAAATGAAAGCAAGATAGAGATACAGGCACAGGACGGTGATACTACGATGCGAAAGACCATTTCCAAGAATTAATTTCAAAGATTACAGTTCAGAAAGAGAAAACGACAGATCGGTAGCAATCATTTACTAAAAAGAATACAAAACATCAATTTTACATCAATCAAAAAAGCAACAACCTAAAAAACAACAATCATGACAACACTAGTTAGAGTAACCATCGCATTCGTACTTGCACTATTTCTTAGCTCCTGTGGCTTCGACATAAACTTTGGGGACTTTGGGTCTGGCAAGGCCGGGAACGGCGTAGTAGTGGAAGAATCCAGGGAAGTAACGGAGGATTTCAATGAGGTCCATGCTTCGGAAGGTATACAGGTCTATGTTACCCAGGCATCGGACTTTAGCATTTCAGTAGAAGGTGACGAAAATATTATCGACCTCATCGGTACGGATATTCGCAACGGAAAATTAAAAATCCACGCTATTGAGAACATTGGAAGGGCTACCAAAAAAGTTTTTGTTTCCCTACCGGAGATCACTTCCTTGGAAAGCTCCAGCGGGGCCCAGCTAACATCCCAAAACCTAATTAATGGAGACCATATCAATGTAGATTCCAGTAGCGGTTCCATTTTGAATATAGAGGTGAACGCCAATCACATGGACATAGATGCAAGCAGTGGCGCCAATATTGAAATTACAGGAAACGCCAAGCAAGTGTATGTAGACGGCAGCAGCGGTGCGAATATTAAGGCGAAGGACTTGATTTCCGAAGAATGCCGTGCCGAAGCCAGCAGCGGTTCCAACATCAGCGTGAACGTGTCCGACCTTCTTACGGCGGATGCCAGTAGTGGAGGCAATATATCCTATAAAGGCGACCCAACGGTGAAAAAGAACAAATCGGTTTCCGGAAGTGTACATAAGTATTAGAAACTGTCTTTCATCAATCAATCAACCAACGGACCCACTGAAAAATCAGTGGGTTTTTCTTTGTATTTCTCCCAATTTGGTCTTGGAAACCTGATTGGTCTTTTGCATCTTCGTGTAAAGATTTGACCCATGCAGATACAGCTTCAAAAACACATCCTTGCCCTGCGGCACACCTTCAGCATTTCTAGGGAATCCCATGATTTTCAGGATACCTTGATTGTGTCTCTTAGCTTAAACGGACATACAGGGTTTGGGGAGGCCACGAGCAATCCGTACTATAAAATTACCATAGAGAGCATGATGGCCGAAATAGAAGCCGTTCGAAAAGAGGTGGCGGCATATGATTTTCAAAATCCAGAGGCCTTCCATGGATTTCTAAGGGCAAGGGGCCTTTCCAATTTTGCGCTTTGTGCCATGGATCTGGCAGCCCATGACCTTTATGGAAAATTAAGGGGCAAGCCTTTATACGAACTTTGGGGGACACAAAACGACCGTTACCCACTTACCAATTACACCATTGGTATAGCGCCCGTGGTGGATATGGTGGCCAAAATGAAGGAAATGCCTTGGCCCATCTATAAAATCAAGTTGGGAACACAGGACGATGTCGCCATCGTACGGGAGCTACGAAAACATACCGATGCCGTTTTTAGGATAGACGCCAATTGTGCTTGGACGGCCAAGAAAACCATAGCAAATGCCCCGGTGCTGAAGGAACTTGGCGTGGAATTTCTGGAACAGCCCTTAAAGGCCGATGATTGGGAGGGTATGGAAAAAGTAGCACATCATAGTGTCCTACCCGTTATTGCCGATGAAAGTTGCATTTTGGAAACCGATGTGGAAAAATGTGCCTTACATTTTAATGGAATCAATATTAAGCTCACTAAGTGTGGAGGCCTCACTCCTGCCCTGCGCATGATTAAAAAGGGTAAAGAATTGGGACTAAAAGTCATGGTAGGATGTATGACGGAATCTTCCGTTGGTATTTCGGCCATTGCACAGTTATTACCACAATTGGATTACGTGGATATGGACGGAGCAATGCTTTTAAAGGAAGATATTGCCAAGGGCGTGGAGATACAGGAGAACGGAAAGGTCATTTTTCCGGAATTGGCCGGTAGCGGTATAACCCTATTATAAGCTTCATGGCCTTGTACATCGATTCATTTCCAGGAAGACAGATTACGGTAGCGGATGAAAAATACCTGTACTTTGGCGGGACATCCTATTTGGGGCTCCAAGACTATGAACCCTTTCAGGATCTATTTATCAAAAATATCCGGAAATACGGCACCAATTATAGTGCTTCCAGAAAATCCAACGTCCGGTTTTCGGTATTTGCACTGGCAGAGGACTATCTTGCAGATTTGGTGGGCAGTGAAGCCTGTATAACACAATCATCCGGTTATTTGGCGGGACAGTTTTTATCGGATTATATCCACAATAAATCCTACAAGCCCTTTTTTGCACCCAATACCCACTCTGCACTTTTCAGGAACAAGGTCAAGAACTATGTAACCTATGCCAGCTTGAACATAGCGCTGCGAAATTACCTGAATGAACCCAACGCCAAAACACCGGTACTTTTCATGGACGCCATTGATTTTTCAGGTGGTGGTTTTCCCAATTTTGAAAGTTTGAAAATACTTCCCCTAAAAGATATAGTCATCGTGGCGGACGATTCCCATGGCATTGGTATTATTGGAAATAACGGGAGCGGTGTCTATCGTTCTTTGGAGGCGTTGAACCCTAAAAAACTATTTGTATGTTGCTCCTTGGGAAAGGGGTTTGGGATACAAGCGGGCGCTATTTTTGGAAACAAGGAAGACTTGCTACAAATGGAAAACAGTTCGTTTTATGGCGGGGCAAGTCCGGCAAGTCCTGCCGCGGTGGCCACCTTTTTGGAAGCAACGCCCATCTATTATGAAAGACGAACAATACTGCAGGAAAATCTAGCCCGATTTTTGGAGAAGTTGGAATCGCTGAAGCATTTTAGGTACATGGATGGGCACCCAACATTTACCTTTCTAAATCCGAAGTTGGTGGAATTCCTTGAAATGCAAAAGATGGTGATTACCAACTTCAATTATCCCGATGATGCTTCAGACAATATGAGCCGTATTGTACTTTCTGCCTCGCACCGCTCTTCAGATATCGAGTTGCTTGTAAATACCTTAAATTCATTTAAACAGTAGAATCCAGATAAAACATTAATGAATATTTTGTAATTATTATATATAAATTTTGTTAAATTATTAATATTATTTGTATCTTTTATGGTATTAATAATCATTAAATAATTTGGCCATGAAAAAATTAATTGGGTCGGTTTTTTTGATGTTTATATTGGTTACCCTTACCAGTATTGCTTCCACAAAACTGCAAACACCAAATTCCCTGGAAGGGACTTGGGAGCTAATCAACCGATATAATTATGATGAACAAGGTGTTTCGGACACCTTACAAAACGTAAATGGATATCGGCAAGTAAAAATCTACAGTAAAGGCAAAGTAATGTGGACTCGCTACTCACCTGACGATCCAGTAGAATGGTTTGGATATGGGTCCTATACCAATACTGAAGACGAGTTGGAAGAGCGTTTGGAGTTTGCCTCCGCAGAAATGATGAAGGTTCAGGACACCGTGAAAGTCTTTAAGTTTGAACTGGTGTTGGACGAAAACAATTACAGCCAGATTACCTTGGACGATAACGGCAATAGAATTTATGCCGAAAATTATAAACGAATCGATTAGAAAAGCGGCATTTTTATGGAACAAAAAAGCGCCATTCATGGCGCTTTTCTATTTAGTTTAAATGATTCTCAAATATTATAGTTGTCCGCTACGGTCTCAGCTACGGAACCAATAGTGGCCAGGTAACGTTCCGCATCCAGGGCCGCCATACATCCCGTACCCGCCGCGGTAACGGCCTGTCTATACTCCTTGTCCTGGGCGTCTCCGGAGGCAAAAACCCCGGGAACATTGGTTTTGGTTGATTTGCCCTTGGTAATGATATAGCCCGTTTCGTCCATATCCAATTGACCCTTGAAAATATCCGTGTTGGGCTTGTGCCCAATGGCAATGAACAGACCGGTGATGGCAATCTCCTCCTTTTCCCCGGTTTGGTTGTTCACCATTCTAAGTCCTTCCACCACTTGGTCTCCCAGTACCTCGTCCACTTCCGTATTGTATTTTATTTCGATGTTCTTAAGGCTCTGCACCCTGTGCTGCATGGCCTTTGAAGCCCTCATGTAGTCCTTACGCACCAACATGGTCACTTTGTTACAGATATTTGCCAAATATGAGGCTTCTTCTGCAGCGGTATCCCCTGCACCCACAATAGCGACGTCCTGTCCCTTATAGAAAAATCCGTCACAAACGGCACAGGCGGAAACTCCGCCGCCGCGTAATCTCTGTTCACTTGGAATGTTTAGATATTTGGCCGAAGCCCCGGTGGAGATTATTACGGTCTCCGCCTCGATTATCTTATCATTGTCCACGGTAATTTTGTGGATATCGCCCTCTTTTTTTCCGAATTCCGCCTTGGTAACCATCCCAATGCGTACTTCCGTTCCAAAACGCTCCGCCTGCTGCTGTAACTGCACCATCATGGAAGGTCCGTCTATTCCTTCTGGATATCCGGGGAAGTTGTCCACCTCCGTGGTCGTGGTAAGTTGTCCGCCCGGCTCCATACCTGTATACAAAACCGGCTTTAGGTCGGCCCTTGCCGCATAGATGGCGGCTGTGTATCCCGCAGGACCGGAACCTATAATTAATGTTTTAACTCGCTCTATTGCATCCGACATAATAATACGCTTTCATTTAGTTCTACAAAAGTAAGTTTTTGGACAAAAACCTTACACCTAAGTTATCAAAAGTTTTCACAGGCTACAATTGTTCCCAAGGATGAAAACATGGATTGAACGAAACCTTAAAATAAAAAAGTGAACCTAGTTGAAAAAACCCCGTATATAAGGCAGAAACCTATTTGAAGCTATTATGAAAACACTGCATTGTGCTGTAGTGGAGGATTCTAAAACCCATCTCAAGATATTGGAAAAAAATATTGATTTGAATCCCCACCTTGAACTAATAAAATCCTTTAGAAACGGTAAAGAGGCAAGGGATTTTTTGAAACTTAACCCGATAAACCTGCTGTTTCTTGATCTAGAACTACCGGATATCAACGGATTTGAAGTTTTGGAACATCTTAATGGTGACTTTTCCACCATTGTAACCTCAGCAAATCCAAACTATGCCATAAGGGCCTTCGATTTTAATGTAAATGATTATTTATTAAAACCATTTTCCTTAGAACGATTTAACAAAGCAATACATAAGGTTATTACGAACATCAACCTTTCTAAGGAAATTGAAACTGATGAAAACAGTATATTGGTTCGATGCAATTTAAAGGAAGTTCGGCTAAAACCCAAGAACATTCTTTGGGTGGAGGCCTTGGGAGACTATATAAAGATTGTCACTCAAGAAAAGAAGTTAGTCGTACTCTCTTCCATGAAGGCCTTTATGGAAAAACTGCCCTATGACAAATTCTTACGAATACATAAATCCTATATCGTCAATATAGAAAAAATAGAAATGTATAATCATGCCCATGTTCAAGTAAGGGACAAAAGACTACCCATAAGCAGAAACAATAACCTCGCCTTGGACAAATTGCTCAATTATTGGAACTGACCGTGATTATTCAAGCATGGCTGCAGTGGCGACCGTCCTAAATCCCGTATGTTCCAATGAGGAATCCATACTGGAGCCCATCCTGGCGGAAACGCGATAGCTTGCGCAGTAGGAAGCGCTACATAAAAAAGAACCACCTTTGATTACCCTTTCCTTGGCCAAGGGGTTATTTGGAGTAAACGGGGCTTTGGCACCTTGTGGATTTCTTTGAACCATGCCCGAAGCTTTGGCCTCCTTATAATAATTTGTATTATACCAATCACTGGTCCATTCCCAAACATTGCCGGCCATGTCATATAGCCCATAATCATTGGGGGGATAGGACTTCACAGGAGCCCTCAATTCAAAGCCATCGGCTTTTGTATTCGTAACGGGAAATTCCCCTTCCCACGTATTGGCTCGGTCCTTTAGAACCGTAATATCATCGCCCCAAAAGAAGGTGGTTCCGACTTGTCCGGCTCTGGCTGCCAGTTCCCATTCCGCCTCGGTAGGTAGGCGTCTACCGGCCCATTCGCAATAGGCCATGGCATCTTCAAAGGAAATCTGAACCACGGGATAGTCGTCCTTACCTACAATGGAACTACCGGGACCATTGGGGTGTTTCCAATCCGCACCAATGGTCCAATTCCACCATTGTGAAAAATCATACAGATTGGGTACAGATGTTTTCGTTTTTTTAAAGGTAAGTGCCCCGGGCTGCAGAACCGAGTCATGGGGTTTCTCCGTGCCCTCCGGCACCTGTTTTTTTAACTCCTCCCAATCTATGGCTCTTTCGGCGGTCGTAATGTATCCCGTTTCGGAGACGAAATTTTTGAATTGGGCATTGGTGACCTCTGTAACATCCATAAAAAATCCATCCACCAACACATCAATGGCAGGTTTCTCATGCTGCATGGCCATTTTGTCCTGTTGAACGGCCCCTTGTTTCAATTGCCCGCCAGGTATCCAGACCATACCTTCCGGTGTGGAAATACTTTCTGGTTTCTTTACCAGTATACTAGCCGCTGTTGCGGCGATAGGACTAGGTTCATTTTCAGTTTTCGGGCCATCTGCAGGTTTTTTTGCCTCCTCTTTGCATCCTAAAAGAATTAGTGAGATTACTATCGGGATATAAACTATGAAGAATTTTTGCATCCTAAATGTATTAATCATCCGTAAATCTACATATTATGCCACAGGAAGACAATAGCAATACCTTATTACACCTAACAAAAAACACCTGGACAGGCCAGGTGTTTTTTTATGCTATTTTCAATGAAACCCTAATGGAGGGGTTTGTTGCTGTAAGTTAAATACCTCTACAAAAGAAAATGTTTAAATATCAAGATATTAACCTAATTTTAAACGTGTTAACTATTAGTTTCCTTTCTTGTAATCTTCCAAGAATTTGGCCAAACCACTATCTGTTAAAGGGTGCTTTAAAAGTCCTTTTATAGCGGATAATGGGCCCGTCATCACATCTGCACCTATTTTTGCACAATCCAAAACGTGCATTACGTGACGCACGGATGCGGCCAAAATTTCCGTTTCAAAGCCATAGTTGTCGTAAATCAAGCGGATATCCGAAATCAGTCCAAGTCCGTCCGTGGAGATATCGTCCAACCTACCAATGAATGGCGAAACGTAGGTAGCTCCTGCTTTGGCGGCCAATAATGCCTGTCCGGCAGAAAAAACCAACGTTACATTGGTTTTGATTCCTTTATCTGAAAAATACTTACAGGCCTTTACACCATCGGCGATCATGGGCAGTTTCACCACTATCTGCGAGTTCAAGGCCGCCAACTTCTCCCCTTCTTCGACCATTCCGTCAAAATCTGTGGAAATGACTTCCGCGCTCACATGTCCGTCCACCAAATCACAGATTTTTTTGTAGTGGTTAAGGATGTTCTCTTTTCCTGTAATGCCTTCTTTGGCCATTAAGGAGGGATTGGTAGTAACCCCATCCAGTACCCCCATATCCTGGGCCTCTTTAATTTCGTCGAGGTTTGCCGTATCTATAAAAAATTTCATCGTTCGTTATTTTATTTGTTTAAAAATTCTATCACCTCAGTATACACTTGATCTCCCGTAAATCCAAATTTTTCGTCCAAAACTGTTGCCGGAGCGGAATATCCAAAGTGGTCAAGTCCGAAAACCTTGCCATTTGGCCCTGCCAAACCTTCTAGGTTTACGGGCAAACCTGCAGTAAGTCCAAAAACGGGCTTATTGCTTGGAATCACTTTTTCCTGGTATTCCTTAGACTGTTGTCTAAAAATACCTTCGGATGGTATGGAGGCTATATTCACCCTAAGCCCTTTCTTTTCCTCCAACAGTTTGGAAGCGTCCATTAAGGTAGAAACCTCGGAACCATTGGCTATTAGTATTACATCCGGATCCTTGGATTCTTTGACCAAATACCCACCTTTTTCTGCACCAAGAGCAGCTTCATAGCGACTACCGGACTGCGCAGCAACGTCCTTGATATTCTGTCTGGATAAAATAAGCCCCGTGGGCGTCTTTTTGTTCTCCATGGCCATTTTCCAAGCAACGTTGGTCTCTTGCGAATCCGCCGGACGCAAGGCCACAAAGCTTTGCGCATGACTGTGGTTCTTCAATTTTTCCAATAATCGAATTTGAGCCTCCTGTTCAATGGGTTGGTGCGTTGGACCATCTTCCCCTACCCTAAAGGCATCGTGGGTCCAAACATACTTGACAGGTAATTCCTGAATTGCACTCAAACGTATGGCAGGTTTCATATAATCCGAGAAAACAAAAAACGTTGCCACAACGGGTATAACGCCTCCATGTAACGCAATTCCATTGGCAACGGCGGCCATGGTAAGCTCAGCTACTCCAGCCTGTAAAAAGGCTCCGGAGAAATCCCCATTTTTAAGAATGGTCGTCTTTTTTAGGAAACCATCCGTTTTATCGCTGTTGGACAGATCCGCAGAGGAAACAATCATGTTCTCCACGTTCTCAGCCAAATATGCCAACACATTCGAGGATGCAGCCCTGGTAGCCTGACCCTCCTTTTGGGCTATGGAACCAAAATCAAGTTCTGGTAACTTACCGTCAAAAAAGCCATCCAATTTACTGGAAAGCTCGATATTTTCTGACCTCCAGGCATCGATTTCCTTTTTCTTGGCATGTGCAGCGGCTCTTTTTCTTCCAAGGACATCCTCATAGAACTCGGCCACTTTCTTGAAAATCTCAAACGGATTTTCAACATCGGCACCCAAGTTTTTCAAGGTCATTTCATAATCCGCCCCGGTGTCACCAATAGGTTTTCCATGCAGTTCCGTATGACCTTCGTAAGGCGCACCATCAGCGGTGACACAGCCTTTGCCCATGATGGTCCTACCAATTATTAAGGTGGGTTTCTCCGTTTCCGCATTGGCATCGGCTAGGGCCTTTCTGATTTGGTCATGGTCATGACCATCAATAGTTACCACTTTCCACCCCCATGCTTCGTATTTCTTGGCGGTATCTTCCGAGGTTACCTCATCAGTCTTCGAAGATAGCTGAACATCGTTTGCATCGTAGAACATAATGAAATTGTTCAAGCCCAAATGCCCTGCCAAACGGCCAGCTCCCTGGGATATTTCCTCTTGAACACCACCGTCAGAAATAAATCCATATACCTTATGGTTCATCCAATCCCCAAAACGGGCTTGTAGAAACTTGGCCGCAATAGCAGCACCAACGCCCATGGTATGTCCCTGACCTAGTGGTCCTGAAGTATTTTCAACCCCTCTTGCCACATCAACTTCGGGGTGGCCGGGAGTCACTGAACCCCACTGTCTAAAATTGGCAATATCCTCTTTCTTATAGTTTCCCAGCAAATAGTATTGGGCATACATCAAGGTAGATAAGTGACCCGCATCCATGAAGAAGCGATCACGGAACGGCCAATGCATATCTGCAGGGTCATAATTAAAGAATTCGGAGTACAGAATATGCATAAAATCAGCCCCGCCCATGGGTCCGCCCGGATGTCCGGAATTTGCCTTTTCTACCATGGCTACGGCCAGCGCCCTAATGTTGTCCGCTGCCAATTGATCAATTTCCTGGTTCATGTATTAAAAGGTTGTTTGAATTTTATTTGTTGCTTTTAAACTTCTCGCCCCAAATATACCCCATTTGGAGCGCTATTTAAAATTAATATAGCAGATATAACAAATATTATGTGTAATATATACATTTAAAAAGCATGGTTTTTTACCAGTATTCTCATTGGTCTCTTTTGTGTAACTATTTGAACATAAAAAAACCCACAAAAGTGGGTTTAGTATTTGATCCAAAATGTTGTGTTATTGTTGTGCCATCTCCAAGTTAATCGTCAAATCGATTTCACTGCCAATAGCAGCACTGGCTTCACCAACTCCAAATTCAGTCCTATCTAGCGTACCAGTCAATTTGAGTCCGGCCTTAAGCTTTTGACTTCGTTGATCGGTAATGACACCGTTGACCTTTCCCTCTAGCTTAACTGGTTTTGTAACTCCGTGCATGGTAAGGTCTCCCATCATTTTAAAGGTATTATCACCTGTTTTTTCAACGGATGTTGTCTTAAAAGTCATTGTGGGATGGGCTTCTACGTCAAAAAAGTCGGCACTTTTTAAATGTCCGTCCCTTCTTTCATTGTCGGTATCAACACTAGCGGTATTGATAGAAACTTCAAAGGATGGGTCCATGAACGAATCTCCTGCAGTGGCGGAAATTTCGAATTCGTCAAAATTGCCATCCACCTCGGATATTAGTAAGTGGGTAACCGCAAAACCAATTTTTGAGTGTGCCTTGTCCGCGGTCCAAGTTGATTGGGCACCAACAGCCAAGCTAGAAAGAAGTATTAATAGGAATAGTTTGTTTTTCATAATGTTCTATAATTTAGTTGTTTGTTAAATGCATAGGACCCTAAAGAAATCGAATGGTTTAATATGAATATGTTAAATGTTTCATAATTAAATAGTATGCTATTCGACTAGTATTCAGTTTTTTAAACCCTTGCCACATCCAACCAACAAAATTCCTCCCACAACAGGAATTACCGTTTTAAAATCATAACTTTAGAAGCGATCGTAAAGAATAATTCCAAGAATGAATCACATTACGGTCCAATAGAATTTTCTTTTAGGGTATTTGTAAATGGGTTTGTTTTTTATAAAACCTCAAAGAAATTATTGTCGACCAATTGAAATTTATATCCAACGTAAACCATGAGAAAAATTAGACCCTTCCTTTTCGTATTTTTTATCTGTATGTCATTGACCTTTGCACAGCGTGATTTTAGTGAAGTAGACATAACCTCGGAAAAACTCACCGAAAACGTTTACGTACTTTTTGGTGCCGGAGGCAATATAGGACTGGCTATTGGTGAAGATGCCGCTTATCTCATCGACGACCAATTTGGGCCCCTGACCGAAAAGATTGTGGCGCATGTTCAAACGATTACGGACAAACCCATTAATTTCGTACTGAATACCCATGTGCACGGTGACCACACGGGCGGTAATGAAAACTTGGCCAATGCCGGAGCCATGATCATTGCCCACGAGAACGTTCGCAAGCGGATGGTTGAAGCCGATGAACCCAGACCCCAAGAGGCGTGGCCCGTTGTTACCTTTAACGACAAAATGACCTTATACCTCGATAACGGCAAAAGCGTGCACGCCATGCATGTGAATCCTGCCCACACGGACGGTGACACCTATTATTACTTTCCACAGGACAATGTCATCCATATGGGCGACAATTTTTTTAGCGGTCGCTACCCCTACATTGACTTGGGTTCTGGGGGCGACATCGATGGGTTGATATCCAACACCACAATGGCCTTGGAGCTTATTGATGAAGAAACCAAAATCATACCCGGCCATGGGTCCGTTTCCTCAAAGACCGATTTAAAGGAGTATACGGATATTTTGACTACCTTGAAGGAACGTATCATAGCAGCTAGAAGTGATGGAAAATCTTTGGAGGAGGTCCAAAAAATGGGAATTTCCAAAGAATGGGACGAAACCCACGGACAAGGCTTTATCAATGCGGACCGGATTGTTGAATTCATTTATAAATCTGCCGATTAAAAACTTAGTAATATGAAAGAGTTACGAAAAGAAGACATCAAACAGGAGGTATTTGACCTATATGACGATTACGCCCACAACCGGGTAAGTAGAAGGTTGTTCATAGACAAACTTTCCACCTATGCCGTGGGTGGTATTACGGTATCCTCCTTGTTGAGTTTTATATCTCCGGATTACGTTAAAAAAATTCAGATACAGGCCGATGACCCCAATTTAAAATCGGAATACATCCATTACAACTCGCCCAAAGGAGGTGGTTCCATCAAGGCCTTGCTTTCAAGACCGGCCGATGCAAAAGAACAACTCCTTGGTATCGTAGTCGTTCACGAAAACAGGGGGCTGAATCCGCATATTGAAGATGTGGGCAGACGTGCCGGACTGGCCGGATTCATTTCCGTTGCCCCAGATGCCCTTACCCCCCTTGGTGGCTATCCGGGCAATGACGACGATGGCAGGGAACTGCAGCGGAAGCGGGATAGGGACGAAATGCTGGAGGACTTCATTGCGGCCTTCGAATACCTCAAAAACCATCCGGAATGTAATGGCAACGTGGGTGTCGTAGGATTTTGTTTTGGCGGATGGATTTCAAATATGATGGCCGTTAAGGTTCCGGACCTTGGTGCCGCTGTACCCTTTTACGGAGGTCAGCCTACGGAGGATATCGATAAAATAAATGCTCCCTTGCTACTGCATTTTGGCGAATTGGACAAACGGGTCAATGAAGGTTGGCCTGCATATGAAGCAGCACTTAAGGAACATGGAAAGCAGTACGAAGCCTATATGTACGAAAACGCCAATCACGGCTTTCATAACGACACTACCCCAAGGTATGACCGGGAGGCAGCGGAGTTGGCCTGGAAAAGAACGATAGAGTTCTTTAAAAAGAAATTGTCCTAAGATACCCTCGCAATATCTACGGACACTTTAAGCTTGCTTTTTCCGCTTCCATAGACCACTCCTTTTAAGGGAGGTACGTCATAGTAATCCCTGCCCCAACCCACCACAATATGCTGGTCCTTGGGGATTTGGTTGTTCGTTGGGTCAAAATCAACCCATCCAAAACCGGGAATGAAGATGGAGAACCAAGCATGCGAAGCATCGGCACCCACTAACTTCTCCTTACCAGGCGGTGGTAATGTTTCAATATACCCGCTCACATAGCGTGCAGGCAGCCCCACTGATCGTATGCAGGCGATGGCAATCTGCGCGAAATCTTGACAGACCCCCTTTTTTTCTTTCATGACCTCTTCCACCGGTGTAGAGATACTGGTGAAGCCGGACACAAAATCGAAATCGGTATAAATACGTTGCATCAGCTCATGGGCGGCATCAAAAACGGACCGGTTTGCTTGAAATGAAAGCTCCGCATATTCCCTAATATTTTTATCGGTACGCCTAATAAATATGGATTCCAGTACAAACTGTTTCGCCTCCATGGTGGCAGGGTCATTTTCGTTCAGGGCATTGAGCGCCTGGGTCATGGTAATACTTCTACAGGCATCGGAAAAGAACGAATCATGTATGGTCCCATAGTGCCTAATAATCTTGCTCTTGGTCATAACCTTGAGGGTATCGTGCTCCGCTTGTATGGAAAATCGGGTTATATAATTTCCGAAAAAATCCAATCGCTCCGTGATCTCAGCAGGTTTGGGGCTGATGTTTATTTTATAGTCCAACAATTCCTGTCCGTCAGATTTTCGTGGCCTCAGCGTGGCGATATTATGGCAGTAATTGACCGGGGCATTGTATTTATAGGTGGTGATATGAGTAACGTTAAAGACCATGCTTAAATGGGAAATGACTGGGTGAACATTTGCGTCTGTCTATCCGTGTGGTTGAAATAGGTGCTCGTTAAGGATTGGGAAGTTTTATATAACAGATCGGAAAGCTCCCCGAGAAGACTGTCCAAATCCTCCCTGACCACATCGTTCTTGGATTTTGTCATGCACAATTTGTTCGATTCCGATAGTCGTAACTTGGAAAATGCGCTAAAAACATATTTCTGGTAACTGGTAAGCTGTTGGTCCTTTCTGGAGTGTGGCAACCGAGCGATATCCTTTTGAAGTCTTTTGATCATAAACGTGAGGGACCTTGCATATTCCACGTCCAAAATCACCAAATCCAGTACATGTTCCAATTGTATGTGCGACCGATAACTATATCTGTAAATATTCAAGCTTTCATGACTCGTAAGCAGATACTCCAAAAGATCATACTCTACCTGCGATTCATATTTTACGGCCAACAAGGAACGGCATTTGGATATGGTCAACATACTTTGTTCCAATTGCAGACCTATGAAATAAAGTAAAAGTCCTTGCTGTACCATGATACTTTCCTCGATAAGTCCCATAAAGGCGATTAAGCGGGTAATCAGTTGGTTCAGGACTTTTAGAATTTTTAGAATGGACGGATTCTCGTCCTCCAAAAAGCCCTGCCATAGTTTTTGGATGTTCTCAAAGACCCGCCACATATCCGAAGACCACAGGTTCCGAATGGAATAGTAGGAATTACTGAACATTCCAATAGTATGGGCCAAACTACCCACCCTGTTTTTGTCCCGAATAACAGAAAGCATTTCCTCATAGGGACTGTCCATGGCCGGATTGCCATCCTTGTTTTTTTCGGCAAAGCCGGGATAGGTGCCCGTTAAATGGGTAACGGTCTTTAAAAGTACTTGTAGTTTTAGGGCTTCCGGCTTTTCATCCCTGTTCTGCACCATGGCCAACTGACGCATTACCGTTCTTATAAATCGGGCATTTACGAGGGTTCTACCCACATAACGGCCGGCCCAATATAGGTTTTCGGCCGTAAGGCTTGGCAAATCGTCCAGACCGGATATGGCTATAGCCGATTTCTGTTCCCAATTTTTATTTTTATCCTCCTTAACCACTTGGTCCTCAACCACCCAAAAATCCTTGCTTGTACCTCCCCTTTGATTGGAAACCCGTACGGTCCTACTGTCCGGTGCTACCCGTACCAATCCGCCGGGCATGACACTGTATTGGTCGCCCGATGCAATGGAAAAAGCCCGCGTCACCACGTTTCTAGGCTCCAGGATGTTTCCCGATAGATTGGGCGCCGTAGAGAAATTGATTTGTTCTTGGGCCACGAACCTATAGGGCCTCTCCAATATTTGCGCTTTTAAGGACTCCAATTCGCTATCGCTCAAAAACTTGCCGAAATAAATGCTCTCCCTATTGGTGCGGTCTATGCGCTTGACCACCAAATTGGAGAGGTTATTTAGTACGTAGTTCTTTTCCTTTTCCTGCCCGCACCACCAGGAAGCAATTTGCGGAAGTATTAGATCTTCGTTTAAAAAGTATTTGGAAATGGCATGCATGAAGGGAATCAAACCGGGGTTTTCAATGACCCCGCTGCCTACAGGGTTAATGACGGATACATTTTTTCTTCGGACTACATCCAACAATCCTGCGACCCCTAGGTGCGAATCCTCCCGCAGTTCCAAGGGGTCCGAAAAGGCATCATCGACCCTACGCAATACCACATCTATCTTTTTAAGGCCCTGTAAGGACTTCATCCAAAGGAATCCATCGCGCACCACTAAATCATTACCCTGCACGAGTGGGTATCCTAAAAAAGATGCCATGTAGGCGTGTTCAAAATAGGTTTCGTTATGTGATCCTGGGGTAAGGATTACAATATTTGGATTGTCCTTTTTTCCGGGTGCGGCATGTATCAACATCTGATGGAACTCCTTAAAAAAGGTGGACAATCGGGTCACGTTCATTTTGGAGTACATCTCCGGAAGAATCCTACTTGTGGTGGACCGGTTTTCCAATGCATAGCCCATACCGGAAGGGGCCTCGGTCCTATCGTTCACCACCCAAAGACGACCGTCCGTTCCACGGGCCAAATCGGCCGCATAAATTGAAAGGAGCTTTTCCGTAGTATATTCGATTCCGGCACACTGGCGCAAAAACCCCCTGTGACCGTAGATAATTTCGTGCGGTATGATGCCGTCCTTGATCAATCTTCGTTCCCCATAGGCATCCTTCAGTACAAGGTTCAACAACTCCGCCCGTTGCTTTAGTCCGGCCTCCACATTTTGCCATTCGTTCCGGTGCATGACCAAGGGAACTACATTCAGGTTCCATGGCCTGTGCATTCCCTGCGGGTCATTGTATACGTTATAGGTGACCCCATTTTCCAAGAGCAACCAATCGATATCCTTTTGGCGTCCGGAAAGTCCGTTTTCTCCTAATTTATCAAAGCCCGTGAACAGCTTTTTCCAATAGGTCTTTACATCATTATTTGCGGTGAACAACTCGTCGTTCCCAAACTTTGTTTCATAGGTATTTAACCAGCTCGCCTTCGTAGTTGTGGACATTAAAATCTGCTAATTACTTCTTTCTTAAATCCGTTACATGCGGATATTCCGGATTTATAGGTATCTCTTTGTATGCAAATGTATTGGAAGCCGACTTAGGTTGTACCATTCTACCAGCAAAATTTGATGAAGGAACGACTTCCATCGGTACAACTTCACCTTGGGTATGGCCAAACTCCCAAAAACGGTTAATTCTTCTAGATTCCGCCTCATAACTATTTACCGGATAGGTATCGTAGGAACGGCCTCCCGGATGCGAAACAAAATAGGTACAGCCCCCAATCGATTTTTTGTTCCAGTCATCCACAATATCAAAAACCAAGGGTGTATCCACACCTATGGTGGGATGCAGGGCGGACCAAGGTTGCCATGCCTTAAACCGTACCCCAGCCACATATTCCCCTTTGGTTCCCGTTGGGCTTAATTCCACCTTGATTCCGTTGCACGTTAAGGTATAACGTTGTTCCGTAAAGTTTTTCAATTTTACCTGTACCCGTTCCAAGGAGGAATCCACATACCGCGCCGTTCCCCTTCCGGACATCTCTTCGCCCAGGACATTCCAGGGCTCAATGGCCATGCGTAGCTCCAATTGCATCCCGTTGATCTCAACCATGCCATACAGGGGAAACCTAAATTCAAAAAATGGGTCGAACCAATCCAATTTAAAGGGATATCCCGCCTCGTTCAACTGCCCCACTATATCCCTAATATCCTCTTTTACATAGTGTTCCAAAAGGAATTTGTCATGCAGTTCCGTACCCCAACGTACCAAATCATGTTTATATGGTTTTTTCCAAAACCAGGAGACCAAGGTGCGTACCAATAACATTTGCATCAGGCTCATTTGGGCGTGTGGAGGCATATCAAAGGCCCTAAGTTCCAGAATGCCCAACCGCCCAGAAGAAGAATCGGGCGAGTATAGTTTATCGATACAGAACTCGGCCCTGTGGGTATTTCCTGTGATATCAGTTAACAAATGCCTAAAGAGTCGGTCCGTCAACCAAAAAGGAACTTCCTTGTCCTCCGGGATTTGCGAAAAGGCGATTTCCAATTCGTACAAATTCTCCAAACGCGCCTCATCAACACGGGGCGCCTGACTCGTAGGTCCAATAAACGCTCCTGAAAACAGGTAGGAAAGCCCGGGATGGTGCTGCCAAAAGGTAAGCAAGCTGCGCAACAATTGCGGGTTTCGCAACAACGGACTGTCGCCGGGCGTGGGTCCGCCAAGGGTGACGTGGTTTCCACCGCCTGTACCGGTGTGCTTGCCGTCCAACATGAATTTTTCAGTACCTAGGCGCGATTTTTTCGCTTCCTCGTAGAGTTTAAGGGTATTTTCGGTCAGTTCCTTCCAATTGTTGGCAGGATGCACGTTCACCTCAATAACGCCCGGATCCGGGGTAACTTTTAAAACTTCCAATCGGTTGTCCCTAGGAGGTTCATATCCTTCCAGAATAACGGGCACTTGAAGCTCCTTGGCCGTTGCCTCGATACTGGCCACCAAATCCAAGAAATCATCGGCACTGTCCAAGGGAGGCAGGAATAAAAACAATTTATCCTCCCGTACTTCGGCGCAAATGGCGGTACGAACGTACGGATGTTTTTTATCGGAATTTATTACATCACTTTTCAACCGTTCATTCAAATCTGAGGCATACGGTTTTAGATGTGGTTTGGCCTCGAACAATTCCGGTTCTGCCGTGGGTTCCGAGGGTATCTCCGGATTTTTGGGCAGGGATTCCAACGGCAAACGCAGTCCTATGGGCGAATTCCCGGGACTTAAAAAGAGATGTGTTCCCCGAAATTTCCACGGATTTGTAATCCACCGATTCCCTTTTTTACTCAATGGCAATACATGCCCAACACTTTTCCCGACACCCTGTTCCAGCACTTCGCCCAATTTCTTACGTAAGGCAGAATCCTTTTCGTCGTATTTCTTTGGGTCGATATCCACGGGTAGTTTCCGTTCCTCCCACAAAAAGTAAAAGGCATCCTCGTAAGCCGGGATAATGGAATCATCAGGACACTTCAAATAGGTAGTAAGGGTTTTTAGAAATTTGGAGGTAATATCATTCGGCAGCTCATATTTTTTGGTGAAGGATGCCAATAAATCGGGTTCCTTCCAAATGGTATCGCCGTCCTTTCGCCAATGTACCCCGATCAACCACCTTGGGAGGGCCTCGCCGGGATACCATTTTCCCTGGGCATGGTGCAGCATCCCGCCTTTGCCAAAAGTTTCCAATAATCTGACCGAGAGGGAACTGGCCAATTGACGTTTATGCGCACCATCCGCAGCGGTATTCCATTCCTCGGATTCCATGTCGTCTATGGATACAAAAGTGGGCTCCCCTCCCATCGTGAGCCGTACATCGTTTTCCTGCAATTCTTCCTCCACGGCAAAGCCAAGGTTGTAAATGGCCTGCCACTGATCTTCCGTATACGGTTTTGTCACGCGGGGGGATTCAAAGATTCGGGTTACGGAATTCTCGAACTCGAATTGGGTTTCGCAGGGATCAGTGAGTCCATATACCGGAGCGGCACTTTCAAAGGATGGCGTACAGGCCAGTGGGATATGTCCTTCCCCCGCCAACAGACCGGAAGTGGCATCCAAGCCTATCCACCCAGCACCGGGGAGATATACCTCGGCCCAGGCGTGCAGATCGGTGAAATCCTCTTCGGGACCGGACGGACCGTCCAGGGATTTTTCATCGGCCTTCAACTGTACCAAATACCCCGAAACGAAACGGGCCGCAAGGCCCAAATGCCTAAGGGTCTGTACCAACAGCCAGGCAAAATCCCTACAGGAACCCAACTTTCTGGCCAAGGTTTCCTCGCAGGTCTGGACGCCCGGTTCCATACGGATCGTATAGTTCAAATACTTGTAAAGGCCTTGATTGAGACTCGTTAAAAAATCGATACTGCGTCTGGGTGTTTTGTCTATTTTGGATAACCATTCCTGTAACAGGGGCCCTTCTTCCGTAATTTCAAGATAGGGCAACAGTTCCTTTTTCAGTTCGGGTTTATAGGTGAAAGGAAAATTCTCCACTGATTCCTCCACGAAAAAATCGAAGGGATTGATGGTCTTCATATCGGCAATGATTTCCACATCAATGGAAAGTTCGTCCGTTTTTTCAGGAAAGACCAAACGGGCCAAATAATTCCCAAAGGGATCCTGTTGCCAGTTGAAAAAATGGTTTTCCGGCTTTATTTTGATCGAATACGCCTCAATGGGCGTTCTGCTATGCGGAGCCGGTCGCAGTCTAAATATGTGGGGGGACAGATTGACCCTTCTGTCGTATTTGTATCGGGTGTAATGTTTAATCGCTACTTTTAAAGCCATATACTTATAAATTTCAAGCCTAACTAAGATAAAAACTTAATTCCCAATTACAGATTTTTAGAAAGGTTTCCATTCTATTTTTATCCAAATCATAGTTCTTGGGATTATTTTTGAATTAATCATAATTTGTAACCCAGAACTAAATAAGTTAAATCAATACTTACTAAAGGAAAGAACCGATCTTGATTTCTTAGTGCGAATTGCTATCTTGTGATTATCAACGTAGGATCTAATTCTAGATTTGAAACCTTTTTGACAGTGGAAACATACGTGAAATAACCCTTAAATAGTACCATTCGTGAAAATAAAATTAGCCCTTGCGATAATCGCCTTTTCAACTTCAATACTAAGTTTCTCCCAAGAACCAGACTGGGAAAAACTATACAAGGAATCCCAAAAAACAGAAGTGTATGAACCCGTTCCTCCCAAAGTGGATGCCGGGAAATGCTACGGCGAGCCACCGTCCGATGCGGTTGTACTTTTTGACGGAACCGATTTAGAAAAGTGGACCTATGACAACCCTGAAAATTCCGAAACTTGGAAGGTGGAAAACGGCATTATGACCGTCAATAAAAAAGCAGGTAGTCTCACGACGAGAGACAGCTACCTGGATTACCAATTGCATTTGGAATACCTAATCCCTGAGAATATTACGGGCGAAGGCCAAAGCAGGGGCAATAGCGGAATTTTCCTAGCCTATCTGGGACTTGATGAAACCGGGTTGTTCGAGGACGGGTATGAAATACAGATATTGGACAACTACGATAACGATACCTACGTCAATGGCCAGGTAGGGTCTATGTACAAACAATCCATTCCATTGGCCAATGCCGCCAGAAAACCCGGCGAGTGGCAGACCTATGACATCGTTTGGAAAGGCCCACGTTTTAATGAGGATGGCACACTAAAATCGGCCGCAAGTGTTACGGCATTTCACAATGGGGTTTTGGTTCAGAACAATTACGAACTTAAGGGAATCACCCCTTGGATAGGCCCACCAAGCTATAGAAAACATGGCCCATCCCCTATCCGACTTCAGGCACACGGCGACCCCAGTGAACCGATAAGTTTTAGAAACATATGGCTCAGAGAGCTGTAACATAAAAATATCCACTATTTCCTATGTCCGAACCGAAAAAACACCGTATCTACACCATGTCCTTCGCAGGCGTATATCCCCATTATATTGCCAAGGCCGAAAAAAAAGGGAGAACAAAAGAGGATGTGGACACTATAATTTTCTGGCTAACAGGTTATGATAGGGAAGCCTTGGCCAATATTATTGAGAACAAAACAAATTTTGAGACCTTTTTTGACGAGGCTCCCAAACTAAATCCCAATGTTTCCAAAATCACCGGTGTCATATGTGGGTACCGCGTGGAGGAAGTTGAGGACAAACTGTTGCAAAAAGTACGCTATCTGGATAAATTGGTGGATGAACTCGCCAAGGGTAAAGCCATGGACAAGATTTTGAGGAAATAGGGATATTGGGATGCGTGAACCGTTTTTAGATTCATAGTTTTCCATAAAGAATGGGGTCGAATTTTAAATATCCGGCCGAAACCTCTGTAACAAAAGTTACCCAGATAACGGTTTATATAGTTTATTTTTGCAGTAAAATACACGGTATGTTCGGCAAAGGTTCCAAAATCTATAGTATTCTATTTTTAAAATGTCCTAGATGTCATGAAGGGGCTTTTCTAGAGGCGAACCCCTATAAATTGAGCAACTTCAATAAAGTGAAGGAGCATTGTCCCAAATGCAATCTTAAGTACAGCATAGAGCCCAGTTTTTATTATGGCAGTATGTATGTTTCCTATGCCGTAGGCGTAGCGGTTGCCGTTGCGGTATATGTTCTAACGTTGCTCTTGGGTCTTGATTTTAGTATTTTGGGAATATTTGGGGCCATAGTGACCGTTTTGGTCCTGACCATGCCCTGGATTGCGGCCGTGTCAAAGTCGATCTGGGCAAATTTTTTCTTCAACTATAATAAGGAAATTGCCGATAAGGTTAAATAATCTCATCAATGATACAGGAACTTACAGAAAGTTATGGGTCGATTTTTGAAAAGGATCTCATTAATGAAATCGTACAGGTAGGTACCTTTAAAGAAGTCCCCGAAGGATACAAACTCATTGAAATTGGTGATTACATCAAGGGAATGCCACTCTTGATTTCAGGAGCCATCAAAATCCTAAGGGAGGACAATGATGGGGACGAGCTTCTGTTGTATTATTTGGAAAAAGGGGACACCTGCTCCATGACCTTGGCCTGCTGTATGGGAGATTCCAAAAGTGAAATCAGGGCCATTACGGAAACCGATAGCAAGCTTATTATGGTGCCCATGCAAAAAATGGAGGAATGGACCGTAAAATACAAGAGCTGGCGAAATTTTGTGTTCAACAGCTATCACGAAAGGCTGAACGAATTGTTGAGTACCTTAGACAGTATCGCATTCGATAAAATGGATGCCCGCTTGATCAGTTATCTCAAGGAAAAGGCTAGAATCAACAAGGGGGACATCATCAACAACACCCATCAAGAAATAGCCTACGAACTGCATAGCTCCAGGGTGGTGATTTCCAGATTGCTAAAAAAACTGGAACAGATGGGCTCCATTGAGCTGCATCGCAACTACATTAAAATTTTGGATTTGTAATCCTTTGTAACCAATGTTACTGCAAGGCTTCTGTAGGTGCTATAGCTTCGCACCTGTAATTGTAAATGTTACATGGAAGTGCTACACATATTTGGTTACACCAGCGCGTTAATCATTGGAATATCCCTAGGTCTCATTGGCGGTGGAGGTTCCATTTTGGCCGTACCCGTACTGGCCTACCTATTTTCCGTAAATGAAAAAGTGGCCACGGCCTACTCCCTTTTTATTGTCGGGGCAAGTGCCTTGGTAGGCGGTTGGAAACAACATCTAAAAGGATATGTGGACTGGCGAACGGCGATTGTTTTTGGTATACCCGCTATTATAGGGGTAACCTTGGTAAGGCACTATCTCGTTCCCATTTTACCAGATGTTTTGTTTGAAATAGGTGATTTTCAGTTTACACGTCGCATGGGTATGTTCGGGTTGTTTGCAATCCTAATGATTCCTGCCGCATATTCCATGTTAAAAACAAAAAAGGAAGCCCCAAAGAAAGTGACTGGCGTTGTAAAATACAATTACCCCCTCATTTTGGCAGAAGGCTTGTTGGTTGGTGGTATCACTGGCCTTATTGGGGCCGGGGGCGGTTTTCTGATCATTCCAGCGCTCGTTATCTTGGCCAATGTAGAAATGAAGGTCGCCGTGGGAACCTCCTTGATCATTATTGCGGTAAAATCCTTAATGGGTTTCTTTTTGGGGGATGCGTTGACCATGGAAATCAACTGGTTTTTCCTTCTCATTTTTACAGGTCTTTCCTTTTTGGGAATCTTTATAGGTAGTTATATGGGCAACTTTATCGACGGTAATAAGCTGAAGAAAGGCTTCGGATATTTTATTCTGGTGATGGCCGTATTTATTTTCTATATGGAGTTCTTCACCGTTTCCTAGACGCGTTTTTACAAATTTTACCGCTTTTCCTTACATCGATAATTTTTCGGCTTATGTAACAAAAGTCACTTTTTTCTTTTGTTGGAATCCCTACTTTTAAAAAATGAACCATTAAATATCAGCAATTATGAAAGTAGAACAGATCTATACAGGATGCTTGGCGCATGCCGCCTACTATATTGAAAGCAAAGGTGAAGCCGCAGTATTCGACCCCTTGCGGGAAGTATATCCATATCTGGACCGGGCAAAAAAGGACAATGCGAAAATCAAATATGTTTTTGAGACCCATTTCCATGCGGATTTTGTAAGCGGACACTTGGACCTTCAAAAAAAAGCCAATGCCGAAATCGTTTTTGGACCGGGAGCAAAGCCTGCCTATGAAGCTATAACCGCGGAGGACGGACAAATTTTTGAAGTAGGCGATTACAAGGTAAAGGTGATACACACGCCAGGTCATACTATGGAAAGTACTACCTACCTCTTAATAGATGAAAACGGCCATGAACATGGAATCATTACCGGTGACACCCTGTTCATTGGCGATGTTGGAAGACCCGATTTGGCCCAGCATGTAGTATCCGAACTGACGGAGGAAAAATTAGCGGGCCATTTGTACGATTCCCTTCGAAACAAAATCATGCCCTTGAACGATGATTTGATCGTGTATCCCAACCATGGAGCGGGTTCCGCATGCGGAAAAATGATGAGCAAGGAAACCACTGATACCTTGGGAAACCAAAAAAAGGTGAACTACGCCCTACGAGCCGATATGACCAAGGAGGAGTTCATAAAGGAATTGCTTACCGGGCTTACCACACCACCGGGCTATTTCCCAAAGAATGTATTGATGAACATCAAGGGTTACGAAAGTTTGGACAACATAATGGACAGGGCCACAACCCCCTACTCGCCACAAGCCTTTGAGGCGGTGGCCAATGAAACCGGGGCCCTGGTTTTGGACACCAGGGATGCTGCGGATTTTGCGAAGGGCTTTATACCCAACAGCATCAACATTGGTTTGGAAGGAAGTTTTGCCCAATGGGTGGGTGAGATGATTCCAGACATCAAACAGGAGATTCTTCTAGTGACCTACGATGGAAAAGAGGAAGAGGCCATTACGCGCTTATCTAGGGTGGGCTATGACAACACCGTAGGCTTCTTGAAGGGGGGCTTTGAGGCCTGGAAAGATTCTGGTAAGGAATTTGAGATGGTCAACCGCATTTCGGCCACGGAACTGGAAAAAGCCATGAAAGACGAAATACCATTAATAATCGATGTTCGCAAAAAAAGCGAATTTGATTCCGAGCATTTGATCGGTGCGGTGAACATTCCATTGAATGAGATAAACCAACATTTGGCGGAATTTCCCAAGGAAAATACATTTGTGCTACACTGTGCGGGCGGTTATAGAAGTATGATTGCCGCATCCATACTGAAACAACGGGGATGGCAGGATTTTGCGGATGTAGAGGGAGGCTTCGCCGACCTTGCCAAAACGGCACTTCCAAAGTCGGAATACGTCTGTCCGTCCACCATGTTATAATTCATCGAGAACCATGATAAAGCCCCTTTTATAGGGGCTTTTTGTTTGCGCCAAATGTAACCTTTGTTACCAATTTAGTAAATTACAATTAGTAATTTTGTCTTCAATTAAAAACTGTGTATTCATGAAATGAGCCATAACAAGTCTTGATACGTATTGAGATGGTTATTGGCGAATTGCATCTGACCTAATAAAAACAATAAAAATAAACAGATGAAAGTTGAACAGATTTATACAGGTTGCCTTGCTCAGGGAGCTTATTATATAGAAAGTAAAGGAGAGGTGGCCATTATCGACCCGTTAAGGGAGGTAAAACCATATATCAATAGGGCGAAACTGGATGACGCAAAGATCAAGTATATTTTTGAGACACATTTTCATGCCGATTTCGTGAGCGGACATGTTACCTTGGCCAAGGAGACCGGGGCACCCATTGTATTTGGCCCCAACGCCAATCCCAATTTTGAAGCCATCATTGCGAAGGACAACCAGGAATTCAAACTGGGGGAGGTAACCATAAAGGTACTTCACACCCCCGGGCATACCATGGAAAGTACCACCTACCTACTGAAGGACAAAGATGGAAAGGACCATGCCATATTTAGCGGTGACACCCTGTTCTTGGGAGATGTGGGCAGACCGGACCTTGCCCAAAAAATGGGCGTATTGACGGAAAAGGACCTGGCCGGATTCTTGTACGACAGTCTCCGGGAGAAAATAATGCCACTCGCCGATGATGTAATCGTATATCCCGCCCACGGTGCAGGTTCCGCATGTGGAAAGAACATGATGAAGGAAACCGTGGATACCTTGGGAAATCAGAAAAAAATGAACTATGCCCTTCGAGCGGACATGACCAAGGAGGAATTTATCGAAGAAGTTACGGACGGATTATTGCCTCCGCCACAATATTTCCCCTTAAACGTAAAAATGAACAAGGAAGGATACGAGGATATCGACCAGATTCTTGAAAGAGGAACCAGGGCCCTGTCCCCAAAAGCCTTTGAATCGGCAGCCAATGAAACTGGAGCCATTGTATTGGATGTTCGCAATGCGGCCGACTTTGCCAAAGGACATATCCCACGATCCATATTCATAGGGCTTGATGGTAGCTTCGCCCCATGGGTGGGAGCCTTGATCGCAGATGTACAACAACCCATTCTATTGGTGGCACCAAAAGGTTTGGAAGAAGAAGCCGTTACCAGATTATCCAGAGTAGGTTTTGACAATACCCTTGGTTATTTGGAAGGCGGGTTTGAGGCTTGGAAAAAGGCCTCCATGGAATATGATACGGTTAGTCAGGTCGATGCTTCGGAATTAAAATCGCAGATGGAAAAGGAAAATATTCCTGTTTTCGATGTCCGAAAGAACAGCGAATATCTTTCCGAACATGTATTGGAAGCACATAACACGCCCTTGGATTATTTGAACGATTACTTGGCCGAATTTCCGGATAACGATACATTTTATGTTCATTGTGCCGGAGGTTACAGGAGCATGATTGCCGCCAGCATCTTAAAAAGTAGGGGCATCCATAACTTGATCGATGTAAAGGGCGGTTTTAAAGCCATCAATGAAGCCGGAATACCGGTTTCCGAATATGTTTGCCCATCTACTTTGTAAATTAATGTAAATCAAATACCTTCAAAGAACCTTTAGTTAGTTAGAGACCCACGGAAAGATTCATTTCATGATTTTTGTGGGTCTTTTTTTTACCTCAAAGGCCGGTATTCCTAAATTTTTCGATTTTTTTTCCTTGTGTAACTATAGTTACTGTGGGTGCCCGGATTACATTATACCTTTAGAGTACTATAGTAATACGACTGTAGTAACAAAAATCCGATCGATATTTAGGGATAGGTATTGATCCGATTGTTTTTAATTGGTTGGTTGTTTAAAGGAGGCAGGCCGGAAAGTCTGTCTCCTTTTAAAAATTCTCACTTTAAAATTTGTAACAAATGTCATTTCTAAGCGCACTATTTGGTTCCAAGAACACTACCGATACGGGAAACATCGTCATTTTGGACAAAAACGCATATGCCACTGCCATCAGCGGCCCAAAAGTACAGTTGGTGGATGTAAGGACCCCTTCTGAATATAACGGCGGACACATAAAAAAGGCCCTTAACATCGATTTTTTCAATGCCTCGAACTTCAGGACGGCTTTTGAGAAATTGGATAAAAATAAACCTGTATATGTTTACTGCAGATCCGGCGCTAGAAGCCAAAAGGCGGCAAAGAAGCTGGTAGCTATGGGTTTTAACGAAATTTACGATCTACGGGGAGGCTATAATTCCTGGAACTGAACATAATAAAAGTACTGGTATGAAGGCTACATTAGTGGTGCAGAACCTTAAATGTGGGGGCTGTGCAAAAACGATCATCAGTAAAGTATCTGAATTGGATTCGGTTTCCAATGTTTCCGTGGACGTAGAAACTTCCTCCGTTTCCTTTGAATACCAGGATTTGGACGATGCCCTACTGGTTAAGGAAAAGCTTTTGAAAATTGGATATCCGTCGGTGGATATGGAAAATTCAAAGATGGCACAATTCAAGTCCTATGTTAGCTGTGCTACAGGTAAAATGAAATAGCGCTTTAAAATGGTATTTTGATGCCGATGTTTCAATTGGAATGACCAGTAATCCATATCAACGAAGGGATATTTTTAGTCTTCCCACAAATACCTAGGAAGCGGGTGCAAGCCTATTTAATTCAAAAAATCAATCCGATGAAAAAAATCCTATTCATAATCTCGCTTCTATATTTAGCAAGCTGCAAGAATTCAGGGAATTCTGATAAATCGATTTCCGAGGTAGCAATAGAAAAGCCAGCATTTAACCAACAAGATGCCTTAAAGGGCAGGGAACTTATGGAAGCCAAATGCTATGTATGTCATGGTCCCGATGCCGGCGAGGATGCCCGGATTGCACCGCCCATGATCGCCATTAAGGCAAGATACCTCATGGACAGCCCCAATAAGGAGGAATTTGTGGATGCCATTTGGAACTTTGTGGAAAAACCCAGCTTGGAAAAAGGTAAGATGAAAGGTGCCCTAAAAAGGTTCGGGGTAATGCCCTATCAGCCATATTCGGAGGAGGATATCAGAATGATATCGGAGTATATGTTTGACTATAAAATTGAAGAACCCGGCTGGTTCAAGGAGCACTGGGAAAAAGGACACGGTTCCGGCAACTTTGAGCAGCAAGGAAAAGTGCTAAAGGAGGCGGACGCCCCTAAAAAATCGGCAAAACAAATAGGCTTGGAGATGGCCCAAAGTACCCAAAATGTATTGGGCAAGAACCTCATGGGAAAAATGCAAAAGGAAGGTTCGGTCGCGGCATTGAAGTTTTGCAATGAAAGGGCCTATCCGTTAACGGATAGCATGGCGATCGTACATAACGCCAAAATCAAAAGAGTTTCGGACAAGACCAGAAATCTTAGAAACAAGGCCAATGCCCAAGAAATGGAGCACATTGCCTTTTTCAAGGATAAAATTAGGGCAAATGAAGTTTATGAGCCCATAGTAATCGAAAACGGCGATAAAACACACTTCTACGCGCCTATTGTCACCAACGATATGTGCCTGAAATGTCATGGGAATCCATCTAAGGATATACCTTCAGAAGTGGTCTCCATATTAAACGAACGCTACCCTGAGGATGCCGCTACGGGATATTCCACCAATGAGGTACGGGGTATTTGGAGTATTACTTTTCAGAAGGAAGAGCCTTAAGAACGGCGGGGTTCAAAGGTGAAAGGATGAAAAATCTTTGACTTGGGAAAAATATACCTTTAACTTTAAACTCATTACCTTATTCTCTATTTCCTTGGCTACAAAAGTCCCGGTCCAGTCTGCGCTTCCTAATAAATCATGGCAGTGAACAATTAAAAATTAGCTTGGTTCAAAACCAAAATAGGAACATCTGCATGGTTTACCATTCCCTTGGTTTCAGATTTCCTAAATAAATCCAACAGTTTATCATGTTTTTTGGCTACAAGGCAAAGAAGATCTGCCCTACGGCTCTTAGTGAACAACCGGGCACCCATAGCGACACCTACCCCGTCCAGTTCAAAAAAATCACTGTTTTCTTCTTTTAAAAGAGTCTGTAGATAGGACTTGGCCGTAATTTGGGTGCCGCTCAACCCTTTTCGTTGCTCATCCAAGAACAGCACTGCAATGCGTGCATTATGATCCCTCCTAAGATCCAGCAAGGGTGCAAGTCCCTTTTCAGAATAGTCAACCTCGAAATCGGTAGCAAAGACCAATTCTTCGATGTTCTGGAAACTATAATTCTCTGGTACGGCTAGGACCGCCGCCAGTACTTTTCCCAAAAGGCTACTGGTATTGCTTCCCAAGGTCATCTCTTTAAGACCGGAGGCCCCTTTGGTACCCATGATTACATAATGAATGTCCTTTTCCTCAATAAACTTTTCAATAGTATTAAAAAAAGAGCCCTTTAGGGAACATGGCACGAAAGTGTGTTCCTCTGCTATGCCCTGTGCCTTAAGATCGGCCATGGTGGTCTCCAAACCTTCATTGGACTGCTCCAACAGTGATTTATTGATGGTCTCTGCCATCCTTTTGGTACCTATGCCAGTAGTACTATAGGGGACGGCCCCATCCATGACATTTACCAAATAAAACGTTGTGGTGTTCCCCTTAAAAAGATTTTGGGCGTAGGCAATTGCCTTTTGGGCATTGGGTGAAAAATCGGTGGGCAAAATAACATTTCTCATACTTGACATTTTTATTTAGCCACAAACTACTTAATTAAATAATACTAAAACCTGACAATTGTCATGTACACATCCTTGATTGGGAAAGTTAGTAGAACTATTTAATAATCATTAAAACTTACGTGATTGGAGTTTTATAACCTTCGTTAACAAGGACTTACCCTACCTTTTTCTTCCAGCGAAATCCATAAAACAATTGCCCAAAAAAATCTTTTGGTAGGGACTCCTCACCAGCAAAGCCAAGTTCCACGGTACCACTATCTTCTGGAACATAATCGGTTTTGAAAATATAATCCCAAAGACTTAAACTGATGCCGAAATTTACGCCATATCGCTTATCCGAGGGCAGGTTGTAGGCATGATGGTATAGATGCATCACCGGATTGTTCAAAAGGTATTTCAAGGGTCCCCAGGTAATCTTGATATTGGAATGATTCAAGTGCCCGATAGCAATGGCGAAAAAGTGGACAATATAGGCCTGTTCCGGCTCAAAACCACCCAATAGCATTACACCAAAGGTTTTTAGAGGCTTGTATAGGATGTTTTCCATCCAGTGATAGCGCAAATGTGCCGCAAAGCCCATTTCCTTAACGCTGTGGTGTACCTTGTGAAAATTCCATAGTACCTCATATCTGTGCAAAAGTATATGGGTAAACCATTGAACAAAATCCAAAATCAGGAAAAAAACGAACAATTGCGCCCAAGAAGGCCATGGGGTAAAATCTATTAGGGCCAAACTCTTGGCAGTAATGCCCATTTCTTCAAAGAACAACTGAAGAACTTTATATACCCCGCTGATGACAATCGCAAAAAGGAAAAAGTTGAAAAACATATAGAAGGCGTCCAGCCAAAAATCCTTTCTGAAAATACCCTGGTTCTTTCGCCAAGGAAAGGCAATTTCCAATGCCCAAACAAGCAAAGAAATCACCATGAGTCCCCAAAAATAATTGGTATACCAAGGAACCTCAAATAGGATGGATTTCCAGGTCCAGTTGAGGGTTCCCAAAAAAGCATCGTAAAAAGCTTTTAGATATTCCATCGTCCAAATTTATGAGGTCAAAGATAATTTCTTACTCCGTAAGGTTTGGTAACTTTGGTTACAAAACTTGACCGATAATATCACTATATTAGAGTCAATTTTGAATCGTAACGCATTAACTACCAAAATGTAACGGAAACATCACCGACTTGAACAGTTGGTTGGGATTTTAAAACAATAGAAACCAATTAAACTTTTAATCATGAAAAAAAATATGGGAAGTGCGGATAAAACCGTCCGAATCATTATTGCATTGGCAGTGTTTGCCCTGTACTATTTTAATGTCATCGGGGGAACCTTGGCCTATGTATTGATGGCCTTGGCCACCATTTTTGTGTTGACGAGTCTCGTCAGTTTTTGCCCGCTGTATACGCTCTTCGGGATCAGTACCTGCAAAACAAAATAATTATCATTTTAATCATTTTGTAAAGACCGATTTCTTCGTTAGAAATCGGTCTTTTTTATGACTGCTATCATATAAATTCAAGACTCTGTAACCTTTGTTACACAATTCGTAAAAAATACCCTATATATTTAACAGGTTGAATAAAAATTTACAATAAATGAGCTCACATCATCAAATTCTTGTTATTGGAGGGGGTACTGCCGGCATCATGGTGGCGTCGCAACTGATAAAGCAAAAGAAAGCCAAGGACGTAGCGGTTATTGAACCATCGGACACCCATTACTACCAACCCGCGTGGACCTTGGTGGGCGCAGGTGCCTATAATTTTGATAAGACCGCACGGCCCATGTCATCCATTATGCCCAAGGAAGCTACTTGGATTAAAGACAAAGCGACCGGGTTTGACCCTGAAAATAACATCGTTCAAACGGCCGCTAACGGAGACATATCCTATGACTATTTAGCAGTGGTTCCAGGATTGGCCTACGATTATAGCTTGGTTCCCGGTCTAGGAGAGGCCATGGACAAAGGCGTGGTGTGCAGCAATTATACGGACCCCAACCATACTTGGGACGTAATCAAAAACTTTAAGGGCGGCACCGCCCTATTTACCCAGCCCACCACCCCGATAAAATGCGGTGGGGCTCCCCAAAAAATCATGTATCTGGCGGAAAGCCATTTTAGAAAGAGTGGCGTAAGGGACAAAACAGATGTCGTTTTTGCAACCAGTGGAACGGTCATATTTGGGGTTAAGGAAGTGGCCAAAACATTAATGGAAGTTGTGGATAGAAAGGATATCAACCTGCGCTTTTACCACAAGTTGGTGGCCGTGGATGCCGATAAAAAAATTGCATGGTACGAACTGGGCAAGGATATAACCGCAGGTGGTTGTGTGGTAATGGCCGGTGAGGACGATGACCGACTTCTGGACGACTCCTTCCAATACAACTACAAGGACGTGAAGGTAACCGTTGATGGTAACCGCTACGGTATCCATTATGATATGCTCCATACGGCACCCCCTTCGGTGGCGCCAAAGTTCGTGAAGGATTCCATTTTGGTGAACGAGGCAGGCTGGTTGGATGTGGACCATAAAACCATGCAGCACAATACCTATCCCAATATTTTTGGATTGGGCGATGTGGCCGCTTTGCCAACGGCAAAAACGGGGGCTGCCATTCGCAAACAGGTTCCCATCGTGGTGGATAACATTGACAAATTGATGAAAACACAGTCCATGGGCTCCAAGGCCTACAACGGTTATTCCTCCTGTCCATTGGTCACCGACTATGGAAAAATGGTCTTGGCCGAATTCGATTACCACAACAATTTTACCCCCGATCCCAAGCTAAAGCAAATGTTCATCTCAGATTCTTCCAAAGAACATTGGAGACTTTGGATGTTAAAAAAATACGGACTACCCTATTTGTATTGGAACAAAATGATGAAGGGACAGGACGTTTAATAAATAAATTCCCCCAATATTAAGAAAAAGATGAGGCCAAAAACCTCATCTTTTTTATTTGGTCGAATCCTTCTAAAAATTGTAGTTGAGGATAAAATCCACGTGGAGCATATCCACCTTATTGAAGAAAAAGTTCGGGTTGTTGGGAATATCCCCGTTCCCTATTTTACTGGTAACCAATAGTTCTGGTTTTAAGTTGGTTAACCCCTTTATATTAAAAAAAAGGTCCAAGTTGATATGGGTGTAATCCGGTATGGCGTATTTGTTCCTTTCGGCATCGATAACGGATGGCTTCCAGTGCCTGCCCAAGCTCACAATCGACCTAATATCCAGATCATTTTTGAGGACAGGAAAGGTAGTATCATACGTCAATACAAGGGCATGATTTTTTGCTGTGCCCTCGCTGCGTTCCCGTTTCTGGAAACTAAACAGGTCTTCCCTGCCCCACTCGCGCGGAAACAAAAACTGTCCGCCGGGCAATATATAATCATAGCCCAATGAAATATTGGTTTTATTATGAGTATACCCCCATTGGAGCCCTAAAATATCCGAGGACGGCTGGCCGAAATATTGCAATTCATCCAAGGCATTTCCGCCGTTCCCTAACTTGTTTTGATGCAACCACTCGGCTTCCAGGGTCCATGCTTCGTTCAATCTGTATCGGGGCTTTACGTAAACGGTATTAAAGACATTGTCCACGTAATAGTTCCAAATACCCAATTGTAGGTTTTCCATGAGTTTTACATCGGAATTGAATAAAATAATATAGTCCGATTCCGTATTCCCAGCATAGCGGCTTTCCGCACCAAATATGGACCTTCCCACGGGATAAGTCCCTATGCTTTCCCCGATTCCAAAAAAACCTCCGGTAGATCTTGGCGCAATGGCATTGAGAATACCAAATTGAAACGTACTACCCGGATTTGGTTTATATCTATGCCAAAAACCTTGCACCAAGGTGGGTATCATCCTGCCATCCTGCGGGTTTATCATGGGCGTATTGATTTTCATACGACCTAAAGTGAAGTGGTGCTTTTTTATCTTATATTCCAAGTACAACTCGCCCAATAGGAATATTGCATCATTTTCAAGGTCCAAGCGGTCAAACTGTCCCTCCTCGTACCTACTCAACCTTCCCGTAATCCCATCCGGAACGGTCAAATCCTGAAGTCCCAGGTTGGTTGAATTATACAAGGCGGCGCCCACTGTAAAGTTGTTGCCTACATTCAACCGGTATTTTAAATGACCACCTGTGGCCAAGGCCCTAAAATCCTTTAAGTCGCCTTTGTTCGCGGTATGCATAAAATAATTTCGCCACTGTCCGGAAAGCTGTCCCTGCACAAAAGGCCTGGACGTATCTTGAGAATGGAGAAAGAGGGGCAGTATGAGTAAAATGACGATTTTTCGCATGGGCCCTTATTTCACCTTTTCAATATTGTAATTCTCTTTATAGTATTCCATTATGGGCTGAAAGGGACCAAAGTGATGCTGTTCCTGGGAAAAATTGTCCGCCCAGGGACCGTAAGAAGTGGACACGGGTTTTAGTTTCTTATCCGGATAATCGGCCTCCGTGTTCGCCTTTACCGGTCGGACAAAACTATTGATATAACCTGCGACGTGGTAGGCCTCTTCATCGGTAAGCTTCGGATTTTTGTAAGTGGCCAACCCAAAGGGCATGTTGCTCTTGATAAATTCCGCAGCCGTGATTACCCGATGCATACCAGCACCGTTGTTAAAGCTATCCGGGCCCCACAGCGGCGGATAGAGATAGCCTTTGGAAGTATCGGTTTTTTTGATTCCCTGCCCGTCGGCTCCATGACATACGAGACACTCCCTATCGTACACGGATTTGCCCTTCTCCAAATCGACCCGTACTTCCGGAATTTTAATTTTTGGAAAACCCTTGAACTCATTCTCCCGTTCTTGGGGCAAATCCTCCCCCAACCACTCCATGTAGGCCACAATGGCCAAGATTTCCTGGGAATCTTTTGGTAATTTTTTTCCGTTCATACTACGCTCCATACATCCATTGATGCGATCTTGTAGATCGCCCACAGCATTCGCCCTACCGCCAAATTGTGGAAAACGATTCGCTACGCCCACCCAAGACCCCGAACCTGCTTGGGTTCCAAATTGCAGATGGCAATTGGTGCAGGAAAGATTGTTACCGGCATATCGCTTGTTTGGGTCCGGGGCCTGTGGGCCAATATTTTCGGGAGATTCGGATACCAAAAGAAATCCGACTTTAACCCTTTGGGGCGTACTTCCGTCCTCCAAAGCGGCCAATACATTTTTGGGCCGCCATTCCGAATTAGAGACAGTAAGGGATACGGTTTTGCTAGGGATGGTAGTTTCGGTCCGATAGGTAAGCAATGTGATAAAAAGCACGGTAATCAAGGAGAGTACGGTGACAAAGAGCCAAAAAAGACGTCTTACCAAATATCCAAAATGCTCCATAACCTTATGCACAACCCTTTAAAAGACCAACGAAAATAATTGGTAACCTTAGAAAATACAGTAACAATTGTTACAAATAAACCCAAAATGAAACGATATTTTCGTAAACTTATCGAGAAATTTACAAAGGGATGGGAAGTAAATATTGGTCCCTTTAAAAGCAAATCGATCCAATTCCAAAAACTAGAAACAAACTATATGAAATCAGTATTAAGTCTTTTGACCGCCCTCTTCTGTATTGGAGTCTCCTTGGGCCAGGAATGGGAAACCCCAATTATTAAGGGCTATGGTAAGATCAAAAATTTCAAGGATGTGACCGTACAGCCCGATGCCTCCTTGGAGTACAAATTGGTATTCGATATTACCAGCGATTCTGAAATGGATGGCGTGAACAAGGGGCTTTGGAAAATAGCCAGGGTCATTAACATGTTGGGTTCGGCCGGTATTCCTTCGGATAAGGTACATATGGTAGCGGCCATACATGGGGCCGCCACCTTTGCCACATTGACCGATGCCAAACACCAGGAAATGTATAGCAAGGTCAACCCGAATACGGAACTGTTGCAGCTATTGAAGAAATATGGCGTTGAACTATTTGTCTGCGCACAGGCCACGGCTGCCCGGAATATCAGGGCGGAAGACCTCAACCCGAATACGGAATTGGCACTATCCGCAATGACCGTTTTGGCCAATTATCAATTGCAAGGCTATGCCTTAATGCCCTAGTTTTTTTGATGAAGGATTTTTGGAACCAGCGATATTCCGGGGAAACGTTCGCCTACGGGACGGAGCCAAACCAATTTTTTAAGCAAGAACTGGATAAACTGCAACCTGCATCCATTTTACTCCCCGCCGAAGGCGAGGGCAGAAATGCCCTCTATGCCCTTCAAAAAGGTTGGCAGGTACATTGTTTTGACTATAGCGAATCTGCCAAGGATAAGGCCCTCGATTTAATACATCCGTCCGGTTTTGACCCGGATTACCAAGTATGTGATGTTCTGGAGTATCGCACGGAAAAGCAGTTTGATGTGCTTGGGTTCAGCTATGTCCATTTTCCGATAGATATTCGGCATCAAGCACATCAACACCTACTTTCATTTTTAAGGCCGGGTGGCAAGATCATTTTTGAGGCCTTTTCAAAATCGCAGCTGGGCAAACCATCCGGAGGTCCCAAAAATTTGGACTTGCTGTTCTCCGTTGCCGAAGTCAAAAAAGAATTTACAGGAATCCGTTTTTCTTATCTTGAAGCACTGACCATAGAACTAAAAGAAGGCCTTTACCATGTGGGCGAAGCCTCTGTAATTCGATTTGTAGGTGAAAAAGGGAACTAATTTATAGTTCCCTTTTTCCATATTCCTTATTCTTATTTAAAATGTCCCTTTATAATTCTAGAATTTATACTGTAAAAAAGCGGAAAAATTCCTTCCGGGATCATTGATGGGCACATTGGTGAAACCTGCCTGATTATTGAAGGCGAAATTTAAGTGGTTGTTGTAGGAGGCATCCAACACGTTTAACATCGCCACGCCCAAGGACACATTCGTAACAGGAATTATGCCCAAACGAATATCCAAAACCTCGTAACCGGGAGTACTCCGTTCCCCAAAGGAAGGGGCGATATCATCCTGTCTGGACGTTATGGTATAGTTCACATTGGTCCAAAACCTATCCACCTCATAACCCAACCTGAATCGTGTATTCAAGGGAGGAACCAGTGGCAAGGATTCGTTCAAGTCCTTATTTTTTGCGTACACATAGGCCAATTCTGTCGTAAAATTGAAATGGTCCCAAAAGTCAAAGCCCACCATAGCCTCAAATCCTGTTTTATAGGCCTCGTCCAAATTGCGGAAGACTTTGGGATTGAGAGGTTCGTTGCCCGGCATGAACTTTCGGGTCAAGGTCTCATCTATGACCGGAACAATGTAATTTTCATACAATGAATAGTAAAAAGAAGTGCTATAGCTAAAAGCATCCAAGCTTTCTTCGGAAAGTGGTAGCCTACCTTTAAACCCAAGTTCGAACTGGTTGTTCACTTCGGCATCCAAATTAGGATTGCCTATATATTCGAAAGGATCCTGCCCCACCGTAAAATGATTGATGACACGTTCTATCATATTGGCGGAACGCACCCCCCGGCCATAGGCGACCTCCATGATAAATTCTGTGGAAGGTGCATATTTCAATGAGGTGGTAGCGCTGATATTGTGTTCGGTGCGCTTGTCCAAATTTGGATATAAGGCCGCGAAATCGGCCTCCGGGTCCTTGATTTCCGAGCGTACGTTGTCATACCGAACACCGGCTGTCCAAATCGTATTTTGGGTCAGGGAATACTTGCTTTCAGCAAATAGGCCAAGGTCGTTTATGTAGGAATCCTGCCATACCTTATCCACAAATTGCACGGGCGTTGGCAAGGGCCCCATCATGTTCCGTTTTACCAAACGGGTACGGGCACCGTCACGGGCAATATGCAAGAGGTCCAAACCTGTATAGAGTGAAAGCTTTGCATTGGGAACCAGCTTGAACTCCAGTTTTCCACCAGATGTGGTCGCGTCTATTTCAGAAATGGCTTCGGTCATCATGAACGAAGGCCTTTTGGTATTGGACATGATATGGTCCACATAGCTGTAGTAAGCCTTTGCAGTGACCTCTTTGAGCAATCCGCTACGTCCCGTCAATTTATAATCCAGGGAAAACATACTACTATTATCCTCGTCGGTATCCATGGGCAGACCTGCATGCAAAACATCCCTACCATAGGATTGTCTCCAATTGGCCTGCAACCTTTGGTCCTCGCTAAAATTATATCCGGCCCTTACCCCATATTCCAGACTCCTGAAGGAGGAGGGAATTTCCGTGCCATCGCCGTCCTGATAATTACCAAAATCCCTATACCCTATGGTTCCGCCAATATCATATTTTGAAGTAGCCTGTTGAATTTGGGCCGATGAAACCATAGAGCCCCCGTTGCTCTCATAACCTGCGTTTATTTGTCCGCTAAGACCATACATGGCCGATGGTTTTTGGGTCACCATGTTCACCACACCTCCAAAAGTAGCTCCATAGCGCACGGTGTAAGGACCCTTGATGATTTCTATCTTTTCTATTTCCTCAGGATTTACGTGGGTCGTTATGGGGTCCATTCTATTGGGACAGGCATGCATAACCTTTGTTCCCCCATCGAACTGAACGTTTAGCTGTTCATATTGCGCAGCCCTAAAACTGGGATCGATGGCATAGTTGCCACGTTTTATCAAGGAGAACCCATTGACATCCGAAAAAAGGTCGGCCACATTCCGTGGTTGGACAATTTTCCTCACATAGTCATTCGTTTGCATGGTAAGGACGGGGTCGTTCTGAAGCTGCCCCGTAACCAGGACACCCTGAATCTGGATGGGTGCCTCTTTTAGGGCAATCCGCATAATCTCGTTGGAGGGCCTTACCTCAATTTCCTTGGTCCCATATCCCATAAATGATATTACAAGGGTCTCTCCCTCTGGGTCCACCTGAATTCTGAACGTGCCGTAAGCATCCGTGTACGTGGAGCTGCCGCCCTTTATTTGTATATGGGCACCCGATAGCGTTTCGTTGTTGTTTTCAGATACTACCTGGCCTTTAAAATTTTGTGCATTGAGTAGGTTTGCCAGTAGCAACGCCGCTAGCAACCCAAAAAACTTTAGATTCATTTTTAAGCTTTAATAATTATACATAGAAGAGGTACCATGAGTCTTGGAAACTCCGGTAAGCGGAAATGGAAAAAACCTATTTCCAGGGAGGTATAACTATATGCTGGATGTACCTGAACCGGTATAAATTGATGTGACGAAACTTGTTCCTTCTTACAATTGGAAAAGTTTCAAAGCGCACGGACGATACGTTTTCCAAAAAGAGTATCGTTTCCGTTTTCAACCAATCCAAATTGATGGGTTCCCTTTCCTCCTGCTTCTTTTGTGCCAACATTTTGGAAAGGGCGCATTTACCATCGCATTGCAACTCCGGTCTTTCCTTGTTTTCGCAATAACGTTCTATAAAGTCTTCCGTAAAAAGCGCATAATATCCCAATGTGCCCGCAATTTTTAGGCTACTGGCAACGGTAATGGCCAAAAACAGGCAAGTTATACCCAAGGATTTTAGTTGCATCCGGCAAAAGTAAATCGACAAATAGTTTTACAAAGTGACTTTTGTCACAAAAGGGAAGAAAAATAAAAATGGATAAAAAAAGGAAAAAAGTTCAAAAAATGTTAAAAAGACAGCTATGTAACCCAGGTTACTTCGGAATGAAAATCGATAATATAAATTTATCAAAAATTAAATTAACAATAATAAATATCTATTATGAGTACTGAAAATGTCAATTCTGAAAATGTGAATCCCATGCCAAGAATTGGGGACCAAGCACCCGATTTTACAGCTATAACAACAAAAGGTAAAATCAAATTTTCTGATTTCGCCAAGGACAAATGGGTGGTGATGTTCTCCCATCCGGCCGATTTTACACCCGTTTGTACTACTGAAATGAGCGGTTTTGCCACTAGAAAGGGAGAATTCGATGCCCTTGATACAGAACTCTTGGGTTTAAGTATCGATAGCATTCACGCGCACTTGGGCTGGGTGCAAAATGTACGGGTAAACACAGGTGTCTATTTTGATTTTCCGATTATTGCCGACTTGGATATGAAAGTGTCCAAACTGTATGGAATGCTCCAACCCAATGAAAGTGAAACCGCAGCCGTACGTGCCGTATTCTTTATTGACCCAAGTAAAAAAATACGGTTAATAATGTATTACCCCTTAAATGTTGGTAGGAATATGGACGAAATCCTTAGGGCCTTGGAAGCACTACAGACTTCTGATAAGCATAAAGTGGCCATGCCCTTGGATTGGAAAAAAGGTGATAAGGTCATCGTTGGACCTCCAAAAACCTTGGATGAGCTGAATGAACGCATTAATGACGATTCCCTGGAAAAAGTGGATTGGTATTTAGCCAAAAAAAGCATTTAATCCTCATTACCATCGGTCGATTTAAGAGAGCCTGTTTAAATTGGCCGATTTTTTTTGGGCTTCATTTTGAGAAAGAACTAAATGTTAAATTTTCCAATTTGTAACCCATATTACAGAACAAAATATATCCCAGTTGTAATTTTATATCAAAGCTATCATCATGGATGTAGAGATTCTCGCCAGAATTCAATTCGCTTTCACAGTAGCCTTTCATTACATCTATCCACCCTTGAGCATAGGAATAGGCTTGATAATGGTGGTTTTGGAAGGACTGTACCTAAAAACGGGCAACAAACAATATGAGGTCCTAACTAGGTTTTGGTTGAAAATATTTGCCATCACCTTTGGTATTGGCGTGGCCACAGGTATCATTATGGAGTTTGAATTCGGTACCAATTGGTCCGTGTACTCCAAATATGTAGGTGATATTTTTGGAAGCGCGCTGGCCGCCGAAGGGCTCTTTGCCTTTGGTCTGGAAAGTACCTTTTTGGGCATCTTGATTTTCGGCTGGAACCGCGTTTCGCCAAAAGTGCACTTCATTTCCACGATCGGTGTTTTTTTGGGTTCCATGTTTTCCGCCATTTGGATCGTGGTGGCCAATAGTTGGCAACAGACCCCTGCCGGATATCACATTGTGGGCGAAGGTCTGAACGCACGGGCCGAGGTAACGGATTTTTGGGCCATGGTTTTCAATCCGTCGAGTATGGATAGAATAATCCATGTTTGGCAGGGTGCCTTTTTGGCCGGTGCTTTTATGGTCTTGAGCGTACATGCCTATTACCTTTTAAAGGGAAGGTATATAGAGATTTCCAAAAAGGCATTCAAGATTTCCTTGGCGATAGCAACGATCGTATCATTGATGCAATTGGTCTCCGGTCATAGTTCTGCGGATGGCGTCGCCAAAAACCAGCCCGCTAAATTGGCCGCAATGGAAGGTCACTATAATGCATCCGAAGCAGCGGATCTCTATCTATTTGGTTGGGTGGACAACGAATCCCAAAAAGTTACCGGTATGGGAATCCCTGGTGGATTGTCCTATTTGGTACATCAGGATTTTGAGGCGCCTATAAAGGGTTTGAATGCTTTTCCCAAGGATGAAATACCTACACAGGTCAATGCGGTATTTCAGTTTTACCATATTATGGTCTCCATTGGAATGTTTTTGATCTTGTTGACCCTTTATGCAAGCTTTTTGTGGTGGCGGGGTACTTTGTTCGAGAAAAAATGGTTGCTGCGCATTTTTATGTTTTCGGTATTGCTACCGCAGATAGCCAATCAGGTGGGCTGGTTTGCCGCGGAAATGGGAAGGCAACCTTGGGTGGTCTATGGCCACTTAAAAACCAGTGAGGCCTTTTCACAGGAAGTATCGGCAAATCAAATTCTTTTCTCGCTGATTTTATTTCTAGTCGTTTATGCCATCCTATTTTTATTGTTTTTGTACTCCTTGAACAAGAAAATAAAACACGGGCCCTATGAAGAGGCCAAAAACCCAGATGAATTTTTGAAATACACATAAACCCGACATGATGGAAACATTTCTAGGAATTGATTACCCCACTTTATGGTACTTGGTCGTTGGGCTTTTGTTTTCCGGCTATGCGATTTTGGAAGGCTTTGATTACGGTGCAGGTGCTTGGCATCTCTTTTTTAGAAAGGACTTGAGCAGGCGCATCGCCATAAACGCCATTGGTCCGCTGTGGGACGCAAACCAAGTCTGGTTGATTATAGGTGGAGGTGCCCTCTTCGCGGGCTTTCCTGTCATGTATGCAACCATGCTTTCGGCCATGTATATACCCTTCATGTTGTTTTTGATGCTGCTTGTGCTTCGTTCGGCCGCCATAAAATTTAGAAGTTCGGAAGAAATGACCTGGTGGCGAAAAACTTGGGATATCGTCTATTTTGTCTCAAATACGCTTATAGGTTTTCTTTTGGGCGTTGTTCTTGGAAACATTCTACAAGGCTTTGAGCTTCATGCAAATTTTGAATACAGGGGCGGAATCTTTTTTACCTTTTTAAATCCCTATGCGCTAATGACAGGCCTCACTACCTTATCCATTTTTATGACCCAAGGGGCGATTTTCTTGTTGTTAAAGACCGAAGGAAAGCTGCACGACAGGCTGTCCTACCTTCTGAAAAAGGGTATGGTATTCTTTATCATTAGCTTTGCCATTACCTCTTTGTACACCCTAACATTCCTTCATGGAGTAACCGATAAATTCAAGGAACAACCAATCTTTTTCCTTCTCCCCGTTATGGCTTTTTTGGCCGTTGCCAACGTTCCAAGATTGGTCTCCAAAAAAAAGTATTCCCAGGCATTGGTCTTTTCATCGCTGATCATGGCGTTTTTGTTGATGTTGGTGGCATTCCAGCTCTATCCAGTACTCCTACCCTCTACCATAGATCCTGAATACAGTGTAACCATTTACAATGCGGCATCCTCTCAAAAATCATTGGGCATTATGCTGACCATCGTTTTGATCGGAGCGCCACTTTTGGCGGGGTACTTTTTATTTTTATACAAAACCTTCCACGGAAAGGTAAAATTGGACGATACCAGTTATTGAGGTATGAGCAATGGCTGTTTTTTGAGGAGCACCAACTTTGGTGCTCTTTTTTTTGTGTAACATTTGTAACTGTGGGCAAACCGACTTGGTTTTATATTTAATGTAAAATTAAGACCATGTCCAAAATAGTCATATTAGGTGCCGGTATCGCCGGCCACGTTGCGGCGACCCACCTGCGAAGAAAACTGCCCAAAGAACATGAGGTAGTCGTAGTATCGCCCAACAGCAATTACCAATGGATTCCCTCCAATATTTGGGTGGGCATTGGAAGGATGCGATCAAAGGAAATCCTCTTTCCGCTGGAGCCCCTTTATAAGAAAAAAGGCATCGGTTACAAACAGGCAAAGGTCATGACCTTTTTTCCGGAAGGGGATTTGGAAACAGACAAACCTTTTGTAACAATAGAATATGTGGCCGGGGAAAAAAGGGGAAAAACCGAAAAGGTCACCTATGACTACCTAATCAATGCGACCGGGCCTAAACTTGCCTTTGAAATGACGGAGGGATTAAACCCCGGAACCAACAAGGCATATTCCGTGTGCACGTATTCGCACGCAGAACATGCTTGGCATGCACTTGATGATTTGATCAAGCAAATGAAGCAGGGTGTAAAAACGAAGATTCTCATTGGTACGGGCCATGCAAAATCGACCTGTCAAGGTGCCGCGTTTGAGTACATCCTCAATGTGGAACAGGAACTAAGGCGACACAAGGTTAGGGATAAGGCAGAGATAGTCTGGATATCAAACGAACCCAAATTAGGGGACTTTGGCATGGACGGAATGCTCCTAAGCTATGGAAGCAATATCATGAAATCCAGTGAAATGGTAGAAATGGTCTTTGAGGACCGGGGCATCCAATGGATTTTGGGGGCCGGAGTGAACAAAATAGAGGACGGAGTGGCGCATTACGAAAATCTGGAAGGGGAGTTCAAATCAGAAACCTATGACTTTGCTATGCTCATACCGGCCTTTTCCGGACACGGATTCAAAGCGTATGATAAAAATCAAAATGATATTACCGAAAAACTTTTCAATGGTTTTATGATCGTGGATGCCGATTATACACCAAAACCCTATGAGGAATGGAGCGTTCAGGATTGGCCAGAAACCTATCAAAACCCGTCCTACGCCAATATATTTGCTCCGGGCATCGCTTTTGCGCCTCCCCATGCCATTTCAAGACCTAGGGTAAGCAGAAACGGAACCACCATTTCTCCTGCACCACCAAGGACAGGAATGCCATCAGGAATTACCGCCAAGCTGGTAGCGGACAATATTATCGATACCATTAAGGGCAAAAAGGAACTCCACCACAAAGGTTCGCTCGGGAATATGGGAGCGGCCTGTATCGCGTCCGCTGGATACGGTATGACCCAAGGTAGTGGCATAAGCATAACCACTTATCCCATTGTGCCGGACTACAAAAAGTACCCGGATACCCAGGGAAGACAACTTAAAAAAACCTTTGGGGAAATAGGTCTGGCGGGCCATTGGCTAAAACTGGCACTACATTACGCATTTCTTTATAAAGCCAAAATGAGGCCGTTTTGGTGGCTCATTCCGGAATAACTATAAACTTTCAATTCAATCCAATCCTTGATGCAATGACACAACGAATTTCAAAATCCAAGCGCTTTTTCATGATGAACCCCGTTATCCAATTTTTTAAGTTTATTTGGTTGAGCCTAAAAATATTGGTCATCGTTGCGGGCGGCCATGGAAGTACCAGGAACATTTCTTGAAATGACTGAATTATTCGGTCACAATTGGATTCCCTGTTCCTAAATTAAATCAACTTCGGAGCATATACAAGTGATTTTCTTTGGACTGTTTACAATACACGAAAGTTTGGTTTTCCATACAGCATAGCTTTCCTATTGTGGGCCCAGGCAGTGATGTGTAACTATTGTTACATACAAAAACCTGATCAAAGTCATATATTTGTGCCATAATAGTTGCTATGGACTGGATTTATGAACCTTGGCCTTGGTATGTCTCCGGGCCCATGATCGCCTTGGTCATGTTTTTGTTATTGATGGTAGGGAAGAATTTTGGGATGTCTTCCAATTTAAGGACCCTATGTACCATCTGTGGTGCCGGAAAGAAATCGGATTTTTTTAGATTTGATTGGAAGGCACAACGTTGGAACCTGATAGTTGTACTAGGGGCCATTATAGGTGGCTTTATCGGTTCACATTTTATGACCACCGATGCCGCGGTCGCCATCAATCCAGATACGGTAGCTACCCTTAACGAATTAGGTTTTAGTAGTGCCGGAAAGGCCTATTTACCCACAGAACTATTTGATATGAATGCCTTGACCGATATAAAAAGTATTCTACTATTAACAGTTGGTGGTATTTTGGTCGGATTTGGAACACGCTATGCCGGAGGTTGTACTTCTGGCCATGCTATCTCCGGCCTTAGCAATCTACAATTGCCTTCCTTAATAGCGGTTGTCGGTTTTTTTATTGGAGGTTTGGTTATGATACATCTTATTTTCCCCTTACTTTTTTAAACTATGAGAACACTAGCGTATTTGTTTATCGGAATCATATTCGGAATCACCATGTTCAAATCTGAAGCGGCCTCCTGGTTCAGGATCTATGAAATGTTCAAATTTGAATCCTTCCATATGTACGGGATTATCGGTTCTACGGTAATCATTGGGATTATTCTGGTACAATTGATTAAGAGAGTTCCCATTAAATCTTTTTATGGGGAGACGATTCAACTACCGCCCAAGGCCAAAAGTTTTAGCCGATATATGATTGGGGGTATCCTTTTTGGATTGGGCTGGGCCTTGGCCGGTGCTTGTCCAGGACCCATGTTTACTTTGGTAGGAGTAGGTTATGTTCCCATCATTGTGGTAATCATCGCATCCATTTTCGGGACATTTTTGTACGGATTGATGAAGGATAGACTACCGCACTAAAGGTAGGTCATAAAACTACTCGTTTTTTCAATACTGCAAAACAGGAAAAACGTACAACCTATTAATTTTACGGTTGATTTGGTATGACTTTTATCATGCCCTAACCCAATAGTTTTGAATAGTTTGTAGGAAACCCAAAAAGTAAACCTATGACCATTCTTTACGCCACAGATTGCAATGAGAACTCGGTATCAGCTTTACGATATGCCCAAAAATTATCGCTTCAGCTGAACGCTCAATTGGTTCTTCTCTATGTGTACGATATTCCACCAGTAGCCGGAAGAACCATTAAAACTGAGGAACAGTTACAGCGTAGCCTCAAAGGAGAAAAATTGGAGCTGTTAACCCGATATTACAGGGAAAACGGGATAAAGGACCAACAAAAACTTTCAATCCACTTTTGGGCCGAATATGGTATTTCGATTGCCGATACCATTTTGGAATACGCCTTAACCTTAAACTGTGAACTTGTACTGGTGGGCATGAAGGACGAACATACCAAGAGAGGGATGTTCTCTGGAAATATTGCCAATAAGCTGCTCAAGAATGTCAATTGCAAATTATTGATCGTACCTAACACCTTTGAATATTCGACCATTACCTCGATTGCCTATGCCACCGATTTTGAGAACGCGGATGTCCGCGCAATTTCTGAATTGAAACAGCTTTTTCCTCACAAAGAAGTTACTGTTAAAATTGTCCATGTGACTACCGATGAAAACACTAAAGAAGGTGAACAAATGGAATGGTTCAAGGAAATCTTGCTTGAAAAAATACCAGGAGAAAGCATATCCTTTCACCTTATTAATGCCCAAACGGTACCCCTTGGGTTAAGGATGTTCATTGGTGATGAAAACTCAAGCATGATTGCATTATTGGAGCGGGAAGAGCAATCAGTTTTCAAAAGACTGTTCCATAAAGATTTGATTAAATCCATGGAATCGCAGATAAAAATTCCTATTCTTTCCATTAATCCTAAATCATTGAATTAATCAATTCAAACTATAGTATATCTGTACTATAACCTACTATACTGCAATTGATAGTAAGTATTAGGACAATATATTATTATTAGTACTCCTAAAACAAATCTGAATTCATGTATACTTTATGGTCTAGACAAAAGTTCAACGAAAGATCTACAATGCATTATTTTTTAAATTCATTGCTGTAGGCTTAAGAATTCTAATAAAGTTGGCTTCAACAAAAATGGAATTCTTCGGGAATAGTTTCTAAGTGGGCGTTAATCAAACTACTGATGGTTTAACTTTTCAATTAATCCTCGAAGGCGGATGGTGATTTTCTATAGATGAAAGGTTTTTTTTGATAGACCTATGACTACAAGAAACTACCACAATATATTTACTTTTATATTGTTATATTTTCCTACACCTTTAAAATGAAACAAAGGTCGAATACACTACTAATTCTGGCACTCTTTATTGGGGTGGGCTTTCACGGTTCTAGTATTTTCTTCACACTGGAATCAACCTATGATGCATTGATCCATTTGTTCTTTGCAGACCATTACGCCCAAAGCTGGTTTGAACCTTGGGATTACAGGTGGTATACCGGATTTACGGTACAGTCCTATCCTCCTCTGGTACATCAGACCATAGGCATTTTATCCTATTTAGGCGGTCTTAAATTTGGTATGTTTACTGTGGCCTTGATAGGAATAGTTCTCTTTATTACGGGTGCATACCGGTTTGGACTATTAATTACAGGTGATAGGAAAATCGCAGGGTACACCTCGCTCTTGGCTGTATTCTCATCAACCTTCATTGAAACCTTGCATATTTTTGGGCAATTACCCAGTATTTTGGCCCTATCTATATTACTGCATGCCTTACCGGAAATATATTTATGGATAAAATCCGGAAAACTAAGGTACTTGGCCACTAGTTTATCGCTAATTGCCGTAACGGTAACCTCTCATCACGTGACGCCCATTTTTGGAATGGTATTCTTCATATTTCCACTGATTGGTATGGTGGTTATGGATGCCACTAAAGATCAAGTACAGCATAATAGGGCTATCACTTTCAAGGTTTTCTGGTTTCAATTTAAAAAGCTTTTTTGGCGAATCGTAATTTTTGGATTTGGATCTCTTATTTTATTTGTTTTCTGTATTCTACCCTATTGGTTGAATTCAAAGAAAAACCCCATTACTCAAGTCCCCATACCCCATGGATCCAGGGACAATTTTCTAGAGGTTACATCATCGGGTCTGGTTTTCTTTCTTATTCCTTGGGGCATATTGTTGTTTTTACTTCCCTATATATTTTATAGGTTTTATAGTAAACGTTACCTTTTCTTTGGCTTGTCCTTTACCATCCTTACAATCTTGGGTACGGGTGGTACTACACCAATACCACGGCTGGCTTTAGGTGAAACCGCATTTAATATTCTAACCTTGGATAGGTTCACGCTTTGGGCAACCATTATGGCGCTTCCCATTTTTGGTGAATTTGTTTTTCGGTTGGTAGAAGGGGATTTAAGGGTATACATCCAAGACCGTTTTGGGTCCATCTACCACAAAATTGTTGGTGGGTCGATTGCTGGAGGTATTTTGCTCATGGTCGTCTTTACAATGAGCCTAGATTATTTTAGGCCATCCCAACCACAAAAAATTAACATGCTACCCATCGTAAATTTTTTAGGGCAGGACCAACATGATCAGTGGCGTTACCTACCTCTTGGCTTTGGAGATCAGATGGCTTGGCTATCTGCCCAAACCAATGCCATGACCGTTGATGGTAATTATCATTCGGCCAGAAGACTACCTGAACTTACAACAAGGGCCATTGAACGTTTGGAAAATTCTAAATTTAGGGGTGTTGAAGGTATTGGGTCGTTACAACAATTTTTAACCGTTCCTGAAAAATATAATTTGAAATATATCTTCTCAAATGACAAATTCTATGACCCAATTTTATATTTCTGTGGATGGCAACGCTTGCAACAATTAGAAAACGGTATTATGGTCTGGGAAAAGCTAAATGTTCCACCCATACCAGCTATTATATCAAAAGAGGACGTTTCCAATTGGTTAAAAATAATTTGGGGCATTATTCCTTTATTAACCGTTATTGTTGCGTTTATTATAAATATCCAATGGGTCTGGCTACGTGCTTTGAAGTCAAAAAAATTACCTGAAGGTTTGTTTTTGAAGTATGCCGTATCCTATGATAAATTTTCACCCAAAATTGTGTTTACAAGCCATATTTGGGCATTTTTCTTACTAATTGTATTTGCTTATGGTGGATATCAAGCTTATTTGAACCACGCAGAACAAATTGCCCCCAAAAATGTCTTAATGGCCTATTATGACGCACTGGATTTCAAAGAATTTACAAGGGCCTATTCCTATATTGACCCAAATGACCAGGTAAGCCTTTCCCAATATATGTTGGAAGTATCCGTAACTGACGGTATTTTAAGCTCGTATGCCAAATTGGATTCAATTGGCGTAGATATTATTGAAGAATCTGATAATTATGCAAAGGCCAATGTTCATACCCAATGGATTACCCCTTTGGAAAAAATAAAGAAGGATTATGAACACGACCTAATAAAGGTAAATGGTAAATGGTTCATACATGCCAAAGGTTTTGATAATGATTTACCTCCAGATCAATTCCTATCATCCAATGGCACAAGTTATTTTAATCATGGCAGAAGACGCATTACAACGCAACAAACAAATCATGAAGATGTATTGAAGCAACCGGTACTCGAGATATTAAAGGCAAAGCTGGTAAAATTCGACAACGGATACAGTATCATTGGAGAACTACAAAACGTTGACGATATTCCATCGGATGTGGTTCTTAAAGCCACGCTCTATAATGATGAAAACCAAGAACTGGCAAACTATAATGCAAAATATCAAATGAAGCATAAGTTAATGCCAAAGGAAATAACGAGTTTTAGGGTAGATTTTGAAGGTATAGCCTGGTCCTCCACCAAAGATACCATCCCCCCTACTTTTGACCCCGATGAATTTACACCGGTTTCGCTCTCAGAGCAACCTACAAAATTCAACTTACAGTGCGCCGGTAATTCCGCTACAACAGATCTCTACAAAAGCGTGGCCCTTCAAGAACTCCACATAGAAGAAAATTCAATTAGGGGTACCTTGTTCAATTTTGGCATCCAAGAAGTGACCATACCGCAGTTATTGCTTTCCTACTACAATTCTGATAAGGAATTGATATGGGTAGACCATCGTTTTTTAAAGGAAGGGGTCCGCATCCAAAGAAAACAGACTTTCGATTTTTCGTTAAACGACCTAAATGGAATTCAGACCATTAACAACAGTCTTGAAAACTGTTTTGTCAATGGATTACCCAATGCATCTATTTCCAGAAAGATGTTCCCTAACAGGATTCCATCACATCAGGAAAATCTTTTTCAACCTACTCCAGGACGCGGTTTTGATTTTATTAAAGTTGAAGTAAACGGTTACATAGGCAATCCAAGATAGTTTTGAAATTTATTAGGTACATAGCACTAGCAACTATCCTTTTGACAGGATGCAGGGAGAACAAATCACCTGTGGTCAGTAATGAAAATGGGTCGTTCCAACTATTGACACCAGTTACCGAAGTTGTGGCCGGTCACGCTATTACCGTAAAATTTAGGGCAAACGTAGTCGATGATGTGTATTTACTCTTGAACAATGCAACAGGTTCGACACTTGTGCCCCCTAATGTCGAAGGGGATACACTATCGTACACTTTTCCTTCATCATTCAAAAACAAAGCCGGAATTTGCTCATGGAATCTGGTTTACAACGGCTTATCTCACGAGGAGGGGCAATTAAACATACTCCCTAATAATTCGTATCCCGTTTTGGAGACCTATCTGGGCCCAAGAAGCATCTCTGCAGGTAATAGGGATTTCTCTATGTTGGTCATTGCACCCACAGATAGCTATGACAATCCTCTATTGGATAGTACCAGGATAGATTATAGTTTCCAGTTCAAGGAAGCTATTCAAAACGAGTTCGTTTATACCAAAAATCTTATAGGTTGGGAAAGAATATTTAGTCCAAAGGAATCCGGACAGATATTGGTAGCTGCATCCTATGATAATGTAAATAGCAAGGAATTTGTAACAAAGGTCTATCCATCCATTCCAACTGATTTTAGGATTATCTTTGAAAGAAACCATAAGTTTGCCGATGGCAATCAACAGATAGCCTTTATAACGGATATCATTAAAGATGAATTTGGAAATGTAATCACAGATGGGACCATGGTTACATTTAACATTGAAAGTTCAGAAAACATGATACTGCAAACAGTGGGCACCACGCTAAACGGAATCGCAAAAGGCAAAATATTACACCCAAATAAAGAACAGCGATGGAACGTGACCGCCTATGTAATTGGTGCTGCGCAGAGTAATACACTCGTTGTGGATTTTGAAAAAGCCATTAAGAGTTTTGACATCGAAATTTCAAAAGACAGCACTACGGTGTTCGTTAAGAACATGAAAAGTTTCATGCAACAATTGGTGCCAGACGGTATCCCCATTACAATGATTATCAGCAAACCTAACGGTGAACTTATAGAAACCAAAACAACCACTACTCGCTTTGGTAAAGGTTCTTTTAGCCTTACCAAAGACTTCTTAATAAAAGGCTCATATGAAATTAGAATTGAAAGTGCCGGCATTACTAAAACTGAAAACTTGGAGATAGAATGAGATTGAACCGTACCATCTACCAAACCTTACTTATTATATCTTTTTTGGCACTTAACGCTTTGATTATCTTTGGAATAAGCGCTGTTTGGTCCTATTTAAATTCGGGTGCCGACCGTTCAAAAATGCTCCACCTTCCTGAAAAGCTTACCGCTTCTTACTTACCAAAGGTTCAATGGAATTTGGAAAACAACGAAGGTCGCCCCATAGAGGAACAAACTTTAAACGAAATTGAAAGGGATTATGTAAAGTCTTGGCAGGTAAAAAGTATTGCTCTGGAAACAAATAATCGTTACGGTATTTCAGATTATTTTACAGACAGTGCCCGTGTAAAATTGTACGATTTAATCGAACTGAACCAATCCCAAAATATAACCATAAAGACAACTTCCATAAAGCATAACCCAAAACTAGAGTTTTACAGTGCAGACGGCAAACTAGCCGTTCTTACCGATCATAATGTGGAGCACTATCAAGAGACCTACCTACAAGATAGACTTCTACATTCTCAAAATTCTACGAACACCTATCAAATTTTACTTTTATTGGAGGATGGTTTTTGGAGAGTTCGTCATATGGTACAAATGGATGCGGGTAAGAAAAAAAATATAGCCAACACCATACAGAATTTGGATGAAAGTTTGCTCTCCAAAGTAAAAGGTGTCAATTACTACCCAAAGGACCATGCCTGGGATATGTTCGGGAGCAATTTCAAGGACAGCATTATTTACAAGGATTTTAAAAAAATTAAGGATTTAGGCCTTAATTCCATCAGGATTTTCGTGCCTTACGAGTCTTTTGGTAAAGCTGAGGTCGATAGCGTTAAATTGGGTCAACTTTCAACAACCTTGGATATTGCCCAAAAATTTAACCTAAAGGTAATTGTAACGCTATTTGACTTTTACGGGGACTATGGGATACAGGACTGGACCCTGACCCATAGGCATGCGGAGCAAATTGTTGAAGCGCTTAAAAACCATGAAGCCTTGCTAGGTTGGGACCTTAAGAATGAGCCGGATTTGGATTTTGAATCACGTGGTAAATCCAATGTACTAGCATGGCTAAGGAACACTTTGGAAGAAATCAAGGAATGGGATTCTGAGCATCCTATCACCATTGGTTGGTCAAATGCAAAGGCGGCCCAAAACCTGTCGGAAGAGGTTGATTATGTATCGTTTCATTATTATCTCGACCCTGATAATTTTACAGAGGTTTATTCGCTACTTAAAACAGCCGTACCGGATAAACCCATTGTTCTACAAGAATATGGATATTCCTCATATAGTGGCTTTTGGAACGCCTACATGGGATCAGAAAGGAAACAGTCCTCCTATTTTAAGAAAATACAAGAGGGCATTGAATCCCAAGGTATTCCAAGCATTTTTTGGACGTTGTATGATTTTGACCTTGTACCCAATTCCGTAGTGGGCCGATTACCCTGGAGAAAATCCAAACAAAAATATTTTGGCTTATTGGATAAAAATGGCAATCCAAAGGAAGTCGTAAAAGTAATAGTGGATAAATAAAAAAGGAGTGACCAACTGTGGTCAATCCTTTCATTTACAACTAATCAAAAATTAAACCGCCACTTTTTCTTCTTTAGTCAAGTCATTCAATTTAAAACCATTGGCCTTGGCCTTCTGAATGGCCTTAAAGTAATCTATGTACATCTGGGTAATTGAAGACATTGGGAGTGAACATGCAGCATTATAATTGGCCCTACCAAGGCTAACCCTGTATTGTTCGTCATTTAATATCTTCTCGATGGCATTGGCCAAGGAAGACGGATCGTAGGCATCAAAAAACTCACCTCTATATCCTTCTTCTTGAACTAGGGTACTAAGGTCTCCCAAATCTGGAAGAGCTACGGCATTTCCATAACTGCCTGCTTGGTGTAATACCCCTGAACTACCTGTTGTTGAAGTATACGGGAATACGGTTACCGCGCTATCGCCAAATAGCATGGGTACATCCTCTTCCGCTACATAGCCTGTAAATGTAAGCTGTTCCACATCATTATATTTCTCCTTGATGGCATCCAGATATCCCGGTGTATTTGGACTATCTGTACCCGCAATTACGATCTCAATGTCTTCGTTGCTTCGCTTTCTTATTAATTCTACGGCATCGATTAATATTTCGACCTTCTTATAGGTTCCGAACTTACCGAATGCCATAACTTTCTTTGGCCCTAAGGGAAGTTCAAAACTAGGCTCGGGTGGAGTTTCAAAAGATCCGTGTGGGATGAGGGCAACATTACGTACTTTGTATTTCTCCTCCAAAATACCAACATATTTGCTCATGGTTACGGCGAGAATATCCGAAGAAAGGACGAAGCGCATCAAAGTTGTGCCTATAAGATTATAGGCCCATTGTAAGAATCTATTCTTAGTAAACCCGGCATTTTCCAAATCAACTTTCTCCAAAATATTGTGTAGCAGCGAAATTGTTGGTATTCCCCTGGTCTTACAGATAAATGGAAGCATTAACCCCAATGCCGCAGGAATCTTCTTGTCCCCAAATTTTAAAAACTGAAGATTAAAAAGTACCGCATCTGGTTTTGATTGGGAAATAGCCTTATTGATGGTATATATATTTTTGTAACTATTAAATTTCCAACATTCCTTTACTGTTATCTTACAACCTTCCTCCTCAAAATCAATTTCCTTTGGTTGTTGGGTATAATCTGTAATCAAGATAAGCTCTGTCACTTCTTGCTGAAGCCTAAAGTGCTTCACCAAATAATAGCCATATTCGGTCAAGGTTACTTTACTAGGGGGGTACGCGGTTACGATTGCTAGTTTCATAGGGTATCAAATATTTCTGTTTATACTTCTTTTGTATTTACATCATTGCTCCCACGAGACGCACTGGTCTTGTTGGATGCAAAAAAGAATAGTATTTGTGCAAACAACAAAATCATCATTGCAAGGATTTGTACATGCACTACCATAGCCAAATCTGAGTGAAAAAAGGTAATCAAAAATACCTGTGACAATCCCAATACTCCAGAAAGTATTACAGGTATATACTGATTCAAGGATAGAAAATAGTAGGCAAAGATGTTGGACAAGGCAAAGAGCGACGTGGCCAGCGCATATTTCCATAGTAGACCTGAAATAGGGAGGTAGGACTCACCGAACATTACTGTAATAATGAACTCAGGCATCAAAGAACAGGCAATTACTATGGTTGCTGATAAAGCACCAATCAACAATACATATTTTAATAGGACAGGTTTGGTAGGCTCACCATCCTTTTGCTTTTGTATTACCGTAGGCATCAATAGCATTACGAACATCCAAGCCACAAAATATACCACCCTACCAATTAAGGCCAAGGATGAATAGAGACCTGCCTTATAATTATCAAAATAATGCTTCACCAACAAGATGTCACTATTATTGATTATTATCTGGGTAAGTTCATAACACGCAGTAAGGCCAATGAACACCCAAACCTCTCTAAGTTGTGTTCTGTTAAGATGAAAATTAGACCTGAAATTGGCCATTTTTATTCCGGATGGAAATAAACCAAAACAAAAGGATAATCCAATACCTAATGCTATTACAATCCCAGACTCAAAAGGCAAAAGCCATAAGGCAATGAATGTCAAAAGTAACCTACTCCACATCTCTGTCTGGTAGGTTGCTGCCAACTTGCCAAATTCCTGACGCCCTTGAAATCTCCCCCTATTGACACTCATTAGAAAATAAAGCGGCACGGCCAACCCAAAAAGAACAAAGATTAGTGAACTACGAGTTTGGAAAACATCTTGTAACTGACTGGAAAACAATATGATTAATACCCCGACTGTAATACCAAAAAAGGCGGCATACCTATACATGGTGTTCTTAAAGGCGATCCAAACATCACCTAAATAAACCACGGCAAATTTTGTCGTGGCCAGTTGAAAGGTCATTCCTATAAATGAAAGCACCAATAATAACGTTACCAACAGGGCGGCATCCGCAAAAGCACCGGGCCCCAGGATCCTACCCAACAGCAAATTGTAGAGATAATTTCCACCATTTACCAAAATGGCACTTATCATGAACATTTGTTGGGGCGAAACCTTTTTTAAAACCAGTTTGACGGAGGTCATTACTATTGTTGTATTGGGATGAATATTGAAGGTAGTTCCTATCTATACGAAATGGCTATTTTGGCTAATTGCCCCACAATCTTAACAGAATCCTTCATGGACAATTTGGAACCGTCTGCGTGAATCCAACGTTTTAACGGTTGTTCACAAATCATCTCCTTGGCTTTGGTTTTACCAAAATGTTTTCTAATCCTTATAAAGATTTCCACATCGAACAGCCATCTTGTTATAAAAGGTTTTTCAAACAATAAAGGGACCAAGGAACTCTTCATGACCTTGGCTCCGCATTGGGTATCATTAAAGGGCATTCTCAAAATGGTCCTGATAATTAGGTTAATGGTCATACTTATGATTTTCCTGGCAGACTCCTTGGTAATATTGGCCCCCATCCTACTCATTCTTGAACCACTCACTATTTCAAAATCTGATTGATCAAGCGTTTCCACCAAATCATCAAAATCCCTAAAATCTGTGGAAAGATCCGCATCTAAAAAGCCAATACAATCCAATTGCTGATCTTTGGCCAGGTGCAGCATACCTTGGCGAACAGCTTCGGCCTTACCACCATTTTTCTCACAGTCAAATACGCTTATATTATTGTCACTTTCCTCTTCTAGCTTCCTAAGTATTTCCAGGGTATTGTCCGTACTCCCGTCGTTAACAAAACAGAGATGGTAACCAAGGTTTTTATGGGCAAAGTCCTTGAATTCCTCACTCAATAATCGTTCTTCTTCATTATAACAGGGAATTACAACACCTACACAGTTCTTTTGTAAAATCCTGCTATCGTTTTTATGGGAGGTCGTTGTGGTTTCAATATTGGGCGCTCCTATAATTCGCTTTACCCTGGCGGCCATTTCATCCAAACTAATAGGCTTTTTCATGTAATCATCGATACCCAGTGTAAATCCAGAAATAATTGTTTCCTCTTGCGTATTACCAGACATTACCATTATAGGCACATCTTTCTTGGAATTTGTCTTTATCCGTTTTACGATGTCTAGACCAGACATGTCGGGCATGTTGATATCGACAAGGACAAGGTCCGGTTCAAAAGAATTGAACAATGCAATACCCTTTTCACCAGAATCGGCTATCATTACAGTATAACCTAATTCCTTTAATCTCCTTTCAACGGAAAGAAGAATTAGTTGTTGGTCATCAATCGCAAGAACTTTCATAATTTTAAAAAGTAATATTTAACTTACATTTAACGTAGTATTTTTCAAATATTTTATATCATATTATTTTTTCGTTGAAATACTACTTCACTATAGCTTTAGAGGACTAATTAAAAAAAGTTTAAGGGTAAGGCCATTCAAAACACGCTCATTTAGTATAACCCATCAAATTAGTATTAGTACCCAAAAGCCTTTGGGCTACCTTCTAATCAGGCACAAATAATTTAAAATGATGCTAATCTTATTTGGAGCCCTTCTTTTTCATAACATCTAAATAAGCTTACCACCCTTATGCATTAAGTATTTATTTCTTCAATTGCTAGTTTCACTGGGTACTATAATGTATAGTATCCATTTATTTTCTTCCACAAATATTCAGTTTCTTGATGTCCCAAATTCCTCAGCTTAGGTGGTTGATCCATAAGTATAGACCAATGGTAAATAACTTACTTCCAAAGTAAATCCCGGCATTATAATTTTATAACACCTTAATACACAAATAAAATAGGATAATCCACGTTAGGTATTAACAGTATAAATCTTACAATTTAAATGATTTGGAAATTATTCATATTTATTGTTGTTTTCATGACATTTACTTTTCTGCATTCACAAATGACAGAAGGGTTTACCTATCTGGACAATGGAGATTTTGAAAAGGCCGAGGCATTCTTTTTCGATTATTTAAAAACAAACCCCAACAACAAAACGGCAAAACTCTGTTATGCCAGAGCAGTTGGATTAAGTGGGGAACCTGAGAAAGCTACTTCGTTATTTAAAGACCTGTTGACAGAATATCCTGAGGATTTTGAAATACTGATAAACTACAACGAATCCTATTTATGGTCTAAGGAATATGAGCAGGCCAAACCACTATATGAGAGTCTCCTGAAAAAGTATCCCAAGGAATTTGTGGCTGTGTTAGGTTATGCGAATACCTTGAGTAACCTTAAGCAGTACGAAATCGCCCTCGAGTGGATTGAGAAAGCCATAGCATTGGATTCGACCAATAGAAGTGCCAGAACATCCAGAAAATATATAAGGCTAGGTTATGCCAATGAATTTGTAAATAACCAAGAATATGATAAGGGAGAGAAATTAATCCACCATATTTTTGAAGATTTTCCAGAGGACAAAGACGCACTTCTAAATCTAGCCAACCTATATCTCATAACCAAGGAAGTGGACCTTGCCAAAGCTACTTATTGGAGATACGCCACAACCCAGAAGGATACCATAATAGCGCGCAATGGAATTAGTCTTGCCGAACACATTGGAGAAAAGGACAAAGAAGCCCTTAAGGTAGCAACCCGCAACCTGACCGAAGTAAAAAATATTTACGATTTTGAATTAACGGAACGCACCAATGACCGTTACATACAGGCGTTGATTTGGAATGGGAAATTTCCGAAGGCCAAAAAGGAAATACGGGTACTGGAAGAAAAATATGGCACCAGGGACTGGCTTTCTGCCTTAAAGGCAACCTTAGGCCTTTACACGGGAGACCCCAAAAGTAGTATTGCCCATTATGATGTTATTCTGCAAAATGACAGCGCCTCGTTCGATGGTAATTTAGGTAAGGCCAATGCTTTATTTGCCGCAGACAAAATTATGCCAGCATACCAAATGGCATTCAAAACCCTTGATTATTATAAAAATCAAAAAGATGCCCTAGGATTTATAGAAAAGTTGGACCTCATGCATCTTCCAAATATTCAGGAACATGGGGCTTTCTCTTTTGATAATGGTAAAAACCAAGCTTATTTTACCAATACTACTGTAGAAATCCCTTGGTCCACAAAATTTAGGACACATCTGTCATACATGTATAGAAGTACCCAGAATACAGCAAGTGGCAATGAAGCTAGTTCCCATGTTTTACTTGCAGGTCTCCAATATAAACTGCTACCCAAGACAAACGTTATGCTGGCAATGGGTGTCAATAACAGTATTTCTATGAACGATAGGTATTCACAGCCTTTAATCGATGCGCAATTACAGCTTCAACCCTTTAAACTGCAAAATCTGAACCTAGTTTATCAACGGGAAATCCAAAACTTCAATGCAGATCTTATAGAAAGGGAAATCGTTCAAAACCACTACGGACTCAATTACAATTTAGGGACCAACTTTAATCTAGGATGGTATACCCAAGCTATGTATACCCTTCAGAGTGATGAAAATGTTAGGAGTCTATTATTCACCTCGTTGTACTATACCTTACTTAAAAAACCAGCGCTCAAAATGGGTGTAAACTATCAGTATATTACTTTTAAGGACCAAGTACCCATAGTTTATTTTAGTCCGGAACAGTACCAAGCATTTGAAGTCTTTGTCGATGTACGCGGGGAGTTTTCCGAAAAATTGGATTTCATGGCAAGTGCCGCAACTGGTATCCAAAAGGTAGAGGAAGACCCAGATACCAATATTTTTAGGGCAGAGCTTGGGCTGCAATATGAGGTATCTAACTACTTTAATCTTAAAATCTATGGGAAATATAGCAACATAGCATCTGCAACTGCAGCAGGTTTTGAATTCTCAGAGGTGGGCCTCAAATTCAAATGGATGTTCACAAAACAACCGTTATACCAAAAAAGTGTTGGCCAGTAGTACTTTTTAGATTGCTTTGATTGCTAACAATTGTCATAGAAGTTTAATGCAACGCAGTTCCTTAACCTACAACTTAATTCTTGTCTTTGAAATATATTGGACCTGTATCACTGGTATATTCTCCCAACAAAGTGGCCCTAGGTCATACAAAACCTTAAAAAGTAAGGGTTACGTTTGCTAGCAATAACTATTTTATGATGTGTAGTTTTTTGAATTTGACAAAAATCTACTTGGGAATCTTGCTCAAAATTTGAAGTTTTCTGGAATCTTGGTCTAAAAGGTCATTCAGCAAGCACTATTTTCTTTAAGAAAAGGATTCTAAGCTTCTTATATCAAAAGAAATTTAAATCAAGCTCATTAAGGACAATGTAATATTAAACACAACTATGGATAACATTCATTTTTAAGTCGATACAAGTTTCTTCATTGCCCCTATTATTAATACTATAGTTTCCATAATTTGATGATTTGAATTAATTATAACAAGCTTCCAAAGGTAGAACTTTGTTAGTGTTGAAGTCTTAAGGTATAGACAGTTGATATCTTTTCTTGGTTGGATACTAGGAAATTAAGGAAAACTTACAAGAGGTTGAGCCTACGCATTAATTCAGGACGATTTGAGCGGCTTATTGGTACTACATTTTTTTCAATAAGAACACTATTATCCTCAATATCAATAATTTTAGTAAAATTAATTATATAAGACCTGTGGATTTGCAGAAACAGCTTGTCCGGTAATTTTTCCTTAATTTTCTTTAAAGTATTATGTACCCTAAAACCCTCCTTTTCAGTTTTTATATCGATATAATCCCCTTTCGCCTCGATCACTAAAATCTCGTGGAACTTTAATTTGATCAACCTGCGGTCTATGTTAATGTATAGGTCTTCACCTACCGAGGTTTCTTCCGTTCTTTCAGGGCTATTCTTAGGTTGCTGGACCAACGTGTTTTTTACCTTTTGAATGCACTTTTCAAACCGTTCCAAAGTAATAGGTTTTACCAAATAATCAACGATACATTCATATTCATAGGCGGCTATGCCAAACTGGGTATCTGAAGTTGTCAATACAATCTTTGGTGGGCTTTTTAAGGTTTGTACAAAATCGACCCCACTAAAACCGGGCATATGTATATCCAAAAATACAATATCTATGTCCTGATGGTTTAAAAACTTGATGGCTTCAATGGCATTGTCAAACTCTTCGATGACATCAATGTTCGGCAAATTAGAACACAATTTTCTAACTATGGCCCTTGCCGCAACTTCATCATCAATTATAATGCAATTCATACTCAAATTATGTCTAAGTAGGTCTCCACTTTTTTTAGGATGGATTTAAATTCAGTTTCAGAGTTGGTACGCCCCTCCAATAGCTCCTTTTCATACCTTACCGCTACTTCGTAAGAATTATGAAGTCCTAATATATTAAACTTATGCTTAATCTTATGAACAATGTCCGCTGTCTGTTTTAACCTAGCGTTTTCAACATGATCGTAATACACTTCCTTTTCCAAAGGAAATTCTTCCTTTAAAATAGTAATAAATTGTTGTTTAAAATCCATATCGTCCCCGGAGAGCTGGTTGATGTATTCTAGGTTAGGCTGTTCTGTCATATCATTTCTTTAATGTAAAATAAAAAGTTGTTCCCCTATCCTCTTCGGATTCCAAACAAATTTCACCTTCATACAGTTCAATGATTTTCTTTACAATGGCTAAGCCTATTCCTGTGGAAAGAACATCATTTTCCAATTTTTTGAACATTTCAAAAACACCTTCTTGATGGCACTTTGGTATGCCCTTTCCGTTGTCGGCAATGCTGAACTTCCAAAAAGTGTCATCCGGTTCATAGTTTATGGAAATAATCCCATTTTCTTTGTCTTCGGTAGCCTTGACCGCATTGGTTATCAAATTCATGAACAATTGTTTCAATCTTTCTTTTTCAAAAGTCATGGTAGGGAGCTCTTCGCCAAACGTAACAGAAACATTTTCAGGAATATAAATAGTACGTTGAATTTCTTCAAGAAGATTCCTCAACTCAAAGGATACTGGCTGTTCTTGGGTCTGGCCCAAAGTAGCATGTTTTAGGATTCCCGATATTAATTTGTCCATCTTCTCCAGATTCTGGGATACTAAAGAGCAGTTGTTTTTACTTATATCCGAAAACTTTTCCTTCTCCTCGTCCACAATCCAGCTCATGAGGGCGTTTATATTTCGAATGGGGGATTTTAGATCATGGGAGACCATTTGGGCATAGTTATTCAAAGATTTATTCTGTTCCTCCAAATCCTTTAAAAGCCTATCCTTTTCTGCGGTCATGTCTGACATACGTGAGGCCAGGTTACTAATATTCTTGGCCAAATATTCTGCGTTAAATCCATTCTCTCCCTCTGTGAACAATACCTCCTTCTCCTGTAGATTCTTACTTAAACTTTCAATGGCACTTTCTAGGTCCGTCAAAATTGCCTTCTGACGAACGGCCTCTTTCTCCAGCCTTTGATTGGCCTCGAACAATTCTTCTGAACTTATGGTAGACGCCCTTTGTAGCATGTAAAATTTCTCGTCGAAATTTTCATATGATTTCTGGACAGCATCCAAAAATTGGGTCATTTCCTCAGTAAGGTGCTCCTCATTAGGTAAATATTTACGTAATTGTCTCTTTAACAAGGAGTGCATTATTCGCTAAATAAGGTTAGTGTCATCGTTTGATTGTGAAGCTTACATGAGTTATTTTGACTAAAGGGTGCCAATTCTCCATAAGAATAAAATCCGCCAATATAGGCATCACCACCAATTACGGACTTAACTTCCTCTATCTCTTCTTCCGTTCTTTGGTCCATGACTAATTTTCTGCCAATACAGCTGACCAAAAGGGCAAGTTCTGGAGATTTCAATCTATCCTTCATTGCCAACCTCCCGGCCTCATTGGCTCCATTGGCGATATCATCTACTGAGGACATCATCAATTGTACCTTGGAGCCCTGGGGTACGTCACCGGCCAAGGTCATGGTATTTTCCTTTTCATCTATATTTAAAATTGTCCTAACAATAGGTTCTGCATTTTCTGATGTCTTCACGCTTAATGGATACAAAAGGGCCGACTTGGGAAGATCCTTTGCCTTCTTACCCAAATACTTTACATATAGGTCCAAGGCAGGTTTACCATCCAGTTCAAAAAGTAAATTTCCCTGGGATCTTGTAATTATTCGCTGTGGCCCAAAAGGGGTCCATCCCCCATAATTGGCACTGGTCACCTCCAAGGTTTCACCATAAAACCCAATACCCACGATTTCACCCTCTTTTGGAGGTTCATTATACGAAGCCAACGTTCGTTCAAAACGATCGTCATCACCACATAATCCGCCCGAAAGACTTACACCAATTTCTTTTCCGTTCTCCAAACCAGTAATTAGTGCACTGCCATTGACACTACTACCGTCAGAAATGATAAACACATGTTTTAATCCTTCTTTGGGAAACTCCTTGATCAAACTATTGCCCAATGCTATTTCATCGTTTTGGTAGGTCTTCAGATTTTTGGATTTGACCAAAAAACTACTTTTCTCAAACTCTATGGCTGTCAGTACTACAGATTCCTCCATAACGGTATCATCCATAATTTCACCACTAGTACTTCCAAAGACCAAATGTCCATCCGGAAACAAATCTCTTATTTCTTCGTAAATAGTTCCATTTTCCAAAATAAACCTATTGCCAAAAACCAACACCAAAGGCCTGGTCAAGTATTTCTTATTATTAAACTCAAAAGGGTTGTTTTGCCTTTTTATTGCCTGTACAATTTTCATCTGATTGACTTACTAAACTTTTTTTAATGGTAAAATGGAAATCCGTTCCTTTCCCCTCTTCACTTTCTACCCAAACGTCACCCTCATACCGATCCACGATCTTCTTAACAATGGACAATCCTATGCCGGTAGATCTTTCGTTGTTCCCTATAGATTGAAAAATCTTAAAGATTTTTTTATGGAATTTTTCCGGAATTCCTACACCATTATCTTTAATGGAAAACTCCCAGAAATCATCATATTCACTTGCAGTAACCTCAACAACACCCACTTTCTTTTCAATATGAACCACTGCATTGCCAATGATATTTTGAAAAAGTTGGTACATTTTTGTTCTATCCGCTTGTATTACTGGTAATTTTTCAGGAACACTTATAGTAACATGTTCAGGGATATAAATGGTTTCCCTAATCTCCGATACCACTTCATTGAGGTTTACCGTTGAACTATCCAGTTCAGAACTATTGGCTGTGGAATATTCTAGGATGCCATGAATCAATTTATCCATGGAAGCCACTTTTTCCTGCATCATCTGTAAATTCTGTTTACCACCTTCATCGAGAATATCCTTGTAATCTTCATACAACCAAGTGGCTAAGGAACTAATACTTCTCAGCGGGGATTTTAGGTCGTGCGATACAATATGAGCGTATTCCTGCAATCCGGTATTGCTTATTTCCAATTCCTTTAAAAGTTTTTCCTTTTGGAACTCCAAGTTCTTTTGATCCGTAATATCCAAGTGAATCCCTATCGATCCAATGACAGTCCCGGATTCATTATATCTTGGTGCCCCGCTGATGAGCCAATGCCTATTTCTACCATCCTTGCTTTGCACCTCTATTTCGTAGGAATCCGATGCTCCGGACAAACGTCTCTTATTTTTGGAAGGAATTAATTCCTTATTGGAAACCTGTAAGATATCCCTGGCAACCTTGCCCACTAGTTCATGTTCCCTAAAACCACTCATTTGGCAAAAACTTTGGTTCACCATCTGAATAACATCATTATTGTCCACTTCCACAAGACCAAGGTTCATATTGGCAATAATGCTACTATACTTCTCCCTTTGGGCCTCTAGATTCTTTTTATAATTTTTACCGATGGTAACGTCATGATATGCCCATAGATGCCCTTTGTAAATACCGTCATTGTAAATTGGAATATAATCCCTTTCAAGAATCCTACCATCGATCAACTCAAGCTCATCCGAAAGAACGATCTCCCTCTGTTCTAGTATTTCCTCTATTCGTTTTACGAATGTGTCGGGGTTTTTAAAGTAAACCTTGCTCTGTTCTGCTGATTCGCTGCAATCCGCTCCTTTCAAATCTTCCGGATTTGCGGGAATGTTGAAAAGGTTACAGAACATTTTGTTGGTAAGTGCAATTTTTCGATCCTCATTCTCCAATAAAACTCCAGAATGTAGATTGGAGATTAGGGTGGAAAGTCTACTCTCCGATGCCTTCAATTCCATTTCGGCCTTTCGCTCCTTTGAAATGTCCTCAATAATACCTACCTGATAATTTATCTCCCCTTGATGGTTGGTCACGGCATTCATTCTGGTCTTGGTCAAAATGAACGACCCATCCTTTTTAAAGAATTTTTTAATGGCGGTAAACTCCTCCAAGATACCTTCGTTCATTTGATCGAGAAGCATACATGAATCCGATTGTTCTTCCGGGGCGGATATATCCTTCAAAGAAATATGCATGAGCTCATGATGGGAATACCCTAACATCTGCATGAATGTTTCGTTGGCCTTGATTATTTTATTGTCCTTCGCCAGCAGAATACCTAAAGGGGAGTTTTCCACGATTATGTCCAATTGCTTTTTCTGTTCCCCAAGCAATTCCTTTACTTCCATCTCCCCGGTAATATCCCTAATGATACCTTGAGCCGCAATTGGTTTTCTTTGGCTATTGAAAATGAGACTGGCATTAATTTGAACCCAAATTTCCATCTCTTGGGATATAATGATTTTCGCTCTATAGTTTTTTAAGGTGCCCACCTCTAATAAAGACTGCATGGATTCCAAGGTATATTGTTGAAAATCTGGGTGTATAAAACGTGCCAGATTTACATTCTCTTTGGTGTGGTCTTTTTGCAACAGTTCCTTCGCGGAAGTGTTCATATTGATAACATTGAACTGCAGATCCATGAGTACGTATGGATCTAAAATGTTCATGAAAACACCATCTAATTCTGATGTTTTTTCGCTTAAAAGATTTTCCAATTTGTTATTGGTCTCCTTTAAATGACGCGTTACGTCATAAAGCTCCTTGGATTTGTTTTCTAGAATTCTCTCTGCCTGTTGACGTGCTTTCTTTTGCCGTTCAAGGGCTTTTTTAAGAAGATTGATTTCCTTATTATCCATTTTGGACAATCTTAAATTTTACTTGGGTTCCATCCTCTTTTAGTAGATCATAAGTTACATCTGCCTTACCGTTAAAATGCTCAAAGGTCTTTTCTATTAGACCATGGGCTAGACGATAAAGGCCTCTTGAAGAGGTATAGATCATTGTTAAGGAACTATCTGTCTTTTCTAGAATTTTGAAGGAAGGCAACTCTGCATCTGGATACAGTTTTTTTACATGTACATGTATATGATCCTCAATGGAGTAAAGCAACCCCAAGGGACTATTGTAGTTTTGTATTACCTCTGGGTGGGCTCTGCCCAAGCTCGAAAAAAGATAATGGCCAAAAGTGTATATTAGGTCACCAGAGGGCACATTAACCTCTTTACTCAAAGCAGTAATAAGGCTGACCATTTCATTAAATTCGTAAGTTGCAATGGATGTATACACACCCTCGGACGGTAGATTGGATTTTTCTATGATTGAGTCCACTACCTCAAGTCCATAAGCATTCTCTACCATTTCCAAAAACTCTGTAAAAACAATTCCTTTCATGTTGCTGAATAATTCAGGTTAAATGTAAGAAAAGTAATACGTGCCGCTAAAATTTTGTTGTGAAATGGTCTTTTTAACTAGGCTTTCACCAATTCATTGATGTCCCAATACTCCAGAACGCGCTTAAGTTTATGCTCGTAATCCTCGTATTTTAAGGGCTTGATGACATAACCGGCGATACCGATCTTATAGCATTCCAACAAATCGACCCTGTTCTCGGATGTTGTGAGAACGATTGTTGGAAGGTAACGTAACTTATCATCCTCTTTAAGGATATTAAGAAACTCTATACCGCTCATTCTAGGCATGTTCAGATCCAACAAAATGATATCTGGCAACCTGTTTTCAGAATTAAGAAACTCCAGCGCCGCCTCTCCATTTTTTGCTTGGGTTATTTTATGATTTACCTCTAGCTTACTCACGGTGCGCTCCAACTTCATGATTTCTATTGTATCATCCTCAATTAGTAAAATGTGCATAAGTTTATGTTTAGAGTAACGAACAAATATCTTGTTAAGATACCATATTTATGAATCACTATCGGCGGATTACTTTTTAATGTAGACGAATGGTAAATTACCTAAGATAAAGGAATTGAAATAATTTCAGAATATTTATTCAACGGAATATTCCAACACCTTAAAATTAAGTTTAATTAATTTATACTAGGAAGAATGACAGAAGTTGGACAAAACCCTATGCACTCCAGACTCCAAAAAAATTGTGTGAATTATCCAAATATTCTATATTAAAACCAATTAGTTAAACAGGTATGGATTCCATGGAGGTACGGTATATCTCAACAATCGTTTTTACGGCCATCTTTAGTGTTTTTGGGATATATCATCTACTCTCATTCCTTGTTTTAAAGCATAGAATCCTACTTTATTATGCGATACTGATATTTGGTTTGACCCTCCATTGGAGCCTGTATCTCTTCATTGAAGGTCGTTTTGGTCCGAACATCGCTAATATCGCTTATCATGCCTCGTTGGTTACCGCCATGTTGACCACCTTTGGTCTATTGAAGTTTACCGAGAATTATTTGAATATTGATAAGGAGGGAAATCCACGGCTGTTCAAAATTTATAGTCTTCTGATTCTCTTGGTCATTGTCCTTCCCGTTTTGCACATTCTGAACATACTAACGGTAAAAAATCCTTTACTCTCTGAAATACTAGAGCTACTTGCCGCATGTACCGCACTGGTTACCTTGATAATAAACATAGTATCGGGATTTCTTTTGTTCAAAACAAAGAAGTTCAACACCTATTATTTGTATGCTAATACTCCTCTATTGATTTCGGGTGTTTTATATGTAGTTACTTGGTTTTTGATGAATCATTTTCCTATAAACACAGGATTCATAGTATTGGTAAGTGCTATCCTGATCACATTACAATTGATCTTATTTTCAATACTGATAGGCTTCAAGTTCAAGTTTTTGGAAGATGAGAACATCAAGATGCAGGTAGCGGCCAACGAACTTTTAAAAATTGAGGTCGACAAACAAACCGAAAACCTTCAAATTGCCAAACAAAAATTGGAGGACCAAAACGGAGAGTTGGTCAAAGTAAATAAACTAAAAAACAAATTATTCTCCCTGATTACCCATGATGTTAGGGCTCCCTTAATAAATCTAGGACAGATGGTTGACATTATTGAAAGTGAATTTGTCAATGAGGACATGAAAAAATTAACGGGTAAGCTAAAAAGCGATATTTCATATAAAATAACTATGGTCAACGGCCTATTGCAGTGGTCCTATAATCAATTGGAAGGGGTACAATTAAATAAGGAGAAATGTGATTTACAATCGATTTTTTCCACCATCAAAAAAGAGTTCGAGAAAATGGCCATGGATAAACAAATTGATATTTCGCTGGATACAGGTTGTGAGACCCTGCTTATTGACAAAAATATACTTTTGGTGGTTCTTAGAAACTTGACCTCGAACGCAATCAAGTTTAGTGAGAACGGACAAAAAGTGGTGATTTGGTCCAATTGTTTTTCTGGGGCCATTGAAGTGGGAGTTAAGGATTTTGGGGTTGGAATGGATATGGATTGGTATGAAAATCTGGAACAACGAGATGCCCCAAAGACAAGTTTGGGAACCGATGGAGAAAAAGGAACCGGCTTTGGCCTTATCATTGCAAAGGATTTTACCGAGATGAACGGCGGTACATTGCGCTGCGAGAGTACCAAGGGTGCCGGAACGAACTTTATCATGCGGTTTGTAAAGGAATAGGAGCCGTCCAACCAATTCATATACCCATCCAAAATCGCAGGAATTTTTGTAGTATAGAGTTTTAGTTGAAAAATAAAATATTAAGTTTATCCTTATGTTTTGTGTTTGAACCCTGGCAAGTGGCTATATTGATTTCTTTTGTATTTCCTCTTTGAGATGCCACCTTGCTTACCGAATTAATGAGTAGTACGCAGTCCATAGCAGTTTTACCTTTTGTCAATATGAGCAATGATATTGAGAACGAGTATTTCTGTGATGGAATTACGGAGGAGATTATAAATGCACTTACCAAAATCGATCAGCTCAAAGTAATTGCACGAACCTCTTCATTTGCCTTTAAGGGAAAAGACATCGATATACGCAAAATAGGTGGGCAATTGGGCGTAGATACCATTCTTGAAGGGAGTATCAAAAAGTCCGACAAAAGGGTCAGGATTACGGCACAGCTCATTGAAGTTGCCCAAGGTACCCATTATTGGTCCAAAAAATTTGACCGTGAATTGATCGATATTTTTGACTTGGAGGATGAGATCAGTCTAGCGATTGCGGACGAGGTCCGCAACAATTTTGGACATTTTGAAGTTCAGGAGCATTTGATCAATCAACCAACAAACAATATTGATGCCTATCAATTATTTTTAAAAGGAAGATCATTACAATTAAAATGGACCTCGGAAAGCCTTAACGAGGCCATAACCTATTATGATCAGGCCATTGCATTGGATAAAAATTATGCGAAAGCCTATTATGCCAATTTGCAATGCTACGGATTATTGGCCATGTGGGGGTATATGCCCTACCAAGAAGCTATGGATTTGGCCATTGGCAATCTTTTGATCGCCAAAGAAATAGACACTTCCTTGCCAGAATATCCGTTGTCTTTTGTTGGTAAGTTTTTTTGGGAGGAATGGGATTTTAAAAATGCGTACATCCATATCAATAAAGTCTTGGCCATTAATCCGAATCATATCGATGGTTTGGAAGCTATGGCGGAACTCTTCATTGCCCTCGGCTTTTTTGACGAGGCCTTAGTATATGCCAACAAACTTTTGGATGTAGACCCGCTTTCGGCAAACAATCATTACACTTTTGCCCATATCTGCTATTATCAAGGTCAATTTGACAAAGCCTTGGAAGTTGTAAACTATGCCTTAACTCTTAATCCGGAATTGGCCTTAGCGCATCATTTAAAGTGTTTTTGTTTGATATGGCTAAACCAAGAACAGCAGTTTGAAGAATTTATAAAAGAAACGCCACTAGTCCAAGAGAAAAAATTGTTGTTCCGACTCATCAATGAAAAGCCCGTTGAAATCCCGAAGGAAATTTTATCACTATGGTCAGCTAGTGAAAGTAACGAAACCATGCTTGTTCCCTATGACCTGTATGTATTGATCAATTCCGGCCATAAAGCGCTAGGTTTTTCCCGTTTAAAGGAAATGATCGACCGCAGACGTGGACAAATTATCAATTATAGGCAAGAACCTTTTTTAAAACCCTTACACGGGATAGCAGGTTTTTCGGATTTGCACCATTCCAACCTGTGCCTTTCGGATATTACACCCCCCGTGGAAGAGGAAGAAAAATCAACACCTTCTATATTAGATGCTACCCAGATAGAGGCATTAAAAGAGGAACTGTTAACCTATTTTGAGGAAGAGGAACCTTTTCTAAATCCGCAATTGAGTTTAAAATTTGTGGCCGATGTCCTAGGGTTCAACACCAATAAAATGTCCTACCTGATAAATACCGCCTTTGATCTAAATTTTAATGACTTTGTGAATTCATACCGACTAAAACGCTTTAAATCCATTGCCCTGGACCCCAAAAACTCACATTTGACCATTCTTGGATTGGCCTATGATAGCGGTTTTAACTCCAAAAGTGTATTCAATACCTATTTTAAAAAAATAGAGGGGATAACCCCTAGGGCCTGGATGAAGTCCAATTCATGATTCATCTTCCTTAGTTCGTTTCAGATTATAATTCAGAACGATTGATGTGTACTTACGGTCAATCTTTGCATCAAAATTATAAATCAAAAAACGAACAATTATGACAACTTTACACAAACGCTTAGTCGTTTTCATGGTATCCCTTTTAGGGCTTTTTACATCTTGCTCTAAGGAAGACGACACCACTTCACCCAATCCCAACGACACCACCATTGAAACTGTCCTCACCGATATCGGGTTTCAAGGCTATGCCATTGTTACCAAAAACGGCAAGGATTTGGTACGCCAGGGTTTTGGATGGGCCAATCAAAACACGGAATTGCCTCAAGGGCATAACCTAGGGTACCGCATAGGTTCGGTTACCAAAACACTGACTGCAGCGGCGGTAGTGCAATTGAAACGTGATGGGTTGATCCAAAGCTTTGATCAAACCTTGGATGAATTTGATACCGAATTCCCGAATGGTGATCAAATTACCATTGCACAGTTACTATCCCATCAATCCGGTATACCAGAGTATCAATTGTTGGCTGAAGGCGCTTACGAACAAGGGGAAACCTTGAATGAAGGGACTATTTATAATCTTATCAAGGAATTGATCCTTGAAAATGGACTCGATTTTACACCAGGGTCCAACAAACAGTATTGCAACTCAAACTATCTCATTGCAGCCTTGTTGGTGGAGCACCTATCGGGAATGCCCTATCACGAATACGTGCAGCAGAAAATTTTCAATCCGTTGGGGATGTCAGGATCCTACAAAGGGACGGATGAGATTGACGGCGATACCCATGCACAGGGTTATTTGAACGGAAATCCCAACAGTACATATCCCATGTCCATTCCTTTTGGGGCAGGCGATTTCAGTAGTACGCCAAGCGATATGGAAAGCTGGACCAATGCCGTAAAAACGGATTGGTTTACCCAAGCTGAAAAGTCGGAAATATTTGCCAAAGATGTTCCAAGTGGCTATGTGGATTTTGGCTTGGGATGGTTTACCACACAAGAGGGCAGTACCACCATGTACTGGCACGGTGGCGATATTAATGGCTATTGGAGTATGATCGGTTTTATACCGGAATATGATGCCACAATCGTACTGTTAAGCAATCAGCAAGACAATACGGGAACACAACGCAACACCATTATCGAACACGTATTGACCACAGTGTTTAATTAAAAATATTTCAATTATATAGACATGAAAAAATTAGTAGTATTATTTGCCTTTTACACATATTGTACAAATCCTGTTTTTAGTCAGCAAGACTATGAAGTTAAGGTCATAACAAGTGTAGAATCTATTGTTTCAAGCGGATTGGGCCGATCACGTATGCTTTCTTCCAACGATGATAGGGACTACAAAGAATTCACTTCTGAGCAAACAGAAGACGACAATTCCCGGAATACCTCCAAGAGAAAGGACATTAGGGTCAAAAACTTTGAAGAAACGAAGCTGTTGAACTTTTATAATTTGGGCGGCATACGCTTTCAAAATATTGTAGCGAACGATGCCTTGATTTCATCAAAACTGAAGGACATGCTTACGGAAGGTTGGGATTTAGTGTTCGTTACCAGTGCCGTGGAAAGTGACGCAGGCAAAAATGACGATAATGGGATTTTTATAACCCGATATATTTTTAAAAGAAAACTGGACTGAAAAACCCTTTAAATCTTTATTAGTGATGAAACATACCAACGTATTATTGGCAGGCGCTACAGGCTATTTGGGTGGTTTCTTATTGAAAGTCCTCATCGAAAGGAAAAATCAGGTTGTAGCCATTGTGCGCAATCCCGATAGCTTGCAAAATGACCATGAGAACTATTTGGAAATAAAACAGGCCCAAGTAACACGACCTGAAACCTTACGTGATATCTGTAAGGGCATTGACACCGTAATTTCTACGGTGGGTATCACTAGGCAAAAAGACGGTCTTACCTACATGGATGTAGATTATCAGGCCAATATGAATTTGTTGGAAGAAGCTAAAAAGGCGGATGTAAAGCACTTTGTGTATGTGTCCGCCATTAACGGGGACAAACACCGCAATCTAAAAATCCTAGAAGCCAAGGAAAAGTTTGTGGATGCTTTGAAAGCTTCGGGATTGCATTATACCATCGTACGGCCGAATGGTTTTTTCTCGGATATGAAGGATTTTTTAGAAATGGCGAAATCGGGACGTGTTTATTTGTTCGGTTCAGGCCATCAAAAATTCAATCCTATCCATGGCGATGACCTGGCAAGGGCCATTGTAGCCACTTTGGATGATGGTAACAAAGAACTGACTATTGGAGGTCCGGATGTTTTAAGCTTGAATGAAATAAGTGAACTCGCGCTAAAAACCTTAAACAAGCCCATAAAAATTCTGCATTTGCCAGATTGGTCCAGAAAACTGACCATTTGGTTTTTGCGAACTTTTACCAGTGTCAAAACCTATGGACCCATTGAATTTTTTCTCACCTTAATGGCAGAGGATTGTATTGCCCCCTGTTTTGGGATCCATCATTTGGAGGATTTTTATAAGGAAAAAGTTGAGACGAATATCGAACCAAATTGAAAAAAATAAACGTTTTCGGAAGAATTGCGCTGGGTATTGTAATGGCCTACGTTCTATTTCATTTACTTATCTTATTGCAATTCATTCCATCCCATGTGGTTTGGGGAGGAAAAATAGTGGAACCCAAAACAATCCTAATTTTAGAATGGATAGCGCTTTTGGTTATGTTGTTTTTAGGCAGTTTGATTCTAATGAAAACCAAAGTAATTCCCAACAAATGGCAAGAGAAAACCCTAAATAGATGGTTAATGGTGTTTTCGGTATATTTTATACTCAATACTCTTGGTAATCTGCTGGCAGAAACTATTTTTGAAAAATCGCAAGCCCTGCTTACCCTTATTTTAGCGCTAAGTTTATTTAAAATATCCAAAAGTAATCCATGAAAGCTCCGGACCCAAATACCCGATTCCCCTTACCAAACTACGATACGCTTTGTTTTCTGAAAAACATCGTTACAAATCCGAATATCATTGTTGGGGATTATACCTATTACGATGATTTTGAAGATGTTGCCAACTTTGAAAAAAACGTCAAATACCATTTTGATTTTATTGGGGACAAGCTCATCATTGGGAAGTTCTGTATGATTGCCTCCGGTGCTACCTTTATTATGAACGGTGGCAATCATCTCACCGAAGCCGCAACGGCCTATCCCTTCGCCATATTTGGAGGTGCCTGGGAAAACGCCATGGAGGGCAAAAGCTATCCCACAAAAGGGGATACCATTATCGGCAATGATGTATGGATAGGCCACGGGGCAACGATTATGCCGGGAGTGCATATTGGCGATGGAGCCATCATTGCCACAAAGGCGGTGGTTACAAAAAATGTAGCGCCTTACACCATTGTGGGTGGTAATCCTGCAAAACCAATTAAAAAACGCTTCTCCGAAGCTACCATTTCCAGATTGTTGGAACTACAATGGTGGGATTGGGATGTTGTAAAAATCACCCAAAATCTAGGGAAACTCACCAGTAATCCGGAAGCGTTGTTTTAAAAACCTACATAGTATGTTCCAGAGGGCTTAATACGTATTGTGTTAAGCCTTTTTTTGTGCCTATAATCTTGTATTTCCCCTTTAAAAAAACCTAGAAATAATAGGGAAAACAAAAAGGTTTGGAATCATAATTCAGGACGATACGCCTTCCTATGTACAGTTTCTTTGCCTCATCAATTCATTACAAATCAAAAACGAAAATTAAAAACACATTACAATGAAAAAACTATTCATCATCGGTCTAACACTTTGCACGTTAAGTGTTTTTGCTCAAAGTAACAAGGAATCTATATTGAGTAATGATTCCGATTATACCTACAGGGTAAGCTTTCCTGCCATCATCCTAGGTAATATTGGTAAAGGAGGCGAAAGAACCAATACCCAACATATTGAGCTTCATGTGAAGCGCGAATTGGATTCCAAAAACATCATCGGTGTAAAATTCGCCACTTGGAGATTGTTTCAGCCCATGGGCATACAGTGGTGGGATGGCCTTTTGGATAAAATAGATTCCGAAAGTGAATTCTATCCCGGCTACCTACGTGAAACCGGTATTGGGATTTCATACCAACGCATGCTTTGGAAAGGACTGTTCGCTACTGTAGAAGTGCTACCGCAATACAAAACCTATCTAGACCTGAACAACGAAAAAATAGCCAACGGATTCAAGCTCTACACGTCTTACCATCTAGGTTATCATATTGCTTTCGGAAAAAAGAAGCGCATTTTTATTGAGCCCCAGGTCCATTTTCAAAATTGGATGTTCGATACCAATACCCCGGACGCCTTTAAACAATTGGACAATCGATGGAAATCCTATTTCCTTTTTGAGCCTAATCTGTACGTTGGAATCAAATTTTAAAAATAATCCCAAAGCGATACAGTCCTCGATGGGACATCAAGTAAGACTTTGGAGTATAGTGATTTAACAACGATTTTCTAACTACTACACAATGAAATATCTATTTACAGCAATTTGTATTGTGCTATCCTCTACTTTAATCGCGCAAAGCCCTAGGCTTGATTCAAAACGTGTGGATACCGCCCAATTTGTAAAAATTGGGGACAGTAAGCAACTCATCAGTATCAAAGGGAATAAAAGCAAGCCCCTTATGCTGTATTTACATGGTGGGCCTGGAGCGGCGAGCGCATCCCACAGGGAACAAATCACCCATATTCTGGAAGAACATTTCTTGGTGGTCCATTGGGACCAAAGAGGATCAGGAAAATCGACGCTCGGTAATTTAAAAGCGCCCACCCTTTCGATTATGACACAAGATGCCGAGGACATCTTTGAATATCTATTGGAAGCGTTTCATAAAGACAAAATGATAGTGGTAGCCAATTCTTGGGGAACCGTTTTAGGGTTCCATTTGGCAACAGAATATCCAAATAAAATAGCCTCATTGGTGGCCATTAGTCCCGTATTGGATAATCAAAAAAGTCAAGATGCAACCCAAGCCAAACTGATAAAACACTACAGGGAACGGAACAATAAGGAAGCCGTTGGGCAACTTAAAGCTGTACATATACCTTATGAAAATGTTGAGGATATGGCCGTTCAATTTAAATGGATCAGTGATTACAAGGGAACTCCCATTCCAGCAAATGAATTTGTGCAATACATGAAATTCTTTAAGGAATGGGAGTCACAATGGATGCCCCTTTATAAAGAACTGTATAGCATTAACGCAATAAAGCATGGAACCCATTTTAAAATCCCAGTATATGTAATCATAGGAGAGGACGATTTAACCACTGGTTTTGAACTCACCCTAAAATTTTATAAAAAACTGGAAGCACCCAAAAAGCAACTGTTTCGGCTGAAAAATGTGGGTCATCAAATACCGATGTACAAATCCGTAGAAATGCAAAACTTGATATATAATGTCTTGGCGAAGGCAAACAAGTAATCAATCCAAAGTAAAAGGAATAGTTAGGTTTCAAATTATAATTCAAGACGATTTGCTTGAATAGGTATCCCAACTTTGTAACATCAATTTAAAACAATCAAAAAACGAACAATCATGAAATCAAAGATTCACGAATACCTATTAAAATTAAATAATAAAGGCATGAGTAAAACAATTAAAGAACAAATTTTACTAAAAATGGCTTGTGTAGCCTTTGCATTCGCATCAAGTGTTACATATGCACAAAACACACATTCTGTAACAACAACACAGAGGGACGGTTTCATCTTTGAATTCCAAGTAGGCGGCGGTATCATCGGTATAGAAGATAGTGCTGGTAATCAAACCTTTGACAAAGCTCAGGGGACCTTTGTTTTTCCAGATGTAAAGTTCGGCCACATGTTGAACGACAATCTCGCCATTACGGTCTCTTTACCGGGAAACATCTACGAATTTCAGGACAATGACAGACATTTTGGAGGCTTTATACCCTCACTTCAATATTGGGTAAAGGACCGTTGGTGGATTCATGGAGGTATAGGTTTGGCCGTAGATTCACCGGCACTCTACGACATTAAGGACAACGAAAATGATGATTGGAATTTTGGATGTGCCGTGATGGCCAGCACGGGCTATGAAATCTTCAAGAAGAAAAATTTTGCGCTGAACGTGCAGTCCAAGCTAGTAATGGGCAGGGCTTTTTTAGCAGGAGATGCACATAGGGACGCTGTAAGCCTTAACGTCGGGCTGGGGTTCAGTTGGTTCTAATAAAGGACCGTTTTAAATGAAGTATCTTGCAAAAAGAAAGCAATACCATGAAAAATAAGGTGATACGGACACTAATACTATTTGTTTCCATATGGACATTTGGTCAGCAGAACGGACCTCAAAAGATTGCGGAATTATTTGCGACAGCATTGGAAAAGGAGCCTATCAAAAGTGCTTTTCTGCACGTCTATTCAAAATCCAAAGGAATTGATCTTCGGTTGGCGGAAAGTACCGTGAATTCGGAAAATGCTTTAACAATCAATACTCCTTTTTATACGGCCAGCATTACCAAAATGCTCACGGCTACTGCTGTAGGCATGTTAAAGGACCAAAAGAAGCTGAATTTTGAAGATAAAATCGCCCAACATCTACCAAAATCACTGATTGAAAAGCTGCACGTATTGGATGGAAATGAGTACTCAAAAGACATTACCATAGCGCATCTTCTGCAGCATACATCAGGTTTACCGGACTATTTTACGGATAACACAATTGATGGTAGTCCCAATATCATTAATCAACTGTTAATGGATACCGATAGATTATGGTCTCCTGAGGAACTCATCCAGTTTTCTAAAGAGAAGATGGAGCCCCATTTTGCCCCGGGTGAGGGTTACCATTATACGGATACGGAATATGTGCTGTTGGCACTGCTGATAGAAAAGGTAAGCGGCCTTTCCTTGAACGAATTTTTTAAACAGCATATTTTTAAGCCTTTGGGAATGAACGGTTCATATATCAATCTAAAATCGTCGCCGTTGAAAAATGAAATGGCCATGGCCGAATTTTATGCTGGCGATGCGGAACTATCAACGCTAAAAAGTTTAAGTGCCGATTGGGGAGGCGGTGGTCTGGTCGCAACGACCCAAGATTTAACCCGATTCCTTCAGGGATTCAACAACGATGCACTAGTAAAGAAAGAAACCCGTCAGGACATGCAGCAATGGGTGTATGAATCGGTTGGAATGGATTATGGTTACGGACTTAGGAAAGTATCCTTTAAGGAGCTTTATAATAATGATTCAAATTTGGAAGTCATCGGCCACACGGGTAGTACCGCCTCCTTTTTATGGTACTGCCCTCAATTGGATACCTACGTATCGGGCACTTTAAATCAATTGGAAGCTTCAAAGGGAGCGCTAAATTTGGTGTATGAAATACTTAAATTAATCCAAAAAGAATGACATTATAGGTAATAAGTATTAGCCCCTTGCAATACAAGGGGCTAAAAAATAAATGATGAAACACTGAATTTGATTATTTCGTACCAGTTATCGTAACATTGGCACTTAGCTGAATAGCAGAAGTTACGGAGAGGGCCCCGAGATTAAGTCCAGTCGTCGATTCCACTTGCAAAAGTGAGTTAAAGCTAACCACGTCACCTTCCTCTTTATATGAGGCAAAGACCAGCTCATATTCACCTTCAGCCAAGAAATTCAGGCTGTATTCATTGTTCAGTCCACTTACTTCAGAACTGGTAACAGCATTTGCGAAAGTTACGTTGCTATCTCCCTTCCCATTTGTTTCCACTTCGGCATTAAATGCTCCTTTCTCATAGGCATATACAATAATTTTATCGGAGGTATTTTGGACATCGTTGGCAATTCCGGAAATCATTCCCGTAGTTTCCTTGTTAAGAGTACGTATACCTGCTGACAGCTCTGCCATTGTGACAAATTCAAAATTATTGGATACGGTTCCCTGTTCTTCCTTTATGGTCTTTCTTAGGTCAAAATCTATAATTATCTCATTGGTATTGGAGGCAAATATTTCATAAGAATCAGTGATACTTATTTTGTTGGAAGCGGCCTCCAGTTTATCCTTTTCTCCATTGACCAACTCTACATAACAGCCTGGGGCATTCCCCGAGGCATCCATATCATAGTCCAACTCCAATTCAATATTGGAATAAGAACCAGCTTCTAACTGCAAGTTTCCTAAAGTTTTAGTCTGTCCATTGACCAAGGCTGCCAAATCGAAGGTTGTTTTGTTAAAACCCTCTAAGGAGTTACCATCTACCTTAATGTCGGAAACCGTAACAAAGACCGCCTCAACATTGGCGTTATCGATTGGGGCATCTGTAATTTTGAAAGTGGTTTCATAAGATTCAGCATCCGTATCAGAAGCACCGTCATCATCCTTACTGCATGAAGCCATCAGGAATATGGTTGTAAATGCGATCGTTACTGTTTTCAAATGATTTTTCATGTCTATTAATTTTTATGATTTGGAATTATATAACATCCGAATTTAAATTTACCCTATATAAATAGTGTTAAAATTTTTGAAAGTAAACTTGACACCTCTATTCGACCTACTTAATCATTTGTTTTTTAATCCGTTAAGCCATTTAACTATTTTGGGCCTAAAATTCCTCTTTTCGAATCAGAATTTTTTAGACAAGCTAAATCCACAATAAGGAAAGATGCCAATATGTACCAATAACACTATAAATATTAGCGGCCATCTTTCTTTTTCCTTTTTGAATTGTTTTGGAAATACAATTTCAGTACATGAATCACGTTTTATTTATGTCGACTATTTGTTTGTCAAGCAAGTAATTCAATAACTATGGGAACTAAAAGTCTAAAATTTATTCTCCTATTATTCTCAGTTCTTATTTCCTGTTCAAAGGATACAGAAAATAGCACCGAAATTATTGAAGATGAGAATGGAAACCCCATCGAAGTGGACACTTCTGTAAATAAAAAAAGTGTAGGGGATTCGGCGAACGATCTTTTATCATCCGGTAGTTTTGAAAAGTTGATTTTGGAAATATTGTATGTGGGCGAACTGAACCCAACTTCTACAACTTTGGATAATTTTAAGGAATTCTTGGAAGCCCGGTTGAACAAGCCGAAAGGAATTGAAATTATTCTGCGACAAATTGAAAACGTAGACCAAGAATTTTATTCTATACAGGACATAAGAAATTTAGAGGACACCCATCGCAGTAAATTCAATGAGAAAGGTACGATTGAGGTAAGCGGAATCTTTATAGATGGCGAGTATGACCAAAATACCGAAAACGGTTCGGTATTAGGTGTGGCTTATCGTAATACCTCATTTGTAATTTTTGAGCAGACCATAAGAGAATTTAGCAATCAACCTTTGGCTCCCAGTTTGACCACTTTGGAAACAGTTGTGGTAAATCATGAGATGGGGCATTTACTCGGGTTAGTAAATGCTGGAACTACCATGCAGACAAATCACCAAGATATCGAGCATGGTAGGCATTGTACGAATGAAAACTGTCTCATGTTCTGGACAGCCGAAACAGGAGAAGGATTGCTTAACATGTTGACCGGAGGTTCCATTCCACCGCTGGATGCGCTTTGCATTTCGGACTTGCAGGCAAATGGTGGAAAGTGATAAATCAATTATCCTATTCAATAAAAAATATTTGGCTTTAGATGAACCTATTTTAAGGCCAATCCGCAGCCGACTTTTAGATAATTAGTAATCTATATTATTTTTTAGGTTGTCCATAAGCTTATTTTAAATGCCTCAAAATTTTTCATACTCATCCTAAATATAAATTCTATATTTTACGAAATATACCTAGGATATATTTGTTATTTAAAATTGAAATTTTAAAAAGTGGCTAATCAAAAGATTGATTTGGCAAGTCAAAAACACGCTCATAGCTAATTTAGCTTTGATTTTTTTCAAGAAAGTTGGATTTAAAGAATCCTTTATACCTCCAATGATGGTAATAAAAAAGTTGGAATTTTATTATTTCTAAAGCGGCAAAGTTTTGGAGAATCCTTTTACACCGCTATTGTTGCAAATTAAAGCTTCGCTTTAGTTTAGCTAAATGCGAAAGATTTTAATCTACTGGAGTAATGGATTTAGATAATCCTAAAAACCCTCATTGCAAATGACAAAGCGAAGGCTCCCGCCTTCGTACCTTTTGCTTTCAAATTCGTACACGAATTTTGTTTGGGACTCCTTTGAAAGCAAAAAGTGAACTGTTTTCACAGTTCACTTTAACATTCAGTCGGGATGACAGGATTTGAACCTGCGACCACTCGACCCCCAGCCGAGTGCGCTACCGGACTGCGCTACATCCCGAATTTCAATAAATAAACACCAACTTTTGGGTTGGTCCCGTAGTTTTTCAAATGACTTAGAACATCCTGTAGTGCAGTTTATCCTGAGCTTGCCTGCACTGAGCGCAGACGAAGTGTCGAAGGGCTACATCCCGAAATTGGATGGCAAAAATAAAAAAGTAAAATAGATTACTCCCTATCTTTTTGCAAATTTTAGCCTATCGCAGACTTTCTATCCATTCGAATAGTCGCTCTGTCCATCCCCTCAAGTGATTATCTTTCTTTGCCAAGGAGAATCCATGGCCACCTTTCGGGTAAATATGCATGGTAGCTGAGACACCGTTATCCTTTAAGGCTTGAAAGAACAACAAACTGTTTTCAACGGGAACCGCCCCATCATCCGTGGCATGCATCAAAAAGGTTGGAGGTGTATCCGCAGAAACTTGTTTTTCATTGGAAAAGTGTTCGATCATAACTTCGGACGGATTTTCACCAATCAAGTTTTTCTTGGACCCTCCGTGGGTCTTGCCTCCAAAAGTGATCACAGGATACCCCAAAGCCATAAAATCCGGTCTGGCACTTAGTTTATCCACTGTGTCCAAAGGCTCATACACCTTTTCATTGTAATGCGTCCCTAAGGTAGAGGCCAAATGGCCTCCCGCGGAAAAACCAATAATCCCTATTTTATCCGATTTGATATTCCAACCATCGGTCATACTGCGTACCAAGCGTATGGCGCGTTGGGCATCGATCAGGGGTACATTGTGCTTGTCCACTTGCGATACCTCGGAAGGCAATCGGTACTTAACCACAATACCGGCAATGCCTTTTCCATTTAAAAATTTCGCAATATCCGTTCCTTCCCAGTCATAAGCCAGAACCCCATAACCTCCACCCGGAAATATCAACATGGCTTCTCCGGTGGCATTGCGCTCAGAAGGCAAATACACCTCAATAGTGGGGTCTTGCACCTTACTAATAATGAGAATACCTTCCTCTCTATGAGTCTCTTTCTCGTCGCTCTTAATGCGGTTTGGTATTTTGCCGTTGGGCCAAAGGGGCATGATGGTATCCTGTGCGGAGATTGTCATACAAATTAAAACTATAACACCATAAAAAAGCTTCTTGATCATTTCCATTTTTTAAGTCAATTTATTCACAGTCCCAGGTAAAGTTGGCTATTTTATCGTTGGATGCGGATGACAGGTTATAGTGCCACCATTCCGTGCGTATCGACCAAAAACCATGCTTTTCCATTGTTTCCTTTAATAATTTCCGATTGTCCAAAATTTCTTGGGGAAGGTCCGTAGTATCATGATAGGCCCTTTTCCCGAAAAAATCAAAATCGGTTCCCATATTCAATTCCTTCCCCTCCATATCCACCAAGGTAATATCCACTGCCCCTCCTTTATTATGAATGGAACCCTTTACCGGATTCGCCACATATTGTGGGTTGGGAACAATCTCCCACATCTTGTACTGAACGGAATTGGGCCGGTAGCAATCGTAGAACTTTATTTTTACACCTTCCTTTAAAAAGTCCTTATTAGCGGCAATTAGGGCCTTCGCGGTTTTGACCCGGGTGTAGCATTCGGCACATTCATACACCTTAGCCTTTAAAAAGTTATTTTCAGTGGCATAGCGCATGTCATAGGCAAAGTCATCACTAAAGTCGGCCAACCTTATAAAGGTGGTATCTGCCAGACCTTCAAAACTTTTTAGTCGGATTTCCGGAACTGGTGCTTCCTCGATCACGCTCTCCTTCTTCTGGATTTTTTCGGGGATTGCTGACTCCTTTTCCTTTTTATCTCCCGATTTACAGGAAATAATCAATAGACAGAAAAGCATTCCAAAAACGTATTTCATACTTGCAATTATTGCGTTTAAATTACATCTAATTGAGAGAACTTCCTAAAAGCTGCTCGCCTTAAAAACAGTGTTTCAAATTTTTATGCCGATTCTTGCAATTATGCGTAAATTGAAGCTTGTGAAAAATCAAACCCAAATTATGTATTCAAGAATTTCCCTCGTTAGTATCCTTATCCTTTTTTTAGCCTGCAAAAACATATCCGAGGCAACCGAGGCAACTGGAGAAGAACCCGCTTCCAAATGGCTGTTAGGTTTTGAAAAGGTCGAAAAAAATCCGATCATGATACCGGATTCCACCTACATATTTACCGACCCCATTACCCAAAATGAGGTCCGATGGCAAAAGGCCGATGTCTTTAATCCAGGGGCCATTGTAAAAAACGATACCGTCTTTCTCCTGTTTAGGGCCGAGGACAACCCTGATGCCATTCTAGGCGGACGCACCTCAAGAATCGGGCTTGCCTATAGTACCAATGGTATTGATTTCACCAAATATCCGGAACCGGTTTTCTTTCCACAGGACGACGCATTCAAGAAATGGGATTATCCGGGGGGCATGGAAGACCCTAGGGTCGTAGAAACGCCTGATGGCACGTATCTTATGTACTACACCAGTTGGAATCAGGATGTAGCCCGACTTTCGGTAGCGTCTTCAGATGATTTGAAAAATTGGACCAACCATGGCCCCATATTTCAAAAGGCCTACGACGGTAAATTCTTGGATGTTTGGAGCAAGTCGGGTTCCGTGGTGACGGAATTAACCAATGGCCGTTTAATCGCCAAAAAGTTCAATGGTAAATACCTCATGTATTGGGGAGAACTTTTTGTAAATCTTGCCGAAAGTGAAAACGGCATAGACTGGACACCCCTACTCGATGAAAATGGCAAACTCCTTCATGTGTTTAAACCGACCTTGAACGAATTCGATAGTCACCTGACCGAACCTGGACCCCCCGCATTATATACAGAAAATGGGATTTTGTTGTTGTACAACGGAAAGAATCTTTCCGGCGAAGGTGCAACCGACCAATATCCAGAAGGCACCTATTGTGGCGGGCAGGTGCTCTTTGATAAAGAAAACCCAACCAAGATGCTAGAACGACTGGCAACCCCTTTCATTTGCCCCAGCTTGCCCCATGAAGTCAGCGGGCAATACAAGGCTGGAACCACCTTTATACAAGGATTGGTCTATTTTAAGGACCAATTGTTTCTGTACTATGGGACGGCAGATTCCATGGTGGGATTGGCGATTAAGAAGTAGATAGAAGTTAGGGATTAGGGGTTAGGTGATAGGAGTAAGTATTAAAAATTGATGTATGCGGCCAATTATTATTATTATCTGGTATTGCTGTTTCGGACTCTTATGGTGCTGCAAAGAACAGATTCAAGAGGCAAAAAAAAGCGATGAAGGAAGACCCAATATCGTTTTAATCATGGCCGATGACCAAGGATGGGGCGATTTGAGCTTTCATGGCAATACCAATCTGAACACTCCCCATATCGATGCCATTGCCAAAAAAGGGGTATCCTTTTCCAATTTCTTCGTACAACCTGTCTGCTCCCCTACTCGAGCGGAACTTTTGACCGGAAACTATTTTACCCGACTTGGGGTGCATGATACCTCGGCAGGCGGCGAGCGAATGGACATTGGTGTACCCACGATTGCCGAAATATTAAAAAACCATGGATATAAAACCGCCGCCTTTGGAAAATGGCATAACGGTATGCAACCTCCGTATCATCCCAACTCCAGGGGTTTTGATGAGTTTTACGGATTTGCTTCGGGGCACTGGGGCAACTATTTTAGTCCACTGTTGGAACACAATGGAGAATTGGTCCAAGGCGATGGTTTCTTGGCAGATGACCTAACCGATCGTGCCATTTCCTTTATTCAAACCCACAAAAATAAACCCTTCTTTGTCTATCTTCCTTTAAATACGCCCCACAGTCCCATGCAGGTTCCGGATACGTATTGGAACCGATTTAAAGACAAGGAACTGAACATGACCTACCAAAATCCAGAGGAGGAGGATATTACATTCACACGGGCCGCTTTGGCCATGGTGGAAAATATCGATGCGAATGTCGGTCGGGTTTCAGAACATTTGAAAACGCTTGGGTTAGAGGAAAATACGATAGTGGTTTATCTATCGGACAATGGCCCCAATGGATGGCGCTGGAACGGCGGATTGCGAGGTAAGAAAGGTGCTACCGATGAAGGCGGTGTTAAAACGCCCTTTTTTATCCAATGGAAGGACCATATCAAACCGGGTATTCAAGTAGACAGAATTAGTGGGTCCATCGATATCACCCCTACCCTATTGGGGTTGTTGGATATTACCGATACCGAATTTAAAGCCGATGGGATAAATTTGGCCCCGTGGATTTTCGAACCAAATTCGGCCTACAAGGACCGAATTATTTACAACCACTGGGCCGGTCGCACCAGTTTAAGAACCCAACAATACCGTTTGGATGATGAAAACCGATTGTACGATATGGTCAACGACCCCGGACAAAAATTGGATATTGCCGAAAAATTCCCCAAAATTCGGGATTCGCTGGTACTCCAAAAAAGGAAATGGCTGTCAAAATACCCACCGCTCACCAAGGAAACGGACGACCGACCCTTTACCTTGGGCCATCCCAATTTCAAGTTTACCCAACTACCCGCCAGGGATGCAATGGCAACAGGAGACATTGAGCGTAGTAACCGTTTTCCCAACAACACATTTTTTACAAATTGGACCCAAACCAAGGATTCCATTTACTGGGATGTAGAAACCTTAAAAAAAGGAAGCTATCAAGTTACCCTCTATTATACCATACCCGAGGGAAATTCAGGTGCCGAAATCATGCTACAACAAGGAAAAAATACCATGAGGACTACAATTTCAGCAGTACATGACCCTCCACTTAGGGGCATGGAAAACGACCGGGTGGAGCGTATGGAATCCTATGTAAAGGATTTTAAACCTTGGAATATGGGCGTAATGGAATTGGATACCGGTAGAATGCCGTTTGTCTTAAAACTAGACCGAATAAAAAGTACAGGCCCGGATGTCCGACTTTTGCAATTTGAACGCATAGAGTGAATCCTTTTTTCTATTTTGTGCTCACTTAAACCATTTTTATGTCGACCAAGAATATTTCCCGCAGAAACCTATTGAAAACAGGTACCCTATTCGCTGTCTCGGCTTCATCGGGATGGGCCTTTGGCAATACTTTTACACAAGAAGTCGGTTGGGGTGCACAGGAACCCAAACATTCGCTCCCGTTTAGGGTAAGCCTAAATACCTCGACCTTAATGGCATACCAACTTCCGGTTGATGTCCAGATTGAAAAGGTAATCGCTGCCGGTTTTGATGGAATTGAATTATGGATGCGGGATATCATGTCCTATTTGGAAAAAGGGGGCACCACGCAAACTTTAAAGGAAAAATTGCAGGCCGGTAACCTGAGATTGGAAAACATCATTGGTTTTTCGGAATGGTGCAGTGATGACCCTGAAAAAAGGAAATACGCCCTAGAACAACTCCGCAAGGAGATGAACATCATTAAGGAATTGGGCGGAGAACATATAGCGGCACCCGTTATGGGAATTTCCAAGTTAGAACCCTCTAAAATGGGCGAATATGCGGAACGTTATCGCGCTATTCTCGATTTGGAAGCGGAAACCGGGGTGATTCCCGTCCTAGAACTTTGGGGCATGGGAGCCCTGCACAAGGTGTCTGACTGTGCACAGATTATCATAGAAACAGGCCATCCCAAGGCGTCCCTGCTGTTGGATTTCTATCACGTGCACCGCGGTGGAAATTCATGGGATACGATCGATGTTCTCAACGGTGCCAAATTGCCCGTAATGCACATGAACGACTATCCCTATGAACCCACGTATGATAAATTGACGGATGCCGACCGTGTTTTGCCCGGGGAAGGCATTTGCCCGTACGATTCAATTGTTCCAAAACTGTATGAAGCGGGATTTAGGGGCGGATTTTCAGTAGAGTTGTTCAATAAAGGGTATTGGGATTCCATGGATGCCGATACCCTACTAAAAAAGAGTTTTGAAAATTCTGTATTGGTTTTGAGTTCGGCTCTGCAGAAGGCGGGGTATTACTAACTATTCCATTCTTAGAATCTCACTATCCAGATACCCGATCCGTTCCGCTTTGGCCTCAAAATTCAAATCTTTGGAAAGTGGTTTTACGTAGACCTTCCAAATGGAATCCTGGGGAAGTTTCCAAACAATCGTAGCGTCCGGTTGCGGGGAAATCAACTGGACGACGTAATCATTCATGGCAACTTCTAAGGGAGGTAAACGCTTTGCTTTTCCATCGGGGAGCCATTTGGCAATAAGTTCCCGCTCCGGGATTCCGCCCAAATCCTTACTATCCTTAATCCATTCATCTAAAATGTTTCGGTAGAAGATGAGCGTATCTTGCAAATCGGGATTTCCTGCGAGGTTGTCCAGTTCATAAGGGTCGTTTTGCAAATCGTACAATTCCTCTTCCGGTTTGGTGGAATGCAACCAAGCTGCCTGTTGTTCGTTCAAGGCTCCTTCGTTATAAAGTTTACGTAATGCTTGCATCATCGGCATTTGCTCGCGATAGGAAACGGGCAACGCGTGACTTAGTTCCGTATTGTAACTTTTAATGTATTTATAACGCTTGCTACGTACAGCGCGCAATCGGTCATAAATCTCATCAAACCGATCCGAAGTGTGAAAGGTGTATTTTGGTTGCTTTCCAACTTCATACATCCCAAATTGGGCAACACCCTGCATCACTTTTGGCGGTTCAATGCCTGCTAGCGAAAGTAGTGTTGGGGCATAATCTATAAAACTTATCAAACGGTCATCATAGCTTCCAGCATTTTTATTTTTAGGGAATTTTATGATCAAGGGTACTTTTACCCCGGTATCGTACAATGCCCTTTTATGACGGGGAAAGGGCCCTCCATGGTCCCCATAAAAGAAGATAATCGTGTTTTCATAAAGTCCATCCTCCTTTAATTGACCCAAAATTTTTCCTGCCTGATTGTCCAATCTTTTGAGATTGCTATAATTAACGGCCAAATCATGACGTACCACATCGGTATCAGGAAAATAGGGTGGTACATTCAATGCATTTGGGTCCACAAAAAGGGAATCCTTGCCCCTGTTCCAAATTTGGGACTCGTGGCACACAGCAAAATTGAACACGGTAAAAAATGGCTGACCTTCTTTACGTTTTCTCCAATGGCGTTCCCCGCTGCTCTCGTCCCAAGCCGCATCGGTCTTTTCAAAATTGTAATCCTCCTTAGGACCATTGGCGGTGTAATAACCAATTTTTCGTAGGTATTCTGGAAACATTTTCACTCCCTCCGGCACCACAGGGGAGTAGCTGGGCAAGCTATCCAATAGAGGCTCATTGATTGGCGCCCAGGGTTTATGTGTTCTCATATTATGGGTTCCCAAGGTCGTGGGATACATGCCAGTAATAATGGAGCTTCTGGCTGGGGCACACACGGGAACCGGTGCTACCGCATTGGTAAAGACCACCCCATCGGCTGCAAGGGACTCCAAATTTGGCAAGGATATCGTGGAATCCCCATACATGGGAAACCATTCCGGGGATTGGTCTTCGGCAACCAGCCAAACGATGTTGGGTAGGTCATGGGAGTCCATAGTTCGATTGACATTTTCCTTATCGGCACAACCAAAAAATAAAAAAGCTAGTAATGGGGTAATCAGATATTTAGGAGACATAGAATTAAATCGAGATTCCTATAAATATATGATTTTTACAAACAAAAAGCCGTTCAAAGTTTCCATTGAACGGCTTTGACTCAATATATTGATTTTGAACTATTTTAGGCTTTCCAAAAATTCTAGGCTTTGAGGAACTTGCTCCACCACCCGGCTTGATTCGTCCTCAATGAACATGTATTCCAGACCCAGTTTTTTGGCTTCGGCAACCACTCCGGCAATATCCACTTGACCGGCACCCAAAACGACGTTTGTCTCTACGTCCTCATGGCCGGTATTATTGCCCTTTACACCATGCTCCATGTCCTTTAAATGTAATAAAGTCATTTTCCCAGGATACTTTTTCATGAGCGCTACCGGATCGGCACCCCCATGTTGCGCCCAATACACATCAAGTTCAAAGGTAAAATCGGTCGCATTCTTGGCCATATAGTCAAAGAACGTACCGTCCTCATACGGTCTAAACTCATAGCCGTGGGCATGATAGGCCAAGGTCAAACCCGCTTCCTTCAAGCGCTTTCCGGCCGTATTGAAAACATCCGTGGCATGTTTGGTCTCTTCCAAGGCCCAATTGTTCCCATCATGGGGAACCCATGCGCACATGACATATTTAGCCCCGAAATCCTTGGCATTCTGGATGACCTTGTCCACATTTTTTTCCAAATCATTGAAATCCGCTCCAACGCTCACAACCTGTAAATCATGCTCCTTTAATAGACCTTGAAAGTCCTCTAAAGGCATTCCATAGGTACCGCCACCTTCAATCTTTGAGATTCCCCATGAATTGATGAGTTTTAGGGTTCCGGGAACATCTTCCTTAAACTGGTTTCTAAGGCTATACAATTGCAACCCGACTTCCTGGGCGCTTGCGCCGAACGCCATACATCCAATAGCAATTACCGTTAAAAGCTTCTTCATTTTCTTTGTAATTAGGTTAGAAGGTTTCCTTCATCGTCCCATTCCGCAATGACGTTTCGCTTGCTTTGGTCCACGCATTTAGCAATCCATTCCGGGTCATACGCTACGCCATGTTGGTCCAGCACATCCTGCGGAACACCGTCCCAGACATTGGGCTGGTTGCCCTTGTAGCCCAAATCCGCTATGCCCACTTTGGAGGTGTAGTAACCGGTAACCGTCAAGCCCCGCATCATGTAGAAGAATTGAATTTCCAAAGGTTGTTCGGATAATGGCTTCTCAGTATCATGCCAGCAAATGGCATCACAGATCTGTTTTTTCTGCTCCAAGGTGGCCGATTTAAACTCGGTTCCAAACTCCGTATTGCTCTTATGGTCCAACCACATGAGTCCGCCCAACAAGGTTGGGGCCATCTCCGGAATATCCTTGCCTATAAATTCAACTAACTCCGGTACTCCCGCCTCTATGGGTCCGCCATGGGGTTCTTTTGGCGGAAGGATAACCACGCTTAAAGCGGCAATGGTTTCCATTTCATGTTCGTTGAACAATTGCTCTGCCTGTAGTTTTTCCAAACGTTCCAGCTCTGCAGGGGTCCTTCCAAAATATGTATCGCTACTTTCCGTGATGGCCTGGTCTACGGCTTCCGTAGTTTCCGTTTTACAGGAATTGAAAACCAGTCCCGACCCTGCTGCTGCCCCACCAAGGAGTAGGGTCTGTAAACTCTTTCTTCTGTCCATCTTATTAAATATTTTGCTTTTTTAGTTGATCGATTATATAGTCCGATGCCCTCCAAGATAAGGCCATGATGGTCCACGTACAATTTTTGTCCGCTTGCGAAACAAAGGGTCCGGCATCTACAATAAACACATTATCGCAGTCGTGCAATTGCTGAAATTTATTAGTGACTGAAGTTTTTGGGTCATCACCCATACGTGTAGTGCCCACCTCGTGAATAATTTGTCCAGGGGCCAACAAGCCGTAGTTTTGGTCCTTTCCGGGTTTTTCGCTCAAGGGGATACCGCCCATGTTATGGATCAGTTCTTCAAAGGTATCCTGCATGTGCTTGGCCTGATTGATTTCATACTGTGAGTGCTTGTAATTGAATTTCAGTACAGGGATACCGTATTTATCGACGGTGGTAGGATCTATTTCGCATCGGTTTTCCCTGAAGGCGATGGCTTCCCCCCTACCTCCAAATCCAATGACCGAACCGTAGTATTTCTTTACGTCGTCCCGTAAACTATCGCCATATCCTCCCACTTTTAATCCGAAAAACTTGTTCATGCCGTTGGGATCAAAACCGAAACCGTAATTGGGTTGGCCCATTCCGCCCCAAACCTCAATGTGGTAGCCGCGGGGAAAATCCAACTTGGAGTTGTCTCCCCACCATGGGGAATAGACGTGCATACCTCCTACCCCGTCTTCGTTGTAGGACACTTTTCGGTTTAATAGGCCTGGAATGACGCCGGCAGCACTGGCACCCGTAGAGTCGTGTAAATACCTGCCCACAACATCACTACTGTTTCCAAGTCCGTTGGGATGCTGTTTACTTTTAGAATTTAGGAGTATCCTAGCGGAACTACAGGCGGATGCACCCAGAACGACGACCCGACCTTTTAATTTATATTCTTTTCTATCCTCCTTGTTGATGTAAGAAACTCCAGTCGCCTTGCCTTCCTCATTGGTAGTCACTTCGCGCACCATACAATTGACAAAGAGTTTTACCTTGCCTCCATTTTTTTGAGCCGGAAAGATGAGGCAACTTCCCGCAGAGAAATCGGCATAGACCTGACAAGAGCGTCCACATTGGCCACAATAGAAGCATACGCCTCGTTCGTTATTGATTCTTTTGGTCAACATGGAAAGTCGGCCAGGTATCACCGGAATACCTGTTTTCTTTGCCCCGTTGATATAAAACAATTCGTGCAACCTTGGTTTTGGGGGAGGAAGAAAAAAACCGTCTGGATCGTTCTCACGGCCTTCCTTGGTCCCAAAGACCCCAATGAGCTTGTCCAATTTGTCATAATAAGGTTTTATATCCTCATACCCTATAGGCCAATCATCGCCAAGACCGTCCCTTGATTTCCCTTTAAAATCCTTTGGTCCAAATCGAAGTGAAATACGCCCCCAGTGATTGGTACGTCCTCCAAGCATTCTGGCACGCCACCATTTAAACTCGGTTCCTTCCTCATGGGTATAGGGCTCTCCTTCCACTTCCCAATCGCCCCAAGACTGATCCCATTCCCCAAAGGCCCGATCGGTGCCGGCACCTCTTCTTGGCGAATCGTATGGCCATTTTAACTGGGTCATCGTTTTTGGGTCCGCTGGGTCAAAAAACGGACCCGCTTCAACAACGGCTACGTTCAGTCCTGCATCCGCCAATTGTTTGGTGGCCATTCCGCCACCGGCCCCGGAGCCTACAATAATTACATCATACACTTCGGAGGATTCTTTTATCTGCATAACTTGGTATTTGGTTTATAGTACAATTTATAGAATTATTCAAAATCTAATTAGCCATTTCTCTGTTTGGAAGTATAAATTCATGAATCCTGATGTTTTTGTACTCCATTTCTTGAAAATCCCGTACACCAATGAATTAAATTAAAGCTCCTCACTTATAAAAGTTGACGCAGGTAAACCAACCGAATTGAATAAATTTGGAATGTCCGTACTTCTATAAGCATATCGAACCATTTTTGGCTCCTTTGCCTCTTTTGCCTGTACGGTTACGATACCATTTTTGATTTTCGCCTTCGCCGGATACCAAGTTCCATCCGATGATAAAACCTCGAAATGCTCCAAGTTTTTTCCTTTCACGGTAAGCCCTTCATTATGTAAAAAATGAACCATTACTTTATCCCCGATAGCTTCGGCCTTATCGAACAAAGGTCCATAGACAGTTGTATCCAAAACATCATACTGTTGTTTAAGGGCAATGTTCGCCAAACGGATGCCCACATCCTTTTTATTTCTAGGATGGATATCGTCCACGGTACAAATATCACTGGTCATGGTCATACCCGTGTTGGGAAGTGACAAGGTCCTCCTTTGTTGATCACGAACGATGCCGCCTTCATATTCCCTTCCATACTTATAAGGAGCTATTTGCACATAATAGAATGGAAAATCATACCCCCACTTATCTCGCCAAGAATTTATAAGCGTGCCAAAGGTGTTTTCATAGCTTTCGGCATTGGCCGTATTGGATTCCCCTTGATACCAGAGGGTTCCGCTTATTTTAAAACTCGTTAAAGGAGCGATCATGGCATTGTACAAAATCGATTTTTCTATGGGCACCCAAGGGTTGGGCTTTATGAGTTCGTAGGCCTCCTGTAGGGCTGGGTTCTTATCGAACTCCTCTTCCGGTGTCCAGACTTCGGCACAGGAAGCTCCCCATGAAGAGTCTATCAATCCAATGGGTACGTCCATTTCTTCCTGAAGTCGTTCGGCAAAAAAATAGGCCACTGCACTGAAATCGGGCATGGTTTCTGGTGAACAAACCTGCCACGTCCCGGCCAAATCGTCCTGGGGATGATCGGCCGTTCTTTTTTCTACGGTAAAGAGCCTTATCGTAGGTTTGTTAGAACTGGCTATGGCCTCCTCTTTATTGTCCAATCCGCTATTGGCGCTCCATTCCATATTGGATTGCCCGGAACATAGCCACACCTCCCCGATCAAAATATTATCGAGTAGAATCTCATTGGAATCTCCTTTAAAGGCAATCTTATAAGGTCCTCCTGCACCGGATGTTTCCACGGATACTTTCCACTTGCCCGTTATCGGCGTTTTTACGGAATGTACCTTGGAATCCCAACCGGTTGAAATTGTAAATTCCTCACCTGGATGGGCCCACCCAAAAAAATCTACGGTAGCTTCCCGTTGCAAGACCATATTACTTGAAAATATACTTGGAAGGGTAATTTCCGCCTTCGCAATAGAAACACAGCAAACAAAAAATAGTAAAAACAGTCGCCTCATGATAAATTGTTAATTTAAACCTATCAAATATAAATATTTAATAAGGTTCAGATAATTTTTATGCCAACATGATGTGTTTTTTTGTTTTTATCTGATAACTTACACGAAACTTTTTCACAGTCCAGCATTCTTAAGAAACTATTTATGAACACTGAAAAACAATTTTTAGGTAGACGGAATTTTATCAAAGGTGCATCCGCCGCTTCCCTACTCCTATCCTCCATGGGCAGTTATGGATTCGAATTTTTTGCCGATGAAAAACCAAAAAAAGTAGCACTTATCGGAACCGGTTGGTATGGCACCAGCGATCTGTTCAAACTTATACAGGTTGCCAATGTGGAAGTGGTTTCCCTTTGCGATGTGGATTCGAATTTTCTTAACGATGTCGCGGAACAGGTTTCCCAACGCCAAAAGAACGGGAAAAAGCCAAAGATGTATTCGGATTATCGGGACATGCTCAAAAAAGAAAAACTGGACATTGTTTTAATCGGGACCCCAGACCATTGGCATGCCTTAATGTGTATTGAAGCCCTAAAATCAGGGGCACATGTGTATGTCCAAAAACCAATCAGCGTGGATATAATGGAAGGTGAGGCCATGGTGGCTGCCGCTAGAAAATATAACAGGGTGGTACAAGTTGGAACCCAAAGAAAAAGTACCCCACATTTGATCGATGTCAAAAGGGAGATTGTTGATAAGGGGCTTTTGGGCAAGATTGGCCATGTGGAGATGTGCTGCTATTATCACATGAGGGCCAACGGAAACCCTCCCGTACAACCGGTACCGGAATTTTTGGATTACGAAATGTGGACGGGCCCAGCACCTTGGAGACCCTATGACGGAATTCCACATAGAAGATGGTGGCGGACCTTTATGGAATACGGCAATGGCATTATGGGAGACATGTGCGTACACATGTTGGACACCGTACGATGGATGTTAGATTTGGGATGGCCAAAGCAGATAAGTTCCGAAGGTGGTATTTACATCCAAAAAGAAGGAAAATCCAATATTGCAGATACACAGACCGCAGTTTTTGAATATGATGACCTCAATTGTGTTTGGCAACATAGAAGTTGGGGAAATCCAGCGGACCCGGAATATCCGTGGGCCTTTAAAATCTATGGCGAAAAGGGCGTACTTAAAGGAAGTACCATGCAAGCCGATTTTATTCCATACAGAAACGGAGAGCCCATCCATTTCAATGTTCTTTACGAGAAAGAGAAATATCCCGAAGATTTAGTGGAAAAGGACAATGAATTGCATGCGGCGCCAGCTACTCGAAGACATATGATCGATTTTCTGGAAGCAATAGCGAATGGCACCAAACCTATAGCGGATATAGAAGAAGGCCACATTTCCACTGCGAGTTGTATCCTGGCAAACCTTTCCATGGAATTGGGAAGACCTTTGACGTATAATCCTAAAACACGTACGGTAGTTAATGACGTAGAGGCAACTGCAAAATTAACGCGTGCCTACAGGGGGGATTGGGAACATCCGCATCCTGATAGGGTCTAATTATTGTAATTTCTTTGTGGAATCCCGCACCAAAAGGCTTGTTTTGACTACTTTGGTTTCAAAAGGTCTGGTGGGTTCCTTTATACGCTTTATCAAAAGCTCTGCGGCTTTTTCACCAATGAATTTACCATGCTGACTCACCATGGTCAAGGAAGGCGTGACGTATTGTGACAACTGACCGTTCGTAAATCCTACTATGGACACATCCCCAGGAACATTATAACCGCGGGATTTTACGATGTGCAAAATTTTTACCGCCGTAATTTCATCCAAGCCCAGAATACCATCTATGGGTTTGTAGTTCAAAAGGAAGGACATGAGCAAATCAAGATCGTCCTTGGCGGTAAAATTGACCACCAACTTTTCATCGAACTTGATTCCCGCTTCTTCCAAGGCCTTTCTGTACCCAGCCAACCGCAACTTCCCTACGCTCGATTTGCCAATGGGAGAAACGAAAGCAACGTTTTTACATCCTATGTTCAAAAAGAATTTGGTCGTCTTATATCCTGCTTCAAAATCGTCTACGATTACCTTATCGCAGTCTATCAATTCGGATACCCTATCGAACAATACCAATGGTATTTGACTCTCCGTTATTTCCCGTAACCCCTCGATTTGTTCCTTCACCTGGGTTTCTTCAGCCAAAGAAATGATAAGACCATCTACCGTTCCCGAATCCAAAAACGCCAAGGTTTTGGACTCCTTTTCATGGGATTCATCACTTATGCAACTGATAATATTATAGCCATTTTCATTGGCCACCTTTTCAATACCATATAATACTTGAACAAAAAAGTAGTTCAAAATATTTGGAACGATGACCCCAATGGTCTTGGTACTTCGGTTCAGAAGATTTAAGGCCAGCTTATTAGGTTTGTAATGATGTTCCTTGGCATACTCCTGTATACGCTTCTTCAAATCCCTACTAATTTCATGGCTGTCGTTGACCGCCTTGGATACCGTAGAGATGGAAACATCAAAATGTTGCGCTATATTCTTTAGGGTAATCTTCTTCATTGTCCGATAATCAAATTTTGAATGCCATGGCGCTAGCGCCATGAACCAAATGAATATCTCTATCCTCACCTCGCTTGCTTTAAGCGAGACTGTTACTTAAAACCAAAAAGGTCTTGAAGCATATCAAGACCTTTTTGATAAAAAAATCCTTTGATTAAATATACTGATTTACAATATTTTCAAAAAGCTCTTGTTTGCCACTAACCAAAGGTAACTCGCCGTTCTCCTTGGCAATTTCGTACAAATCCTTCAAGTCCAATTTGCCTTCCTCAAATTCCTTCCCCTTTCCTGAGTCGAAAGAACTATACCGTTTTTTTCTCAAGCTTGAATAAGCAGAGGAGGAAATTATTTTATCCGCGGTTATCAAGGCACGGGCGAAGGTATCCGCACCACCAATATGTGCAAGGAATATATCTTCCAGGTCCGTAGAGTTTCTTCGGATTTTGGCATCAAAATTAATACCGCCTCCTTGAAGTCCTCCCGCTTCCAAGAATACCAACATGGCTTCAGTAGTTTCAAGGATATTGTTTGGAAATTGGTCCGTATCCCATCCGTTTTGGTAATCGCCCCTATTGGCGTCCAAACTACCCAGCATTCCTGCTTTTCCGGCAACCGCCAATTCATGTTGGAAGGTATGCTGCGCCAAAGTAGCGTGGTTTACCTCTATATTGATCTTGAAATCCTTATCCAATCCATACTCCCTTAGGAAACCAATGGCGGTAGCGGAATCAAAATCGTATTGGTGTTTCATGGGCTCCATAGGCTTTGGCTCAATGAAGAAATTTCCTTTAAACCCTTGGGCACGGGCATAATCCCTACACATGGTCAAAAACTGACCCATATGGTCCAATTCTCGGCCCATATCGGAATTCAATAGCGACATATAACCTTCCCTACCGCCCCAGAATACGTAGTTTTCACCATTTAGCTCCATGGTAGCGTCCAAGGCCATTTTAATTTGGGCACCTGCCCTTGCAACGACATTGAACTCGGGATTGGTCGCCGCACCGTTCATATAACGTGGATTTGAAAAACAGTTGGCCGTTCCCCAGAGCAATTTTTTACCGGATGCCTTCTGCTTCTCCTTGATATAGTCTACAATGGTATGCAATCTTTTTTCCGACTCCGCAAAGGTTGGACCTTCTTGAATTAGGTCAAAATCATGAAAACAGAAATAATCGAAACCAATTTTCTCAAAAAACTCAAAGGCTGCATCTGCCTTGTCCTTTGCCGCCTGTACAGGGTCAGAAGACTGGTCCCATTCAAAATTCTGTGTTCCCGGACCAAATGGGTCAGACCCTTGTCCACAGAACGTATGCCAATAGGCGATGGCAAATTTAAAATGCTCACGCATCGTTTTGCCCGCCACCACTTGTTCAGGGTTATAATATTTGAATGCCAAGGGATTATCAGATTCCTTGCCTTCAAATTTAATTGCATCAATTCCTTTGAAATATACTTTTTCTGCCATTATTACTGATTTATAAGTTGTTTACTTTGTTATTAATTCCAATTCCTTTTTCCAATGCTGGTAGGCTTTTTGATATTCCGCTTTATGTGCAAGCGGCTTAAATGTCATCACGTAATCGTTTTCCATGATAGCCTTCCCAAAAGCATCATAATCACCTTCCCTTAAAAGTCCGGCCCTAGCGGCCCCAATGGCCCCTGTAGTATTATAAATTTCTATATCATAGCCTATTAGGGTAGCCACCGTTTCCGAAAATATCTTGGACCTGAAAAGATTATCGTTACCAGCCCGCATGACGTTGACCTGAATACCATCGGATTCCATTATTTCCATTCCATAAACAAAGGAAAATGCGATACCCTCAAGGGCCGCCCTACAAAGATGCCCCTTACCATGATTATTCAAGTTTATATTTACCAACCTTGTACCAACTTCCTGATTGTTAAGCATTCGCTCCGCTCCATTACCAAAAGGTATGATAACCACACCATCAGACCCAACAGGAATCTCATTGGCCAATCTGTTCATCTCGTCATAGGAACCCACTCCTAAATTATTCAGCAACCACCTGTACTGGATTCCGGAACCATTTATACACAAGAGCTTCCCTATTCTTGAGTCGCTTCCCGGACTATAATTGACGTGGGCAAAATTATTTACCCTAGCACTTTCCTTTACGGATAGACTATCGGTAACGGCATAGACAACACCGGAGGTACCTCCTGTGGCCGCTACTTCACCCGGGTTAAATACATTTAAGGATAAGGCGTTGTTGGGCTGGTCCCCAGCCCTATACAAAATAGGTGTCCCTACTTGTAGTCCACTTTCCGAAGCACCCTTTTCATTTACCTTGGATTGAATACCGAAAGTGTCAACGATTTCAGGAACCAAATTGGCATCCAGACCATAGTAGTCCATCAAAAAGGTGGCAATATCCTTTTTCTTAAAATCCCAAAAAATCCCTTCCGAAAGACCGGAGACCGTTGTATTTATTTCACCCGAAAACTTCATTGCTATGTAATCCCCGGGTAACATAAACTTATAGATTTTAGAATATATATTAGGTTCATTGTCCTTTACCCATTTTAGCTTACTTGCCGTAAAATTGGAGGGGGAATTCAGGAGATACTCGGAACATTTGTCCTCACCTATTTCCTCAAAAGCTTTTTGACCGATAGGCACTGCACGACTATCGCACCAAATAATCGAATTCCTAAGCACTTCCCCGTCACTATCCACGAGCACCAACCCATGCATTTGGTAGGAAATACCTATACCAATTATATCTTGGGAAGAAATTCCGTGAGTTTGAATCAGATTTTTGATACCCTTGCAGGCATAGGTCCACCAATCCTCAGGATTCTGTTCCGCCCAACCATTTTTTATTGCCAACATGGACATCTCGGTCTCAGGCTCCTGTACCACATCCACACTTTTTCCAGTACCTGATTCCACCAAAGCGATTTTAATGGAAGAACTACCTATATCCAAACCTACATAATACATATACTGACTACTTTAATGCATTCTAATTTAGCCCTATAAAGGTACTATAATACAAGCTTTAAAAAGAATAGCACGGCTAAGATTACTTGTCAATAAGAAAGAACTTTCGAGTGATTATTTAGTATTAAACATCAATATGCTATTGATTTTTAGATATTTATATTTTTTTCGTGAATTACGAAAATTTATCGAAACCCTTTTCGTAAAGAAAAAGGCCCAAGGAAACCAGATTTGTTTCCAAGGACCTTTACCCAAAGCATAAGTAGGTATTATAGACTTTCAAGCTTGCTCAAAGCTTCGGACTTTGAATTTACGTCCAACTTTAGATAGATATTCTGAATGTGAAAATTGACGGCACTGGTAGTAACAAATAGTTTGTCGGCTATCATTTTATAGGTTGCCCCATTGCATAAATAGTCTACGATCTGATTCTCCCGTTCCGAAAAGAAACTATAGGATTTCCTATTGAAATTGGAGACAACTTGTTTAACGATATCGTTACTGATGGTTGCTCCTTCTTCCCTGACGCTGGTCAATGCATGGCTAAACTTGTCTGCAGACATGGGTTTGGTCAAATAGCCATTTGCTCCTTTTTTGAAACTTTTTTTAATAAGCTCGAAGTCATTGTTTTCACTGATCATCACCACCTTTACGTTCCAGTCCTTTTTTCTATATAACTGAATGGTTTCCAAACCGCTGGTTTCCTCCAGGTCAACCTCGGTCAACACAATGTCCGGCCTGGTTCTATTAAAATCCTTTAGTGCCTTATGGGGTGTGGTATAAATTCCCATGAGTTGAAAACCATCCACTTTTTTTAGGTAGTTTAGATAGCTAACATGTAAATGTTCGTTTTTTTCAACAATGATAAATTTTAAATCCTGAGTTTTCATAAGTAAGTTAAATTGTCCTGTTCGGTTTCTTTTGGAAACCAAATCCGGGGGTTAATAATTGGGTAAAATCTGGGTAGCCTACGGCCCTTATTCGCTAGGAAGTTTTTTTGGGCCCAGCCGAAAAAACATCCTTTCCAAATTGGGTACATTTGGAAATCAAACCGAAAAAATAAAGGTGTAGGGCGAAATTAATTTAGCGGCGATGCTGCTCTGTATCAAACAACGGTCGATGCCAAATAGGTTTCAAGATACATTTCAAAAAATAAAGCAAATTGAGCAAATGCTTTGGGCTTGTCGCTAAGAAGGATTGCCTGTGGGTAGCAAGCTGTAGGTAAAAATTATCCATAATCTGGGGGATTTGGGGTTAAAGAATGGTTTATTTCTGTTTGTTTCCGAAATATACTTCTTTAACAACTATACCTGACAATCTCCCTAATTTTTTCGTTCAAATACACTATTTGAGTGTAGTTCATCGAAAATAATAGCTTAAAATAAAAAGGAGGGGCCCCAGTTATCCCCCCGGATACTACCCCTCCTTCTGTCGACAATTTACTCAAACATAGAAATACTCAAACTTTTATATATCGATTCTAGTATGCAATCCTTGCTATATTTTTGTTAATCTTCTTAATATGAATCACTATCTTCAAAGGTGTTCGACACAGTGGCCGTGTGCTCGTCTACCTGCATAATCCACTTTTCATCATTGTACTTACCGCCTAGATTGGATACATAGGCATCATGCGCATCACTCTTATAATCATAATCCGCCAAATAGACGTAATACAGACCATTTTCTTTGTTGTAGAACTGTTGGGCGTTCAAGCCTTGGTCCTTTAGCTTTTGCATAAAGGCGTTCAAGTACTTTTTGTTGCTGTACACATTGGCAATAACATAGTAGCCAGATTTAACCCCCAACATATCCGCGCTTCCCAGCATTTTGATGGGCAGCTTGTTATATTTTTCGAAATCCTCCTCTGCGGCCCTACGTGCATGTTCCTCTTCCATTTTTTTGGCCGCTATCATGGTCCGCTCTTCTAATTTGAAATTTTGAAGGTTAGAGTCCACACTGTTCTTTATATCGTTGCGTAAAAGCCGTACGATGGTCTCGAACTTCTTTTCAAAAGCCAAAGTCCTCGCCTCCTCTATAGAATCCTGCCTTAGGATAAGCTCGTCAAGAATCAAACGGTTTTGGTAGGCCAGATCGTTCGGATTTATATTTTCCATAGCGTACGCCGCAACCGGATTGGTGATGGTCTCTTTTTCAGCTTCACGCTTTTCCTTTTTTCGAGTTTTATCACGCTCCGATATCAAATCGGCAATCTGCTCCTCATAATTCCGGACAATTGCATCTATCTTACTGTCCTCAGATCGATCTGCAATTGTAATGGACATGCCCTCATCCTTGAATTTGTAAGCCAAAGAAACTTCATGGTTCCACCCCAAATTGGATTCGTTCTGCGAGAGGTCCTTTTCTATCAAATATCCTAGGGACATTTTTTTGCTGAAGTTAAAGCCTACTCCGGCGGACATTCCATATTCTTGATCCAAAGTAGTCTGTAACCATCCATAATTGGGTAGATCCAACAGCAGGGAACCTAAATAGTACATGCTTCCATCCTCGTTTTTGCCCACTTGGGCCAAGGGCATCAATCGTGCGTCCTCAAAGAGCCCTCGGCCAGCGTTAAAGCTATGTGTGTACTGCATGGAGGCCTTTACGCTTCGGGTGGACAGGTTTGTCAAAAATTCATCCGTAGTTTGGTTGTATCGGAGTAAGTCCTGGGCATACAATCCAAAATCGAACTTTCCAATGGACAGGTTGATTCCCGGTTGTACGGCAATTTTACTCTCTTTTCTGGCATCGGATATTTCTGGATCGGCTTCGGAAATTACCACGCGGTTTTTATCCAGACCTTGATTAAAATAGGTAACGTTGGTTCCAAAGGTGAGCGTGCTTTTGTCACCCAATTTTACGGCAGTGGCGTAGTTGGCGTTGAAACCGAATTCCTGTACGACTCCAGACCATTGACTGTAAACACCAATTCCTATTGCGGTTCTGTCATTAAGCATATTGCTGAAACCAAGGAAGTAGTTTTGGGTATTGTCATCAAAAGTGGCGTATTGGTTCCTGTGCAAAATGTTGAGGTAGGATTTATTTTCCCTAACCAGTGAAAATGTAGGGTTGATCAAGTATCTATTATAGAACAGCTGATTGTGATAGGTGCTGCTCGAGTTCAAATTGGCATTCGATTCCTGGGCGAATCCAGCCATGCTTCCAACAAATAGGAACAGTAAAATGGGCAGTCCTATTAGTACCGATTTTTTTATAGCGAATTTCATTTGAGTAGGGTTAAAAGTTCAAGTAAATTGTGTCTTCAAAGGAATGGGGGTATCGAATTTTCCATGTTCCATAAATGGATTCCGATGTCCTTTGTTAGGTTCCGAATCTCTATATTTAGGGGATATATCAGTTAATGATCTTCTTCAAAAACGGATGTTGAATATTGGGTCCTCTCCTCGGTATTTAAAGCCTCCATCAACTGAAAGTCCCTGGCATGCTGTGTTTTTCCTTCCTGAGGGAACGAAAAGGCGACAAGTCCCGTCTTTCTTCCATCGCCTCCCCTATTGGACATCACATATCCCATTTGGCCGCTAGTGAACTGTATCGAGAAGTCGTCGCTTGGGCTGTTTATGGAACTGCCCATGTTCATGGCCAAACCAACGTTGCGTTTTTCCACTTCAACCATATAAACATCGAGCCCTCCATATCCTTGATGGCCTTCGGAGGCAAACACCAAGGTATTGCCTTCCATAACCTTTGGATACATTTCGTTTTTTGGGGTATTTACTTTGGTTCCTAAATTTTTGGCCACGCCTACCACACCATTTGTTTTTATGGTAGATACATAAATATCATACTCTCCAAAGGTACCGGGCATATTGGATGCAAAGAACAATCTGGTACCATCTTTTGAAATGGCCGGATGCAAGGCCGAATAATCATTGGGACACAAGGCCAGTTCCTTTATGGATTTCCATTCACCGTTTACCTTGTCCGCCCTAAAGATACGGTGAACTTTCTGTTTCTTTGAAAATAGGCCAGTTGTAGGTTTTACCATGACTTCCTTGCTGAAATAAGCAGTGTTACCATCCCTTGTTAAAACCATAGGGCTTTCGTAGTTTAATTCCCGCTCGTGTTTTACTTCCTGCTCTTTTACTACATAAGGCCTATCATTCCCAATTGAAGCCGTACTGTATTCCGAATTGATATATAAAGGCTTGAAGTAGCTCCTTCTCAATTGCCTCTTGGTTGAACTCATGGAAGCGTCCGTCATGTGATAGTCGGATTTTACCAGCTCCGTCCAGTTTTCATCGGTTTCGGCCTGTTTGGCCTCCTGTCCCAATTTGGACAGCGCATGATCGTACCGCTTTTGATAGGAGGCATCTAATTGACCATCGGCACTGATTTCCATCAACTTTTCGTACCAAAACAGCGCGGTCTCATAATTATGGGACAAAAAATGGGCGTTGCCCAAATCCTGATATATTTCCTTTTCAGTATAACCCAGGGATTTTAGGTCCTCATAGTTCTGTTGGCGCTTTTCCAACTCGCTCATACGAGCCGATTCATTGGAAACCGCCATTCCATTTTGGGCATTCAGCGTATAACATCCTATTAAAAGACTACACCCTATGACCATTTTGTAAGCTAACGTATTTCTCATAATACAGGTATTTGGGGTTCAACAGGTCAAAGTTCCCAAAAGATACCGTGCACTGACTTATTAAAAATTCATAGGTTTTACCCTTTTTTTGATGATTTCCTTAAAATTTTGTGTATTTCATCGAATAATTGTATCCGTTCATCCTAGAATTTCAGTTTCTAACTAAAAATTTTAATTAAGACATGGTTTATTTTTCTTAATTATTTGTTAATTATGTTAAAGGTTTGTAAATTGCTAGTACACAATACCAACACTATTTGATATGAGCACTTCTTCCAAAACAAACCCGAACATTAAATTACTTACGGACAACTTGGTTTTAATAATGTTCATTATAGCAGCCATGCTGTTCTTTCAGAACTACCATGAAATAGAAAATGAGATTTCAAGTGTTCTCCTTAATTCCCTGCACGACATTAACCATAGTATTGCCGAAACCAGGACAGGTAGGTAAAGTCATATAAGAGTACAAAATTATGGTTATTGAATAGTTTTAGGTGTCTCACTTAGGGGTTAGATGTTATAGTTAGGAACTGGTTTCATCTAAAAATTCCCTGTACTGAACTTAACCAATTCAACGGATTAGGTTACACTTTATACCCGATTTTCGACTAATTCTCTTTACTTGCTATTTATCCTTGCCCTTTAAATAATTCTTCAGGTCTTTATTCTCCAATATTTCATTTTCCGTCCCATTCATTCCTATTTCAAACATTGCTTTACCCAATTCAGTCGATTTGATACTAAAATTATTTCCCAAAAGTCTTAGGATTGGATAAAGATTTCGCATAACGCTATACATTACATTTGGTTCCTTTCTTTTTTCAACTGGATAAATATATCCTGGGCGGAAGGCGTAAAATTCCAAACCCAATTTATCAATTTGATTTTCAGCCATTCCCTTATAAAGGGCAAACGAAGTCCTACTTTTTTCGGTTCGGTCTGCTCCCGCTCCGCTGAGAAGACAGAGTTTTGCGTTTGGACTATTATCTTTTAGCATTTTGGCAAAACTTACCGCATAATCCACCGTAATTTCCTTGAATAGCTTATCTGATACACTACCGGTGTAAACGCCAATACAGAAAAAAGCACTATCAATATTCTTAAACAAATCCCGATGCTTGTCGTAATCCGTAAAATCATCAATAATTACCTCTTTTAACTTTAAGTGTGTAGTATTCGATTTCTTTCGAACTAATGATATTACTTCTCCAACATTTGAAGATGACAAAGAATGGCCTAAGATGATATTGCCAACCATACCTGATGCTCCTGCAATCAATACATTTTTCATAAACTAAAGTTTGTGCTTAAATCGGGATTTTGAAAGCGATGAAAACAGTAAAAATGCGGAAAGCAAAATATACAAGACCATTTCGGTAAAATAGGCGGTAAAACTCCATTGTTTGGACATAAATTCAAAAGTTTGTATGGTACATAAAACTGCGAGATTGGAAAAAAGCACTACCATAAGGTACGGTGTCCATTTCCATTTCAGAAAATACCCAAAAACAAATGTGCCGCCAGTAATCGTTATCAACAACCAATGGACAAATTGCACAGTCTTTGGGTAAGCAGCATTCTGTAAGTGGATAACAGGCGTAATTCCTGTGAAATATTCAAAAAAACCGCTCAATCCCCAAACTAACATTACCATTGTCCAAAGGAGCAACACAATTATCAAAATTTTAGATGCTATCTTCATTTCGTAAAATAGGTTTAATTCATACTTTGCCTAAATTCGTTAGGGCTCATGGCTGTTTTCTTTTTAAAGATTCTACTAAAATATTGTGGATACTCAAACCCTAATGCATAAGCAATTTCACTTGCACTTTCAATGGAATTTAACAGTCTGTTTTTTGCCTTTTCAATGATGTATTGATGAATATGGTCTTGGGTGCTTTGCCCTGTTTCCTTTCGCAGTAGGTCGCTTAGATACTTGGGCGACATATTCAGTGCTTCTCCGCAATACTGAACAGTTGGGATTCCAAATTCCAATTGTTTTTCTTGGTAGTAATACGCTTTTAATAATTGCTCAAATTGACTTGCTATATCCTGATTTAGATTGGTTCTGGTGTAAAATTGTCGGTCATAAAAACGAACACAATAATTCAATAACAAGGTTATGTTTGAAATTATCAAGGTTTGACTATGAGTGTCAAGGTTGATGCCAATTTCCCTTTCGATTTTATCGGCAATAGCTGCGACTGTTTTTCGTTCTTCATCGGATAGGTGTAAGGCTTCGTTCGATGCGTATGAAAAGAAAGAATACTGTTCAATTTTCTTTCCTAATTCCGATTTTCGAATCAAATCTGGATGAAAAGCTAAGGTCCAACCATGGCTTATTTCGGCCTTTTCAGTTTTTTTAAATTCCATTACCTGGTTTGGCGCAGTAAAAATTAATGTACCATCCTGATAGTCATACGAGTTTCTACCATAATTTAAAATAGTATAAGCGCAATTGTCTTTGAAACTAATCTGATATAACCCAATTGAATACCTGAAATTATCGACTTCCAAATCATTTAGCGCATCCCCAATTCTAAATACAGAAACAAGTGGATGTTTTGGCTTTACCAATCCTAAAAACTGATGAAGTTCTGATATCGTTTCAATCTTTATAAAGTCTTTCAATACACTCACTTTTATCTAAAAAAGCACATTTAATTTTAGGAATTTAAGTGTGCCTTTCCAATGCTTATTTTATGTTTAGATTCGTTTTCATCATACTGAGGAACTCAGCATCGTTCATCGTTCTTCTGGCTTCTAATAAATGCTCGGCATCCTGTCCCGCTATATATCTAAGAGTGCTTGTTCCGTCAGTTGCGGCATTGTAAATTACATCTGCCACGAGTTCTGGACTGTTTCTGTTATCAGCACTCATTAGTTGTTCAAAAGTAGTCATAACCCCTGATGCAAATTCGTTGTATTCCGTCAATTCATTATTGTGCTGAAAATCCATCGAACGACCGGAAAAATCTGTTTTTATGCTGCCCGGTTCTACTATTTTTACCTTTACTCCAATGGGTCCCAATTCGTATTGTAACGATTCTGAAAAACCTTCAACAGCAAATTTTGTGGCATGATAAAGTTGCATCATTGGAAAGGTTGTTTTACCGCCCACGGATGATATATTGATGAACATACCGTCCTTATTTTTTCTAAAATGCGGCAATACAGCCCTTGTCACATCAAAAAGCCCAAGTACGTTTACATCAAACTGTCTCGTAATATTTTCCCTCGCTACAGATTCAAAAGTGCCCAGTATACCATATCCGGCATTATTTAAAACGACATCAATTTTTCCAAACGTATCGATTCCTTCTTCGATTGCATTTGTGATACTTGTTAAATCTTGAACATCCAGTTTGGTTACTAAAACGTTATCTAAAGATGTTAATTCATTTTCTTTTTCAGGACTACGCATAGTAGCAATAACATTCCAGCCTTTTGCCTGAAACTTTTTCGTCGTAGCTTTTCCAATGCCTGATGATGCTCCCGTTATTAAAATTGTTTTGCCCATATTCTTTAATTAAAATTAATACAATGAATTATGAAGCCAAGTTAGGGCACCAAAAAAGAGTGAGTGTATTCAAATAGCCAAGTGTTGTATACTTTTTTCTTAAAAAAGAATGGCCCTACTCCTAACTATTTTTTTCCAACAAATAAATTGGCCACCAAGGCACCAATAATCATCAGGATTCCCAATAGACTAAAAAAGGAGTAGAAGTCCCCAAACCAAAATATGCCTATAGTCAGCGTAAAAATTACCTCAATATATTTCAGCGGAGCGACCAGGGTCGTTTTGGCCACTTGAAAGGCCTTGGTCATGAACAATTGACCAAAAAAACCAAAAAAACCTAGGCTTAACAACAAGAACCAGTCATTTCCCTTTGGCAGCATAAAATTATTTATGCTCAACAAGCCTCCTATCAGGGTGGCGGTAAACATAAAATAGTTCACCACCACCAAGGGATGATCCCCATTACCGATCCTGCGAATCAGCACATAGACCAGCCCACTAAATACGGAGGCCGTTAATACCAATAACAGACCCGTTGTATCCAAATCTTCCCCAAAACCCTTTATGACCAAAACACCACAAAAGGCTATTAAAAAAAGTAACCATTGTACGGCCCGCAACTTTTCTTTCAACCAAAAGACCGCAAAAAAGGTGGCAAAGATGGGGGCGATATATCTTAAGGAAACGGCAGTGCCCACAGGGATGTATTTTAAGGACATGAAAAAAAGGCTCATGGCCGTTAAGCCTGCAAACGACCTATAGAGCATGAGCTTTTTGTTGTTCCCTAATATGGGTATGCCTTTTATAAGAATGTAGGAGGTAGCCAAGAACAGCGAGCCTATGGACCTGAAAAAAACGATTTCAAACGTGGGAAAATGGTTCAGATACTTTACGAATGCGTTCATCAAGGTGAACGAGAACGTACTAATGACCATGTACAGGACGGCTTTCTTCAAAGGCTGGTTTTGCTTTGTGCAAAGTTACGGGAAGGAAACCGGATAACATATGGGTCCCGATAATTTCAAGGATTTGAAAGGATTAAAGTGCCTTAGTAAGGTTAAAATTATATGCCAACAACCCATATTTTTTAACGGTTGACAATAAATTCCGAACAAAATCACCTTAAATTGAATTTAAAGTCCTAAAAACAAGCAAGTATGAAAAAATCGATATATTATTGTAACATTTTGAGACAATAAATTTTAAACAAGGGATATTGATGTTACCAAAAAATAGTGCCATACTAATTCTGTTCTTCGCCTGCGCCCAATTGGCCATAGGTCAAGAAGTAATACAATTATTTGATGGAACCGCACCAGGCTCTGAGACATGGGATTGGAACGAAGGTCTGAGCGAAAACAACCTTTTTAATACCAAGGTCGTCTACAACGTCACGGATCCTACAATCACTGCCTATCTACCCCCCAAGGCTTTGGCGAATGGAACTGCGGTAATCGTTGCACCGGGTGGAGCCTTTCATACCCTAAGTATTCAATCCGAAGGTATCGATGTGGCCAAATGGCTCAATAGTAAAGGAATCGCGGCTTTTGTTCTAAAGTATCGGGTAGCGAGAAGCTTTACCGATGACCCCGTAAAGGAACTCATGGGTAAAATGAACGATTTCGAGGCGCTGGACAAGGAAAACGAACCTATCATCCCACTTGCTATGAATGATGGACTAAAGGCCATGGAATATGTTCGGAAAAATGCCGAAAGCATGAATATCGACCCTGAAAAAATCGGGTTTATGGGCTTTTCGGCCGGTGGCACCTTGACGATGTCGGTTCTGTACAATTCCAATGAGAGCAACCGACCCAACTTTGTTGCGCCTATCTATGCCTATGAACCGGCAATCATCGGTTCTGAAATACCATGGGAAGAGACCCCCATCTACATTGCTGTGGCAAGCGATGATCAACTGGGCATGGTACCGTACAGTATCAATATTTACAACAAATGGTTCAAGGCCGGGCAACCCGCGGAACTTCATATTTATGAGAAAGGAGGGCATGGATTTGGCATGCGAACACAAAACCTGCCGACCGATACATGGTACGAATCCTTTGGGGCATGGCTGAAAATGCATGGATTTATGGAAGGTTCTACCAACCTCTCCCCGTTTCAAAGACCCACTAGCCCAAATGACTCCCTACGATCCGTTTTATTGAATGCGGACAAGAAACTGGAATTTAAAATTTATGCCCCAATGGCGGAGGAAGTATCCGTTTCCGGGGATTTCCCAAATGGCTTTCCGGGAATTGCATTGAAAAAGAATTACTTGGGTGTTTGGTCCGGTCAGACAGAAAATGAAGTTACCCCTGATATTTATACGTATGACTTTACCGTGAACAAAATCAAGACCTTGGATCCTAAAAATACCCTGGTCAAGGAAAGTCTGAACGGTTTCTCAAATCTTGTAGAGATTGAAGGAAAGGAAAATGACTTTCAAACCAGAAAGGATGTTCCGCACGGTCGAGTCGAAAAAGTTTGGTATACCTCCAAAACTTTGGATGGTGCCCAAAGACGGCTACATGTCTACCTCCCACCTATGTACGATCGATTAAAAAAGAAGGAAAATCTTCCAGTCCTGTATTTATTGCACGGTGGAGGCGATAATGATGCATCCTGGACCACAGCGGGCAGGGCCAACGTGATTTTGGATAATCTGTACGCCGAAGGAAAACTGGCCCCCATGATCGTGGTAATGCCCAGCGGACATACCGGTAAAGAAGGATTTTTCATGGGTGCGGGACCACAACAAGATCCCTTTTGCGGGGATTTGCTAAACGAAATCATCCCATTCATAGAAAACACGTATCCCGTTTCCACAAAACGTTCTGACAGGGCTATTGCCGGACTTTCCATGGGAGGTGTACAGACCTTGAACACCGCACTTTGGAATCCGGAATTGTTCGGTTATGTGATACCTATGAGTACCGGCTATTTTTCTCCAAACATCAAGGAAATAAAGGAAAATTATGCCGATGTAATGGAAAACGAAGAAATCAATCGGTTTGAACTTTTCCAAATTTACATGGGTGGCGAAGCCGATATCGCCTACCAAAACAACTTGAACATGATGGCCATGTTCGACGACTTCGGAATCAAATACAACTATACAAATAGTGAAGGTGGCCATACCTTCCGGGCATGGCGACGAAATCTACACAATTTTGCGCCCTTACTGTTTAAAAAGAAATAATGCTTAAACGCGATAAGGATGAAACTAAAGAATTTTGGTGTACTACTCGTCTTGCTTACGTATGGAGTACAAGCCCAAACCATACAGACGAAAGATGGAATGGTAAAAGGCTACACCAGTAACGATATCCAAATTTTTAAGGGAATCCCCTTCGCCCAGCCCCCAGTAGGAGATTTGCGATGGAAGTCGCCACAACCTGTAACCCCGTGGGAGGGCGTAAAGGAATGTACCGAATTCGGGCCCAGTCCCATACAGAACAAACCGGAACCTTTTCTATGTTGGACCGAAGAATTTATTGCCAAACCTGAGCCCTTGAGCGAGGATTGCCTGTACCTGAACATTTGGACGCCCGCAAAATCCGAAACCGAAAAACTGCCCGTTTTTGTCTGGATCTATGGGGGTGGATTAAGTTCAGGGTCGGCCAACTGCGATATTTATGACGGTGCCCAGATGGCGGAACAGGGCGTTGTTTATGTCAGTATCAATTATCGTGTTGGGGTCTTAGGGTTTATGGCGCACCCAGAATTGAGTGCGGAATCCGGCAATAATGCCTCTGGAAATTACGGTTTCATGGACCAACTTCAAGCCCTGAAATGGGTGAAAAACAATATTGAGGTCTTTGGCGGCGATCCTAACAATGTGACCATTGCAGGGCAATCTGCCGGATCCTTTAGCGTGAATGCCCAGATTGCCTCTCCTTTGGCATCGGGATATTTTCATAAGGCCATTACCCAAAGCGGAGGGATTTTAAGCGGTCGGTTGATGCAAGATCTAGTATCGGCAGAGCAGCAAGGTCTGGCCTTCCAAAAACTTGCCGGCGCTTCTTCCCTATCGGATTTACGAAAAATACCTGCGGACGAACTTCAGAAAACAAGTTCACAACGGGAAGCGGGAAGGTTTGGGGTGGTTTTGGACGACTACTTCCTGCCGACCGATTTGCTACAGTCCTTCAAGGATGGGAAACAGAATCAGGTTTCCGTACTATCGGGTTGGTTGCCCGGTGATGCGGCCCTCTTTCCCGTAAACGATATTACCTCGGATTCCTTCAAAGAACAGGTTTTTAAGAATTATGGGGATAGAACGGGTGAATTTCTGGAGTATTTTCCCGCCAACACCAATGAAGAGGCCGCCGAATCCCAAAAGAAATTGAACCTTTTGAATTTCGCGGGTATACCTAGTTACCTGTTGGCCAAATACATGGACAAGGACGTATGGTTGTATGAATTTACCCATGTTCCCACGGACAAACCTGGTTTTCCCAATTATGGGGCCTTCCATACCTCAGAAGTGCCTTTTGCCCTTCATACCTTAGATCAGTGGCAACGGGACTGGAAGCCTGCGGAGCGTACCTTGGAAAATCAAATGTCCGGTTATTGGGTCAATTTTGCCAAAACCGGGAATCCAAATGGGGAAAACTTACCAAACTGGGAACCTTATGATTTGAATACCGGAAATATAATGGTTTTTGATACGGGTGATTTAGGTATGCAAAACAGATACAAGGACGAATTTGAGTTTTTAACCCGTATCATGCAATAGAAAATCTATTACGGCTTCAAACTACTGCAAACACACGCTTTTTTACTGTTTTTTAATTTCACCATAGCGGTGCTATGCTTAAATTAAGAAAACACTTGTGTTTATTGTATTTTGAACCCTCATGACGATGTCCTAATGCATAATCCGGGTTTGCCGAATTGATTTTTTCGTTTTGGCTATGATATAAAAAGGCCCGCTTTCCTGCGGGCCTTTCTTAATTTATAACTCATGGACTATGCTTCACAACTAGCACAATCTTTCTTCTGCTTGAACTTCTGTGCCGCGTTCATACTATGTTGATAGTACAATGACTTCAAGCCCAGTTTCCAAGCCGTTACATGGATTTTGTTGATTTCCTTCACAGGCATTTCCGGGTGGACGATGATGTTCACGGATTGCCCTTGGTCAATATGGTTCTGCCTATTAGCCGCTTGATAAATGATATCCATTTGGTCGATTTCGGAATACGTCTTGAACACGTCTTTCTCCTCTTGGGTCAAGAAATCCAGGTGTTGCACGGAACCGTCAAAATCCCGGATACTTCTCCAAACTTCGGTGGTGTTCTTTCCTTTTTCTTCCAAAAGCACTTCCAAATATGGGTTTCTGATCGTGGTTTTTACCTTTGCGATATCCTTTACATAGGTGTTGGACCAGATGGGTTCGATTCCTTGTGAAACCTGACCCAAAATGAATGCTGAAGATGTTGTAGGTGCGATGGCGTTCAAGGTCGCATTACGTCTTCCATAACCTTTTAGGACGGCTGGTTCCCCAAATTTCTCCGCCAACTCCTCGGATGCTTTATAGGACTTATCCTTAATTGTCTTGAAAATCTCACTGTTCAAATTATAGGCTTCCCGACTATCGAAGGCCAACATTTTGGACTGTAGGAAAGAATGCCATCCTAAAACCCCAAGACCCAAGGCGCGGTTGTCCTTCGCAAAATTATAGGCACGTTCCATAAACAGGAAGGTCTGGCGGTCCTCTCTGCTATCGGAATCACGGTAGGCCTCCAATTTTTCGCAGAATTCAGTAATCACGGCATCCAGGAAGTATACCATAGTTTCCACGGCATCGGTATTTTTCCATTTATCGTAATGCAAAAGGTTTACGGAGGACAATACACAAACGAAAGACCAATTGTCATTGGAAGGCAACATGATTTCCGTACAAAGGTTACTGGCGTAGATAGGCAGGTTTTTATCCTTGAATACATCTGCAGCACCGTTGTTCGCATTATCCTTGAAGAAGATATATGGGTAGCCCATTTCGCCCCTTCGCTGTAATACTTTGGCCCAGATAGCCCTTTTATCGGTATCGCCATCTACCATCTCCTGCATCCATTCGTTGGTAACCGTTACCCCGTGGGTCAACTCTTGAATAGGATTTCCTTCCGTTCCGATTTCCAAGAACTCCTTAATATCCGGATGCTCCACAGGTAAATAGGGTGAAAAACGACCGCGACGTACGGAACCCTGACTAACGACATCCACCATGGATTCAAACAATTGCATGATATGCACGGCACCGGAAGCCTGACCGTTGTTCTTAACCTCTGCCCCGCGATGTCTGATTTTTCCGAAATAGCCAGATGTTCCTCCACCTAATTTGGACATCATGCCCACTTCTGATTGGGTGTAAAGGATGTTTCCCATATCATCATCGATGTGCGACCCAAAACAACTGATAGGCAATCCCCTCTGTTTACCAAAGTTAGACCATACAGGTGAGGCCAACGAGAAAAAGCCTTCGCTCATGTAGCCATAGAATTTATCGGAAAATCCTGGAATCTTCAGAATAGCCTCTGCCCTATCGGCAATTTCACGGATTCGTTCCTCCGGGGTAACTCCTTTTGTAAGGTAGCCCGATGCCAAAAAATTTCGGCTATGGTCGTTCAACCAGGCAAATCCCTTTCCTTGCCCCTTCTCTTCGGACAAGTTCTTCAATGCCTCTTTTCTGGCTTGCACCAGTTGGTCTGAACCCTTTAATACTTTTCCTTCTTGTACTACTTCGTTTTGTAGGTTTAGTTTTGTCTCGTTCATGTTAAAATAAGTCGTCGCTGGTTATACTTTGTGTTCTTTTGCTATAGTTGATAGATCTTTTCACGAAAAAGTCTCCGTGTTTGGTACCGATAATCTCATCGTCAAACCACTCGGTCTGCGCCAATAAATTTTCGTCTACCTCAAATATTTTGTCGATTCCTATGCTGTCCAGGGAATCGTTGAATCGCTTTTTAATGAACTCTTTTACCAAAACCTTAGGCAAAAAGTCGATTTCTCCTGCCTCAAAAATCCAATCGATGATATCACTTTCAGCTTCGAAAGCATCCTTACACATATCCTGAACCATGGCGTGGTATTCCACATCGAACCAATCCGGATTTTCATCCTTTATGATATTAATGATGTCGATACCAAAATCCCCGTGGATCTGCTCCTCTTTGGAAGTGGCCTCCACCACATTAGAGATACCCTTCAACATGTTCTTATATTTGTTAAAGGCCATGATGATCAAGAACTGGGAGAACAGGGAAACGTGTTCAATGAACAGGGAGAATAAAAGGATGGATTCCGCATACTCTTTATTGTCCTCGCTCTTTGCATTCTTGAGGGCGGTCTCCAAATAATGGACACGCTTCATAATAACGGGCTTCTTCTTCAGGGTTTTGAATTCTTGGTTCAAGCCCAGGATTTCCAGTAGATGGGAGTACGCATCGTGGTGCCTCACTTCACTTTCGGCAAAAGTGGCGCCTACGGAACCTATTTCAGGCTTGGGCATTTTGTGATAGATATCGCCCCAAAAACTTTTTACGGCTACCTCAATTTGTGAAATGGCCAACATGGTATTCTTGATGGCACTACGCTCGGTATCATTAAGACGGGTCTTAAAGTCCTGTATATCACTGGTAAAATTAAACTCGGTATGAATCCAATACGAATGTCTTATTGCCGGTACATACTCGTACAAGGCAGGATATTCGTAGGGTTTTAGGTTGATGCGTTTCTCAAAAATGTTCGACTTTCTTTTTTGGGCCTGTTCGTTTCTGTAAAGGATGTAGGCCTTGGCCACTTCAAAAAAGCCACCTTCCATTAATTTCTTCTCCACAAAGTCCTGGACTTCCTCTACGGTAGGTTTGTAAGCGTCATCTGCCCTTTTTCTCTCCAGCAGCGCCGAGTAAACGGTTTCTGAAATTTTTTCGGCATCACCGGGACCACCAAGTTCCACTGCGGTCATTGCCTTCAAAATTGCATTCGTTATCTTCTCTAATTGAAAGGGTTTAGTGGTAAAGTCCCTTTTGATGACTTCCGTTATCTCCATGTTAATAAAAGGTTAAAATGAAACTATTTTCGAGAGGTATAAAGGTCAAATTTTTAACCCTTAAATGGTAGGTGGGACGTTTTAGTTTTTCAACAGTTTTATCAACAATTAAAAACCCGAACTGAATAAAAAAGCAAAAATATAATTTTTAAATACCTGTTTTTCAGTTATTTAAAAACAAACAAATAAAGTTACAAATTACCTTGAATACCCGGCAGCACTCAATTTAGTACGTCTTAGGGTTACAATTATAATCGATCTAAAGGCCTTCAAAAGATATAAAAACCTATACCCCTAAAATAGTGGCAAATAGGACCTGTATAAATGCGCGCCCATCCTCTAAATTTTTACAAATTGATGTATTATAAATTTTAAAAAACAAAAATAATCCTCCTGTATTTTTTTGGTCAATAGAAATATATCCACTGTACATGGGTTTGACCAATAGGATTTTTTTTGTTATTTCCGGCGTTTGATTGTTGATTACGTACTTTTCGATTTTCTTCTAGCGTCTTATGTATGCGTTACATCTAAATTTGTGTCCCAAATGTTCTAAAAAAGAGACATTATCAGTTTTATGTTTCATTGGTAAGACGTAACACATCACTAGGTATGCAAAATTGTAAATGCCCTATACCGTAATAGAGTCCCAAAAAAAACGAATGGCACAGCTTCTACTCCCTTAGCCAGGTCCGCTATTTAGGCTCAACGGTAACGATAACCCGTTTGTACCTTGTTAAGGAAGGGCTGCCTTTATCGGAGAGCTTTAAAATAAAATGAAGGGTTTCCTTTTTATCCACTTCAGGTGCCGTAAGGTTCACGATATGAACGTTCTCCGCCCCCATATAGATTTCCTTTTGATACGTACTTTCCTCTGGATAGTGAAACCATAAATAACTTAGGTTATCCCTATCTGGGTCGGTAGAATTAAAAGCATCCAGACTGAAAGCTTCGCCCGATTTTACGGTAAATTCCTCCGGATGGGTCAAACCGGGAACCGGCGGGTGATTCGCTTCTTCGTATGGCATCAAACACCAGTCCATACGCGCGGCAAAATCATTTTGAAAATCATCCCGCCACCGCCACAAGGTGGCCTTATTATTCTTGAACGTTAGGGTGTCTCTTTTTACGCTTCTCCCATATTGTTGGGGCACATAAGGCGTATACGTATCATCGACATTCGTCCAAATAGCCCGGGTCTCGGGAGCAATGGTTACCACCGAACTTCCTTTTTTGGTCTTGTCAAATTCCGGTTTATAAAGCGCATATCGGCCGCCCCATGCGCCCCATTCCGGATGTTCGGGTGCATTGAGTCCGTTGGGTATCAAGGACAAAAAAGCAGGCGTATCCCCTTCCATGCCCCAGGCCACATCGGGATATTCCGCACCTAAGGGCCCATGGTCCTGCTGAATATTTTTAGTAATCCAAGCATTGCTTATGGTGCTGTTATCGATTCCGTTGACATACGTATTGATTCCCGTCCAAGTGGCCGAGGCATAGTGATCTCCCGGGGAAACTATATAAAACAGCTCCGGAAACGTATTGCGTATCCAAAGGCCGCTGTCATCCTGATCGGAAATGGTATATACCCGCAGTTTTGAGATCATCCGCTTCGCTTCGCTCTTACTTTTCGTTTGTTTTATTTTATGGAGGGATTGCGCCAAGGTATTTACACCGCCCCAAACCGAAATCCATAACGGGCGATCATCCTTTTCTTCCAAGACCTTAATGATCCATTCGGAACCCTCGGAATCTTTACCGTCGCCTACACCGTCCATACCGTACACCGGAAGTCCCTTTTTGATCAAGGATAATAGTTCTTCCGATTCCGGATAGCCAGATTCGTGCTTTAACAAGTTGGGTTGTACTTTGCCATATCCTCGGATGACCCTGGCAATGGACTCCGGATGTATTTTGTTTTGCATCCAGCAGGAGGTGGTTGCCACCAGTCCCTTGATATCAATTTGATTGGAATAGAGCAGCAAACGCACCAAGGACTGCGTATCATCTGGATCGGCTTCAATATCCGTTAGGATAATGACCCTGTTTTTTTGATGGGTTTGGGCAAGCGATAAATTGCTGACGAGCAAACAAAAGGAAAGGAACCATAAAAACGTCTTCATAGAAGTAAAGTTACCGGTGCAGCATAAGAATTCGTACACCTTTTTAGTATTGATTAAGTTGGTCTAATTTTATACATGGATGCTAAAGTTAACAAAAGCGAAGTAACAGCATTGCTGTTTCTTTGCCTTAAAAATTTGGTGGGCGTTGTGGGTAGGAGAGTTTAGGAAGAAGCATTTTTGGTGAGCTTACTCTTTGTCTAATCCTGTGTTTCGTTCACTCTTTTTACAAATTGTTCCAAGATCATAATATCTGCTCGATATTCAGGTGGAAAACTTGAAATATATGCTTTTGGAACCACCAACTGCACATGGTATTGTTTCATTTCTTCAAGTTGGTTCTTTGATATTCCTTGTTGAAGAGTGAACAAGTGTTTTGTTTTTATCCTATCGGCCTCGTTCAAAATCTGGCGCCAACGGTCTTTGCAGGTTGTTTTTGATGCCAACAGAATCAAATTATTCTCATCAAAATCAGGGTTATTGTAAGCCTCAATATTTGGAAATAAGAAATCTGGTTTTTTGTTATTTTCTGTAGTTATTTGGGTTTGAAATATTAGCTCAGAAATTCTAAAAACTTCTTCCAAATGGTGCTCAAGGGATTTACCTGCACGACTTTTTCTCCTATTTAGAATTGTATTTGCTGAAACAACCAATTCTTCGACTGATGAAAAGGGCTTTTTAATCAATGCAGAATATCTGTCATTTTCCAATGTCTTAAAAAGGTCGTATTCCGTTTCAAGCCATTTTAGGATTTGTTTATCTGGGTTTGATTTAATTTGGGCTGGTGTTATGCCATAGGAATTAATATAGCAATTCCGAGCATTTGTTGCTATTTCTAACGTAGGCGGAAAATCTACAGCCAATGCATTGATGTATTGCATGAAGCATTCAATTAGTCTGTTCTCAGCGGTTTGAGCTAACTGTTTTGGAATTATCCCGTTAGTTTCAGTTGATGAGATGTTTAAAGCAGTAAAAAAGTCTTCGATGTCTTCATCACTACTTAAAACAAATGCCTCAAAGTAATCATTGGACTTTTTGGCAATTACAAGTAAGTCACCGACGTTATCATCGGTTAAATAAGGAAAACCTTTGCCGAAACGAGTTAGACGATACTCATCTCGAGTACCTTTACCGTAGTAAATAAATCTGCTTGTTGTTTCAAAATCATCCTGCCATTTAATTGTTGCGAAATGATCTTTGTTTGAGCCTTTTTCCCCTGCAGTATCAAAAAATAAAGGCCAAGAACTCTTGTGCAAATGAAAACCAGCTTGATGAGCACCAGTTGAACCCGTATCATTTGGCTTAATAAACTTACTGAATGCTATTTCAGACTGCTGTGCTGATTGAATGGCTTTTTCTAACAGGCTCATCTATTTTTAAAAGTTCTTTTACAATGTTCTTGCCAATAGCCTGTATCAAAGGCATAGCAACAGAATTGCCAAATTGTTTATATGCTTGATTGTTAGAAACCGGAATGATGAAATTATCAGGAAAACCTTGAATTCGTGCACATTCCCTAGGAGTAAGACGTCTAGGATTTTTTCCTCTTTGCGGAATTAAGATTTCCGCTCCGTCTTTATAATATCTTGCGCTTAAAGTTCGAGAAACACCATTTAGATCTGTTAAACCAAATCCAAAACCGTTCCCTTTGGCTTGATGTTTTCTTTTGTATTCCTGGAGATAGCTCCAAAGTTTGTCGGACAGAGTATATTTTGATTCTACACTTTTTTCTAAAATATCTCGAATTGCCAATTCCTCTTCTGGTGGCTCAGGAAAATAAAAATTTTCCTTTCCATGAAAAACTGATTTTTTGAAACCCACAATAATAATTCGCTCACGATGCTGAGGAACATAATTTCTAGCATCCAAAACTTTGTAATGAATTGAATAGCCTAATTCCGTCAGTGTTTCTGTAATTACTTTAAAAGTTTTCTTTTTATCATGAGAAACAAGGTTTTTTACATTTTCTAACATAAAAACCTTGGGTTTCTTATGCTCTATTATTCTAGCGATATCAAAGAATAATGTTCCTTGAGTTTTATCAAGAAATCCATGTTGCCTACCCAAAGAGTTCTTTTTGGAAACTCCAGCTATCGAAAAAGGCTGGCAAGGAAAACCGCCTAACAAAATATCGTGATCTGGAATTTCCTTTTCTGAAATTTTAGTTATGTCCCCAAAAGGCACTTCGCCAAAATTGGCTTCGTAAGTTTGTTTCGAATATTTATCCCATTCACTCGAGAAAACACACTTTCCTCCATTGTTTTGGTAGGCAAGTCTAATTCCACCAACCCCAGCAAACAAATCAATAAATTTGAATTTAGGATTCTTAGGTGGCGGAAAAGGAATATCCCATTCAATTGGCAGATAATATTGAAAATCCGGCTCTTTGAGAATATTATTTTCCTCGTGAAGTTCTGCTAAGTATTGTTCAGCAATTGGCTTGAAATATTGGGAAACACCATTTTTGTGGTTATGAAAATAGTGCGTTAAATACGCCAAATCGTTGTCAGTTATTTTGTCAACTTTGATTTGTAACTCCTTTTTTATATATGAATATTTCTTTCCCATCTTAGTCGTAAAGGAACAAAATTCCAAAAGCAATTCACAACATTTTTATACGGGATTGTTCACAATCTTGTTAACGATTAGTGGGCTGTGCACAATGTTTTTTAGATTTTTCTTTTCCTAAACAATTTAAGGACTAAAAAAGGAGGGGGAGTAATTTTAATTTTTACCTGCAATATAAATATTCTTACAAAAAGGGTAGTACGGTTTTAGGTAAAAGTTGGATTTAGTTGTTGGTTATTACAAGTAAAATTTGTCAATTCGAGTGAATTTTGCGGGTCCGGCTCGTAAAATTAGTATCGAGAATAAAATTTTACATTTCAGAATGCCGTTCTCGATACAATTTTCTATCGAAAATCACTCGAACTAACATTTTTTGGTTTCAGGTTGTTTTGAGTTCTTGCTTCGAGTCACTTCGACTCCCTTCGGCTACACTTCGGCTTGCTTCGACTCCGCTCAGCACAGGCCGCTCAGTGACGACAATCAGTGCAGGCTGCACAGTCAGTTATCTAGGGAGGGTCTTTGCCTAAAGGCTTTAGAAAACAGTTTTTTTATGGTTTATGGCATTTTCCTGTCCTCCGTAAGTGAAGCTTGTTATAAATCCAGACTTTGCTATCAGCCATTCACACGCCATAAGCTATAAGCATGTTCTGTGTCTATATTATATTAATTGCCTAGGCTATTCAACACCTATTTTTGATGACTGTCTCGCTGCCAATTGCCATACATTTTTATTTTTAATCCAAACATTGGTAAATCTCCTCGGTATCCATTCCTCACTGTTAGGATTCATATCAGAAGGCTGTTGTAGCTCTTTACCCATTACGACTGCAATGTCTTGATTGAAGGTTATATTTTCAATGATTCGTTTAACTGCGGGAAATTTATGTCCGCTTTTCATAAGCGCAACAATATCTTTGGGAGTAACAATTTTTCCATTTGGATTGTTTACTACGTAGTTTTCAGACCATATTTTCAGTAATGCGGTCGTGTCTCCCTTATCGAGCAATTCTGTCCAATGTTTTTCTAGTTTTCTGATTTCCATTTCATCAATTGATTGTCCAAAAGCAAGGGTAGTAATGAGCGTACAATTGATAAAGAAAAGACATAATGTTTTCATAATTCAAATAGTAAGGAGTGAAATTTCTTATTCTTATTTGCAATATAAAAATACTAGAAAGAAGGGAAGTACGGTTTTGGGTAAAAGTTGGATTTAGTTGTTGGTTGTTGGTTGTTCGTTGTTGGTTGTTGGTTGTTACAAGTAAAATTTGTCAATTCGTTTGAATTTTGCGGGTCCGGCCTGTAAAATTAGCCCGCCCTCCTTTCGGGCACGTATCGACAATCAAATCTTATTTTTCAGCATGCGGTTCTCGATACAATTTGCTATCGAAAACCACGGGAACTGCCATACCAAAAACTACGAGGGGCCATAAAGGACCAACGGTACATTCTTGGTCCGCTAGTAGTCCGTTTCCAAAATACCGGGTTCCAAGTTGTGCCCATATAGTTTGGCCACCAAGGAACTCCTGTGCTTTAAGAAGACATATTGGTTGATGGATCCCTTTTCCGTTATTTCTCCCTTTTCGGGTGAAAGTTCAAAATCGGCAATGAGGGCACGCTTTATCTTTGTGGAACTGCCGGTACTGTTTTGGGCAAGGGTATCCAGCATTTCCTGTACACAGTCCCGTATGGGGAGGGAATGCGCTGCATTGAAGTCGGTCGTTTGAAGTCCGCCGCCCAAAAAATCCGCACAATATCCCAGATTCAGGAATAAAACGGCCCCCACAAAATCTTGGTCATGCCCCGTGATGACAACATCCTTTACCAGACCTTTGCCTTGGGCTATAATGTTATTTCGGAGATTCCCCACATTTACCCAGGTTCCGGTACTTAACTTAAAATCTTCGGCTATCCTACCATCGTAGCGCATGCCTACATTGGGGTCACGCTCATCAATGAATTTTAAAGCCTCAGAGGTTTTATAAAATCCTTCCCGGTCAAAAGCATTGACGGTGGCCACCTCATTTTTCCAGTAGCCCGGCGTGATATTGGGGCCCTTGAACCTGGCTTCCCACCTATCCCCCATGGGTACCAGTTTCATTTCCAGACCCGGAACCGGCACCCCCAAAAATCCGGCCTTGCTGTCATACTCGGTGCAAAACATGGCAGACGGGCTAGATTCCGTCATCCCAAAACCGGATGAAATCAAGATCCGCTTTCCCGTAGTCTGTATGGAAAGTCTGTCAAGTTCGTCCCACACTTTTTGTGAAATACTGGCTCCGGCATAAAATAGCATCTTCAGTCTGGAAAAGAACGTCTGCCGTAAACCTTCATCGGTATTTAAAAAGGGCAAAAGCTCCTCAAACCCTTTAGGTACGTTGAAATAAACCGTTGGGGCAAAACCCTTTAGATTTTTAATGGATTGCAGCATTCCCGTTGGGGTCGGGCTGCCCTCATCGATATACAGGGAACCTCCATTGTACATGACCAACCCAAAATTATGATTGCTACCAAAGGTATGGTTCCAAGGCAACCAATCCATCAACTGCAAGGCACCGTTCTGCACAAAGGGAAAGGTCTGGGTAATCTGCTGCCAATTCGCCGTAAGGTTACCGTGGGTATTCATGACACCCTTGGGCAGCCCTGTGGAACCACTGGTGAACAATACCTTTGCCAAGGTATCCCTACCTATTTTATCGTAGGCTTCCGCAACCTTGGGTGTCGATTTGGTTTTTACGATATCCTCGAAACGGTCCGACTCCGGCATCCCATTTTCAACAAAAACCAATCGGGTATTACGGGTGTTGCCGGCTACGCCATCCAACGCCTTTTTATAGGCATTTCCATCCTGAACAAAAATCAATTCGGGGTCCAGAATATCCAAACAATGCTTCAGTTTTTCAAAACTATCCGATTTCAAGGAGTATGCGGGACTGATAGGCGCATAAGGTATCCCGATATGCATAGCGGCCAGTGCCAATAGTCCATGTTCAATACTATTACCGGAAAGCAGGGCAATTGGCCTATCTTTTGAGGTCACGGTTTCCAAAAGATACTGCGCGATTCCCTGAATTTTCTGCCAAGCTTGCATATAGGTCAGCGTTCTCCATTCTCCGCCACCCTCGCGCTGGGCCAAGAAAATGGCATTAGGTGTTGTATGTGCCCAAAATTGTAAACGTTCGGTGATTTTTTTTGGGTGTTGCCCCAGAGGAATTTTGGATTTAAGATAATTGACGCCCTTTTCCCCGACCCGTCTCTCTATATCAACGGAAATTGTTGGTACCTCCAAATAGGGAATGTTATCGGTCACCCAGGTCTGTTCGCTCATAACATAATTGAATTGGCCATCTGCCTGACGGTCCAGAGGGGGTAAAAATAGGCAATCAAGCCCTATTTTGACAATTTCGGGTTTGGATAATTGTCAGATTGGTCTTCATCGGTATTATCCATACATACAAAATCCTTTTCCAATAAAAGCGACAAGGTGTTGCCGTTTGAAGTTTTTATTTCCGAGCTGAAACCCACTATTTCGTTCTTGGGCCATGCCGAACTTTTGTCCTTGTTCAGATACATGGTGATGGTGTCGTTTACATAGTCGGCATGTAATTCTTGTATGGCCTGATCCGCCTTAATCGCGTACACAAAGGTCCTTTCACCAAAGAGGGTCTCCTCTTTGTAATATCCCGTTTGCGCCAACGTTTCCACTTCACTTTTTGTGAGTCGATAGCGCACCGTATTCCCTTGGATTCTAATTTTCATAAGTTCATTTATTCTTCTTTTCAACCAAACCTTTGGTGAATTCGTTTAAGGTTTCCACTTTCTCCTCAAAATCGCCTTTGATAGTTTTTCTGAATTCATTGAGATTTTTGACCAAATCATCAATATTCTCGGGGATGACGTCCTCAAAAAACTGCCGGAGCCTTTTGGCGGTCGTGGGGGATTTTCCATTCGTGGAAATCGCCACTTTTACGTTCCCCTTGGTGACGATACCTCCCATGTAAAAGTCACAAAATGGAGGGTTGTCCGCCACGTTCACCAAAATACTTCGTTCCCTACAATCATGGTACACTTGCTCGTTCACGGCAACATTATCCGTCGTGGCAACGACCATATGCTTGCCTTCCAAATAACTTGGGTCATAGTATTCCTTATGCATCACCACTTGCGCAGTTTGGGCCAATTGCACGGTCTCCTCCCGAAACATGGGGGAAACCATTTCCACCTGCGCATTGGGGCTCGATTTCAGCAAAAAGGTCAATTTCTCCAAGGCCACATTGCCTCCGCCCACGATCAATATTTTTAGGTTGGAAACCTTTAAAAAAATAGGATATAGTTCATTTCGCTCCATATGCTCACATTTATTTTCATTTATGACAAGGCCTTTTCCACGAACTCCTTGGATGTTTGTGACAAAGGGAGTTTCAATGCGGCCTCCTGTCCTTTTTCCGACATTTTTCGCCAGGTCTTTTGTAAAATATCCACCACCTTTTCCTCTGGATGCTCCCTGGCAAAGGGCTCAAAGTAAAATTCCAAAAAGACCAAACAAATGACATCTTCCAAGGTTTGGGTTTCTGCGTTTCTTTTCAATTGCTTTTTTTCCAACAGAAATTTCACCTTGTCTATTGTTTCCGAATCATATCCAACTTTTTCCAATATTTCAGAGGCTTTTTCGGCATGAAACTTTTTAAGGTCCTGCCGCCACTTCAAATAACCTGTCCGATTCATTTCATAGGATTCCCTAGGAATTTCCCATCTACAAATGTGTTGAGCCCTTACCGTTAAGCGCAAAACTTCTGAGGCATCAGGGGCAAATTCGTTGAGTTTTTCGGTCATCCTAATGGCATACAGCACTTCTTTGGGATATTCCCTTCCCATGAAAAGCTCCTTGTTTGGATCCTTTGAGTTTGCAAGGTCAAAGAGCTCAAATGCCTTTAATAATTTGTTGGAAGTTGCCATAATCGGAATTTTAGACTAAGATACGATAATGATTCGTCGCTGTAAATGGACCGAATAAACTAACTGGATGCCTCTGAAAATACCTATAATATGTCTTTTCTAAAATTTGAATTTTCATATCTTTTCAAAGTCGGAGTTTACGCTTCCATAAAACATACTGAATGACAATACATTACCGCATGAAACCCTAATCGAGGGATTTGTTATGCTATGTTAAATACCTCTATAAAAAGAAATGTTTAAAATCAAGCAATTAATCCAATACTAAACGTGTGAAAAATATCCTATTACTTTCTCTAGGTTTGGCCTTTATCACTATGGGTTGGGCCCAGGAAACCATGAAAAGAACCATTGTGACCACCGATGGTGAAATTGACGATGTAGATACCTTCATCAGGTACCTCCTCTACTCCAATGAATTTGAAACCCAGGGTTTGGTCTATTCCAGCTCCATGTGGCATTGGAAGGGTGATGGTAAGGGTACTACATTCACGTCCGAAATGGAAATGACCAAAAAAATCTATGGCAAGGACCTTACGGACCTACGATGGCCGGGAACCAATTGGATACAAGAGCTTTTGGCGGAATATGCCAAGGTCTACCCAAACCTCATAGGCCATGACAGCAATTATCCTTCCCCGCAAGAATTATTGGACTTGGTACGCGTGGGCAATATCGATTTTGAAGGGGAAATGGCCCAACGTACAGAAGGTTCAAAATTGATACGAGAAAAGTTGCTTGATGATGACGATAGAGAGCTGTTTTTACAAGCATGGGGAGGTACCAATACCATTGCCAGGGCCTTAAAATCCATTGAGGAAGATTACAAGGACACCCGGGACTGGAAAGATATCAAGGAAAAAGTCTCTAAAAAAGCCATTATTTATACCATTATGGACCAAGATGCCACCTACAAAAACTATATAGGACCCAATTGGCCGAAGATTAGGGTTTTCTACAACGCGAATCAGTTCTGGTGTTTTGCCTATCCTTGGAAACAAGTGGTTCCCAAAAGTCAGCAACCTTTTTTAGAGGGAAGTTTTATGGGCGCCAATATTATCAATGACCATGGTCCCCTTCTAAAAAAATATTATTCCTATGGGGACGGACAAAAACAAGAAGGAGACCCCAATCATTTTGAGGGCGATATCACTAAAATTGCCAACACGGAACGCGGGAGTTTCTCCAAATATGACTTTATATCGGAAGGCGACAGTCCCGCATTTTTACATTTATTGGATGTAGGATTGAACAACTACGAAGACCCTTCAAGAGGTGGATGGAGCGGTCGATTTGTGCTTTCCAAGGATAACCCGTACCGATATGAGGATGGGGACCATGCGGCTGACCTAAATCCCGAAACGGGCAAGATGGACAAAAGCTATCCCCAAACCCGATGGATAAAAGCCATGCAACTCGATTTTGCCGCTCGTGCGGATTGGTGCGTCAAAACCTTTGAGGAAGCCAACCACGCACCTGAAGTTATCATAAAAGAAGGGCTTTCCATTACCGCTAAAGCGGGTGAAATCTTCAACATTCACGTTGCTTTAAATGACATTGACGGGCATCCCGTTTACCTGAAGGCCTGGTGCTATGACGAGGCGGGTGACGGTCATGCCGAGGTTAAAGTGGAGAACGCTATCGTTACCGTACAAATACCCAAAACGGCCAAAAAAAAGAATCAATTTCATATTATTGTTGAAGGGACCGATACGGGATTTCCAGCATTGACACGATATCAAAGAGTCATTGTTTCTGTATTGTAGCTCAAAATGCGAAAAATTAACTTTTCAAAAATGTGTTTCTTTAGGGCAACGAAACAATATTGATTTATATTAAACGGTTGAAAATACTATTTTAAGAGGGCAACCGTTCAGTTATAAATAATTTCCTACAAATCCCCCGGAAATATGAACATTTTTGGTTTTCTAACTGGAATACGGTCCAGGAAATTCATTTTCCTATTAATTCTATTGATAGGAACAATTGTACGCTCGCAAACCATAAAGGAACTTGAATATTTACTGACCCAACCAGAGCTCACTTCCAAGGAAAAAATTGAAATTCTTTATACCCTTAGTAGGGAATTGACGTACGTAGATAATTTAAAATCATTAAAATATGCCGAAAAGGCGTTGCAGTTATCTATAGAATTGAAGGATGAAACAGGTATAGCCTACAGCTACAGGATATTATCCAGTATATATGCCATAAATGATAATTATTTTATGAGCACTGAATATATTCATAAGGCCATCGATATTTTTGAGAAAAATTCCAACAAGGAGGGATTGGCGAACTGTTATATTTCCATGGGACATATCTATCGCAGTCTTAACAATCGCTTACAAGAAATAAATTACCACAAAAAATCATTCGAGATTTTCAAGGATTTGGGTATCACCGAAAGAATAGGGGTATCGGCCCATAATCTAGGAGAAAGCTACTATAACAACAAAGACTTGGCCGAGGCCGAAAACTTAACCCGGTATGCCATTAAAATAAACGATTCCATACGTAATCTACCCGTTCTTTCAAGTTGCTTTAAAGTTATGGGACTTATAAAGGTAAACGATGACCAAATCGACTCCGCTAAACATTATTTTAAAAGTATACTCAAGATTTCCGAGGAGCTAGGTAAAAACTCCCAAAAGGTTGCGACAGTGGAGGCAATGCTTCAACTAGCCCAAATTGCCAAAAACGAAGGCGATTCAAGTCTTCAATATTCTTACTTGGAAAGCACCGAGGCATATTGCAATAAATTTCATTTGAACCAGCCCTTATTAAGGGTATATAAAGACTTACAGGCTTTTTATTTGGAACGGAGCAACCTAGAAAAGGTAAACTACTATTTCAATGCCCATAATGAACTCTCTGAATCCATTAAAAGAATTCAACTGGAAGATAGAAATAGGTTGACGCAAAGTATGGCCTCTATACATACATTGAACAGAACCACCCAAGCTTTGGAAAAGGAAAATGCCGCGCAGGCCTCAACGATAGTATATAGAAACATTAGTATAATCATAATTCTCTTATTTCTTATTGGATTCTTCCTTGTTTTAAGAAAATTGAAACGCATCAACAAAGAACTAACGGAGCAAAATGAAACCATTCAAACGCAAAAAGAAGAACTACAGGAACTAAACGCCACTAAAAATAAATTCTTCAGCATTGTAGCACATGACCTTAGAAGCCCTTTGACCTCTTTAAAATCCTTCATTACTGTTCTGGTTGATCATCTAGATTTATTAAGCAAGGAGGAGATATTGAATATGGGAAAACAACTAAGTTCATCTGTTGATAATACACTAAAAATGACGGATAATTTGATTATCTGGGCCAAATGTCAAATGAACGTGCTGGAGGACAGAACGGAACTAATTTCTTTAAAGGAAATAATTGATGAAGTGACGGAAATTTTTATGGTGATAGCATCTAACAAAGGGGTAGCTCTTGAAACTTCCGTAATAGGTAATCCAAAATTTATGGGAGATAAGAACCAAATTGAGTTTGTAGTTCGAAATTTGATAAATAACGCCATAAAATTTACTCCCAAGAATGGCATTGTCAAACTATCCGTTACCCATACTTTCAAGGAAATTAAGATCATAATATCAGATACAGGAATCGGTATGACCCCTGAATTCAGAAAACAGTTATTTTCGGTACAAAAACCAAAAGGAAGGAACGGTACCAACGGTGAAAAAGGAAGTGGGCTTGGACTGGTACTCAGCTCAGAATTCATAAAAAGGAACCATGGTGATATACATGTGGATAGCGTTGAGGATAGAGGAACTACGATTACTGTAACCTTTTCCGAAAATCAAAAAGTAGCCTAGGTATACAAATCCCTATCTTCAAAAAACAATTGATGTTATCTAGAGACTTAAAAAGTAGCATGTTTCGGGTTGTCATCATGTTGCCCAGGACAGTAACGAAATCCCTGTTAAAAACCTTTGATTATAAGAAATTCGTGAATGTGGACGAAATAATTTTAGGATGCCCTAGTCCTTACAAAATTGGTAAAGCCTCTGCTACGGCCACTACAGGTATCCAAGGTTTCCAATCCATAGGATTATGCGGATTTTGAAGCAAATAGGGACTGGGTTTATAAATAAGGTCATAGGTGAATTCATAAGCCTTATCAGTAGCCTACTCATTGTTTTCCGTTTTACCAAAATTCCCAAAGGATATATAATCCGAATAGGAAAATCAACGAAAAGCTTTTAGTTAGCTTCATAAAAAAAGGGAATTATTGTACCGTTGTACGGGGGGTGGGACCATTTTTTAATCACCATATTTTGTCTTTCCAAAATATATTGTGTGAATACTATTAATTAACTTGTTTAACCCGCAAAGAATTAGCAATTTGGCATAAATTGAATACTTCTAAAATACATCAAATGAAACTATGTAGGTTTTTTCTAATATTCCTATGCTTTTACAACTTAGAAACAAACGGTCAACAATTAAATGATTATAAGCTCTGGCTGAAATATGAACAAATTACCGATTCCAAATTATCGGCTTCCTACAAAGATATAAGCTCCAAAATAGTTGTTGGCGAGAGCACGCCTTCGCTACTTAATGCCAAAGAAGAACTAGCGCTGGCCCTGCCTCAAATGCTTGGTACGGACATCGAGTTTTTGAGTGCGATCGATAAGGGCAACGCCCTGATCGTGGACGTTTATCAGAATCTACCGGTAGACCTTAAATCGGCCGTATCCAAGGAAATGATGGATGTAAAAGGCGATGGTTTCGTTTTGAAATCTGTCAAATTAACAAATAAAAAAGTTACGGTAATCACCGCCAAAACGGATCTTGGGGTTCTTTATGGTACATTCAGATTTCTACATCTTATGCAGTCCCAACATCTCCTCGATGATTTAAAAGTTGTAGACAATCCTAAATTGGACATTCGAATGCTCAACCACTGGGACAATCTGGATCGTTCAGTGGAAAGGGGCTATGCGGGATTCTCACTTTGGAACTGGCAAAAATTACCTGAATATGTAGACCAACGCTATATTGACTATGCCAGGGCCAATGCCTCCGTTGGAATAAACGCTACCGCACTTACCAATGTTAATGCAAACGCCTTGATTCTTACGCCCATGTATCTTGAAAAAGTAAAGGCCTTGGCAGATATCTTCAGGAGCTATGGCATCAAAGTATATTTGACAGCACGTTTCTCCGCTCCTATGGAAATCGGTGGACTGGAAACTGCGGATCCCTTAAATGCCCAAGTACAACAATGGTGGAAAGATAAGGCCAAAGAAATATATACAATCGTTCCAGACTTTGGTGGTTTTTTGGTTAAGGCCAATTCCGAAGGACAGCCCGGACCCCAAAATTATGGTAGAAATCATGTTGACGGTGCCAATATGATGGCAGAGGCCGTAAAACCTTTTGGGGGCAATGTCATTTGGCGTGCCTTTGTGTATTCAGAACATGACGATACGGATCGAGCAAAGCAGGCCTATGACGAGTTTTTACCGTATGACGGTAACTTTATGGACAACGTTTTGGTGCAGGTAAAAAATGGCCCTATAGACTTTCAACCAAGGGAGCCCTTTCATCCTATGTTCGGTGCCATGAAAAAGACACCGCTAATAATGGAGTTTCAGATAACCCAAGAATACTTGGGGTTCAGCACTCATTTGGTGTATTTGCCCAAACTTTTCGAAGAAGTCTTGGACGCCGATACTTTTCAGAAAGGGGAAGGTTCTACTGTAGCAAAAGTCATAGACGGAAGCCTCTATGGGAACAAACTGACAGGTATGGCGGGAGTCTCCAACATTGGTACTGATATCAATTGGACAGGCCACCCTTTTGCACAGGCCAATTGGTACGGTTTTGGACGTTTGGCCTGGGACCCTTACCTAAGCGCGAACACCATTGCAGAGGAATGGCTAAGGGCCACCTATTCCAATGAAGAGGAATTTGTGGATCCGATAAAGGAAATGATGCTAGATTCTAGGGAAGCGGTAGTTAACTATATGAATCCGCTTGGTCTGCACCACATATTCGATACCGGTCACCATTACGGACCGGGTCCTTGGGTCGACAATCTAGGTAGACCGGATTGGAACCCTGTTTATTATCATAAAGCCGATTCATTAGGAGTTGGTTTTGATAGAACGCCAAGCGGAAGCAATGCCACAGAGCAATACGCATCCGAAATTGCCGTGCAGTATAATGACCCAAAAACCATACCTCAGGAATACCTGTTGTGGTTTCATCACCTACCTTGGGATTATAAGTTGGAAAATGGTGAAATTCTTTGGGATGCCATCGCATTAAAATATCAGGAAGGTGTGGACCAAGTAACACAAATGATCAAAACATGGGATCGCATGAAACCTTATCTTTCTGAAAATGAGTACAAAGAGGTGTCCATGTTATTGGAAATCCAATTGAAGGAAGCAAAATGGTGGCGAGATGCCTGTCTCCTCTACTTTCAGACCTTTTCCAATCGTCCTTTGCCCACAGGTGTAGAAAGGCCCACGAAATCCTTGGAATATTTTAAATCCTTAAAGTTCCCATTTGCACCGGGAATACGTCCTAGATGGGATTAAATTATTGATGTAAGTTAGAAACAAGGTACTACGGCTACGGATTGGCGGCCAAAGATTCCTGTTAGTTCTATACTAAAAAACCTCAGTTTTTAGATGTGATTTTTGTATGCAGATCAAAATGGTAAATTGTACTACCTCAAATACTGAATTTCAAATTTCGAATTGAATATATATTAAGTATTTTGTAGAGTACAAATAAAAAGAGGTTTACAAAAAATAATTTGTAAACCTCTGATAATCAAGTCGGGGTGGCAGGATTCGAACCTGCGACCTCCTGCTCCCAAAGCAGGCGCGATAACCGGGCTACGCTACACCCCGAGGCTATCTTAAATTAAAAGAAATTGCGGAGAGAATGGGACTCGAACCCATGCGACACTTGCGCGTCGACAGATTAGCAATCTGCTCCGTTACCACTCCGGCACCTCTCCTATAATCTATTTCCAGGAACGTTCGCTCAAATTGCGGTTGCAAATGTAAATTTTACCATAGAAGCACGCAACTATTTTACTAGGTTTTTTTAAAAAAAATAAACGGTCTGTCATTCAGGATATTCTACCCTTAAATGGTAAATGTTGGTCAGTTTTTGCTTGAAGATTTTCTTGATGATTTCAATCTCCTTAAAGGTGATGTTCGCATTTATGAACTGATTGGCTTTCATTTGTCCTGCAATTATCTTATCTACAAATTCATCAATCATGGTATAGGTGGGATCCTTTAGGCTTTTTGAGGCTGCTTCTACAGAATCTGCCATCATCAATATGGCCGTTTCTTTTGAAAATGGAAGAGGGCCTGGATATTTAAAATCCTCTTCATTGATATTTATTTCCAAGTCCCTCTGCTTCTTATAAAAATAGTAAACGTATGTAGTTCCATGATGGGATCTAATAAAATCGATAATACGATCAGGTAATTTATTTTTTCTTGCTATCTCTATGCCCTTTATAACATGTCCAATAATAATCTTGGCACTTTCTCTAGGAGTGATTTCGTCATGGGGGTTCACATTGGTAATCTGGTTTTCGGTGAAATAGGTAGGGTTGTTCATTTTACCTATATCGTGGTAGAGTGCCCCTACCCTTACCAACATGGCATTTGCCCCAATTTCATTGGCCGCGGATTCTGCGAGATTGGCTACTTGAAGGGAATGGTTAAACGTACCAGGGGCTTTGTTGGATAATTCTTTTAATAACTTTGAATTGGTGTCCGAAAGTTCCAACAAGGAGACGTCGGATACTAGACCAAAGACTTTTTCATAAATATAAATCAAGGGCTGTACGAACAAGGTTATCATACCATTGAGTAAGAAAAGCCCTAGTGTATACCATGAGATATTACTGAGGTTGCCTTCGTGTATTATGTGAAATGCCAAATACCCCACTACATAAATAGAAATAATCTGTCCTATAGAAATAAATAGATTGGCCCGTTTATACAATTCAGAAACTGTTAAAATGGTAACAATACCCGTAATAATCTGAAGGAAGATATATTCAAAACTATTGGGTACTACAAACCCTAAAATCAGTACGGTCAGTACATGGGCGAATAGCCCCAATCTCGCATCAAAGAAGGTTTTTAGAATTAAGGGTAGTATACATAACGGCACTACGAACACCAAGGAATCATCATACTTTACAACCATGGTTGTGATAAAAACCATCAGGAGGATATTGAAAAAAATGAAGGTTACTTTTGTATTGTTGCCATAGATGGCTGGTCTGTATTTCTTCAGAAAAAGCAAGAGCATTAAAAGTACCAAGGCCACCAATACGGTATACCCAATAAGTATGATATAATAATTGTGAGCTGTCCATAACTCCGATTCATATTCCGACTTCAAAGACTCCAATACTTTCAGATTTTCGCCTTCTACAACCTCGCCCTTGGCAATAATTAGTTTACCTTCATCTACGGTACCTCGAGTGTAACTTATCTTAGATAAAGCGTCCTCCCGGCTCTTTTGCGTGAGGCTAACATCGTAACTGACATTTGGCTCAATAAGCTCAAAAAACAGGTCTTGAAATTCTTGGTTCAAATGGGGAATATTCTCTTCCTTCAGTTTCTTTTGAATCAAATTCCCAACATCAGAAAGCCTGTAAAACGAGGAAAATTGTTTTTTCGCGGCCGCGTTGTTCTTAACCAAAAAAACAGAACCGCCCCTAATCTGTTTAGCACTACTATCCAGTACACCATTTTGGTAGATGGAATCTAAAAGGGTTTCACCTATTTTTTTTAAAAAATCCTTTTGGGCATTTGTGTAAGCCGAATTACCAAAAATGCTCTGGAAAGAATTATCATATTGCTCGTAAACCCTGCTAACCTGCTGATGGTCGTACCTAAAATATTGTCCGCTTGTCTCTTCTATTTGCTGCTTTTCCTGAGCAATCTCGGAATCGGATTTTTTTATCGAAAAATCAAAAGGTGCATATAAGGTTTCAAATTGCCATGGTTTCCCTTTTTGAAATTCATACTTGAACTTTCCGCCTTTAGGAAAAAAGAAAACAATAAATCCTATGGAAACAAAGTATAGGAAGTACTTGTATATAAGGGATTGTTTTTTGTAAAGGTTGTCCAAACGTTCAATTTTTGCGTAGCTATTCCAAAAATAGAAAATATAAATGTACAATAAGGAATTAGGTCAATAACCAAGGTTTTGGTTTAGAATTTAGTAATTTCGTTTATATAAATTTGAAAATACATGAAATGAGCGATAGGGATCCTTGATACTTATCAAGATGTACCGATAGCTATCAAGATGGCGAAATCAAAGTTTCAAAAACTTTTGAAAACAAAGGATAATGATATGAATAATTACACCCGCCTGAACGTTAGATCATGACAGATCCATTTTTAAAAAGCAATAAAAATATAAGATGAAAGAGGTTGTTATAGTTTCTGCGGTACGAACGCCAATAGGAAGTTTTATGGGTGCCTTGTCCACAATTCCTGCTCCTAAACTTGGTGCCGCCGCGATAAAGGGAGCCCTAGAAAAAATCAATTTAAAGCCGGATATGGTGGAAGAAGTTTTAATGGGAAACGTTGTACAGGCGGGCACGGGACAAGCCCCTGCAAGACAAGCGGCTCTTTATGCAGGAATTCCGGATACCGTACCGTGTACCACGGTGAACAAAGTTTGTTCCTCCGGAATGAAGGCCGTGATGCAGGCAGCCCAAGCCATTGCCCTAGGAGATGCCTCCATCATAGTAGCGGGAGGAATGGAGAATATGAGTTTGATTCCGCATTATGCTTACTTGAGATCACCGGTGAAATTTGGTCCGTCATCCATGGTAGACGGAATGCAAAAAGATGGTTTGGTAGATGCCTATGATCAAAATGCTATGGGCGTATGTGCGGATGCCTGTGCCGTTGAATATAAGTTTTCAAGGGAAGACCAAGACGCTTTCGCCGTACAGTCCTACAAAAGGTCTGCAGAAGCTTGGAAAAAAGGCCTTTTCAAAAATGAAGTTGTTCCCGTAACGGTACCTCAGCGACGTGGGGAGCCATTGATCGTTTCCGAAGATGAGGAATACAAGAACGTTTTCTTGGATAAAATCCCAAATTTAAGACCGGCATTCTCCAAGGATGGTACGGTAACGGCCGCGAATGCCTCCACCATCAATGATGGCGCCGCTGCCCTGGTATTGATGAGTGCCGAAAAAGCAAAGGAATTGAACCTAAAACCTTTAGCCTCCATTAAGGGCTATGCCGATGCCGCACAAGAACCAAAATGGTTTACGACCGCACCTGCCAAAGCTTTACCAAAGGCTTTGAATAAAGCAGGGCTTACACTTCAAGATGTTGACTTTTTTGAGTTTAACGAAGCTTTCTCAGTAGTAGGTTTGGCGAATATGAAGATATTGGGTCTTACCGATGTAAATGTAAATGTTAATGGTGGTGCCGTTTCTTTGGGACACCCATTAGGATGCTCCGGAGCACGGATTCTTGTAACACTAATACATGTTTTAGAACAAAAAAATGGAAAAATTGGTGCAGCAGCTATTTGCAATGGAGGCGGTGGTGCTTCTTCCATGATTTTGGAGCGAGCCTAAACATCCTAGAAAATAGATGCAATACGGTATTTGCCCACTAAGTGTTATTCCTTTGAGAATATCGCCCGAAGAAGCTTCGGAAATGACGAGCCAAGTACTCTTTGGAGAGCATTTTAAGATATTGGAATCCCGCAAATATTGGTCAAAAATCAGAGTTTCGTCGGACAAATGTGAGGGATGGGTGCCAAATAATCAAGTACATTTTATCACCAAAGAGGAATTTATATTAATTGAAGAAAAACAGCCAATTTTTGCTACAGATCTCTTAAGCTTTGCAGAACATCCAAACGGCACACCGATTTCAATAATTTTAGGTTCCTCAATCCCTTTGACCAAGATTCTTAAAGTAACGGTTGAAGGAAATAAGACCGAAGGGAAACAAACAAAAAAGCACATAATCAATACAGCATTAAAATACTTAAATGCGCCGGAATTAAAAGGTGGTAAAACTCCATTTGGTATAGACGCCTCTGGATTTGCACAAATGGTCTATAAAATTAACGGCTACAATTTATTACGCACCGCACAGGAACAGGCGAGACAAGGGGAAGCTTTAAGCTTTATAGAAGAATGTGAACCTGGAGATTTGGCCTTTTTCGATGATTCCTACGGACATATCAATCATGTTGGTATCGTAATGAAAAATAATTTTATCATTCATGTAAACGGTATGGTACGAATAGACAGGATAGACCATACCGGAATTTTTAATTACGATCTTAGAAATTATTCGCATCAACTAAGGGTCTTAAAAAGAATCCTATAAAAAAAAGGGTCCTAAAATTATTGGACCCTTTTTATAATTTATGTTGTTTAAAGAATTATTCCCCTAGCAACTTTTTTATTCTCATGAAGTTTTCATTATCGCCCATAGCACCATAGATGTTCTTCAACTGCGTTAATATTCCTTGATTGTCTGGGTTTGTTTTTAATGCGGTTTCCAAAATATCGGCTCCCTGAGTGAAGAAATTATCCTTTTTTGTTTTAAGCTCGTCATACTTGGCAATGTCGGCTCTGCTATTACCCAAAGAATTCATTTCGTCAATCAAAGCGTTACCCTGATTAACATAGGTAGTGGAAAGGTTCAAATAGGCGTTAGTGTAACTAGGATTGATTTCAATTGCCTTTTTGTATGACTCTCTAGCCTCCTCAAAATTCCCTTGCTCCATGTTGATTACACCTACATTATAGTGTAAGTCTGCATTATCAGGTGCCAATGCTATCGCTTCAGCCATTAATTCCTTGAATTTATCCTTATCGCCCAATTTAAAATATAGGTTAGCCTCGTTCAATATAAGGTTGACATCTTCTGGGTCATTAGCTCTAGCGGCTTTATATGCCTCTAAAGCTTTGTCATCCTCTCCTAATTGGGTGTAGATTAGTGCAGTATTTTTTACGATTTCAGCTTTTTTGGAAGGTGTTTTCTCATCAACTGGATCTTTATAGGTTCCAGATTTTACCATTAGGTCACGTTGCGTTTTGTCCATAATTTCCTGCTCACCGGTTTCAGTATTGGTGGCCTTATATACGATACCGCTACCATCGTAACCTATTTCTTGAAGCTCATTGTAATATTCCAAAGCTTTTTCATAGTGTCCGCCGTTCACGGCACTGCTTGCAGCATAGTACAAATATGTAGTATCCTTTGGGCTGATTTTATAGCTCATATAAAGCTTATCGGCAGCGGATTCAAACTTTTGTTGTTCGTTATCGGATACTGCGGAGTTTACCAAATCTGCAGATATACTTGCCATATACTGGGTTGCCTCGTTGGAGTATTTACTTTTACCGGATTGCTCTTCTATTTCCAATACCTTTTGGAAGGAATTGGCCGCAGGCTCAAATGCGGAATCATCTCCTTTTTTGGCCAAATCGGCATACACTTTTCCCCTTGTATAATAATATTGGGCCTGCATTTTTTCGTCTGCGCCAGAAATACTACCCATGGCGGCTTCAATAGAGGTTTTAGCAGCTGCCACGTCCCCGTCTTTCAATGCCTTTTCGGCATCCTTTATTTCGTTTTTTTGGGCTAAACCGACCATTGCAATGGACATTGCCGCTATTATTGAAATCTTAGTTTTCATTTTTGATTCTATTAATTATTAATTAGTGTTAAATATCTTTCGGTGCAAATTTAATCAATTCCCATGCCAATTTTACTCAGGGTTCACTTCAATGTCATTAATATCGGTCCCGTCCAAGTCATCTTCTTCCTTCATAACCTTTGCTACGGCCGCGATAGAGTCATTACCTTTTATGTTGATTAATCTCACACCTTGCGTGGCCCTTCCCATAACCCGAAGGTCCTCAACGCTCATTCTTATGGCTATTCCGGATTTATTAATAATCATAAGATCATCGGAATCCGTAACATTCTTGATTGCGACCAAATTACCCGTTTTTTCGGTAATGCTGATGGTTTTTACTCCTTTTCCACCACGGTTTGTAATCCTATAATCCTCGATACTGGACCTTTTGCCATATCCATTTTCGGAAACAACAAGGAGCTCATCCTCAAAATTATGAACGGAAACCATTCCAATTACCTCGTCTTCATCGCTGTCTAGGGTAATACCACGTACACCGGATGCACTACGCCCCATAGGTCTTGTTTTACTTTCCTCGAATCTAATTGCCTTACCAGATTTTAGACCCAAGAAAATTTGGCTGGTACCTGTCGTCAATTTTGCCTCCAAAAGTTCATCGCCCTCCCTAATGGTTATGGCATTGATACCGTTCTGTCTTGGACGGGAGTACTGTTCCAACAGGGTTTTTTTGACGACACCCTTTTTGGTAGCCATTATAACATAATGACTGTTCACATACTCCTCATCCTTTAGATCCTGCGTACAGATAAATGCCTTTACGGTATCATCCTGCTCAATGTTGATTAGGTTTTGTATGGCCCTTCCTTTGGAAGTTCTGCTTCCCTCGGGAATTTCAAATACCCGCATCCAGAAACACTTTCCTTTTTGCGTAAAGAACAACATGTATTGATGGTTGGTCCCCACAAAAAGGTATTCCAAAAAGTCCTCGTTTCTTGTAGATGAGGCCTTTTGACCAACACCGCCCCTATTTTGTGTCTTATATTCCGATAGTGGGGTTCGTTTGATATAACCGGCCCTTGAAATTGTAATAACGACTTGTTCATCAGGAATCATATCTTCCATGCTCAAGTCCCCACCGGCAAAATTTATTTCTGATCGTCGCTCATCACCATATTTTTCCTTTACCTCAAGAAGCTCTTCCTTGATGATTTGCATTCTCCGCTCTTTTTTGGCGAGAATATCCTTTAAGTCGGCAATGGTCTTAATGATTTCCTCATATTCGGAACGCAACTTGTCCTGTTCCAGACCTGTCAATTGACGCAGTCTCATTTCAACGATTGCCTTGGCCTGAATTTCTGTAAGCTTGAATCGCTCCATGAGGTTTTCACGGGCCTCATCTGCATTGGAGGAAGCACGAATAATGGCGATGACCTCATCGATATTGTCCGATGCAATAATCAATCCTTCCAAGATATGCGCCCTATCTTCGGCCTTTTTCAGCTCAAATTCGGTCCGTCTAACAACCACCTCATGACGATGCTCCACGAAATAGTGGATCATGTCCTTTACGTTCAGCAATTGTGGCCTTCCATTGACCAAAGCAATGTTGTTTACGCTAAAGGAAGTCTGTAAAGCGGTATACTTAAAGAGCGTATTTAGCACAATATTGGGTATCGCGTCCCTTTTCAACATGTAAACGACGCGCATACCTTTTCGGTCAGATTCGTCCCTAATGTTGGAAATCCCCTCTATTTTCTTCTCGTTGATAAGGTCGGCCGTCTTTTTGATCATATCCGCCTTGTTCACCTGATACGGAATCTCGGTAACAATGATACATTCACGCCCTTGAACCTCCTCAAAATGAGCCTTCGCCCGCATGACTATTCTACCTCTACCCGTATGAAATGCCTCTTTTACGCCGTCATATCCATAAATTATACCCCCGGTTGGAAAATCCGGAGCCTTTATATGGGTGATCAACTCATCAACTTCTATATCGTTGTTGTCAATGAAGGCCACCGTTCCGTCCACTACCTCGGCAAGATTGTGCGGGGGCATATTTGTGGCCATACCTACGGCAATACCCGAAGCCCCGTTCACCAATAAATTCGGGATACGCGTAGGCAATACCGTGGGTTCCTGTAAGGAATCATCAAAATTCAATTGATGGTCTACGGTATCCTTATCGATATCCGCCAACATTTCATCAGCAATCTTACGCATACGCGCTTCCGTATATCGCATCGCGGCCGGACTATCTCCATCCACAGACCCAAAGTTACCCTGACCATCGATCAACATATAGCGCAAACTCCAATCCTGGGCCATTCTTACCATGGTGTCGTAAACGGAAGTATCGCCGTGCGGGTGGTATTTACCCAATACCTCACCCACAATACGTGCGGATTTCTTGTGGGCACTTGTACTCCTTACCCCAAGTTCGTGCATTCCAAAAAGTACCCTTCTATGTACTGGTTTTAGACCGTCTCGCACATCTGGCAGTGCCCGTGACACTATGACCGACATTGAGTAATCAATGTAGGCAGATTTCATTTCTTCTTCTATGTTGATAGGAATCAATTTTTCTCCTTCAGCCATGGTAAATTTTTAAATGTTTTTTATTCGTAAAAAAGCATGCCAATATACGGAAAATAGAGGGGTTGAAAGAACTGAACCAAGTATTTATTCAATATTTTATTAACATAAAACCTGGGTGCATTGGTTGATAATTATACCGACATGTAGTTTGATTTGGTTAACTTTTTTCGTCATTTAGAACAACTTTAACGAATATAGGTACGGTATTTGCCCATGATTCATTGATATTTAGTAATTTTATAGTTGATAATTCAATATATGGACGACAATTTTTCACCTAGAGTAAAAGATGTAATTGCCTACAGTAAAGAGGAAGCTTTACGGCTTGGTCATGATTTTATTGGGACAGAGCATTTGATGTTGGGCCTTTTGAGGGATGGCAGTGGAAAAGCAATAAGTATTTTGGATGCCCTGGACGTAGACTTAGATCATTTACGTAGAAAGGTCGAAATACTTAGTCCTTCCAACCCAAATGCAGGGAACGTTCAAAAAGACAAGAAAAATCTTCATTTGACGAGACAGGCGGAAAGAGCATTGAAAACGACCTTTTTGGAGGCAAAACTTTTCCAAAGTTCTTCGATCAATACGGCGCATTTACTGCTTTGCATCCTACGCAATGAAAATGACCCTACGACCAAACTTCTGCACAAGTTGAAAGTGGATTACGATGGAGTCAAGGAACAATTCAAGTTTATGATCACCAGCGATGACGAAATCGTGGATTCACCAACTTCTGAATCCTTCCCAAGTGATTCCGATGAAACCAATGAAGGTAAGGAAAGTACTTTTGGGACCAATTCTGGGAACAAAGGCTCCAAAAAATCCAAAACCCCGGTTTTGGATAATTTTGGAAGGGACCTTACCCTAATGGCCGAAGAAAACAAATTGGACCCCGTTGTTGGTAGGGAAAAGGAAATAGAGCGGGTTTCCCAAATTTTAAGTAGAAGAAAAAAGAACAACCCACTGCTGATCGGTGAACCCGGTGTGGGTAAAAGTGCCATTGCGGAAGGTTTGGCCTTACGCATTATAAACAAAAAAGTATCCCGTATCCTTTACAATAAAAGGGTAGTAACCTTGGATTTGGCTTCCCTCGTGGCTGGTACAAAATATCGTGGTCAATTTGAGGAACGTATGAAGGCAGTAATGAACGAATTGGAGAAGAACGATGACGTTATTTTGTTCATAGACGAAATCCATACTATTGTGGGCGCTGGAGGTGCTACTGGTAGTTTGGACGCCTCCAATATGTTCAAACCTGCCTTGGCAAGGGGCGAGATTCAATGTATAGGGGCCACTACCTTGGATGAATACAGACAGTACATTGAAAAGGATGGTGCCTTAGAGCGTAGGTTCCAGAAGGTTATCGTTGAACCTACCAGCGTTGAGGAAACCATCGAGATATTGCACAATATTAAAGGTAAATACGAAGACCACCATAATGTCAGCTACACGGATGAAGCCATTGAAGCTTGTGTAAAACTGACAAGCAGATATATGACCGATAGATTCCTTCCGGACAAGGCGATTGATGCTTTGGACGAGGCAGGATCTAGGGTACATATCGTAAATATGGACGTACCAAAACAGATTCTTGAACTTGAGAAGAAACTGGAAGATGTGCGGGAACTAAAGAATTCCGTGGTCAAAAAGCAGAAATACGAGGAGGCCGCCAAATTGAGGGACGACGAAAAAAGGCTCGAAAAAGATTTGGCCATAGCCCAGGAAAAATGGGAAGACGAAAGCAAGCTTCACAAAGAGACCGTTACCGAGGACAATGTAGCCGATGTGGTTTCTATGATGAGCGGCATCCCCGTTAATAGAATTGCGCAGACAGAGAGCAACAAATTGGCAGGATTGCCCAAGCTCATAAAAGCGAACGTAATTGGACAGGACGAAGCAGTTGCCAAGGTATCGAAGGCCATTCAAAGAAATAGGGCCGGTCTAAAAGATCCTAACAAACCTATTGGTTCCTTCATATTCTTAGGACAGACAGGTGTTGGAAAAACACAGTTGGCCAAGGTTATGGCGAAAGAACTTTTTGATTCCGAGGATGCCCTTATACGCATCGATATGAGCGAATACATGGAGAAGTTCGCCATATCAAGATTGGTAGGTGCACCTCCGGGATATGTTGGCTACGAAGAAGGTGGCCAATTGACCGAAAAGGTGCGCAGGAAACCCTATTCCGTTATTTTGTTGGACGAGGTCGAAAAAGCCCATCCAGACGTATTCAATATGTTGTTACAAGTGTTGGATGATGGTTACCTTACCGATAGTCTTGGTAGAAAAATCGACTTTAGGAATACCATTATTATCATGACCTCCAACATTGGGGCACGTCAATTAAAGGATTTTGGTCAAGGTGTCGGGTTTGGAACTGCGGCCAAAAAGGAACAAGCGGATTCCCATCAGAAAGGTGTCATTGAAAATGCGCTTAAGAAGGCCTTTGCTCCGGAATTCTTGAACAGAATCGATGACGTTATAGTATTCAATCCTTTGGAAAGGGAGCATATACATCAAATTATCGATATCGAACTTTCCAAATTGTACAAACGTATCAAAGGCATTGGTTACGAATTAGTATTGTCAGAAACCGCGAAGGACTACATAGCCGAAAAAGGCTTTGACAAGCAATACGGGGCAAGACCTTTAAAAAGGGCCATCCAGAAGTATATAGAGGATGCCTTGGCCGAAGAAATTGTCAATTCCAAATTGGAGGAAGGGGATACCATTACTATGGATTTGGATGCGAAAAAGGAGGAGCTTACCATTAAAATCGATAAGCCCCAGGAATCTCCAAAATCCGAATAAGTAAAATACAAATTCCAAAAATATGAAAGGGCATCCTAGTAGGTTGCCCTTTGTTTTTTTAATGCAATACCACAGCCTTCGTAAGAATTAAAACACAACCCTTTACGCCGCTTCGTATTACGTGCGATATTTACGCTTTTAATCTAATAATTTATTCCGTGGAGGATAATCGGTATATTTTCGTTCCAGACACTATAATGAATATAAAATGAAGGTAGGATCTGTGAACAAAAAGATCATCGTGCGCGAGTACAACCTGGAGGTTGGAAAAATTCAGGTTTTTGACGATTATATGGTATCCATTTTTGATGAAGGAGCCACGTTAACTTTAGAGAGGGCATATCAAATCATTGGGATTTCTGAAATCCATTTTAGGGATAAAAACTTCGGCTTTATCAGTCTAAGAAAAAATTCCTATGCCATAGACCCCACGATATACAGCTATTTAAAAGAATTGGAAAACTTGAAGGCATTTGCTATCGTATCGGTAAAGGAAATCGATATGCACAATTTCAAGATCGAAAAACTCTTCTATAAAAAGCCGATGAAGTTTTTCATTGAATATGACAATGCCCTTAAATGGGTCAAGAGAAGGATCAGCGCCAAGTAAGGGTCTAGCCATCCTTTTCAGAGGTATCCGGACGCTCCTCCGGTACCTTGAACAAATCCAAAAAAGCACTTCCAATGCCTTCTATAATATCCGAAGCAATCAATGCCTGATATCCCGTATTTTCTACGGATATATCTCCTGATTTTCCATGGATGTAAACCCCAAAAATAGCCGCTTGCAAACTGGAATAGCCTTGTGCGATTAGTCCGGTAATGATACCGGTAAGGGCATCACCACTGCCCGCGGTGGCCATCCCTGGATTTCCAGTAGTATTGATGTACCCCCTACCCTCAAAAAAAGTGATGCTGTGAGCTCCTTTGACTACAAGGACAACTTTTCGCTTATCCGTAAACTGCCTTACCTTTTCCAACTTTTCAAAATCGTCCTTCCACTTCCCCACTAACCGCTCCAATTCCTTTGGATGTGGTGTTAAAATGGAATTCTCCGGTATAAAATCCATCAGGTCCTGATTCTTGGAAAGGATGTTCAACGCGTCCGCATCCAAGACAAGTGGTAGTTTATTTGCCTTTAAGAAATGCTCCAATGCCTTACCGGTTTTGTCATGTATACCCATTCCTATTCCCAAACCAATGACCGTTGGCTTCATGTCGAATTCAATAGCTTCGATCGCCTCTTTGCCATTTGTTAGGACCATCACCTCTGGTATCGCTGTCTGTAAAATTGCATATCCGCACTCCGGAACGTACACCGTCACCAAACCGCTGCCCGCTTTCAATGCGGCCCTGCTCGTCAAAATGACCGCGCCGATTTTTCCATAACTACCTCCTACAATCAGAGCATGCCCGTAGGAACCCTTGTGCGAGTATTTTGTCCTAGGCCGATAAAACTGAAGTACCTCGTTCTTCGAAATCAATTCGAAGTCCGTTTTCTCGTTCATCAAGAATTCCGCATCCAGGCCAATATCCAAAACCTCCCATTGTTCCACATATATTCCGGTTTCGGGAAGAAAGAAAACCAATTTTGGTACTTGAAAACTTAGCACATAATTGGCCTTTATTACAGCTTCTTTGTCCTCTGGAACACTGTCCGTAAACAACCCGGATGGAATATCCACCGAAAGGATAAACGCCTTGGAAGTATTCAAATGCTGGATTATTTTTGCTACCCAAGCATCGGGCGTTCTGTTCAACCCAATCCCAAAAATGGCATCCACGATAATATCGTTAGGATGAATTTCTGGCATATTACTATCGGCATCCATATAAATGGGCCAAATTTTCCGGTCTTTCAATCGGTCCAAATTTGTCAGGAAATCCTTGGATCGTTTATCGCTATACTTAACAACGTACACAGCAATATCATATCCATGCTCGAACAAGTGCCTGGCAAGCGCAATACCATCGCCCCCGTTATTCCCAATGCCACAAAACAGATGGATCTTTACCGGTGCCCCCTGCATCCTAACGTGCATCCAATTAAAGATTTGGGTAGCGGCCCGCTCCATAAGGGCATCACTTGTTATCTGTTGTTTTTCAATAGTAAATGTATCGGCTTTATAAATTTGGGCGGCGGTAAAAACCTTCATAATAGCTTTGGATTGAATTAAAAAGTAACGATCCCATAAAAAATTGTGGAAACGTTTGAATAGCTAGCCAAATGTACTACTTTTGAGCCTCATCAAAGTAAATATCCCAAAAGGACATAATGCTTGTATCCAATACAATAAAAAACCAATTTCTTACACGTACCGTGTACACCACCCCTATGGGGTAATAATTATACACCTCCGTTATAGTGTTTTTCAACACGATTCCCATAAAGTCAATTTATACATTATTCTAGCATGAAAGTCTTGAAATTTGGCGGCTCTTCCGTAGCCAGCCCAGAAAATATCATAAAAATCAAAAACATCCTTTTGGCCTACAATGATCCGATCATTGTAGTGGTATCCGCCTTTGGAGGAGTGACGGACCAACTACTTCAAGCAGGTGAGATGGCGGCCAAGGAACAAACCGGATATAAGGATATCCTCAGTGAAATCGAGACCAGACATTTGGATACCGTTAAGGAACTGATTCCCATAACCGCGCAAAGCAAGGTGCTTAGCAAGGTAAAGTCTGAATTGAACATCCTGGAAACCCTATTGGAAGGTGCTTATTTTATTGGTGAGATTACACCTAAGCTTTCCGATAAAATCGTAAGTTTTGGGGAACTGTTATCGTCGTATATCATCAGCGAGTATTTGGCTTCGGAAGGTCTGGACGCCGTTTACAAGGACAGTCGGGAACTGATCAAAACCTTTAAGCTCGCCGGTAAAAATGTGGTGGACTTTACGTTGACCGATACCAATTGCAAGGAATATTTCAAAAACAACGGGGCTTTCATAACCGTTTGCCCGGGATTCATTGCCACTTCCAAAAATAATGACATAACCACATTGGGCAGGGGCGGTTCCGATTATACCGCAGCCATCTATGCCGCCGCTTTGGAAGCTAATGTTTTGGAGATTTGGACGGATGTGAGCGGCATGTACACGGCCAATCCAAAAATGGTAAAGCAGGCCAAGGCAATCACCCATATTTCCTATGAGGAAGCCATGGAACTTTCGCATTTTGGTGCCAAAGTCCTGTATCCTCCAACGATACAGCCTGTTCTGTCCAAAGGCATTTCGATACATATAAAAAATACCTTCAAGCCCGAAGAAGAAGGCACCCTGATAACCAAATCTAGGAACGAAGGCGGAAAGACCGTACGCGGTATCAGCCACATTGGCAATATGGCGCTACTTTCCTTGGAAGGTCCAGGAATGGTGGGTATACCCGGAATTTCAAAACGATTTTTCGAGGTTTTGTCACAGGCCGATATCAGTGTCGTGCTCATTACCCAAGCCTCTTCAGAGCACTCCATCTGCGTAGGGGTTTCGGCGGATGATGTTGAAAAATCCGTTGAAGTCGTAAACGAGGCGTTTGCCTACGAAATAGAAAGGGGAAAGATCAAGGAAGTGATACCGGAAAAGGGACTGGCCATTGTGGCCCTCGTAGGCGACAACATGAAGAGCCACCAAGGACTCAGTGGAAAAATGTTCAGTACGCTGGGTAAGAACAATGTGAATATTAGGGTGATTGCCCAAGGTGCATCGGAACGTAATATATCCTGTGTCATCAACGAGAAGGATGTAAAAAAAGCACTTAATGCCCTTCACGAGGAGTTTTTCGAGGAAAACGTAAAGCAGCTCAATCTTTTCGTCATGGGTGTTGGAAACGTTGGAGCCAAGTTCCTGAACCAAATAAAATCGCAGGAAAAATATCTAAAAAAGAATTTAAAGCTGAATGTTCGGGTGGTTGGCATATCAAACTCCAGAACCATGCATTTCGATGAAAAAGGAATTCCGTTGGATACGTGGCAAGATACTTTGTCGACCGGACAAAAGGCAGATAAGCAGCTTTTTATCGATAGGGTCAACGACCTCAATCTCCGTAACAGTATTTTTGTGGACAACACGGCGAGTGCGGAAATAGCTGGCACCTACCCAGATTTTTTGAGCAACAGCATATCCGTGGTAACGTGCAACAAAATTGCCTGTTCATCGGAATACAACAATTATGCACGCCTAAAATCCCTTGCTAGGGAATACAACGCGCCGTTCCTGTTCGAGACCAATGTGGGTGCAGGACTACCTATTCTGGACACCTTGAAAAACCTCATCGCTTCAGGGGACAAGGTGCTTAAAATTCAGGCGGTTCTGTCAGGTAGCTTGAACTTTGTATTTAATAATTTCAATGACTCCAATACCTTTCACGACATCGTAAAAAGGGCCCAAGAAGAGGGGTACACGGAGCCCGACCCAAAGATAGACTTAAGTGGCATCGACGTGATGCGTAAAATTCTCATCTTGGCTCGCGAAAGCGGTCATGTTTTGGAAATTGGAGACATAAAGAACAATTCCTTCTTGCCCAAAGAAAGTTTGGACACCAGGAACAACGATGATTTCTTTACATCCTTGGTAAAGTATGAGTCGGATTTTCAGAAAATATATGCCGATGCCAAAGCTAAAAACTGTAAGCTCAAGTATGTGGCCCAGTTTGAAAATGGCAAAGCCAGCGTAGGACTACAGGAAATTCCCGAAGGCCATGATTTTTATAACCTGGAGGGAAGTGACAATATCGTTTTGTTCTTTACTGAAAGATACAAGAACCTACCCCTGATCATCAAGGGCGCGGGAGCAGGTTCCGATGTAACGGCGTCGGGTATTTTTGCGGATATTATTAGAATAGGTAACTTTTAATTATGGACGAAGTAAAGGTGTTCTGCCCGGCGACAATCGCCAATATTTCCTGCGGGTTCGATGTTCTTGGCGTTGCCTTGGATTCAGTAGGGGATGAAATGGTCGTTCGAAAGACCTCCAGAAAAGGAGTTTTCATCACCAAGATAGAGGGACAGAATTTACCCCTTGAAACAAAAAATAATGTTGCTGGTGTCGCAGGACTCGCACTATGGGAAAAAGCCGATTACGACGGTGGCTTTGAAATCGAAATACATAAAAAAATAAAACCTGGAAGCGGTATTGGAAGTAGTGCGGCAAGCTCAACGGGAGCGGTTTGGGCCATGAACCATTTATTGGGAAACCCCTTTTCAAAAACCGAATTGGTCACCTTCGCCATGGAGGGAGAACGCCTGGCCAGTGACGTAGCCCATGCAGACAATGTAGCTCCGGCCCTGTTTGGCGGTTTTACCCTGGTACGAAGCTATTCCCCTTTGGACATTGTACCTATAAAAGCACCCGAAGAATTGGTTGCAACGGTCATACATCCGCAAATCGAGATAAAGACATCGGACTCCAGAAAAATTTTAAAGACCACGCTATCCCTTCAAACCGCCATAAAACAATGGGGAAATGTAGGCGGATTGATTGCCGGTCTGTTGCAAAATGACTATGGGTTGATAGGTCGTTCCTTAGAAGATCATATCGTTGAGCCCATACGCGCTATCTTAATTCCTGGTTTTGATAAAGTGAAAAAAGCATCATTGGAAGCCGGAGCATTAGGCGCCGGTATTTCAGGGTCTGGACCCTCCATTTTTGCATTGAGCAGAGGAACGGAAAATGCGAAAAAGGTGGCCGTTGCCATGAAAGAAGTGTATGAGGAAATAGGTGTGGAGCATGATGTCCATGTATCCAAAATTAACCATGAAGGTGTACGGACAATTTAATTCCGTGGCCTAAAGAAATATAAGTCAGCACATTGAAATTCTACAGTCTAAATAAAAAAGCCCCTGACGTTTCCTTTAGAGAAGCAGTTATTAATGGCATAGCACCGGATAAAGGGCTTTACTTTCCAGAAATCATTGAACGGCTACCCCAAAGTTTCTTTGAAACCATCGAGGACCTTTCAAATCAGGAAATAGCGTTCAATGCCATCCATCAATTCGTTAATGATGAAATCCCGAACGATGTACTTCGCGAGATTCTAAAGAATACGTTGGATTTTGAGTTTCCCGTCGTTGAAATCGATAAGAACGTCGCTACCTTGGAACTTTTTCATGGGCCCACCATGGCGTTCAAGGATGTAGGTGCACGCTTCATGGCGCAATGTTTGGGCTACTTTTCTAAAGACGAAAAAAATGAGGTCACCGTTTTGGTGGCCACCTCTGGAGATACGGGAGGTGCCGTAGCCAATGGATTTTTAGGGGTGGATGGTGTAAAGGTGGTGATCCTTTATCCAAGCGGAAAGGTGAGTGATATCCAGGAACGTCAATTGACCACCTTGGGGCAGAACATTACGGCCTTGGAAGTGGAAGGTACTTTTGACGATTGTCAGACGATGGTCAAGACTGCTTTTCTAGATGAGGCACTTTTAAGTAACATGAAACTGACCTCGGCCAACTCGATCAATGTAGCCCGATGGCTTCCACAGTTATTTTACTTTCTGTTCGTCTATAAACAAGCAAAAAGTAAGGGAAGGGAAATCGTCTTTTCAGTACCTTCCGGGAACTTTGGGAATATATGCGCCGGTATGGTTGCCCAAAAGTTGGGAATGCCGGTAACCCATTTTATTGCCGCCACCAATGTAAACGATACCGTTCCACAGTTCATGAAAACACGGAGCTATGACCCCAAACCTTCAACGGCGACCATCTCAAATGCCATGGATGTGGGGGACCCGAGTAATTTTGTGAGAATACGACATTTGTTCGAGGACGATTTTGACATTTTAGAGCATCACCTCTCCTCCTACTCCTTTACGGACATTCAGACGAAAAAAGCACTTTTGGATATCTATAAATCTAGTGGATATATTGCCGACCCACATGGGGCCGTGGGCTATTTGGGATTAAAAAAGTATCAGGAAAAACACCCGGATACCTATGGCATCTTCTTGGAAACCGCCCACCCCGTGAAATTTTTGGATGTGGTGGAAGAGACCATTGGCAAAAAACTTCCCCTGCCCCCACAAATCCAAAAGGTAATGGACAAGGAGAAAAAATCGATAAAAATCAAGGCCTATTCGGATTTAAGCGAATTCCTTTTGAACCGTTAATCCAGCTTTGGCAATTGAAAATCGTCCAAAGGACTGGGCTGTTTCATCATGGCCTCGATAGCTTCGGTCGTTCGCGGAGCCATAGCCGATAGATTCACCGGACCTTCCTCCGTGATGAGAATATCGTCCTCTATACGTACCGCGATGCCCCACCACTTTTCGTTGCAATCGCTGCCTTCCGGAATATAAATACCGGGCTCTACAGTGATGACGGTATTGGCCTGAAACGGACGGTAGGTACCTTGGTCATGCACATCCAAACCTAAATAGTGGGATGTACCATGCGGAAAATAGGTCCTCGCCTCACTGGCTTCCTTGATGATACCCAACTTCATCAATCCATTCTCCACGACCTTCAAGGCGGCCTTTCCGGGAGCCTGAAATTCGGCGCCGACTACACTGGCCTGTATCCCTGCCTCTTGGGCCTCATATACAATATCGTAAACGGCCTTTTGCTCAGGAGTGAATTTCCCATTGGCGGGAATGGTTCGGGTAACATCGGCCGTGTAGCCATGATATTCCGCTCCCAAATCCATCAAAACCAGATCATTGCCCACCTCCATTTTATTATTTTCAATGTAGTGCAAAATACATCCGTTATTGCCGCCCCCCACGATGGAAGGATAGCCTTCATACTCAGCCCCATATTTCTTATAGACGTACTCATGGACGCCTTGGATTTCCGTTTCGGACATGTTGGGGTGCATCGCTTTCATCACTTCTATTTGACCCACTGCGGAGATTTCTATGGCCTTTTTCAATAATTTCAGTTCCTCCGGGGTCTTGGTTTCCCTGAGCGTGGCCATTATTTCTGAAATCATTTTTGAGTCCAAATTGTTGGAAGCCAACTCTAAATTTACTTTTTCCTTTACTTCCAGCCTCTTTGATTCATCGGTGGCATTCACGAAGTCCGTCAGGAATTCATCGTCTTTTAGGTTTTCATAAAATGCTAAATACCTACCCACCGCCTTAACTACGTTTTCTGCATTATTGGGTGTTACCGATTGGATCATTGCGTACAGGTTCTGCTTTACCGGGTCATAATCCGATGGATAATTGGCCTTTAGTTTAAAGGTTTTTATAAGGTCGAACAAATCGGCCTTTCCCCTTTTGTCCCTATAATCATTCTCAAAATCAAAAAAGGAAACGGTATCAAAGGATTTGAAATCGATAGGGACATCGGCAAAATCACTGCCATTGAAAACCTTGTCAAACCCAAGTTGCTCCCGTACCCCTTCCACACCCAAACGCTTTCCGGTCCATTGCTCCTCTTTGGCATTTCGCTCCTGAACATAAATCATTTCATTAAATTCCTGTACATCGATATCCTTCTGCATATCGGAGAAAATAAGCAATACGGCATTGGGTTCCTTATAACCGGTGAGATAATAAAAATTGGGATCTTGATGGTAGATATAATCCACATCATTGGCCCTGTTTCGCTCGGCATTGGCAAAAAAGACCAAGACACTGTTCGGCGCCATCAATTCCCGGACTTTATCCCTTCTTTCTTTATGGAAATCCGATGACAAATAGTCTTGTGGAAGGTTTTGAGAGTTTACCGTTAATATAGAAAGGATAGCAATCCACAGCACAGATAATTTCATAAGTATTCTTTAAAGTTAAAAAAATAGGAACGAACAAGGTACTATAAAATTTGGGGAAAACATACGATGCCCTTGGAATGCTATCCTATTTAATTCCCTTAAATTTGCCATGCATAATTCAATACGATGAAAAATACAGCCTTAACAAAAACTCATGAGCAATTAGGGGCCAAAATGGTACCTTTTGCAGGATATAACATGCCCGTTTCTTACGAGGGCGTCAATGTGGAACATGAAACGGTTAGAAACGGTGTTGGCGTCTTTGATGTTTCGCACATGGGTGAATTTTTGATCAGCGGTCCCCGCGCTTTGGACTTGATACAAAAAGTGACCTCCAACGATGCCTCCAAATTGACCATTGGCAGGGCGCAATACAGTTGTTTGCCCAATGAGACCGGTGGTATTGTGGATGATTTAATCGTTTACAAGATCAAGGAGGAACAATATCTTTTGGTGGTCAATGCTTCCAATATAGATAAGGATTGGGCCCATATTTCGAAGTATAATACTGATTTTAAAGCAGAAATGCGAAATCTATCCGATGATTATTCGCTGCTGGCCATACAAGGTCCAAAAGCAGTGGAAGCCATGCAATCCCTGACTTCCGTTGACTTGTCACAAATCAAGTTCTACCATTTTGAAGTGGCCGATTTCGCCGGTATCGAGTATGTAATCATCTCGGCAACAGGGTATACAGGTTCAGGTGGTTTTGAAATCTATTGCAAGAACAGCGAGGTACAGCAAGTTTGGGACATGGTTTTTGAGGCCGGGGCAAATTTTGGCATCAAACCGATCGGTTTGGCCGCTAGGGACACCTTACGATTGGAAATGGGTTACTGCTTGTATGGAAACGATATAAACGATGAAACTTCCCCTATTGAAGCAGGCTTGGGATGGATAACCAAGTTCACCAAGGATTTTGTCAATAGCGAAGCCTTGGAAAAGGAAAAAGAAAAAGGGCCCAAAAGAAAGCTTATTGGTTTTGAGTTGGACGAACGGGGAATACCAAGGCACGACTATGACATTGTGGATGCCGATGGAAACAAAATAGGCATCGTAACCTCTGGGACAATGTCCCCTTCTTTAGGAAAGGGTATCGGATTGGGGTATGTCCCGACCGAGTTTTCTGGAATCGGAAGTAAAATCCATATCCAGATTCGAAAAAATTCAGTACCGGCCACAGTTGTAAAACTACCTTTTTACAAGGGTTAAATGCCAGATTTCAAAAAGATACTACATACCATTTACGAGAAGACAAAGCAGTTGTCCGATACGGGAAGGGTTGCCACCTATATTCCTGAACTGGCCTGTGTACCGGAGGATAAATTTGGGATTTGTTTATTGGATATTGAAAAGGAATCGTATCAAATCGGGGATTTTGACGAGCGTTTTTCCGTGCAGAGTATCTCCAAAGTGCTCACATTGGCCATGGCCATGGGGCTCATTGGTGAGAAAATATGGGACCGTGTGGACGTTGAACCTTCTGGAGATCCCTTCAATCATCTCTCCCTTTTGGAACAGGAAAATGGAATCCCTAGAAATCCGTTGATCAATGCAGGAGCCATTGTCATCGCGGATATTTTGGTAAGCGAGCTCAAAAATCCCAAGAAGGAATTTTTGGAGTTTGTACATAAAGTCAGTGGCGACACTTCAATTTCATACGATGAAAAAGTGGCCCATTCAGAAAAAGCGACCGGATTTAAAAATTATGCTGCCGCAAACCTTCTAAAATCCTATGGCAACTTAAAAAACGATGTCATCGAGGTATTGGATTTCTACTTTTACCAGTGTTCCCTATCCATGTCCTGTACCCAGCTTTGCAATACGTTCTATCTGTTCATAAACCGGGGCAAGTGCCTACAGAATCATGATTTTTTGACCGTAAGTCAGGTCAAACGGATCAATGCCATTATGCTTACGTGTGGCTTCTATGATGAGGCCGGTGAATTTGCCTTTGAAGTGGGGCTACCCGGCAAAAGTGGTGTGGGTGGTGGAATTGTGGCACTGTTACCAAAAAAATTCTGTGTCGCTGTCTGGTCACCGGGCCTAAACCCCAAAGGAAACTCCACTAGGGGCATGGCGGCACTGGAGCGACTAACTACATTATCCAATTTATCAATATTCTAGTTTGGAGAAAAAGAAGGTCTTAATACTAGGGGGAAGCGGGTTCCTTGGCAACGCCATTTACAAGGAACTATGCAATTACTTTGACACCTATGGCACCTATTTCAATGCACGGAGGTCATTTGAAAACAACCAACAATTTTTTCAGTTCAATCTGGAGGAAGACGATATTTTCGAGATACTGGATACGGTTAAACCACAGATAATCATCTCCGCCATACGAGGGAATTTTGCTGCACAAATAACCATGCACCAACATCTGGCGGAGTATATTGGCCAACAAAATTGCAAACTCTATTTTTTATCGTCGGCGAACGTTTTTGATGCCTACAGTAAATATCCTTCTTATGAAAATGACAAAACTCTTTCTGAAAGTATTTATGGCCGATTAAAGATAAAAATAGAGAATATGCTCATGCGATTGCCAAAGGATAAAATGGCCATTTTGAGAATCCCTATGGTATTTGGAAATGGTTCGCCAAGGGTACGGGAAATGAAAAATCTCATCCTTAATAATGAACCTGTGGAGGTTTTTCCTAATTTGATATTAAATGTGACCAACGATGACAGGCTAACGCAACAAATTCATTATCTTATCAATAGAAATAAAACGGGAATTTTCCATCTTGGAAGTACGGATTTGGTACACCATGAGGATTTTATAAAGGAAGTTTTGGAACGTGTGGGTACCTTCAACCCAATAATTAAAAGGGTTTATACCACCAATGAGGACAGGTATTTGGCAGTGCTTCCAAAATCGAACTTATTGCCCAAAAATTTAAGATTTACCTATCAGGAAATTATAGACCATCATATTATTAAATAATAACATATGGAAAAATTTACGGACAAACAGATTTATGATTATTTAGGCCAGTTGGACGGCTGGGAATATGTAGACGGAGCCATTGAGACCACTTTTGAATTCAAGGATTTTAAGGAAGCGTTTTCTGTCATGACACGAATAGCCTTTGAATGTGAGGCCCAGGGCCATCATCCTGATTGGAGCAATGTGTATAAAACGGTCAATATTCGGTTAAGTACCCATGAAGCTAATGGCGTTACAGAAAAGGACTTTGTACTGGCAAGAAGCATCGAGGATATTATTGAGAGTGATTAACCGTATACTATCAAAGACCGGTTTTCGGCTTTAACATTTGGGATTTTTGCTAAATTTGCCAGCATTAAAGAAATAGACTATGGGAAGAGCTTTTGAGTTTCGGAAAGCACGTAAAATGAAGCGATGGGCCGCTATGTCCAAGGCCTTTACCCGGATCGGGAAGGACATTGTAATGGCCGTTAAGGAAGGAGGTCCGGACCCTGATGCCAATTCAAGGCTACGGGCGGTGATCCAGAATGCGAAAGCGGTCAACATGCCCAAGGACAACATTGAACGGGCCATTAAACGTGCAACTGACAAAAACCAAGGCGATTATAAGGAAGTACTCTTCGAAGGTTACGGTCCACATGGAATTGCTATATTAATTGAAACCGCAACGGATAATAACACCAGAACAGTTGCCAATATCCGAAGCTATTTTAATAAATGTGACGGAAGTTTGGGAACCTCCGGCTCCGTGGAATTTATGTTCGACCATACCTGTAATTTCCGGATTCCTGCAGAAGGTATCGACCCCGAAGAGCTGGAATTGGAAATGATAGATTTTGGTGCCGAAGAAGTCTTTGTGGACGATGACGGTATTTTAATCTACGCTCCCTTTGAAAGCTTTGGTGCGATACAAAAAGAATTGGAAAATAGGGGAATTGAAATCCTATCCTCCGGTTTTGAGCGCATCCCCCAGGTCACAAAACCTTTAAGCGAGGAAGAAGCCGCCGATGTGGAGAAGCTCCTAGAGAAAATTGAGGAAGATGATGACGTCCAGAACGTTTTTAACAACATGGAATAATTTTTTTTCAATTGATATTCAAATAGTTACACGTGATGTTAAAAATTTGGGAAAGTACATCACACACTTAAAAAGCAATAAGCCTCACCAGAATTGAAAATTAATTGAACCATCTTTATTTCAATGACTTACAAACTGTTAATTATAGAAACTCTTTAGTACAATTATCCAAAAATTAGTAACAATAATGCCAATTTCTGCCTAAATCAAGTCAAATTTTGATGCTGAATTTATTGGTAGGTCAAACGACGGAATACTACTATTTTGATTCCCATTTCTTGAGGAACAACCTACTAAATGGAAAAATTTTAGCCCATAAAGTTTTGTTGGATTAAGGTGATGTTATTAAGATTGGAAACCAATGCTAGTTAAGCCATCCCTAACAATTGTGAGCAGTTAAGAATCTTTGTTTTGACATGTTTTTAAGCATATAGTCAATCTCAAAAAATACTTTTAGGTATACAATTCAGTATATCCCAAAACATTTAAATTTTACGCCACAATACTGCTCAGTTTAAACATCGGCAAGTACATGGAAACCAAAATCACCCCAACAAAAATACCAATTACCACGATAATTATGGGTTCCATAAGGGTGGACAGAAGTTTTGATTTTTGTTGTACTTCCATGGCGTATTGATGACTCAGGCGTTGGAAGATATATTCTGTCTGGTTGGTCTCTTCAGCAACCTTGACCAAGGAAATCATTTTATTATCAAAAATGGAACTTTCGGACATACTTTGATGCAAACTCTTTCCCTTCAGAATATTGTCCTCTACATCCACCAATGCTTTATTGAGTGGATAATAGCCAATCATCTTGTTCACCAATTGAATACTGTTGAGCATGGGTACTTTAGAGGATGTCAAAAGTTCTACGGCTTGGGTAAATTGGGAGAGATAGACCGAGGTAATAAAAGATCCCAGATAAGGTATCTTCCTTAAAAATTTGTCCTTGTTGGTTTTGTACCATTCCTTTTTGGCATACACACTTCTCAAAAGCACCAGTAGCGCTAAAATGGAAAGTACCAACCAACCGTATTCTTTGATTCCATTGGAGGCTCCAATAATCATTTTGGTAATACCCGGCAATTCCACCCCATTCTGCTTAAAAATATCCTCGAACATGGGTACTACCATTCGCAACATGAATACAACAACCAACACTGCCGTACAAAGAATGATTATAGGGTAGGTCAACGCATTTAACAACCCTCGTCGTTGCTCGTTTTTAACCTGATAGAATTTACCCAATTCCTCTACGATTCGGGGTAACGTACCGGTCTCCTCCCCTATTTTTATGGAATAATATTCGTATTCTGAAAATTCCTTTTTATTCTTTAAAATCTCAAAAAAACTGTTTCCTGCAATCAGTGCATCGGAAATTTCCTCGAAGAACAAACTGAGTTTTTCCTTTTTTTGGTTTTCCTTTATCAAGGTAATGGCATCCTTCAACTGGATTCCGGCCTTCAGCAACACGGCTAATTCCGTATAAAAGTCTTCCTTCTTCTTGTTTCCAAAGAAGGAACCAAATCCGACCTCCTTTTTCAGGAGGTTTTGTAACCAATCTTCCTTTTGGTTGAGTTCCTTATTAGAAATGCTATGTTCCAGTTTAAATCCGTTCATTAGCGTAAGTTCATGTAGGTAGTTGGTGTATTCCTTTTAAAGACGAATATCTCAGCATTTCCCGTATCCTTAGTCGTTTTTATGGACAAGGCATCGACTTCGCCTTGTGTCACTTTCTGATTTTCAAAATAGAATTCTATCGTCTCAATGGCCAATTCTACGTTGGTACCTACTAAAAGGCTATCCCTTACCGAATATTTCCTTTCCTCCATACCATTGTTAAAATATAGTTCTTGTCTTTTACTATCATAATAGACGGAATTCGCTTTGGAAAAATCCATCCAGAGGGACTGTCGCATTCCCACAATATCATTTTTGACTTCGTAAATGTTTTGAATGCCATTCATTTGTCGTTGGACCAAATTAAGAACGGCAAAAGCCATACCAACCACCACCGAAGTAATGATAAGCACCACCATCATCTCCTGGAGTGAAAATGCCTTTATTTTATAGATTCTGTCCTTCAATTAGTACCGATTTTGAAATCTCCTTATTGGTTCTTGTATTAAACGCCTTTATTAAAAGGCGATTATCCTTGGTATTCCCCTGATTGGAAATTTCAATCTCCCAGTCTCCAAACGTCTCCAAAAATGGAACTTCCAGTGCCCGATGATGGATGGCGTATTCCAATTGGACCAAACGTTCCGCTACTTTTTCAGTGTTATTTCTGATGTTATTGGTCACGATGTTATTCAGCACCAAACTGGATACCATAAAGATGATGACGATCAAAACCGTGGCCACCAAAGTTTCCATTAAGGAGGATGCCTTTATTTTCTTTAATAAAGCCATTGCATCAGTTTTTTGTTTTGTACCCTATCAACCAAAGGAATACCCACATAAGCTGCCGAAAGCTGGGTACTATTGATGACACCGTTATATAAATGGTTCTGATAGATACTCCCATTTTCCAAGGCAATGAAACCGTCCGTAGTGACCATTCCTTGAACGGTCCCTTTTAATTCCAGGTTCTTCGTGGCGTATATTTCCCCTTGGATCAATGCATTGGTCTCCACTTTTATTTGTGGCGAATACTGTCGTTCCTCATTTTCTTCCAAAGCCATAATGAAACCCCGTATTTCCGAATTTTTACCGATGAACACTTTTGGAGGCCGATTCATTACATCGGCACCGGTATTGCTTGATAAATGCATTTTATTATTGGTGGAATTAACCGCCAATACAGATGGATAGAACAGGTTACATTTTTGGCCGACTTCAATACTTTCGGTGGCAATCGCCTGAAAATTACCTACGACCCCGTCACCGATTTCTATCTTGGGTGCCAACAAAATAAGGTCATGCAATCGTGCGGTGGAGTGAATCTTTATTACTTCATCGGCCACAATAACAATATTCCCCATTAGGCTTATATTTTCTACGATAACCTTTCGTCCTTTATAAATCTTTGTTTCTTCCTGAAATGAATTTTTTAGGCCTTCTTTTGGCAAACTTTGTAAAAGAGTTCCTTCCGGTTTAAAGTTGTTTTGGGTCCATCGTTGCATCTGTTGCAAAAACTCGGTATCAAGCTTTGGTAAATTGGAATCGCTCTTCAAACTATTGCCATAAATCAACCTTGGAAGGTGGTATGAATTCCCTCCAATATTCCCCATTTTCACCCCCTGTTGGGGCAAGTAGGCCGTGCCCGTAATTTTTGCATTTCCGGCCAGTACCACTGGTCTTTGGTGGTCATTGACATATAAGGCGGGTAATTCTTCTAGATATTTGCCTCCTATTAGACCTATTTTGGTAAAGGTGGTATTTCCATGAGAGGCTGTAACGGCTATCTGCTCCAGTAGCCCCCAAAAACTCTTTTTTACCCGAATGTCAATAGGAAGATCGCCAGGCTTTTCTATCTCAATTTCTTCATTGGGTTGCGTGGGTTTTGAGAGGGAGGCCTGCATTCCGTAATCCACACTCTGTAAAACCTCTACCCATATTTTGGATGTATTTTGGAAGTGCTGTTGGGTATGGGAAAGCAATAAAAAAGATAATAAAAGTAGGGCCACCACCGCACCCACAAAAAGTACGAATTGCAAGGCCCCTGCTTTTATTTTTTTATAAAAAATCATTGGGTCAGCGAGATTTCATCCGTAATTCCGTTGTATCGTACCCTGATGTAGGTTTCCGTACCCTGTAGTAATTTTACTTCATTGTACGATCCGTTCACCTCCATCATTTGTTGGTTCCCATCTATGGTTACAAAGTAAAGAGTGCCGTTTTTCTCACCTGTGGAAACAAACCCTGTGTACTGAATATTCCGTTTAGGGGTTTCCTTTTTGATTTTTGGGGTTACCACCTTGACCGACTTGGGTTTCGGTTTTTCAAAAGTCCCCAAAAAGGGATCTCGGTAATCGGCAACGATGGTAAATTCCTTTCGCTTCTTGATTTCAACAGGTTTGAATTTCTTTACTTCAGGCACATTTTCCGATTCGTCCGTGGTAGGGTTTATTGCACGAACCACCTGAAACCCTATGATACCCCAAACGGTCAATACCAAGGCCAAAAGTAAATATGTCTTTTGCTGCTTTTTCACCTGGAAACCTAATTTTTTGTACTCTCCACCCAGAATCGATGGGTTTTAAATGGGGTGTCAAAATCACTGTTCATTCCTTTTACACGCCACTCATAGCCATTGTCCAGGAGTGGTTTTACAAAGCTTGAACCCCTATAGGTACTATCTACCACCACTAGGGTGTCTATTACGATTTGGGCCGCATTCTCAAAACTGGGTTGGGCCACTTGAACATGATAGCTATGGGCCTCAAAAACCTCCTCCCAACTGAATCGCACATCGCTTTGCATGACTACAACACTATCGGAAGGGGCCAATAAGTTCACTTCTTGGTCGGATATATCCTTTACCTCCAAGAGTTCTTCACAACTACTCAAGAAAATGATTCCTATAAATAGTAGAATGGACAAAATTGGTCTCATATTATAGTTTTAAATAGTTGAAGGTATCATCCAGTTTTTTCGCTTTGTTCTCCGTACCCTTTGAGCAAGCCTGACCGTTTTCAAGTATCGTCGCGATTTCCGCTTTGTACCGTTGGTTCAATTGCCAACAAAACCCTGCGGTTTCAAAGTCGAAAATTTCCAAGGAATGGGTATGTACTTCCGTAAACTGTCCCTTGTTTTTCACTTCCAAGTAAAACCGATTTCCTTTTTGGATAAGCTGAGCCTGCGACGCCATTTTCAGGATAGGTTCCTGAGATGTATCTGCCACCAGGGAAACTTCGGTCAACAATTCTAGACTGGCATCGTCCTTTAAATACTCTAGCGTAACCTCGTTGGCTTCACTGTTCAACGCTTCTTTGAAATGAATGAAATCAGTAATCCTTAGTTTGAAAAATCTGGCAACCGATTCCAAGCTATCGTTATATTCCAAAAACAGGGGCTCCCCCACTTGTTCTTTATATTTTTTGTATTTATGAAACGATGCTTTTGTGAAGGGAACCGATTGTACATCCACGGATATAGGATTACTCAATTTGGGTTGACCGACTTCCCGAAAACTTTTGGTGAATACATCGTCCGTCGTCTCGCCAACCACACCCAAACTAAGGGTCTGGTTTTCAAAGGACTGCCATTTTTTTAGGCTAGAACAGGCCATGATAGAAACACATATAGCCAGCAAAGAGAGTTTTTGCTTCATTGGTTAAGATTTGGTTTGGAGTTCTATAACGAAAAATCGTACAAAGTGTTGTATTTTTTTCGATGAATATGGGTGATAGTTAACGTTTTAACGTAAAATGCCCCGTAAAGACCTGGTTCTGGTCATAAACAAAACGGAACCAATAGTCGGAAGCTGGCATGGGTTGACCCAAATAAGTGCCATCCCACCCTTCTGAGTTTATAGGTAATTGCTTTAAAAGCTTCCCATACCGGTCGTAGATAAAGAGCTGGGCATCGGTATACATTTCTGCTCCAATGATGTGCCAAAATTCGTGCACATTATCCCCGTTGGGCGTAAAGAAACGTTGATAGCCCATGGCGGTCACCTCCTCCGTTAGCGTCCTACAATCGTAAATATCCCGAACGTAGACCGTGTACTGCCCCGGAAAGACCCTAAAACTGCTGGAAGATTGGTAATTCTCTCCATCGATGGAATATTCAAATTCGCCCGTTCCCGTGGCCAACAATTCCAGTTGCACTTCATCCGAAAAACCGTTTAAATCTACCTCCAAGGTCTCCGGTGCTCCCGAAGACACCACCTCAAAATAGGCCGTGTTTTCACAGGTAATCCCGTTGGTTGTCTGAGTAACCGTTAATGAATAATCTCCTAAATTGGTAATGTCCAAGGTTGCTTGGTTCCCTATTTCAGTTCCGTTTGCATCCCTCCAACTGTAACTTTCAAATACACCTCCATCGATGACCAAATCTGGACTATCCGGACAAATAACATAGCGTTCCTCCATGTCCATTTGTGGCAATGGGTTCACGATTAGGTTGAAACTGGTGACATCAAAACAACTTTCCAAATCGGTGTGCTGGACACGTGCCCAAAGGGTTTCGTTTAGATTGGTGTTTCGATAATCGGCCTTGGAAAGTGGCGACAAATCGTTCAATGCATCGTTTTCGGTACCATGGTAGCTAACATCATAATACAAGGCATCCTGACCATTCAAAATTTCTACATCCTTTTCGGAAAGGTCAAAATAGTAGCGTCCCGCTTCTTCTGTATCACAAATAATGATATCCGATGCGGTATAAGCAGTTGGGGTATCGAACACCTGTAATTGAAAGGATGATACTGAATAGCATTGGGCATTGTTCGCATTTTCCAAACGGAAAAAGATGGTCTGTGGATTGCCTGTATTTTGGTAATTACCTATAATCCCATTTTGTGACGTTTCAGCATCCGTTTGCGAAGTATAAAAGGAAACGTACGTTCCTGTAGTTCCTTTCAAAATCTCATTTTCCTTTTCGGATAGATCGAATAAAAAGAATCCGTCATTATTATCGTCGCATACCTGCCAATCGGCCACTTGTGGTATCACGGGCGTATCGTAAATGTTCAGATTAAAAAGTGTAGTGTCATAACAGGACGTATCCGAAGCATTTTCTACCCGTACATATATCATATTTTGATAGGCATTGCTTAAATAGGAACTAGCGTTCAAGGGATTCATTCCACTATCTGCATCCGCTTGGGATTCATGATAGCTTAGGTTTAAACTATTCGGGTTTTGGGTTCCAATAATTTCGATCTCTGTTTGTGTCAGGTCAAAAATCGCTTGCCCATCATTGTTATCATCACAAAGGGAAAGGTCGGTCGGTCGGTTGGCCGTTACTCCGGGAATCACTTCAATATTAAAACTTCCCGTTCGGAAACAATCTGTATAGATGCTATTCTGAAATCTAACAAATATGGTTTCGGTAACCGTGGTGTTCGTGTAATTTACAGGTAAGGGATTTGTCCCTGCATCGGCATCCGCTTGCGTGGGGAAATACAGGATTTCGAACTTTGTTTCGTCCTGACCGTTGAAAATCTCTGTGTTCTTTTGGGAGAGATTAAATGTGAAAAATCCGTCCGTATCATCATCACAGACCGTCCAATCCGTTATGGTATCCATTAGCGGGGCTTCCCGGGCAATGATATTGAATTGGGTGGTGGCATAGCATTGTACGTTACTTCTATTTGATACACGTATAAAAACAGTGGTGGTCCCATATTCGAAGGAATGAATGGGTTCCAAGGCATTGACATTGCTATCAGCATCGGCCTGGGTCAAAAAATAGTCGACCCTAAAATCATTGGGGTCTTGTATACCTAAAACCGTTGAATTAAAAGAAGGCATGTCCAAGTTATAACTTCCGTAGGAGGTACATCCTATCAAATCGCCAGGGGCATAAGCCACTGGAGTTTCATAGATAGTGATCTCCTTGGTTTCAGTTTTCGTATCAAAAGCCGTAGTCACGGTAACCCTTACAGTATATGTTCCCGGGGCCATAAATACATGGCCCGGTTCTTCCACTGTAGAAGTAAAACCGTCTCCAAAATCCCAAAATACGGAAACTACGGTATCAGTACTGTTCAATTCAAATTGAGTGGTATCTCCAAGGCAGGTGTTCTGGTATAGGAACCCAATATTAAAAAAAGAAGAAATAAAAGTGGGTAGACCAACGGTACCTGTATTACCATTCAAAGGTACAGACTCAATATTAATGGATAATAAAGCCGCATCTTCGTTAGGGTTTTCAATGACCGATAATGCCCCCGCGAAAATTCCAGGGTCGGCAAACCGTTCGCTATCCTCTAAGGTTGGAAAATATATCCTTCCATCTATGGCCAATTGTAACGCACCTGCATAATGGCTATAGGGCATTTTATGTATCAATTCCTTTGATAAACCAACATCCGGACTGTCCAAGTCGAACTGATAAATTTCACCACTATCCAATTTATCAGGAACATGTTGACCAAAACCAATGTCTATATATAATTTGCTGGAATCCGGGGAGAATTCAACCCCATATGGTCTAAAAAATTCAGAGAGCAATCTAGGGTTGTAGGGGCGCCCTGTTGCAATATCAAAATCATACAGATATACCCCGCCATTACTGATTTGATACGGAGGATTGGGAAAAAGATACTCCAGAAAAGCAACGGCCAACTTTGTACCGTCCGGTGAAAACTTCATATAACCGATACAACTATTAATTCCTACCGATACATCTTGTGCACCCAAAAGGGTAGGTTCTATTACTGTTTCAACAGGAACTGGATCAAGTCCATTCAAATCTATGGTATATGTATAAAAAGTATTTAAGTGCCTAGTTAAAACCAAATATTCCGTATCCGATTTTTTTATTGCCGTTAGTTTTTCCTCTACCCTAGGCAATAGCTCAATATTCTTTTCCGTTCCTACAATATCTCCATTTCCTCCGTCGAGTGTCATGTCTACAACGGAATAATTAAATCCCTCACTTGTGAATAAGTGATAATTCGCCATCACAGTAAAAACGTAATATTTGTTTGTATCCCCTGGATGTGGTACAATAATAGCCGACTGGGAACTACTCGAATGCCCTAAAAGACCATCACCATTGGGCATTACTTCATTGTTTCTGTTCCAAACAAAGTTACCGTCAGTATATAACAATAGATTACCATCCGGTGTGGACATGGTCGCACATCCTTCTTGGATAGAGTGCGAGCCATTGTTCAAGGCTACAGGTACACCGCTATTAAAATCAAGACCTGCGTTTTCACCGAAATACCATATGGAACCTTCTCTTTGGGAAAAACCTAAAGAGCTGAAAAAAAGGATGATGGTCGAAAAAATGAATTTTTGAAAATTTTTCAAGTAGGCTATATGATAGGTTAATTAAAACTATTTATTTTTAACGTATAATCCTACAGATTATTAGTATTTACGATTATATGCTCGCATTTTCGGTTGTCTTTCTGAAATAATGTTTTCTGTTTTATATCATAACAAATATGGCTGACTTCCTAATAAAAATGTTATCACTATGTCCCAAGACAAAAAAAATATATACATCCTAAACATTCGGAAGCTGCTTAAGAACAATTGGGTCGTTACCGTAATCGGCGGGGTGCTGTCCGTACTGGTTCTCCGTCTTATCGATTCTTTCTTTATCGACGACTTTCTTTGGGACGGTATCAAAAGCGGTCTTAACGCCGTGATGGGTTTCTTCAATAATGAGTATTCCGTAAAACTGTATTTTCTGATACTGCTGCCCATTCTGGGCATAGCTGCATTGATAGGGATCCTCTATTTGATTTCCCTTTTTAGACCCAAGGCGAACAAGGAATCCAGGTTCGAAAACCCGGATTGGGACGTTTACAGGAGGGACGTTTTCGACGGCATACAGTACCGGTGGGGCTATAGCTTGAACAGGGGCAGTACCAATATCATAAACATTATGGCATACTGCAATAAATGCTCCTGTTCTTTGGTAGACCATATATGCCCGAACTGTAAAACGGATTACAATACCTACATGCCCGGCACTCCTAATCTAAAACATCCGAGCGAGGTCGAGGCCCTTATCATCCACCGTATAGAGAACAATCTCTTTGAAAGACCTGTTGGGCTCTAGGGCATAAAAAAACCACTCCGAAGAGTGGCTTTATTTGTAAAATTTAATCTGGATCCCCCGGGACCTTAAAACGGTTTTTTGAGCAGTTGTAAAAAACATTTTGAGATCTTTTAGGATATGTACCCACCTCTTGTAACTGGCATTTCCAACTCAGATTATTTTCAATTTGCCTAGGTGGCAAAAACTTAGATATTAAAATTGTATCCCCAGCAATATCAGTAGTAAAAACATACGACCTGTAATCTCTATTGAACTTATTTTTATATTTTAAGATTAATTTCCGTTCAAATTCCTTTATTTCACTTACTTTATCGACTTCTATCACAAAGGGCTTGACAACATAGCCAATGGTTGTTTGATTGCTTTTAACCTCATAACTTCCACATTGAGTAGTTTCAACAGTAATTTTATTGTCGCCAATACTTTCATTTATCAATTTAGTCGAATTGCATGATAAAAACAACCCTAATGCTATCATGAATAAAACTGATAAAATAATTCTTCTATTTACCATCTTTAAAATCTGTTTAAGAATCGATTGATTATTAATATAGCATGAACTTCAGGCATAGTGGACGCATTTTGATTAGAAAGTAATGTTGGTGGTGGTTGTAAAGTACCCGAACTGTTAAGTATTGGCCCTTGATAATTCCCGTTATTTTCGGTATAGTGAGTCCTTAAGGGTAATCCATTTGCGCCCCGTAATACATTTTCATAGTACATTGCGTTGTACTCGTCAACTCCTCTTTCATTCGAACCGCTACCAAACCAATTCACATTAGCAACTCCCTTTAGAGAATATTTATGTGCCATCTCGTGCCCTAGTACAGCATATCCAGGAGTGTTCCCTGATTTTCCTCCTTGCAATACCTTTTCACTAGTACTGTAGTCACCATTATAATAAATGTTTAAGTCCTTTGGCACTAGCCTGTTATCTTTACCACTTCTATATGTATTTTTATTAGGGTCGCCATTTTTCACAAAGTGGTCGAAGTTATCGTTGGCCAAATTGGAAACGATTTCATTACCCAATACGTTTTCTCGGTTTTTGTTTAAATCTCCAAGTACCATATCAGCAAATTTGCTCGTCTCTCCTGAATACTGCTTCCCATCCGCTCCATTCCAATACTTATTTGCAGCATCGTAGGTGAGAGTAACTTTTTTTCCAAAAATTCCAAGAAAACCTGTCCTAAAACTTACTCTAATACTATCCCCCTTTACTTCTTGAAAGGTTATAGGGTTATTCTTTGTAAAGTGATATGGTGACTGGTCAAAGTACTTCTCCGCAAACCTATCCACTTTATTAAACCTTCCTATAGCGGGGTCGTAGTCCCTCCATTGGAATGCGTAGGTATTTTTTCCGAGCTCCTCCTCCTTTTCCTGTCCTTGGTATGTCTGGTAGTTGTTTTCCTGACCGTTCACCACATTATTGTACCCTTTATGTTCAAGCCCGAAGGGATAATAATTGTTCTCCTCAACAATCTCCGATCCAGTTACCTCTATCCGGATATCGTCGAACCAGACCGTTCCGCCCCCGTTGTTGTCTATCCGGATATTCAACTTTTTGATATTCAATGGTACGGAGACGGTCTTCTCCATATACTCCCATTACCCGGTAGTGGTACTTCTAACGGATGATACCTGGGTGAAATAACCCGCTTCCGTTTCCGTTTTCATGAAAAGAAAAATATCGGCAGTGGGCCCGTCACTGTACACCCATCCGGAAAAGGTGTAATCGGTCGCATTTGCATTGTCTATCGTTGTCCACGTATCGCTCTGGACGAATTTTTCGCCCGTTGCCAACTGTACAATTTTTCCAGAGTACTCCCCGGACATACTAAAAGTACTGTCGTAATCCGTTATGGTCCCACCAGTGTTCCATCCATTGGCACTCTCAAAACCATCGGTAAAGATTCCGCTGTCATTAATTTGTCCGTTCCCGTCAGTATCAGAATAGGACAGCCGCACGTTCCCTAGTTTTAATCTATCTTGGCCACTTTTTCAGAGCGGTCGCGTTTCTTGGCCAATAGCTCCCTAAAAAATAGACTTTCAGTATTTTAAAGAACATCCATGGTTAAATATAACGCAATTATTCCCGTTTTCTTTTCCACTCATAGTATTTTGATAACCCAAGTTTGCCACCTATTACCAATGAAATCGGTATGGCCACTGGGGTAATGATCTTCTCGAAGAAGTCACCTATAGTCTCGACCTTCTCAATTGGCAGTATTGATAGGTATATTACCAGTGCCAGCGAGAAGATCAAGATTCCTAACAGATTTTTGTTCATGGTTACAATTTTTAATAGTACGCCTTCCTTAAGCGTTAAAACTTTTCAGTTTAGTGGTTTCAAGCTATATTTTTTGATTCCCATTTAAAAGGACATCACCTTTCGACCTTCTGTTGGTCAATGTACTTATAGGGGTTCGCTAAAAAAAGAACAAAAAAAACCACCTTACGTCCGGCAAGTAAACACAACGGTTTTGGAAGTCGTGTAACATGAACAATGGTAAATCCGTAGTTACGAAAAAAAATTCGTCCTAAAAGCTCCTCATATAGAATACTTCTTATATCGGTGCTGCCATCGTTCGACTTTTTCTATCTTTATACATTGGAACTTTTAAAGGACATTTCCGTAAATCTTCTTTCCGATGGCATTTCATTTGCTCTTGGTGGGGTAGCTATGTTTCTTTTTTCCCTTTTAAAAAAAATCCTTTTTTCGGAATTCAGGACACAAAAACTTCCCACGTGTCATTTTCGAACGGCTTAGTTTATTGATTCGCATGCAATTATATTTTAGGTTTGAATCCCCGAAGGTTTGAACCTCTGACCTACCGCCCCGCATTTAATGGTATTAATTTTGGTAAAATCTGGAATCTACAGATTTCGGGATTCGGCCACTTGGCGGCGTACTTTTTCTGGAAGGGAGGGTTATGAAAAGAACGATTTAGAGGCCGTAAGTACTTGGTTAATCGTTTTTTCTTATGAAAGGCAAGCGGCGATTTAACATCAGGCAAGAGTGAGAAATTTGTGGCTAAGCACACACATCTTGAACGAGTCATTTACCCAATAAAAAGGCCGCCCGTAGGCGACCTTTAAAAATGCCCTAGTTGGGCGTTGAACGCTTGTGCGCCGGTACTTTGATAGTCTTGTTCCCAACTTTCCTGGTATGGGCAGGTACTGAGACTATCTTTTTCCCTTTTTCTGTTTTGGCCATAATATTATGTATTTAGCCTTGGCCTCATACCATAGAAGAGAAGCCATCCCCTTGAGGATTTTAACTTTTGTAAACGGATGGCACTTCGTATATTTGGTCCGTCAAGACAACAAAGTACCAACTAATCAGGCTAGCTAAAATCCTCTTTACGGCCTGATTTTTCCTTTTTAGGACTCCTACAAATTTACGAAGATTTCAAGTACGCTCTTTTTGCAGTTATTCGGTTTTATCAACAGCAAAACGTTGACTATTCGTTTTTTTTGATATGTCCTATCAGGGAATTATTGGTCCGGCAAATTTAATTTTCTTCTTAAAGCCTTACAAAAACCTTAATTTTTTCAGAGATTTTCGGTGTTTCAAACAAGCAATGCAAGATGGCCATTTTCTATGGTTTGCTTATGCCACTTTATTTGCGTTAAAATCGCTTATTAGGATAAACATAGTTGGTGTAAAATATCACTTCAATTTGAAAAAGTATAAATAAGCTTACAAGGGTTTTCCAAAATTGAAATTCACAGAACGGGGGTTGCAGAATTCTCATTATGGATTCATCTCATAAAAAACATAACATTGCTGCACTGGAAATTCTTTATAGTTCGAATGCGGATTTAATGGTCAGAACCTGGCAATGGCGAGGAAAACGTCTGACCAATCGACAATAGCAGTCGTAGTATAATGTGATTTCTTATTCCCATATTTTATCATCCTCGATATTAATCATCATCAAAAGGTACAAAATCGTTAAATACCTATAATCGTAGAGCCTAGACTTCAAATAAAGCTGTGCGAAGTTTGAAACTTTGCACTCCTTACTTTAATACTTTGCTCCGAAGTCACAGACTTCGCAGAGCAGGGGGTAAGGAAAACGTCTTACCAATCAACTATATTAGACTTAGCATGATGTGATTTTCCTTATTTCCATATTTTATCATCCTAGATATAAGTCATCATCGAAATGTACAAAATCGTTAAATACCAATAAACGTAGTGCTTAGACTTCAAAAAAGTTGTACGAAGTTGCAAACTTCTCATTTATCGCTTTGTTAAGTTGCTTAGAAGTATCAGACATCGCAGAGCGTGAGTTCATCAAGAAAAAAAGGACCCAAAAAACCGCCTCATAGGGCGGTTTTGTTCTATATCATATTTTGGAGTTTCATATTTGTACACTATACCCTGAATAATAATAGGTCCTAGACTTCACGGAACGAGGTTATTGACTTAAGGGCCACTCGAAAGGATTCGTGCGGCAGCTTAGGCCTCCGCCGATGTACTGCAGAAGGTGGCGGGCGCACTTGGTATCACGGCCGATTTTCTGATGAACGGCGGCAATGCCGAACAGCTCTCCGACAAGGAACTGCTCGAACAGTTCAAGGAGGTCGAGCGCATGGACGAGGACGACCGATCCACCGTTAAAAAATTGATTGATGCCTTCATCACCAAGAAGAAGGTGCAGAAGCTGGCAGGGTAGCCAACAAAAAAGCCAGTCCTATTATCGGAACTGGCTTATATAAAGATTCAAAAAACCTTTTTAATAGAACTCAATAATCATTCTTGCCCAAAGAAGGTCTTATAATTTTCAAAAGCGTTTGAGTTCAGGATGTTGTTACAAATTGCTTGGTAATCCAATGGCAGGACATATAGTTCATTATCAACAATCATAAATCCGTTTTCTTTGCAAAACTCAAGAATCTCAGTGATAAACTTACCATAATCGGTGGTGAAGTTTATCCTAAAAGTTATGGAGACTATGGCGTTCTCTTCAGTAATTATTTTTATACAGTTACCTTCATTTTCTCCATAAATTTTGAGACTATCCGACCAACTTTCATCTTCTCCAAAATTTTCCAGTAGATAGGGTTTCAATCTAACTAACTCTATATTTTGTCCAATCCAAAACAAGTCTTCCTCGAAGAAATCATCTTCCAAAAAGGACTTTAGATTTAATCCTTCAAATAAGAGGTGCTCTCCTTTTTTAGGAACAATAAAATATTCATTTTGGTAAACGGACATAGCTAGTTAATACTTTATATAGTTTAAATAACCTGGATTATTCCCTGGCTGGACAATCTCCATACCTGCCTTATAGGGTACTTCTTTAACTGGCACGTTTTTGATGCCTAGTCTTTTTGCAATATAAGCCCTATGGTGGCCATTTTGGATAAATCTTTCACCGTTCTTTACAGCAAATTCTATTGGGGTTGTAATTCCATTGGCCTTAATATCATTTACTAAAAGTTGGAAATTTCGTTTTGAAAGCGTGATGGATTGGGTTGCCTTCAAATCAAAAGGGCTTAGTTTATCAACTACACTCTCGACCTGTTTGGCTCTTTTTGCCCACCACAACGACTTTAAACTTGAAAATCCTTTGGCAAGCCACTGAAATGCTAATTCACCCGAAACGGTAGCTATACCAAGATCTGTAAACGTATGCCCAGCACCTTCAGGTCTCCAAATCGAGTAATCCATGCCAGCAAAAATTTCTTCAGTTACACCCTTTTCAGCCCTAAATGATTCCTGTCCATCTATACTGACAGTATCAAAATCATCATCTGTTTTTATGATATCCACCCTTTTATTTTTGTTGTCAATCTTTATTATGTCTTGAGGGCCTTCTCCAAAGTGGTCTTGGGTCTCACTAATCGCTCTTTGATAGTCTTTGGTTTCTTCACCTGTCTCATTATTCCTATATACTCCGTTGTCTAGATAGGACCAACTATCAGCACCGCTTGGGTCTGCCCAATAAATCGGATTATTGTCAAATGCAGAATAAGTAGAATATTCAAAGTGCGTGACAGGATCCATAGAAGTCCATCTAGCAATGGCAGGATCATACTGCCTCATATCCATTTCGTAAAGATTCAATCCCAGACTTTCGTTCCACTCTTTGCCATTATAGGTCATGTAATTGTTCTTCACGCCCTGCACGCTGCCGTTGTAGCCCCTGTGCTCGAGGCCGAAGGGGTAATAATTTCTTTCTTGGAGTATCTCGGAGCTGTCCACCGAGCCATCGTTGTCGATGTCCTGATAGGAGAGTCTTACATTGCCCAGGTGGTCCTTGTATTGGTACACATAGTCGTAGCCACCACTTCCATTGGGAGTAACGTAGCCTTCCGGTTGGCTGAAGAACTGCAACGTGCCGTTCTCATAGACATGATTCCCCGCATAGTGCGTGGTGGTAGTCCCTAAAGATTTTTCCAGTTTCGTACCCATGGCATCGTAAATATAGGAAATCGTTCCCGGTTGATAACCACTTACCACAACATTTGTAGGAAGATTCAGGTGGTTATAGGAAATCCCATTGGTCTGGATCCCCTTGTTTAAATCCATGGTCATGTTTCCGTTATCGTCATAGCCATAGTCGTTACCAGTGTTCGTACCATCAATAAAACCATAGGAGTCATTACCGGCATCGGCCACCCTTACAAGCTTGTTTCCAGTATCGTAGTCATAGTCCAGCACGTCCATGTTTGGATAGGGTGATCCGTTTTGCCAACCAAACCTGGAAAGGGTCATTATATTCCCATTTTGGTCATAGCTGACATTGCTCAGGTTATAGTTTCCTGTATTGTCGATCCCTGAGGTGATACGGTTAAGGGCATCGTATCCGTATCGATACCATTTTATTGAACTATCCGTATTGGCCGTTCGCCATTCCGTTTCCGAGATATTGCCATTGAACAGCCCCGTTCCCCCGTGGGAAGCAGTGTTATAGTTGATGCCAAAGGCGAAGAGGTCCCCACCCATATCGCCGGGATCGTTTATGCCCTTTAGCCAGCCCCTTACGTTGTATGTATAATCAACTGTCTGCAACGGCGTGGCGGCAGGTCGCGGCCCGTCACCGTTGAACTTTAAATTGGCAATACTACTACCTACTTCATGCATTGAGGCATCTATAAGTAATGGAACTACGGATGAAAGTGTGAGCGAATGAAATGTAACTCCATTGTGCTTGTATTCAAGAACATTTCCCTTACGCTCAAGTCTAAGTACATCTCCCACATTGTAGTTACCAAAGGTTCCAAGGGTCACCCCGTCCTTATATGCGCGGATACTACCGTCATACCTTGTGTAAATTGCATACTCGATAGTACTGAAGTTGGCATCGGGATTGTCCGAGGAGAGCCCTATCATAATAGAAGTATTGGTATCCACGGCCTCCCATTCCACATATCCGTCCCCGTCTATGAAATTGGCCGAGGCAAATCCATTATTCCAGCTACCCGTGGCAGCCGTATTGGTGATGGTTGTTCCGTTCAAGGAAACGTTGACCATATCCGTTAGGTACAGTGGCTCGTCCTTGGCAGTGCCCCCGACCGACTTACCGATCAATTGGCCCAATGGGTCATATTCGTTACTGGAAATGGTATTCACGGTTCCATCCAGGTTCTGCGTATGAACGGTGGGCCTGCCCATATGGTCGTAGGCATAGCTATCTATAGTGATGATATCGGTATACCCTGTCCGTTGGTGAACGGATTTGTTCTGGAGTACCTTTCCGGCAAAATCCAGTTCGCTCTCTACAAGATCGGTGGTATCCAAATAATCGTTGGTACCCTTGGTCCAAATCGACCTTCCCTTTTCATCATAACCGAACATGGTCGTAATCCAATCATCGGTCCCCAGGACTCGTACTTTCGTTCCTGTTGCCAAACCTTTCACTTCGAGGGTCGTGGCCTGGCCCAAAACGGTGACCGGTAGGCTCAATCCAGGCCTGTCAAAAGTGTAGCTGTCATAGTAATTTATCGTCAACAGGTCGTCTATACCCGTATTTGGGAAAGCATCGTTACTATAATAAATCACGGTATTGTCCAAGCTTCCCTGTGTGGAGCTCTTGGTCTCGTACTGTGTAGTAAAACCGTCCGCACTGGTCTGCAAAGCGGTTCTGTTACCCGTATTGTTGACAATCCCCGTATAGGCGACCCTGCCATGGGCATCATATTTCGTGAACAGCCATTTATCATCATCGGCCAAGTTGGGATCTTGGGTCATGATGGGCTGGTCCAGCTTATTGTATACAATGTATTCCCATCCTTTGCCCGGTATTTTCTTTTCCACCAGCCTGTTCCTCTGGTCGTAAACGTACTGGTAACAGAGTTCCGATAATTCCGTGGCGTCTACCCCGTTACCGGTGTCCACCTTTGGTGGTATCACATAGGTAAGGTTCCCATAGTCATCGTACACGTAATAGGTGTCGTGCGGGATCTCCATTTCATTTGAACTTATAAGTCCGTTTCCATCAACATCCGAGTCCCCATAGGTTCGTTTGAGAACTACCCTTCCGGATTTGTCCTTGAACTCTTCCGTTGTATGGTTCTTCGTGGCCGTACCGGGATGGTTCTCGTCCTTGGTCACCGTTTTGTACAGTCTTCCCGGGGCATAATATACCGCACCGTTGCCATGTACCAAGGTGGGTACATAGGTATTGTTCCCAGGGACCGTAGTAACCTCCATCTGAAGTACCTCGTTCGCGGAATTGATCTCGTAGCCGAACTCTATTTCCTTATCTCCGCCTAACCTCCAATCATGGCCCGGTGCAGCCTGTTTTAGCACGCGGTTCAAGGGCGAGGCCTCGAATTGCTTCCGGGAAAAGGGGTTGGGGTCGGCAGGATTAATGTCACTGGGATAATTCAGCTCGTAATAGTCGTCCGTTGCCACGGCCGCACCCGTCCTGTAGGAACCTATGGCCCCATTCACCTCGTTATAGGGAAGCCACTCCATTTCCATACGCCCGTAGCCGTCATACCCCACATGGGTAACTATATCCTTTCGTTCCGGGGAGGCCTTAATTGCTATCTGTTGCATAGGTCTTCCCAATCCGTCAAAATATGCGATTTGCTCGATAATGTCCCTGTTACTCGAAATCTCGGAGTTGGTTGTCATAGATTTTTGATAGGTACGCGTATAAACATAGTTTTCATCACTTGGAACGGCAATCGAATGATCGCACCCATTATTTGAACCCTGTTCCGCGGGACAGGCATCCGAGTTATCCAATACATACCCTGTGGGCTGTGAGCAACTGGACAGCGCCGTGGCAGGGTCACCGAATCCGTCCCCATCAAAATCGGCATACCATGTAGTGGCCTGTTCGACGGTAATTTGAACGGATGTTGTGTAGAGTGTTCCACAGGATGTAACACCTCTCCTGTACCATGTTGTGCCAATGATCTCTGAAGGGGTATACGTGGTGGCAGTTGCACCTGTAATATTGTTCCATGTAGAATTATTCGTTGATGACTGCCATTGGTAGGCATATGTACCGTTACCACCGGTCGCCAAGGATGTACTGGCAATGGCACTTAGTCCTTCGCCGGAACATATGGACTGTGTGCCGGAGATACTACCGGCGACCAAAGCCGGATTCACCGTTACCTCGATATTGTTCGAATATTTATTTTGACTGCATGAGATGGCCACGCGTCTATACCATCTGGTAGTGGTAAGCCCTCCCGGTGGGTCATATGTACTAGATGTTGCCCCGCTAATGGTCGTCCATCCACCAGTCCCGGTATTTGAATATTGCCATGCGTAGGTATAGCTGTTATTCCCGCCCGAAGGAGAAACGCTGTTACCAAGGGTCGCGGGATCTCCTCCATAACAAATGGTCTGTGTTCCATTGATGCTTCCCGGATTTACGTCCGCAAGCACCTTGGCCTGCACCCCGGCAGTATATTGTACCATGGTACACGAGGTCACTTTTTTTCGATACCACAAGGTCGAAGTGGCACCGCTCGGCGGGTCATAGGTAGCTCCAGTAGCACCGGAGATAGTGACCCAACCACCTGTTCCCGTGGTCGAATACTGCCATGCGTAACTATAGCTAAGATTACCACCACTAGGATTAACGGATGCCGTAACAGGTCCTGGATTACCCCCATAACAGACCGTGGCTGGGCTTTGCAGGGTGCCCGCGTTCAAAGCCGGCGCCATTGTTACCTTTACGGTATTCGAGTATTTGATCTGTGAACAACTGGTGACCTTCCTACGGTACCATCTACTTCCTGTTAAACCCGTCGGCGGATCATACGATGAAGCGGTTGCCCCGCTGATGGTAACCCAACTGGAATTGTTATCCGAATAATACCATTGATAGGAAAAACTACCGTTCCCACCGGTCGCGGAAGCCGAATTGCCCAATATTGTGGGGTTCGCCGGCGATGTACAAACAGTTTGCGCACCAGTTATACTTCCACCGTTTAAGGTGGCACATACCGTTACATCTCTTTTCCGGTTGTAGACATTATTGAATTCGTCCCCTATGGTCGCATAAATTCTAGTTCCGCCAGAATTGTTGAATTGACAGTTCGCACTATTTGCGGAAATCCCTCCTATCGTAGCCCCATTGTTAGCGCTCCAATTGATATAGGCTATGTTGGACCCGCTTACTGTATAGGTCTTGGTCTCGCCCGTCAAGGCACTGGTTGGGCCGTTTAAGGAATATTGTCCACTTGCGGACCAAACGCCCATAAGTACGATACCTAGGCTCAAGGCCCATTTGTTGAATATTGTATGTTTACCCATGATTCAGAAATTTGAGTGGATTAAAGGTTTTTGGTTAAATGAAGTACGGGTATCATCGGTTCGAACTCATCCTTTGATGCCTGTCCCAGCAATAGCTTATTATTTGTTACCGCTAGTACCTGTTGGATCCATTCACTACCGCTCTCACTTCTTATAGTGAGCGTGTTTCCACTCAATTCCCATAGGCCCTTTACCTCGTTCCCGGAACCGTCCGTTTGTTGGAACATTCCCGTGGGATGGAACGTCAGGGTCCTTCCCTCGATTCCCTGGGAAAGCTTCGCCCCTATCTCGGGGGAGGCACTTATGATCTCCCTGTTCTCCTTAGAAATACCCGCCATGGTGGATTTTGAATCCGCGCTCCATGTACCTACAATGGAAGAACCATCGAAATTTTGTGCGTGACCTTTATAAAAGATTAACAATAGTGCAAAAAGTGTAAATACTTTTAAGGCTTTTTCAAATCGTATTATATATATCTTGTTCATATTCTTGGTATTGGTTTAATTCTGCCCTTTGTAGTGGTAGTTATAATCGGTTAATAGTTTTTGTTGGTTGTCCTTTACTTCTTTGAGTCGGTTAAACTCATCGTATTCGTAATACGAGGTATTACCTCTAGTGTCCGTCATACTTGTTACTCCTATAGTAGGATCATAGGTATAACTGGTCATCAAAGCATCTTCAGGCAATGCGTTTCTTAGATTTTGTAAGGAGGCACGTAAGGCATTCTCAGCGGCTATGGTTCCATTATCGGAGTTAGAGGCGGAAACACAACTAGAAATTTGGCTTTGAAGGGCCGTAGCTTCGTTTTCATCAAAATTTTCAATCGTTGCAATTGGAAATTGTGAGGAATACCCCCAAATGTAGTAGGTAATCGGTCCATTTATCTTTTTGGTTGTTTTTATATTACCTCCAGAATAATATTCAAACTCACCTCTACTGTCATCACTTTGACCTCCCTTGGTTGTAATTATTTCAGTTGGCATGATAGCATTACCGAATACGGAAAAGTTCTTCTCAACCGTGCTAATTTCTGACTCATCCAGTTCGCCAGGATTCTTTTTTATTTCAGTGCGAACTACCTCAGAAATTCTGTTATCACTTATTAGGTTGGACGAAGCACTTACCAAATTGTCGTGAGGATAAAAATAAGTGGTTTCAATCTGGTCCCCTTTACTATCTGAAGTCACCTTTTTTCTAGGTAGATACTTTGGGCTCGTTTCCAGATTGTCATATGTCGTAGTTTCTTCACTTACCAATGTATCTATTAGATTACCACTATTATCATAAAATTTGGATTCCCTTTTGTAATAGTTTATACCTCCATAGGCACCTGCGGTTGAAGAAACCCTAGCTTTGTAGGGAGAATATTTTGGGTCCATATAACCCAAGTATCCATAACTTTGATAGTTCGTTATATGATCGGATAACGGACACATATTTCCTAACGACCCTCCATTTTGTCCATTTGGATCACACTCGAAGGTGTTCAAATATTCCAAGGTTACAAAGTCATCTGACGTACCCTGAATATTATCAGTTCCATTATTCTGCTTAAAAAAAATGGTTTTCTGAAAATTATCGTTCTCGACATACGTGACCAAGGATTTTATATTTATAGGTCTTTGAAGCGTTTCGTAATAATCGTACTCCTCATAAATTAGCTCCTTTGTGCCACCTTCCATACCAATACTCTTGGAGGAAAGGTTACCCACTGAGAGACTCGGGATATACCAGTTTTCATATGGGGGTGAAGGCATAGGTGTACTGCCCTTAGAACCTTTATAAAAATTATGCCGTGTTTCGCCAAGTTTTTCATTAGCTGAATTGACCATGGATTCGGTTACGGACGAATAGGTAACATAAGGCTCGCTCCCTTTGGCATACGTTCCATATCTTACAAGTTGTGATTTGAATCCGTTTTCACTTTCATTGGCCCTAAAGGAATGCAGTATTGGTTTATAGTTAACGGTACCCGTACTCTCATCGTTATCGTTATTGTAGCTCACAATTTTTTTTGTTGCTATATTGCCACTAGAGGTAAAGTCATTAACCGATGAGATTCTTTGCCCTCCAATATCCCTATTTGCCCAAACTTGATTTGTGACCTGTCTTGAGATTGAAACAGAGGCACTTATTGAAGGTGATTGATTTAAATTTCCTAACAGCAATAGCGCCTTATACTTACCTGGTGTTAAATAGACCGTTTGGTTACCTGAAGAAAGCATTGGCATTAATCCTATTACGTTTCCACTTGGACCATTAACAAAATCACAATAATTATTATAAGGTGATGGAATATTCAATGGATCAACCAAATAAAACTCTACGTCATTATTGCTGGAAACTAAGGATATCACATAATCATCCGCTTCTAACACATTAAAACTTTTGATGACTATCCTCGGGTCGAAAGGCGCTATGTATTTATCATCACACAAAACACCTTGATCATCTCTATATAGGTCCGGGGTAGTAGGACTAGAGGTAGTTAGATTGGCCGCCATTACCGCATCCTGAAAAGTATTCGTTGAGGACGAGTAAACTTCGTGACCTTCGTAACCAAACTCTGTGTAACCACCTGTGGGATAAACGATTTTATTCAAAGTGCCAATTTTGCCGTATGAATTATTGGGCTCTCGATCAGCCCCACCAAAAACATAATTATCTACCGCTACGGTTTCATAAAGGGTTGTATTATTTCCGGCCCCGTTATAATACCCAAAATAGTCTTGGGCGAAGGAGTCCCTTGGTGGTAAACCATCTGGATTTATATATTCAAAAAAGTAGTTTTGATAATCTATCGCATCACTCCCCTTTATGGAAATCCCATTCATTTTCAATCGTATGTCATAGTAGGACTTTCCTGTACTAAAAATATTCGCATTTGAAAGGCCATCTGAATTGAAATAATGGTTGTTGTCAAATTCAATTGACTTGATCACACCTCCTTGCCAATCATAAATATCGATGGATGCCAATCTTTTATTCTTGTCCGTGATATCAACATCCTTTCTTGTACCCCTGTTGAGTCGTACCATTTTTTTTGTGTTCAAGAATATTTCGTAGGGAAAACGTTGCTTTACGCTTGATACAACATTGGTTACGTTCAAAGGGGAGGCCGGTGCAGGATAATTATAGGTATTCGGCAGAATCTCCGTTACCAAGGAACCTGCAGCAGATGCAAAGGATTGCAGCGATTCGAAGCCCTCATCTTGATAAGTTATATCAAATGTATCCTTTCCATTTTTAGAAACTATTTGGGTAAGGTTCCATGCGGAAATATATTCGGTAATCGCATCACCCATCAATTCTCCTTGATCTGCTGATTCATTACGCCTGTCTGTTAGCTCATTATCAGAAAAGACATATTTAGTGCCATCCTCATTGGTTATGGTCCAAGTAGCTATATGTATGGGTGTATCACTTGTGGTATATTCAATTTTGATGCGAGGGTTGTTCAGTGCCTTTGCCGTAAATCCGCTTGTTGTAGGATTTTTTTCCAGAATTACGGTTTCATTTAGTCCAGGCGCACTTAACTGATAGTAATCTATCTGAGCGTCCACCCAATTAAAGTTTACGTCGAATAGGTATTGGATATAATTTTGAGCACTTGTATCATTTGGGAATGTTGGATTGGAAATAAACGAAGCGTAATTATCAATGTAGTTTTGAGATATCTGTTGCGTAGCAACATCGTTAAACATTGTATCATATGTACCTGTAATGTAGTCATCAGGCAATCCATTAGTAATACGGGTTATCTTTCCTCCAAGATTTAGGTTCCAAGCCAATCCCACCCATGTGGCCATTTGTTCTACCTTAATGCCTGAAGCGTCATACGTGAGCGCTAGCGGCAAAGAAAATTCTCGTCCACTTAGGGTATGCAGAGGGATGTTTATTTGAGGAGTGCCAGTATATAGACTTACTTCTGTGTTGCCATATTTTTCAAATGCTGCAGCTTCCGGAGATTTGACTTCATTATACACTTTTGCCAGTTCTCCTTTAAAAATATCCTCCTCCTGAGCTAAGGAAACATTATGGGCAAGAAGATAAATAGAAAGTACCCAAATGATGGAACTATGACTTCTTTTCAGAATACCATTTAAAGGTTTTCCAATTTGAAAATGAGATTGATTGAATGCTTTCATAAGCTTGATACAATTTATATTGATGAGTTATCCGTTTGAAAAATTTGGTTTCAAACAAATCAATTGTATCATTGAAATTCAACCTAATACTTTTCGGTAAAGGGTAGAAAAGACCTACATATGAACTAAAAAATCGATGAAATACTGGAAAAATAAACCATTCATCGAAAAAGGAGAAAATAATCGTAAGAGGAGTTATGATGGGAAAACCATTGTTTTGTAAGATTTTTCTTATTTTTATTTATTGTACCTAAAAAGTTAAACTTTATCAATTCTTCACTAATAACTCCAAAGAAGTAACAGATACCTAAAATTATCAGAATTCATTAAAATATTATTAACGGCTTCCCGTTTTTGGCATATAGATTTTATGAATTTATGCTTGTAAACCATCTATTAATTATCGATGATCACCCAATGGTAGTTAAAGGATATTGCTACACATTGGCCGGCATACAAGAGGATTTAAACCTAGTCTTCCATGAAGCCAACAGTTGTGATAATGTCCTTCAGAAAATGAATGATTCAGATTCGGACTTTTATCAAATAGCTCTTCTGGACATTTCCCTTCCAGCCTCCACCTGCGGTATTGCTGTTGGAGGTGAGGATTTAGGGCTTCGAATTAGGTCTAAGTTCCCAGAGACTAAAATAATCGTCCAAACGGGATTGAATGATATTAGTGTTATAACAAATGTGTTCCATTCCTTGAAGCCAGAAGGTTTCTTGATTAAATCGGATATAGACGAAGATGTCTTGATTGAAGCTGTTTCCGCTGTTGTTCGAGGCAAAAACTACTACAGTCCCAGTGTACGACATTTGTTAAGTAACCAGAATTTTGAGGATGTATATGTGGATTCCTTAAACCGAAAAATATTGTACCATCTATCCCTTGGATTTAAAATGAAGGAACTTCCAGATTACATTCCACTTTCTTTACCAAGTATTGAACGAAGAAAAAAAGATTTAAAATCACTCTTAGGTGTTGCTAACGGCAGTAATCAAGAACTATTACACGCAGCAAGAACCAAGGGTTTCATATAATTAAATATATAAAATAGGATTTATACTACTTTTTTTACAATACAATTCTGATGTCACAGTTATAGAAACATCTTTCAAACCAAATCGAACATGAAAAACCTGCAAATAAAACGAAAAATTCCCGCGCTGAACCTTCAAGAAACCTTAATAGTTCTGGCAATTATAGGGATTCTCTTGTTGTTGGCCCTGCCCAATCTCATGCCCTTGATTACGAAGGCAAAAAGTATTGAGGCCCAGACCCAGCTAAAGGCTATCTATAATGCCCAGACCACACACAATTACATGTATAGTAAATACTCGACAGACTTAAACGAAATCGATTTTATTGCCCCCAAGACCGTCAAGGAAAATGGCACGGCCAACTACCGTTATGAAATTCTGGAAGCGGACAACAGTACCTTTCGTGCCAGGGCGGAGGCTGTAACGGATTTTGACGGTGATGGTGTTTTAAACGTTTGGGAAATAGATCAGGAAGGGAATCCAAAACAAATTGTAAAGGATTGATTTTTCTTCTAAAAATAGCATTAATACTGGGTCTTGCCCTAATATTCCTTCAGGACCTTAGGAACAGGGAAGTTTGGTGGTTCCTTTTTCCCTTAGTTGCGTTTTTGATGGGTGGCATCCACCTACTATCCTCCGATTTTGAGGTTACCCTTTCACATTTTTTGATTAATAGTATTGTCATTACGATCATAGTGGCAGTACTTGGCCTATACACACGCTTTATACACAGAAAGACCTTTTTAAATGTGAGCTTTGGTCTAGGGGACTTGCTTTTCTTCTATGCCTTTGCGCTAGGATTCCCAACGGTCACGTTCATTATATTGTTCGTGGCTTCCATTTTGGTAGCCCTACTTTGGTCCCTCGTTTATTTAAATAGAAACTCCAAAGGCACTATTCCTTTAGCTGGACTGATGAGCAGCTTTTTGATCTTGGTGTATGCTTCCAGTTTTTTTATGTCAACCACTACCCTTTTTATAATCTAAAATGATACAGGAAAGTTCCCAAATACCGATACAATTGCTTCAGCGGATAACTTCCGAACAGGCCTTTCATTACCGTATAGTGCCCCATCGTACTACGGAAAAGGGATTAATTCTAAAAACGGACAGTAACCGAATGGAGGAGCTACTCTCCGAATTAAATATCATTTTGGGCACCACGGTACATTTGGAACAATGTCAAACGGATGAGCTCCAGCGTTTGTTGACCTCCAACTATCGAAAATCACAACCCACTTCCTCGGGAGTATTACATTACTCCGAGGATTTTTTGGAAAAGATTCTGTTGGATGCGAAGCATATGGGAAGTAGCGATATCCATTTTGAACCTTATGAAAACCGATGTAGGGTGCGTTTTCGACTGGATGGTAAACTCATTGAACAGTTTACAATTCCATTGGACAAATACCCTACGATGGTGAATAAGGTAAAAATCAAGGCCGATTTGGATATTTCGGAAAAAAGACTACCTCAGGATGGCAGGATTTCAATACAAACGAATGGCAGTGAATTCGATATTCGGGTTTCAACCCTGCCCGTACTTCATGGCGAAAAATTGGTGCTCCGGATTCTTAGCAAGGATACCACGATTATTGATTTGGACCGATTGGGTTTTTCTGCGGATGAATTGCGCTTATACAGAGAGGGTCTGAAACGTCCCAGTGGTATCATCTTGATTTCAGGGCCTACGGGATCGGGGAAAACGACAACCTTATACGCCACTTTAAAGGAACTGAACAAGACGGAGGACAACATTCTAACCTTGGAAGATCCTATTGAATACACCCTGGATGGAATCAATCAAGTACAACTCAAGGAAAATATTGGTTTGGACTTTGTCCGAACCCTTAAGACCTTTCTCCGCCAAGATCCTAATATCATCATGGTCGGTGAGATTCGGGATGCCGAAACCGCCAATATTGCCATCCGTGCCGCCCAAACGGGGCATTTGGTGCTATCTACCATCCACACCAATTCGGCCTGGGGAACCATTTCCCGACTTATCGATATGGGGGTACCTTCCTTTTTGATTTCCAGTACCTTGAACATGAGCCTAGCCCAACGCTTGGTGCGAAGGCTTTGCCCTAATTGTAAAGAAAAACAAGCCATTGACACCGCCCAATTCCCAACAGGTTTTGAAATTCCCAAAGATTTGAAAGACCATTACGTTGCCCAAGGTTGTAATGAATGCCATCATACAGGGTATCAAGGAAGGGAAGCGGTCTATGAAATAGTACCGATCACTAAAAACTTACAGGCCAGCATCCGTGAAAACCGTCTGGAAATTGACGACCTGCTACAAACCATGGAATGGTCCACATTAAGCGATAATGCCATTCAACTCATTAGAAAGGGGATTACCTCCGTGGACGAAGCCTTTCCATTGCTAACCTCCTAATACATATTAGGACTTAACCAACACCATGAAACACCTACTCTATATATTTCTTCTCTTATGCTGTCTGCGGATTTCCGCTCAGGAATCCCGGCGCATCGAACAGATAAAAAACCAACTGGAAGTACTTGCCATCGATAATTCGGAACTTAAGGAAAACCTGAAACTGGAGTTTAACGTGAGCAATGTCACCTTACCCAATTTTTTACTGGCTGTTTCCAAGGTGCATGGTTTGAACCTTTCCATTGCCCCGGATATTTCGAATATCAATCTTGTCAACAATTTTTCCAATGTAACGGTAAGCGACCTTTTGGTCTATCTCTGCAAGGAATACCAGTTGGATATCGAGTTTACGGGAAACATTATGGCCATTAAACGCTATACACCTACCAGAGAACCTCCTTCTGAAAAGGAAATAGTGGCAGCCTACCAGCCTAACAACGACCTTTTGACCCTAGATCTTCAAAACGACCCCTTGGACAAGGCCTTTCGTAAAATCATGGATGTTTCGGGAAAGAACCTGTTGTTCGCCACGGGAATGGAAAAGATTAATTTAACCCTATATCTCTCCAATGTTCCGTTTGATCTTGCTATGGAAAAATTGGCTACGACCAATCAATTAGAATATACCAAATCCAAGGATGGATTCTATTTGTTCGATTCGTTTCAGTCCGTCGGTCAAGGCCCCGCTACCAAAAAGCGTTTGATTACTAACAATCTGGGATATCAGGTATTGGATACGCTACGCCAACGATTGGATGTCGATTTCAAGAATACCTCCATAGCCCAAATATTGGAGGGCCTTAAACAAGATTTACGCCTGAATATCTACACGGCCAGTCCCTTGGAGCAAGCGGGATTGGTTACCTTTAATGCTAGGGACATTCACTTGGATGATCTGTTCGACCACATCTTCACCGGTCAGGTTTCATCGCCTACAGCCGAAACCCCTGATGCACAAAATGGGGCCAATCGTACTATTCGAAATAATATCCCTGCGCCCACCAACACGGGTGGAGCTGTTCATTTTACCTATAAGAAAATGGACGGAATCTACTTTTTCGGTACCTCGGACCAATTGAGCCTTCGCAGGGTGGAAGTGGTACAGATGATGCACCGTTCGGTCGAACTTTTGGGAAATCCATCGCAAGTACGAAGTACACGGGCATCGGGTAGAACGCAAGAAGGAAATATCAACTTTTTCGGGGCAAACGGAGGCACCTCCGGAGGTATTCAAGCAGGAGGGTTTGGTAATCAGCGAAACCTAGATACCCGTAGCGACGATGGTTTTGGTAATTATCAGGACGGCGCAGAGGCCATCGTTAGTATCATTCCGGACGAAATCAAGGACGATTTAGATATTAGGGTTGATTATGAACTCAACAGCTTCTTTATCAGCGGACCCGCCTCGAACATCAACCGATTCAAATCCTTTATCAAGGAAATCGACAAACCTGTACCTGTGGTTTTGATCGAGGTAATGATCTTGGAAGTCCGTAAATCGGCCACCGTTGAGACGGGTATTAGCTGGGGGATTGGCGATGGTCCGGTAGACACCCAAGGCAAATTGTTCCCCAGTGCGGATGTCACCATGGGGGCCAATACGGTCAATAAGATTATAGGCGGCTTCGATGGTTTCGGATCCTTTAATATGGGAAAGGTCATCCCCGAGTTTTTTGCGAATATCAAGGCCATGGAGGAAAATGGTAATCTCAAAATTCGGTCTTCCCCTAAGCTTTCTACCCTGAATGGGCATCGGGCCAATCTTTCCATTGGGGAGACGACCTATTACGTTGTGACCAACCAAAGTTTCTTTGGCTCACAGATACCTACCTCCTCCGAAATCCGAAATTATGTACCTATAGACGCCGAATTGGCCATTGGCATCAAGCCTTTGGTATCGGGCGATGGACAGGTGACCTTGGATATCAATGTAATCCAATCCGATTTCAGTGGAGAACGTATTGAGGAAGATGCACCTCCGGGACTAACCTCTCGGGAATTCAGTTCGATTATCCGTATGCAGAACCAAGATCTGGCCATTTTGGGCGGATTGGAGGAAAAGGTCAAGAACGATTCTGGCAACGGGGTGCCGTTATTGGCACGGGTTCCGGTCATCAAGTGGTTGTTCAGTCAACGCAGACGTGAGGATACCAAACAAAAATTGACCATTTTAATTAAACCAACGGTCATTTACTAGTGCTACAAAAGTTATTGACATATCTGAAGGAGGGTCACACCTATGAGGGTCTCGAAATTCTCGAAGAAGAAGGTCGGGAGGTCTATTTGGCACTTAGGGTTGTCAATAAAAAGGGGAACCTTCTTATTGAAAATAGCCAACGATTTGAATCTTTAGAGAAGATGTCCAAGGAAATTGATAGAAAGGCCCCGGTCTTTGCCTGTATCAATACCCCAGCCGTTTTGACCAAACGTTTGGAGAAATCGGGCGAAAGCTCACCTGCCTCTTTGGTAAATCAGGCGTTTCCAAACTTGGACCATACTGATTTTTATTACCAAATTTTGGAACAGGAATCCATTTCTATGGTCAGTATTGCCCGTAAACAAACCGTGGAATCACTTTTAAAGAGATTACAGGATAAAGGAATCCGGACTTTTTCAATTTCCTTGGGGCTTTCTACCGTCCGTTCTATAATACCTCATTTGAAAGAATCCCACGTTCAAACGGCCAAATGGCAGTTAGAGTTACAGAACGGTCAACTGCAGGGTTGTAGTCAGGAAACAATCAATTATTCCAAAGTTCATGAAGTAAACGGGCTCTCTCTCTCCTCGAATGATATCCTATCCTTCTCCCACATATTAGGGTACTTGGGGAGGACTGTTCCTTCAAACAATTTTACCGGATTGCTACAATCATTAGGCAACCAATACCAAAACCAACGATTGTTTCAAACGGGCATTCGGTTTGCCCTAGGTTTTTTCATCGTGTTGTTATTGGGAAACTTTCTGATTTATCAGCATTACTTTGGTAAAGTTGAAGAATTGAACTCCAGTTTGGAAGCCAATGGGTCTCGAAAAGGTGCCTTACAGGAACTGAGGCTTTCCGTTGAAAGCAAAAGGGAACGGGTGGAGATGTTGCAAAAATCCTCGAGTTCCAATGCCACCGCCTACTTGGATGCGCTCGCGATATCCCTTCCAAATAGTATCCTGTTGGAAGGTATGACCTATCGCCCTTTGGAAAAAACGGTTCAAAAAGACAAGCCAATTTTATTGGAAGATTCCAGTCTCGTTGTATCGGGAATATCGAAAGATAGCGAAGAGTTTTCGCAATGGCTGGAGAAACTGGAAGAACAAGAATGGATAGCTAACGTGGAAACCTTGGATTTCGACTATGCTTCCTCGGATGCCTCCCAGTTCACTTTAAAAATAAACATCGATGGCCTTAGATAAACGAAATAAAGCATTGTTAGTAGGTATTTTGCTTTTGTTGGTAGCTAGTTATTATTTGGCCATTGACAAGACTTTTGCCGTGCGAAAACAATACCAAGTTTTGAACAAGGAAGTCGGACAGTTTTCCAACCTACCCCAAAAGTTAGGGATGCTAGAGCAGCAGAAAGTGTATTATGATTCCATTTTGACCTCGATGGATATGAAGGACACCTCCTTCCAAAACAATCTGTTAAAGGTTCTAAACCAAGAAGCGGAAAAACAACAGGTACAGGTCATGGATTTTAATCGGCCCCATACGTTTGTCGAAGGGGATACCCGATACGATACCTATCAATTTGTACTAAAAGGAAACTTCAACCAAATGTTGCGTGTGCTCCATGCTTTGGAACAAAATGGAAATTATGGCGAGCTATCACATGTAAATTTTGAGAAGAAAAAGGATTATCGATCGCAAAAAGAGTATTTGGAGGCCACCGTTTTTTTAATGGGCATAAAATGAGAAAGATATGAAATGCTAGTTTTTTTTCAGTTCTGAGGTTCAACATTATTTGAATATCCAATATTGCAAATACTGTATAATGCAAATTCTTTAATCACAGAAACACTACAGTAGCTTATATTTGCATTGGGAAATATCCCTAAATTTATTTTAAATTTCACAACGAGCAGGTTCTTTTACAAGGTTGATATACCAAGATTAATAGGAAATCGGTCATGTATTTAGGTTAAATTTTCGAACAAATGCCGAACAAAAAGAATTTTATTTTACATTAATCATTTGATTATCAACAATTTAATTAAAATAAAATGATAGACAGAACGTTTATCATACCATGGAGGAATAATACTAACGCCAGTTAACCAATCAAGAATTTTTTCGGGTGATGAAAATGATTAGGCAATTCCTGATATTAGTAGCAATAGCTTTAGGAATTACTTTCTTTGTTTTCTCACCAAACAATACTAAAGGAGGGAAATCCAAAAAATTTGCATCCGAAGAAATAGCTCCGGTGGCCCAATATCAGAACCCTGCTCCCACGTTACTTTTTAAATCCGGATTTGAAGGCGTTTCGCTAAGTGCACCACAGGAAGGTTACCAGTATTTGACAGGAAAAGACACCGAAACGGGATTTTCCTGGCCGCTATTTATTTTGGGTTCCGACTTTAGTGGCATTCATCGGGTAAATGACGATAATGGTAAAGCGATTTCAAATCGCTTGGAAAGGGCTCAAGGGCCAAACGGAGCTATTACCACCACGCTGTATCAGGAAGTATCCTATGACGTTCAGGTGACACAGACCCCGTATCAAATAAATCATATACAACAGAATCCCAAGGAATTGTACATAAGCTACTGGATGAAAACGGACACCGTATCGCTGTTGGGAAATGATGAATGGCGTGCGCTTTGGGAATATAAGACAAAGAACTATGCGGAAAACAACGGTTTTAGAATGATCGCCTACATGGCAAAGGACATTCAGGGAAAACCCTTATGGTTGTTTCAGGGCGACAGAAATCCGCAAATGCCTGTTTGGCAAGTTGAAAACTATAAAATTCCCTTGATTATGGGCAAATGGTTCAAGCTGGAATTTTTTCTGCGTTGGAGCAATGATTCCAACGGATACGCTTCCATGAAGGTCAACGACCAACTTATTGGGGAACATTATGGTCCAACGACCTATAACGCTGACCCCATGGATTTTATAATGCTCACCCAGGTTTACGGAAATTCGCACCCCATGTACCAATGGGTGGACGACCTGCAAATTTGGGATGGCGTCCCTACCCCCTAATCCCTAATATAAATTGCGAGTCAGGCTAAAAGGTCATTTGACGGATATATAGGCAATCAAAAAGAAACGATTGATTTTAGGTTGTTGATATTATTTATATTTGAAAAAAATTGTTACGCTCCGATGTCGTTGATGTTGGAGTATTCTATAGCCCATTATGAAAACATTAGTGCCATATATTTTGGCCTTGCTACTGGTCGCCTCCTGCAATAAGGATGGAGGTACCGATTCACTTCCATCCACACCGCAATTATTGTTCCGTTCCGGTTTTGAGGCGAATACCTATGTGGATGAAGTAAAGGAGGGTTATCAAGTCATAAGGGGCAAGGATGATGAAACAGGATTTACCTGGCCTATCAATATCCTGGGATCGAATTTTGCCGGTATCCATAGAATTGAGGATGATGGTGGTCCTGCCATTCAGAACTTTATGGATACTGTGGTAGGTGTAGACGGTAACCAGACCACTACCCTCTTTCAACGTGTCAATTATGACATTGGTGTAACCCAAACACCGTATCAAATAAATAATGTTCTGGAAAATCCAACAGAACTTTACATGAGCTATTGGATGAAAATCGATGATACCTCATTAAATGGTCCCGATAATTGGCGCGCCATTTGGGAGTATAAGACAAAAAAATACAATACAAGCAGCACAGATGGTTTCCGTATGATCGCGTTTATCACCACGGATGACAACGGAACAGCCCACTGGCTGTTTCAAGGGGATACAAATCCAGCTGAACCAATATGGCAAGAAAGGAACTATCAAGTGCCCATACCTAGGGAAGAATGGTTCAAAGTGGAGTACTATTTAAAATGGAGCGAAGATTCAGATGGTTATGCTTCCATGCGGGTGAACGGAAACTTGGTAGCGGAGCATTACGGTGCTACTACCAACAGAGGCGACAATTTGGATTTTATCATACTTACCCAAGTTTATGGAAATACCCACCCAATGCATCAGTGGATAGACGATGTTGAGATTTGGAGCGGATTGCCCCAATAATCATTGCCTTAGGATTTCATTTTTAATGAATTACGGTAGGCTGCATCAAAAACAAAGGCTTTTTTGGTTTGATGTAGATGGTGCATGGCCATAAGGCCTTTGTCAAAAGTTGGATGGTAAACTGCCGTCACCGCTTCTTCATATTCCTCTAAGCTCAACTTTTTGATTTGATTGATATTCAGTGCCCTACCATAAATCCCATCCTCATTTCTTTGTGAAGGTCTAAAGGGTACATTGCCCTTTTTGAAAATACCACCCCCGTTGCGCGCTACACGGGCATCAATAATTACCGGGTTTTGGCGATGGGGAACCAACTCCTTCAGATGTAGTGAATCTACCCGATAGATGAATAGTTCACTGTTCATGGGTGACGCCCCGTCCGCCTGTTTATTAATGAAGAGCCACCGTTGATTGTCGGCATCTTTGTAAAAAAGTGGGTCGGCCACAAGTTCCCCTTCAAAAGCGGTGCTGTATAGTTCCCAAGAAATGGGAAAATCGACAGCCCTGTAAAGCTCCAACCTTTTATTCGCCGAGGTTTCCGGCATCAAAAAAATATCCTCTCCTTCCCTGAATATAAAAGGAAAGGAAAGGTGATAATCCATTACCATTACATCTTTGATGTGCTTCAAGGTATTGTCTTCCAAAATTCCACACGAAATTTTTCCTCTTTTTGTATGATAGGAATAGTTTTCAAAAAACACATAATCCCTCCCTTCGTGTTCAAATAGAAAGGGATCGGCCCAGAATTCGTCCTTGGGCATTGGGACCGACTTAAATTTGTCCAACGAAGCGGTTTCAAAATCGCCATAACCTAAAAAAAGTGACCATTTTTCCGGCCGTATTCCAAAAAAAGCATTCCCCAATTTCTCTAATGCCTTGGCCCCTAATCCATAATAAAATCTACCCATATACCTAAAAACATCCGAAAATCCTGGATATTTCATATTTGGAAGTTGGGAATCGGGTTTTAAGGAAATAGTCCGATTGTCATCAGACAGGGCATTTAATTCCTTCAACACCATGGAAACGGCACCCTCTGTTACCGTTCTAGATGTTTCGGACATGGACCATGCCCGGTTAAAATAGCACGTACTTCGTATGTTACAACGATCTTGGTTGTTGTCCGCAATGGTACATAAAGTTGCCCCGATACCCGAATCGCCCTCCAAAACCTCCCAAAACCCGATGGGACCGCGTCTATTTTGTTCGGCATCGGAAAATAGTATATTCCATACGCCGTTTTTGGATGCATCAATATCTTCTTCCGATAGCAAAACATCGGTTAGGTTTACGATAACCTCAAAATCAGGGTTTTTAGGACCATCTTTCCTTAAGGAGGCTACATTGATGGTTGTAATAGAAGGATAGGTACTTTTTAAAAAATCCGATGTAACCGATATTGGTTGCATGGTGTTCAAGAGTTTTTTTTCGAAAACCAAATGAAGATTTAAAAGCGTTCCGGCGAGCGAATTTATAGTGGAATTTGGTGCGGTTTCTCGTTTGAAAGCTTGGTCCAAGTAAAGAAACACCGTTTCAAAGTTTTGGTTTTCCACGACACTCTTGACAAATCGCTGCTGCCAATTGTACATTGGTGCATCTGTAGAATAAACGAATCCAACTTTTTTCACCAAAGTTCCTTATTTAAAAAAGGGTTATATCTGCCTAGGCAAACTCCTTGAATTACACCTATCACTGTTGAAGAAGGCAATTAGCCATTATAGCCATACGCATAGCCATAATTGTACTTCCTATGCTTGAGGTTACCCACGGCGTTCACTACATAGGCCATATTTTTTAGCTTTTTGTTTTTGTGCAATTCCTTTGAAAATTGCAATAGGTTTTTGTCCGTCATACCTGAACGCAACACAAATAAGGTGACATCTGCAAGGTCCGAAATAAGGAAGGTATCCGTAACCAACATTGTAGGTGCGGTATCCATTACAACATAATCGTAACTTCTTTTGGCTTCCTCTAAAAATTCAGCAAAACGCTTATTGGAAAGTAGCGCAGGGGCACTTTCTGGAATAAACCCACTTAGGTAAACGTGGTGATTAAAGTTTTTCTTAAAACCGAATTGGATACCATCCTGAAAATCAAACCAAGCATTTTTTAAATAATCCGAAAGCCCAGGTGAATTCCTATCCAAATCCATATAACTGTGCAACTTTGGATTGCGGAGATCCGCCCCAACCAATAGAACCCTTTTTCCCAAACTGGCATAGGCCAACGATAAGTTAAGGGCGGTCATGGTCTTACCTTCTTCCTTGATCGCGGAAGTCACAAAAACGACTTTTCCACCTTCCTTTTTGGGGACTAGGTAATCTGTATTGGTGCTTAAGATTCGGTACGATTCCGCCAATGCAGAGCCCTCTTGGAATCCGTGCATATTCTTTTTGTACTTAAAAAAGGGAATCTCTATCAATGTGGGTATCTCCGGATTGATTTTTTCGATTTCCTCCCTACCTTGGACTTTGGTATCCATGGAAGATTTGAAAAATATGAAGGTAAAGGGCAAAATGAAACCCAATAGCAGTGAAACTGGATACACCAACACTTTTTTGGGCCAAACGGGTTTAAGTCCACTAACACTGTAGTCGATTACTTTGATCGATGAGGCGGGTGCCGCATAGTCAATGGCCGCTTCCTCCCGCTTTCGCAAGAGCAATAAATAAAGGTTTTCCTTGATATTCTGCTGTCTTTCAATAGATCGAAGAATTCGCTCCTGTTCCGGTATTTGTGAAAATTCAGAACCGGCCCTACTCTTTTCCTCATTGTAGGTGCGCAAGGAAGTTCTCATCTGTGCCTCGTAAACCCCAACTGTCTTAAGGATGTTATCCCTGGCAAAATCCAATCGCTCCGAAAGGTTTTTGAGGTTCGGGTGGTCCTTGCCTACGGAAAGCATTAATTTTTGGCGTTCCCTGGCCAACTCGTTATAATCCTGGACCATAGTGTTCAAAGCCTGGTTCGCTAGACCTATATCCGCCGCCAAAAGGCCGTAGGCCTCATCTGAGTACAACGACTTCTTTAAAATGCCAATCAAAGATAGTTGTGTTTCTAATCGTAATACCTCACTCTCACTAATCGTCCTCTTACTCAAGCTCGCGTTGGCATCGGCCTGTATATAGGAAAGGTCTTCCAATTTCTTAAAGTCCTCCTTGCTCAATTCGATGGAATCCAATTCCGTGGACAAATCCTTGAATCGTTGGTCAATAAGGGATAATGTGTGTTGGGCCACAAGTTGTTTGTCCTCCAAACTGTTGCTATCGAATTTGTAAACGATGGCATCCAAAATTGCTTCTGTACGTTGCGTACTGTTGCCTTTCATGGAAAGTGTTATTACATCGCTTTGTTTTTCAGATGTTCCAATTTTCAATGCCTCTGACAATAACATGGTGGCCTGTCTTTTTGAACGTAGCACTGCTCGGTATACAATATCTTTATGGCTATTTACATGGTCAATATCTCCCAAAATGATCCGAAAGGGCAATTTAAATTCCCGGTCACGTTCTTCCTCATAAGAAACAAGGTAGAAGTTACCATCGGAATCCGTAATATTGAATCCTGCGGATGTCATTTCTATTTCGTAGATCAATGGATTGGAGATTTCCTCATCATCCATAAGCTTTTGCAAAACGAAAGGAGCCGTCCAAATTTGGGAAAACACCAAGTTGTTGGACTGGTAATAATCAATATCCAGTCCCAATTCGTCCACAACCTCACCTAAAAGTCGGTAAGATCTTAAAACCTCTATATGGTTTTCCAGGTTCAACCCAAGGTTTGGGTTGTTTACGACCCTATCATTGGGTATGATTTTGGGTTCCTTGGCATCATCCAAAATTTTGATCTTGGCCTCTGTATAAAAGGTCTTAGGTGCATATTTACTATAGTAGTGCCCCAGCACTAAAAAAATGGCACAACTAACCAAGAACCATGGCCAAAACCGAGTGTATTTCAAAAGTATGTCTTGGATGGAAACGGTTTCGTCCTCCTCCTTAAAATCTAAGATATATGGCCTTTCACTCATAATGTACGTGCAATCTTTTAGATACACTTAATGAAAAAACAGAACTCCAATAAACGCTGCATACCTCTATTTTAGGATACTGTTTGATTATATTGAACCGCAGAATTTTAGTAATTTTTTGCAGGCTTCAACGGACGAAGCTACGGATAATTGCCTGCCGTCTAATTATAATTCGTTCAATCCCAATATATTTTCGATAATACGGGGGGCCGTGGCGCCATCCCAAAGCGGTGGAATACTACCCACCTTCCAATTCCCGGATAGCAATTTTTCCATGGCGGGCCTAATGGCCTTTGGATCAGTACCCAAAAGTTCGTTGGTTCCAATGGTAATCGTTTCAGGTCGTTCCGTATTGTCCCTAAGGGTCATACAAGGAATACCCATCACGGTGGTTTCCTCGGTAATACCACCGGAATCCGTAACAACGGCCATGGCGCGTTCTACCAGGTAATTGAATTCCAAATATCCCATAGGTTCCACCAAATGAAGGCGTTTGTCAGCAATTTTAAGTCTTTCCAAAACTTTCGCCGTTCTAGGATGTACGGGAAATACCAAATCATAGGGTGCAGAATGCAGAATGATCTCATCGATGAGGGTCTTCAAATTCGCTTCCTCGTCTACATTGGCCGGTCTATGTAAGGTCATGACCATGTAACTTTTATCCTGCAATCCAAGCTCGTCCCAAAAAGCCGGTTTTCTAAAACGGGGGCGCTGCTTTAAAAGCGTATCGATCATTGTATTACCTACATAGAAAATTGTTTCAGGATTTGCCCCACTTGCCAAAAGGTTTTGGTTCGCCAATTCTGAAGTGGTAAAATAGTAATTGGTGATGGCATCGGTCAAAAGCCTGTTGATTTCCTCGGGCATACTCCAATCATTTGATCGTATTCCGGCCTCTACATGGGCCACTTTTGTATGGAGTTTTTGGGCTACTATTGCACAGGCCATGGTAGAGGTGACATCGCCTACAACCAAGACCAAATTCGCGGGGTTTTCCAAGAGTTCCTTTTCAAACTTGAGCATGATCGCTGCCGTCTGTTCCGCTTGCGTACCTCCACCAGCAGCAAGGTTTACGTGGGGTTCCGGAATTTGAAGTTGCTCAAAAAAACTACCGGACATTTTCTCGTCATAGTGTTGACCGGTGTGAATCAGCCTATAATCAATTTTTATGCCTTTGTCCTGGGCCTCCTTCAATGCGTGAATAATTGGTGCAATTTTCATGAAGTTGGGTCTTGCACCTGCAATAATGGTTATTTTTTTCATCTTCAAATTTCTTCGGTTGGATATAGTCTTTTTTAGGCCCTTGTTGACAAAAGGGAGACGCACTCTTGTTCCGCCGCTTCCAATTCCACAGTGGCTACCTTGGCCCAATCTATTTGCCTTATCGCGGTATCCAGGTCCACAAATTCAAAGTCCTGGATCCATCGCTCCAATTTTGACTTGCAATTTTTAAGGCCGACATACGACTTGAATTTTCTGAATGGAGAAAGACCCTGTAGAATGGGCTGTCCATGATCAAAATCCCTTGGGTGGAAATAGGTCATTATGTAATCCGAATTTTTACTGAATTGCTTGATAAACGGATATGGAAATAACCTAAAATATCCTCCACCCGAAAAGATAAGTTGCCGACCCATTACAGGGTGCGTATTAATAGGGAATTCCTTTAGCTCCACACCGTTGTATCTAAGTAGGGAAGGTTTACTTGTCCCGTATTCGGATAGTCCACCATGACCTCTCTTGGCAGCAAACACGGAGGAATCGACCGTGATACCCAATTCATATAAAACCTCAAATGCCCACTTATTGCTTTCAGTAATGGAAAAACCGGGAGCCCTGAATGCGCGGACTTTTTTCCCGGTACAATCCTCCAGAGTCTTTATGGATTTTTCTACGTCCTTTTTAAAAGTCTTTCTATCCTGTTCGTAGGCCAATTGATGTAAATGGGTATGACTACCAATTTCATATCCCTTTGAGGCAATTTCACGCACCACCTCAGGGAATTTTTCTGCTATCCAACCCACAACAAAAAATGTTGCGCTCAGGTTTCCCGTATGTAATATATCATGGATGGTTTCCATATTTTGATGGATCCGCGTTTCAAAATTGGCCCATTCCTTAGGGGTTTTTGTATACGGATTGTCCAAAATATGATACCACTCTTCAATGTCAAAAGTCAGAATATTCATCTAGTAAACGTATTTTGAAATATAGTGCCCAAAAAATACCGAAGATTTTAAAGGCTGTAATTTCCAGATTTTTGTTAGAAATGTCATTTCCTTCAGAGATGCTCCCACAGGCTCCGAATAATTATAATAAATGGGAAGCTCCAAGGGGTTCCACTGTTTTTTAAACCGATGGTTGTTGCTCTCTTTCGTAGACCTACCAAAAGAGAAGTAGTCATACTTTCCGATGGAGTTTTTCATCATTTCCCAACAGATCAGGGCATGTAGATTGTGTTTGTCATAGGCACAATCCGTGGCAGACCAGCAGATTTCATTAAAATTCAGGTAGGACAAGGAAAATCCGGCAGCAATCACTTTGTCACCCTCGTTAATTACGGTAATGCCCGCCTCACCAAATTGATAGTATTCCAAGAGGTTTTTGTAAAAAATCTTACCTATGGTAGGAGACCCAAATTTCAACATCTTTTTACTGTACAAATCATAAAAATCATCCAACAGTTCCAAGCCGCCTACCCTGACCGAAAAATCCAGATTTGAGGCCTTCCGAAGCTTTTGGCGCAGTTTGGATTTGAAGGTCATTATCTGTTCCTTGACCGTAGGTTGTAGTGGTACGACACAGCTGATTTTTTTATCGAATACCTCCCCCGTCAATTTTTCAAAAGATCGAACCTCGAACTTTTTGGTAGGGAGCATCTCGGATACTTTATACTTCCTTTTAACAGTATGTTTTAAGAATGGGCCTCCATAGGAAAAATGGGGCATTGAAACCAATTTCCTCCCTATTTGAACGGTTGGAAAAAGCCCTATCACCTCACCATGTTCCTTTACTGCATAGTTAAAGGACTTATACCCAAAGCTTTTCTCCAATATTTCGCCCAAGGATGGGTTATGCGCAATGGTTACCATTTGGTGTTCCTTTTCATGTTCCAAAAAGGAATTCCAAACGTTTGTATCCTGGCACAACTCCAAAACAGCACGTTGATGAACTGTATCATTAGGGTTATTGGTCATTTTATTTTTTTTGGTTTCCATTCGCTGTCAATACACATATTTGGAGATGTATTTCCCAAAAAGAACGGATGTTTTAAATGGCTGGAGCTTCCAGAGCTTCGTTAAAAACGTGAATTCCTTAATTGACTTTCCTACGGAATGGGAGTGGTTAAAAAAGAGTGGCAATTCTATGGGGTTCCATTGTTTTTTAAATCTATGGTTGGTACTATTGACCGTGGACCTTCCCATGGAAAAATAACAGTAACCATTTGCAATGGAGTCCTTAATGATATTCCAGTATAACAAAGAGTTTACATTATACTTGTCATACTTTTTGTCTGAACTTACCCAGCATAGTTCATTAAAATCCTTATAACATAGCGTTAGTCCGGCAGCCGCAACATTCCCATTGGAATATATTGCGGAAATTTGGGCCTTGCCATGTTCATAATCCGACAAGAGGTTCCTAAAAAAATCCTTCCCCAATGGAGGCGAACCTTTTTGGAACATTCTTTTTGAATATATTTTATAGAAATCGTCCAGCAGCTCCAAGCCTCCATGCTTCGTTTGAAAATTTCTCTTTCTCGCTTGTCGTATCTTTCTTCGGGCCGATGAGGATATGTTCATAAACTGTTCTTCCGGACAATTCTTGAGTTTTACCTTGGACAAGATCTTATTGGCATAAAAATTATCCGTCACTTTCTGTAGCCCCCTTACTTCAAAACTGGTTTCGTTCAAAAGGTTGGAAACTTCCAGATTTTCCTTGGACTTGGAACAAAAAATAGGACCACCATATGAAAAATGGGGCATGGATACCAGTTTTTTACCCACCTTTACAGCGGGAAGGACACCAATGATCTGGTCATCCTTCATGATAAACATATTCTCTTCCTTGTAACCAAAGGTCTTGGCTAAAATGCGTCCCAAGGAAGGGTTGTGGGCAATGGTAACAAGCTGTCGTTCCTTCTCCTCCTCGAGGAAACCGTTCCAAGCTTTAAAATCGGATGCTTTTGCGAGATGTATCATAGCCTGTTCAATATTAAATTCATAAAAAAGGGCAATACCCTAATATCTCTCATTACACGCTTCTTGGGTTCTTTCATGGTCCTGTAAACACCCTCGAGGCCATTTTTGATCCACCATTCCGGTGCCCTGTGAACTTTGCCGGTAAAAACATCAAAACTTCCGCCTAGTCCTTGATAGACGGCAGCATGTAGCTTCGCCATCTCTTCCATCAAAAGCTCCTGTCTGGGGCTGCCCATGGCCACAAAGACCACATCGGGGCGTTTTAAAGCAATCTCTTCCAATAGGTCTTCCTTTTCTTTTTGATCTTTTAGAAAACCGTTACGGTATCCCACTAGGTTCATATTGGGATACCGTGTCTTTAAAAGCTCCACCGTTTTGTTGATAACCGTATCTTCCCCACCCATGAGAAAAAAACTCTTGCTGTCATGGTATTTGGCCACAATATCCAACCAGAGCTCGCACCCAGGAATCTTTTGCGCCTTTTTATGTCCCTTCCTGTTGAGGGCCCAAACGGCCCCTACGCCATCTGGATAGCCAACGTTTCTGTTGATAATTTCTTTTGAAAGTTCCGTGGCATGATGGATTTTTTCCGCATTTACGGCTACCAGGATATTCTTGTTCTCGAATACGTAGTCCAGTAGTTCCTCGCGCGAATTGGGAACGGCGGTCTTGACCCCGTTCAACATTTCCCAAACCATATTTTTTTTAGTTAGTGTCATTAGATTCGAACCAATAATAGATGCTCAGTAATAGAAAAATTTGTTTCTCCTTGTTATATCCCGATGCGTGATCGTGTAGAATTTTAGTTACGGAGGATAGGTTGAATACCTTTGAAAAGGCCGAAGAGGAATCTAACAATAACCTTTTTAAAGTTTCCATTTCTTCCCTGAACCACCTATTGGTAGGGGATTGAAAACCTTTCTTCTTTCTGTTGATTATCTTTTTTGGCAATAATTTTTCAGCATAGGCCTTGTGTATCAATTTTCCTTCACGGTAATTGACCTTTCGTTCCAAAGGAAGTGATTCCATAAAACGCACCAATTCCAGATCCAGCATGGGAACCCTACATTCCAAGGCAAAGTTCATCGTTATTTTATCCGTATAGTTCAAAAGGTCGTCTGAGAGGTTGAGACGGGTATCCAGGGCCATCATTTTTTCGGTCGGATGGTTACGGGATTTACAGTCCAATGTAGCATAAAAATGACCGATCAATTCTTTACTGAGATTGTCTTCTTTACCAAGTAATGCCTGTATCTCCTCTTTGTCAAAAATTTCATATACCGAAAGGAACCGCTCCATTTCATTGGCAATTTCCATGGTCTTGGCCCCACGGATCAATTGATCGTTCTTGGTTCCCAAAAGTTGAAATGTGGGTTTCAATACGGACCTTATCGGGGATGGCAAATGTTCCCTGATAATTTCCGAACGGTATCGGGTATATCCCCCTAAAGGTTCATCGGCACCTTGACCTGTCAATACAACCTTTACATGCCCCGCAGCCAACTTGGCCAAGTAATACATGGGTATCATGGAAGTCGTTGCCAAGGGTTCTTCCACAATACGGGAACACTCCTTTATCAAGCCGAGAAAATCATGAAACGAAATCTTCTCCACGTGATGTTCAAGGCCCAAAAGTTCAGCAGTTTCCTTGGCATCGGCTATTTCGTCCTCTTCGAACTCCCCTTCAAAACCGATGGTAAACGCCTTCAATTTTCCGGTATAGTGCTTTTTTGCAAGTGCCGCGATCATGGCGCTGTCTATGCCGCCACTCAATAATACCCCAACTTCAACATCTGATAACAATTGTCTTTTTACGGATGCTTCCACAATATCTCCGTAGGCATCCACCAATTCCTTTTTACCGCCTTTTATGGTTTTGGGCAATTGGGAAGCATAAAAATGGGATTCATGGGTGATTTTGGCATCGGAAATATCCCAAATAATACTATGACCGGAAGGGACTTTTTGAACATTTTTAAAAAGTGTCCTAGGAGCGGCATTGTATCGCAATCTCAACAAACTGGCCAGTGCCTGTCCATCAAATTCATTCTCATTCAGGAGTGCCTGAATCGGTCTAATTTCAGATGAAAAAACAAGTCCGTTCTCACTATGGGAATAATACAAAGGTTTTACACCAAAAGGATCCCGAGCTAAAATCATTCGCTTCTTCGCCTTATCCGCAAAGGCAAAGGCAAATATTCCATTAAGGTCAGCAATGCCTTGCTGACCAAAATTGATTAGATAATACAACAGGGTTTCACTATCTGAATGTCCCTTAAATTCCAAATTCTTGGGTAACCGTTGTCTTAATTCTTGATGATTGTAGATCTCACCGTTAAAAATGAGGACATAATTTCCGCATGGGGATACCATGGGCTGATGCCCCGCGGGACTCAAATCGACTATGGATAACCTGCGATGTCCAAAATGAACATCGTGTTCGCCTATTTGGAACCTTTCAATACCAAAATCATCCGGCCCCCTATGCGCAATCAAATCGAGGATATCCTCCGAAAAGGGTATGTTTACCGATCCTAAAATTCCGCACATATAGCTAGTTTGTTAGTGTTTTCATGCAAAGGTTACCAAGGACAAAGAAAATTCATCGTAACGGCAATAACATAAAAACACGATTAAACACCATAAGCGATGGACAAAATGAAGTTGGACAAAAAATCACGGTTCCAAAGCCCGGAATGCCGCTAGACGAACGACCCTTATTCACCACAAAATGAACACCATCGAGACTGGAAAGCTTTATTCTTGAAAAAGATGGAATGTCGATAGCGCATATAAATAGGGCATTTTGGCCCAACGTAAGGTGTTCTTGTTTTTTCGGAAATTGAACATATCAATGACCGAATAAATAGCATCCCCTTTACAAAATTTCAAGTCTATGGAAGCTGCCAATTTTTTGGCAAAATCAAGATCTCGCAGTAACACGGCCAAATGTAAAAACTCCGCGTTATCGTACAGATCGTATTTTATAATGGAGGGTTTATTGCTAAGGCTAAACCTTTTGAAAAGTCCGTCCTTGGATGCGTAAAAATGAAGCTTTAAATAATCATAGCCCATGTTTGTGGTTCTCTCAGCTTCCCTTAACGGTACAATTTGATGGGTTTTATCGATATTCTTGAGCACGAAACAGCTATGGAAACAATCTATAAAGGAATCTTCATCATCGGGCGAATACAACCATGAACCATCACTACGTTGCCTTTTTTGAATAAAGTTGTACAACTTGCCAATTTTTTCCTTGATAGCATCTTCTTTATCGGGGAAATAGCCTAAAAAAATAGCATAGGCGTACATGGTGTAGGAAACCGAATTGGTGACCAGTCTGTCCTTGGACGGGCCGTAGGAGGTGGCCATTTCGGTATCATTTTCATAAAGGACCTTTATGTCGTTTTCATAAAAATCAAATATGCTTTTTATGTGGCGGATATAGCTCGTATCCTTGGTTATTTGCACATAGGTATGTATCGCTTCCAGGGCATAGGGGGTGTGGGTACTGAACGGCGTGTTCTCATTGTAGTCCAATCCCTCGCCGGCGGCCCATTTAAAGCCTAATCCCCAACAGAGACCGGCATAGCCTTTACAGGTGTTCTCAAGTAGCCAGTCCAAATGCAATTTGGCTACCTGTATGTATGATTCCTTATGTTCAATTTTATAGAGATTCAAAAGGGTAAGTGCCGCCATCGCCCTTGCGGTTGGGTACTCCCTTCTTTTGTATCCGAGCCGGGTATTGTTGTTTAGGAAATGGTCAAATAGTGTTAAAGCGGCTGCGGGAAGTATTCCCAAATACTTGTTTTTATTGAACAGGGACTTTACCTGTATGCCCAAATCGGTCATCCATATATCATACGGGTCGTAACATGACAGGTCATTGGTTTGACAACATTTCAAAATACATTCCCTATCTACAGCCATTGATAAACTATTGGTTGGTACCGATTAAATTGCGAATAAAATGCTTCTCATTAAGAGCCTGATCATTTTTATGATTTAAAAAGAGGGTTAAGCTTTCCCTGCTTTATGTGTTCAACCAAATCTGAAGTTGTTATAAATTCAATATTTTCATAATTGGAGGTTAGGTGCTTCATAAACTTATCAATGTCTTGAAACACATTTTTAAAATCTTTGGTATGGGTCTCCAATACCATTAGTTTATAGTCATAATCATTTTTCATTACCAGATCGTACGCCCTCCTGAACGTTTTTTTTAAATACCAATAAGGCTGTTTGTTCATTTTCAAGTTGGTTTTATAGGGCATACGCAAAGAATGTATGCTGTCTCTATTAAAAACTGGGTTAAGCTTAAGGACTTCATTAGGTATGCCATAGATATCCAAATCCTTGTCATTACGCTCCATAAAGTTCCTATACTTTACATGAATGACATACCGTGCCAAATCTATCCAGTTAAGATAAGTAGGTGTCATGGGAACAATGGTAATATCCATCTTATCCCCTATACTATTTATATCTTCCTTTCTACAATAATAGGGCGATATTTCGCTTTCCATACCTGAATAATCCAAATCCAGAGCAGGCAATACTAAATCCTTTGTTGGACCTAAGACTATTTTAACCCCTTGATCTACAAACGTATCATATAAAAAATGGAAAGGCTGTAAACCCCAAGATCCTGCCTTAAAGGAATTGAATTCATTCTGATATCCAGCATTGACGATAACTTCCCGTAGGCGTTTTGCCCCATTCAGAAAAATCTTTTCCTGATCCTCTTTGTCCAATTGGCCAATATTCCATTTATCAGTTACATAAACCTGACCATTCTCTATTCTCGCATTTGCCCATTGGGAATGAAGGTGTAGCTGGACCTCCATATCATTTTTTAAAAGGTGTACAATGGTTGTCTCTATCAATTCTGCCTGAAATCTGAAATCTTTAAATCCAGCGTTTTCATTAAGAAACAACCAATGGGCCATATCAATGTAAAACGTGGATTTGGCTTTGTATTCCTTTAATATTTCGCAATAACGTACCACTGGCAAGTAAACTCTGTGCATTACATGTCCGGTGCCGTTGCCAAAAATCTCGGTATCATCCTCCATTAATAGATATACTTTATCCTCCATGATTCTTCGTATTAGTCCAGGTTCCCAATTTAATTAACTTTTACTTTGTTAGTAATTTCCCTTGTGCGTGCCAATAGCCAAGGGTGCATTTCATAGAACATTTTTCCTTTTGTATTATCTACGGACTTCACAGTACCAGATGCCAGTAAAGACAGTGATTTTACGATTCTTTTGCCTAGGCCCAAATAAATATCCCTTTTTAGCCTATTGGCGGAAATCAATGTATAGCACAGAATGCTTCCAGAATCTATTTTGGGACTTATTAGGTGATTGGTGACAATCATATTGGCACCAAACAGTTTTGAATAGTCCAAGGTAGACCTTCCCTTGAACAGTGGCAACGCCCCCCAGTGGTCATTGATCAGGCCCTCTGGAAACTGATCGATCAAATTTTGATGGATGATAAAGCCTAATTTATGAAAACCCATGTCATAGGTTTTGGGTGTCCTTATACTTTTCAGGAATCGCTTGTTTGGTATGTTTATTTCAAAATAGTTTGCCCGACCAAAAAACCATCGGTATACCATAGAGACCAAGGTATTATTAAAGAGGTGTTTTAAAACTCTGTTTGGATGATATTTGATATTTAGCACATCTACACAGACCCCTAGCCTTTTTAAGGCTTTAAAAGCATAAAAAAAGTGAAAGGGACTACCTATCAAGGCTATGTATTTGTCTTTGAAATCCTCCTTACTGACCTGAGCCAGATCACTATCCAAGCTTAGGCAATACTTTAGATTTTGATCATAACAATACGAGTAATGTCCACTTTTGTCCAGATTATTGTAAAAATAATCGCTTGCCCTTTCTGATAGTTCACCGGAACCTATGACCCATAGATACTCATTGAAAAAACGAACATCCTTCAATGCCAGAAAAGTTTCCAGCAAATACGTTGTGCAAAAATCAGGTAATTTTCCCCTTAACCTTCCCAAATGAATCGTTCTCAAAATCAGGTCGTCCGAAACGGAAGAGCTAAGTTTAAAATGTTCAATTACCTTTTTCCTTACTAATTTATATTTCGAATTCAAAAATTGCACCCAATTCTATTATTGATTTTTAACTAAAGGTTTTACTGTTTGTTTTTCGATTGCGTCCCATAAACTATTGGCAGTTATAAATTCCAACCCATCATAAGCATTGTTGAGATGGTCAAAAAACCTTTCAATAGCATCAAAATTGTTCTTAAAATCCTTACTGTGTGTTTCAACTACAATCAATTTAAACCCATTGTCATTCCCCATGACGTAATCAAAGGACCTTTTAAAAGTCTTTTTGAGAAGCCAAAAAGGTTGGGCATTCATTTTTAAATGGGTTTTAAAGGGCCTTAGGGAGAGGGTAATTCTATCTTTGCCCTCAGTGGGATCTATATATTTTGTGTTCAATACTTTTTTGTTAAGGTCCAAGTCCTTATCATACGTTTTCTTAATGCTTTTAAACTTGCTGTGGAGATAATAACGTCCCAAATCAATCCAATTTAAAAAGGTAGGTGTCATGGGTACCACAATGGCGCCTTTTTCAATTCCTATTTTATTACAGTCCGTTTTGTCACAATAATAGGGAACCGTATCACTTTCCATATTGGAATAGTCAATTGCCAACCTAGGTATTTTTAAGCCTTTAACAGGGCCCAAAACGGTCTTTATGCCTACCTCATTGAACGTTTCAAATAGGTTTTGGAAGGGTTGAATACCCCAAGAACCAGTCCTAAAGGAAGTAATTGGATTGGTTATATTGGTCTTTTCTATGACGTCATTAAGATATGAAAGTGATTTCCTTACCAATTCTGTTTGGTCATTTTCACTTAATTGGCCAATATTCCATTCATCGGCAACCTTGATTTCATCGTTCTCCATACGGGCATTGACCCATTGAGGATGCAAGTGAAGTTGTACTTCCATATTGCATTGAAGCAGATGTTCTATAGTTTTTTCAATATAATCTGCTTGAAGGCCAAAATCCTTTATGGCCGCGTTTTTTCGTAAAAAAAGAAGATGGGCCATATCTACATAAAAGCTTGATTTTATTCTGTATTTTTTCAACAGCTCAACGTATTGGAGAATGGGCAAATATTGTCTATAAAACACATGACCCTGTCCGTTCCCTAAAATTTCTATATCGTCCTCGAACAATACGTAAACCTTGTCCGTTTTACCATCCATGAACTTGAAATTGTTAAAATGGTTCTACTATTTTTTGTTTAAATTCTCGTGCCCGGCATTTAAATATCGACCAACTCGTTTCGCAATATGCTCGGCCGTAAGGTTTTCATTCGCAAACTTACGGTTGTAAATACCCATTTCTTCAATCAGACTTTTATTGGACAACAACTTTTGGAACTTTCCCGCGATTTCATCGGAACTCCTTGAATTGACAAAGTATCCCATTTTCCCATCCTTGAAAAAATCCTTTAATCCTCCTACGGGCGAGGTAATGACTGTAAGGCCAAAAGCCATAGCCTCAAGAACCGTGGTAGGCAGTCCTTCCGTATAACTTGGCAGGCAATAAATATCGCTATTCCTTAGTATTCTCGCTTTTTCACTTCCAATTACATGCCCCTTAACTATGATATCCTTATCATCCTTTACCATTTCCTTTATATCATAAAGCTCCGTACCATCCCCTGCTATAATCAATTCAATATCATGGCTTTCTCTAATAGCCTTAAATGCGGCAATTGTTTCATAAATACCCTTTTCCTTTACCATTCTGGACATAAAGAGGATTGTGGTTTTTTGCTTTTCTTTTACATTTTTAAAGGAATCGATGTGCATTAGCAATGTATTGTCAACAGCGGTAGTTTCTATAATGACTTCACCGGTGTATCCCCAATGGAGCAATTTTGCTTTAAACTCCTCCGCAAGCACAATAATTTTTGTGGATTTGCCATAGCTCCAAAGAAAAAATTTTACAAATTTTTGCGAAACCTTTTTTTCAAATTCAAGGTCCCAGCCATGAAAAAAGGTAATGAACTCCTTTTTTCTTTTAAATAGCATTCTGGCAAAAAAGGCATCCCTGAAGAAACTTTTAAATCCAAGGGATGGATTCAATATCACAAGTTCTATATCGGCATCAACGGTTTTATAAAATCGCCATAGTTCGATAAATGGAGCTATTATGTTTTTGCCATATCCGCCAACTTCCATTGTCTTTATTGAAATATTGCCACTGGCCTTCAAATAAGGCAACAATGCATCCCAATAAAAATTTACACCGCCTGGAGCGCTTAGGTTGGGTATGGTTACAATTACATTCCTCATGAGCTTTACATGTTTATCCCACATAATTCAACTTACCTTTGGACTTTATCTCTAAATACTTTACTTGCCTAAAATAATTTCCTTCCAATTGCAGCTTGGCGAACACTAAAATCATAAACACATCCAGTTCGAACCACATGCCACCTTGTGTTAGCATTAAGGATAGATAAATAAAATAAACGGATAATGCCAACCTATAGGATGGCAGGTTTTTTCTTCTCCATATAAACTTTAATAGTGATACCAGGAATCCGAAAAAAAAGAAGATACCCAATAACCCGTTCTGGCCCAGTTGGGTAAAAATCTCATTATGGGCATACACTCTAAGGCCCGTATCTTCTTGAATCTTGTCCACAAGGGCATCAAACCCAAATCCAAATACCATTTCAAAAAGATTACCGCTATACCAAAGTTCAACGGCGGCCTGCCAGAAAATGAGTCTACCGGATCCAGCGGCAGTCTGTCTGCCATTACGGATGTCAAAAATCCGATTATAGAATGTTTCGCTAGTTTCCAACAAATAAAAAAAACCTGCCACGAATAGGCTAATGGCAAGGGTAGCCGTTATTACTTGCTTAAAAGAAAGTTTCTTGGGAAGGTATAGGAATACCAGACCTATGGCGAACATCGCATAACCTGTTCTCACAAATGTTAAGTAAATTAAATACACACCAAAAAGCGATAAGGCATAATTCAGTTTTCGATACTTGATTATGCTTGAATTCATCTTTAAAAAAGCCAATAATATAAGCACCGCCGCGGAGAAGGTTATGGAGGCACCATGGGTATTCTGAAACATGCCCGCAAAACTTTCCGATACATCATTTGCCATCGTATCTTTGGCTTTACTTTCTAAAATACCCAGTACAAATGGTAGGCCCGAAATAATAATAAACTGGGCAAAACCAAGTAAAGTCTTATCCAAGCTTCTCAAATCCTTAATTTTAAAAGAGACATACTCAAACATTAAGGGAAACATCATGTATCGAAAAAAATCTAAGCTGCCTACAAGGTAACTTACTGAAAAATTGGCCGTGACCAGGTTTTTTGCCGCTCTGGCATAGGACCACTTTATAAAATTTGGCTTCCTTCTATTACGAATGATCAAAACCTGCCAAACCAAAAAAAGAAAAAGGGGAATCTTCCAGAATTGGGAAAACGTAGTTGGGCCCACAGGTACAGGTCCTAAATAGATTAGAACGAACAAAACCCCATAAAGTGCCAGTTTTTTAATATCGCTCATTGTAATTAGTTCTGCCGATTGCTTATTTCTTACCCAAAAACCCCGAAATGAGTTGCATCAGACCTAGGCGTTTATCCAATTCCAAAAAGGAAAAATATCCGGATAAAAGGATAAGAAGGACGCCCAAGATATACATCCAAAGTGTATTCGACATAGTAATACCGACCAAGCACAGCACTCCAAAGATGAATTGCAAACCAAAAATCCTTGAGAATCCCTTTTGGAAGGAAAACTGATATTTTCTACTTGCTATAAAATAAACCTGCCCTAGGTAAACCACGTACGACACCAAAAAGGAAATCCCCAAACCTTCCAGCCCCCAATAATAATAACCTAGAATGTTGAATAGCAAGAGATAGAGATTGGAAATCAACTCGTTCCAAAAGAACAGTTTACTTTTTCCCTTCGCAATAAATATAAAGCCTATCACCCATGCGGGAACCTTAAAGAAGAGTCCTAAAAAGGCCCAATAAATCATTACGTTGGCTGCTAAGAATTCTGAAGAATACAGAATGATAATGACCCAATCGATAAATACCATTAACCCCACCAATACCGGTGCCAAAATCAACAAGGCTATTTCGGTTTGTTGGTTAATTAGTTCATTTGCCTTTGAATTATTTAAGGCCACGGAAGCAAGCCTAGGGTAATAGTCAGTTTCCATCGCTGTAAAAAGCAATCCAACATACGTAGTTATCAGGGCAATTCCTGCATTGTAAAGCCCTACTTCCTCCACGCCTCCGGAATAATTGATAAAAACCCTTAAAATATAGGATTCGCCCAATACCATAATTCCGCTGAGGCTCAATATAAAACCCATGGTCATCATGCCCTTTCCTTCCGCCTTCAATTCTTTGAAAGGTAAAGGAACCCGTTCTTTTTTAATGCTTTTACCAAAATAAAGTGCAACGATAAAAGTTGCTAGAGCGGTTATCACCAAACCTGGCACTATCCCTTCCAGACCCAAATAGTAGTAAAAAGGTATCGACAATGCAAGGCCAATGGCGGAACCGATCATATTGGCTTTTGCCAAGTCCTTAAGTTTCCGTAATCCTTGTAAAATCACAAAATGGCCACTGGCCAATTGCTTTAGAAGTACGGTTATGGACAACCAGATAAAGGCGATGGTATATTCTGTATTTCCAAAAGCCATTTGACTCAGCCATTTCGCCCCAAAGAGTGTAATCAAGGAACCTGCAACTCCTGTTAGCCAAATTAATCGGTTAAGTACGCTTATCGTTTTGGCCAAGCGGAATTCATCATTGGAATCTTTCGCCGTGGCAATGTCCTTTACGCCACTGATTCCAAGGCCAAAATTCGTCAACGAACTGATTAATAATATTGTAGTATTGAGCAATCCCAAAATACCAACGCCGGCAGGACCTAGTAGCACCGCCATAATTTTGGATCGCAAAATAGAAATTAGGATATTAAAGACCTGTACCCCTCCAAAAATGGAGGTAGCCTTCATGATCTGTCTATAACTGCTTCCTTTTTGCTTTTCTACTTTAGTAAGTTCTATGGATTTTTCCAACGCCTGCGTTTTATATTGACCGGCTCACGGAGCAATTTCTATTTGGTTTTATATGGCTAATGCCCTTCTATTAAAGGACACTGTCCTTATCCAATGCCTTGTCCTTTCTGTTCCTCAATTTTCCCTTTAACGAATTAAAGGTTTTGGTTCTGTCCTTTATAAATTCCTTCCCAATGGATTGACCCTTTACTTTATTGGGCATATCATTCAGATCAGATTTGAAAGTTTTGCTTTGGTCCGATGCAACCGAATCCTTTAAAGAAGCGACATCATGGGCATCACTTCCATTTACAAGTACCGACACAGTACTGGAAGCGTTTGATTGGGTACCATTTTTAATATCAAACACTTTCAAAAATGGTAGTAAATAAACACATGCACCAAACAACACCGATGCTACCAAATGAATATGAATATTCAGTTGCATCGTTAGGAACGCAAAGGCGATTACCAATGAATTAGCGATTACCAAGGTAAACGTGGCCCTTTTATGCGACAATCCCAACCGTAAAAGCCGATGATGTATATGGTTGGAATCGGCACTAAAGGGACTCCTTCCCTCGCGAATCCGTATTGCAAAGACCCGCAAAAGGTCAAACAGTGGATACGAAAGTATGGCCAACAAAATTACGGGGGAATTAGTAAAGTTATTGGTTGTTCCTATTTCCATATTGAGGTTTAGAAAATAAATACCTTGATAGGCCAAAAGGAACCCGGTTAAAAGAGATCCACAATCTCCCATGAAAATCTTTTTGTCCCTCGATAGATTATACTTTAAGAAGCCCAAGACCGACCCCACGAATATGGTAGCTACCAAAGACATCAGATAATTGCCTTTGATGGAAAAAAGTACGCCGAATGTAATGCTTCCAAGTATGGAAAGTGAACCTGCAAGACCATCAATACCATCCACAAGGTTAAAGGCGTTGATGACCAACATGAAAACAAAAATCGAAAATAACACGGAGGCAACGTAAGGCAACTCGTTTATCCCAAAAATACCTCCAAAATGCAATATTCTAATATCCGTAAGCACCACTACGTTTAAGACGGCAATCAACTGGCCAAGCAATTTCTTTTTAGGCGCCATTCCGGTCAAGTCATCCTTGATTCCCAAAAAGACCAAAATTATGGACGAGCCCATGATTGCCAGAAGTTTCGCTAAATCTGTAGGAACAAGATCGGTCAAAATTCCAAATACGATCATTGAAAGCGAAAAGGCCAGAAATATACCCAATCCACCCAAGTTTGGGGTTTTGGAAACGTGCATCTTTCGATGATCGGGATCATCCATCAAACCCTTTAATTTCGATACATTTATTATTACTGGATATAGATAAATACTAGTAGATAAAAAGAAAGCGGCAAAACCGGCAATCAAGGAAAGGTAAAAATAATTGGATAAAAAGTCTATCATACTATTGGGCATTCCTTTCTAATTTTCGTAACCATGATGAACATTTACTTTCTCATTGGCATTTACTCCCCAAATGAGCGCACCATTTTGCATAAATTCCTCTCTAGGGAGGTAATTCCAATAATAGTTCAAGGTGGAAAGAAGTTGGGTCAGTTTGGTTTTCAAGTTTATTTGTGGGATAAAAGTAAAGGGAAAGTAAATGGTTCAGAACAATAATCGTTATTATACCGTGTTCATCGGCAATCCGCTAAGCCCTATTTATAAAGGGATGTTCGACAAGAGGTATTGTAATCTTCATCTTACAAGCCCAAGTTGAAAACTAGCAATTGGAGGTGCCCCACCGTTATTCTAAGAAGTGTTGAAATGAAAAAAGCCCTTTAGGATTAATCCTAAAGGGCTTTTGGTCAAGTATTGATTTAATTACCTTTTTATGAATTTTTTTATTATATTGTTTGAACTGCCTCCGTTAGCCCTTATAATATAGACACCTGATTCTAAACTCCTAACGTCAATTTGTTGTAAGTTCCAAGAATTACCAGGAACACTTTTGACCAACTTACCAGAAATATCATAAAGGTCAAATCTGATTATACCTGAGGCCTTTGGAACCTCCAGGTTTAAGATTTCAACCGTAGGATTAGGCCATAACTCCATTTGAAAAGTTCGTGCCGTTGTTAGCAGATATGGGTTCACCATTCCAAATGTTGGTCCCTCTAAGTTACCACTGAACGAACTAAACGTATAGGGATTTGAGTCTAAATCATAGACCATACCGTCAGTATGGTCATTAATAGCATACCATGCATTTGTATTACTGTCTCTAAAAACCAACATAGGTTCAGCACCTGTAAACTTGAAGTCATCACCTCCCAGTTGTGTGCCAAATAAGAAATTTTCATCGCCTGTTGCGTCAGGAACGCCTATCGCATCCAAAACATTACCAAGATTTGAAATATCTGAATCCAATTGGCCGTCGTTATCACTATCAAAATCGTCAATACCATCTTGATAGTTATCGGTAAGGATTAACGTAAAACTTGGATTCTCAACATCAGGAATCGAAACAGTTAAAAGCCCATTTGCATCAAAGGTCCCAGAAATTTGCTTTACATCATTGACCCCTCCGGAGGCGTTTCCAGAATCAGAATCCAGGATTACTATCCATCCTGCAAACGATTGACCCGCAGGGCCTTTTAGTTCAATCATTTGTGTCGATGGATCGTTACCTGATGGATTTGGCTGAAATTCATTGATTAGTACCGTAAAAGGAACTGCTTCAAGAACGTTGACTACATCTGTCGCAGAATTGGAACAACCATTACCGTTTGTATAGATATAGGTCAATGTATGTTCCCCAAGTCCCGCAGCCACTGGGTCAAAAGTATAGGTGCCATCCCCATTATCGGTTACTCCAGGTCCGCTGTAAATCCCCCCATCCGGGCTACCCCCAGAAAGGTTGTATTGAATACCTGCATCTATACGTATTTCTCCAAAGGCGACAAACTCAACCGTTGGCAATATAACATCTTCATCGATGTCACCATCGCCATCATTGTCTACACCATCGCACTCCTCAACATCGCATCCATCCGGAATACCATCTCCATCAGAGTCTAGGCTATCGTCATATCCAGGACATTTATCCAAACAATCCGGCACGCCATCTGCATCCGTATCCATAGAAACCCCATTGGCATCAACATTATCCGGACAAGGTGAATCCATTTCTTGATCATCGCAATCAACAATACCATCACCGTCTGTGTCAACGGTATCGTCACAGTCGTCCATACAATCCGGGGTCCCATCTCCATCAGAATCAAGGTTGTCATCGTACCCGGGACATTTGTCAGAACAATCCGGCACGCCGTCCTGATCGGAATCCAAATTATCATCACAATCATCGAAGCAATCTGCAATACCGTCCATATCGGCATCGAAGCCCTCATCCACTTTGCCATCACCGTCGTTATCAAGACCATCACACTCCTCAACATCGCAGGTATCGGGCACTCCGTCACCATCGGAATCCTTGGTATCATCCCCATTGGGACATATATCCAAACAATCGGGGACACCGTCCTGGTCGGAATCAAGTCTATCATCGCAATCATCGAAGCAATCTGCAATACCGTCCCCATCAGCATCAAATCCCTCATCCACTCTACCATCACCATCGTTATCCACACCATCACATATTTCTTGTCCAGGTTGGGTTATGGTAATGCTGCATTGCGAGGTCGCCCCCTTGGCATCGGTGATGGTGACCGTATACATGCCTGCCGTTAGCGAACGGTTGGTCGCTTCCGTGGACCCATCATCCCATTTGAAGGTAAAAGGCCTGTACCCTCCATTGCCGCTCACTCGCGCCGCACCGTCCTGTCCGCCATATTCCGATACATTCTGTATCAGGTTCACCCAACAATAGAGTTCCTTGGCTATATCTATATACGACACGGATTCACAACCATTGGCGTCCGTAACGGTAACCGAATGCATCCCATAGGGCAAGGTGGTGGCCGTTTGGGTGGTCTCACCATTGTCCCAATAGTAGGTATAAGGTGCCGTTCCACCATACGGCGTTACCGTGGCAACACCGTCCTCCGTCAAGTGGTCTGTAGTAAGCTTAACCTGCTCCACATCACTTGTAAACTTGTCACACACACTTCCGGTAGGCTCCATTATAGTGATACTGCACTGCGAGGTCGCCCCCTTGGCATCCGTAATGGTCACAGTATGTATACCTGCCGTTAATGAATTGTTCGTCTGTTCGGTAGAACCATCGTCCCATTTGAACGTAAAGGGCCTGTACCCGCCATTTCCGCTCACTCGCGCGGCACCGTCCTGTCCGCCATACTCCGATACATTCTGTATCAGGTTCACCCAACAATAGAGTTCCTTGGCTATATCTATTTGACACATCGTTGCGCAACCGTTGGCATCCGTAATGGTAACGGAATGCATCCCATAGGTCAAGGTAGTGGCCGTTTGGGTCGTCTCTCCATTATCCCATAAATAGGTAAAAGGCGCTTTACCCCCGATTGGGGTCACGGTTGCCACCCCGTCCTCGGTCAAATGGTCCGTGGTAAGTATGTCCTGCTCTATGCTGCAGGTCAAAGGCTCGTTGTTGGTGACGATGAAGGCTTCAGACGTGGACTCGCACCCGAACTCGTTGGTCACAGTTACCGTATAGCTTCCCTCAAGGGCCGTAATGGTCCGCGTGGTCTGCCCGCCTGGTGACCAAAGATAGCTGGTAAAGCCGGCACCGGCATCCAACTCGACACCGTTCCCGTCATGGCAATAGCTGTCCTTGCCCGTTATCTCTACTTCTGGGGCCGGGTTCACCGTTAAGGTCGCCACTTCGCTGGTCACCGAGCAGTTGTCCGTTTCGTCGCCAGGGGTTTCGTTATCTGAGGTTACGATTACCCTATATTGGTTACCGTCCTGGTCCATGGATATATCGTTTAGGGTGACCGAATTGGAATTTTGCACCATCATTAGTGTCCAAGTAGCCCCATCGTCCATAGAAACCTCCCACTGGTAGCGTAAGCTTGCAGTACCGGTAGCGGAAACCTCAAAATTGATGTTTTCCCCCTCACATGAAGCAACGTCCTCAAGCTGGGTATTGATGGTCACCTCGCAAGCACTTTCTACCGTAACCTTGGCCGTGCAGATCGATACGTTCCCGGCCGCGTCCACCACCGTGAGCAATACCGTGTTGGCCCCTAGGTCGGCCTCCGTGAAGTCGATGCTTTGGGGCAGGGCACCTACTCCGCCGCCGTTGCCCACGATTACAGTGATTTGGGTCTCGCCCACCACGGCACCGGTGGCGTCCATCGCCTTAAGATAGATGTCATACGTGCCGTCCACCGTGGGGTCAAAGGCCTTGCCAGCAAGCTCGTTGAAGAAGTCCAGGTTCCATGAGTTCTGGGCCACGTTGTTCCCAGCCAGCAGCGCGGCATAGCCCGCAGCGTCCGTGGCCACCGTGCCACCGCCGTTCGCCGTGGCGTTGTCGCCGATGGCGTGGTCCGCAACCGGTTGGTTGATAGGGTCGAAGACAAAGTAGTCCGAACCGATGCTCGGGTCGAAGTCCATCCCCATCTCATAGGTGAGTCCGTCCAGCTTCGTGCCGGTGCTCCCCATGGGGTCCGTGTTCACGCTCCACTCGAAGTTCCAGAGTGCCCTGCTCGCAGGGCTGCCAGCACCAGCCAAGTGGCCGTACGTGCCGTCGCCGTTGCTGTTGAACGTGTTCTGGGGAACTGGGTAGCGCACCTTCGCCCGTAGGCCAAGTTCTACCGTGCCTGCTTGGTTCACCGTAAAGCCGCCGTTGGCGTTGCCCGAGCCGAAGATGGCATCCGGCACCACGTTCTGGTCGTAATCACGTACAACGTTCCTTGTAATACCGATCGCCGCGATGGCCACGTTGTCCGAGGAGCCGTTGTCGACATCCGATACGCTCACCGTTGCCGTTCCGTTGCCGTCCAGCTCCACCGTGATGTCCTGGCAAACGGCTGTAGGCGGGGTGGTGTCCATAACTTCAGGTAGACCTGGCGAACCTACATCGGCACCACTATTGCCTCCTGCCAATATACTTGTATACCCACCAAAAAGAGGAGTAACACCACCATCAGAGCTTAACGCCCAATTACTCCCTACAGTATTGTCAGCAGTTAAATCCGTTAAATACACAGAAGAAGAATTATTATCCGCAGGCCAGCCAGTTGTCTTATATGTTACCTGCTCAATTACATTGGCCTGTGTCACATTATTACCGGAATAACTGGCGAAACTATCCCATATTCCTATGGTATCACCCGTATTGTTCAATGACATTGCTGACCAATTTGTAACGGGAACAAGGTCAACATTGCCCCATGCAGCTAGGAATTCCGATTCAGAGATATCGTCGCTGTTGTATAGTATAACCGATTTACCGGCAGGAACGATTCCAGAAGCTATATTCGCGGATGAATGAGCAGAACCATTATTATCATCGATCACAAAACCGGAAATATCCAAATCCGTTGTTCCTGAATTATAAATTTCCATCCATTCCCAATCGTCCTCGGGACTACTTGGGTTGTACATAATTTCTGTGATGATTAGCGGAATCAAATTTGATGAGGCGCTTTTTAAAGAAATATCATTGCCATCACCACCGGCATAGGAGATGATACCATTAAAATCACCAAAGGATACGCTTGCCCCTTCGGCGAAATTATCAAAAGTGCCATTTATGGGATCCGTACCGTCATTTTGAATCAAAACGATTTCAGCATTGGCCCCGTTGGCATAACCATTCAGTAGGTTCAGGGTGGTGCCCGTTACAATGGTTACCGTACCGGTGACCACTATTTGGTCATGTTCTGTGCCCGGTGTTGGCCCGTCTACTTCAAAATTGTTGTTGTTATTATCCAATGTAAGGTCGCCCGTGTTCAAAATACCCGGACTCACCCCGGGAGCCAGATTAGAATCCACATTCATATTGACCACCCCAACGATGGTTCCTGTTCCACTTAAAGTAGAAGCTGCATCAAAATTCGCTGAAGTATCTATGGTTATGACCGATCCCGTGGTATCAAAACTGCCATTATTCACTTGTAGGGCGTTCAACTGTATATCTGTGCCATCGGCGAACGTGACATCAATATTGCTCAAGGTGAGCCCATTATCGGGCCCTGTAAGGTTGAATGCGGAATCTATGAGCAAGGTGTTCGCCCCTGCAGCCCCATCCAAAGAAATGCCATTGGTGATACTGGCTAAGGGAATCTCCACCGTATTGGGATCAATTTGCACAACACCACTTCCTGATATATTGATCGAAGCGGAATTACTGATCCGTAGATTGCCACCATTTAAGGACAATGTAAAATTATCATTGGTATCCCCGCCATTGGTGTCCAAAATGGTCAAGGCCCCATTGGCATTTAGGGCGATCTGTGTCTCCACCAATGCGCCAGTATATTCATAAATTACCACTTTCCCCTTTTGGCTATCAGCTTCAGGTCCTCCCAAGATAATCACATCACCCTCCTTATTCATGGCCACATCTTGCCCTGCTTGAACATAAATTGGCTGTCCTAATCGTTGCCATTGATTGTTGGACCATTGGAATACCCTAGTTGGTTGAAAGAAATCGCCAATCAATACCAAATCCCCAAATCCATTGATATCTACTTGATAACCTGGTTGTTCAAAGTCGTTAGATTCTGCAGGAATAGTATTCCCCAATTGAGACCACGCATCATTTTCAAATTCGAATACTTTGGCATAATCGCCAGCATTTGCGCCAACCACCAGTCTCTTTCCAGTGTCATTCAAACTGACGGATATACCGAAAAAATCATCGATATTATCACCAACAATATCACTGCCTAGCTGCGACCAACTACCATTTACCAAATTAAAAGTTCTCACAAGACCCTCTCGTCCCGGAGTAGTTGTGGTTTGTAACTGATAAGCACCCACCGCAAGTATATTTCCATCGCTATTTAGGCTAACATCCCTGCCAAAATAGTCATCTGTATTGCCAGTTAAGGATTGGCCCAACTGCAGCCATTGCCCACCTTGCAATTCATATACAACGGCTAAACCATTTTCATCATTAGCGCCGGCATAACCCACTGCCAAGCGATTTCCAGCGCTGTCAAAATCCACTTTTTGAACAAAAGCAGTACCGGCCGCTGGTATTTCAGCACCCAATTGTTGCCAATTTGAACCAGTAAACTCGTAAACTTTAACTTTGCCCAAATCTTGACTAGCCGCCAAACGGTTTCCGGCATCGTTTAAATCAACACCGCTAGAGAAACGGCCATTTTGACCACCCAAAACGGTATTTCCCTTGGGAACCCAAGTATTACCGGACCTTTCAAGAATGGTGACTTCTCCGACATTACCAGAGCCATTGGCATTGGGACTGACATAAGCAGCCACTGTACCGTCTGAATTGATACTCACTCCAGATCCCACATTATCAACAGCATTCTGACCTGTAATTTCAGGTCCTATATCAAACCAACAATCGCCCGTACCGGTAATGGATACGTTTTGGGTACAGGCCTCAGACACATTACCTGCTTCGTCTGTAGCCGTCCAGGTAATGGTGGTCTCACCAACAAAGAAGGGATCGGATAGCGCTAAGCCGTCACTTCGTACCCCCGCATAGGTAAAAGAGGTCGCGACATTGTCTGTGGCGGTAGGGTCTGTAAGGGTCACGTTTACCGTACAATTAGCGCCTGCATCTGCAACAATATCTGTCGGACAGGTAATTACTGGAGGCTCTGCATCAATAGAGGCATCAATACAGAATTGGAAGGAAAGCTCCGTGAGGAAATGGGCACCGCTAAAAAGTTCGATACCATTTTTTGATACGGTAAAAGATCCTTGTCCGGCACCACAACAGATACCGTCTCCAAATTGATCAAAAATGGTAAAGGTGTAGATGCCATCAGCTAAATTGGTGAACTGCTCCACTACCGTACTTCCCACCTGCTGGCTGGAATAATCTGGTGATTCATCTACCAGATTTCCTGCTTGATCCCTTAGTTCCCAAGATGTTTCATTGGGCCAGTCATCAAAGGTGATCTCCAAATCCACATTACCGGAGGTACATGGCGTATCGCCCAATGCGGTTGTTACTTGCCACGTTGAACCAAACCCCGAAATACCGCCCCATGGATTGCCTGCCAAATCCTCGAACAACCCAGATGGGATATCAAACGTAAGCACTTTATTGCCCGGAAGGTTTTCTGTAGGGGTCAATGTCAATGTGGAAACCGACCCATCATCTGTGAATTGAATTCCGCCATTGGCAACGGTAAGCACATCAACCGTAACAGTACCGCCATTGGGTAATAGATTAAAAATTGTAATTGCACCATTGGTATCGGTTATTTGTATCAATTCATCAAAGGTCAACGTAAACACCTGATCTACCGGAAGAAGACTGGTTTGGCTGGCTGGGTTAAATGTAATTGCGGCGGGAGCAGTACCATCTAAAGTGCCTATTAAGGAGACATCATTACCATCGCCCCCCACGTAACTTATAGTACCATTAAATCCACCAAAATTAGCTGCAGCACCTTCAGGAAAGCCCGAAAAGGTACCGGTTACAGCATCCGTACCATCATTATCAATTAAAATAATCTCATCCCCATTGGTATTGACATAGCCCCCTATGAGATTCAAAGTAGTTCCCGAAGCAATGGTCACCGTACCCGTTACCACTATTTGGTCATGTTCCGTGCCAGGGGTTGGACCATTGACTTCAAAATTGTTGTTGTTATTGTCCAATGTTAAATCTCCAAAATTGAGAATACCGGGACTTGTACCAGGGGCCAGGTTGGAATCTACGTTCATGTTCACCACACCATTGATGGTCCCCGTACCACTCAAGGTAGCGTCCCCAAAGAAATTGGCTTCAGTGGTTACAACGGTTGTGAGACCGTTGGTGTCAAAATCACCACCAGTAACGTTTAAGGCGTTCAATTGAAGATCTCCGCTACCCGTCAGTTGTACGTTAAGATTGTTCAGGGTCAACCCGTTACCCACTCCGAGGAGCGCCAACGAAGTATCCAGGTTTAGGGTGTTGGCACCCCCGCCCCCATCCAGTGTTAGGCCATTGGTAATTCCAGATAAGGGAATCTGCACCGTATTGGCATTTACTTGTACCACCCCAGGTCCTGATATAGCGATAGTACTATTGCTGCTAAAGACCAGATTATCGCCGTTGATACTCAAACTGTACTCATCATCCGAATCCCCCCCATTACTATCAGTAATGGAAAGGGTACCGTCTGGTTCCAGTATGGCTTCACTTTCAGGACAAGCCTCACCACCATCCCAAACAATCCATGAAAAATTGTCAATTAAATTCTGTCGAACGGTTGCACTGACACAATACGTTGTGCTTCCTCCGTTTAAAGAAATGTCAAACGGTATTTGGGTTTCCCCCGAATCGGTATCAAGCGTTCCCCAACCAAGCAATAATGCATCATAATTTTCAGAAGACAAACCAGAACCAATAAACATCTCAGCTGCTGAACCTAAGTCTGGCGCTCCCGGATCAATTTCTCTTGGCACGGCATAATCTGAAGCTAAACTGCTGATATCCCAATTAGCCAAATTTTGGTTGAAAGCACTGGCATTGGCGAACATACCGTTCATAGAGGTCACGTTTCTAACATCCCAGCTATCCAAAGGTTGATTGAATGAAGTTGCTCTTGCAAAGGCTTTTGTCATGTTAGTTACTAGACCTACGTTCCAATTGTTCAGGGGTTGGTTAAAGGCTTCGGCACTTCTAAAGATTTCGCTCATATTCCTAACCTGGCCAACATTCCAATTATTTAAATTTTGGTTGAAAAGCCTTGCATCATAGAACATACCCTCCATACTTTGAATGTTGGACACATCCCAATTTCCGAATGCCGAGGTACCTTGCAAGTTTTGACAAAAAGCAAACATGTTGGAAACGTTCGTAACCCCAGATAAATCTGGAACATCGGTGGCCACGACATCAAGATTGGAGCAATTTCTATAGGAACTGTCCATTCTTGACCACTGGATATTGCCCCACTGATTAACCTCAATAATCTTAAGTCGGAAAGCGCCAAAAGGTGCCAGATTGATTCCCGGAAATGTTCCTATAATAGATACCCTATGGTTTCCAGGAGTTGCATAGGTATGAAAGGCCTGCCCTGTCAGGTTTTGTTCAATGGTTCCGTCGCCCCAATCTATACTATAGTTATACGTTTGATTCGGATATACAGGTATACTGATCTCTTCATTGGCTGCCGTTGTCTGCCAGGTGGTGATAAATGCATTGGTGAAATCAATGGTCACGCAGTCCAAGGATTTACCACCATCCATAATTGTCCACCCAAAATTGTCTATCAATTCTTGCCGTTGGGACTCACTAGCGCAAAACTGGCTGTTGCCAGCATTTAAGGTAATATTTTGTGGTATCTGGGTTTCCCCAGCATCGGTATCCAGCGTACTCCAACCTAGTAACAGGGCATCATAATTGGCTACCGAAAGCCCGGCGTTTATGAACATGTCGGCCGCAGATCCTTGGTCTGGTCCATCTGGTAAACCTGTGAAGGGATCAAAATCAAACTCAGGTGTCAATCGGCCAATATTCCAGCTACTTATATCTTGGTCAAAAGCTATTGCCCCTTCGAACATATTATTCATTTTTTCAACATTGCCCACATCCCAGTTTCCTATGGGTTGGTTAAATGATGTGGCCCCAGAAAACATCGCGTTCATATTAAACACGCCAGAAACGTTCCAATTATCCAATGGTTGATTAAATGAAAACGCATTGAAGAACATTAAATCCATGCCAACCACTTGCCCTACATTCCAATTATTCAATGGTTGATTGAAAGCTGATGCCCCGGCGAACATCCTGTCCATCACCCTAACTTTATCAATAACCCAATTCCCTATGGGCTGGTTAAAGGAAGAAGCCCCAGAGAACATCCTGGCCATACTGATAACTTCACTGACATTCCATGCCCCAATATTTTGGTTAAATGATTCTGCCCCATCAAACATTCCCCTTGTGTATTTTATATTGCTGACATCCCATGAATTAAAAGCCGGGTTGCCAATCAAATTCTTACAGAGCTGAAACATATTCGTCAAGTCTGTTACTTGGGATAAATTAGGTGCGTCGGTTGCGGAAACATCCAAAAATTCACAACCTATAAAAGCTCTTTCAAAGGATGTCCACTCAGTAGCACCCCATTGTTTTACATCTCTAATATTAAATCTATTTGGATTGAATACAGTCGTATTAAAGAATATCCTTGGAAATTGACCTGTAATGGAGACATCATAGGTGCGAGATAAATCAGTATAGGTATGACTCGCATCACCAGTAAAACCATACTCAACAGTGCCATCTCCCCAGTCTACAGAATAATTATAAGTTTCATTACCCGCTGTGGGAATTGTGATTACACCAGTACCCGGAGAGGGCTGCCATGTTGTGATAAAGGCATTGGCATAATCTATAGTCACACAGTCCGGCAATTTACCGCCATCGGTTATTGTCCACCCAAAATTATCGATCAACTCTTGACGTTTGGCCTCACTGCCACAATATTGGGCATCTCCTCCGTGAAAAATAATGTTGGAAGGTATTTGGGTTTCACCTAAATCTAATTTGCCCCAGCCCATCAAAATTTTATCGTAATTATCGTCACCCAAACCAGAAGTTTCAAACATCAAGTCCATACTTGTGGCCGAGCTGATATCCCATTTGCTCAAATCTTGATCGAATGCCCCAATAGCTTGGAACATTCCTGAGAAATTACCTATGTTGGAAACATCCCAAGAACTAATATCTTGATTGAAAGACGAGATTTGAAAAGTTTCAATTGCAGTGGTTACCTTGGAAACATCCCAGTTATCCAACGGTTGATTAAATGAATATGCCGATCCAAATGTAGCATTCAAATTTTCTACCTTAGAAACGTCCCAAGCATTTAATGGTTGATTAAAAGTAAATGCGCCCGCAAACGTACGCTCTAGTGTTGTAACATTAGAAACATTCCAATTTTCGATATTTATATTAAATACGTGAGCATTTCCAAAAAGAAAGGATATGTTTGTTATGTTAGTAATATCCCAGAGTCCGAATGATGGATTACCCACCAGCTGAGTGCAGCTCCTGAACATGGCCTCCAAACTAGTTACAAACTCTAGATTTGGTGTGTCAGTCGCGGTCACATCCAAAAGATCGCAACCATAAAATGCATTTTCCATTGAGGTCCAGCTTATGTCTCCCCATTGATTAACTTCCAGAATTTTTCGCCTATCTCCTTCCCTGTTGAAATAAATTCTTGGGAATTCCCCTGTAATACTGATGGTCTGTGTTCCCGGAACGGCATAGCTATGCGTTGCATCCCCTGTTTGATTGGTTTCCACCATGCCATCTCCCCAGTCTATTGAATAATCATAGGTCTCACCGGGAAATGTAGGTACTGTGATACTTTCGTTTGAAGTGGTAGTTTGCCATGTTGTAATAAATGCATCTTGTGAGCAGACAGGCAAAAAACAAAAAGTAAAAAATAATAAGGTTAAAAAATGTAGTTGTTTTTTCATTTAAATGTACATTTTGGTTGACTATTTGTACCAAAGCACATTCATTTTTATGGCAAAGGAGCACCTATGAAAGGTCGGGGGAAGAAGCCTTTACTTTTTTGATTAAAGAGAAGTTAATGGCAGATTTTGAGGAATCTTTAACAAACATAGCCAACTAAGGTTTTAAATACAATACCCATTAATGGGTATTGTATGAATTACCAGTGTGTTTCATCGCTTAAGTGTGCATTTCATCGAAAAATTGTATATGCCTGAAATTTTGAGTTGCTTTCCAACTCAAGGATATCTAATCACAAACAACCCGTATGCACTGAAATTACAATCTAACCCCATGAATTAGCTATGGAATATTATTATTAATGCTTCTCCACAACACCCTTAAAATAAGAAGTGTACTTTTCTATATCGGCAACTTGATTGTCAGTTGGCATTTTAGGCTCGGAAAACTTCACTTTTTTCTGGCCATAATCAAAGGCGACCATGACGATGGGAACCATTGCTTGCTTAGCAATGTGGTAAAAGCTCTTATATAGAGGAATGATATGTGAATCATTATATCATTTTTATCTTACAAAATCATTGTGAGTATACCAATGCTTTCCCAAAAAGATATTTATCCAGTTTCGTACTTAGGGCAATATTGAACTTTCCAGTTCTATGGTAACTAAAAAATTTGAATACACAAGAACCCTTTCTTATGGAAAATTATTAATAAAAATACCTTATGGCCTGCGAAGCACCTTTAAAATCTGTTTGCCGCTACCTGTGGTAACATATACATAATACATTCCCGCGGGCAGTTCGTTCGTCCTTAGTCCGATCTCATTTCTACCTTTTTTCAGGTAGTAGTTTCCAAAAGTCTGGACTCTTTTACCGATGCCATCATATAGGGACAATTCGCTCTTCATCTCACTAGGGGAAATCACCACGAGCGTAAAGTCCTCCTTGAATGGTACGGGATACCCTGATAATTCCAAGGTTGGTGCCTGATATTTGGACACATCGTCCATAGGGCAGACCTCTGCATGAAGAATAACGTAAAATATGTCAGCATCCCCTGTACCTATGTCCTTGAAGGTATAGTTCGTGAAATCGGACCCGGGCTCATACTTGTGAGCATACTGCCCCGGAGCCACAGTGAGGTTGCCGTTGTTCGGATTTGTCGGTATTGGGTCCGTGCCTACATGCAACTGGGCCTCGGTCATTTTATAGCCGTTCAGAACCGATACCGTAACCTCTACGCTACCGTTGGAGTATACCACTTCCACGCTTCCCACCAGGGCCCCTTTGGAGATATCGCATTGGCCGGCCGCAGCATAAAGCTCCATTTCGTACGCACCGTTAATCGATGGAAACTCGTTGGTCCACCCCCATCGAGGTGAATTGAAATTTGGAATATCCTCAAAACAGGTAGAAGAGCCACTGCTCCTTGCAAATGCAGTTTCACATTTATCGATAGAACCTCCGGCGCAGCTTGGGTCACCATCTTGGAGGATGTCCCATTCACAGGTGTCAGAATTCCATATCGCCGTTTCATAACAGAGGGTTTCCGGCATCTCCGGCTGTTCTCCCTCTATCTCCCATTCACAGGTGTCTGGGTTCCATGTTGCGGTCTGGTAACATTCTATCTCAGGTTCTAAAGGCTGCTCGCCTTCAACATCCCAGCTACAGGTGTCTGGGTTCCATGTTGCTGTATCGTAACATTCCGTTTCGGGCATTTCGGGCTGTTCGCCGACAATGTCCCAGCTACAGGTCTGAGCGTTCCACTCAGCCGTTTCGTAGCATTCCGTTACGGGCATTTCGGGCTGTTCGCCAACAATGTCCCAGCTACAGGTCTGAGCGTTCCACACAGCCGTTTCGTAGCATTCCGTTACGGGCATCTCCGGCTGGCCGTCCACAATGTCCCAGCTACAGGTCTGAGCGTTCCATACCGCTGTTTCGTAGCATTCCGTTACGGGCATTTCGGGCTGTTCGCCAACAATGTCCCAGCTACAGGTCTGAGCGTTCCACACAGCCGTTTCGTAGCATTCCGTTACGGGCGTCTCCGGCTGGCCGTCAACGATGTCCCAGCTACAGGTCTGAGCGTTCCATACCGCTGTTTCGTAGCATTCCGTTACGGGCATTTCGGGCTGTTCGCCAACAATGTCCCAGCGACAATTATCGGGGTTCCAAATAGCGGTCTCGTAACAGGCCGTCTGTGGCATTTCCGGTTTTATACATACTACATCATCACAGGCATCGGGTATGCCATCACCATCCTTGTCGACACTATCATCACCATTAGGGCATTTATCATAACAGTCGGCAATACCGTCCCCATCAGCATCAAATCCCTCATCCACTTTACCATCACCATCGTTATCCACACCATCACATATTTCTTCATTGGGTTCCGTAACGGTGATACTGCATCGGGAGGTCGACCCCGTGGCGTCCGTGATGGTGACGTAATGTGTTCCCGCTTTTAAATTCGTATTCAACTGACTGGTAGTACCATCGTCCCATTGGAAGGTAAAGGGTCTATAACCCCCGTTTCCATGGACCATGGCCGAACCGTCGTTCCCGCCCTTCACGCTTACGTTGCCATAAAGGTTTATCCAACAATACAATTCCTTGGCTATATCTATATAGGACATGGATTCACAACCATTGGCGTCCGTAACGGTAACCGAATGCATGCCATAGGTCAAGGTGGTGGCCGTTTGGGTGGTCTCACCATTGTCCCAATAGTAGGTATAAGGTGCCGTTCCACCATACGGCGTTACCGTGGCAACACCGTCCTCCGTCAAGTGGTCTGTAGTAAGCTTAACCTGCTCCACATCACTTGTAAACTTGTCACACACACTTCCGGTAGGCTCCATTATAGTGATACTGCACTGCGAGGTCGCCCCCTTGGCATCCGTAATGGTCACAGTATGTATACCTGCCGTTAATGAATTGTTCGTCTGTTCGGTAGAACCATCGTCCCATTTGAACGTAAAGGGCCTGTACCCGCCATTACCGCTCACTCGCGCGGCACCGTCCTGTCCGCCATACTCCGATACATTCTGTATCAGGTTCACCCAACAATAGAGTTCCTTGGCTATATCTATTTGACACATCGTTGCGCAACCGTTGGCATCGGTCACCGTTACTGAATTCAGACCGTAAGTCAACGAAGTCGCCGTTTGGGTCGTCTCCCCATTGTCCCATAAATAGGTAAAAGGCGCTTTACCCCCGATTGGGGTCACGGTTGCCACCCCGTCCTCGGTCAAATGGTCCGTGGTAAGTATGTCCTGCTCTATGCTGCAGGTCAAAGGCTCGTTGTTGGTGACGATGAAGGCTTCAGACGTGGACTCGCACCCGAACTCGTTGGTCACCGTTACCGTATAGCTTCCCTCAAGGGCCGTAATGGTCCGCGTGGTCTGCCCGCCTGGTGACCAAAGATAGCTGGAAAAGCCGGCACCGGCATCCAACTCGACACCGTTCCCGTCATGGCAATAGCTGTCCCTGCCCGTTATCTCCACTTCGGGTAAAGGGTTCACCGTCAAGGTCACCACATCACTGGTAACCGAACAATCGTCATTTTCGTTGTCCGGAGTGCCATTATCTGAGGTTACAATAACCCTGTATATCCATCCATCTGCATTTTCAACCGCTCCTTGTGGGACAATAAAAATTGGTGTTTCTACTTGTGGAAACCATTGGAGCCCTTCATTTGGTGAAAATTCCCATTGATACGAAAGAGTTCCCGTACCGGAGGCTTCAACTTCAAATTTGAAAGGTTGAATCTCACAAACGGTGACATCTTGAGGTTGGATGTTAATTGATACTTCACATGGAATAATTACATTTACTTTTGCTCCATCCCCATCATCTTCATCGTCCGGGTCATCTACTACATTGCCGTCCCCATCCGTATCCACGCCATTTGCGGGAGAACTATCCACATCCGTTTCGTTAGCGGCTGTAATTTCAGCAAGATTAAGGTATTCTCCGGAAGCATTTACAGTTACCTCCAAAACCAAGGTTTCTGAATCTCCTGGGAGTATTGGGGCAAAACTATGCCATCTGCCAGGTCCAAAATCATACGTACCATTTGTGACACTTCCTGCTCCAGTAGCCGTATATCCGCTGGGTATCTTATCTATTACTTCAACTCCGGTCGCTATACCAGGTCCATTGTTTGTAATAGTCACGGTAAAGTTTATAACATCGCCAATATTTGGATTAAGATTGTCAATGGATTTTTCAAGTTCCAAATCTATAATGGGAGTTACCGGACACATGTATTTACTTCTGTCAACTTGAATATATGTCTCACAATAATCACTATTACCATTCACATCTTCTGCCCAAATCCGAACCAGAGTATTTTCTTCATCCTCACAACTCAGGGTTAGGCTCGTTGACTTTACGTCCGAACCGACACGAGATATCAAATACGTAACAGGACCACAAGCATCAACTGTTGGTGACGCAATAAAATCCGAAGCGAAAATTGTCCCAAGTCCTGTTGTAGCATCCAATTCCACCGTTAGACCATTGATACATATAGGCGTAGGAGCTTTATTATCCTCAATGGTAAGACCCATGTTACATGTGACTGAATTTCCTGCATCATCTGTAGCCGTAAAGACAATTACCGTAGTACCTGCACCATTGAACGTGGACCCAGCTGGTGGACTTTGTGTAATGATCGGTGAAGCCGTAACATTATCCGTTGCCGTAACCAAACCCGTATAATCTGGAACCAATACATTGCAATTGGAGTCTGCAATCAATATCTGGTCAGGAGGGCACGTTATTTCTGGTGGAGTGGTGTCACCTACTGGTTCAACTGTAAATGGTATTCGTAGTATGTTAATACAACTATTATTATCAGAATCAACATAGGTAAATTGAATATTGTAATCACCAGCATCTCCTATTGCTGGGGTGTAGGTTGCTATTGCTGTAACCGCACTACCTGAAAAACTTCCGCTAGGTGGAGATGGTATCATGGCCACAACCCCTGAGGTCGCCGCCCCACCCAGTAGACCTTGAAAGTTTACGGGTGCTCCATCTTCGGCAACCGAAGATGGTCCCGTTATGCTAATATCGGCCTCTGGATAGACCACAATGGTTTCTTGTGCCTCTGCAACACAACCAGTTGAATTCGTATGGGTATATACCAAAATATAGGTGCCTGCCCCTGCCGCTATCGGATTGAAAGTACCCGTTCCATTCCCATTATCAACCAATGTGTTGGTAGCTGGAATATCAGAACCAACACCCAAACTAAAGGTTCCACTACCTGTTGGATCAGGCGTTGAGCTACCCGTTAAATCTATGGTGTCAGGTGGTGAGAACGACAAACAAACCTCGGTTACAGAGGCTGTTAGCGTTGCTGCACATTCAGAAACAGTTGGCGTACCCAAACTAGCATCAACGGTACCTGGGTAAACATTATCATTATCACTGACCCAATTGGCAAGATTATGCACAATGGCCCTAATTTCTTCAGGCGTGCCGGACAAGGGGCAGCCCGCTATACCACAACTAAATTGAAAGTTATCCTGTTCAATTCCACCAGGACCGCTCAATCGAACCGCGGTGTCGCCCGTGGTCAAGGCATCCGGAAGCGCTGACGTAGTGTTGCTCGTAGCATCACCGTCCCAATTGGCATCGTCCGTGACCCCCGAAACCACATTAAAATGTAATCCAGCTATAAAGGTTGGGCTGGCAATACTGCCTTGTATGGCAAATAATTGATCGCCCAAGACCGTAAAGGAAGCCGCAGGTGGGGACAAATTACTAAAGTCCAACACCACTACCTCACCGGCCGTTCTTGCAGCACCCGAAATCCAGGTAAATTCACCATCACCGGCATAGGAAGAGAATCCCGTGGCATCGCTCCAGCCACGGTCCGTAAAAATGATCTGGGTCGCGGCATCGATATCCTTTAAAAGAATAAAGGCAAAGTTATCGTCCGAGTCCGTCGCCCCATCGGTATTTAGACCAACAAAGGCAATATCGCCGGCGCCTAGCGTGGTCTGTGCAAAAGCGGTACATAAAGTGAACAGTAATGTGCACAACAGCGTAATTTTTCTCATATCCCGACGGTTTTGATTGGTTTATGTCTATTTAGGTATTAATTTCTAGAAGGGTATATCCCTTGCAAAGCGATGATATAACTTACGCATAAGTAAGGTTGCATATTGTTTACGGACTGGCCACCTCCTGTATTCAAGGTCTGAAATGTCTTCATATTGGAGTCTGTAGTGGTACCGAAACTATCAAGACCGGCACCGGCAACATAATTATCGGCGGGTACATCTGCATTACCTTCTTCCTTGGAGGGTATGGAAACACCATGGGTATGCGGTGGTAGATGATTTACATTCAACGTATTGGTCTCCGTACCACTTCTTTGTCCTATAGGCCTTGGAGTTAATCCAGGACCACTGCCGGCATGCATAGGCACGCGGCCACGTAAATCCGGAAGGGCAAACGTTGTTCGGCCATCACCACCGTAGATTGTTCCTATAAGTGAAAAAAGTGCAGTATTGCTTGAAATGGGCAATAATGACCCATCACAAAACGCCCAGCCCCTGGGTGCAAAATTACCACCAAACATCATTATCTGTCCTATAAATGGTTCCATAGTTATCTAGTTTTATTGGTTGATTGAAAAATTAAAATTGATTTTAGTCTTGTAAATTGATTTTTCCAGTTGTGGAAAAAGAAGGTCGTTGTCTAATTCTTGATTGGATTCCCAATGCTTATCAGTAATGAAGGCGCCGAAATCTGAAAATTTTAGTTCCGTAACCAATTCCTCATTTTCCATTGAGACCCTAAAGTGGATGGTCGTGTGCTTACCCATTTCTCTAGACGGGTAATCAGTCCTTAAAAGGTATTTTCCTTCGGAATCCGTTATCAATAAGCCCTTGTGTCCAATTTGTTTCGAATTAGGGGAAAGGTGCCAGAATTCAACCTTCGCATTTTGAAGGGGATTCTTTCCTGAAACGTCGAATACCTGTCCAGAAATCTCCACTTGCTTGCCAAATAGCTTGGTCCGTATATCTGCCGTTGAAATTGAAGGGTAAGAAGATGATGATTCTTTTGCGAATAAATCGGTCGTAGGCAAAAGCATGGCACCTGTGGATGCCAATACGGAACCTTTAAGAAAGTTCCTTCTTTTTTGGTTGTTTTTCATTTTTCCTTTGGTGATTGGTTACAATGACCATAGGAAGCGGTTTGGTTCTTTGTATTGTGGGGTTACAAAAACCAGCTAGATTCTCCAGCTAATAATTATGTTAATGAAAGTTAAAGGTTTGTGAACCTAAATAGTCCCTTATGGGATGAACGGTACAAAATAATGGATGAAATGCAAGAAAATACATAAATCTATGTTTATTTAACAACATAAATAAAGTAAACAAGTAGATTAAAAAATATTCGTTTTTCTAAGTAAAAAAATAACTTGATAAGTTATTTATAACAAATTAATTATGAATGCTTCCCCCTCACACCCATAAAAAAGGACTCATATTTTTCCAAATCAGCTGATTGATTTTCGGTAGGTATTTGAGGCTTGGAAAACTTCACCTCCTTTTTTCCATAATCAAAGGCGACCATTACAATGGGCACATTGGCCTGTTTGGCAATGTGGTAAAAGCCCGTTTTCCATTTATCCACTTTTTTGCGCGTACCTTCCGGGGAGAGGGCCAATCTGAATTTATCCCTGTTTTCAAAAATTCGTACAATGGCACTTACGGTGTCGTTACTTTTGCTCCGGTCTATAGGGGCGCCGCCTGTCCAGCGAAAAAACCAGCCAAACGGGGAATCAAAAAGGCTTTTCTTACCAATGTAGTTGATTTCCTCATTCAATATTTTTCTCACCAATAGCCCCAAGAGAAAATCCCACCAACTGGTGTGGGGCACGACGATTATGACAAACTTATCCAAATGGGAAGGAAACGTACCTGTCATTTTCCAACCTAAAAGCTTGAAGTAAATAAAACGCGAAAGTCTCTGCATCTGGGTTTGGGAAGGATTTCCTATATTTTTCTATAGATGGATTTCAATTTGGCTGGAGTAATGACCGATTTCCAATTTGGCCCCAAGGCATTTTCCCATAAGGGTTCCATTCCCATGGCGATGTATATCATTGCATCCAAGTCATTTTCGGTCAAACCGGCACAAACACCTTTTGGAAGATCGATTTGGTGTTTTTTTCGCATCTCGTTGAATATTGACACCCCCTCCGGATAAAATTCCTCCAAGTACTGAAACACCAAACAATTGCCCAAACCGTGTTTGATGCCCAATTGATACCCCAAGCCGTAACTCATGGCATGCGCCACGCCTACCTGCGAATAGGCAATGCTCATACCCCCATGCCATGACGCCATCATCAACTTGTTTCGGGATTCTTCCTCAGCAATCGTGTCCAAAAAGACTTCCTTGCAGAGGTCCAACGCCTTTTCCCCATAGCTTTGGCTGAAGGCATTCAGATAGGTCCCGTTCAGGCTTTCTATACAATGGATAAAACAATCCATACCCGTGTAGAACCATTGTTCCTTGGGCACCCCTTTGGTAAGTTCCGGATCTAAAATCACTTGGTCAAAAGTGGTATAGTCCGAATTGATGCCCAACTTTTTTTCAGGTCCCAAAAGCACCGTGGTTCGGGAGACTTCGGCCCCGGTACCGCTGATGGTAGGGATTCCGACATGGTAGACCGATTCCCTATGTACCAAATCCCAACCCTGATAATCGGCCGCACTTCCAGAATTATTCAGCAATATGGCTACGGCCTTGGCAAGATCAAGTAAAGTACCTCCGCCAATACCCACAATCCCGGACGGCATTTCCTGAAAGGATTCCTTGATTTGCCTCACCAAGGCATCTACCTGCTGGGTCTTGGGTTCTTCATCCGCAGAAATGAAAATAATTTGATCCGAAAAAATCCGGGGTATCCTGGCATGCAGTTCTGAGTCCTCAAATACATCGTCCACCAAGAAAATAATGGGCGCGTCCGAATTTTTGCGTTTCGGTAACAAAATATCCCCCAATTGGTCAAAACTGCCATTTCCAAAGACCACTCTGGGTACCATGGGAAAGTTTCGAAACTTTTGGGATGCCCTTGTAGGTATATTTTTTATTTCCATTTCCTTGCTTGTCTCCATCCGTTCTATTTAAAGGTAATTCAAAACATCCGTAAGTTTCGATACCGTTATATATCCTTTTTTTTCCCTGGGCTCCGCCACCTCTTCATGCTGCCATGTGGTATGGAAGGGCACGTGAACCGCCTTTGCACCGATATTCACAAGCGGTAGAACATCTGATTTTAAGGAATTTCCGATCATCAAAAAATTCTTCACATCGATTTCCAAGTGGTCCAAAAGGTCCTGATAGTTTTTCTCCTTCTTATCGCTCAACACCTCAACATGATGAAAGTATTCCGATAGGTTGGAGCGTTCCAACTTTCTTTCCTGATCTAAGAGGTCGCCCTTAGTCAATACGATCAACCTGTATTTACCTTGTAGTTTTTCCAGCACTTCCACCACACCATCTAATATTTCCACCGGATGCGAAATCATACGTTTGCCCAAATCCAGAATTTTAGAAAGTGTTTCTTGCGTTACCTCATTATTGGACAGTTCCAAGGCCGACTCAATCATGGACAACATGAAGCCTTTTATACCGTATCCGTACAAATCCAAGTTCTTGATTTCCATCTTAAAGAGCTCTTGGTCTATCTTGTTCTTGGTCTCATAGGTTTCCAAAAGGTCCGCAAAGGCTTCCTCCGCCTCGCGGAAATAGGTTTCGTTCACCCAAAGGGTATCGTCCGCATCAAAACCTACGACCTGTATGTCCTTAAAATTTATTTCCATGCCGCCTTTGCCCTTTCCAAATCCTCCGGGGTATCTATCTCGATACCGGTTACGGTAGTCTCTACCATTTTTATTTTTTTTCCGTATTCCAAATAGCGTATAGCCTCTATTTTCTCCGTGGCTTCCAATGGCAACATAGGCAATCGTTGAAAATCCATCAAGGCGCTTTTTCGAAAGGCATAGATTCCTTTGTGCTTATAATACCGTGTGTAATCGCCTGTGGCCCGTGGGTACGGGATGGGTGACCTGGAAAAATAGAGGGCAAAATTTCGATTGTCAACAATCACCTTTACCGTATTGGGGTTTTTGATTTCATCTTCATCCGTTATCCTGACCATTAAGGATGCCAAATCGATTTCCTTTTCAAAATCTTGCTTGAATACCTCAAGGACTCCGTGTAGGCTCTCCCGATCCGTAAAAGGCTCATCACCTTGTACATTTACGATGATATCAACGTCCATATCCGTGACCGCCTCGGCAATTCTGTCACTACCACATTCGTGCTCCTTTTGGCTCATGAGCACATTCCCGCCTTCGGCAAGAATCGTTTGATAAATGATATCGCTATCCGTTACCACATACACGGCATCAAAAAGTCCCGTATTCACCGCCGCTTGATAGGTCCTTACTATGACGGGCTTGCCCGATAGATCCTGCATCAGTTTTGCCGGAAACCTTGAGGCCGCATAGCGCGCCGGAATCATTGCAATTATCTTCACCTTCTTATGTTTTTGCCTTGGGCCTTAGACTTCTATAAATTCTAAAAATTACTATTAAAATGATGATGACCAGTACCGCGGCCAAAATGGGGGCGAATATGGATGCGATACTCACCACCGTAGCGGTTCCCGTTTCCACGGTCGCCAAAATGGGATTGGCCAGACCTCCCGTTGTCGTAGAGGATGCCAACCTGCCCGTGGCGCCCGCCCCCCTGATGGCAGTAGCCGTTCCCCCGCCGGCAATAATGGCCAAGGACCACGTTACCACAGGGTCTAAATCGGCCACCGTGGAGACCATTACGGCCGTACCCGCGATGGCAGCCAAAGGCACTGCAAAACTATCCAATAAATTGTCCACCCAAGGAATAAAATAGGCGAATATCTCCACCAAGGTAGCTACTCCCAAGGTAATCAAGGCGGCCAAACTTCCGATCCATTGCCAGTTATCGTTCAATTCCCACACATTAAAATAAGCAGCCAAACTCAAAGCGAACAATGGCAAAAATACCCGGAAACCAACGGAAGCGGCGAGCCCAATACCGAGAAAAATACTTATGATGGTTTCTGATGTCATATTGTTCCTTTCTTAAACCGGACTTTGAAAATCTTCGGTCTATTATATTCCAATACTAAAGTAACGGTTTCCTATTCAAGAAAAAAATCACTTTTAAAGCCGATAAGGTATAGCTTTTCCTTGGCCCTGGTTACGGCGGTATACAGCCACCTTAGGTATTCTTTGTCCGGACCGTTTGGCAGATAGGGCTGCTCCACAAATACGGTGTTCCATTGCCCTCCTTGGGACTTATGGCAGGTAATCGCATATGAGAATTTTACCTGAAGTCCATTGAAATATTTGTTGTTTTTTACGCCGAGAAACTTTTTGTACTTGGATTTCTCATGGGCATAATCCTTCATCACTTCTTGATATAGCCTATTGCCATCCTCATAAGAAAGGGACGGGGATTCCGCCTTTATGGTATCCAACAGTAAAACCGTCTCAAAAGGTTTCATATTGGGGTAATCGACCATTTGAACCTTGACTTCGGCAAACTTGAATCCGTAAAGATCCTTGAAGGCAAAAATTTCCAATACCTCTATGATATCACCATTGGCTATGAAGCCTGCTTCAGAATTGGGTTTAAGCCAGAAATAGTTGTTCTTTACGACCATCATAAAATCACCTGCTGCCAACTCGTGCTCCAAGAACAGGATTCGCTCCCTAATATTGAGGTTATAAAGGTTCGCCCTTTTATTGGAACGTACGATAATCGCCGTTTCCTCTTTTCCGTTTTTGGAATAGGATTCGTCAATGGCTTCCTGAATGTCATGCCCGTCTATCAATCGGACAATATCGGAATACGGGCCCACATCAAACTGAAAGCTGTCAAAATAACTTCCATTCAACTGCTCCCTTAACATGGTGGCGTTCACCAAGATTCCTGAATCTTCGGCTTGCCTCACAACTTCATCCAATTCCAATCGGACTATCTCCTTATTATAATTTAGGGCGAGTTTGTCCTCGTCCAAGGCGGGACTCAATTCCAAATGGACGGGCGGTAACTGTGCGGTATCCCCGATCAAAAGTAATTTGCAGTTATGACCGGAATAAACGAACATGAGGAGATCATCCAATAGGGAACCATTTTCGAACAGTTTGGAATCTGCCGGGGTATCGGGAATCATAGAGGCCTCATCCACTATAAATACGGTGTCCCTATGTTTATTGGGTGCCATCACAAATTGAACCCCGCCCCCACTTTGCTTTTTGGGGTAGTATATCTTTCGATGGATGGTGAATGCCTGTGTTTTCGAATAGTTGGACATGACCTTGGCCGCCCTGCCCGTGGGTGCCATCAAAACCGATTTCATCCCGGTCTTCCATAGGCTATTGACCAAGGTACCAACCAAAGTAGTCTTTCCTGTACCTGCAAAACCCTTTAAAACAAAAACCTCGTCCTTCTTTTTGGAAAGGATAAAGTTGGACAGTTTTTCAAGGGCTATTCGTTGTTTTAGGGTCGGCTCATGTGGAAACTTGGTTTCCAACTCTTTAAAAAAAATAGCAGGTGTCTGTAACTTCATGGAGCCCCAAATATAAAAGGATTTTTAGGGCAAAAACTTTTGCGATTAAAAAAAAATTGTAGATTTGTGACAACCACTAAATTAAATTAACACTTAAGAAATGAAGACCATAATACAGATTGTACTTTGGATTGCATGTATCGGTTTAGGCTATTTGATTTACAAATCGGTAACAGGGCCAATCGAGTTTAACGAGGTTAAAGTTGAACGTTTTGGCAAAGTTATAGCGAAACTAAAAGATATTAAAAATTCTCAGGAAGCCTATAAAAGTGCCAATGGTAAGTATGCCAACGATTTCCCTAGCTTGATTAAATTCATAGACACTGGTAGTTATGTGATAACACAGCAAAGGGATTCTTCTTTCATGCGATACGATAAAACGTATCAAATTGACCTTCAGCAAGATACTGTTATTGTGGATACTTTAGACTTTGTATCTGTTAAGGATTCACTCTTCAAAAGTGACACAAGGTATAAGGATTTAGCAACCGTACCTACTGCTCCAAATGGCGAAACATTCACAATGAAAGCTGATATTATCGAAAAGAGTGGTTATAGGGCACCTGTATATGAAGTGAAAGTTGCCAAAAGTGTTGTTTTATATGACCAACCAAAGGATTTATTGGCAAAGGAGAATTCTTTAATGAGTGTGGAAGAAGTGAGTGGATCCGAAATAAAGGTGGGTTCCTTGACAGAAGTTAGTACCAGTGGAAACTGGCCTCCTATCTATGACAAAAAAGGCGATCAATAAGGATATTGACATAGCAGATAAAAACTTTAAGAAATTGTCCATTCAAGTGAGCTTGAATGGACTTTCTTTTTGTATTGCGGATACCGTTTCGCACAGGGTACTATTATCCGATAGTATTTTATTTTCCGAAGAACAGCACCCCGAAGCATTACTTAAGGAGGTAAAAACACTTTTGGGAAAGCATACATTGACGGGCAAACAATTCGATGAGGTAGTCGTTGTTCATTCCAATACGCTGTTTTCATTGGTACCGAAGCCCCTTTTTAATGAAGAATCCCTTTCAGAATACCTGAAGTTCAATACCAAATTATTGGCTACGGATGCGCCTGCCTTTGACATGTTGGAGGGTTTTGATATTGTCAATATTTATGTTCCCTTTACGAATGTAAACAACTATATCTACGAGCTTTTTGGCGAGTTTACATTTCTGCACAATGGTTCCGTACTGATCCAATCCTTATTGGATAACTATGGCAATCAAGGAGAGAGTGTCTGTTATGTCCATGTGGGTCAAAGACAAATGGATATTACCGTTTTAAAACAAAAAAGTCTAAGCTTCTATAATAGTTTCCCTTACCAGACCAAGGAGGATTTTGCCTACTATCTCCTTTTTGTGCTGGAGCAATTGGATTTGGACACGGAAACCACGGCGGTCAGATTTTTCGGTACTATTGAAGAGGACGATGAAATATTTCAATTGTGTTACTCCTATATAAATGATTTGACCATATTTGCGCCCTCCTCCCCCAATCATTTGAATTTGGGAATACCGGAAACTTCGTCCATAGACTTTACCGTTATCAGCACCCTATAATGCGAATAATCTCAGGGAAACATAAAGGCAGGCAGTTATTGGCACCAAAAAACCTACCGGTCAGACCTACCAAGGACATGGCCAAGGAAGGGCTATTTAACATCCTAAACAACCGATACTATTTTCCAGACCTTAAAGTGCTGGACCTATTTGCGGGAACGGGCAACATTAGTTTTGAATTTGCCTCACGGGGCGTAGACGATATTCTGGCCGTGGACATGCACTCCGGTTGTATCAATTACATCTCAAAAATAGCCAACGAACTTGAAATGGATATCAAAACCGTTAAGAGTGATGTCTTTTCCTTCCTTAGTCGCAATACGGAGAAATTCGATGTCATTTTTGCCGACCCATTTTACGATATGGAACTTGGTGAATTCCAAAAACTACCCTCTTTAATCTTTGAAAACGAACTTTTGTTGGAAGATGGCGTACTTGTTATCGAGCATTCAAAACAGACCAATTTGGAATCAATTCCCCATTTTGATAATTCAAGAAAATATGGGAATAGCGTATTTAGTTTCTTCAAAACCTAGAATTGAAGAAACACATGAAGCAAGCCAAAATACATATTTTCTGAGCCTAAAAGGAATTACGAATCGACCTATATTTAAGTTTTCAAAATACCCATGAAAAGGTTCCTGGTACGGTATCGTAATAGTAAATTTCGGAGATTTATCCGTAAGCATGGAAAGTATGCCCCTTTACTGTTTTTTATAGGAGGGTTCCTATTTGATGTGCTTACCCTTGGACGCATAGACCGTACCTACGATTTGGTAATGCTATGTCTTCACATGACCAACCTTAGTATTACTTTATATCTCTATAATTTAGCCGATGATGGCACGTGGAAAAATACCTTTCTGGAAAGTTGCGAGGAATACTTCCCATTGGCCATCCAATTTTTCTTTGGGGCATTATCAAGCGCCTATGTGATTTATTTTTCAAGAAGCGTATCCCTGTCAAAGACCGTTTCATTCTTTTTGATCCTCATGGTCCTATTGGTTGCCAATGAATTTCTAAAACAAAGGATATCCAACAAATACTTACAGTTCAGCGTCTACTTTTTCTTGAGCTTTACTTTCTTCGCCTTCATGATTCCGGTAGTTACAACAAAAATGAGTCCCCAAGTATTCTTTATTTCTGGATTCATAAGTCTTTGCTGTACGCTAGCCTTGATAATTTTGATTTATGTTATGAGTCCCAGCACACGAAGGGAAATACATATAGGCAAGTTGCTTTCAATCATTATATCCATATACGCCTTTATCAACCTGTTTTATTATTTTAGATTAATTCCACCGGTTCCCCTTGCACTCGATGAAGGTATTGTAGCCCATTATGTTGAAAAAATTGGAGATACCTATACAGTTGCCTATGAGAAAAACGACACGTTTATTTTTTGGCGGGATCATAGAACAAAATTTATCTTTAAGCCGAACGAAAATGTGTATATTTTTTCTTCCGTTTTCGCCCCGACGGATTTGAAAAAATCCATTCTTCACCGATGGAAATGGTTCAATGAAGAATCTTTGGAGTGGGAACTGGTAGAGGATATCGGGTACGAGATAAAAGGCGGTAGGGACGATGGTTTCAGGGGCTATACTTATAAAAACAATATTTGGCCGGGCCAATGGAAGGTAGAGGTCATCACGACGGAAGAATTGGTATTGGGCGTTATTGATTTTGAAATATCCATCGATGAGAATCTTGAACCTGTAAATCTGGTGGAACGCAAATTCTAAAAAAAGCAGGCCATAAGCCGGATTCTGTTTTCGTTGAACGAAACCTTATCATTTATCTAGACCATGGGTTACCCCATGGTTCCAACCGCCTACCCTTCGGCTCGAGCGTGCAGCCCTCAAACACCGATTTACATGACGTTTCACCGTATAGAGTTTACCTGATTTCACTACAGCCTAACTGTACTTGCTTTCTGTTGCACTTGTCCTCACCTTACGGCGGACGGGCGTTACCCGCTATACCGCACTATGGTGTCCGGACTTTCCTCCCCCGATATAAATCGGGAGCGATAAGGTGGCCTGCTCAGCGCAAATGTACTCCAATTGTTGATAACTAAAGATGATCTACGATGTAAATCCACCATCAAATAAACCGCTATTTCTATATTTGTAAGCATACAAACTTGTCTATATTTTGGAACCGTTCATAGTTTCTGCCCGCAAGTACAGACCCCAGACCTTTAAGGATGTTGTGGGGCAGCAGGCTATTACAAATACGCTCCAGAATGCCATAGACAACAATCACTTGGCACAGGCCCTTTTATTCTGTGGTCCAAGGGGCGTAGGAAAAACGACGTGCGCCCGTATTTTGGCCAAACAGATAAATTCTGATGGCAGCGAACGCGAAGATGAGGATTTTGCATTCAATATTTTTGAACTGGATGCAGCTTCCAACAACTCCGTGGATGATATTAGAAACCTAATCGATCAAGTGCGTATCCCGCCCCAGGTTGGAAAGTATAAAGTTTATATCATCGATGAGGTCCATATGCTTTCCCAATCGGCTTTCAATGCCTTTTTGAAGACCTTGGAAGAACCGCCAAAGCATGCCATTTTTATACTTGCCACCACGGAGAAGCATAAAATAATACCTACCATACTTTCCAGATGCCAAATATTTGATTTTAAAAGAATTACGGTAAACGATGCCGCAGAGTATTTAAAATACATTGCGGAAAACCAAGGAATAGAAGCTGAGGAAGACGCCCTACATATCATTGCACAAAAGGCGGACGGTGCCATGCGGGATGCCCTCTCCATTTTTGACAGGGTCGTTAGTTTTTCCGGTAAGGAACTCACCAGGAAAGCGGTGACGGAAAACCTGAACGTGCTGGACTACGACACTTATTTTGAAGCGACGGACCTCATCCTGGACCATGATATTCCCCGCTTATTGATTCTATTCAATAAGACACTTTCCCTGGGCTTTGACGGTCACCATTTCATAGCCGGTCTTGCCTCCCACTTTAGGGATTTAATGGTGTGTCAACATAAGGATACCATTTCACTTTTGGAAGTTGGAGAGAACGCCCAAGAAAAATACCGGGAACAATCCAAGAAGGCCTCCCCAGGTTTTCTCTTACAGGGACTTGATATTGCCAATGACTGCGACCTAAAATATAAGTCGAGCAAAAATCAGCGACTTCTCGTAGAACTAACTTTAATGAAATTGGCCTCCATCGACTTTGATGGAGAAAAAAAAAATCCTGAATCCCTAGCCCTTCAAAACAGGACAATCGATTTTATCGCACCGGCCGAGTTTTACAAAAATTTCCAAAGAAATCCGGAAGAAAGAAAACCGATAGCCGTTTCTGTCTCCACCAATATCGCAGGCAAAAAGGAAGAATCCCCATCCTTACCTTTAGAAAATGTATCGGATGAAAAAGAAAATCGGCCCACCTTATATGATACCATTAAAGAAGAAATAAAAGAGGTTGAAACCGATGTAACGCAAGCTGTTCAAGAACCGGTATCGCAAAAAATCCAAATTAATCCCTCTAAAAAAAGAGTTTCTGGATTATCGCTATCCAGTTTAAAGGCCAAGAAGGAGCACGAACTCAACAAAATTGAAGTGGTCATCGATGAGGAGGATTTACCCAAGGATGATTTTACCGAGGCCGATCTACAAAGACATTGGTCCGATTTTACGGAACAAATAGACAAAAAAGGGCAAAAGATTCTGGCATCCAATCTAAATACGGACGTTCCCAAACTTGGAAAGGACTTTACCATACATATTGAGCTTCCCAACGGTACGATGAAGAAGGAAATAGAGCGTGAAAGTTTTGAGCTCATGGGCTACCTGAGAACCAAACTTAACAATCACTTCATCCAATTGATTATAAAGGTAAATGAATCCAGTGCCAAGAAATTCGCCTTTACACCTGAGGAAAAATACGAGAAACTACGGGAGAAAAATCCAGCAATCGACCTATTGAGAAAAGAGTTTGACTTAGATCTTTAACATCCTTCGTAACCTCACGGTATAGAAGAACATCACCAGGGCAATTATCAACAATCCAAAGGCTTCACGGCCCAATTCAACGGTTTCAATGGGACCGTCCTCCAATCCAAAACCTTGGAAATCGGTCGGGTATAGATACATAAAGCCTATAAAACAAGCTGTTCCCAATACCAATGGAACCACGGCTCTCAATCGGTTGAGGGAAAAAAGTACGGATATGATAGCCGCCAACGCATAAATCAAAATCCAAAGGAAAGAATCAGGGTCATTATATTGGACAATGGCACCTACCGCAAAAAGTATCGCAAATACATATCCTATCGTCTTAAAAAATAAATTCATTACAAATCAGCTTAATACATGGTTTTTAATTAAGTCATAGACCTCCACGGCCGCTACTTCAGGGGTATCGATTTTAGTTGCCCGATTGGTTATGAATATGGGGTAATCCTCCTTATCCTCAGGGAGTCTACCATGGGAGCCCTTAATCAAGGAAGCGTCCAGGGGAATGATATCCAAAACGGTTCTAAAGCCTAATCTCTTTTTCAAAAGTTTCCAAGCCACTTTTACCATAACAAGTTTATCCTTGGGGTCGGTCATCATTTCTACAGGGTCGTACCCTGGTTTTTTATGGATATCCACCATTCTGGAATAATCCGGAGCTACGGCATCATCCAACCAAAAATAATAGGTAAACCAAGAGTCGGCATCCGCAACGGCAACCAAATCCCCACATCTTTCATGATCTAAATGCTCGACAGCTATTTCACTATTTGAAAGTACCCTTTCAACACCGGGAACTTTGGCGATCAAGCTTTTGATGTTTTCCAACTTGTTTTTATCCTTTACGTAAATATGGGCGACTTGATGGTCCGCCACGGCAAAGGCATCACTGGCGCCGGCATCCAATAGTTCCAAGCCCCTCTCTATTCTCACATTTACAAAGCCTTCACGTCTCAAAACTCGGTTTAGGTGAATGGGGTTTTTTACATTGGTAATTCCGTATTCAGACAATAATATAATGTGGGCACCCAGTTTTTCGTAATGATGTACCAATTGTTCGACCACCCCATCGATTTCATTTAAATCCCTTGAAATTTTGCCGAAATCCAAACCATGACGCTGCAAGTTATAATCCAAATGCGGAAGATAGATCAGGGTCAAGGTGGGATCGTATTTTTCATCGGTTTTTATGGCGCCGTTCGCAATCCATTGGGAGGAGTTAATGGTCGTGCGAGGTCCCCAAAACTCGAACAGCGGAAATTTACCAAATTCCTTTTGAAGTTCATCTCGCAATTCAGCCGGATAGGAATAAATATCGGGGATTTTACGTCCATCCGCCAAATAATTGGGTCTTGGCGTGATGCTATAATCCACATTGGAATACATATTGTACCACCAAAAATGATTGGCACACGTAAAGGTAGTATCCTTTTCCTTTAACGCATCCCAAATTTTGGGTTGTTGTACCAACCTATTGGATTGTCGCCAAAATTTTACTTCCAACTCGTCCTTAAAATACCAACCGTTTCCCACGATTCCGTGTTCCGATGGCCATTTTCCTGTTACATACGTAGACTGAACGGAACAGGTTACGGCAGGCAACATGGGTTTTATAAACGTATGTCCACCATTTTCCAAAAACGATTTTATGAAGGGTGTATACTCACCTATAAGGCGTTTGGTCAATCCAACAACATTGATGACAACTGTCTTTTGCATGTTATATGTGCGCTTTTAACCATTCTATTTCACGGACGATGGAATGCGATAGATTTTCCTTTAACCCTTCCGGCAGTACATCCCACGTATAGGTTTCAATTTCCAAATGCTCCGTCAACGAATCCTTTTTTAAATAATCCAAGGTATCCAAAATTTGATCTTGGGTAGAGTCCAACGCCCCAAATCGCTCCAAAAAGATAGGCACATGATAGTGGGCCCGTAGTTCGTCCACCTCCTTTTTTGCCTCCAATACGATGGGAAGATCGTTATAGGTTTTTACCCGCTCCCCTATTTTTTCAGTTACCTGATGCAAATAGACCGGTTCGTTGAATTTTTCCAGAACCTTCCATACCTCCTCCCGATTCTTTCCTGTGAACAGAATCTTCAGTGCGGCACTCACCTGGATTTTCCCAACTTGGATACCCGCTTCCTTAAACTTGGCAAAGGTTTCACTGGGATGCTCATACGCCAGGGAAAAATGGCAAATGTCATAACAAATGGTAATATATCGTTTTACCAATTCTTCCAACTGGGAGGCATCCTTATCCAAAGTTCGGGACAATTCCTGTTGGGCGATGGGAATTAGATAGTCCGAATAAAATGAAAGGACCTCCTCCGTATTTTCCAAAAATCCATCAGGTTCCGGTTCAATGTCCAAATGGAGATAGGTACCTGTCCTTTGTTCCAGTTCATAGAGTTGAATTGCGATTTGGACCATGTGCTTGGCACCTTTTTTAAGAGCGATATCCTTTTCCCTTTCCGAAGCAAACCAATGCTTATAACTAATGGGCGATGTGGATATTCCGCCATTGATTCCTTTTGGAAGCAATGCCGCCAATTGTTCAAACAATCGTTGGGTATATGTCAAACGTTCCTTGGTGGTCCAATCCGGCGTGTGGACATCGTCCTTTACACGTTCATTGTGAAAATTTCCATAGGGAAACCCGTTCATGGTGAAAATATACACTTCCTCCTCCTGCAACCAATTCATGAATTCCGTCATATGGTTTCCCAATGCCAGTTCCTCACTAGCCTTGTTTGAAAGTCGTAAACCGAGACCAAAGGGGCTATCCGGTGAAACCGACTTCTTAATACCTGGAACATGTTCCTTTATACTGGAAAAGGTGCTTTCCCAATCCTGACCAGGATGTATGTTCGTACAATAAGAAAGGTGGTATTTGTTTTTTATAAACATAAGGGGATTCGCTATTTAAGGGCCATCTGATGATTAAGCTGCTCAATGGACCGTTTCATTATCGACCTGTCAATTTCATTGACATCATGTTTCTTTCCCAATCCTGAAATTAATGTGATGGTCAATCTACCGCCCAAATGCTCCCTAAATTCCTCGATACCGGCCAAAAGCTGGTCCACTTCCTTTTCAGAGTACAGTGGTAAGGATAAATCGAAACCGATTTTCTTCATTACATCAAGAATGGTCCTCAATTCTTCCTCAGAAATCAACCCGATCAACTGTGCATAGGTAACGTCCAATGCTATTCCCTTGGCTACGGCCTCGCCATGTCTTAACTCGTAATTGGTCATAAACTCCAATTTGTGGGCCGCCCAATGACCAAAATCCAGCGGCCTGGAGGAACCGGACTCAAAGGGGTCACCTCCCTGCGAAATGTGTTGCATGTGCATTTCGGCACATTTATAAATTACATATTGCATAGGTTCCAAACGCCTTTCCTTAAGGGCAATGGCATGCTTTGCAATATATCCGAAGAATTCCTCGTCCTTGATCAAGGCAACTTTTATGGCCTCGGCGATTCCGGCTATCCAATCCCGCTGCTCCAAGGTCGCCAAGAAATCACTATCGTTGATAATGGCATATGGCGGAGCGAATGTCCCCAGAAAATTTTTCTTCTTAAAGATGTTCACACTGTTCTTTACGCCTACGGCGGAATCGTTCTGTGAGAGCACCGTGGTTGGAATCCGAATCAATTTTACGCCCCTATGGGCAATGGCCGCAGCATAGCCTACCATATCGATTACCGCACCGCCTCCGATCACCACCACAAAGGAGTGCCTGCAGATAGCATTTTCATTAATTCCTTTCAGCACAAAGTCAATATATTCTGCATGATTTTTGGACTGTTCCCCTCCGTCGATCACCAAAGTATCGGTACAGTTCAGGTTCACGGAATACAAACTGCAATAGACAGAAATTTTGTTCAATAGATTTGGGTGGCTGTCCGCCACTCCTTTGTCGACTACAAAAAACAACTTTACAGGCTCGTAGTCCTTGTATCCTTTTATAATATTGACGAACAGCGGGTTATCAACATGAAACAAATCCTTTGTAAAGTGGAGTTGGTACTCATATTGAACTGAAAACGACTGCTTGATAGGTTTTAATTCCATAGCACTAGGTAACGGCAAAAATTCTTGAAAGTAACAAAGATAAAGGCAAAAGTAATAAAACCAGCAGTCCCACATACCAGTGGCTAAAACCGGCTACCCAACAGGCATCCATAACAATGAGGGACAAAACCCCGGCCATGACCGCCTTTTTAATATTCCTTGGGGAGTTTTCCCTGTAGGCTCTTAATAAAGGCCTAATCACCAAAAACCCAAATAGGACAATAAAAGGTAGGGAAATAAGTATTCTATCGGTATTCAAAGTAATGGTAATCGCAATAAAAGCCAATACCAACATATATAAAAAACCGGCGATCGCAATATGGTTTTTGTTATCGCCATGGACCTCGCCCCTACTGATCAGCGTGATGGCGAAAATATAGATCATGGGTACCACGGAAACCCACCATACCTCCAACTGTCCCAAGATGGACATCCCCAACAATAGGTTCAATCCCCTGCATATTCCCATGACCAAGGGCCCAAAAAAGGAATGCTTTTTGGCCAAGGCATCGTAGACAAGGATTGAAAATATCAAAATACCTGCAATACTGCCACTTACCTGATGCACCGAAAATGCCAAGTAAAGCCCGATGAAAAATAAAAACACACCCCATAAGGCAGCCTGGTTTTTAGGTATGAGTCCGCTGGGAATAGGCCTTTCCGGACGCTCAACGGCATCCAATTTGGCATCGAAGACATCGTTGAAAACCACACCTCCGGCGTACAAAAACACCGATGCAAAAACCAAGGAAAGAACAGCAGTCCCGTTCGCCGAAAAAAAATCAGGAATTGCTATACCGGAAGAAAAAAGTGCCAAACTTATACCGGCAAAGATATCCGCTGCCGCCGTAGGTAAATTGGCAGGCCTTGCCAGTCTGGCAAAACCCATGATTTTTTTCATCATTCTAAGAGATTTGTTCGGAATCTATCCGAGGTGTCTGCCCTCTTAAAACGCTGTTATCATTAAAAAGTTGTGATTGGTCGATGCCTTTTGGCTTTAACCAGTGTTCCTCCTTCATGCGTCCATTTTTGCTAAACGCATCCAATGCGTTTTGGTAACAGGTTTTCACTACATCTTCACGTGAAATCCCCCGTTTAAGCATTAAGGAAGCAGTTTTTGGCACGGCCAACGGATCACTTACACCCCAATCCGCGGAGCTGTCAACTATGATATTATCGCTACCAAACTTTCGAACCACCTCAACCATACGTTCGTTGCCCATTTTTGTCTTGGGATAAATGGTAAATGCGGCGATAAAACCCCTATCCAAAACCTCTTTTACGGTCTCCTCGTTATTATGGTCGATAATTACATTGGCGGGGTCCAAACCATGTTCCAGACATACTTCCATGCTCTTGATGGTGCCCGCTTTTTTATCCCTATGCGGTGTATGCACCTGTACGGTCATATCCAATTCCTTGGCCAGTTCCAATTGCATCCTAAAATATTTGTCCTCTGCGGGAGTTTGATCATCATACCCTATCTCTCCAATGGCGACCACATTCTCCTTATGCAAATACAACGGCAGAAGTTCCACCACCTGTTCCGCCAAGGCCTCATTATTGGCTTCTTTTGAATTTAGGCCAATGGTACAATAGTGCTTGATCCCAAACTGGCTGGCCCTGAAGGGTTCCCAGCCTACCAGGCTACTGAAATAGTCCTGAAAGGACCCGACCTGAGTTCTGGGTTGGCCCAACCAAAAAGAAGGTTCTATTATAGCTACCACGCCCGCTTGCTGCATGGCCTCATAGTCATCGGTCGTTCTGGATGACATGTGAACGTGTGGGTCGATTATCATCAATTTATCCTGCATATTTCTTTAATTCTTTAAGTTATTCCAAGTTAGTTTTCCTGCTGCTATCTGCTGTTTCAAGTCGGGTCTACGATTCAAAATTTCCATGGCTTCGGTAGTACCGGCATAATAACAGCACAAAGCCCCGGCCATATTCTCCAGGGCATCATCGGTCTCCATCAAATGTTCCATATCCTGAAGCAACACCGGATTCAAAAAGCCCGAAACCGGCCTCCAGAACATAGGGTCTATTTTTCGTGAAGCAGCCCAACGCTCGTGGGCATAATCCGATATGATCCTTGCCAAATCCACGTTGGCACGTTCCGCTACCGATGGTATTTTCGAGAGATCTCGTTCCATAAACGCAGCTTTTAGATACATCTGGTTCCACTGCTGGTCGTTGAAGTATTTGGCTGGATATGGATTGTTCAAGGTAATGGCATCAAAAATAACGGATATGTTCGTTCTCAAGGCTTCTACGGCCGTAAATAGGAACATTTCCGGGTTTGGCAATAGGTCCAGAAACTTTAAGAAGGTCTCCAATTCCGTTATATCGGCCACCTGGATGATGTTGGCCACTTTGGGCCCATAAAATTCGGTGTCGATTTCCAAAACCTTGATAAGCAGGTAAATTCTGGCTACCTCCAACAAGTTTGCATCTCGGGAGGTTAAAAATTCGAGTGTTCCTTCATCGGCATTTGCTACCTTGAATGTAGTGCTCTTGTCAAATTTTGAAGCCAAGAGGCTGTACGTCATGAACAGGTCCCGTACGGATTTATCCGATTCCAGTTTTTGGGTTTTTTCCGTCAGCCATTGCATTGAACCTGAATCCGCTTGGACTCCTAGCGCTTCCTTTATCCGTTCGCTTACCTGCATTGTACGTGTATTCTAATTTCTCTCCTCCCAAAAATAATTATTAAAACCCACAAAGCCTTATTTTTACATAGTAAACAAGGTAAATAAGCGTTAAAATGATGTTAGGTTTAAAATTACCCACCGATCCAAGATGGGTAAATATTGTGGAAAAGAATATCGATGAAATCTTGACGGACCATGCCTATTGCGAACAAAAGGCCGCCAGTACGGCCATCTCCCTGATTGTCTCATTTCCAGAATACACGGAATTGGTTGAGGAAATGGTGGCATTGTCCCGTGAGGAAATGGGGCATTTTAAAATGGTGCACGACCTGATTTTGGAACGAGGTCAAAAATTGGGCAGGGACCGAAAGGACGAATATGTGTTGGAACTGCTTAAATTTTTTCCCAAGGGCGGAAGCAGAACCACCCAATTGGTACACCGACTCTTATATGCGGCGTTAATTGAAGCCCGAAGCTGCGAGCGCTTTCGACTTTTATCCGAAGAACTTCCAGATAAAAAATTGGCCGATTTCTATCATAAACTCATGATCAGCGAAGCGGGTCATTATACCATGTTCCTAAAATTCGCCCGCAAATATGGGGACCGAAAAGAGGTGGATTCAAAATGGCAGGCCCTGTTGGAATACGAAGCGGATATCATGAAAAACCTAAGCAAAACAGAAAAGGTACATGGGTAAAGCTAGGTGGCCTTTACTTCTCCTTTAACTTCTTTACGTAGTAATCGTACGTTTCAAACTGCGAACGGTGTTTGGGCGTTTTGGCCTTTATGTACGCGTTGTCCTGTTTCTCGGAGAAAACCCTTGCTTTTAGGTTATCCCGCCAGCAAATTTCAAAAGTATCCATCAGTTCCTGCTTGATATCCTCATCATAGATGGGGCAACCAACCTCAACCCTATAATCGAGGTTTCGGGTCATCCAATCCGCAGAGGAGATATAGACTTTTGGATTTCCGGCATTGGCGAACACGAACAGCCTGGTATGCTCCAAGAATTTATCGACAATACTGATGGCCTCAATGTTCTCGCTCATTCCCTTTACGCCGGGAACCAAACAACAGATTCCACGAACGATCAATTGGATCTTAACCCCTGCCCTACTTGCTTCGTACAGTTTATCCACCATCTCGTAGGAAGTGAAACTGTTCATCTTTATTTTGATGTAGGCCTCTTTTCCCACGATAGCATTGGCGATTTCCTGTTCAATAAGCCTATGAAATACCTTTTTTGTATAATGTGGCGAAACGATCAAATGCTTGTACTTATTTATCTTGTAGGTCGTTTCAAAGAAATCAAAGACCTTGTTCAACTCCTTAAGAATTGGTGCATGGGAGGTAAACAAGGTATAATCGGTATAAATACGCGCAGTGGACTCGTTAAAGTTTCCGGTACTGATAAATCCGTATCGTTTTAGACCTTCGTCCTCTTCGCGTTCTATCAGGCAGATCTTGCTATGGACTTTTAGTCCAGGAACCCCAAATATCAATTTTACACCTTCCGCCTGCAACTGCTCTGCATACTCAATATTTGCCTGCTCATCAAACCTAGCCTGCAACTCAATTTGTACCGTCACCTGTTTTCCGTTCTTTACGGCATTGATAAGCGACGCGGCCACCTGGGAGTTGTTCGCCAACCGGTATACCGTGATTTTAATGGTGCGCACTTTTGGGTCCAAGGCAGCTTCCCGCAGAAACTTAAGGATATAGGTAAAGGTATGGTATGGTGTGTATTGTAGGTAATCCTTATGGGTTAGACTTTCCAAAATACTCCCCTCAATGCTCAGTCCCTTTACGGGCAGTGCCTTTATTTTATCATACAGTAAATCGTTCCTGTCCAAACTTGGAAAACCCATATAATCCCTTTTGTTGTGGTACCTACCACCGGGAATCACACTATCCGTATCCTCAATTTGCATTTTCTCCTTCAGAAAGGCCAAGGTGTCCTTCGCGATACTTTTATCATAAACAAAACGTACAGGGTCGCTTATTTTTCTATGCTCCACACTGGAAGAAATCTTCTCTATAAAACTTTTGCTCAAGTCATTGTCCATATCCAGTTCCGCATCCCTTGTAATCTTGATCATGTGGGCGGAAATGGATTCATATTCGAACATGGTAAAAATATTGCCCAGGCAATACCTGATCAAATCGTCCAGGATTATGATGTAATTTTTATCGCCTTCCTTTGGCAGTACCACAAATCTGTCCACTCCTTTTGGAATCTCAATTAGCGCGAAGCGCTTTTCCTTTTTTCCGTTGTCCCCCTTGATTATCATTTTTACGGCCAAATAAGCGGCCGTATCCTTTAAAGTAGGAAAACGTGTAAGGTCGTTGAGGATGATGGTCATTAGCTGCGGACTCACATTCTGAAGAAAATACTCCTTTACAAATTCCTTCTGGTTTTTGTTCAAGGCGGTTTCCCGAATGATAAAAATGTTCTCCCGCTCCAACTCTTCCTCTATATGTTTTAGGATAACCAAACTTTTACTTTGCTGACGTATAACAATCTCTGTAATCTCTTCGAGTAGGTCCTTTGCCTTTTCACCTCCCAAAACACTTTTACCGGTCTTGCCCGCTTCCACGATTCTTTTCACAGTGGCATATCGTACCTTGAAGAATTCGTCCAAATTGTTCGAAAAAATCCCCAAGAATCTTAAACGCTCAATGAGCGGGACATTTTTATCCGCACTTTCCTGCAGTACGCGTTCATTGAACCATAACCAACTTATCTCTCTATTTACGTACTGATTGTTGAATTTCACCATTATTTTATGTGCTTAGGAAAAATCGTTTCTACTATTTTGCCCTGGGAAATGTTCGCCCAAGAATCTTGCTTGAACCGTATGTGGACATAACCACTTGTTGGAACGTTGTCAATATAGGAATCTCCAAGGGAATTTACCAAATGGGTAAAGGCATGATTATGTCCAAAAATCATGACCGTACCCAAAGAATCATCCATTTTTTTCACAAAATCAAGTACTTGGTTCCCTGAAAAATCATAAAGATCCATTGCAATTTGAAACTTGGTCATGGGAAATTTCAGGTTCCGCAAACATATCATGGCCGTATGCAAGGCTCTATTTGCGGGACTTGAAAATACGAAGTCCGGATTCAGATTCGCTTTTGAAAGGTTATTTCCCACCCTATGGGCATCCGTAATGCCCCTTTGTGACAAAGGCCTGTCCTGGTCGCCAACATCAAGGTCCCATGAAGATTTGCCATGGCGCATAAAAAGTAGATTCTTCATTCTTTATTGCTTAAGGTGCCAAGCGTTCCATTTTCCAATCCCAATCCTCTTGCAAGGTAAACCGGATCCTATCGTGTAACCGATTAGGTCTTCCCTGCCAAAATTCAATGGATATGGGCCTCACCAAATAGCCGCCCCAATGATCTGGTCGTGGCACTTCCTTATTTTTGTAGGTAGCCTCAAGTGTTTTAAGTTCCTGTTCCAGGACATCCCTAGAGGCGATAACACTGCTTTGGTTGGATACCAAGGCTCCCAATTGGCTTCCTTTTGGCCGGGATTCAAAGTATCCATCGGATAGATTCTCGGCAACCTTTTCCGCTTTTCCCTTTATGATAACCTGACGTTCCATATTGGGCCAAAAAAAAGATATACAAATGTTGGGATTCGCCGCGATGGCCTTACCCTTTTCACTGGTATAATTTGTGTAGAAAATAAAGCCCTCATGGTTGAACCGCTTCAACAAAACCACCCTGCTTTTGGGAAAGCCATCCAATCCAATGGTAGAAACGGTCATCGCGTTGGGTTCATCGACACCATCTGACTGCTCCACTTCATGGAACCATGTTTTAAAAAGCTGCATGGGATTATTGGATATACTATCCTCCATCAAGGCACTTTTCTCATACGATTTCCGATAATTCCCTAGGTCTTTCTGCATGCTAAAAACTAAAAAAATCAAGATACTCAAAGATCACTAAAAATAACAAGACCCCAAAAGCTTTAATCACCTTTGGGGTCTTATTAAACAATTAATTTTAACCTATTCCAACCTTTTAAAACTCATTTGGGTCTGTACTGGTGCATCGGCAGGATATGAAATATAATACAAGGTCAATGTTTCGTTCTTTATGGTAAACCGATTCCCATAAGCCTCTCCATTCAATAAGATGGTCTCGGGCTTCGGCTTAAATCCTTTTTCCCAAGAAGTATTTTCAAAAACCCTAATAAATACACTATCATTGTTAACTTCAAAAGTTCCTTTATTTTCAGATTGCCCCATTAGTTCATTTGGGTTCTCATCCTTAAAACCATAGTAATTCACTTTATAGGTGTAGGTTCCATCCAACTCAAAGGTGTGCAAAGTCTCTTCATCGAAATACCGATATTCCTCTCGTATACCGCCACTAGGTATTTCATCGAAACGGTTCCAAGTACCGATGATGGAACTACCTCGTAACTCAGCGTTTATTCCATCTTCTTTTTCACAAGAAATTGATAGAATAAGCACAAAAAATAAACTAGGTAAAAATGAATTTTTCATGATAGGCTTTACTTAAGGATATTCGAGCTGCCTAAAGGTTGCGTAGAAAGATTTAACCTATGTGGAAAGATTTACCATCATCTGCTAATTCAACTGGTTCGAATACCACAGATGCTTCCTTTCTAAATAACTCCAAGGAACTATATCGTGTTGAATAATGGCCCAATATCAATTTACCAACGGAAGCTTGTTTTGCTATTTCGGCGGCCTCTTTGGCCGTTGCGTGTTTTGTCTTTTTGGCCAAATGAACTTCGGATTCCAAAAAAGTAGCCTCGTGGTACAAACAGTCCACCTCCTTTATCAGGGGAACAATACTAGGATGATAAGCCGTGTCGCTGCAAAAAGCATAGGAAGTCGGTTTAGGTGGATCGAAAGTCAATTCCCTGTTGGGAATGATTTCGCCTATTTCGGTAACAATATCCTTTCCCTTTTTGATAGTATTGAAATATGCCTTGTCTATTTCATAATATCGAACGGCCTCAATGTTCAAGGTGCGTTCCCTCTCCTTTTCCCTGAATAAAAATCCATTGGTATAGACCCTGTGATTTAAGGGTATCGTTTGTACGGTTACTTTTGCATCCTCAAAAATAACCTCGCTATCCAAGGAGGTCAATTCATGAAAACGCAAGGGATAATTTGTCCAGGAATCACCCAATTTTAACAACATGGTAATAACTTCCTTTATCCCTTTAGGGCCATAAATATGGAGTTCCTTTTCCCTTCCCAATAACCTAAAGGTGGAAACCAGGCCCGGTAGTCCAAAAAAATGATCGCCGTGTAGATGCGAAATAAAAATGTGGTTGATGCGGGAAAATTTGATTCCGTGTTTCCTAAGCTGGACTTGGGTACCTTCCCCACAGTCGATTAGAAACATATGATTTTTGACTTCCAGTACCTGGGAGGTTGGGTTGGTCAAAGTTCTGGGCGTGGCGGCATAACACCCTAGGATGGTCAACTTCAAAGCTCCAAATCCCTTTCAATTTCCTCCATTTCAATGATATCCTTTGCTTCCTGTAAGGTAGGTGCCACAATAATTTCATCGGGGACGTCGTCATACGAAACCTTATTCGTAACGATTACAAAGGATTTGCCCGACTTACGATGTCTGTTGGAAATGTCCAAAAACTCCATGACATCCCCAGAGGTCAATGTATCAAACGAAAAAAGATTGATTATGAGGTTGTCATTTTTGACTTCCGAATATTTTTCATCCAAGTTTTTCAAAAAGATGGATAGTGATTTTTTTTCCTGATATATTAGGGTCGTAGTTCCGTCCTTATCAAAAATCATACTTACAATTATTTAATTTTTGAAGCTAACAAATAAATGACCGCCATGCGAACGGCCACACCATTTTCTACTTGATTGAGTATGATGGACTGTTTGGAATCTGCCACATCACTTGTTATTTCCACGCCGCGGTTGATGGGACCGGGGTGCATTATTACGATTTCCTTGTCCAAACTGTCCAGCAATTTCTTATTTACCCCAAATTGTTGGGTGTACTCCCTGGTTGTTGGGAAGTAGCTTATATCAAGTCGTTCGTTCTGTATACGCAACATATTGGCAACATCGCACCATTCCAAGGCCCTTCTTAAATCCATCTCAACCCCTACCCCTAAGGATTCTATATATTTGGGCATCAAAGTTTTTGGTCCGCATACCTTTACATTTGCGCCTTGCAGTTTTAGCGCAAAAATATTGGAAAGTGCTACCCTGGAATGCAAAATATCCCCAACGATGACCACGTTCTTTCCCACAACATCACCCAACTTTTCCCTAATGGAATAGGAGTCCAACAAGGCTTGGGTAGGATGTTCATGGGCTCCGTCCCCGGCATTTATTATAGAAGCCTTGACATGTTTGGCCAAAAAAATACCGGCCCCAGGATTGGGATGTCGCATGACCACCATATCCACTTTCATGGAGAGGATATTGTTTACGGTATCGATAAGTGTTTCGCCTTTTTTAACCGAAGACTGGCTTGCCGAAAAGTTCAGGACATCGGCGGAAAGTCTTTTTTCGGCCAATTCGAAGGAAAGCTTTGTACGGGTACTGTTTTCAAAAAAAATATTGGCGATGGTAATATCGCGCAAGGAAGGAACTTTTTTAATGGACCGATTGATTACTTCCTTAAAATGATCCGCAGTTTCAAAAATGAGCTGAATATCCGATTCTTTCAAATATTTGATTCCCAACAAGTGATTTACACTCAGTTCGCTCATTTGTACTATCTATTTATCAAATAAATTATGTCTTCCCCATCATTTTCCTCCCACATCACTTTTACCTTTTCGTTGTCTATGGCATCCACCTGTCTACCTCTGTAATTGGGCTGTATGGGCAGATGTCTGCTGAATCTTCTGTCAATCAGGGTCAACAGCTCAACTTCCTTGGGCCGACCGAAGGATTGTAAGGCCGTTAAGGCTGCATTGATACTACGCCCTGTATACAGCACATCGTCAATTAGAACCACCTTTTTGTCCTCCACCAAAAAATTGATTTTCGTCTTGGTCGCCTCCAGTGTTTTTTCCCCTCTTCTAAAGTCGTCCCTATAAAAAGTAATGTCCAAAAAACCGAGGTCTATATGTTTAACCTTGTATTCTTCCAATAAAATTTTGGTAAGCCTTTGGGCTACATATATTCCTCTGGGCTGTATTCCGATTAACACGGTGTTTTTGAAATCCTCATGGTTTTCAAGCAGTTGACAGGCCAAACGGTGAAGGATAATATTGATTTCCTTTTTGGAAAGTAGGACTTTTTGACCCATAATTCGTCACACATGCTTTAAGCAAAGCAAAAATAGGGAATTAACTTCAAATAGATCGAGATCAATTTCTATTCGATTTTAGATAAAGGTGTTCGGATTAAGTAAGAAGAAACTTACTTATCAGAAAAAACAATAAAATTTAGTAGCGGTAAATCTAAATGTTCAATGAGGATTTTTGATTCTGTGTTGAGAATTAAAATTAAAAGTATTTACCGAAAAAATTGTTAAATAGGTAAAAATATTATCGATTAATTATTAATTTCCTACAAATCAACAGGTCTTACTGTAAAACTTAAAATACTAATAAAGATACCTTTAAAGAATACCTTTGGAAGGTATCGTATTTTAATAGTTTGAAGACAACGCACTTAAAAAAACAACGATATGAAAAAAATCCTTGCTTCCATCATTTTAGGCTTGGTCACAATTTTCATGGTGCTGTCATACTCCAAGATTTCCCAGGAATACGTATTGTTGGAAAAAGTAAAGACCAAGCTCATCGATTACCGGCAAAGACTCGCTCCTGAAAAAACCTACCTGCATACTGACAAGGACGTATACACCAATGGCGATACCATTTGGTTCAAGACCTATCTTGTGGATGGAATTACCCATGAGGTTTCCAATAAAAGCAAAGTTGTCTATGTCGATTTGGTAAATGACCGGGATAGTGTTGTGGCCCAGCGCAAGTTGTTCGTGAACGACAAGAGCGTTGCAGGGGATATTGAAATAGCCTATAAAATCCCACAAGGAACTTACACCCTACGTACATATACGAAATATATGCTCAATGATAAGGAACCTGTGATATACCAGAAGCAGATTCCCATAATCGTCCAAAAGTTGGAACAAGGCCCAAGTTTGGATAACCCTATGTCAAATAGAACCTTGGAAGGGTTTGGAGTCACTGCATCCAAATCAGTTTCAGGTATCCCCAAAATCAAATTCTATCCTGAAGGTGGCGATTTGGTCACAGAACTTCCAGGAACTATTGGTATCGAGGTTTTGGACGGTAACGGAAACGGTGTAGCCCTGAAAGGCGACATCATAAGTTCCGAAGATGAAATAGTAACAAGCTTTGAGTCCCATGAATTCGGTTTGGGAAGGGTTCGGTTCATCCCAAGGGAAGGCAGAAAATACCGCGCCAGTTTTACCGTGGATGGCAAGGAATATGCCTACCCTTTGCCTGAGTCGGTTTCCTCCGGGTATCTATTAAATCTCCAAAACAGGGAGGACCACATCTTGGTCCAAGTGGCCAGTAGTCCTGACCGTACTTTGGAAGGCACCCTATTGGTAGGACATCTGCGTGGAGATCTCATTTTCAAGAGAATTGGGGAGCCTTCGGACAAATCGTCCTATGCCACAAAGATTTTTACGAGTGAGTTGAAGGATGGCGTTGCACATTTTACCTTGTTCGCTTCCAATGGGGAACCACTGGCGGAACGCTTGGTATTCATTGATCATCCTAACAACGATGCTGAGATTTCTTTCTCAGCTCCGGGCAAAGTTTATGGGAAAAGGGAAAAGGTGAATCTGGACGTGGTACTGACCGATGCAAATGGCAGCCCCTTAAAAGGGGATTTCTCCGTGGGGGTCGTTTCCAAAAATGGCATTGACCAAGGCCATGTCAACTCATTTAAAAGTTGGCTGCTTCTAAATTCTGACCTGGGGGGAAGGATAGGCGATCCCGACTTTTTCTTCAAAGACGGTTCCAAGCACCGTAAGTTTCTATTGGATGCCTTGATGCTCACCCATGGCTGGCGTAGGTTTGTCTGGAAAAATATGCTCTCCGACACTTTAGTCAAAATGCCGAAAATATCCCCGGAAAAAGGTATCATGGTACGTGGAAAGACCACTAAGTTTAAACTACCGAATAGGCCAAAGGAGACATTCGTTATCCTGAATTTATACGGAGTTGATCTAATCAATTCAAAGCAAAAAACCAATGAGCAAGGCAAATTTTCCTTCGGCCCCTTTTATTTTACCGATACCTTGGAAGCAACCGTGGAGGCCTATGATTCCCTTGCTAAATGGGATTCGAAAAAAAGTAATTTTTCCATTGCCCTAGATGAACAATGGCCAAGGATGGCCACAACGATAAAGGGGCAACAGGTCCAAAACACAATTCAAATATCAAAGGAATATGCCAAGGAAGAATACCAAAGAAAGGTTACGGACTATTTATACGATCCGGTAGGTGTGACCCAATTGGAAGAAGTAACGGTCACCGATAAGGACAAAAGGTTGACCAGACACGAAATGGCGACCAATTCGAATCCTACCGCTAGAATGACCACAGGGCCATTTTCAAGTCGGCTTTTCAGGGAAGATGTACTAGGGAACGAAGCAATGAGTGCTATGGATTTGTTGGCCAGAACACCAGGTGTAAGAGTTACTGGGACTTTTCCCAATCAAAGACTAGTAATATTTCAATCAATTGGAAATGGCGACCCATTAATTCTTGTAAATGGTACTACGGCAACAGTAGATTTTCTCCAACAATTAAGGGCGATTGAAGTCGAATTTATAGACGTAGTTAAAGGTCCTGATCTAACTATCTTTGGTTCCAGAGGTGCGGGAGGAGTAATCGGCATTTACACGAACAAATCCTATGAAGAGCTAGTCGCTCAGGAACAATACCCTGGTGTAGTTTCGTTTAAAGTTCAAGGCTTTTACAAAACGAGGGAATTCTATACACCTGACTATTATGAAGAAGACCCAAAAAAACCTGATTATCGTACGACCCTGTATTGGAATCCGGATTTGGCCTTTAGCGATGCAGGGCTATCCCAAATCGATTTCTTTACAGGTGACAAAACCGGAATGTTCCAGGTAAGGGTGGAAGGCATCACAGAGGATGGAAGGCCCATGGCCGGTCTATATGATATTGAAGTGGTCGATTAGGAATCAAAACACTTATATAGAATAAATTTGGCTAAAAAAGACGAAACAAAAAAACCTTGACCAAATGGTCAAGGTTTTTTTCCTGTTAACCTCTGAAGAAAATAGTTACTTCTTCTTTTTGGAATCTGCTTCCATTTTATCTTTTAACGCTTGTAGAGCATCATTGGCATCCCCTAATGTTGGTTTTGCCTCTTCTGACGCTGCAGACTGCCTTTGGGCCGCTGCTTTTACATTGCGTTGTTCCTCTTCCCTGAAGATAGCAGTGTGGCTAGCCACAACGCGTTTGAAGTCTTTATTGAACTCAATAATCTTGAATTCCGCCTCATCGCCTCGGCCTAGTTTTTTACCATCTTCCTTTTCAAGATGACGCTGTGGAACAAAGGCCGTAATATCCTCGTTAAAGTCTATAGTAGCTCCTTTATCCACTACATCGGTTATGGCAGCTTTGTGAACCGTACCAACAGCAAATTCCTCCTCGTACTTATCCCAAGGGTTTTCAGTGGTCTGCTTGTGACCCAAGCTCAACTTACGTCCTTCCACATCCAATTCCAATACCTCTACCTCTAAAGTATCACCGACATTGGTGAACTCCGAAGGATGTTTGATTTTCTTGGTCCAAGAAAGATCGGAAATATAAATAAGTCCGTCAATACCTTCTTCCAACTCAACAAAAACGCCAAAGTTGGTAAAGTTACGTACGATACCTTTGTGTCTGGAACCTACAGGATATTTAGAAGTGATATCTGTCCATGGGTCCGGAGTCAATTGCTTGATGCCCAAAGACATCTTACGATCTTCCCGATCCAAAGTCAATACAACCGCTTCAACCTCATCCCCTACTTTCACGAAATCCTGAGCGGAACGCAAGTGGGTGGACCAGGACATTTCAGAAACGTGGATCAAACCTTCTACACCTTCAACAACCTCAATAAAGGCGCCGTAATCTGCTATAACGACAACTTTACCTTTTACTTTATCACCAACCTTGATTTCATCGCTTAGTGCTTCCCAAGGATGTTTCTCCAATTGTTTAAGACCTAGTTGGATCCTGGATTTGTTTTCATCAAAATCAAGAATAACAACGTTCAATTTTTGGTCAAGCTCAACAACCTCGTTCGGGTGGTTGATTCTGCTCCAGGAAAGGTCTGTAATATGAACAAGTCCGTCAACACCACCAAGGTCGATAAAGACACCGTAGGAAGTAATGTTCTTGACTACACCTTCCAATACCTGTCCTTTCTCCAACTGGCTGATGATCTCTTTTTTCTGTTCTTCGATATCCGCTTCAATAAGCGCTTTGTGCGAAACAACAACGTTCTTGAACTCGTGGTTGATCTTGACCACCTTGAACTCCATTGTTTTGTTCACATATTGATCGTAGTCCCTGATAGGCTTAACGTCAATCTGAGAACCTGGTAAGAACGCCTCGATACCAAAAACATCGACAATCATACCTCCCTTGGTTCTACACTTCACATAACCGGATACGATTTCCTCCTTGTCATGAGCGGCATTCACCCTATCCCAAGCTTTGATGGTACGCGCCTTCCTGTGAGACAATACCAACTGTCCGCTTTTGTCTTCACGGATATCAATCAATACCTCTACCTTGTCACCTACCTTTAAATTAGGATTATATCGAAATTCGTTCAATGAGATGACACCTTCTGACTTGGCATTTATATCAATAATTGCCTCCCTATCGGTCAAATACACTACCGTTCCTTCCACTACTTCCTCATCGGCAGTATCAACGAAATTTTCGGCAACCAATTCTTCGAATTCCTTTAGCTTGGAATCGTCTACTCTTTCGATTCCTTGCTCGTACTTTTCCCAGTTAAAATTTTCCAAAAACTCCTGTGGGTCCTGCTTTGGGGTCTCCTTTGCAGTTTCTTGTGTAGTAGCTTCCATAGTTTCTTCTACTTCAGCCGTTGTTTTTTCTTCAGCCATGTGCTGATATAAAATTTGTATTCCATAACCCAATCAAGATGTAAGCAATGATTATGAAAGTTATTATTGATCTATTTTCTGTCCCTTTTCCATCTTGATTCGCTTGCTAAAAAAGGAGTGCAAAACTACAACTAAATTCCTTAATACACAACTTGTTGAAATCCTTGCTATGCGCTGATTACAGTATTTTGTGAATTTGGAAAGGTTTTGAACAATAATTAGTACCTTAACCGCATAAATATTAACCGTTAAATTGAAATTAATTATGAGCGTAAAGGCAAAGTATCAACCCGTTTTGGACCTGGGGGAACAACTTGGTATCAAAGATGGAAATGTGACCGTTGAGGGCGATGTCCTTAAGGTTAAAGGAATGGCGAAGACCCAGTATGAGAAAAACATCATTTGGGACAAAATAAAGGAAATAGGTGGCGAAAGTCCGTCCGATATAAAAGCGAACATTACCGTAGAAGATGACTCCGTGTATCACAGGCATACCGTTAAAAGTGGAGAATCGCTTAGCAAAATCGCCAAGCACTACTATGGAGATCCTATGAAATACAAGCAAATTTTTGAGGCCAATACTGGCATTTTGAAGAATCCGGATCTAATCCATCCAGATCAGGTTTTGGTCATTCCAAATTTGTAAAATCAAAGAATCAAAAAAAACCGTCAGTAAATCTGACGGTTTTTTTTATTTATTTTTTTCAATGACCCTAAGCGCATGTTCATAAATTCGCTCAAATTGTTGTACCAATCCCATATCACTGTTATCGAATTCAATGGCACCTCCCGCCTTTTTTAAAGGGGAATTTTCCCTGTGCGAGTCTATATAATCCCTTTTTTGAACATTTTCCAGGATATCCTCATATTTTACATCCTCGCCCCGATCTAGCAATTCCTTGTAACGCCTTACCGCCCTTTTTTCGGGGCTTGCAGTCATAAAGATTTTGAGTTCGGCATCGGGAAAAACAACGGTTCCAATATCCCTACCGTCCATGACCACACCCTTATCCTTGCCCATATTCTGCTGTAGGGCGACCAGTCTGGTCCTTACTTCCTTGATTTCGGCGATCTGACTCACATAATTGGAAACTTCCAATGTCCGAATTTGTCTTTCCACATTTTCACCATTCAAATACATTTCGGCAAAACCCAAATCCTGATTAAATACAAATTTCAACTCAATACTATCCAAATCCTCAATAAGACCTGCTGTATCAATTTCACCATCTACTACAAAGCCATTATTCATAGCATATAACGTTACCGCCCTGTACATGGCACCGGTATCTACATATATATACTCCAATTTTTTGGCCAGTTGCTTTGCCAAGGTACTTTTACCCGTGGAGGAAAATCCATCGATGGCTATGGTAATCTTATTCATTGAATGTTTTTATTGCCGATTCCATTTTCTAAGAGGATACAGAAATAGATTATAATTTTTTGGCATTTTTTACTTTCTGATTTGTCAACGCTATGTCGATTACTTCAGACATTTCAGTGACATAATGGAATGTCAACCCTTTTAGATAGGATTCCTTGATTTCCTTTACATCCCGTTCATTATCGGCACAAAGTATAATTTCCTTGATCCTTGCACGCTTTGCCGCCAATATTTTCTCCTTGATACCGCCAACGGGCAAAACCTTGCCCCGAAGCGTAATCTCCCCAGTCATAGCCAAACTTTTCTTAATGCGCTTTTGCGTGAAGAGCGATACTAAGGATGTCAACATTGTGATTCCGGCACTAGGCCCGTCCTTCGGAGTAGCTCCCTCCGGAACATGGATATGTACATTGTACTTCTCAAAAATCGAAGCGTCCAAACCAAACCTATCGGCATTGGATTTAATATACTCCATGGCAATTGTGGCCGATTCCTTCATCACCTTGCCAAGGTTTCCCGTAATACTCAGGTTCCCCTTACCCTGAGACAGAATGGATTCAATGAATAGGATATCCCCACCAACACTGGTCCAAGCCAATCCCGTAACCACGCCGGCAACTTCATTATTCTCATATTTGCTGCGTTCCATTTTTGGAGGCCCCAGCACTTCCTCAATATCCGCGGTGCTAATCTTTACATTATAGTCTTCCTCCGTTGCGATTGATTTGGCCGCATAACGCACCATTTTGGCAATTTGTTTCTCCAGCGATCGTACCCCGGATTCCCTAGTGTACCCCTCAACGATTTTCTCCATTTGGGGTTTACCGATCTTCAAATGACCGGAATTCAAACCATGTTCCTCCAGTTGCTTGGGTAGTAAATGCCTTTTGGCAATTTCAACCTTTTCCTCTATGGTATACCCGCTTACATTGATGATTTCCATACGGTCCCGCAACGCTGGCTGTATATTCCCAAGATTGTTCGCGGTAGCAACGAACATGACCTTAGAAAGGTCGTAGCCCATTTCTAAGAAATTATCATAAAAATCATTGTTCTGTTCAGGGTCCAACACTTCCAACATCGCCGATGATGGATCGCCTTGATGACTGTTGGACAATTTATCAATTTCATCCAATATAAAAACAGGATTCGAAGTACCCGCCTTTTTGAGGTTCTGAACGATCCTGCCCGGCATGGCACCAATGTAGGTCTTTCTATGACCACGAATTTCCGCTTCGTCCCGCAGGCCTCCCAAGGACATGCGGACATACTTTCTACCCAAGGCCTCCGCAATGGATTTTCCCAAAGAGGTCTTACCTACCCCTGGAGGTCCATAGAGGCAGAGAATGGGGGATTTCATATCGTTACGCAATTTTAAAACTGCCAGATATTCTATAATACGTCGCTTAACATCTTCCAATCCGTAATGGTCACGGTCTAAAATACGTTGGGCCCTTTTTAAATCGAACTTATCCTTGGAGAATTCGTTCCATGGCAAATCCAAAAGCAGGTCCAAGTAGTTTCTCTGAATGGAATATTCCGCTACTTGGGGGTTCATACGTTGCATTTTGGCAAGTTCCTTTTCAAAATGCTCCTTTACTTTTTTGTTCCATTTTTTCTTCTTGGCACGTTCGCGCATTTCCTCAAATTCTTCATCATAGGAAACACCACCCAATTCCTCTTGGATGGTCTTCATTTGTTGATGAAGAAAATATTCGCGCTGCTGTTGATCCAAATCGCTCCGCACCTTGGACTGAATATCATTCTTCAGCTCCAGTTTTTGAAGCTCAATGTTCATGTATTTTAAGGTAGCCAAGGCCCTGTCCTGCAAACTCCCGATTTCCAATAACTCTTGTTTCTCCTTTACCGCAAGATTAAGGTTGGAGGAAACAAAATTTATCAAGAAGGAATCGCTCTGAATATTTTTGATGGCAAAAGAAGCTTCACTTGGAATATTTGGATTGTCCCTAATAATTCTCAAGGCCAGATCCTTGATGGAATCTATGATGGCCATGAACTCACTATTGCCCTTTTCTGGCCTAAGTTCCTCGGTTTCGCGAACAGTAGCGGTTATGTAGGGCTTTTTGGTAAGCACTTCGGCTATTTCAAATCGCTTTTTTCCTTGAATGATTACCGTGGTATTTCCGTCGGGCATTTGCAATACCCTTAAAATACGGGCCACGGTACCCAAAGTGTTGATATCCTTTATATCCGGGTTCTCCGTTTCCTCGTCCTTTTGGGACACCACCCCGATCACTTTACTACCATTGTTCGCATCTTTTATCAATTGGATGGACTTGTCCCTCCCGGCGGTAATGGGAATTACCACGCCTGGAAAAAGGACCGTATTCCTAAGGGGTAGGATTGGTAAGGTTTCCGGCAATTCCTCACTGTTCATTTGCTCCTCGTCCTCCGCGGTAAGCAATGGTATCAACTCGGAATCCTGATCGATGCCCTGTAAGGACATATTGTCAAAATTTGAAAATTTAGAATCTCCCATACTCATATATCGGTCATTCTGTCATTAAATTGGACAGCAATTTTTTTATCGTTCAAATTTATAAACCCTTGAAAGACCTTGCTAACAGGGTTTTTATCGTTTTTTAGTCTTTACTTCACCTCTATATTTCAATTCCTATGCCATACCTATAACAAATAACGATAGAAGTTTGGGATTAGAAAACATTATAGCTCCCTCAGAACCTTGCACGGATTACCAACGGCAACCGCATTGTTTGGAATACTCTTGGTAACTACACTTCCTGCACCAATGGTAACATTATGGCCAATTTCAACCCCGGGACAGATAACACTATTACCGCCTATCCATACATTGTCCCCTATAGTAACGGGCATACTTGAAGTAACGTACGAAGCACCATCCGAATTTTCAACTATCCTGTCCGAAGCCTTCAACGGGTGTGACGCAGTATAAATCTGCACATAAGGCGCGATGAGCACATTCTGACCGATACTGATGGCATTATCGTCCAAAAAGGTACAGTTCATGTTCACAAAAGTGCCATCGCCAATGGATATGTTGTTGCCATAATCGCAGAAAAAAGGAGATTCTATCCATACTCCCTTGCCGATACTCTTAAAAAGTTTAGACAACACCCGATATTTTTCCTCGGTCAATTCAGCATCCAAATTGTTGAATTCCTTCAAAAATCTTCGGGCACGGAAATACATTTCCAATAATTCCGGATCCCGGGAATTATAAAGCAGGCCCTGAAGCATTTTTTCTCTTTCAGTCATAAACTAAAAATTGATGAAGCATAAATACCGCTCAATTTAGAAAAACTTTTCGGCCAAAACTGTAACAATGGGTAAATTGGATCATCTCTTAGACAAACCAATCACTTTTTGAGCCAAAGTAAGGTACATATTGATGATTTATTGCAATCGTGCAAGGAAGGTAAACAAAGTGCGCAACTAGAGGTTTACAATCGGTATTACAAAGCCATGTACAACACGGCTTTACGGATCGTAAAACACAGTGCGGAGGCCGAAGACATTATGCAGGAATCGTTTTTGAACGCGTTTACGAAACTGGATACATTTAGAGGCGAGGTTACTTTTGGGGCATGGCTGAAAAGAATCGTTGTGAACAACAGTATTTACCATTACAAAAAGCAACTGAAAAAGAATGAAGTTGCGCTGGAAGATTTAATGTACAAGGTCGAAGATAATGACGGAATTGCTTCGGATCATGTGTTTGCCGAACAAAAGGCTCAAAAAGTAATGGAAACCATGAAACGCTTAAAGGACAATTACAGAATTTCTTTGACCTTACATTTGATCGAGGGGTACGACTACGAGGAAATTAGCTCCATAATGAATTTGAGCTATGCCAATTGTAGGACCACCATTTCCAGGGCAAAGGAAAGTCTTAGAAAAGAATTATTAATTGCGAACTGATGGAAAAAGATAATCTAGAGGATCTGTTCAAAACACTTCAAGGCCGTTTTGATACGGAAGAACCAGCTTTGGGACACCAAGAACGTTTTTTGGCCAAACTGAACCAATCTAATGGCACCGTTTCAACGGCCAAAACTAAATTCAACTGGTGGAAGCCCTTGTCCATAGCGGCCTCCTTGGCCCTTATGGTCGCTTTGGTGTACCCCCGGTTAGACCTGAACAAATCCATAGAGGAACAAGTTGCCGAGATTTCACCCGAGGTTGCCAATACCCAGTTTTACTTTGCAAGTCTCATCGAGCAGCAAGTAAAGGAGTTGGAAGCTGAGGAAACCCCTGAAACAAGAAAAATAATTTCAGACACCATGGACCAGCTTAAAAAACTGGAACAGGACTATAAAATGTTGGAGAATGAGTTGTTAAACGGGGGTAACAGCAAATTGATCCTCAGTGCTATGATAACCAATTTCCAAACAAGAATCGATTTATTGAACGATGTTCTAAATCAAATTGAAACAATTAAAAATTTAAAAAATTACGATGATGCGAACTATACTATTTAAATACGGCCTAGTTATACTTTTGCTTTGCCCGGCTTTTTTATTGGCCGATAACGGTGGAAAACTAAACGGAAAGTACACAAAGGAAAAGACCATAAAAAAGGAGTTTAATGTAAATGCCGATGCTCTTTTAAAGGTAGACAACAGCTACGGCAATCTCAATATTACCTCGTGGAACGAAAATAGGGTCATGATCGAAGTCCATATTAAGACCAACGGTAACAACGAGGAAAAAGTGCAACAAAAACTGGATGAGATATCTGTTTCTTTCGATGCAAGCAGTTCCATGGTCTCAGCAAAAACGGAATTCAACGATAATAAAAATGGTTGGGGCTGGAACTGGGGCAGAAACAACAATGTAAACATGCAGATCAATTACACCATTAAGCTTCCCGTCAAAAACAGTATAAATCTTGACAATGACTACGGATCCATAATATTGGACAGAATAGACGGCCATGCAAAGATTAGTTGTGATTATGGAAGGCTGGAAATTGGGGAACTACGGGGTAGAAACAATCAGTTGAATTTTGATTACACCTCTAATTCCACCATAGGATTTATGAACAGTGGCGAAATCAGGGCGGACTATTCTGGATTTACCGTTGAAAAGGCCGGAAACCTAAAAGTAATCGCGGATTATACCAACACCAAAATAGACCAGATGGAAAATTTGGATTATAGCAGTGATTATGGAAAAATGGAAGTTGGAAACGTGCGGAATATTCAAGGAAACGGTGACTACATTACCGTAAAATTGGGAAGTGTGCACGGTAATGTGGATATAGCATCAGACTATGGTTCCATACGTATTGAGGAATTGTCCGAAGATGCAGGGAATGTCAATATACGATCAGATTATACAGGGGTAAAAATTGGTTACAACGCCAATTATCATTTCGATTTCGATATTACCACTAGCTATGCAGGTGTGAGCGGAAAAGACGATTTTGTTATCAATATCAGTGAGGAAAAATCAACCTCCAAGCACTATAAAGGGTATTATGGAAGTAAGGGAAGTGGAAATATGATTACTTTAAATAGCGATTACGGCAGCATCAGTTTTACCAAAAATTAATATCAATCAAAAGCTGAACGATGTTCAGTTCAAAATCAATTAAAAAATGAAAAAAATCACAACACTAGCCATTGTTTTGGCCATGACAGTTTCCTGCTCTGCACAATGGGGCAAAAGAATTAACGGTAACGGAGACCAGGTTACTATCGATAGAACTACCAGCGACTATGATGCCATTGGTGTATCGGGTTGGTTCGATGTACATTTGGTAGAGGGAAATGAAGGTAAATTGACACTTACGGGAGAATCGAATTTATTGGAATACATTATTACAGAAGTGAAAAACGGAAAATTGGAAATTAAGACCGAAAAAGGGGTCAACTTAAAGCCTTCTTCTTGGAAAAATGGTATAACAATAACCGTACCCGTTGAAAGTATTGATGCCATTGCACTCTCCGGTTCTGGGGATATTGAAGGGAAGACCACAATAAAAACGGACAATTTGGAAACGACCATGTCAGGTTCTGGTGACATTACTTTGGATGTGGATGCCAACTCCGTACGCGCAAGTATGTCGGGATCAGGGGATATCACATTGAGCGGTAGCACTAAGGATTTTCAGGCAACCATTTCTGGGAGCGGAGATATCAAGGCATTTGATATGGATGCCGATAATGTGGATGCTACCGTTTCAGGTTCGGCTGACATAAAGGTAACGGCCAATAAGATGTTAAAAGCAAGGGTTTCCGGTTCAGGGGATATTACCTACCGCGGAAATCCTGAGAAAATAGACACGAAAACTTCCGGTTCCGGGGACGTTTCAAAAGGATAAAATCAAATAGCGAACAATCAACAACTCTGAAAAGGCCTCTAATCAAAGGGGTCTTTTTAGTTGTTTCACCCTTGTAAGTAGCAACATACCCACCAGGAAAAATATTCCCAAGAAAAAAATGGCATTACGCATACTGCCGGTAAATTGGGCGATAAAACCATAAAGGAAAGTTCCTATGATAATACCTATTTTTTCGGCAACATCGTAAAAACTAAAAAAGGAAGTGGTATCCTTGGTTTCAGGAATGAACTTGGAATAGGTGGAACGGGACAGGGCCTGAATGCCGCCCATAACCAATCCTACGCATCCGGCAGCAATATAAAAATCGGTCGGTGTAATCAAAAAATACGCATATACACATATGACGACCCAAAGTGCGTTTACCACGATAAGCGTTTTTATATTTCCAAAATTCTTTGAGGCCCATGCCGTTACCGAGGCCCCAAGAATGGCCACGAGTTGAATGACCAGAATACTCACGATCAAACCTGTGGTGCGTTCAGCATCCGAACCCCAACCTATTTCCTCCTCGCCAAAATAGGTCGCGATCAACATAACGGTCTGTACGGCCATACTGTATACAAAGAAAGCCCCTAAATATCTTTTTAATCGGGTTTGGTTTCCCAATTCGTGCCAGACGCCCTTCAACTCCCTAAATCCGTTCAGGATAACATTGGTTCGAGCCCCTTCACGTTTATTACCTTTGGGTAAATAGTAAAAACTATATTGTGCGAAAAGTATCCACCAGAACCCAACCGAGACAAAAGAATATTTCATGGCCTTGATTTCGGCTACTCCACCATCATCGGAAGTGATTCCAAAAACTTCTGGTTTCATCACCATGGCGAGGTTCACCAACAAAAGAAGAACGCTCCCAATATATCCTAGGGAAAACCCTTTCGCACTAACGGCATCCTGTTGTTCCGGATAGGCCACATCAGGCAAATACGAATTGTTGATGGCAAAGCTTACCCAAAATCCTACAAGTCCAAAAAAGTAACAAAGCAATCCAAAATAGATGTTCTCTAGGGAAAACCAGTTGAGGCCAATGCAGGATAGACCACCCATATAGCAAAAGAACTTCATGAATATTTTCTTGTTACCAATATAATCCGCAATGCCCGAAATCAAAGGGGTGATTATTGCTATAAATACAAAGGCCAGGGATGTGGTATAACTAATTAGTGGAGCCCTTGCGATTTCTACTCCAAAGACGGTCACCTTTTCTATCTCGGCCACCCTAAAAAGTGCTCCGTAGAATATGGGGAAAACGGCTGATGAGATGACCAAACTATAAACGGAATTGGCCCAATCATAGAACGCCCAAGCGTTCAACAGTTTTTTGCTTCCCTTTAAGACCAAGGTTCTTGCCATTCTTGTAAACTAACTCGGGCCAAGCCCATGATGCATTTATTGGAATAAGTATAAATTTCTCGGCAAGCATCGGGGCATTATACCCTTTGGCGGTGCCCATAAATAAAAGCCGTTCAAAAGAACGGCCTGAATATACAATAAAAAGTATGTATTATTTGAAACTGGTCACCCCAAATTTAGCGGCTTCTGCCGCTGCTTCAGGAGCCCAAGCCGTTAGGTTGTTAATTCTGGTATCGTTAGACGGATGGGTACTCATAAATTCCGGTGGCGCCTGTCCCCCGCTCTGTGCCTTCATTCGTTTCCAAAGCTCAGCGGCTTCATAGGGGTCATACCCTGCAATGGCCATAATCTGTAATCCGATACGATCTGCTTCGGTTTCATGGCTTCGGCTAAAGGGCAACATAGCTCCCAATTGGGAACCTATACCGTATGCCTGGTTGAACATATTTCTTTTTTGGGGATCCTGAATGGCTATATTTCCAGCGACCGCACCCAATTGCTGCAAAGTACCCGCACTCATTCTCTGGGCTCCATGGTCTGCCAAGGCGTGTGCAACCTCATGTCCCATAACCACCGCTACACCGGTTTCCCCATCACAAATGGGCAATATTCCCGTATAAAATACAATTTTACCACCGGGCATACACCAGGCGTTTACGGTTTCGTCCTTAACCAGGTTGTACTCCCATTTATAATCGTTCAAATACCCTGGGTATCCGTTGGCCGACAACCATCGCTCCGCGGCCGAGGAAATTCTTTGTCCCACCCTGGTAATCATGTGTGCCTCGGAAGTTCCCTTAACTACATTGTTTTCACCCAAAAACTGGTCGTACTGGGCAAAGGCCATTGGAAAAATTTGACTATTGGGATAAAAATTCAATGTTTTCTGACCCGTAAAAGGATTGACCTTGCAGGCAGAGACTGCCAGAAACAGGGTCAATATCAAAAGTATTCTATTCATGGTTTTAGTGTTTTACTATGTTGCGAAAATTACAAAATTATTATTTCGAGGTTATGTGCAAAAGCGTAAAGTTTTTGTCGATGAGCATGGAATTGTCCCCATTGGAACGTACAGTTTTCAAATTTACTTCCTCATTGTCCACCTGCACTTTACCAATTTTAAAAGGCAGTCCGTAGATATTGAACCTAAATTTTTCATATCCAGTTACAAAGCTACCGTCCTTGAATTGTTGGATGGTCAAAGACTTTTCCTTTCCCGTCAATTTAAAGTTCCGCAATGAATACCTACCCTTTTTATAATCGTATCCATCCTGTGCATCCTCATAAACCTCAGAAGTCTCTACCCCAACAGTAAAATAGGTTTCCAATACTAATTCCTTTAATTTTAACTGACCAACATATTGTTGAACGGGATACTTTGGTATTACGGCACCGGCCTTAACATAGATGGGGATCATATCCAGTTCTGCGGTCACCCAACGTTCCTTACCTCCATTCAAACATTCTTGGGTCCAAAAATCATACCACTTTCCTTTTGGAAAATACATTCTCCTACCTTGGGCATTGGGTTCCTGAATAGGACATACCAATATTTGGTTTCCAAAGATAAACTCATCCGTTCTAAAATGTGTCTGGGTATCCTCTTGGTCGTAATACACCAAGGGCTTAAGCATGGGTATATGATCTTTGCTATACTTGTAAAACATCGTATATAGATAGGGCAATAGCTGATATCGTATCTCCACAAATTTTCGAACGATATCCGTAATATCACTACCAAAGGACCAAGGTTCCTGATCTCCATGGTCACCACTGGAATGCACCCTACAGAAGGGATGAAAAACGCCCAATTGGATCCATCGTGCAAAAAGCTCCCCATTGGGTTGCTCTGCAAATCCACCAATATCCGAACCCACAAACGAATAGCCGCTCATACACATACGCTGCACCTGAACGTTGGCAATCCATAAATGCTCCCAAGTAGCAACATTATCCCCTGTCCAGGTTGAAGAATATCTTTGAGTCCCTGCAAAAGCTGCCCTGGTTATTACAAAAGGTCTTTTGGGATATACATACTTTTTGACACCCTCGTAGGTAGCCCTTACCATCTGCATTCCATACACATTGTGAGCCTTTCTGTGGGTACAGGGATATCCATCGTAATCATGACGAGTGTCCAATGGAGCGGTTTTGCTGGGAACCTCCATAACGGCGGGTTCGTTCATGTCATTCCACACGGCATGAACCCCAATGTCCGACATAAATTCCCTATAAAGTTCTGCCCACCATTCACGGACTTCAGGATTTGTAAAATCCGGGAAATTACATTCCCCTGGCCAGACTTTCCCGTGCATCAAGGGACCGTCTCCACGTTTGCAGAAATAGTCGTTTTCCAAGGCCTCTTGATACACCCAATAATCGCGATCGATCTTGATACCTGGATCTATCATCACAACGGTCTTGAAGCCGTCCTGCTCCAATTCGGAAATCATTCTTTTTGGGTCGGGAAAATGGTTCTTGTCCCATGTAAAACATCTGAAACCATCCATATAATCGATATCCAGATAAATGGCGTCACAAGGGATTTTGTGCTCCCTAAATTGATTTGCAATTTCCTTCACATTACTTTCCGGGTAATAGCTCCATTTGGATTGATGAAAGCCCAAGGCCCACAGAGGCGGCAGCTCCGGGGTACCCGTTAAATTGGAATAGGCCGAAACGACCGTGGACATATCCGGACCATAAAAGAAATAATAGTCCATGGCGCCCCCATCCGCCCAAAAACTCGTAACGGTTCTTTTCTCATAGGCAAAGTCAAAATGCGTCTTGAAGCTATTGTCAAAAAAGATGCCATAGGCCCTTCCCCTATTTAATCCAATGTAAAAAGGTATTGCTTTATAAAGAGGGTCCTGATCCTTCCCGTAAGCATAGGAATCCGTCACCCAATTCTCCACCCGTTTTCCTTTTAAATTGCTATGGGTGGATTTATCGCCCATACCGTAGTAGCTTTCACCGGTAGGGGTCATTTTACTCATCTTTACGGTATTGCCCCCATACTCATAGTTTTCCTCCCAGTGGAAGCCTGCTTCGTCCTCATTGATGATAGTTCCATCGAGGTCTGAGATCTGGGTGCGTAGGGACATTTTATCCACCAAAAGCTGTAACCTGGCGGTCTTTACCAAATACTCGGTATCGTTTTCGGTCACTTCCAGGACACTATATCCCAACGATGCCTCTTCGTCTATGGCATAGGAGAAATCGGGCTCAAAGACATGGTTTGTTGCGTATCTGAACCGCAGTACGCTGCCGCGTAAAATAGTTACTTGAAGGATTACTCCGTTTTCCGTGGTAAAATATAGCTTGTCGTTGTCCTGTTTAAATTCGACTATATGATTGGGATATAAATTTCCTTTATATTCCAGTTCCGTATTCGTAATCATATCATTTTGGTTATTGATATCCGCAAAAGAAAAACAATATCGGATAACTTAAAAAACTTTATTTTAAAAATATACCGAAAAGATTGCCTCCTTTAATCGGCGTTATTTCATGATTACTACACCCAAGGGAGGAATTGTAATCTCCACCGATTTTTTATGACCGTGCCACGGTTTATTCGAAGTCTTAATGTTGGGATTTACTTTGCCCGTTCCACCGTATTTAACATCATCACTGTTCAATACCTCTTTCAACTTCCCTTTTTTTGGCATACCGATTCTGTAATTCTCCCTGACCACCGGGGTAAAATTACAGGCGATAACAAGGTCGTTTTCAGCATCATGACCCTTTCTGATGTAGGTAAGCACGGAGTTCTCATGGTCCCCATAGTCTATCCATTGAAAGCCTTCCGGACTAAACTGCTTTTCGTACAAGGCCGGGGAGCTCTTATACAGTGCGTTCAGGTCCTTTACAAATTGCTGTACGCCCACGTGCACCTGGTATTGTAACAAGTGCCAATCCAGACTGTTCTGAAAGTTCCATTCCGCTGTCTGGCCAAATTCCCCGCCCATAAACATCAATTTGGTCCCCGGATGCGTAAACATATATCCAAACAACAGTCTTAAGTTGGCAAAGCGTTGCCATTCATCCCCAGGCATACGATAAACTAGGGACTGTTTGCCATAGACCACCTCATCATGTGAAAATGGTAGCATAAAGTTCTCGGTAAACGCATAGGTCATACTAAAGGTAAGGTCGTTCTGATGGTGCCTTCTGTAAATTGGCTCTTTCTTGAAATACTCAAGGGTATCGTGCATCCAGCCCATCATCCATTTCATCCCAAAACCAAGCCCCCCGTATTCCACCGGCCTGGATACACCGGAAAACGCCGTTGATTCTTCCGCTATGGTCTGGACCGCTCCCTGAAAACTTGCCTGCACTTCCTGATTGAGTTCCCTTATGAAGGACATGGCCTCCAGATTCTCGTTGTTGCCATACATATTGGGTTCCCATTCGCCGTCCTCCCTGGAATAATCCAGGTACAACATGGAGGCAACGGCATCTACCCGTAAGCCATCCACATGGTATTGATCCAGCCAAAAAAGTGCATTGCTGATCAAAAAGGCACGTACTTCATTTCGGCCATAGTTAAAGATCAAACTTTTCCAATCTGGGTGGTAGCCCTTTCTTCTGTCCGGATGCTCGTACAGGTGAGAACCATCAAAGAAGCCCAATCCATGGGCATCTTCGGGAAAATGGGAAGGTACCCAATCCAAAATGACCCCAATATCGTTTTGATGGAAAGCATCGACCAGAAACTTAAATTCCTCAGGGGTGCCAAACCTGGAAGTTGGGGCAAAGTAACCCGTTAATTGATATCCCCAAGAGGGGTCGTACGGATATTCCATCACTGGCATAAACTCCACATGGGTATAGCCCATTTCCTTTACATAGGAGACCAGTTCCTTGGCCAATTCCTTATAGCTAAGCACATTATTGCTTGCATCCCTTTTCCATGAACCAATATGTACTTCGTAAACAGAATAGGGCCTGTCCAATCCGTTTTTGTCCTTCCTGTAGCCCATCCAAGCGGAATCCATCCACTTGTAATCGGCAGACCAAACGATGGAGGCCGTTTTTGGGGGATGCTCGCACAAACGGGCAAATGGGTCGGCCTTCTCTGTCCAGATGTCATTATTGTGCGACTGGATTTTATACTTATAGATAGCTCCTTTTCCAACCTTTGGGATAAAACCTTCCCAAATACCGCTGGAATCCCATCGTACGTTCAATCTATGTGCATCTGCATTCCAATAATTAAAATCCCCAACGACCGATACGGATTTCGCGGAAGGGGCCCAAACGGCAAAATAGGTACCCTCAATACCGTCCAATTCTATGATATGGGATCCCAATTTATCATATAACCTATAGTGCTTACCGCCTTTAAAAAGGTTTATATCAAAATCCGTAAATAGCGAATGTGGTATTACTTTGGACATATGCGAGCTTTTGGTTTTCCTGTAAATCTAATCAACTTTACGTTAAAATCTAACGAGAAATGTTTTGAAGACAAATCCAGAAACAAAATTTAACTCCTTTGGTTTGATATTATAGAGGACTACGGACTGTCAATCAAGCGAAAAAATTTGGTTCTATCAAAAGGATATTTATGTAAACACCAAAAATGGAACGCTTTTTGAATATCTTGGTTAAATTAATAATGGTGAACCAATAAAATTAAATATCATGAAAAAAGCAACAATTTTATTCAGTACAATATTGGCATTTTTATTTATGGCCTGTGAAGGACCCCAAGGCCCTCCGGGTTTCGATGGTTTGGACGGTCGTGACGGTCGTGACGGTGTCGATGGCCAAGACGGAATAAACATCTTGGGCAAAGTAATCGACATTGAAGGTACTTTTGATGCTGGAAACGACTATTCCATATTCTATGAGTTTCCGCAATCCATAGAGGTTTTTGAAACCGATGTTGTTTTGGTGTACCTGTTATGGGACCAAACCGAGGATGGCAATGGCGATCCTGTAGACATATGGAGGTTAATGCCGCAAACCAGAATCATCGACCAAGGCCTACTACAGTACAATTATGATTATACGTTTTTTGACGTGAGTATCTTCTTAGAGGCCGATTTTGATTTGGCAACCCTACTGCCCGGCGATACAGACAACCAAGTATTTAGGATAGCCGTTTTACCTGCCGAAGCTGCACAGAGCGGAAAATTGGATTTTAGCAACATACATTCCGTAATGGGCAGACTTGGCGTCACCGAAAAGGATGTGCAAAAAGTGATTTTAAAATAAATGCCAATATTATAGATATAAACCCCGAATTATCGGGGTTTTTTATTTTAATATATTTAGAAAAACTTAACGAACCTGTAATTATTTGTATCCTATCTTTGTAAGGAATCCTTCCAATTAGCGACCCAATGTAGGTGCAAGCAAATTCTTGCGAACAGTAAATAGACACGATTATTCACCAAAAAAATAATGAAATGAAATTTACAGTTTTAATAGGGGTCCTAGTGGTAATGACAAGCTGCAAAGGCATTTCACAGGAAAAAGATACGGCCAGAGATAAGGGCCAAGAAAAAACGAAGGAATTTAAGGTCCAAAAAACGGAGGCGGAATGGAAGGCAGAACTCACCGATGCCGAATTTTACGTGCTACGGAAAGCGGCCACCGAAAATCCCTTTACCAGTGAGCTTCTGGATAACAAGAAAAAGGGGACCTATGTCTGTGCAGGGTGCGGCACACCACTTTTCAAAAGCGAGACAAAATTCGATTCAGGCACTGGATGGCCCAGTTTTTATCAAGAGATTGAGGGAAATGTTGGGTACGATGTCGATTACAAGATTGGATACAAAAGAACCGAGGAACACTGTGCCACTTGTGGTGGGCACTTGGGCCATGTATTTGAGGACGGCCCTGCCCCAACGGGTCTAAGACATTGCATTAACGGAGTGGCCTTAAATTTTGTAGAGAACAAATAATTTTAAAGAATACCAAATTACCAAAAATGCGGCACCTTACATATGTCTTTTTCTAGATAAAATAATAGTATCCGAAAATTAATCAGCAAGGTCCAAATACCACAATGGAATAATTCTTCGAGGCGCTGACAAAGGCTTTGGAATTGAATAAATGGGAAGATACCCTTTAGGTTTTTTAGTCCTTACAATAACCTATAAATTTCGAAATACCCTAATGACTACTACTTTAAACAAGTAGGCTTTTAGAATTTCTTTATTTCTCTTCAAGGTCAGAATTCCGATTTGGTTTTGTATTTTTGCACCTCAATTTTCAACCTCAAAAAGAAATTTATATGAGCACTTTTGATGTCATTGTTCTGGGTAGTGGACCAGGTGGTTATGTTACCGCAATTAGAGCTTCCCAATTAGGTTTTAAGACCGCCATTATTGAAAAGGAAAACCTAGGAGGTGTCTGTCTAAATTGGGGATGTATACCAACCAAGGCATTGTTGAAGTCGGCTCAAGTATTCGAATACCTACAGCACGCCGGGGACTACGGTCTCAAAGCAGAAGGTGTGGATAAGGATTTTGGAGCCGTTATCAAAAGAAGTAGAGGTGTTGCCGATGGAATGAGCAAAGGGGTTCAATTCTTGATGAAAAAGAATAAAATAGAGGTTATAAACGGTTTTGGTACCTTGAAACCGGGTAAAAAAGTTTCGGTAACATCCGAAGATGGTAAGGAAACTGAATATAGTGCGGACCATATCATAATTGCAACTGGGGCCCGTAGCAGGGAATTGCCCAGTCTGCCACAAGATGGAAAGAAGATAATCGGTTATAGGGAAGCCATGACCCTTTCAGAGCAGCCAAAGAAAATGATCGTTGTGGGAAGTGGGGCCATTGGTATCGAGTTCGCCTATTTCTACAATTCCATGGGCACCGAAGTTACCGTTGTCGAATACTTGCCCAACATAGTGCCCGTTGAGGACGAAGACGTTTCCAAACAATTGGAGCGCAGTTTCAAAAAGGCGGGAGTAAAAATTATGACTTCTGCGGAAGTAACATCCGTGGATACCTCCGGTAATGGTGTAAAAGCGACCGTAAAGACATCTAAAGGTGAAGAGGTTTTGGAAGCGGACATCGTCCTTTCCGCCGTTGGAATCAAAACAAACATAGAAAATATAGGTCTGGAGACGGTTGGTATTGCTACGGACCGGGACAAGATTTTGGTAAACGATTATTATCAGACCAATATCCCTGGATATTATGCCATTGGGGACGTTACCCCTGGACAGGCCTTGGCGCATGTCGCATCGGCAGAAGGCATACTGTGTGTTGAAAAAATCGCTGGAATGCATGTAGAACCCTTGGATTATGGAAACATCCCCGGATGTACCTATTGCAGCCCTGAAATTGCTTCCGTAGGACTTACGGAAAAACAGGCCAAGGAAAAAGGGTTTGACATCAAGGTTGGCAAATTCCCCTTCTCCGCAAGCGGAAAAGCAAAAGCCTCAGGAGCTTCAGACGGTTTTGTGAAAGTTATTTTTGATGCCAAATATGGTGAATGGCTAGGTTGTCATATGATCGGGGCAGGTGTGACCGACATGATTGCGGAGGCGGTAGTGGCCAGAAAACTGGAAACCACCGGTCACGAAGTCTTAAAAGCGGTACACCCACACCCAACCATGAGCGAAGCGGTCATGGAGGCGGTGGCGGATGCCTACGACGAGGTAATTCACTTATAAATAACTTGAAATGCGAAGTGCCCTGGCACTTTGCTTCTCTTTAATTTTTTCTTTTGGTATGCTCAAAGCCTTTAGAATCACTGCCATTTTAGAAGGAATATCCTATTTGGCCCTATTTGGAGTAACCATGCCCTTGAAATATTGGGCGGAAATCCCGGAACCGAACAAATGGGTGGGGTATGCGCATGGCTTTTTGTTCATCGCCTTTATACTATTGGCCATAGGTGTTTGTTACACCAAAAAATGGGGCTTTAAACGATTGGCAATTTTTGGAATCGCCTCACTTCTTCCTTTTGCCACTTTTTATGTGGAGGAAAAATATTTACGGTAGACGTTGTTCTACGATCTTGTAAATTTTACCATCGAAACTACAAATATATAGTTCGTTGTCCTGGTCCGTTCCAAAGGAGGCTATGGGCAAATTGGTTTCAAACAATAACTTGTTTGTGGGCGTAGTGCTGGATACATTGTCCAAAGCCCATATCCTGCCCGAAATAAAATCCCCATATATATAATAACCGTTCAGAGAGGGATTTAAGCTTCCCCTGTACACATATCCACCGGTTACGGAACGGTCATTGTTTCCATGACCATATTCAAAAACAGGTGCGATAGTTCCGGCCGAATCACAATCCTGGGCATTATAACAAGATGTCCCTTCCAGGATATTCCATCCGTAATTACCTCCCTTTTCTATAATATTGATTTCCTCCTTTTCGCCTTGACCTACGTCACCGGACCATAAATTACCGTTTTGGGTATCAAAAGAAAAGCGCCATGGATTTCTAAGGCCATAGGCATAAATTTCAGGTCGGGCATTTTGAGTAGCAACGAAGGGGTTGTCGTTTGGTACGGAATAGTTCAAATTGGTATCCGTATTATCAACATCGATACGCAGGATTGCACCCAAAAGGTTTTCCAAATTTTGTGCATTCCCATCCGGGTCTCCGCCAGAACCTCCATCCCCGGATGCAATGTACAGATACCCGTCAGGACCAAATCCAAGCTGGCCCCCATTATGGTTTGTATAAGGTTGGGGAATTTGTAATAACAAGGTCTCGCTATTTGGGTCGGCGATATTTGGGTTGTTATCCATCGCTTTAAAACGGGAAACCACGCTTAAACTGCTCGATGGCGTATAACAAACATAAAAGAAGCCGTTCTCCTCAAAATTAGGGTGAAAGGCAAGGCCCAACAACCCCAGTTCATCGGAACTGGTGACACTGCCACTTATACCGAAAAAGGTGGTGGCATCAGCAACATCGGTATCATTTTCAAAAACTTTTATGGTACCCCTTTGTTCCACCACAAAAATCCTATTGGTATCATCATTGGGACTTTGTAAATCCAAGGGCCTTGAAAAGGAAAGATTGGGAAAGGCATTTACTATTGATATGCTTTCGTCCTCGATCGGTGCAAGATTTATATCATCGGAATTACTGCAGGATGAAAGGAGAACTATAAGAATAAGGGTTAAATGGGGAAATAAATTTTTCATAGCATAATTTTTAATTATGTACGAAAAACTAGGTGCTCTTGGATCGACTTTACGGATTTGATTTTATAAAAAACTGCGGATGGCCAAATCGTAACTTTGAAGTCCGAAGCCCAATATCACCCCTTTTGCCCCAGGGGAAATGTAGGAAACATGCCGATAATCCTCCCGATTGTACGTGTTGGAAATATGCACCTCAACAACAGGTGTAATTATGGCCTTTACGGCGTCGCCCAATCCAACCGAAGTGTGCGTATAGGCCGCGGCGTTTAAAACGATGCCATCGTATTCAAAACCTACCTCCTGTAACTTGGTAATCAACTCCCCTTCAATATTGGATTGAAAATACTCCAATTCCACTTCCTTGAAGCGAAATTGCAGTTCTGAAAAGTAATCCTCGAAGGTTTTATGACCGTATACTTCGGGTTCCCTTTTCCCTAGAAGGTTTAGATTGGGACCATTGATAATTATTAGCTTCATGCCGCTAAAAGTACTAATTATTTGAACAAAAAAAGTGGCATTCCGTGAATACCACTTTCACATATATACTTTTTAAACGCCATTAAAACAGGAACAAATATCCCAAAAGTACGGTCCCAAAAGTTACATCGTCCGTAACGGCCATATAGGATATATTCAATTCTGAGGACCCCCCGCTTAAATCGATACCAATGGACGGTCTGTAGTAAAATCCGCCGTCATTTCCATCGTTTAAGCCGATAGCATAGCCCGCATCCGCGCCAAATTTGAACCCGGAGGTCGGGTAAATACGTACCGAAGCACCCGCTGGAATAAATTGATAATTATCAAATTCCGTTTCTACTGAAATACTGCCATTGGTAATGGTTTGTTTTTCTCCAAAGGCATTCATAAATCCTGTAGTAAGACCTAGGTCTATCTCCCGGGAAACACCCCAGTGGTGGTAAATATCCAAACCTAGGTTTAGGCTATAGGCTTCAGAAAAGTCGCCTACCACGATACCACCAACCAGACCTGCCCTAAAGTTTGTTCTGTCTACATACTGCGCACTACCATAGTAACCTATTCCCAGTAGAAACAAAATCGTAAGCAATCCTTTCATTTTTGTTGTTTGTTGATTAAGCGTTAAACTTAACCCCATTTTAACAATTGACTAATTTTAAGTTGTGACGGATAAAATAATGGTGGTAAAAAAGAGAATAATAAAGGTTATGAATGGAACTGGATACCTAAAAACTTCTTTTTTCTTGAAACAAAAAAGGCGAAGGAAATCCTTCGCCTTTTATTACGTATGAATTCTCGCTATAGAAAGTACACCGCGGAAATCGCAAATACCCTGTTCTTGGAATTCACATTTTCTATTACGTTTATAAAACCGGCAGAGTATCTTGCCTGAAAATAAAAGTTTTCGTCCAATCTATAGCCTGCTCCAATCCCTAAACCAATGTCAATTCCGTTTGTTGCATCAAAACTTGCACCGGTTCCGGATATATTACGATCTACATTGTTGGACAACAACAACCCCAAATAGGGACCAGCCTCAACATAAAGTTCATCCCAAACATTGTATTTGGCCATGACAGGAACGTTCAAGTACCAAAAGTTTAAATCATCTTGGAAAAATCCGCCACTACCTTGATATGATATTAAAGCTTCCGGTTGAATAATTAATTCATCACTAAAAGGTATCTCTAAAACTCCTCCAATGTGGAAACCCGTTTTTGCATCATAACTTAAATTTGCATCGCCGCCCAAAGAGGATACATTCAATCCAGCTTTTGCTCCAAACCTCGTAATATCCTGTGCGTTCGTCGCGTAGCATCCCATGAGTACGAAGGACACCATAAAAACTACTTTTTTCATGTTCAATTTGTTTAATGGTTGCTCTCAAAGATATGAATCTTTAATAATTTAGTTATCTACTATATTTAAAGGAGAGGACGTAATTATAAAGAAACCTATTCTAGGATTAAATGTATCTTTAGGTATGAAGTGGGAAAAGGCCTTAAAAGACTATGGACATTACTTAAAATTGGAGCGTGGATTGGCCCATAATTCCATTAAAAATTACATAATGGACGTGGAAAAGCTTATTGCTTTTCTTGAAGATTATCAAATAAAGGAATCCCCAATAAACATTTCAAAGGATATCCTACAACAGTTCATTTACGAGGTTGCCAAAGTGGTAAATCCCAGATCGCAGGCACGTATCATATCCGGATTAAAAAGTTTTTTCAATTATTTGGTATTTGAGGATTATAGGCAGGACAATCCGCTGGATTTGATAGAATCTCCCAAAGTAGGAAGAAAATTGCCGGACACCCTTTCCGAAGCGGAAATTAACAAGCTTATAGAGCATATCGATTTGAGCAAACCCGAGGGCGAACGTAACAGGGCCATGCTCGAAACGTTGTACGGTTGTGGCCTTCGCGTATCGGAACTTATCGGTTTAAAATTATCCGACCTTTTTTTTGATGAGGATTTTATTAAAGTTACGGGGAAAGGAGAAAAACAACGCTTTGTACCCATAAGCGATATCAACAAAAAATACATTGATATTTACCGTAATGAGATTCGTGTACACCAAGAAATAAAGAAAGGATTCGAAGACACTCTATTCCTGAATAGAAGGGGAAGGCAATTGACACGGGCCATGGTCTTTACCATTGTTAAAAACCTTGCCGAGAAAATAGGCCTGCATAAAAATATTAGCCCGCATACCTTTCGCCATTCCTTTGCCACCCATTTATTGGAAAATGGTGCCGATTTAAGGGCCATCCAACAGATGTTGGGTCATGAAAGCATCACGACGACGGAGGTATACATGCACGTTGATAGAAGTCATTTGGCAGAAGTACTAAATAAATTTCATCCAAGAAAGTAACTTAAAATTTGAGCTTTCCTTTTAGCGTATATACTTGGGGTATTGGTATCAATGGTTCCCCAAAGGCACCCACGGAAGAACTGTTTATTTGGAAGTTGCCCCTTGCCTCCACTTGAAAATTTTTATTGACCTCATACCCAATTCCGGAGACCACACCAATTCTTGGAGGAACCTGCTTTTGGGATTCTAACCCTGGATACTTTTTAATGCTGTATTCTGCTTCCATTCCAGAAAACAAATACCAGTTTTCATCCAAATAGTGCTTAAGTAGTATGTTGGACCTAAATCGATTGGAGAGCATGTAAGTGTCGTAAAAAGCACTGAGATCTGCCGAAAAGGTGTTCGTAATCGGATAGCTTAAACGAAAGGACGCATGTTGCTCTCCACCCAGAAAAACAGGGTACCCAAATGATTCCAACTTCAAGCCATCTGTTGGTTTGGGCTCGTTTGCCAATCCAATTGTCTGTGAAGAACCTAGGGAGCAAATAAAAAGGAAAATTATAAAAAGATAGCTCTTCATAGGATTCGCCTTTTCTTTAAAGGAAAAGAAAAATCCCGTTTAGAGTTCCCAACTTATGAAAAATTTAACGCAGCCCGTTGAAAATCAATCCCTGAACTGATCGTAGTTTCTCTTAAAAGGTCGGATAATGAGTCGGGCCTCCCGGTCAAATCGGATATAATTATACACCCAATTCACGAACACCACTACCCTATTCCTAAAGCCTATCAAAAAGAACAAATGCACAAACATCCACACGAACCAGGCAAAGACACCTTGAAATCGAATATTTTTTAAATCACAGACCGCTTTGTTACGCCCAACCGTTGCCATACTACCTTTGTCTTTGTAAATAAAGGGTTCGAGCGATTTTCCGTTTATGAGTCGGACCAAATTTTCGCCCAGTTTCCTGCCCTGTTGAATGGCAGGTTGCGCCATCATGGGATGCCCTCTAGGTGCCTCTTCGCTCTGCATACATGCAATGTCGCCTATGGCAAAAATATTTGGGAATCCAATCACCTGGTTGAACTCATTGACCGAAAGCCTATTACCACCAGCAATCAGTTCCTTGGCATCCAGACCCTTTATGGTGGCCCCTTTTACGCCGGCGGCCCAAATTAAGGTGGCGGTCTCGAAGACTAAATCGGTTTTGGTCCGAACGGTTTTGCCGTCATATCCGGTTACCCTCACATTTTTCCAAACCTGTACGCCCAGATCTTCCAAAAATTTCTCGGCCTTCTCGGACGCCTTTTCGCTCATCGCATCTAGAAGTCGGTCTCCACCTTGAACCAAATTTATCTGTGCCCTACGTGTATCCAGATCGGGATAGTCTTTGGGCAGGATACCTTTTTTTATTTCGGCCAAGGCACCCGCCAGTTCCACCCCGGTAGGCCCGCCTCCTACTATGACGAAGTTCATGAGCGCATCACGTTCGTGGTATTCATCCGTGAGCAGTGCCTGTTCAAAGTTCTCCAAAATGAGGCTTCTTAGATTCAAGGATTGCGGGATGGACTTCATGGCCATGGCATGCTGCTCCAATTCCGTATTGCCAAAGAAATTGGTCTCTGAACCCGTAGCGACCACCAAATAATCGTATGAAATCTCGCCAATGGTGGTTTTTAACAACTGTTTATCAGGAAGTATTTCTGTTACCTCGGCGAGCCTAAAAAAGAAATTATCATATCCAATCAACACCTTACGCAGGGGATAGGCAATGGAATCCGGCTCCAATCCGCCTGTGGATACCTGATACAACAAAGGTTGAAAGGTATGGTAGTTGTTCTTGTCCAAAAGTACCACCTGTACTTCTTGCTTCCGAAGTTTTTGGGCCAGGGAAATTCCACCGAAGCCCCCACCAATGATGACAACTCTAGGATTATTGGAACGAGGTATGTTCATATTCAAAAAGTAAGTTGCAAAATTAAACAAACGGGTTTCGAATAGAAAAGAATATAGCGTTTTTAGTAACTTTAAGGACTAATTCAACTAAATCACTCCAGCATGCAAAAAATTACGATTATGCTCATCGTTCTGTGTACCTCCGTACTCACATTGAGCGCCCAAAAAACCAAAAAGGAAGTATTGAAATCCTTGGATCAGAAAAGCGAAACCTACGGAGAAATATCGCAGGAAATATGGAACCTGGCAGAGATGGGATACCAGGAAGTAAAAAGTTCCGCATTACTACAAAAAACCTTGGAAGAAGCAGGTTTCACAATTGAAACCGGCGTAGCGGGCATTCCAACGGCCTTTATTGCCGAGTATGGCAGCGGTAGCCCTATCGTGGCCATTATGGGCGAGTATGATGCACTCCCCGGTCTATCGCAAGAGGCCGTGGCCGAGAAAAAATCGGCCGGAGGTGCAGCAGGTCATGCATGTGGGCACCACCTGTTCGGCACCGCTTCCACCGCTGCAGCTATTGCTACAAAGGACTGGATGGTGGCCAACAATAAACAGGGTACGATACGCTTTTATGGAACCCCGGCCGAAGAGGGGGGATCCGGAAAAGTGTACATGGTTAGGGCCGGACTTTTTGACGATGTAGACATTGCGCTTCATTGGCATCCTGGCGCACAAAATGCATCGAACGCAGGGGCCGCTTTGGCCAATAAATCGGCCAAATTTCGTTTCCATGGATTTTCTGCACACGCAGCGGCCGCTCCGGAGCAGGGTCGTTCCGCTTTGGACGGTGTAGAGGCCATGAACATGATGGTCAATATGATGCGCGAGCATGTACCATCTGATGCGCGAATTCACTATGTTATAACCTCTGGTGGTAAGGCGCCCAACGTAGTTCCAGATTTTGCCGAAGTCTATTACTATGCGCGCCATGCAAAAAGGGATGTGGTCATCGATATTTTTGACAGGATCGTGAAAGCTGCCGAAGGAGCTGCTTTGGGAACGGGAACTACCATGGACTATGAAATGATCGGGGGTACCCATGAATTGTTGCCCAACCTAACCTTACAGAAAGTAATGTTCGACAATTTGACCGAAGTGGGTGGTTTTGATTATACCCCCGAGGAAAGGGAATTTGCCGATAAAATTGCAAAATCCCTAGGCAAGGATCAGGCCGATATCAGTGTTGCCCAAAATATCCAACCCTACAAAACCGAAGCAAAACCGGGAGGTTCCACGGATGTTGGCGACGTAAGCTTTACCGTGCCAACCGTAGGAATGAGCGCCGCCACGTGGGTGCCCGGAACACCGGCGCATAGCTGGCAGGCCGTGGCCGCGGGCGGTACTTCCATTGGAAAAAAAGGCATGATGGTCGCCGCAAAGACCCTGACCTTGACCGCTATCGATATTTTTTCCGATAAAAAATTAGTGGACGCCGCCAAGGCCGAATTTCAGGAAAAACGGGGAGCCGACTTCAAATACATCCCACTTTTGGGCGATAGGGAGCCTGCTCTGGATTATAGAAAGTAGTATCAATGGGTTATTAAAAGAGGCTGTCTAAAAAGTTTTATTTGCCTTATTGTCAGAGTGAGCCTGTCGAAACCGATTGTTGATTTCAGTAGGTTAGAATATTTCGACAAGCTAATTGTGACAAGCGGGAGTACTTTTTTAGACGGTCTCTGTTATTTTATTTTCAACCCAAACTGTAACAAAAGCTGATTACATATTACTAATAGCTTAACAACAGCCAACCATTTGTGAATAAAGAACTGGAACATAGTTTTGTGACAGAGCTTGAGGCCAATCAAAATATTGTCCACAAGGTTTGTACGCTATACACAAATGACAGGGAGTCGCACAACGACCTGTTTCAGGAAATTACTATTCAACTATGGAAGGCCTACCCCAAATTTAGGGGAGAATCCAAGTTCAGTACTTGGATGTACCGGGTAGCGTTGAACACCGCGATTACCCTTTACAGGAAATCCAAAAGAAGAATAGATACACAGGATTATGAATCGGTCTTATTCAAGATAAAGGCCGATGAATATGATGAAACGGAAGAACAGCAGTTAAAACTGATGTACAAGGCCGTACGGCAATTGGGCGATATTGAAAAAGCCTTGGTATTTATGTACCTGGAAGATAAAAATTATACGGAAATAGCGGAAACACTCGGTATCACGGAAGTAAATGCCCGCGTAAAGATGAACCGTATCAAAACAAAATTAAGAACCATTTTGAACCCCTAGGTTATGACGGATGAGTTGGAATTATTAAAGAGGGATTGGCAGAAAAAGGAAGTAAACCTGCCCAAACTTTCCTATGAGGATATTCATAAAATGATTTGGAAGAAATCCTCTTCCATAGTCAAGTGGATATTGATTATCAGTATTTTGGAGTTTGCCGTACCCCATTTGCTCTATCTCTTACCTTCAATGCAAGATGGAATGGAAGTTTATAAAAAGATTGGAGTGTCCAAATATTTATTTTGGGCCTCTGCTTTGACTTATGCGGTTATTTTCTATTTCATCTTCCAGTTTTACAAGCGTTTTAAAGAGATTTCAGTTTTGGACAGTTCCAAAAATTTGATGCGTAAAATCATTCGAACCAGAAGAACGGTGAAGCATTATGTCATATTTTCACTTTCCATGGTGTTGGTAAACGTATTGATTATGGTTGTGGGTATCGCCCTAAGCGATAATGTGCTAAGTGCATTTCCAGATTTGAAGTATAAACTTGACAACATTTCTCCGGAAAAATTAAAACTTACCCTAATGTTTTCTGTTGGGATTTTTGGTATAGTTCTTACCCTATTCATGGGAGGAGTGTACTTTCTTTTATACGGTCTGTTGCTAAGAAAACTCAACAAAAACTATCGGGAACTTAAACAGCTGGAAATTTAATTGGTCTTTCGCCAACGACGTTGTTTATTCTCTTCTTCGTAGGCCAGCAACTCCTCCTTGGGAATGACCTTTAAGAAAGAAGGATGTTGCTCTATGGCATATTCCAATTTTTCTATGATGGATTCCGTGGTTTCGTTATCGTAATCGATTTCCAAGGGCTCTTTGATGACCATGGACTGTAAAATGCCTTTCTTTTTAACCCGAAGTCCCTTTTTATCAAAAGAGCGTCTGAATCCGTCAATGACGACCGGTACTACAATGGGCTTGAACTTTTTAATGATATGGGCCGTGCCCTTTCTAAGGGGTTTCCAAGGAGTGGTCGTACCCTGCGGAAAGGTAATTACCCAACCATCCTTCAAGGCAATGCCAATATTGGAAATATCGCTCATTTTTACCTGCCTGTTTACTTCCTTTCCCTCGGAACGCCAAGTTCTTTCCACGCTAATGGAGCCTGCATAGGCCAAAATCTTGGTCAATAGGCTTTTTTTCATTGTTTCGGCCGCGGCCACGTAATACATGTTAAGCTTTGGCTGCCAAATGTATCCTACGTTCTTGATGGAATCCTCCCTACCGCTCAAACTGGCATTGAACACATGGAACATGGCCACTACATCGGCAAAGTAGGTCTGGTGGTTGCTCACAAAAAGTACATTGGTATCTGGCAAGCTTCGAATAATTTCGGAGCCGTCGATTTCCAACTTGTTAAATCGCTTATACCTTTGATGGGACATTAGACCTAATATCCGTATCAGCCATTTTTTTAGAAAAAGGTTATGCCCAAAAGGGTTTTTCTTAAACAATCCCATAGTTGCTAAAATACTAAATACACTTATAACACCTGCTTCAAAAGATCTTTAATCTCGCTCAACATCATGGCCGTTGCCCCCCAAATAATATAATCGTTTAGTTTAAAGGCCGGTACGGCAATTTCATCAGCGTAGGAGGTCTTCATTTTTTTTGTGGTCAGGTTGATATCCTCCAAAAAATCGGCCAGGGAAATTTCCAAAATTGAGGCCACTTCAGATTCCTGTATCTTGAAAGGCTTTGGTTTTTTGTACAGACCAATGAAAGGCTGCACCTCAAAATTACTGGGCGGTATATACACTTCAGATAGTGTTCTTACCACCTCCACATCCTTTGGGTTCACCCCAACTTCCTCATAGGTTTCTCGTAGGGCGGTAATCTTTAGGTTCCCATCTTCCTTCTCGGCCTTCCCTCCAGGAAATGCCACTTGGTTGGAATGGACACCCTCGTAGGTCTTGCGTAAGATGCACAAAAACTGCGTCCGGTTTCCCAAACCCGGATAGAAAAGTGCCAAGACCGCCGCTTTCCTTGGATTTTTTCTCGGAAGCCTACCTTCCATAAGTTCCTTTATCCTTTCCTGGGGCGCCATTTTATAATGGGAAATTTCGCCTGGGAGCGGTAAATCCTTTATTTTTGAAATCCGTTGTTCAAAAAAGTTGAAATCCATGCGTTTAAAGACTTTCTACTATTTTTTTATAATTCTTACGGTTCAATTTATAGGGTGTAAAGATACGCCCCAAAAGCCTGAAACCCCATCGAAAAAAGAAATAAAAGATGTGGATTCATCCGAAGTCGTTACCCAAGAAACTGAAAAAGCAGATGAAGATACTTTTGAACTTACCGAAGAAAATGCCATCGATTTTTTCTTCGATTATCAAAAAGACCTAAAAGCCAACAAGGTAAAAATGACCACAAAGTTTGGAAGCTTCATAATCCAACTCTATGACGATGTTCCCTATCACAAAGCCAACTTTATTTATTTGACCCGAAAAGGTTATTTTGACTATACCCAATTCCACAGGGTCGTCAAGGATTTTATAATACAAGGGGGCAGTTCAGACGATCAAAAAACGGCCGACAAACGATGGGACATTGGCCGATACCTCCTTCCGCCAGACACCAAAAAAGGGTACAGCCATCACAGGGGCACCGTCTCCATGCCCAGTAGCGAAATGGACAACCCGCACAAACTGGCTTCGCCTTACGAGTTCTTTATCGTGGTAACGGACCCAGGTTCCTATCATTTGGATGGAGATTTCACACCATTTGGAAAAGTAATCGAGGGAATGGACGTAGTGGACAAAATCAATGCCCAACCCGTTGGCAAGGGTGATTGGCCACAACAGAATATTTACATCACCAAAGCGGAGGTTATCGAATAAACGCTCATTTCCTATAAATACTGGGTAAGGCTATCTTAAATTTCACTGCCAAAAGGCGCAAAACTATGATGCAGATAATTCCCGTGATGTAGGGAATATCTGGATTCACGGGAAACTGAAGGATTAAAAAATAGATACCGCCACCAAGAATACATACGGTCGCATAAATTTCCCGCCTGAAAATAACGGGGATTTCATTGCACAAAATATCCCTAATAACCCCTCCAAAACAAGCGGTCATGGTCCCCAATGCGATGCACATGATGGGCAACAACCCGGCGTCCAGTCCTTTTTGTATTCCGATCATTGTGTAAAGACCTATTCCTATGGTATCAAAAAGAAACAGGGATTTTCTAAAGTATTTCAACCTTCCTGCAAAAAGAATCGAAAAGACCACGGTAACGATGATAATAATAGTATAATTGGGTTGGGTCATCCAGCCTACAGGCGTATTCCCAATCAATACATCCCTTAGGGTTCCTCCTCCCACTGCGGTCACAAATGCGATGATAAAGACCCCAAAGACATCCAAGCGCTTCTCCATGGCCACCAGTACTCCTGAAATGGCAAAGGCGATGGTTCCTAGAATGTCTATAAGGGAGTAGAGCATGGGTCAACTACAATTGCTGCGTATAATAACTGTAATCCTTGATAACGATGTCCACAAACTCCATGGGCTGTAAATCACTGGTTATATCCGTGACTTTTTTTATTCGGTTGTTCAGGGATAAAATTACCTTGTGGTTTCCATTTCTTCGGGCGTTATCGTATAGATTTTTGATGGTCTGCATTTCATTGTCCTTAAAGACCGTAACCTGAGGAAATTTTGGGGTATAATTAGAGGGCAAGTCCCGTAAAAGCGTATCCCTCAAGAACACCCTTCGCTTTTCACTGATTACGGTAGTTCCCGCCGCAATGTCCCCCACGCGTTGTCCCTTACCGCGTATTAAAATGGTAAAAACGGCAATACCGCCGGAGGTCAAGGTAATGTCCAACATCCGTAGTATCCATCGGATAAAATAACTGGAAAACCCGGGTTTGGTTCCATCCAGTTTGACCACCCGTATACCCATAAAATGCTTTCCTATGGTCTTCCCATCCATAAAGGTCTCCATCAAAAAATAATATAGGAAGGCGGGAAGGCTCATGAGCAAATAAATGGCCCAAGAATCGCCCGGTTCCACATCCAAGGCCAATAGCAGCCAAAACATCAGCACGTAATAAATAACGATGATAAGGGTATCAATAATGTAGGCCAAGATGCGGTCGCCAAGGTGTGCCGTATTTTGGGCAATGCTTATATTTTGGGCTGTTTCTATTTGAAATTGTTCCATTCTTTTGTTTCTTTGGTATAAACCAAGTAGTCAATGCGCGAAGCCGCCTTTGTAAAGCAAAATAAGGACAAATGGTCAACTTTTGAAAGCGCCTTGGTTAACAAAACGAATCTGGACCCAAATGTATTGTCCGATTTATATATAGAGGTTACAGACCATCTGAGCTACGCCAAAACCTTCTACCCAAAGAGCAATACCGAGTTTTACCTCAATTCCCTCGCCTCACAGGCACATCAAAAAATATACAAGACAAAGAGGGAGTCCAAAAGCCGCATCATCACCTTCTGGAAAACGGAATTCCCCCTAATGTTCAAAAACCATCACCGGGAGCTGCTCATCGCTTTTCTGGTGTTCCTGTTCTTTTCCTTTGTAGGTGCCTATTCGGCTGCCAATGAAGGGGATTTTGTCCGTTCCATATTGGGAGATGCCTATGTGAACATGACCCTTGAAAACATCGAAAAGGGCGACCCCATGGCGGTTTATAAGCAAATGGGGGAGTTCAATATGTTCTTGGGAATCACCATCAACAACATACGGGTAGCCTTGATGGCCTTTGTGTATGGCATTACTCTGGGAGTGGGAACCCTGATGGTCATGTTACAGAATGGAATCATGCTCGGCAGCTTTCAATATTTTTTCTACGAAAAAGGATTGCTGTGGGAGTCGGTGCGTACCATTTGGATCCACGGCACCATTGAGATATCGGTCATAATAATCGCCGGCTGTGCGGGCTTGGTCCTGGCCAACGGTATGTTGTTCCCCGGCACCTTTACCCGCTTGGAATCCTTTAAAAGAGGGGTCAAAAACGGGCTTAAAATAATGGTAAGCACCATTCCCTTTTTTGTGGTCGCGGGTTTCCTGGAAGGTTTTGTAACCAGACACACGGAAATGCCGGACTGGCTGGCCATCTTGATTATTTTAGGGTCCCTTGCACTAATTATTTTTTACTACGTTATATACCCATACCAAATAAACAAAAGACACAGATTACATGAAGCCAAATTACATTGAGTTCAAAAAGCAGCGGGATCTTGGGGAGATTATCTCGGACACCTTTGCTTTTCTTAGGGCCGAGTTCAAACCCTTTTTCAGTACTTTTTTCAAAATTGTAGGCCCCTTCCTTGCTGCGATGATCGTTGCCCTGGTAGCCTACCTATATTTTATTGGGAATGGTTTCACTTTTATGCTTCAAAATGAAAGCGGCGCGGCAAGCATTGCCACCATTTTCGTGGTTGGGCTTGTATATGTCCTATCGATTATTGTGCTGTACACCATGTCACAATCTACGGTACTGCACTACATAAAATCCTACACCAATGGTAAGGGCACCACAGATTTCAATACCATTCGAAAAGAGGTTTACGGAAGCTTCTGGAGTTTTATAGGATTGGGCATCATGGTTAGCCTTTCCATACTAGTAGGCCTCATGATCTGTATTTTACCAGGAGTCTATCTTTACGTACCCTTGGCACTGTCCTTCAGCATCATGGTCTTTGATAAAATGGGCGCATCGGATTCCTATAGCTACAGTTTTAAGTTGGTAAAGGACGAATGGTGGATATCCTTTGCCACCATCTTCGTCATCGGGATCATCCTATATATAGCGGCCTTGGCCTTCTCCCTGCCCGCGGTGGTGTATCAATGGGCAAAAATGGGCATTCTTTCCGGGGAGGTGGACGCCGAAAACGTCTTTGAAATGACCACGGACCCTATATATATACTTTTTAATATCATAGGTACCGTAGCCCAATTTTTGTTGAACCTTATAAGCATCATTTCCCTGGCCCTTATTTATTTCAACCTCAACGAGAAAAAGAATTTCACCGGAACCTTTGAACAAATAGAAAATCTAGGAAAAACAGCCGAAGAATAATATGCCGAAACGGGTCCTATTGGTACTATTTTTATTTCTGACCGATTTTCTATTGGCCCAGCAGGATTCTTTGGTCGTACAATATGACACTTTGGAAATCGCTCCAGTAACCATAACAGATTCCGATTTGGAGTCCTTTCGGAACGATCCAAAGTTCGATTATGAAGTCGTGGAAAAAAGCGCTCCGGATTGGTGGATTTCTTTCAAGAATTGGTTAGATAGGATATTCATGAGGTTATTCGAGTGGATTTTCGGTATCGAAAAGGCCACCGGGGCCTTCAATGCCTTTCTTCAAATCCTCCCATATCTCCTTTTGGGAATCCTGATTTTTATCCTGATCAAGTTTTTCCTGAACGTACATGCACGCTCCTTGATGCATCCTAAAAACAATAACTCCTTGGTGCATCTGTCTGAAGAGGAGCAAATCATCAAGAACGAGAACATAGAGTCCTTGATCGAAAAAGCCTTGGCCGAAAAGAATTACAGACTTGCGATACGCTATTATTATCTATGGATACTACGGTTGATGACCGATAAGGAAATCATTCAATGGGAGTTGCAGAAAACCAACGAGGATTACCTTTCCGAAATAAACTCAACGGGTTTAAAGGATGCCTTCAAAACCACCACAAATTTTTACAATTACATTTGGTACGGTGATTTTCCATTGGACGAAACCAAATACAACCGTGTGGCCAATGCCTTTATTGCGCTAAAAAAACAGGTCTCCAATGCGTAAAAAAGGGATTTCCTACATAGTGACCGCCATAATACTGATTGCCGGGTTGCTGCTTTTGCAGTACAACAAACCAAAGACCATCAATTGGTTTGAGTCCTATGTGAGTACCCACAAAATTCCGTACGGTACTTTTGTTGTAAATGATTTGATGGAAAACTTGGTTTTCAAGGAAAAAGTACAACAGGTACATGTCCCCCCTTTTGAGTTTTTGGCGGATATGCCATCCAAAAAAGGCATCTATGCATTTGTGAACAATGGCGTATTTTTTGAGGAAGCCGAGCTGAACCGACTCTTGGAATGGACCGCAGAAGGCAATACCTTGTTCATTGCTTCTGAAGGTTTTGAGGAAACCCTTAGGGACACGTTAGGATTTGAACTCGGAACCCGATATGCCGGTTTTGAGGTGACCCAGGATCAGGAACATCGATTGGAAAATTCTAACTTAAAAAGTGGTAAAACCTATGCGTATAAAAAGGAAAGCTTTGTGACCGTCTTTGAAGCAATCGACACCATTAACTCCGTCGCATTGGCCACTGTGGAACTACTCGAGGAGGGAAATGACAAAAAATCCAGGGATGTAACGGCCATAAAAAGTCCGTTCGGTAAAGGTGAAATTATACTATCCACCTTTCCCAAGGCCTTTACAAATTACTTTATTCTGGAGGATGACAACAGGGAGTACACGGCCGGTTTACTTTCCTATTTTGGACAAGAGAAGCATGTCTATATGGACAACTATTACAAAAGTGGAAAGTCCTTCTACACCTCGCCCATGTACATATTTCTGAACACCAAAGAATTGAAATGGGCCTATTATCTCGTACTTATTGGAGGGCTGATCTACATCATATTTGAGGGAAAAAGAAAGCAACGCCCCATACCCGTTGTGAAACCGCTTCAAAACCAGACGCTTGCATTCACCCGAACCATTTCGGACATGTATTTTGAAAAAGGGGACAGAAAATCCATTGCGGAGCATAATATCAATTATTTCCTCCACGATATCAGGAGTCGGTACTATCTTGGAAACGTTACCAAGGAGGAGGAATTTTACAAAAGTGTATCGGCGCGAAGCGGAAACTCCCTTGCCGATACCCAGTCACTTTTTAAGCTGATGGACGAGCTAAGATCGAGCGACCAAGTATCGGAACATCAACTCAAACAACTCAATAATCTGATTCAGAAATTTAAATCTAAAAATGATGGAAAATAACGAGGAGCAAAAAGAAGAACTTGGTTTTGACAGCCGGATTCCCTTGGCCGAGCTGCAAAAGGCGGTAGCCGACATCAAACAGGAACTCTCCAAAGTAATCGTAGGTCAGGAAAACTTTATTGAACTCTTGATCGTGTCACTCTTGGTGGATGGCCATGTCTTGATCGAAGGTGTTCCCGGGGTTGCCAAGACCATTACGGCAAAGCTCTTTGCAAAGACCTTGAAAACAGAATTTAGTCGGATTCAATTCACGCCAGACCTTATGCCCAGTGATATCCTGGGGACATCCGTATTCAATGCAAAAACTACCGACTTTGAGTTTAAAAAAGGTCCAATATTTTCGAATATTATCCTGATCGACGAAATAAACAGGGCGCCCGCAAAGACCCAAGCGGCCATGTTCGAGACCATGGAGGAACGGCAGGTGACCATGGACGGCACTACCTATCCCATGGCCGCCCCGTTCATGGTGTTGGCCACTCAAAATCCCATTGAACAAGAGGGAACCTATGCCCTGCCCGAAGCGCAACTGGACCGTTTCCTTTTTAAAATTAAAATAGACTACCCAAAAACAGAGGAGGAAATCTTGATTTTAAAGACCCACCACGAACGCAAGGGGTCACAACCCCAAACGTTGATAAAGGATATTCTCGACCCAAAACAATTGGCGATTTTCAAGGGACAGATTCAGGAAGTGGTTGTGGAGGAAAAGATTTTCAAGTACATCGCCGAGGTCGTTGCCAAAACCCGAAACCACCCACATCTATATCTGGGCGGTTCACCAAGGGCCTCGATTGCCGCCTTGAACAGCGCCAAGGCATTTGCGGCCATTAACGGTAGGGATTTTGTTACCCCGGAGGATGTAAAAAAAGCCATGGTTCCGGTTTTGAACCATAGGGTCATCCTAACCCCGGAACGGGAAATGGAAGGCATGTCCACGGAGAATGTCGTGCAAATGATCATGGAAAGCGTGGAAATACCTAGGTAAATGAACTTTATAAGGTCCTTTTACATACATAACATCTTTTTTAGGTACCTCGCGATCCTTTCGGGCTGTTTTGTGCTTTCCTATTGGGTCAAACCACTCTACCCCATCGCATGGCTTTTGACGCTACTGCTTATTGGTCTATTTCTTTTTGATATTTTTTTATTGTATGCACCGGGTCAGAACATAAAAGCCGAAAGAAAACTTCCCAAAAAACTCTCCAACAGTGACATAAACCCAATAAAAATCACCTTCGAAACGAGGTATGGATTTAGGACCTATGTTTCCATTATTGACGAACTGCCCGTTCAGTTTCAAAAGCGGGATTTCGACTTTAAAACGTCTCTTATCAAGGGTGAAAAAAAACAGTTCGAGTATGAGGTGCGACCAGTGGACCGAGGAGAATATATTTTTGGAAACCTGATCGTTTTTGCTTCCTCGCCTTTGCGCATCATCAAAAGAAAATACAGTTTTCAAAAAGACCAAATGGTGCCTGTGTATCCCTCCATCATACAGATGCAGCAATATGATTTTTTGGCCATCAGCAAAAGACTTACGACCATCGGCCTAAAAAAGATTCGGAGAATAGGGCATACCCAAGAATTTGAGCAGATAAAGGAATATGTACAAGGGGACGATATTAGAACCTTGAACTGGAAAGCAACGGCGAAACAACATCAATTGATGGTAAACCAGTATCAGGACGAAAAATCGCAGCCCATCTATTCCATCATTGATACGGGAAGGGTGATGAAGATGCCGTTTAACGAATTAAAACTCTTGGACTACTCCATTAATAGCTGTCTGGCCTTTTCCAATGTGACCCTCAAACGAAATGATAAAACCGGGTTGATCGCGTTTTCAAAAAATATTGAAACCTATGTACCGGCCGTTCAAAAGATTACCCACCTCAACACGATACTGGAAAAACTGTACAACATTGGCACCGCATTTACGGATTCCGATTTTGGATTGCTCTACGGACACATAAAACGAAAGATAACCCACCGAAGCCTTTTGTTGCTGTATACCAATTTTGAGCATATTTCAGCGCTAAGGAGACAACTGCCCTACCTCTTGGCGATGGCAAAAAAACATGTACTGGTGGTCATCTTCTTTGAAAACTCCGAATTGGAAAAACTTATCCATACCGATGCCGAGGATATGCAGGCCATTTACCATAAAACCATTGCAGAAAAGTTCTCCCTGGATAAAAAATTGATGCAAAAGGAACTGGAAAAGTATGGTATACAGACCATTTTGACCAAACCTGAAGAACTGACCATAAAGGCTATCAACAAATATCTCGAAATCAAGGCGAGGGGAATTTTATAAAACTTATTCCAAAAAGAAGGATACTTGAATTTGGGATTGAATATCTCCCGAACCTTTTTCCGTAACAACAGGCATAAAAATAGGGGTCGCATTGTTTGAACCATCAGCAACAAGACAACCACATCCCTTTTCGGAGCGACCATTTCTGCGATATGTATTTTTAAACAAGAGTTCCAAGGCCAGTCCGGATATTACCCCGCCCAGTGTGGTATACAACACATCATCTGTTTGCCATAAACCGGAATTGGACTTGTCATACGTTTCCTTGGCAAGACCGGCGGCCAAACTCGAGCCAACGGCACCCGCCCAGGTCCAGCCCCGTTGACCAGGAAATATTTTATTGGCGGCATAGCCACCTACTCCACCAATGACCACTCCGGCACCAACATGTTTTGCGGCATTATTAAAATCTTGTCCAAAGGAAACGGAAAGGTTTAAGCAAAAAAACAAAAGAAAAAATTTAAATTTCATAGCCTAAATTCTTGTTTGTACTTTACAATCCCCAAACGAAAAAATCAATCATTAATTTTATCGTGAAATCAATCTTCAATAAGAAAACAATCTAATTTGTGGTCACCCTACTTAAAAACACAAATTTTTGACCAGAAGCAAAAAAAGCGGCCGAACGGAGATATCAAGAAGTAATGGACTTTGTAAAAAAAACGATATTTTTTCGACTAAGGTGAAAAATAACTACACATAAAATGAGCCATAACAAGCCTTGATACCTACCGACATGTCCCAAAAGTTATTGGGATGGCGAATTACATGTGACCTATAAAAAACAATAAAAATTAACACATGAAAACGATATTACATAAAGCGGACAGCAGGGGCCATGCCGATCATGGCTGGTTAAATTCGTATCACAGTTTTAGTTTTGCCAATTATTTTGACCCCAATCGCATGAATTTTGGAGCATTGAGGGTCTTAAACGACGATACCGTGGCTGCAGGTCGCGGATTTGGGAGGCACCCACATAGCAATATGGAAATCATCTCCATACCCTTGCAAGGCGATTTGAAGCACATGGATATCATGGGCAATTCCACGGTAATTAGGGAAGGTGATATTCAGGTCATGAGCGCAGGTACCGGCGTGGAACACAGTGAATTCAACAACAATATGGATTCGCTGGTCAAATTCCTGCAAATTTGGATCATCCCGAATAAAGAAAACGTGCAACCCAGATATGACCAGATTTCGCTATCTGACCTAAAAGTAAAAAATAAGCTTTATCAAGTACTCTCCCCAAATCCGGAGGACCAAGGTGTATGGATACATCAAAATGCATGGTTCCATATGGGCGATTTTGACAAAGGGCAATCGGAAACCTACGCTTTAAAATCCGAAGAAAACGGGGCCTATATTTTTGTTTTGGAAGGCGAGGTGAGTGTCGAGGGCACAACCTTAAATGCTAGGGACGGATTTGGGATTTGGGACGTGGACTCTATAACGTTCCAGGCATTGAACGATGCCAAATTCCTGATTATGGAAGTACCGATGGAGTTTTAATTTTGATAGGATTTCAAAAACCATCATGAATGTTAGACCTGACAGGTTTACGAAACCTGTCAGGTCTGTTAATTTAATTATCATAAGCTCAATTTAAGTTTGGTATCTTTGGGGAAAAGCCATACCGATATGAAAACTGCATTTGTGATAATTATTTCTATGCTTCTATACGTTTCTTTATCCGCCCAAGAAGAACCTTTAAAATTAGGTATCGCTGGTCTTACCCACGGACACGTCGGATGGATTTTGGGCAGGGAACATAAATCGGATATCAACATGGTGGGTATTTACGAGAAAAACAGGGAATTGGCCCAAAAACTTTCCGAACAATATGGCTTCTCCATGGACATCGTCTACAATAGTATGGATGAAATGCTAAAAGCTGCAAAACCGGATGCCGTAGCGGCCTTCGGCAACATAAAAGATCATCTTTCCGTAGTGGAAGCCTGTGCCTCAAAAGGGGTTCATGTAATGGTAGAAAAACCGTTGGCCGTTAGTCTCGAAGATGCAAAAAAAATGGAAGCTTTGGCAAACAAACATGGTATCCATTTGTTGACAAACTATGAAACCTCTTGGTACGAGACCAATTTCAAGGCAAAAAGTCTTATGGAGGAAGGTAAAATTGGTGGACTACGAAAAGCAATCATCAGGGACGGACACAAAGGCCCCAAGAAAATTGGGGTTTCCAAGGAATTTCTGGAATGGCTTACGGATCCCGATCTAAACGGTGGTGGTGCAATTATGGATTTTGGTTGCTACGGGGCTAATTTAATGACTTGGTTGATGAAAGGTAAAAAGCCGAATTCCGTGACTGCGGTTACCCAACAATTACAACCCGAAAATAATCCAAATGTAGACGATGATGCCACCATAATTCTTACCTATGATACTGCCATGGCAATCCTGGAACCCTCATGGAATTGGCCCATTGGAAGAAAGGATATGGAACTCTATGGCGAAAAGGGCGCCCTGTATTCTGAGAATGCCAATCAGTTGCGTATTAGACTTTCTACAGGCTACAGTTCTTATACTGAGGAAACACTGTTCTTCAAGGACAGGCCAGTTCCTTACGATGACCCTTTTTCTGTACTGGCTGCCGTAATCAATGGAAGTTTGGTATTGGAGAGATATGGTCCGTATACCTTGGAAAACAACATGATTGCCATGGAAATTTTACAGGCTTCGGTTGATAGCTCCAAGTCGGGAAAAACGATACATCTGGAGTAGTGCTCGCTTCTTCTTTGCAACCCTATTGAAAATTCTAAAATAATTAGGTAACTTTCTTGGAATATCTAGTCGCACTATTATGGAATGAGCTTTAACAAGTCTTGATACTTGCCTAGATAATTATTTGCGAATTATATCTGACCTATGAAAAACAATAAAAAAAAACAGATGAAATACACTTGTACCTTTTTGCTTTTATTCTTTGTTTTTGCCTTAGGAAATGCCCAAAATTCAATCCTGGGGTTTTCCGAAAAAAGTGCCAACGAACAACAGGCACTTGAAAAAGCCTTTGAAGAAAAACTCAAGGCCACCAACATTGACAATTGGATACAGAAAATGAGTGCCGAACCCCATTGGGTAGGCACCAAATTTGGTGAGGAAAATGCCAAATGGATGCGGGACCAATTCAAGTCTTGGGGATACGACGCCAAAATAGAAACCTACCATGTCCTGTTCCCTTATCCCACGGAAAGGGTTTTGGAGTTGACCGAACCTACGCAGTATAAAGCAAAACTGACAGCGGTTCCTGTGGAGGGCGACCCCTACACTGCCCAAGGTGATGCCCTACTGCCCAGCTACAATGCCTTTTCAACGGATGGTGACGTGGAAGGCGAACTCGTTTTCGTAAACTACGGTATTCCCAAGGATTATGAGGAACTTGAAAAACTGGGTATCAGCGTAAAGGGTAAAATTGTAATTGCAAAATACCAGGGAAGTTGGCGCGGAATTAAACCAAAACTGGCCGCCGAAAATGGGGCGATTGGATGTATCATTTATTCGGACCCACAAGATGATGGCTATGGACGTGGGGATGTATATCCAAAGGGTGCCTTCAAAAATAAGACGGGAGTACAGCGTGGTTCCGTAATGGACATGCCCACATATCCGGGAGATGTTCTGACCCCTGGTTATGGCGCTACCAAAGACGCAAAAAGGCTAACGAAGGAGGAGGCTCCCACGATTACCAAAATTCCGGTGTTGCCCATTTCCTATGAAGACGCACAACCTTTATTGGAAGCTCTGGAGGGGCCCATTGCCCCGGAATCTTGGCGTGGTGGTTTGCCCATCACCTACCACATTGGGCCTGGAAAGGCAAAAGTACATTTGAAGCTGAAGTTTGACTGGCAACTGGTACCCGCGCACAACGTTATTGCAACCATGAAGGGAACTGAATTCCCAGATCAATGGGTGGTACGGGGAAATCATCATGATGCCTGGGTGCACGGTGCCAATGACCCCGTAAGCGGTATGGTAGCCCTTATGGAAGAAGCCCGTGCCGTAGGGGAAATGGCAAAAAAAGGACAAAAACCTAAGAGAACCTTGGTGTATTGTGCTTGGGATGCGGAGGAACCTGGACTTATAGGTTCTACGGAATGGGTAGAGGATCACAAAAAGGAACTTCAGGAAAAAGTGGTTGCGTATATAAATACCGATGGCAATGGCCGCGGCTTTTTGGGCGTGGGAGGTTCACATTCCCTGCAATCTATGGTAAGCGAGGTTGCCGGAGCGGTTACGGATCCTCAAACAAAGGTTTCCGTCAAGGAACGGAGGATAGCCAGGGATATGGTAAATGGTGGCAACGATACTTTTGAACTCTATGCCCTAGGTTCTGGGTCAGATTATACGCCCTTTATACAACATGCCGGTATCGCTTCGTTGAATCTAGGTTTTGGTGGGGAAAACGAAGGAGGAGAATACCATACCATTTACGACACCTATCCCCATTACAAAAGATTTAAAGATCCCGAGTTTGCCTATGGGGTTGCCCTCGCCAACACCGCCGGAAGGATTACCTTACGATTGGCCAATGCGGATATTATTCCCTTGGATTTTTCCGCATGGTACAAAACAGTATCCGGTTATTTGGAGGAAATCATGGAAGAAACCGCAAAAATGCGTACATCTGTAGAAAAACATAATAAACTCATCGACAGAAATGCGTTCGAATTGGCATTGGATCCTAGGGAGAACATTAAAGCCCCTGAGCGAAAGGAACCTGTTCCCTATTTGGACTTTTCTCCGCTACAAAATGTGCTGAGCGAACTAAAATCTACCATTGATGCGTATAGTTCCATTGATTTACATAAGGTTTCCAAGGCGGAAAAGGAGAAACTCAATGCACTGTTGATGGATGCCGAGCACAAACTTACTTCTGAGGACGGATTGCCCAGAAGACCCTGGTTCAAACATCAAATATATGCCCCAGGATTTTATACGGGGTACGGGGTGAAAACCCTGCCAGGGGTGAGGGAAGCGATAGAACAGAAGAATTGGTCCGAAGCCAAGGAGCAGATATCGGTTCTTAGTGGAACTTTAAGTAACTTTAATGAACACTTGAAGGCTATAATCGGTACTGTAAAATAATTGTTATGAGCGCCTTTGGGGGACAAGTTTGATTAAAATTTTAAAGCAAATAAGAATATGGAATCGGATTATATAAAAGTATTTGGAGGAAATGTCAACGAAAGTAACCGTGTGGAACAATTATTACAGGAAAATGATATAAGCCCGATTGTCAAAAGTGAAAGTGAGTCGGCCAGACTAGCGGGTTTTGGCACACCTTTGCCCCATATCTCGGAAATATATGTACATAAGGACGAAGAAGCAAAAGCATTGAAAATAATATCCCAGTTGGATTGGGAAGCATAAAAAAAGCCTCCTTTAGTTGGAGGCTTTTTACTTTTACCTATTTCGCTGTTATCGGTGTAATTTCGATAGCTTTAAATTCTATGGGACCGTGATCACCCTGTATCATAATGGGGCCTGCTTCGGCTTCATGATTGTCCAAAGCGCCACCGGTCATTCCCAGGATATTCTGTCCGTCAATGACCGTTTTGCCATTGGCAACTATTGTCACCCTTCTGCCAATTAACGTGATATCAAAACTTTGCCACTCCCCTGCTTTCATGGCGACGTTTTCATTGGGTGTGAGTAGTCCATATACGCCCCCAAAATAAATCGACGCCGGGGACATTCCAATATTGTCCGCAATCTGGACCTCATACCTTCCTCTTAAATAAAGTCCACTGTTACTACCTTTTGGATATTTGAACTCCACATGTATTTTAAAATCCTTGAATTTTTCCTTCGATACTAAATTCACCCCAGATGCATTGCTCGTCAAGATACCATCAATCACTTTCCATTGATTACCTTCTTTAATCTCCCAACCATCTAGATTTTTTCCATTGAACAGGTCTATTTTCTTGCCCATTTTTTGGTCATCATAATAAGGCAACTCTGGTGCTCTTTGTCCTGTCCAAGAATAGGTTTTACCATTGGTATATACCATGGTTCCTTCCAATCCTTCACCTATCATTTCAAATTGAAATTCCATATCGGCCGCTCCAGGTTCCCATTGTGGCGGAATCTGAAATTGGAATACATCCCCAAATTTTTTGACTTCGGCTACCGGTCTCGCACTTCCAAAAGCATAGGTAAACCTACCAATTAAAGTGTTGTTTCCAGAATGCATGACCTCCAACCAGCTTGGCAAATAAGTACCTTCTTGAGAGATGGTGAGGTTCCACCTACCTTCCAACGGATGACCTTCTTGGCTCCGGACCACAAAAAAACAACTAAAAAGAATCGGGAAAAGTAATACTCTTAATTTCATAAAGCAGTTCATTAATATATCAATTTATAAGTAAACTACCTCGGGGCAAGCCCTCGAGGCATTCTTTGAAAAAGAATTTTTAATTTCGAGTCCAGCCTTGGTGTATTAAACCCTTTGGCGGTGCGAATAAATGCAGTCTCAAATATAATCGATGCCCAGCGTTTTGTACTTATGGAAAATGGGGAAAATTCATGTATTTAGGCAATAATCGGTACATAAAATTATAAATTTCAAATTTTCGCATAGGTTAATTTATAAATCCACATACTTTTTCCGTTAGTTTGAATTTGATAATTACTATTTTTAGAGCTTCTAAATCTGTAAAGAATATCATGCGATTCCTTTTTAAAGCCCCATTAATTCTCGTTGTATTAGTAGCGATTAATTCCTGTCAAAATAACAAACCTGTTGAAACTCCGGTAGTGATCTATGAAGACAGTACGGCCATAGCAGAAAAAATAGAATCAGCAAGGGCAGGGGTTTCCGCCATCGTAGCCGATGGCCTAAAATTAAGTCTTTGGGCCACCGATTCCCTAGCTCCGGACCCTATCGCCATGGATGTAGATAACGAAGGTAGGATATACATTACCCGATCCAATAGAAATAAAAATTCCGAATTCGATATTCGTGGGCATCGGGATTGGATGACCGCATCCATAGGCCTGCAATCCGTTGAAGATAGAAGGGCTTTTCTTAGGGAGACCTTCGCACCGGAAAAAAGTAAGGAGAATCAATGGTTTCCAGATCTTAATAATGATTCCATTCATGATTGGCAGGACTTGGCGGTTCAAAAGGATGAAGTATGGATGTTGGAAGATTCCGACGGAGATGGTATTGCCGATGTATCGACCCAAATCCTCAACGACTTTAATGACGAAATCAATGATGTTGCCGGTGCGCTTTTGGTACGCGACGAGGATGTATTTGTGGGCATTGGACCGGACATGTATCGCCTAAAGGATACCAATGGGGATAAAATCTTGGATGAGAAAACAAGCATAGCCACCGGTTTTGCGGTACATATCGGTTTTGGCGGACACGGCATGTCCGGGGCAACCCAAGGACCTGACGGCAAGATTTATTGGGGCATTGGAGATATTGGTGCGAACATTACCACGGTTGATGGTGTCAACCATAAATACCCCAATCAAGGGGTCATCGTACGTAGTAATCCGGACGGAAGCAACTTTGAAATATTTGCCCGTGGGCTACGAAATACCCATGAATTTGTATTCGATGCCTATGGAAATATTATTTCCTCCGATAATGACGGGGACCACAAGGGCGAGAGCGAGCGATTGGTCCATATTGTGGAAGGCTCAGATGCCGGGTGGCGTGCCAACTGGCAATATGGCAAGTATACGGACCCAAACAATAATGGATATAATGTTTGGATGGACGAAAAACTATATGTGCCAAGATGGGAAGGACAAGCCGCTTATATCATTCCCCCGATCCAGAATTTTCACAATGGCCCAACCGGAATGCTCTATAACCCGGGAACGGCCCTGGGAAAAAAATGGTTGGACAAATTCTTTTTGGTGGAGTTCGTGGGCGATCCCAGCAGGTCACATATTTGGTCCTTTGACCTAAAACCGAAAGGAGCATCTTTTGAACTGGGTTCGGACCAATCCATTTTAACAGGAGTTCTGCCCACGGGTATCGCCTTTGGACCTGACGGAGCCTTGTATCTAGCCGATTGGATCAATGGATGGGGATCCAAGGATTTTGGTCGGGTTTGGAAATTGGACGTTACGGAGGCGGAAAACGATTTGGAACAACAACGTTTGCAGACCCAAAGGCTTATGACCCATAATTATAGGGATGATGACACGGAAAACCTCATCAAGTTATTAAGTTATGAGGATATGCGTATCAGGTTAAAGGCCCAGTTTGAACTTGCCAATAGGACATTTTGGGGATATCGGGCCTTGGAAAAGGCCATAGTGGAAGAAGAAAATCAATTCGCTAGGATACATGCCATTTGGGGCATCGGCCAAATTGCCTCCGATAATCCAAAAAAAGCGGAACCTTTGGTACCTTTGTTATCGGATAACGATCCTGAGATTATTGCCCAAGTGGCCAAAGTTTTGGGCGACGTTCGGTACCCCGATGCATCGGATACATTGCTATCCTTACTTACCCATGAGAACGACCGGGTAAAATTTTACGCCGCGCAGGCCATGGGACGATTAGGCTATGAACCTGCGGTTGAGCCATTGATCCAAATGCTTGCTGCCAATGATGATCGAGACCTCTATTTGAGACATGCTGCGGTTCTTGCCCTTTCAAGAATAGGGAAGGTAGAACCCATGGTCGCCTTGGCACGGCATGAAGATAGAAGTCTCCGTTTGGCCGCCGTACTGGTGCTGAGAAGACTTGAGAGTCCGGAAATAAGCGTATTCCTATCAGATCCGGACACCAATATTGTTACGGAAGCGGCCAGGGCCATCAACGATGATTGGTCCATAGAAGCTGCCTTGCCAAATCTTGCCGCACTACTGAGAAACGAAAAGTACAAATCTGAACCCTTGTTGAGAAGGGCCATCAATGCGGCGTTGCGTGTGGGAAGTGACGAGGCCTTACAGGACCTGATCGATTTTGCAAAAAAGGAGAGCGTTTCCAATGTTTTGAGGGGCGAGGCGCTATCGGCCTTAAGCACATGGAACAAACCATCTGTTTTGGACCGGGTCGATGGTAGGTATAGGGGCGAAATCATCAGGGACAGCAGTCAATTAAAAGACCGGTTGGAGAAGGAAATCCCCATTTTTCTGGAGCAAAGAAATCCGGAAATCCTCATTGGGGTAGCAAAGGCTTTAAGTGCTGTGGGTATCGATAGCTACAATGACAAACTCTTCAACATTTTCAGGAATAGTAAAAACCATGATGTTAGGGCCGCTATGCTATCGGCATTGGGAAATCTGAACTACGGAAGAATGGAGGTAGCCATGTCCTTGGGCATGAAAGATGCCAACGAGGAAGTGAGAACTGCGGCGGTGGGATTATTGGCCCAATTGAACCTACCCAAAGAAAAGCTTCCCACCTTGGTCGACCCCATTTTTAAAAATGGGTCTACAAGGGAACAACAAAGTATGTTAAATGTATTGGGCGATTTGCCCAAGGATAAAACCAATGCCATCCTGAACAGTCTCATTGACAAAGCCAGTAAAAATAGGTTGGGACAGGATATCATCCTCGATTTGATGGAATCCGTATCGGCAACCGAAGATTCGGTTTTAATTGCAAAAATGGACAAGTTGAATGACGCGGGCTACACGGCCGATTCGTATCTGGAGACCTTGTACGGCGGAAATCGATGGAACGGAAGGGATGTTTTCAATAGCAATCCAACGGCCCAGTGTGTACGCTGTCATGCAGTGAACGGTTCGGGAGGAGAGGTAGGTCCCCCGCTGGATAATATTGCGAATATTTTAACCCGTGAGCAGATTTTGGAGGCCCTTATTGAACCCAGTGCCAGATTGGCGCCCGGATATGGAACCGTAAACCTCACCCTAACCGATGGGCAGATGGTCTCCGGCGTACCTTTGGAAGAAAATAACAAAGAACTGTTGTTACGTACGTCTGAAGCGGAACCTATGCGCGTTCCAAAAGGAAGAATAAAAAAGAGGGAGAACTCGGTATCCTCCATGCCCGCCATGGGCCGTCTCATTACCAGAAGGGAGCTACGGGACCTTATGGAGTACTTGGGTAGTTTGAAGCAACAGGATAAAGGAGCTTAAAGAAAATACTCCATTTAAAAAGTCAAACATCTTAGGCAACCTTTTTCAATAAGCGCATCTTTTCAAAAAAGAAGCCTTATGAACTTACATGTTTTTAAAAATTTGGGAGTTGTCGTACTATGCATGCTATTCGTTAATTGTGATTTAAACGAGGACCCTGTAGAATGTCCATCGCCTTTAACCGGAGATTTGTTGGAAACGGAAGTTACGCTGGTAGGAACCTGGAAAATCATTGGAATAACGGCGGATACGGAGGTGGATATAAGCAATGATTCCGAAGACAATCCAAGCACGGATATTTACAACCAGTCCAGCGATTGTTCCAAGGATGCATTTTACACGTTCAACGAAAATAGGACCTATACCTATAACACGGGTACACAAACGGATGGCTGCACGAAGAATACCACATCAGGGACTTGGCAATTGAATCAAAAGGATCTTTTATTGGTAGTGTCCTGTGGCTCCAATGTTTATGATGTCTCCTTTAACGAGGATGATTCACAATTTTCATATACCCTTTCCCTAGACGTTCAGGAAGTAAATGGCGTGTTGACCAGTGCAAGGATAACGTTCACTTTTTCAAAGGAAGAAAATTAACTTAAGATTCGTTTCAATGAGGATTTCTATTTCCCGTTGCAAAGTAGATTAAGACATCCATTGTATTGATCGATGATTTCCTCCATGATTTCCTTGGCAGGTTTTATATCATGGATAATGGATGAGACCTGACCTATTTCGAGTTCGCCCTCTTCCAGGTCACCCTCGAACATACCTTTTTTTGCTCTGCCCCTTCCTAAAAGAATCTTGAGTTCTTCTGGTTTGGCATCCCTAGCATAAGCGGCCTGCACATCAGAATAAAACTTATTCTTTAATAGACGTACCGGGGTCAACTCCTTCAAGGTCAATAGCGTGTCCCCTTCTTGTGCCTTAACCACCTGATGCTTGAAATTTATATGACTGGACGCTTCATTAGTGGCCACGAACCTACTTCCAATTTGTACGCCATCGGCACCAAGAACCATGGCAGCAAGCATACCAGCCCCAGTGGCGATTCCGCCAGCAGCTATAATAGGAATTTGGATTTTCTCCTTCACCAAGGGTATAAGGACAAAGGTAGTTGTCTCGTCCCTTCCGTTGTGTCCACCCGCTTCAAAGCCTTCGGTCACAATGGCATCCACCCGGGCCTCTTGGGCCTTTATTGCAAATTTTAGACTGCTCACAACATGTACAACGGTTATTCCACGTTCCTTTAAATACCCCGTCCAGGTTTTAGGATTTCCTGCTGAAGTGAAAACGATGCGTACTTCTTCTTCTTCGATGATCTCAAAAATCTCTTTAACATTCGGATAGAGCATTGGAACATTTACCCCAAAAGGTTTATCGGTAGCATTTTTGCATTTTTGGATATGTTCCCTAAGTACCTCCGGATACATGCTTCCTGCACCTAAAAGGCCCAATCCGCCTGCGTTCGAAACGGCGGATGCCAATTTCCAGCCACTGGCCCAGACCATCCCTGCCTGAATGATGGGATATTTTATTTGAAATAATTCGGTTATCCTGTTTTGCATCCCTTATTTACCAATTTAATGCTTGACGGAAAGTTCACCTACGAAATTACCCCAGAACCTACGAGCTCCTCACCAAGATACCAGGCAACGAACTGGCCTTCCGTGATGGCCGATTGTTTTTCCTCAAAATCGACATACATGCCACCTTCTAATTTATATAGAGTGGCTTCCTGAAGTTCTTGTCGATATCTTATCCGGGCCTTAACCTTAAGGCTTTCATCGGTATGCAAGGTTAGGTCCGGTCGGACCCAGTGAATTTCGGGTTCCTGCACGAACAAAGTTCTTCTATAGAGTCCAGGATGCGACTTTCCCTGCCCAGTGTAAATGATATTCTGTTCAACATCCGTTTCAATTACAAATAATGGCTCCTTTGTCCCTCCCACATTGAGACCCTTACGCTGTCCTTTGGTGAAATAGTGGGCCCCTTGGTGCTCTCCTACTATTTTTCCGTCTTCAAGCGAGTACTGAGGTTTTCTGGCAAAAAAGGCAAGTTCCGATACTTTGTCGTCAAAATTGGGAACTGTAAGCTCAAATTTATTTTCACTTGAAGGAACCTCAACAATTTTACCTTTTTTGGGTTTGAGTTGCTGTTGCAGGAATTCTGGCAATCGTACCTTACCAATAAAACAAAGACCTTGAGAATCCTTCTTATCGGCCGTAATCAAATGCATCTTTGCGGCAATCTGCCTGACTTCAGGTTTGGTCAATTCCCCAATGGGAAATAAGGTCTTGGACAGCTGTTCCTGTGAAAGTTGGCACAAAAAGTAAGACTGGTCCTTATTTGTATCCTTACCGGCCAACAACTGATAGGTTTCAGTTCCATCCGCATTTGTAATGGTCCCTTTTCTACAATAATGCCCGGTTGCAACAAAATCCGCACCTAGCTGCAAGGCGATCTTAAGAAAAACATCGAATTTTATTTCCCGGTTACACAGCACATCTGGGTTTGGCGTACGCCCCATTTCGTATTCACGGAACATGTAGTCCACGATGCGCTCCTTGTACTCAACGCTCAGGTCCACTGTTTGAAAGGGAATACCCAACTTTTCCGCAACGATAAGGGCATCATTGCTGTCCTCCAGCCAAGGGCACTCTTCAGAAATTGTTACGGAGTCGTCATGCCAATTCTTCATAAAGAGTCCAATGACATCGTAACCCTGTTCTTTTAAAAGATAGGCTGCCACACTGGAATCCACTCCGCCAGAAAGTCCAATTACAACTTTTTTCATGTTGACTACTTTGTCGCTACAAAAGTACAAAATTACGATACCGGTACATCAACAACTACATTTTTGAAAAGTTGGCCAATCCAAATTAATAATTGTCATCCAAAGCGGGATAACGATTTGTATTACAACTACCAATCTGAATCATCTTAAAAACAATCAATTATGTTAAAGTTTGATAAAATTTTCGATATGGAAATGGTCCTTGCTTTAATTAATATCAACAGATTTTATTACACTTCATCGATGAATGGCATATAAAAACCCATCCTCTCAGACCCTAAATTTTAACAAAGCTTTAAATACGAACATTTAATATTGTTTAACTTTATTTAAAATTACTTAAACAAAAATAATATGAAAACAATTACTACCTATTTTAAACCTATTCTGACACTATTGGTGTTGGCTTTTGCCTTTTCCTGTAGCGAGGACGAGAATGAAGAACCCATAGTTGTGGATTCAGCTACCATTGTTGACATTGCCCAAGATGAAGATGCTCTGACATCCCTCGTGAGCGCACTAACTACTGCAGATATTAATGAGGGAACCGATTTGGTTGGAACATTGAGCTCCGATGGCCCTTTTACCGTATTTGCTCCTACCAACGATGCCTTCGCAGCGCTGTTAGGGCAATTGGAGGGTTTTGATTCCTTGGAAGATTTTGATACGGATGAAGAACGTGCCCTACTTGCCAAAATTCTAACTTATCATGTGGTAGCAGGTACGGCCGCCGCCTCTACAGACTTGACAGATGGTATGATGGTCACGACCGTTCAAGGAGAGGAGCTTACCATTAGTTTGGAAGGTGGCGTTTTTATTGATGATGCTACTGACATGAATGCCCAAGTAATTATTCCTGATGTGACAGCTAGCAATGGAATCGTTCACGTTATTGATAAAGTATTGCTGCCCCAAGAAATTATCGATGCCTTGAATGCTGGCGAAATGGAAAATGAAACTGGTACCTTGGTAGATATTGTGGTGGATACCGAAGCACTTTCCATTTTGGAAGCTGCAGTAATCAAAGCCGATTTGGTCGCTACTTTAAGTTCTGATGGCCCCTTTACCGTTTTTGCACCTACGGATGATGCTTTCGTGGCTTTGTTGGAGCTTCTTGGGGACGACTACAATAGTTTGGATGACTTTGACACTATGGAAGAAATGGCCCTCTTAAAGGACATCTTGTTATACCATGTAATAGCTGCTGAGGTTAAGTCGACCGATTTAGCCCCCGGGGAAGTACCAACTGCCCTTCCAGATAACAGCATAGAGGTTATCGCTTCAGGGGATACCTTTGTAATTGGGGATGCTTCCGGTACGGACGCCAATATTACCGGGGTCGATATAATGGCATCCAATGGTGTTGCACATACGATTGATAAGGTATTACTGCCTCAAAGTGCTATTGATTTCGTAACCCAAATGCAATTAAAGTCCATAGTGGATATTGCTGTGGAAACAGACAATTTAAGCCTTTTGGTTGGGGCTCTAACCCAGGCGAATGCCGGTCTGGTGGAAACTTTGAACGGCGATGGTCCTTTTACCGTTTTTGCGCCAACAAACGAAGCTTTTGCCGCGTTGTTGGATACCTTAGGGGATGATTATAATGGTCTGTCCGATTTTGATACCGATGCCGAAAAGGATTTACTGGTAACCATTCTGACCTACCATGTCGTTGCCGGAACGGCTGCTTTTTCAACAGCATTGAGCGATGGACAGGAAATTGAGACATTTCAAGGAGAAAACGTGGCCATTAATATAAAGGATGGCACCGTTCACGTAGCCGATGCCACTGGAGAAAACGCGACGGTAACAATACCTGATGTTGAGGCAAGCAATGGCGTTGTACATATTATCAACAAAGTATTGTTACCACAGGCAGCTCTGGACGCGTTGGTACCTCCCGTACCCAATATTGTTGAAGCTGCCCAAGCTACAGAAAGCTTGAGTTCCCTAGTAGCTGCATTGATTCAGGCCGATGCTGGTTTGGTAGCTACCTTAAGTGGCGAAGGTCCATTTACGGTATTCGCACCAACAAACGAAGCATTTGCGGCCCTGTTGGATAGTCTGGGTGAAAACTTCAATAGCCTGGAAGATTTTGATACCGATGAGGAGAAGGCGCTGTTGGCCCAATTGCTTACCTACCATGTAGTTGCAGGAGCCGCAGTGGCCTCTACTGACCTATCCGACCATCAGGAGATTGTAACCGTACAAGGGGAATCCCTATTCGCTATTTTAAACCACGGTGTACAGATTAGGGATAAAACACACGTGGATGCCAACGTAACAATGCCAGATGTAATGACCAGCAACGGTATTGTACATATTATAGATAAAGTACTTTTGCCACAGGAAATTATTGATGCCCTACATTAATTTTTGAAACGTAACTTTGATAAAAAGCCTTCCTTATTCTAGGGAGGCTTTTCTTGTATGTTCTCAAACATCATATAAACAACATTTAGCATACAACTAAAGACCCTTTGCAACTAAGTTTTTTTTTATCTGTGAACAAGTCGCAATTTTACATTCCCAAATCTTACCAAACCAAACCTTAATCAATGGCAAAAGCCTCTACGAACTACGTAGAGGCTTTTCATTTTATAGTCTTAAACCCGGTATTTGCATTAGGGAACCTCGTGAAGGTGAAAAGCGCAAAAAAATAAAGTGGTTTGGAAATTTTAGCATAGCACCGCTATGGTGAAATTGAAAACGCAGCGCAGCGATTTATTTTGAAGCGATATTTAGCTGTAACAGCTTTTCTAATGTATAATCCGGGTTAAAAAAAGGGTTATTTCTTTTTCTGTGCTTCCGCTTGCTCCATCATTTCACGCATTTTACGCTGAAACTTGTTTTCCTTTTTAGGCTTCTTTTTATTCTCCTGTATCTGGGCATGGATCTTATCATTATCCAGAATGAAATTCTTGATAACGAGCATAATTCCAATGGTGATCAAGTTGGAAATAAAGTAATACAAACTAAGACCACTGGCATAGTTGTTAAAGAAGAACAACATCATAAAAGGCATCAAGTACATGATAAACTTCATGTTGGGCATCCCAGGTTGGGTGGGCATATTTTGTCCCGTGGTCATCATCATGTAAAAGAAGATGGCAATGGAGGCCAAAATTGGAAAAAGGCTCACATGGTCGCCATAGAATGGTATGGAGAAGCCTTCCGGAAATTGATAAATGGTATCAAAGGAGGAAAGGTCGTCCGCCCATAAAAACGACTTTTGGCGTAACGCAAAGGACGTGGGAAAAAACATAAATAGGGCATAGAAAATAGGCATCTGTAAAAATGCCGGTACACAACCGCTCATAGGACTAACACCTGCCTTACCATACAATTTCATGGTCTCCTGCTGCTTTTTCATGGCATTGTCCTTGTACTTTTCGTTCAATTCATTGATTTCCGGCCGTAGTACCTTCATTTTTGCCTGGGACAAATACGACTTATAGGTCACGGGAGACATGGCCAAACGCACCAGAATGGTCATGATGATGATGGCGATTCCATACGGGAAGTAGGTACTCAAAAATCCATAAAAAGGAGTAAAAACATATCTGTTTATCCATCCAAAAATTCCCCATCCAAAGGGTATGGAGTCTGCGAGGCCAGCCTCCTTGTATTGGGAAAGTACTTCCAAGTCCGTGGGACCATAATAGAGGTACAAATTTTTGGCAATTTCCCCTCCCTTAATTTCCAACGGGAGTTTGGATGCATAATTTTTGGTAAAGCCAAAGGTCCTACTTTCCTCCTCTACCAAATCTTGGGATTTCAACTCCCCTGTTTTAAAGGGTTCATCGGTACCTAAAATGGAGCTAAAGAAATGCTGTCTGTAGGAAATCCATTTGATGTCCTCCTCGGTTTCCTCATCATCGCCTCCGGCGGAAAGTTTACTTAATTTGCCATCCTCATGATGGTAGGTTAAACGGGTATATCTATTTTCATATTCGATACTCTTGGAATGCCGGATACCTTTCATCTTCCAATCCAGTGTAACAGGCTTGCTACTGTTGAGGATTCTGTCCAGCCTTTGGGTACGCACTGTGAAATCCACCAAATATTCACCGGGCTTCATTTCATATCGATATTCCAAAAACTGGTTGTTGGAGGTTTTGGCTTTCATGGAAAGCACTTGGTTGTCCCCAGATTTGGTCAATGTAGGTTCAAAGAATAGGTCCTTTGTATTCAAGACCCTGTTATCCGTGGTGGAAAAATCAATGGAATAGGCTGAGTTGCCATCCTTTACCAGATAAACGGGGACCGAATCATAGGTTACAAAATTTTTCATTTTTGCCTCTACCACATGACCTCCTTTGTTACTTATCTCCAAATAAAGCACATCATTCTCCAAGACCGTGGTTCCCCCTTTTGGCGTGGTAAATCCAAATGCACCTATTTGACTCTTGTAGCCTGCAACGGCTGTAGAATCATTTAGGTTTACGGCCGGCGTATCGTCGATTACAATATCCTCAGGAGATGACTCTTCCGCGGCCGCTGCATCCATTTGTTCCTGTTTCGCCTTCTGTGCCTCCAATTCTTCCGGGGTAGGTTTGTTTTGATAGAACATAAAAATCAAGATTCCAAAAATCAAGACAAACCCAATGATAGACTTTACATCTAATTTCTTCTCTTCCATTTAAGTATACTATGTGATAGTAAATGTTTGGTTCTCAAGGAGCAAATATATGCCCAAATACGTAGTTTATGCCATACTGGCATTAGTTTGTGACTTTTTGTGTACCAAGGCGGCCTTTACAAAACCAACGAACAACGGGTGCGGATTGGCCACGGTGCTCTTATATTCCGGGTGATATTGTACTCCAATAAACCAAGGGTGGTCCTTCAATTCTACGATTTCTACCAAATTAGTTTTGGAGTTGATTCCCGATGCAACCAAACCGGCGGCATCCAGATCCGCTTTATATTTATTGTTGAATTCGTATCTATGTCGATGTCTTTCGGATATTTCCGTGGCACCGCCATAGACCTCCTGTACCAAACTTCCTTCATTAAGGAGACAATCCCAGGCACCCAATCGCATGGTACCTCCTTTGTTGGTAATGGATTTTTGCTCCTCCATAAGACTGATTACCGGGTCCGGGGTATCCAAATTCATTTCGGTGGAACTTGCTTCCTTAAGTCCCAATACATTTCTTGCATATTCTATAACGGCCATTTGCATTCCCAAGCATATCCCCAGAAATGGGATTTCGTTGGTTCTGGCATAGTTAACGGCCTTTATTTTCCCTTCGATACCACGTTCCCCAAAACCCGGGGCTACCAAAATGCCATCCAATCCTTTCAGCTTGCTTTCCAGGTTACCGTCCGTAATGTATTCCGAATGTACGGAACGCACATTGACCTTTACCTCATTTTTGGCACCTGCATGTATAAAGGCCTCCAAAATTGATTTGTAGGAGTCCTGAAGTTCTACGTATTTACCCACCAAACCGATCGTTACTTCGTTCTTTGGGTTTTTATGCCGTTCCAAGAATTCCTTCCAATTGGTAAGATCGGGTTCATTGGTATCGGGTAAGGCCAATTTTTGAAGGGTTACGGTGTCCAATCCCTCCTCTTGCATCAGAATGGGGACATCGTAAATGGTGGACGCATCGATACTTTGAATGACCGCCTCCCTTTTTACATTGCAAAAGAGGGCCAATTTATCCTTTATATCATCGGAGATTTTATGTTCCGTCCTGCATACCAAAATATCGGCCTTTATACCACTTTCCATTAAGGTCTTTACGGAATGCTGGGTAGGTTTGGTCTTTAATTCACCTGCGGCGGATAAATAAGGTACCAAGGTCAAATGCACCACAATAGCATTATTGTCTCCCAATTCCCAAAGCAATTGACGCACGGCCTCTATGTAGGGCAGGGATTCGATATCCCCAACGGTTCCGCCAATTTCGGTTATGACAATGTCGTATTCACCACTGTTGCCCAATACCTGTACACGTTCCTTGATTTCATTGGTGATGTGGGGAACTACCTGAACGGTCTTTCCCAAAAACTCGCCTCTTCGTTCCTTATCGATGACACTTTGATAAATCCTGCCCGTGGTCACATTGTTCGCTTGGGAGGTACGGACGTTTAAAAAACGTTCATAGTGGCCAAGGTCCAAATCGGTTTCCGCACCATCATCGGTAACATAACATTCACCATGTTCGTAAGGGTTGAGTGTACCAGGGTCTACATTGATGTAGGGATCTAATTTTTGTATGGTAGTCTTGTAACCTCTTGACTGAAGTAATTTTGCCAAAGATGCGGCAATGATACCCTTTCCAAGGGATGAAGTAACGCCTCCCGTAACGAAGATGTATTTGGTTTGTGCCATTTTTCGATTTCTATGTTACGGGACACAAAGGTACAAATTGAGAACAGAACTAACCGACTTTACTTTGGAAAATGTTTTTGAATTCCCCGAATTAGGGATTCCAAATTATTTGTCTTTATTTCAAGCATAGAACGCAATAATTCACCCAATTTTCCATTTGGAAAACCCTTTTGCTGGAACCAGACCAAATAAGCCTCTGGCAAATCCACCAAATAGCGGCCCTTGTATTTTCCAAAAGGCATCCTGTAATGGGCCAATTCTATTAATTTTCGGTTATCGGGCTTTAATTCCATTTTTAAATCTAAAAAAATTATCTTTAGGAAATCAACAATTTAAAACCATTATGAAACGACGGGACTTTATAGGTACTTCTGCGGTGGCATCCGTAGGTTTTATGGCTTCCGCTAGTACAGGTACGGGCGCAAACCTTACTGAAAAACCATTTAAATTAAAGCATAATATCAACCATAGCGCTTGTTATTGGTGTTATGGTTCCATTCCCTTTGAAACCTTTTTGCAGGAACTGAATAAATTGGACATTAGGGCCATCGATTTGGTGGACGCGGAACAGTTTCCCCTGTTAAAAAAATATAACATACACGCCTCCATGTGTTGGGGAGCCGGTCTTGGTATTGAAAAAGGGTGGAACGACCCACAATATCATAAAGAACTCATTGAAGATTACAAAAGGGTCATTCCTTTGGTAGCCGAAGGAGGATATACCAACCTGATTTGTTTTAGTGGGAATAGAAACGGTATGAACGACATGGTGGGCCTACGCAATTGCGCCAAAGGGCTTAAGGAAATAATACCGATGGCCGAAGAGCACGGCGTTGTCATTCAGATGGAGCTTTTGAACAGTAAGGTAAACCATAAGGATTACATGTGCGATACCACCCAATGGGGGGTATCCCTTTGCGAGACCATTGGTTCGGACAACTTTAAATTATTGTACGATATCTACCACATGCAAATCATGGAGGGTGATATAATTAGGAACATACAGGACTACCATCAATATTACGGTCACTATCACACGGGTGGAAACCCTGGCAGGCACGAGATTGACGAAACACAGGAGATATTCTATCCAGCGGTCATGAAAGCTATTTTGGAAACCGGATATACCGGACATGTAGCGCAGGAGTTTGTGCCAAGTTGGGAAGATAAAATAGCCGCTTTGAAACAAGGTGTGACCATCTGCGACGTTTAATATCTTTGGATCATTACTTAAAATCCCTTTTCATAAAAAAGGGATTTTTTATTTGGACCGATTTGACAACCATTAAAAGCCCGTATACTTCAAGAACTACTTTCCCCTTTTAAAAGACTGTTTATTTGCTTTTGCCATAGTTTTTGTTTCTCGATATTTCGGGAAAAATCGGTTTCCAAATCGTAGCGCCGCTGGAATACATCCAACTCCTTTAAAATACGTTTGTAAAGCACGCGTACTTCCTGTTTGATGTTTTTTGTAAATTTTGTTTCGGACATTTCACGATCCATTTTTCTGGCAAATACTTCGGAAATATCAAAATGCAACTGTTCGTGGAGCAGGGTTATATCGTTGCAAATTTGGGGCCTGTACCAAGATTTGGTGGGATAAAAAAATGCCTGCACTTGGTAATCCACTTTCATCTCGCCCTTTTCATAAAAAGTGGAAAAACTGTAACTGATCCCGCTAGCCGTAGTGGCCGCTGCTTTGGCGCCTAAGGGAACATCCCCTTTAAAGTCCTTCCATTCCAATTTACCTTGGGGAGACCATGGAACCTCTTCCTGAGCCCTAATAAGGGAGCATGACATTGTAAAAAGTAGTATGAATACCGATATGCATCTCATCCTAATTACTGGGATTTGGCGATTTATCTTGGTAAAATGACTAAGAATTGAAATGGTTTTTTACTCCAATTCCTTGATATACATATTGTCATACCCCATGATGTAGGAAGCCTTGTTGAAATATCCAGAAGAGATATCCTTTTCATAGTCAAATTTACTTCCACTATATTGGGTCTCCCCTATGAATTTTGAAACACCCAACAAATCGTTCTTATATGCCAGTTTTAATAGGAGATCAAAGGTAACATCGAAACCTCGCACCGCGAATCTGTCCGGCACGACCCCGTATTTTGCCTTATATCTTCGCTCAAAGGCATCTGAAGGGGCTTCCCTGTAGACGGATGGATATGTAAATCGTAGATTGGACAAATGGGTACTTGAGATTACGTCGTTGTCAAAGGCATTGTTTTTATCGGTCGTAAACATGCGAACACGGATTTTTTTCGCCTTGGGGTCCTCCATCTCCAAAACGGAATTATGGAAGGAATTCAAAATAGAAACCACACTGGAAATCAGTTTAAAATTATCCGACTCCACAAAAACCCAGTTCTCTGTTTCATTGGACAATTGCTGTTCCAATTTATCACGGTTGATACCGATGTTTTCCTCCTCTTCCTTTACGGTGACCAATTTCGCCGATGGAAATTTGCTTAAAATAGAATCCTTTACAATCCTGTTTTTGGCATCTGCGATAATGATAATATTCTCGTCCTCCCGTTTATCCGATATAAATTTCAACAGGTGCTCCCGTAAGGTCTCCTCTGGCGTATAGGAGAAAAATACATTGCCTAGACTTATATCGCTTTTTGCGGGTACAGGTGCGATAACGGGCAAATTGTAACTGGCCGCCTGCGTTGAGGCCTCTTTTAGGGACAGAACATCCAAAGGCCCAAAAATGGCATTGTAGGACCCTAAATTTTCGCGCTGTAGAATTTCCTTGGTCCTTTGAAGGTCCAGCCGATTGTCAAAGGTCTTCACATCAACTGATACTCCTAGTGATTTTATGGAATCCAGCGCCACCAAAGCACCTGAATAGAGACCAAGACTGTATTTTAGACTATTCCTGTTTTGTATGGTCCACTCAACTGTTTCGGCATCGTTTAAATCCAATTTATCCAATCTAAATGGCAACAGGAACATGATTTTGGGCCTGTTTTCCACATTGATACTATCCAGAAGATTTATCTTATCCAATACAAGGGAGTTTCGTACCTCAAAATCGCCCACTTGGTTTTTGGGCAATTTGAGTACCATTCCGGCCTTTAGCCCATCCCTAAGTTCTGGGTTCAGCTGAATCAACTCTTCCCAGCTCATTCCAAACTTTCGGGTCAATCGAAATTCGTTCTGCTTGGGTTTAACTTCGTAAAAAATATAATTATCCGTATTAATTTCCCCTGGATCCAATCTTCTTTCTGGCAAACGGATTACCATACCTTCTTTAAGCCCTCCACGCTCCGTAATCTCGGGATTTAGGCGCACGACTTCATCGGATTTGACCCCAAATTCCTTTTCAAGCCTGTAAAAGTTCATTTTTGGTGGTACCGTGTAGGAAGTAAACAGTTGTGTCTCCTGATTCTCCACTGTGGAGCCGGCTATTCGAGGTAGCAACAGTTCGTAACCTTCCTGTAAGTAGTTGGATGTTTTGGACAGCGAGGGGTTCAGCACCAACATACTATCTATGGTAATTCCGTACTTATGGGCAATACTCCACCGTGTCTCCTTGGGCGCCACGATATATTTCTCAAAATCCCCGATATCAATAGTGTTTTGAGGTTCCGTTGGTTTTCTGTATTTGGGGATTCTTATCACCATTTTACGGTCCAATTGAGCAGCATACAATTGGGTGTTGTACTTTTTGATTTCCTCCTCGGCTACTCCATATTCCTTTGCAATACCATACAAAGTTTCTTTTTTCTTGACCTTATGTTCCACAAAACCTATGGGCTCCCTTTTGGCAACGGAATCGTTCATTATTCGATTGACCAGTTCCGCCACTTCCCCGTTTGCGACCTGGCCCTTTTCCTTTTGGTTTGACTTGGTATTGGTTACGGCACCGCTTGAACTGGGAATTACCAATATGGTATTGATGCTCAAGGACGCTCCGTTTTTAAGCTCTTTGTTATATTTTAGGATTTCTTCCTGTGAAACACCGTATTGTTTGGCTATACTGTATAAAGTTTCATTTTGCTTTACCGAATGGGTCGTAAATTTTTGGCCAAGGGCCTTACACCCCAAAAACGTGCAAAAGCAAACAGTTAGAAAAACCTTAATAAATCCTCTCATAATTATTCCCATTCAATGGTGGCCGGCGGTTTGGAGCTAATGTCGTATACGACTCTATTTATACCGGGCACTTTATTGATTATATCGTTTGAAGTTTTTTGCAAAAACTCGTACGGTAAATTTACCCAATCCGCGGTCATACCATCCGTACTTTCTACGGCTCTCAAAGCGACACACTTTTCATAGGTACGCTCATCGCCCATCACCCCTACACTATTTACGGGCAAAAGCATGGCTCCGGCCTGCCAAATCTGATCATAAAGACCCCAATCCTTCAAACCTTGTATAAAAATATGGTCTACTTCCTGTAATATGGCAACTTTTTCCCGAGTTATATCTCCCAAAATTCGTATTGCCAAACCGGGTCCTGGGAAGGGGTGCCTTCCTAATAGGTTTGGTTCCAATCCCATACTTTTACCAACTCTTCTCACTTCGTCCTTAAAAAGCATTTTTAGGGGCTCCACTACCTTAAGCTTCATAAAATCTGGGAGACCACCTACGTTATGGTGACTTTTTATAGTAGCCGATGGGCCTCCCGTTGCGGAAACCGATTCTATAACATCTGGATAAATAGTTCCTTGTGCCAACCACTTTGCATTTTCAACCTTATGTGCTTCGTCATCAAAAACTTCAATAAAAACCCTACCAATGGTCTTTCGTTTCTTTTCCGGGTCACTTTCCCCTTCCAACGCGTCCAAAAAGCGTGCCGAAGCATCCACTCCCTTAACATTCAGCCCCATATCCTTATACTGATGCAGTACATCATCAAATTCGTTCTTCCTAAGCAGGCCGTTATTTACAAAAATACAGTGCAAATTATCGCCTATGGCCTTGTTCAATAGAACGGCGGCCACGGAAGAATCTACCCCACCGGATAGTCCAAGGATTACTTTCTCATCACCGATCTTAGCCTTCAGTTCGGCCACCGTGGTTTCCACAAAAGCGGCAGGTGTCCAAGTTTGCGCTACTTTGGCTATGTGTACCAAAAAGTTTTCCAAAATCTGTTTTCCATCCGTTGAGTGATATACTTCTGGGTGAAATTGTATTCCGTAAGTATCCTCCCCTATAAACTTAAACGCAGCATTTTCAACATCGTGTGTACTGGCCAATAAAATTGATTTTTCAGGGAGATTTTTTATGGTATCTGCATGGCTCATCCACACCTGGCTACCTACCTCAATATGCCTTAAAAAGGGGTCCTGTTCGTACAATTTGGCCAACTTGGCCCTCCCGTATTCCCTGGTATTGGATTTTTCAACTTTACCGCCATTAAAATGTGCCAGATACTGGGCTCCGTAACAAACTCCCAAAAGTGGTTTCTTGCCCTTAATATTACTTAAATCAGGATGCGGAGCATCTTCTGCCCTAACGGAGTGTGGCGACCCGGAAAGGATAACGGCCTTGTACTCGGTTAAATCATCCGGCAGCTTATTGTACGGTTTTATTTCACAGAAAATATTCAATTCCCTAACCCGTCTAGCGATGAGTTGTGTGTATTGGGAACCAAAATCCAGTATAAGAACATTATTTTGCATGGGCAAAAATAGCAATTTGAAGTTTTTTGAAAACTATCTTTTGGTATATTTATCAGAATTAAAGACAATTGTTTTGAAACATATTTCAGCGATAATCTTTGCGGCCGCCATCGTAATTGCAGCTTTTTTCTTGGGCAATGCGTACGTAAAAAGGGCCAATCCGCCACAGATAATTTCGGTTACGGGGTTGGGCAATGAAAACTTTACATCAGATCTAATTGTCTGGGAAGGCCAGTTTTCGGCCAACAGTACGGATCTTAAATCGGCCTTTGACCAATTGAACAACGATAAAAGTATCGTACGGGACTATTTGACCTCCAAGGGCATCAAGGACGACCAGATTATTTTCAATAGCGTGCAAACCATTGAGCAAAGGGACAACAAATACGAAAACGGAAATTATATTGGCAGCATCTTTAGGGGGTACCAACTTATGCAGACCGTAAAAATAGAGTCACAAGATGTAAGTCTGATAGAAAGCGTCTCTAGGGAAATTACGGAACTTTTAAACAAAGGGGTTCAATTCAATTCCTATCCGCCAAGGTATTATTACACCAAGTTGGCCGACCTTAAAATAGAAATGATTTCCAAGGCCACCGAAGATGCCCGGTTGAGAGCCGAAAAAATTGCTGAAAATTCAGGTAGTGACTTAGGTGAATTGATTTCCGCTAAAATGGGCGTTTTTCAAATCACAGGTCAGAATTCCGGAGAGGATTATTCTTGGGGCGGGGCCTATAATACCGATTCAAAAAACAAAACGGCCTCCATTACCATGCGACTGGACTACAAGGTCAAGTAGTTTATTTATCAATTCAAATAAGCAGATACAATCAACTGGAAATAAAATAGTTGAATCAATTCCTACAAATTGAATTTCCCACTTAAAATAATTATGGAAAAACAAAAGCCCGGCCAATACCGGGCTTTCTCAACCAACCTAATTGGAATACAATATTGAAAAATTTCTCTTTCATAGCACTTTGTATTCCGCATTTTTAGTCGTCAAAAATTCACAAACCTTACATTTAAAAAAAGAAAAGCTCGGGAACCACCCCGAGCTTACTAATTAAAATCAAAAACCAACCTAAAAATGAATCATTAACTAAATCTTCTTTTTCATAGCAATTTGTATTTATAACAACCAAGGCATAAAAAACCCTACCCTGATTTTGTATTTTTATTAAAAAAATGATGGATTACTTTTGGAACGAACTTCAGGACGAACTTAAAAAGGGCGTTGAGGAAAAAGGACACCCCTTTAGATTTGGGACATTTGCAACCGTGGGCGTGGACAAATTGCCAAGATTGCGCACCATAGTTCTAAGGCACGTCTATGAAAACGGGCATCTTTGTTTTTATACTGATAAGCGTTCCAAAAAAGTCATCCATATTACGGAAAACCCGAACGTTAGCCTTCTTTTTTATCATCCCGAAAAACTTTTACAGGTAAAGATCGAGGGACTAGCTTCCGTAGTCACCGATGAAAACAAACTTCAGACCATGTGGAAGGACATCCCCGAGAGCAATAAAAAGGATTACACGACCGATACTGCACCGGGAAGCACCTTAAAAAATCCGGATAACTTGGAATACCTTACCGGAGACCATTTTTTCTCCATGATTGAAATTGAACCTTTTAGAATCGAATACTTAAAGTTAAAAAGACCTAACCATATTCGAATAGCCTATGCGAAGGAAGACAATTGGAAAGGTGAGTTCTTGGTTCCTTAGTGGCAACTTATTCCATACTTTTTAGAATTTCCTCAATATCGTTTTTCGTCGTATCAGGATTTATAAAGCAGAAGCGGGACACCGTTTCATAGCCATCGCCGGATTTCCATTTGGTAGGCGTTACCAATGCAAAGCCAGTTTCATGGTTCCTATAGGTCCAATTTCTATAATCCTCGGCAGACCATCCAATCCTGCGATAAAGCACACAGGAAAGACTGGGTTCCCGCACCAATTCCGTGACAGGATTTTGTTCGATGAGCTCGCCAGCTATTTTTGCCAGTTTTATCCCCTGCTCTACGGCCCACTCGTATTTTTCGGTACCATGGGTGGCCAAGGAAAACCACAATGGGAGTCCCCTAAGTCTTCTGGTGAGTTGTATTTGGTAGTCGGACGGATTAAATCCATGGGCGCCTTCATCCTTAAAAATTTCCAAATAGCTGCCTTCTTGGGCATGGGCTTCCTTGGCCTCTTCCGGATTCTTATAAAGCACAGCACCACAATCGTAAGGTGAAAACAACCATTTGTGCGGGTCGATGGTAACACTATCAGCCCTTTCTATACCTTTAAAAAGATGTCTGACCGACTTGGATGCCAAAGCACCGCCGCCATAGGCCGCATCCACGTGAAACCAAATCGAATGGGAGCTGCAGAAATTGGCTATTCCTTCCAAATCATCAATAATACCCGCATTGGTGGTACCTCCTGTACCAACCACCGCAAAAACCCGATTTTTTTGGGAGGCCGTAAGGTTTTGATAAAAGTGTTCCAATTGGGGCTCGTTCATGGCATCTTCGGAAGGTACCAAAACCACATCCGCGTCAATTACCTTGGCCATCGCCTTAATGGACGAATGCGCGCCTATGGAGGTTATCAACAAGCCTTTCTGATTTATATTTTTTGGGTTTTTTCTCCATTTTTCCCTAGCGGTGACAATAGCAGATAAATTTGCGGCCGTTCCCCCGCTGGTGAATACACCAAAGGCAGGTTCTGGCATCCCGGTGAGGGAAACCAACCACTTCATGGCCTCGTTCTCACAAAATATGCCCCCTGCCCCTTCCATCCAATACGCACCGTGGATACTGGACGCGGAAGTCACCAGATCAAAAAGTATGGCCGCCCTAGTGGGGGCCGCAGGTACAAAGGCCAAATGCCTGGGATGATCAATAGGTACCGTTGCCTTGACCAGTACTTGCCGAAAGAGTTCAAAGGCCTTCTCGCCCCCAATACCAGAATTGGTGACCGTCTCCCCTACCAGTTTTCTGAGTTCGGATTCGGTTTTTGGTTTCCCTAGTTCCGGATTGGTCTGGGTAATTCTGTTAATGGCATACTTGACCACGTCCAAGGTCATTTCGACCATGTCTATATCTATATCGTGCATTATTATGTTTTGAATTTCCCGATTCGACCCGGGAAGTTAATTTCCTTTACAGCCTTTGAAAGCTAAGAATTACTTTATGGAGAGTACAAAAAAATTCAAATCCAATGGATTTAAGTGCTTTAGAAGCATTGGTATCAATTCCTCACCATATTCCAAATACAGTTCTGAAAAGTTCAATTGGCGTTCCTGAAGGGACTGACCTGGAAAGAGTTGGTTCTGAATATCCGTCAACCGGACCACATGGTCCTCCAATTTTCTTTTTTGGGCCTTTAACAGTCGTTTTTCCAATTTATCAAGGCCTTTCTTCTGCTTTACTTCCTGGGCCTTTACCGCTCCCAAAAAGGACTTGTCCGTCTGTTCGGCCAAATCGTACAACCCCTTGAACTGTTCTTCCAAAAACTTTTTTTGCGGTGAAAAATCTATGTCGATGTTCGATACCTCCCTGATTTTCTTATTGATCAAACTGTGCCGTTTTAAAAAAATGTCTTCATGGCTCACGTTCAATTTGTCCAGCTTTTCATTCTGTTTTTCGGTAATTATCAAGACAGAATTTCGTAATAATAGTATAGGAAACGGTACTTCCATGGCTTGGAAAGAGGCCTTTAACTGTAACCAATACGCCAGCTCACCGCCCCCGCCTATATAGCACAAATTGGGTAATATTACTTCCTGATACAAAGGTCTTGCCACCACATTGGGCGAAAATCGTTCTGGATACGTTTGGAGCTCTTCCAGTAATTCCTCTTTTGTAAAAGACAATTGGGTATCGTTGATATAAAATTTGCCATCCCTTTCCACAATGCGCTCCCTAATGCCATCCTTAAGATAGAAGTAGTTAATTTCCCTAGGGTTTACCTGGATACCATAATCTGGGTCCATTTGCTGTATTTCCGATATTTTTTTTGATACCGATGTAAAGGAGACTTGTTCGAATAGGTCCTTTTTAATATAGGGAACCAATAATTCCTTCAAATGATGATCGTCACCATCTACTATTACCAGCCCCTGCTCCTTGAACAATTCATTTGTCAAATAGCGTGTGGCCCTTGTCAGATTTTTATGTTTCAGGTAGGCTTTCGTGAAAAGATTTTTTAGGTAATCGGCATTTTTACTTCCTCCGATGGTATTTGAAAATATCTCGAAGACTTCATCCAGGCCTTCCGTTGAAAGATGTCCAACCGCCCCCGATGCATTTTTGTTCCACTGTATCTTCTTCCCTTTAAAATTGAAATAGTTGATTTCCTCAAAATCGTGATCTTCTGTCGCCATCCAATACACGGGAACAAAATTATAATCGCCATAGGTCTCCTTTAAAACCTTGGAAAGGTTGATTGTCGAAACGATTTTATACAGAAAATACAAAGGTCCCGTAAAGAGGTTAAGTTGATGCCCTGTGGTTACCGTAAAGGTATTTTCATCATGTAAGGATTGAATATTTTCCGATGTCAAACTGGAAGTTTTAACGTCCACGTATTGTGCTTTCAGGCTCTTTACCAAAGTCTTCCTTCCGGAAACCGAAAAATTTGCGTTTTTCTCCCGTATCTGCCTTTCAAAATTTTCCAGTTTTGGAAATTGACCGTAAAGGGATGTAAGTGTTTCTTTTTCCTCTATATAATCACAAATCAGTTTAGAAAAATAACCGGTCTTTCGAAAAGGCAAACAATCAATTTCCATATAAAATGCTTAGTACGCGTAAATATAAAACGTTCCTACTTTAGAGTTCCAAAAAATACGTTAATTAGCCCAAATGAAACCCTCATAGAGGGATTTGCAATGGTAAGTTAAATAACTCTACAAAAAGAAATGTTTAAAAATCTAACTATTGACCTAAATTTAAAGGCTTGGAATAGCCCATATAATCGTCGAAAACCCCATTTCACATGATAAAAATTATCAATAATTTGGTAGCTTTGAGACTTTTGGACACTTTAGAATCACTATATGAAAAAATTAGTACACGCTCTTCTCTTTATCTTGCCCTTGGCGTTAATTGGCCAGCTGAAATCACCCTCGGAATTTTTAGGTTATGAATTGGGCACCCAATTCACCAGGCACCATCAAGTTGTGGACTATTATCAATATCTGGCCCAACAGGAACCAAAGCGGATGCAACTTATGCAATATGGTGAGACCAACGAAAGAAGGCCCTTACTATTGGCCTACATTTCTACGGAATCCAATATGAAGAATTTGGAGGAAATAAGGAAAGTGCACTTGAAAAATATTCATGGGGAAGCAGCACCCAACAAGGCCATTGTCTGGTTAAGTTACAATGTTCATGGGAACGAAAGTGTAAGTACGGAGGCCTCTATGCAGACCATTTACGAACTGTTGACCAATAAGAAGGATTATCTGGAAGACCTTGTGATCATCATGGACCCGTGTATCAATCCAGATGGTAGGGACCGATACGTAAACTGGTACAACCAATATAAAAATTCGCCCTTCAATGTGGACCCAAACAGTAAGGAACACCATGAAGGTTGGTGGAGTGGCCGAAGCAATCACTATATGTTCGATCTCAACCGTGATTGGGCCTGGCTTACCCAAGTGGAGAGTCGGCATCGATTAAAACAGTACAATAAATGGCTGCCCCACGTACATGTCGATTTTCACGAACAGGGCGTGGACAATCCCTATTACTTTGCCCCGGCGGCGGAACCCTATCATGAGGTCATTACCGATTTTCAACGCGATTTTCAGGAAACCATAGGGAAAAACCACGCCAAGTATTTTGATGCCAACGGCTGGTTCTATTTCACCAAAGAAAGGTTTGACCTCCTCTATCCTAGTTATGGGGATACGTATCCAACCTACAATGGCGGTATTGGAATGACCTATGAACAAGGCGGAAGCGGCAGGGCCGGTCTGGGAATCATCAACCGTATTGGCGACACACTTACGCTCAAGGACCGTATTGCACATCACCACACTACCGGACTATCTACCGTGGAGGTAGCCAGCAAAAATGTGGAAAAGTTGAACACAGAATTCAGAAAGTTTTATAGCCAAAAGAATTTTACCCATCAGAATTTTATTCTCAATGGAAATACGGATAAGCTGGAAGCGCTGGCCAATTTATTAGATCAGCACCAAATAAAATATGATAAAGGGACCAATGCAAGCTACAAGGGATTCTATTACGCTACCTCTAAAACAGGCACCCTCAGGGCATCGGAAAACAGCCTAATAGTTTCCACGGACCAGACCAGGGGAAGCTTGGCCAAGGTGCTGTTCGAACCCAAGGCAATGTTGAGCGACTCCGTAACTTATGACATTACCGCGTGGTCCTTGCCCTATGCCTATGGTCTGGATGCCCTTGCCACGGAAAGCAATGTTCAGAAAACTACCTTCCAACCATCCAACAGCACCTATGGAATAGGCGATACCAATAGCTATGGGTATTTAGCGGATTGGAACAGTATGAAGGATGCCAAATTCCTGGCGGAACTTCTGAACCATAAAATACGGGTACGATATGCCCAAAAACCCTTTAGTTTGGATGGAGTAAACTATGACCGTGGAAGTTTGATCATAATAAGTGCCGATAATAAGAATGTTCCGGATTTTACACAAATACTAGACCGAGCCTCCAAAAAATTTGCAAAAAGTCTAACCCCCGCCAATACCGGATTTGTGGAAAGCGGAAAGGATTTTGGATCAAGTTATGTTGAAGTGCTCCAAGAACTAAAAATTGCCGTTTTGTCCGGTGAGCCAGCATCCACCCTCCGGTTTGGGGAAATCTGGCACTTTTTTGAGCAACAGCTCAATTATCCCATTACCGTATTGGACGAAAGCTATTTTAACCGGGTGGATCTATCTAAATATGACATACTCATTTTACCCGACGGCTGGGGGTACTATAGCTTTATTACCGAGAAAGTGGCCCAAAAAATCAAGGACTGGGTAAGCAACGGTGGAAAATTGATTGCCATGGGCGGTGCTGTGGACGGACTGGCAAAACAAAAAGGATTTGGGGTCAAGGAAAAGGAATACCAACGGGACAGTACCGTGAACCTTCAGGCATTCGACACTTCGGAGCGGGAGTATATCAAATCCACCATTTCGGGCGCTATTTTTAAAACTACGGTAGATACCACAAACCCTTTGGCCTATGGATATGAGGAACCTTATTTTACACTAAAGCTGGGTGATCGCTCATACGAGTATCTGGATGGTGGAAACGCCGTGTATCTAGCCGAAGGCCAGAACATACCAGTTTCCGGTTTTGCAGGTAGCGAGGCCAAGAAGAAAATTGCCGAAACCCTGATTTTTGGAACGGAACGAATGGGAAGGGGTCATGTAATCTACATGATAGACAACCCGCTGTTCCGAGGTTTTTGGGAAAACGGTAAATTATTTTTCGCCAATGCCCTCTTTATGGTCAATTAGTCTAAAATCAATACTGTTATGGCCGATTATAAGGTAGAGACCCTCATCTATTACAGCAAAATTACACTGGATACGAAACACATCGTAAAATCCTCCCAAAAGGAAATCCAGGAAAAACTGGATGCCTATTCAAAAGACGGTTGGAAGTTGACCTCCACGGATGCCGTTAGTTTTGGGGCGGCGATTTATATTTATCTGTATTTCGAGAAATAATATACTTCTTACCAGTTAACCTCTCGATTGCGCTCAAAGAAACAGGGAATGGAAATAAATTAAAATATGTCAATATCTATTTTCTATGTCAAGCGGGCTCCCCGTACAGATCAAAATCGGCCGCATCGGTTATTTTAAGGTCTACGAATTCACCTTGTTTTAGATAGTGTTTAGTTGCATCTACCAAGACTTCGTTATCCACATCCGGTGAATCGAACTCGGTCCTGCCCACAAAATAGTTGCCTTCCTTTCTGTCGATAATGCATCGGAAGGTCCGTCCTATTTTTTCCTGGTTCAATTCCCACGAGATTTGGGACTGTATCTCCATAATTGTATTGGCACGTTCCTGCTTCACTTCTTCGGGAACATCATCCACCAAATTGTAGGCATGGGTATTTTCCTCATGGCTATAGGTAAAACAGCCCAACCGCTCGAACCTCATTTCCTCGACCCATGACTTTAGGGTTTCAAAATCGGCTTCCATCTCGCCTGGATACCCAACGATCAACGTAGTACGGATGGCCATTCCGGGTACCGCTTCCCTAAAATCCTTTAGTAATTGTGTGGTTTTTTCCTTGGTAGTTCCCCTGCGCATACTTTTAAGGATGCTATCGGAAATATGCTGCAACGGAATATCCAAATAGTTGCAGATTTTGGGTTCTTCCCGCATCACCTCCAAAACATCCATAGGAAACCCCGTTGGAAAGGCATAGTGTAACCGTATCCATTCAATACCTTCAACCTTGACCAGCTGCCGCAATAGTTCTGCCAGGTTTCTTTTCTTGTAGAGGTCTAACCCATAATAGGTAAGGTCCTGGGCTATAAGAATCAATTCCTTTACGCCTTTACTGGCAAGTTTTTCCGCTTCGGTAACAAGTTCCTCAATCGGTTTGCTTTTATGTTTCCCGCGCATTAGGGGTATGGCACAAAAGGAACAGGGCCTATCGCACCCTTCCGCAATTTTTAAATAAGCATAATTTTTAGGCGTTGTGGTCAAACGTTCGCCAATAAGCTCATGCTTATAGTCCGCCCCCAAAGCCTTTAAAAGATTGGGAAGTTCACTGGTTCCAAAGTATTCGTCCACATTGGGTATTTCCTTCTGTAAATCTGGCTTGTAACGTTCGCTCAAGCATCCGGTCACAAAAACCTTGTCTACCAAGCCTTCTTCCTTTTTTTGGACGTATTCCAAAATGGTATTTACGCTTTCCTGTTTGGCATTGGCGATGAATCCGCAGGTATTAATGACCACCACATTGCCTTCCTCCTCGTGTACCACTTCTTTGTCATTGGCACGTAATTGGCCCATAAGTACCTCAGAATCGTAGACATTTTTGCTACATCCCAAAGTTACTACATTGATTTTATGCTTCTTTAGCGTCTTTGTCCGCATGACCTATCTTACTTTATCCCTTTTTTACAAGGCGGGTGCAAAAGTACGATTTGGAATGTTAAAAATGGGCTTTAACCAACTATTTCTTCGGATTTTAGATGTACCCAAAGTCCGTGAAAAAATTGAATGGCAACTTTTCCTATTACTCAATTTTCCGATACTTCTTAAGTATTGGCAACACCTCACCCAACGGCAAGGCTTCTATTTGATGTCCGTCCCTTCCGGTCATGGTACTGGCCGAAAATAAGGAATTCAGTATGGCTTCTTCCGTTGCCTCGATGGCGGCCAAAAACAAGGGTGACATTTCATCGTTTCGCAACAATTCCATGGTATTAAACCTACGATTACTGGTATGGGCTATCCTCACAGCCTCATTGGTGGAAACCGCCATGACATAATCCCCACTTCCATTGGAGGCGATACCACCGGTTTTCGCCAATCCCATCATACCTCTTTTGGCCAAACGCTCCAGGTTTCTGGCGTCGAGTGGGGCATCGGTCATAATGACAATCATACAGGAACCATCGGCATCGTTCATAATTTTGTCCCGATATGGATATGTATTCAGTTCCTTCCCAACAGGTGCGCCATTGATTTCCAACACGCCGCCAAAATTCGTTTGCACCAAAACCCCAACGGTGAATCCGCCCAAGGATTTTGGAAGTACCCTTGACGAAGTCCCAATTCCGCCTTTATATCCAAAACAAATCGTTCCTGTGCCGGCACCCACATTTCCCTCCTTGACCGGGCCGGAAGATGCGTTTCTTATGGCACTCATTACGTGTTCCCGTTGTACATGTCTGCCTCGAATGTCGTTCAGCCAACCGTCATTTGTTTCCCCTACTACCGAATTTACGGAGCGCACGTCTTCATTGCCGGGTAAATCCAAGGTATAGGAAATCAAGGTCTCGGAGGCTGTAGGAACGCTCAACGTATTGGTCAAGATGATCGGGGTTTCAATAGTCCCCAATTCCTTTACCTGAGTATAGCCTGCCAATTTTCCAAAACCGTTGCCAATGTAAATCGCCGCGGGAACCTTTGATTGGAAGATGTTCCCGGAATGGGGTAGAATGGCCGTAACTCCGGTCCTTATATTTTCACCTTCCACCAGGGTTTCGTGCCCCACTGAAACTCCTTCAACATCCGTAATGGCATTGAATTTTCCGGTTTTCAAGACCCCGACCTCGATTCCGTAATCCCGTATTCTTTTTTGTGCATTCATGATGCCGACTTGAATTAGAAAAAGTAATATAAAAATCCTGAGGTTCATAAAACGCCTGTTTATTGATAATCCTTGGGCATTTTCCTTTTTGGAAACGATGTTTCAAAAGCTTTTCCAATCCGCAGCAAATGTGCCTCTGAGAAAGGCTTACCAATAAAGGTAAGGCCAATGGGTTCCCCACTTGATTTATACCCCATGGGTATGGTCAAGGCCGGGTATTTTGCCACGGCCGCATATCCCGCGTGGTAATTGTTGATGGATAAAATAGCATCAAGATTATGTGCATCCATCGCCGTGTCAAAAAAAGTCCTTCCACTATTTTCCAACTTGGCCTTAATTTCCTCCAAACCTTCCGCCGTGGTGGAGTCGGCCAAAATACCCTCAAACAGCTCCTGACCGTAGGGAATTCGGGTCAGGGAATCGGTATTGTTAAAATGAACTGCATCGGCAACGGAAGATATTTTTACAGATTCAGGGTTCGAATACGCCTTTAAATATTCAGGTAAGTCATTTCGCATGTCAATGTTAAGAATGCTCAAAAAACCATCCATATCCACCTCAGGCGGCGTAAATTCAACAATATGGGCCCCAGCCGATTTTAACGCTTCAATAGTTTCCTTATAAATGCTGTCCCGTTCCATCAAAGGTACCATGGCGCCAAGACGCATAACGGAAAAATCTTCCGGCTGTAGACCGGCCGAAAGTATCCCGGGAAATTCTTCTCTGACGGATTTTGAATCCGATGTATCAAATCCCAACATGGCCGATAACAATATCCCATTATCGACTACATTTTTGGTCATGGGACCCGGGGTATCCAAGGTACTTGAGATAGGAACAATTCCGGATCTGCTTAAAAGTCCGATCGTAGGTTTTAAACCGACGACCGAATTTTGACTGCTTGGCGAGAGGATAGATCCCGAAGTTTCCGTTCCTACGGCTGCAACCCCATAATTTGCGGCCACCGAAGTACCACTTCCCGAGCTGGAACCACCTGTTTCAAATATCCTTCTTCCATACGGGTTCAAGGTCTGCCCACCCACGGCACTATACCCCACGGGACAGCCGCTGCACAGGAAATAGGCCCATTCACTGAGATTTACTTTCCCTAAAATCAAGGCACCGTTTTCCTTTAAACGTTGAACTATAAACGAATCAGCTACCTCATTGTTCATCAGCGCGATACTGCCTGCCGTGGTTTTCATCCCGGTCGTATTGATGTTGTCCTTTAACAGGATGGGCATCCCGAAAATAGGATGTCGAACTTCGGGGAGTGTCCCCTTTTTCTTTTGTTCGTCCAATTTTCGAGCTTCCGCCACAACCTCTTTATTCAGTGCAATTATCGTGTTCAGGGTTGTTTCATTGTTCAACTCGTATTTATAAATCCGATAGAGATAGAACAACACCAGCTTTTCGTAAGACAGGGTATTGGCATCAATATGTTTCTGGATACTGAAAATATCCTGCTCCAATATCAAAGGCTTCAAGGCCTCATACTCGGTTTCCGTCATTTTGGAAACCTCATGATATAGGGGTAGAAAAACATCGTTCTTGTCCAGCACTTTGGATTGGATGAGTTTGTAGCGCATTCTGGATATCTCATGGTCCGCATTTGCAGCCACTTCGGCGGAATCATTGTAGGGCTCCCACAGTACAATGCCCTTCTGTTCGGCCGACTCATTTTTACACGATAAGAGAAGTCCAATAACAAAGAGCATACTTAATTTCTTCATAACATTAGTTTTCAATTATTCTTCAGTTCTTCTTGCCAGACCTTGATATCCTTCTGATTGAGCCGCACAAATTCATCCTTATTTTCCTTTTCGGCTAATTGAATTGATTTTTTTGCCGATTCAATGGCAGCTGTATAATCGCCCAAATCACCTTCGACCAGGGCCTTTACCCTATAAAAATAATAGGTCTTTCCATTCATTTGCAAGGCTTTTCCCAAATAGGAGAGGGCTTCATCAAGGCGTATTCCTTCCTCTTGATAATAGCGGGCAATTTCATAATAGGTCTGCCCAGTTGGCGAATTTGCTAATTTTTCCCTGATTTCATTTTCCATGATTCGCTTGGTATCCGTAGCAAATGATACAACAGCTTTGGTACGTGCCCATTGAATGATCAGCTGGGCACTGTTATGGGTAATGTTTTCAAAGGTTAACAGCAGGTTTTCATGATATTGCATTGTTTTGATGGGTACGACCTTTACCCGCAATGCGTCCTCGCTTGGGTCGTAATTGGCACGACCATCGCCCCAATGGCCGGTATTTTTATGAAAGACCACCTCCCAATACTCCCTGTATGGAAAAATATAGAGGGCATATTTTCCTTGGGGCAAGGTATGTCCGTCTACAACAAAATCATGTTCAAAAGTAATCTTTGTAGATTCATTGGCACCCACGCGCCATATTCGATCATAAGGTACCAGTGCCGGTTGACCATCTGCCTGCTCGCCAAATAATTCCCTTCCCCGTACCGCCGGCCTAGAGTATTCCAAGGTGATTTTTGAAAGCCCTATTTCCTGCTCCAGTTTTGAAAAAGGGCTTGCCTTCGGGTAGGTTATTTGCGACCAAGTGCAAATGGATACATTAAAAACAAGTAGTAATAACCCAATTTTTCTCAACTATTCATATTAAAGAATGAATCCACGAACTCGTATTTATTGAAAACCTGAAGATCTTCCATGCCCTCTCCTACCCCAATATATTTGACGGGAATCTTAAATTGGTCCGAAATACCAATGACGACACCTCCTTTTGCCGTACCATCCAATTTTGTGACGGCCAAAGAAGTTACTTCTGTAGCTTTTGTAAATTGCTTGGCCTGCTCAAACGCATTTTGGCCGGTGGAACCGTCCAATACCAAGAGTACTTCATGCGGGGTATTCTCCACCACTTTTTGCATGACCCTTTTTACCTTGCTAAGTTCGTTCATCAAATTGACCTTGTTGTGCAACCTTCCTGCCGTATCGATGATGACGACGTCCGCATCCTGCTTTACGGCAGAGCTAAGGGTGTCAAAAGCGACCGATGCGGGGTCACTTCCCATCTGTTGTTTTACAATGGGTACCTCTACGCGATCGGCCCAAACCTGCAATTGGTCTATAGCGGCCGCCCTGAATGTATCTGCCGCACCCAACACTACCTTAAGTCCCTGTTTTTTAAATTGATAGGCCAATTTTCCAATAGTAGTGGTCTTACCAACCCCATTGACGCCCACGACCATGATCACATAAGGTTTTTTATCCGATGGAATATGAACTTCAGAGTCCTCACCGGAATGTGTCTCAGAAAGCAATCCGGCAATTTCCTCCCTTAAAATCGTATTAAGTTCATCAGTGCCCATGTATTTATCCTTGGCGACCCGGGCCTCGATCCGTTCAATAATTTTTAAGGTTGTATTTACCCCCACATCCGAAGTCACCAACACTTCCTCAAGATTGTCCAATACGTCATCATCTACCCTGGATTTACCTGCAACGGCCTTTCCTAATTTGGTAAAGAAACTGGTTTTTGTCTTTTCCAGTCCCTTGTCCAAGGTTTCCTTCTTTTCGGAAGAAAAAATCTTTTTAAATAAGCTCATCTTGTATGCAATAGATTATCAAATATAAAAATTAAAAAGCCCCTTTCGTAGGGAAAGGGGCTTTTAAAACTTTTCAAAAGTTGGTTATTTTTTATCCAACCACTCATTGACCATTTCAGGGGCCATAACCGATTCAACAAAAACGTAGGCACCACTTTTTGGTGACTTAACCATTTTAATGGCTTTTGTCAATCTTTTTGAACTTGTCTGTAAACTTGCTACCGTCTTCTTTGCCATGGCCTACTTATTTAATTTCTTTATGAACTGTCATACGCTTCAAGATAGGATTGAATTTTTTAATCTCTAATCTCTCAGGAGTATTTTTTTTGTTTTTTGTAGTAACATATCTAGAAGTTCCAGGTTTTCCGGACTCCTTGTGCTCGGTGCACTCTAAAATTACCTGTATTCTATTACCTTTCTTTGCCATTATACTCTATAATTATAGGTTACTTTACCAACCCATTAGCTTTTGCATCCTTCAAAACGGCAGAGATACCTTTCTTGTTGATAAGTTTTACCGCTCTTGCGGAAACTTTCAAAGTAACCCATCGGTCTTCCTCCGGAATGTAAAATCTCTTTTTGGAAAGATTTACATCAAACCTTCTTTTCGTCTTATTGATGGAGAAGGAAACATTATTACCTACCATCGCCTTCTTTCCCGTAATTTCACAAACTTTTGACATTATGCCGAATTTTTTCTTTTAAACAGGGTGCAAATTTATATCATTTTTATCTTTCAGCCAACAATACAACTCACATTTTTATAATTTCTTTTTGAAGCAACTCAAGTGCTTTGTTTACAGACTTTTGCACTATCCTTTCCCGTTGGCTTCCCATGGTGAATTTAAGGGCAAAAACATGGGTGGGCGATGCAATACCAATGTAGACTATTCCAACATTGGCATCTGAGTCACCTTTTGTGGGACCGGCATTGCCCGTAGTTGCAATAGCAAAATCAGTATCCAACAACTTTTTAACGCCTTGCGCCATGGCCATGGCCACTTGCTCGCTCACGACGGAATAGGTATCCACCAATGCTTGGGGTACGCCTAATACGTTCACTTTTGTCTCCGTGGCATAACTGACCACGCTCCCTTTAAAATAGGCCGAAGCTCCCGGTATGGCCGTAAGATGACTGGCGATGGTCCCTCCTGTAAAACTTTCGGCAGTGGACAAAGTCAATCCTTTCTCGATCAACAGTTTAGAAATTGTCTCTTCCAGCTCCTCGTCCTCTTCAGAGCCTAGAATGATATCTCCTATCAATGGAAATAGTTTCTGTGATTCCAATTCTATGGCACTTGAAAGGATTGAATAGTCCGTCCCTTTGGCGGTAAGCCGCAACCGTACCTTACCCAAACTGGGCAAGTAGGCCAATTTGACGAAATTTGGAAGGTTATTTTCCCATTCCTCTATTATTTGGGCAATGGCGCTCTCTCCCATTCCGTAGGTATGAATGGTTTTATGGATGATATGCGGTCTATCGTAGAACCTGACCAACTCTGGAACCACTACTTCCCTTATGAGGTGTTTCATCTCAAAAGGAACCCCTGGCAGCGAAATAAAGGTAGTCCCATCCTCATAGAACCACATGCCGGGAGCCGTTCCGTTTTCATTGTGCAAAACTTTTGCCTTGCTGGGAACCCAGGCCTGCTTTCTGTTCAAATCTGAAATTGGGGTATTGGAAATATACTTGGCGAACAGGTTTTCAACATGTGCCAGAACCTTTTTGTCCTCTACAAGTTCGTCATTGAAAAATTCACAGAAGGTATGCTTGGTGATATCGTCTTTGGTAGGGCCCAACCCCCCGGTAACGATGACGATGTCCGCATGGGCCTTGGATTCCACCAAAGCCTGTAGTATGTGTTCGCGATCATCCTGAACCGAAGTAATCTGGTATACGGAAATACCAATTTTATTGAGTTCCTTGGCAATGAACGCCGAATTGGTATCAATAATCTGACCAATGAGTATCTCATCGCCAATGGTAATGATATCAGCGAACATTAGAGCTCAAAGTCGTTTTTTAACTCCCCGATGACCTGATGGATATCGGTTTTAAGAATAGGAAAGGTTTTTTCAATAGCTTCCCATGGAGCACTTTGTTTCGCTAGGGTCTCCACTTCCAGAGCTGCGGCCCTAGTCTGCTCCATACCCAACAAATCCACATTGGGCTTTATCTTATGGGCCAGTTGGTAGGTCCTTTCATAATCCCGCTCCTGTATAGCGGCTTCAAGTCCCTCCAAATCCTCGGGGACCTCGTCCAAAAAAACAGAAATGACGGATAGTATAAATTCCTGGTCCCCATCTGCCATCTCGTTGATCTTGTCCAAACTATATATCATTATCTTATTTTGACGTTAAAAAGTTCCGCTTCTTCCAAGTAACCTGTAAGGTAGTCATTTGCACTTACTTTGCCAACTCCGGCAGGTGTTCCCGTGAAAATAACATCTCCCTTTTTCAGCATAAAGAACGTGGACACATAGGATATTATTTCGTCTATTTTCCACAACATCAGCGAGGTATTTCCCTTTTGAACGGCCTCCCCGTTCTTCAACAAACTAAAATTTAGGTTGTTCAGGTCCTTAAAGTTGGATTTTGGCATCCATTCACCAATGACAGCTGCACCATCAAAACCTTTCGCCTTTTCCCAGGGCAAGCCTTTATCCTTCAATTTCGACTGTAGGTCCCTTGCGGTAAAATCGATTCCTAGACCTATTTCATCGTAATAGGTTCCCGCGAATTCCTCCTTAATATGTTTCCCTACGCGCTTTATCTTGACCAACACCTCCACCTCGTAATGAACGTCGTTGGAAAATTCAGGTATGTAAAAGTCCTGCTCTTTGGGAAGTACTGCGGAATCCGGTTTAATGAAAATGACGGGCTCCGTAGGTTTTTCGTTTTTAAGTTCCTCTATGTGCTCGGTGTAATTTCTACCGATACAGATTATCTTCATAATTATTCTACTAACTAAGCTTATTGTTGAGTTTGCTCAACTTTATCTGGGTAAGAATCTTTTTGGTGTACAGGGGAAAATCGGCATTCAGAATCCACCCGAAATATCCAGGCTCCTTATCGAGCACATCATGGACTTTTCTTCCCTTATGCTTTCCAAAGGAAAAAATTTCATCGCCTTCCTCGTCCAACGCAATAAAACCGGCAAAGTCCACGAACTGCTTCCTTTTGGAGAATTCAGAAAGCTTTTTAATGTTGTTTTCAAGATCCGGGTAACGCTCCAGTTGGGAAAGCAATACTTCATAGGTTGCGGTTGTATCGGCCTCCGCACTATGGGCATCGGTAAGGTCCTTATCGCAATAGAACTTATAAGCTGCCTCCAAGGTCCTTTTCTCCTTTTTGTGGAATATAGTCTGCACATCTACCGAAACGGTGTTCTTCATATCAAAATCGATATCGGCCCTCAAAAGCTCCTCTGCCAATAAGGGAATATCGAATCTATCGGAATTAAAACCGGCCAGATCACTGTCCTTTATCATGCGATGAATATCCTTGGACAATTGTTTAAATGTAGGTTCATTGGCCACCTTTTCGTTTGAAATGCCATGGATGGCTACTACATCTTCAGGAATTTCCATTTCCGGATTTACCAACCAGGTCCTGCTTTCCTTATTGCCGTTGGGAAAAACCTTCAGTATGGATATCTCCACGATCCGATCCTTGGCCACATTAGTTCCGGTAGTTTCCAAATCAAAAAAACAAATAGGTCTGGTAAGCTTTAGCTCCATGAATTCCAATTTATGGCAAATATAGGTTTTAAGAGTTAGGCCCTAGAATGCCCGACACCTCTTTTTTATAAAATTTATAGTCTATTGTTGATAATATTATTGAACGCAGAACCGAAAGTATAGCTTAATCCCACCCTAAAACCAAGTTCAAAATCCGTAGCAATCTGTTTTTGTTGTAGTAAAACATCCTCAATGGAAGCATCGCCTGCAGGCAAATTGATTTGATCACGGATTACTTCAAAATTACCAGAAAAGGTGACACCTAGACCTTTGAATATACGAACGGAAAGTCTTGAAAATAATTGAATTCTATTTTTATTAAAATCCTTTATGAAAGTCGAACCCCTTAATCTTGTGAAAATATTACCCCATGGTTGACGATATCTAAGTTGAACATCCAAAGAGTGGTCTAATACACCTTCGCTATCTTTCTCAAAAATAGTTGTATCAATATAGTTATTGTAAAAGTAGCCGATACGATATGCGAAAACCAGTTCCCGTTGTAAAACCTCACGATAAGGAAAAATATTATACTCTATTGCCGGGCGTATATAAGTAAAAAGATTTTGATTCGTAAAAGTATTGTGACGTGCACCTGCGAAAATACCCGCCGACCAGTGATCTGTCAAGCTTCTAACTATACTACCATCTGCAGAATAACGAAGCCTATCACTAGTGAACGTTTCATTATTCTGCTTAAACCTGCTCGTGGCCTGGTTTAGTTCCAAATCCGCACGAATTCTCCATTTTTCAGTTACCCTATCACTCTCAAATCCGACTTCATATTCGAACTCATTCCTACTGGACTCCTTAGAGAGCTCAGCTTCACCATAAATTTCAAAAATCCAATTGTTCCATGGATCTTCAACACTCATCTGCTCTATTGTACTGTTACCTTTGCTATTTATGGAATATGTAACTTCATAGGCCAAATCCGATTCTAGAAGATATTTAAGCAAACCCAGTTTTATTTTGGCTACCAAACCTTTCCTTATCTCATCCGGGGTCATATTGGGAGTGGTTTCATAAGAAATCTCACCTTGAATTTCGGTATAGTTTTGTGCTCCTTTAAAATCCAATAAATAAGTCCGCCCTCCACTTCCGTTGCCAACATCATAGATAAACAATTGTACGTTTGCCAAGGATTGATCCCTGACATGGTCAACGAATGGAATTTCCTGCCTTACATAGTTTCCATCACAATTACAATCAATGAAAAGCCTCATTTGAGTCTCTTCCTTCTTGATTTCTTGAGCAATTGTAGAAAATGGAATCAGAAAATAAATAAATAAATAAACTAGGATTTCAAAATGATGTTTGAAAAATAAGGATAATGGTCTTAACATTTGTGGGCTTGGTAAGACACAAAGCTAAAATCTAATGAATAAAAAAGATGTTAGTTTTGTGTTAATCCTAACATTTTATTTAAAATACTTATTACTTTCAGATTTCCCTGTCTACGTCCCAAGCCTCGAGGTAATCCGCAACTGCCTTGGCGAACATACTGCCCAAAGCTCCGTTTACCACCCTATGATCATAGCTGTGAGACAAAAACATCTTACTTCTTACGCCAATGAAATCACCTTCCTTCGTTTCTATTACTGAAGGAATCTTTCGTATTGCACCCAGGGCCATGATTCCTACTTGCGGCTGATTGATTATGGGCGTCCCAAAAACACTTCCAAAGGTACCTACATTGGTCACGGTATAGGTACCGTCCTGCACCTCATCCGGTTTTAAGGCATTTTTTCTAGACCGCTCCGCCAAATCATTGACTACCCTGGCCATACCTACAAGGTTTAATTGATCCGCATTTTTGATTACGGGCACTATCAAGTTGCCATCCGGCAGGGCGGCCGCCATCCCTATATTGATGTTTTTCTTTTTAATCACATTGTCCCCATCCACGGAAATATTCATCATGGGGTATTTCTTCAAGGCCTTGGCTACGGCTTCCATGAAAATAGGCGTAAAGGTCAGTTTTTCACCTTCCTGCTTTTCAAAGGCATCCTTCACCTTGTTTCTCCAGTTTACGATATTTGTTACGTCTACCTCTATAAAACTTTGAACGTGCGCCGAAGTGGAGACGCTGTCAGACATATGCTTGGCAATCAATTTGCCCATTCTTGACATGGGAATAATCTCGTCGCCTGCTCCAACTTTTATCTGGGATTCTTCCTTTTCCACAATTTTTGGTGGTGCCGATACCTCTTCCTTTTTGGTTTGGACGGGCTGGGGGGCTTCGGGAGTTTTCTTGGGTTGGGGCGCGACCTGGGCCCCATTGCTTCTTCCCGAAATATAATCCAAAATATCATTCTTTGTTACTCTTCCCTCTTTCCCGGTACCGGATATGGCCTCCAGTTCGGCAAGGGAAACCCCTTCCTCCTTAGCAATGTTCTTTACCAAGGGTGAATAAAATCGTTCCGTAGAAGTATAATCGGGAACAGGACTTCCCAACGTTTCACGGCCCTTCTCAATGGCCTCTTCTGCCATGGAAGCCAGTTCCTCATCTGACGTTTCCTCCGTATTGTCCGTATCTTCAACTAATCCGTCTGCTTCCCCTGCAATTTCGATTACAGCGACTACCTGCCCTACTTTGACAATATCATCAACTTCAAATCTTTTTTCGATAAGCACACCATCCACCTCACTGGGAACCTCACTATCCACTTTATCCGTTGCTATTTCGAAGATGGCCTCATCCATTTCAACCTTTTCGCCTACTTCCTTTAACCAAGAGGTCAATGTAGCCTCGGCAACACTTTCACCCATTCTTGGCAATTTCAATTCGAATTTTGACATATCAATAATCTAAGGTCTATTTTTTATACTGTTTTTGCAAAAATAATAAAATACAACACCCTTTACTGAATTTATATCAGAATTAAGTGGATTACTTGTTACTAAAACTTCCTTCAAACGGAATCCTATTTAAAATACTTCGCCCCAAGGTAACCTCATCAGCATATTCCAACTCGTCCCCTATGGCAATCCCTCGGGCAATGGTAGAGGTTTTGACCCCTGTACCCTCCAGTTGTTTAAAGATATAGAAATTGGTAGTGTCCCCTTCCATAGTAGAGCTCAACGCAAGAATCAACTCTTGTACTTCCCCTTCTTTCACCTTATTTATCAAAGAGGATATGGTCAAATCCTGGGGGCCCATGCCTTCTATGGGTGAAATCTTACCGCCCAACACATGATACAATCCCCTATACTGGCCAGTATTTTCAATGGCCATTACATCCCTTATATCTTCTACCACACAGACTAGGGAGGCATCCCTTTTTGGATTGGAACAAATTTCACAAAGTGCCGTATCACTAATGTTATGGCACTTCTTACAGAACTGCACCATAGTTCTCAATTTCGTCAAAGCATTGGATAGATTTTCTGTCTGGCGCTCCGGCTGCTTTAGCAAGTGCAACACCAATCGTAGCGCAGTTCGCTTACCAATTCCAGGCAATTGTGACATTTCATAGACGGCATTTTCAAGTAATTTGGAAGAAAAATCCATTCCTTTGAGTTTCCGGTAAAATTACGCACTATTTTTACTTTTTGTACTTTGACCACAAATAAATTCCCATGACTGCATCCCATATTCTGCTTCTTATAGGAAGCTATTTTGCATTACTACTCCTGATTTCCTACTTTACGGGAAAGAACGATTCCAATGAGGATTTCTTCAAGGCAGGAAAGCAATCCCCTTGGTATTTGGTTGCATTTGGAATGGTGGGCGCTTCGTTATCGGGGGTTACCTTTATATCCGTTCCAGGGTGGGTGGACGCATCCAAATTCAGTTACCTACAAGTGGTTTTTGGTTATTTGGTGGGGTACTTTGTAACGGCATATGTGCTGCTTCCCATCTACTACAGGCAAAATGTGACCTCCATTTACGAATACCTGGATAGCCGGTTCGGTTTTGTAAGTTATAAAGTTGGGGCGATTTCCTTTTTTGTATCCCGAGTTTTGGGTGCCGCCTTTCGACTCTTTCTGGTCGCCATCGTTTTGCAGCAATTCGTATTCGACGCGTGGAATGTGCCGTTTGAAATTACGGTTACTCTTTCCATCCTATTGATCTGGATCTATACTTTTAAAGGGGGTATAAAAACCATCGTTTGGACGGATACCTTGCAGACCTTGTTCATGTTGGTTTCCGTTGGGCTTTCCATCTACTTTATCCTAAACAAACTAGAATGGAGTTTGGGGGATTTTCTACAATCCGAAGAACTTGCCAAATACAGCCAGACCTTTGTCTTGGATGATCTCTTTGCAAAAAACCACTTTCTAAAATCCTTTATCGGGGGGATGTTCGTGACTATTTGTATGACCGGATTGGATCAGGACATGATGCAAAAAAACCTCACCTGTAGAAATTTGAAGGAGGCTCAAAAAAACATGGTGTCCTTTAGTTTTGTCCTTGTTTTTGTGACCTTTCTATTTATGCTCTTGGGAGCCCTTTTGTTTATCTACGCCGATAAATATCAAATTGAAATGCCTCTAATGGACGGTGAACCAAAGACCGACCTACTTTTTCCTGAAATTGCCCTGAACAGCGGATTGGGAATTACCGTGGCCATTACTTTTATGCTAGGCCTTATAGCTGCGGCCTATAGTAGTGCTGACAGTGCCCTGACTTCATTGACCACCTCCTTTTGTGTAGATTTTTTGGGGACGGCAAAAAAATCTGAAGTAGCGGCAAGGAAAATTCGCAGGCGAACACATATTGGCATGAGCATCTTGTTGATTTTGGTGGTAATTACCTTTAAATACGTATTGGATAGAAACGTTATCGACGGATTATTGACGGTTGCCTCCTACACCTACGGACCCCTACTTGGATTATTCGCCTTTGGGATTTTCACCAAACATCAAATAAGGGATAATTTTGCTTGGGCCGTGGCTTTGGTTGCTGTATTGATAATAATCGGTTTGGCGAAAATACCGACCGACTATTTAGGTGGCTACGAATTTGGATATGAGCTACTGCCCTTGAACGGACTTTTAACCTTCATTGGCCTATGGCTTATCAGAAAAAATCCTGATACGGAAACTATAAGCAATTAAATTAACTTCAATATTGACCGGTCGCCAGCAAAACCAAAGTACAGGCAACTTGGGCTTCTATACCTTGGGATTCCAGTAATCTCTGAAAATCAGGATTCTCAGTGCCTGGGTTAAAGATTACGCGCCTTGGACGTAAACCGATAATGGCATCGTAATATCCTTTTTGATTATTTGGATTTAAATAAAGAGTTATGGTCTGAATATTTTGGAAATCTTCTATTTTGGTTTTAACTTGCACTCCCCCGATAATTCCAGATTTTAAACCGAAAGCTTCGGTTTTTATTCCTTGACCGACCAATCTATGAATCACCAAATTACTATAACGGTTTGGTTTTAAGGATGCTCCAAATACTAATGTTGTATCCATCTTTATCAGGGTGTTAAATTTTATAAGTTCTGTAACTTTTTAAAGTAATAATAGTCTTTAAATTGTTATACTTCTTACAAGAAGGTTTACATTTATTTGTTGCAAAATATTGAAGACGTTGATATTGCTATATATTTATAGTTAATGGTTAGTGTTTAGTATAGCTTATCAGCAAGAAACCCGGGCATTTGTCCGGGTTTCACTTTTTAAGGGCATAATGGACATTTAAAGATTGCCGAACCTGTAACATTAAACCATTTTATAAGTCTATTATACCAAGGAATGCTCTTTGCCAGGGGATTGGTTGGTTTCCCCTCAAGTGTTTATCCTCAGGAAAACCCGTGGCCTAGGTTGCGGGTTTTTTATTCTATATACAGTGTTTACAAGCCTTCCCAGCTTAATCCGAGGAAAAATATCTTGGTCTTCAACTACACAAGCCAAGAAATTGTTAGAAGTGGCTTATCTACCATCTGATAATGACACTGCCCCACGTAAAGCCGCTTCCAAATGCGGCCAATACCACCAAGTCTCCAGACTTTACCTTTCCAGCTTCCCAAGCTTCGGTCAGCGCGATGGGTATAGAAGCAGCTGTTGTGTTTCCGTAACGCATAATGTTGTTGAACACCTGATCATCGGTAAGGCCAAATTTATTTTGGATAAACTGTGATATCCTAAGATTCGCCTGATGCGGAACCAATAAATTTATATCCGTTGGTTGCAATCCATTTTTCTTAAGGCCCTCCATGATAACTTCGCTAAAACGTACCACTGCATTTTTAAATACGAATTGTCCGTTCATATAGGGGAAATAAGACTCATCGTTTGGGTCGTTATCGGCAATTATGTCAGAAACCCATCTTTTTCCCATTCCGGGCGCAATTAGTGAGAGTTCTTCTGCGTGTTGTCCTTCTGAATGCAAGTGGGTCGAAAGTATTCCCTGATCCTGACCTTCTGCCCTACTCAAAACGGCGGCACCGGCACCGTCGCCAAAAATTACGGAAACAGCCCTACCACGTGTCGTCATATCCAATCCGTGGGAATGAAGTTCTGAACCAATAACAAGAATATTCTTGTACATTCCGGTTTTTATGTACTGATCCGCCACCGAAATCGCATAGACAAATCCGGAACATTGGTTTCTCACGTCCAAGGCACCAACGGTCTTTATCCCCAAATCTCGCTGTACCAAAACCCCTGGCCCGGGAAAATAATAATCCGGACTCAAGGTGGCGAATACAATAAAATCAATTTCATCCTTATCGATTCCGGCACGTTCAATTGCAATTTTGGCCGCTTTTACGCCCATGGTCGTGGTGGTATCCTCGCCCTTTATGACATGCCTTCGTTCCTTGATTCCCGTCCGCTCCTGAATCCAAGCGTCATTCGTATCCATTATTTTGGATAAATCGTCGTTGGTTACCACATTTTCAGGAACATAATATCCTAGACCTGTAATTTTTGAATTGTACATAGTGTAAAATTTAGCCGAATTCACTGCTGTTCAGGCAGTGCAATATAACAACAATTCCGAATTTCACATTCATTTTGGAGAAGCTTGTTACACTATAAATACTTTTGAAAATGATTTACCTGAATTACCGCCTTTAGGTCGTTGAGGAGATTATAGAGTCCAAAGAAGGTCCGGTTCATATATAAAAAGTGCTTGGAACCCCGGTTTCCGTTCATTTTACGTATCTGTTTATCTGATGCATATTGCTCACTAAGTGCCGCAATTTTCCCCCAGAAATCGGCACTGCCAAAGTCAAAAGTCTCCTCATGGAACGGCGATGTGAATAGGCTTAACATTTCGTGAAAAAGATTCTTGAAAAAGGTTATTTCGGTATCGGTATCGGAAGGGGTCAAAATTTCAAGTTCATAGAGCTTTTGGGTGAAAATGGCGTCGTTTGAAATATTCTCCTTCTTGGCCAATTCAAAATAGGGGTTATAGAAATCGTCCGGAACTTCCTTGATACAACCAAAATCGATGACGACCAACTCCCCATTGGCATTTACCAAAAAATTACCTGGATGCGGGTCGGCATGCACCTTGCGCAAACCGTGAATTTGAAACATATAGAAATCCCAAAGGGTCTGGCCCAATTTGTTACCCATTTCTTGAGAAAAATTGGTCTTAGTGAATTCCCCAAGATGGGTACCTGTCATCCAATCCATGGTGATGATACGCTCACTGGAAAGCGTCTCGTAGTAGTTAGGAAATCGCAAGTTTTCTATATGGCTACATTTGTTTGTAATTTCCTTGCTTTGCGCAATTTCCAGCAGATAATTGGTTTCCTCCAATAATTTGTCTTCCACTTCCTTGAAGTATTTATCAGAATCCTTTCCCTGAAGGTTGAACATACGTAACGCTACAGGCTTTACCAAGGCCAAATCACTACTTATGCTTTCCGCCACACCCGGATACTGGATTTTAACGGCCAAGTCCTTACCGTCCTTGGTGGCTCTGTGCACCTGCCCGATACTCGCCGCGTTGACGGAATCCTTTTCAAAGGAATCGAACACTTCCTCTGGATATTTATCCAGGTATTTTTTAAACGTTTTTCGTACCAGTGGCGCGGATAAGGGCGGTACGGAAAACTGTGAAAGTGAAAATTTTTCTACATAGGCATTGGGCAATAGGTTTTTCTCCATGCTCAACATTTGTGCAACCTTCAATGCACTGCCCTTTAGACTTTTAAGTCCGTCATAGATATCACCGGCATTATCGTTATCCAGTTCATCCCTCGTTAAATCAGGGTTCACTATTTTCTTGCCATAATATTTGGCATAATTCCCGCCAATTTTTACACCGGTCTTGATCAGTTTGCTGGCGCGTTCAATTTTTCCGGAAGGGATTTTATCGAGAGTCTTCAATTTTAAATGAAATTAGGTTAAGCAAATGTTTCCTTGTAAAGAAATTTCCCAAAATCTACGATGTTGTCCAATGGAGTATTGTCAAAAAGGTCAAATACCGTATTTACGGATTTTTCAATGGCCAAATCAGTTTTTTCGAATCCTTGGGATTCATCGTTCATCCAAAATCTCAACAGAAAAAGAAATTGCACCCAAGCTCCCTCCGAAAAAATAGAAGGATTGTGCTTGGTTATTTTATACGTTTTTTGCTTATTACCATCAGCAATCAACTCTTTGGCAAACTCCTTCAGGTTCTTTCGTAATCCCTTTAGTTGCTCCATGTTCTTAAGCTGGTTGCCGCCTTGGTTCAATGTAAAGAGGGCATAACTTCTGTTGAGGGTCAACATCTCGAAAAATGTGTAGAAAAACGTCAACAATTTTTCCCTGTTTGCAAAGGATTCATAGTCCTTGTTCTTTTGCATCAATGCAAGCGTATTGGTGAAAAAGGTGTCCCAAATACCCTTCTTAATAGCGGGAATGGAGGCAAAGAATTTGTAAAAATCCGCTTCCGGAATTTCATGCTGCTTACAGAATTTATAGACCGTTTTGGGCTCCTTTTCATGTTCCAAAACATAGTCCATGTACTTTGAAATAATTTCTTCCTTGGTAATCTTTTTATTCTTGGTAGCCATAATATGTAGTATTGCGTGTAAAGATTTATAGCAAAAAATGTATTGATGTTAGACTAAAAAACGTGCCTTCGGGGGGAAAGCACGTTTTCAAACAACCTAACCAATAAATAATCAAACGTGATTATGATTAAAACTTTTTCATAGCATTTTCTTTCCTAATCACAAGTAAAATTAAATAATGTTTAATGTTTATGAAAAATAATTAAACAAAAGTTTTGTTAAAGTTTTGTGCTATACCAGGGTGTCAGTTTGTCACCTTCTTTAAGTATGGTATTTTTTTTGTCTAAAGGTGTTTGCAACTAATATAAAAATTCAAAATAATGGCTACAGGTAAAATCAATGTTTCGGTAGACAATATATTTCCGCTCATAAAGAAGTTTTTGTATTCCGATCATGAAATCTTTCTTCGAGAATTGGTATCCAATGCTACGGATGCTACCCTTAAACTAAAGCATTTAACCGCTATTGGAGAGGCAAAAGTGGAGTATGGCAATCCTTTGATCGAAATTAAGGTCGACAAAAAGGGAAAAAAACTTCACGTCATTGACCAAGGTCTGGGTATGACCGAGGAAGAAGTTAAAAAATACATCAACGAGGTTGCCTTTTCCGGTGCCGAGGAGTTCATCAACAAGTATGAGGATTCCGCCAAGGATGCCGGTATTATCGGGCACTTTGGCCTTGGGTTCTATTCCGCCTTTATGGTCGCCCATAAAGTGGAGATTATCACGAAAAGCTATCAGGACGAACCGGCAGTGCATTGGTCCTGCGACGGTTCACCCAACTTTACCATTGAACCATCGGATAAAAAAGAACGCGGAACGGAAATCATACTTCATATAGCCGATGATTCCACCGAGTTTTTGGAAGACAGTAGGATTCGTGAGCTATTAAGAAAATACAATAAGTTTATGCCGGTCCCCATTAAATTTGGGACCAAAACGGAGACCTTGCCCAAACCCGAAGGTGCCAAAGAGGACGATCCCGCCCCTACCAAGGAAGTGGACAATATCATCAACAATCCAAATCCGGCGTGGACCAAACAGCCAACGGATTTAAAGGACGAAGATTATAAGAGTTTTTATAGAGAGCTATACCCCATGCAGTTCGAGGAACCGCTGTTCCACATTCATTTGAATGTGGATTATCCCTTTAACTTGACGGGAATCCTATATTTTCCGAAGCTTACGAACGACCTGAACATACAAAAAGATAAGATTCAATTGTACCAGAACCAAGTCTTCGTTACTGACAATGTGGAAGGTATTGTACCGGAATTCTTGACCATGCTGCGTGGTGTCATCGATTCACCGGATATTCCTTTGAATGTCTCAAGGTCCTATCTACAGGCTGATGGTGCCGTTAAGAAAATATCCTCTTACATTACAAGAAAGGTTGCTGATAAGCTGACTTCCCTTTTCAAGAACAACCGTGAGGATTTTGAAAAGAAATGGAACGATATAAAAATCGTCATTGAATACGGTATGTTGTCCGAAGACAAGTTCTTTGAAAAAGCGGACAAGTTTGCGCTCTTCCCGACTATAGACGGTGCTTATTATACGTTTGAGGAGCTTCAGGAGAAAATCAAGGCCAACCAAACGGACAAGGACGATAAATTGGTCATTCTGTATGCTTCCGATAAAGAGGCGCAGCATAGCTATATAGAGACCGCCAAGTCCAAGGGTTACGAGGTATTGTTGTTGGATTCGCCCATTATCGGCCATCTGATGCAAAAACTAGAAACCACCAAAGAGAAAATATCCTTTGCCAGGGTAGATGCGGACCATATAGACAAGCTGATCCAAAAAGAGGATACCCAAATCTCCAAATTATCCGATGAGGAGAAGGAAAAGCTAAAAGCCGACTTGGAGGCTGTTTTTGGTGAAAAAAGCAATTATACCATACAATTGGAGGCCATGGATAGCGATGCTTCCCCATTCGTGATCACCGAGCCGGAATTCCTGCGCCGTATGAAGGAAATGCAACAGACCGGGGGCGGAATGTTCGGGATGGGGCATATGCCGGAGATGTACAACCTCATCGTAAACACCAATCATGAATTGATAGGCGAAATCCTGAATACCAAGACCGCCAAGAAAAAAGAGCGTTTGATCAATCAATCCTTGGATTTGGCCAAACTTTCCAAGGGCTTGCTGAAAGGCGCGGATCTAACAAACTTTATCAAGCGGAGTTATGAAATGGTGAAATAGGAGCCTCTCCCAAAACTGCTCTGCAGTTTTGACCTCTCTAAAGGAGAGGTAAAGTAGGAAACATAGCTATAAAAAAGGGCCTCAATGACGAGGCCCTTTTTAATTTTTCAATTATAATTACCAATAAATAGGCCCTTTACCCAAATATTTTTCGGCAATGGGCTGGTAGTACTCCCGCACATCCTCTAGATCATATATCTTTTGACTTTTTGTATACAAATCATATTTATTGAAATCCTTGATGATCTCAAGATATTCCTTGTCCTTTTCATTGGTCAATTCCTTGTAACTACCGCCACTATGCCACGGATAAAAAGAATGATATCTGATCATCACCATTGCCTCGTCGGGTAATGAATTCTCCTTGTGGTTGTTTAGTACCTGATACAGGTACTCATCATGTCCCCAAGCAAGTTCCAGATTGTCCAACCCACAGCCTTCTTCATAGATACCGGTAGTTGTATTGTAACGTGCATCGGTCATATCAGGGTTTAAGGCATTGAATTCGGGATATACGCAGGAAGAAGGCAACTTGCATCCCACAACGAATACATCGCCCACCATGCCCCATTGCTCGGCCTGACTTGTCCCATCGGCATCACTGCCCCACATGAACATGATTTTACCTAGATCGTGGATAAGTCCGGTAAGCTGCATCCAATCGGGTCTATTATCCGCCCTAATGGCCTCCGCACTCTGAATCAGGTGCTGTACATTGGGAAGATCGAGATCGGGATCGCTCACATCTATCAAACTGTTCAAGTGTCCCATGGCTTCCCAAAGGTCCATCGGCTTATCAAAAGTGAGGTATTTTTTATGCATGCGCTTCACATAATCGTAGGTCTGGTTTTGACGCATTTTTCTATAATGTTCTTTTACGGCCACGGAGACATCGGGCGCATCGTAATTCCTGAATGTTTTTTCTTCCATAATATCACTTATAAATTAGATCTCGCATCTCGACTCCACTCGATATAACAGCTCAACCGGCAGTACCGTTTTTTTCGAGATTATTAAATTTGATACAACAAATTACTGAATTCTAGACATTTCCCAATAAAAAATAAATAAGAACCGTTACGAGGACAAGAAAAATGCTGAAAGGTTTGGCATATTTCCATGGTTTCAAATCCAAGACGTTGGCATCCTGTATCGAAAATCGTTCTTTTGTGGGCCGATACAGAGAAGCCAAATGCATAATACCGATATTGAGTACAAACTCAATGCCCCAAATATGAACGAAATGTAGGTTCACCTCCAAAATGAAGTACATGAGGACATAGAAAACAAGTCCGAAACAGAGTCCCACCTTGGCCCCAAACGCTGAAACCCTGGGAAAAAGAAAGCCGGCCGCAATGACGCTGGCAATGGGAATAAAGAAAATTCCGTTCAGTTGCTGTAGGAGCTGGTACAGACCGTCTGGCGCATTGGCCACAAATGGAGCAATTCCAATTGCGAAAACTGCCAGCAACAAGGAGGTCCACTTCCCGATGCCTACCAACTTTTGGTCGCTGGATTCCTTAAAAATATAACGCTTATAAATACCCAAACTAAAAACGGTAGCCGCACTGTTCAGGGCACTGTTGAAAGTACTCAAAATAGCACCCATCATAACCGCCACAAAGAAACCGGTCAACCAAAGGGGCATCACTTTTTTTACAAGTTCGGGATATACGCTATCCGGATTATCATAGTACGAATCCCCAAAAAAATAAAAGGCAATCAGCCCTGGCAATACAATGATGAGCGGTACCAATATTTTTAAAAAGCCCGTATAAAGCAATCCTTTTTGTGCTTCCTTTAAGCTAACGGCCCCTAAAACCCGTTGAATTATCGACTGGTGCATGGTCCAGAAATAGATTTGGTTGACCATCAGTCCCGTAAACAGTACTTCAAAAGGTAGAATGGCAGACCTTGCCCCTTCCCCCACACCGGATTCCGTGCTGATTACATTGAACTTTTCCGGACTGTTTTTAAAAACCGCTCCCAAACCATGGAATAAATTTCCTTCGCCAATGGCCAAAAGTGCTAAAATGGGAACCAACAGACCAGCGACCAACAAACCAAAACCGTTAATGGTATCCGTATATGCTACCATCTTGAGTCCCCCAAAAATGGCATATATGGCCCCAATGGTTCCAACGACCAAAATAGTCACCCAAATACCTTGCGACTTACTTATGTTCAATAGGTTGGAAATATCAAAAATAGCCTCAATGTTCAGCGCCCCTGTGTATAATACTATGGGCAATAACGTAGCGACAAAGGAAATGATGAGGAGCATTGCAACGATGGTCCGAGTTAGGCCGTCAAACCTTTTTTCCAAAAACTCGGGAATGGTCGTCAACCCCATTTTCAGATACCTTGGGGCAAAATAGAGGGCCCCAATGACCAATGCGAGTGCTGAGGTTACCTCCCAGGCGATGATTATGGCCCCATTTCTATACGAGGAACCGTTCATTCCCACCAAATGCTCCGTAGAAATGTTGGTCAATAACAAAGAGCCCGCAATTACGATGCCCGTTAAGGAACGTCCTCCCAAAAAGTAACCGTCCTTGGTATTTAGTTTATCCTTACGAAGTTGATAGGTCGCATAAAAAGCGACAAAACCGGTGAAGAGTAAAAAGGATAGGAAGGTCATGGATTTAAATGTAGTGATAAATTTTAAATCCCCATATTTAGATTATCACCCTGTGTTTAGAAAAATAATGCTTTAAAAAAAGAATTTGAAACAAGATAAAAATGACGAATCCTAGCACAGCATAACTGGACGAATTCCATTTGATTTCTTCAAATCTGACATCAAAAAAATCTAGATTACCAATTGTATTGTATTTTAAAGAAAAAAGCCAAAAGTTGGTATTTGGCTCCATAATGAATCCAAATCCTAAAAGGCCTATGAGTACAAGCGCAAGTGAGAACCACACTGTTTTGGATATTAAAGGCTTGTATTTTAATTCCTTTGTATTTAATTGTGCTATCCTTTGAAACAGTCTTTCATTAAAATTTTCAGAAACTTCTTCAGGTCTTAGCTCTTTGATTGCGTTTTTTAGGAATAAATCCAATTCTTTATCTTCTTGTTCTTTCATAGCTATGAATTGTTTCCGGTTCTAGTGAATTTCTTAAAATTAATGCCAATTTTTTTCTGGCCCTATGTATTTTCACCTTTACGGTGTTGGCTTCAATACCCATTATTTCGGAAATTTCAACAAGGGAAAGCTCCTGATAATAAAATAGGGTTATTAATACACTATCTTCATTATCCAGTTCCTCTATAGCCCTTTTTATTGTCTTTCTTCTTTCTTTTATTTCTATTTTATTCCATATTTCCGGAGATAGGTACAAGGCAGATGTATCTTGCATATCAAAACCTTTCGTTTGGGGCTGCGATTTATGTTTTTTAAGACAATCAAGACCCTTTCTATAGGCTATTTTATATAACCAGGTAGAGAACTTGCTCTCTCCTTTAAATGTAGTCAATGCACTATATACCTTTATAAAGGTATCTTGTGCTACCTCTTCCGCATCCTCCCTATTTCCAACCAACCTTAGCGCCAAAGTAAAGACCATATGCTTATATCTATCCACTAATTTTTCATAAGCGGATATATCCCTTTTTTGGGCACGTTCTATCAATAGTTGGTCGCTAGGCTTGTTCATTTACATTTATTGGACGAACTGCTTTAGGCAAAGGTTACAGTTTTAAAGAAAAACTAAAAAAATTGTAACCTATGGAAATTTATCGTCGTCAAAGAAGTAAACAGTTTATTTATCAATTAAAAAACAAATCAATGGGAGGAGAAGTAATTATTTTCACGTTAATCTTTGGGGTTATTTTTGGAATAGCCTATTTATTCTTTTCAACTAGAAACAAAGAACGCATGGCTCTTATAGAAAAAGGTGCCGATGCCAGTATTTTTGTAAAAACAAAAAAGGAACATGCCGCGCCCTTTTGGAAAATCCTAGTCTTAAACCTTTCCCTTCTGCTCATAGGAATTGGTTGTGCAATCTTTTTAGCTTCGATTATGGTCTACAGTTTGGGAGTCGAAGAGAATGTTGCCTATCCCGGATCCATATTTTTAATGGCCGGAATTGGATTATTGTTAGGTTTCTATCTTACCAAAAAGTTGGAAAAGGAAGTATAGCAACTATCCAGTAAAATTGTAAACCACCAGATTTCTTCTGGTGGTTTTTTTTATCTTCACACAATGAAGATAATCTCCACCAATATCTGCAACGAGCCTAGAACCTTTGTTTGGAACGGCACCGAAGAACAGACGGGCATTTTTAAATTTCCCACATCTGAAAAATTGTTCTTGACCAAAAGCGATGTTCAGAAGGATACGATTATCAATAGGGTAAACCATGGGGGGGAGAACAAGGCCTGTTATCTTTTTTCCGCGGATCAGTACCCTTTTTGGAAGGAAAAATATCCTAATCATGAATGGAATTGGGGTATGTTCGGCGAAAACCTGACGATTACCGGATTGGATGAGTCCCAAATACGTATAGGGAACGTTTATAAAATGGGAAGTGCCCTGGTTCAGGTTTCCCAGCCTAGGGAACCTTGTTATAAACTGGGAATCCGTTTTGGCACCCAACAAATCCTGAAAGAATTCATCGATCAGAATCACCCCGGAACGTATGTGAAAATTCTGGAGGAAGGGGAAGTAAGTATGGGCGATGAACTGAAATTGATTCAACAATCGGAGAACACCTTAACGGTCCAGGAATTCTATGAACTGATGTTCCTAAAAGAAAAGCCGAAGGACTTGCTGCAAAGGTTTATGGACAATCCGGCAGTACCCCTGTATAAAAAGGAAAGAATGCAAAAATACCTTTAATGGAACTTCATTTTCCTTGGCACTTGTACTTGATGGCCGCGCTATATATGTTCGCAGGCCTCATGCATTTTATACGGCCCAAAATATACTTGCGGGTCATGCCCAACTATCTACCTTCTCCAAAATTTTTGGTACTTCTAAGTGGCGTATTTGAAATCCTTTTGGGCATTGGACTATGCTTTCAGGAAACCAAAGATTTAGCTATTTATGGAATTATGGCCATGTTATCGGTTTTTTTGTTGGTCCACTTTTATATGCTCAAGGGCGAAAAGGAATCGGCCGGATTTCCAAAATGGTTATTATTACTGCGCATTCCGTTGCAATTCCTTTTGATGTGCTGGGCGTACGCTTACCTAAGCGTATAAAAACAAAAAGAGGGCTCTCCAGCCCCCTTTTCTTGAAATTAACTTAAACCAACTTAATTAACAACAAATTCTTCACTGTAAATTTTGGTATCATCGGATACTACTACCATATAACTTCCCGGATAGGCTCCTTGAAAGTTAAAGGCCTTTTCTACGATAAGTTTATTGGATACGGTTTCGGAGAACACCAATCTATAGTTTTGGTCATAAACTTTTAAGGTAATCTCAGATTTATCCAAGTTCAAAAAGTTCATGAAAACCCTATTTTCTGTTTTTCTAAAAAACGGTTTGGCATCTACCTCAGAATCGATGATCTTAATGATACCATCCTTTAAGGAAATGGTGTACATGTTGCTTTTTAGTCCGCTTTCGGCTACCAAATAATAATATCCATCTTCCAAATCTTTCAAATTCAGTTTTTTACTGAAACGACCTTTTGAAAGCTTTTCGAAATAGATACTATTAGAATCCGAATCCAAAAGCCTAACAGTGACACTTTGGTCCAGTGCGTCCAAGGTCAATAGGACACTTTTGGAATTATTTAAGGTAACAACGTCCAATTTGGGCTCTCTTGCCATACCCGCTACTGTAGCGAACATAAAGGCAACTACGGTTGTGATTTTTACAATTGTTTTCATAATAAATTACTTTAAAGGATTAATTAATAATTTACGATACAAACATACACCCGTTATGTCGTTGCCACTACAGCGGATTTTTCCGATTTATGTGCTATTTTACCAACCTTAACACACTTTTAATATAGTGATGTTAATTTTCCACATATTTGAGTTAATTTTGCAAAGTGACCTGCAAAAAAGGTTATCTAACTTTACATTAGTAAACACCAAATAGATGATTACACAAAAACCTACGTTTGAGGCTATTGAACCAGATTTTGGGCATTCGTTTACCTATCAAAGGTTCGATGAGCACCGGGTGAACAAGAACAATGTTTGGCATTACCATCCAGAATTGGAACTGGTCTATGTAAACGGCGGTTCCGGTAAGCGCCAAATAGGTAGCCATGTTTCCTATTATACCGATGGCGATCTTATATTGATAGGCAGTAATCTTCCCCATTGCGGTTTTACCGATGCACTCACGGGCAATACCAGTGAAACCGTCGTACAGATGAAGCTCGATTTTTTGGGAACCGACTTTTTTACCATTCCCGAAATGAAGAAAATCAAAAAGTTGTTTGAAATAGCGAGTGGAGGAATCGCCTTTTATGGGAAGACCAAAAGAAAAATAGGCGATAAAATGGAGGTGCTGGAATATCAGACCGATTTCCAACGTCTTTTGAGTATTCTGAACATTCTGAACGAATTGGGCGGTTCACAAGAAATGAAACTCCTGAATGCGGATGGTTTTTCCTTGGCAACCGATGTCAAGGACAATGACCGCATCAACATCGTTTTCAATCATGTAAAGAACAACTTCAAGGAAGAAATAACGCTGGAGGAAATATCTTCCATGGTGAGCATGACCATTCCGTCTTTCTGCAGATACTTTAAAAAGCTTACAAATAAAACCTTTGTACAATTTGTAAATGAATACCGCTTGGTGCATGCCTCTAAATTATTGGCGGAAAAACCCATGAGCATCACGGAAGTCTGTTTTGAATGTGGATTCAACAACTTTTCCCACTTTAATAAGTCGTTCAAAGCATTTACGGGACAGAACCCCAGTGAATATAGGAATGAGCTAAAAGCCGTTTTGGTCTGATGCCAGAAAACAAGGAATACTCACAATTGGATTTGCCCGATTGTGACATACGATATTACCCAAATTTTATTCCTAGTAAAATTGCGGATACCTATTTCAAAAAGTTAAGGTCTGAAACACCCTGGCAACAGGATGATATTAAAGTATTCGGAAAGTTATACGCCCAGCCAAGACTTACCGCATTGTATGGAAATAATGGAAGGCCCTACTCCTATTCCAACATTACCATGAAACCCCATCGTTTCAGTAAAGTTTTATTGGAAATAAAATCGGAAATAGAAAAGTATGTTTCCCCAGAATTTACTACTTGTTTACTAAATCTATATAGGGATGGCAAGGATAGTAACGGTTGGCACGCTGATAATGAAAAGGAACTGGGTAAAAACCCTGTAATTGCATCAGTGAGTCTAGGTGCGGAACGCATGTTCTATCTAAAACACAACATAGACCCTTCTGCAAAGCACAAAATGATATTGGAGCATGGCAGTTTGTTGGTGATGCAGGGTGAGACCCAACATACTTGGAAGCATCAGATTCCAAAAACGGCCAAACCGATTGGGGAACGGATAAACCTGACGTTTAGGATAATCAAATAAAAAAAATCGGCCCAGAGGACCAATTTTTTATGCCTTTTTATAGACCGACCATCTTTAATACCAGGGCATACCAATACTAATCTGCTCGTCGTGGTTTCTACCTTAGCAACATATTTTCAAAGGTCATGCCAAACCCTTTTTGCCCTAGGCTTTGTATATTTGTATTGTTATGTCAAAGGAATTTACAGAAAGGGAATTGGACCGAATCATAGAAATGGCCTGGGAGGACCGTACTCCGTTTGAGGCCATCACCTTCCAGTTTGGTATAAGTGAACAGGAAACCATAGAGATCATGCGCAGGGAAATGAAACCCAGTAGTTTTCGCATGTGGCGTAAAAGGGTTCAGGGAAGGACTACCAAACACCGAAATTTACGCGAAAATGTGTCCGGACGATTCAAGAGCTCCCGTCAGAAGAACATTAGCGGAAACAAAATTTCAAAAAGATAGTTTAGTTCTATTTGAAAATATCATTCAGGACCGCCGCCAATCGTATGCCCCCTTTTAACAATTGGTTTTCAACAGTGCCCCACCATCGGTAACTATATTGATACCCCAATTTCTCACCCACTGCTACGGAATCATAGACTTCGTTCGTAATTTCCTGGGTCTCCTCGATCCAATCATAGATATCGCCCTGCTGAATTTGCTTCACCTGCTGCTTGGTAAGCTTTGGTAAGGAGTTTGAAAGCTCCGTAAAACTCATTCCATAGTCGTCAATCATATTGGAATCCCATACCCGATGTAGGTTACTGCCCCTTCCAAACCATTGCAACTGAATGTCGTTTCCTCCTTTGTCCTCTAGCCGACCAATATGCATCGGTTGGTGCAAATCCCCAATAAGGTGCACCAGAAATTTCAAGTAAAAAGCCTTGTCCTCCTTGGAACTTTCCTGCGAAGTCAATATTTCAATGCACTTGTTGATTCCTATGACCAAATCCCCATATTCACTGGGTTCAACGTCCCTGTAATCCTTGTCCGCTGGGAAGTTGACGTAATGCCAGGCACTGAATTCACTGTATTTTCTATCGGCCTTGATCTCATCGGCAAAATTGGAAACGGCTGCCAAATTTTGGCCATCCAGTAGGGCATCAATGGCCTTTCTTGCCTTTCTACTCAAATAGTCCTGGGCCACATCGCCCACCACCCGATGCCCGGTTTTGGACCAGATTGCGTCATTGGCGAAAGCGGATTGTATAACGACCAGTAAAATGAACGTGAACTTCTTCATGGAATTCGGTTTTGGCAAAAATAGGGCAACAAGTTTTAAGGTATTGTTAAAAGTCAGGTCAGCTTAAATTTAAGTGGGAACTTGCACCCATGCAGGGAATAAAAAAGATACTAAGTAAAATCAAACCGCCGTTTCTCAGGTATTTTTTTGTAGGAATCGCGGGGTTCCTGGTATTGACGGTAATTTTTGTGGGTAGCATCTATTTGGGAGCTTGGGGAAGTGTCCCCAATAAAAAGGAACTCTCCAATTTTCAGTACCAAGTGGCTTCAGAGGTATTTACGGCGGATAGCGTCTTGATCGGAAAATATTACCTCAACGACAGACAGCCCATTACTTTTGATGAATTCCCGGAACACCTTTTACAGGCCCTCATTTCCATTGAAGACGAGCGCTTTTATGAACATTCCGGAGTGGATTACCCAAGTCTGTTCAGGGTAGGTATAAAGACCATACTTTTGGGTGACGAATCGTCTGGAGGAGGAAGCACCATCAGTCAGCAATTGGCAAAAAACCTGTATCCTAGGAGGGACAGGAAGCAAACAAATATCGTGGTCGATAAGATCAAGGAAATGATCATTGCCGGCAGATTGGAGGATATCTACGATAAAAATGAAATCCTTACCCATTACCTAAATACCGTTTCCTTTGGCGACAACACCTTTGGCATTGAAAGTGCCGCTTTAAAATTTTTCAATACCCGAACAAAAAACCTATCGGTGGAACAAGCAGCTACCCTGGTAGGCATGCTTAAAGCTACCTACGGTTACAATCCAAGAATATTCCCGGAAAAAAGCAGGGAACGCAGAAATCTGGTCTTATCCACGATGGTCAAGAACGATTTTATTTCGAAAACGGAATATGATGCCCTCAAACAACTGGATATCGGTTTGGATTATAGGGATTACGATTATAGTTCGGGCTTGGCACCTTATTTTCGGGAAGAAGTACGCAAGCAATTACTGGAGTGGACCAAAACACAAAATGAGGAAGGAAAGGAATACAACATTTATACATCGGGCCTAAAAGTGTATACCACCCTAAATTATAAAATGCAACAACTGGCGGAGCAAAGTATGGTGGAGCATATGGACCCATTGCAAAGCGATTTTGAAAAAAGTTACGGAAAAAATGCCCCATGGTTAACGGATAAAAACCTCATAAAAACGGTAGCCCGAAGAAGTACAGCCTATAAAAACCTAAAAAAAGACGGCTTCACCGATGATGAAATTTTTGACAGCCTGCAACGTACCAAACGAAAAATGACGATAACCTCCTGGGAGGAAGAAACGGAAAAGGAATTAAGTGTCATGGACAGCATACAGCACTACATGAAGTTTTTGAACACAGGCTCCATATCCCTTAATCCCAAAACCGGTGAAGTGCTCACATGGATCGGCGGGGTGGATTTCAAGCAGTTTAAGTACGACCATATTTCCCAGAGCAAACGCCAAGTCGGTTCCACGTTCAAACCGTTCGTTTACACCGCGGCTCTAGAACAGGGGATAGAACCCTGCACTTATTTTTCAGCTCAGGAAGTAGAATATGAAAATTTAAAAGGTTGGTCCCCAAGTAATTCCGGAGACACCGATGAGGCCTACCTCAATTATTCCATGGAGGAGGGACTTAGCAAATCCGTTAACACGATTGCCGTGAAGGTTATGGAAAAAACAGGTGTCGATGAAGTACTTGCCCTTGCGAAAAAAATGGGAATCGAAGAAAGACTACCGAGCGAACCCTCCATCGCCCTTGGTACGGGAGAAATCAAATTGATTGAATTGGCAAAAGCCTATACCAGTTATATGAATGAGGGTAGATCTGTGGAACCTTTTTTGATAAAAACCATCACTACCCAACAGGATTCCCTTCTGGCAAGCTTTGAACCGAAAAAAAGTGAAAATGCCGCCTTTTCGGCCGAAAACGGACAAATTATGATGGAAATGATGAAATCGACCATAAATTCCGGAACCGCTTCACGGATTCGGTCTACGTATAAACTATCAAACGATATAGCAGGAAAAACGGGAACCACCCAAAATAATAAGGATGCCTGGTTTGTTGCCCTTTCACCAAACCTATTGCATGTGACATGGGTAGGCCTGGACCATCATGAAATTGGATTTAGGAATACATCTATCGGCCAAGGTGCCAATGCGGCATTGCCAATGTACGCCCTATTATTGCAAAAAATGAACAAGGACGAACAATTCAACCACATAACCCGAGCAAGATTTCCCGCACCAAGCGGGCGCGTTCAAGAAATGTTGGATTGTGAACCAATAAAACGGGATGGCTTCTTCAAAAGACTCTTTAAAAACCCGAATAAGAAAAAGACCCGGAAATTTAAAGGGCAAGATTAATGGAGGAAAAAAGGCCGACTTTAATTTTTTTTGATATATTTATGATATCATTTTAATATCATGCACCATGTCAAACGAAAAAAACTATAGCCCTATCAATGGCTATGTAATGATTTTAGTTGTTCTAGGGCTTATCATTGGGGGCATTGCCCTATTGAGAATTTACTTGGGTATTTTTCTAATTGTACTAGCAGTCCTAAGTCTTGGTGGATTTGTTTTGGTGAACCCCAATGGTTCCAGGGTCCTGTTGTTGTTTGGGAAATACGTGGGCACCATCAAGAAGAACGGATTCTTTTGGGTAAACCCCTTTTTTACCAAAAAGAAGATTTCCTTACGCGCCAGCAATTTCGATAGCGAACGATTGAAGGTGAATGACAAATTGGGGAACCCCGTAATGATCAGTACCATTTTGGTCTGGAGGGTAACGAATACCTACAAAGCCGCTTTTGATGTGGACGACTATCAGAATTTTGTGAGGGTACAGACCGATGCCGCCGTACGAAAATTGGCAAGTATGTATCCGTATGACAACTTTGCGGACGAAGGTTTGGATGAGGATATCACCTTACGCTCCAGTGTCAACGAAGTGAGCGAAGCTTTGGAAACGGAGGTACAGGAGCGGTTGGCCATGGCCGGTATCGAGGTGTTGGAAGCACGTATAGGTTATTTGGCCTACGCCCAGGAAATAGCCAATGCCATGCTAAAAAGACAACAGGCCACGGCCATTGTGGCGGCAAGGCATAAAATTGTGGAAGGTGCCGTAAGTATGGTAGAAATGGCGCTGCATGAACTGAGTAAAAAGGAATTGGTAGATTTGGACGAGGAACGCAAAGCCGCTATGGTCAGCAATTTGATGGTAGTCCTATGTTCCGACAAGGATGCATCACCCATCGTAAATGCTGGTACGTTAAATCACTGACATGTGTTTTTCCTGAATATTATTGTGTATTCCCGATAGCTAATGAATATTAATTTTATAGTTATAATTGGATGTAACCAACTAATCATATACACACTATAATGTCTGGTCGAGCGCAGTTGAGACCTCATATTGGAGCAATAGGTTAATTACCTCTTGACTTTTGTTTATCCTGAGCATTGGGTGAAAAGAAAACATGTTTTCTTTGAACGCACCTTGCGCAGCAAAACGAAAGGCTCGAGGCCAAACAAGGTTGTGATTTATAACTAATAGTCAATTTATAATATTAATCAGGGAATTACTAAAATTTAAATTTGTGAAAGAATATAAAGTAATAAGCTGGTCCGTAGGCCTAACCAATAATAACCAACGTTTGGAGGACACCCTGAACGAATATGGCAGACAGGGATGGAGGGTCGTAGATTTGGACCATGACCGGAGCCGTATCGTATTTGAAAGGGACAAAAACCGATGAAACCCTCATCGAGGGATTTGTCATGGTAAGTCAAATACCTCTATAATAGTAAATGTGTAAAGATTAAGCTATTGACTTAATTTTGAACGCATTAAGTTTGAATCAAGAATTTGAATATCCCAAGGGTCATTTTATTTGCTGATGGACAGTAAACAGGAATATGAGTAAGAAAAAAGCATTTGCATTGCGGGTAAACGAGGACATGCTCAACGCCATCGAAAAATGGGCCGCGGACGAGTTCCGTAGTACCAATGGTCAAATTGAGTGGATGTTGATGCAATGCCTAAAAGATGCGAAAAGAGAACCCAAGAAAAAAAAGGAATAGTTTTTTAGGGTTTTTTTAACGGTACAAACCTTTAACTTTGTTAGCCAAAGTTTCCAAACCAAAATGACCAAATTAAAAAGTATAGTAGCACTGTTGCTTACAGGCGCTTCACTTTACGCTCAAACTCCAGAAAAATCCTTCACTGTAAAGTACACGAACGAAAAAATACTATTGGATGGTATTTTGGACGAGCCTGTATGGACCTTTGCACAAAGCGCGGGCGAATTTCAACAGTATTTCCCATCGGATGATGTACCGGCCCAATACCAAACAGATATCCGTATGCTAACGGATGACACGACCCTCTATATAGGTATGACCGTTCACACCCCGGGCTCAAATTACGTAATACCCTCCCTGGAACGTGATTTTAGGGCAGGTGGAAATGACAATATAAGCTTGGTCTTTGATACCTTCAATGATGGAACAAACGCCTTTCTTTTTGGAATAAACCCTTATGGTGTTCGTCGCGAAGTCCTTATTTCGGGAGGTGGGCAGGACCTAAGCGGCTTTACGACTTCCTGGGACGTAAAATGGAAGGCTGAAACAAAAATATACGATAACTATTACACCGCCGAAATGGCCATTCCCTTGACCTCCCTAAAATTTGCCGAGGGTGAGACCAAGTGGCGTTTCCAAAGTTATCGCTTTGATATGCAGTCCAACGAGCGCAGCAATTGGTACGTCATCCCACAGAACCAAAGTGTTATCAACTTGGCCTTTATGGGCGATATGTATTTTGAAAAGCCCTTGGGAAAATCCAGGACCCCATTGGCATTGATTCCCTATGTGAACCTCTTGTCAGATAAGGATTTCAATTCAGATGTCAGTAATACAACGTTGAAAGTTGGCGGCGATGCCAAAATAGCCATAGGGAACGGAATGAACCTGGATGTTACCGTAAATCCGGATTTCTCCAATGTAGAGGTAGATGCCATCATCACAAACCTCACCCGTTTTGAGGTATCCCTGCCGGAACGGCGTCAGTTTTTTATTGATAATAATGATCTTTTTGGGGATTTTGGCAGTAGAAGGCATTCCAACGCATTTTTTTCCCGACGTATCGGTATCGCCACGGACCGCTTGGGAAATTCGGTGCAGAACGACATTTTAGGTGGCGTTCGGCTCAGTGGTAAACTAAACAAGAACTTGCGCCTAGGACTATTGAACATCCAAACGGCCAGAAGCGAGGAACAGGAAGTGGCATCCAATAATAATATGATGCTAGCGCTACAACAGAAAGTGTTCGCGCGATCTAACATAGGCATGTTCTTTCTTAATAGGCAGGCCTTTGGGGATGAACCTTTTTTATCGCCGGATGATGCCTATAACAGGGTCCTTGGAGTGGATTATAACTTGGCCAGTGCGGACAATGTATGGTCTGGAAAATATTACCTCCATAAATCCTTTCAACCTGGGGACAATGAAGGTAACATTTCCGCCGGAGCCCTTTTGAGCTATAATTCAAGATATTGGAACTCGTTTGTAGATCTGGCCTATATCGATGCCGATTTCAGATCCGATTTGGGTTTTATTCCCAGAACGGATATTATAAAGGCCGTTTCCGGTCTTGAACGCCTATATTGGCCCAAAACGGGTACTATCAACAACCATGGACTGGAACTTTTTGCCATTTCCAACTGGCGCACCTCCCTGGATTACCAACTGGCCGATTATGATCTACAGGCCAATTACAATTTCGTATTGAAGAATTTCACGGAGTTTGGTGCGGGCTATACCTCCAGTTACATATACCTATTTGAACCGTTCGACCCAACAGGGACCGAAGGTGCCATAGAACTTCCAGGCAACCAGGAATATAGGTTTGGAACCTTTACGGTAGGTTACCAATCCAATGAGGCAAATGTTTTTGCCTTTCAGGGAGAATCCTCCTTGGGGAATTTTTTCAACGGGGAACGGTTTTCCATTGGCGGGGAGGCCACCTTACGTATCCAGCCCAAAGTAAGAATTGGCCTGAACGTGAATTATGACAAAATCACCTTGCCCGATCCCTATCCCAGTGCGGACCTATGGTTGGTAAGCCCTAGGTTTGGGTTTACGTTCAGTAAATCGGTTTTTTGGACTACGCTATTTCAGTACAGCAACCAACGGGACAACTTGGGCATAAATTCAAGGCTACAATGGCGTTTTGCACCGCTTTCAGACTTGTTCATTGTTTATAACGACAACTACTCGGTAAATAGCATCGAACCAAAATACAGGTCCATAAACTTAAAACTCACCTATTGGTTGAACATATAACGCGTCGTGCCCAATATTTTCTCCAAACCGATTAAAAACCGAAGAATGTCCAAAAATTCTACCAAAAAATTTACGCTAAACTTTCTTGTATGTATCATTTCGATGTATGTCTTGGGTCAAGACCATACGAAACAGATCACCGTCAAGTTCATTACCGAGGAAATCACTCCTGATGGCCTATTGGACGAACCCATTTGGGCCATGGCCGATGCGGCGGAAGATTTTTGGGAGTATTTTCCTTTGGATTCCATTCAGGCCAAAAAGCAATCCCAAATAAAGATTCTGTATGACGAAAGGAATTTATACGTAGGAATCAAGGCCTATTCCAGCGGAAAAAATTATGCCACCCAATCATTGCAGCGAGATTTTAGAGGAAGTGGAAGTGATAGCTTTACGCTCGTTTTTGATACCTTCAATGATGGCACCAACGCTTTTTCTTTTGGAATCAACCCTTATGGCGTACGCCGTGAAGGTCTCATTGCAAACGGAGGTGCTTCGCAGGACGATTTTAATCTGTCCTGGGACGTAAAATGGAAAGGCAATGCTAAGATTTATGATGATTACTTCACGGCAGAAATGGTCATTCCCCTCACCTCTCTAAAGTTTGAGGAAGGTGCTACCAAATGGCGTTTCAATTCGTACCGCATTGAAACGCAATCCAACGAACGCAGCACCTGGACAAGGATTCCCCAGAACCAACTTATTTATAATCTTGCCTTTATGGGAGAAATCCTTTTTGAGAAGCCTCTTGGCAAATCCAGGACTCCTTTTGCGATTATACCCTATGTAAACGGAATTAGTGCCAGGGACTTTGACAATGGTGAAAACCTGGACAATTTTAAGGTAGGTGCAGATGCCAAGGTCTCCGTTGGAAACAGCTTAAATCTGGATCTCACTATAAACCCCGACTTTTCCACCGTAGAGGTGGATAATTTTATTACCAACCTCACCCGTTTTGAAATTGCTTTACCGGAGCGTCGTCAATTTTTTATTGACAACAATGATCTCTTTGCAAGTTTTGGAAACGGTTTTGATTTTAGTCCATTTTTTTCAAGACGTATTGGTATCGCTAGGGACACCGTTGGGAATACCATAGAGAACAATATTATTGGTGGCGTACGGCTTAGCGGAAAGCTGACCAACGATCTCAGGGTTGGGCTATTGAACATACAGACGGCAGAGGATTTGGAAAATGAAATTCCATCGAACAATAATACGATGCTGGCATTGCAACAGCGTGTTTTCTCACGGTCTAACATAGGAGTATTTTTTATAAATAAGGAATCGTTCAAAAATTATGATTTTGTAGAACGGGAAGATGAATACAATCGTGTTTTAGGAGTGGATTATAATCTGGCATCCAAGGATAATACTTGGAATGGATCATTCATAACCCATAAATCCTTTCAACCTGATGATAATGTGGGAAACTTTGCTTCTAGTGCTCTAATTCGATATAATACCAGAAAATTAAATGTATTCGCCAAAGGTACTTTTATAGATGAGGACTTTCGTTCAGATCTGGGTTTTGTGCGAAGAACCGATCTTTTTAAGACGCTCTTTAGTTTAGAGCGGGTATTCTGGCCAAGAAAAGGTATTGTCCAGAACCATACGCTACGGTCATTTACAAATATACGTTGGAGCCCCAGTATGGATTTTAAAAATACGGATTATGACCTTCAATATAGCTATCAAGTCCAATTCAATAATCAATCGCAGGCACAGATAGAATACACAAACACGTTTACCTTCCTTTTTGATACTTTTGATCCAACGCGGACCGAAGGTGCCATACCGCTCCCGGCCAATCAAAACTATCATTACAATAGTGTCCAGGCCGGCTATCAATCCGATCAGCGAAAGCTTTTCTCCTACGACTTACAGTCTACCATAGGCCGGTTTTTTAATGGAAACCGATTTTCCATGGAAGGCTCCATGACCATGCGGTTTCAACCAAAGGCATCCATTTCTCTTCAATTCAATTATGACCAAATAAATCTGCCGCTGCCCTATTCAAGTGCCAATATTTGGCTGGTAAGTCCACGGATGGACCTTACCTTTAGTAAATCCATATTCTGGTCAACCTTGGTTCAGTATAGTAATCAGCGGGATAACTTGGGCATCAATTCCCGGTTACAATGGCGATTTGCACCGCTTTCAGACTTGTTTATAGTATACAATGATAACTATGCCGTAAGTCAATTCGAGCCAAAATTCAGGTCTGTAAATTTAAAATTATCTTACTGGTTAAATATTTGATATGAAGTTCAAATTGCTTTGCTCTGATCTGGACGGAACCTTATTGTCCACTAAAAGCGATGTTTCAAAATACACCATTTCCCAATTCAGTAGAATCAAGGAAATAGCCAGAATCATGTTGGTCTCGGCAAGAATGCCCAATGGCATGTACTACATCCAAAAAGATCTGGGCATCTTGGAACAGCCCATTGTCTGTTTCAACGGCGCACTGGTGCTGGATGGGGCTGAGGAACTGCTCTCGGTAACCATTCCAATGGATATGGTAGGTAAAATCCATGAAGTTTGTGAAGCGAACAGGACGGAACTGGGCCTATATGCCTTTGACGAATGGCATGTACCCAGAATGTCTGAAAGGGTCGAAAAAGAAATAAAATATACCAAGACCAGCCCAGTATTTCAACCGACCCAAGCCACTCTGGAACAGTGGACCACCCAAAAAAGTGGGGTACATAAAATCATGTTGATGGGTACAAAACCCACCTCTGATGCATTAATGCCAATACTACAAGAAGATTTCGGGAAAGAAATTAATGTATACCGATCTAACGATACCCTTATCGAAATTTCACCTAAATCCGTATCCAAACTAACGGCCATACAAAAACTGTTGCGCACCGGGGAGCTTTTGGAGGATGTCATTGCATTTGGCGACAATTATAATGATTTGGAAATGTTGAGCAACGTGGGGTGGGGCGTTGCCGTATCCAATGGAAGGGAGGAAGTAAAACAAATCGCAAAGTTTGTTACCGCCAGCAATACCGATGATGGGGTCGCCAAATACATTGAACAACATCTATTAATTTAAGTATATTTGATGCTGAAGGAATAGTATTATGGAAAACCCCATGCCCCAGCCCTTGATCGTGAACGATACCGTAGTTTTTGGTCTTTTGGCCCTTGCGCTTGGATTTATATTTTATACTTCAGGCATCAAGACCGGATTTTGGCAAAAATTCTATTCCGTCGTCCCGGCCGTACTTATGTGCTACCTTTTACCGGCACTTATGGCCAGTGCGGGATTGATTTCGGACGATATTTCCAATCTTTATTTCATGGCCAGTAGGTATCTTTTACCCGCTGCCCTGGTATTGATGACCTTAAGTATCGACCTTAAGGCCATCAGTAATTTGGGTTCAAAGGCAATCATCATGTTTTTAACGGGGAGTTTGGGCATTGTAGTAGGCGGTCCATTGGCTATTTTGCTGGTTTCCATATTTTCTCCGGAAACGGTGGGGGGAAACGATTTTGACGCCGTATGGAGGGGGCTAGCTACTATCGCCGGAAGCTGGATAGGAGGCGGGGCTAATCAGGCCGCTATGCTTGAAATTTTTAAGTACAACCCAGAAAAATATGGGGGAATGGTTCTAATCGATATCGTAGTCGCCAATATCTGGATGGCGGTCATTCTTTTAGGTGTGGGCAAAACGAAAAGTATCGACAAGTGGCTTAAGGCCGATACATCGGCCATTGAGACCTTAAAGCTAAAGGTAACGGAGTTTACGGAAAAAATTACCCGTGTACCAACACTACAGGATTATATGATTATGTTATGTATAGCATTTACGGCTGTGGGAATTTCCCATTTTTTTGGAGACCATATTAGCGAATTCCTAACATCAAATTTTGAGGCTATAAGCGACAAAAAAAGTTTTCTTTCCTTTTTGGGATCGGGATTCTTTTGGATGGTAGTACTATCTACCTGTGCGGGAATTGCCATGTCATTTACAAAAGCTAAGAACTATGAAGGTGCCGGAGCGAGTAAAATTGGTGGTATGTTTATCTATATTCTAGTGGCAACGATTGGCATGAAAATGGACTTGGGTAAGGTTTTGGAAAACCCCGGCCTTATCGCCATCGGCTTTGTTTGGATAGCTATCCATGCCTTATTGCTAATTTTAGTGGCCAAACTTATAAAGGCCCCTTACTTTTTCTTGGCGGTAGGTAGCCAGGCCAATGTGGGAGGCGCTGCTTCTGCACCGGTAGTTGCAGCGGAATTCCATCCGTCCTTAACGTCGGTGGGGGTTTTATTGGCCGTTTTGGGCTATGTGGTAGGTACGGCAGGCGCACTGTTATGTGCCTATCTAATGGAGGTAGCTTCCAGTTTGTAGTATTTACTTTTTGAATTGTATTTTCTTTGAAAATTTAATGATATTTGCCCCCTGAATCATTTTGAACGGAACATCCATGTCCAAGAATTGGAATCGATAGTTATGGATGTTTCAACTAACCTAAAAAGAATAAAATAACACGTGAAAAAATTAGCCTATATCTTCATTGCTGTATTTTTTGTTTCCTGCGGAAGCGATACGGAAGCCAACCTTGTGGTAAATGGAAAGGTTCGAGGTTTAAAAAAGGGAACGCTTTATTTGCAGCACCTGATGGATACGACGCTTGTAACGGTGGATTCCCTTGAAATTGATGGTGAAGGAACTTTCAGTCTTTCAGCGGAATTGGAAAGTCCGGAAATCTATTATCTGTATCTAAATAAGAAGGATAACAATGCGATCAACGACCGGATAACTTTTTTTGCCGAACCAGGTACCATTACCATTAATACGGACTGGAATACTTTTGATACTACGGCCGAAATAAAGGGATCTCCAACGCACGAAAAACTCGAGGAATATCAAAAGGCACTATCCAACCTTAATTTAAGGAATATGGAGATTATGCTGAAGGCATCGCAATTACAGGCAAATGCAGACCAAAATACCATTGATTCCTTAGAACGCGTAGGTACCAGAAACACTCAGCGCGCGTATGCCTATTCCATAAACTATGCTTTGAACAATACGGATTCCTACATTGCCCCATATATTGCGGCAAAAGAAATTCCCGATGCAAACATAAAATATCTGGATTCCATTTATAGAAGTCTTCCTCCCGAAGTGGCCAATTCCAAATACGGCAAGGACTTGAAGCAATTATTGGAATCGGATCAATAATAAAAAAGCATCCCTTAAGGATGCTTTTTTATTTAAGTTAGAAGGAATCTATTCAGCCATGCTGTTCAATTGGTCGACCAATTTATTTGCCTTAGTTTCCAATTCTGTTCTGATACCATTAAAATGTACCTTTTTGTTCTCAATATCGGCTTGATTTACCTTGGCTATTAGTTCATCAAAAGTGCTAATGGCACCATCGATAATGGCAGTTCCCTCTTTTGAAGGTCCACCACCGTTCGTTGCTTCCACTATATAAACCCCTTCAATAATATCCCCAAGGACGTTATTTATATCTTTTTTCAAATTTTTAATACTTGCCATATCTTATAATTTTATACAAAAGTACAATTAAACCGTTGAATAATTGTATTTGCCTAAATTGTAACTTCCAATAGTTTGGTGCCTTTGGTACGTATTTCGATTTGATCCGAATTGGCCGGTAGCAAAGTAGTTTCCCCTTTTTGAATAGTTACTTCACCAAACGTGTTCCCAATCGCGGCCGTTCCCGCTACGCACATGAAAATGGTAAAGGTATCCCGATGCTTTATATCTAAAACAATATCCTTGTCCAAATCCAAAAAGTTGGTCTTAAAATACGGACAGTCCACCATTGCATTCACCGCATTCCTTTCCTTTGGGTAGGACACCTTAAAGTCGTCCTTCTTTTCATAATCGATTGCATCAAAGGCCAGTTCCGTATGTAATTCCCGTAAGTTGCCTTCTTTGTCCTTTCTATTAAAATCGAAAACACGATAGGTAACATCAGATGTCTGCTGGATTTCGGCCAAAAGAACCCCTGCGCCAATCGCATGGATTTTACCGGTATTTATGAAAAACGTATCTCCTTCCCGGACTTTTTCATAGTTCAACAAATCCAACAAAGTGTCATTTTCCAGACTATTTTCATATTCCTGCTTTGACACGTCCTTATTAAAGCCTACGATCAATTCGGCTCCGGGATCGGCATCCATAATGTACCACATCTCCGTTTTGCCAAAAGAGTTATGCCGTTCCTTTGCCAATGCGTCGTTGGGGTGCAACTGAATGGAAAGGTCCTGTTTGGCATCGATGAATTTGATCAGTATAGGAAAATCCGTTCCAAAACGTTCCACAACACTTTTCCCTAAAAGCTGTGTGGGATATGTATCGATCAATTCCTGTAAGGAAGTACCTGCAAAATCACCGTTTGATATAACCGAAATATCTCCGGTAACAGTGGAAAGCTCCCAACTTTCCCCTGTAATTTCACTTGTACTGGGTTTCCCAAAGAGCGTTTTTAATTTGGTTCCTCCCCAAAGCCTTTCTTTGAGTATGGGATTAAATTTTAAAGGGTATAAATTCATTTTTTGATTAAAAAGTTTCCATAATCGTAACGAAAGGAACAACTAAATTATTTGAAGAGGTAGGAAAAAACTTAATAAATCAATACTGTATTATGGATTACGTTTTGAAGGCAAGCCATTATCCGGTGTATGTGACAAAATTTCTGGGTGTCTCATAGAGCACAACCTCCAATTCCTTGTTGTCTTGTATACTGGGTCGCAACCTGTTCCATATAACAACGGCAATATTTTCGGCGGTAGGATTTAATTCCCTGAACTCAGGCACTTCCACGTTCAGATTCTTGTGGTCGAAAGCATCTTCGATTTTTTCCTTTATAAGGTCTTTCAACTCCTTCATATCCATTACAAAACCAGTTTCTGGGTCGATTTCCCCGGTAACGCTAACAATCAATTCATAGTTGTGCCCGTGAAAGCTGGGATTATTGCATTTTCCAAACACTTCCCAATTTTTGGAATCTTCCCAATCCGGCCTATAAAGCCTATGGGCCGCATTAAAATGTGCTTTTCGGCTTACCTTAACTTTCATTTTCAACCAGATTATCGATTAAATGCTGATAAAATTTCTCGAAAATTATCTTAAACCAAGCCGTGTAGATTTCCGGGTGCTCCACCATATCCAATTTAATCGCTTTGGGCGTCATCCATTTCCAATCCGCGACTTCATCTTTATTGATATTTGGAACATCATTGAAATATCCGATCATGACATGATCAAGTTCGTGCTCCGTCAATCCATTATCAAAAGGTGCTTTGTAGATAAAAGAAAAAAGTTCCTTTAAATTGGTTTCAAACCCCATTTCCTCTTGGAGCCTTCGCTTTCCCGCTTGCAAATTGGACTCCCCTACCCTTTGGTGGCTGCAACAGGTATTGGTCCATAACAATGGGGAATGGTATTTATGGGCCGCCCTTTGCTGCAACATAATTTCATTTTTGTCATTGAGAATAAAAACGGAGAAAGCCCGGTGTAACTCGGCTTTTTCATGGGCTTCCATTTTTGGCATGGTTCCCCTTGGATTATCGTCTTTATCAACTAGAATTACTTCTTCTTCCTTCATTCAGTAAAAATAAGCCCTTTGCGCTATACTGTTCGAAGGCTTTAGGAAAAAAATAAGAAATGAGACTTAAAAAGTCTTAATGCACGCCGAGATGGCTATTGACGAAATCGAAGATTCATGAACACCCATGTAAATAAAATAGAATTGATTTGAATAATTACAATCCTGTGTTGACCATAGCCGAAGCATGGCCTATAAAAAAATAATCAGATGCAAGAAAGCGCCAAAAATTCGGTTTTAGAAGAACCTTGGAGATTTAAGGTTGTTCTTACTTGAAATAAAATCATATCTAAGGATTACTTCGAATGAACCGTCATTGAACGCCGCATTTCCAAGTTCCGTAGTTTCGCGGTCATAGGCTAGACCTATTAAAAAATTGCCATTTATATTAAATCCCACCATACCACTGAAAGCGGCATCCCATCGATAGGCACCTCCTAAAATGAACCGTTCATTCAACATGAAATTGGCCGAAAGGTCTACCTGTAACGGCGCTCCTTGAACGACCTTGGTAAGTAACGTGGGCTTAAATTTCAACATGGGGTTTAAATCCCAGACGTACCCCGTAATAAAGTAAAAGTTCATTTGCTCTTTGGCAGTACTCAAAGATGATTCCTGAAAATGGGATGTTTCCAAAATTCTGGGAACGGAAAGTCCAGCGTAGAATTTTTCCGTGTGATAATAAATACCGGCTCCAACGTTTGGCGAAAGTCGATTGTCTATATCTTGCTGAAGTGTCTGGTCCGTCGTAAACTGGTTGAGTTCCGAAAAACGAATATCCAATAAATTGGCACTTGCCTTCAATCCGAAACTTAATCTACTTTCCTCGGCCAATGTGAGCGTATAACTAAAATCGATATCAAAATTGGTTTCTGAGGTGGGGCCAATTCTATCGTTAACGATGGATAGTCCCAAGCCCAATCCATTGTAGCCAATAGGAGAATGAATGTTGAAAGTTTGTGTTGTGGGAGCCCCCTCCAATCCCAACCATTGGGAGCGGTGCAAGGCGGCAATACTTATTTGACCCCTAGACCCGGCGTAACCAGGATTCACACTTACCGTGTTGTACATATATTGGGTATACTGGGCATCCTGTTGTGCGAACAAGGAGTTCCCGCTCCAAATAAATACTAGGATTAAAAGACCTTTTGGTAAAAAGCCACGCTTAGGTTCTAAAAATTTAATGTCCAACATCCTTCTATCTATTAATATATATGTAGCCTGAGAGCTGTTTCATGGTACCGTTAGGCTCTTCGTAATCCAAGATGTAGAAATACGTTCCTACTGGTAACCTGTTACTTTGATCAACAGTAACCCTACCCTGGGAAGTTCCGTCAAAAACATTACCCTCCGTGTTGTAAGCCCTTGTGGTAAAGACGGATACGCCCCATCTGTTATAAATTCTGATGGTATTGTTGGGGAAATTTTCTAGACCATCTATTCGAAGCACATCGTGTACACCATCACCATTGGGTGTGATAACGTTGAATACTTCTATCTGTTCCGATAGTTCTCCCAGATCGGAATCCAAATAGTTAGGTGTACCATCTCCGTCCGAATCATCGTTGCTATAATCACCGTCCATATTCAAATCCTCGTCGATGGTTTCGATGCCATCGTCATCATCATCGGTGTCACGATAGTCGGATTCCAAATCACTATCCGTATTTGGTAATTGTCCAAAAGGATCATCCAACTCATCGTTCACGTCTATATCATTAACATTGCTTCCTTCGTAACCATCGTCCAGACCGTCTCCATCCTGATCGGACCCGAACAAGGTTAGATCGGCTATACCGTCATGGTTTTGGTCGTGTGCTTCGATACTATCAGGTACGTTGTCATTATCACTGTCATCGTCCAAGTAATCGGGCAGGCTATCCCCATCGGTATCTATTGGGAACAATCCTAGGTTTCCACCAGTCTCATAGGCATCGTCCACACCATTTCCATTGGCATCGGTACCACTTGGGGCGATGTATCCTGAAGTTGTCTGTGCTTCCACATTGTCCGGGATACCATCATTGTCACTATCGATGTCCAGATAATCGGGGTAGCCGTCCAAATCGGTATCCGTTGGATTGGTAGCGGGATCATTATCGGCGTCCAAGTTAAGGTCCTCAAAACTATCGAGTATGCCGTCGTTGTCACTATCCAAATCGGTATTGGACGGACTTACGATCATAGTAATCGTTGACGTACTGCAGTTTCCTGCATCGTCGCATAATGTATATTCGAAAGCATCCGATCCTACAAAATCATTGTTGGGGAAATAAGTAATGGTATCGTCCGATGGATCATTGGGCGTACCATTATCATCAATAGTCGCAGATCCGTTTGTAGGCTGTGTAATACTGAAGGTTCCTAGCGTTGGAATATCGTTGTCGTTCAATGCCCACTCATCGATGACCCTAATTTCGTTCACCAAAATGGCGATAGTATCATCAAAAGTATCCACAATAGGGAGCACATCTATAGTCACGGTCGCCATACTACAGTCGCCAAAACTATTGCAGACGGTGTAATCAAAACTGTCCGCACCATTAAAATCTGGGTTCGGCGTATAGGTTAGCACATCGTCCAAAGGATTATTGGGTGTGCCATTGTCATCTATAGTGACCGTACCATTGGATGGCGACGTCGTGGTCAAAGTACCCGGATTGGGTAAATCCGAATCATTGGCATAGATATCCACTATTACCGATGTATCCTCGTCCAAGGAAACGACATCATCTACCAAGTTTGCGGCCTGGGGCAGACAAACAACGGTAAAGTTGGGCAAGGCAAAATCATTACCGGCCTTGGTCACCGTAGCCGTATATTTCACCACGGCATCCGTAGCCGTAACGATGGGCCTTGTGGGGTCTCCACTGACCGCAGGCGACCAGCTTACCGTAGCCCCTCCACTTACGTTATTGGTGATATCCAGGGTTACCTGATTATCTGGATTGTTACAATCCGTAACGATGAAATAGCCTGTGGCATTGGAGCCGCAAAGCGTTCCATCATAGGTGGCAAAGTAAATACCCGGTGCGGTTACTTCGTAGAAAAAATCCGTACCCAAAACGGTACCGTTATCCGAGGCCTCGTACCAGCGATAATTGTTCTCATCGGTCGAGTTGGGTGCCTGTAGCAAAAACTGGGCATTGGACACCAACATCCCGAACATTGTAAAAACAATGCCCAGGAATATGGCTGTATGTTGATTGATTATTTTCAAACCGATTTGGGTCTTTAGCTGATTACTTTACTACGAATACCACATTGATCAAGGAGTTGTAATCCGGAGGTGTACCAATTACATCGTATTGCATGTTACCGTTTGCATCAATAAGATCGATGTTGAGGACTGCCGGATCTGCAAAGGTTACATAGTAATATAGTTCTGTTCTTCCGTAGGTAGGAACAGTTCCTGGTGCACCTGCGCTCGCGGTAAAGTTTGCTGCCGAACCACCGTATTGATCTAGATATTCCTGATAAAGGTCTACTGTTGCATTATTCACTAATACAGAAGCATCAATTGCTATAGAGGGGGGATAGAAAATCCGTGCTGCCTTCGATGTAATAGGTGCGATTGCTTGTATTACATCTTCAACTGTATCATCTGTCACACCGTCTCCATCTACATCCACTGGCGCATCAGAATCCACTTCGGAAGCTAATTGGTCATCGGTGCTGGCTGCCGCCAATTCCGATAAGGCTCCTTCTACGTCTGTTGCAGTAAAATTGCCCCCAGCGTCCGAGATAGTCACCTCAGACGCAGTTTGGTCATCGGTATTGTCCAAATAGCCGCTTAAATCAACCGTTGTAGCATCACTGCTTAAACTAAGTGTATTACCACTGATGCTCAAATCCTGTATCTCGTTCGTGACGCTACCGTCTACTTCCGTGAAGGTATTGTTCACAACATACGGGTCGCCCGATGTTCCGCTTCCAGTTACGTTGATGTTCGTGCCACTGTTCACTATCGTCTCAGAACCATCGGCCGTTGGCAA
>NZ_VUOE01000001.1:2037856-2406184 GCF_008386635.1 Maribacter flavus | reverse complement strand
CTCGTCCCAACGACCTCCGAAATATGACTCCCCGGCCCCGATTCTCTCGATCTAATTCTTTATATTCTCTACCATCGCACCCCCTTAAAAGGACGCGATTCTCTCCACAATATTTCAATGAACCAATTAATAAAAGTGCCGGTCGCCCGACCCCTTCATCGCCCAGTGCCTCACTAAGCGGGTGCAAATATACGCACCGTTTTCGTTTCTGCAATAGCTAAAGCAAAAAAAAGTGAAAAATTTTTATTTTATTTTTTAAGTATCTATTATTCAATCATTTAAATTGGAAATAATTTTCAAAACAATGGCCAAAAACAGTAAGGCACTGTATATCAAATAGCTATTGAAAAGGCCTCAAAACTGAAAAAAAGTCAAGTACCTATCTAAGAGCTACTTAAAATTGTCGTTTTTTATGAAAAGAAGTTCCAAACGAGGCCAAATCGGATCACAAAATCGCGATAGGGATAATTTGGTGCCGCGTAAAAATTGTATCCACTAAAGGATGAATTGAAATGTTCGGCCTTTAAAAATATCCTGGTCTGCTGGATCCGGGCATTTATAAAGAAATCCAATAACGGAAAACCACCGAGCTCCTCGGTATCCTGAACAAAAAATTCGCCTAGAACAGGGTTATAACCGTTCATGGTATATTTTGAAAAATACTTCAAGGTGATGCCGGTTTGCAAATACATGGCCTTCTTGAAAACATCTGAGGAAAAATAGAGACTGTTCCTGGTAACCAATTGGGGAAGGTTGAGGACGTTGGATTCCTGGGATACCGTTTGATACATGACCGTATTATTCAATGCAAATTTGCCAAGCCTAAATTCCTTGGTATACTTTAGCTTTATATAGGAAATGCCCGTGTCTTCCTGAAAGGGCCTGATGGTAGCTTGCTCCGCTCCTTCCATCATTTCTAATAGGGGGTCTGCTGCGAAATATGCGTAATTGTCCAAGTTTGTGTATTTGGCCGATAAACTTCCTATCAATTCCGAATCAAAGCTTGCTTCCAAACTATTGACCCTTTCCTTTTTAAAACTGGCCGTATTCTGCCAGTTATAATTAAGGTATTCGCTTTGATACAAAAGAAAATTAAAATCGGGCATCCTAGAAGATGAATGCAAATGAACTTTGAACCGATTCTTATCGTTCAATCTGTAGCCCGCCGAAGCATCCAGAATATTACCCGATAATTCACCAGATAGATTGTACCTGAATGCACCTTCGAGTTCGAAACCACCGATTGTCTTTTCATAATCGGCACCCAAGGCCAATTCCGTTCCATTAAGTCGACTGCCGATTTCCTGTCCGCTTTCGGTAAAAAAAACACTGTTAAAAAAATAGTTGTAATGGAAAATGTTCACATTGCCCTGTAACCTGCCCAACGTCCTATTATAAAATTCAAGGCTCAACTGGTTGTAAGCTGTCTTTAAATTGGCCTTGTCATTTACCGGTGTCAGGATAAGATCTCCAAAATAGGCATCCCCAGAGGTATGCAAAAACTGGTAGTATTTGGTCTCATATCCAAAAGTGTGGCCCAAGGACAAGGAAGTCTTTTCCACATAGCTGGAATCCCTGATCCTTCGGATCAATTTATAGGCGTGTTCCAAATAATAGCGCTTACCGAGTACGACGTTATCGGCATCGTCAAACCGAACGTCAACTTTTGGCCTATCACGAAATTCTGGATCACCGGCCTCAAACTGGAGCTCCTTTTCCAAAAGCCCACCGTTTTCTTGGGATTTGATATCCTGTGCGGCAATATGCGCCCTCAAAGTATACCTTCCGTTCCTAGATTGGTAATTTGTTGTGGTGGTAAAATTACCGGAACGAATCTGATTGGAATTGTATTTGCCCAAGGAGCGATGTCCTTTGTAGCCAATGGAGAAATTTAATCTTCTGGAAGTATTGAAGGTAAGCATGGCATCCAATAACTGCCCCTGTTCCAAGGTTGTCTTAAACAGGATATCGGTCATGGGAGTGGCTACATTATAATAATGTATATCCTCCACCTCCCAATAGTTAAAATGTTTTGCCTTGGCGCCCAGGTTTGGATACATGGTGGCCCTGTCAAAATCCAACCCGAGGCTGTTGTATGTTTGCCCGATATTGGAAAACGACATCAACTCAAAATCATCCCTTCTTAAATAGTTGTATTTGTACTCCTTTTGAATTGTCAAGGTGGTATCCAAAAAGGTCGTGTCCCTTGCAAAGGATATGATTTTATAGTTCTTTATGGTAATTTCATTGATGCTATCCCTGTTGGGTTTTTCCTTCGGCAGGGGCTTTTCCTTTTTTTTTACCGAAAGGGAATCGGTTTGGGAAATAGAATCCTTGACTTTTACGGTGCTATCCTCTTGTTGGGCACGTAGGGAAAAGGTAAGACAGCCAAAGAATACTATGAGGAAATACTTCATGCGTACTTATATCAGGCACAAAGTTAATTTTTTTGTTCCTAACTAAATGTGAAAGTTTTGGGCAATAAAAAAGCCCCATTTCATGGGGCTTTTCCAAAAAGTTATTTTCCTTTATTCAAAAGGAACTACCTGATCGGAACTTTTGTTTGCTACTAAAACTTCATTTAAATCAATGACAGTTGTTGCAACACTCGAGCCAGGCTCATAATTAATGGCATCCAAATCACTAACTACAGCCGCTATAAAAGAAGGAATTACAGCAACCGTTCCAGGATCACCTTCATTGATGTTTTCGTTAAGCAAAATTTCATTTTCATCAATGACTAATTTTACTCCCATATCTACTAATCTGATTCCTTCTGCGATAAAGACCTCCTGACGTGTCCTATAAAGAAGTTCTAATCCTGCATCATCATCTTGCATAGCCGCAATGTCATCTGCCGTTAAAGAGGTTCCGGATACGGATGGAATATCAACATTGCCATCCTGACGGCTTAACACCAGTCCAGACCTACCATTAACAACGATTGAGGAATCATCGGGCCTAGATCCTTCATCCACCTGACTTCTCTGCTCAATTGAGTCATCAATACTACGTACCTCTCTTGTTGCAATCAAATCCAACAATGAAGTTAAATTAGTTCTTGCAGATGCGATATCATTATCCGCTAAAGCCGCTTCAGCCAGAATAAGATATGCCTCTTCCGCTTTCATATAATGTACGGGTGCATCTTCATTTGGACTCAAAAAAGAATATTTCGGATCTAAAAAATCCAAAGTTGGAAGCGGTTGTAAATCATCAAAAGTTGCCCTTTCATACAATGCATCTTCAAATGTATTACTCGGTCCATTAGATTCATCGAACCTTACAGTTCTATCAAAGGAATTATCCAAGGCCAGCGCCGCCGTGGCAGCAGTAACAGCACCCGATTGATTTCCTAAATAGTAATTTGCCCGTGCTTTTGCTAAATGATATTCCGGCTTAGCATTAATAGCAATGGCGGTATCAAAAGCGGATATTGCATTTAAATAATGCTGCTCAGACGTGACGGGTACACCTACAGGTTCAGCTGGAAGAGCGGAAAAATACATTCCAGAAAACAAATAGGCCAGACCCTCAAAGTAATTGAATTCTGCCTCAGTCTCCGCATCATAATTTGGATCACCAGGACCAACCTCATTGATACCAAAAATAGCTAATTCTCTTAATCTTTGAATATCACGTTGAGTATCCCTCATATCTGGATCGGTAATTTGAATTGCCAATCCATCCATAAATTGGTTGAAGAATGTTTGTGTATTCACATAATTATCAGAACCTAATTCAGCTAAAATCAAGGTTTCTTGAAAAACTAGAGCCAATTGCCTTTCAAGACCAGAAAGCCATATTGTGGCCGAGTTTGGTTGTCCCACAACCGAAGCTTCAGAAAGATTGGGGTTTTCCACTTCCTTGAAGTCAACAACGTCCCCAAAATCACCAGTACAGCCAAATATTAAGGCAGCCGTAAAAAATATTATAAGTTTTTTCATCTTTCTCATCTATTTTTAAAATTCAAACCTCATGGAGGCAATATATGTTCTTGGAGCCGATTCAGTACCATAGGCGAAGCCACCACTTGCAAAACCATTCTGAGCTGTAATACCAGACCCTGTAGTTTCTGGATCAAAAGAACCAGCAGTCCAGTTGAATGGATTTGTAACGTTAATACCCAAACGTATATTACTGAATAAAGGCTTGGCAATGTCTCCCAAATTATAGGATGCCCCAATGTTTCTAACCTTCAAGAAATCATTGTCAAATACAAAGAAGTTTACGTAATTAAATGGAGAAGTAGTTCCAATTAATTCCTCGGGAATTCCAGTATTATCCGTGCCTCTCAAGTGTCTTAACAAGAAAGACAAATCTGTAATTTGTCCACCAAACTGATAATCAGCAGTAGCAAAAAGGTTAAAGTCTCCCCATGTATAATTTATGCCCATTGAACCAAAATTTGGGGCAAAAGTATCCCCCAAGGCCGTGTTGGGCTCAAAAGCATAGGTCCCGTCGTCCTGCAATACAGCTGCAGTACCTCTTAAATAACCCAGACTTTGACCTTCTTCAACAACAGAACCTAAAACTGTAAATCCACCAACTACAAATGCAGGTGCACCACCAGAATCCGTAACTAGGTTTTCATTTGTATTATACGATAAGTTAATACTTAAGTTATGTTTTTCAGTTTGAATAGGGGTAGCTGTTAAAGCAAACTCATAACCTTTGTTCTCAACCTCACCAATATTTTGAATTTGATTGGCTTGACCTGAAGATGGTGGATCCTGTGGGGTAAACAAGGCATCTTCGGTAATTCCTATATATCTTGTACCGCTTAAGAACAATCGATTACTAAAAAAACCAAGTTCCACTCCAAATTCCGTGGTCTTAACACGTTCTGAAACCAATTCATCATTTCCTTGGTTATCAAACGTAAATGAAGGACCACCTAAAAAAGGATTTTGGGCAAACGTTCTATCCTGAGAGAAAGGTTGTGCAAAATTAGTAGCTTCACCGTAATTTGCCCTCAACTTAATAGTAGAAAGAATATCCTTAAAGCCAGAATTTATATAGAAATCATGGTCACTAAAGTTATAAGTTAAACCAATTTTAGGCAGCAATAAGGGATCGGTATTGGCTCCTGAAGCGGTATTTTGGTCCAATCGACCACCAAACTCTAAAAAGGCAACATCATAAATACCAATGTTCTCTAAAAAGTAAAGACCGTAATTGGCATTTTCCAAAACAAAATCAGAAAATGTTTGCTCTGAGAAATTATTCAAAGAACGTGTTCCATCAACACCTCCTGAACCATTCAACCTATTTTGTCTATCTGAAGTCCTAAAAAATTGACCTCCCAAAATAGAAACGAATGAAAAATTCTCCGTATTCGCTCTATGGGTAATATTTACATCAGTTGTTAAAGTAAAGGCAGACCTTAATACCCGTGTCAAAGCTCCTTGGTCCGTTGTACCCTCTGCAATAGACCCCAGTGCCACTTGTAACTCATTACTCAATAACTCTTCCTGTACGGTATTTCTATTGTCAATACCAATAGTAGCATTTACTTGAAGTGCATCATCAATATCATAGATGAATTTGTTGGAAGCAGTTATACGGTTTGTTGTATTAGTGATATCCACTAATCGACCAATATTTCTGACTCTGGCCAATTCGCCTTGCCATTCCTCATCCGTAAATTCGTCTGTGGCTCCACGTGCCGAGCCCTCTAAGTTGGAAAATCTCGAGAAACTCGTATTTGCATTATAATCAAGGTTTGATTCAAAATTCACAAAAGAAAAAGAACCTTGATATCTTAATTTATCGGTAACCTTGGCTGTAAGACCAAAAGTAAAAGTTCTTCTGATTTGCTCATTGATATCGTTAAAACTATCGTCTTTATAAAGACTACCTCCAAAGTTATAGGAAAACTTTTCCGAACCTCCATTTAAGCCCACACGATACTCTTGTGACCAACCTGGTTCAAAAATCGCCTCTGCCGTTCTATCGTAACGGAGAAAATCTGTAGTAGCTTTAATTACACCTACGTTGCTTTCAAAATATGCTGAACTTTTTCCGTCTTTACCTTTTTTCGTAATAATTTGAATAATACCATTTGCCGCATCCGCTCCATATAAAGTTGTAGCAGCACCACCTTTAATATATTCAATTCTTTCAATTGACTCTACTGGAATATCAGCCAAAGCAGAAACGTTTGCCCCACCAGTAGCAATACCCAATTGAGGATTAGAGTTTAGATTATCAACACGTACACCATCGACAATAATTACAGGTGTCGCAGATGTAGCAGCTGAAATTGGACCCCTAGTCCTAATAATTGCCGATGTTCCTGGCTGTCCGGAACTCAAACGAACTTGAGCACTAGGTGTAGTAGACTGAAGAATTTGGTCAATTTGATTTGCCGGTAATTTGTCAATATCCTCTGAATCCAAAGCATCTACCGTAGTAGATAGTTTTCTTCGAGCAATACCAGAACCTTGACCTGTTACAACAACCTCTTCCAACGCCTGGGCATCCTCTTGCATTTTTACATCAATGGTATTTCCTGCACCAACAACCCTTGTTACTGTTTTTTGACCGATATAGGAAAATCTAAGCTCATTACCTTCTTCGATAGTAATGGAATAGTTTCCATCAAAATCTGTTTGGGTACCATTGGTCGTTCCCACTTCAACTACGGATACCCCCGGCAAGGGTAGCCCTGTTTGATCGGTCACGGTTCCCGTGATATTTTTTTCCTGTGCATAGGAAAATGTTATGCTTAAAACCAGTAATGGCAAAAGCATCCATTTAAACTTCTGTTTCATAGATTTAGTTTTTGAATTAGCAGACGCCAAAACTCTTTAAAAAAAGGAACTATTCCAAAGTGATTCTTAACTCAAAAACTAAAACTGTTAAAATTGAGAGGCAAAATTGTCATATTTTTATAACTTTTGCACTTTTTAACAATGAAATACCAAATATTTAACCTTTAAATTATTCTAATAAAACAACTAGTTTTGTTAACGAAATATTAATTATTGGAAAATTTTTATCTTTTTTTTAACGAATGTGGAGCTGATGAGGCGGGACGGGGTTGTTTGGCCGGACCAGTAACGGCGGCATCGGTGATTTTGCCTGAGGGTTTTGTCAATACATTATTGAACGACTCCAAGCTTTTATCGGGTAAGAATAGGGAACTTTTAAGGCCTATCATTAAAGCACAAAGCCTGGCCTACGGTGTTGCCCATATCCACCCCAAAAAAATAGATGAAATCAATATTCTGAACGCCTCCATCTTAGCCATGCACAAAGCCATCGGCCAACTAAGAGTGATACCACCGCATATAAGTGTAGACGGTAATAGGTTCAAACCTTATGAAAATATCCCACATACCTGTATCATAAAAGGGGATTCCAAGTATATGAACATCGCCGCGGCATCGATTTTGGCAAAGACCTACAGGGACGACTATATGGATAAAATACACCAGGAATTTCCAATGTATAACTGGAAACAGAACAAAGGGTATCCAACAAAAGAGCATAGGGCTGCCATTAGGGAATTTGGAGTGACCAAATACCATAGAAAAAGTTTTAGGCTCTTACCGGAACAACTTACGCTTGATCTTTAAAAACCCTAAATTTGCCAAAAGGCATTTCATGAAGGTAAGGCTACTGCTTGCAATCCTAAGTTCCATTTTATTGATCAATTGTGCTACCGAATTGGATAACAATGCTACCTCTTTGGCACTTATTCCAGAGAATGTCCCCGTTATCCTAAAGATCAATGATTTGGATGTCTTCCTATCCGAAGTAAAAGAAAACGAAATACTTAAGCGTATTCAAGATACCCAAGAAATAGGTGTGTTGGCGAACAGATTCAACCCTTTAAATTATGTCAATTCCCCAATGGGAGGGTATCTAGGCCTCATGGAAGCCAAGGACAAACCTTTGGATTTTGTATACATCCCATTTGATAGCGTTCCACAAATTTCTTTGGATGGCACCCTCAACAAAAGAGTGGAAAATATTGCCAAAGGGGACTTTAACTACAAGAAATATGAGATGGATGGATGCATTTTCTATGCATCGGTTCTTCAGAAAAAGGAAGTTGTGGCATCTTCCCAAGCCGCCTTGGAAGCGGTTTGGAAACAAATCGAAAATCAAAAACCTATAAAACATCAATTCCTTAAATTCGATGCAATGCCAAATCCAACAAAATCGGCACAAATATGGATCGATGTTAAAAACGCCCGAAATCTCTTCAATATGGCATTGGGAAGCAAAAATGACACGCTGGATAACAACTATTCCGATTGGCTTTCCTTGGATATATCCCTAAACAACGATGCCCTTTCACTTAATGGTATCGCCGTTGTGAACGACTCCCTAAAAAATTACCTTGGGCTCTTCTCCCGGACCAGCCCGAGATCCAATAAAACGAAGCTATTGGCTCCCAACGGGACGGACTCCTATATTTCCTATACGTTTACGGATTACAAAACTTTCAGCAAGAACCAAAAACGTTTTTTTGATGATAGCGGAGAAAGGGATTCCATCTTTTCTGCTGTGGAGGAAATAGGAATCAGTCAAATGGGCGATGAAAAAGTTATTCTTTTGAATACGTATGGTACCGCCAATATTTTGGATTATATAAATCGGTTACAAACGAACTCTTTGGAATATCAGGGCAGTGAGATCAAGGAGTTAAAAAAAGATAGCCTTCTACTGCAAAGTTTCCATCCGTTGGTACAAGGTTTTGACCCCATTTTTGCCAATGTTCTAGAAAATACATTTGTTTTTTCCGCGTCCCAGGAAACCTTGGAAAGGTTTATAAACGCTAATAAATCTGGACAGACCTTTGACAAATCCTTATTGTTCCAAAATATCCAAGACCATATTACGGATGAATCTACCCTTTTATCGGTGGCGAGCGGTAAAGGTCTCGAGAAGAATCTAGAGCAAACAAGGCTAGGTAGCCTAGCCCACCTCTTAAATAACATCGATTGGGACGATTATTTATATGGCTCCCAAGTGGTCGCCGATGCCGGTTTTCTTCACACAAATTATTTTATAAAGAAAGTAAATGCTTCCGGGAATACATCGGGCGCCGTGGAAATGTTCAAGACACAACTGGACTCCGATATTTTTCTGAATCCCCAGTTTTTCACGAACCACAGAACCAATAGAAAGGATATCGTTGTGCAGGACCAGGACAACGTACTTTATTTAATCAATAATAAAGGGACTATTATTTGGAGAAAAGAACTGGGAAGTGCGATCCAGGGAAAAATCCACGAAGTGGACATTTACAGGAACGGCAAGTACCAATTGGCATTCACCACCAATAATCGGTTTTACATCATTGATAGGAACGGAAAGGAAGTAGCGCCTTTCACCTTTAAATATGATGGGGGCAACCTCAACCCATTGGCGGTTTTTGATTACGCCAACAATAGGAACTATCGTTTTGTAGTCACACAAGGTAACAAGGTGTTCATGTACAATAATGAAGGGAAAATCGTCAGCGGATTTAAATATTCCAAAGCGGAAGGCAACATACTTGGGACACCACAACACTTTGTAATAGGGACAAAAGATTATTTGGTGTTCAAGTTGGCAAATGGCAATTTAAAAATTTTGGACCGAGTGGGACGGGAGCGGGTAAAAGTATCGGAAAACATAGCCTTTTCTGACAACGACGTAAAAGTTCATCAGAACAAATTTGTTGTGACCTCCACCGAAGGACTTATCTACGAAATCGATGCTCAGGGAAGAATACAGAAGTCGGACTTACAACTAAATACAGACCATGGTATGGACGCGACTTCCAGGACCTTGGTCCTCATGAACGATAATTTACTGTCCATAAGGGGAAAAGAAGTGACGTTGGACCTGGGGGTCTACACCAAACCAACTATTTTCTATTTGAACGATAAGATTTATGTTTCGGTTACGGACATCCAAAATTTAAGGACTTATTTGTTCGATAGTCAGGCCGAAGCCATAACCGGCTTTCCCATATACGGAGCTTCCACTATTGATATGGCAGATATGGACAACGACAACAAGGCGGAATTGGTACTTAAGGACCAGGACAACTCCCTTGTTGTTTACAAAATACAGTAATACAGGTTTCAAACAAGTCCGTACTTTTTTAGTGACCAGACATACAATTGCTGTTGCGTTTTTAATGCTTTTACCTTAATTTTCGTGGGATGTTTTATCACGAGGAAATTGCTGAATAATAACAAATAACACTATTATGAAAATCATGAATTTGTCCCAAAAGTTGGTTTTGGTGACAGGCATTTTATTATTTTGTGCCACTTCGTCCAACGCTCAATTTCTTAAAAAGTTGGGAAAAACGGCAGAGCGGGCAGCAGAAAGGGCCGTTGAAAGGAGGGTCGACAGGGAGGCAACCGAAAAAACGGACCAGGCACTGGACAGTATCCTGGAACCGGGATCTAAGAAAGGAGGTAATACCCCTGTTCCAACTAGCAGGAAACCAGAAGAAAGTACTTCTAAAAATGGTAATAGCTCAGAAAACGCCCCAATGGCTAGCTCGGAAGGGCCAAAGAGTCTGGAGGTATACAGTAAGTTCGATTATGTTCCCGGAGATGTGCAACTGTTCTTTGATGACTTTGCCAATGACTTTGTGGGCGACTTTCCATCAAAATGGGATACCAACGGAACAGGCGAAGTAGTTACAATTGGCAGTTCAAACGAAAAATGGTTTGAAGTAAAATCAAGTAGTGTCTACTTTCCCAACATATCCAACCTTCCTGAAGATTACACAATTGAATTTGACATATTGACCCTTGGATTGGATGACCAAACCTCAAGCACTGCAATACTTAACATAAACCTTGAGGATGAAAAAACGTATGATTATTACAGGGCAGGAAATAATGCGGTCAACGTCAAAATACCCTTTGCACAGTATGCAGATATTGACATTAGGATTTGGAACAAGATCAACAAAGAGACTCTAATCAATAATAACGTTCAAAGTGATATAAGAAAAGCTGTCCTGAACAAACCTCATATTTCAATTGCGGTCAATGGGCAACGGTTCAGATTATGGGTCAACGAGACCAAGTACGTGGATGTTCCCAAACTGGTCGCCCCAGGCGGGGTTCTCAATTTTATTCGTTTTGAACCAGAAGGTCTTAAAGACGGTAAAGACCGAATTTTCATTGGAAATCTGAAAGTTGCCAAAGGCGGAGAGGATTTAAGAAGGAAGTTATTGTCCGAAGGAAAAATATCCACCAATGCCATACTCTTTAATTCTGGGTCAGATCAATTAAAACCGGAGTCCATGGGCGTCATTCGGCAAATATTCCAGGTATTGGAACAAGACTCCAGCATCAATCTTAAAATAGTGGGGCACACGGACAGCGATGGCGCCGAAGATACGAACATGAAACTTTCAAAAAACCGTGCCGAGGCCGTAAAAAGTGCCCTTGTTTCCGTATACGGTGTGGATGCCGGTAGGCTATCCACAGATGGCAAGGGAGAATCCGAACCCGTAGGAGACAATAGCACCAGTGATGGAAAATCACAGAACAGAAGAGTAGAATTTATTAAACTTTAAACACTAAAATAAAATGAAAATCAAGTTTCTTTTTTGCCTTACCTTCCTTTATGGCACTTCACTGACATTGGGCCAAAATGCCTGTAGTAAATACTATCCCATGGAAGAGGGCAGTACCTTTCAATACACCATGTACGACAAAAAGGATAAGGTAGAAGGTGTCACGGACTATGTTGTTTCCAACGTAGAAAATGATGGCGGAAATACCACGGCGACCATGAAACTTACTTATACTGATGACAAAGGAAAAAATGTTCTGGAATCTGATTATAATATCACCTGTACCGGTAACGGTGTCAAAATAGATTATGAAAGTCTATTCCCCTCCGAAATGAAAAAACAATACGAGGATATGGGTATGGACATGGAGATTACGGGTACGGATATTGAAATACCCAATGATCTTTCCGCTGGGCAAACGCTTGATGATGCAAACCTAAGCGTTACCATGGATATGGGTGCCATGAAGATGAAAATCAACGTGGATACCTTTGACCGAAAAGTGGAGAAAATGGAATCCGTTACCACGCCCGCAGGTACCTTTGATTGCTATTTGATTACCGAAAAAAGTAAATCCAAAGTAATGATGGCCAATGTGGAAATGAGTAATAAGGTTTGGATTTCAGAAGGTGTGGGCATGATAAAACAGGAATCCTACGGTAAAAACGGCAAGCTTATGAGCCGTATGGAGCTGACCAAATACAGTAAATAAATTTTGTGAATAGCATAAAAAAACCGACGTCTATACCTCGGTTTTTTGCTTTATCTGCGCCTGAAAAAGCTCTGCAAAGTGTTTTAACAGCTTTTCCTTTACCTCATCCATATCCACGGTTGCTTTTCCCAATTCAACGTTCAAAGAGGTTACTGCCTTATCCTTTATCCCACAGGGAATCATCAAATCAAAATAGCCTAGGTCCGCATTCACATTTAGAGCAAACCCATGCATGGTCACCCACCTACTGGCACGAACGCCCATGGCACAGATTTTTCGGGCGAAGGGCGTTCCAACATCCAACCATACCCCTGTTTCACCTTTGGAACGTTCGGCCTTCAAACCATACTCCGCCAAAGTGAGAATGACCATCTCCTCAAGAAGTCTTAGGTATTTGTGAATATCGGTAAAGAAATTATCCAAATCAAGAATGGGGTAACCTACGATCTGGCCAGGCCCGTGATAAGTGATATCCCCGCCCCTATTGATTTTATAAAATTTGGCACCTTTTGCACTAAGCTCATCCTCGTTTACCAACAGGTTTTGGATATCCCCACTTTTGCCTAGGGTATAAACATGTGGATGCTCCACAAAAATAAGATGGTTGGGGGTTTCCAAAGCAGTCTCCTCCCTCCTGTTTCTGATTTTCAAATCCAATATTTGCTGAAACAAAAGTTCCTGATAGTCCCAGGTCTCCTTATAATCCTTGACCCCCAAGTCCTCCAAAAAAACGGTTTTGTTCATGGTGCAAAGATACGAATAGGAAAAGGTTCCTGCCTACTTTTCCAGTTCCACTTCAATATTGATGGACTCTGGATCCTTGAGCATGTCCAAAAAGTTCACCTCATAAATTAGGGTCTTCCCATCCATGGAAAAAGTGGCGTCCTCCACATTGGTAGATTTTACTCTTTTCGGAAAATGATATTTAAAGGTATAGGTGGAACCGCTCAAAAACATTTCAGTGCCTTGTAGGCTATCCAGGCTCTTTTGGAACAATTCCTGATCCTTTATTTTAGCTTCTCGAACAAAACGGTCCCCGGAAAAGGAGTAGGAAACCTGGGTGGGATCTTCGGCGGAATTTTGGGGAATGGGCTGGTCTGCAGAGGAAGGACCAATTTTACTTGCCATCTGAAAGGCGTTGAATGCATTGTTGACATCGGATATATTCTTAAAATCCGAAAACATCTCAAAATTCATAGTACCATTAGGACCGTCCACGAGCATGTGTATGCTAAAAGGTTCCAATTTTTTCAATTTTTCCTGTTCTTCCAAGGGCAATTGGGCAATACTATCACGTTTTTCACGCAAAAGGTCCTTGAAAACGATCGTGGAGTCCATAACCTCCTCCATTTTTAGGCTATCGTTATCGGGTAACATGGACATCATTTCGCTTCCATCAAAACCGATACTCATTTTCCCGGAGCCGTCCGCATTGAAATAAATTTCTTCGGTAAAATTACAGGCAACGAACAGGACCATTAACATAACTGACCACAATACCCTTCTTGCTCCCATATAAAGAAAGTTTTAGTTTGGATTGTTTAAGATAACCAATGCAGCGATAACCCCAGGTACCCAGCCACAAAAAGTTAATAAAAGCACTATTAAAAAGGATCCGCAACCCTTTCCCAGAACGGCCAAGGGTGGAAAAAGAATGGCCAAAAAAACCCTAATTAAACTCATTTTACTTTTTGATTTTTGATTGATGTACCTATTAGTTGTTAAATTATCGGAATTGTTACGATCGCGTACCCATCCTTTGGTATCAAAAAGGATGAAACCTATGAAATTTAAATATTTGATTCCGATTTAAGTGAAACCATAACCCAAATATTTCGTAACTAGTATATTAAAAATACAAATTAGCAAAATGAATACTTTCAAGATTATAGCGCTCATTCTATTATTTTTCAATTGCACATCGAGCGAGAATGAATTTCTTACTCGCTCCGAAGAAATGCGTTCAGAGTATCAAAAAGAATTCAAATATTTGGCTTTGGGCGATAGTTATACGGTTGGAGAAAGTGTTGCGTCAAATCAAAGCTTTCCTATGCAACTATCAGAAAGACTTGAAAGTGAATTAAATACGAGTGTCGAAACAAAGATAATTGCGAGAACCGGTTGGAGAACAGATGACCTTCAAAACGGTATTTCGAATACAAGAATAGACAAACCTCAAGATCTGGTCACCCTCTTGATAGGCGTCAACAATCAATACCAAGGCAAACCTTTTGAACAATATGAAAAGGAATTTCCAGAACTTTTAATCACTGCCCTTGACTTTGTGGAAGGTGATGCCGAAAAGGTGTTGGTCATCTCCATCCCGGATTATGCGTTTACCCCATTTGGCCAATCTAGGGACGTGGATAAAATATCAAGGGAAATTGATATGTATAACGAGTTTGCAAGGTCCATTGCAATTGAAAACAAGGTCCGCTTTGTTGAAATTACGGATATTACCAGAATGGGCTTGGAGCAGCCCCAACTTGTGGCCAGTGACGGTCTTCATCCCTCCGGGGAGGCATATAGTAAATTTGTAGATCGCATCCTGCCTTTGGTGGAGGAACGTTTTAAAGATTAGCGCATTCTTACCTATATTTGCGCCTTTAAATAAATCGAAATGCAATTATCCGAACAAGAGGTCATTCGAAGAGAGAAATTGGGGAAATTAAGGGAATTGGGCATCAATCCATATCCCGCCGAGTTATATCCTGTTGACACCACATCCAAGGAAATCAAAAATGATTATGAGGAAAGCAAAAAGGTGACCATTGCGGGTAGATTGATGTCGCGACGGATACAGGGAAAAGCTTCCTTTGCCGAAATTCAGGACAGTGAAGGTCGCATACAGGTCTACTTCAACAGGGATGAAATTTGTACCGGGGAGGACAAGACCCTATACAACGAGGTTTACAAGAAACTGTTGGACATAGGTGATATCATTGGTATAGAAGGGGAACTGTTTACCACCCAAGTGGGCGAGAAAACAGTCATGGTCAAGAACTTTAAAATGTTAAGCAAGGCCCTGAGACCCCTTCCCCTTCCAAAACAGGATTCCGAAGGAAAGGTGTTCGACGAATTCAATGACCCCGAATTGCGCTACCGCCAGCGCTATGTGGATTTGGTCGTAAATCCCAAAGTGAAGGAAACCTTCATTAAACGGACAAAGATTACCAACAGCATTCGGGAGTTTTATAACAATCGAGGGTATTTGGAGGTGGAAACGCCCATTTTACAACCTATCCCGGGCGGTGCGGCCGCAAGGCCATTTTTGACCCACCACAATGCGCTGAACATACCGTTATATTTACGTATTGCCAACGAATTGTATTTAAAGCGATTGATCGTTGGTGGCTTTGATGGAGTGTACGAGTTTTCCAAGGATTTTAGGAACGAGGGTATGGACCGTACGCACAATCCGGAATTTACCGTGATGGAATTGTATGTGGCCTACAAGGATTACAATTGGATGATGGATACCACGGAGCAATTGCTGGAAAAAGTAGCCATGGATGCCAATGGGTCCACAAAAGTTACAGTGGGTAATCACGAAATCGAATTTAAGGCGCCGTATCCCAGAGTGCCTATTTTGGAAGCGATAAAAATCCATACAGGAGTCGATGTTTCCCAAATGGAGGAGAACGAATTGAGGGAAACTGCCAAAAAAATGGGCATTGAAGTGGATGACACCATGGGTGTTGGTAAATTGATCGATGAGATTTTTGGCGAAAAATGTGAGCACCACTATATACAGCCCACTTTTATTACGGATTATCCCAAGGAAATGAGCCCGTTGACCAAGGAGCATAGAACAAATCCTAGACTTACGGAGCGTTTTGAGCTGATGGTAAACGGTAAGGAATTGGCCAATGCCTATTCTGAGCTGAACGATCCTATTGATCAGCGCGAACGCTTTGAAGATCAATTGCGACTCTCTGAAAAAGGGGACGATGAGGCGATGTTCATTGACCAGGATTTTCTAAGGGCCTTGGAGTACGGAATGCCCCCTACTTCAGGTATTGGAATTGGTATTGATCGGTTGGTCATGTTGATGACCAATAATTCCTCCATACAAGAAGTACTGTTCTTTCCACAGATGCGGCCGGAGAAAAAAGCCGTTCAACTTTCCGATAATGAAAAGGCCATTTACGATATCCTTAAAAAGGAAAAAAGTATGTCCCTGGATAGCCTAAAGACCCAATCCGGGTTAAGCAACAAGGCATGGGACAAGGGAATCAAGGGTTTGACAAGTCAAAAATTGGCGAAGGTCCAAAAGGAAAACGATACACTCTTAGTTTCTCTTTTTGAATAAGAGTTTTTATTTTATAATGTAAATTCTTCGGAACAATTATTCTTAATAATTCACATAAAAAATCATAGTTTAGACCCAACTTGAGAAAACCCATGGGACTAAGCAAAAAATGGGGGCTTTTTCTAGGCCCCCTACTTTTTCTACTTCTGATCAACCTTCCCGTTATTTTGATTTCAGAACGGGCGGATGCTGTAATAGCCGTAGCCCTTTGGATGATCGTGTGGTGGATTACCGAAGCGGTTTCCATATCCGTCACGGCACTACTCCCATTGTTATTGTTCCCTATCCTTAAAATCATACCCATGGAGGATGTTGGCGCCAATTACGGGAGTCCGATCGTATTCCTATTTTTTGGGGGATTCGTCATGGCCCTGGCCCTGGAAAAAGTAAACCTTCATAAACGCATTGCTCTTTCCATCATCCGTATCACGGGAACCACACCCAACAAAGTCATTTTAGGTTTTATGATCGCCACGGCCACCTTGAGCATGTGGATTAGCAATACGGCCACTACCGTGGTCATGTTGCCCATTGCCATGTCCGTTATACAACTATTGATAGATGATGCCGACGGATTTACAAAAAGCGACCGCAATTTTGCCCTAAGCGTGATGTTGGGTATTGCATTCTCCGCAAATGCAGGCGGCATAGCCACGGTCATTGGAACCCCACCCAATTCGGTACTCATCGGGTTGTTGGAAAATGAATACCATATTGAAATATCTTTTTTGAAATGGATGGTCATCGGGCTACCCTTTTCGGTGATTATGATAACCCTTTGCTATTTGGCTTTGGTAAAATTCATGTTCCCCAATGGGGCCCTGAAATTCAATGCCTCCAAAAGCATTATTGATCAGGAACTGAAAAAACTGGGGCCTACTTCGGCAAAGGAAAAAATGGTTTTGGTCATTTTTGGCATTACGGTTTTCCTTTGGGTTTTTAGGACCGTCATCAATTCCATTTTTCCATTTTTAGGCCTGTCCGATGCCATGATCAGTATGTTCGCCGCTATTTCACTTTTTGCGATCCCCTTCAATGTGAGAAAAGGCGATTTCATTTTGGAATGGAAGGATACCCAGAAACTGGCTTGGGGCATACTCATACTATTTGGTGGGGGATTGGCCCTGGCGGAGGCCATGTCCGTTACGGGGATTGTGGACCTTGTAGCGGGAACCATCGCCGAAAGTGAGATCAGTGCACTCTTTACTGCCGCCCTATTGATATTTTTGATGTTGTTCATGACGGAACTGATGAGCAACGTAGCCCTTGTTGCCGTCTTGGCACCTGTGGTTGCGGGCATTGCCCTTGGCTTGGGAATACCTATCGTACATTTATTGATACCCATTACCATAGCGAGCAGTTGCGCTTTCATGCTCCCCATGGCCACGCCTCCCAATGCCATTGTTTTTGCCAGTGGCTATATTAAAGTGCATGAAATGGCAAAGGCAGGCGTGATGCTAAATCTGCTTGCTGTGGTACTTTTAATAGGAATGTTCCAATTTATCCTCCCTTTACTTTTCTGATTTGCATCATAAAGTGGTGCATAGACCTGTAGAACACCACAAAAAGATAAAGCCTCTGCTGGCGCAGAGGCTTTATACCTAACTAATTCAGTCCCGATTGCTATTCGGGTAAAAATGATATTCCTACATAACAGACGCTGAAAAAACCAGAATGTTACAATTTATACTAATTCAATTTTCAAAACCATCTAAAGAAAATGAATTGTTTTCTTGGATTACGAAAAAGAAAAAGGTTGCGCAGCCGTAATTGCGGAACTTTATTATTTTGAAGTAAGGCGAGAAAAGAAACTTTTTATCTGATGGGATTGAATGTTGAATTGGTATTCGGCTTATGATTTCGTTAACAAGTCGTTAAAATAATTTTTCGGTTCTTTGAAAAATTGACCAAATTCAAAAAAATAGATGCATAAAAAATTACTCTTCCCGCTACTAGCGATAGTATGTTTATTAAGTTTCCAAACTACCGAAGCCCAAATTTTCAAAAAGAAAAAAAAGAAGACCGAAACCGCTGCGGAAAAACCCAATAAGGACAAAATCCAACCGTATGACAAAGTCATCACCAAGGAGGCGAAAACCGATGCAGGGCTCTTCAATGTCCATATAGTTGACGACAAGCATTACTATGAAATCCCAGATTCACTCTTCAATAGGGAAATGTTGATGGTGAGCCGCATTTCAAAAACAGCTTCGGAAATAGGTTTTGGTGGCGGAAAGATAAATACCCAGGTCCTAAGATGGGAGAAAAAGGACAAGAAAGTACTACTACGCGTTGTATCCCACGATGTCGTCGCGGCCGACTCCCTTCCGGTACATGAAGCCGTCGTAAATTCAAATTTTGAGCCGGTCCTTTACGCATTTGACATCAAGGCCTTTAAAAAGGATTCGCTGAGTCCGGCTACGGTCATTGAAGTGGATGATATATTCACTAAGGACACCAAGGCCTTTGGAATGCCGGAAACCTACCGAAAACGATACAAGGTTTCACGTTTGGATGATGGCCGGAGCTTTATTGAAAGCATAAAAAGTTATCCCTTGAACGTAGAGGCCAGGCATGTAAAGACCTATTTGGCCGGGGAACCGCCCAGTAATGGTAGCCTGGGATCCATATCGATAGAAATCAACAATTCCATGGTACTCTTACCAAAGGAACCAATGAAAAGACGCTATTTTGACCGAAGGGTGGGATGGTTCGCCAGGGGCCAGGTGGATTATGGCCTGGATGCCCAAGAAAGCAAAACGATTACCTTTTTGGACCGATGGAGACTGGAAGTGAAAGATGAGGATTTGGAAAAGTTCAAAAACGGGGAACTGGTAGAACCTAAAAAGCAAATTGTCTATTATGTGGATAGGGCAACGCCAAAACAATGGGTGCCGTACATAAAGCAAGGTATCGAAGATTGGCAAGTGGCCTTTGAAGAAGCAGGATTTAAAAATGCCATCATTGCCAAGGACCCTCCAACTCCGGAAGAGGATCCGGAATGGTCCCCGGAGGATGTTCGTTATTCCGTGGTCCGATACTTGGCATCTCCCATACCAAATGCCAATGGCCCACACGTGAGCGATCCTCGAAGTGGAGAAATATTGGAATCGGACATCAACTGGTACCACAACGTCATGAGCCTTTTACGCAACTGGTTCTTTGTACAGACAGCGGCAATAAATCCGTCCGCACAAGGAGTGCAGTTTGATGAGGAAGTGATGGGCAGGTTGATCCGTTTTGTCTCTTCGCATGAAGTGGGTCATACATTAGGTTTGCCACACAATATGGGTAGTAGTGTTGCCTATCCGGTAGATTCATTACGCTCGGCAAGTTTCACTAAAAAATTTGGTACGGCCCCTTCGATTATGGACTATGCCCGTTTTAATTACATCGCCCAACCAGGTGATGAGGGCGTTGCTTTGATGCCGGACATCGGTGTATATGACAAATATGCCATTAAATGGGGATACAGGCCCATTTTGGATAAATCAGCAACAGAAGAAAAACCCATCTTGGACCAATGGATTTTAGAGCATGCGGGTGACCCACTGTACCGATTTGGGCATCAACAGGTGGGCGACATCGTAGACCCAAGCTCCCAAACGGAAGATTTGGGCGATAATGCCATAAAGGCAAGCGAATATGGCATTGCCAATTTGCAAAGAATCGTTCCCAAATTGATCGAATGGACCCAGGAAGACGGTAAAAACTACGATGACCTTGAAACCCTCTACGGACAGGTCGTTGCCCAGTACAACCGCTATATGGGCCATGTCTCGAACAATATAGGAGGGGTCTATGAATACCATAAAACCTATGATCAGGAAGGTGCCGTGTACACGCATGTAGATGCCGAACATCAGGAAAATTGTATGGAGTTTCTCCAGGAACAACTGTTCCAAACCCCGGAATGGTTATTGGATCAGGATATTTTTGGGAGAATCCAATATTCCGGTTTTGTGGAGCGTATCCGTTCCATTCAGGAGCGTACCTTGAACAATATCATGAGTCTTGGTAAAATGGCGCGTTTGGTCGAAAACGAGGTGGCCAACGGTACCGAGGCCTATACTTTGGTGGAAATGATGGACGATTTAAGGAAGGGAATTTGGTCCGAATTGTCCTCCGGAAGAAAAATCGATACGTACCGAAGAAACCTTCAAAAAGCCTATGTGGATCGTTTGGCCTATTTGATGACCGCGGAAGACCAGAAAAAACTACCGGACTTTGGCGGCTATAGAAAATCGACCGCGGTGAATATGAGTCAGTCGGACATTCGTTCCGTGGCCAGGGCAGAATTGAATCAATTAAAAAGGGATGTAAGAAATGCCATTGGCAGGACTTCCGATAGAATGAGCAGGTATCATCTACAGGATGTGGAAGAGCGAATTGACCACATTTTGGACCCTAAATAAAACATTGGGTTTTCGCTTTCATCGACGAAATACCAAAAAATCCGACGAAATTATTCGTTTTACAACATTTAGACATAATTTGACATCAAAAAAAGCCCGTTTCACAACAATGGGCTTTTTCGTACGTTACTATTTTATAGTTTAGATCAAAATTATTAAAACCCCCAAATCATGAATAATAAAATCAAAAGCCTAATCTACCTAAGTTGTTTTATCATTGCAGCCGTATTCTATCATTTTCAGATCAACGGGGAATCCAGTCAATTGCTCCCAAAAAATGCAGAAATGGCCAAAGCGGATATCGTTGTAGAACCGTTTACCGAAAATATGGCAACAGAAGCAGTACAATAAGAACACCTCAAAATACTATTAAAGCGCGACTTTTCCGGTCGCGCTTTTTTTATGCCCGATCTGGACCCATGTAGTTAAATTCCTCTTAAATGCCTCCTCCCGTTTAAACCTTTGCCACTCCTTTAGGTCTTAATACTAAAACCCATAAAATTTACGTGATGAGAAAATTAGTATTGGTAGCCCTTTTATTGACGGGCATTACCGCAATGGCACAGGAGAAAAACAGAAAAGAAGGCAGGAGACACATGGCCGATTTCACTCCAGAGCAAATGGCAACCTTGCAGACCAAAAGAATGACCTTGGCCTTGGACCTTACAGCAGATCAACAATCCAAGCTACAGGAAATGTTCACAAAAAATGCAGCGGAGAGAAAGGCCAAGATGGAAGCCCACAAAGCCCAAAGGGAAAGCGGGGAATCTTTATCAGACGATGAAAAGTTCGCCCTACAAAACGAACGTCTGGATAACCAGATTGCCCATAAGAAGGAAATGAAAGCGATCCTTGATGACACACAATATGCCAAATGGGAAAAAATGCGTGCGAAAAGGGGAAAACATGCAAAAGGAAAAGAACGTCAGCATAGAGCGCAAAAGAAATAGGTTGTTTAGTTAGTTGATTGTTAGGAAAAGACCTTGTTTTTACAGCAGGGTCTTTTTTTATGTGGATATTGAAAATCTATGGTTTGCGATAGTTCGAGACTGATTTAAAATCACTTTTAAAAAGAACTAGGTTTCTTATGGAAGCTAAAACTATGTCATAGGTTTTTAAAAAATGTAACAAAAGGGTTTAGTGTGCGTCCAATCATCAATTACATTCATCAATCAACCAATCGAACAATCATGATATTCACAAGAAAAAACAAGTCCAAGATAATTCTTGGAGCACTGATTTTTACTTCTTTATGTTTGCTATGGGAACACCTGAATGGTGGTGTGATCACACACCATCTACTTGCAAGGGAAGACATGCCAGGAATTTCCAATTGGTGGGGATTATTGACCATTCCCGCTTTAACATGGATTTCCTTCTCCCTAATCCATAAACGACAGCGACAAAATCCAGAACTCGAAAAAACCATTATCAGTAGGTTTATTGCCGCATACGTATTTGGGCTTATAGCATCCATATTATGGGAATTGAATTTAGATGAAATTCTCCCATTTTACATTCTATTGCCTCTGCCCATTGCATTCTTCATACCACTTCATCGACCGGAATATCTACTGGGTTTTGTTCTTGGCATGCTTTTCACTTTTGGTGGCATACTTCCTATTTTGGTAGGGTTGGTCTTAACATTCCTGTGTTTTTGCCTTTATAAACTTGTGCGGATCGTAAAATCATTATTTTAAAAAGGAAGCCCAAAAATACGTGTATAAACAAAAAAGACAGAATGATGAAAGCAATAATCTGCCCTAAATATGGCCCACCTGAGGTTCTGAAAATCTCGACCCTTGCCAAGCCGATCCCAAAGAAAAACGAAGTATTGGTCAAAATAATGGCAACTACCGTTAATTCCGCCGATGTAAGGATACGGGGTCTTAAAGTTGATGGTCTTATGAAGTTGGTCATGCGTCTGGTCCTTGGTTTCAACAAACCCAGAAAACCGATTCTGGGGACGGTTTTTTCAGGAATCATAGAACATATTGGCACAAACGTCAGTGATTTCAAGGTAGGCGATAACGTCTTTGGAATGACTGGATTAATGTTTGGAACCAATGCCGAGTATATCGCCATCAGTGAAAAAGACAATATAACCTTGGCCCCGATGAATGCGACGCATGAAGAGTCCGCTGCCATTGTTTTTGGCGGGCAATCTGCCATTTATTTTTTGGAGAAAGGGGGCATCGCGAAGAAACCGAATGTAAAAGTACTAATATATGGAACCACGGGTTCCGTAGGTGCAGCGGCCGTTCAAATCGCAAAATCACATAATGCCCACATTACGGCGGTGTGTAGCACCAGAGGTTCCAAACTTATGGAAAGACTCGGTATTACCAATGTTCTTTTTTATGATCAAGGGCAATTCGAAGAACATCGATCCAAGTACGATATCGTCTTCGATGCCGTGGGCAAGGCTTCGAAAAAACAATGCAAATCCCTACTCAAAGAAGATGGGGTGTTCAAGACCGTTGAAGGTTTGGAAGTGGCATCAGAATCAAAAAGGCAACTGGAAATACTTAGGGAACTATTTGAAAACGGCTGCTATGATGCAACGATAGACAAGGTGTTTCCCATGGACCAAGTGGTGGCAGCCCACCACTATGTAGACCAGGGCGGCAAAAAGGGCAATGTGGTGTTGACCATTGGTACGAACGATACTAATCCTTAAATCACAAAATGGAGTATTCACTATTCGGAAAGAATCATTAAATTGAAAGGGATAACAGTTTTACCAAACACCTCCTAAATTACCCGATTTGCTTTCTCACAAAACCAAACGAAAATTTAGCAAAATTCTATCATTTGGTATCATTTGGACCCTTTTGGGGTTGCTCTTCATGTTCATTGAACAAACTGCGGTTCTTGGAGCAGGTATCACTCAAAAAGAAGCCATTAGTTTAAATTTTCAAGTTTTCCTATTTGCGACCGTAGCGGTTTTCTTGGTCGGTTGTTTTGTTGGATATCTGGAACTGACCTTCTTGAACAAGTTATTTATCAAAAAAACCTTTTACAAAAAGGTCTTGTTCAAACTTGTCTTTTATCTGGTGCTTTTTTCCGCAATAATGATGGTTCTGTATCCTATTGCCTCCAGTATCGAATTACGGATTCCACTATTTTCAGGTGAAATTTGGCAACGTTATTTGGATTTTTTGGTCAGCACAGTACATATGAGTACCATGGTCCAACTATCGGCCTCTTTATTTTTTTCCTTAATTTATACCGAAATAAGTGATAATTTGGGGCATAGTGTCCTACGAAACTTCATCATAGGCAAATATCATCGACCCAAGGAAGAGCATCGTATTTTCCTATTTACCGATATGAAAGACTCCACCGCCATAGCGGAACAGTTGGGGACCAAAATGTACTTTTTATTTTTAAGGGATTACTACAAATCCCTTGAAGATGCCATTATACAATTTGGTGGGGACGTTTATCAGTACATTGGCGACGAAATCGTCATCACTTGGGAATTCAATGTCGGCTTACAGAACAACAACTGTCTGCATACTTTTTTCGAAATGAAAAATGCCTTGCGACATAAGTCCGATTTTTTCCTGAAAACCTACGGATTTGCACCCAAATTTAAGGGAGGAATGCATTTTGGGGAGGTCACGACCGGGGAAATTGGGGCGTTAAAAAAGGAAATTGTCTTCTCTGGGGATGTTTTGAACACTACGGCCAGAATACAATCCGCCTGCAACACCTTTAAAACCGATTTCCTTGTTTCCGATAGTCTGATCAAAAAACTGAATATTGACGGAAATTTTGTTGTAACGGAAATTGGCGAGGTTACCTTACGCGGAAAGGATGTGTCCTTGTCCTTGGTGAAAGTGGAACAGGTTAAGCAGGAATTTTTATTATGAACAAACTTTTATTTGTTTCCTTTAAAACTACTTTAAAAACCTCCCCTCCCAAGAGGGAAAAAATAGGAGTATATGATAAAATTCTTTAGAAGAACAAGACAAAAACTATTGGCCGAAAAAAAAGTGGGTCGGTATTTAGCATATGCCTTGGGAGAGATTGTCCTGGTGGTCATTGGAATCCTGATTGCCCTTGCCATAAACAACCGAAACCAGCGGAACATTGACGCCAAAAATGAGCAAACCTATCTCTTGGGACTACAGGAAGAATTCAATATTAGTAAGAACAAATTGACTGAACTCATAGCCGTGAACAGGGCGAATATAGAAAGTGCCGAAAAAATAATAGGGCTGATGAACCAAAAGGACTCCCTACCCCTAGAAGAGGATTTATCCCAATTGCTATTAAATACGTTCATTTCGGATGTTGCCTTTAACCCGAACAATTCCTTGTTATTGGAAATTATCAACTCCGGAAACCTGAAGAATATTTCCAATCCTGATTTAAGAATCATGCTCACAAACTGGATCGCCACCATGGAGGATATTTCCAGACAGGAAGAGGATTTGCGCCATGAACGCGAAAACCTCCTCGATATTTTTAGAACGGACCAGTATAGCATCAAGACCGTACTGCAACAAACTGGCGTCTTAACAAGCCTTAAGACATCTCCAGACGGTGAGAGGGTCAGTAATTTAGGGGTGCTGTCCTCACAGGAGTTCGAAAATAAGCTGCTTCTATTTATAGTGACCTGTCATGCAACGGAAGACAACCATTATTCGCCACTGATGGGGTATATAGACGACATCTTAGAATCCATATCGTCCGAAATTCAGGAGAAATAATCAATTAATCCAGTTGTAATTTTTCCACCGCCTCTATGGTTTCGTCCAAGTCCTCATAGGACAAGGCATCGTTCAGAAAATAACTTTCAAAAGCGGACGGTGGTAGATAGATTCCCTGATCCAACATTCCATGGAAATACTTTTTAAACGTTTCGTTGTTTCCGGTGGCCGAAGATGCAAAATCCATCACCGGGCGGTCCGTAAAATGTACCGAAATCATGCTGCCAAAACGATTGATCTGATAGGGAATTCCTTTTTTATCCAGCGCTTTGGAAAGGCCGATGTGCAAATGGGCCGTTTTTTCCTGAAGGCTGGTAAATATCGCTGGATTGTTATTAAGTTCGGTCAACATGGCCAAGCCGGCACTCATGGCCAACGGGTTTCCACTTAAGGTACCGGCCTGATATACCGGTCCTTCGGGGGCCAAATACCCCATGATTTCCTTGCTGGCAGCAAAGGCACCAACGGGAAGTCCACCACCAATTACCTTTCCAAAACACAAAATATCCGCCTTGATTCCCAAGGCTTCCTGGGCTCCTCCCCTTCCAAGCCTGAAACCGGTCATGACCTCATCAAAGATCAAAAGGATATCATTTTGGGAACAGAGTTCCCGCAATCCATGGATAAAACCATCGGTAGGGATGATGCAACCCATGTTTCCAGCCACGGGCTCAATAATGACCGCCGCTATTTCTCCTTTATTGGCGCTTATCAAATTGGAAACACTTTCCAAGTCATTATATCTGGCCAATAGGGTATCCTTGGCCGTACCTTGGGTAACACCCGGACTATTGGGGCTTCCAAAAGTAACCGCACCGCTCCCTGCCTGAATCAAAAAGGAATCGGAATGGCCGTGGTAGCATCCGGCGAATTTGATGATCTTGTCCTTGCCCGTATAACCCCTTGCCAAACGAACGGCGCTCATACAGGCCTCCGTTCCGCTATTTACAAATCGGATTTTATCGATATTTGGAACCATGGAAACGGCCAACTTTGCCAATTCGGTCTCAATTTCAGTAGGCATACCAAAGGAAGTCCCTTTTTTTGCCTTCTCAATGATGGCATTTAAAACAGATTCATGCGCATGTCCCAAAATCAAGGGACCCCAAGATGCTATGTAATCTATGAGTCGGTTTCCATCTACATCATATAAATAGGCCCCTTTGGCCTCCTTCACGAAAATTGGATCGCCGCCTACGGCCTTAAAAGCCCTCACCGGTGAGTTTACACCGCCAGGTATGAATTGTTTGGCCTCTGCAAAAAGGGCACTACTTCTTTTGTAAATCATGTTCTATCTATTTACGGAGGTGGACTTGACCAAGAGCTTTTGGCCAATGGATAGACCGGAGTCCCTTAAATTGTTCATGCGCATCAACTCGTCCACGGAAACATAATATCTTTTTGAAAGGGAATACAGGGTGTCCCCTTTTTTCACAATATGAACGGCTTCACTTTCGGTAAGGACGACACGATCTTCGTCCTGGCCCGTATCCAAAACACCCCCGTCATATTTATAAAGCTGATGTTTTTCTATCAAATAAATCAGTTTCTGAGGATAACGCTTATCCGTTGCATAGCCCGCCTTTCTAAGACCGTGGGCCCACTTGCGATAGTCCGTTACCTTATAATCAAAAAGAAACGCGTACCGACTCCGAGTGGTCAAAAAAATACTATGGTCCCTGAAGGAATACATGGGATGATTGTATTTTCTAAAACATTCGCCCTTGGCATCGTCATCGTGGAAATCATAGTCTCCCTGCCATCCGGTATGGCATTTTATACCAAAATGATTGTTGGTCTTCATGGCCAAATCCCCTTTACCATAGCCACTTTCCAAGAGCCCTTGGGCCAAGGTGATGCTGGCGGGAATTCCATAGGCCTTCATTTCCAGTTGGGCGATTTCCGAAAAAGTAGCGATGTATTCATCAATAGTTTCAATCCGAAACTTTACGAACTCACCCGAATCCTCAGGCATGCTGGGGTCCCTATCTGTAGCCGCGTTTGAAGGTTTCCCATGACTTCTCCTACTTTCGGCTTGCACCTGTTGGGTACGGTTTTTATCGGACAAAGATTTCTTGGATTTACACCCAACAACCCCAACGAGCAACAAAAAGAGTATTATTATTTTCCTTCTCAAAATAAAATTAAGTTCAATTTTATAAGGTTTAAACATTGTTCTTCATAGAAGTAGTAATCTTGCCATACAAAATCCCCCAAGGAGGGTCATATATCCAACAAAGGTAAATTTTTATTACGCAACACAAGGTTCATTCCAAAAATGCCCTGCAAGCCTCCCGTATGTATGGCCAAGATTCGCGTTCCCGGTGCAAAATTATCATTCCTTACCATATCCAACAACCCGTACATCATTTTTCCCGTATACACTGGGTCAAGGGGGATGCCCGTTTGTTGTTTAAACCGATTAATAAAATGTACCAATTCTTCATTTATCTTGGCATATCCGCCAAAATGATATTTTTGGTTCAAGCTCCAATTCTTCTTTCCAGAAAGCTTTTTTATTTCGGTCGATAGAAAATCGCCCTTTAAAACAGGGAACCCCAAAACTTGCTGATTATTGCCCGACACATTGATCAACCCCGTCATAGTACCACCTGTACCTACGCAAACACAGATAAAATCGAATTCCGTATCCAATGGATGGAGGATTTCCTCACACCCCTTTATGGCCAAATCGTTGGTTCCCCCTTCGGGTATTGGGTAGAAATCCCCAAATTCATTTTGCAAGGAAATCAAAAACTCCGGTTCGCTTCGCTGTCTATAAATTTCCCTGGAAACGAATTTGAAACGCATTCCGTTTTCATGGGCCCGCTTTAGAGTTGGGTTTTCACGCCACGTATTCACCAGTTCCTCCCCTCGAATGACACCAATGGCTTCTAAATTAGCGATTTTGGCTGCTGCCGAAGTAGCTGCGATATGATTGGAAAAAGCCCCACCAAACGTCACAATCTTAGTGTGTCCAGATTCCTGGGCCTTTAATATATTGTATTTGAGCTTTCTAAATTTATTTCCTGAAATGAGCGGGTGGATCAAATCCTCACGCTTTATGGCAAGAACAACCTGCTTTTCCCTTAGAATTGGGAGTTCTACATATTGATTTTCAACCTGCAAATTGATGTATTACCTATAAAAAAAGTATTTCATAAAACTAAAAGGCCTTCTATGCTCCAAATAATCCGGTGTATGCTCGTTCCTATATGCTTCACGTTCAAAACTTAGATTTTGGTAGGCCTTGTAGGTATCCAAATAGTACAATGAGCGTATTGCCCATTCAAAAGCATATAGCACGTAAAACGGAATTATCAAAAGTTCCCGTTGTTGTCTTAAGTGAATTTTTTCATGATTGATTAAGTCCTTGTCGTTCTTGAGTGTATCATGTTTCAAAAAGATGAATGGCCAAAGGGAGAGCCCCACGTAGTTTTTATAAAAGAAGTGTTTAAAAACCAATATCATAGACCTAATTGTTCTATTCCAATCAAAGATACTTGTAAAAAACAAGGATTAAAAGGATGTCCTTTGATGTTGCCAACAATTGTACCGTTTTCCCAACCTATGCTAAATCTCCGTTAAACAAGGACATTTATACCGTAAAGGACACAGGTTATCAACAGAATTATTTTAATTTTATTCTAGATTGGGCAACAAATTTGAGAGTTTTGAAGCTTCCAATTTAACGCATTTGATGAAAAAAATTATTCCGATAGAAGATGGCGATTTTTATTGGTCGGACGAAGGTTATAGGGTTTTTACACGACAGTATCACCTAAAGCGAGGCTTCTGCTGCGAGAGTGGTTGCAGACACTGTCCGTATGGATACGACCCCAAAACGAACCGACAATAATCGGTTCTTCGGCATGATTTTTGAAGCTATTTTACAAAGAAATAATTCCATAAACAGATAAATCGATTGCTATGAAAAACTTAAAATTTCTATTGCTGATACTATTGGGATTGGTGTTCTTGAGCTCCTGTTCTTCGGTTCGGGTACTTTCGGACTACAACCAAGAAGCCAATTTTAACGAATATAAATCCTATGCCTTTTATAAAACAGGAATCGATAAGGCCCAAATATCCGATTTGGACAAAAAGAGAATCCTGTATGCCATTGAGGACGAAATGGCCTCAAGAGGTTTCGTAAAATCTGAAAATCCTGATTTATTGATCAGCATTTTTACAAAGGAAGAGGAACGCGTTGATGTCTACAACAACAACTTTGGTTGGGGTTGGGGCGGCGCCTGGGGCTGGGGACCTGCTTGGGCCTGGGGTCCAGGTTGGGGCTGGGGCTGGGGAGGCTGGGGCCCGAATGTTAGCACCCGAACCCAAGGTTCCCTCTACATAGACCTTATAGACACTAAAAACAGGGAACTGGTATGGCAAGGAAAAGGCGAAGGCACACTGGCCAATACGAAGAACATTGAAAAGAAAGAACAGCGCATCAAGGAGTTTGTTTCACAGATTTTGGAACAATATCCGCCCAACTCCGTGGCCGTTCGATAGGAATTATTTCTTTGGAAAATCCATGCCCTTTCCTGTAAGTGAAAGGGCTTTTTTTATGAAGTGATTTAAAATTTTTGGATTGAAGCGAAAATTGAAAAAGCTTAAACCACTTCTATAATAAAGGAAAGTGCTGACTATTCTTCGCCTCGTTCAGCACAAAGGCACTTTTTACAGCCCCGATATTCGGTAAGGTAGCAATCCTCGTTTTTGCAAAATCATAATAGGCATCCAAGCTTCTTACGGTTATCTTCAGCAAAAAATCAAATTCTCCACCCACCACATAACATTCCGTTACTTCATTAAAGAGTGAAACGTTTTCCAAAAAATCGTCCATAAGACTTCCTTTTTGGGCATCCAAGGAAACAAAACTGAAAACCGTAATGCTAGGTTCAATTTTAGAGGTATCCAACACGGCCTTGTAATTCTTTATAAAACCCTCGGATTCGAGCCTTTTTATACGCTCGTATACAGGAGTTTTTGTCATTCCCAATTGGTCGGCAATCGTTTTGGCCACGGTTTTGGCATCCTTTTCCAAGATTTTTAAAATCTGTCTGTCAATGGTATCCAGTTTTTCCATGATATTTTTTCCTTTTGTTGATGGTTCTCCATGCATCAAAAACCAACAATTTCCTATAATAATAACAAATAAAGGGAATATTCACGTAGATAATAAATTTTAACAGCTACTTAAACCTATATATACTAATTTTATTAGTACCCGGTATAAGAACTCGTTAAGATAGAATACCATGAATTACGAAAGCAATCCCATACTGGACAAACTGCCCAAACATTTAAAGCAGTACATAAAACCACAACATTATGAGCACTACACGGCCATCAATCAGGCGGTTTGGCGGTACGTAATGCGAAAGAATGTGGATTATCTCAGTACCGTTGCCCATGAATCCTACACACAAGGTTTAAAGAGAACTGGGATTTCCATAGAAAGTATTCCCAATATGTACGGTATGAACCGTATCCTTAAGGATTTGGGCTGGGCGGCGGTCGCCGTGGATGGTTTTATACCTCCGGCAGCCTTTATGGAATTTCAGGCATTTAATGTTTTGGTCATTGCTTCGGACATCCGGCAGCTCGAAAACATTGAATACACCCCCGCGCCGGACATAATCCACGAAGGAGCGGGACATGCACCCATAATTGCCAATCCAGAATATGCCGCTTACCTAAGAAGATTTGGGGAAATTGGTAGCAAGGCCATCTCGAACGCCAAGGATTTTGAGCTTTATGAAGCCGTTAGACATCTGTCCATAATCAAGGAAGCCAAAGGAACGACAAAGGAAGAAATAGTGAAAGCTGAAAAACGCGTGGACGAACTCCAACAAAATATGGGCGAACCCAGCGAAATGGCTTTAATCAGGAACCTACATTGGTGGACCGTGGAATATGGCCTAATAGGTACTCTAGAGAATCCGAAAATCTATGGGGCCGGACTCCTATCGAGTATTGGGGAGAGTGCATGGTGCATGACGGACAAGGTCAAGAAAGTACCCTACTCCATCGAAGCGGCACATACCCCCTTTGACATTACCCAACCCCAACCCCAACTTTATGTGACACCAGATTTCGCATTTTTAAGCCAAGTACTGGAGGACTTCGCCAATACGATGGCCTTGCGAACCGGCGGCCTGAGCGGACTTCAAAAACTTATTGATTCGAAAGATTTAGGTACGATTGAACTTAGTACGGGATTGCAGGTATCAGGTAATTTTGAAAGCGTCATTGCACATAATGGGGAGCCCATTTATTTTCAGACCAAAGGAAAATCGGCACTAGCGTTTCGGGAAAAGGAATTGGTAGGACAGGATATCAATCAACATGCCACAGGATTTGGATCCCCAATCGGAAGACTTAAGGGAATCAATATTGCCATTGAAGATATGAGTCCCCGGGATTTAAAAGCCTATAATATTTATGAAGGAAACGACGTCTCCCTAGAATTTGAAGGCGGTATCAGTATCAGCGGAAAAATTGTAACGGGTACCAGAAACCTACAGGGACAAATCATCCTCATCACTTTTGAGCACTGTAAAGTCACCCATAACGATCAGATTCTCTTTGAGTCCAAGGACGAACTGTACAATATGGCCATTGGGGAACGGATAGTCTCTGCCTATCATGGCCCTGCCGATTTAAAAAGCTTTGATCTGTTAAACCATGAACTAAGCAGTTCCAATCCAAAAGCGAAAGGTTCCAAGGATGAGGAATTGGAAAATCTCTACCAACAAATTAGGGATTATAGAAACGGTAAAAATACGACCATTTCAAGGAATAAAGTTTTTAAGGTACTTACTAAGAAATATCCTTTGGATTGGCTGCTTTCTGTGGAATTATATGAACTGGCAGTAGGAAACCAGGATTTGGATTTTGCCAGTGATATAAAGGCCCATTTGAATTCGATCAAATTGGAAAATCCGAAGTTAGGCCATCTGATCGATGACGGCATTGCGCTGACGGACGCCCAATTCATTGAAAAATAAACAAGCTCAGAACAAATTTACGAGACATTCGTAAGAAACGAACTTTTTGTTTCGAAGTAAGCCTCGGGTTAATAAACCTGTTGGCGGGGCCAATAAAAAAAGCCCTTGACCTTTGGTCAAGGGCTTTTTAGAAAAACACCAAACTACCTATAATAAGAATCTCATGAAGACCTCATGTGTTCCCTGGTCAAGACCATCGATTGGTCTCTGCCAGGCATTCTCATAGGCATAGCCCAATTGGAACCCGTTCGAAACCTTAAAGAGAAAAAGTCCGCTTATGCTTTCATTATACCGATATCCGGCACCAAGGGTAAATCTCTCCGCAAGGTCCAAAAGACCTGTAAGTTCATAGGAAAGCGGAGATGCATCTACATATCTAATCATACCCAAGGCCTGCAATTTGGTACTTCCACCCAAAAGGAAATCGTAACCACCTCCAAGATAAGCGTGCATCCTGTCGGCGCCAAGAAATGCATTTCCATTGGCTTCCTGAAGCCTATCAGGTGTCAAAATCTTTGGCGCGGAGAGAGATATAAAATACTTTTCATTTTTTAGATAGATACCAGCACCTACGTTCGGTGTAAAACGGCTTTCAAAGTTCATCAACGATCCGTCCTGACCAACGCCGTAGGTCAAAAGACCTTGGGTATTGGCATCGTAGGAGTTAGCACTCGCCTTTAGTCCAAAATACAACTGGTTATCTTCATCAAGGTCGATGTGGTAGGAAAAGTCCACCGCCATCCATGTTTGGGTCTCAATAAAGGTTTTGTCATTTAGGATGCTAACGCCTAAACCGACCTTATTGCCCACGGGCATACCAAAAATGGCACTCTGGCTTTCTGGGGCACCTTCGATGCCCGCCCATTGGCTCCTGAGCCCAAGGACAAACTCCACACCTTCTGAACTTCCTGCAAATGCGGGATTGTAAATGTTCATGTTATACCGATAAAAGGTGTAATTTGGATCCTGTTGACTCCAAGCCCTAACTGAAGAAAGCAGCACGAACAGGACAATAATTGAATTTATAATTCGTATCATTTTTACTTTTTTAATTTGTTAATAATTGATGAACAACCATCCTTGGATGGGTTTTGAACCATCGCCCAAGTCTATGACATACATGTAGGACCCTGAAGGGAGTTTCTCACGGTTGTCCTTGTAAAAACCCTCCCAGTTATTTTTATAGGAGTGTATGGCGAATACTTCGTGTCCCCATCTGTTGAAGACTTTCACCACGTTGTTGGGGTAGTTGTCTATTCCAGGAATCACCCAAGTATCGTTGTTCCCATCACCATTCGGTGTAAAGGCTTCGGCTGGTACCAGTGTGGGTTCCTTTTCGATGGGGAATGCATCTACTTCGTCCATCACTCCATCACCGTCATCATCCATGTCTTCATTATCACCAATACCGTCATTATCCAAATCCGAATCCTCATTTGGATCTAACGGGAATTTATCAGCTTCATCATTGGTTCCATCATTGTCATCATCGCTATCGGAATTATCGCCAGTGCCGTCACCGTCCGTGTCCGTATCCTCGTTGGGATCCCATGGAAAGGCATCCTCATCATCTAACGTACCGTCATTGTCATCATCCGTATCCGAATTATCCCCTTGGCCATCGCCATCGCTGTCCACGCTCTCATTTGGGTCATCTGGGAAAGCATCATCTACATCAGGCACACCATCGTTGTCCCTATCTTCTGATTCGCCGTAGGGATATAGATCCTCATCATTTGGAATTCCGTCCCCGTCAATATCATCGTCGGCATTGTCCCCTGTTCCGTCCCCGTCCGTATCGGTATCCTCGTTCTCGTCCAACGGGAAATCGTCCTCAGAATCCGGTGTACCGTCGTTGTCATCATCATCATCCGCATTGTCGCCTGTTCCGTCACCATCGGTATCGGTATCCTCGTTCTCGTCCAATGGGAAATCATCTTCCGAATCCGGTGTACCGTCGTTGTCGTCGTCCTCATCTGCATTGTCGCCTGTTCCGTCACCATCGGTATCGGTATCCTCGTTCTCGTCCAATGGGAAATCATCTTCCGAATCCGGTGTGCCGTCGTTGTCATCGTCGTCATCGGCATTGTCGCCCGTTCCGTCCCCGTCTGTATCGGTATCCTCGTTGGGATCTAACGGGAAGGCGTCCTCAGAATCCGGTGTACCGTCGTTGTCGTCATCGTCGTCAGCATTGTCGCCGGTTCCGTCACCATCGGTATCGGTATCCTCATTGGAATCTAATGGGAAGGCGTCCTCAGAATCCGATGTGCCGTCGTTGTCATCGTCGTCATCGGCATTGTCGCCCGTTCCGTCCCCGTCCGTATCGGTATCCTCATTGGGATCTAACGGGAAGGCGTCCTCAGAATCCGGTGTGCCATCGTTGTCGTCATCGTCGTCAGCATTGTCGCCGGTTCCGTCCCCGTCCGTATCGGTATCCTCATTGGAATCTAATGGGAAGGCGTCCTCAGAATCCGATGTGCCGTCGTTGTCATCGTCGTCATCGGCATTGTCGCCCGTTCCGTCCCCGTCCGTATCGGTATCCTCGTTCTCGTCCAATGGAAAATCGTCCTCGGAATCCGGTGTGCCGTCGTTGTCATCGTCGTCATCGGCATTGTCCCCGGTTCCGTCGCCATCCGTATCGGTATCCTCGTTCTCGTCCAATGGAAAATCGTCCTCGGAATCCGGAGTACCGTCGTTGTCATCGTCGTCATCGGCATTGTCGCCCGTTCCGTCCCCGTCCGTATCGGTATCCTCGTTCTCGTCCAATGGAAAATCGTCCTCGGAATCCGGAGTACCGTCGTTGTCGTCGTCGTCATCGGCATTGTCGCCGGTTCCGTCGCCATCGGTATCGGTATCCTCGTTCTGGTCCAACGGGAAATCATCCTCGGAATCCGGTGTACCGTCGTTGTCATCGTCGTCATCGGCATTGTCGCCCGTTCCGTCACCATCGGTATCGGTATCCTCGTTCTCGTCCAACGGGAAATCATCCTCGGAATCCGGTGTACCGTCGTTGTCATCGTCGTCGTCACATAGGTCGCCCATACCATCGCCATCGGTATCTGTTTGGTCAGCGTTAGCAAGATTGAGACAATTGTCCATAGAATCATTGATTCCATCACCGTCTTCATCGGTATTATCCTGAATGGTGATCGTGAAACTTTTTTCAAAACTATTTCCTTCCGAGTCCGTGGTTGAAACCCTTAAAGAATATGATGCTTTTGTTTCAAAGTCAAATACTTCTCCTGCCTCAAGGTCATTTCCATTTATAACAAAAGAAGTATTGTCAGTATCTCCAGATCCCGTTACAAAGACATACGTATGTGTATCACTAACATCTTCATCCGTGGTGCTAAAAGACCCTATTATTTGGTTAGCAACATTGTCTTCTTGAATCGTATTCTGCGAAATTGAAATATCAGTCGGTGGATTACTTATGTTTAAAATTGGGTTTACCGTAAACTTGTAGTACAATCTTCCAAAAAGATTACCCGCCCCTCCATCTGTTTCTCCTTCGCAGCTAAAATAAACACCTTGAAGACCAGTTCCGGATGGATTTCCAGAAGATTCTTTCAAAACCACATAATAATCTTCATTGGCGTCCAATTCAATATTGGAAGTGAACGTAAACTGTACTTCGGTTGCAGGAGTATTAGTTGACATAGTTATCGTCTCAGAGGTACCCAGCAACGAGTTGAATTTCACTCCGGGACTGGCAGACGCTGGATTATTATCCGTTTCATGTAATTCAAGAAACAAATCATAAGCATTATTAAGATCAGTGTTGTCCAGTTTTAAGGTTACCGTATTTAGTATTCCGTCTTCACTTGGCGTTAGTGTCTGCCATGCCCCAGACCATCCGGTACTACAGTTTCCTGAAGTGTCCGAAATCTCTGATTCGATGGAAGCCGTACCACTTTCATTTGTCAATTCTATATAAAAATCTTCTGCCCCGGCAGGTACTATTATTTCAACAGTTTCTGAATCTATTACCGTGTAGGTAGCATTTATGCCCCCAATAGTAACACCAGAGGTAGTAAGCAAATTGTATCCAGAAATTGTAACCGTTTCGCCATAAGCTGCAGTTTCTGGAGTAAACGAATCCAGAACTGGTAGCGCCTCTTTTGTATGTAAATCTTCACTGATAATTTCAGTGAAAACAAAATCCACTCCATCAAAGTATTCCGATACAAAATAAAAATCGTAATCCGTATGGGCAGCTAACCCGGTGAGATTAAAGATATGTTCTACATCTGCCTGCATAGAAGCATTTCCTGAAGAAATAGGCGTAACTCCACTGTAGTCAGTACCTGCCTTAATTTGGGCTTCCGTTGGAGCCGTGGCCCCATCAGGAACCAATACCCAATAACCTGTACCCGCTTCCGCTGTTCTAGCAGCATAGTCCGCAGCGTTATAGGTAATGTTATCGAACGCACCTATGGCAGCACTTGCCACCCTAGCGATTATCTCATCAATTTCAGGTAGGGTACCGGCCCCGTAGTACCATATAAGCTCATCGCTTTCATTTACGTCCAAATCATCAAACCTTACGTAAAGCGCATATGAACCATCACCCGTTTGGGTTATAAGATTCGTTGCTGGATTTTGATTCGTGGAATTCGTAAAACTACAGCAACTGTTAATAGTGGAATAAGCCCTATCGGAATTACTGAAAAATAAAATGGCCTCCTGTGCCGTAGATATTTTTATCGCTTTTGCCTGATCTGCTTGGTTATCCAACGCAACAAATTCTTCGTCGATCAGATTTCCCCTAGTTTTGGTCGGCTGATCGGTACCGCCTACATAATCATCCCGGGTACCCACCCATAATCGAACATTGGAAGCTGGAGACCCACTGGTATTTGTTATTTTCACCTTTATACCAATGTATCCCTCTGGTTGCAGAAGCTCATAAATATTTTCGACCATGAACGTTTGACCATTGATCGATATAGTACCAGAAGTTTTTATTTGGCCATATCCATCGCCAGTTGTGGGGTTGGTAACCGTAAAATTACTGTAGTCATAGGTTTGACCTCCTAAGGCTGGATTCTGTATTAAAGTTCCGTTAATGTTCCAATTATTAGTGCCATCACCACCAACACCCCATTGAATATCCAAAGGATATGTACTGTATGTCAGTTTCCTATAAACAGATCCATTGTAATAAAAGGGCTGCTCCATATTTCCAGCGGAGTTAATGGAACTCTGCGCACCGTTTCCTATTCTTAATCGATCATTGTTCAATATTCTATTGGTTTGTGCCAACAGGTTGGTTACATTGAAAAACAATCCAAAAAGGAGAAGAATACCGATTTTCGTAAATTTTGCATTCATACCGTTATAGTTTATTGGTTAAAACCCAGGCTAGATTTTGCTTGGTAAATTGAAATTCGGCGTTTGAGTTGTATTCAATACCGTTACTTTTTTTAGAAAGGTAGATTCTGACCAAGGCCTTGTCCTCCTCGATATTCAGCGTATGAACCCGAACCATGGGAAAATCACCAATACTTTCAACTTGGTTCTTTTGAATTATTTCAAAGGGAATACCGTTTATCGTAAAATTCTCCGGTAGATTTAAAACAACTCCATGATCAAGTAGATAAATTTTTGATACCTCATTTGGGTTCATTTCCAATTCACTCCAAAGATTTTCATCTGAAATTGCTATGGATAGAAGTTCTTGAGGGGTGCTTACTCCATCACTTTCTTGGGATGATATCTTCTGTACCCAAACAGAAAGAAGGAGAGTTAAAGCGAGTAGGATTTTTTTTGGTTTCATAGGGTTAAAGGATTTAAGGTTAGCCTACCTTTTTTAACAAATAGGCCTAGAATTAATATTGGTATTACTTGTTGTTTTTAAAATTCTCATTATCAAGAGATTAAAAGTGTTTTTTAATTTTACTTATGCCCTTAAAAATTTTGAGAAAGGCGCAGGAAATCCCAGGCCCCTAAATGGGGCTTTTAAAATTTATGGTATCTAGATACCATAGGTCAATAAATTTTCGGGATTAGAGAGTAAAGGTCGAGGTTACTTTATCATACTATTTATTGTGGGTCGGTTTATCATTTTTGCCAAATACATTTTAACTTGTGTACTACAGAAAAGTTTAAATTTTCCTTTTAATTTGTAAGAAAACGCTTATAATATTTTCTTATTACAAATTATTTTTTGAGGAATTGACATATGTCAATTTAAAGTATTTTCTTACAAAAATGATTTTTTGATACTTTGAGTAAAAGAAATGAAAAAGTGAAATACAATCTTTTGATAATCAAAAACTTACTACTTCAAAATACATTAAAATATCGATGAAGTGTGATATTTTACCGATGAAGAACATATTTTTTAATTATCGCTATATTTTTTTAACAAACGGCTCAGGGTTTCCGGTCTCATGGCCAAAAAGGAAGCTAAATATTTCTTTGGTATGCGCTTCGCATAGTCCTTTTTACTATGTTCCATAAAATAATCAAGCCTATTTTTTGCAGATGGGATTCTGGCCAACAAAACTCTATGTTCAGAAAGCCTGTAGTATTCTTCTAACATCATCCTACTTATATGGTTCATTTCAGGGAAACGCCTCAGACAGTATCTGTAGTCCTTATACTCCAAGTAATCACAGTAAGTATCTTCTATACATTGGATATTCTCCATGGCCGGCTTATTTCCGAAAAAACCTGTGATCGATGTAAATACTTCATTTTCACTATCCACCCAAGTGGTAATTTCCTCTCCCCCGCTATTAAAAAAACCTCTAACCATACCCTCCTTAAGCAAATACAGCCTTTCACATTTCTCTCCGGTCCTAACTACAAATTCATTTTTACGAAACTGACAACTTTTTATTTTGTCACTAAGAAAAGACCTTAATTCATTTCCCATAGGATAAATAGAGTTGAGAAAAATAATAATGTAAAGATTTTTTTCTGCTGGCGAGGAGGCGGACATTGAAAACAATATAAGTTATGTATATCAAAAATACACAAAACCTCAAGTAGGGCAAGGGACTTTTCGTGGTATAAAGGCAATCTAAAAATAAAAAATCCTTCAAAAGAAAGACAAAGCATATGCAGAAGTATTACTTAGTTCCCCTGAAAAGGTTATATCCAAAAAACACTATCACTTAATAACTCATTTGAAATAGCGTTTTTAAAGGTTTGATCAAAAAAGTTATTTTTAAAGAGTAATTTATAGTTAAATCAGAACACGGGCTTACCGAATACACTTTTGGTAGAAATATTTTGAAAGACCTCTTGTAAACCTTATAAATAGGTGTTTTGACCCAACTCATAGCCCAAAGATGTCAAGGCAAAATAGTGAAGTCGGCTGCAGATTCTATACTTCTATCTTGATAGACTAGCGTCCAACCCAGACTATTGGTAAGTACGTAAAATTTTTGTAGCTCGCTCAATAACCTATTCTTGGCGTTAGTCCACAACGTGGAAGCTTCCACTTTTTTAAGCAGCGAGTTCCTTATATTTCGTTTTATGGTGTTGTAATCCCCAGCATCAAACTGATTTAGATAATCAGCGGTAACATCGTAATATTCAAAATCTGGGTTCAGCTTGATTTCGGGTTCCGGGATACCGGTTATTTTGAGGGTTTTATTGGGTTCGTCCAGCTCAAAGGTAACCTTGCTTAAGTCATAGGAGATGCTGACATCGGCATTTACTACCACCAATGCTTTTTTATCCGCTGTAAGCAAAGGACCAAAAAGCTCTTTTGAATCCTTGTAATTGTAAACTTCTGCAAAGTGACCTTCCGTAACAATGAGCTTGGAAACATTTTCAATTTGGGTTTGTATGAGCATGGAATTCTCTTCCAAAATAGCTTTGGAGGCCTTTTCGTCCTTGCAGGACCTGATGATGAAAACTACCGCCAAAGTTATCAGCACGCCGGCTAAAAAACGTTTCATGAAGAAGAATTTTCAAAATTCATAAAGGGATATCTCTGTTTAATATACGCAATTTTTTGGTCGAGGGTTTTTAGGAATTTCTGATGCCCCTCCGATTGTTCATCGAAGGGTCTGTGCGCCAAGCCCTTTTGAATTTCTGCTACCTTCGCCATCGCCTCACCTACTTCCTCCGAAATCCAAACGCTTCTAAATTTCTCCCAGATATAGTCGATGGCCAACACATTGGGGTGTACCATATCCTCTTTATAAAAACGATAGTCCCTAAGTTCATCCATCATGATTTCGTAGCTGGGGAAATAAAGCCCCCTAGCCCCCAAAGGGGGAACTCCAACCGTTGCGTGTATGGCTGATATGAGTACCGATTTACTTCGTTGGTTTTCAATAAAACCATCCTTTAAATGGCGTACGGGGGAGATGGTAAATATAATCTGTGCTTCTGGGTTTACGGCTTTGATACTGTTAACGGTAGCGGTTATGGAGGTAACTATCTCATTTTCTTTCAGCAGTGTTTTTTGAAATTCGCGTTGGGGCACTTTATGGCAGTTGGCCACTAGAATATTTTTTTCTAAATGCCGATAGACCCAAGCGGTGCCCAAGGTAATCGCAATGTGGGATGCTTCACTTACGTATTTGTTGGTCTCCAATACCGCCGAATTCAAACGCTCCAAAAGTACCTCCTTGTTACTTGAACTCAGTTCCGAATGTGCCTCAAAACATTGCCAACGTCCCTGAAACTGAAAAATATCCCTTTCCGTGTATTCATATTTGTCGACCGCTTTTTTGACAAGATTTTCAATGGCCAGGGGATGAAATAAAATACCAAAGGGGTTTTGCAAAACCGGAAACTTGAAATACGCCAATTTATCCCCCATATTCTGGGAAAAACAAGACCCTAATATCAATATCTTGCTGGAATAATCTATAGGATTATTTGCTTTTGATAAAGGTATTTGTGTCTGGAGTTTCATTTTCTATAGTTTGATTTCCAATAGTTTGATCAGTATTGGAGACTCCAAAGGTTTTAAAAACCTTTGGGGTCTTTTTACTACTTATTGTTACCGGCCAAAGGACTCAGTTTATGAAAGACCTGGTAGGGATATATTACGTAATATACTTGATCCTCGTTTATAGTATTTTCCCTGTTTTCCTTTGCCATTCTTAAAGCAAGTTCCGCCTCGTCTTTATTTCCCATTTTATAGTGAGAAATTCCTTTATAGTAAAGTGCATCACCAAAATTTGTATATACTTTCAAACTCGTATCAAAAAATTCTATTGCTGATTCATACTCTTTTAACTCATAGGCAGCTACCCCTAAATAAAACCAATCCAGATAATGGCATGCCTCTTCGGGAGGTTCGTTCGGAAAATCTTTAAACTGCTGGTCCCTACTTCGAATTAGAAAGTCTTTTGCTTTTATAAATTGGTTCAATTGTAGGTAGCTAATCCCAATATAGAAATTGTATGTGTGGTCCATTACATAGCGGTCACCAAATTTATTCTTAGCCTCCAAAAACTCTAGAATGGATTCCTCATACTCTTTTGAGAACAAACATTTCACGAATGCGCTGTAATCCAAATACTTGACCGAATCATATAGGACGGCCTTCGCTAAGAAAGGTTTGCCCAATGAATATTTTCTTTCCTTATATAGGGGCATTGCCTTTTGCTGCCAGATGTAGGCGGTATCTGGCTTAATCAACAAAATGGAATCAAGATATTTTTGTCTTTCTTGGGAATATACCCCTGATTGATTCGCTTTTGACCAATAGTCCTGAATTCTTAGTGAATCTTCATTAGAAATAGGTGGTGATTTCTCGTAAACGGATTTTTCTTTGTTTTTGGAAATAGGCTCTGAACAAGATGAAAGCAGCAGAAGAAAAACAATCAGAATCTCATATTTCATTTATTTATTTTTTATAGGAAGATTATACTGAGCATTCTATTATTATTTTCCAATCTTTTCCATGCCCCCAAAGGTTTTAAAAACCTTTGGGGTCTTACTATTTGGGCTTGCGACTTATAAAAAATATTCCAACTGGGATCTATTGGTTTCAGAACTTCACATTAGCCCAAGTATTCCAAAGCCTTCTCCATGGCGTCGGGAATTCCTGCCGGATTTTTCCCTCCCGCCGTTGCAAAGAAGGGCTGGCCGCCGCCACCTCCTTGAATGTATTTGCCCAATTCCCGAACAATGGTACCTGCATTCAGATTTTTGCTTGCAACCAATTCTTTGGAAATATAACAGGAAAGCAGGGCCTTCCCATCCTGCTCGGTGGCAAAAAGTAAAAATAGGTCGGATTGGTTTTGTCCCATTTCAAAACTGAGGTCCTTGATGCCCGCGGCATCCAGATCAAGCTTCTTGATTAGATATCGCACCCCGTTTTTCTCCTGTAGTTCACTCTGCAAATCGCCTTTAAGGTTTTTTGCCTTGTCTTTTAAAAGCGCAGCGATCTGCTTCCTTAAATCGGAATTCTCGTCCTGCAGACTTTTTACTGCTTTCACGGCATCCTGCGGATTTCCTAGTGCTTCGGTTATTTCGGTCAATGATTTATTGCTTTCGGCATAGAAATCCTTTACGGCGTCACTGGTAATCGCTTCTATCCTGCGTATTCCTGCGGCCACCGCTCCTTCCGACTTAATTTTAAAATGCCAGATATCAGAGGTGTTCTTCACATGGGTCCCCCCGCACAATTCAATGGATTTCCCAAAACGGATGGTACGTACAGCATCGCCATATTTTTCCCCGAACAGGGCCATCGCCCCATTTTCCAAGGCTTCCTTTATAGGTACGTTCCGCTGTTCCTCCAGCGGCAATTGGCCCGTTATCCTCGCATTGACAAAGGATTCCACAGCCTCCAATTCCTCCTTGGTCATTTTGGAAAAATGGGAGAAATCAAATCGCAGGTATTTGGAATGTACGGCGGAACCTTTCTGTTCCACATGTGTTCCCAAGATTTCGCGCAATGCCTGATGCAGCAAATGGGTCGCTGTATGATTGGCTTCGGTGCGCTGACGTTGTTTGCTGTCCACGACCGCTTTAAAGGTTCCTTCCAATTTTTTGGGAAGGTTTTTGGCAAAATGTACGATTTCGTTGTTTTCCCTTTTAGTGTCAACGATATACACTACATCGCCATCGGGGGATTCCAAATAGCCCTTGTCCCCTACTTGACCGCCACCCTCTGCGTAAAAAGGTGTCAGATTAAAGACAATTTGATACTGCAACCCTTGTTTTTTGGACTCCAACTTTCTATATTTTACTATTTTTACATCGGCCTCCAACCTATCGTACCCTACAAACTCCTGCTCAGCATCGGACTGTAAATTCTCCCAATCACCCTTAGAAGTTTCCGAAGCCGTTTTGGAACGGGTTTTCTGTTCCTGCATGGCAACATTAAAACCATCTTCGTCCAAGGAAAAACCTCTCTCACTTAAGATCAAGGCGGTAAGGTCTATTGGAAATCCGTAGGTATCGTAAAGTTCAAAAGCTTTTCTACCGTCTACCGTTTTACCCTTGGTTTTTTCAATGATGGTATCCAACAGCACCAATCCCTGATCCAAGGTTTTTAAAAAACTATGTTCCTCTTCCTTGATAACATTTTCAATGAGCTGCTTTTGTTCTGACAGTTCTGGAAATGCCTCGCCCATACTTTGGGTAAGTACGTTTACTAAGCGGTACATAAAAGGTTCCTTGGTCCCTAAAAAGGTAAAACCGTACCGTACTGCACGGCGTAAAATACGTCTAATGACATAGCCTGCACCTGTATTGCTGGGCAATTGCCCATCTGCAATGGAAAAAGAAACCGCCCGTATATGGTCTGCAATTACTCGAATGGCAATATCCGTAGGTTCGTCCTTTCCATATTTGGCATCGGTGATAATCTCTATTTCCCGTATCAGGGGTGTAAAAACATCCGTATCGTAGTTGGATTTTTTGCCTTGCAAGGCCATACAGAGTCGCTCGAACCCCATGCCCGTATCCACATGTTTGGCCGGTAACGGTTCCAGGGATCCATCGGCCTTACGGTTATACTGCATGAAAACCAGGTTCCAGATTTCCACGACCAAAGGGTGGTCCTTGTTCACCAAACTTGCTCCGGATACTTTCTTTTTTTCTTCATCGGAACGCAGGTCGACATGAATTTCGGAACATGGGCCACACGGACCTTGGTCGCCCATTTCCCAAAAGTTGTCCTTTTTATTGCCCATGATGATCCTATTGGCAGGAACGATCTTGTTCCAAATGGCATAGGCCTCGGCGTCCTTTTCCAGTGTATCGGCATCCTGGCTTCCCTCAAAAACGGAAACATACAGACTGTCCTTGTCCATTTTGAAGACTTCGGTCAACAATTCCCAGGCCCAGGTAATGGCCTCCTCCTTAAAGTAATCCCCAAAACTCCAATTGCCCAACATTTCGAACATGGTATGGTGGTAGGTATCCTTGCCCACCTCTTCCAGGTCGTTGTGCTTTCCACTCACGCGAAGGCACTTTTGCGTATCCACCACCCGGGTGTTTTTGGGTTCGTTGATTCCCAAGAAAAACTCCTTGAACTGGTTCATTCCCGCATTGGTAAAAAGGAGGGTTGGATCATCCTTTATGACCATGGGCGCAGAGGGTACAATTTTGTGTTTTTTACCTTCAAAAAATGTTAGGAACTGGGTTCGTATATCCTTGGAATTCATCTAAAATGCTAAGCTTTTACAAATTTTAACTGTTTGTAGAAAACAATTTTTATATTTGTTTGTTATGTTAAAATAAACCACAAAAATAGGATAAAATAGCTTCATGTCTAAAGTAAAGTACTATTACGATCCGGATACGCTTTCCTACAGAAAGATCGAGCCTGAAAAATCGAAGCGATACAGAAATATCGCGTTTTTCTTTTTAGGTTCCTTCCTTTTTGGAATGCTCGGGTTGATTTTACTCTTGAACACGAATGTTATAAATACCCCTCGCGAACTTTCCCTGCAACGGGAGGTTAAGAACTACGAACTTCAATTTGAGCTCCTGAACAAAAAAATGGAACAGATTGAAGATGTTCTGGCCAATATTGAGGATAGGGACAATAACATATACCGATTGTATTTTGAAGCGAATCCGATTCCAGAGGAGCAACGACGAGCGGGCTTTGGAGGTGTAAACCGATACAAATCCTTGGAGGGATTCAACAACTCCGAAATGGTCATTGCCACCACACAGCGATTGGACATCATTAAAAAGCAGATGGCCATCCAGTCCAAATCTTTGGACGAGATTACCAAACTAGCCGAAGAAAAGGAGAAACTATTAATGTCCATACCCGCCATACAGCCTATAAACAATGAGGACCTTACACGTATGGCCTCTGGTTTTGGATGGCGCTCAGACCCTTTTACGAAGGCACGAAAAATGCATTATGGAATGGACTTTACCGCTCCAAAGGGAACACCCATCTATGCGTCGGGCAATGGAGAAGTGACTCGGGCAGACAACAATTCGTCCGGGTACGGAAAGCATATCCGTATTGACCATGGTTATGGATACCTAAGTCTTTATGGGCACTTGAGCCAGTATAACGTAAAAGTTGGACAAAAGGTAAAAAGAGGGGACCTCATTGGTTTCGTTGGTAGCACCGGTCGTTCAGAAGCCCCACATCTGCATTACGAGGTTTGGAAGGACGGCGACCGTATCAACCCAATTAATTTCTACTACGGAAGCTTGTCTCCGGAGGAATTTGAAAACATGTTGAAATACGCCAACCAAGAAAACCAATCCCTGGATTAATGCAAGTAGAACTTCCTGAAAAAAGATATTACGGGATTGGCGAAGTGGCCAGGGCATTTGGTGTAAACACTTCTTTGATTCGGTTTTGGGAGAAGGAGTTTGACGTGCTACAGCCCAAAAAAAATGCCAAGGGTAACAGGAAATTCACCCCCCAGGACATTAAGAACCTTCAATTGATCTACCACTTGGTAAAGGAAAGGGGCTTCACTTTGGACGGTGCCAAAATACACCTAAAGGAAGAAAAACAAAAGACCCTGTCCAATTTTGAAATCATTCAAAAACTGGAGCGCGTAAAGGCGGAGCTAATCAAAATAAAGGAACAGCTCTAAAAGCTGTAACAAAAGCTTTCTTTGGCATACTAACTGGATAACCATTATAAACACTAATACTATTGACAATGAAAAAAGGATTAATTGCCCTAATTGTGCTTGCCGTACTTGCCTTTGGAATCTACCAATGGGCGGTTGGTTTTAACAACACGGCCATTGCACTCAAAGAAACCTCCACCAAAACGTGGGCGAACGTGGAGAGCGCCTATCAACGAAGAAACGACCTTATTGGAAATTTGGTAAAGACCGTACAGGGAGCTGCAGACTTTGAACGCGGTACCTTGACGGATGTAATCGAAGCACGTGCAAAAGCAACCTCCGTGAACATTGACCCTACCAATATTACCCCGGAACAATTGGCGAATTTCAATGAGGCACAAAGTGGACTTAGCGGAGCCTTAAGTAGATTATTGGTCACCGTGGAACGATACCCAGACCTTAAGGCCAATCAAAATTTTCTGGAGCTTCAGTCCCAATTGGAAGGAACGGAAAATAGGATCAACGTGGCCAGGGACCGTTTTAACGCCACGGTTGAACCCTACAATTTGCACATCAAGAAATTTCCAAATTCGATTTTGGCAGGAATTTTCAATTTTGATGAATTGGCTTATTTCAATGCCGAAGCAGGATCGGAACAAGCACCCGATGTGAATTTTGAATTTGAATAAAAGCCGATGTCCAAAGTAGAGGATTTTTTGACCCAGGCCGAAGAACAGGAAATTGTAGCGGCCATCTTGGAAGCGGAAAAAGATACTTCTGGAGAAATTAGGGTGCACATAGAGGCACACACAAGGGAAAACCATTACGAACGTGCCAAGGAAATTTTCCACCTATTGAAGATGGACAATACCAAGGAAGGCAACGGTGTGTTGATTTATGTTGCCGTACACGACAAAAAATTTGTCATCTGCGGGGACAAGGGCATTAACGATGTTGTTCCCAAAGGCTTCTGGGACTCTACCAAGGACATCATTGAAACACACTTTAAAAAAGGGCAATTTAAACAAGGGTTGGTTGCAGGAATTTTGGAGGCAGGAAAGGAGCTAAAAGTACATTTTCCTTGGCATGCCAATGACACAAACGAACTGAGCAATGAGGTTTCAAAAGGATAAAAAGCCTCCCTTAACCCCTCCAAAGGAGGGGAATTCCGTTACGTGCACGGGTGCGTTAAGTTTTTTAAAAAGCTTTCCCCAAAAATTACTAGCAGTCTTCTTAATTTTTGTTTCCTGTCTTGCATATGGACAGTTCGAGATACCGCCGAAACCTTCCCTGCAAACCAGTGTTTACGATTATGTGAACCTGTTGCCCGAAGGGCAAAAAAAGGCATTGGAACAGAAATTGATTAGGTATTCGGACAGTACGTCCACCCAAATTGTTATGGCCATCATTGCCAGCACCGAGGGTGAAAACATTAACTACTTGGGGGCGCAATGGGGTCAAAAATGGGGCATCGGGCAAAGTCGTAAGGATAATGGAATATTGGTCATTCTTGCGAGGGACGATCGTAAAATTGCCATAAACACGGGATATGGCGTAGAAGGCTCCCTGACGGATGCCATGTCGCGCCGCATAATTCAGAATATCATTATCCCTGAATTCAAGAAAGGAGACTATTATCAAGGACTAAATTTAGGTGCAGATGCCATTTTTCAAGTCCTCAATGGCGAGTTCAAGGAGGACAGAACTTTTGACGAAACGAAGGGACCCCCGCTTTCTTCATTTTTACCTTTTCTAATTTTTCTAATCATTCTTTTCATTCTATGGAGTCGCAAAGGTGGAAATAATGGTCGTGGAGGTAGAAGGCGTGGATTAAGCCCATGGGATGTAATCATATTGAGCAATATGGGAAGAAGCGGCTCTTCCGGGGGTGGATTTAGTGGTGGAAACTTTGGTGGAGGAGGTTTTGGCGGTGGATTTGGCGGTGGCGGATTTGGCGGCGGAGGTGCCTCTGGAGGTTGGTAAGTTGGTTGTTTGAATTCGCTAGAAGCTATTCGCTACACACTGTACGCTTTACATCAAATTGTTCACGGGTTAATAATCGATACAAAAAGGTACTTGTCCATTGTTGAGATAAACTCAATAATACTCTACTTATTGACAACTGGACTACTGCTAATGACTTATGAACAATAACTTTCAATCATTCGGTGTTTAGCTTTTAGCAAAAAAAACACTTTTCACTTTTCATTTCCTATCTCCTAACTCCTTATAAATCATTTCTTCCTCATAAAAACGGTAATGGGAACACCCGTAAAATCAAATTCTTCACGAATCTTATTTTCCAAGTATCTTTTATAGGGATCCTTCACATACTGTGGTAGATTACAAAAAAAGGCAAATTGCGGATAAGGCGTAGGTAGCTGGGTACAGAACTTAATCTTAACATACTTGCCTTTATGGGCAGGTGGCGGATAATTCTCGATCAAGGGAAGCATGACATCATTAAATTCCCGCGTCTTGATTTTTTTGCTTCGATTCTGATATACCTCGACGGCTGTTTCGATGGCCTTAAAAATACGTTGTTTGGTCAATACGGAAATGAACAAAATTGGGACATCCGTAAAAGGCTCAATAGCCTTTTTGATAGCTTTTGTGTATTCCTTTATCGTATTGGTTTCCTTATCTGCCACCAAGTCCCATTTATTGACCAGAATCACAATTCCCTTATTGTTCCTGGCGGCCAACCAAAATATATTTTCAACTTGACCGTCAAATCCACGCGTGGCATCCAATAGTAACAAACACACATCGCAATGTTCAATGGCTCTTACGGAGCGCATCACGGAATAAAATTCCAGATCTTCCTTAACCTTCGATTTCTTTCGAATACCGGCCGTATCCACCAAATTGAATTCAAACCCGAATCGGTTATACTTTGTATCGATACTGTCCCGGGTAGTTCCGGCAATATCGGTAACGATGTATCGTTCTTCACCAATTAGGGCATTGATAAATGAAGATTTTCCTGCATTGGGCCTTCCAACAACGGCAAATCTTGGAAGTTCACTTTCTTCCTTTACGGATTCAGGCAGTTTTTCTACCAAGGCATCCAGCAATTCTCCTGTGCCGCTTCCATTTATACTGGATAATGTATAAAAGTCGCCAAGCCCCAAAGAATAAAACTCGACGGCATCCTCTTCGCGCATGGCATTGTCCACTTTATTGACGGCCAAGAAAACAGGCTTGTTTACGCGTCTCAATAATTTTGCTACATCCTCGTCCATTCCGGTCACACCGGTTTCCACATCGACCATAAAAATGATGGCATCCGCTTCTTGTATGGCCAATTCTACCTGCTTATCGATTTCCTGCTCGAAAACATCATCGCTTCCCAGCACGTAACCCCCTGTATCAATAACAGAAAATTCCTTTCCGTTCCAGTCGCTTTTCCCGTAATGACGATCTCGGGTCACCCCGCTTACGGCATCCACGATAGCCTCCCTGCGCTGAATTAATCGATTAAAAAAAGTCGACTTACCCACATTAGGCCTTCCTACAATAGCGACTATAGCACCCATAACATTTATTTGGGGGCAAAGGTAGTAATTAAAGTACTGAGAAAATTATAAGAAATTATTCCTCCCACTTGTAAAGAGGGATGACGTCCAATCTGCCTTTTCTGCCGGACATGTAAGGTTCGCCTATGCCCCTTACCCTTATTTTCTTTGCCGGGGAACCAAATGCCAGAATGTTACTTTCCAAATTTCCCACCACCAAAGAGCCCGCACCAACTACTGTATGATGTCCAATAGAAATAGAATCGATAACATTGGCTCCCAGACAAATGGCGGAATACTTACCCAAAATGAGATTTCCTCCCGTACACGTTTTTGGGGCCAAACTGGAAAAATCCTGCATGAAACCATCATGTCCTAAAGAACTATTGGTATTTAAAAGACAAAAATTACCTATGATGGCATTTGCATTTACAATGACTCCGGGCATTATCACGGTTCCTACTCCAATCTGTACTTCCTTACCCACCTCAGCACTAGGGTGAATAACTGTGACGTATGAAAAATTGGGTGAAATTTTATTGATTCGTTCTACCATGGAATTACGAATCCAATTGTCTCCAATTGCCACGATACCTCCACGGATCGTATACTTATCGATTAAAAATGGTAGATCAAATTCGGTTCCTAGTATCGGATATCCGTTCACCATGGCACCTTTTTTCTTGAAGGAATCGATGAAACCAACCACCTTGTACTTACCTTCCTTTTCAATGCAATCCAAGACAACACTACCATGGCCAGAAGCACCAAATATGACTATATTTTGCATTTTATCGGTTTTATTTGCATTTCATCGATACCAAAGATATGTAAAGATCTACACGATCTGGCAGAAAAAGCAATTTTTTCGATAAAAGTTTTAATGCAGAAAGGAAGTATTATTGCTTCAATTAGAGTATGGAAGATGTAAAGAACTCCAGGATAGTGGGTTAGAAAAAATAAACTTTTTATGTCACCAAATTAATTATTATAGCCAAATCTTCTTAGCTGTCTGCTATCATTTCGCCAGTTCTTGTTCACTTTCACAAAAAGTTCAATATGGACCTGTTTGTCAAAGAATTTTTCCAAATCCTTACGGGCCTCCATGCCTACTTTCTTTAAGGCACTTCCTTTATGACCAATAATAATTCCTTTCTGGGAGTCACGCTCTACCATAATCACCGATCGAATTCTAATAATTTCCTCGTCCTCCAGAAATTCTTCGGTTTCTACCTCTACCGCATACGGAATTTCCTTTTTGTAGTTTATAAGTATTTTTTCACGAATGGTCTCATTCACAAAAAAACGCTCAGGCTTATCGGTCAACTGGTCTTTTGGATAGTATGGGGGCGAAGCTGGCAATAATTCCAAAATCCGTTCGAATACACCTTGAACATTAAAGTTTTGAAGCGCGGAAATAGGATGGATTTCAACCGAGGGAAGTTCTTGCTGCCAATACTGTACCTGTTCCTCCAATAGTTCCTGACTCGCTTTATCGACCTTGTTCAATAGCAGTAAAACTGGTATTTTGGAATTTTTAATCTTGTTAAAAAATTGCTCATCCTTCAATGCTTTTTCACCAATTTCTACCATGTACAAAAGTAAATCGGCATCCTCAAAGGCCGATTTCACAAAATCCATCATGGAAGTCTGTAGGTCATATGCAGGCTTTATGATTCCCGGTGTATCGGAAAGAATTACCTGAAAATCGTCCCCATTAACGATACCTAAAATCCTGTGTCTGGTGGTCTGTGCCTTCGATGTAATTATCGAAAGTTTTTCCCCAACGAAAGCATTCATTAGGGTCGACTTGCCCACATTTGGATTACCGATAATATTTACAAAACCTGCCTTATGTTCGTTCATTCTTTAATTTTTCAAAATAAATCCTAGAAGCTGCATTTACCTTAGGTGCCAACAAAAGTACCGCTATCATATTGGGAATTACCATCAGGGCGTATGATAAATCAATAAGATTTTTCACCAGTTCCAAAGAGGCCACGGCCGCAAAAACGATCATGACCACAAAATAGACATTGTACAAACGACCGATTCTGGCATTGGTCAAATAGGAAAGACATTTTACCCCATAATAGGAGTATGTAAAAAGGGTGGAAAGTGCAAACGCAGAAACTATGACCATTAATAGTTCATCCCCAAAACCGAAAAGGGTCTTTTGGAAGGCGTTCAGGGTCATTACGATACCGCTGCCTTCCTCCAAGTAAGCACCGCTAAGAATAATGACGACCGCCGTAAAGGTGCATACAAGAATGGTATCTATAAACGGACCCAACATGGCCACCAAACCTTCCCTAATGGGCTCATCGTTTTTGGATTGCCCATGGTACATGGGAGCACTACCCAAACCTGCTTCATTGGAAAACATGGCCCTTCGGACCCCTATAATTACAAGTCCCCAAAAACCTCCTGTAAAAACCGATTTAAAATTCCAAGCCTCTGATAGTATCATTTTTAAAGAGGGAAGCACTTGTGAAGCATTCATAACCATAACAATGATTACCGCCACCAAATACACCATGACCATAAAAGGAACTATAGCGGTCGCTACTTTCGCAATCTTTTCCAACCCTCCAAAAATGACAAAGGAACTTACAATGGCAAGTACAAAACCAATAGTCAACTTCCAGTTGAATTCACTCATTTGGGCTATGGTATCCGAAGGATTCACCACGCTCATAAAAGTTTCCGTAAACTGGTTGGCCGTAAAAACACCTAAAAATCCAAAAAGACCGGCAAGTGCAAAAAATACGGCCAGCGGCTTATATTTCTTTCCAAGACCTTTTATAATGTAAAACATGGGACCTCCCTGTAATTTACCTTCGGAATCCTCCCCCCTGAACATGATGGATAAACTACAGGAATAGAATTTGATACACATACCAATTAGTGCGGTCATCCATATCCAAAACACAACCCCTGGGCCCCCATCGTGAATGGCTATGGCAACCCCAGAAATATTTCCAAGACCTACAGTGGCCGCCACAGCAGCAGACAGGGCTTGAAGGGAACTTACATCCCCCTTTGCATTGACATCGTCATACTTGCCCCTGGTTATGGCCAAAGCATGCCCAAAATAACGATAGGGCATCAGTTTGGAATAGAGCATTAAAAATAATCCACCTCCAATCAATAAAACAAACATGGGCCATTCTGTTCCAGAAATTGCCTTGACCAAAAACTCGTTTAATTGCTCCATAGTTTCGAATGTAGCTATTTATGACGAAAATATCATTTTGAAATCTAAAAACGGTGTAACCACTGACAATTAAAACTTTCTTTTTGATATTCTTCAAATCTAATCGGTTCTTATTTGGAATTTACCTGAAAACAATTGTATCTTTGTCGTCCACATCGCGGGATAGAGCAGTAGGTAGCTCGTCGGGCTCATAACCCGAAGGTCACTGGTTCGAGTCCAGTTCCCGCTACTAGCAAACAAAGGGCTTTCAAAAGATTGAAAGCCCTTTTTGATTTCTACTGTACAACATATGTACAACAATTATGTTAAATTTTCTCTCAGGACTCTACATAAGATTAGATTAAGTAATTACCAGACAATGAAATATTTGGTGATGAATTCCTTTTTCCCCTTTCCACAAAAGGATTTTATTGACAAGAAATAGTCTTAAACGGCTTTTTTGAAATTAGTTTAAATATTTCTCCCATCATAGGTCAAAATATTCACCCTTGGAAAATTCGTTTCCGATTTTTTAGACTCTCAGAATTTGTAGAATCTCGGATATTTTCAAGGATCAGTCAATTTTCACTTCGAAGAAGTAGACAGTTTTGGGACCCGCAAAACATAACTTGCTATCCGTTTCACGGATACATTTTTTATTCGAAATTCACCTTTCAATATTCCTATTGTACTGATTTAACTTTTCTGGCAATTGAAACAAGATAATTAGCAAGAATAAATTTTCAATTGGCATTATTCCATAAAGGAAAAATATAAAACCTGACTTTGAATATTTGTGGGAAGGGGAAGGAAAATCCTGAACGGTCTTGGACCGTTTTGGTTTTTCCATGGAAACGAGGGTGCCAGCCGAGCTGCTTAGCGAGGACAGGCTCCCGCAGGGGATTGAATAGTATTAAAGGAACTTACCTATTTTTCCATGAAGTCCTGCCAAATTATAAGCACGTACTTTTCCCTACCGTTTTCCATCCGGGGTAGATATCCATATTCATATATAAATTGGTATACATCTCCCTTTTGGTTTCTCCATATATGGGTATGGTAACGATCATTAAAACCTACATCCGTCAATAGCTCCTTACGTACCGTGACCTTGCCGCCCTTGTTGAATTCCTTTAGGATCTTTCGGTTCAACCGCAATTGGTTATCGACCTTATCGAAGAACCGTTCCGGCAGATTTTTGGACTTTTCATATTGATAGGCACTCTTGCAATGCAAGTTGCAATATTTTTTGTCGCTCCTCCCCTTCAGTATCTCGCCACAGTATAAACAATGTTTTTGGTCCATGCTTTTTCAAAAAATTAGTCGAATGTATATGCGAACATTATTCGATTAAGATACTATTAAATGATTTAATTAGCTGATATTGGGCTTAAAAATCATATGCAGGAAAGACCCATTATCATTTTCTCTAAATCCCATCATAATGGGCAAGAGGTATTAATAGTAGGCTTTGAATATAATCTGGAACTAAAGGAGTATGTAAAGAAATTTCCCGGGATACAGTGGAGTTCTGGCCTTCGAAGTTTTTACACTTTATTTACCAGGGAAATAACGAATAGTCTATTTCAATACCTGAGGGCCAAAAACTACTATATTGATTATTCCGCAATAAGTAATAAAAGAAAAAATGACAGGCACGATGGCGCCAAAAAAAAGTTTGTCCTAGATGCTAACATTTCACAAGACCTAAAAAAGAATATAAAGTTGTTCAGGGAATGGATGCAACAAAAACGGTATAGTCTAAATACAATCAATACCTATGAAAGTATGTTGCTACAGTTTTTTAGATTTAAACACCCTAAACCCATACACTCTATAACCGAAACGGATATTATAGATTTTAACACCAACTACATTTTGGCGAATCGGTTTTCATATACGTACCAAAATCAGGCTATCAATACCATAAAACTATTTTATCGCGACCGGGTAAATTGCATTTTGATTGCCGATGGTTTGGAACGTCCCAAAAAATCCAAAAAACTCCCTGTGGTACTTTCCATAGATGAAGTAAAATCTATATTGGCGTCTACGCCAAACCTTAAACATAAAACGTTACTTAGTTTACTGTATTCATGTGGCCTAAGGATTGGTGAGGCATTGGGCCTACGAGTAAGGGACATAGATATGAAACGAAGGTTCATGCATGTCAGGTCCGCTAAAGGTTCCAAGGACAGATATGTACCTTTACCGGAAAGAATGAAAGCCCTTTTGATCGAGTATTATTCATGCTACGAGCCTAATGATTTTGTTTTCGAAGGACAAAATGGTGGTGCTTATTCCACGGTTAGTGCCAGGCAGGTACTCAAGCGCTCCCTGTTGAACACGGGGATAGAAAAGCCTATCACCCTTCATACCCTTAGACATAGCCATGCGACGCATTTGTTGGAGAACGGTACTGACCTCAGGTACATTCAGGAGCTGTTGGGCCATAACAGCGCTAAGACTACGATGATCTACACACATGTAAGTTCGACCAGTTTGGACAAGATAAAAAACCCTTTTGATGAATTTGACCTGTAAAACAAAGATTCACCTCTTTCATCGGTTTTATTCCTATATTGGGGGTATATAGATGTATTTTACATCTATATAAACAAGTTGGCGTGCATATTGACCCGTCCTGAATAAAGGCTACATAATTTCAAACATTATGTACAAAAACGACAAAGTTATCAGACGGTATTCAGAATCTTTCAAACTCAAAATTTTAGACGAACTTACCACCGGAAAACTGAACAAGTATCAACTGGGCAAAGCTTACGGAATAGCACCTACCACCATCAACGAATGGGTCAGGAAGTATAATCGGAAGGACCTAATGAACACCCGTGTAACAGTGAAGACAAAAGACGAGATAACCCGGATAAAGGAGCTCCAAAAAGAGATCGAACAACTTAAGAAGCTCCTTTTGAAAAAGGATATGGATGCCCTGATCGATGAATCCTACCTTGAAGTAGCTGCGGAACAGCTCGGGTACAAATCGGTCCTTGAACTTAAAAAAAAACTAAGTATCAAGCCTTGATAAAGGCAAAGGAAAAATCAAGGGGATCTGTCTCTTTATCGGCCATAACCACTTGTTTCGGACTCAAACGTGATGCTTACTATAAATTCAAACGTAGGGAAAACGTACGTTCAGAGGTCGAGAAAAAGGTAGTGTCCATTGTCAAGCAAAGACGCAGGTCCCTACCTAGGGAAGGCGTTCGCAAACTCGAAAAATCCCTAAAAGGGGACTTTGCCAACGCCAACCTTAAAATAGGAAGGGATACCCTGTTCAACATTCTTAGAAAACACGATATGCTCACTCTTAGAAAGAAATACAGCTCAAGGACCACCAATTCCTTTCATAGGTTCAGGAAGTATAGGAACATCATCAAGGAGATTGAAATCACAAGGCCCGATCAAGTCTGGGCAAGTGACGTTACATATATCAGGACGGTAAAAGGATTCTGTTATCTGGCATTGTTGACCGATATCTATTCACGCAAGATCATTGGTTACGACCTTAGCGATAGCCTGGAGCTAAAAGGATGTGTTAGGGCCCTGAACAAAGCGTTGTACCAAGCCGGAAGCACTAAAGGGCTCATCCACCATTCCGATAGGGGCATACAGTATTGTAGCGACCAATACACCCAAATACTCAAAAGAAACAACATCGCGATCAGTATGACAGAAGATAACCATTGCTATGAGAACGCCCTGGCAGAACGTGTGAACGGCATCCTAAAGGACGAGTTCTACCTTGACCAGACCTTTGATGGTCTGGCCCACGCCAAGCGTGCGGCCAAAAATGCAATCAAGTTATACAATGAGGTAAGATTACATTTATCTTTAGAATATAATACCCCGAACATGGTATATTTAAAAACAGCTTAAACTTAATTATTAACCTGTAGCCATATTTCAGGACTAGACAAATTGATTAAACCGAAATGGGCAAGGGTACCAATTTTATTTTACGGTTTCCAACAAACAGCGACAACCCTATATCACGAACGAGGACCTCCAACAATCCTGTACACTCGCTCTAGAGCATCTTGTCAAAATGACGCTTGTTACAAGAATTTTGAAGCAAGCCCCCCAGTGTTCCCATAACATTTTTAACCATTCATCTGTAACAATTTGATCAAGTACATCGTCAAATCCTGAAAACAAAACAGCGTGAAATCGCTTAAAAACCCCACACCATGAAAAAATTATTATTTCTAGTATCAGCAGTTATGGCAATCACTTTGTGCAACGCCAATGAATACAAAGTAACCACTTCGGACCAAGTTGAACTTTACGTAAATGTGAAGGGCAAAGGTACTCCGTGCCTCTACGTACATGGCGGCCCAGGTTCAGGAAGTTACTGGATGGAAAGGTTTGCAGGCAATATCTTGGAAGAACGATTTACCATGGTCTATTTGGATCTAAGGGGCGTTGGGCGTTCTACCAGTCCTACGGATGGTAATTACGGTATCGACAGAATGATTTTAGATTTTGAGGAAGTTCGAAAATTCCTAGGATTCAAGGACTGGATTATTATGGGGCATTCCTTTTCGGGTACCATGACTACGGCCTATGCGATGGAACATCAAAACTCCATTAGAGGATTAATGATGTTCAACTGTTCCCTAAACTTAAAAGAAAGTATCACTGAAAGCTGGATTCCCAAAGCTGTGGAGTTTCTCGGCATCTCAGATTCACATTTTTATCAGGATACCACCGTAACAGTTCAAGACAAACTGAACCGTTTATTTCCATTATTGAATGAAAAGGGTGTGATGTGGAAATTGGCCTATGCCCACCAAGAGAACGAAACGAAAATGAATGCAACCTATCAGGAAATTCCCAATTGGAACCACGATTTCAGCGCTGTTGGGATGGTTCACAACGATTATTTGATTAATTTTAAAATGTTCACTCCAGCTATTAACATACCTGTGTTGTTTTTTTATGGTGAGAATGATTGGACCATTGGGCCTGAACATTATAAAGGAGTTTTATTCCCAAATATGGTATTGTGGAAAAGTTCATCGGGACATATTCCTTTTATGGAGAACAAAGATGACTTGGAAACAGCGATGGATGTATTTTTAAACAAATACGAAATCAATCATCCGTAAACTACAGCCTGATGTGAACAAGAACAATTGTTAATCATGAACCCTGAAATTTTTCATAAAACATACAGCACACACGAACAATCCTTAGAAAATGCTTAGGCATTGTAGCTGGGGCTGTATTATTTCATCCCATATAAAATGAAATTGAGTGATGAAACAATTAAGGAAATTGCTGAACTACTAGATAGTGGAATGGACTGTTTCTATAATCCCTCGTTATCAACAATTGAATATCACCCTGATATTGAAGACCCCAATTTTGAACCCGAGTTTTGGATAGATACCCTCGACAAAATTGATAGTGAAAGGGACAAGTATGTCCGATTTGAAAAAATGTGTTCAAATGAACGTTTTAGGGTTATGGAAAACTTTATTCACTCCTTGGAGGATTCCGATTTGAAAAACCAATTATATTCGGGAATTTCCAAACCTAAGCCCTTTGGGAATTTTAAAAATCTCATTGCCCGCTCTGATTATAGAAAGGATTGGTTTGATTTCAAGGATGCAGCATATTTTGAATTTGTAAAAAATCAGGCTGAATTAAATGATTAAAACCTCTGCACAAAAAAGTTAATCATAAATTTAGGGCAAAAATTAAAGGTTTATTACTGTTTAAGATTATTCTTCATTTTCAATCAATCATTTAATTTCTATGTTTCCATTATTTGAAAGTCAGATGATATTATTTGCAACCATATAGCCTTTAACCAGATTTTGAATCAACGTTAAAACCCATAAAATAAGTTGGTTGGAAAAAAAGGATTAAACTCTGTAGAAATCATATTTCGTAAAATTCTCCTATTTTTAATCTTAAGAATTCAAAACCGCATCCAACGCATCATCCGCATCTTTATGGATGAAGTTTGCCTGATACATAATGGTGGTTTTCAAATCACTATGTCGATAGAGTTTTTGAAGCATAAGAGGAGAAATGGCATCACCAGCAATATTCCCAAACGAATGGCGAGCAATGTGGTTGGATAAATTTTTGGTAATCATGCATTTTTCCGCCAATAGTTTCAGGTATTTGTTAAGTATGACCGTGCCATTACGCGTCTTCACAAAAACATCCCGTTTGCTTGTAGGATTAGCCTTTTTCAAATAAGGAAAAATATAATCATCCTGCGACTGCCTTAGAGGCCGGTAAAAGTCCAGAATTTTTTTGGCCTGATCCGGAATTTTCAGACTCAAGGGTTTTTCGTTCTTATTCATAGTATAATAGAGTCGGCCATCCATAAGGTCCGACCATTTCATTTGAAGTACGTCCGAAATACGAATCCCAGCAAAATAGAAAGAGAACAGCCATACATTACGCGTATGCCATACAGGACCATCTTTTTTCAATTTTACTTTTTCTATACGCTCTATCTCTTCCTTTGTCAATCCAATTTTTTGAGTTGGTTTAACACGTATGCGTTCCTTTTCACCACCAAAGGGATAGTACTTAGGTTCCACAATGCCCTCTTTAATTGCAGCATTGAACAACGTCCGAAAGTAAATAAGATGGTTGGTTACCGTTCTTGTCTTGTGCTCCAAGTAAGAAATACAGAACACTTTGAAATTGTTTAGAAAGGCTTCGGTGATATCTTCAAAATAAAGAGATGTCTCCTTATCAAATTCCTCTTTTACGTGTTCCAAAAAGTCATATCCGAATTTTCGGGACTGCCCTACCCGATTCCGCCGTCGCTCTTGTATGCCCTTTATCACCTTTTCCCGCTCCTCAAATCGGTTCCATTTCAAAAACTCACGAACATTGAACAACATGGATAGCTCCCCCTTACAAGTAGAAAACTTACCCGCTTGAAATCTGCTTTTGACCCTTTCTGCCCCAAATTGGAAAAAGGATACCGATCGGCCTTTGTGCTTGATTTTTTTCTTAATCTCCTTGCTGGACACAAAATCCTCAGATTTATCAGCCTCCAAGGTAATATCATCGACTTCCGCCAATTTTTTTAGCAGGTAATTATTTAGTCGTGTAGAATTGGGGTGTGACTTTCGAACTTTACACAACTCCTTATTCCAATCCTTTTCGTAAATATATTTGCCTGTATAAATGTAACTTGTTTTTCTATTTTGCGTGATACGAATGGCTAATGGATAAGTACCGTTCTTTTTTGATCATGTTTCCAAAGAACTATCTTTATTGAAGCCATTTTAGGTGGAAATATTGCTTAAGAAACTACAATGTAAAAATTTTACCTAAAACATTTTGAGGTTTTTTATGATTTTTACTGATTCTTTAAAAAAGTTAAGTAATTGATTATTAGACATATGAATACATATGAAATCATATAAAACCAGTTCTTCTTTGGCTCATAACCCGAAGGTCACTGGTTCGAGTCCAGTTCCCGCTACTAGACTTAATGTTATTAAAATGAACGGTTTGTGTACTCACAAGCCGTTTTTTTATGTCCAACATTTCCCTGCTTTTACTCAAAGTACACGAAAACGTGCACATTTTTAACATGAAGTTGAACTTTTTGGATCTTGCATCTAACTGATAGGGGCTTTAATGTATTATTTAGCAGTCAATTGGAAAACCTTGATTTGGCTGAAGGTGATGACCTAGCAGATTTACTTCTTTCGCTTCACATTTGATTTTAATTTTTTCAAAAAAAACTTTAAGACTTTTCTTTTTTTACACAAAATCAAAAAAGGTTTGCTATTTTGTTGTTTCATACTATTTCCCCCAACTAAATTGTAGAGAATACCCTTTATGGCCAAAGCTGACATAGATTTTGAAAAGGAATTATGGGATGCCGCTAATGAACTTCGTGGTGCCGTTTCTGAGAACAATTACAAGAATTACATATTACCCCTCGTCTTTTTAAAGCATTTGAGCGAAAGGTTTGAGGTGGTCAAGGAAGAAATTAAGGACCAATTGAATGAACCTTCATCAGATTATTACACAACGGACGAATCCGAAAAAACCTATGTACTTTCCGACCCTGACGAATATCGCTCTAGAAATACTTTTGTGGTCCCGAATGAAGCCTCTTGGCAATATTTAAAGGATAATGCGGAACAGGATAATATCAAGGTAATTATTGATGATGCCTTTGATGTAATACAAGAGTTGTTGACGTCTTACAATCCGCAACTGAACAACCTTCTACCCCGAATTTTCGTGAAAAGTGAACTTTCTGCAAAACAAACAGGTGGTATCATCAACCTGTTGTCACATCCAAAGTTTTCAGAAAAGGAAAACCCGGAAAGCGATATTCTGGGTCGTATTTACGAGTATTACATTGGTAGGTTCGCCATGGCCGAAGGCTCCGGTGCCGGCCAATTTTTTACACCAGGTAGTATCGTACGTCTTTTGGTGGAATTGTTGGAACCCTACAAGGGTAGAATCTTTGACCCTGCTTGTGGTAGTGGGGGTATGTTCGTTCAAAGTTTAAAGTTTATCAAAGAACATGGAGGGGCCAAAAGTGATATCTCCATTTATGGGCAGGAAATGACCGCCCAAACCTTACGATTGTGTTTAATGAACCTGTTGTTAAGGGATTTGTCCTTTGATATAAAATTGGGTAATTCGCTCTTGGATGATAAGTTCCCAGACCTAAAGGCGGATTTTGTAATTGCCAACCCTCCCTTTAATGTTAGCAATTGGCACCCCGAAGATTTGTCCGAGCAAGACCCACGATTATTTGGTCCAAGGGATGAATTTACGACGGATGGAAGTGCAAATTACATGTGGATGCAAACGTTTTGGAGCCATTTAAGTGATACGGGTACGGCAGGTATTGTGATGGCCAATGGGGCTATGACCAGTAACTCTCGGGGTGAAAAGAACGTACGGCAACATATGGTGGACAACGGTATGATTGACTGTATTGTACGCTTACCGGACAAGTTATTCTTGACCACAGGTATCCCTGCCTGTTTGTTCATACTCAGTAAAAACCGAGATGGTAAAGATGGCGAACATAGGGAACGTATGAACGAAATCCTGTTTATAGATACCGCTAAAATGGGCACCATGGCAAGTAGAAAGCTGCGTGTTTTTACGGATGAGGATATTCATAAAATCGCGGACACCTATCACAATTGGCGAACCGAGGGCAAAACTTATAAAGACGTAGATGGCTTCTGCAAAGCGGCCACATTAGAAGAGGTACAAAAACAGGATTATAAACTCACTCCGGGTATTTATGTAGGAACCGAAGCCGAGGAAGATGACGGCATTCCTTTTGAAGAGAAAATGGAAAGCTTAAAGGCTACTTTGGTGGAACAGTTTGAAAAAGGGGAAGTTTTGAAAAAGCAAATAATATTAAATTTTGATAAATTTTAGTCAGTTGTGTTCACTAAATAACATTGTTCATGTTCCGTGAACAAAATAAAAAAATGAACTAAATTATAAACATATCAATTTTGTTCACTAAATTTGACTGTTCATGTTCCATGAACAAAATAAAAAAATGAACATGTTGTTGGATTTTAAATACTTTATGGAGTTTATCGATAGTCTCGAATTGGATATTGAGGCAATATTTGAACAGGCACCTGAATTGAATGAATTACCAGTTTATTCCTTGAATGGAGAAAAAGTAAGTGTCTATTTTAAAAATGAAATAAGACCACACAATGTGCCTATCCTTTTAAATCAGACGGCAAAACATCCGTTGTTGGTAGCAGCAAAATACATAACCCCTAAAGCCAAGAAAAATCTAAAAGCAAATAAAGTTAATTACTTGGATAGTTATGGTAATGCCTATATAGAAATACCACAGCTAAAAGTATATACCGAGCATGGTACCGGTAAACCAGTTATTCCTGATACTACCAAAGTATTTACGCAAGCAGGGGCGCAACTAATTTTTCAATTATTAAACCGCCCAGAAGTAGTAAATGAGACCGTTCGTCATTTAGCACATATCAGTCAAATTTCTTTGGGTAGTGTAAGTAAAATAATGAACGGGTTATTTGATGAGGGTTTTTTAGTGCAATGGAATGATGACAAAAAATACCAACTCATTCGTAAAGAAGAATTATTGGATAGATGGATTCCCATTCTCAATGAAAAGGTACTCCCTAATTATAAGATTGGCACCTATTCTTTTACAGGTAACCTTGAAGAACAATGGAAAACCCAATTTTTACGAGCCAAGGTATGGTGGAGTGGCGAGCCAGGCGCAGCGCTATTGACTGACTATTTATATCCAGAAAAATATGCACTCTTTACCACGTTGGAAGTTAAAGAGATTATGACCGTTTTAAAACTGGTGCCTGATAAAAAAGGGAAAATTTCACTTTATGCTCCTTTTTGGGGTAACACCAGTACTGTAAGTATTATAAACCCTGAAGACCTAACTAAAGCTAAAAACCATGTAAATCCACTCATCATATATGCCCAGCTCATACACTCTGGTGAACCAAGAAACATAGAAACTGCACAAATCATTTACAATGAGCACATCGCCCCAAAGTTTTAAGGTATATTCTTTTGCCCATCATACGGAAGTGTACCAAATTTTGGAAAAAGTCTTTGTGTCTCATGGTATTCACTACTACCTCATTGGCGCAAATGCAAGAGATGTTGCTTTATACAAAGCGGGTGTAAAACCAAGCAGGGCAACGGCAGATATTGATTTTGCATTAATGGTCCCGGACTATGCTAGTTTTGAATCCCTTAAAACAGATTTAAAAAAACATGGTTTTGAGGAAACCAAAGGGCAAATGCCCTATCGTCTGTTTCATACCAAATCAAATACCGTGATAGATCTTTTACCCTATGGTCAAATTGCGCAAGACCATAACGTATCATTTACGGAACGGCAAATAGAGCTCTCCACCTTGGGTATGATGGAGGTAGGAACCGCTACCGAAATATTTGAACACCCAGAAGGTTTAAGTATACCCGTAAGCCCTTCACATGGACTGGTCATTTTAAAATTGATTGCCTGGTCAGAAAAGCCTGGCCGAACCAAAGATTTGGGGGACATTGCATCCTTGCTGGAGACCGCATGGCCACTTTATGAACCTGAACTCTATAAAGAGGATTCCGAACATGCGGATCTATTCGATGCAGAAGATTTTGAGATGGGAACAGCCGCTGCCCAAGTTATGGGTAGAAAAATGCAAGAGGTGTTACAATTGAATGAAGCATTGCGAACTAATATTTTAAATATGTTCGGAACTGAACTGGTAGCCGAAACCGGACCTATGACCATAGCCATTGCCAAGGCCATGGACCAAAATATTGCCTATACCCAAAATATTATTAGGGCAGTACATAGAGGAATCACAGAAACAGGTAGAGCATAAAAAAAACAACTAAAAAATAAAATTGAAAATAAAAAACTCATAGTGTTGATTATCATTTAGTTAATTATTTATTTGTAGTGTGTAACATGAAAAAATATTTACAAACCACAATTGTTAATTGTTAATTGCACATTGTTACTTGAAAAACATGCCCGAAAACTGGAAAACATATAAGCTAGAAGATTTAGTAACCAAGTTGGGAGATGGTATTCATGGTACTCCGAAATATTCGGATAATGGAGAATACTATTTTATAAATGGAAACAATTTAGTTGATGATAAAATTTTAATTAAACCTGACACAAAGCGTGTTTCCAAAAATGAGTACGAAAAGCATAAAAGGGAACTTAACGACAGAACATTGTTGGTTTCAATTAATGGAACAATAGGCAAGGTTGCGTATTACAACAATGAGAAGGTAATGCTTGGTAAAAGTGCTTGCTATTTTAATGTTAAGGAAGATGTTGATAAAGCATTTATCAAACAAGTGATTTCTAGCAAATATTTTATTGATTACTTAGAATCAAATTATACTGGTTCTGTAATTAAAAATGTATCATTAAAGTCAATGAGAGAGATGCCAATAAATCTCCCTCCCTTATTGGAACAAAAAGCCATCGCCAAAATCCTCTCTGCTATCGACGACAAAATAGAGAACAACCTGGCTATGAACAAAACCTTGGAGGAAATGGCCATGGCATTATATAAACATTGGTTTGTAGATTTTGGCCCTTTTCAAGAAGGGAATTTTATAGACTCTGAACTGGGCCCTATTCCTGAGGGTTGGGAGGTTAAAAAACTAGGAGAAATATACAATACAACTTCTGGAGGAACTCCAAGTCGTAAAAAATTAGAATATTATGAGAATGGCACTATTCCCTGGGTAAAGTCTAAGGAACTTTACGGTAATTTTATTATAGAAACCGAAGAAAAAATTACCGAATTAGGATTATCAAAATCATCAGCGAAACTTGTTCCTGAAAAAACGGTTATGCTGGCAATGTATGGAGCAACGGTTGGAGAATCTAGTATTTTGTCCAAGAGAGCCTGTTCTAATCAAGCTATATGCTCTATTATGCAAAAAGAACTTTCATATGTTTACATATTTCAATTTTTACGATATTTTAAAAATGATATATTAAATCAAGCTGTTGGTTCTGCTCAACAAAATATTAGCCAAGCAATAATCAAAGATTTACAAATAATTGTTCCTCCAAGGAACTTAAATATTTTCAAAGAAATTGAAATGTTATATTCTCAGATAGAGGAGAACTTAATTGAAAATCAAATCCTCACCCAACTCCGCGACACCTTGCTCCCCAAACTTATTTCAGGAGAAGTGCGCTTAAAAGAGTTTGAAAATCAGGTAACTGAAGTCCTATGAGTCTTTTAAATGAACATACCGCCCAGAATGCGGCCATAGATTGGTTGAAAGAATTAGGCTATGTTCATATCAATGGAACTTCCCTAGAAAGGGACCCTAAAAAAGTGGTGTTGGAGTCGGAATTAAAAAAATTTCTAACTCATCAATATCCAGAGGTTCCTGAGACTGCCCTAAACGAAGCCATGGCCCAGTTTACACAATTAACGGGTATGGAAGTGCACTATCGCAACTGGGAATTTCATAAAAAAATGACCCAGGGCATCAGTATTTCTTGGAAAGATGCCCAAGGAAACGAAAAGGCCAAGCACCTATACCCTCTCGACTATAAAAATCCAGAAAACAACAGTTTTATTGTTTCGGACGAAGTCCCCATTTTGGGTAAGAACAGCCGCAGAACGGATTTGCTAATTTTTATCAATGGGCTACCCCTCATCCTATTCGAGTTTAAAAATCCATTTGATGCCAAGGTCAGTGTAGAAAACGCCCATAATCAAATTGAAAACTATGTGCTGGACATTCCCCAATTATTTGACTATAATGCCATTTGTATAGTGTCGGACGGTATGCGGGCATTACATGGTATGTACAGTTCCAGCTTTGAATGGTATGCGCCTTGGAAAAGTTTGGAGGGTCATGACACGGAACAGGATGAAGACCTTCAACTGGAAACGTTACTTCATGGCCTTTTTCCAAAAGAAACCCTATTAAATTACTTGCAACACTTCATTTTCCACGAGGACCATAATGGAAAAATCATAAAAAAAGGGGCCAAATACCACCAATATTGGGGAATAAACAAAGCCGTTGAAAGTAGTTTGAACAACATGAAGCCGGAGGGTGACGGTAGGCTTGGGGTCATTTGGCATACGCAAGGTTCCGGTAAAAGTATAAGTATGGCCATCCTTACCGGTATCCTGCGCCAAAGACCGGAATTGAAGAACCCAACAATTGTGATTCAAGTAGACCGCTCCGATTTGGACGAGCAACTGTATGACAACTTTATTCTGGCCAAGGATTTGGTGGGCAATGTTCAACATGCAGAAAGTACGAATGATTTAAGGAACTTGTTGAGCACAGATGGCGGTGGGGTTATATTTACCACCATTGAAAAATTTCGTCTCAAAGGGACTGATAACGGAAAGGAACTACAGCATCCCATACTTAGTGAACGATATAATCTCATCGTTATGGCCGATGAGGCCCACCGCACTCAGTATGGCTTTGAAAGCGGGGGTTTTGCACAGAATATTCGAAGGGCTTTACCAAATGCGTCCTTTATAGGTTTTACGGGAACCCCGGTAGATAACAAAGATGCGGATACAGAAATGGTTTTTGGAAAGACCATTCATACCTACGACATTTTACAGGCGGTCAAGGATGGTGCCACGGTACCTATCCACTACGAACCCAAAATGGTCCCCTTGAATATTAAAGCGGAATTTACCCGTGAACTTGAGGAAGTGGAGGAAAGGGATGAAGACACCACTGTTGGTGTTTGGGCTGCCATTGAGGATGCCGCCGGGGCCGAAGACCGGGTTGAAACGGTGGCCAAGGATATACTAAAACACTTCAAAACCCGAACGGCGACTTTAGAAGGAAAGGCCATGATCGTATGTATGAGTCGCAGGAACTGCGTAAAAATGTACAATGCTCTGAGCAAATTGGAAGGTTGCCCGGAAATGGCTGTCATTATGACGAGCAACCCCGGTAAAGACCCTAAGGAATGGAATCCGCATATGCGAACAAAAAATGCCATGGAGGCCATCAAAAGTAGGTTCAGAAATCCGGAGGACCCACTTAAAATTGTTATTGTAAGGGACATGTGGTTGACCGGTTTCGATGCCCCTTGCGCCCATACGATGTATGTGGACAAAATCATGAAAGGTCATAACTTGATGCAGGCCATTGCCCGAGTGAACAGGGTGTTCGAAAATAAACCCAATGGATTGGTGGTTGATTTTATTGGCATTTCGGGATACCTGGCAGAAGCAACCAAAAAGTATACTGGTAGTGGTGGCAAGGGTAAGCCTACTATAGATATGGATGAAGCCGTAGAACTTTGTCTTGAACAGTTGTCCGTTGTCAAAGAGCTCATTGGTGGTGTTGAACTATCAGAAGTAATGGACTTCAACGATATCCAAAAAATGAAATGGGCAGGAACAATCGTCAATAATCTATTAAAGGATGACCCCACCACGGAAAACTTCTTGAAACAAGAACGAAAATTAAGCGAGCTGGTAGCCATGACAAGTTCCGATGAGCGAATTTGGGACGTTCAGGAAGAGATTGGAATCATTCAGAAGCTACGGGAACAAATACGCAAGATAAAATATCCTCCCGGCCCACAAAGAGCCAAAAACGAACGGATAAAAGACTTGATTAGTAAATCCTTGGCATCCCAAGCAATCGTTGACCTAGCGGCCATGTATGATTTGGATAATATCGATATTTCAATTATCGATGATTCCTTCCAAGCCATTGCAAAGGACAAAGGGAATGAAAATATTAAAATAGAACTGCTACGCAGGATTATCAATGATGAGCTGAAAATTCGGATGCAGAAGAACATTAAAAAGGGGAAAAAACTTAAGGACGAACTCGAAAAGGTCTTGGGCAAATACCACAAGAACAGTTTGGACTCCATTGCAGCCATAAAACACTTGTTGGATATTGCCAACACAATGAAGGAAGACGACAAGCGAACAAAAGAACTGGGGCTGACTGAAGATGAGCTGGCCTTTTACGATTTGCTATCGGCAAACAGTGCAATCATTAATGAAGCTGGCCCTATACAGGATTTGGTTCATGCGGTAGTTGATTCCGTTAAGAAAAACCTCCAGTTGGATTGGACCAAAAAGGAGAATGCCAGGGCCGCCATACGTTTGGCCGTAAAAAAAGAACTCAGGGGAAAAGTCCCATTTTCCGAATTGGACAAACTACTCAAGGAGGTTATTGAACAAGCTGAGGGTCAGTATGGGGAATGGCCTTTGAGTGGGTAGTGTTTTTAAGGAAATTATTTAATTATGAATAGGTTTAAATCATCTGCATTAAAAATTTTAAAGGATTCGGGCAAACCACTGCACTATAAAGAAATCACACGTTTAGCTTTGGAAGCGGGTATTCTTGAGACCAATGGAAATACTCCGGAATCCTCTATGAATGCCCAATTAATTACAGATGTAAATAAAAATGGAGTCCATTCAGATTTCATAAAAACAGCGCCAGCCACTTTAAATATCAATCCAAATAAACCAAAGAAAAAAGAGACAGTTAGCACTAAAAAAAAGAAAGAGATTTTAGAGAAAATTGGGAGCGGGTTTATAGGTAAGGGCGGGGAACATTATGTGACTTCAGAACTTTTGTTCAGAGGATACAATGCAAGCATAATGAGCGTGGACATTGGTATGGACATCATTGCCACCAAGAATAATAAATTATTTTCACTACAGGTTAAAACATCCAATCTTCTAAGCGGAAATAGCTATGTTTTCGACATGCGTAAAGTTTCGCTTGAAAGGGATTATGCTGGAAATGTTTTCTATGTTTTTGTAATGATACATGAAGATCAAACAAAATCCGCAGTAATACTTACCGCCAACAAGATTGAGGAATTAATTCATTCCAATGCCATTAAAAATATACAAACTCATGGTAGGTTTCGGGTAGTACTTAAAATTAGAGATGAAAAAATTTACATAGGTACATTAGACAATCCTATCGATTATTATTGGGATAATTGGAGTATAATTAAATAAGAAACTATAGATTAAACGAAAAAAGACAAGGATAGAAAGAATGTCTACCCTTGTCCGCATTAAACTAACAACTCAAACAATACAAAACTGTATTTTTATTTTTTAAGAATTATCATCTACTGTTAATGTTTCACCATCTTTTTTATTGAATAGAATAGAAATTAAAAACCCTACCAGAAATATTACAATAGTACCAAACACTATGGTGAGGTAGGTATGGAAAGAACTTCCCAAAGAACCTTCACCAAAAAGAATATCTGAAAGACTTAACCATATAATGACTAAAATTCCTGCTACAGTACCAATAATAGCACCTATAACATTTTTCGATTTTGAAACAACACCTAACAAAAACAATCCAAGCATACCTCCACTGAATATTGAGGCAAGGCCCCACCAGGCATCCAAAGCACTTTTTACATTTATCATTGCAATTGCAATTAAAATTCCCAGTACGCTGATGACTGCCGATGAGATATAAAGCACTTTCATGCCTTCCTTATCGGTAGCATTGCTTTTGAAGTATTTGTTATAGTAATCCGTTAAAAAAACGGTTGCAGAACTATTAAAACTAGTAGAAATAGTACTCATACCTGCAGCAAAAATCGATGCCACCAATAAGCCGCTAAGGCCTTCTGGAAGGGCATTCACAATGAAGTATGGAAATACTCTGTCACTTTTACTAGGGTCTTGTAATTCCAAAGGTAGATTTGCAGCACTATCGTAATAAGCAAATAAGGCTGTTCCTATAAATAGGAAAAGAGCGGAAACGGGAACATATATCAGGCCTCCAACCAATGCAGAACGTTGGGCAGCCTTATCGGATTTGGAGGCCATATAACGCTGTACATAATTCTGGTCTATACCATAGTTCTGTAGATTAATGAAAATCCCGTAGATGAGTACTACCCAAAATGTGGAATCTGTAAGTGATAAACTGAAACTTCCCAAGCTAAATTTATCATTAGCTGTCGCTAGATCGAAAACTTGAGAAGGACCTTCTGGCATATTTAATAAAATGTACACAACACAGACTACAGCTCCTGCAATCAATATTATTCCTTGAATTGCATCCGTCCAAAGAACCGCTGATATTCCTCCCAACATGGAATAAATCGCTACCACTACACCTGTGATAATTATTATGGCTGGAATATCCCAGCCTGCGATAGCATTGAGTGTCAATGCCAATAGGTATAGAATTGTCCCTATTCGCATTAATTGTGTTAATAAATAACAAAGCGAAACATAGAGCCGAGCCCATGGTCCAAATCGTTGCTCCATATAAGTGTACGCTGATGGGCTATTTATCTTTCTATATAAGGGAACGAAAAACTTTACCGCTATAAGGGAAGCTATAGGTAAAGAAAGACTAAAGGCAAAGGCATTCCAATTTGATAAAAATGCATTTCCGGGGAGAGCTAGGTAACTAATACTACTAACAAATGTCGCAAATATCGACATGGTCACCACCCATCCTGGTATATCATTGTTTCCTATAGTATAAGAAGATGAAGACTTGTTATTCTTAAAAAAAGACCCTCCAAATACAGCTATACCAATGATATAGGCCAAAAAAACCATTATATCAATTGTACTCATTTGTTAATAGTTTCTGGTTAATTATTTTTTAAATAGTCGATATCTACGCCTAGAGTGGAAGCTTATTTAAATTGGCCATTATACCCTCAAGATTAGTTGAAATCTTTTCCATTTCCTTTGGCAAAAAAGGTTTAAGAGGAGAGGCCATTTGATTTTCACATAAACCCAATAGCGAGGCAGCACCCTTTACACCCTTTAAGTAACTAGAGTTATACTTACCTACTGTGTATAATAAAGTAGCTATTTCCAAAATCTGTTTTTGAAAAATCTTAATTCTATCAAAGTCATGTGCTAAAGCCGCTTCGTACATTTTAACATAAAGCTTTGGGAAAAGATTTGCCCCTCCAGTAACGCCACCGCTACCACCCATTAAAACAGTCTCAGCCATTATTTCCTCGGGACCAACAAACAAGGAAAAATCTTTTCTTTTTATCGAATATTTTAAAGCCTGAAAATAAACCGTGTTTGCCGAACTATCCTTGAGACCAATTATGTTTGGATGTTGCGATAATCTGACAGCTGTCTCCACTGACATGGAAATTTTAGTCATGGAGGGCATATTGTATAAAAATAATGGCAACTTAGTTTGATTTGCCAAATCCCAATAATATTCAAACAATTCTTCTTGCCCAAGGTGGAAATAAAAAGGAGGAGTGGCCACAACTGCCTCCGCACCTGATTCGTATGCTAATGATGCCAGATTTAGACTTTCTTCTATTGATGTGTCTGTGATTCCTACCAATAATGGCACCCTGCCTTCTATCCGAGTCGCAGTTTCTTTGATTAGATTTCTTCTTGACTCATAACTAAGGCTAATTGATTCCCCTGTTGTTCCAAGAATAAAAATTCCGTTGACTCCTCCTTCTATAAGGTGATTTACAATTTTACCGACTCCATCATAGTCCAATTTAGAATTGGATAAAATTGGGGTAATCATCGGAGGGATTATGCCCTTAAATTTTTCTGCCATTATAGTGTTTTACGATTAAATTTTAGTCGGGTCTATGACCACATGTTTAATTGATTGTCTTAGATAGGTGTAAGTAATATGAACAAAACCATCAGAGGTTTGAATAATTGCCGGATAGGAATAGCCTGCTTTGGCAGGTTTTGTTTCAAGAGTCATTACGGGTTTCCAATTATGCCCATCTTCAGATATTGCCAGATTTAACATATTCCTGTTATTTGGTTCCGCACCCTTTTTGGTTGTATGATTATAGACCAATAATTGTCTGCCATCCTTTAAAGTAACCGCATCTGTTCCTGAATTTGGATTAGGAAGGCTTGTAGCTTTCATTTCGCTCCAGGTCTTACCATTATCCTCTGACCAGCTTTCCGCAATAACATCCTGCCTAGTTCTGCAAAGCACTTGCATTTTTTTATCTGGATACGTTAGAATACTTGGTTGAATTGCATCAAATTCATTCCCATCATTGATTGGGCCTACTACTTCCCATGTTTTTCCTAAATCCTTGGTCATTTCAAAGTGTACCATCCACTTATCATCTCCATCACCTGATTCAAATTCCGTACTTGAAGGGCATATAATTGTTCCATCTGCTAGTTGAATAGGTTTGTTTTTTATAGGGCCAAGTAAATCACCAATTTTATCGTTTTTCCCTAATTTTGATGGTTTTGACCATGATTTACCTTCATCATTCGAAGTCATAAGCATACCCCACCATGTCCTGGGATCCGGACCTATTTTATAAAACAACATAAGGGGTCCGTTCTCTGGTTGAAACAATACTGGGTTCCAAGTAGGGTAACGAAGTGTGTCATTCTGAATACCATTTGCAACTTCTATTGGCCTTGTCCAGTTTCCATCGACCAATCTTGATATCCTAATACCAACATCTGGATTTTTCTCGTGGGTGCCTGCAAAGAAAGCACACAGTAAACCTGTTGGAGTTTCCACAATAGTAGATGCATGACATTCAGGTGTAGGTTTATCATTTAAGGAGTAAAGTAATTCACCTTTTAGGTAAGCCCCCTCACCTTGCTCAGAAATCGGAGGAATTAAAAAACTTTTTGAATAAAGAGTATCATTGGTTTTATCCTTACTCTGTTTATCCATTCTTTTTTGCTCCTTTGAACTTTCTTGGCAAGAACATACCATAGTAAAGACCATTAATAAGAATATCGAATATTTCATTCTTTTCAATAATATTTTATTAATTGGTTAGACGATGCCTCTCTACTTCTCTACCCCACTGATTTAATTCTGTCCACATAGTATTATATCTTGTCTTTTCCATATTTGAAAGATTTTTCTTTTCGTATGGATCATCTTTAATGTTATAAAGCATTGGTAGGGAATCAGACTCTGAATGAATCATTTCTCGGGAGACATAAGGAAAGACTAATTTCCAATCTCCATCTCTAATAGCTGCATTATGGCTATAATAAGGAATACCCCTATTCCATTGCCAATATCTGTATCGGGGAAGTTCTAAGTTGAGTGAACTACCCAATAAAAGAGGCCCGATACTTCCTCCATCAAAAGATATTGAATCTGATATTGTTAAATTACACAAATCGAGTAAGGTCGGTAGGATATCCGTAAAATGAACTATCTGCTCTTGGATACTTGGCTTTATTTTCCCCTCCCAATAGAAAATTAATGGCACATGTATTCCTCCCTCATTAATTGTATATTTGGTTCCTCTTTGATTCAGATTATAACGTTCTCCTACAAGAGGATCTGGTCCATTGTCACTTGCAAATACGATTATCGTATTTTTCAAAAGACTTTTTTGTTTCAACGTTTGCATTAACTTTCCGATTCCTTTATCCATTACCTCGATCATTGCATATATTGTTGCAGTATTTAAATCAAAACCCTTGGACAAGTAGAAATCTATTAAATCCTGGGGTGCACTTAAAGGTCGATGAGGCGTGTAATAAGCTAGATGTAAAAAAAAGGGTTCATTTTGATGCTCCTCTACAAATTCAATAGCATTTTCAGTAAGTACATCTGTTAAATACTCATTTGTAATCTCCCTGTAAATACCTTGAAAATCTAGTCGATAGTTATAGTAATCCTTTGGAACATCGTAGCCTTTGAATCCAACAAACTCTTGAAATCCCCTTCTTAATGGATGATATTCTTCACCGTCTCCTATATGCCATTTACCAATTAATCCTGTAGAATAACCTTGTTCTCGAAACAAATCCCCAATGGTCCTTTCATTCAATTTAACCCTTGATAGTTCAGGGAAACGTTCCATGTTTAAAGTTACAGCACCGGTTTTATGTGGATACTTACCTGTTAATAGGGCTGCCCTCGCTGGAGTACAAACGGCTGATGCCGAATAGGCACTTGAGAAAAACATTCCAGAATCCATTAATTGGTCCAAGTGTGGAGTTTTGTTCAACCGACCGTTTAAATTCCCCAAATCCCCTAATGCCATATCATCAGCAAGAATCAGGATAACATTAGGTTTTTCCTGACCATTGATTATACTAATTGAAAATATTAAAACTAACAATAAGCTATAAATGTTGGTCATTCCATTTAGATGACCCTGTCCATTTTTCGTTCTGTAATGAAGTAAATACATTATTACCATTTTACTCTACCTTAAGTGTTTCATTCAAGCTTCTCTTTAATCCCTGCACTATCCTTTGTTCTCGCTTGTCACTAATAATGTTATCAACCTTAAATAGGTTCTGCTTAAGATTATAAAGTTCTTCTGCGATTATACTATCATTATTAACGGACTTCCATTGAACGTACCTATAGTCTTTATCCCTAATTGATGAACCAATGATTGAAAAATTTGCTTCTGATCCAAGAGGTCTAGGAATTTGTGATACAGCAATTTTCTTAATTTCCCTTTTAGGATTTTCAAATATGGGTAATAGGGAATTACCATCGAGTTTTTGCGAAAGATTCTCAATATCTATATCGGCTATCTCGACCAATGTTGGAAATAAATCAATCAACTCTACGATTGAAGATGATTTGGATCCTGGTTTTGTCAAATTAGGACTGTATACTACCAAAGGTACGCGTGTTCCTATTTCAAAATTTGTCCATTTGCCAAACTGGCCATGCTCACCTGCATGATATCCATGATCCGACAAAAAAACAATCGTAGTTTTGTCCATCAGGTCCAAATTTTCAAGCTCATCTATTATCTTTCCAATCTGAGCATCCAAAAAACTTATAGCAGCATAGTACCCATGTCTTAACTCCAACTTTTTGTTGTCCGAAATAGGTCCATTTTTGGGCACATCGGAATATGACCTTGCCTCATTAGAGTCTATATAATTCCAATCCGATATAGAATTTATTTCATCAGTATATGAAAGACTAGGTAATTTTGACCGATCATAATAATCCCAGTATTTTTTTGGAGCATTATATGGTAAATGAGGTTTCCAAAAACCAACTGCTAAAAAAAAAGGAGTTTCACGTAAATTACGCAGGGTGTTAATAGCTTCATTTGCTATTCTACCATCTAAATAGGCTTCGTCTGGTACATCCTCCATTTGTACGGCTGCTCCCTTAGGTATATCTCCATGTATTTCGAATGGCCTTCCCGGTATATACCAATCTTGGCTATGTGCCGCCCAATGATACATTTCAGGACGCGACCAAGATTTTGGGTCTCCCATCAAGGCCTGGCCCCAATTATGGAAAATTTTGCCAATTCCAATGGCAGTATAGCCTTGATCTTTAAAAACTTCAGGTAATGTCTTTATTCGTGGGTGTATTCCTCGAAAATGTGGAGCATTGCTCCAAATTCTTAAATTATTGGGACGCTTTCCTGTAAGAATGGAAGATCTAGAAGGGTTACAGAGTGGAGCTTGGGCATAAGCTCTATCAAAGAGCATACCTCGATTTATTAACTTATTTATATTTGGAGTTCTTAGGTCATAAACATTAAAATTGTTAAATAAGTCATCAACCATAATAAAAAGAACATTATTCACATTTCCCTCTTGTATATTTTCATGGGAATCCTGTCCAAAAATATTAGGCTTTATAAATAGTATAACCGTAATAAATAATAAAGACCTTAATAAAAAAACATTATCCCTCAATCCAATGGTACTTATTTTCATATTTACAAGATTTTCATAAAACTGCTAATACAACCTTGATTAGTATTTCTCAAGCAAAGAATCGTTCAATTCTTTCATTTTTTCTAATATTAAACCACTTAATTCCTTTATGGCATAAATTTCTTCTTCATTTTGAACATTAATCAGATTAATATTTTCTTCAGGATCTAGTGAAACATGATACAACTCATCTCTTGAAGGGTCGTTAAAATCCTTTACAAGCTTCCATTCTTTAGTCCTATAGGACCTTAAATCTGCTTTTGCATAATTCATCATGCTATATTCTGCATATATATCGTTATTCCAATCAATGTTCGGTTCCGAGGTCAATAATGGGGTTAAACTTTTACCACGAATTGTCAAATTATCTGGCACTTTGATTCCTGCCATTTCTATAATTGTTGGAAACCAATCAAGGCTAGAGATATTATCATAAATAATTGTACCTGGTTGAACTTTTCCTGGCCATTTGACAATAGCTGGAACTTTTAATGAATTATCAAATAAGTTAGGTCTGTATTTACTGGGTATATCCGGTGTACCATTGGGTAAGGTTTTAGTAATCCAATAGCCATTACCCTTGTGTTCTATTCCATTATGCCCCATATTGTAACCATGGTCTGAAGAAAAAATTACAATTGTATTTTTATCTAAGTTCAGAGTTTCTAAAATCTCCAAAAGTCTACCTACATTTCTGTCTACACCCGTAACACTTGCCAGATACTCCTTCATTTTTTTTTGGACCTTAGGAAGATCTAAGTCAGGATAATTTGGATTAGGAACTTCAATTGGCTTATCCGAATATGGCTCCCAATCCTCCGGTGCTACAGGTAACCATGGGCTATGTGGTGCCCTATAGTTTAAGCAAAGTAAAAATGGTTCTCTTTGATTTCTTCTTACAAAATCAATAGCTTCATTGGTTAAAATGTCAGTTGTATACCCTTCAAAGGTTTTTACTACCCCGTTCTTTTCCAATTTTGGAGATTCAGAAGTTGTACCACCACCGGTCAAACCCATAAAAAAATCAAACCCGTGATTTGTAGGATGAAATTCCTTACTCTTAGTTTCAGTCCAATCGCCCAAATGCCATTTACCAATGAGACCAGTTTTATAACCTGACTTTTGAATTACTTCAGCAAAGGTCGTAGTGCCGGGCGAAAGACCTATTTTATTCTTCTCATTATACAATTTATGGCCAGGCTGTGGTATAAAATCCAAAATTCCTAGTTCGCTTCCATATTTGCTTGTCATAATACTGGCCCTAGCTGGACTACAGACAGGGGTTGATACAAATGCATTTTCAAAATAGGCTCCCTCGTTAGCTAACCTATCGATATTTGGTGTATAACTATTACTATTACCCGATCTGTTCAACGTCCAAGATGCTTGATCATCAGTATAAATAAAAACTATGTTTGGCCTTTCGATTTGAGCTTCCAAATCAAAAAATTTAAACAGAGCCAGGAGTCCAAAAACAAAGTTTAAGATGACTGTGTTACTTTTTATGTATAACCCAAAAACTTTAAATGATATAATTTTAATCATAAGTACACGGTCCTATTAAAATGACTTCAAAAAAACTTGTCTAATTATTTTTTTGACTTAATGGGTTGGTAAACAAATAAAAATGACCATCTTCCGCTCCAAGCAAAATATCAGGGATTTTATCACCATTCCAGTCCACGACTGTTGGTGAAGTTGTATGGCCCGCTATTTTCTTTTCTGACAAATCACCCTTATAAACAAAATTTACCTTATCACCTTCCTCAAGAACATTTTCGAACCAAGAAGCATTTTTTCCGTTAACTATTAAATCCAAATCACCGTCCATGTCCCAATCTACAAAACAGATTTTACGCCTTCCACTTGCTCCATATTTCCCGTTGTTCAATCTTAGTGGTCCATCAATTTTTGCTGTCGGTTTGTTCTTGTTGTCAAACTCAGATTCTCCCTTTCCATAAAAAATCCTCTGTCCAGGTTTTAAGTAAAGTTCCCCATTATCATTGTACCGTTCATAAAAAGATAGATATCCCTCGTGATCTAGCATTACCAAGTCCATCAGTCCATCCTTATTCCAATCAATCGTTACAGGAGTGGTTCTCCATTGTGTGGCCAACTCATTCCTTTCTGGACTCCACCAATTCCATTCAGGCTTAGGTATAGAATCTGAACCCCAACCCACCTTGATAGGAATCGCTGCTTGCAATTCAGGGCTACCCTTTGAACCAATATTTCGGTGCCACATAATCTTACCCCATATGGAATTTACAATGATATCCTTTAAACCATCACCGTCCCAGTCATTAACGGATAATGTAGTATAACCCCATTTCCTTTCCGCAGGCCCCTGTATAGAACCATTTTCTCCTGCTAAATATCGAATTTCCTCTCCCTCAGCAGTTAACTTCTTTGGAGAATCCCATTTTGGCAAACTATCTCCACCTAAGTTTTCTATGAATGCAATATATCCTGCAGAATTACCAACTATTAAATCCTCATCACCGTCTTCATCCCAATCTACACTATAAGGAGTAGATAAAGCTCCGAATTTTAAATTATCGGCCTTTTGATAAAAGTATTTGGGAGAATTGAATACGGGCATACTATTTTCCACTAAACCGGTATTCTCTACAAATGCCACTCTACCATCTTCATCTCCAACTATAAGGTCAATGTCCCCATCCTTGTCCCAGTCTAAGGAAGAAGGTATAATCATTTCTAAATCCATGGTAATGGTGCCATTCTTATTTTCAAGAAAACGTCCTTCAGAATATATAGGTTTCTCTCTTGTCCCTATATTTTCAAACCAATTAAAACGATCCAAAAATTCACCGCAAATAATATCTAAATCTCCGTCACCATCAAAATCGGCAAAATTGGGAGATGGCGCCCCATAAACATCTATTGGTTCATTTCCTACATTAATTGTTCCTCTATTTATGTATCCACCATTTTCATTTTCCAAAAGATAAATGTATCCATGTAGAGGACCATTTATCCACTCGCCTTCTTCATTAAAAGCATTGTCCCAACCATAATCAGTCCAATCATCAATACCTACTATGATATCTAAATCACCATCATTTTCATAATCCACATATTTCCATTGACTAAACCTTATTTTAGAGTGATTTTTTTCTATTTCTTCTTTAAATGGTAGATTTTTTGAGTTAGAAAAAATATCCTTTTTAAAATTCAAATATTCAACACCTCTACCTAGAACTCTAGTTTGACTTCCGTCTGAAAATACTTGAAGGTTCTTCATACCTTCCCCAATTTTTATGGGTTCTTCAAAAATTGGCATTTTCACTTTGGGACCTGAAGTGTTTTCAAAGAAATAAGTACCATTAAATGGGGTATCTGGACAAGAAACAATCATGTCCATATCTCCATCATTGTCAAAATCCATTGGCAGAGGCCATGCCCATAATCCAACTCCCAATTCAACTGATATTTCGTTGTTATTGTATTTAACGATTGTAAATTCTTTTGAATCTACGTTCCTTTCCAATCTAGAAGTCTTTGAATTAGAGCAAGAGCACAAAGTAATTAGGATAAATAATGAATTGAAAATTATAATCTTATTCATATTGATATAGTTTACGTCTTAAATCGAATTTAAATGCAGAATTCACTATTTGTACCATTGTATTTAGTTGTTTATTGAGGATTGATTCTAGGAAATCTAGCGTTAGAATTATATAAACGCTGAAGCAATTCCTTTTTCATAAGTTCGGCATCCCACGGACGTGTAGCTGCAAGATTATGAGATTCTCCTAGGTCATTCTTAAGGTCATATAGTTCGATACTATCAGTATCAAAAAACAAAATTAGCTTCAAAGAATTTTTACGTAATGCTGCGTGCGGACGTGTCTGACTAATTTCGCCATCCTCCAAACCAATATCATCTTTTGCTTTATTATATGCCTCACCTTCGGGATGATAATAAGGAAAATGCCAAAACAATGTTTTTTCTCTCACAATCCCTTTCCCCTTTAATAGTGAGAAAATGGATTGCCCATCAAGTTCAACTGTTTCCAATTTATTGGTTCCTGCTATTTCCATAAGCGTTGGGAAAAAATCAGTTTGTATAACAGGGGTGTTTTCAATGCAATCAGGCTCGACAACACCAGGCCAGGAAATTACCATCGGTATCCTAATTCCTGCTTCATATAAGTTCCATTTACTACCTCTAAAAGGGGCATGATGAGCAAAAGCTGGATGCCCACCATTATCTGATGTAAAAATCACCAATGTTTTTTCTCTAAGGCCAGATTTATCAAGGGCCTTTAACACTTGACCAACATAATAATCTAATAGTTCAATATTGGCGGTATATCGCAACTCTTCTTTACTAATATTGTTGCTTGCCTTTTTTTTATATTTTTCTTCTATCCATTGCAAACCGAGTAAGTGAGGCGTGTGAACAAAATAATGACTTACCATTAGAAAAAAAGGAGAATTATGATTTTTCTCTATGAACTTAATAGCTTCATTCGTGAGAGAATCTTCTGGATATTCTCCTATTTGCAATTGAGGGGAATTTTTTATCCCACTGTATGGATGAGACCCAAAGGTTTCCTTTGCTGTATCAAACCCTTGTTGGGATGGTCCATGGGTGGGACTCCAACCTTTATAAACTTTATGATGGGCTGCAACATGCCATTTACCAACTATACCGGTTTCATATCCTGCCTTTTTAAGACCTTCGGCTATCGTTATTTCTTCTAAAGGTAGGTTAAGGGTAATTGGAGGTGGTATAAGCTTTTTGTTTTGGAACATCGAAATCCATTTTTGATTATCCCAACCCAACGAATCTTTTTTATGCTTTGTAACAAATTCAAAACCTAATCGCGCAGGTGATTTTCCAGTCAAAAGTGCAGCTCTTGCAGGAGAACACAAAGGAGCCGATGAGTAAGCATTGGTGAAGCTCATCCCAGAGTTAATTAATAAATCTATGTTAGGAGTTTCAGCAATCGAATTACCTAAAGCTCCAGGATAATTGGGTAAATCTCCATAACCTAAGTCATCTACATAAATCAGAAGTATATTCGGTTTAATAGGTTCTCCAAGAACACCCTCATTTTTATCCTTGGCAAAAAGATAAGTACTAAGGAAACAAAAAAACAAAAGATTTATCTTAGACGGTACATCGAGAAATTTAATATCCTTCATTTTGTTTAAGTAATGGGTTAGCATCAAGTGCGAATTGTGGAATTGGATATCTGACCATATGATCCTGTGCAGGAATACCCCGAGCAATAGCTTGGCTTATAAATTTATCATGGCGTATCAAATCATGCCTTCTTTTACCTTCCCACCAGAATTCCCATCCCCTTTCCTTTAAGATATGGTCGTTCAATTCATCTTTGCTTCCAAAATCTGACAAAACCAAATTTGGCAATCCTGCCCTATTTCGAACCTGATTGATCAAATCTATGGATTCTTGGTTGGGCCCGTCGAGTTCATTTAGTGCTTCTGCTCTTGATAAAAGAATGTCAGCATATCTTATATCGGGAATATCATTACCATAAGCTGGACCTGCAAAGTCATCTGCTGGCCAGTATTTAAAAGGACGTACGTTATCATTTGGCGGCAGAAGATTAATAAGCTCCCCAGAAGTATTTATATATTCTTTTAATATTAGAGAAGTTCTTTTGTCGTTTGAGTCGAAAGAAAGCCAGAAGTCATCCCTAATTCTAAGCATAGTGGCAAAATTTCTACATCCATCACAGAACTCTAGACCTGTATTAGGATCTCTAGCAAAACTTTGTGGCCATGCGAAATTCATAAAACTTATGTTAGCCTCTCGTCCTAAATCAGCCTTAGCCGTCCTAACCCATAACAATTCTCTATTGCGCTCACTCTTCACCTGAAAAAGTTCAAAATATTCAGGAAATAATTCGTAATAGCCCATACTGATAACATTTTGAGCCATAGTTGCACACTTTTCCCATTGTTTGGTATTTAAATAAAATTTAGTGAGAACTCCCATAGCTGCTCCTTTATGTGCTCTACCCCATTGCTTCTCAGTACCTGGATTAGGTAAGTTTAGCATTGCTTGGGATAATTCTGTTTCTATGAAATTTAAAATTTCCTCTTCAGACGCCCTAGGTATCTCTAATTCTTGTGTGGTACTGGTTCGTAAAGGCGTTGGGCCAAAACGCATATATAATTTATAGTAGCTGGCCGCTCTAATAAATCGAGCCTCAGCGGTAATTAATATTTTTGAGGCATCATCTATATTCGCTGCCTCTAAATTTTCAAGAAGTATGTTTGAATTTCTGATAGCTTGGTAAGGCTGATTCCAAAAAACGGGATATAATCTACTTCCCACGCCATCTAACACGAAGTCTTGAAAATTAGTTGCCCAATTGGCGATAGCACCTTCAGTGGTAAAACCACCGTCAGTCATTATCTCCTCTACAGATAATTGCTGCGCAGCATCATTACCTCCGACCTCTGCAAAATTTGCGTAGGCCCCATTTAGAATTGCTTCAACACCTTGTAATGATTCAAATAAATTTTCCGGTGCGGTTTCAGAAAAAATTTCTGGTTCGATAGTTGATTCACAACGAACAAACAGTGCGACCGTGATAAATACTAAAATTATAATTTGTATAGATTTCATAATATCACTATTAGTTAATTAATTTTATTTTAAAACCCTATATTAAAACCAAGTAAAAAGGATGTGGCAGATGGGTACCCGTTCCAATCAATTCTAAAATTGGCTGTGCCATTAGGATTTAAAGCAGGATCAAAGCCATCATAGGATGAAAAAGTAGCAAGGTTCAAGCCAGTAGCATAAATCTCAAAGGACTTGAATGAATTTTTTATCCAATCTGATGGAAACATATACCCCAATCTGATTGATTGCAGTTTTACGTATGATGCATCCACTACCGTTTTGGAATTGACTCCTTGTCCCTGTTGACTTATCCCCAAATATGATGGTTGTTGATTGGTAGGATTTTCTGGCGTCCATCTATTTAAAAATGGCTCGGCAAATCTATTTACTCTTATTCCTGACCTTGGATAATATTGTTCTAAAAGGTTACCGTTTATCATTTCTACTCCTTCCACACCCATAAACAAAACGTTTAGGTTCCAATTTCCAAGATCAAAAGTATTTGTGAACCCCCAAGTCAAATCTGGAAAAGAATTTCCAAGTATGACTCTATCGTTCCCATCTATGGTCCCATCACCATTGACATCCCTAAACTTAAAATCGCCAGGACTAACATTATTAGAAATTTGAGTAAAATCATCTCCTTCCTGCCAAACACCAATAACATCGAAACCATAAAAAGAACGTAAAGGATCCCCGGGTCTTATAATTCCAACTTCAGTTGCGGCGGCGCCGAAACTTCCCGATAGAATTTCAGGAATTCCACCTAAATCGATCACCTCATTTTGCAATGTGGCTAAGTTTAGGTTGGAGTTCCATGAAAAATTTTTCCCTGAGATGTTATAGGTATTCAGACCAATTTCAATACCCGTATTTTTCATACTACCAATATTTACCAGTTGACTACTGAATCCACTGGAAGTTGGAACAGGTAGGCTAAGAAGCATGTCTGTAGTTTTCTTATTATACCATGCGAATGAACCCGAAATTCTATCATTAAAAAAACCAAAATCAATACCTAAATCAATCTGCTCGGTTGTTTCCCATTGAAGATTGGGATTGGCAATTCTACTTGGATTAAGGCTGGTAACAAAATTGTCATTTAACACATAACTTGTTTGGTTTCCAGTATTAAAAGTGGAAATTGCTTGATTGTTTCCTATTTCCTGATTTCCTGTCAAGCCCCAACTCGCTCTAAGTTTAAGTGTGTTAACAATATCATTTTTGAAAAACTCTTCTTGGTCCAACAGCCAACCGGCTGAAACAGAAGGAAAAAAGCCAAAACGGTTACCCTCCCCAAATCGGCTAGAACCATCAATTCTATAACTTGCGGTAAGAAGATATTTATCCAATAGCTTATAATTTATCCTTCCAAGATAAGAGAGTAAACTATTGGAAGCTTTACTGCTATTATTGATTAAAGTAGATCTGTCAGCAAGACCGAAGTTATCAGCAAGGGTAGCATCCGTTGTAAAATTATTGGCATCTTGTGAACTGAACCTTCGTTGGAACTGTTGGGTCGTGATACCTAAAAGTAAGCTGACATCATGAACTCCAAAATCTTTGATATAATTTACCGTACCCTCAATAAGATAATTTGAGTCTGTAGCGGAATAAGCAGAAGCAACACCTCCCAATGAATTACCTATGATAGTGGTTCTATCCTTGTAGACCGACTTATTCTCGTTGTTGACGTCAGCCCCTACATTTACCTTAAATGAAAACTCAGGTAGTAAAAAATACTCTAAAAAGGCAGACCCTAAACTTCTGTATCTATTACCTGTTATATGATTTCCAAAGATAATGGCTTCGGGATTATCGATATCAAAGAATTCTGAAATCACAAAATTACCTTGGCTGTCTCTAATAGGTAAAGTTGGGTCATATAATTTTGCTGCATTTATCGCACCCCCTCTTAAATTAACATCAAATCCATTGGGAACAAAATTGTCTTTTATGTAGCTTATTGTAGTGTTAATACCTACATTAAATTTTTCAGTTCTGTGATTTAAGTTGAAACGTCCGCTAAATCTATTGAACTGAGTATTTTTAACTAAGCCTTCTTCTTTCGTATTATTTAAGGTTGCAAGATATGAAGTGTTGGCATTACCCCACGAAAAACTAACATTGTGCTTTTGTAAAATGGCTTGATCCCTAAATACCACATCTTGCCAATCCGTATCGACACCTGGTCCATCGGGGACCCTCTCTGCTTCACTTCCAGCTCCTAAATCGATAAGTGAATTAATTCCTTCTCTATACTGTTCCGCATTCAAGAGATTTAATCGATTATGCACTTTGTTGAAACCAACATGGGTGCTATAATCAATTCTCAAATCACCTGAATTACCTTTTTTGGTGGTAATCATTATTACACCATTTGCACCTCGAGACCCATAAATAGCGGTTGCAGATGCATCCTTTAGAATGTCAATAGAGGCTATATCTTCAGGATTCAAAAAGCCAATTGGATTTCTCGGTGATCTTGTAGGTGCAGTTTCGTTACCTGTTTGTGAAATCGAAGGCTCATTATTAATGGGTAAACCATCTATAACATAAAGAGGACCACTTCCTGCATTTATGGATCCCACACCCCTAATGTTGATTGACATACCACCTCCAGGTTCACCACTATTTTGAACCACTTGGACACCAGCGGCCTTGCCTTGAATCATCTGATCTACATTGGTATTGGCTTGGGCGCTGAAAGAATCTTCATTTAATGATGCTATAGAACCAGTTACATCCCTTCTAACTTGGGTTCCATAACCAATTACTACTACTTCATCAAGTGAACTTACATCTTCAACAAGGGTTACGTTGATTTCTAACTCATCTCCGACTGGGATTTCCTTTGTTTTAAAACCGATGTAACTGAATACAAGAATAGCATTATTTGAATTTACCTCGACGCTGTAGTTACCATCAAAATCAGTCATGGTGCCAGTGTTTTCATTTTTAATAGTAACATTTACACCCGGTAATCCCGCAGGACTATCTTCACTTATGACCTTACCATTGATATTTCTTTGAGAGAAAAGAGAAGGTAAGGTCAAAATACTGAACAGCACAAAAGAAAATAAGATTCTATACCCTGTCCACTTTGGCTGACTCTCTAAATGATTTCCATACATAATCAATTTGTTAATTAGTTAGTTATTAAGTTTATGTCGCTTAATCGATTAAGCTATTGGTTAAATAAAAAATAATCCTGACTCTTAAATAAATAATTCAATGATATATCATTACGAAAACCATGATACATAAATGATTGCTTTAACGATTAAGCAATATTACTAATAAAATTGTAAAAACAAAAAAAAATCTTTCCAATATTGGTTTTTTAACAAAAAAGTCTTTTAAAAAAAAGACAACATTTAATTTAATTGATAAATTAATTAATATTTTTCAATTATTTTTCCTCATACCCTCCTCTTCCAGATGCGCAGGTAATTTCAATTGCGAGGTATTTAAATCAGGATTATTTATATGTTCTATAAGTGTTTTAAGTGCGTAATAGCCCATTTTCTTTATAGGTTGATCAATGTAAGGAACAAAATTTTGCAGAAAATGATAAGTTGAGTTCTGGTCGAAAACTACTACATCAATTTTCGCTAGTATATCTTTTTCTAATCCTATTAATTGCCTTAAACCTTCTTCTGCTAGTGTATTTGTTTGAAAATAGATTGCCGTCGCATTATTAACATTTATTAAATGGGTGATTGCTTCGTGCATATCAGCCTTTAATTTATTATTACTTACCCTTTTTACCAGATTTGCATCTTCCTCTATTCCATTAGTTTTGAGTCCTTCAACATATCCATTATACCTATCTTGATAATGTGCCAATGAGGAATTGTAACCTATCGTTGCAATTCTTTTATGCCCTTTTTTTATCAAATATTCTGTGGCAAGCATAGAGGCATTGAAATTATCGGCAACAATATAATTATAGTCCAAATCCTGGAAATATCTATCAATAAGCACAAAAGGAATATTTTGTTTTTTTAGCTGAGATATAGTGTTTTTTGAACCTTCCGGGGGTGCTATTATTAATCCATCAACTTGCCTAGTTAACAAAAGCTCAAGCACTCTATCAAACTTTCTTATATTCTCGTCAGATGACCCGAAAATCACAGTATAGCCTAAACTAAAGGCTTCATCTTCAATAATTCTGGCCAAGTTCGCAAAAAATGGGTTCGATATATCCGCTAGTATAACACCTATAGTTTTGGTTCTATTAGTTTTTAGGCTTCTAGCATTTAAATTTGGCCTGTAATTTAAGGCTTTCGCAGTATCTCTAATTTTTTTTGCCGTTTTATCTGATACTCTATTCTCCTTCCCTTTCCCGCCCAACACATAAGAAACTAAAGGTACCGATACCCCTACCTCCTTTGCAATATCCTTAAGTGATGGCTTCTTTTTCATTTTGCTTTAACAATTAAGCTAAAACAATGGTACTAATATATTCAGAGATACCCAAGAAATTTGTTGGCGAGTCTTCTGAAGATTCGAATAAAACATTTTTCAACGTAACAATTAATACCACAATCCATTCTTATTTGTACAAGGGTCCATAATTTTTGCATGCCCTGAAATCGGAAGATTCAATATCCATACCAAAGGAAGCCCAATCCTTGGGCCGAAAAACTTTCTCATTGGGTATATTGTGCATATTCACAGGTATTCTTAACATGCTACAAAGTGTTATAATATCATTACCGTAATGACCATAACTAAATGCAGCGTGATTCGCTCCCCAATTTGCCATAACACTATAAACATCTTTGAAGGCAACCTTTTCTTTATCTAATCTTGGAACAAACCAGGTAGTAGGCCAAGTAGGATCTGTCCTGTTGTCTAATATTTTATGTACATCTTCGGGCAACTCTACGGTCCAACCTTCAACTATTTGTATTACCGGCCCCAACCCGTCCACCAAATTAATCCTACATAGGGTTACAGGCATTTCTCCTTTAGTAACAAAATGAGATGAATAACCGCCACCTCCAAAATACTCATACATGGCAGGTGGCCAATCAGTTGCATTAAGGCATTTTTTTACCTCTTCTTCTTTTATTTCCCAATAGGGTTTCATTACGGGCTTGCCATTTTGAGTTTGTTGTCCCGTCCCATCTAGAGTAGACGATCCAGAATTAATTAAATGAATAATTCCATCTGATGATTTACCTTGTAGCTGGTATCCCGTTACCCTTTCAACAGATGAAGCACTCCAAAACGTTCTCACATCGGAAAACATTTGAGCTTGGTTTGTCAATAAATATCCAAATAACATAGAAACCCCATTCAAACTGTCATTTTCAGTGGCCATTATATACGGACTCCTAATACCATTCCAATCAAATGAGGAATTGAGTATTGCCTCTAAAAAATCACCATTAGGCATATAATCATTCCATTGACGTTGTCCTTGAAATCCAGCAGCTAAAGCATTATGACCTAATGCCTCCTCTCCATATCCCATGTCCTTTAATTTTGGATTACCTATCATTAAATCTCTTGCGATTATGGTCATTTTAACCACGGTCTCCCATTCTTCATCCATCTTTTTTCTAGACTTGACAAGTTTTTCAGGATTTCGATTTTCACCCTCTTTGCAATTCTCTTTAGTCCAAACAAGTGCTTTTTTGAACTCTTGTTTGTCATAAATTCCTTTCTGAAGCCTCCTATTAATTTCACTCATATCGACATACTCATTGCGCATGCCCAAGTACTTTTGAAAGAAAACCTCATTAACTATTGAACCTGCTATGCCCATAGATACAGATCCAATTGATAAATAGGATTTACCTTTTAAAGTTGCTACTGCAATACCTGACCTAACGAATTGTAAAATACTTTCCTTAACATCATCAGGAATAGTTTCATCATCCCTTTCTTGAACTTCTCTTCCGTAGATACTAAATGCAGGAAGTCCTTTTTGGGCATGTCCCGCCAACGCGGCTGCCAAATAAACAGCTCCCGGACGTTCCGTGCCGTTGAAACCCCAGATTGCTTTTGGCCTAGTAGGGTTCATATCTATTGTTTCTGTACCATAGCACCAACATGGGGTTACAGTTATAGAAAGTCCCACTCCTTCTTTTAAAAATTTTTCCTCGCACTTTTGAGCTTCTGGTACTCGACCAATTGTATTATCAGCTACGATACATTCTACATTCTCCCCATTAAAGTACTTTACATTTGAAGATACTAATTGTGCAACCCTTAGGGCCATATCCATCGTAGACTTTTCTAAGGATTCTCTAATACCGCCTAACCTAGCATCAATAACCGGTCTTATTCCAACTTTTGGCATTTCTTTCATATTACTTTATTAACTTTTATTAATCTTGGTTAAATTTTATTGGATAGTATCCTTTTCTACATATTCGGCGAACGACAAGTATTTTTCGTAGAGTTTATTATATACTTCTACATTTTGCTTATTTGGCTGAAATGTTTTTTTAATACCCCTACCCATAGCCTTTTGGGCCATATAGTAATCTTGGTATATACCCGAAACTACAGCTGCTGACATTGCTGCTCCCAGAGCGCATGTATTATTAGAACGCATTACACTTACCGGGTAGTTCAGAATATCAGCCAGAGTCTGCATAACGAAATTGGATTTTTGAGCAACTCCACCTACTGCTATTACTCCCTTTATTTCTATTGACTCCTCTAGAAACCTTTCCAATATTTTCCGAGAACCAAAACAGGTCGATTCTACCAATGCTTTAAATATTTTAGGTGGATCGGAACCGAGGGTTAATCCCAAAATTCCTCCTTTTAAGGATTGATTGGAATCTGGTGTTCTTCTGCCATTTAACCAATCTAATGCGACAATATCCGAATCTGATATAGTTAACTGACTAGCAGCATTACTTAAATCTTCCAAAATTGTCTTATTGTATTGACTTATGGCCCCTTCCCATAACTCCTTAGATCTTGGTTTACTAAATGAATTAGGACCTTCCAAGTTCCACATAAGAAGCTTTTTTAACCAGGCATAAATATCGCCAAATGCAGATTGACCAGCTTCCAAGCCAATCATATCAGGTAAAATGGAACCATCCACTTGTCCGCAAATTCCTTCAACTACTTTTTTTTTAATTTCCACCTTGGAAATAGTCAGCATATCACATGTAGAAGTACCGATCACCTTTACAAGATAATTGGGCTTAATTTGGGCACCTACAGCACCCATATGAGCATCAAGACTTCCTACACCGACTTTTGTATGCTTGGGTAGCCCTAATTCTTTGGCCCATTCACCAGTGATATACCCAGCTTCCATATCGGCTGTATAGGTTTTCGTATAAAGTCTTTCTCTTAATCCTTGTAGTAATGGGTCTACGGTTAATAAAAACTCATCAGAGGGCAAACCTCCCCAAGATTTATTCCACATAGCCTTATGACCCGCAGAGCATACATTCCTTTTAATCTTTAATGGGTCATCATTGCCTGTTAGTAATGCAGGTATCCAGTCACTATGCTCCACCCAAGAGTAAGCAGCGTTTCTGACCTTTTCATCTACTCTTAAAACATGTAATATTTTGGACCAAAACCATTCCGATGAATAAGTTCCTCCTACATATTTTGTATAGTCATTAAAATCCCCTGAATGTGCCAGCTCATTAATCTCCAATGCCTCTTTAATTGCAGAATGGTCCTTCCACAAAATGAACATGGCATTAGGATTATCCTTAAAATCTTCGAGTAAGGCCAAGGGAACACCATTCACATCAACAGCGACTGGAGTGGAACCTGTAGACGCAATGGATAACCCATAAACTGAATTAATCGTTGATTCTGGAATATCTTTCAACAATTCACTCATTGATTTTTTTAAAGAATTTATATGATCAATAGGATGTTGTCGAAATTGACTCTTGTTTGGATTACAATACTTACCCTTTGCCCATAATTCATAATTACTTGAACCAACGGATAAAGTTTCGCCATTTAGTGCATCTACAAGTAGGGTCCTTACTGAATCGGTTCCAAAATCGACACCAATTGTGAGCTTTCTATTTTTAGCCATAATTTAAACGATTAAGCAATAATTTTAAAAAAAATGCAAAAGTGCAATCCATTTTGCTTTATCGATTAAGCAATAATAAAAAAATATACGGTTAAAAAAAAATTACACTGAATAATTATTGAGAATTTATTATAATTGTCATTGAATTACTAACTAGAGTACCCAAAAACGTACACGTTTTAAATAATATTTGGTTAAAATAAAGGGGATTTTGGGCATTTACTTGAACTCATAACCCGAAGGTCACTGGTTCGAGTCCAGTTCCCGCTACTAGCGAACAAAGGGCTTTCAAGACATTGAAGGCCCTTTTTGATTTTCCACCTAAAACATACCTAAAACAATTCTGTTAAATTTCCCTTATGAAATCTACACTGGAAAAAGTCAAATCATCACGCAATTATGAAGTATTTGGCCTTTATTTCTTTTCTCCCCTTTCCACAAAAGGATTTTATTCATAAGAAACAATCTCAAAATACATTTTTGAATTTAGTTTTAATATTTCACCCTCCACGGGTCAAAACATTCATCCTTTAAAAATTTCGCTTCCGATTTTTTAAGCTCTAATAATTTGGCGAATCTCGAATATTTTTAAGAATCAGTCTTTTTTCACTTCGATGAAGTAGACAGTTTTGCGACCCGCAAAACATAACTTGCTATCCGTTTCACGGATGCATTTTTTATTGATAATTCACCTTTCAATATTCCAATTGTAAAAATTGAATTAATCGGACAAATGAGATAAGATATTGAACCTATTTAAAGTTTTGATTGATACTGTGGTTTATAAGGAAAAATTTAAACCTTGAGAATGAATATTTGTGGGAAGGGGAAGGTAAGTACTAAACAACCTTGAATTGATTTATTTATTAGAAATTAAGGTAAACGACAGAACCACTAACCGGCAATAAGCATTTACGAGCTCAATATCTGTTAATTCCTATATTTTAAATTACCCAAATAAATAAAAGCGTGGACATACCACGCCTTTATCTAAAAAAACTAACTCAACTAAACAACAATATTTCTAATATGAACTCTTCTGCCAAGGAACTTCTCCCCCTTTCTGAATGTGTTTCATTAAAAGAAAATTTAGTTCTTGATATTTTTCAATATCACTATCTATTCGGTTCATTTGTTCAAGAGGGTCTTCCTTTAAATTGTACAACTCATATCCTTCATTAGGAGAATTCTGTAATAACTTCCAATCACCCTTACGAAGAGCATAAATCGCTTGACCGCCATATTTTGTACCACCTTCCCTTCTTGTAAAGTAAAATGCTCGGTCGGGTTCAAGTGAAGGTTCTGATTTTACCAACTGGGAATAAAAACTTTGACCCTCTATTTTATTTTTGGGTTTTACGCCTGCAATTTCAAGTAGTGTTGGATACAGGTCCATAGAAATTTGCACTTCTTCGGAAACACTCCCTTGTCTTATTTTCCCAGGCCAGCTAATTGCCGTTGGGACTTTTAAACCACCTTCATACATACTTTGTTTACCATCTCGAAGCGGGCCATTATTTGCCTTACTCGGTAAATGTCCTCCATTGTCACTTGAAAAAACAATCAAGGTATTATCATATTGACCACTTTCTTTCAATGCTTGAATAACCTTACCAATACCATTATCCATATGTTCTATAAAAGCGACCAAATTAGCTCGAGTTTCCTCAATTCCTTTTTCCCTTTTCTTTACTTTTTCAAGCCAATCCTCTGGAGGTTGTACCGGAAAATGTGGCGCATTGTAGGCTAAATACAAAAAAAATGGACGATTATCGTCTGCTTGACTTTTGATATAATCTACGGACCAATCTGTAAAAAGATCGGTAGCATGACCTTTGGGGTCAATGACCATCGCATTCAAACGCATATAATTGATATCATGTCTACGATGATCCCAATAATCATCCATCATATCCCCTAGCCATCCATGGAAGAAATCAAATCCTCGTTCTATTGGTGTATTGGGGGAATCTAGACCGAGGTGCCACTTGCCAATCAAGGCTGTAGAATATCCCACCATTTTAAGCTCTTCTGGCAACAGTGTTGCTTTTGGATCCAAATATCCCCAATTATTATCGGGATTAGTTCGAATTACACCGGGAACACCAACATTGTCTTGATAGCGACCCGTAAGCAATGCAGCTCGTGTTGGTGAACACACAGGAGCGTTTGCATAAAAATTGTCAAAACGCATACCTGACGCAGCAATTTGGTCGATGTTGGGGGTGCGGATATCTTTGGTGCCATAATATGATACATCATGATACCCTTGGTCGTCAGTTAAAATCAATAAAATATTAGGTTTCTCAACAATACCCAAAGAGTCCTGACCCGAAATATTACAACCAAACACCGAAGCAATTAATATGCAGAGGTATTTAAAATAGACCCTATTAAACATAGTGATATCTTGGATTTAAATTAATCACCTCTTTTTGCAAGTTGATCCTTCCCTTTTACCATTTTGTCATTATGGTCTTTTACTACTCGATTAATATTGGCAATTACATCCGGATTTTCCTTTGAAATATCATACTTTTCCGAAGGATCAATACTTAAATTGTACAATAATGGAGAATCATGTTCTGTTATTTCAGTACCATAAGCATCTTGAGTTATGAAATGAGCTTTAAAATCACCAACACGTACGGCATATAATTTATCGCCTCTATAATAGAACATATCCTTTCTCGCGCTACTCTCCTTATTAAAAAGCACGGGGGCAAGGTCCACACCATCAACAATCCTGTCCCGTGGTATATCAACGCCCGCTATTTTGCTAAACGTAGTAAACAAATCCATGGTACTGCCCAAATCGGTAACAATACCAGGAGCTATTCTACCGGGAGCCCAAAAAATACAGGGCTCTCGCATTCCACCTTCCCAGGTAGAACCCTTTCCATTTCGTAATAATCCGGCGCTACCACCTTCTTCGTTCATTATCAGCCAAGGACCATTATCTGACGTGAAAACTACAATCGTGTTTTTATCTAGTCCTGTCTTTTTTAATTCATCCAGGATTTGGCCAACACTATGGTCAATTTCCTCTACCACATCTCCATAAATTCCCCTTGGACTTGTTCCTTGAAAATCCTTAGAAGCGAACAAAGGGACATGAGGAAGGTTATGGGCCAGATATAAGAAGAAGGGTTCATCCTTTTTATCATTTATGAACTTTATGGCCTCCTCGGTGTATCGCTTTGTGATGGTATGTTGATCTGCTGGACGCTCGATAATTTCCGTATCCCTCATCAAAGGAACATTGAATGTATTGATGTCCTTTCTTTTCTCGGATTTCCAAAATTCAAAGTAACCTCCAGCTGACCTGAACGGCACTATATTGTCCATATCATTGCTATAGGGTATTCCGTAATAGGAATCGAAACCGTGGTTTGTGGGCAAATATTCTTCCTTGTGTCCCAAATGCCATTTTCCTATAGCTGCCGTAGCATAACCGCCTTTTTTCATCTGTTCTGCCAGAGTTACTTCAGACTGTGGCAGTCCATTATGGGAATCAGGAAAAAGTACACGATTTACGGAACTTGCCATTCCGCTTCTAACCGGAAGCCTTCCAGTTAACAATGCAGCCCTACTGGGAGTACATACACTAGCACCCACATAAAAATTGGTCCATTTTTGACCTTCATATGCCATTTGGTCAAGATTGGTTGTTCGAATGGTGGGGTGTCCATAGGAACTCAAATCCCCATAACCCAAATCATCTGCAAAAATGATGATTACATTGGGTTTTTCCTTCTTGGAGTTATTGCCCTGGGCTATAGCGATAGTATTGAAAATCAATATGATTCCCAAAACAAGATAATACCTTCCAGAGGATGCAAGAACTAAATTTAACAGCCCACCTAGTTTTAAACTATTCATAATATTCAAATTAAAAAATTATTAATAACCTGGATTTTGTTCTAGTACAGGATTTGCATCCAAATTTGTTTGTGGAATAGGGAACAGTATATGAAAGTCTTGCGCGTTCTTGCCTCTTGCCTGAGCTCTTGAAATCATAACGCCATGGCGAATCTGATCCTCTCTAGAATTTCCTTCAAAATAAAACTCCCATTCCCGCTCATTCAAAATGGCATCACGTAAGGAATCTTTTGTGAAACCTGATAATGTCAAGAGAGATGCCTCGGCACGATCACGCACTTCATTTATCAAATCAATAACCTCTTGGGAAGGTCCTGAAATTTCATTAAGGGCTTCCGCTCTTGTCAATAGGATATCCGAGTAACGAATTACCGGTATGTCATTACCTGCGTTCGCACCTACTGCATTTGGATCCCAAGGCAGTTTAAATGGATGTGTTTGGTCATTTCCAAGACCCTGAACGACCGTACCGTCTGCTAAGGTGTATTCCCTGATCATTTGAGATACCCTAGTGTCGGACGCCTCAAATGAATTTACAAAATCGTCAAAAAGATACGTTCTTGCGGCAAAAACTGCATTGTTAGAAAATGGTCTGGGGAAAGCTGGTGGAAAAATCAAGGCATTGAGTAAATTACTTGCAGTACCTGATGTAGCCAATTTAGGGAGTGTCCAAATTAGTTCTGCATTACCCTCATTTTCTATGGCAAAGACATCACTGTAATTTGGTAAAAGAGCGTATTGACCCAAATCTATTACCTGCTCAGCAGTATCCGCGGCTTTTTGCCATTGCTTTGTGTTCAAATAATATTTCGAAAGTACAGCTAGTGCAATTCCTTTAGATGCTTTACCAAAGGCTTCCGGTTCCAATGGCAATGTTTCTATGGCAGCGATTAGTTCTTGTTCAATAAAATTTCTAACATCTTCTTCACTAGCCCTTGGCTGTAAAGGGTCATCCGTAGGAGTTTTGTACAATGGCACCCTACCGAATAGTTTGTATAATTCAGAATAACACCAACCTCGTAAAAAATGGACCTCCGCTTCCGTTGTTTGAATAAAGGCATTGGAAAATGCTTCATTTTCCAGATTGGCCAAAACTAAATTAGCATCTCGAATTGAATTATAATACGTATTCCACATGGTCAGAAAATGATCATGATTACTTGTCCATGTATAGTTGATGTATTGTACCCACAATTCTTCTATGGATCCACCAGCTCCCCAAGCTTCACCAGTAGTCATGGTGCCCATATGGTATGGCGCCCAAGCTGCAACTGCACCTGAACGATGCGCATAGGTATATGCAGAATTCATTAATGAAGAAATTCCTTGTTCTGTGGTAAATAGGGTAGTTGGTGATAACTCAGAAAAAACTTCTTCATCCAGGCGTTCTGAACAACTTAACGTACCTATGCAAAAAAGAACGGCTATGATTTTATTTTTATATGATTTCATTTTTATATTTTTTTATTAGACCTTAAAAGCTAGCAGACAAACCCATGAGATAAGTTCTGGCTAATGGATAACTACTGTAATCCACCCTTACATTACTACGTCCAAATGAATTTGCCTCTGGATCAAAACCTATGTAATCAGTGATAGTAAAAAGATTTTGACCTGTTAAATAAACTCGCAAGGAACTTAGGAAATCTATAGATTCTGTTGGTACATTATAGCTAAGCTGAACGTTTTTGAGTCTTATGTAAGAAGCATCTTGAATAGTAAGAGTATTTACTTTGCTTGGGCCATAGGAATTCGGGTTAGTTGCTGATGGCCATTTTGTATCGGTATTTTGAGGCGTCCAACGATTTAAGATTGGTTCCGATAAGCGGTTTCTTCTAAAGTTTGCAGGATAAATAGATTCAATTAAATTGATGTTTATCAAATCAACTCCAGATTGACCTTGGATAAAAAAATCCAGTTGTAAATTCTTATATGAAAAAGAATTTTGAATTCCATAAGTAAAGTCCGGATAAGGATTCCCGATGATCGTTTGGTCATCCGGATTTATCACTCCATCGCCATTACGATCTTCAAATATCGGAAAGCCTGGTTCAGCAGTTGGTTGAGCAGAATTGGTAATGTCATCACCTTCTTGAAAAATCCCTGTAACTACATATCCATAGTAAGATGAAAGTGGAGATCCTCTTTGAATAATTGCCGTATTTCCCACGGATTGAATATTACCGGTTACAATACTTTCAATTCTGCCTAAATCAAGAACCTCATTTCTAATAGCGGCAAAATTCAAGGATGTACTCCATTTGAAACTATCATTTATGATGTTCGTAGAATTTATAAGAAATTCAAATCCTTTATTTTTAACCTCTCCTACATTACTTAGGACAGAGGAATAGCCAGTAGCGCTCGGTAATGGAAGGTTAAACAACAAATCCTTCGAGCTTTTGGTAAAATAATCAATGGTTGCGCTGTAGCGTCCTCCTGAAATTCCTATATCCAAACCAACATTAAACTGTTCTGTGGTCTCCCACTTTAAATCAGGATTGGCGATACGGCTTGGTATAATTCCCACTTGTGCGGTACCATCAAATATGACTTCTGGTCCTGTACCAAATGTTAGCTGAGAAGCATAATTTCCAATTTCCTGGTTACCAGTCTGACCCCAGCTAGCCCTTAATTTTAATTGGCTGATATTATCGGGAATGAAGTCTTCTTCTTCTAATTTATAACCTACAGCAAAAGAAGGAAAATATCCCCATTTGTTATTGGCTCCAAACCTAGATGAACCATCAGCACGAACTGAGCCTGTCAAAAGAATTTTATTGAACAAATTATAATTAACACGCCCCAAATAGGAGAGAAGCGTGTTTTCTTCCTTGCCACTATTAAGATTGTCGGTATTAGTATTTCCTAAAGCAAGGTTGTTTGTAGTCAAATTATCAGTTGGAAAACCACTAATATCACCTGCAAAAAATCTAGTTGCAAATTTTTGGTAGGTTGCACCTCCAAGAATAGTAAGTGCATGATTTTTATTAAATTCCTTATTATAAGTCATTGTGTACTCGAACAAATAATTTGATCTTTCCAAAGTATTGATAGCAGCAATACCACCTGCTGCACCTCCTCGTAGAGTATTTTTATTGTTATATATATCCCTACGGGAATTTTGCCTATCAGTACCAAAATTAAATTTACCGGACAGTGCATCTGAAAAGTTATAATTTATAAATGCACTGCCAAACGTACGGTTTGTCTCGTTTAAACTGGTTATACCTCTTATTAGAGTTACAGGGTTATTTACAGTCAAATTCGAAGATTGGGAAAAAGAACCATCTGGATTAAAAATTGGCTCGGTTGGGTCATACAACAAAGAAGCGTAGATTGGTCCAGCATTTTCATTTGTGTTTAAACCATCTATACTGTTATTATCCTTGATTAAACTTGTATTAAAGTTTATCCCTATTTGTGCTCGTTCTCCAATTTTAGTGTCTAAATTTATTCTTCCAGTATATCGCTTAAGACCTGAATTTTCAACAACACCTTCTTGGTCAAAATAATTCATTGAGGCATAGTACGAAGTTTGCTCGTTGGCTCCGCTAACGGAAAGTGTATGATTGGAAATAGGAGCAGAACGAAAAACCTCATCTTGCCAATCAACCCCAACACCTATGCTTTCTATATCTTCACTTGAAAAAACCGTATTATTTCCTTGCGCTATTGATAAATCATTTATTGCACTAATGTATTCTGCAGTAGACAATACGTCCAATTTTTTTACTACACCCTGAACACCACCATAAACATCATATGTAACGTTAATCCTTCCTTGCTTTCCTTTCTTAGTAGTAATTAAAATAACCCCATTTGCACCCCGAGATCCATATATAGCGGTAGCAGATGCGTCCTTTAAAATCTCGATAGATTGTATATCTGCAGGATTAAGAGCATTTAGAGGGTTTCTAGGACTTTGATTGTCACTTACTTGGGCCACGCCTCCAGAACCCAAATTAGGGCTATTGTCAATAGGAAAGCCATCAATTACATATAGTGGTTCATTACTTGCATTCAATGAATTTGAACCCCTGATGCGTATTGCTAGTCCTCCACCGGGTTCTGAGCTCGCTTGATTAATTTGTACCCCGGCAGCCCTTCCTAACATTAGTTGGTCAACGGAAGCATTCGCTCCAGGATTTAAATCATCAGGACTAAGAGAGGCCACAGCCCCTGTTAAATCGCTTTTCTTTTGAGTTCCATAACCTACTACCACAATTTCATCTAAAGCAGCAGCACTCTCCTCAAGGGTTACATTTATTATTGATTGCCCTGATATTGCAATCTCTTTAGTCGAAAAACCAATATAGGAGAAAATTAAGGAGGCATTTTCATTATTAACATTTATACTATAATTACCATCAAAATCGGTCTGGGTTCCATTAGTGGTACCTTTTTCCACAATATTTGCTCCTGGCAGAGGAGTCCCTAAATTATCCAATATTGTACCAGAAACAGTAAAACTTTGGTCCTTAAAATCAGTTTTTAATGGTTCCATGTGAATATTTGCCAATTTATAGATTGTAACCTGTCTGTCATTGACATTAAATCCAAGGTTAAATTTTTTAAAAACCGGCTTCAGAATAGTTTGCAAAGTAGCATCCTTTTTAGCTACCGATACTTTTTCTCCCTTGGGCAATACGTCATCTTTATAAAAGAAGATATATTCACTATTTCTCTGAATTTCATTAAGTAAATATTCTAATGGAACTTCATCCACTTTAATGTCCATTCTAGTTTGGGAATAAGAATCATTTGCCATCACCGTAGTCAACCCTAACGTTAAAAGTAATACGATGGTTCTCATAACTGTTTTGATGATGTGCTTTTTGGTAATATTACCCGAATACGGAACACATCTTAAGTATTTATTCATAATTTTGTAATTCAATTAGTTAATTATTGTTAGTCGATAATTCTAATGTTTAGCCAGTAAGTGTTGGCGCGCTTACTGGTTTTTTATTTGTTTTTATTTCATTGGCATATGTTTTATTATTGTTAGTTGGTTAAAATTATTTTACCATTATCTTTAATTACCCTCATTTTAGTTGCCTCATTAAGAATATTGATGACTTTGTTTATATCATCTTTTAAGTCCAACTTACCGGAGAAGGTTTCTTTGGATAATTCTTCATCAAAAATCAGTATTTCAATATTATAGTATCGTGATAATTTTGCGACGATATAATCCAATGGTTGTCGTTTAAGGCTTAAGTAACCATCCCTCCATCCAAAATAGTCATCCACATCTACTTTGCGTCTTTCAACTATTAGGCTTTTTACGTTCAAGCTTGCAAGGGTTCCAGGTGTTATTTTGAATGATTTGGATTCATCTTCCAGATAAGTAATTTTAACACTTCCGCTTTTTAGCACGGTATTTAATTGTTCGTCTTCCAAATAAGCAGAAACATTAAAAATAGTTCCTAGTACCTCAATTTCTTGATTTTTGGAGAGTACCTTAAAGGGTTTTTCAGCATTATGCGCAACGTCAAAAATCGCCTCGCCTTCCAAATAAACTTCTCTATTTTCCCTATTAAATACCGCAGGATATATCAATTTTGAACCTGAATTAATCCATACTCGTGTTCCATCGGACAAGAGAACATCAGACTTTTTTCCATAGGGGACTATTATAGTGTTATAAATAGGTTTTTTATCAATTAAAGTTTCTTGGTTAAATGTTTTCCCTTTGCCTAAAATAACATTGGCTCCATTGGGAGAATATTGAACCGTATTGTTACTATCAATAGGAATATTCTCACCATCCCCTAGAACTACCGTTACTTCACTTTGTGTTTTAGGATCTACCCTTGGGGTTTTATTCACAAATTCTTGTAAACCTTGTTTCTGGTCATCATAACTGTAAAAAAATAATCCCATTAAAAGAGCAAGACTAGCTGCAGCGGCAAAAACGACATAATACTTTTTACGCCTATTTTCTTTTTCAAAAGCCGTTGCCGAGTTCATTATTTGTCTTCGCAAGGCCCTTCGTTCCTCATTGGTTAATATTTTACTTTTATTTGATTTCATATAGTATAGTCTGATTTATAAAACCAGATAGTAATGAATAATTTATTGTCTTATATTAATAAGAGTCTCTAAACTCTATTATATAGACATACAATTAGAAAAAAATTAAAAAAGTATTGTAAATGCCGAATTACGTAGTGTTTTTATTGTCCTATACAATAAGGTCCGGGCTGAAGAAACTGAGAGGTTGAAACATGTGGCTATTTCTTCATAAGATAAATTCTGAGTGAAACGCATTTCCAAAATATTTTTTTGATGTTCAGTTAAATTGGAAAGTTTTTTCGCTAACTTATTATTGCGCTCATTTACTATTTCTGAGGATATAATTTCGTCTTCATGAGAGGATACCAATTTTAAATCGTTGGGGAATACATTCGATTTACTCTCCCAATTAATATTGACATGTTTGACTTTTAGGGTATTTTCTTTATAAAGCCTTCTCTTATAACAAGTAATTATATATCCCTGAATATTGTTTACATCTGAAAGATTCTTATGAGTTTTATAAAAATCCAAAAACAAATCATGAATTTGATCCTTAACAATTTCACGATCTCTAATAATGTTCATACCTATGTAAAAAAGCTTGTCCACAAATAAATCATAAAGCTCGCCGAGAGCATTGATATCTCCCTTACGTAAGTCTCTCCAAGCTTCTTTCTCGGCTAAATTTTCAATATTTTCTATCTTTTCAGCCTTTTCCATTTAAAAATAGTTCAGTCTTTTGGCTATATAATTTAATGCGTATTGATATAATTATTAAATAGGTATTTTGATGCTTTATTTTTTATCACATAGTTATCAAATATACTATTTTATTGAGTATATAATAATCAACAAGTGTTTTTGTTAATTTTTACATGTTAGATTTTTTAAAAAAAATCCAATAAATCTGAGTCTAAGAGAATTTCTTTATTCTTAATTCTCCAAAATATTTTAAATAAATTCTGAATCTTTTTTGATTTAGATGTCTATGCATTGTTCATTTTCTTCTCATTCCATTATAGACCAATAAATGGTTAGAATGAGGTTTCTTCTTTTTCTTTTGAAAAGTATTACTATACTTTTTTGCCTTGGATTTGCTGAAATGATATTAGCACAAACCAAAACAAACATTGTTTGGATTGTCTGCGAGGATATTTCACCCTTTATAGGCGCATATGGTGACCCCATAGTTAGGACACCAAACATTGACAAGCTTGCTTCTGAAGGTATTCGATTTACACATGTCTACACTACAGCTGGAGTATGTGCACCTAGTAGATCATCTATAATAACGGGCATGAATCAAATCAATATCGGTACTATGCACATGAGAACGCACAATAGACCCGATTTAATGCCCGAGGGTGTACCAAGCCATTCCGCGGTATTACCTGTAGGAGTTAAAGCATTTCCAGAGTTTTTGAGAAAAGTGGGGTATTACACCACAAACAACGCAAAAGAGGATTATCAATTTGAAGAACCTGTAACAGTTTGGGATGAAAGTAGTGTTGCTGCATCTTACACAAACAGAGAAGGAAACCAACCATTTTTCAGTGTATTCAACTTGGCAATTTCACACGAGTCACAAATCATTTCGCCGCCCGATTCATTATACTACGATGTCGAAAAAATGAACCTGCCACTGTATTATGAAAATACCAAGATGATGCGGCATGATATGGCAGCAATGTATACCCGAATTGAACAAATGGATGATGATGTAGGTGAGGTCATTGCGAAATTAAAAGCAGACGGAGTATACGAAAATAGCTATGTATTTTTTTTTAGTGACCATGGGGGTAATTTACCTTGGATGAAAAGGGAAATTTTAGAGAGAGGTACCCGTATCCCTTTCATTGTTAAATTACCAAATGGAAAAAGTGCAGGAACAACGAACAATGATTTGATAAGCTCAATTGATTTTGCCCCAACCGTATTGTCCATAGCAGGTATCAAACCTCCAGAATACTTAGAAGGTAAAGCTTTTCTTGGGGAGTATAGTACTTCCGAAAAAAATAAATATGTATTTGCAGCAAGGGACAGAATGGCTAATAAATATGATCGGGTTCGTTCAGTTTCCGATGGAACCTTTAGATATGTATATAATTTTCATCCCGAAGTCTCAAAATATCAAGATCTCGCTTACCGAAAACAAATGGGAAGCATGCAAGAAATCTTAGACCTTAGGGATTCTGGAAAAATAAATAATCCTTATTTAGAAGATTGGTTCAATACACCAAAAGAAGTTGAAGAACTGTATTATACAACCAAAGACCCTGACGAGATAAACAATCTAGCCAAAAATAAATATTATCAAAGCAAGAAGGATGAATTGAAAAAGGCTTTATTTGATTGGTTGAGCCGTATGGATGATAAAGCTCAAGTTTGTGAATCTGATATGGTTATGAACGACTGGTGGAAGGGCAAAAATAAACCACCTACAACAAAAAGTCCCAAACTGAAGAAACTAAAAGAAGGTATTCAAATTACAAACCAAGAACCTGGGGCATCAATTGGATATCGCATATTTGATGGCCAGGTAAAGGATACGGTAATAACCAAAAAAATGAAAAGTTGGGATTTCGCCTACGTAATGGGGAATGGCAATAATACAGAAGTTAAAGTTTCAAAACCTTGGAAAGTTTACTTGGGAGGTACAATACCTTTAAAAAAAGGCCAAATTCTTCAAATAAATACACAAAGAATAGGATACAACCCTTCTGAAGATTTAATTAAATTCTAATCAAACACCTTGCTTTAATTACGTTAGGTATAAAACCAGGAACAGAGAATGAAAATTGTAAAACTAGTTTTAGTGTTATTCCTTTTTGCCTCCTGCGGAGAAAAAAAGGATGTAGCTGAGGAAAGTTTAGAACCTAAAAAAAGACCTAACATAGTTTTCATCATCAGTGATGATCATGCCTATCAGGCCATCAGCGCCTATGGAGGCAGGTTGGAGCAGATAGCGCCAACACCTAATATAGACCGTATTGCGGATGAAGGGATGCTGTTCAATAGGTGCTTGGTAACGAACTCGATCTGCGGACCATCCAGAGCGGCGATACTGACCGGAAAATATAGCCACCAGAATGGATTTATAGACAACACCATAGGTTCCAAATTTGATTTTGACCAACAGACCTTCGGGGAACTTTTGCAGCAGGCTGGATATAAGACAGGTGTATTGGGGAAATTGCATTTAGGCCAAACACCTACTAAAGGTTTTGACTATATTGACATTTTACCGGGTCAGGGTTCCTATTACAACCCCACATTCGTCAATGAGGAGGGGCAATACCAATTGGAGGGTTACACAACCGATATCATTACTGAAAAAGCTATAGATTGGATAGATTCGGTAAAGACCCAAGAACAGCCTTTCATGTTATTTTTAGGCCATAAATCCCCTCATAGGCAATGGCAACCAGGACCTGAAGAAATTGGTATGTATGAAGGGGTTGAAATTCCAGAACCTAAAACGCTATTCGATGATTACTCCGGGAACAGGGAAATAGCAGGGATGAACTATATGTCCATTTCCGATGCCATGAAAATGGCGCAGGATTTGAAGATTACGGATGGTCCCCAAGCGGGTCTTACCGAGGAACAGCAAAGGAAATGGGATTCCATCTACAAGCCTATCAACGAGGAATTTAAAAAGGCCAATCTAAAAGGGGATGACCTAACCAGATTTAAATACCAGCGTTATATGCGAGATTATCTTGCATGTGTTGCAGGTGTGGACAAAGGGGTAGGTAATGTGCTAGATTATTTAAAAGAAGCTGGACTTGATAAGAATACCATTGTCATTTATACTTCGGATCAAGGATTTTACTTGGGAGAGCACGGTTGGTTCGATAAAAGGTGGATGTATAAGGAGTCTTTACGTACGCCTTTAATAGTTAAATGGCAAGGAGAAGTAAAACCGGGTACGGTCAATAACGATTTGGTTTCTAACCTAGATTTTGCCGAAACCTTTTTGGATATCGCCCAAACCGATATTCCAGATGATATGCAGGGTAAAAGTTTGGTACCTATATTAAAAGGAAATACGCCAAAGGATTGGAGAAAGGCACACTATTATCATTATTATGAACATCCCTCAGAACACGATGTAAGAAGACACTATGGGATAACTACGGATAAATATAAACTTATCCACTTTTATTATGACCTGGATAAATGGGAACTATATGATTTGGAGAAAGATCCTAGTGAAATGAACAATATCTATGGAAATCCGGAGTATGCCCAAATACAGGAGGGATTGCATAAGGAGCTTGAGGAGCTTCGGGTTAAATATGGGGATAATGATTCATTGAACCAGCAGTTCATTGAGGACTATAATGAACGTGTCAAGGAAAATCCGATTATTGAATATTGGAAGTTATCTCCTGAAGAGATGAGGAAGCTATACGAGGATTATCAAAAAAGTCAGAAATAAAACGATAAGACAATTTAACCTATCTGAATAAATTATTTAAAGCTTAACTCATGCATTACTCAAGGTATAAACGCAAATGTGTAACTCAATATGTTTTAATTATCTCAACATTTGGTCTTATATTCTTTTCCTGTTCTAATAAAAAATCTGAAAATTTTACCCATAACATTGAATTAAATAACCAAGAAAATTCGGAAGCACCAGAAGGAATGGTCTGGATACCTGATGGGATTTTTGAACAAGGAGCTTTATCCGGAGATAAAATGGCAATGCAACATGAAAGACCTAGTCACACAGTTCAAATTGATGGGTTTTTTATTGATCAAAACGAGGTGACTAATGAACAATTTTCTCAATTTGTTGAGGAAACTGGTTATATAACCATAGCAGAAAGAGAAATCGAATGGGAGGAAATTAAAAAACAACTCCCTCCTGGAGCAGTGAAACCACATGATTCAATTTTACAACCTGGATCTTTGGTGTTCAAGAAAACTAAAACCAGTGTTCCAAATTTGTTCGATTACTCACAATGGTGGGAGTGGAAAATAGGAACTAATTGGAAACATCCAAATGGACCAGATTCCAGTATAGATGGAAAAGAAAATTATCCAGTAGTTCATATCTCATATGAAGATGCTATGGCATATTGTAATTGGGCTGGCAGAAGACTACCAACAGAAGCTGAATGGGAATATGCAGCAAGGGGCGGTCAAAACGAAGCTTTATTTTATTGGGGCAATGAACTTAAAAAACTTAACGAATATGCAAATACTTGGGAGGGCGAATTTCCTGTATCCAACTCCAAATTGGATGGTTTTGAAAGTCTGGCCCCTATTCAACAATATCCAAAAAATGATTTTGGGTTATTTGATATGGCCGGAAATGTCTGGGAATGGACGAGCGATTGGTACAATTCTAATTATTATGAAAACTTAAAGTCAACCAATCAAATAACTCTTAATCCTAAAGGCGCTGAAAGCCCCTATAATAAAAATAATCCCATAGCTCAAGAAAAAGTGATTAAAGGAGGTTCTTTTTTATGCAGTGAATCATATTGTGCAAGCTACCGTATTTCTGCCAGAATGGCTACAAGTATCGATTCTTCCATGGAACACTTAGGGTTCAGAACGGTTGTTACTAGAGATATGTTAGATTCTCAAAATTGAATGAAATAAACATTACAAAATAAATGGAAAATTGAGTCATTTCAATATATCCTACATTCAAAAAAAATTCATTTCATTATGAGTTGAGAACGGCATCCAAAGCATCATCTGCATCTTTGTGAATAAAATTAGCTTGATACATTATGGTTGTTTTTAAATCGCTATGACGATATAATTTTTTGCAACATTAGAGGAGAAATGGTATCGCCAGCAATGTTTCCAAAAGAATGGCGAGCAATATGATTAGAAAGGTTCTTGGTTATATTGCATTTTTTAGCAAGTTGTTTAAGATATTTATTAAGAACAGCGATTCCATTACGTGTCTTTACAAATATGTCCCTTTTGCTTTTTTGGTCCGCATGCTTTAAATAAGGAAAAATGTAATCATCCTGAGAGCTTTGAGATGGTCTATAAAAATTCAATATTCCTTCGGCCTGTTCGGGTATTTTTAGACTTAAGGGCTTTTCATTCTTGTTCATCGTATAATAGAGTCGGCCATCCATTAAATCCGACCATTTCATTTGAAGTACATCAGATATACGGATCCCGGCAAAATAGAACGAGAATAACCAAACATTACGAGTGTGCCAAATGGGACTATCTTTCTTCAATGATACCTTTTCAATTCGTTCAATTTCCTCCCTGGTCAAACCAATTTTCTGGGTAGGTTTGATTCGTATTCGTTCCTTCTCTCCAGCAAATGGATAGTGTTTAGCTTCTACAATTCCCTCCTTAATTGCAGCATTAAAAAGTGTACGTATATAAATAAGGTGGTTTGTAACAGTCCGGGTTTTATATTCCAAATAAGAAATACAGAATACCTTGAAATTACTTAAAAAGGCTTCTGTTATGTCTTCAAAATATAAAGAATTACCTCTACTAAACTCCTCCTTAACATGCTCAAGGAAATTATAGCCAAATTTACGAGAGCTTCCAACTCTATTTCGTCGCTATTCCTTAATACCATTAATTACCAATTCTCTTTCTTCAAAACGATTCCACTTTAAAACTCACGTACATTGATCAACATAGAAAGTTCCCCTTTACATGTAGAAAATTTCCCTGCCTGATATCTATTGGTAACCCTTTCTGCTCCAAATTGGAAAAAAGAGACAGTACGACCTTTATGTTTTGCTTTATTCTTTATTTGTTTACTAGTAATATATTCTTTGGAAGCATCGGCTTCCAAAGCAATACTATCTACCTCTGTCAATTTTTTTAGTAAATAATTGTTCAGTCTTGCCGAATTTATATGGGACTTTTTGACCCTGCCCAAAACATTATCCCAATCCTTTTCCAAAATATATTTTCCAGTAAAAATGTATCTCGTTTTTCTATTCTGGGTAATTCGAATGGCTAATGGATAAGTACCGTTCTTTTTTGATCATGTTTCCAAAGAACTATCTTTATTGAAGCCATTTTAGGTGGAAATATTGCTTAAGAAACTACAATGTAAAAATTTTACCTAAAACATTTTGAGGTTTTTTATGATTTTTACTGATTCTTTAAAAAAGTTAAGTAATTGATTATTAGACATATGAATACATATGAAATCATATAAGCCCAGTTCTTCTTTGGCTCATAACCCGAAGGTCACTGGTTCGAGTCCAGTTCCCGCTACTAGCAAATAAAGGGCTTTCAAGAGATTGAGGGCCCTTTTTTTATATAATCTTTATCCAAGTCCAAAACTGGACGAGAGCTTTATCCTGAATGCTGTCAAAGTGTTTATTAATATACTATCTCCAATTCCGCATAGGAAACTGGCGAAGTAATATCCGGTCTTTGTCCCAAATTGCCCCTATAGATGTCCTTGCTGATCGGCCAAGTCTCCAATTCCTCATCGGGTAGATCATCCTCGATCACGTTTATAATTTCTGCCTCTTTCAAGTTGGGGTCCAGCCAAACCTCAATATCCATTTCCTGTAAAATTACCGGTCGCCTGTTTTTTTTATTGTGGATTTTTTGGAACAATGGGGTCGCGCTTTTTGTAAGTATGGAGAATGTAACTGTGCCGTCGGAGATGGTAGTGTAAATCCCCGCCAGACTGAGCGGGCTATCGTCTTTTCGCTTAAAATAAAAAGGGATCTTAAAATTATTTCTTGCGGTGTGGGGTTCAAAAAATCCCTTTAGCGGTACAATACATTTCTTGAAGCCTTTGTAATTGGCGGAGTTGAAAAGTTTTTCTGATTTCGCGTTCAGCCCGGACCCATATTTTATCGTATCCTTATAATATTCTTGCGGTTCTACATGGAACTTGTAATGGGGTATGATTCCCCATAGGGCATTGGTTAAAATGTTCGGGTTTTCCTCCGTAATGATCCAGGACCGATTGTGCGCGAATCCATTGTTAAAATAACGTTTGTATTCATTTTCAGGTTCGGCATACACATAGTTGTGATCCAAACGGTAATAGGTCTCTACCAATTTTACATCGCCAAACTCTTCCGTTGAAAAACACATCGTCCAAGACTTATAACTTTCTATTGGGTGTATAGGGTGCCTTTAATTCCTCCAAGGTTTTTTCAAAAGCTTCCATGGAACTATTTAATTCCTTCAAGGCTTGTTTGAAGGTATTGAACTCTTTTGAAGCGATTTCAATGTTCGTCACTTGTGTTTTGGTAGGTTCCTGTGTCGTTTCCCAATGAGCCCCTGCTACCTGTCCTACCCTAGATCTAATGGAAGGAGGCGTGGGCTCGTCCAAGGATTGTTTTACGGGATTGCCATATAAAGCCTTTCGTAGGGAACTTATCTCAAGTCCTAACTCCTTCAACTGATTGAAATGGGTCTCCTTGGCCAAAGGGGTCTTCAGCAAGGCTTCCTTCATGTGCCTGATCTGATTACCGTATTCACCCAATTTTTCGCCCGCATTATAAATTTGTCTGGAAAGCTCCACCGTTCTATCCTGAAAAAACTGGATGTCCCCATGTGCCATATTTTCCCTTTCATTGTGTACGGGGACAACCTTAAAGCTTTCCGGTGTTCCCTGGGGTTGCAATTCCCCGTCAAACAACACATACATTTGAACGCTGTAAGTGCCCGGTGAAACCAAAGGACCTTGGTCCTCTCCCGCCCAAGGCGGCCTAAAATCCGGAACGGACAAATCTATGGGGTTGGGCGCCGAACGCCTCAAATCCCACGTGGTACGTTGTAGCCCTTTACCGGACTTGCCTTGCAACCATCGTACAGGTTCTTGGTTTTGGTCCGATATCAAAAAGAGCACCTTGGCATCTTCCTGTCCCTTTTCTTCTTCCAGGGCTTCCCAGCCTGGAAAGGGAACCGACATATTTTTCGACCTCAGCTCCTTTTCCTTTTCGCTTCGTAAGGTCTTGCCCGTTTTTGGCACATCTTTTATCCAGTAAGAGAATGTGGCACCAAAAGGCGGATTGTCCGTGGCAAAGCTTGTGGACCCCAAAGTGGGCATGCCCTTGGCCTGCATTGGGACATTTGGCACGTACCACCACGCATCCCGCACAGGGAAAAGTTGATTGTTTTTATCCGATATCCTATCCCCCAATCCCCGTAACGGGTTGTAATCGTCCAGTACAAAAAATCCCCTTCCAAAGGACGCTCCCACCAAGTCGTTGTCCCTTGGGTGCAATTCGATGTCCCGAAACGGAATCGTGGGCACTCCTGATTTTAAGGGAATCCAATTTGTCCCTTTATTCGGGGAGAAATAAATGCCATATTCCGTGCCAATGAACAATAGGTTTGAATCGACATAGTCTTGCTTTATAACCCATACGATGGTCTCCTTGGGCAGGTCGCCCACTATGGAAGTCCACGAACGGCCACGGTCCGTACTCATGAACAAATACGGGGTGTAATTCCCTATTTTATGGGCATCCGCGCTAACGAACACAACATTTGGATCATGAGCGGATGCTTCGATATCGTTTATAAAGGAAAGCTCAGGAACTTTGGGCAAGGCCCCACTTTTCCGCCAGGTCTGGCCTCCATCCTCGCTTACATAGATCAATCCGTCATCGGAACCTGTATACAATAAACCTTCCTGTTTAGGGGATTCTGCAATAGAGGTCAAAGTGGAATATTTGGACATGGCTCCCGTGTCATACAGGGCATCGACGCTCCAGACCCTGCCTATCATATCCAATTCATAACGTACCCTATTGGTCGTTAAATCATCGCTTATCGGTTGCCAGGAATCTCCCTTATCGTCACTACGCCACAATCGTTGCGAGCCGTAATATATCCTGTTGTTATTGTGTGGACTGATCAATAACGGACTGTCCCAGTTCCATCTGTCGGCCATACCATCGGTTGACTGGGGCTGAATATCCATTCCCTCCTCCGTTTTCCTATCATGCCGATACAAATTGCCTTCCTGGATTTCCATATAGACGGTATTGGGATCCGTGGGGTCGAACGCATTGTCGTAACCATCCGCGCCCAAAGGCACATACCAATCCTGATTGCGAACGCCCTCCGTATTCATCGTCCGGGAGGGGCCGATCAAGGTGCCCAAATCCTGCGCGCCTCCCACTATATTGTAAAAAGGACGGGCATTATCCAAGGAAAGCTTGTAAAACTGCGAAATTGGCAGGTTTGGAAAATGCCGCCATGTACTGCCCTCATCAAAAGTTTCGTACAGTCCGCCATCGGTTCCGGCGAGGAGATGCTTGCCATTGTTCGGGTCGATCCAAAGAGCGTGATTATCGCTATGCTTTTCACGACCTGTACCCAAAACCTTAAAGCTTTTGCCACCATCCCGGGTTACCCTAATGAAGACATCCATTTGATAGATCAAATCGGGATTCGTTGGTGAGGCCTCGATTTCCTGATAGTAATGTGGTCCCGTTCCTCCGGATATATAATCGTTGCGTTTTTCCCAACTTTCGCCTTTATTGGCCGAGCTGTAAAATCCCTTTTCGGCAGCATCCGCTTCAATGGTGGCATATACCAGATTTGGGTTTGCCTGTGTAACGGCCAATCCTATTTTGCCCATATCCCCTTTGGGCAGCCCTGTGGTCTTTTGGGTCCAGGTGTCACCGTTGTCCATAGATTTATAGATTCCGGACTTTGGCCCACCGGATAGCAGGGCCCAGATGTGCCTTCTTCGTTGGTAGGCCGCGGCATAGACAACATCTGGATTTTCCGGGTCGAACTCAATATCGGTAACACCCGTATGCTCGTCAATTTTAAGGACCTGGTTCCAAGTCTTACCGCCATCGGTGGTTTTATAGACACCGCGGTCCCCGCCCGAAGACCACAATGGGCCTTCAGCGGCCACCAATACCACATTGCTGTTTCTAGGATCTACCAATATTTTTCCAATATGCTCGGAATTTTCCAGGCCCATGGATGTCCATGTAGCACCTCCATCATCTGATTTATAGATACCGTCTCCCCAGCCCACATGCCTGCCGCTTACGTTTTCACCGGTTCCTACCCAAACCGTCTGGGAGTTGTTGGGGTCAATGGTCACACAGCCTATGGAATAGGAGGACTGCTCCTCAAAAACGGGATGCCAGGTTATTCCGTTATTTTGCGTTTTCCATACACCGCCGGACCCCACGGCGACATACCAGGTACTTGGATCCTTTTGGCTTACGGCAATATCCGCAATTCTTCCGCCCATAAGCGCCGGTCCGATAGCACGGAATTCCAAGCCATCTAGGTCCTTGGATATACCCGAAAAATTGGGATTTTGGCAAAGGACAGGGTTAACATTGATAAGCAATAAAAAAAGGAGCGCTTTAACGAAGTTTTTGGTATACATGGTTGAACCTTTAGTATGTTTTGAATGATATGGAGTTCTAAAGTAAAAATAACGAACCCTGATCAAACATTTGGGTGCCTTCAAACAATTTTTGGACATATTTTTAGGACCGATGGATTTCCTACAGAAAAAACATAATTCTTTTTGAGTTAGTAATTAAACGTATTGCTGTAGCTAGGAATTCTATTCGATGATATCTTGCACCCAATCAAAAACTAGGAATCCATAAATGAGCCAGACCATACAAAGAATCTATTTGGCGGACGATGATAGTGACGACCGAGCATTTTTTTCCGATGCCTTAGGTGAAATTCCTATTGCCACTACAATTGAGGAGTTTAGTAACGGGGTAGACCTCATGTCCTTTTTATTGAACAGTGAGCACCAAAAACCCGATGCCATTTTCTTGGATTTAAAAATGCCCATGATGGACGGATTCGAATGCCTGGCCGACATTCGGGATCTGGAGTCGTTCACGAATATTCCAGTAATCATTTACTCCACCTCTTTTCATGAAAAAGATGTAGAAAGACTAAAAAAAATGGGAGCTACCCTTTATTTAAAGAAACCCTCTTCATTCAATCAATTGAAGACCTTACTGCATAAATGTCTTTCTCATTTGGCTCAAATGTCCAAAGGTACAACCAAAATTGAACCTCAATTTTTAATTTCAATTTAGATTATTTTAAAGTTTTCACTTGTAGGATTAAGATAAAGAGAAAATCCTATTTGTTCAATGAACACATTCGTTCAAATTTTGGATCAATAAAAACTTCCGAAATACGTAAGTTCCTACCCAAATTTATATTACTTTGGATGCCAAAATCCATTGGCTAAATGCACGAACTAACCTACACTTCCCAGGCAAAAAAGAATATTTCTCTTAAAGACCTGAACGATATTCTTAAAACTGCCAATGAATTCAACAAAGCCCATTCCATAACCGGTTGTTTGGTATACCACAACGGACTTTTTGTACAGACGCTGCACGGGGAGAAAAAGGTGATTTTTGACCTCCTGAAAAAAATTCAAGCGGACGAAAAACATACCAATGTCAATCTTGTATGGGAAGGTCCCGCGGAAAAAGAGGTCTTCCAAGGGTGGCACATGGCCTTCTTCTCACCTAAAACTGCCGGTAAAACTTCTGAAAACCTGTTAGATTTTGAAAGGAACCTTATAACTCTTTCCACATTTTATAAGGCAGATTCAGCTTCGGTACGGATATTTTGGTCCATTGTGAAGGATTTATGTTTGAACGAGGCACAAACACACTAATCACCTACACAAGATTAGTAATTAGACCGCTTTCCTAAAAAAGGACAAGCCTTCATAGGTTATTTTGATACCTATATAGGACATAGCCGTTTTTAAAGTTTCCAATTCCCTTTCCGAATTGTCGTTCAATACTCCCAAAGAGTTTAATATCAAGGAATTCAATTGTCCTCTTGCCCTATCATTCAAATCTTGGTTCTCTTCAATATAAATGGCATCCCTTAATTTTATGTTTTTTGAAATAGCCTCATCTATCTGTAATATAAGATCTTTAATCTCATCGATAGGGTTCTTCGACAGGATTAAATCGAACTGTGTGCGGATGCTTTTCTTCCATAAATTCAAGAGTTGTAATCTGGACTCAATATCCTTTTTAACCTCAACGTAGAGGCCGGCTTTTTTATGCTGCATTCATTCGCTCATCATTTGATAATTTAATTCAAAGTTATCAGTCCTTTTCCCTATTCATTATCCCAAAAGTTTGAAATAATTGTCCATATAGATTTAAACCAAAAAACATTGTTTCAATCCTTCTAAAAAAAATTAGGCCGAGAGCTTGGTGCCACGCGCTTTCGTCAAATATACTTTAGGAGAACACTTAAAGCGTTTGTTAAATATTTTCGAGAAATAGCTACGACTGGAAAAACCAATGGTGTAAACAATTTCGGAGACGTTAAGGTCCGTTTCCTGAATTAATTTTTCAGCTAAATCCAAACGTTGGTTCTTAATGCAAGTTGCCACTGTTGAGCCTGTAAACACCTTGAAACCAGATTGCAATTTTGCTGCGGACAATCCGTACTTTCTAACAAAATATTCTATAGAGTAAGGAAACTCCGGCTTTGTCCTGATTTCCGCAATGGCATCCTCTACGCGCAACATCTCTCGCTTCGTTAATGTGGAATCATGTAAGGATTTTTTGGAATTATCACTTTTATAATGTAGAATCTCCAATGCCAAAGTAAAGTGAACTAGCCCTTCAATCAATAATTTTCGGACCACACCAGTTTGGGAAATTGACTTTATTTGAAGTAAGTGCTCCTTAATCTTTAGATTGACCGTTCCAACATATTCATATTTTTTGTTCTTTAAAAATTGGGAAAAAAGCTGATTTTTTAATTTTTCGGTTTTCTCCACTGAAGTTTCGGAAGTAAAATCATCAGAAACTTGAATAACTGAAAAATGGACCTTCTTTCCAGGTTCCAATTCGATATTCACTTCCTCTTCCATACCCCCAAGAATTACCGTCCTTAAAGAATCCACCTCAATGGAAGACTTACTCGCAGGTAACTTTAGGGTAAAATTTCCTTCTAGACAATAAATGAAAAACAAACCGCGTGTGGAAGGGTTTTTCAGGTTTAAATTGACTGTTTCCATAGTCTTTAAATCGAATTGGCTATACCCTATACCTGATTCCAGCTCCACGGACTGGACGCGTCCTGTTCCTTTATGGTTATCGAACATCAATATACGTTCCGTATCGAATATCGAAATACTTCCTCCTAGACTATTATTAAGCTGATTTAATTTTGCGTGTGTAGTGTTCATGGTTGACTGATTTAAGATTTTAAAAAGTGATGTTAAAATCACCTATTATTTTGAATCCCAAAAATCTTGATTAACCGATGATTTATGTTATAACATTTTCAGTTTTTGTTATAACATCTCATTCCGTTATCACTTAAATGGGGAATGGCGCTATTTAGATAACGAGGGCAAATAAACCGTGAATACGGCTCCTTCGGTATTCTTGCTGGTCGCCGTAATTATTCCATTGTGCGCTTCCACGATTTTTTTGCAAATGGCCAATCCAAGTCCGGTACCTGAATATTCATTTTTACCGTGCAGCCTTTGAAAAATCTCAAAAATCTTTTCCCCGTATTGGTCATCAAAGCCAATACCGTTGTCAATAAATTCCAACTTGTGATAGGTTCCTGCTGTAAGCTTGGGGATTTGGTTTAAGGCGTCAACCGTTATGCTGCTGTGCTTAATGGCAACCACTGGAACGGTTTCTGCTGCCATGTATTTTAAGGAATTTCCAATAAGATTTGAGAAAAGTTGTTCCATCTGAAATTGAACCCCATTAATTTCCGGAAGTTTATCCGCCTTGATGGAGGCATTTGTTTCACAGATCCGTTCGCCCAAATCTTCCAACACATCGTTCAAGATTTCGTTAAGGTCGATTTTTGTGGGTCGGTCCTCCAAATCCTCAATTTTAGAATAGGACAATAAATTGGAAATCAAATTTCGCATTCGCTCCGTTGAAGAAATTATCTTGTCCAAATAGTTTTGGGATTTTAGACCCAGCCTATTCTTTTCCTCTTCATGCAACCTGCTGATGAACATTTGTATCTTTCTAAGAGGCTCTTGTAGGTCATGGCTTGCAATACGGTTAAAGGCCTCCAAGTCAGAATTTATCTTTTTCAATTCGGCATTTTTGGCCTGTAATATAGCCTGATGTTCAATCTGTTTGGTTACATCCTTGAAAACACCCACCAAATGCCAGTTATTTTTAGAGGGATAATATTCGCCAATCGTATTAATATACTTTAGCTCATTTGTCCTGGTGACTACTTTAAAGGTTATATCGACCCGTTCTTTGGTATCCTTAGTTTTTGATAAAATATCACGTACCCATACAATATCCTTTTCATGGACAAATCTCAAAATAGAATCAAGGGTAGGATTCGTCGCAAATGGTTCCTCATAGCCCAATAATTTATAGACGTTCTCGGAAAGGTTCAAAGTGCCGTTTTTCAAATCCCACCGAAAACTTCCGGTACTTGCAACATGTTCCGCTTCCAAAAGCAGTTTGTTCTGTATTTCAAGTTGTCTTTCGTACTGTTTTTCCTTACTGATGTCTTTAAGAAAATGAACGATTCCATCTTCTAACTTCACAAATCTGGCACTGAACCAGACCTCCCTTCCATCAAATTCATATTTAGGAGTATAATCAATGGTTTGACCGGTTGCTAAGCATTTTTTGGCATTTTCAAATGCACCGTTTTTGACATTCTGAGGATCATATTCCAACCAACGCATCCCAATCATATCCTTAACTTGCAGCTCCGCAATCTCCTCAATCCTTTTGTTCACATATTTAACGACAAAGTCTTCTATTTGATCTTTCTCATTGTATAAGGGCTCTAAATAGGCGATTACATTATTACTGCTGTCCAATAGTTTTTCATTGAACATTTTCGTTACCTCCAATTCAGAGATCCTATTTCTTAGAGCAATTCTTTCTGGCATGATAGCTGGGTAATTTTGGTTCTTCTTTTTGCCTACGAAGTCCCTACGTAGACCTAATCCCAAGAAAGTAGGACTATATTCTAAGCAGGAAGTTCTCTTTCTTAAAGTCGTCCATATGATAGGCCCAATTCATTTTGATTACTTGGGTCAAAGATTTCTTTAGATCCTCAAAACTGGAGGGCTTCTTAATATAGATATTTGCACCGCTCAAAAATGTACGTTCAATATCCTTGTCAGACGATGAAGTGGAATAAATTGCAATTGGCAAGTCCTTTAGCAAAGGATTCTTTCGAATCTCGGCCAAACACTCAAATCCGTTCATTATCGGCATGTTAAGGTCTAGGAAAATTAGATTGGGTAAATTCTCCATTTGCTGCCTTAAGTAATCCAAGCAACTTTTCCCGTTGTCCAATTGCTGTAATTGGGTATTTAAGTCAACTCCTACCAAGGCATCGGCAAAAAACTCCCTGTCGTCCTCATCATCGTCTACCAGCAAAATTTTCATTTTATTCATACAATTCTCCGTTAAATGGTGTTTATAGTGTTATTTCTTATTTTCAAATATTGTGTTGTCGTCAAACCGGTAACCTTCTTGAATTGGCCGGATAAATGAGGTACACTGCTAAAATTTAGGCTAAAAGCAATATCGGACAATGTTTTATCTTCTTGCATTAATAGTTCCTTCACTTTTTCAATGCGGATCAACACATAAAAATTTTCAATCGTAGTAAAGGTTTTCGACGTAAAATGGTTGGATAGGTATGAATAACTGTAACCCAATTCTTCCGAAAGCATTTTGGATATAGAAATATTCCTATCATAATCCCCTCGAACATATTTTTTTATAAGGGCCTTTATTTGATCCAATAATGACAATGTATTGCCGGTATTGATCTTTATTCCATAGGTGGCCAAACCCTTGGAAAGTGCCTGCATCTCCTTTTCCTCGATTTCCCCAGATAGTATAATCGAATCTTCATGAATTCGTTCCACTGGGATATCCATGGAATCCATGGTCCTTTTTACCACTTCCATGACAACTTTTTCAACTTCATAAGTGAACTCAAATTTCACGTTTCCAATTCAAATTAGATAAACCTCTAAAATATTTACATTCCATAAATCCGAATAACAAAATACAGTTTTTCTTTAACGATTTTTGGCAACGGGCGAACTTTACATCCCACTTTGTAAACTCTAAATATATACGCCTTATAAATGTACCTCGGATTACAACTGACTTTGATTAACAATTCTTTAGGGATTGAGATTAGAATCCATAATTTTATATAAAAGATTACATTTCAATCAATTATAGCTTATTCTCATTAAGAAAATTGCATTTAGCCCTAAGCTGATTTTAAAAATCAAAATCTGTCAAAGAAGTAATTGAACTGATTTCCAAAAATCCGAAAGTACTCGATTTAGAGGATGAAAATTATAGTTAAGTATTTTTGATGATAGCCTACAGCGGGCCACAGGAGGTATTTCAAAAAGCGATCGAATTAAAAAAATTTTCCTTTCATGAGACGATTATTACAGACCAAAACTCATAATTTAAGAGCTATCTTGGGCGCTTGACGGAAAATTTGGCAAACAAATATTCCAAATATGCTTTATCTCCATTGGCACTAGCTGCATATATCAATAGAATGCAGATTGTGAGTCTATTATTGAAATATGGTGCGTCCTACCTGACAAAAATGAAAAAAGGATAAAGCCCACAAAATTTGGCAGAAAGGGAAGGGTATGATAAAATCTATGAATGTCTCTCGAAAGAGTTAATTGACCGGAAGCAATCGGGCCACTACAATAAATTTTATACTTTTAATTGATAGGAATTAAGTAACGACCAAAACCTTCAATTTAAATAAAATAACCATGTCCGAACCTAACGAATTAGATAATTACTTGGACAACCACTATATACACCGTAGCAATTGGTTACGAGCGGCAGTTTTGGGAGCCAATGACGGCATTCTTTCTACAGCCAGTATTGCTATTGGCGTAGCTGCGGCCAGTGAAATAAGGGAACCAGTGGTTTTGGCAACATTGGCGGGCCTAGTTGCCGGGGCTTTATCAATGGCAGCCGGCGAATACGTCTCCGTAAGTTCACAAACCGATGTGGAAAAAGCGGATATAAAAAGAGAAAAAGAGGAATTAGAGGAAATGCCTAATTTGGAACTAAAGCGCTTGGCACAAATCTATGAGGAAAGGGGTTTAAAGAAAGAAACTGCCCTAACGGTAGCCAAGGAACTCACGGCACATGATGCCTTGGGAGCCCATATACGTGACGAATTGGGAATCAACGACATTAGCGCAGCCAATCCTTTACAGGCAGCCATGGCATCAGGCGCCGCATTCACCATAGGTGGGATACTTCCATTTTTAGTTACGCTTTTTCTACCCTTGGAAAACATGGAGTATTACCTGTATGGATTTGCTATTTTTTTCCTGGTGCTTTTGGGGGCCATGGCGGCAAAAGCAGGTGGTTCAAGCATCCTAAAAGCGGTTGCCAGGGTAACCTTTTGGGGTACCATAGCCATGGGATTGACCGCATTGGTAGGACATTTTTTTGGGGTTAGCGTCGCCTAAATCTTGTATTGCTTAGTTGCTATCGATTAAAAAACGCTTAACGAAACTTTTTTTCAATAATCCTCTGGCGCTGGACAAAAGGTTTTCTGTTTCCTCCAAGGTGGTATTCCTCATATCTGCAATTTCATCTGGTGTGAAACCTTGATCTGTGTATAATTCAAATACGCACCTCATGGGCAAGGACATTTTACCCAATACCATATCCATATGCCTTTCAACCCGCTCTTTGTCCAAACTTTCATCCAGTTTTTGCGCTAGGCCCTTTTCCTCTTCGGTTATAAAGACATGGTCCAATGAATAGTTGGTCCTGTCCAAGGAACTATCGTCCAACTCTTCCAATAGAACCAAATCACCATCACCATCCGTACTAAAATCTTCCTCCATGGCATCCCACTCCTTTTTGGAATAGGTGTCGATGTTTTCAAAAAATATGTGATCAAATTCCTCTTCGGTCAAACGATCATCCAACAGGTCATCTACTTTTTTAAAAAGAAAAGGGCGAAGGCCATATTCATTTTTCACAAGTTCCCAATTGTCATAAACTTCAATAAACAATTGGTCCGTAAAGTCATTGGGATCGAACATTCCCTTATTTAATTTACCGGCACGTATTGCGTTCTTCAACCTTATAGCAACATAATTTTTAACCTGTGGCATCAAACGCAATAATTCCTTATTGAAAGCCTCCCGGTTTTCTTGGTTTTTAAATTCAACCAGATTTTTATAGGTCTCCTGAACCACCCAAAGTACGGTACCCATATTTGCTTTGTTTTCTTTTGTTCTATTCATGACTTAACTGTTTTATTCATTGAATATACGTTGATATGAAAACAAAAAATATGATTTATATCATTAGAAATCAAATACTTAAAGCGTGTCTTGTGAAGGTGCCTATGTATATCGCATGATAAATGTCATACTTTTAAAAATGGGAAACCATTAATTTTAAAGGTGTTAAATCAAGAGCAATGAAAAACATTCTTATCCCGACCGATTTTTCTGATAGTGCCGAGAATGCCATCACTTTTGCATTAGACCTATTCAAATGCGACCGCACCAATTTTTATTTGATGCATGCGTATGCCGATGAGTTCTACGCAATGAGCCACAATTCAGAGGGCATTGATTTTAAGAAGAAAAAGAAAAAGTTCCATGAAGCTTCGGAAAAAAAGCTTGGGGAAATAATTTCAAAGATTATAAAGGAAAAACATAATCCAAGGCATCGTTTTGAGTCTATTTCCGTATTCGAATCTCTCGTAGACGGTGTTAACGACTTTGTCAACCTAAAGAACATTGACTTGGTATTAATGGGAACCAAAGGGCAAACAGCTGACAAGAACATCACTTTTGGAAGCCATACCGTTCAGGTCTTTAAATATGTAAAGTGCCCGGTTTTGGCCATTCCCAGTGATTATACATTTTCACAGCCCAAAAAAATATTGTTCCCATCAGATTATATGGTTCCCTACAAACGAAGGGAACTAAAACTATTGGATACTTTGGCCGGCCGATTTAAGTCCGAAGTCCATTCGCTCTACATTTCGGATTTTGAGGATTTGAGCCATAGGCAAACGGACAATCAGTTGTTCCTCAAGGGATCACTGCCCAAGGCCAAACTAAGCTTTATTAGAATGGAAGTGAAGAACAGGGGAATCGCCATAATGGACTACGCCCATGAACACAAAATGGATATGCTGGTCATGGTAAATTCCAGACATTCCTTTTTGGAGGATATGCTCTACCGCTCCACCGTTGACCAAATTGCCCTAAACCCGGTAATTCCGTTTTTGGTATTGCAGAACTTACCTCGTTAATTATAATATTTTAGCCATGAAACCCTCATTAAGGGATTTGTTATAAAAAGTTGAATGCCTATACAAAAGTAAATGTTTAAGAATTAAGCTATTGACCTAAATTTAAACATATGAAAAAAATAATTCTACCTACAGATTTTTCTGAAAATGCCTGGAACGCCATCTTTACGGCCCTAAAGATCTATTCCGATGTCAAATGCCATTTTTACATCGTGAACGCCTATGAACCAGGTGTTCTAAAACCTTTGGGCACTGAAAGTCATAAAAGATTGGACGTGATTTACGATTCCCTTTCACAGCACTCAGAAAAGGAATTGGCAGAAATACAAACCTATCTAGACAAAAACCATCACAACCTACAACATAGTTTTGAGACGATTTCCTTGGGAAGCACGCTTGAAGAAGCTATGCAAAAAATAGCAAAGGAAAAAGATGCGGATCTTATTATCATGGGTACCCAGGGAGCTACAGGAGCCAAACAGGTGTTCTTAGGTAGTAATACGGTAAAAGTAATCGATAAATTACCAAATATTTCCATCTTGGCCGTACCGGATTCCTTCAATTTTCAAAAGTTGAAAACTGTCTTATACTCTACGGATTATATGAAGGGATACGACAAATTTGAACTGGACAGTCTGTTGGAACTTGTAAACATTTGGAATGCGAACATTGAAATAATACATGTAACGGAAGAGTTCGCCCTGAACGAAACACAACAAACCAACAAAAATATATTGGAGGAACGGCTTTCCGGTTTAAACTTTACATTTGTTGATCTTCCTTTCAAATCCAGTACGGCATACACTATAGGACAGTATACCAACAACAAGACTTCAGATATATTAGGTATTACAAGACACCATCATACCTTTTGGGAAAAAGTCATTGGTGAACCGGTAGTGAAGAAATTGGCATTCCACTCAGAAATCCCTTTGCTAATCCTCCCGGAAAAATAGGCTTTTAGCAAGCGGGAGCGATTCCTAAGAAAATTCCCTGATTACTTCAAGGATATCGTTCTTTTGAAGTACCCCGGATTGCCGCCATACCTGCTTGCCGTTTTTGAAGAGCATCATGGTGGGCACGCCCCTAACATTGTACTTTGTGGCCAATTTTTGGTTTTTGTCCACATCTATCTTTACGATTTTCAGACGGTCCCCCATCGCATCCTTCACTTGCTTAAGAATGGGAGCCAACATTTTGCAGGGCCCGCACCAATCAGCATAAAAATCTACGAGCACGGGAATTTCAGAATCTACTATATTCTTAAACGAGCTCTTCATTTGTTACTAGTTTTTGTTTTGAAAAGACACCTTTAACATTCATGGTAATACTAAATCCGCATTAAAAAATTTAGTTAAAGGATGCTTCAATTTTAAGTGTTTTAACACCCAAGTTACTAAATTCAAAAGAATGAAGAATTGATATTTATCATGGATTTTGGGCAAATGTTTGTGTACCTTAAATACATAAAATCAAAGGCTATGAAATCAGCCATAACAAGTCTTGATACCCCCAAGATGTCCCGATAGCTAGTCGGGATGGCGAAATCGAAGATTCATGAACGGCCTATGGCAAACAAAATGAGATGATGTGAATAATTACATCTGACCCATGTAAAACAATAAAAATAAACAGATGACACGTATTCTTTTACCCACAGATTTTTCGGATAATTCATATAAGGCGATTTCGTATGGAGTGTCGCTATTTAAAGACACACCCTGTACCTTTTATCTCTTGAACACCTATATGCCCCCGGTATACCATACGGAGTACATCTTGGGAAGCCCGGGACAAATTGGTCTTGGGGATATGATACGCGAGGAGTCCAAGAATAACCTCAAAGAGTTAAAGGAAAAGCTGGAAACAGAGTTCAAAAATCCACTGCACTCCTTCATTACGCACTCCGCGTTTAACATGCTCACCGAGGAAGTAAGCCGCATGACGGATGCAGAGAAAATTGACTTGGTCGTTATGGGTACGAAGGGTGCCACAGGTGCCGAGGAAATATTGTTTGGGACCAATACGGTACATACCATTAGGAAAAGTAAATGTCCAGTCTTGGCAATTCCCAAAGAATATAATTTTAAACCACCAAAATCAATTCTATTTCCTACGGATTATGAGGTTTCCTATTCGGAAAAGAAGATTTCCTCCCTTTTGCGAATTGCGAATAAACAGGATGCCAAAATTCATGTTATGCATGTTTTTACCCAATTGGAACTGGATTCCGATCAGAACGAAAATCAGAATACCCTAAAGGGAATATTAGGTAAAAACGGTGTATTTCATGAAGTGGAAAATGATGAGATCATAACCGCTATCAACAAATTTCAGGAACATACAGCGGTTGATATGTTGGTCATGATACAAAACAAACATACGTTCTTGGAACGACTTTTTATTGAACCCACTATCAAAAAAATAGGCTTTCATGTAAAGGTTCCGTTTATGGTCATTCCACAACTTTGACCTTATGAAGACCCTTAAAATACTTGTGCCCACTGATTTTTCAGATGAGGCCTATAATGCACTTTTCTACGCTACCAAGCTGTTGGCAAACCAGTCTTGTATTTTTTATATACTACATGTTTTCAAAAAACCGACGGGCATTCTACCAAAGTCTCATCATCTTACTGATAAAAAAATCAGCCTATTGGAAAACGAGTCCATGGAGAATTTAAAAAAGACGTTCCATAAAATCCACTTGGATGATAAGAATGTTTTGCATGAATTTAAAACGCTATCCAAGCAAGGGTTTCTAAACGAGGCCATTCATGAAACCATAGGAATTTTTAATGTTGATTTAGTGTTCATGGGCAACAAGGGAACTACCGGGTCCAAGGAAATTTTTATGGGGAGTAATACGGTACAAACCATCAGGAATTTGACAAAATGCCCTCTCATGGCCGTTCCCAAGCAAGTAGAGTTCAAACTACCAAAAAAAATAGCCTTCATTACAGACTTGAAAAAGGGCTGCAATCTAAAAACCATAAAACCTCTTTTGCAATTGTTAAAAATCCTTGATGCATCACTACATATCGTACACATTATAGAAGAAGAGTTTCTGTCTTCCCTGCAAGCATCCAACAAAAAGTTATTGCAAATTTCCTTTAAGGATTTGAACCCTAGTTTCACCTCAATTTTTGAGTTTACGGATAAAGCACAGGTTATTGACAGTTATGTAAAAAATAGTGAGGTAGATTTTTTCTCCTTGGTACACACCAAAAAGAGTTTTATTGAGCGGTTACTTAAAAAACCGGTACTTATGGATTTAAGTATGTATTCAACAGTACCTTTTCTCATTCTACCGCATAGGGAATGACAATTATCATACTTTAAATACCTTATTTAACCTAACTTAAAAGAAATTAAAATTATGGAGATGAAATGAGCCATAACAAGTCTTAATACCCAATGAGATAGTTATTGGCGAAATCAAAGATTCATGAACACCTAGGTAAACAAAATAAAATGATGTGAATAATTGCATCTGTCCTATGACAAACAATAAAAACAAGCAGATGAAAAATATAGGTATTTGGTTGGACAGTAAATATGCTTTGATCGTACGTTTGAATGAAAACGGAGACTCTTTGAAAAAAATAGAATCCGGTGTTGAATTTTTCAATAGAACCAGCACCTCTGGGTCAAGGGTCAAATGGGGCGGAACGCAAGATATAACACATGAAAAAAAATATTTGGAAAAGGAAAAACAGCAATTTAAAACATATTTCAAGGAGGTGGCCCATGCGGTAGCCGACTGTGATGCACTGGCACTTTTTGGCCCTGCGGATATTAATGAGAAACTAAAAAAGGAACTGGAAGAAAACTATCCAACAATCGGTAAAAAAATAGTTGCCGTAGAAAAAGTGGATAGTATGACCGATAATCAAACTAGGGCTCTCATTAGAGACTTCTTCAACAATAGATAAACCGATTGCCAATGGAACATTTTCTTACGGTTTTTGAGAATCCCATGGTCCAAAAGTTCATAAAACTTGCATTGTGGATCTTGCTCATTATCTTCATCATAGGTTTACTAAGAAAAACACTTAAAAAGCGAATTGAAGACAACTCCATTAGATACAAAGCTCAAAAAGGTGTAGAAATCCTTGGCTACTTTCTGATTTTTCTTATAGTCTTCATGGCATTCACCGTGGATGACATTAAGGACTACACCCTTGTCATTGGTTTATTTACTGCTGGGATAACCTTTACCCTCCAGGAACTTATTCTAAGCATGGCAGGTTCATTTTATATTTTTTTTGTGCGTGTCTATAAACCGGGTGATAGAATTGAAATTAATAATATCAAAGGTGATGTTATCGATATAGACAGTATCTACACAACCCTCATGGAAATAGGAGAATGGGTCAGTAGCGACAATTATTCCGGAAGAATAGTAAAAATTAGCAATGCATTTGTCTTTAAAGGCCCCATTAAGAATTATTCCATGGATTTTCCCTTTGTCTGGGATGAGCTTAATGTTCTTATTACTTACGGCTCCAATATGGAACTTGCCCAATCCATTATATTGGAAAAGGCAAATGAAATATTATCGGACTATACCGAAAAATCCATGGCACAATGGCAAGAGATGGTAGAACGTTATTATATTGAAAATGCAACGATAAAACCCACCCTGGCCGTTCAACTTACCGATAATTGGATAGCCTTGAACTTACGGTACATTACGGACTACAAACAAAGAAGGGATACCAAAAACAGATTGTTTTCAAATATTGAAAAGGCGCTAAAGAAAACAGAAGGTGAAGTAACTTTAGCCTCCACAACCCTTCAGCTTCTAAAAATACCCGAGGTTGAAGTTCAACTAAAAAAAGGATATGAAGGAGCCTAACATTGAGGTACAAAAATCCTCCGGGGAAAAAGTACTATTCTCCATGGATAAACTAAGAAGTTCGCTTAAACATAGTGGGGCGAGCCATGAATTGGTGGAGGATATTGTGATGAAGGTAAGGGATGAAATTTATCCGGGAATCACTACCAATGAAATCTATAATCGTGCTTATGCCCTTTTAAAAAAGAGCAAGTCGATTTTTGCTTCCAAGTACAAACTCAAAAAAGCGATCTATGAGTTGGGACCTACGGGATTTCCTTTTGAACGGTTCATGGCCGCCATTTTAAAATACTCGGGGTACCAGGTTGAAGTGGGCGTGTTTTTAGAAGGCCATTGTGTAACCCATGAAATAGATGTCCTGGCCGAAAAAAATGAAAGTACCACCATTATTGAATGTAAGTTCCACAGTGATAAAGGTCTCAACTGCAATGTAAAAATTCCCCTCTACATACATTCAAGGTACAATGATATCAAGGAGCACTGGATAAACGGAAAGAGAGAAAAGAATACACTGGAAAAGGGTTGGGTGGTTACCAATACCCGTTTTACACATGATGCCATTAAATATGGTGTATGTGCCAACCTGTACCTTCTAAGCTGGGACTATCCCAAAAACGAAGGTCTCAAGGACCGCATTGACCGCTTGGGACTGTATCCCATAACAGTTTCCACGCTTTTAAGCAATCGAGAAAAACAATTCCTGCTCAGTAGGGATGTAGTACTTTGCAGGCAACTTAAAAAGGATAAATTCTTCCTTGATCATTTGGGTATCTCCACAAAACGAAAAGCGAAAATATTGGATGAAATAGGTCAGCTTTGTAATCCATAAACCATGAAGAAAGTCAAAATTCATTTTCTTGGAGCCAGTGGTACCGTTACAGGTTCAAAATTTTATCTGGAAACCCCAGACGTAAATGTTATGATAGATTGCGGCATGTTCCAAGGATTGAAGGAACTCAGGGAAATCAATTGGAAACCTTTGCCCATAGACGCATCAAAAATAGATTTTGTGTTGTTGACCCACGGGCATTTGGACCATACCGGATACTTGCCAAGGTTGCTCAAAGAAGGGTTTAAGGGTAAAATTCTTGGAACCGCCCCCACTTTGAACATCACACAGATTATTTTGATGGATAGTGGAAAAATCCAGGAAGAACAGGCCCAGTCAGCCAACGAAGAGGGCTACAGCAAGCATTCACCGGCCCTACCCTTTTATACTGTTAAAGACGCGGAAAGAACCTTCACATTTTTTCAATCCTGTAAAAAAGAGCAATGGATTTCTCTTTCCCAAAATGTAAGGGCCAGGTTTCAATACAACGGCCATATTATCGGTGCTACCTATATTGAACTGGAAATTTGGGAAAAAGTATTTGTGTTTTCTGGGGACGTTGGAAGAACGGCAGATATTCTTTTATCCCCTCCAGAACGGCCCAAATGGGCAGATTACTTATTTCTGGAAAGCACTTATGGCAACAAATTGCACCCGGAAGAAGATATTACAGCAATTTTAAGTTCCTTGATAAAACAAACAATCCAAGAAAGGGGAAATCTTATTATTCCCTCCTTTGCCGTGGAACGTTTACAGTCCCTTATGTATACCTTATGGGTATTGTTCAAGAAGAACAAAATTCCCAATATTCCCATTTTTGTGGATAGCCCTATGGGCAACAATGTACTTTCCGTTTTTGAAAGGTTTCCTGCCTGGCATAATGTAACCATTGCCGATTACCGTGCCATGATGCACCATTTTAATATTATTTCCTCCTATGCCGATACTTGGAAAACCATTGATGACCCCAGGCCCAAAATTATCATTGCCGGCAGTGGAATGGTCACCGGTGGACGGGTCCTTACCTACTTGCAACAAATGCTTGATAGGACAACGACCCAAATTCTGTTGGTAGGTTTCCAAGCTGAAGGCACCCGGGGAAGACAACTTTTGGATGGAGCACATGAATTGAAAATATTTGGAAAATATTATCCAGTAAAAGCAAAAATCCACTTTCTGGAAAGTCTTTCTGCCCATGCGGACCAAAACGAATTGTTGCATTGGACAGATACCATTGAAAACGTTCCGGAAAAGGTATTCCTTATCCATGGGGAGCCCAATGCCCTGGATGCCTTACGAGTAAAACTTAAAGATACAAAAGGCTGGAATTGCCATGTCCCGAAGCAATTCGAAACCACAGAAATTATGTGTTGAAAGGGTGAATGCCTATTCATACCGTCGTATGATTTTTGTCATTTTTAATGCAAGGTTGAAGGCATATATTTGATCAATGCTAAAATGAGTTCATGTCATGAAAAAAATACTTTTCCTTTTCACCGTTCTTCTTATGGGATGTTCTTCCACCAGTTTAATCGAAAACTGGAAGGATCCAGATACCGTACTATTTAATGCGAACAAGGTCCTATTGGTTGGAATGACCCAAAACAAAGAAGCACAAAACGCCTTTGAGGGACAACTCCAAAAAGAATTCGAAAAAAGGGATGTGGAAGCTTGGAAAAGCTTGGATGTTTTTGATGTCACATTTACAAATTCCAAAAAAAGCGAGGAAGAGTTGGATAAGGTGGAGCAAAGCCTACTGGACAAAGGTTTTGATGCCATCCTGTTTACTAAAATTACAGGCTCCGAAAACAGGGAGAACTTTTTGAAATCCATGTCGCGATGGGAAGATGGCCAAGTAAGGTTCAATGATGACTACTTGGAACACCAAGGCATTTATTTTGACGAAGCCTATTATGAAAACTTCAAAGTCTATTTTGCGGAGACCACACTTTACTGTATTTGCGAGGGAAAAGAAAGGGCCATGATTTGGCGGGGCATTATAGAGATCATGGACCCCAGTAATGTGAACAAAGCCATAAAAGACTATGTCAATTTAGTCGTTACGGCATTGGAAAAGCAAGATTTACTTTTTATTCAGGATTTCTAAGGGCCTTTTTCGGTTTACATCATACACTCAAAACAGGGGGCTGAATATTTTACCGACTCCTTCCTTTAGCTTTTTAATCCATGGGCGTTCAACATATTCATCATACGTCAACAAGTGTCCTGATCCACTATCTTTTAAATAATCGGATTTTAGCAATTCTGCAAACTCCTTTTCGTAGACAATGGCATTTACCTCATAATTTTGCTCAAAACTCCGATCGTCCAAATTGGCCGTGCCAATCGAGGAAATGGCATCGTCGCTAACGATGATCTTGCTGTGCAGGAATCCGTCCGGAAAGAGGTATATTTTTACGCCCGACTTTAAAAAGGTCTCAAAATAGGAGTGTACGGCCCAGCTGACCAAGCGGTTATCTGCATTTTCAGATACCAAGAGACGTACATCCACCCCACTCAATGCAGCGGTCTGCAAGGCTTTTATTAGCGCCTGGTTTGGTATGATATAGGGATTTGTGATGTATACATATTTTCTGGCGGCATTGATGATGGAAAAGTAGGTCTGCTCCAAAGCGGGAAAATCATCGTCCGGCCCCCCGGAAACGATTTGCACCATGGTATCGGCTTTTGATTTGGAAATACCCGCGAGGTTTTCAAGGGGTTCCAATAATTCTTGAGAGACCAGGTACCAATCCATCATAAAAACCTGATTTAAGTGGTTGGCGGCAGGCCCGGTTATTTTTAGGTGCATATCGTGCCACTTGCCCAAGCCGGGGTCTCCTTTTAGATATTTATCGGATATATTGATGCCACCCGTAAATGCGATTTGACCATCCACCACGATTATTTTTCTATGGTTTCGATAGTTCAGTGAGGAGAAAAAACGTCCGAATTTAAAGGGCAAAAAGGGGTATACTTTCACCCCAATATCCTGCAATTTTTTAAGATAGGACTTGCTCAGGGAAAAACTCCCAATACCATCATAAATCATTCTTACCTTAACGCCCAGAGCTATTTTATTTTTAAAAAGCACCCATAATTTGTCCGCCAACTCTCCATCCTCATAAATGTAATACTGAATATGAATTTCGCGCTGTGCCTGCTCCAATGCATTAAAAATGGCATCAAAGGTGGTCTTACCGTCCTTTAAAAGCTGTAGATCGTTGCCCCCAACCGGAGGAAAGTGGGAGGTGTTGTAGAAGAGGGTCATCAATTTCCGGTATTTTCCTTCAAAGGAGTTCACCAAGTCCGTTCCAGGTCTAGGAAGTTTGGCAAACAGATTCCTTTTTAAGGCTATCAGTTTGTTCTTTCTTCGGTTTCTGCCCAATAGAAGGTAAAGGATGATTCCGCCAACGGGAATCGCAAAAATGGCCAATAACCAAGCCAGACTTTTGGAAGGTTTGGCCCCATAAAGCAGAATTGCAACAACAATGGACAACGTGATCAAAATATAAATACCCAGAATAATGGTCGTCCACATAGCAAGGCCAATTTTAATAATACATTGGATTCAATTTCTTAAAATAAATCAAAATTGCTTCGAAAGCAATGATTTTGTGTGCGAGCTCTGAGTAATTGAATGAGTGAATAAGATTCAGGTCTAGCCTAACGAATAAAATTAGGCACAAAAAAACCCTTGAAATTAAATTCAAGGGCTTTTTTATCATAGAATTTTTTTTACCAAGTTTCTATTTCCTTTTTAATTTCCTCTTTTCTTTTTCCTGTTTTTTCCTGAAGTCTTCCCAGCATTTCATCAAATTTACCTTCGTCGAAGGTGGTATCGTCATCGGTTAAGTTTCCGTATTTTTGTTTGAACTCGCCTTTCACCTGGTTCCACTTTCCTTCTAATTGTTCCTTGTTCATAATATCTATTTTTAAAAATTCGACTTGTTATCTCAAGATACCCATGAATTGTGGTTTGAAATGACGTATTCGATGGGTTTATTGATGCATTTCTAAAATAGGAAGCCTTGCTTCCCAGATTGTCCTATATTAAAATCTAATACGTTGTTATTGTATGGGAACAGTTGGAATTAAGAACAGCCAAAAACCTTAATGAAATTCTAATTTTTTCAATCCTTTAACAATATAACTTCCTATTTTTCAAGTATCTATCTATAGAATCAATAATAGAATTGATTACGGCAGGGATAGCTTTTCAATGCTCTTATTTTTGATGCGGGAATGAACCTTGATAGATACAATCAAGAGACTCCATTCCACAATATGTTAAACTAAAAACTTAATAGTATGAAATTTAAAACAATAATCGCTACTGTATTGATGATAGCTTCCACTAACATATTTGCGCAAAGCGATAAGGACAAACAAGTAATGGCCGATGCGGAAGAGGCCAAAATGGAACTTCAGAAAATGGACGGTATGGACCGATTCTTCAACAATTCTTCCGGATATGTTATTTTCCCAAATGTGGGAAAAGGAGGATTGATCGTGGGTGGTGCATCCGGTAACGGCGTACTTTACGAAAATGATATGGTACAAGGAATGGCCAGTTTGAAAAAGGTGGACATTGGACTACAGGCCGGAGGACAGGCACTTACAGAAGTCATCTTTTTTGAGACCGAAGAGGCCTTGAACGATTTTAAGGACGGCAATTATGAACTCTCCGCAAATGCCACGGCAATCGCAATCGACAAGGGCATTGCAGCAAATGCCAATTATAAAGATGGGGTGGCCGTATTTACAAAACCAAAGAAAGGTTTGATGGCAGACCTATCCATTGGAGGGCAGAAGTTCGAATATGACGAAATGGAAAAATAAGGGTCCAAGAACTTTATAAAGCTAAAAACCGGGACAAGTCCCGGTTTTTTTCGTCTTAATATTCGCTTTCCGATTAAAAATAGTTGAGCACATAGCCAAAAATCCAGTAAAGTATCAAGAATACAAAGATGGTTCCTATACAACCACATTTACCGCCCCCAATTTTTCTAGCGCCGTACCACGCCCCGATAATCTGTATAAGTTTTTTCATGTGTTTATTTTATTGTTTTTCAACGGTCATACTTAGACTGCGCTCAGCACGTGCATGTAAAGCCATATATTATTGCCATGTGTGTCCGAAAACGTTTATGGATGTTTCATTTTTTAATTGATCCATCTTCAATTATAGGTTTTGGATGATGATTGAAATTTAGTGTTTTTATATCACCCGAACGAAAGCTTAGTTTTCTTTTTAAGAAGTTTGTTCACGTGTACCCAAAGTGTGATTTTGGAAGATCCAGGTGACTTAAAGATTTCCGATCCATGAAAAACTTGATGGAACAACATTTTCTTATGCAGAATTTGGTCGGACTCATCGCAGAAGTTATTGTAAATGGTTGAAAATTGTGAAAACAAACGAAATTTATTTTCCTCCAGATTCAATAATATTATTTCACTATGTCTCTTATCCTTACTTATCCTTCCAAATAATTTGCGAACCATATTCTCCTCCCCTTCCAACATATGAATAAAGTGGCATCTGTGATAAACCAGACATCCTGTAATCTCGTTCTGTGCATTAAACCGACTAGCATTCCGCATTAAATCGTGAATTTCATCATTGGGCAATCCTTCCGCCGCTTCTGATCGATATATAAGTGATAACATAGGAAATGTATCTCCCGTTAAAATTAAGAACGAGGAGAAATTGATATTATCCCAAAAAGATAAAAATGTGAACTTCTTAATGCATAATCATACTATTATCAACCAATTAAAAGAAATTCTATATATCTATAAAAGCCAAAAAATTCTTAAAAGAGTTAATTTTCTTAACTAATTGGAAATACATTTGTTGATAATCAAGTACAAAATGCAAAAGGAAAAAATCAATTATAAATTGCCATCAAAGGATAACTCAAATTCACCTTTGATTTTGACCATTAAATTTTCCATAGTGGTTGCAACAATTGGTATAATTTTCTGTGTTATCCTTTTGGCCAAAAATAATTTCTAAAACTCCTAGGAATTTATATCCATTTTTGGATACATAATATTCAAGCTGAATTTTTTAAACCCTACTTAATACTCTGCTTTATGTTCAAAGTTTTTGATGTTGAACTGGTAGCATTTTAGTATTGCCAAATTTTATTCGCTTGGTATTTCGGGCAACTCGATAACTTGCTCCGGACCATAAAATTTTAGTGCTACACCAAAAACGATCACAGATAAAATCATACCAATCATAAAGACCAAATAGGTCCACCTTAATAGACGATACTTTCTTTCCAGAACAATTCCCAAATAATATAAATCCTTGGTCAAGGATGAATAAATATACTCTTGATCTTTAATAACCTCACCAATGGCCCATTGATACTTCTCCAATTTCATTTTATGAAAGTTCCCAAAAAATAGAAGATTTACTCGCTTTTTCCTTACGTCTTCATCCGTAAATTCACCACTGGTCACATTTGGTTTAGTCGCCAAAATGGACATGATCATTGAGGCTATACTAAACAAGATAAATATAAAGGTGGGGTAAATTAGGTAATCATTGGCAGGGCTATCCAATTTGGGAACCAAATTTGCCAATGAAAGCGATATAATAATCGCGTTTACAGAAAGTAAAATATTCGCCTTTGTATCCGCTATATCACTAAGTTTAATGTGGTTTCTTAGTGTAACCCTATAAAGCGTCTGCACGCCCCGATCCGGAATCTGTCCTTTGAACTTGGCCTTTAGGCTTTCCTTTTTCACCAGCTTTTTACTCTTGTTTTTGGCCTTAACGAGTCGCTTGATATTCTTATCCTTCCCTTTCTGCCAATTTTCCCTTGCATGGTCCGTATAATATCGATGCTTCACCCTTAAAAGATGAATGTTTTCCTCACGCCAATCCTCTACCGTGTAATCCTTTAGTTCCAATTGTTTTAGTTCCTCCCGCAGCAATTCCGAGGTCTGCACAAAGGTTTTTTTTGCAAAGTGGGAGGAATCCGCATCCCGCATGATTTGCTCCAGGTGGTTTTTGGGCTCGTAGTTCATTTTAGTTGCCAATATCAAACTACAAACATCCGTAATGAATTCCTCCAGGCAATCCTGCTTCTCCAAAAACTCACGGGCCATCTGGCAGCTATGTTCCTCGTGGTTATCGTGCGATTTCAAATATCCAAGATCGTGGAACCATACGGCAACCATCAGCTTTTCCCGATCCTTGTCCCCAATCTTTTCGCCTTCAATAAGTTCCTTGGCACTTTTTACGACCCTTTCGGTATGTCGTAAATTATGATATAGATAGGTGGTATCAATTTCCTTGCCCAATTTTTGGGTCACGAAGCTTTCAGCTTTCGATACAATGGTATCCATGAGAATATAATTTTTCTATTTTTTTAAAAGGGGGCAATGAATCCAACTTGGACCATATTTGCCTCTTTGGAATTAAAATAACCGATGTTAAAAGTCAATGCTTTTAGACTGCTTATCCATAAGCCTCCTCCCTGTGAAGTATGCCATGTGTTTGAGCTTTCGTTGGAACTCCATACCCTTCCATAATCAAAGCCCGCATACATACCGATAGTAACGGGAGAAACAGCTGTAACATAGCGTTTGATGCTCCATTTAAGGTCGGAAGTGTGATAAAAGGAAGACCTTCCGGTAAAGCGTTCGTCTCTAAAACCCCTTAGCCCATTATTACCCCCAATGGAAGGAATGTGGTAAAAGAATATATCATTGGATTTGGACACTGTACTATATTCCGCGGTACTACCTAGAACCAAGCCCCCGGATGAAATTATTTTATGGTTAAAACCAAGTTTAAGCGACCCGTAGGCAAAGTTATTTTCCTGAAGGTTAAGATTGGCTTTGTATCCCAATCTTAGACCTATATAAATAGATTTTGAAGGGAAATCATCCGCATCCTCGTTGTCATAATAACCCGATAGCTCGGCTCCCCCATAATTCTGATTTTGGAACAATTCCGGGGTCAAATTGCTGCGGTTAAAAAATCTTTGATCATTTTCATTGACCTTATAAGACTCAAAAAGCCCCCTTATTTTTAAGGTGTAATAGGATATTCCGGCAGCCAAGTTCAATTGCTTTAATCGTGCCCTGTAATAATCCCTTCCCAAGTTATCCTCATTGTTAAAAGTATCATTGCCTATACCAAAAAAATTCCTGGCGTATCTATCACTGGTATAAAATCCGTCCATGATAAAATTCCATTTGGGAAATATATTACCAATTGCTCCGGAATATTTTAGCTCCGTTGCTTGGAAATTAAAATAGTATTTGGCACTTAACGTATGTTTTTGCTTGAAATCGTTGCCATTTAATCCGTTAACGGTATAAGTATTGGATGCTCCAAGAAACACCCCGTCATCTGTTCTGAAACCCGTATTGGGTACAATGACGTTCGTATTGGGTTTAAAGTATCGCCAATGGTAATTATTGGTCGTATAAATATCGCTCAGTTGGGTTTTGGGTTCTTCCTCTTCAAATACGATTTTTTCATGTTCCCAATCAAAGATCTTTATCCGTTTCTTGTTTTTTATGGCATATACGTCCTCCCCATAGCCACCTATAATCTTTATTTTGATTTTTGGGTCTGCATCCCCCCAAACCCTAAAAATATCATCGTCACCCAGTCCATAAAGCCAAACCTCCTTAGTCTCCTCCTCTTTGAAAGTACGTTGAAAGAATATTTCGTTCTTCTCATCTGTCAACAACCTTTTTAGGGTGACGGACAACCCACCGTTTGGTAGTTTTTCCACTTCGAACAGGTCGTCCTTTTCCGTTCCTGTTACCGTCACCACCGTATTCAAGTATTCCGCATATTCCCGCGTTTTTTCCGGTAAGGTCTCCAGACGTTCTTGTAAGCTTTTTTTAATAAATTCTGAAGTTTCGTCCCTAACTTCCACCGGCAGTCTCATAAAAGCCTCGTCAATTACCTGGGACGTCATGTTTTCTTTAATGTACGTCGCCTCGTCCACCCAGGCATCCACCCCATATTTGTTCAACAATGCCCTATCCAACTTATTACCACCCATATTCTGCCATTTGGGGTTCTCTATCTCGCCGTCGAACGTCTGCCATCTTTTGGTGGTTGGAACAAAGAGTTTTACAAACTTTACGGCAAAACCATCGAACCTGGGAAATACATTATCCCGATCCCTAGGTACGGGCATAAACTCACGTTCGCCATCTGGGGTTTCGTATTCTACCCATCGCCATTGATCTTGATGCCTGTCCCAATCCCCTATCAACATATCAAAAATTCGTGCACGGATAAAATTCTTCTGGTCTATTGCGTAGGATTCATCCCGCTTTATTCTTTCAAGCATATCGGTAGTGCTCTCAAAATCCTTCACCTCGCCCGAAACTTTGTCAATCGTTCTCCTGTATCCCTTATAATTTAATTGTTCATCCGATGGACGCCTTTGTATGAAATAGAGTTCGTCACCAAAATTTTCGTTGTACTGTTCCAGTTGGGGCTGTTTGGGCACATAAAACAAATGGGTGTCCGAATGGTTGATATCGACGGATTCCGCCAGAGGATTCACGACCAATTGCATAAAGGGATGGGCCGTGGTGAAAAAATCCGATATGACTTCCTCTGTCCAAGTATCCCTGTAGTCATCAGAATTATAGGAAATACCGGGCAACATGAACTTTAGAAACTTGAGAGCGCTTTTTCTCAAGGAACGCATGGCATATTGCTTACCTTCATCGTCTGCCAAACGTAAGGAAAACGATTGGTGCCCTCCCCCCTCCTTTACCACATGAAGTCCACCATAAAGGGTATCCAATTTCACCACTGGCGCTTCCACTGGTTTTCCAAAATAGGAACGGTAACGTTCTCCCCATAACCATTTATAAAACCCTTTTTTTTCATAATCCTCTGGGTTATCAAGTATTGGCGTGGTATATGTTTTTCCTATACTTTCATCGAACCTATCAAAATTTTTTCTCTCCTCTTTAGGCTTTAATACATCAAAAGTTTTTTCTTTCTCCAAATCGGCTTCCGAAATAAAGGTCACTTTTGAACTTCCATCCTTGTAATAATCCAATCGGGCAAACCCCCTATCCCCGTACGCATATTCTCCTTGATATTTCATGGCGCCACCAATAGCTGTGATATGGTTTTTATCGATTTTAGTGGGACTTTTTGAACCCAAGGAACCGCTAATAATCTGACGTATACCACCTCCGAGCAATAATTGAAGGTTTTCCTCGTGACCGGAAATCACGGTTATCCTATCATTTGCCTGGGCCAGGGCACTTACTGCAATCCTTAGGTAATTGTATCGCCTAGAGTTCAGGTGATCTGGATCAAATGCCCCAAGATCCATCACCGTATTGCGTAACGTTCCCAATACAGGCAACGGAGTACTATGGGATTTGAAGGATTCCGTCCCCGCATAGGTCCCGTTGCTCATTACTGGATGGTGCATAGCTATTACGATGTTCTTTCCCTGACCGTCATTGATATAGCCTTCCAGTTCTTCCATGAACCTTCTACGAGTAACGATATTAGGGCACTTTTTGTTGATATCCACCAATCTGGACCAATTGGCAATGAACCACTTGGAATCCAACAAAATCAAATCCAAATCGTCATTTATGACTTTATACTCAATGGGACAACCATTTTCTGGAAATACGTCAATTCCCTCTTTATCTATTTCCTTAAGGTAATCCTCTACCCGTTCCATTTTGTCAAGTTCGTAGCTCTTCCATTCATTGTTGCCGGGAAGAAATATGGTCTTTCCTTCAAAATCTTTTACCAAAGCCATCTGTTCCGTTATCAAAGTGCTATCCTTGGCCCAGGAATCCAGTTCCGTAGAAACATTGTCACCCGTAAAAATAACGGTGCTGTTTTCCCCGCTTTTATTTATTTCTGACCGAAATCGTTCCAACAATTTGTTGTTGGATATGATTGAGGTATTGCCATATCCTCCAGCTAGAAAAAAGGTATAACTGGGCTCCTCTGTAGGGTCTGATTTGACCAAAGGTATTACCCTATGCTCTTTGTAGGTAGCACAGGAATTTAACAATAAGGTTACTACGCCCCAGACGGCGTAAAAAAAATAAATGGGTTTTTCCCTATGATTGTGAGGTTTTGTCATAAATGCTATTCTGTTATCGATTGGTCGCCTTAACTATTCAAAGGCTATTCCACTAAGGACCACTCCCAAAATCATGAGAATCAAGAATCCAATGACTATGGCAGTACCTAGCTTGGTCTTTTTATCCTTTTGAAAAATATATCCTTGTTTTTCCTTTTCAGGTTCCTTAACGAATTCCGTTTTTTCTTCTCCTTGTTTCATCGGTTCAAATGTTTATTGTTAATAATATGTCAGATGTAATTCGCCAATCAAAAATGTTGATGTATCTCAACATTGATTATGGTTAATTTCATATGTTTAGCTTTTAATGTAAACTGTTTTCTTGTTCACAAAAGCCAAAATGCCCTCGCGGGATAGCTCCCTACCATAACCCGATGCCTTGGTGCCCCCAAAGGGCAACCTTGGGTCCGATTTTACCATGTCGTTGATAAAAAAGGCCCCATCCGATATTCTTGGAATCAAGTCCAATGCGCCCTCAATGTCCTCCGTGAACAACATAGATCCCAATCCAAATTTGGAATTGTTTGCCAAGGCAATGGCATCTGCTCTATCCTTGGCCCTGATGATGGCCGCTACCGGACCAAAAGTCTCCTTGTCAAAAGCTGGCATTCCTGGAACGACCTCGGAAAGTATAGTTGGTTGAAAATAGGCTCCTTCCATCTTGTTTCCCATTATAAGCTGTGCACCTTTCTCAATTGATTTATCCACTTGTTCCTTTAAGCTTTTTGCCAAGTCTTCCCTTGCCAATACGCCTATATACGTTTCCTTTTCCTTCGGGTCCCCGGAAACGAGCTGTTTGGTAGCCTCCGTAAATTTTTGGACAAAAGCATCGTATAGCTCATCACATACTATAAAGCGCTTGGCCGCGATACAACTTTGCCCCGTATTTTGCATCCTTGCCTTTACCATGGTGTCCAGGTGCTTTTCTAAATCTGCATCCTCAAAAACGATGCACGCATTGTTGCCTCCAAGTTCCAGCACGTTTTTTTTCAGGTTCTTGCCAGCACTTTGTGCGATTCCCCTACCGGCTTTTTCACTTCCCGTTAGGGTCACGGCCTTAATGGTTTCGTGTGCGATCAATTCCTCAATTTCCCCGTGGCCGGCAAGGATACTTTGAAAACAACCCTTTGGGTACCCCGCATCCAAAAAAAGATTTTCAAGTGCCCTAGCACATCCGGGTACGTTTTGGGCATGTTTAAGGATTCCTGTATTACCAGCTGTCAAGGTGGGTGCGGCAAAACGAATGACCTGCCAAAATGGATAGTTCCAGGGCATAACGGCTAGAATACAGCCCAAGGGGTCATAACTAATAAAACTTTCCTCGGCATCGGTCTCAATAATTTCATCGGCCAAAAGATCTTCGGCATTGTAGGCATAAAAATCGCAGGCCCAAGCACACTTTTCTATTTCGGCAATACTTTGTGAAATAGGCTTGCCCATTTCAGAGGTCATCAACATGGCGTATTCTTCCTTTCGTTCCAAAAGTAGCTCGGAGACATTTTCCAACAGCTCGCAACGTTCTTTAATAGTTTTGTTAGACCATTCCTCTTGTACGGATTGGACCAACTCTAATTTTTGCTTAATGGAATGGGATGTATCCTTTTCATAGGACTGAATTTTTTCTCCGGTATATGGATTTTTGGACCAAATGGCTGACATAGTATATGGTGTTGATAAGTAAACATCAAAGATAAATGCATCGAAGAGACGCCCTTGGTCCTTTTCCCCAAATTGTTGACCCTTTTACGCATTCATCATTGCCGTTAATATTTAAATGGTTAGAGCAAAGCTACATTCCATATAATTCAGAAATTTGTGTAGAAAGTGATGAACGACATCACATTGAATTTTAAAATCAATCATTATGAGTAATAACACTGGAAACACGCTGTTAGCGATTATTGCCGGTTCTGCCATTGGCGCAGCATTGGGAATTCTATACGCACCGGAAAAGGGAGAAATAACAAGGAAACGAATTGCAGACAAGGCAAATGAAACCAAGGACCATTTAACGGAAAATGCTATCAATCTTAAGGATAGGGTAGCCAACAGCATTGCTTCTGAAAAACAATCCTTAGATCATAGGGTAGAGTCGCTAGTATCTGATGTTAGTTACAAGACCGAAGATATTATCACCACTTTGGAAGCGAAGTTGGCCGAGTTAAAAGCCAAAAACAAAAAATTACAAAAAAGCTCATAGATGGGAGTTTTTGAATCGCTTAACAACACTTCAAACAAGGCTGTTGACCTAAGTGAACAGTATTACAAAAAGACTCAGGAGTACTATAAACTCAAAGTCTTTCATCAATTGGCAACAACTACCGGAATGTTCTGTAAAATGGCCATTCTAGGTAGTTTGGCCTTTTTAGGGATACTGTTCCTAACCGTAAGCGGTATGCTTTATTTAGGCGAGGTTTTGGGAAGTATGACCTATTCCTGTTTGCTCGTAGCGGGCATAATCTTTCTCATTGTAGCCATTCTATATAAACTGAGAAGAAAAATAGACAATGCCATTGTTAAAAAACTTTCCAAAAAATTCTTTAGTTAATTAGACGACCATATATGTACAACAATTTTGACGAAATAGAATTTGATTTGCAGCGACTGAATCTTGAAAGACAAATTGCAATGGAGGAGCTTAAGGGGCTTAAGCAGGAAGTCAAGGAAGATTTAAGTCCTTACAATTGGTTGTCTACTGCTATTTCCCTGGTCAAAAAATATGGTGTTCTCTATCTGGTCAAGAAAATCCTAAAATAATTATAGGCCTTAAATTGTCTCCAAGGATAAGGCCTGCTTAACATGGGCCTGAAACTCACTGGGACTAATGTCATATTTGTTCTTGAAAATCTTGGAAAAATAGCTACGGCTGCTAAAACCAATGGAATAGACTACTTGGGAGATGTTCATATCTGAATTTCTGAGGAAATCCCTGGCAGCTTCCAAACGCACATGCCGAATATATTCGGTCACAGTACGAGCATACAATAATTTAAAACCTTCCTGTAATTTGGCCTGGGACAAACCACTTTCCCTTGCAAGTTGTTCCAAGGTATAGTCCTTGGAAACGTTCTTGGCTATCGAATTGGCTAAATCCCTTATTATTTTTAATTCTCTTCGTAACAACGAGGTTGAAGGAAGGGAATTTTTGCTTTCCTTTTCATGTTGCGCTATATGCATAGCCAGAATCTCATACACCAATCCTTCAATTTGCATAATCCTTATCATTCCGTTTTTGCTTCGGACCTTTCTTAATGCAGAAATCTTATTTGCCAGTTTTAAATTGTAAGACCCAAAAAAGGCGAACTTCCTTTCATGGTCCGTGTCCATGAATACATCGTACAGTCGTTTATTTAGTTCCTGTACCCCGTTCAATCGTTTTTTAAGAAATTTTCTTCGGGTTATTAAAATCACATTCATGGACAGTTCCACCCCCTTTTCAAAATATCCCAAGCTTGTCGTATTGTCCATATTCGCTATGATTACAGATTGAAACTGTTCCAGCTGTCTTAACTCGCTTTCCAATTGGTTGCCAAACCGGTGGCCACATTGACCTTTCAAACAATAATAGAATCGAATAGGGCTAAAATCGGCATAATTACTTTCAAAAATCACATCTTCATGAAAAGTAATATTGTACTCCAACATAGTAACTCCCCATTCAAACGATATAAAGCGAATATTACCAGTAGCATTTTCGTTATTTATCAATAGTGTAAACTCGCCCCATCGCTCGGAAATCACACCTCCAATTTGTTCCTGAATTTGACGAACATTCTCGCGAGTGGAATTGCCCGTGGTTTTGATTGTTATCATACGCAACTAATGAGTGTACATCAATATAGTAAGGATTTCCTGAAATGTAGTAAAGCACTAGTATTCATTAAGCCACAGGAATTCCAGTTGCGGAAAGTTAAAACCTTTTGATCAGATAAAGACTCTTTAACAAAAAAAAGCCCCTAAAAAGGAGCTTTAAGAATTAACAAACTACTATTTACAATTGGTCTCTTGTATCCTTTGTCCATGCATCCAACATCCAACTAACCTTTTCCAAACTGGCAATATAGCCTCCCATCATATCAATAGTTCCTTCATCTCCTGCTTCATCAGCTTTTTTAATCACCTTGTTCATCTGTTTCAGTATAGATTCGTGATTGGTCAAAATGTGCTCCACCATTTTTTGGTCGCTTATCAAGGAAGAAGTTTCCTTTACTTTTGACAATTTAAAATATTCCGTAAACCGACTTTCCGGATGGTGCCTTAGGGTTAGAATTCGTTCAGCAATTTCATCAATTTTTATTCTCGCATCCGTGTAAAGCTCCTCAAATTTCTCGTGAAGGTCGAAGAAATTTTTTCCAAGAACGTTCCAATGAAAGCCTCTTAAGTTTTGATAGTAAATATTGTAATCCGCCAAGAGTACGTTCAACTCTTCCACAACAGGTTTTACCTCTTTTGTATCTATTGCCAAATAGCTCATGTTTCCTTTTTTTTGATTATTAGTTTAACGTTAATTACAATATAATAAAGCGTTATAGTTTTCCTTACCTCAATAACATCGACGCTTGACGCAATTCAAATTTTGACAATCATTTAACAATTCGGACACTATTGTTTTACCAAGGGCTTTAAATTAATATAGTGGTAATTGATTTTCCCTACATGATCGTACTCTGTAAAATTTTGCTTTAATGTTCCCCATTCAAATTCCTTGTCAAGGTCATGATCTTTGTAATAGTTAGAAAGGCCCTCGCTTATCAAAATATATTCGTCCATCCTAATTTTATTCTTCAAGAGCCTATGGGCAACAATCAAGTCCTCGCCAAACAATTTTATTCGATTGCCAACCTTGGTGGAGGCTACTTCCTTTCCATAATGAAGGATAATCTTTAGGCCCAAAACCTCTGGAATCCTGGGGGCGTCCTTCTCATCTTTGTATTGGTCCCTTAGCTTTTGCAACTGATCATAAAACTCGATATAAAAATGTTCGCACTGCTCTATCAGTTTTCGTACGGGTGGTAATTTTCCGGTTTTAAAGAACAGGACGGCATCGCCTTCGATTTCCGAAACTTTTAAGCCAATTTTATTGGAGTATATTATTTTGTTCAAAAGCGTGGGAATTACTTTTGAACTTAGGTCAAAATCGGTTCCGCTCATAAATTCCGTAAAACCGCTGATATCGGGTATACAAATTAATGTAGGGGTCGCTTTCATATATTTTTGATGGGATTTGGCTACCAAAAGGCAGCTTTGGGTTTCTTTTTGTTATATCCTGAATGGTACAAAATAACCCTTTCTTTGGGGGTTTAGTGACTCAAAAAACAAAATTTTTGCTACGTACAGCAATCGTGGTATTCCGTCCAAAACCCTATGTATTCACGGCAAGAATCCTAGGGATACAGCAAAGGAAAACGGCAATGCCCCCTTACTTTTGTTATGAATAGAAGTAGAACAAAATAATTTAGAGAAATGAAAAAGTTGATATTGATTTTTGGAGTGGGAGCTCTTATTATGAGTTGCAATATAAAAAAGGAAGAAAAAGGTGAAATGCCAGAAGTGGACGTAGATGTAATGGCCGACGCCGGCGAATTACCGGAGTATGAAGTTAATTGGGCCGATATTGATGTAGGTACTACTACCAGAACGGTCAATGTGCCCAAAGTGGTAGTCGTGATGGAAGAAGAGGAAGTAGAGGTGCCTTTTATAGATTTTGATATGCCCGAAGGTGACAGTACTCAAGTTTCCGAAAGAACTATTATGGTAGAGGCGGAAGTAACTGATACCGAACACAACTTAGATATACGAAAAATTTATGCCTCTGGAAACAAGCTTTTTGTTGTTTCAGAACTGACAAGTACGGATACATCCATAGCGGATAAAACAATGCGCGTTTCCGACCAGGTAGTGTTGAAGGCCCCAGAACTGGATGTAAAATATTACATCGTCGGTCAAAGACCGGAGAACATGTTCAACAGCAAATACGAATATGTCAACAACATGTCTGAAATTGAAAAAGAAATGAAGGACAGCAAAGTTATTTACGAGAAGTAGAATTTTGGTTGATTGGTTGAAAAATGATTCTCGTATGGTAAAACATACTTGGGTCATTTTTTTTTTTACGCTCTCACCACTAGGTCTTAAAAAACATTACATGGCAACAAACCCAACCTATGATATTGATTTCATCGATAGGCTAATGAATCGGCCAAGTGAGGCCGCATCTCATTTGGACCTAACATATGTATCGAGGAAAAACCTGTCTATCTTAAGAGTCAAAAAAGGGAAAAAGTTCTCCTATTTACTTCATAAAAAACCCCTAAAGAAAAAATCAGAGCTGAAAAGAATCTCAGCATTGGTAATACCTCCAGCGTGGGAGGATGTAAAAATCTCATCTATTTCCAATGCTCATTTACAGGCAATAGGTTACGATCTTAAAAGCAGGTTGCAATATAAATACCATCCTACCTGGGTGAAGGTTAGAAACAGAACCAAATTTTACAAAATGCGGCATTTTGGCGAGACACTACCTAAAATTAGGGAACGAATGGAGAAAGATCTTTCATTAAATGGATGGCCAAAAAACAAGGTTATGGCATTGATTTTAAAACTCATGGAAGAAACCCATATTAGGATTGGGAGCGAGCAGTATGCCAAGAGAAACAAAACCTACGGACTATCCACACTTAGAAGAAAACACATAAAATTCTATAAGGAAAAACTTCGGTTCGAATTCACAGGCAAAAAGGGAAAAAAACATAAAATAACCCTTAACAACAAGAGACTGCAGAAACTGGTAAGCAAGTGCGAGGAAATACCTGGCTGGGAATTGTTTCAATTTTTTGAGAAGGATGGTACCAAAACCAGTGTTGACAGTGGTATGGTGAACGACTATATTCATGAGATAAGCGGCCATCTTTTTACAGCAAAGGATTTTAGGACATGGGCCGGAACCGTAATTTTCTATGAGACATTGATAGACTTGCCAAAAACTACAAACTCCAAGGAAATCAAAAGGAACATCTTGACCGCCTTTGACCAGGCAGCCAAGGAGCTGGGTAATACTAGGAACGTTTGCCGAAAATATTATGTACATCCTCTAGTGGTCAAGAAATATGAGCAAGGTTGCCTCAATCTTAAAATCAAAGAATCCAAAAGCCAAAACATTGCTACGGATCTAACTAATACCGAAAAGCAAATCTTAAAACTTATACAAGAGTACAAACCCTTAAACAATCTTTAAAACACTGAATATGAAAGAAAAATTTTCTGAAGCGTGGACGAAAATGTTGGAAAAACTGGCCAGTTGGTTCGATGCCTTGATACTCAATTTACCCAATATCATGATTGCCATTGTGGTTTTTATAATTACGGTAATAATATCCAGATACATCAGTAAAGGGGTCTCCAGACTGTTGGAAAAAACAAAATTGCAGGCATCCATGCGGAGTCTATTATCAAAAATAGCATCAATTACCATTGTTCTCCTAGGCCTATTCTTGGTATTGGGTATCCTTAATTTGAGTAAGGCCCTAAATACCGTTCTGGCCGGTGCGGGCGTGGTAGGGCTTGCGGTAGGCCTGGCGCTTCAGGGAGCTTTGGCCAACACTTATTCCGGAATTGTTTTATCCTATATCAAACATATAAAATTTGGGGACTGGATAGAAAGCAATGGCTTTGAGGGGGAGGTGATTGATTTGGACCTACGATCGGTAACCTTGAGGCAACCGGACAACAACCTGGTTTTTCTCCCAAACAAACTAGTAGTGGAGAACCCAATAAAAAACTATTCTACCACGGCACAGTCCAGGGTAATTTTGGAGTGTGGTGTGGGCTATGAATCAGATCTGACCTTTGTTCGGGATTTGGTTAAGAAAACCATTTTGGAAAAATTCGATTCCATAGAGAACAAGGACGATATCATATTTCTATACGAGGAATTTGGGGACAGTTCCATTAATTTTGAAACGCGTTTTTGGATAAAATCAACCTCCGCACTAGAGGTGGCGAAAGCCAAGACCACTGCCATGATCGCGGTCAAAAAAGCCTTTGATGAAAACGGAGTCAATATACCATTTCCTATCAGGACATTGGACTTTCCACAAAAATTAAAAATCGTTTCGGAGAATGATTCAGAGGTATGAGTTTAAAAGTTGATCTTACAGGTGGTGTTCTACCTCACTTTCGCTTTTGAGAACATGGTCACCATCCTCTTGTTGAATGTACAGGGCTTTGTTGCCCTGTTTTCCTTTCCTCGTCACCTTAGTTCCTTTTATTTTCTTGGTGACCTCATAGTCAAAGGTCTCCTTGACCGTGCCTTTGGCAAAGCCATTGCCCCATTTCCATTGTACTTCAGCTCCTTTTTTAATCATAATTTAGTATATAGGCTTTTGAACTTGTGCTTCCCATTGCCTCTTATTTTTTTGGAGAACAAGGCAATGGGAAGAAGGTTTTAGAAAACCCACAAATTCTAACCAATTTGGAATATTAACTATGGGTATGAAATTCTGAATTTTTAAGATGTAAGCCCATTTTTAGCGCGCCCTTTTTTAGCCCATTCGCTAGTTAAATTAGCCGCATCGATTTGAGCCAAAACTCAAATTTATTCAGCCAAAAGGCCCATGGGATACCATTTATATTTACAAAAAATATAAAGATGACAGCAATTGTAGAAATTATTGGTGCAATATCCATCCTAACGGCAGTTGGATTTCTTATTATTTATGTTAAGGAAAGCTTTATTGATCAACCCAACAAATCAGAATTAAATCTTCAAAAAACGGGTAACAACGAATCTTTTATCAACATGAATGTGGATAGCCTTATTAATGACATTTCCACAGAGACCAATCCAGAAGTAAAGAGAGAAAAAAGAAAACGATTGGAGTCCTTTCGACTTAGAAACAAGTTTTATTATTCGAAATAGGTTAGAGCTAGTTAGACTTAAGGGGCATGCTTATAAAATTAAATAAGCTCAAAAGCCAAGATTGAGGATAGAAAAATTCTTTGGCTGTGGCAAAAAAGGGTGTTAAATGGCCTACATCCCAGCAAAAAGGCCTATCACTTAAACAAAAAATGAAATGAGTACGTATACCGAAAAAGTTGGAGATAAATTGAACGACATCTTGGAAAAGACCTATGATGCCGAAAAAGGCTTTAAAAAAGCTGCAGACAATACGGACAACGTTGCCCTAAAGAACTACTTTAAGAACAAGGCAAAGCAACGCTATGATTTTGGACATGCCCTAAAGGACGAAATCGCTAGCTTTGGCCAAAAAGTCGAGAAGGGCGATAGTTTGACAGGCAAGGCACATAGGGCATGGATGGATATAAAAGCTATGTTCACTTCAGATGATGCGGAATCCATGTTGGAGGAAGCTATTAGGGGAGAAAAGGCAGCCCTTGAGGAATACGAAGACGTATTAAAGGAAACCTCATTGCCTAGCAGTACATCCACCGTACTACGAAGCCAAAAAATGGCCATAGAAAATGGTCTATCCAATATAAAAACCTTGGAAGACCTGGCATAGATAATCTTAAGGATTTGCTTTGAAAAAAAAGAAGGCTAAGCAGCCTTCTTTTCTTTTTCCAATGCGGTTTTGTTCGCTCTTTTTTTATAGCTCTTGGGACTACAATTATATCTTTTCTTGAAGATTTTACAGAAATAACTTCTACTTGTAAACCCTATAGAATAGACTACCTGCGAAATGTTCAGGTCGGTTGTCCGAATCAATTCCTCCGCTTTGTCAAGCCTAACCAGCCGGATATACTCCCCCAAGGTGGCATCGTGCATGAACTTGAAGCCTAACTGCAATTTGGAAGGGGAAAGTCCGGATTTTTCCGAAATACTGTTGATACTGTGTTCGGCTTCGGGATAATTGTTGATGTAATCCGTAAGCTCGCTGATCATCTGCAACTCCTTCTTCAAAAGTGTGGTAGCCGGCTTTAAGCCTTTTTCAAGGTCTTCTTCAAACTGCTCTATCTGCTTGGCCATAATCATGTGACACACGCCGTTAAAATAAGTAAGTGAAGAGATGGAATCCGCATATTTTGCATCCTCCAATTGCTTAATAAGCTCGCCAATTTCCAAATTGAACTTGCCTACGTGTAGCCGACCCATAATTTCCTTATCATAGGAGTTCAGTAGGGAAACCACGGTATCAAGTTCCGCTTCTTCTGCGCCTTTTTGGTATTCTTTCATGTCGACCCTTAGACAATTGAATATTACATGCTCGTCCCTTTTAAAGATTAATTTTGTGTTGTGTTCATTATCATCGAAAACCACCCCGGTCTGTAACTCCTCCAATTTGGTCACGATTTCATGACCACTGAATTTGTGAAAGCAATTGCCTTTAAGACAGTAAAACATAAATACGGTATCGTTGTCCGGTTTATCCATCGGGAGTTCAAAATCCTTATTTAAGGATAGGTCGAATTCCATGGCCATAAGGCCATTATCCAGATTTACTATATTAATTTGTCCTGAGCCAATGGATGAATCTACAACCAACACTGGAACTCCCTTGTCATTTGTAACTTCACCTTTAAACCTCTCATTCAAGAGGTTTAGCTCGTGCAAAGCATTTCTTCTGCGTGTTTTCATATTGGTACTATTTTTAAGATTGTGTAGGATTTTACCCTATTTTAAAATTAAACCTAATTTATTTGGACCATTGCCGAAATACCATAAATCTTTAACGAAATACAGTAAAACACCGCCTTTTTCATCCAAATAAGCTCCTTACTTTTAATGGGTTAGCTTTTTTGGTGATTCAATCAAAACCAAGATTAAAAAATAGCTTACTTGCATCTGTAAAATTGAGGAGGCATATGTATTTTAAACTATCGAATACAGCGGAGCGGGAGACATTGGAAAGAATGACTAAGGCCTCTTTTAAATATCCAAACCTTTACAAACAACAAGGTATCATACATGGATTAAAAGAGGTTTCCATTCCAATCATTACCATGGAAGAAAAAAGTGAACTTTCATTGGCCATCTGGGGACTTTTACCTGAAAGCCACACAGCAGACTGGAGTATATTTCAGAATAATTTCAACACCTTAAATTTTCATGAAACTTCCATGGATTCTGGATTATGGTATTCAGATGCATTGGAGGCTAGAAGGTGTTTGATACCTATTACAGGATTTTTTACAACGTTCATTGAAAATGGCACAGCCTATCATTTTAAGGTAGGGCTCAAGAATGGCGATCCCTTTTTTCTCGCAGGTATCTACACTGTGTTGGAAGATGGGTTTATTACCTGCGCGCTTTTGGTTGGAAAATCCAACGACTTTATGAAAAAAATACAGAACGGTGTGGATAGCATGCCCATTAGCATTTCAATGGATGAAAAGGACGAATGGCTTGATGTAAAAACAACTCCTATGAGAACTCGGCAATTATTAAAAAAGCCAATACAGCAAGACTATAACGCCATATCCATATCAGAAACATATTATAACTATGATAATTTGGAGTACAACCCTTCTATTTTCTTAGGGTATTGAATTAATCAATCTTTCCCGTTTTTAGGTATTTCCGATAATCCGTTGGTAGGATTCCATAGGATTCTTGAAAAATTTTGGAAAAATAGCTTCTGCTTTTGATACCTACCAAGTAAACGATTTCAGAAACCGTAAGATCACTATTCTTTAAATAATCTTTGGAGACTTCCAATTTTAGTTGCCTAATATACTCGTTTACGGTTTTGGAATAGAGTAACTTGAAGCCCAATTGTAATTTTTTGGGAGTCAATCCAGATTTTCTTGAAAGTACCTCGATAGAAATGGTTCCCGATATATTATCTATAATATACTCTGAAAGCGTGTTTATTTTTTTGATGTCCTCCTTGGACAGTGATTCCATTGCACATTCCTTGGTTTCAAAATTGTGATGTTCCAATAGTTGTAATGAAAGAATTAGGTAAATCCTCCCTTCAATGGACAAGGTCCGCATTATGCCGCTCTCATGAACATTGTCCAACTGCTTTACCTCATTGGCTATTTTTAGGCTATAACTACCTCCATGGGAATAAGGAATAATGTTTTTTTCATCTTTGAATACGGACAATAACAGTTCATTTAAGTGACTGACATTATTATTCTTTTTTTTCAAATATTCCTTCTTGAAGATTCTAATCATATTCACCTTTAGTTCTTTATTAGATGGAAAAATGAAGTTTTTTTCCTGAAATCGTTCCGGTGAAATAATGATGTTTTGGAATTGTTCCAACTCCAATTTTTCGCCCAAATGGCCCTCCTTATATGTAAGTCCACCTTTTGAAATAAAAATGAACTCCAAGGGTGAAACTCCCTTTGATTTTACGGTAAGCTTAATGTCATCAAAAAAAGTAAGGTCCAAATCAAACAATGATACGCCCCAATCAAACTCCATACTCCTAATAATACCCTTTCCTAGCTCATTATCAAAGGTAACTACACGTTCTCCCCATTGTTCTTGCAAAGACCCTTTAAGGTTCTCTTTGAAGCCAAGAAGCATATCTTCATCCCTCACACTATTTATAAGAATCTCTTTCATAGCTATTTAAACTTAAAAACAACTAATGCAAAGAAATTGGAATTTTATAGTTTCGGTTAACAATTATGAAACGTTGATTAACACAATTGCGATGCTTTGGGGGTAAAAATTTTGTTAAAAAAACAAATGGAGTCACTATTTGCTCAACTGTGACTCAATAGATTAAGTGGTTTTCGAACGCTCTTTTTGAGGCTTTAATATTTTTAGATACTGGGTGGGTGTCATGGCATAGCGCTCCTTAAATAGCTTTGAAAAATAACTTCTTGAGTTGATGCCAATTTTATAGGTAATCTCAGTTATGTTGAGATCGGTCCTTTCCATCAATCCCTTCGCCATTTCCATACGCTCGTTTCTGATGTAATTGTTTACTGACATTCCGTAAAGATGTTGAAAACCGTTCTGTAAGGTATTTTGGTTAAGGCCGACTCTTTTGGCCAGCGCGATGATATTGTCTACCTGATCTAATTCACTGGAAATGATTTCCGCGGCCTCTTCCAACTTTTTAACGGTAGCCTGTCTTAGTATTTTTCTATTATCTGGATCTGAAGAATCATCCACATACTGTCTTAAGTGATGGGCCACAATTTCATAACACTTCCCTTCGATAAAAACACTCCTAGGAAAACCGGATAATTCGCACTGCTTTATTTCCTCAATGCACTTGGCGATGTCCAAACTATAATTGGCCTTATAAAAAAAAAGGTTGACCCCGTTCACATCCCTAAAAAGGGCTTCAAGGTCAGAATCCATATCCGGCAGAAAATCCCCTATTTTTTCCTCGAACCTTTTACGGTTGATTTCAATGTTAAAAAAACAAATAGGTTCTACCGCCGGTAGAATTACCATATTACTATGTTTTCCATTGCTAGATATCATTGCGCTCTCCAAATGCCGTATCTCATGGGCATCTTCCTTGCCGTTAAACCTATGGACAAAACTGGACTCTTTGTTATAGATAATTTCCAATGGTTGCACCAAAGATGGGTTGAGCTCAAAACGAACCTCCTCCTTTAATCGCACATCTAAATCCATCAATGCCACCCCATGGGAAAATGACATGGCCATGATGGTACCTGTACCGGATTCCTTTGGGATATCAATACAAATCTCATTGTTTTCGGTTTCGTAATCAACTTTTAAACGACCTGCAATATCCTTGACAACGTCTACTAGGCTAAGTTCCTTAAGTTCTTTTTTTTCGGCCATTAGTATTATGTGATATGCGTACAAGATAAAACAAATTTTAATCATGATTCGCTTATCAATTCAACTGTAATGAACAAGGTTAAAGGGTGACCAGCTCCAAAATAAATCTCTCAAAACACCAAAATAAACTATTATTTGAATGAGTCAAGGATAACGTTTATACAACAAAGACTATCAGACAATTAGTATCATCTTTGGGTATGGAAAAAGGGAGTGACCTTTTAGTACATTAACCAATAAATACACATATTATGTTAAAATGGACAATTATATTTATAGTACTAGCCATCATAGCAGGAATTTTAGGATTTGGCGGTATTGCGGCAGGAGCCGCGGGTATAGCGAAAGTACTTTTCTTTATTTTCATAGTACTTTTTCTTATTTCACTTATTAGAGGAAAAAAAGTGGTTTAAATTACCTAAAAACAACCTTTAACAGATTAATAACCCAAAATTAAAAACGATGAGAAAGTCATTATTAATGTTCCTGTTCTGTCTAATGACGGTTGGAATTGCATTAAGTTGTCGAGAAGAAAAATCGGCTGGTGAGAAAATTGAAGATGGCGTAGAGGAATTAGGCGAAGATATTGAAGACGGAGTCGAAGAAGTGGAAGATGCCGTAGAAGATGTGGCCGATGACCATTAAAATAAATTCACAAACTTAAAAGAGGGCCATGCCCTCTTTTTTTATGCCCTTTCACTTCCTTTTCCCACTTCCGGTAACCACATCAATTAATCCGTCTTCCAAACCGACCCATAGATAGTTGAAAAAAGACTTGTTCCGATTTCTTTCCACTTCCATTGTTCCATGTCGATAACCATCGTCATCAACCTTGGAACCGTCATTGATAAACAGATTACCTATAAATGACATAATCTTTTTTACGTGGCTTCTCTCTTTGTTCAAAAGTTCCAGTTTAAAATCCTCGTAGTTCATTTTGATATCGCCCTGTGCCATAAAATCCCCGCCACTTAAGGTAAAAAACATCTGATCTATGGTTCCCTGGGCCCGTAATCTGGCATTTGGCACCAAAAAATCGTTTAAAGTGGAAGTTTCCATATTGCTCAATCCGCCAGAAATGATGAAAGTCTCCTTAGGGTCAAAGACATCAAATTTCCAGTCGAGGTCCAGTTCCCCATTTCCCATAAAGTTGGCGTTGATTCTAATATCCACGGTTTCCCCTTCATTTTCCGTATTTGAAAAATTACTAATATGCGCCCCAAGGTTTTCAAATGTAAGGACACCCGGTCGTACATTGTTTGGGGCATCTTCTTCATAGCTGAGAAACCCGTTGGCCAGTTCAATACCCTTTATTTGAAGTTTTATGGGCAACTGCCGGATAAGTTGGGAATATAATGGCCTTATTTTTGGGTTTTCCATAAGACTTTTGTCCCTATAAACATTAAGAAAGGGCTCATAAGCCACCACGGTATCCATTTGCAATTCCAGTACTTCATCAATGACGGTTAGGTCGTGTTTTTCTATTCTTATTTCGGGAACCTTTAATGAAACATGGTCCCTTTCGTAACTGATCTTTTCGCTGAGTTCCCTGCGTGTATATTTCGTTTTGAATTCAAGCTCCATAATTTCTATAGACTCGTTATCCATTTGATAAGACCCCACCTCAAATTCCTCATATTCCCCGGAAGGTCCACTTATCTGATTGAATGAAAATTGGTATTCCCCAAACTCCATAGGGATATAGTCCTTGATTTTTTCTGTATCCGTAGCGACTTCCTTTATTACAAAATCCAGGGTGCCCACGTTCAACAATTGCTTTTCCCCGTTGGAATCCCAAATTTCCATATGGCCATCCTTCAAAGTGATAGTGTTTACGGATATCGGCTTTAATAAATGAATGGGCGTATTCCCTTTGGACGCGGTCGTAGTATCTGCAGGGCAGGTCTTAAATGTAAGGTTGGGTTTGGACAAAAGGATTTCGGTCGCATGGATCTCACCCTTAAGGAACAAGCGCCAATAACTGAACCCCTTGATGGCTATTTTTTCCATATTCGCTGAAATCTCACAAGAGGAGGTTTGCCTACCCAAATTGTTCACGACCGGATTTTCAAAATCCAGATTTCCCTTTATGAGGCTTATATCCAATTGATCATAGGAATATTGGACATGGGAAGGCACTTTCCGTTCCAAGAATTCTGCAATCGCCTTCTTCATTTGCCATTCAGCGAAAAAATAGAGTCCGATCGAAAGTATTAAAAACCCCAATAGCCAAATACTGATTTTTTTAAAGTTCATTCACTACTGGGTTGAAGATTTAGGCGAAGGAGTAACCGTTCACCCTAATAAATTAAAATAATCAGGATTCCTTTAATCCGGCACTATCCGGAGCAATGAATTTTTTAAAACTCGCCGCATTATCCAATACTATGTACTTTTCCCCGTTTACCGCTATGGGGTGCTTAAGAAGATGTGGTTCCTTTTGAAGGATTTTTATACAATCGTTTTCGTCCAGGTCCTGTCCCTGTTCCCCATAGACATTTAAAAAATCCGGATGGTCCATAGCGATCAAATCCTTGATATCCTTGTTCAGACCATCGGCCAATTCTACCCATTGGGTGCCTGTGACCTCCGTTTTTGAAATATCTACGGCTAGATTCTTTTTTTTCGAAGACTGAACATAGGCGTGTATTTGTTTACCAATAGTATTTTCAGAACTATAGTATAAAGTAATTTGTCTTTTATCCATTGCGATGGTGCCCATTTTCTTTAATTTTTAAATTTAATATCCTATCCCGCCCTTGCTTGACCCATTTCAAATAAAAAGTGTCGGTTATGCTATCAGGGCCAAAAAACACTTAAAAAATACATTATATTGTTGATTCCTTTAAAGATACAAAATGAACACCTTTCTTTGGATAGGCTACTTTACCGTAACCATTTGGAGTATTGTCAACATTATATTCTATGGTCAGCGTTCCACGAAGATGATCAGTTGGTCCCTTGCCGTCATCATACTCCCCTTTTTAGGCCCCATTTTATACTACCTTTTTGGTATAAACCGCAGGAAATTTAAACTGTTCAAGCTTAAGCAGACTGAAAAGCGCAAGCTGTATTCGGAAACATATAAGGAGCTTAAAGGCGGGGAACAGAGTGTTCATGATTTTTCGAATTACAAACATGATAAGATTGCCTCCTTAATAAGAAAGAACAGTTATTTTGCCCCATATGAAAACAACACTATAGAACTCCTGAATGATGGGGAATCGGCATTTGGGGCCATTTTTGATGCTATAGAAAAAGCGGAAAAGTTTATACATATCCAATACTATATTTTGGAAAAAGGAGACCTTTTGGATAGGTTTTATGAACTATTTTCCAAAAAAATAACCGAAGGGGTGGAAATTCGCATACTTTACGATGCTTTGGGAAGCCATTCCATACGCGGGAAGGTCGTTAAGCGATTTAAGGATATAGGGGTCAAGGTTTTCTCTTCTATGCCCATAAGATTTGGCAATCTGCTGTTTACCTTAAACTATCGTAACCATAGAAAAATAGTAGTCATTGATGGAAAGGTAGGTTTTACAGGTGGCTTTAACGTATCGGACAAATACATCAAATCCATATCGGAACTGGGGGTGTGGCAGGACCTACATCTTAAATTACAGGGACCCGTAGTGAATAGCCTGCAACGGGTTTTCATCAAAGATTATCACTTTGCCAGTGATGAGGACCTTTTGTTACAGGACAAATACTTTCCAAAATTTGACGGTAAAGGGGAAAGTATCGCCCAAGTGGTATCCAGTGGTCCGGATTCCAAATATCCCGCTATCATGCAGCAATATCTGGCAATGATCAATAGCGCGAAAAAAAGCATATGCATAGCCAACCCCTATTTCATTCCTGGGATGCCCGTTTTGGAGGCCCTACAAATAGCCTCGCTCAGTGGTGTGGAAGTAAACCTCCTGACCCCCAAGGTTTCTGATTCGTTGTTGGCGAAGTACAGTATGTTCTCCGGTTTCGAGGCACTGCTTAATGTTGGGGCGAACATTTATCTGAGGCCTGATTTCTCCCATAGCAAGGTTATTATCATTGATGGCGAAATCGCATCGGTGGGATCGGGAAATTTTGATTACCGAAGTTTTGAGCATAACTTTGAAACCAATGTCCTAATTTATGATAAGGATATAGCCAAAAAAATCGAGGAAATATTCTTTGGCCATTGCAAAAAGGACATCCAATTGGAATTGGTTTCCTTTAAAAAGCGTTCCATTTTCATCAAGTTTATGGAGGGTCTCGCTAAATTCTTTAGCCCATTACTTTAATACCGAAATTTTGAACTTTATAGCCGCACTAGTACCGATCCTATTTATGCAAGCCACCCAGCCACATATCATACCCGAGGAAATTAAAGAGGAAGCCCTGATAGCCTTGTCACACTATCCGGAACTGGCGAATACGCCCATCGAGTTCAAGTTCAAGAAACACATTGAAAAATCGACCATGCAGGCCCAACCCGCATTTTGGAGTGTTTTTAGTAGAAAAAAGAACCGGAAGTATAAAATATTAATCAGTAAGAAAATCAAAATTGCCGATAGTGTCTATCTCACCAAGGACATTCCCTCTAAAATTATGATCGGTTGGCTGGGCCATGAATTGGGCCACATCATGGATTTTAGAAATCGCAGTGGACTCAATCTCATTGGTTTTGGTATCAGATACCTATCATCCAAAAGATACATTCGGAAGGCGGAGCGTAGGGCGGATTCCTTTGCCGTAATCCATGGTATGGAGGATTATATATTGGCGACCAAGGAGTTTATTCTGAAAAAGGCCGGACTCACTGAAAGGTATGTTAATAGGATCAAACGCCTGTACTTAAGTCCGGAAGAAATAATGCTATTGGTTGAGGAGCGGGATGCCGTTGTTGATTAAATCGAAAACTATAGTTCTTTTTGGACAAAGTCCTCCCATTCTTGGAATTTGTCCTCGTCCATGACACGCTCCATTTTAACCTGTCCGCCCTTTTTCTTGTTCCGGTCGTTCCATTCGTAAAAAACATCGGGTTTCACGACAAATACCTTGACCCCTTGCAAGGCCTTTGAGCGTGCCACCTTATAGTTCTTGTTCGCATTTTTTAAGGACTCGTCCAGGGTAGCTGCCGCTTTCTTAAGGTCCAGTTGGGCATCGGTTCCCAAATACCACGTATGATAAAATCCGTCGTCGTACTTTTTTGCACAAAGCGTATATTCCGGTACCTCCACATCAAATGCATCCTCCAGTTCCTGCAGGGCATCGTCCAATTTATTAACCGATAGTTGGGAACCAACGGTATTTAGAAAAAACTTGGTCCGGCCCGTAATCTTGATTTCGGCCCGTTCCACATCGGTAAATTCTATAGTATCCCCAATAAGATAACGCCAAGCACCGCTAACGGTACTAATGATCAACACATAATTTTGACCTTTTTCCACCTCAGCAAGCGTCACCGATTTCGCTTCTTGGCTTAGTGACCCATCTTCTTGTATCAAATCTGGGTCAAAGGGAACAAACTCGAAATAGATACCGTTGTCCGTCACCAACTTCATGGCATCCGTTTCCGGTCTCGCCTGGAAAGCGATAAACCCTTCAGACGCTAAATACGTATCAATAACCGTTATTGGGCGACCCATTAAGGCATTGAAACTCTTCTCATAAGGACCAAAAGCGACACCCCCGGAAGTGTAGACCTCCAGATTGGGCCAAATCTCATGGATGTTTTTGAGATTATGGGCCTTTATGACCTCTTTCAACATCAACTCTATCCAGGAAGGGATACCGCTAAGTCCTCCAATATCCCAATTGGGAGCCTCGGCTACTATTTTTTCCACGCGTTCGTCCCAATCGTCTATCTTGGCGATTTCCTCACCAGGTTTGTAATAGCCCCGGAACCATGAAGGGATATTACTGGCACTTATGCCACTTATTTCACCTTCCAAATGGTCCTTTTGTTCAATAAGGTCTGTAGAGCTACCCAGCATCAAAATACCCTTTTCAAAAAAATCAGATGGAAAATCAAAATTACTCAGGGCCAATACCTGCTTGATACCGGCCCAACGAATTGCTTTGATCATTTCTTCCGTTACGGGAATCCGCTTACTGGTCTTTCCCGTGGTTCCGGAGCTTAGTGCGAAGTAATCCGGATTGCCGGGCCAAGTGACGTTTTCCGCGCCTTTATGGATCTTTTCCCACCAATTGGCACTAATGGAATTGTAGTCAAAATAGGGAACGGTTTCCGCAAAAGTGCGCTGAATGTCCTCGGAGGAAAGGATTTCAGGAAATTTATAGGCGGTTCCAAATTGCGTTTCGGTTGCAGACTCCAATAGGGATTTAAGAACTTCCTTTTGTTCCGCAACAGGATCGGATTCTCCAGAAATTGTACCGGTAACATCTATAATACCTTTAATAACACTTCCAATGATTGGCATAACGTATACTTTTGGTTATTGATAAAATTAACACTCCTCCATCATCGAGCTTCCTCAAAAGGACTTTTGTTTGACTGCTTTGAAAGTTTGTTTTTTATTCATTATGAATCACCCTACTTGACAAAACGTTGATTATGTAAGCCCTTAAAGGAATACCATACAATCTTTTATATCAATGGATTATCCCGCTACCTACGGATTTTGAACTATATCCCTACTGAATACACAAAAGCGCCAGGGCCTCCTCTGTCCGATTCTCGTTCAGCCATTGCTGGGCCAACTTATGGATTTTTACGGTATCCATGGAGCTTTCCAACAGTTCCTTGATTTTGGGTAAAGCCGCAATCCTATCGATGGATTCCTGTGTGGGAAGGGCCTCCAGGTTCCCCAATCGGCCTAAATTATTTCCCGTTAAAACGGTACTGTTCCGTACTTTTTCGGGTAGTTGATCCACGCCGATTCCTTGGTTTCTTATAGGTTTTGGAATCTCAAAAAGCGATGTCCCACTGGAACGTGTATACCAATTACCGCCCATGCGGCCCACAAGATCCAATTTTTGGGTATCCAATTGTGCGTCCTTGTCCAGATAGGCCTCGTTGATATGCACCAATTCCACTTTTGCCAAAATCAGGTTTCCGGCTCCCGGGGTATCGGCCAGTTCAATGACTTCCGTGACCGAACATTCAATGGCCACCGGCGCCTCCCCTACCCTGGGCGGTTTCACCTTTTCGCTGGGGACCTCCGTAAATCCCGCCTTCACAAATTCATTGACGCCCTTGTCGTACGAAGTACTGGCCAAGGACATTTGCTCCACCATGGGGTAGTTGACAATATTGATCACCACCTCCGGCACTTCCAGTACATTCTGATGGGAATGCTTCATGGATCCGTCACGTCCGCTTCGATTGGGTGAAAAAATCATGATGGGCGGATTGATACTGAAAATATTGAAATAACTATAGGGGCTTAAATTGACATTGCCATCTTTATCCACCGTACTGGCAAAACAAATGGGACGTGGCGCTACGGCCGATAAAAGATAGGCATGTAGTTCCTGTTGGGAAACCTTTTTTGGATCTATGGTCTTTATCATATATTATTTTTTAGCGGGAAGAATTTTTCCCGAAACTTCACCGAAACCTACCTTTATAAAATCCCTTTCCGCAATCCCCTTCATGGTTATGGTGTCATTATCTTCTATAAATGTTCGGGTTTGTCCGTTTGTAAGCGGAATTGTTTTTTTACCGCCCCAAGAAAGCTCCAAAAGCGAGCCGTAGGCCGTTTCGTCCTTCCCGGAAATGGTACCGGAGGCCATCATATCGCCTACTTTCACATTACATCCGTTTACGGTGTGGTGCGCCAACTGTTGGGCCATGTTCCAATACATATATTTGAAATTGGAACGGCAGATGGTTTGGGTTTCCGAATGTTCAGGGGTGAGGGTCACTTCCAAATCGATATCATAATTATGGGCACCCTCGATTTTTAAATAGGGAAGCACTTCCGGGTCTTGTTCGGGTCCCGATACCTTAAAGGGTTCCAAGGCCTCTAAGGTCACGATCCACGGGGAAATGGACGAAGCAAAACTTTTGCCCAAAAAAGGTCCTAAGGGAACATATTCCCATTTCTGGATATCGCGGGCGGACCAATCGTTGAACAACACCATGCCAAAGATATAGTTCGATGCCTTATCCACAGGAATGGATTCCCCCAATTCGGTTTCCTTCCCAACAATAAACGCCATCTCCAGTTCAAAATCCAACCGACCGGAAGGTTTAAAAACGGGTGCTTCCGCTCCTTTTGGCAATATTTGCCCTTTGGGTCGGTGTATGTTGGTACCACTTACCACTATGGACGATGCCCTGCCATGATAGCCCACGGGAAGGTGCTTCCAATTGGGCAGCAGCGCGTTTTCAGGGTCCCGGAACATTTTGCCCACATTGGTGGCATGCTCCAAACTGCTGTAAAAATCCGTATAATCCCCAATTTGGACGGGAAGATGCATGGTAGCCTTTTCTTGGGGTACGAAGGCATCGGGTATATGTTTAAGGGGTGAAGCCTCCTCCATCAGCAACCGTTGTACCTCTAACCGAACCTTATTGGTAATCGGTTTACCGAGGGCGATAAAATCGTTCAGACTGGATTGCAAAAAATAGCGTGCTTCCACCGCCAATACATCGGCCTTGGCCAAAACAGAAAGGTCCACGATCTGTTCGCCTATGGCCATACCGGCCCTAGGGCCTTTTCCATCGGCAGAAAATATCCCAAAAGGCAAATTATAAATAGTGAAATCCGAATTTTGTGGTACGTGTACCCAAGTGGTCAAAGGCTTCATCAGAATTGGGTTTTTACGAATTCAACCAAGAACGATAGTAGTCCCCATCATCCAATTTTAGGGCGTTTTCCGTAACCATCAAGGGTTTAAAGGTATCTATCATAACTGCCAATTCTTCGGAGCCTTTCTGGCCGATACTTCGCTCCACGGCACCCGGATGTGGACCGTGGGGGATACCGGCAGGATGTAAGGAAATATTGCCCGGGGCCACTCCGTTACGGCTCATAAAATCACCGTCCACATAGTACAGTACCTCATCGGAATCTATGTTGGAATGGTTGTAGGGAGCCGGAATGGATTTTGGATGATAATCGTACAGTCTGGGCACAAAGGAACAAATTACAAACGCCGATGTCTCAAAGGTCTGATGTACCGGTGGCGGTTGGTGTATCCTCCCGGTAATCGGTTCAAAATTATGGATTGAAAATCCGTAGGGATAATTGTAACCGTCCCAACCCACGACATCAAAAGGATGCCCTTTGTATATCATTTCATGCAGCGTTCCCTGTTTTTTGACCTTCATGAGATGGTCATCCAGATCCGTGAAGGTTTCCAAATCTTGGGGGAGTTTATAGTCCCGCTCACAGTACGGGGAATGTTCCAACAACTGCCCGAACCAATTTCTATACCTTTTCGGGGTGTAAATGGGCGTGAAGGACTCCGCGTAAAAAATCCGGTTGTCCACAGAATTAAAATCGATTTGATAGATCACCCCTCTAGGAATAATCAGATAATCGCCATATTCAAAGGGAATATTACCAAAAATAGTTCGCAACGTACCCGTACCCTTGTGGATGAAGAGCATTTCATCCGCATCGGCATTTTTATAGAAATAATCCGTGACGGATTTCCGTGGCGCCGCTACGCCTATATGCACATCATTATTGATCAATAGGGGTTCCCGTGCCTCCAGAAAGTCGTCCTTGGGTTCCACATTAAAACTCACCAATTTTAGCGAACGAATGTGTTTTTCCAGGGCGATTTTTGGGGACATATCCGTGCTCTTTACAATTTCCTTGACCATAGTGGGCCTATTGTGGTGATAGAGCAGCGAGGACATGCCATCAAAACCTATGGTGCCGAACAATTGCTCCGAATACAGTTCCCCATCCGGCCTACGGAACTGCGTGTGCCGTTTTGGGGGTATGTTTCCTTGTTTATGATATATGGGCATCGAATTTTATTTTAATTGTTCCTTACTTTTAAAGTTAGTCATTTTAGTACATGTGGCATAAAAGCGGCAAAAGCCGTAAATCAGGACTTTACCACGATTCACTTTGTACTGAATGTTGTGCCGACGAAGTCGGTATGGCTTTTGCGCCGGATAAGCGATGCCAAAGCCCCGAAATTCAGCCAGGCATTGGCATGGCGCGGGGTTTGGCGAGCGGTTTTTGACTTGCTTAAAGTCAAAAATCCCACTCAAAAGTGTCGTTTGTTTTGGTTCGTTTTCTTTGGACAAGCAAAGAAAATGAACAATTTTATACTATGACCTTCACACTTACAACCACAATACTTTTATCCCGAGCATTGGTTTTACAAAGTACCCCTCAACTCTTGCTCCCGCTCAATGGCCTCGAACAATGCCTTAAAGTTTCCTTTTCCAAAGGAAGTAGCTCCTTTTCTTTGAATGATTTCAAAGAACATGGTGGGCCTTGCCTGTACCGTTTTGGTGAAAATCTGTAACAAATAACCTTCATCGTCACGATCCACCAAAATTCCCAGTTTTCGCAGGGAATCTATATCCTCGTCTATTTTACCCACCCTTTCGGTTAGCACATCATAATAGGTGGTGGGAACGGTCAAAAATTCCACCCCCCTGCTTTTAAGGTCGGATACCGTTTTCACGATATCGTCCGTAGCTACAGCTATATGCTGTACCCCTTCGCCTTCGTAAAATTCGAGATATTCGTCCACTTGGGATTTTTTCTTTCCGGGAGCCGGTTCGTTAATAGGGAATTTGATACGCCCGTTACCGTTACTCATCACCTTGCTCATGAGGGCCGTGTATTCTGTAGAAATATCCTTATCATCAAAGGAAAGAATCTGTTTGAAGCCCATGACATCCTCGTAGAACTTCACCCAATAGTTCATTTTTCCCTCTTCCACATTTCCTACCATGTGGTCCACAAATTTGAGTCCGGCGGACTCTGGCTTATAGTCTGATTCCCATTTCCGATATCCGGGCAAAAAGACCCCGTTATAATCCTTTCGTTCCACAAAGATATGGACTACCTCTCCGTAGGTGTGAATTCCGGAACGCACCACTTTTCCGTGATCATCTTCCTCCACTTGGGGTTTCATAAAGCTTTTGGCGCCCCGTTTCACAGCCTCTTCATAAGCATACGTAGCATCATCTACCCAAAGGGCAGTTACCTTAACGCCATCGCCGTGTTTATCGATATGCTTACCTACTTCCGTACCACTTTTTAAAGGGGATGTTAATACCAACCGAATTTTGTCCTGTTGGACGACATAGGACTCAAACTCCCTACTCCCGGTCTCCAAGCCTTTGTAGGCCAAGGATTCGAACCCGAAGGCGGTTTTATAAAAATGGGCCGCTTGTTTGGAGTTGCTCACATAGAGTTCCAAATAATCCGTGCCATTAATGGGCATAAAATCAGTTGCTTTATCCTGCTTCTTCTCTGCTGCTATGGTTGTTGACATATGTTTCTATTTTATTGTTATTAATGCAACATAGTTGCTAAATTTTTTACGTTGTTACTTCTTTTTGTTTGATGACCGCTTCCAAGGCATCCAACATAGCGTTATTTGCCGCCCGGGTACCGAATGAGATACGGACTTTACCAGGGGCACCAAAATTACCCACAGGCCGTACCATAATTCCTTTTTGTTCCATCTGTTTTACCAACTCGGTGTCCGATATTGGCGGCTGGATCATGACAAAGTTTCCCTGGGTGGGCCAATATTTAATATGTAATTCCTTCAATCCATGCAACACAAAAGCTCGTTCCTTTCGAACCAAATCCACGGTCTCTTGTACGAATTCCCCATCTTCTAATGCGGCTATAGCCCCTTCCAAGGCCAAGGTGGACAATAAAAAAGGTTTACATATTTTTCGGATGTAACTGCTGATGTGTAACGGTGCATAGCAATACCCTATACGAAGTCCGGCCAACCCGTAGGTCTTGGAAAAACTGTTGATCGCGATGATATTTTTGTTCTGTTTTACAAAGGGAAGCCCTGTCACATAATCCGGGGCATCGGCAAAATGCCGATACACCTCATCCAGAACCACGATTACATGTTCCGGAACTTTGTTCATAAAATCCTCTAAAACGTCTTTTGGAATATAGGTTCCTGAGGGATTGTTGGGCGAAGCCAAAAAGACCAATTTGGTACTATCGGAAATAGCCTTCAAAATACCCTCAAAATCATATTCAAAATTCGTGGTCATAGGTACATTGATTGCCGTTGCTCCCATCCACCTTGTAAACGCAGTATAGGGTAGAAAGCACGGCTGACTCACAATGACGGTATCCCCTTCCCCAAGAAAGGCCTTTGAAATTAGGTCGATAATTTCCGAACCGCTGTTCGTCGTTATAAAATGATCTTCAGAAAGTGCTTGGTCAAAATCCTTTACCAAGGCCTGGCGCAAACGAATATCCGTATTGTCCGGATATTGGCTCAAATCATCAAGCGAAGCCATGAGGGCTTGTCTCACCTTTGGCGAATACCCCAGTGGATTTTCGTTGGAGGACAATTTATGGACTTCAATACCTTGGGGCATTACAATTTTCTTGCTGCCACCTTTATAGGTGCTGTCTTCTAAAATAAATGTTTTGAATTGTATCGACATGATGTTTACTTGGTTCATCAATCCGGTCTAAATCTACAAAAAAAAATCCATTTTGTTGCATTAACAACAATTTTAACGATTTTCTATGTATTTTTGTTCGACGAAAGGCGAAATATGGACCGTACCGAAGGATTTGGCGTATACATTGACCGTACCCTTAAAAAGGTGCAAAGTACTTTTTTACAAGTGTTCGATGATAATGATATTGACCTAACCATTGAACAGTGGGTCATTCTCCAACGGGTGCATTTAGAAGGTACCGATGCTTCCCAGGCAGACATTGCCAAATCCAATTTTAGAAATAGGGCGACGACCTCCCGCGTCATCAGCGGACTTTGCAAAAAGGGTTTGTTGAAAAAATCCCGATTTAGGGACGATCAAAAGCGCTACAAATTGGTGATGACAGAAGAGGGCCAAAAGCTCATGAAAAAAGTACTTCCCTTAATTCAGGATTTAAGGCGGGTCAGTACCATTCATATTTCAGAAGAAGCCTTTGAAACCTTCTATCAGGTCCTGGACCAGTTATACGATAACTTTGATAAATACGACGGATACAAAAAAACTTGACCCAACCCTTCACCATTACCGTATTATCTTTTATTGATTTTGGTTTTAACAGTATGGATTTTTTACTAAATTTGCACCCACATTTAAAAAACCCATTCTTTTAAATGTTCTATGGTCGCGTAGCTCAGCTGGATAGAGCATCTGCCTTCTAAGCAGACGGTCACACGTTCGAATCGTGTCGCGATCACTACACTCGAGAACCACGCCAATTGGCGTGGTTCTTTATTTTTAGGAGAAATGCAAACCTTGTTGCCAGTTCGGACAAAAATAAGGGCCCGCAGCGGTAGCTGCTAGGTTTTGTATTGGCAACTTTGAATGCAATCGTGTCGCGATCACGAGTAAATCTAAACAAGGTTGTAAACAAAGTAAGCTAAAACATAGCTTGCCTTTATTTTTTTGTAAGGATATTATAGCTAGTCACACTTGATTTCATAAATATTCATCAAAAGAAATGCAAAGACCGTTCCCGAGAAGAATTCTTACTCGAAACGGACACTTTTAACCAAAAATTGTTGAATTTAGAGCTATATTAAATTGGGGAAGGTGTAATAAAGGTAAGTCCGTCTTTTAGGGAGTATTATCCTATAAGCACCCAAAAAAATTGTAGAGACTTGAAAAAATATGTTTTATTTTTTTTAACGTGCTTTTTTTGGCAAAGTTCTATCCTAGCTCAAATAAAGGACAATAAGGGAATTTCAGAGCTAATTTCAAAACTAAAGCAAGACATTCGTGGTCCCTATAAAGATATCCGTTGGTTCTGTACCGATGGGAGCATTCGCCAGCCGAAGGATCCCTGCCCTGATGAAATAGGCCCAGGCTGGCAACATGCCAGATATCGTGATGATGTTGTGGAGTTGGGCAAGTCAAACCATATTTATTTAGGTCAAATTCTTGCCTACACAGACCCAAAGGATTTTTGGGATGCTGAAAATGACCATGCCCGATTAAAACAATATCAGTTGGAGCAATACCTTAAAGGTGTCGATGATGGCTGGATTCTGCAAAAAGGACAGTATTACAGGGGTGCCGTTCAATCAGAAGACGAAGAGACTTGGGGAATTGATTTCTATAAAGATTTATTAAAAGATGATGAAAGTCTAGAGAAAAAATTCTTTTTGATTCGACAATCATTAAAGGATGTGCCTCACAATGGCGATAGTAATATCGCTCAAAAAATGCGAAGTGAATCAAAGGTGTTGTCAGATGAATATGTCCCCTTTATGGAACTTCGCATCAAAATTCATGGACGCCCTGAACCTTCCGATATTCAAAAAGTGGAGCGGTTCATAATTAAACATCAAGATAAATTGACAGGTACCTTGAACGCTCAATTTAGGGAATTGCTTTCTACCATGCGTGAGTTTCACAGGCCTATTGATTTGGGCTCTCTTACCAAAAAAATTGGTAACCTTCAGAATTCAGAACTGGAAACTTTCCTCAACCAATTCGCGAACAATGGTAATCTAGTCAATAATCCGACCGAATTGATTCGTGAGGCATCCGATTTATTGTTAAAACTTAGAGAGGGAATTTTATTGGAGACAGATTCACAAGTTCGCTTGGAACTTTTGGATGTTTCACTAAAACTGGAAGGTTTGGTCTTTAAAAATGCATTGAATTGGGAAACCGATAGCTTACAATCCCTCTTGGAAAAAATATGTCACTTAGGTATGGCTTCCGCTGGTGCGGGATTTTTGGAGATATGGGAATGGAATCAGCTGCAGGGCTATCTTTCAAACTACGAATCGGAATCCCTTTCATTGGCCGAATTGACCGAAACCCTGCAACAAGCGCGAAGTGGGGTGGAGTGGAGTGCCAGCATGGTAAAGGCCAATTATGATGATGTTGTCGAAACCTACGTAGGATTTGAGCCCATGGCGTCCGGTTTTATCGATGATAAAATCAGGGGTTCCGTAGCTTTACACTTGGGTAATGCCGTGGGTGAGCTTGGTAGTTTTATTGCTTCGGAATCCTCATTGACCAATCAGGTTATGGACGTTTCCAACCAAAGTACCGTTCGGGGATTAAATCCTGGCTATGCTTTTGGAGAATTGGTCGTAATCGGAGGCAGTTCAGAAGATATCGAAGTATCTTCGGATAAAATCTATGTGTTTCAAAGCCCCCCTTCCGACTTGAAGCCAGTTGCGGGAATTGCAACGGTCGCGGAAGGAAATATGGTCTCGCACGTTCAGTTGCTTGCCCGCAATTTGGCAATTCCGAATGCGGCCCTATCCGATGAAAACCTACAACAACTGAAAAAGTATGACGGGCAACGGGTGTTCTTCGCAGTTTCTAACAAAGGAAATGTGATATTAAAACCCGAAGCGCAAATGAGCGAAATTGAAATAAACCTCTTTACGAAAAAAGAGCGAAAGGATGAACGGATCGAAGTGCCCGTAGGTCAAATTCGTTTGGATGAAAAGGGAGTTTTGGATATGCGAAGCGTAAATGCCGATGACTCAGGGAAACTATGCGGCCCTAAGGCAGCAAATTTGGGACAGTTGAAAAAAATGTTTCCAGATTATGTGGTCGAAGGGTTGGTCATTCCCTTCGGGATTTTTAGGGAACATATGGATCAGACTATGTCTGGGCAAACCGTGAGTTACTGGACTTTTCTGAATAATGTGTTCATTGAGGCGGACCGAATGCGTTCAAACTCCATGGGAGAAAAAGAGGTGGAAAACTACCAATTACGCCAGTTGGAAATACTTCGCGAATCAATCAAGACAATGCCTCTTAAAACAAAATTTGTAGAAGCCTTGAAGTTGGGATTTAAAAATGTTCTTGGTTCAGATATAGGTGAGGTTCCGGTTTTTCTACGGAGCGATACGAATATGGAAGATTTAAAGGATTTTACCGGGGCAGGACTCAACCTTACCCTTTTCAACGTGGTCGAGGAGGAAAAGATTTTGGATGGCGTTCGTGCCGTCTGGGCTTCCCCGTATACAGAGCGCAGCTTCAAATGGAGACAAAAGTATTTGTTGAACCCAGAAAATGTCTTCCCTTCCATTTTGGTGATTCCCAGTGTCGATGTAGATTATTCTGGAGTTTTGATTACCAAGGGAATCGTTTCGGGCAACGAAAATGATTTGACCATTGCCTTTAGCCGTGGCGCAGGTGGTGCGGTGGATGGGCAGGCTGCCGAACAATACCTTTTGAAGGAAAACGGTCAAAATATGTTGCTGGCTCCTGCCCGAGAACCGGATTACAACAGCTTGCCCAAAACTGGGGGAACGCTAAAAAAAAGTACCACTTTTGAAACGCCCGTGCTCAACTCCAAAAATCTCAAAGATATTCGTAGCATGGCCAAAACAATTCAAGAACGCATTCCAAAGGAAACCAAATCCGATTATCTGGGGGCATATGATGTAGAACTTGGTTTTAAGGATGATAAATTGTGGTTGTTTCAAATTCGTCCCTTTGTAGAAAATAAAAAGGCCCTGAGCTCGGATTACTTGGAATCGATTACCCCAAAAGTGGACTTGAACAAAATGATACCTGTTACAAAAAATCCCCGGCCATGAAAAAAATACTTGTTTTAATATCGATTAGTTTTCTAGTGATGGCCTTTGCTATAACGCCCTATCCTATTGACGGCTACGAACGAACCGGCATAAAACGGTTAAAACGGTTGGAACTCATTCAAAGTGGTGAACTAAAAGATGCGACAGCCCTCCCGTTGGGAGCTTTAAAATCCTGGGAAGCTATTTCGTTGAACCTGGCCTCAAGAAAAGATGATAGCCTGGAAACATTTTTTCATGTCGATCATGGACTCCAAAGGGAAATAGGTGGAATGTTTCGCGGACTTGACAGAAGCTATTCCATTGCAGTGCTTGATATTTCGAACCCTGACAGTACACGTTACGCACAGCGAAATGAAACCTTGGGCTACCAACCGGGAAGTGTTGGTAAGTTGGCAGTTTTGAATGCCCTTTTCCATCAATTGTCCAAGATATACCCTGACTCCTTTGAGCAGCGAATTGAGCTCCTAAAAAATAAATCTGTAAAGGCAGGGGTTTGGGGCCTTACCGACGAACACACCGTACCTATATTCAATATTGAGAAAAATACCTTAATTAAAAGGCAGGTCATCGCCAGTGATGTCTTTTCGCTTTTTGAATGGGCGGATCACATGCTTTCGGTCAGTAATAATGGTGCGGCAAGTATCGTTTGGCGTGAGGCCTTGTTGATGTCTGTCTTTTGCGAAAAATATCCGGAATTGACCAAGGAGGAGGCTGATGCCTATTTTAAGGAAACCCCAAAAAAGCTATTGACCGATATGGCAAATGATATTGTCAACCTTCCTTTACGGCAATTGGGTATCACCCATGAAGAATGGCGTCTGGGCAGTTTTTTTACCGGAGGGGCCAATACTTATGTTGGTGACAAAGGGGGCAGTATTGGCACCCCATTAGGATTGATGAAATTTTTGGTCCAGTTGGAACAGGGCAAAGTGATTGATGAGGCATCAAGTCTTGAAATGAAGCGGTTGATGTATATGACCGATAGGCGTATTCGATATGCACAATCACCGTCTTTAAAAGAAGCTGCGGTATATTTTAAGTCGGGCAGCCTGTACAAATGCGATCGAAGCAAAGGAGAGGAATGTGGTAAATACATGGGCAATGTAATGAATTACATGAACTCGATAATCATCGTCGAACATCCCGATAATTGTAAATATATAGTCGCCTTGATGAGCAATGTGCTAAGGAAGAATTCGGCTTCAGATCATATGTATTTGGCCAATTTAATAGATAGGGCGATACGTAAAGGGTAGTTCGTTCAGCTATTGGTACATTTATAACTGTTCCGAGCCAATTGTTTCCAGCTTTAGACTGTCCGGCTGAATTATCGGACCACGTATACTGTCGAAGAAAACCTTCCGATTGATTGAATCTTGAATAATCGAATCTTTTATAAAAAGTTCTTTTAAATAAACAGAATCCGTAGAATAATGTGCCATGGCAGAAGCTGCATCCAACTCAGAGTACGAGGGGCAACCAAAATGTTCCTGATCAAACTCAAAGTTCGTTAGCATGGGTCTTTTCCAACTACTAAGACTCCTAAACACGGAAGCGACCATGGGCATGGCCGTTCTTGCTCCGGAACCATAGCCCATTTGTACCCTTTTGTCCAAGGTACCCACCCAAGAACCGATTACAAGTTCCGGTGAGCATCCAATGAACCAACCATCGGAGTTGTTCTGGGTGGTTCCTGTTTTCCCGATTATGTTAAAGGGTACCCCGTATGCCTGAAAACCTTTCCCCGTGCCCTCTTGGGTAACCTCGAGCATCATTTTTTGTAGCGTTTTTACATTTTCCGTTGCGGAAACCCGATTCCCTATATTTTTTTTATCTGCGGTAAAAAGGACCGTACCATCTTCCTGTTCTATTCGTTCAATGATATAGGGCGTAACCGAACGCCCCCCATTTGATATGGAGGCATAGGCTTTAACCATTTCAAAAAGTGAAATTTCGGCCGTACCCAAAACAATAGATGGTACATCTGGTATTTCAGTATCGATTCCCATTTTTTTGGCCAGCGCAATGACATTTTGGTTACCCGTTTTCAACTGAAGTTCGACCGAAACGGTATTGATTGAATTTGCCAATGCGCCATGCATGCTATAACTACCCCCATACCTGTGGTCTGCGTTCCTTGGTGTCCAATCTTCAAACTTGGAGTATTTTCTTAAAATGTTGTCGTAGAACGTACAGGCATTTTCGTGGGAGTTCAGGGCAGCGAGATAAGTAATGGGCTTAAAAACCGACCCCACTTGTTTCGGTTCTTGAATATGGTCTTTTTGCGAAAAGCCGTAATCAATACCCCCGAGATAGCCCATAATCTCGCCGCTCCCGCTGTTCAAGGCCAAAATACCCGTATGCAATCTGGTCACCGTCTTGATTATGGAATCTTTTAAAGATTGGTCCACGTCGACCCATCCCAAGCCAAGCTCCCAGTACTTTCGATTTTGAATTGAATTTACAAATTCATCCAACTCAGCCTCGGTCTTCCCCTGCTGCCTTAATTTTTTTACCTGCGGATGGTCGGCCAATAGTCGTTTTACCAAACCCTCTTTACCCCCTTCAACTGTGGCACTGGTCCAAGCCCTATCCATATCGGCCTGCAACCGTTTCATTTGTCGGGTCATGGCATTTTCAAGGTATCTCTGTATATTGGGATTGAGCGTGGTATATATTTTTAGACCATCCAACTCTACATCGTACTGTCCACCGTTACTTTTTGGATTTTCAAGTGCCCATTTATTAAATTCTCGGCGTATAAATTCTTTATAGTACGATGCAAAAGAGGATTGTTTTACAGGCGGCTGATAATTAAGTGCTAGGGGTTTTTTGGCCAAATTGGCTAAACTATCGTCGATATAACCATATTTAATCATTTGCTCAAGAACGATATTTCTTCTTTTTTCGGCTCTCTCGGGATGATTCCTTGGGTTGTAGAACGTTGGTGCCTTTAAAAGACCTACCAAAGTGGCACTCTCCGAAAGATCAAGATCTGTTGTAGATTTATTGAAAAACCGATGCGCCGCCTTTTCCAGGCCATATAGATTCTCACCAAAAGAAACCGTGTTGAAATAAAGCAATACCAATTCATCCTTGGTATAAATAGACTCCAGTCGTTTTGCAATTATGATCTCTCTCATCTTATTGATCGGAGTGGTCAAAAACCTTTGTTTTTTACGTCCGAACAAATTCTTCGCAATCTGTTGGGTTATGGTACTGCCGCCCCCTGCATCTTGACCTAGCAAAACCGACTTGATCAGAACCCGGGCGTAGCTTCTATAATCGATGCCGCCATGGGAGAAAAAACGGACGTCCTCAGTTGCTACTAAGGCATTGATGATTTCATTTGTTAGCTCGACTTGCTCAATATTCGACCTATTTTGAAAAAAAAATACACCTATCGGCTGTTCGTCTTTACCATAAATAGTAGAAGTTACTGGATTCTGAAGTGCTTTCAGTTCTTGTTTTGTAGGGATATGGCCAAATGCGCCAAAATAGGTTAACAGAAAAAATGACAATACAGCGCCAAGGCAAGATATAAAAAGGTATAGGGTAAATTTGATGGGGTGCTTTATAATAAATCCTAGGGAACTTAAAATTAATTTTTTGGATTTTCGCAACAAAATTATGACCTGAATCATTAATCTGTGGATGATATGTTCCACCCGTTCCTTCATTCGCTGCAAAAGATTAGTTTTCTGCATTTATCTCTGAAATGGCATTCAACGCAAAAGTCCTGATTTTTAAATCGTCTTGTTTTGACAAAGGCTCCAAAATAGGCAAATATTTTTTATCACCTTGTTTTCCAATAAGATAAAGTACTGCCAACTTCACCTTTAAATCGGGCATATTCAAAAGCAGTTTAAAACATTCCTTTTCAGAGGGGATTTTTGGTTTGATGCGCTGAATAGACTCTTCGGAAGAAAAATCCCTCATTACTTCTTCAATGATTGGAAAAAGCTGCTGTTTGAGGCTTCCGGTCAACAGATTGTCCAAAAAATCAATGGCAGTGGATCGAAGCTCTTCTTCATTACTTGTCAATCTTTCAAAGGCCAATAGGATATCCTCTTGGGCATATTTAAGCCCCAATAACTTAAAAATACGCTCCAAACCAGCATCCAGACGCCGTTCCAACAATTCTAAAAGTGAAGTTCTGGCATCCCGTTCCTTTTGCTGAACTTCTTGCCGGGGCCTTTTACGATTTCGGTAAGAGATTATAATTTGGGTATGCATCGCGTTGAGGGTCTGGTGAAAAAGTTTACACTCTTCATAAATCTTGGAAGCCACTTCAAAACGGTTGAACTTTATTTCAGGATGCGATGAACGCAGGTTACTTAGTGAACGGATACTTTCCAATCGAACGCTAAGATCTACGTCATTGAACAATTGAAATAGATACTGTATGGATTCTTGGTTGCCAAACGTTTCAATAACCCTTGGTATGAACCTACGCGCTTCCAAGCTTACCTTTTGTTCTTTTACCATCCATACCAAAACTGGCATTACTCCAAGTCCATAATTCCTTAGGGAAGCTATTACTGGTCCTCGATAGATTTTTTTTGGAAGCAATTCCACTAAATGGGGAACAAAAGATGATTCCATGCTTAACCCCATTGCTTCGATGGCTTCCATCTGTAAATCCACATTATGGCCATTCAAGATTTGGGTGAGTAGGGAGTGGAATTTTGTCAACCCGGCTATACCTATGGTCTTTATTAAATAAGGAGACAAATTTTTATCCGATTCTTCCACAGCTTTTTGAATACGCTTTTCCAAATGATATCGGTTTCGCATCCTTTGGTTGTTTATAGACTCCCTAGCCAAAGAAAAAAGTGCTGCACCAGCGATATTTTTATCCTTATGGTCAAGATAGTATGAAAATATGGCCTCAGGTTCGTTTCTTGAGTGCAACAGCAAAAAATCCATAGCCGCCAGGTTCAAATCCTCATCACCGATAGAAAGTAATTCGTTCATGTTCCACGGCATGGATACACTATCCAAATAATAAAGATTTTTGATAGCCGATGTCTTTACCTTATTGGAAGGATGGTCCAAGAGATTTCGAACATCGGGGGCGAAACGTTTATCATTAATTTCCATCAGCTTATCCAGCATAAAAAGGATTTGATTTTCATTTCCTTCGGAAAAGACCTTGCGCATACCTTTCAAAACGGAAACCTGCTTGACCACAGGAGCTGCCAATTCTTCGTTGGTTTGTCCCCTCAAGTTGGCCCTGAAGGTTTCATAATAAGTTTTGCGGACTCTAAAGATGAAATAGGCCCATAGTAACACCAATGCGATAACCAACCAAGTGACCTGATAGCTTTGCCACTCAAAACCTTTTATCAAAAACACCAATAAAATTCCCGCAATACCGGTGGCCAAACTATCGATGACGACATCAATGAATGATTTGGTCCTATTTTTTATTTCAAAGGGTAGTGGTAATGCCAGCAATTCAAAAGCACTTTTGTTTATCGATTGTTTTAGAGCACCGTCCATAGCCTTAATGACAACAACCGCTGAAAGCTCTGGCAGAAAAAGGAAAAATATGCTGCCAAGCAAGATCCCCAATGGTAACAATAGTAGGGAAAAACCAACTCCCCAAACACCAACAATACGCTGTGTTAGAAATAACTGTAACGCTAAAGAGACCAGATTAAAGGTCGAGAACCAAAACCCAAAAAAAGAGGACAGTTCATCGGGGTCGGAAATGGCATCGGCGGCATAATCGCTGAACAAGTAATCCACTAGTTTGGCGACCAAAACGCTTATACCCACAAGCATGGCAAGATTTCTTAAATGTGGTTCCTTTTTCACCAGCTGAAAAGGTTTTTCCGAGATTGTCGGATACGTTTTGCTCTTTTTGAATTCATTTAATTTCGTGACGCGAAAGCTCCAGATTCTTTGTAGTAGTGGGAGCAACAGAAGTAGTAAAAAGGCCGCTAGGAGCATCATGGTACCATTTCCAAACCATGGGGCCAATAACGAAGTCAGGTAACCGCCAAAAAGGCCGCCCATGATGGCTCCAGAACCGATAAATCCAAACAACCTTTTGGCGTCCCTCACATTGAAAACCAAGTTTGCCAATACCCAAAATTGGGAGGCCGCCAAAACTCCATAAATGGCTACCCAGGTATAGACGATGTAAAGCATCCATCCTTTTAAAATATCCAAAAACACAAAAATTCCTGCTGAAATCAACACCAAACTTGAAAAAACAAGTGTGTATCGAATGATAGTTTTTAGTCTAAATTTTGAAAGTAATTGCGAGTACCAAAACGAACTCAGAATGGCACCTATGGCAACCAATAGATAACCGAATGGGAGCTGCTCTGGACCAAGTTCTGAAAGGAAAAGTGCACTTACCGTTGGTTTTAGTACTAAAAGTACCGCTACAACGATAAATATGTAGCAGAACATAAAAATAGAAATCCGCAATTCCCCCCTGCGAATATCAAAGAAGTCCGAAATAAATTTTTGGACCATTCGTAAATGTTGGTTACTTGTTCGACTTTATCAAAGAACGGGCTTTTTCAATACTTTCTCCACAGGTTTGACCAAGTCTCGAATAATCTGTTCCCCATTAGCGTCGTCAATCAAGGCAACTAATATATAACGCCTTTCAGGGTCCTTGCCCCAAACCAAAATAGAATCGGAGTGGTAGGTTTTCCAAGAACCTGACTTTCGGAAAAGTCTGGCATTTGGTGCAATCTGATCTAATGTATTGACAAACTTGTGGTGCAGTTCAGGGTTTTCCATAATGTCGAGCATCTGTTTTGAACGTCTTTCATTGACTAATTTACCGTGGGCCAAAAGATAGTAGAACCGGCATACTTGTGATACTGACGCGGCGTGGCTTAAGTTCTTTAACGGTTCACGATGCGTATCACCGCCGCCGCCATAACGCTTTCCTACCCAGAGACCGCCTCCAGTCTCCTCGTCATAAAAGGCATATTTGGAATCCGTCATAACCTCTTCGATTTTGTCATAACCCAAACGGTCAATCATTCGGGTAGAGGCCGCATTATCAGATTTACTGATCATCAGGCGCATATCTTTTTTAACTTCGATAGTTTCCTTCAATTCCCCTTTTTCAATGGCGTCCATTGAAGCCAATAATATGGCAATCTTTGGCAAGCTCGCCGCGTACATCATATGGGTACCATTGACCCTGGCAAATCGTATATCTTCAGGATTACTTAGGTCAACGATACCAACCGCCATTTTTTTTGAATCGATGAGTTGTGCCCAATCCTTATTTTTGGTAAGCTCATATTCTAGATTATTTTGCAATGATGTATCCACCATTTTATAAAGTGGTTTTATACTCTTTTCCAAGGTTTGTATAGGAAGTTGGGATAGAGCATTGCAACTCCATCCAAGAGCCATTACGAAAGTCAATAATCTTATTCTCATCAAGTTAATGCGAATTCAATAAATCTGTGTGAACAACAAGGACTTAAGGACATGCCATTGAAATTTGGTTATCTAATATATCTTACCAATAAAAAAGTAGGTAAAATTATATAATCCATTTATGTACAATTTGTTAAATGTTGTGAATTGAAAATATTTTGATGTGCCTAATAGGTAACCTTTTAATGTGTTAAAGAGTTTTGAAGGTTGTTTTTTTCTATCTCGACCTCCGGTCTTTATTTGAACATTCTATCAGATAAATCTTATGGTTTTCAAAGAAGTCTTTAATTGAAAATGTGATTGTTATTTAACTTTTTAGATAAATAATTAAATATGACCTATTGGATTCAACAATTGGACATACCGTCTAAAAGAGTCAATAAAATGAATGTAAACAATTCTAATGAGTATTTGGCCATCCTATAAAAGGAAAAAATATTCTACCTGAAGTATATCTTAATTTCAAGTCTTTCCTAATACATATCCATAATATGGGCGGGTAAATTCTTAATATAAATCTCCGTGGTCTGTAATTTACTATGTCCAAGCATTTTACTTAGCGCGTTGATTGGCACATCGTTCAAAATAAGATTAGTTGCCATAGAATGTCGACTAACATAACTTGTTAGTTTTTCTTCGATATCACATAGCTCGGCAATTTCTTTCAACCGTTTATTGTACAGTTTTCGTTCCCATTGCACGTCATAATATTGATTCTGTAGGCTCTCCATTCGTATTTTTGGGAAAATGAAGTCAGATTTCTTTTTTCCTTCAAGATAGTATTCAAGAATAGAGGAAAGTTGATTGGTTATTTTAACAACATAAGGCTTGGCTGTTTTTTGCCTTTTATATTGGATTCGTGCGTCAATAACATTTTCCATTTTTAGAAATGCTATGTCTATAAATGAAATGCCGTTCATCAAGTATGAACATATAAAATAGGCTTTTGCGTGAATTAATGGAGTGTCCGGCTTAAGCTCCAAATCAAGAATACGTTTGATTTTATCCTTGCTAATGGCTCTTTTTGCCGTTGGTTCGGTTTTTATATTGTACTTCCTAAATGGATAACTGTCTGCCGATACAATTTCCTGACGAATGGCTTTGTTATATATAGCCCTGATGGTACGCATGAACATAGATAATCCATTGATGCTATTTTCCTTTTTAAGCAGGGCGATTTGAAATTTTTTGAGAAATGAATAATTTACATCTTCAAAACGCAAACTTTTCTTTCTATGAAAATTTCTTAAAGCGCCCAATACGCTTTTATAGGCCCTAGCATTTCCAAATTTTTGGGCTTCCTCTATTTCATCTATGAGTTCTTGTGTATATTCAAAAAAGGAAATCTTCTTGGTCGTTTTGGTAAGTATGCGCTTCAAATCAGAAATTCCCAAACCTTCCAACTGAATGTTTTCTTCTAATAGATTAATACCGTCCCTCAGTTCGGTTTTCTTTTTTGTCTGCATATTGTTCAAACGAGTAATAGAAGATACTCCCTCATATGTTCCTTTTTCCTCTCGTTTTTTCTCATTCCAATATTCAGGGGGAACGGCAAATCCTGTAGAAATAGTAATTGTTTTTCGATAATGGCTCAGTCTAAAAATAATTGGAAATAATCCATCCTTTCTTTTTCGTCTAGTATCAATTGAGAGGGTTTTATTAGTCTTCATAAATTGAAGACATGAAAAATTTGCACTCAATTTGCACTCAAAATCGGGTATTATATGGTTTCATATGAATTCATATATTTTATAAAACATTGATTATCAGTTATTTTTAAATGTTTTTAGATACACATAAAACCATAAATCTACCTTCTTCTAAACATACGATCAAAGGTTCAAATCCTTCCGCGATCAAGAATGAGAAGTTCAATGAGAAAAAAAACTCCTAGCCTGCTTGAGCGTTTTTTTTATTTGGACAATTCTCTATTATGAGTGCGGTATGATTATACATACCTATATCAACCACAACAAATAGAAATACAAATTTGATTTTAATTATTCTTATCATAAATATCCTTAAATACGGCCACTACCCTACCTTCTTCGTACGTTTTTAAATCATAGCGAATCCTTAGCTTTGTTCCATTGGGAGAGTAATAATAGATTATCCACGCATCTGCCTCCCTCGTGCCAATACATCCATTCGAATAGGCCTTTCCTAAAGTTTCAGGATTGGTGGTTGGATGTATCATTTGTCCATTTCTGATCCCGTTTATTTCTGTTTCGATCCAAGGGATTTGAGGCATGATAGTCGTTTTTCCATCATCACGTTTGGTAACATAAAACTGTTTGCCATTTACCGGATTGTAGAATTCAGGGTGCCTGACATAATCAATTATGGTCCCACTTCCTGTTTTGGTGCGCAAATCAGTAATACGGTCCCCAAATTTCAAGTAACGTTCCCTATTTTGTCCTACGCGAACGGGAAATGTATATAACAAAACAGAATCTTGAAATATTCTTAATTTGAATTCAGGAATATTCACATCGATTTCGGTTTTTGCAAATTGTCCTAGTATTTGATTGGCTTTAATCGAATCTGGAATAAAAAGTTGACTTCCTTTTGGGAGTACGGTCAATTGTCGCTGGTCATATACAAAGGAATCTCGGGAAATCATCCTGTAATAATCCGTATTAGCCAAAGTGTCAATTATCCATGGATTATTCCTTACAATAACATGTTCTGACAATTGATAAGATAATAAAGAATCGTAACGAATTACCAAAGAATCAATATAATCAAAATACTCCCCGATGGTAACATTTCTATTTATCGGCACCATTTTTGGCAGTTTGATTTCATCTCCACCGGCATATGAAATAATCTTTTCAGTCTGCCCTTCCTCTAAAGCATGAGAGTTTTTTGCATTACATGACGTCAAAATCAATAGTAGGGACCATATACCAAAGTAAACTAATTTAACCATATCTGTCGTTTTTCAGTAGAATTGTCTCTTTTCCCTTAAATATTTTTATAGTTAAAAGTAGTTCCTGTGACTACATATAAAAATGATCATAATCATGTTCTCTTAGATCTGGTCTCCCCAAACCACCACCTGGTTTCCATGGGCTTTTTAACAAGTCCGAATCTCTTAACAGCATATTCATTAAGGTGTTGTGTCATTTCCTCCACAGAATCAGTAAGAAACAATAGGTTCATATCCTCCTGCGAAATACTTTCATTTTTGGCCATGGCCTGAATATGGTGATAGAGTTCCTTATGATATTCCTTTCCAAAAATCACAACGGGGAAATGGTGTATCATTTTAGTTTGAATCAGCGTCAATGCCTCAAAGAGTTCATCCAAAGTGCCTATTCCCCCAGGCATGACCACAAATGCATAGGAATATTTCAATAACAAAAACTTACGCACGAAGAAATAAGGGATATTAATCCATTTATGTAGATAAGGATTAGGTTTCTGCTCAAATGGCAATATAATATTACAACCAATGGAAAAACCATTATTGAGATAGGCACCCTTGTTAGCCGCCTCCATGATTCCCGGCCCGCCACCTGTCATAACTGCAAAACCCATTTCTGATAATGCCTTGCCAACCTCCTCCGCTTGTTTGTAATAGATATTGTCCTCCTCAAATCTTGCCGATCCAAATACTGTTACACAAGGTCCTATAAAGTGTAATTTACGAAAGGCCCTAATGAATTGATATTGAACCTTTAGTGTAAACCATAATTCTTTGAATCTACTCCTTGGACCATCTAAAAAAGTACGCTCCTCACTTAGATAATAAGAATTCGAATCATTTTTTGACTCCTGTTTCATGATAAATCTTTGATCAATAAAAGTAACACCGATCTAAAAAGTAAAAGATGACAATTCTCATTACCAGCATGATATTGGTCATTTTAAAAAAACCCTTTTCAATCTATATTTGAGAATGGCTTACATTGTGAAACCGGTCTTTATTACTTCAAAAATGGTCAGCAGGATAAAGAAATTCTTTATCCAAATAGGAGAACTATCCTATTTTGCAGGTCGATTTTTCAAAGAGACATTTACACTTCCTTTTGAATTCAAGGAACTTTTACGCCAATGTTATCATATGGGAAATAGGTCGTTGGTACTGGTTGTCATGACCAACTTCATTATTGGTTTAGTGTTAACACTGCAATCAAGGCCTACCATGATTCAATTCGGGGCCGTATCAATGATGCCCAATATGGTAGGTATTTCCATAGTAAGGGAAATTGGCCCTGTCATAACGGCTTTGATCTGTGCAGGCAGAATCGCTTCTGGTATTGGGGCCGAATTGGGATCTATGCGGGTAACGGAGCAAATTGATGCCATGGAGGTATCTGGAACCAATCCATTCAAATATTTGGTCGTGACCCGAATTTTGGCTACGACGCTAATGATTCCGCTTCTGGTCATTTTTGGGGATTTGATCGCATTGTATGGTTCCGCCTTGGTTGAGAATTTGAAGGGGCAAGTATCTTTTCAACTATATTTTAATACAGTTTTTGATGCCTTGAGTTTTGGTGATTTGGTCCCAGCAACGATAAAATCCTTTTTTTTCGGTTTTGTAATCGGTTTAGTAGGCTGCTATAAAGGATATTATTGTAAAAAAGGTACGGCCGGTGTTGGTGTAGCGGCCAACACGGCCGTAGTAACGGCATCCCTCTTATTGTTTGTTGTGGATTTTATCGCAGTTTTCGTTTCAGATATTTTTTATGAACTCTAAATAAAAAAAATGCCTTTAATAGCTTCAAAAAACTTAATGGAACCAAAAAATGATAAAGGACGAAAGGTGGTCATCCGTATCGAAGATCTTCGAAAAAGCTTTGGAAGTAACCAAGTATTAAATGGTTTCAATATGGTGCTATATAAAGGTGAAAATTTAGTAGTCATGGGAAAATCGGGCTCGGGCAAGTCTGTAATGATTAAATGCCTTGTTGGATTGATGACACCAGATAGTGGATATATAGAGGTTATGGGTAGGGAGATAGGCGCCCTAGATCGTCAAAACTTGGACGAACTACGTTCAGATATAGGGTTTCTTTTTCAAGGTAGTGCTTTATATGATTCCATGACGGTGCGAGAGAATCTAGAATTTCCAATGCGTAGACACAAAGAGAAACTGGGTGTTGTCCAAGATACTACCCCTCTGGTAATAGAGGCATTGGAAAATGTAGGTCTGGGCCATACAATGGATTTAATGCCATCAGAGCTCTCTGGAGGAATGAAAAGACGAGTTGCCTTGGCGCGTACACTTATTCTCAAACCAAAAATTATTCTATACGATGAACCTACTAGTGGATTGGATCCTATTACGGCAAAGGAAATCATTGAATTAATGCGCAGTATCCAAAAAAAATATAATACCTCTTCTTTAATAATTACCCACGACGTAGACTGTGCCCGTGTGATATCCGAGCGAATGATTCTTTTGGTAGACGGTATAAACTACGCAGACGGTACTTTTTCTGAATTATCATCGTCATCCGATCCAAAAGTTGAGGCGTTTTTTAAAAAATAGGAATATGACAAAGACTAAGTTGGAAAATTTAAGATTAGGCGTATTTGTAGTCACAGGGACAGTCTTGCTGCTTTTTGCTGCTTTTCTAATTGGCAATAGACAGAATATGTTCGGGAAAACCTTCGGGATAAGTGCTATATTTAAAAATGCCACTGGTCTTCAAAATGGCAATAATGTTCGTTTTTCAGGAATAAATGTTGGTACTGTAAATGGTATTGAAATAATAAACGATACCACTATACGAGTACTTATGAGAATTGAGGATGACATGCGAAAGCATATTAAAAAAAATGCACTTGCAAGTATAGGCTCAAATGGTTTAGTTGGCAGTATGCTCATCAATATAACACCTGGCGAAGGGCCCAGTGAACTAATTGTTCCGGGAGATGAGCTACAGTCTAGAAGCAAAGTTGGCACACAAGATATGATGAGCACCTTGAATATAACAAATGATAATGCCGCATTGTTGACTATCGATCTTTTGAAAGTCTCAAAGGCACTTACCGAAGGTCAAGGTACGTTAGGAAGATTACTCAATGATACTATTTTGGCTGACCACTTGGAGCAAACATTACAAAACTTTAAGCAAACAAGTGAAAATGCAAATACTGCCATGGATGAGTTAAATCGCTTCGTCAGAAACCTTAATTTGGAAGAAAGTGTCGCAGGTGTGTTGCTCAGTGATACCATTTCTGGGGGTAGAATCAAAAAAATTATTCAAAACCTTGATAATTCTAGTTTCCAAATAGAGAAGATTACAATGGACTTAAATGACATTGTAAATGATATCAAAGTGGGTAATGGAGCAATTGGGTATTTATCCAAAGACACCGTTTTGGTGAACCAATTAGACAGAACCATGCGGAATATTGAAGAGGGAACGGGGCGTTTTAACGAAAATATGGAAGCACTAAAACATAATTTTTTGACCCGTGGGTATTTTAGGAAATTAGAAAGACAGAAGAAAAAAGAAGAAAAACGATAGGCCCAAATTGATGACCATATCCAAAACCCTTACTTCTTTATTTTAAACAAAGCAGTCCATTTTCACTTTTGAATTGAAGGAAAGATTAAAGATTAGAACGAGTAATCCCCGATTCTTAGAATAAACGTATTGGAACCGTATTTTAATAAAAAACTATAAATCAATTTGAATACTTTTTCTCCCATATTCTATGATTAAAAAAGCATTGTTTTATTTGTTTCTTATCGTGCTTGCAGCGGTTTTGTTTTTAAACACAAACTTTGAAACCATCGCTGTAGGTATTGCCATATTACTTTTCGGCATGATTATGTTGGAAGAAGGATTTAAAGGGTTTGCGAAAGGCCCTTTGCAAATAATCTTAAAAAAAGCAACTGACAAGTTATACAAAAGCATTGCCGCTGGTGCAGTAGTCACCGCATTAATTCAATCAAGTTCATTGGTGTCTGCAGTAACCATTTCTTTTATTAGTGCAGGATTGGTTACTCTCCAAGGTGGAATGGGAATAATTTTTGGGGCCAATATTGGAACAACGGCTACGGCTTGGATTATTGCAGGTTTTGGTCTAAAGATCAATATTGCAGCTATGGCCATGCCAATGCTTGTGTTTGGGATAATTTTTTCGCTACAAAAAAAACCGTATTTGAAGGGAATCGGAAATATTCTCGCGGGATTGGGATTTTTCTTCTTGGGAATACAATATATGAAAGAAGGTTTCGATGTATTTAAAGAATATATCGATCTTACCAATTATGCCCTTCCAGGTTTCTTAGGAGTTATTGTATATGCAGGTATTGGCATCATAGTTACCTCAATTCTTCAATCCAGCAGTGCGTCCTTGGCTTTGATATTAACTGCATTAGCTGCCGGACAAATACAATATGAAAATGCCCTTGCCCTAGCCATAGGAGCAAATATTGGCACGACCATAACAGCAATTTTGGGTTCTTTAAGTTCCAACGTTGCCGGTAAAAGACTGGCAGGAGCCCATTTATTTTTTAACCTATTTACAGGAGTCATAGCCTTGGCTATCATTTTTCCTCTTGCCAATTTTGTGAATTTCCTATCAGATATCGCCGGTGTCTCTAGAGATAATTTCACGCTAAAATTGGCAATGTTCCATACAACCTTCAACATTTTGGGCGTACTCATAATGATACCACTAACAAAAAGAACAGAAAAATTTCTTATCAAATTTTTCAAGGAAGAAAAAGAAAAGGGTATTGAACAACCAAAATATTTAAACGAGAGCATACTCCAGTTCCCAAGCACTGTGGTTTCAGCTTTGACCAAAGAATCCAAATATCTTTTTGAAAATGCGATTTTTGAAATAATAGCACATGCGCTGAATATTCATAGAGGGGACATAAAATCCAACATGGACCCTAGAGATATTTTAAAGAAAACCAAAGAGGATTTCAAAACAGATGTTCGAAACCTTTATTACAGTAAAGTAAAAACCATATATGGCGAGATCCTAAGATACGCTACTACCGCTCAAAGTACCTTGAAAATAGGCAAAGACCTAAATAATAGGATTACAGAAATCAAAATAGCCAATCGCAAAATGGTGGAAATCATAAAGGGTGTTTTGGAATTGGGATTAAATGTATCCCAATATAGAACCTCAGAAAATATTCATATGGTCGAGGAGTATGACAAGTTTCGTGAAAAAATAATTAGGGTGTTACGAGTAGTATATTTGTTAAGGACGCAAGTTGATAAGCAAATCTATGACACCAAACTTTTTAAACTAAAAAATAAAGCTAACGATGAAAAATATCAAACTACCAAATCAATTAATATGCTAATTAGGGATAATTTAATTACTCCCAAGATGGCATCTTCTTTGGTCAATGATAAAGACAACTTGAACGAAATCATTAAAAATCTAATAGAGGTTGCTGAGCTTCTCTACGGAGAAAAAGACTCCCTATTGGAAAATACGGGGCAAAAGGATGAGCCCATAAGCTTTGTAGAAAAAGAATAGGAATTTTTGTATTGGCCTTATCGCCTAAATGACAGCAATTTTAGAAAAAGACTCCAGATTATCTTGTTTATTTTCAGATTGCTATCTCTTATTAGAAAATGGATCCAGTCTAACTTTAATTCTGTTCACAATAAGTGGTACATTCTCAATAATCGATTCTCCTGTGATGGCATCCACTCCTTCCATTGTATACGAGCCTTCACCAGATGTTGTAAATACAACTATTTTGTCCTGATAATTTTTTGTTCGTTCTATGAATGTTTTCATGGATACCAAAGCAAAATTCAGTCATTTCCTTACCTTATATGAGCAACTTATAGTCTTCTTAAGAATATATGTTCTTTTTTAGGTTTTTAAATATCCCTAATTAAATAAACATCGTTCCCATTTTTCCTAGATGACCAATGTCATATGGATTTCACTTTGTAAAAACTAGTTTTGGAAAAAGATAAAACCAAAGCTATGAGAAGAAATTTAGAACCTACTGAAAACCTTCAAATACTATCCAGCAACTATATAGGAAACTTAGCATATATATCGGGTACAAGTCCATATATAGTGCCAATGACCTATTATTATGATAGAGAAAGCCATACCATTACTAGTTACTCTTCAGAAGGACACAAAATCGCAGCAATGCGCAAAAACACTACCATAGCTTTAATGGTGAGCCAGATTAATTCAGTAGCGAATTGGCAGACAGTTCAAGTACATGGCACTTTTCAAGAATTAAAAGGTATAGATGCAAAACATATGCTTCATGCGTTTTCAGAGGGTATAAAAAATATTTTGAGTCGCACTAAAGGGATGGAGAGCGAATACATCAGTGAATTTTCGGCCAAGATTGAATCGGAAGGTTCGCCCATCGTATTCCGAATTAATATTCATGAGATTACAGGTAAGAAAAGGGAATCTTAGAAACGTCCAACATAAGTTAAGGTCTCTTATGGAGAAATTTGGCAAGTTACCTCTATTAAATCAATAAATTCTCTTTGTAATGCTTATAAAAAAATTCAGTCATATTGGTATTACGGATGTATCAACGGTAGGAGGAAAAAATGCTTCCCTTGGAGAAATGTATAATCAATTGTTACCAAAAGGAGTACATATTCCTAATGGTTTTGCCAGTACGTCCACTGCTTTTTGGAACTTCTTAAAGGAAAATGATATACAGCGTGCCCTGGAAAATATCATATCAAGATTGGACAGAAACCAATACACAAATTTAAATCTGATAGGTACGCGGGCAAGGAACCTGATTCTTGAAAGCGAATTTTCCGAAGAATTTTCTAACGCCCTTATACGTGCCTATAATGAACTTTGTGACAATGGTGAATTGGCCGTAGCAGTGCGCAGTAGTGCAACGGCAGAGGACCTTCCAGATGCTAGTTTTGCAGGTCAACATGATACTTTTTTAAATGTTAAAGGAGAGTTGGAGCTTTTGGGGGCCGTCAAGAAATGCTTCTCCTCTCTCTATACTGATAGAGCCATTAAATATCGAGAGGACAAGGGATTCAATCACAAAGATGTTGCCCTATCAGTGGGTGTACAGCTAATGGTACGATCAGATAAAAGCTGTTCTGGAGTGGGTTTTACAATAGAACCGGAATCCGGCTTTGAGAACATTGTATTACTCTCGGGGGTTTGGGGATTGGGTGAAAACATTGTACAAGGCATAGTAAACCCAGATGAGTTTTATGTCTTTAAACCCAGCATTAAGAAAGATATGTATCCCATAATTCAGAAAAAACTGGGCGATAAAAAACTGACCATGGTCTATGCTTCGGAAAAAGAAAAGGAAACAACCTTGAACATCGATACCCCATTAAAGCAACAAGAACAATATGTATTGACCGATAATGAAATTATTACTTTGGCCAAGTGGGCCCTACTAATAGAGGAACATTACCAAAAACCCATGGATATTGAATGGGCCAAGGATGGAATTACAAAAGAATTATTCATCACGCAGGCCCGTCCAGAGACGGTTCATCATACCAAGAATAAAAACATACACGTAGAATATCAGCTATTGAAGGAGGGCAAATTGCTAGTTAAAGGAGATGCCGTTGGATCTAAAATAAAAATTGGTTACCCTGTACTTTTAAATTCTCCCAATGAAGCTGGGCCTTTGACCAAAGAGTCCATTATTGTGACGGACACCATTACTCCGGATTGGGATCCTTTGCTCAAAAAGGTCGGTGGAATTATTACGAATAAAGGGGGCAGAACCAGTCATGCAGCCATCGTTGCCCGTGAATTGGGCGTCCCGGCAATTGTTGGGTGTGGCAACGCTACAGAAGAAATAGTCAACGGTGAAATAATTACTATGTCTTGTGCCCAAGGAAAGATCGGGTACATTTATAGAGGGGAACTTCCATTTAAGGAACGTAAAATCGATTTTACGGAAATCCATCTTCCAAAAACGGAAGCCAAAATGATTTTGGCCGATCCTGAAAACGCTTTCCAACTTTCATTTTATCCCAATAATGGAATCGGTTTATTACGGATGGAATTTATCATTACTCATTCCGTCCAGATACACCCTATGGCTTTGGTGAAATTTGAGGAAATAAAAGACTCCAAAGTAAAAAATAGAATAATGCAATTGACAAGCCAATATACCAACAGAGCTGACTATTTTGTTGATAAACTGGCGGAAGGAATAGCAGTTATAGCAGCGGCCTTTTATCCAAAAGAGGTCATCGTAAGACTAAGTGATTTTAAGACAAACGAATATGCGAACCTTATTGGGGGATCGGATTTTGAACCCTATGAGGAAAATCCTATGTTGGGTTTTAGGGGTGCCTCACGATACTATAGTGATTTATATAAAGATGGTTTCGCCTTGGAATGTACAGCTATAAAAAAAGTACGTGAAAAAATGGGGCTAACCAACCTTAAGGTGATGGTTCCTTTTTGTAGAACTGTCGAGGAAGGTAAAAAAGTGCTTACAGTAATGGAAGAAAATGGACTTAAGCGTACCGAAAATGGTCTGGAAGTGTATACCATGATAGAAATACCAAGCAATGTTATATTGGCCGAAGAATTTGCAAAAATCTTCGATGGGTTCTCCATTGGATCTAATGATCTGACTCAATTGACATTAGGTATAGATAGAGATTCCGAAATTATGGGAAAACTATTTGATGAAAATGATGAAGCCGCCAAACGTATGATTTCAATGGCAATTAAATCTGCAAAAAAATCAAATATAAAAATCGGATTATGCGGTCAAGCTCCGAGTGACTTTCCAGAGTTTGCAAAATTTCTTATTCAAGAAGGAATTGATAGCATTTCTTTTAATCCTGATGCTTTACTACAGGGTATCAAAAATATCAACAAGGCCGAACAACAGAAAGTCACTTTTGGAACGGCAGAAAGTAGCAAATAGCACTAAATCTTTATTATGGAAGCTGGTATTTGCCCTATCTTCACTAAAATCCTATGAAAAGGAATTTCAATCTAGAACGTATATTAAAAGATTTCTTCTTTTGTTTATAAAGACTAAATGGGTTAACACTAAAGAATCCCATAAATTTGTTAGCCACAAACCCCTTTACCTGTGAGCAAAGCCATTTATATTGCCACCACTGAACCAAATAGTGGAAAATCGATAGTTTCTTTAGGTCTAATGCAACTCCTACTGGGAAAAGCCGCAAAAGTTGGCTATTTCCGGCCAATAATAGACGACTTTGAAAAAGGTACCATGGACAGCCATATCCATACTATTATTACCCACTTTGAGTTGGACTTGGAATTTACGGATGCTTACGCTTACACTAGAAGTGAAGTTGTAAAACAAAAAAATTTAGACAGGGACGATGAAATTCTTGGTCACATAATACATAAATACAAGGCAATAGAGGACCAATTTGATTTTATTCTTGTCGAGGGAACAGATTTTTCTGGTGAAGGGGCAATAATCGAATGGGATATCAATGTGCTTGTGGCCAAAAACCTTGGTATTCCTACAGTGATTATTGCAAGCGGAACCGGTAAGACTTTGGATGAACTCATCGGCAACCTTTTTATGGCCTATGATTCCTTTAAAGAAAAGGGTGTAGAAGTGTTAATGACCGTTGCCAATAAAGTTGATCCAAAAAATATGGATATCGTGAGTGTTGGATTGCAAAAGAAACTTCCCAATAATGTATTGGTGGGTGTCATTCCAATAAATCCGCTGTTAGGGAACCCTACTGTCAAGGAAATCTCAAAAGAACTGGAGGCCAAGGTCCTTTTTGGAGAAGAATTTTTGAACAATCAAGCAGGTGGCTTTAGTGTAGGGGCAATGCAATTAAGAAATTATCTCACCCATCTTAAAAAGGACAGCTTGGTGATTACTCCTGGCGATAGGGCGGATATAATATTAGGGGCTTTACAGGCGAATATTTCTGCTAATTATCCCAATATTTCTGGAATTGTATTAACGGGCGGATTGTTGCCGGAGAAATCAATTGTCAAATTGATTAAAGGACTGTCCGATATTGTACCCATCCTATCCGTACAGGGAGGTACTTTTTCCGTAACAAACCAAATTGGAACCATTCGACCCAAAATCTATGCGGAGAACACCGTAAAAATCAATACATCCATACAGGAATTTGAGAAACATGTTCCCACCACCCAACTGGCGGAACGGTTAATAACGTTTAAGCCTCGTGGTATAACCCCCAGAATGTTCCAGTACAATCTCTTAAAAAGGGCGAAATCGGAAAAAAAGCACATAGTACTACCAGAAGGTACGGATGAGCGCATTCTGCTCGCCACTAAAAAGCTCATAGATGCAGATGCCGTAACCCTTACACTATTGGGAAACCCAGAAGAAATCAAGAGTAAAATCATTGAATTGGATATAGTTTTGGATGCATCGGCCATAAACATCGTAAATCCAGCGGAGTCACCACATTTCTTGGAGTACGCAACTACCCTTTTTGAACTAAGAAAGCATAAGAACGTTAATCTGGCCATGGCAAAAGACTTGATGGAAGATGTTTCCTATTTTGGCACAATGATGGTGTACATGGGACACGCGGATGGCATGGTATCCGGAGCCGTGCATACCACACAACATACCATAAGGCCCGCCCTGCAATTTATTAAGACAAGGCCAGGGGTCTCTATTGTTTCCTCTGTATTCTTTATGTGCTTGCCCAATAGGGTAACTATCTTTGGAGATTGTGCCATCAATCCCAATCCTACCGCAGAACAACTTTCGGAAATTGCCATCTCATCTGCGGCTACCAGTATCGCTTTTGGCATTGAACCCAAGATAGCCATGCTATCATATTCATCGGGAGCATCTGGCGTTGGTGAAGATGTAGATCGTGTAAGGAAAGCAACCGAAATCATCAAGAAAAAAAGACCGGAACTAAAAGTGGAAGGTCCAATTCAATACGATGCAGCCGTTGACAGTAAGGTAGGTCTCGCCAAACTACCCGATTCCCAGGTAGCAGGCCAGGCAAGCGTCTTCATTTTTCCTGATCTCAATACAGGAAACAACACTTATAAGGCCGTACAACGGGAAACTGGAGCACTGGCCATTGGTCCAATGCTACAAGGTCTTAATAAACCGGTTAACGATCTTAGCCGTGGATGTACTGTAGAGGACATTTACAATACGGTCATTATTACGGCAATACAGGCCCAAGGTCTTTAATATAAAAATGAATAATGAAAATACTTGTTCTCAATTCCGGAAGCTCCTCTATTAAGTTCAAACTTTTAGAAATGCCTTTGGAAAAGATAATTTGCTCCGGAATGGTGGAACGTATTGGTTATGAAGATGCTATACTGCGCTTTAAAAAGGATGATATCAATGTTCAAGAAACCGTTCCAATAAAGACGCATCGAGAAGGGTTAAGTATCCTTGCCAACTATTTGACACATCCGCAAAAAGGTGTAATTAAAAATTCGAACGATATCTATGCCGTAGGTCACCGTGTCGTACATGGTGGCGATTCCTTTGCGGAAACGACCCTTATAAACGGAGCTGTAAAGAATGAAATAAATTACTATTCCGCATTGGCCCCATTACACAATCCACCTAACCTGGAAGGTATTGAAATTGCAGAAAAATTATTTCCAACGGCTAAACAGGTGGCTGTATTCGATACGGCCTTCTATCAAACCATGCCCATTAAGGCTAGAAAGTATGCTATACCCAATACATTTTATACAGAGGATAACATAAAAGTTTATGGATTCCACGGTACCAGTCATAAATACGTGTCCGAAAAAGCCATAAAATATCTTGGCAAGGAAACCTCAAAAATAATATCCATTCATTTAGGAAACGGATGTAGTATGACGGCTATAGTTAACGGTACAAGTGTGGACCATAGTTTGGGTTTCGCTCCTTCCAACGGACTGATCATGGGGTCAAGAAGTGGAGATATAGACCATTCCGTTATATTCTACTTGGCGGAAAGTTTAGGATACTCCCTAAACGAGATAAAACAATTATTGAATAAAAAAAGTGGAATGCTAGGACTAACGGGATCTAGTGATTTACGGGATATACAGGCAAAAGCTGAAGAAGGGGATAAAAACTGTCAATTGGCAATTGACATGAACGCCTACCGAATTAAAAAATATATTGGAGGGTATGCCGCGGCAATGAATGGGCTCGATGCTCTTATATTTACTGCAGGTATTGGGGAGAACTCCAGTTTAATCAGAAGACTAGCCTGTTTGGACATGGATTATCTAGGAATCCAATTGGATCTAGTAAAAAATGAAAAACAGACAAATGAATTACGAGAAATTAATACCGATTCCTCTCAAGTCAAGATTTTAGTCATTCCTACCAATGAAGAATTAGAGATTGCAAAACAAGTATTAGAATTACTTTCTTAGTCATTCATTATTTCTTCTAACTGTTCTATTGCTCCTTCCCCTATTTGTATTGTTTTCTTCATGATATCTACTAATATTGTCGTCGCTATAATTTTGAATTCTTTCATAACCCGAGTGCATTAAATTGGCATTATTGTATCTTGATGGCAAATCATTCCTACGCAACCAAATACCTCCCTCTAAAAAAATATAAGCTCTTGCGTATAAATCATAATATATACTAAACTCAGGAAAATAGACATATCGAACCACTTCTAGCCTATTTGGATAGAACCACGGCGGCAGCGGATTATTCCCTCTTGAAGTTATTACGACCGGACCACAACTGGCAATAAGTAAAAACACAATCGTTTTTAGTATCGATTTACTTAATTTTCTCCGCTTCATAAACTCGATTTAAGAAGTAAATAAAAGAAAAGTTGAAAGCTATAAACATGACCTAAATCATTCTTGTATGATTTTTATATAAATGCAGTAAACACATTATTACAATACATGGAATGTCCTAATTGTCTATAGAATGGAAATTCAAATTTTAGATTAAGAGTACTCTCTTAGATATTGCTGTAATAGGCCAACCCGAAAATCACCAACTGCAGATAGTTCAACATCTGCATTCATAAGGACTAGCCCATAGGCCAAATATGAAAGTTTGCAGTCACTAATAATTTCCTGGTTTAATCCAATGTATATGGGCTTGAAGTGTTGCCCAATTTACATTCCAGATGATTTCCCAACATTTATTGCACCCACTAATGCATCAGAAATCTAGTCCACAAATCAAACAGAATGCATTCTTTATTTTATTGTTGATATGGTCTTCTAAAAAAATCCCTTTTGATCAAAAGCTATATCCTCCTCATATGATGCTTACCAAAAATGTAGAAATTAAGAGAATAGCTTGGCTATCCTTTACAACTTTAGGTCTTTAAATATCACAGCGCAATCACCTAATTCAAGGAGCATGACCAAAGTCATTTCACGTACATTATTTCCTCCATATTTTTAGATAGAAAATTTAATGAACAAAGTAATTTTAAAACCAAGATTATGACAAACGATAGCGGAAATGTTTTACTGGCACTATTAACAGGGGCCGCCATTGGTGCGGGAATAGGAATTCTTTATGCTCCCGATAAAGGCGTTGAGACACGCCATAAAATTAAAAGGAAGGTTGATGATACCGCTCACGATCTTGCAGAGCGTATCTCTCACGCCAAAGAAGAACTTACAAAATCGGCAAACGAAAAAAAGGACGCTTTTGATAGAAAATTGGATGAAGCCATCTCAACCATGAGCTACAAGGCAGATGATATTATCGAAAATCTAGAGCGGAAACTCGAAGAGCTTAAAAAGAAGAACGCCCAACTACAAAAATAGCGGCTATGGCTTTTGACGAAATCAAAGAAGAACTCATGGGTGCGGAAGCCGAAATGAGGTCTTATGTGGAAACTAGCGAAGAGTATCTGAGACTCAGGATATTTAAGATTCTCATGCTCTTTGTTACCTCCATCACTCAATCGCTGCTCATTGGTATTGGTTCCGTTTTTGCTTTACTCTTTTTATCGTTCGCCGCCTGTTTGGCAATATCAGAATCGTTGGGCAGTTATTATGGCGGTTTTATCATAATTGGTGCTTTTTATGTACTCCTAGGGATTATGCTCTATATTTTCAGGAAGAAACTTAACGCTCCTATACTAAGGAAATTCTCCAACTATTATTTTGAACAACGATGAAAAGGGAGTACGGTTCATTTGAGGAGTTGGATACCCGCTTAAAGATTTTAAAATTGCAGCGGGAAATAAGTCAAGAAAGCCTTAAATTTCATTATCAACGAGCTAAAAAAGATTTATCTCCTTTGAATTTAATTAAAAGCCTAGGGTCGAATATTGGAACCAGCGGTGGGTGGAAAAATTTAATCGTGGCATATCTTGCCAAGAAAGTAATGGATTTTTTTTTCGATAGGAGCCAATCATAAATTCATTTTTATCCGGAATCCGCAACGGTTTCTAATTCTTTCTTGTTCATAATAACAATTCTTCTGCTGCGATCTGTGATGATTAAGCCTTCATCCTTAAAATCAGAAAGGGTACGAATGGCCGTTTCCGTTGCTGTACCTATCATGCCGGCAAAATCCTCACGGGGAATAGACTTACCATCTTCTGGTTTATCTTTGATCAATCCCTTGTCATATAGCTCCAAAAGAGCCTTTGCGGCACGTTGTCTCACTGTTGCAAAGGCCATGTCTACTAACTGTGTTTGAACGTCAATTAGATTATTTGAAATGATATTTATGAATTTTTGGGATACCATAGGGTTTTCGTATAACAGTTTTAGGAAGTCCTTTTTGGGTATCGCACCAATTTCAGCATCCTCCAAAACAACTGCATTCTCTACATATGTCCCAGCCACATTGAGCAGTGATAATTGTCCTATAAAATCACCTGGGCCATAAATTCCAGTGACAAGTTCCTTACCGGATTCGGTACCTTTATATGTTTTTATGGATCCAGCTACAATGAAATAAAGAGACTGAGCATTATCGCCTTCCCAAAAAACCATTTCCTTTTTCTCAAAAGGCCTAGCGGTGCGGTTTTTAGAAAGTCCTTCCAAATCAACATATTCTGAAGCCTCCACTAGAAATGAATGGATACCCTCTAGTTTTTTTGTAATTTCCTTTTCTAAATTATCATGCTTTTTTAAACGACAAGAAATCGCATCCAATAACTCTTCCTCTTCAAACGGTTTGGTCAAATAGTCGTCGGCACCAAGGTTCATCCCCATTCGTCTATCAGACCTATCTGTTTTTGCCGTTAGAAAAATAAACGGAGTACTTGATGTTCCACTATTGTCGGTTAAAGACCTCAGCACCTCATATCCATCCATTTGTGGCATCATGATATCACAGATAACTAAGTCAGGTAAAAATTCCTTGGCCTTTTCCAATCCAATTTTTCCGTTCTCTGCGGTTATTACGTTATAATTGGCCAAAGATATTATCTCTGCCGTATTCTCCCTTACAGTTTCATTATCCTCTATCAATAGAATTGTTTTCATTTTCTTCTAGCTTTTTAGGAATCTATTTAATTAAAGTACATCTATGTTGTTTTTAATGGCTTAACAAATACTTCATTTGGTTAACACGCTATGCATTTGATTCTTTACATCCTAATTCCGGCTATTACCATTTCACTGATTAGGAATATACTTGGCGAAGAACTTGTTGTAAATTGTTAAATAAATATATTACGGATATAGAGGGAAAGAAATGATTTCGGTCATACCAATACTAATAAGACTAAATATGATGATTGTCATTTTAACCAAGGAGCTAACAAGGTATTTTTGCGCGAGCTTCAATTAAAAACTATATGAATGTTGGTTTGGTACTATCAGGAGGAGGCGTTAGGGGCGTAGCTCATATTGGTGCCATCAAGGCACTCGAGGAATTTGGTATCCACCCATCCCATATTGCCGGAACCAGTGCAGGAGCCATAGTTGGCGCACTATATGCCGGGGGTAGCAATTGGGAAGAAATATTGGATTTTTTTAAATCAACACAAATTTTCAGCATTAAAAAATATGCACGTAGCAAACCTGGTTTTGTGGATACTGAAAAATTCTATGATCATTTAAAAGCCTATCTTCCAGAGGATAACTTTTCATCCTTAATGATATCCTTACATGTTACCGCAACCAACCTTTTGGATGGTACCTTAAAAATTTTTAACAAAGGTGAGTTAATTAAACCCATTTTGGCTTCTGCAGCCGTACCTGGTTTATTTGCACCTGTTCCTTTTAAGAACGGCTATTATGTTGACGGTGGCACTTTGAACAATTTCCCGGTCGATCTTATCAAAGATTTTTGCGATCAGATTATAGGAATCTATGTGAATCCTTTTGAAAAGATGAAGAAAACAGAGTTGAAGCATGCCCATAATGTATTGGAGCGAGCATACCATATAATGGTTGCCAACGAAACTGTGCTAAAATTTGGTCAATGTGATGTTCTGATACGCCCAGAGCGCATGGCAGAGTTTAGTATGTTTTCCGTAAAAAATATAGATGTTCTTTTTGAACTGGGGTACAAATCCGCCAAAGAGGCCTTAGGGAACAGTAATCTTGTTAAAGGTCCTAAAATCTAGTTGGTTCAAATTTAGACTAGAAATCGATTTAATATTTATCAGGAATTAATACACCTTTATGAAACTGTCCTTGCTAAAAAATAGAGGCTGAAAAGATGAAAACTTTCCAAACCTAACACATATATAATTTAAAAATAAATAAATGAAAGCCCTTCCCAAATGAATCCATTATAAATATTTACTAATGGATTATTCGAGAGGGGATTACTTTTGATAAAAGTTTATCAGGAAAATTTATTTATGAAATCTGTACCTTTTTGGGAGGTGTTTTTTTTGCTTCTTCCTTTTTAGCAAGGGTAAAGCTTAAAATACCGTCGTTATATTTGGCTTTAATAGCTTCTTGTTTTACACTTTCAGGCAATTGCAACGAGCGTTGAAAAGCGTTGTAACTAAACTCTTTTCGAGTATAATTTTCCTCCTTCTCCTCATCAGAAACAGACTTTTCAGCGGAAATATTCAAACAACCGTCTTCAATGGTAACTTCAAAATCTTCTTTGGCAAAACCAGGTGCCGCCAATTCAATTTCGAACGTGTCATGGTTTTCCTTAATATTCAAAGCAGGTTGAGATATCTTACCGTTCCAGAATTGATCGGGCATCATATTCCTTACCCAATTACGGTTGTCAAAGAAATCGTCCATATCAAAAAAATCTTGGGTAATCAAATTACCAAAAGGCCTTCTTTTAAATTTTACGAGTGACATAACATTTTTATTTTTAAGGTGAAACATTAGTTTTATAAATCGAAAATAGTTGCTATTAGCACTTATCAAAATGATGTAGGTCAGTCCCATCTATTTTTTTGCCTATACATTTGAGCAAACAAAAAACGGTATGTCCGCAAGTAAATTTGACATTAAAGGATTGACAGATTTGGAAGTTGAGACTTCAAGAAAAAAATACGGATCAAACACCTTGACCTATAGAAATGAAAATGGCTTTATTGATGCACTAAAAAGTTTAGCCAAGGAGCCCATGGTCATCTTACTTTTAGTAGCCTCGTCCATCTATTTTATGAGTGGAAATGTAGGGGATGGTGTTTTTTTGGCGGTAGCGATTGTTTTAGTAGCCTCTATTTCACTTTATCAGGATTCTAGAAGCAGAAAGGCACTTGATAAGTTAAAAGCACTTACACAACCTAATTGCAATGTTGTAAGGAATGGAGAGGTCATTGGAATACCCAGCGAACAGGTTGTTATTGGAGATAGTCTTATGGTCGAGGAGGGTACTTTAATCCCTGCTGATGGAACCATTATCCATTCCAATGATTTTTCCGTTAACGAGTCTATTTTAACAGGAGAATCCCTTGCTGTTTTTAAGGACTCCAAAAATGACGATAATTCCATTTTTAGCGGTACAACGGTAGTGAGTGGCTTGGCCATTGCAACCGTAGTGGCAATAGGGAATGATACGGAACTAGGGAAAATAAGTAAAAGTCTGGAGGCTATCCAAGAAGAAAAAACACCCCTAGAAAGACAAATCTCAAATTTTGTCAAAAAGATGTCCGTCTGGGGGGTGGTCGTTTTTTTATTGGTATGGGCAATGAACTATAATAAATCCCTGGATTTGATGGATAGTCTACTAAAAGCCCTTACCATTGCAATGAGTATTCTACCAGAGGAAATACCTGTAGCTTTTACAACCTTTATGGCGGTGGGTACATGGCGCCTAATGAAAATGGGGGTATTGGTAAAACAAATAAAAACTGTTGAAACCTTGGGGAGCGCCACGGTAATCTGTGCGGACAAAACCGGTACCATTACAAAAAACAAAATGAGTTTGGCAAAGCTTTTTGTATTACAATCTGGAGTAATATCAGATCCCAGAAATGAAATGGGCCAAGCTGAGAAAGAATTGATTACACTGGCCATGTGGGCAAGTGAACCAATTCCCTTCGACCCTATGGAAGTCGCACTCCATAATGCTTATGGTCAGTTGATAGATGGTGATGAGAGATTAGATTACCATATGGTTCATGAATACCCAATTGGAGGTAAACCGCCCATGATGACACATCTTTTCCAAAATGCAAATGGCCATCGAATCATTGCGGCCAAAGGAGCTCCTGAAGCATTTTTTGAAATTTCGAATTTAACCATTCGAGAAAGGTCCCAAATAGAGGAGACCATAAAAAGTTTGGGGAAACAGGGCTATAGGTTATTAGGGGTGGGACAGGCTCACTTTATGGGTATGGAATTTCCTAAAAAACAACAAGAATTCAAGTTCGATTTTAAAGGAATCGTAGCCTTTTATGATCCACCTAAAGAAAATATATCCAAGGTACTGACCTCTTTTGATAAAGCTGGAATAGATGTGAAATTGGTTACCGGAGACAATTCAGAGACCGCAATTGCCATAGCGAAGGAAATTGATTTTATTGGATATGAACGATGCATGTCCGGCGATGAATTAATGCAATTAAATGATGTTGAATTAAGGGAAAAAGTTAAAACAACCCAGGTTTATACACGTATGTTTCCTGACGCCAAACTCCGAATTATCAATGCCATTAAAGCAAATAATGAGGTGGTAGCCATGATTGGTGACGGGGTAAATGACGGCCCTGCTTTAAAAGCGTCACATTTTGGAATCGCTATGGGTAAAAAAGGAACGGAAATTGCCAAACAGGCCGCATCGTTAATATTAGTGGACGATGATCTTTCCAAATTAGTAGATGCCATAGCCATTGGAAGAAAAATTTATACAAATCTTAAAAAAGCCATTCAATATGTTATCTCCATCCATATTCCAATCATACTGATGGTATTCATCCCTTTAGCGCTAGGGTGGCTCTATCCAACGATTTTTTCACCTTCCCATGTTATATTGTTAGAATTGATTATGGGCCCCACCTGTTCCATCATCTATGAAAATGAGCCTATGGAAAAAAACACCATGATTCAAAAACCCAGACCCTTTACGACCACCTTTTTTAAGTTTAGAGAGTTGGTAACAAGTATAACACAAGGACTCGCCATTGCCCTTGTTGCTCTCCTGGTGTATCAATTCGCCGTGGCGGAAGGCTTGAACGAATCTACTACCAGAACTATGGTTTTTATCGTACTTATTTCAGCCAATATCTTTCTCACTCTTGTCAACCGTTCCTTTTACTTTTCAATCCTTACCACATTGAAATATAAGAATTATTTGGTGCCGCTGATTATTGGTATTACCATCGCCATCGTAGTATTGTTACTTTACATTCCTGCATTTACCCGTTTTTTTGAATTTGAAATGCTAACTCCAAAACTATTATTAATAAGCGTACTTTCAGGATTTGGATCGGTAATCTGGTACGAATTGGTTAAATGGGGCAAACGAATAAGTTGATTCAGGATTAACAAACACTTACAGTTTCATTCCAAAAGCCAAATCACCTGCATCTCCTATTCCAGGAATAATGTACCCCTTACTATTTAGTTTTTCGTCTATGGCGGCAATCCATAAATGCGTATTTTTAGGAAAAATTCTTGTAATATGTTCGATTCCAGATTTTGAGCCTATTACGGAAAGGATATGAATCCGATCTGGTCTACCATGATCCTTCAAGGCCTCAAGAACATTTTCCAAGGTCTTCCCTGTAGCTAACATAGGATCCGTAAGCACCAAAGTTTTGCCGGACAAAGAAGGAGCGGCAAAATATTTCACAATAACTTCAAAAGCATCCTCATCGCCCCTATGATGACGATAGGCCGAAATAAAAGCATTCTCGGCACCATCAAAATAATTCAACATACCTTGATGTAACGGCAAACCGGCCCTTAGCACTGAACATAATACCAGTTTATCCTTTGGCAAGGATATTTCCTTACTTCCAAAAGGTGTTTGTACCGTGGTATTGGAATAATTCAAATTTTTACTCAACTCATAACTTAGAACTTCCCCAATCCGTTCTATGTTGCGCCTAAATCGCATGGAATCCCTTTGGATGCCAACATCCCTGATTTCCGCAATAAATTTATTTAAGAGCGAGTTTTCCTTGCCAAAATGATGTACGGTCATTGTAGAAATATTTTACTTTAAAGGTACAGATTTGAATAGGATATATTCGCCAATATTGGTCCTATCAATGACCCCTACCAACATACCGTCATCCATAACCGGGAAAAAATTTTTCTTTTCTTTTGCGAACAGTTCCAACACTTTTACTATTTCCATTGACGCATCTACCGTCTTAAAATCTTTATCCATTACATCCTTCACTACAAGCAACGGGGTGTTTGCATGTTTTAGGACATGCTTTTGGGTAACTATTCCAACTATTTCATCCTTATCCATAACAACAAAATCCTTTTCGGCACCAGCGAGGGTGATATCCATGACGTCCTTTATTGTATGGACGGGATTTATCAATGTGATATTCGTCAAAGTCGCTTCCCTGACCAAATGCCCTTCCAATAATGAATTTTGCTTTACCATTTGGTTCTCGCCATAAGCTCCAAAAAAGATGAAAAAGGCGATCAGAATCAAAAACGGATTAAATAAAAGTCCAAGAATAAAAAATAGAATCGCTAGGCCCTGACCTATAGAAGAGGCTATTTTAGTAGCTTCGACACGACCTAGTTTAAAGGACAATAATGCTCTTAAGACCCTTCCCCCATCCATTGGAAACGCAGGAATTAAATTAAAAACCACCAACATTACATTGGCAACAAAAAGATAAAATAAAAAATTTTGGAATGTGGTTTGGTACAAAACTTCCTCCAATACGATGGCATCAAAATTAAAATAGCTTTTTATGGGAACTACCAAAAAAATTAAAATGGCAATAACCACATTAACAGCTGGTCCGGCAAGGGCAACCAACAGTTCCTGCCCAGGTTTTTCTGGCATCTTTTCCAACATGGCAACTCCACCAATAGGTAAAAGTGTTATTTTTTGGGTGTTGATATTGAATTTTTTTGCCGTTAATGCATGACCTAATTCATGAAGTATTACACAAATGAACAACACTACAATGAGGGCTTCATTAAGTAGTATTCTATTCAGATTAGACCCTCGCTGTATCTCCAGGAAAGCGACCCAAAACAACAATAGGGTAAACGTCCAATGTACTTCTATCTTAATCCCAGAAATACTCCCCAATTTTAGAACCCCTTTCATATTGATTTGTTTTAGACGAAAGTATTCCAGAGGTACTTTTTCAACAATGACATTGGTCATATGAGACCATTTGACATACTATTATATTTGAGAAAACACAGTTAAAATAACCCACAATATGAATAGGATAATAACATTAACTGTCAACCCAGCCATAGACAAAAGCACTACTGTAGCTGGAATAAAACCAAATAATAAATTAAGATGTAGCCTTCCCGTCTATGAAGCTGGTGGTGGGGGTATTAACATTTCTCGAGTACTTCTCGAACTGGGCGGAACCTCCTTATGTATGTATTTGGCAGGAGGACCAACTGGAAGTCATTTAAACAATATGTTAGTTGATTTTGGTATTCCACAACTAGTAGTTCACATAGAAGGGTGGGTACGTGAAAACTTTGCGGTAACAGATACTTCGAATAATGAACAATATCGTTTTGGGATGCCCGGACCCATGATCAAAGACCAAGAATGGAAAAAGACTTTGGAGCAATTGGAAGCCGTACTTGTGGAAGGAGATATTTTGGTGGCCAGTGGAAGCCTATGCCCTGGCATGCCTACCGATTTTTTTGCCAGAGTTTCTAAAATTGCGGGCAATAAAAATGTGAAATTCATTTTGGACACCTCAGGGGAAGCCTTGTTGAAAGGTGCACAGGCCGGAGCCTATCTGCTAAAACCCAATCTAGGAGAACTCGCTACACTCTGCGGAGTAGAAACGATCTCTTTTCTGGAACTGGAATCTATCGGCCAAACTTTTTTAAAGAATAATCCTTGTGAAGTATTAGTGGTTTCAATGGGACCTCAAGGTGCCGTAATGTTTACCTCTCAATCAATTGATTACATTTCTGCACCCGTAGTATACCAAAAAAGTACTATTGGTGCTGGTGATAGCATGGTTGCAGGAATGGTTCTTGCACTTGCCCAGGGAAAATCATTACTGGAAATGGCCCAATATGGGGTTGCTTGTGGAACTGCAGCCACTATGACCGATGGCACCCAATTGTGTAAAATTAAGGATGTGGAGGAATTAAATGATTGGATATGCTCCAATTCCAATACATCTCAAAAAATTAAAATCAACGCCTGAAGCAAAACATATTCAAGACAACTACCATGGGAACATACCAAGTAGAAAAAATTGATAAAGATTCTAGAGCAAGATTCATTAAAAATTTACTGAATGATATTCAGGCATTAAAAATCATGCTTAGAGATGGTATGATTGAAAGTGAGGTTATGCATATTGGTTCAGAACAAGAGTTTTGTTTGGTTGATGAGAACTGGCGTCCTACCCAAGACGCGATAAGAATCCTAAGGGCTATTGACGACTCCCATTTTACGAACGAAATTGCCCGTTATAACCTTGAAATCAACTTGGATCCTGAAGAGTTAAAAGAGAATTGTTTCTCAGTGATGGAAAAAAAACTTACGTTATTACTAAACAAGGCAATGCAGACCGCTAGTAATTATGATAACAAGGTTATATTAACTGGTATACTGCCAACAATTACCACACAAGAACTTTCCATGGAGTTCATGACACCAAACATTCGCTATGAACTCTTAAACAATGCCATAAAATTACTACGTAAAAAAGATTTTGAAATGCACATTCGTGGAGTAGACGAACTTTCCATTCACCATGACTCAGTTTTGTTTGAGGCCTGTAATACCAGTTTTCAAATGCATCTCCAAATTGCTCCAGATGATTTTGTAGCCAGTTATAATTGGGCTCAGGCAATTTCAGGCCCTATACTGGGTATAGCCACCAATTCTCCTCTTTTGATGGGACGCGAACTTTGGAGCGAGACACGCATTGCCTTGTTCCAACAGAGTATAGACACAAGAAGTTCTTCCTATACACTTCAAGACAAACTGGCCAGGGTTACCTTCGGTAATTCATGGGTATCAGGGTCCATCATAGATATTTATAAGGAAGACATCGCCCAGTATGAAGTTATGTTGACCAATAATGTGGAAAAGGATTCTCTCTTAGAATTAAAAAAGGGTAATATTCCAAAATTGAATGCACTCAATTTGCACAATGGCACTATTTATCGCTGGAACCGTCCTTGTTATGGTGCTACTAAAAAGAATGCCCATATCCGGATTGAAAACAGATACCTTTCTTCAGGACCTACAGTTCTTGATGAAATGGCAAATTTTGCGTTTTGGGTAGGACTTATGAAATCCAGACCCGCGGAATTTGACGACATTACCAAAGTCATGGACTTTCAGGATGCTAAGGATAACTTTATTAAGGCGGCCAGAAATGGGGCTGCAAGCATAATGCTATGGAAAGGAACTGAGATACCCATACGAGATTTAGTTATCAAGGAATTACTCCCACTTGCGTATGAAGGATTAAAAAAATGCAATATCAATCCGAATGACATCCATCGTTATTTGGAAGTCATAGAGAAAAGGGCCAAAGGAAATAGTGGTTCAAGATGGAGTGTTCTAAGTTACCGTCAACTCAAAAAGAACATGAAACAAGATGATGCGGTTATTGCTCTAACGGAGGCAATTTATGAAAACCAGCAAACATTAGCCCCTGTTTCAGATTGGCCAATAATTCCTAAAGGATTTAAGGTTCGATCCAGTGCCAGACTGGCAAAACACATAATGTCCACCCAATTGCTCACCGTCAATGAAAACGATATGGCGGATATGGCCACTAGCATTATGAATTGGAAGAATATTCACCATGTTCCAGTATTGAATGACGAGAATGAACTTTGTGGACTCTTGACTTGGAGCCATATGACCGAATATCTAAAAGAGCGGACGGATTTTACCAGCACCAAAGTAGGTGATCTGATGGTAAACGAAGTAATCTCAGTAGCTCCAGAAACCGATTTGGAAACCGTTTACGAGTTACTAGAAAAAAATCATATAGGCTGCGTACCCGTAGTAAACAAAAGCTCCCTTATTGGTATTATTACTTTGAAAGATATGACCGAAATATAAAATGGTAAAGGTTTATAGTAAGGCACTTGTTCAATCCATTGAAATAAATCGAATCCTTGGACGGTTGGAGGGTGATACAGCTGGGCCCACCATAATTTTCACGGCTGGAATTCACGGTAATGAACCATCTGGCGTTTTCGCATTGGTCAAGGTGCTTGATGACATTAAATCAAAAAATATTGTTGTAAGAGGAAAAATATATGCCATTGCTGGCAATCTTTCTGCCCTTCAACAGGGTGTACGATATAACCGAGAAGACCTGAACCGTATGTGGAATGAGGAAAGGGTCGAATGGCTATTAAAAGAAGACAAAATCATTAAAAATGAAGAAGACTACGAACAATACCAACTTTATACAATAATTTCTCAAATTTTAGAAATAGATAACGGACCCTTTTATTTTGTTGATCTCCATACCACTTCAAGCCCAACAAAACCCTTTATTACGGTTAACGACACACTCCTTAATCGGAAATTCACAGAACAATATCCGGTACCTTTACTTTTAGGAATTGAAGAATATCTGGAGGGAACCTTATTAAGTTACATCAATCAACTTGGCTACGTAGCCTTTGGATTTGAATCTGGACAGCATGATGCTCCTTCTTCTATAGAAAATCATATCGCATTCGTATACCTCACATTAATTTATACTGGTGTCATTCTAAAAGTCGGGGTAGATTACGATACCTACTATACTATTCTTAACCGTTCAACTGAAGATTTGAACCATGCATATGAAATTGTACACCATCATAAAATAGGACAAGATGAAGATTTCTACACAAAACCGGGATTTACAAATTTTGAGCAGGTAAAAAAAGGGCAACAAATCGCTACCAGTAATTCGGTACCTGTATTAACACCTTTAAAAGGAAATATCTTCATGCCCTTATACCAGAAAAAGGGCGAAGATGGCTTTTTTATTATAAGGCACATACCTTCTATTTTTCTCTCACTTTCTTCATTGCTTAGAAAATTGCAAGTAGATCGTATGCTGGCAATTTTACCAGGCGTTTCATGGATATCAGACCAGAAAGATGCATTAAGGGTGGATTTAAGGGTAGCGAAATTCTTGGCAAAAAAATTCTTTCATTTAATGGGGTATAGAAGTAGACGCATTAATGAAAATTTCCTAATAGTGAAGAACCGGGAGGCGGTCTCAAAAAACAAAGAGTATAGGAACACGACTTGGTATCGCAACTCATATTAGGCAACTTAAAACCTCATCTTACTTAATTTACTAGTTATTCCAATATGATATAAATCATTAATCAAAAACCACACAATCAGTAACTTGACCCACTAAACCACTAATATACAAGTATTCAATACGATTCCTATTACACAAATCATGTCAATAAAACAGTAAATCAATGGGCTACTATTTTTCTACCGAATTAAAAAACATAACATTTGAGGAAGCAATTTCAAAAACAAAAGAGGCCTTAAAAGAGGAAGGTTTTGGAGTTTTGACTGAAATAGATATGAAAACTACCCTTAAGCAAAAACTGGATGTTGACATCTTAAGTTATAAAATTCTTGGGGCCTGCAATCCATCTATGGCTTACCAGGCGCTTCAGGCAGAAAATAAAATTGGCACCATGCTACCTTGCAATGTAATAGTACAAGAGATTAAGGAAGGTAATATAGAAATTGCGGCCGTAGATCCAGCTGCCTCCATGCAAGCTATTAAAAACGATGACCTTGTTTTGATAGCGAAAAAGGTACGTGCAAAACTTGAACAGGTAATTCAAAATCTGAACAATGTCTGAATTAAGCCCAAACGACAAACATTAGTTGGATAGATACTATTTTTTAATTTCTAGATAATAATAGTCATATTTCTCTTTCAGAAATGAAAATGCTACTTACGTAAAAAGTGATAAGGCCATGAGACCTTTGGGGAGGAAAAGACACTAAAATTCTCATGAATCTATTTTCCATATTTAATCAAAATTGCCATCTGACCGGCATGATGGTTGGTATGGGATACAATTCGCCCAAAAGCCTCCGCTTTTGTCTTTGTGCCGAATTCTTTGGTGGTCACCAGGGTTTCCCAATCCATTTCCTCTTGCTGTTCCACAATAGCTTTTAGGGTATTAAATGAATAATAAACATAGTCATTAAGTTCAGAAAGATTGGTCCATTCACCCGTATCGGTTGAGGCTATTACCGTTTTGGCTATTACCTTAACTCCAGATGCACCAAAAACGTTCTTTGCAAAGAGCAGCTCTACGTCACCAATATGCCTAATAAGAAAACCGACACTATTTACAGAAGGTGGCAGCTTCTTCTTCAAATCTTCCTCTTTGAGTCTTTCAAGTTGATTGGTAAAACGTGTTCTTGCTTCCATCCAAAGTTCCAGGAATAATTGTGTTTTTAATTTCATCTAGTATGCACTAAATATCCCTTATACTTTTGAAGCCCTAAATTAACCATCTGAATAGCGGCCGCACTAGTTATTGTAGCCCCAGAGATACCATCGACATATACACCATCATCCATCCTTTTCTCCATATTTTGTTGAAGGGTAAAGGAATTTTTATCTAAGTCTATTTTTGTTCCTACAAACTGATTTTCAAAAGTACTTTGTGACACTTCCGATCCGTAGCCATATGTTTCCGACTTGTGGTCAAATTCAATCTTTTTGATTTCCAAAGTCTTTATATCAACCAAAACCTTTGCCCATATAGCTCCTCCAAACCCCTTCCCCTTTATTGGTAAAATAGCTGAATTTGTATTTTTAACTTCAAATATGGGCAACACTTCTACAATATTGGATTTTATCAATTCCTTATACAATAGAATACCTTCATTCATGTCAATATCCGTTGTAATTCCTTGGACATCAATTTTTTTAAATGCAATTAATGCGTCCATATCCACGCGACCGGAAAAAGTAGAATCGGCAAAATTCAGTATTTCCTTTTGAACGGGGGATAAACCTTCATTCTTGGGCAAATCTTGTATAGTCTTTTCGCTATCGGGTATAGTAACCTTTGGTTTTTCTTTACAACTAAAAAATAAAATAATAAGCAATACAATAATCCAAAATACTCTCATAATTAAGCTTTTAGGTGTTTAAAAATGGCCATCAATTCTATTATCCTTTTTTTGAGGAAATAATTGCTGTCATAACAAGTCCCAAACCTATTCCAGATAAGATGCATGCAACCATTTACAATGGTGAGGTCTGTAAAAAGGCAAGTCCGACACCCACGCCTACCATGGTCATTCCACCTATTGCTCAAGTACTCCTATCCTCTTTCTTGTTTTTCACGATACATTGGATGAATACTAAGTTTTAGTTGGTCAACATTCCTCCATCGACTATGTGCATACAACCTGTAATCATTTTACTATCCTCAGAGGCTAGGAAAAGGGCTATTTGAGCTATTTCATTTGAATCCACATATCGACCAAAAGGAATCGTAGTTTCAAAACCTTTAAGAACCTCCCCTGGGTTTTCAGGTGAAATATCTTTTTCTATCCTCCTCATCATATCATTGTTTACCGGTCCCGGATGAATGGTATTTACTCTTATTTTGTTTGAGGCGAATTCCAGGGCTGCAACCCTCATTATGCCAATTATAGCATGCTTGGTGGACACATAGGCACCCAACCCAGCAAAACCTTTCAGTCCAGCAACGGAAGATGTAATCATCACACTACCACCAGCCTTCATTTTAGGAATTACATATTTGCAGCCATACCATACCCCTTTTAGGTTTACGTCAATAACACTATCAAAAATATCATCGGGATATTCCGCAATGGGCTTTGAGGTTCCCTCTATACCAGCATTTGCAAAAAAGATATCTATCCTATTATGAACATCCAAAGTGTGTGCAACCATCTTTTCATTATCCTTCGGTTTGGAAACATCCACAACACAATACGACAAATTTCCGTGATTTATTTCCAAACTGGCCTTCTCCAATGCTTCTTTACTAATGTCAGCAATGACCACCATGGCCCCTTGGTCCAGAAACAATTTTGCAGTTGCTATTCCAATACCACCTGCACCACCAGTAATAATGGCTACTTTATCCTTTAATCGACCCATATTTTATTTTCCTTGGAAACTGGTTTAGTTATATTATTAAGAACTTCTTATTTCAATTTTTTAATGCTAGTTTTCGTATTTCCCAACCTTGATTTTTACCATAAATCGCAACAAGATTTTCCGCTAAATATTTTGCCCCAATTGTAGGCACTTGATACCGTTTTTTGGTCATAAGGATATTATGCCGACGTTCAAAATATTCGTCTATTTCACCAGAGGCATCCAGCAACACATCAAAAAACTTAAACTCGTAGATATCAAGTTTGAATTCGTTTTTACCTTTCAATGCCTTATCGAATAAGACGCCAGTGGTATAGCCATTCTTAAAAGGGAATACGTTCAAAAACTGGGGTTCTATGATTGTCTTTCCTTTTGTGTCCATAAATCCATAAACAGCAATACCATCCTCCACATTCTTTGTAATTAAACATCTACCCTCTTGAAACATAGGATAACGCACTCCTGAAATATCGGACTTTGAGGTATCAGCATCATTGTTCCAATAAACATCATTTCTAAAGTCAATTACCAAAGTTCCGTTCTCATCAATGAACCCCCACTTTTCACCTTGCCGAACTGCTGCCAATCCCTCACTAAAAGGGGCTATTTCATCAATACCCTTTAGCTCTTGAGATGGCAATGCTAAAGGCAACATCAACAAAAAAGTCAATAATAATAGTTTCGTTCTCATAATTTCCATTTTAAGATTCGTTTAAAATTAATACTGTTACAAGCACCTGGAAATGACCAAAGTCATTATGCATTAAGGTGAAAACTTCTTTGCTGCTTAAAACATTATATTCGAATAAATCATGCTTTTTAATTCCTTTGGCAAGCTGCCACGTATATCTTCCAATTCACCCAACGATACATATTTTCTTATATAAATAAAGGTGGTATCAACATATCTTTCGGCAGTATCATCGCTATATTCAAAGTCATTGTACTGGGTGGGCCCAACATGAGCGCGAACCAAATCTAAAAATTCGGCCATGTTTTTAATTTTAGGCTTTTTCCTCTTCAAGGACCATCCGTTTACATAGACCGCCTTCAAGAACATAGGCAGTTGTGCAATAAACTGTAAAGATTCTTCAGCCGGAATAATATCTCTGAGCGCATGCATGATGGAAGCGAAAATACGCCCCGCTTTTTCCAGGTCATTGGGCATATTCATCTCCTTGGCATAATCCTTTAGAAAGGTATTGCCTTCTGTAGCGTATTGGTTAAAATTAAGAGCCATGAGAGTATATTTTAAAATGAAACACAAAATTTATAATTAGTGAACGACCCTGAAATGATTTAAATCATTTTTCCAAGAAGGAGGCAACTTTACCTTTGTTTAGGAATCAAAATATGTTTTTATGACTGTAAATATTCAATATATAGACATGCCGGAAAGTGAGTCCTTAAGTGAGATAGTAACTCGAAATCTTAAAAAACTAGCACATAAGTATCAATTCATAATCCGTGGAGATATTTATTTTAAGTTAGGTCAATGTAAAGATGGAAATGATAAAATATGTGAAATACAGCTAAGTGCGCCAGGTCCCCGCATTTTTGCAAAATCCATTGAAGATAATTTTGAAAAGTCCGCAGCAGAAACTATTGGTGATTTAGAGCGTCAGTTAAGAAAACGCAAGGAAAAATTCAATAAACGTAAAAAAGCCATTTAGTTAGTATGAAAAGAATTTTGGTGCCCATAGATTTTTCCGAGACCTCATCTAATGCCTTGGAGATTGCAGCGCAAATCGCAAAAAGGCCACAGGCAGAAATTGTAGTGCTGCATATGCTGGGGCTTTCAGAAGCCGTACTGACTAAAAATGAAATACAGGAATACGAGGAGGCCAGATATTATATGGAACTCGCTAAAAAGCGATTCATACCTTTTTTGGACAAACCCTATTTGAAAAATATTAAGATAAGGGAAATTGTCCAAAACTATAAGATTTTCAAAGAGTTCAACACCTTGGCCCAAGAACAAAAGATTGATCTAATAGTCATGGGGTCACACGGGACTAGTGGAATAAGTGAAGTGTTGGTTGGGTCAAATACCGAGAAGGTAGTGCGTACGTCAAATGTGCCAGTGCTCGTAGTAAAGATGAAAAATCCGGATTTTAAGATAGAAAAAGTGCTTTTTGCTTGTGACTTTTCTGAAGATGTTATATTGGCATTCAAGAATATTCAGGCTTTTACAAATGGTTTTTCCGCTAAATTAAAACTCATTTATATCAACACGCCATATAATGGTTTTAAAAGCACCAATGAAATCGAAGAAAAAATCGCAAAATTCTTTTTTAAGTCCAATAGTGTATCACAAGAAGTGGTAATATATGATGACTACACCGTTGAGCAAGGTTTATTGAACTATTCCAAAAAAGGCAATTTTGATCTACTTGCCATACCTACTCACGGCAGAAAGCCTTTTTTACACTTTTTATTAGGTAGTAGAAGTATAGGTGAGGATGTTGCCAACCATGCGAATTTACCTGTTCTTACCATTAAAATCTAAATTCTGAAATAATTCCGTACAAAGCAAAACTATTCAAGCTATTTCAACAACAAATCAAGCTTAGCCAAAATTATTAGTTCTGATTTGTTTTTTCCCGCAAAAGAATTAGCTACCGCTCTTGCGGTTTTTTTGGCTGTAGACTTTAATTCCTCCGTAAAGGCATGTGGGTGTTCTTTATAAAATTCCTTGAATTCGTCAAAACATTCTTCACTGCTTTTTGTATATTCCATGAGTACATCGAAAACAATTTCTATTTGGTTTGCGGAATCGGTGCCATACCTATCTGTAAAGTCATCTAAAGACAGCCAATCTTCCCTCACAATTTCTTTTAATTTATCCCATTCCTTAACATGAACGCTACCGTCACTAATCGCTACGGCATAAAATAATTTGCCTAAACTTTCATAGAGCTTGTTCATTGTTCTAGCTGTATTTTTCATCCTTTCTCTCTTTTTAATACTTAAATGTATTGCATGGGCCATAGTTAATAAATGATAAAAATCAGTCTAATCTCTTTATATTTGATTTATGCATGTTTTCAAGAAAAACAGTAATATTTTTAACCTACTTTCAGAAGGGGTTTCAGAAGGTGTAATTGTCATAAATGAAGAGCAGACAATTGTAGCGACCAATTCTTCAGCCGAGGAAATGTTCGGATATGGAAAAGAAGAACTCATTGGAAAACCTTTAAAAATTCTAATCCCCAATCGTTTCCATAACCACCACGAAACCCATGTTCAAAATTTTATTGCCAAAGGTGAAAAACGCCAAATGGGTCATGGAAGGGATTTATATGGTGTTTGTAAAAATGGCCACGAGTTTCCTGTTGAGGCAGGTCTAAACCCTTTTGAACTGTATGGAGCTACCTACACCATGGCACTGGTCATTGATATTACGGAACGTAAGAGAATAGAGAAAGAACTTAGCCTTTGGGCACGCATTTTTGATGAAACCCTGAATGAAATTTATGTTTTTGATATTGATAGTCTCAGATTCATCAACGTAAATAAGGAAGCTCAGCGAAATTTAGGATACAACATGCAGGAACTGGCGGAGATGACACCTTTGGACATTAAACCTGACCTTAAACTTTCAGAATTTAGGTCTTTGGCTAAGCCTCTATTGGAAGATGAGATGGGTAAAGTAGATTTTGAGACCAAACATCTAAGAAAGGATGGTACATTATATCCGGTAGAAGTACACCTCCAACTTTCCCTAATGGGGGAGAAGAAAGTCTTTTTTGCAATCATTTTGGATATAACCGAACGCAAAGGTTATACTGAAAAACTTGAAAAAACGGTGGAGAAGCGAACAAGGCAGTTAACAAAAGCCTTGGCCAAGGAAAAAGAACTCAATGAATTAAAAACACGATTCTTATCCCTCGTTTCCCATGAATTCAAAACTCCTTTGAGCAGTATTTTAACATCCATTACTTTGTTGGGAAAATATACTGAAACAGAACAACAGGAAAAACGTGATAAACACGTAAATACTATTAAAAACAAAGTAAAATACCTGAACGCCATTCTAAACGATTTTTTATCTATAGAACGCTTGGAGTCCGGAAAGGTAAATTATAAGAACGAAATCTTTCCTTTGAGTAAAGTAGTGAATGAAGTGATCTATAACGCTAACATGTTACTCAAATCCGGACAGAAAATTCAGTATCCCGATAACATAGATGAAGCTATCGTCTTTTTTGATGAAAAGACATTGGAATTGGCACTTTCTAACTTGGTACATAATGCCATTAAATATTCCCCGGAGGATTCCATTATCGATTTAAAATTGGAAATTGAGGAGGAATTTGTTGTTATCAAAGTCATCGATGAAGGAATTGGAATTCCAAAAGAAGATCAAAAACATATATTTGACCGGTATTTTAGAGCGGAGAATGCCTTGGTTACGCAGGGTACAGGAATCGGTCTGAACATCTCAAAACAGCACCTTGAAAACTTAGGGGCAAGTCTTGAATTCTCCAGTAAGATAAATGTTGGCTCTACCTTTGTTTTGCGAATCCCCAAAAACTTAATCCAAATTAGAAAATGAAACAAATTCTATTAATTGAGGATGATAAGGCGCTTAGAGAGAATACTGAAGAGCTCTTAGAGCTTACGGGTTACTCGGTACTAACTGCTTCAAATGGACAAATAGGTATACAATTCGCAAAGAAAAACCTACCGGACATCATAATTTGCGACATAATGATGCCATTAATAGATGGATATGGTGTTTTGGAGGAATTATCTTCCGATGAAAAAACTAAGCAAATCCCATTTATTTTCCTATCCGCCAAAACAGAGCATAAGGAAATCAGAAAAGGTATGGATCTAGGAGCGGACGATTACCTAACCAAGCCATTTGAAGAAGATGAATTGATTAGTGCCATTGAAAGTAGGTTGGCCAAGGCACAACTTTTAAACCGTATGCTCGATTCAGAAACTACGGAACAAGCGATTTCAAACGATGAAATGCGTACGTTACATGAACTTAAGAACTTTTTTGATGATAATGGCGAGATAGTGGAATTTGATACAGGTGCTATTATTTATAAGGAAGGTTCACGATCAAATAAAATATATCTTATCCTTAAGGGGTTGGTAAAAGGCCATTGTATGGATGCAGACGGTAAGGAACTCACAACATCATTGTATAAAGCAGATGATTTCCTAGGTTTTACCTCTTTTTTAAACAATATCCCTTATCAAGAATCCGCAACGGCTTTGGAGCAAGTAAAGCTTGCCGGTATTTCCAAAGAAAACCTAATGGAGATTCTAGAAAAAAATAAAGATGTATCTATAGAGTTAATGGAGTTGTTTACTGAGAACATTTCCGTAATAAAAGCACAATTACTTCAAATGGCCTACAGCTCTGTACGCAAGAAAACGGCTCAAACTTTATTACAGTTCGCAGAAATCATGCAAACAAAAACTGACAAGCCTATTAAAATTTCCAGAAACGATCTTGCCAGTGTGGCAGGAATAGCTCCGGAAAGTCTAATACGCACCCTTTCCGGTTTTAAAAAGGAGGGACTAATCACTATTGAGGGTCGTAACATCAAAATCTTGGAACTAGAGGCTTTACAATATGTAGATTAGTCTTTATGATTGCAAAATCATAACATTAAATAATCTGACAAATATCATATAGTAGGTTTACTCAATGGTCTATTTTTGTTTAACAGACCAATTTAATGAAGCATATTTTAATACCCACAGACTTCTCCAAAAATTCTTGGAACGCTCTAGAATATGCGATATATTTTTTTAAAAATGAGGATTGTAGCTTTTATATACTGCACGTTGGAGAATTAAGCAAATCAGAAATCAAGAATAATTCCTTCGTATTTCCTCGAAAAACTTCTAGTCCTGTCATACGGAAAAAGTTGAAATCAATCTTCGAAAGAATTGCCGTTGTATCTACAAATGACAAACACCATTTCTTGGCACTTCAAGATTATGGGAATTTTATAGATATTGTGCGTAAGACAGTGGAAACAAAGAAAATAGATCTTATAGTGATGGGTACTAAAGGTGCTTCCGGTATAATGGAAACCATTGTAGGTAGTAATACCGGGGATGTTATTACCAAAGTGCTTTGTAATGTATTGGTCATACCTGAAAACGCTTCATTCATTACACCTCAAAAAATTGCCTTCCCTACAGATTACAATCTGTATTACACCTATCCCATATTAAAAACCATTGCAGAACTATTACGCATTACAAATGCCAATCTCCAGGTTTTTAATGTGGAACAATTTAGTATCCCATTAACTGACCAACAAGAAAAAAATAAAGACTACTTGAAAGATTATTTGGAAGAGACATTGCCTAAATCACATAGTTTTTACAGTGTAAAAAGCAAGGATGTAAAATCCAGCATCCTAAATTTTGTTTCTGATAACCAGATTAATATGTTAACCATGGTCGCCAAGAACCTAAATTTCCTTCAACAAATCCTATTTGACACTACTATCGAAAAACTTAGTTTTCACACCACGATACCAATGTTGGTATTACATGAATAACTAAGACTATTTTGATTACTGCGATAGCATACCGTTAGTTTGATTTCAGTCCTATCTGCAAAGAAGTATTTTTAAAATTATCATTCTTCAAAAGTTATTAATGTAATTAGATTCAAAAAGTTGGTCGTACATCCCCTTAATTCGATTTGACATAAGCACTACAAATACCAACAATAAATGATGGGTTTAAAAGGCAATTCTTTAAACCAACCTTATATATAAAAAGCTACTAGAATTGAACTTGGGCAATGTTTTTCAGTGAAATGGTGCTAGCATTATAAATATAAATCCTAAGGTGATTAAAATAACCCAGGTTGAGCATTACTGCAATATTCATTTAATTTACGCAAGGACCGGAATGTAGCTCTAACTGTCCAAAATCCGATAAGAAAAAATGTAAGTGATTTTATCAAGCTTACGAATTTTCACCGAGTTCTAGGTTCAGTAGTCCCAGTTTATTCAAAATATAAAAATCCCTTTACCGCATGACCTTTGTCATTTGATAACATCTGGACTACAAATACCTTTAAGTAAAAACATTTCGGAAATGAAAAATATACTGATACCAACAGATTTCTCGGAAAACGCTTGGAATGCCATTACTTATGGATTAGAGTTATTCAATAAAACATCTTGTACATTTTATATAGTAAATGTTCACCCAATAGCGGCATACTCTGGTGGGGAGACAGCAATGTACGTTTCTTCTCAAATACTTGAAGATAGTATTTTAAAGGAAAACAAAGAAAAGATGAACCACTTACTCAAAAGAGTGGAACACCTTCCAATAAACACAAGGCATACATTTAAGACTGAGGTTTTTTATGGTTTTCTTACTGATTACATAAAAAAAGAAGTCGTCGATAAAAATATTGACTTGATTATTATGGGAACAAAAGGAGCAACAGGATTGAAGGCCATTGCTATGGGCAGTAATACGGGTGATGTTATTACAAAAGTACCCTGTGCCGTTTTGGCTGTACCTGAAAATGCAAAATACCGTAAACCTAAGGAAATAGGCTTTCCAACAGATTTTCAATTGGGCTATAATTGGAAAGTAATGCAAAATATCAAGGAGCTGATCATAACACATAATTCGGCCTTACGGTTTTTATATGTTTCGACCAATGAAGAAAGATTTAGTGAACAACAACAAAAGAATCGACAATTTTTAGAGGATTATTTTACGGGTATCGAAATCTCTTTCCACACCCTTACAGGAAAAAAATTAGACGAAACCATTCAAAATTTCATTGAATGTCGCAATCTGGATATGATTGTAATGGTGGCCAAGCATTTGAATTTTGTAGAACGAATTCTTTTTAGGCCTACGGTTGAAAAAGTTAGCTACCACACAACAATACCATTTTTAGTGCTTCACGATTAAACATTCAAAAAACTCCATCGTATTTTTTCAGGTATAATGTTGGTAATTCTTAAGTGAAAAAATAAAAACTCATAGTAAACAATATGCTATCATGGACAAAAGAATATTAATTCCTACGGATTTTTCAAAAAATGCATTAAACGCCGCTAGATATGCACTTGACCTTTATGCGAAATTGAATTGTGAATTCTACTTTCTAAACGTTTTCAGCTTGGACGGCTATACGACCAAATCACTATATTTTCCTGAACCTGATAGCGCGGAATATAGGATTGCCCAAGCAAAATCCCATGATTCCTTTCTAAAACTCTTGGATATGTTGAAGCTACATAATGACAACCCCAAACATGCCTTTCATACAATTTCCACCTATAATTATCTTTCTGAAGCGATAAAGCGTACAATTGCTGAAAAAGACATTGATTTAATAGTAATGGGTACCCAAGGAGCTTCTGGCACAAAGGGGGTTATTTTTGGAAGCAATACCGTAAAAGCAATGGAAAAGATTAGAGAATGCCCGGTTATGGCCATACCCAAAAACGTAAAGTTTTCTATCCCAAAAGAAATTGTTTTTCCAACAAATTTTAAAGCCACTTTTAAGAGACGGAAACTTAGCTACCTTATTGAGATTGCAAAAATGTTTGAATCAACAGTAAGAGTGTTATATGTAAGTAAAAAACATGATTTAACTGAACTACAAGAAATCAATAAGCAATTGTTGCAAGATATTATGGAACCAATAAAGTATAACTTTCATAACCTAACTGAAAATGACGTATCAGAAGGCATAACTTCATTTGTTGAAAGTAGAAATAGCGATATGATCGCATTTATAAATCACAAGCACTTTTTCTTCAATAGTGTTTTCTCCAAACCATTGGTGAAGGAAATTGGTTATAAAGCCATAGTACCAATCTTGGCCCTGCACTGAAATCAAAATTCCTTTTCAAAAAGTGAGTTGAGTCTATATTGAATACTGTAAACAAATTTGAAATACCCACCAGCAAAGCAAAGAAACTGTTGCCTTGGTGCAATTAAGTATTTTAAGAGCGACAAAATAAATTTCATCCTAGCCCTTAACAACTAAAATTCCAATTAATCTTTTCGCAATCTAAAATAAACCAATAATTACATTTAAATTATGGTCGATTTTGACACCATGTTTAATTTATAAAAACGTCCCTACCAAAACAAACCTTAAATGAAAACTATTTCCATTATCAAAAAAAGCATATTTCACATTCTATTTGTCTCCCTTTTTACAACAGCCCTGAATGCTCAAAATTCATCTAATACATACCAGGATTTGATCGCTTTTTTTAAGGAGTGGAGAGCCTTTGAAAATCCACCTTTACGAGATGGCGCACCGGATTACACCCAGGAAACCTTTGACAAAAGATGGCCGGCATTCCAAACCCTACATAAAAAGTTGCAGGAGATGGATACCACAGGTTGGTCCATACCCGATCAGGTAGATTGGCGTATCGTAAACGCAGAGATGAACGGCTACGACTTTAACCATCGCATCCTAAAACCCTGGCAGCGCGACCCTGCATTTTATGCGACCGTCTGGACGGCACGAAGCGATGTTCCCGCACACGAAGGGCCAACGCATCACGCCATCATAGATCTTTGGACCTATAATTTTCCGTTGGATAAGGAACAACGCACCAAATTATTGGCGCAGCTAACGGTCATTCCGCCCTTGAACGAACAGGCCAAACTGAACCTGACCGGGAATGCCAAGGACCTTTGGATTGCCGGAATTCGCGATATTATAACCCAGAGCAAAAATCTGGAAGATATGAAGGTGCTCCCCGGAATATCAAAGGACCGAAAAATAGTAAAGGCCATAGAAGAAGCCATTGCTTCTACGAATAATTTAGCAAGTTGGTTGGAGGCTGAGGCATCCAACAAAACCGGGCCATCCGGTATTGGGAAGGAAAATTATACCTGGTACCTACAAAACGTTCATTTGGTGCCTTTGACCTGGGAAGATGAAGTCATGATCTTAAAACGGGAACTTTCCCGAGCGTGGTCCGCCTTAAAACTCGAGGAGCATCGCAATAGAAACCTACCGCAATTGACCGATGCCAATTCCCCCGAGGAATACGACCGCCGCGCCAAAGCCGCCGCCAAAAGTCTCCTGGATTTTCTGGACAAAAACGAAATGGTCACGGTTAAGGATTATTTTGAACCTGCATTAAATGCACATCTTGGCGGTTTTGTACCCCGGGAAACACGCAACTTTTTTTGGATTACAGCGCACTATGACCAACGTCCCCTCTACTCCCATTTTTACCATTGGTTCGAGCTGGCGCGTATGGATACTGAACCGCATGCCAGTGAAATCAGGCGAACGCCCCTCTTGTACAATATTTTCGACTCCCGTAACGAAGGTACGGCCACGGCCGTAGAGGAGATGTTCATGGATGCGGGACTGTATGACGATTCCCCTCGCTCTAGGGAAATCGTTTATATTATGATAGCCCAACGAGCCGCAAGAGGACTTGGTTCCCTGTATGCCCATGCCAATATGATGACCATGGAAGAGGCCGGGGGCATTCATTCTGAATATACCCCACGCGGCTGGATGAAGACCGAAAAGGAATTGTTGCTTTTTGAACAGCATCTCTACCTGCGGCAACCTGGCTATGGCACCAGCTACATTACCGGAAAATATTTGTTGGAAAATACCATGGCCGAGTATGCAAGAATGAAGGAAGCAAATAACGAGCCTTTTGGAATGCGCGCCTTCTTTGACGAATTGAATTCGGTGGGAAGTATTCCCATTTCCTTAGGCCGATGGCAAATGACCGGTGTAGAAAATTACTTAGGGCAAGAATAGCGATAACTGTAAATTTCCTATCGTAATGTTCAATGCCAAACCAAAGAAACTGGCCCGCCAAATGGGACTATTGGCCCTCACGGCCACGGGTGTATGTTCCATGTTAGGTGCTTCCATCAACGTGGTGCCCTTTATGATCCAACGAAATGTTCCCGGTATTGGGCCCTACGTTTTACCAGCCTTTGCCTTTGCTGCCATACCCGCATTGTTTGCCGCTTTGGCATATGGAATTTTGGGTTCGGCCATGCCTCGGGCCGGTGGCAGCTACATTTACGCCAGCAGGGGTCTTAACCCTTATCTAGGTTTTATTGCCAGTTTTTCACAGTGGTTCGGACTTTCCATTGTCATTGGTGTTATAGCCTATGTAACCGTTCCCTTCATCAGGGATGTCACCCTGGCCTTGGGTTGGGAAGGAGTCTCACAAAGTTTGGAAGTAGGATGGATCAGGGTGACCATCGCATTAAGCCTAATTTGGGCTTTTGTGGCTATCAACATTCAAGGTATTAAAAGTTACGAGCGTATTGTTTTGCCCATGATGTTCCTCATGTTTGGGCTGGGAGGTATCGTCATTGTTGCCGGGTTGATATACGATACCTCTGATTTCCTTTTGGCGCTTAAAAACAGGACCGGAATCACTTTTCAACCCACCCGGCACACCGATTTTGACTGGCGCATCTTCTTATCGGCCGCAGCCCTATTGTTCTCCAGTTTTATAGGGTTCGACTCCATTGCGCAGGCAGGCGGTGAGGCCAAAAACCCGACAAAATCACTACCCACGGCCATTCTACTGGCCATTTTTGGCGTGGGGTTGTTTTACTTTTTGTTCGCCGCATCGGTATACCACATCGTTCCGTGGAGCTATGTGGCCCAGGAAGCCATGAGTAAGGACATTTCCGCGCCGGGCCTTTTAAGTTATGTATTGCCCTCTGGTCTGGGAATCGCCATTTTGGCCGGAGCGGCCATTGCCTTGATCAATGACCTGCCGGCAATGCTTTTGTCCGTCTCCAGATTGATGTTCGCATGGGCGAAGGACGGTATTTTTCCCAAGGCCGTTTCCAAAATACACCCTAAAAAGCAAACCCCGCACGTTGCCCTTTGGGCGGCAGGTGGCATGGCCAGCATCGGGGTGTTGGGCTCCCATTTTGCGGGCGATTTCTTTTTGGGCATCGATATCATGGTCACTTCCATGATGGTGAATTTTTTATTGATGTGCATTACTTTGGTTTCCATCGGAAAACTAAATCCTGAAATCGCAAAGCGAATTGGTGTCCTGAAAAATAGAACGATGCAGCTTCTCATAGGCTGGATGGGTATTGGATCGTTATCGGCCTTTTTGATCATCCATACCTATAAGGATATGATGGCGGAGACCAAAGCTTGGTATTTTCACTCCACCCCCATTTGGGGCATCGTCATGGGCGTGGCAAGTGCTATCTTTGTCTATAATTGGGTCCGACTGAAAAAAAATGAACCCCTTTTGAAAGAACGATTTTTACAACTTCCCGAAGAATAAAACATGCAAAAAACGATAGCGTTAGCGGATGGTCTGGAAATTTCACGTGTAGTGACCGGACTTTGGCAAATTGCCGATATGGAACGGCACGGAACTACCTTGGATCCCGTGGAAACGGCTAAATACATGCAACCGTATCTGGATGCCGGACTGACTTCCTTTGATATGGCCGACCATTACGGCTCCAGCGAAATCATTGCAGGTACTTTTAAAAACAACCTTACAGATAAAAACGCTGTTCAACTTTTTACCAAATGGGTACCCAAACCGGGGAAGATTACCCGAGCGGCTGTCCGTGAAGCGGTCAATACGGCCCTGGAAAGGATGCAGCAGACTTCCATTGACCTCATGCAATTTCATGCATGGTACTATCCAGATCCCAGTTGGTTGGACGGGTTGATCTATTTGAAGAAACTAAAGGACGAAGGGCTCATAAAACATTTGGGCGTTACCAATTTTGATGCGGCCCATTTGCGCATTGCCCTGGCCAGCGGTATTCCCATTGTGTGCAATCAGGTGTGCCATTCCTTGATAGACCAACGTGCCCGAGGAAACATGTCCGCGGTCTGTACCCAATACAATGTAAAATTATTGGCCTTTGGTACATTGGCGGGCGGATTTCTGACCGATGCCTGGTTAGGCAAACCCGAGCCCAAACAGGAGGAGTTGAACACTTGGTCACAGATGAAGTACAAGCGCTTCATCGATTCCGCCGGGGGGTGGGAACCTTACCAGTACGTGTTGAAAACCGTACGCACGGTAGCGGACAAACACAAGGTCTCCATTGCCAATATCGCTACGAGGTACATCCTTGAAAATCCAGCCGTGGCCGCCGTCATCGTTGGAGCGCGTTTGGGTAAAAGTGAACACATACAGGACAACCGAAGCATGTTGGACATCACCTTGGATCCTTCCGACATGGAAAACATCAAAAATGCGTTGGAGGAATTAAAAATGATTCCGGGTGACTGTGGGGACGAGTACCGAAAGCCTCCCTTCTTGACCGCATCAGGCGACCTCAGCGACCACTTGGAAACCATTCCAAAAGCGTTTACGCCGATAAAAACCGGACACAATCGCGAACAGATTTTTAGCGGTACGGAATGGGAGGATTACGCCGGATACTGCAGGGCCGTAAAAGTGGATAACAGAATCCATGTTTCTGGGACGACCGCCACCCATGGAAATCTATTGATTGGCGGGAACGATCCAGCGGCTCAGACCCATTTCATCATCGATAAAATTGAAGGAGCTATTACCTCTTTTGGAGGTTCGTTGAACGATGTAATCCGTACCCGAATTTTTGTGAACGAGTTATCCGATTGGGAAGCTGTGGCCCGCGCGCATGGAGAGCGGTTTAAAGACATCAATCCGGCAAATACCTTGGTGGAGGCCAAATTGGTGGGCAAAGGCTATATGGTGGAAATTGAGGCTGAAGCGGTATTAGGGTAAATCCTTCACACATTTTCATAGGAGAAAAACCGCCTTTAATAAACCAAATGTCAGTTCGAGTGGCGTCCTGGAAGAGACGTTGTATCGAGAACCTTTTTGTGTCCCAAAGCTTCTCGATACGTTTTCAACTTCACTACCGTTCGTTTGAAAACACTCGAAGTGACAGAGCGGTTAATTGAATTTTTTCTTGGCAAGGTTCGGCAAGTCGTCGAATTGCCCCAAGATTAAAGCCTTCTTTTTGGCTTTGGACCATTTTTTAATCTGTTTTTCAGTCTGGATTGCCATTGCGGCTTCCGTAAATTCACAAAAATACGCTAGCTTAACGGGTAGTCTTGAAGATGTGTAGCTATCCTTATATTTTCCGCTTTTATGGGATTCCAATCGTTTTTCCAAATCGGATGTAATTCCCGTGTAACAAGTTCCATCGGAACACTCAAGAATGTAAACAACGTATATTTTCATTTAAATAAAGTACGAATTATTACCAGGAAATCCGCCATAAAAAACCGATTGTCAGTTCGAGTGGCGTCCTGGAAGAGACGCTGTATCGAGAACCCTTCGGCTTCGCTCAGGGCAGGCTCCTTGTTTACTCAAGTGCTTCTCGATACAAATTTTCTCGTTCCTTGAAAATTCACTCGAAGAGACAGCAAGGCGATAAAAATTATTACGAGGAAATCCGCCATAAAAAACCCGTTGTCAGTTCGAGTGGCGTCCTGGAAGAGACGTTGTATCAAGAACCCTTCGGCTTCGCTCAGGGCAGGCTCCTTTTTGGCCCGATTGCTTCTCGATACAAATTTTCTCGTACCTCGAAAATTCACTCGAAGTGACAGAAAGTTTATAGTTACTCTTTTTCCATATCCAAATTAAAACCTGAATTTTTAATATCGCTTTCAAAAGAGGACCATTCTTTTTGCATAAATCGGTCTACCTGGGTCGAAAAATCAGAAATCAACCCCTTCGCCTGCTCTAGGGTCTCCCAATGCTGTTTGGATGGTTCCGTGGTCTGGGCGGCAGCAATCTGTAGGACTTCCCTAATTTTTGAATAGGCCGATGTTTCAAAGGATTGCCAAGCCCCCACCTGACGTTCCGGTCTTGGGGTCTGCCCTTTTGCTTTTAAGGCTTTTAAATCCGTATTCATTCGGTCGATTTTTCGTTGTAAGGAAGCGTTCGATTTCCCCGATGCATCTGAGACTAGCTTAAGTAGCTTTTCCACCTTTTTCTGCTTTTCATTAATGGATGTAAGTTTCCATGAAATCCGTTTTACCTGCTCATCGGCCCCTTTTCTATACTTGTACAACTGGCGGTCTACTTCCTCGTCCAAATCGAAACGTGGATCAGAGATTACCCTTACTTTTGTAGTATCGGATACATTTCCATACTTCAAGACGATGGTATAGTCTCCCGGCAGCACGGGGATATCCCTGGAAAAATCGTCCGTCCAGGAACCTGGTAGGGAACTTGACTTTTCGTCCAATTTCCAGAGCACGTAATTCAATCCAACTTTGAAATCTTTGGTTTCCACCGAATTGATGTTATTGCCTTGATGATCAAAAATATCGGCCTTAATGATTTCACCCTGCTTGGGTACTTCCGAAAGGTAAAAGGGGATTTCGGTTTTTTGAAAGACCTTGTTCTCGCCCTCAAAAGTGGTGTGGAACCCGGTCCAGATATTTCCCGGCGGATTTATAAAGAGTCCTTTAACCTGTACCGCATCGTTCATGGGCAGGGCGGTCAGTCCGTCCTTCAATCGGTTTGCCGCGATTTCGCGTAAGGACAACAAATCGTCCAGCACCCAAATGGCCCTTCCAAAAGTTCCTACGATCAAAGCGGATTCCGTTTCCTGAATTTTTAAATCCATCGTAGATACGGAAGGAAAACCATTTTTGAACTGCGACCAGGTTTGGCCTTCATCGGCACTGATCCAAAGTCCGTGCTCCGTCCCCAGAAAAACCAGATTGGGTTCTACGGGATCTTGGATAACGGTGAGGGCATACCCACGTACCGTTTTACCGTTTACCATTCGCTGCCATGTCTTACCAAAGTCATCGGTCTTAAAAAGATAAGGCGCATAATCGCCCTTTCTATAATTGTTCACCACCATCCAAGCGGTTCCTTTGTTATAGGTCGATGCCTGAATCTGTGCAATCCACCCTTCTTCTGGCAAATCGGTTACATTGGAAGTGAGATTGGTCCATGTCTTTCCACCGTCCGTGGTCAATTGCACCTGACCGTCATCCGTACCTGCCCAAATCAACTTCTCGTCTAGTTGGCTAGGCGCTATGGTGAGGATGGAACTATAACGTTCCGCCCCGGAAATATCCAGCGTAAGACCGCCATAATCCCCTTTTTGGTATGCCGGATTATTGGTGGACAGGTCCGGTGAGACAACCTTCCAAGTGGACCCTTTGTCCGGAGTAAAATGCACGAACTGGGAACCGTAGTAGGCCGCATTGGGGTTGAACGGGTCCCGTGCAAAACCAGCGTTCCAATTAAAGCGCAGCTCAGTTTTTAGATCGGGGGCGGGCGGTTGAATGCTTACGTAATAGCCTGTCAATTTATCGTACCGATACAAATTTCCATTTTGTGAGGAACCGTAGCCAAAACGGGAGTTGTCCAAATCGGGTGAAATGTCAAAACCATCACCACCCACCAAATACTGCCAATAGAGCGTACGGATGCCCCCGCGTTTCCAGGTATATGCAGGGCCGGACCAATTGCCATTGTCCTGCATGCCGCCATACACATTATACGGGCGGTCATTATCCACACCTACATGATAGAACTGCGCCACAGGAATGGTCTCTGGAAAATACCAGCTTTTTCCATGGTCATGCGTAATGCCCAAACCACCATCGCCCCCAATAATAAAATGCTTTGCATCCTTGGGATTGACCCAAAAGGCATGAAAATCTGCATGGATACCCTTGGTCTCATCGGCGGGAATCATGGGGATGGTATCGAAAGTTGCTGCCCCATCATAACTGACGGATAAGGGCTGATATATATTATAGACCCGATCGGCATCCTCCGTATCCACCGCCAAGTCCTGAAAGTAAAAAGGTCGGTTGTTAGCAAATTTGGGCGTATCATTGATGATTTCCCAATGTGTTCCTGCGTCGTCGCTTCGGTAAATGGCATTTTTTTTCGCCTCTATCTTGGCATACATCCTATTGGGGTTGGAAGGGGCAATCGCCAGCCCGATTCGGCCCAAATCGCCAGAAGGCAGGCCTGCATCGGCACCCAATTTCCTCCAGTTTTTTCCTGCGTCCTCGCTCACAAAAAGTCCGGAGCCTTCCCCTCCCGATGTAAAATAATACGGGGTACGTTCGTGCTCGTACAAGGCCACGAACAATTTCTTGGGATTCCTTTGGTCCATGACCATATCCGCAACGCCCGATTTTTCATTGGTAAATAGAATTTTCTCCCAATGGGCACCGCCATCGACGGTTTTGTAAAGTCCCCTATTTGGGTTGTCCGTAAAAGGATCGCCCATGGCACCCACATAGACAATATCTGGATCAGTAGGGTCGATAACAATTCTGTGGATAGTCCTGGTAGCTTCCAGTCCCAAATGCTTCCAACTTTTTCCTCCGTCCTCGCTTTTGAAAATTCCCATGCCCAAGTTCATGGAATTTCTAGGATTTCCTTCGCCGGTACCTACCCAAATCACATTGGGATTGCTTTGCTGTATGGCCAAAGCTCCAATATTCTGTGTGGGCTGGTCATCAAAAACTGGACTCCATGCAGAACCACCATTCTCGGATTTCCATACCCCACCGGAGGCAGCACCTATATACATGATATTTGGATTTTCGGTTACCACATCTATGGCCGTTATCCTGCCACTCATATTTGCAGGCCCCACGTTCCTAATTTTTAGGTTCTGTAGTTTTGAAAAATCGATTTGTTGGGCAAAGCACGTAACTATAAAAAAAGTAGAAAAAAGAAGCGTAAAAAGTGATTTGTTGGCCATTGGAATTATTGAGTTAAAAGTCAAAAATAAACCATCTGAAACAATTCGGATCTAAATTACTTACCCCTAAAATAGAATTTCAGTTTTAACTAAAGTAGACCTTCGTGTTCCAAGGTTTCCCTTAACTTCGACTGATTTTCCCAAAAACGGTCTTTTATTTTTTGAATGGTCTCAGCGTACTTTGGATGGGTCTTAAGGGGTTCAATGAGCGGATCTTCTTCCAAAAACAATAATATCCAATATTGAAAGTGGTCTTGAGTGGCGAAATTCTTAAGTTCGTCAATAGCTTCGTCAATTCTTCCGTCATAAGAATATTTCATAGCGATACTGGCACTTTTATACATGGATACATCTTGTTCGCAATAAATGGCATAGGCATTATAAAACTCCCTTGCCTTTTCTTCCTTTCCCACCTTGGAATACGTTAAACTAATCTTCAGGTCTTCTTGTGGGTATATTTTTAGATTATTTTGATTTCTAGCTTCAACAAAGGCTTTATAATAAGTGTAAGCACCTTCATAATCCCTTTGAAAATAATGGAGCTTTGCCACTTCCTGTAGAATATCCAGACGGGTACTATCCTTTTCCAGTTCCTTTATCAAGCTTTTTTTGGTTTGCTCCATATCACCATTTTCGGCATACTTAATATAAGCCTTCAAGTAAGGGGCATAAGCGTTCTTTGGATCAAATTCAAGGGACTTGTCTATATATTTTGAAGCTTCTTTTATGAATCCTGTTTGTGCAAGTGCATTACTTAGTGTTAGGTAAATATAACTTTTGGCAACAGAGTCATTGGCAGCGATATCCAGTTGGATACCTATGAGGGCATATTTTAAATATTTGGCAGTATCCGGTATATAGCTGTTGTATAAAGTAGACAAAACCTGAACCACATCAGCCGAATTGGGATTATATTCCAACGCCTTTTCCAGATGGGGAACAGCTAACCTATATTCATCCGTATGCACATAATATAGAGCCTTGGCAATAAGGCTAACATCGTTTTTAGCATCGTATAAAAGGGCTTTATCCGCATAATTGTTGATGAGCTCTGTGTAGTTTTTCTGCCTTCGATTGATATCCAGAAAATAATAGGAGATGGCCAAATTGGCGTAGGCCAATGCAAAGGTTGGGTCATGTTCAACTGCCTTTTCAAACAAGGGAATGGCCTCCTCCAGACCTTCTTTGGTTTTTAAATAGTAAGGGTCTAATGCTCTCAAGTAATACTCGTAAGCCTCAAGGTTATCTGTGGGTTTCTTTTCAATTTGGGCCAACTCTGCGGGCGTTACCACGGCTTTGATAGCATCTGCGATCCGTTTGGCTACATCATTCTGTAGGCTAAAAATATCCACCACTTCTTGATTGTACTGTTCAGACCATATAGGGGTATCCGTTGTTGCATCTATCAATTGTATATGAAGCAAAATCGTATTTCCAACTCTTTGGCCACTACCCTCTACCAAATAGTTCACATTAAGTTCCTGGGCAATCTCCTGCACATTTTTTTGGGTTCTTCTATATTTTTCGACGGAAGTCCTGCTAATAACCTTTAAATCCTCAATTTTTTGAAGATTGTTCAAGGCAGATTCCATAAGCCCATTTACAAAATAAAGGTTGGTAGAATCACTACTCTCATTTTTAAATGGAAGCACAGCAATGGATTTCTCCAATATCACCGATTGATTTGGCTCTTTTTTGGAAATAAAAAAATAAGCGGCCATGATTAGCAAAACTCCAACAATGGCAACAACCGGCCAAAAATAACGCCGTTGTTTGTCGTTGACCTGTTGTGGGGGCAAAGACAACTCCATCTCCTTATGTATTTCCCCTGGAGAAAAACCATATTCTTCCCTAAAGCATTTTATAAAGTATGAGGGACTTCCAAAACCTATTTGATAAGAAACCTCGGATACCGTAGAATCGGTTTCCTTTAACAAATTCACGGCCTCTTCCAATCTAATTTTACGTATAAACTGACTTGCAGATAATTGGGTTTCCTTTTTTATTTTCCGAAGCAAATTGGACCTGCTCATGTGCACGGCATCCGCCAGTTCGGATACCCCAAATTGTTCATTAGATAGGTTTTTGAAAATAATGTCCCTTGCTTCTTCTAAAAAGGTTGACCTGTTCACAGATTGGATACAATACTTGTTTTTACTGCCCCTAAATTAGAAAAAATGTAGAGAACCAAGGTATTTCGTTGAATCGCCTATCATCACAGGCCAAACACCATATTGCATCATATTTTATACCGTTGCGCCATAGTTTTTATACCCTCCTGAAACTTGATATGTTCTTCCGCATAACTAGTAAACCTTGCATCACAGCCTCATCGACCTTTGTAATATCAAAAAAATCATATAAAACCTTTAAAAATTTATGCATGAAAACAATCAAAAAACAAATTATGTTAAGAATGGCCATTACTGCCCTTACCTTAATTACTACAATTTCTTATGCTCAGAAGAATTCGGCTTCTCATAACAATTTTACCAGAGATGGCTTTATGTTCGAATTTGGCCTTGGAGGTGGTGTTATTAGTATTGAAGATAGTGGTGGACTCCGAAACTTTGATGATAGTCAAGGTGGTGGTACTTTTCCGGAATTAAAGTTTGGTTACATGTTGAATAACAGTTTGGCGATTACCGTTTCTTTACCTGGAATGATTTACACGCTTGATGAAAATGATAGGGACTTTGGTGGTATCATACCTTCTGTTCAGTATTGGATAAAGGATAGATGGTGGGTACATGGCGGCGCTGGTTTAGCCATAGATTCTCCTGCTCTCTACGATATCAAGGAAAATGTTAATGACGATTGGAATACAGGAATAGCGGCAATGGTTAGTACGGGTTATGAAGTCTACAGAAAAAACAAATTTGCATTAAATGTACAATCCAAACTGCTTGTTGGTGGTGTAAAGCTAAACAATGACATTGACAGAGAGGTTGTGCAATTTAGTTTGGGAATTGGTTTTAGCTGGTTTTAATTAATAAGGAATTTTAAAAAGTAAAGAAAATGAAAAGTCTATTTGCAATACCATTGGCATTAATGATTCTTAGTGCCTGCAATGACCAATACAATACAAAAACCGAACAACCAACACCGGCTGATTATACGGCAGGTGAAAAATGGGTCTGGAAATACAAGGGTATGACTACTGAAGGAGAAGTACGCTCAGAAGGAACAGATACAAGGGTAGTCGTAAGTTATGATGGAGTTTTAGGAATGACTATCGGTAAAGATACCATTCCAATTGCAGAAATTGCTAAACCAGATGAAAGTGAAACACCTAAGTACGACTGGCCTCTTGAAATTGGCAAAAAGTGGAAATATGAGAATAATTGGACTAGTCAAGATGGAACTACGGGAAATCAAAGTCAAACTGCCGAAGTACTATCATTCAAAGAAGAAACAGTTGAAGCCGGAACTTTTATGGCATACACCATTAAATATTCTGGCAAGACTACCAATTCCAGGGGTTACAATGCAAATGAAACAGAAGTTTGGTTGTATGCTCCTGCCGTGAAAAATTTCATAAAACTAACCCAAGACCAAGGTGAATTTCACTACGTAGAGGAATTAATCGAATACTCAAAACCTAAATGAAAGCAAAAATGATTGTAAATAATGAACAAACACGTATGATTAAGATAGCGAGAACAACCGGTATATGGTATTTAATGATGGCTATTACAGGAATTCTAGGATTTATGGTCTTTCATTCTCAAATATTCGTATCCGGTAATCCTGAACAAACGCTATCGAATTTGGTAGCATTGGAATCGACTGCAAGAATTAGGTTACTGTTAGAGTTTGCTATCGTACTATCACAGGCACTCACCGCTGTTTGGTTTTTCAAATTATTTAAGGACAATTATGAATGGGAAGCTTGGACGATAGGTATATGGGGCATGGTGAATGCCGTAGCCATAATGATAAGTGCAATTTCAATAGCCTCAGCAATAGGTATTGCAAATTCCGATATAAGTATTACGGAAGACAAAGTTCTACTAATTCAGATACTTCAACATATGATTTCAAATGCTTGGGGAATTGGTGGTCTATTTTTTGGGCTTTGGTTATTTCCAATGGGATACATTGTTATTAAGTCAAAAAGGTTGCCTATCTGGTTAGGAAGAGTTCTTATTTTAGGTGGTATAGGCTACCTGATTAGCACTGTTATACGCTACGCAGGAATTGATTTTAGCTTCAATAGATTTCTTATGCTACCCGCAACCATTGGAGAATTCTGGATGATAGGATATTTACTAATTTTTGGAATAAGGCCAATCAACGAGAAAAATTAAACTAAAATGGCATATAACATTGGTTAAAAAACAAACGGTTGAAAGTTTTAAGTAAAGATTGTGACATTCGACAAAAATCAGTTCTCGGATGAAAGATTTACGGTTCTAAAACCGTACTTTTCTTACTAGAGACCATTGCGGCTAATTTGAGTTAACCTATGAAATTATTTAGAAAAATTCGGCATAAGTTAATTTTAGACAATAAGAAAACGCAGTACCTGAAGTATGCGTTAGGCGAAATTGTTCTAGTAGTCATTGGAATTTTAATTGCGATACAGATAAACAATTGGAACCAGTCGATTAAGGATAAGGATTCCTTACATGAATATTTGACTAAAATTAAATCTCATACGGCTGAAGATATAGAACAACTAGCAGGATTAACAAAAGGACGAAAACAAATTTCAGACATCTGTAAAGAAGCACGCAATAGCATTTTAAATAAGACCGAAAAAGAGAATCTTTTTTTATTCAAAGTAAGCGGGGCTGCTTTTGCCGATTTCTATTTCAAACCAAATTCGGGGGGGTATGAATCTTTGAAAAACTCTGAATTTTATGGAAAAATAAATAATACCAAACTTGATTCACTATTGGCTAAATATCACGGTTTAGTGGATATCATTGCGGAAAATGAGCGAAATTACAATCAATATGCCGTATACCAAGAAAATTACCTCGATTCGCAATTCGATAGGTCACTTATGTTGGCTTCTGCATTCATGCCATTAGATTCCCTAGCAACCAAAGCCACACCTCAATCTGAATATGACCAAGCATTCCTTGAGTTTACAGCAGAACCTGCTTTTAGAAATGTCATAAGTCTAGCTGCGTGGCAGTTTGATACGATGATTGAACAATATAGCGAGTTAACGGAACTAGGAAATCTCATCATAGAAGAAATTAATACGACAACCGGTGACTAAAAAGAAAAATAATAACTCTAAAAAATGGGATACTAGCGACAACTTGAATGCAATCAGTTGAAGTATAAAAAATTACACCTGTATTGATGTAGCAACCTACAAAAGATCATGAAGACATTCTTCAAAACAGAACAAGGAAAACAAGCTATTTTACATCTATATGATGAAAAGCTAAAGGAACTCAAAATTGCGCATAAATTTCTGAAGGTGAATACATCTTTTGGTGAAACAAACGTAATTGCAACTGGCAATTCGACTAATCCACCAATAATCTTAGTGCATGGCTCAAATGGCTGTGCACCAATAGCTTTAGAAACGTATCCAAACTTACATAAAACACATCGAGTATATTCTATTGATGTTCTGGCTCAACCAAATAAAAGTGCTGGCACCCGTTTGAGTATGAAAGATAATTCTTATGGAAAATGGGTGATTGAACTAATCCAAAACCTAAATTTAGACTCAGTAGCAATGGCAGGTTTCTCCTTTGGCGGATTAGTGATTTTGAAAACGCTGGAATACGATGAAAGTAGGATTACTGGAGTCTATTTGTCCGCCCCAGCTTACATCGTAAATGGCAATCCATTAAAAGCATTGTTCAAAATTTTCATTCCGATGAAACGTTTCATAAAGACTAGAAAACCAAAATACATTGAGAAGTTTTTAGCGGAACTATTCACCGATAGGGATGAATTTGCTTTCAAATACTTATCAAAAGTGTTTTTGGAGTTTGACATGGACTTCACACCAGTACCCGTGATTGATGCGAAGAATGCTGCCAATATTAAAACGCCGATTACAATTTTTGCTGCCCAGCATGATATTATTTTTCCAGGTAAGAAAATGCTAAAAAGAGCAAAAAGGATTTTTCCATCCTTGACAATGGATAATTTACTAATTGATTCAAAACACGTTCAGAGCAAAAACCAAAACCGAATCATTGAAGAAGTAATAATTAAAAATCAATTTAATTTACTTTGACCTATGCCTTTCTGGACGTATCATTCAGCTTGACTATTAGTATTGGTTTAAATCAAATGGCACTCGAATGAAAAAACATTTAAATCATCAATCATACGAAATACAGAAGAGGCTAAAAAACATCGATGGCATACTTCATTAACAAATCTCGTTCTATTCATTTTAGGTGCGCTCATCAACATCCCCTTCAGTAGAGAAGTTAAAAGACTAAATATAGAAGCTGGAAATTCCGGAATAAACTTAAATAAATCGATTCATACTGACATAATTCCTATCGGAATAAGCAGTTTAATATTAGACCTTGTATTCGGATGTTTTTTTTGGAAACGAGGATTATTGATTGCCATACTATCAAAAATTTTATCGGACTTAGTACTACAAGTAATGAGAACAACGTACACCTAAATAATAATCAGGATAGCACATTTGTACAAAATGAAATATATTTTATTAATCAGTCTACTATTAGCAATGAATTGCACTAGTAAAACCAATTCAGAAAGCATTTCAAGAACAGTGAAAAACCCTGAAAATTTTATTGCTGTTTTAGATACCATCTGGAAAACTGAACAGCGTCCAATTACATTGCGAGATTCACTTATGGAAATATATGGCGCTGACTCAGAATTGGTTAAAGAACAGCAGGCTGTTTACGAGAAAAACCATGTCGATAATGAAAGAAAAGTAAAGCATCTTTTGGATACCTATGGTTGGCCTACTAAAGAAATGGCGGGGGAACAAGGAAATTGGACCATATGCAATGTTCTACAACATTCAGACAATAAGATTCATATACAGTATCTACCAATGATGAGGCAAGCTGTAAAAGAGAGGAAACTAGAACCTCGATTTTTAGTAAGAGCAGAAGATAGAACAGCAACCGAAAGGGGAGATTTACAAATTTATGGTGGCCAAATGAAGTACTATCCAGAATCTAAGAGTTTTAATCTTTGGCCTGTTTTAGATCCAGAAAATATCGATAAAAGAAGAACCGAAATTGGACTTGACTCCATCGCCATATTTCTAAAGAATAGATTTGATTTTGAATGGGACCTTGAAGAGCAAATTAAGAGAACAGAAGAATTCAAACGTCAACGAAACAAAGGAAAATAATTATATTTCTAACTTGACCAATTTTAAACGGCAATCGTTTTGACCTTTAAATAAAGAAGATAGCAATGTCAATGAATGATATAGATGAAACTCGATTTTTTCAAAGACTAGTTGATATTGGCACCTATAAAGACTTTTCTATTACCGAAAGTAGATATACACGAGTAACGAATATGGCTGCCATTTTTGGGGCGTTATTTCATGCCCTTTGGTTACTTCTTTCCATTTATTTTATGGAGGCACCTATAATTTACATGAACAATGCTTTATTAGGATTGCTATTTCTAGCGGTGTTACTTTGGAATAAAAAGGGACGGCGTGTTTTGGCATCTACATGGCTTTTTATAACAGGATATATATCAATTCTCCTTTTTCTCTATCTTTTGGGCTATTCTTCAGGGGTTGTGGTAATTTGCTTCCTGATGATTATCCTTCCTCACATGACATTTCCTAGAAAAGCAAGAAAATTAGCTAATGGTTTTAGCGCGCTGGCTTGCCTAACTTTAATAGTCAGTGTAATATTTCAAACAAAAATCAATGCCCATTATAATGGAGTAGACACCTATTTATCACAAGTGGTCAATATCAGTATAACTGGATTCATTTGTCTTGCACTTATATGGAGTTTAGCTGTTTTAATTGATAGGTCAGAGGAATCCCTTATAGCTGAACAGAAAAAATCAGATGATCTTCTGCATAACATTCTACCTGCTAACATTATTAAGGATTTAAAAGAAAGTGGCAAAACAATTCCAAAAAGGCACAAAAACGTAACAATTCTATTTACTGACTTTGAAGGTTTTACAAATCTAGTTGCATCAATGTCACCAATCACTTTGGTCAATGAGCTCAACGATATTTTTGGAAGATTTGATGATATAATGGAGAAAACAGGAGTTGAAAAGATTGAAACAATCGGTGATGCCTACATGGCTGCTTGTGGGCTCGAAGAAGAAATTACCAGCCATGCTGTCAACTGCATTAAAGCAGCCCAAAAAATGCTATCCTACCTTGAGGAAAGAAATAAGAGCCATAAAATAAAATGGAGAATGCGGGTTGGGATACATTCAGGAACTATAGTAGCTGGTGTTGTAGGCAAAAAGAAGTTTGCGTACGACCTTTTTGGAGATACTATAAATACCGCTAGCAGAATAGAATCGGCCAGTGAAGCAGGTAAAATCAATATCTCCTCATCTACTTATGAACTAGTTAAAAATGATTTTAATTGTCTTTCTCGTGGAAAGATTTTCGCGAAAGGAAAAGGGGATTTGGAAATGTATTTTATAAAATAAACTGTAAAACAACAAATGTAAAAGATTCAATACCCGTAAAAGCTGTAAAGATAGTATACATCGAGTTCTGAAATAAATATCAAAGACGACCTAATGAAAAAAAGAAAAATTAGTTCAATATTACTTACAGTTCTCGGTGTTATTTTGAGTGCCGCCTTCTTTTTAATGATTAAATTTCCGGAAGGATTCGAGGTTTATTTCAAAAAGGAATACTACAACCAATTTGGCCCTTTGGCTATTAGTTTGGAACTTGTAATTGCGGGTTATTAAATTTTTTTTGGACTTAAAAAAAATTTTGCTTTAGCCCTTTTTGGATTTACAGCTTTACTAGACCCAATTTTTAATCAGATTGGTCTGTTCAACAGCATCGTGCCTTTATTTGGTAGTATAACTTTAGCTAGTTGTGGACTACTAGCTCTCTGGTTAGCCTTTACAAACCCCTTTGAATTAAAGCGTTTGTCTCTTTTTGTTGCTATTATTAGGCTTGTGCTTGGAGTTGATATTGAACTATTCTTCAATTACCCAACTTAAGGAAATGTAAGCACTATGTGCTCAATGGTCTATGTTTGAATTCATTTGGTTACCTATAGCACTTTAAAGGTGCGCCACCTTTGTCTCACCACAGTTAATCTCTATTTTTTTGATCGTACCAGTGTGTAGCCCAGTAACCCTGTATTAAGATTAATTTTCTAGAACCCTGCCGCGGCTAAACCTCAATAGAGTTTATCGAGGAATATTCTAAGAAAATAATGGCCAATATAAGGCAATCTAGGGCAATCTATACGAATGAACTTTTCCGGATAATTCAATCCTATTTTTGATTTTAAGCAACAGTTTCTATTGACCAGCTACAACTCGGCAGCCGATTGAAAGACTCTAAGTTAGTCTTTGGAAATATTATCAAGAAAGATGGGTCCTGCCCTCTCAATAAAACTTATGCGACTATCTAACGATCAGTTGTGTCATTTTTACCATATCTATATTAGAAAATAATAGGTAATTCCAGTATTTCCACAAATAGCTTACCACTGGGTCATAAATCCTGAATTGCGTCATAATTTATATGAATTCACCATAGTTTTTATCCCCTCCTGAAACTTGATATATGATTCCGCATAGCTTGTAAACCTTGCTTCAAGACCTCATCGACCTTTGTATCATCAAATAAATCGATTAATAATCTTAAAACAAAAGTCATGAAAACAAGTTCTTTCAAATCGTTTAAAAACAGAGTAGGTATCTCCGCTCTTATGTTAGTATTCTTAACAGGATGTGGTGAATCGGCTAACAAGGAAAAAGTAACAACAGCTGTTACCAATGAAAAAAGCGTCCCTAAACCTACTATGGACCTACAGACGGCCATATTATCGAATAATGCAGAAGTAGTTGAACAACACATTGCTTCTGGAACGGACATCAACAAAAAAGACGCCATGAGTGGTTCCACACCGTTGATTACCGCAGTAACTTTTGACAAAGGAAACATCGCTGCAAAACTTATTGATGCGGGAGCAGATCTTACCCTTAAAAACAACGATGGTGCTACTGCTTTACATGTTGCCGCCTTTTTTGGAAGAGTAGAAATGGTACAACTCTTAATCGATGCCAATGCGGACAAATCCCTAAGAAACAGCTTTGGAGCTACTGCTAGGGAATCGGTAATGGGGCCTTATAATGAAGTTAAGCCCATTTATGAAATGTTACAGCAACAGTTGGCTCCCATGGGCCTACAGTTAGATCTTGCCGAAATAGAAAAAACACGTCCAGTCATTGCAATGATGTTGCAATAGGACATTTTAATCCACTACAATGAAAACACAAAGAAGATACGACATTGATTGGTTGCGGGTCATTGCCATTGGCCTGCTTCTAATCTACCATATAGCCATTGTTTTTCAACCTTGGGCCATGTTCTTGGGATTTATTAGAAGTGAGGATTCATGGGAGGGTCTGTGGAAGCCAATGACCCTGCTCAATGTCTGGCGCATTCCATTCTTATTCTTCGTTTCCGGCATGGGTGTTTATTTTGCCATGAAAAAAAGAAATTGGAAGCAATTGGTTTGGGAACGTTCCAAAAGGATTCTATTACCTTTTCTCTTTGGAATCGTGGCCATTACACCGCTTCACATGTACATTTTTCAAAGCTATTACAAAATTTCCCCAAACTATTTTCCACATGTGGGCCACTTATGGTTTCTAGGAAATATCTTTTGTTATGTACTACTATTGATGCCGTTATTTTTTCTGCTAAGAAAATACGAGAATAGTACGTTTCAAAAAGTACTGTCCAAAGTGATGAATCATCCTTTGGGACCACTAAGCATTGCCCTTTTCTTCATGTTGGAAACGTATATACTACAACCTCAGCCCTTTGCAATGTACGCCCAAACTTGGCATGGCTTCTTTTTAGGATTGCTGGCTTTCCTTTTTGGTTTTATGCTCATGTATAGTGGCACTAATTTTTGGAAAACCGTCTTAAAATGGAAATGGGGGTATTTTGGCTTGGCTGCCATATTATATGGGATTCGATATTACGTTTATGCCACCGAAGCACCAGGGTATTTAATGTCCCTTGAATCTATAAGTTGGATTCTCTGGGTATTTGGAATGGGTTATACCTATTTAAATAAACCTAGTAAAACACTTACTTATTTAAGCAAAGCGGCATATCCGATCTACATTGTTCATATGTTCGCTTTGTATTTGGGAGCATTATTAGTTCTACCGCTCGATATACCTGTATCCGCTAAGTTTATTATCATTACGATATTCACTATGGCGCTCTGCTTTTTTATCTATGAAATCCTAATACGTAGAATTCCATTGGTAGGGCCTTTATTCGGATTGAAATGGGACATAAGACCAAATCCCAACAAAAATCTACCTGAAATACAAAACACTTTCGATAAAGAAAACCTTAAAACGGGAAATGAATCCCTATCTTAAAGACTTATAGTCAAAATAATGAAAAAAAAGCTTCATACTATTTTTAGAATCGTTTTGCTTATGAGTACTGCAATCTCCTTGTTTTTCGTACCATGGTCCATTGTATGGGCTTGGATAGTTCCATTACCAAATTCGGTACAGGAACAAGTGGAAGAGGCTTTGGATAGAGGGTTCGATGGCATCATAGTCTATGTGGATAAAGCCGGAGAACCTCCAAAGACCTACACAGCTGGCTGGCATGATTGGGACCACACTATACCTGCCCGTAAAGATGCTTTGTTTAAAATTGCGAGCGTAAGTAAGCTTTACCATGCCGTAGCAATTGCTAAATTGGCAGAAGCCAAGCAGCTATCCTTGGATAACACCTTGGCTGATTATTTTCCAGAATTGGTTGGAAGAATCGAATATGCCGATGAAATCACGTTGCGTATGATGGTTCAGCACAGAAGTGGCATTCCCAACTACACCGATACATTTAATTATTGGGCAAACCCAAAGGAAACACCCGAAGAAAACCTAGCGTTAATCTTGGATCAACCGGCTACGTTTAAACCTGGCAAAGGGTACGAATATAGCAACACCAATTATTTGTTACTCTCGGAACTGATTAAAAAAGTAACTGGGGAAAGTGAATTTCATTATTTCAAAAGGGAAATCTTAAACCCTCTAAAACTTAAAAATACCTTTGCATCTATTAATGATGTGGATTTAGATGATGTTATGAGTGGTAGATATGAGGGTTACAATACCGACTTAAAAACGGATGACCAAGGAATGGTGGCCACTGCGCAAGACGTAGGTAAATTTTTAAGGGCACTTAACGATGGCTCCGTATTCAAGGGAGGGGAACGTGAAATATATGCATCCATATATGTGTTCAACCACACGGGATTGGTACCAGGATACCAGACCATAGCAAAATATGATGAAGATATGGATGCTGTAATCGTACAATTCACCAATACCACTAATTTTAAAGGGTATAATTGGAATATTTCCGAAGTTATATATAATCGAATCGTTAAATTAGTGCGTCGTGGACAAAACGAATAAAATCTTGAAGACGATAACGGCTATTATTTTTGTTCTAATAGCAATAGTACTAGGAATCATTTTTTACCTGGAAGTAGAATTTCCTACTGGCCTATCTAGCTATTTTAAAAGGGAATATTATGGTCAGTTTGGGTCTTTAGCCTTATGTGTAGAATTGTTGGCTGCAGGTATTTATTTATTGAAACAAGATAAAAAGGTGAATTTCGCACTGGCCCTTTTTGGATTTTCGGTACTTATGGATTTTCTATTTAGTATACTGGGAGTCTTTCAAAGTTTTTTACCGGTATATGCCAAGGTAATTTTTTTAATTTGTTCGGCTTGGTCCCTTTGGTTGGCATTTACGGATAGCTTCAATCTTGGGCGTATTTCCATATGGGGTGCATTGGTTAGCTTTATTTTGGGAAATATTGTTGAGTTATTTTTCAATCTTTGGTAAAGTATCAGTACAAAAATCATTTATGACATACTTGAATTCCTCCTATTTTTTTGATTACAACGATACTACAATTGACGTTCTCCTAAAGAAGTCGCTGACTAACGACCTTTCATCTAAGGAGAAGGCCATTAGATTATATACCCTTGTCAGGGATGGTTGGAAATACGACCCTTATGGTATTAACCTTTCTAAAGAAAACTACAGATCAAGCACGATTGTACAAAAATCAACGGGAAACTGTGTAGAAAAATCCATTCTATTAATTTCCCTTTTGCGCGGTGCGGGCATTCCGGCCAGATTGCATTTGGGTAAGGTTAAGAACCATATTGCCGTGGAGCGATTAACGGAAAAATTTGGTTCCAACGAGTTAACACCCCATGGTATGGTCAATGCGCTTCTTGACGACAAATGGCTTAAAATGTCCCCTGCCTTTAACAAGTCGCTCTGTGAAAAATTCAATGTAGAACCCTTAGAGTTCGATGGCAATAATAGTTCCTACTTGCAGCAATACAACAATTCTGGAAGTCTTTTCATGGAGTATACTGACGACTATGGATATTTTGAAGACGTGCCACTCGATTTTATGAAAAAAAATATTGAGGAACATTACCCCCATATCTTCAAAACTAAAAAGGGAAAGACCGAATTTAAATTATAAAACTTTCATAAATCATTGTTAAACCACGTGTTTTCAGGTTAAACAGAAAGTGTTCCAAATACATCTTTTATTTACATTTAGTCCTTACCAACTCAATTCATAACCGATGCAAAAAGATTCAAAAAGCTGTAAAACCATGGTTTTCCCGTGGTTTAAACTCACGTTAAGTTCCTTTATTTTATTGGTTGCCTGCAATGAAAAACCGGTTGCGGACCTCTCAAAACCGGAAGAAAACAGGTTTACGACCACCGTTTTAACGGAACCCGGCGAATTGGACGAGCCCATGGCATTTACCTTTATTAACGATACGGAAATGCTTTTGGTAGAGCGAAAAGGAGGCGTCAAATCCTTCAATGCGGATACCAGGATCGTCAAAACCGTGGGGAATGTTTCTGTGAATACCATCTACACCAACAAGGAAGGCCAGACCAGGACCGCTGAAGAAGGCTTGATGGGCATTGTCGCCCATCCGGATTTTGCGAACAATCACTGGATTTTTATGCTCTATGCCGACCCGGATGAGCCCAAACATGTTTTGGCTCGATGGGAATACAGGGATGGAAAGCTACTGGACGATACCAAAAAAGTGGTACTGGAATACCCTGCCCAACGCGAAGTATGCTGCCATACGGGGGGTGGAATGGTATTCGACAAAAATGGTAACCTGTTCATGACTATCGGTAATAATACGGCAAACCCGCCGCAAGGTACATCCAATCTGGACGAACGTCCTGGACATGAAACCTCGGACGACCAAAGAACGGCCGGAAACTCCAACGACCTACGAGGGTCTATTATCCGCATTCACCCAGAAGATGATGGTTCCTATACTATACCTGAGGGCAATCTCTTTCCGGAGGGTACGCCCAAGACCCGCCCAGAAATCTACACCATGGGGCATAGAAACCCATGGAGAATTTCCATCGATAATGAAACCGGATTTATTTATTGGGGCGAGGTAGGTCCGGATGCCTCCGAGGATTTGGACCAAGGACCCAAAGGTCATGATGAATTCAATCAGGCCAAAGGTCCAGGATTTTTCGGGTGGCCCTATTTTATTGGGGACAACAAGCCGTATGCCGACTATGACTACGAAACCGATTCCATTTACGGCTATTTTGACGTTGAAAAACCGATAAACACCTCTCCAAACAACACGGGTATTACCGAGTTGCCCCCACCACAAAAGGCATTTTTCTGGTACCCTTATGGCTATTCGGAGGAATTTCCCCTTTTGGGCAGTGCTGGTAGGAGCGCTACCGGAGGTCCCGTGTTCCGTCAGGCAGACTTCCCTGCATCGGACAAACGCTTCCCCGCTTATTACGAAGGCAAATGGTTGATTACTGAATTTATGCGCGGGTGGATCATTGCCGTAACGATGGATGAAAATGGGGACTATGTGTCCATGGAGCCTTTTTTACCCAAAGAGAATTTCTCAAGTGCCATAGACATGCAATTTAGTCCGGATGGGGACCTGTACGTATTGGAATATGGCTCTGCATGGTTTCGAGGCAATGAAAATGCCCAGATCAAAAGGGTACAGTACAATGGAGGCAATAGGATTCCGATCATCCAGGCCAGTGCGGATAAAAAAGCAGGTGCGGTACCACTTGAACTAAATCTTTCCTCGGAAGGCACCATGGATTATGACAACGACGCGTTATCCTATCAATGGACAGTGTCCTCGGATAGTGGCTTTTCCCAAAGTCTGGATGGCCCAAATCCTAAAATCATATTGGAAGATGCAGGTATCTATACCGTAAACCTACAAGTAACGGATAGTGAAGGAAACAGCAACGAACAGCAGTTCAAGGTGACCGCGGGTAATGAACCGCCAACCATTGATTTGGAAATCGTGGAAGGGAATCAAAGTTTCTTCTTTCCGGACAATCAGCTTACCTATACTATCAAGGTTTCGGACAAGGAAGACGGCTCCGTATCGGATGGTGGCATCAAGGAGGAAGAAGTAGCCGTCAACTTCGATTATGCCCCGGAAGGTTTTGACCCCATTGAAATTGCGCAGAACCACGTGAGTACGGATGAATGGATCACCCTCTCAAAAGGAAAGGCCCTGATCGATGAAAGTGACTGTCTTTCCTGTCACCGCGTGGATATCCGCTCCATTGGGCCCAGCTATCAGGAGGTTGCGGCCAAGTACAAGAACGATATCCAGGGGCAAAAGGAAATTGCCCAACGGATTATCAGTGGTAGTGTTGGAATCTGGGGCGAGCATGCCATGAGCGCCCATCCGGACCTGAGTGAGCAAGATGCGGCATTGATCGTGGACTACATAATGGGCCTCAACGATCCGGAACAGGAAGTTAAAAGGATACCGCTATCGGGAAGCTATACCACAACGGTACCGCAAAAAGAAAATGGAAAAGGTAGCTACCTCTTGCGCGTAGCCTATACGGATAAGGGAACGGACAAAGTGCAATCGCTCACTTCCGAAAAGATTATCGCCTTGAGAAATCCCGTCATCACCTCGGAACAATATGACGAGGCCGAAGGCACCAAATTGTTGATAACACCTAACAGGGCTTTAAAGATGAATAGGAACGGTGGATGGTTATCCTATAAAAACATCGATTTTACAGGTATTACAGAAATGGTCATCAATGCGGAGGCCTCCACCCGTACCAAGGATATTGGCGGTATTATCGAAGTACATTTGGATGCCCCGGACGGACCTTTGATCACGACCACGGAAGAAATAGCGCCGTTGGAACTGAACTTTAGGGAGGAATTACAACGCCTTAGAAGCGAGTGGGAAGCTGGAGGAAAAAAAGGCCCGGAACCCAGTTTTAGGTCCGTAATGGCCCTTGCCCAAAAAAGCATCCCGGTGGATGTGAAGGATATAAACGGTTTCCATGACCTCTATTTGGTGGTCAGGAACCCAAATGCCAAGGAAGGGGAAATGCTCGTACAGATAAATACCTTGGAGTTCAAGAAAAATTCAGAGGCTTTATAAAGGAAAAGTAGAATTAAAAAGAGACCGTTTAAAACGTAGTTTTGAATGTCAAATTGAGCCTGTTGAAATATTATTATTTACTGATAATCAAAAATCGGTTTCGACAGGCTCAAACTTACAGCAGGGCAAAATAAGACTTTTTGGACGGCCTTTTTTTATGGTTATCAATTCAGCGACCTAAATTCCTTTGGCGAATGTCCCACTTGCTGTTTGAACAAACGGCTAAAATGTTGTGGATACTTAAAGCCTAACTCGTAGGCAATTTCACTCACCGACTTGTTAGGGTCAAAAACCTTTTCCTTGGCGACGTCAATCATTTTTGCCCGAATGTACTCTTGTGCGGACTTCCCTGTTTCCTTTTTGACCAAGTCACCAAAATAGTTGGAGGATAAATGCAACTGATCCGCGAAATATCCTACCGAAGGCAATCCATATTTTTGGGGTTTTTCAGAGGTCAAATAATCGCGGAGCAAGGAATCGAACTTGCTTAGGGAACTTTGATGCGGAACTTCTCGGGTCAAAAACTGTCGGTCGTAAAAACGAAGACAATAATCCAACAACAGTTCAATATTGGAAACGATCAATTTTTTACTGTGTTTGTCCAGGTTCTGTTCCAGTTCATATTGAATTTTGTCAAGCACGCTCAAAATTAGTCCGCGCTCCCTCTCGGATAAATGAAGCGCCTCTTTAACGGAGTAGGAAAAGAAATTATATTCGTTCATTTTTCGGCTCAATTCGCTTCCTAGCAGCAAATCAGGATGAAATATCAGCGCATATCCTTTGGGAACATAATCGGGGTCATACGTCAAACCCACTTGCTGACCAGGTCCTAAAAAAACCATGGAGCCCTCATCAAAATCATAGTCCCCGCCACCATATTTTAATTTACAATTCTTGGCATCCTTTAAAAAGATGGCGTAGCAGTCAAATTTTAATCCATCAAACGAATAATCTGGAAGAGCGTTTTCCTTGCCAAAATCCAAAATACCAATGAGTGGATGGGACGGCTTGGCACTGCGCCATTTGAAATAATCTGCCACTGTTTTGATTTCAAGTATGTTTTCCACGGAATTAAATTTTAGTTAAAGATAAACGATTGGTTTACAGATAATCAAGTGAGACTACCAAAATCCGTAATACGGGTATGTATATCCGTAATTTTGGTAGTACATGGGGTACCATCCTTAGATATTTTTGCACTGACAAAAAATTTAAATTCTAGAATTATGAAAAAAATAATTTCCTTCTTCATCTTTTGTGCCTTTGCAGGTGTTAACGCCCAAAATTCAACGTATGCCATTTCTTCTTACCTCAACGAGGGGAATAAGGCACCAAATACCCATTATATTGGGGAAGCCTGGTTAAACGGAATCATTCACGATGATGCGGAATTGGGCTACAACATTACCAAGGCAACCTTTAAGGCAAATTCAACCTTGGATTGGCATAAACACGCATCTCCCCAAATTTTGATTTATGTGGAAGGAGAAGGGTACTACCAAGAAAGAGGGAAGGAGCCTATGGTGCTTAAAAAAGGTGACATTATAAAATGTGATAAAGATGTGGAGCATTGGCATGCTTCTACCAAAAATAGTGATGTAACCTATTTGGCACTTTATGGAGGTGATTCACCTACCACTTGGACCGAAGTGCTAACCCAAGAATATTATGATAAGGTAGCCGAAAAACTAAGTAAATAAGTCTTAATACTAAGGATGAAAAACATCTGTAACCTGTTCATACTTTTTTTCCTTTTTGCCTTTTCAAAAGTCTTCTGCCAAGAATCCAAACATTTTTTGGACGAGGTACGGGGTACGATAAGTCTTACCCATAACGGTATTGCCCTAATACCTTCCTTTTCATTGGGAGAACCGGCGATGCTGGTCGATTTAAAGTTCAGAAAAGGCCGCTTTAGTATAGAGCCCGATCTGCGCTTTGCGCTGGAAGGCAAACCTTGGAGCATGCTTTTTTGGTTTCGGTATCAGGCCATTGAAAAGAAACGGTTTTCCTTGCGCACGGGAATCCATCCGGCTCTCAATTTTAGGACCATTGAAATCCGACGGAACGGGGCCTCCGAAAATATTTTGGAGGCCAGAAGGTATTTGGCCGGGGAGCTGGTGCCCAATTATCAAATTAAGGACAACTGGAGCGTGGGCATGTTCTATTTACACGGTCGCGGTTTTGATGAGGGCACCAAGCAGGTCAATTTCCTGGTTTTGAACACATCGGTGTCCAACATTCCCATTTCAAATGACCTGTATCTCAACTTCATGCCACAGGCGTATTACCACACCCAAGACGACTTAAAGGGGTTTTACACTGCCGGATTCCTGACCCTGGGGAAAAAGGATTTTCCGTTATCGGTTACCGCCATCGTAAACAAGGCCATAGATACTGAAATTTCGCCCGAAGATGATTTCATCTGGACGGTACTGCTGAATTATAGTTTTGATGGTTCCCGAAAGAAAAACCAAATAAACAGGGGGTTTTAACCGTACATTCATTGAGAATCCATGAACCAACGTGATCCCATTTTTCTTGGGCTTTTTTTTGTATAGTACTTTTTATTGTCTCAAATTGAGACTTTAACATGGAATTGACCTTGATTCATTGAATTAATCACTACATTTCCCTGATTTAATTTACAACCTTATTAATTATATCAATATAAACCGATAAGCTTTCAATCTTTTAACAATTTGAAAGTCATACGGATACATTTATGTAATGAACTTTTACGGGGATATGTGTATTCATAATTCTTGCGCGCTGAACTTGTTTGAAGTACGAACACTAGGAAACATAAAATGAACAAAAAAAACATATTCGAACGATTGACTTCCGGCGAGGTTATTCCCATGGACGACCCCGATTATGGTGTAATACGGGAAATGGTCAACAGAACCAAAAAACTGTCGAATCAACTGAACCGGGCAGACCATGTGGACGATATCCGCAGTATCCTAGGCGAAATCATCGGTAAAAAAGTAGATGACAGCACTACTTTGTTCACCCCCTTTTACACCAACATAGGTATCAATATTACGTTGGGAAATAATGTCTTCATAAACCACGCCTGTAGCTTTTTAGATTTGGGCGGTATCGAAATTAAGGACGATGTGATGATCGGTCCCCGGGTAAACATTACATCTGAAAACCATCCCACGGAAATCGCTACAAGAAAAAGCATGGTACCCGGTAAGGTACTCATAGAAGAAAACGTCTGGATCGGTGCCGGAGCTACCATTTTACCAGGGGTAAGGATAGGAAGGAATTCCGTAGTGGCCGCCGGTGCACTGGTCAATAAAAATGTTCCACCCAATACGGTTGTGGGGGGTATACCCGCAAAAATTTTAAAGAAATTAAATTAACCCATAAACCTTTAAAAATGAAAAATGAATATCAAAAACCCAAGGTTGCATCCGAGTTAAAATCCCTTAGAAGATACATGTATTTTTTCATGGGAATCTTGATAACGGTCCCTTCCCTGATTCGTTCGCAAGAAGTAGGACAAACCGAACGATTGGTATCCCCGGAGCTAAATGAAGATCGCTCCATTATGTTTAGAATTAAGGCGCCACAAGCCGAAAGTGTTAGCTTATCAGGGAATTGGATGCCCATGGTACCCAATGGGGAACAAGGCATGACACGACAAACCGCGCAACTTACCAAGGACGCAAATGGTGTATGGTCCGTGAAATTGGGCCCTCTGGAACCTGAACTCTACACGTATACCTTTAACGTAGACGGGGTTACCACTATAGACCCATCCAACCTTAAAGTGGCCAGGGACGGTATTTTTAGAACCGAGAGCGTGTTGTATGTGCCCGGGGAAGCATCGGATCTTTATTGGGCAAAAACAGGGCCCAAGGGAAGTGTTCACCAAATTTGGTACGATTCCCCTACCCTTGAACTTACACGACGTATGTTCGTCTACACACCGCCCGGATATATCAGTTCCAATGAAAAGTATCCCGTGCTGTATTTATTGCACGGTGGCGGGGGTGACGAGGAAGCGTGGCCTACCCTTGGTGTGACCCCAGTAATTTTGGACAACCTTATCAACAGTGGAAAAGCGGAACCCATGATCGTAGTCATGACCAATGGAAACCCGTCACAGGCATCGGCACAGACCATCACCCCCAAATTGCCCAATGTGGATGTTTCCGGAAGGGGCATGGCCAGCATGCTGTTCGAAAAGAGTTTGGTAAACGATGTCATTCCTTATATCGAAGCTAATTTCAGGGTCAAGGCAGATAAAGAAAATAGGGCGCTTACGGGTCTTAGTATGGGCGGTTTGCAGACCATGAATACTTCCTTCGCCAATCCGGACCTTTTCAATTACATCGGCGTGATGAGCATGGGTTTTGCGGATTTAAGCCGATTTGGCATCGAAGTGGACCACTCCAAACGTGCCGAGCAAATCTTGGCACTAAAAGAAGCAAACCCAAAATTGTATTGGATCGCCTGTGGAAAAGATGATTTCCTATACCAAAGCGTGGTCACCATGCGCGACGAATTGGACAAGCATGACTTTGACTATATCTATAGGGAAAGTACCGGAGGACATACCTGGACCAACTGGAGAATATACCTTTCAGAGTTTGCCCCGATGCTATTCAAATAATTGAACCTTATAACCTTTACACCAAGAGTATGAATACAATATATAAAAATTACAATCCAAATTTACTAATCCTATGTTTTGTTCTTGCATGTTACACAGCAGTTGTAAATGCACAAGAGACAAAAAAAAGATTGCCCATCATTGATGTCCATGTCCATGCCATGAAGGCAAATCCCAATTTCGCCTCTGAAATGTGTCCATGGTTTCTAAAGAGTATGCCGGGGAGTGGTCCCAACCAAGATGCACCATCGTTCATAAGTACTGGATGTGTGGCTCCACTAAAACCTGCTAAAACCGATGCCGAAATGCAAGAAGCCATTCTTAGGGCGAACAGAGAATTGAATATTACCATGGTAGTTAGTGGCGATGCAGATGTCATCCATAAATGGCACAGTGCCGCCCCGGACAGAATTATTCCGTCCTTGGGAATAAGCAATGCCGAACAAATGTCGGTGGAAGCCTTCAGGGATTCGCTCTCCAATGGTTTTTATAAGGTTATGGGCGAGGTAGCTCCACAATATCAGGGAATGTCCCCAAGCGATATGTCCTTGGATGAATATTTTGGTGTTGCCGAAGAACTGGGTATTCCCGTAGGCATCCATATGGGAACTGGAGGTAACGGCATGGCCAATATCACTTCGCCTAATTACAGGGCTTCTCTCGGCCAACCCTTTTTATTGGAGGATATGCTGGCAAGGCATCCAAAGTTAAAAATTTGGGTCATGCATGCGGGTTATCCAATGGCAGACCAGATGATCGCTTTGATGGGTGCCAACGCCTACGTCTATGTAGATCTGGCCGGCTTCATTTGGAGCTATCCACTTGAGGAAATTCATGCCTATTTAAAAAGATTGGTACAGGCAGGTTTTGCCAAAAGGATTTTATACGGTACGGACCTTATGATATGGCCCGGTCTGCTGGAAACTTCCATTGGGGTTATCGAAAACGCAAACTATCTTTCTGAAGAACAAAAGCGAGATATCCTATTTAATAACGCCGTTCGCTTTTTCAATCTGGACGCCATAATGTTTGAATAATGTAAGCTATTTTTAAAAGAAGCCAAAACGCTTCCCTATAAACAAAAAAAGATCAGAATTAAAAATTTCTGATCTTTTTCATTTAAAATGTGCCATTATCATTTAATTATTGACTGATTTGGGTCAATTTCAAAGGTTTTTCACCATTTATTTGGATTTTTAGATAAAAGGTGTAGGTTATGAACAAGTCATAATCTAAAACACTTTTATGCGTCAACTAAAAATCACAAAGCAAATCACCAACCGAGACACCAAGTCGCTTGAAAAATACTTTCAGGAGATCAACAAGATCGATTTGATTACGGCGGACGAGGAGGTGGAATTGGCCCAGCGAATAAAGCAAGGGGATCAAGAAGCTTTGGAAAAATTGGTAAACGCCAACCTTAGATTTGTCGTCTCCGCCGCAAAGCAATATCAAAATAGGGGCCTAAGTCTAACGGATTTAATAAATGAAGGAAATCTTGGTCTGGTCAAAGCGGCCAAAAGATTTGACGAGACCAGAGGCTTCAAATTCATTTCCTATGCAGTATGGTGGATCAGACAGTCCATCTTACAGGCACTTTCCAAAAATGGGAAATCCATAAGGCTGCCCCAGAATAAAATCGCGACAAATACCAAAATCTATAAGGTATATTCCTCCTTGGAGCAAAAATTGGAACGCCCACCAAACTCCTCCGAAATTGCTTCGGAACTGGATATGAGCGTACGTAAAGTGGAAAGCTCCATCAAAAATTCAGGTCGGTCATTATCCTTGGATGCCCCCTTTAAGGAAGAAGAATCATCTAACCTTTACAATGTACTATCATCCAAGGATGCGGATAAACCGGATGAGAAAATGATGGAGGAATCTCTCCAAACGGATTTGAAAGATGCGTTAAATAGCATACCGGAAAGACAAAGAGACGTTATTAGGCTATTCTATGGTATTGGAAAGGAACCGCCTATGAGTCTTTCGGAAATTGGCGATTTGTTTGATATCACCCGAGAGCGGGTACGACAGGTACGTGAAAAAGGACTGCGTGCACTCAGAAATAAGTCCAGAAATAAAGTATTAAGAACCTATTTATAAAAAAGAATATGCTAAAGATTGAAGTAAAAGAAGGAGAATCCATTGAGAGAGCCCTAAAACGGTATAAGAGAAAATACAGAAGAACCAAAGTATTGGATAAAATTAAAGAAAATCAATATTATACCAAACAATCTACCGAAAGGAGAGAAGCTCTACAAAAAGCTGAATATAAGCAACAATATTTATTGGAGAACGAAGACCAATAACACATTTTTGTCAATTGTCATATTTGTTTGTTTACCTCAAAATAATTGACAACCTAATAACCCCAGCGGGTAATAATTACATATTAAGTACCTGAAAATCAATATAACAAAAGCTTAACATGGTCAATTTGTATAGACCGTGCAGAATCTTATGTTATACCTGAACTTATATCAAAGAATACAATTATAATGAAGATTATTTACATAAAAAGAGAAAGTAATGTGAAAGAAGTATATAGGACCAGATTGGGTAGGTTGAATTCAAAGGTAACCTGTATAAAAAAGTATTTTTTAGGGATGCCTTTTAAAACCGTTCACAAGTATACCCATACCTTTTTTACAAAGAAAAATAGCAATGTAGAAAGAATGCTATTTGTTTAACCGGAATATCCAATTAACAATTTTATAAACAACAAACTATCTTATGAAAATTTTAGTCATTGGAGCTGGAAACATGGGACTTACCTATGCAGAAGGCATGTCCAAATCCAAACTTTTGAAAAGGAGAAACATCATGGTATTGGACACCTCCGAGGAAAAACTGGAAGAATTACGGAAAGAAGCCAAATTCGACATTTTTAAGGAATTGTCAGCTTGTGTGCCGCAGGCAGATATAATTTTTATTGCCGTAAAGCCGTATCATGCAGACGGTCTCATGATGAAAATGGAACCTTTGGTAAACGATGGCCAAATAGTCATCTCAATAATGGCCGGGGTAACCATCAAAACGATTAAAGACTTAACAGGTTTAAAAAAAGTGGTACGTGCCATGCCCAACCTACCAGCCAAAATAGGGAAGGGCCTTACCTCCTTTGTAGCATCAGAAGAAGTATCCAAAATAGAACTTTTAACGATTGAAAGCCTTTTGGATACTACTGGAAGATCCATTTTGGTAAGTGACGAAAATTTCATCGATGCCTCAACAGGAATATCAGGTAGCGGACCTGCCTATGTGTTTTATTTTATGCAAAGCATGATGGAGGCCGCATTGAAAATGGGATTTTCAAAAAATGTATCCAAAGTTTTGGTAAGCCAAACCTTTACGGGCGCCATTGAACTATTCAATCAAAACGACCTATCCCCAAATTCTTGGATGGACAAGGTAGCCAGCAAGGGAGGAACTACCCGGGCCGCATTGGACAGTATGGAGAACAACAACGTAGGTGAATTGATAAAAGAAGCGGCATTCGCTGCATTTGACCGTGCCGTGGAACTTGGAAAAGAAAAATCGTATGTATAAAGAGTTAATAGTGGTAAAAGTTGGTACCAATGTTATGACCAACAAGGACAATAGAATTGTGCGACCGGTTCTGAGAAACTTGGTTGAGCAAATAGCGACATTGTATGAGAGGGATATCATTACGGTACTTGTTTCTTCCGGATCAGTAATTGCCGGAAAAGAGGTTCTGGGAAAATCCAATATTGAGGACAGGACTCAAAGACGGCAGGTGTATTCTGCCATAGGGCAGCCCAGGATGATGCGTTTGTATTATAATATATTTCACGATTATGGAATGAAATGTGCCCAGGTATTGCCCACAAAAAGGGATTTTAGCCCAGGCGTACACAGGCAAAATATGATTAATTGCTGTGAAGGTCTACTTTCAGAAGGGGTGATTCCTATCGCAAACGAAGATGACGCGGTATCTGTGACCATGAGCATGTTCTCAGACAATGATGAACTTGCAAGCCTTATCGCCCAATTGTTGAACGCGGACAAGTTAATCATACTTACCGATATAGACGGTCTCTATACTGGAGATCCAAACGCCCAGAACAGTAATCTTGTAGAACACGTAAAACCGGAAGAAAATCTGGACAAGTATATAAAGGACAATAACAAACGGGAAGAGGAAGGCCGTGGCGGTATGGGTTCCAAACTGGATTACGCGCAGCAGGCGGCCGCCAAGGGCATACCCACCTACATTGCAAACGGAAAAAAGAACGACACGATCATAGACATCATCGATGGTAAAAATGTAGGTACCAGAGTAACCTTAGAAGAAGAATTAATAAAATGAAACTTTTGACTACAGATAAAAAAAACAACGTTTTGGACAGCATGATGCGACTGTTAGACGAAAATAGGGAAAGCATCATCGAAGCAAATAAAAAAGACCTGAATCTCTTTCAGAAGGAGGACCAAGCCATGTTTGATCGACTTATTGTTACCAACACCAAAATTGACGGTATGATCCAGTCGATTCGTGATGTAAAAAGTCAGGAAGATCCCGTCAACAGACCCATCTCTACAAGGATTTTGGACAACGGTTTAGAGATAACCAACAAAACCGCCCCTTTTGGTACGATCATGATTATCTACGAATCCCGTCCCGACGTCACTATTGAAGCAGCCGTGCTAGCGTTCAAGGCAAGTAATAAAATACTCTTGAAAGGTGGAAAGGAGGCTTTGCACAGTAATACTATACTGACCCAATTATGGCACAAGGCCCTGGAGGAAAACGGCCTTCCAAAGGATTATATTCAATTGATGACCTTGAATAGACAGGAAACCCAGGAATTCTTAAAAAATCCTACGGAAAAATTGGACCTCATCGTACCACGAGGTGGCGAAAGGTTGATCAATTTTGTGAAGGAGCATGCCAACTGCGCCGTCCTTGTCAGCGGACGAGGAAACAATTTCCTGTATGTGGACGCTACTGCCGACTGGGAAAAAAGCATCAAGGTAATCATGAACGCGAAGACCGATAAAATTTCGGCGTGTAATGCCCTGGACAAAATATTGGTTAACCAGAAAATCGATAACTACGAACAAAAACTGACAGAGCTCTACAATCTATTAAGCTATAAAGGTGTTGAAACTTGGGTGGACCAGACGGTTGGCAAGACCTTAACATCTGCCAAGCCAATTACGGACGAATCTATCTGGAAAGAAGAATTTTTGGCCATGAAATGCTGCTTGGCGGCGGTGGATTCCTTAACCGAAGCGGTATCCAAAATCAACGAACATTCCGGAGGGCATTCCGCCACCATCATGACCAATGATAAAGGAAGTGCCATGCGATTTATGGAGGAAGTGGATTGCGCAGCGGTCTATCAAAATGCTTCCACCAGATTTACGGACGGCGGTCAAATGGGCGTAGGGGCGGAACTTGCCATCAGTACGGACAAGCTGCACCACAGGGGACCTTTGGGATTGGAACAATTGGTCACCAATAAATATTACGTTTTTGGCGACGGTCAAATAAGGGAATAAGGGGAAAATTCAAGTTCAAGTTCAAGTTCAAAAACATAATTAAATCCTACAAATGTTTGAAACAATAGAGAATATTGAGGGCGCGACCATATATCATGGGGAAATCCATAATCGAATTTATTTATCGGAAATAAATTCCGCAAAAATCGATGCGATTTTGCCAAAAATGACCGAATTGGCAAAACAGAGAAAATATGATAAAATCTTAAGCCGCGTCCCCGAAAATGCCATCACGCATTTTAAATCAAACGGTTTTAAGATAGAGGCAAAAATACCCGGATTGTACAATGGAAAGACCACCGGCTATTTTTTGGCGGACTATTTGAACAAGAACAGGTTCCAATGTGATAAAAAACAGTTGAAGACCATTGAAACCGTAAAGAGAATAGCGATGGCCGCCAACAAACCAAATGAAAATCCGCATATGGGTATCCCCGAAGGCTATGCCATACGAAAACTTGGGACAGCGGACTTTTCCGACTTGGCAACCTTACATGAAAAGGCCTATAAATACCATCCAAAGCATATAAAAAAAGTACAGGATTTTAGGGACTTGGAGGAAATGGCCCATCAATTTCATGGGCTGTTCGTTAACGATGAACTTTTGGTATCCGCGATTTTGAGGGTACATACAACAGAGGCAAATTTGGAGATTGTAGATTTTGCAACACATCCTGACTATAGGGGCCAAAACCTTTCCTATTACCTAGTGCAGGAAATCAAAAAACTTATGGGCAAAGAGGAATGTACAACGATTTACGCGTTGGCAAGAGCCACTTCGTACGGGTTGAACATTACGTATAGTAAACATGGTTTTAAGTTTGCCGGCACTCTTACCAACAACGCTTTTGTGCGGGACGCAATGGAAAGTATGAACGTTTGGTACTACAATCGGCTTTAAACTTGTAAGTCTATCCAAACTTCCTTTCAGGATCAAAAGGCGCAATATCCATGGAGGTCCCATCGCCTTCCATAACTTCCGAAATCAGTTTTCCCGTAGCCGGACCCAAACTCCAGCCCATCATGGCATGGCCCGTAGTGATGAAAAAGTTATCGAAGGCCTTCATCTTGCCTATGTAGGGCAATCCATCGGGCGAGACGGGACGCAGACCACATTTGGCACTGTTGATTTCGGCTTTGGTTATTTCAATAGATGGGTAGAATTTCTTTACGGCTTCCGCAATGGCCACTACCCTATCCAAATTAATTTCGTAGTTTACGCCCGAAAACTCCATGGTCCCTGCAAACCGGGTAAATCCGTCCATAGGCGTAATCGCCACTTTGGCTTCCATTAAAATCGCCGGCAATTTTATTCCCGTAGGCCGATGCACATCGATGCAATACCCTTTTCCCGCCTGTACCTGTAAGGTTAGGCCCAGTTGTTTCACCAAATCATTGCTCCAGGACCCCGAAGCCAACACCACGTTATCGGGTTGGTAGGATTGCTTGTTGGATCGGACGGTATGGATTTTACCGTTTGAGTAATCGAACTTTTTTACTTCTTCCCCATAGTTTATTTGAACGCCGTTCTTTAAAAGATAGTTCTTCATTTTGGCCATGAAAACCGTGGGCGTGGTATGGGAATCGCAAAAATAATGAAGGGCTCCCTTCCCGATGACTTCCGTGTCCCCATGCAACTTCTTTAATGCATCGGTTTCCAAATGGGTAACCTCCAACCCAAAGCCCTTGGCGGTTGCCGCCACTTTTTTCTCGGCATCACCATAGGCATCGGTCTGATAAATCATGAGAAGCCCCTTTTTCTCCAAATGAAAGTCCCCCAAATCACCGGACTCCTTAATTTCATCGTACAAATTGGAACTCAAAAGATTGATATCTTTTATAATGGGTGCGGCCCTATCCACTTTTTCTTTAGTGGAAGATTTATGAAATGCCCAGGCCCATTTAAAGAAATCGACATCCCAACGTGGTTTTATATAAAAAGGACTCTTACTATCCATCATCATGGACAATCCTTTGGTAATCACCCCAGGTGCCGCCATAGGTACGATATGACTGGGCGTGAGATATCCGGCATTTACAAAAGAGGCTCCCTGGCCGCCCATGGACTGTTCCAAAACCGTGACCTGATGTCCCTTTTTATGCAGGTAATAGGCCGAACAAAGCCCCATTACACCTGCGCCGATAATCAATGTCTTTTTCTTCTCCGCCATATTATATTACTTGAAAGCCGAAGGCATAAGGGTCCGCTTCATCAATGGTAATTTCATTGTAACCATACTTTCTCGCCCAACCCTTTATGCTGGGAATTATACCTGTAAAATTACCAATTTTACATTCCTTTTCAGCCATCCCTATGAATTTTGAGCCTATAATACTTTCATGTACAAACTCCGCTCCAAGCCCCAATTTATCCTTGGCATACCACTGGGCCATGCGCGCCGAGGTACCGGTACCACAAGGGGAACGATCAATGGCCTTATCGCCGTAGAACACGGCGTTTCTTGCCGTAGCATCGGGTGAAATGGTCGTACCCGTCCAAAGGACATGGCTCACATCCTTGATGGACGGATTCTCTGGATGTACAAATTTTCCCGGATATTTCAAGTTGATGTTCTGTCTGAGCTCCCTCGCCATTTCTATCAATTGGGAGGCCGAATAATCCTGCAATCCAGAAAAGTTCTTCTGTGGGTCAAAAATCGCGTAGAAATTTCCGCCATAGGCCACATCAAAAACAAGTTCTCCCAAGTAACTGGAAGAAACTGTCAAATCCGATGCCGCCAAGTAAGAACCTACGTTGACCAGTTTTACCCACTCCACTTTATTTCCGTTCTGTTGGTAGGTCACCTCCACCAAACCTGCCGGGGCTTCCATTCTTATCTTACCGGGCTCTTTGGGAACCACAACGCCCTCTTCAATGGCCATGGTTATCACGCCGATGCTGCCATGCCCGCACATGGGAAGGCAACCACTTGTTTCTATAAAGACGATGCCAAAATCGTTATCAGGATTTGAAGGCGGATATAAAAAGGCACCGCTCATCATATCATGGCCCCTGGGTTCGTACATCAGTCCCTTTCTGATCCAGTCATACTCCTTCATAAAATGGAGTCGCTTTTCGCTCATATTCGCCCCCACCAAAGTAGGTGCACCTTCAACGACCAGCCTAACGGGGTTCCCACATGTATGGCCGTCAATACATTTAAAGACATACTCTTTCACTCAATTTCTATTTTGTTGGATATGCTGGAATTTGTACCCTCGAAGTTCGTTCAAATTTATGGTTCGCTCCTAGGATTTTTTACTTTTGATATAATCGTTTACCCTTCTTTCCAAAATGGGCAAGGTCACCGTACCCTGACCTAAAATTACCTCGTGAAACTCCCGGATGTTAAAGTCGGGACCAAGCTCTTCTTCCGCTTTGGTTCGCAATTCCCGTATCTTCAGTTCGCCCATTTTGTAAGATAGGGCCTGCCCGGGCCAAGCGATATATCGGTCGGTTTCTGTATTGATTTCATGTAAGGAGAGTGCCGTGTTGTTCTTCATAAAGTCCAAGACCTGTTGCTTTGTCCATCCTTTGGCATGAATGCCCGTATCCACGACCAAACGGGTTGCGCGCCACATTTCATAGGTAAGCTTCCCGAATTTTTCGTACGGTGTCTTGTACATACCCATTTCATCGCCCAAAAACTCCGTGTACAGGGCCCATCCTTCCCCAAAGGCGGAGAGATACATGTTTCTTCTGAATTGGGGAATACTATCGGACATTTCCTGATTGAGGCTGCCCTGCAAATGATGCCCGGGAACCGCTTCGTGAAGGGTCAAGGATGGCAATACATATAGAGGCCTACTGTCCAACTTATAGGTATTCACCAAATAATACCCCGGTTCTGTAGGACTGCGAGAGCCGGAATACCTACCGCCCGTATATTTGGGTGCCAGGGCATCGGGTACTTTTATGACCCCATAGGGTTTTCTTGGCAAGGTAGAAAAATAGGCGGGTAATTTCGCGTCGATTTGCTTTGCGATGTTTCGCGCCTCCTTTAATAAGTCCTCGCCATTGGTCACGTAAAACTGGGGGTCGGTTCGCAGAAACTCCAGAAAGTCTGCAAAACTTCCCTTGAACCCAACGGATTTGATGATTTCCTGCATTTCGGAACGAATCCGAGCTACTTCTTTTAGACCGATTTGATGCACGTCTTCCGCGGTGTATGTATTGGTCGTGGTATAATAGTTTACCCTGTTCTGATAGAGTTCCGCTCCCCCGGGCGTATCGGAAATACCAAACGTGTTCCGGGTATTGGGCAAGTATTCCGATTCAAAAAAGTCCTTTATTTTTTTGAAGGTTGGTACGACCGCTGCCTCAATGGCCACTTTAGCGGCACCAAGAATGGAATCCTTTTGTGCTGTTGTTAGCGATGATGGCAGGTCCTTAAAGGGGCCGTAAAATGCATTGTCCGAAATGTTTTCAGTAATATGCTGGTTGTAGGTGGATTCATAGCCTTCAAAAATCACCTTGGGCTGGGAAACCTTTTTTTCAAGGGCCATTCGCAAAACCTGAAAATGTTCCTCGGCAAAGCGAGGCATGTCATTGAGCGCCTTCAAATACTGCCTGGCACTTTCATAATCCCGTAGGGGCCGAATACGATAATTTAGACTGAGGTGAAAACCTTGGTCGGCCTGAATGGGGTTTAGGTAGAGTTCGTGCTTGTACTCGTCCACCCTGTTTTGGAGACTAAATTTCAGCAGTTCCAGGGAAATCATTTCGGTTTCGGAAAGATCGACCGTTTCAATAGATTCCAGTTTTGCCAGTTGTTCCTGGGCAAAATTGGCATCCTTTTTATAGACTTCGGGAAGGTATCGGCCTAGGGGGAATTCGCTTCGGTCGTACAGTTCAAACGCCTCCACCTCCCCGATGATTTTTTCCAAGGCTTGCTTTTGGGCAAACATCGGTATAGAATGCAATAGTAACCCAAGACCTAGGATTAAAATTCGATTAAGATACTTTTTTGCCATGAACCTAGCCATTAAATCATTGCTTCTTCCAGGTGCAAATAATCCGGCAATTGGGGCCTGTTCGCCATCCCGATCTCGATAATCTTCAGCACTCTTTCTCGCTCCGCACCTTGCAAAGGCAGTCGGGGAGCCCTAACATTTTCTGTGCCTATGCCCGTGGCGACTTCGGCCAACTTTATATTCTGTACCAACTGTGGATTGATGTCCAATTCAAGTAAGGGCAGAAACCATCTATAGATTTCCAGGGCCTCCTTGATCCTTCCGGCCTTTGCTAATTTGTAAATGGCGACCGTTTCAGCCGGGAAGGCACAAACCAGTCCGGCTACCCAGCCTTCGGCACCCATTAAGAGACTTTCAAGTCCAAGGGTATCCACCCCGGTCAGAATTTTAAGTCGGTCTCCAAAACGGTTTTTTATCCGGGTAACATTGGAAATGTCGCGCGTACTTTCCTTAACGGCTGTGATATTTTTTTCCTTCAACAAGGTCTCGAACATATCAAGGGTCACCATAATACCGTAATCGATCGGGTTGTTATAGATCATGATGGGCAAATCCGTGCTACGTGCCACTTCCTGAAAATAGGTCACCGTCTCAAAATCATTGGCCTTGTAACGCATGGGGGGCAGCATCATAAGACCTGATGCGCCATTCTTTTCAGCCGCTTTCACGGCATCTATGGCCCCTTGGGTGGTCTGTTCCGCAATATTCAAAATTACCGGAACTTTTCCATCCACAATCCCGATCGTCCTTTTTAACAAGGTCTCCTTTTCCGGTCCGGTCAAGGTACTCGCCTCGCCCAGGGTGCCACCTAATATGATACCGTTTACCCCGGCAGCCACTTGGGCCTCGATGTTTACCTGGAACATATCCAGGTCCAATGCTCCGTCCTTTGTAAACTTTGTAGTAACCGCGGGCATTACCCCACTCCATGAAAATACCATAACTCAATAATTTTGTTTCCTTAAAATTAAATAGACAGTGTACAAAGCCCTAATTGCATCTTATCCAATTTCAGTATTATATTACCCCTAAATTTAATAACGAATAGTATAATGTGGATAATTTGGACTACTTTCATAAAATGAAAGTACTTCCCTTTGTAATCCCAAAATCACCCTTGGAGAATTTGGTCTTCCAGGTTGATGAGGAAATCCGTTTCTATGATAAACTCCATCAACATGAAGAAATACAGATAAGTTATATTGAACGGGGTACCGGAAAACTGGTCTTTATGGACGGAATTCACCCATACAGCTCCAACGACCTTTTTGTAATAGGAAGTACCATTCCCCACCTGTTTAAAAGTGAGGATAGTGGTAAGACCCCTTCCAAAATGTACACCTTGTTCTTTACCAAGGATTCCTTTGGCGAAAATTTCTTCCGTTTATTGGAACTACAAGATATACGGATGTTTTTTGAAAAGGCTCAATATGGGTTTAGGGTATTGGAGGAGCAAAATGAACTCGGTCAATTTATAAAGGGAATGGAATCAAAAAATAGATTCGACCGATTCCTAGGCTTGTTGCAGCTACAGAGTAAATTATGTGGCCTTCCTAGCCAAACGCTCTCGCTATCGGCCACAACGAAGGTGCGAAGTTTGGACGAAGGGGAACGGTTACAGCGCATCTTTGATTTGGTAATCCAAAATTTTCATAGGCCCATACCTTTGGAAGAAGTAGCTTCTATAAGCCATATGACCAAAAATTCATTTTGTAGGTTCTTTAAAAAACATACCAACAAAAGTTTTATGGATTTTTTGATCGAATATAGGGTGTCCCATGCGTGCCAGCAATTGGTGCTTTCCAACACCCTGTCAATTGGCGAAATCGCCGAAGCCTGTGGTTTTCAAAATCAGTCCAATTTTAATAGACAGTTCAAGGCCCAAAAAGGCGTATCGCCATCTTCTTACAAAAAGAGCTTTGAATAGCAATTATCCATGGTAATAAACATCGTTACTATTTTTGCATAAATAGTGTTAAATTACCCTTTGAAAAACTCACCTAATGAACACCTTAGCAATGAAACAAGTATATGCGTTCACCATTCTTTTATGTATCGGCACGTTAACATTCGCCCAAAAGGCCAATACCAAGACCCTTGAAAAGTTTACGGAACTAAAGGTCTACGACCGAATTGTAGTTTCCTTGGTAAAAAGCAATGAGAACAAACTCGTAATCACGGGAGACGACCGTGACGAAGTAGAAATATCCAATAAAAACGGACTTCTAAAAATCAAGATGGAATTTGGCAATTTCATGGACGGCGATGAGGCCAAGGGCACCTTGTACTATACAGAAGACTTGACCTTGTTGGATGCAAATGAAAATGCAAAAATTATTTCTGAAGAAACCTTCAAGGGTTCCAAAGTCGAGATCAAAGGGCAGGAAGGTGGAATCATTGACCTAAAGGTCGATTTGGAGGAGGTCTATGTACGTTCCGTATCCGGAAGTGAAATAACCCTAACGGGAAGCAGTAAAAAACAGGAGGTTTCCGTAAATACGGGCGGAAAGGCCTATTGCAAGGATTTGAATACGGAGATGACCGAAGTAACCGTGATGGCAGGCGGCCGGGCCGATGTGAAAGCCACTGAGGAAGTAAATGCCAAAGTGAAGGCAGGCGGCTCCATTTACATCTATGGTAAACCGAAGAACGTAAAAAGGGACAAAGTCTTTGGGGGTAAGATTCAAGAAATGGATTGATTATTGTCCAATTTCCCTAGCTTCAAAACCCACCAATACATCGCCTAGAAATTCCGGGGTCACTTCAATTGGATTACAACATACCTCGCAATCCTCAATATAGGTCTGTTTGGATATGGAAGGATCCATGAGCATGGAAACCTCTTCCCAACAATAGGGGCATAGAAAAAAGTGTTCGTACATAACTTGGTACGATTAATTCCCTTTAAGTCTTTTGGTCAATTCCTCCAAGGTCATCCGTTGCACCAGATTTTCCGCATTGGAACTGAAAATAACCTGATTCCCCAATTTAAGCTCCAATTCATCCTCCTCCCTATCCAAGAATAGGTCTGAAGCTTTGGCCCTGATTTCCTCAAGTTTAATATCAAACCGCTTTTTTAAGGTAATATCGCCATCCGTGCGCGCCAGTTCAAAGCCACTGTAGTCGAACAATCTTTTTAGGCCACTAAAGAATTTGATGCCAACAAAAACGAGTCCCGCCATGGCAAACTTGACGGCCAGGGTAAAAACATCAATTTCATCGCCATTCACAAAGGTCATTATAAGATTTACGACACCGTTGACGCCCAAGAAGAAAATAATGAGCCCCAAAATGACCGCAAAGACATCGGTCAAGGTAGCGTTTAAGGTTCTAGTTACTAAAAATTTAGTATTGGTAGTTTCGGCCTTAAAACCAAAATCCTTCAAAAATTCAAAATTTTTAATTCGGGAAATCTTGTCTTCTATAGCGGCATCGAGTTCCGAGGTATCTGCAATAAGACCTCTCGTACTGATTTCGTCCTTTAAACTTAGTTGGGACTCGAATGTTAATTGGGAATATTGTTCCAACACCTCCAAAAGTTCTTTGTCCGTTTTATCCTTGTACATGGTACTTTACTTTATAATTTGAACTGTGCCGTTTATATTTCAACATTCAGTAACTGTCCTGTAAGTTGGAGTAATTGCAATTCCGCCAATTTGGCGTCATATTTAGCGAAATTCTTATTGGTCTGGGCATTCAATAGATTTATCTGTGCCTGTCTCAACTCAACGGAGGTAATTTGCCCTAGTTTGTATTGTTCATTAGACCGATCAAAATTGTTTTGAGCCGTTATCACATTTTTTTCTTGAAGGGCCAAAATATCCAATCGGTTTTGGTAGTCGTCTTTTGCATTTTCTATATCCCTTTTTACCTCTTGAATGGTCTGTTCCTCCAATATTTCCTGATTGTCCAAGAGAATCCTTGCATTTTTTATTTGGGTGATGCTAGTTCCCCCATTGAACAAATTCCATGTTAAATTAAGACCAGCGGAAACACCTGTAGAAACGTTGGAGGCCAAGAAGTTGGTGGCGGGGAAATTACCTTGGTTCCACCCATAAGACCCCGTAAGTCCCACTGTGGGCAAAAAAACGGACTTACTTGATTTTAAGGTATAATCGTTTATTTTGATATTCTGTTTCATTTGAAGGATGCGTACATTATTCTCTACCCCTACTCCAAGAAATTCTTCCAATCTAATTGAGTTGGTAAAACTAACGACCGTATCTACCTCAAAAGTGGTAAGTAGCTCGCGGTTCAACAGTAGATTTAAATCTCTTTTAGTATTTCTGAGCGTTTGCCGCTCGTTCATAAGATTTATACTATCGTTGACCAAGTCCACCTCTGCATTTAAGACATCCAATTTATTTGTCCGTCCAAATTCGAAACTATATTCTGCCCTTTGCAATCTGTTCTTAGTATTGGAAAATGTTTCCTCTAAAACGTTGATATTCTCGGTAAGTCTTGCCACCTCAAAATATACAGTAAATAACTGCAACATGGTCGTTTCGATAGTTTCCCTTGTTTCCAGTGCACTGAGATTATATTCCTCCTTAAGCCTTTTGAAGTCATACATTCTTCCAAGCCCATCAAAAAGCGTATAATTAAGGTTCAAAGATGCATTGTAACGAGTTGTTTCCGCACCATCTATAGCCCTTACGTTACCATCCTGGAATGTGGCCTCTTGATTGTTTTTATCATAGGATGCACCTGCATTTCCTGTTAAGGAAGGTAAAAAGCCTGAATTCATTAGGCTTTTATTGTTCTCGGCAATCCTTAAATTATTATTGGCAACCAAAATCCCAAAATTATTCTCAAGTGCCTTGGTAATCGCTTCTTCCTTGGAGAGAAGGTCTTCTTGTGCAACAACTAATAAAGAGAATAATAAAAGGAACGTTGTTAATCTAAATCTTGTCATTATATGGTTTCTTCTAATTCTTTATGGTGTGGTTTTTCCTCGATTAGATTTCCGTTCAGGCCATGGTTCTTTTGTCCTTCCAAATGTTCGGACTCCCTTTTTTCCAAAATAGCTCTTTCTACCTCTTCCTTGGTAATCTTATGACCGCTCGCCAACATTTTGTTCTTTGATTTCAATTTATTCCCAAAGGATAGAAACAATGGTAACATCAATAGGGTCAAAACCGTGGCGATGCCAATACCATATGCAATGGATATGGCCATAGGCTTTAGAAACTGTGCCTGTCTGCTTGTCTCCAACATAAGGGGAGCAAGTCCTGCAATGGTCGTTACAGAGGTCAAGAAAATTGCCCTAAACCTTGATTTACCTGCTTCATATATGGCTGCATCAAAGGTCATACCTTCTCTAAGGTTATTATTGAACTTACCGATAAGCACCAGACCATCGTTCACCATAATTCCTATCAAGGCGATGATACCCAAAATGGAAAGTACGTTCAAGGGGAAATCATGTATCCAGTGTCCCCAAGCTACCGCCGTAAAGCTAAAAGGAACCAACAACAATAACATTAATGGCTGACTAAAGCTTCTAAACGTGAATGCAATGGTTATATAAATAAGCAGTAGCACCGATAGGCCCACCACCTTAAGAGAACCGGTGAGTTTGCCCAATTCCCTGTTCTGACCTTCGTAGGAAGCGGTAACGGTAGGATATCTGGACTGAATATCGGGCATAATCACATTTTGGATTTCTGCCATGATCTCCGTTGGGCTATCCTTAATATCCTTCATATCTGCAGAAACCTGAATCTCCCTGCGGCCTTCCAACCTATTGATGGCGACATCGCCACGTTCAATGGAATATTCCGCTATTTCCTTCAAGGGCACCCGATCACCGGAAGGCGTAACGATGCGCATCTCGTCCAAATTTGTAATGGACGACCTGTCTTCCCTATCATATCTGACCCAGACCCTGATTTCATCCTGAGACCTTTGAAAACGCTGAGCCTGTACGCCGAAGAATCCGGCTCGCACCTGATTCATGACCGTTCTCAGGTCCAGCCCCAACAAATAGGCATTTTCCTTTAACTGCAATCTAATTTCTTTGATACCCGCAGGATCGTTGTCCGAAATATCCTTTAAACGGGTATTGTTCTGCAAAATACCTTTAAGCTCGTTCTTGGCCGCCTTGAGCTCCTCAATATTGTTCCCCAATAGGGATACGGAAACGGGCGAACCGCCAAAATTTCCCCCGGAACCATAAATGAGGCTTTCTACGCCAATCACTGGCCCTACCAGTTCCTCTATTCTTCTCGTTACGACATCGGCCACAACGGCATCGGGTCGTTCTTCACCTGGTAATAAGTTGATGGTCAATTGCGCCGTCGAAGATCCGGGCCCTAGTCTACGGATCATGTTTTCAAACATTATCTTATCCGAATTGGGCAAAAATTCCTCCGTAAGTTGCTTATTTACAATTTCGGCTTTTTCCTCAATGAGGCTTATGATGGAATCGGTAATCTTTTCATTGGTACCATTTGGCATCTGCAATTCAATACTAACCCTGTCACTGGCAATCCTAGGAAAAAAAGCTGTGCGTATGATACCACCTCCAAGGGACCCAAAAGTGAGCACAAGAGCCATGGCAAAAAAGCTGAATGTAAGTATTTTGTAACGCATGGCAAATCGCAACGATGGCGCATAGAGCTTATCACGCATCCAAACCATGATCTTGTCCCCAAAATCATTGATGACCCGTAGCTTGGCAAAAGCGCTGGCGGTTCCTTTCTTGGGCTTGTCATCCAAGGGCTGTAAGGCCTTTGAATGTGCCAAGTGTGCTGGTAGTATAATCAAAGCCTCCACTAAAGACACCACCAAGGTTAGAATAACGATGACGGATACCTCTCCAAAAAACTCCCCAATCCTACTATCGAGGAATAAAAAGATGGAGAAGGCCAAAATGGTGGTGATGATGGCCGATATAATTGGGGGCAATACTTCCATGGTACCGTCCACGGCTGCTTGTACTGGGGTTTTCCCCTTTTCATAATGCTGGTAAATATTCTCCGCGATAACGATACCATCGTCTACCAATATCCCGATCACGATAATCATCCCAAACAGGGACAACACATTAATCGTGACGTTAAAAAATCCGGCGAATACGAACATTCCAAGAAAGGCTACGGGCAATCCAAAAGCTACCCAAAACGCTAGCCTGGTATTTAAAAAGAGTGATAGGAATATCAGAACCAAAATCATTCCCATAATGGCGTTTTCGGCGAGTAATTCGGTCCGTTGCACCAATGTTTCGGATTGATCGGAAACAACATCCAATTCCACATTGGAGTACTTTTGGTTGAATTCCTCCACATAGGCCTTAACATCGGTGGCAGATTGTATCAAATCCTCAGTATTGGTACTGGTGATGGATACGTTTACGGACAGATTACCGTCAAAGTAACTGGCGTTGGGGTCTTCTGCGAACCTATCGCGAATTTCCGCAACATCCTTCAAACGCACGGTACTACCGGATACATCAGCACGAACGATCAGATTGGAAAGCTCATCGCCATAATAAGACCGATTGTTGGCGCGAATCAAGTATTCCTCCGCATCCGTTTTTATGTTACCACCGGTAACCAAAATATTTGCATTGCCTACGGCAGTTGCGACTTCCTGAAATGAAATTCCATAGGCCAATAAGTTGTTTTCGTTAACGGCAATTTCAATTTCTTCCTGCGGAAACCCAGAAATCTCTATCTGGGAAATTCCGGGTATGGCCCTTAAATCGTTCTCAATCTGCCTACCCACATTTTTCAAAGTGGCCAAAGGAATATCCTCACCACTAATGGCGAAGGAAATCGTTTGCCGAACCGCTTCCAATTTGGACACTATCAAAGGCTCCATGCCGGTTGGAAAGGTAGGTACCCTGTCCACGGCATTTTTTACCTCAAGCAGCATGAAATCGATATCCCTTCCTTTTTCTATTTCGATGTTAATGGTACCACTATTTTCCCTAGATGTGGAAGTGACACGATCCACCCCTTCCAAACCTTTTAGGTTATCCTCTATTTTAAGTACGATACCTTCCTCCACCTCTTGTGGCGAGGCACCCGGGTAGGTAATGGTAATGGAAATGTTCTTGGAATCAGTTAATGGAAAAAAAGAGGATTTCAGGGACTTGTACCCCACGATACCAAAAAGGGCAAAGGAAATAACTACCACGTTTACGGCGACATGGTATCTAATAAAGTATTCAATGATCTTTCGCATTATCCTTTAGAGTTATCTGGTTGGTCTTCGTATACCTTTACGGCCATACCCGTATATGCACCGATCAATGGCTTGGACATAATTGTCATTCCATTGGGAACATCCTTCAAAACAACACTTTTTTCAGAAAAATAGACCGGCTTTACATCAATAAGGTCCAATACGGAATCACGAACTACGAATATTTTATTACCTTCCAAAAGCAGGCTTCTATCTATTTCGATGGCATTTTCTTCCTTTTTGGCATCCAGATTCGCCTCTAGGTACATACCTTCCCGAAGTTTGTCGTTGTCCACTTCTATGTAGGCCTTAATTGTCTGAGAAGCCTGGTCAACCCTTCCATTAATTCTTGTAACCTTACCTGTATAGACTTCTTCGCCGTCCAAACTGGTCAATTCCACGGATTCGCCCACCTTTAATAAATCAGTGAACGATTTGCTTACCGAAACTTCCAATTCGTAAACACCTGGATTGATGAACTCGCCCAATTTCTGACCGGATCTGACCAATGTACCTTCCGTTACCAGAGCTTCTGTCAAAACTCCAGTAAAAGGAGCGACTATCCTATATTTTGATAGCCGTTGCTCCAGGTTCTTTACATTGTAGTAACTGGAAAGAATACCTCTTCCCGTGATAAAGAAACGCTCACTTTCTGAAGTCATTTCGGGCAATTTTGGTGTACTCTTGGAAAGGTCGAAACCGTTTAGGTACTTCTGCCATTTTGGATAAAAATCCGGGTAGTCCAAGCGTAAATCCGGCATAATGGATGTTAGCTCATTGTAAAGGTTACTCTTGGCGGATTGTACACTTGCAGTGTATTCATCGGCATCAATACTGATGATGGTTTCACCTTGTTTATAGGCCTGACCTTCCTTGAACAATTTGCTGCCCCTTCTAAAGACACCCTGCACTTCGGCATACAATTCAACCCGCTGTTTTGCCCTAAGATTTCCGTTAGCGGATACAACGATGGGAATGGTCTTGTTTTCAACTACTTCAGTAAAAACGGTCTTTACTACCTTTTGGGCGCGTGGCTTAAAGACCTTTTTATTGTCTATAATGACTTTCGCCAAAAAAAATGAAGCTACTATTAATACGATACCTAGTCCGGTAAAGATGATTTTTCGCATTTTGGTTTTGGTTTTAACAATTGATTTTTTAAAACGACTACAAATATATTTCTGTCTATGTGCAACAATTATTTTATGTACATGAAACGTCCAAATTGATTTGTGAAATGACCTTAAGCTTTACCCAATTTTTTGGATTATGGTTCAAGTACGCTTCAATATGCTCCAAACATGAATAGTAACCCTATAAAAAGTTAACTAGATTAAATTCAGTGATTTAGGATGAAATTAAACGGTTTTAAACGGCGAAACTACAAAAAATCGGTTCCCGTATATTCTTTACAGGAGGTTAAAAATTTCATAAAACTTGAAAAACTGCAACTGAAGTAAATGAAACTTACGTGTAGACGATTAACGTAAAAACTAAAAAGAGGTGCTTAAAGCACCTCTTTTAAATAGTTTAGTTCGTAGATTTTAATTTTTTGAGTAATCAAATTTTGTATCTGCCATTCTTGGTTTGCTAAACCCGATCTTATCCCTAATTTGAATATTCATAATCAAGTCATAACTGTCAAAGCTAACCAGACCTTAGGATTTTGAGATCTAAAAGCCCTTATGAAATAAGATTGTTCCTATGCAATTGTACCAATTCAAGGTGTTCCAAATTAGTGATACTTTCAGGTAGGTTTCCCTCAAAGCTATTATAGGACAATACCATTTCCTCCAAATGCACCATATTTTCCATTTCAAGTTTGATTTCGCCACAAAGCCCATTTCCAAATAACTACACCTGTTCCAATTCCATAAGGCAGAAAAGACCTTGGAGCAGGGAACCGGTAAAATAATTACAGGAAAGGATTAGTATTTTTAATGCCTTGGCATTCCCAATTTTACCTGGAATAACTCCTCCCAATTAATTATTAAAAAGGCTCAATTCCGTTAGTTTGCAATCCATAGAAATCTCTTTGGGCAATGTACCTGAAACGAATTCATTTCTAGTCGTAATATTCTTAAACGCGAAGTATTGAAAAGGAAAAAAGGAAGCGTACCATTTAAATCGTTAAAAGCTAGATTTAGGCTATCTAAGTATGGTAGGTTCTGAAAATTTTTCGGTAGTTCGCCTTTTAGTCAATTATAATAAAAATTTATGGAAATGACATGACCATTTTCTACCCGAATTCCTTGCCATGACGATACTTCTTCCTGCAAGTTCTAAGTGATTGCCCAAGATTCATCAGATGTTCTAACATAAAGTTCCTCCAAGGCTTTGCGCGCCTGTCTAGGGACTCGCGGATGAAGAATGTTATTGAAAATATGAGGACTACACCAAAGCTTAGCTTACATAGGAGTCTTTTTTTTTACTATATTATTGAACCAACCGTTGTCCATTTTCCTAATCTTTTGTAAAAGCTACTGAATACATCTAAAGCTCGAAATCAGAGGCTTTTATTTTATCCAAAAAAACAAAAAGAGGTGCTACCAACACCTCTTTTTTCACCAAACTAACTAAAAGTGTAAACTACTCTTAATTTTCTACGTCTTCGTATTTTGTATCGGCCATTCGAGTCTTATCCAACTTAAGCTCCTTAAAATCAAGGTTTTTATCGAACCCATCATAGTCGAATACCAAATACTCCCTAGTCTTTAATATTTCAAGATTCTTAAAGGATGAAAAATTATTGTTCTGTATTTGAAAAATCTGGAGGCTTGCCAATTGATTGAATTCTTCTGGAATTTCACCGTTCAAGCTATTATTTGCCAAGACCAGTTCCTTTAATTTTGTCAAACGACCAATTTCCCCTGGGATGGATCCTTCCAAGGTATTTTCGAAAAGTCCCAATGTTTCCAATTGTGTCAATTGTCCAAGAGATTCCGGAATGGTTCCATTTAGGGAGTTACTGGAAAGGTTAAGAATTTTTAAATTACTTATGTCACCAATACTCTCCGGTATACCTCCAGAAAGAAAATTATTGAAAGCGGTCAGTTCCACTAAGTTCGATAGTCCGCCAATATTAGTTGGAATTCCTCCCTTTAACCTATTCATCTCCAACTTTAAAACCCTTAAATGTGACAATTGTACCAAGTCTCCCGGTAATTCCCCCGTAATTGAATTAAACGCCAAATTCAACACCTTGAGATTTTCCAATTTAGAAATTCCAACCGGTAAGGGACCCATCAAATTATTATGGAATAAGTTGATTTCAACGACCTTGTCGTCTTCAATCTTAACACCGTACCATTCTGAGACTGGCTTTTTCAAATCCCACTTTCGAATCCAATGTGCCCCGTTTGTGCTATTATAGAGCGCAATCAAAGCCTTTTTTTCAGTTTTTGAAACTTTGGCCATACCAAGACTGGAAATTAACATGAATATGGATAACAGTACGTATAGATTCTTCATATATGATGAAATTATGTGTTCTTAACTAGGATTAAGAATTATCTTACAAATTTCTAACATAAACGATAAAGAGCCAAAAATTATCGTTCAACGCATACATTTTGTTGTGAAACTTCCGGAAAACGTTGTGAAACTACGAATGTAGTAGGTCAAGGTTATTGTATACTTTCAATTTCCAAGGTAAGGCTTTCCCATTTATCCATGTGTTTTTCAAGCTTTGCCTTTTTAGCTTGATATTCATCAAAAAAGTTGGGCTTGGCAATGGTGGCGTCATAATTCATCAACAACTCGTGATCTATCTTTTTTATCTCCTTCTCAAGAGCGGAAATTTTACTTTCCAATCCGCTGAGTTGGTTCTTAAGGCTCTTTAGTTGTTTTTGGTCATCAAAAGAAGTGTTTTTCCGTTCCATGGGTTTCACTTCCTTTTTTTCCTCCCGCTTTTCTATACTTCTAAAGTCATTGACCTTGCGCTGTTCCAGATAAAAATCGATATCCCCAAGATACTCCTTGATTCGCTTGTCCTTAAACTCATAGACCTTGTTGGTCAATCCCTGAAGAAAATCCCGATCGTGGGAAACCAGAATAAGTGTTCCCTCAAAATTGAGACAGGCCTGTTTCAGTACATTTTTGGATTTTATGTCCAAGTGGTTGGTAGGTTCGTCCATTACCAAAACGTTGAAAGGCTGTAAGAGCATTTTGGCTAGGGCGAGTCGGTTTCGTTCCCCACCGGAAAGCACCTTCACGTATTTTTCAACATCATCTCCCCGGAACAAAAATGAACCCAAGATATCACGCACCTTACTTCGGTTGGATTCATTGGCGGCATCTATCATGGTATCCAAAATAGTCTTGTCCCCATCCAAATATTCCGCTTGGTTCTGGGCAAAATAACCTATCTGGACATTGTGCCCCAGCTTAAGATGGCCTTTATGCTCCAGTTCCCCCACAATAATTTTGGCCAAGGTGGATTTTCCCTGTCCGTTCTGCCCCACAAAGGCCGTCTTACTATCACGCTCCACCAGCAGGTCCACATTTTCCAGGACCTTTTTTTCACCATAGGATTTGGATAGGTTCTCCATCTCTACCACCACCTTGCCCGGCGTTACGGAAATAGGAAACCGAAGGCTCATCACACTGTTATCATCCTCATCGACTTCGATGCGTTCTATCTTATCCAGTTTTTTTATGAGCGATTGGGCCATAGAAGCTTTAGTGGATTTGGCCCTAAATTTCTCTATGAGTCGTTCTGCCTGTTGTATTTCGCGATCCTGGTTCTTTTGTGCGCTCAACTGTTGTTGGCGAATCTCTTCCCTAAGGACCAAATATTTTGAATAGGGCTTGTTATAGTCATAAATCCTTCCCAAGGAAATCTCAATAGTTCTGTTGGTGACGTTATCCAAGAACATTTTATCGTGCGAAACGATCATGACCGCTCCGGTATAATTGTTCAAAAATTGCTCGAACCAGATGATGGATTCAATATCCAAGTGGTTGGTAGGCTCATCCAGAAGCAGCACATCGTTATTTTGCAACAACAATTTTGCCAGTTCGATACGCATGCGCCACCCCCCGGAAAAGGTTTCGGTCTTTTTGTCAAAATCGGCTCTTTTAAAACCAAGGCCCTGTAATATTTTTTCCGTTTCGCCCTGATAGTTGTATCCGCCCAAAATTTCATAGTGGGAAGTTACATCGCTCAAATCGATGATGAGCTGGTTGTAGCCTTCGCTTTCATAATCGGTACGTTCCGCCAGTTGATAGTTGATTTCGTCCATTTTAGCCTCCAGCACCTTTAGTTCCTCAAATGCTTGATAGGCCTCCTCCAGAACCGTCCTTCCCAGTTCAAAGTCGATATCCTGACGCAAAAACCCGATCTTAATATCCTTTTCAACGGCAATGGTGCCGGAGTCTATCGGCATTTGCTTGGCCAGTAATTTAAGCAGTGTTGACTTTCCCGCGCCATTTTTTCCTACGAGCCCTACCCTATTTCCGGCATTTAACCGAAAGGAGATTTCCTCAAATAAATATTCCCCGCCAAATGAAACGGATAAGTTGTGAATGTTAAGCATTCTATCTAATTTTTAATATCGACAAGAAACCGGCATATTAGGTTTATATACTGTCCTTTTTTTGGATGTGCAAAGGTCAAAAAAAGGATTTTAACTCGATAGAAATTTATAAAGAAGTTCCCGTATTATTTAAGTATTATACTATGGATACGCCCATGTGATTAGTTTGACAGCAAACTAAGAAATCTATGGATATCAACTTCAGGGTCCAATGATGTTCCTTTTTCAATAGAATTAAATAATTCCAAGGCCACCCAAGGTGCAATCATGACACCATGGGAACCAAAACCATTGATAATATGAAGATTTTTGTGATTTGGATGTGTACCTACTAAGGGTCTCCTGTCCTTGACCGTAGGCCTGACCCCTGCAACATGCCCTACCACTTCATAGGAACAATTCACGATACCCTCCAGTTTTTTGAGCAGTTCTATCTTGGTTGCTTCCGATGGTCTATTGTCCTTGTCTACCGGATTATAGTTTGCCCCTACCAAATACCGATTATTCCCTAGTGGTATGACAAAGACGGATGACTTTAAGGCGTTTTTTTCCGATAATTCCCTGGATTCGATGATGAGATACTCCCCCTTTGAACCTTGTACCGGAAGATAATTAAAGAAAGGATTTTTCTTGACCCCGAAACCTTCGGCAAAAACAAGGTTTTTGGCCCGGATACCTTTATATTCCAAATGGTCCATCCTTATCTGTAGCTCAGAATAATCAAATGTTTCCGCTGAGAATTGGTCTGGTGCAAGAATTTTTTTTTGATAGGCAGTTAGGAATTCTTGGGTCCTTAATCGGTACGCACCTTTCAATACACCAAAACCATAGGGAGCGTTCAAATCCGGATTGGTGTTCCTTAAGAGTTGGGAAGACAAAAATTGATGTAAATGTTCCTTGTCCGATGCTTCAAACCATAAATTCTGCTCCTCAATGGAACTGAATTTGCGCAATATGGGTTGGTCCAAAAGAAGTTGTTCGGCCAATTCATTTTCCAATTCCTCATAAAACCTTTTGGAAAACGGTAATAGATTATGGGCTTTCCAGGCTAAATTGAACCGCTTTAAGATAACGGGATTGGAAAGACCGGCGGCCACTTTTGAGGAAGTCTGGGATTGGTCACTTATAACATGAAAACTTTTTTGGTTGCGTCTAAGGGTACCGCAAAAAGCGGCTCCCGCCAAACCTAGTCCTACAACAATATAATCTACCATTTGGCAAAAATAGCCATAAACAAAAAGCTCCGATACATATCGGAGCTTATATTGTTGAATTGGAATTTTCTTTTGACCTAGTAGGCCCACATATCTTGTTCCCGATCCCGAATGGTTTCCTTAATACGTTTTGCTTCCAGCAATTGGAAAAGCGCGTTGTCCGCAATGTAATCACTGACCTTACGATCTCCGTGAACGTTATCCTCTTTATAGATAACGGCATTAAACCTTCTTGCGTTCAACAACATATCAAAAGAGATGGGCTGGGCGGAATTTTGTTGGTTGAAGACCTTTGCCTCGTGTAAAATTTCACGGGCATCCGGGTACCATACCCAGAAAAGCTCCACCATATCCGGATTATCATCGTCGATGAAGTTTACGTCCGGAGCAACCGGTGCAATCCCCAACAAACGATATTTCAACTCTCCTTGCCTTTTATCAAAATACCACATACCTTTAATATGGTATTCCTCGATTTCACCTGCAGTAATGTTTCTTCGGGTAATGTACTCGGCAGAAACCTGTTCCCCGGCATTCATTTGCTCATACCCATAGTCCAAAGTATCTACGGATTGCAATGCACCTGCAAGGTCATTATAGGTTCTTTTTTCTGTAAAATAGGAATCCGTATAGGCTTCCAGTTTACCTTCCCTAAGATTTTTGATCAATACATGGTATAGGGACCTTCTATTTTTTCCTATATCCATCGTATCCGTAGGATAGTAAAGCGGGAAATTCACCCTTTCATCCAAATCAATGGTTTCCCATAGCGTCTTGGACCAAAGAATATCCCTATCGTCCACATAACCATATTCTAAAGGAGCGTCATTATCCACGGCCTTCTGTTCCTCGGTGCGCACTCCTATATCCTCAGGTTTTTTAGCATTAAGGATATTGGCCTGGGCCATCATGGAAGCGGGCAACAATGTTACCGCACCCATTAGTAAAACATTTTTCCAATTCATTCTTTTAAAACTTTAAAATTAACCGGGCAACCATTTGCTGATTACCCGGTAGTATTCATTATTTTAATTTGTAATCTCCACTACAACCGGAGATACTTTCTTCAATTTGTAACTCTTGTTATTTGTAATGTAAGCCTCTATATCAAAGATTTGTACCACATCACCTCTACCGGCACGTTTAAGGGCCGCTTTGGCTCTACCGTCCAATTTGTTTCCATTAACGGTAACTGTTGGCTGACCAGGCACCTTGAATTTAAATCCGCTAACAGCAAGGTTCAAGTCAAAATCAAATTCATCCAATGCGGCGCCAATAGTCGCAATCTCCACATTGGCCCTTGGTAATTTAATACTACCTGACTGCTTACTAACAGTTCCTTCTGGTCTTGGAATGTCCTTAATTCTAAATTCAGATTTAGAGGAAACAGTCTGCCCATCAGGTAATGTACCAGAGGCGGAAATCGTAACCGTTCTACCAGTTCCTGGGTTCATCACATAATTGCTGCCTCCTACTGACTTTAAACCTGGAGCAGATGCAGTAACTTTGTTATTTGGAATACCAGGGATGGAAATGGACATTGGGTTGGCCACGCCACGATAAACCACGTTCATTTTATCCGCAGCTATCAAAGCAGCGTTTGGCTTTGAAATAGTTGCAAAAGAGTTACTAACAGGCACCTCGATTTCCTCACCGTCCTGCATAAAATAGATAGTGCCTTCCACTTTGTGATCTCCTGCATTTCCTGCACCGATTAACATTTTTACACCACCGGCTTCCAATTTATAGTCCGTACCTTCAGAAAGTTTTCTACCGTCCAAGGTCAATTCAGCTCTCACTGGAGTTGAGGTGTTATCCGTTTTACTGATGATAATCTTACCATCGTACTTTTCACCGGCATAGTATGCAGATTTAGAAGCCGAAAGTGAAGTTGCAAAGTTCTTTAAGGAAACTTGGCTTGTTAACTCTCCTTCCAACATAGATTTCAATGCAGCTTCTTCCGTAGCCTTAACATCGGCCTGTAAAGAAGTTAACTTGGCCAAAGAGGCAACCAAAGGATACCCTTCATAGTGGTAGTTGATCCAATCCTGCTTGGTTCCGTCCCTTTTCTCGACCTTACCGTTTTCATCGCCAGTTTTAAAACGATCGATAACGGATTGCTTTAGCGTAGCTGGAACGATTGCGGCTACTTGATCTCTATATTCGGTCAATCTATTCATAAATTCCTGGCCGCCTTCGGATAGATTGTCACCCTGAAAGAATTTTTGATCCAAATAATCTGAATTGTCCATACGGGCATAATCTGTGGGATCTTCCAATCCTTCGGTCATACCGTCCTTAAGGGATTCCAAATAGTCGAAATACTCTTGGGACATTGCTTTGATCTTCTGTGCATTCTGATACAGCTTTTCATATTTGGCCGCATCTTCAGATGCCTTAGTTTCCAGACTACCCAAGAACGCTTCGTTACTTGCGGTCGTCTTTTCGTTAGAAGTCTCCAGCTTTTCGTTCATAATACCGAATGCCGCTAGTACTTCTTTACTCATATTTAACGCCAGCATTGCGATGAAGATCAAATACATAAGGTTGATCATCTTCTGACGTGGTGTTGCTTTTCCTCCTGCCATGGTTTTTTTAATTAGATTTTAATTAATACTGATTTGGTTTGGTTTACTTAAAATCCAATTTAGTTTCTGTTCATTGCGGACAACATTCCACCATAAACACCATTTAAAGAAGAAAGGTTTGTAGACAATGAAGCCATTTGCTCCTTAAGTGCACTTGCGTTTTGTACTACTTCCTCGTTAACGGAAGCTTGTCTGCTAGCACTCTCTAATTGTACTTTATAAAGACTGTTCAAAGATTCCATCTGAGCGGCAGCCTGTACCATTTCCTCAGAATACTTTCTAGTAGATTCCATAGCATCTACGGTTGGTGCAATACCTTTGGCGGCACCTTCAAAGTTCTTAATACTGGTACCTAAACTTTCCATTAGGTTGGCATCTACACCTGCCTCTTTTAACAAATCATCCAATTTTTTGGACAAAGAAGTTTCGGCTTCCTTAATTTCGGCCACTTCATTTTTTCTAGCCTTGGCTTCACCTCCAGCTAATTCTGGGTATACCAAAGACCAATCCAATTCGTCGTCTACAGGTTCGAATGCACTGATCGCAAAGATTAGGGCTTCTGTAATAAGACCAATAGCCAATAAAAGTCCACCTGTTAAAGGTCCAAATTCCCAGTGAAGGATTTTAAACAATGCACCTATAATTACGACTGATGCTCCAAGCCCGTAGGCCATGTTGAATAATTTTTTTGTTGATTTTGACTGTGCCATGATTTAATTTTAATTTAAAGGTTTAATACTAAAGATTTGGTTACTAATTAATTAATTTAATATGAATAGTTTACTTGTTTACTGTGTTGAATCTTCCTCGCCCATGTAATCCTGTACTGTCCTGAAGCCTATGTAACTACGTGCGGAATCTGCATATTCGTAATCCCTTGTACTTACTTGTAAGAAGTAGGCAACATCCTTCCAGGAACCTCCTCGTATTACTTTTCTGGTATTTGACTGGTCACCACCGTTAGGATTCATTGTGGACACGTAGTCGTAAGCACTAGGGTCATAACTAGAGTTTGTCCACTCAGATACGTTACCGGCCATATTGTAGAGATTAAAGTCGTTTGGCTCATAGGATTTGGCTTCTACGGTGTATAGAGCTGCATCCGCTGCATAATCCCCTCGCTGAGGTTTAAAGTTGGCCATAAAGCAACCTGTATCACTGATTACATAAGGTCCGCCCCAAGGGTATGTTCCACCTTCGATTCCGCCTCTGGCCGCATATTCCCATTCGGCTTCGGTTGGCAATCTAAACTGGTTTACGAACTGTTTACCGCGACTTTTCTGGTCATCATTCTTGAACTTGGTCCTCCAGTTGCAGAAAGCTTTTGCCTGCTGCCAGGAGATACCTACTACAGGATAATCGCTGTAGGCATCGTGCCAGAAATAATCGTTGTGCATTGGCTCGTTGTAGGAGTATTCGAAATCCCTGATCCAAACGGTCGTATCAGGATAGATTTCCAATTCTTCCGTACGGATGAAATCCTTTCTACTTCCCTTGCCTTTTTTGGCGGCACGGGCAGCGGCCTCAATATCCATCCAGCTATACTTGTATTTTAACTTTGTTACGTCGATGCTTCTTTGACCATTATAGGACTCCTCTTCTGGTATGTATAGGGAATCCATAACTTCGGCATAATATTCATCCGGATATTCAGAAGTGTCCCAAATAAGATCTTCGTCCTTATTCAAGGCCCTTCCCTCATAACCTGTTTCACCCATACCGGAATAGTTGTCCAACATATATTTGTCATAAACAGATGATTTTGTGGTATCCGCATCCTTAAAGGCATACTCGCCAATTCCACCATCTTCCGGTCCAATTCCCAATTCATCGGCCAAAATCGCCAAACGGGTTCTTGTAATGGAATCCTTTACCCATTCTACGAACTGACGGTACTCACTGTTCGTAATTTCAGTATCGTCCATGTAAAAGGAACGAACCGTTACTGTTTTGGTAGGGGCGTTTAACACTTTGGCCTGGTCTTCTTCACTTTTACCCATAATGAAAGAACCCCTTGGGATAAGTTCCATTCCATATGGTTTTTCGGGATACCATTTTTTGCCCTGGACGCCGACTAGCTCTCCTTTAGTCTTTGACCCACAACTCGTGAGCAAAAAAACAAACGCTATAGATGATAACAATAGCTTCTTCATACTTTAGGTTAAATTTCGATTATGGTTAAAATGCAAATACTATAATGTTATTCTAACTCTTAAAACTATCTTTTGAATAAATTATTGTATTATTAATTTTATGACTTACTAATTTTTCAATTAATTAAAGCCCTTTTTATAGGCCTTAAACCACCGTTCGGGAATTTTTTGGTCACATGCGTCCAAATAATCCTGCTCTGTGCAAGGTAATAACGCAGGTGTACCTTCTTTAGTATGCGAAGAAAAAATAGATGGCACCTCTACCCACCATCTTTCGGTAAGAAGGCTCTTGTAGAAAATGAGCTCCTCTTCCTCATTGGGTACATTGTACTTGGTAAAGTCGTCCGTTTTGGAATAGGGAGACTCCTTGATCCTGTAATTGATACCCTCAATAAAATACCATATTATTTGTGCCAGAAGTTGTTGGCACTGGATGTTGTTTTCCATTTCAAAAATACCGAATGCCATGACCCGCTCACTGATACCGGCGTATCTGGCAATGGCACAGATTTCCCTTCCCGTAAAACCGTTTGGGGAAAAATTACCTGAAAATCCAATTTCACTGGCTTTGATAGCCCTGGCGTCCAAACTTACCATATGGGCGTTTCTAAGCACCGGCTCTGCCAAGGAAAGTTCGTGGGCAATCTCACCCAACCTGTAGGAATCAAAAAATAGCCGCTCCATAAGATCCACTTCCTCTTGGGCATTGAAGTAGCTCTGATAACCAATATTGGAAAAGTTGAAAAGGTTGTTGGGTTTATCGGTAATGATCTTGCTCATGTAGGAATGGGAAGAAATCAACTCGTCATCGATGCCAAAATCGAACCGACTGTCAACCGCGACCATATTTATCATATCCTTGATACCGTCAAAAGCCCGGTAAACCGGATAGGTAATGTCCTGCGTGGCACCCAATAGTATAGGTATCACATTTTCTTCCAACAGGCCAGCGGTCACTTCCTTTACTACAAAATAAGTATCCTCAACGGTTTCTCCTTCCTCCAAATCTCCAAGGTCTACAATGGTAGTATCCCAGTTACCCAGCATCAATTTGTACAGTTGTAATCGAATGCCCGATACATCCAAAGTTTCCAGTTTTTTCTCGTAAGCATTTCTGGACTCCTTGACTCCAAATATGGCGACGGTGGCATTTGCCAAAACCGGCAATCCATCCTTTTCCGTATGTATATGGGTATTTCTACCAATGGCCTGTGCGGGCAGTAATTCACAATGGGCAAGTACCTTATCTTCTACTGGGACTAAAAAATCAAAAGCCATGTGGGTTACGCGGTATTAATTTTGATGATTGAAAGTGATTTGCTGCTTCACTATTTTCAAAATTATACTACTTTTTTGATTTAGTTTTCGCTTTGGTCTTTTTTTTGGGTGTCTTTTTTTCTATGAGTTCGGCAGCTTGTTCCAAGGACATTTTGGAAACGTCTACCGTTTTGGCCAGCTCCACCTTAATCTTTCCTTTAATAATGTTATGGCGACCCCATCGTGCCTTTTCGATTCGGATACCTTTTTCCGGCCAGTTCTGCACTACCTTTTCCCGTTCCTTTTTCTTTTTGTCCTCTATCAATTCCTCAATATCATCCTGGGAAAGATTATCAAAATCATACTTTTTGTTGACATTGATAAACATTCCGTTCCATTTGATATAAGGGCCAAAGCGGCCAACACCTTTTGTAACGTCCTCACCCTCATAATTGGCAATAGGCGCATCGGCCTTTTGTTTCTCCTTGATGAGTTCAATGGCACGCTCCATTTCAACTTCCATGGCACTTTCATCCTGGGGCAGGGAAATAAAGGTTTTGCCAAAGCGCACATAAGGGCCAAACCTGCCCACGTTCGCCTCTACTTCTTCACCTTCATAAACTCCTAATTTTCTGGGAAGTTTAAAGAGATCCATGGCCTCCTCGTACGTTATGGTATTCAGGGACTGATCTGGCAGAAGACTTGCAAAGAGCGGTTTTTCCTCTTCCTCCACGGTTCCAATTTGCACCATGGGTCCAAACCTTCCTAAACGAACGGACACCTGTCTGCCAGTTTTGGGATCTTTGCCCAAAACGCGTTCGCCGCTCGCCCTATCCGCATTTTCCTCTACATCAAGGACATTGGGATGGAAATCCTTGTAGAAGTTTTTCATCATTTTTTTCCAATCTTCCTCGCCCGTGGCAATTTCATCGAAATCCTCCTCTACCTGTGCCGTAAAGTTGTAATCCAGAATGTTTCCAAAATTGCTCACAAGGAAGTCGGTGACAATGGTTCCAATATCCGTTGGCACCATTTTACCCTTATCGGAACCTACATTTTCTGTAAGGTTCTTTTCCTTTATTTTATTTGCCTCAAGAACCATCTGGACATATTTTCTTTCCGTACCTTCAATGGTTCCCTTTTCAACATACCCCCTATTTAATATGGTAGAAATAGTAGGTGCATAGGTCGAAGGCCTTCCTATTCCCAATTCCTCCAACTTTTTGACCAAAGAAGCTTCGGTAAATCGATAGGGAGGTCTTGTAAACCGTTCCGTGGCGGTGATATAATTATTATAAAGGATTTCGTTTACCTTCATGGCTGGTAGCATACCGTCCTGCTCTTCTGCCAAATCCTCATCATCAACACCCTCCAAGTATACTTTTAAAAAACCATCGAATTTGATGACCTCACCATTGGCGGTGAATTCCTCGGAATGTTTATCTGCCTGGATACGAACATTGGTCCGTTCCAGCTCGGCATCGCTCATTTGTGACGCGACCGTCCTTTTCCAAATAAGGTCATATAATTTTTCCTGATCACGTTCCAGGGAAGGAGATTGGTTGGACATATCCGTAGGTCGGATGGCCTCATGCGCTTCTTGGGCTCCTTTGGATTTTCCTGTAAAGTTCCTGACTTTACTGTATTTTTCGCCGTAGTTTTTTATGATGGCATCTTTTGCCGAATTTATAGCTTCCCCTGATAAATTCACGCTGTCCGTTCTCATATAGGTAATAAGTCCGGCCTCGTACAATCGTTGTGCCACCTGCATGGTTCTTCCCACTGAAAAATAAAGCTTTCGCGAAGCTTCCTGTTGCAAGGTTGAGGTTGTAAAGGGTGCCGATGGGGATTTTTTGGCCGGTTTTTTGTCCAATTTGGCAACTGAAAATTCGGCCCTGATATTTTGTTCCAAAAAGGCATTTGCCTCTTCCTTGGAATCAAAGGCCTTGCCCAACTTCGCCTGAAAAACGCTGCCCGATTCCGTTTGGAATTCCGCAGAAACCTTGAACGAGGCTTCCGGTGTAAAGGCCTCGATATCGCGTTCCCGCTCAACAATCAGCCTGACCGCTACGGATTGTACACGACCGGCGGACAAGCCTGGTTTTATCTTCTTCCAAAGCACGGGCGATAGTTCATATCCCACCAAACGGTCCAAGACCCTTCTGGCCTGTTGGGCATTTACGAGATTGTAGTTTATATCCCTGGGGTTTTCAATGGCCCGCTGTACGGCCGCTTTGGTGACCGAGTTAAAAACGATTCTTTTGGTCTTCTTTTTGTCCAGGCCCAATTCTTCCGCCAAATGCCAGGATATGGCCTCTCCCTCCCGGTCCTCATCACTTGCCAACCAAATAGTTTCCGCTTTATTGGCCAAATCCTTTAATTTTTTGACCAGGGCCTTTTTCTCCTTGTCAACGATATATTTTGGTGTAAAGTCGTTTTCCACATCTACGCCCAATTCCTTGGAGGGTAAATCGGCAATATGTCCAAAACTGGATTCTACCTTAAAATCCTTTCCTAGGAATTTCTCAATGGTTTTTGCTTTTGCCGGGGACTCGACGATAACTAAATTCTTGGCCATGCATTGATTTTTATGGATACAAATGTATACTAAAATTTATACTTTAAAATTTGAGTCCTTTTATTTCAGGGTAATTTCAAAGAATTACATGAAATCAAAGAATTGATGATTAGCTATGAATTGGAAAGATTTGTTTTCTTATTTTTAGAAGAATTAATTCAAAAACCGACCTAAAATGAAAAAGAACTACTTCCTAGTTGTATTGTGCTTGCTTTTTTACCTACCCGCAAAGGAAGCATTTGCCCAGCGAAAAAACAACAAAGTAAAGGGCGTGCAGTTTGACCAGTCACTATATCAAGGGATGGAATGGCGTTTGGTGGGACCCTTTCGAGGTGGTAGGGCCGGAACGGTAACCGGTGTTATCAATGACCCAAATCTATATTATATGGGGACCGCGGGTGGTGGTGTCTGGAAAACAACCGACGCTGGTAATTCATGGGAATGCATTTCAGATGGCTTTTTTGGAGGTTCCATAGGGACCGTTGCCGTATCCGAGTCCGATCCTAACATTATATATGTAGGAGAAGGGGAACAAACCTTGCGGGGGAACGTTTCCTCAGGCCATGGTATGTGGAAAAGTCTGGATGCCGGGGAGACTTGGAAGTTTATTGGATTGGAAGGGTCTGAACACATTGCGCGCATTAGGATACATCCAACAAATTCGGACATTGTCTATGTGGCCGCCCTAGGAAACTTGTGGAAACCAAACGAAACAAGAGGCGTTTACCGTACACTGGACGGTGGCGCGAACTGGGAAAAAATACTTTATATAAGCGACAAGGCAGGTGCCGGCGATTTTATCATGGACCCCAATAACCCAAGAATTTTGTATGCCACAACTTGGGAAATGAAACGAAATGGCTACCGTATGGATAGTGGGGGCCCAGATAGCAAAATGTACAAAAGTATCGATGGTGGGGATACTTGGACGGATATCTCAACAAATTCTGGTTTACCTGGATTTCCCTGGGGCATTGTTGGAATAACGGTATCACCTGTAGATTCAAAAAGGGTTTGGGCCTTAATCGAAGCGAAAGAGGGCGGTCTTTTCCGATCGGACGATGGCGGTAAGACTTGGGACAAGATAAATGAAAACCGTGCCCTAAGACAACGCGCCTGGTATTACACCAGAATATATGCGGACACACAAAATGTGGATAAGCTATATGTAATGAACGTAAGTTACGGGGTATCTACGGATGGAGGAAAAACCTTTACTTTAAAGAACGCGCCCCACGGGGACCATCATGACCTTTGGATAGATCCCAACAACAATTTGAGAATGGCCATTGCCGATGATGGGGGAGCACAAATCTCAAATGATGGCGGAAACAATTGGACTACCTACCACAATCAACCCACCGCCCAATTCTACAGAATAGCGACGGATAGTGTATTTCCCTATCGCATATATGGTGCGCAGCAGGACAATACGGCCATCCGAATAGCCCATAGAACCGCGGGAAGTGCCATTACGGAAAGAGATTGGGAACCTACCGCCGGAGGCGAAAGTGCTCATTTGGCCCCTGATCCAATGAACAATGATATTGTTTACGGTGGAACCTATAAAGGATACATGAACAGATTGGACCATAGCACAGGCCAAGAAAGGTCTACTAACGTATGGCCGGACAATCCTGCCGGATCCGGGGCCGAGGTTATGAAATACCGCTTCAATTGGAACTATCCCGTTACTTTTAGCATGCACGATTCAAACAAACTCTATGCGGGATCCAACTATTTACACATGACTACAGATGGAGGACAGTCCTGGGAGACCATATCTCCGGATTTGACCAGAGGTCTCCCTGAGACCATACAATCAAGTGGTGGCCCAATTACCCAGGACAATACAGGTGCGGAATTCTATTCGAATATTTTTGTAATATCGGAATCGGCATTGGAGGAAGGGGTACTATGGACCGGTAGTGATGATGGACTTATCCATGTAACAAGGGATAATGGTGAGAATTGGGAGAACGTAACCCCTCCTTTGGATATGTCCCCAAAATTGAATATGATCAATTGTATCGATGCAAGTCCCTTTAAAAAAGGAGCGGCCTATGTAGCCGCCTCGTCCTATAAGTTTGGCGACTATACACCTTACCTCTACAAAACGGAGGATTATGGAAAAACATGGGAATTGATCACCAATGGAATACCGGGAGAATATTATACAAGGGCTATACGTTCAGATAAGGTGAAGGAGGGTCTCCTCTATGCCGGAACGGAATGGGGCATGTACATTTCCTTTGATGATGGCAAATCTTGGTCCCCTTTTCAGCTGAATTTGCCCATAACTTCCATACGAGACCTTCATGTGAGGGATAACGACCTCATCGCCGCTACCCATGGTAGAAGCTTTTGGATGATTGACGACCTCACCCCGTTACATCAATTGTCGCAGGAGGTTGCCAACAGTGATTTTTACATGTATAAACCCGATAGCTCCTATAGGATGTATCAATCTGGTGATGGGGACGATAGAAATGTAAAATTGGAAGGGGAAAACCATCCAGATGGTACCATCATAAATTATTACCTTAAAGACCTCAAAGAGACAGATTCCGTACAAATCGATATTCTGGAAACCAATGGAGATATCATACAAAGTTTCTCTAACAAGGCCATTGCCGATAATTTGAATCCTTCGGCCACTAAAACTTTAAAAGTAAAATCCGGTGGCAACCGACTCGTTTGGAACATGAGATATCCCGGTTTTGATGCCTTTAAGGGAATGATTTTTTATTCATCGCCCAACATAGGCCCAAAAGCCGTGCCCGGAAACTATAAGGTAAGGCTAACCTATAATGGACAGGTGCAGGAACGGGACTTTACCATTCTAAAAGATCCAAGACTGGAAATAACGCAAGAAGAACTACAAGATCAGTTCGATTTTCTGATTAGAGTACGGAATCAGGTTAGCCGTGCGAACAATGCCATCATTTCAATCAGAAAGGTAAAAAGCGATTTGGATTATTTGAAGGAGAAAACCAAAGAGGATACCGCAATGCAGGAACTCATCAAAGAATTTGAGTCGAAATTAACGGTAATCGAAAACAACATCCATATGACCAAAAACCAAAGTAGACAGGACCCTTTGAATTATGGAATCCGAATAAACAATCGGCTTGCGTTTTTATTGGCCGATTCCCAAAGAGGTGATCAGCCTCCAACAAAACAGGCCAAAGAATTCTTTGAGGTAGTAACAAAAGAATTGAATGTTGAAATCGAAAACCTGAATAAATTGATGCAGGAATACGTGGAAAACCTAAATAACAAAGTGCAAGAAAGCAAAATCAAGATGATTTCATTGGAGTAAACTAACATAGGGCAAGCCCACGAGGGGATCGTAGGAAACGACCTTTTAATTTCGAGACCTGCCCGACAAGCGTTCAGGCAGGCAGGCCTTGGCATATTAAATCATTTGGCGGTGCCAATAACCGGTTACATACTATTTTAATTAAAAAGGTAAGCTCTATGTGCTTCCCTTTTTATTATTATTATTTGTTGATTACAACTCAAAAGTACTTATCAACTGGATATCATTTTCCAAATATTCATATTGCCGTAACGTACCTCCTCCAATCATCAACAAGGTGTTTTCCAAAGGAATAACATCATAGGCTTCGATATCAGGGAAATGGTTGAGTTGGGTAATGTTGGGAGCATTACTCTTGTCAAAGACCTTAAGCCCATCGCTTCCATCACAAATAAAGAGTTTGTCCCTTTTTATACCCAGTCCATTGGGACCGAACATAGGATAAATCACCTTCAAATCAGGATTTTTTAAATCGGATATATCCACCACGTAAAGACCGCTCTCGGTATTACCACAAAAATCCCCGCCTTTTAAGGTCACATAGGCGAAGTTACCGTCCACTACCACAGGGTCACACGCAGTTCCATGTCTGAATTCAGAAACGAATTCAGGTTTGGCAGGGTCTTTAATATCATAGATGTACATGCCCTGTCTTCCACCTATGAACAAAATTTCACCTTGGTTAAATATCGTCTCTATGTCCCAAGCTACGGATACATCTTCCAAAGCGGTAGGGGTTTCCAAATTTGAGATATCAAAAATATTCAGGTCGCTATAATCCACTACATACAGATAGTCGCCCACAATCTTGAACCGAGCGAGGGAACCACCTTGGCCCACATTACTTTCTGCAGTGTTTACAACGTTATCGAAATTTCTAAATTCACAGTTATCGCATCTGAATTGTTCTTCATATTCAGAAACCGGTCTTCGCTCCATTTTCACTTCCCAACCAACGATCACATACCTGTCGTAATCGATAGTGCCGTAGTCATAAATATCGGCCTGGGGAAACTCCACATTCTGTATCCAAACATCATAGTTCTTGTATATGGCATTTACCATACGGCTGGTCAATTGAATGTTATTGATATCGGAAATATCAAAAATGACGAGATCCCCATAGCTATCGGCAAATAGTTTATCGTCCTTAATGGAAATATCGTTATTTCCTTCCAATTTAATGAAGGCAATATTTTGTGGGTTGGAAGGGTTCTGATTGTCGATGACGTGAAATCCGCTACCTACATCATTAATAAAAATATAATTCTTGTAGGCATAAATTTTCCCCGATGTCTGTATAGGAATTGGGTCGATAATATCTATGGCTTCGGCCTTAAATGAAATGGCATCTTCCAAAATGGGGCGTGCTACCAAATAGTCCTCATATGGACCATCGTCATCACAGGATACGAAAGGTAGCGCAGCCAATAAAAGCAACAGTAGTATACTCTTTTTCATTGCATTAGTGGTTTATTTGTTTCAATTATTAGATACAAAAAGGGCTTTCTAGTTGCGTATTCCAAAATAAAAAAATTTGCACCCATTTCTTTCTACATCTAAACGAATGACATTCCATTTATAATAATTCAAACTATAAATTAAAGCTAAATTAAACTGTCATCTTGTCATATTTTTGAATATAATGCTATCTTTGCCCACCCAATATTTAATGGTATTTGGAGGCATTATGGAGAAAATAATTGACGAAAGCGTGCAAGGTTCCGCGCTAAGGACCCAAGCTAACATCAAAAACAAAAGGAATTTATACATAGAGAGTTATGGCTGTCAGATGAATTTTTCAGACAGTGAAATCGTAGCCTCCATTCTGGCCCAGGAAGGGTTCAACACCACACAAAATTTGGAGGATGCGGATTTGGTGTTGGTGAACACTTGTTCCATACGCGAAAAAGCTGAATTGACCGTTCGCAAGCGACTTGAAAAGTTCAACGCCATCAAAAAGGATCGGCCGCATTTAAAGGTGGGTGTCTTGGGATGCATGGCGGAACGATTGAAGCATCAGTTTTTGGAAGAGGAAAAAATTGTGGATATGGTGGTTGGTCCGGATGCATACAAGGACTTGCCAAACCTCATTCAAGAAATTGATGAAGGTAGGAATGCCGTAAATGTAATACTCTCCAAGGACGAGACCTATGGGGATGTCGCGCCTGTGCGCTTGAACTCCAACGGAGTTACCGCCTTTGTTTCCATTACCAGGGGGTGCGACAATATGTGTACCTTTTGTGTGGTTCCCTTTACACGTGGAAGGGAACGAAGTAGAGATCCACAATCCATTATTGAAGAAATCAACGATCTATGGGACAAGGGGTTCAAGGAAGTGACCCTATTGGGACAAAATGTGGACAGTTATCTCTGGTACGGTGGAGGCTTGAAAAAAGACTTTAAAAAAGCCACAGAAATGGAGCAGGCTATGGCGGTGAACTTTTCCCAGTTATTGGAAAAAGTGGCGTTGGCACAGCCAAAAATGAGAATCAGGTTTTCCACTTCCAATCCGCAGGATATGACCTTGGACGTCATCCATACCATGGCGAAATACGAAAATATTTGTAATTACATCCATCTTCCGGTGCAAAGCGGAAGCAATCGGATTTTAAAGGCGATGAACCGCCTGCATACCCGGGAAGAGTATTTTGAACTTATTGATAACATTAGGAACATAATTCCCGATTGTGGGATTTCACAGGACATGATCGCGGGATTCCCCACGGAAAACGAGGAAGACCACCAAAATACCCTAACTCTGATGGAATATGTGAAATATGACTACGGATTCATGTTCGCCTATTCTGAAAGACCGGGAACCTTGGCAGAACGTAAGCTAAGGGACGATGTACCCGAAGAGACAAAAAAACGTAGGCTAACGGAAATCATCGAATTGCAAAGACAGCATTCCTTGGAACGGATAAAGGCCAATCTAGGGAAGACAAAAGAGGTGTTGGTCGAAGGCACTTCCAAGAAATCCGATGCGCATTGGATGGGAAGAACCTCGCAAAACACCGTGGCCGTTTTTCCCAAGGAACATTATAAGGTTGGGGATTATGTAATGGTAGAAATGCAGGATTGCACATCGGCTACATTATTGGGCAAAGCCGTTGGATACTCACACAATAATTGAGTTGAAAACGGAATAGCAAAGGTATTCTGGGCAACCTAAGGGAGAACCTATAAATAATTCAAGTTTTATTCCGACCGAAATATCGGAATATTTTAATCTCGATTATCGAGTTTATGGAAAGCATACAAAGCATAAAACAACGATTTGAAATCATTGGTCAGGACCCTAAACTGAACCGCGCAATTGAGAAGGCTATTCAGGTAGCGCCTACGGATATATCCGTTTTGGTAACGGGAGAAAGTGGTGTGGGCAAGGAATCCATTCCCAAAATCATTCACTCCCTCTCGCACAGAAAGCACGCCAAGTACATCGCCGTAAACTGCGGGGCCATTCCTGAAGGTACGATCGACAGTGAACTGTTCGGACACGAAAAGGGCGCCTTTACCGGAGCTACCCAAACAAGGAGCGGTTATTTTGAAGTGGCGGACGGAGGTACCATTTTCCTAGATGAAGTTGGTGAACTCCCCTTAACGACACAAGTAAGACTGCTTCGGGTTTTGGAAAATGGCGAATTTTTGAAGGTAGGTTCCTCCCAAGTCCAGAAAACCAACGTTCGTATTGTGGCCGCGACCAATGTGAACATGTTCGAGGCCATAAAAAAGGAAAAATTTAGGGAAGATCTATATTACAGGTTAAGTACGGTGGAAATCAATATTCCTCCCTTGCGGGAACGGCAGGAGGATATCCATCTGTTGTTCCGAAAATTTGCTTCGGATTTTGGACAAAAATACAAGATGCCCACCATCCGTTTGGAGGACAGTGCCGTAGATTTGTTGTTAAAATATAGATGGCCGGGAAATATCCGTCAACTAAGAAACATAGCGGAACAGATCTCCGTATTAGAAGAAAACCGCTCCATAGATGCGGCAACGCTCCATGGTTACCTGCCACATAATGTGGGCAATAACCTTCCGGCCGTTGTCAGTAATAAAAAGTCCGAAAGCGATTTCAGCAATGAACGTGAAATTTTGTACAAAGTGTTGTTCGACATGAAGGGCGATCTCAACGACCTTAAAAAGTTGACCATGGAACTTTTGAAGAACAATGACAGCCAAAAAGTGCAAAAGGAAAATGAAAACCTCATACGCAAGATCTATGGCGATAAACAAGAGGAGGAAATAGAGGAACAGGAAGTCTCTTCCCTGGAAGTGCTAAGTCTTCCGGAGCCCAAGGTAGAAAGGACCTACACTCCTATGCCCCAGGAGGACAAATATCATTTTGCGGAGGAAATTGAGGAAGAGGAAACCTTATCTTTACAGGAAAAGGAAATTGAACTGATCAAAAAGTCCCTGGACAGAAATAGGGGCAAAAGAAAGGCCGCTGCCTCGGAACTGGGAATATCGGAACGCACCTTGTACAGAAAAATAAAGCAATACGATCTTTGATTTGAGAAAGCAAGGAAAAACGACCGAAGAAACGGAAACCTGAAACCTGAAACAAATTAAAACCTTGGACACACTTAAAAAATTAATTTGGCTCCTACTGCCCTTCTTTTTGGCGAGCAGCTGTGGTATTTATAATTTCACGGGGGCAGGACCCATAGACGCGGAAACCTTTCAGGTAAACTATTTTCAGAATTATGCCACGCAAAGTCCAGGTTCCATATTTGAGCCCGGAATGGACCGGGATTTCACCCAGGCCTTACAGAATAGGATATTGGATCAGTCGAGTTTGGATCTGGTGAACAATGGGAATGCCGATTTATTGTACGAAGGTGAGATAACGGAATATCGAATTTCGCCCATGGCGGCCACGGCGCAACAGACCGCGGCCCAAAACCGACTTTCCATAAGGGTGAAAGCAAGATTTTACAACAGGAACAATCCCGATGCGGATTTTGACCAGAGTTTTTCCTTTTTTTATGACTATCCCGCCAACGTACAGTTAGCTGCGGTAAAGGACGAAGCTCACGAAGTCATTTTTGAACGTATCACCCAAGATATTTTTAACGCTTCCTTGGCAGATTGGTAACCATGACAATTACGGATTTTACATATTTCCTTGAGCATCCCAACAAAGTTGTGGACCCGTTGCAGACCAAGCAATTGGAAGATATCATTGCGGAATATCCGTATTTTCAGGCGGCCAGGGCACTGCATTTAAAGGGGTTAAAAAACCTCAACAGTTACAAATACAATAAGAACTTAAAGATTACGGCGGCTTATACTGCGAATAGGGACGTACTTTTTGACTTTATAACCTCTAAGGACTTCCTAAACTATGATGCGCCTACCCCCAAGGAGGCTGCCGAAAATGAAGCGTCTTATGAACTGCCTGTTATATCCAAAAATGAAAAACAACTGATCGAAGAATCAGAAGATAAACCCTTACCACAGGATATCCATGACGCGGAACACATTTTAGACCCCGATATTTTCACCACCAAGGAACCCTCAGAAGAACTAAAAAAAGAGGCCAAGTCCTTGGACATGGGCAAGCCACTTGACTTTGACAAAAAGGAAAAATATTCCTTTACGGAATGGCTTCAATTAGCTTCCAAGAAAAAAATCGACAGGGAAGAAAGAGTAGGAACGTCCAAAGAAAAGGAACAATCAAAAGAAACTACACAGGAAAAGCCCGCCAAAAAAACCGACCCTAAAAAACATAAATTCGCACGCATCGATAAGTTCATTGCGGAGAATCCAAAAATAGTTCCCAAGGAAAATATCAAGACAACCTTCAATCCCAAGGACTCCATCAAAATCGACAAAAATGAATTGATGACGGAGACTTTGGCAAGGGTCTATCTGGAGCAAAAAAAATACAAAAAAGCCATACAGGCCTACAAAATTTTAAGTTTGAAATATCCGGAAAAAAGTGGTTTCTTTGCAGACCGAATAAAATCGGTGCAAAAAATTCAACAAGAAAACAAGTAATTATAATGAGTACATTTTCAATATTCCTGATACTGATTATCATAGTTTGCTTTTTATTGGTATTGGTAATTATGGTACAGAATCCCAAAGGTGGAGGGTTATCGTCTTCTTTTGGTGGTGGTGGAAATCAAGTTGTGGGAGGCGTAAAGAAGACCGGTGACTTTTTGGACAAGAGCACCTGGACGTTGGCCGGCTTGCTGGTGGTATTGATTTTGGCTTCCAACATTGCCCTAAAAGGAAACTTTGGCGATGCTGATTCCAAATTGTTACAGGGCGATGATTTTGAGACTACCGTTCCGGAGACATTGCCGGAGGAAGTTACCCCACCTGCCACAAATGAGCCTGCAGCAAACGACAGCTTGTAATCAAGACTCAAAAAATAGATATAAAATGCCAGCTTTGTGACAAGCTGGCATTTTTGTTTTTACAATGTGTCAGTTTTTAGGTAATGGCATAATTTCTGCCTATACTGTGTGAAACTTAAAAAATCAATTTAAAATTTTAATATTATGGCTAAAATTAATATCAAACCATTGGCTGATAGAGTTCTTATAGAGCCAATGGCAGCTGAAACAAAAACTGCGTCAGGTATATACATTCCGGACACGGCAAAAGAAAAACCACAGAGAGGTAAGGTAGTTGCCGTTGGACCTGGTACCAAGGACGAAAAAGTTACTGTTAAGGTTGGTGATACCGTTCTTTATGGAAAGTATGCCGGTACCGAATTAAAGTTGGAAGGTTCCGATTACTTGATGATGCGCGAAAGTGACATTTTAGCGATCATATAAATGACACCCTCGCCAATGGCCATTGGCCTTTGGCCCAATCAAAGAAAGTTTAATAGAATATTTTAATTAGGTTTGAAGGCAAATGGCCTTTGATCAAAAAGCTAAAAAATTAAAAACATGGCAAAAGACATAAAATTTGATATCGATGCAAGAGACGGACTCAAAAGAGGCGTGGATGCATTGGCGAACGCTGTAAAGGTAACTTTGGGACCAAAAGGAAGGAACGTAATTATCAGTAAATCCTTTGGAGCTCCACAAGTAACAAAAGATGGTGTGACCGTAGCAAAAGAAATTGAATTGGAAAATGCCCTAGAGAACATGGGTGCCCAAATGGTAAAAGAGGTCGCTTCCAAAACAAACGATTTGGCCGGTGATGGGACTACTACCGCTACCGTTCTTGCCCAAGCAATTGTTAAGGAAGGACTTAAAAACGTTGCTGCCGGAGCAAACCCAATGGATTTGAAAAGAGGTATCGACAAAGCCGTGGAAGCTATTGTTGAAAACTTGGCAAAACAGGCCAAAAAAGTGGGAGATTCATCTGAAAAAATCAAGCAAGTTGCATCTATTTCGGCCAATAACGATGATGCTATCGGGGATTTGATAGCACAGGCTTTTGGCAAAGTTGGTAAGGAAGGGGTAATTACTGTTGAGGAAGCCAAAGGAACGGACACCTATGTGGATGTTGTAGAAGGTATGCAATTCGACAGAGGATACCTGTCCCCATACTTTGTAACCGATTCAGAAAAAATGGTTACGGAATTGGATAACCCTTACATCCTATTGTTCGATAAGAAAATCTCTTCCATGAAGGATTTGCTTCCTGTATTGGAACCAGTTGCCCAGTCTGGTAAACCTCTTTTAATCATTGCCGAGGACGTTGACGGTGAAGCTTTGGCTACCTTGGTAGTGAACAAATTAAGAGGATCTCTAAAAATTGCCGCAGTGAAAGCACCAGGTTTTGGAGACAGAAGAAAAGCAATGTTGGAGGATATCGCCATCCTAACAAAAGGTACCGTTATTTCAGAAGAAAGAGGCTTCTCCTTGGACAATGCAACCATCGATATGCTGGGTACTTGTGAAAAAGTACAGATCGATAAGGACAACACGACTATCGTAAACGGTGGTGGTGTTGCCAAAGATATCAAAGCAAGGGTAAACCAAATTAAATCTCAAATCGAGACCACCACTTCTGATTACGATAAAGAAAAGCTACAGGAGCGTTTGGCAAAATTGGCTGGTGGTGTTGCCGTTCTTTACGTAGGTGCAGCTTCCGAGGTTGAGATGAAAGAGAAAAAAGACCGCGTGGACGATGCCTTGCACGCTACAAGGGCTGCCGTTGAAGAAGGTATAGTAGCCGGTGGTGGTGTTGCTTTGGTACGAGCGAAATCGGTACTGGCAAAAGTTAGCACTGAAAACGACGACGAAGCTACTGGTCTTCAAATCGTAGCGAGGGCCATTGAAGCACCACTAAGGACAATCGTAGAAAATGCAGGAGGTGAAGGATCCGTTGTAGTCGCCAAAATCTTGGAAGGAAAAGGTGATTATGGATATGACGCCAAGTCGGATCAATTTGTTGAAATGATGAAAGCAGGTATCATAGACCCCAAAAAAGTGACAAGGGTTGCTTTGGAAAATGCAGCTTCTGTTTCAGGAATGATCTTGACTACGGAATGTGCCTTAACTGACATTAAGGAAGATGCTCCCGCAGGTCCTCCAATGGGCGGCGGCGGTATGCCAGGCATGATGTAATAAGCCCCTAAATCCCAAAAGGGGACTTAGATAACCAAAAAAAGCCGTTCAAAAAGCTAAGTTTTGAACGGCTTCTTTGTTTCTAAGCCATAAAAAAACCACCTTCTTTCTTTACAGAAGGTGGTTTCTTTTTCCAAAGGTAAGGGCCTATCCCATAGGTCCGAACACGACTACTTCTTTCTAGGAGCAGCTTTTGGAGCAGCCTTTTTGCCAGCCTTAGCTGGTGAAGGCTTTGCAGCTGGCTTACCAGCTGATTTTGCTTGTGACATTGAAATCTAATTTATAGAAATTTACACGAATGTATTTCAGATTGTGATCCATGATATTTTTGTTAAGAAAATATTAACTAAAATTGATTTATCTCACCGGAAAAACACTTTTAAGATGTTGATTTACTACTATTTATATAACATTTTAATGTTTCAAAAAATTAAGCCAAATCAATTGTATTTCTAATTGTTTAACCCCAATTTTGCCAAAAAAAGTCGAATATGTTTACTTCTTTACAACCCAAGGTCCTATCAATTTTAAAATCCAAGAATGATGTGGATGCAAAACTTCAGGAAGTGTGCGAACTACTAAAAAAAGAAGTAACACATTATGATTGGGTGGGTTTTTATTTTAAGAACGGTGATAAAGAGGAATTAAAGTTGGGGCCCTATGCAGGTGCACCTACGGACCATACTGTCATTCCTTTTGGAAAGGGCATTTGTGGACAGGTGGCAGTAAGCAACCAAAACTTTGTGGTACCCGATGTAAAGGCCCAGGACAATTACATCGCCTGCAGCATCACCGTCAAATCAGAAATCGTTGTACCCTTGTTCGTCAACGGTAAAAATATTGGGCAAATCGATATAGATTCCAATACCTTGGATCCCTTCACCGAAGATGATGAACGGTTTTTGGAATTCGTGAACGGGGAGGTCGCTAAAATTCTTTAAAACTTTCCTTTTTTTGTTGATAAACTCGACCTCTTTTTACTCCTAAAAAGGGTACTTTTGTTGCCTTAATCAAACCCATAAGTATCCTATAATGAGTCGCTCAAAAAAAGCCTCCTCGGCCTTAATTTCAGTATTCCACAAAGATGGTCTGGAACCTATCGTGAGAAAATTTCAAGAACTTGGTATTACCATATATTCCACGGGAGGAACCGAAAAGTTCATAAAGGATTTGGGAATCGATGTCATACCCGTTGAGGACGTGACGAGCTATCCTTCCATATTAGGCGGAAGGGTCAAAACCCTGCACCCCAAGGTTTTTGGTGGGATTCTCAATAGACAGGACAATGCAAGCGACGTGGCACAACTGAAGGAATATGAAATTCCCCAATTGGATATCGTAATCGTGGACCTGTATCCCTTTGAAAAAACGGTGGCCAGTGGCGCATCGGAACAAGATATCATTGAAAAAATTGACATTGGAGGTATCTCATTGATCAGAGCGGCTGCCAAAAACTATAAGGACGTAATATGTGTTTCTTCCATGGAGGATTATGCCGAGTTTTTGGAAATCATATCCAAAAATGAAGGAGCCACTACTTTGGGAGATCGGAAAAAATTCGCAGCGAAGTCGTTCAATGTTTCTTCCCATTATGATTCCGCTATTTTCAACTATTTCAACAAGAACCATCATATTGCAGCATTAAAAGTGAGCGAAACACAAGGGAAGGTATTACGCTACGGAGAAAACCCACATCAAAAAGGATTCTTCTTTGGAGATTTTGATGCCATGTTCTCCCAGTTGCATGGCAAGGAACTTTCCTATAACAACCTGCTGGATGTGGATGCAGCGGTAAACTTGATACTCGAGTTTAAGAACGAGGCCCCAACCTTCGCTATTTTAAAGCATAACAATGCCTGTGGATTGGCACAACGAGAGACCTTGCACCAAGCTTATATCGATGCATTGGCCGGAGATCCGGTTTCCGCTTTTGGCGGTGTATTGATAAGCAACCAAAAAATAGACAAGGATACTGCGGAGGAAATCCATGAACTGTTTTGCGAAGTTGTGATTGCGCCAGGCTATGTTGAGGATGCTTTGGAAATACTGAAAGGAAAGAAGAACCGAATCATTTTAGTACAGAACGAGGTAGGCATGCCTGAAATGCAAGTGCGAACATGCTTGAACGGTATTCTACTTCAGGAAAAGGACCATAAAACCGATACAGTATCTGATTTGACAAACGCTACCCACTCAAAACCGAGCGAAAGGGAACTTGAAGACCTTTTGTTCGCCTCCAAAATCTGCAAACACACAAAGTCGAACACGATTGTTTTGGCCAAGAACAAACAGCTATGTGCTAGCGGAACGGGCCAGACCTCTAGGGTGGATGCCCTAAACCAGGCCATTCACAAGGCAAACTCCTTTAATTTCGACTTAAAGGGAGCCGTTATGGCCAGTGACGCTTTCTTCCCGTTTCCAGATTGTGTGGAGATAGCGGACAAAGCTGGTATTACCAGCGTAATACAGCCAGGTGGTTCAATCAAAGACCAACTAAGTATCGATTATTGCAACCAAAATGGAATTTCAATGGTGATGACCGGCACACGTCATTTTAAGCATTAATTTTACTACTTTTGTCGATGTATTGCACCCCCTAATCCATAACCAAACAGTATTATATGGGATTTTTTGACTTCTTGACCGAGGAAATAGCCATCGATTTAGGTACGGCTAACACCTTAATAATCCACATGGACAAGGTCGTGGTAGACAGTCCTTCTATCGTTGCTAGGGACAGAATCAGTGGAAAAATAATTGCCGTTGGTAAAGAGGCCAACATGATGCAAGGAAAGACCCATGAAAACATAAAGACCATTAGGCCCTTAAAGGATGGTGTAATTGCGGATTTTGATGCATCTGAAAAGATGATCAATATGTTCATAAAGAACATTCCGGCACTTAAGAAAAAATGGTTCCCACCTGCCCTAAGAATGGTCATTTGTATACCATCAGGCATTACGGAGGTTGAGATGCGGGCCGTAAAGGAGTCTGCGGAAAGGGTGAACGGAAAAGAGGTTTATTTAATACATGAACCTATGGCTGCGGCCATAGGTATCGGCTTGGACATTATGCAGCCAAAGGGCAATATGATCGTGGATATAGGTGGGGGTACCACAGAGATTGCAGTCATTGCTTTGGGTGGTATCGTTTGTGATAAATCCGTAAAGATTGCAGGTGACGTTTTCACCAATGACATTATCTATTATATGCGAACCCAACATAACCTATATGTGGGCGAAAGTACGGCGGAGGCCATAAAAATTGAAATCGGTTCGGCAACGGAAGACCTTCAATCTCCCCCTGAGGAAAAATCCGTACAGGGAAGGGACCTTTTGACCGGGAAACCAAAACAGGTACAAATATCCTATCGGGAAATTGCCAAGGCCTTGGACAAGTCCATTTTAAGGGTGGAGGATGCGGTCATGGAAACCTTATCCCAAACACCACCGGAATTGGCGGCCGACATCTACAATACGGGAATTTACTTGGCCGGTGGCGGGTCTATGTTGCGAGGATTGGACAGAAGACTTTCACAAAAGACCGATTTGCCCGTGTACATCGCAGAAGATCCACTACGGGCAGTAGTTCGCGGAACTGGTATCGCCCTTAAAAACCTGGAAAGATATAAGAGCATATTGATAAAGTAATTACCAATATAGAATCCTTAAGTGAAAATTTAGAAGTGAATGCAACAGATTATAAATTTTCTGATTCGGTATAAGATATTCCTGTTATACCTTTTGTTGCTATTCATTTCCCTAGTTTTTACGTTTCAGTCCCATTCCTATCATCAATCCCGGTTTCTGAACTCTGCCAATTACGTTTCGGGCACCATCTACGCTTTTTTTGATAACACAACCTCATATTTTGGCCTAAGGGAGGAAAACGAGAGGCTTTTACGGGAAAACCAGCGATTGCGTTATCAGCTTTACAACAAAAAACCCGAAGCCATCCAACCTTTGGATTCCTTGGAGCGTAATTATTTGGTAGTACGTGGAAGGGTTATAAAGAACAGCTATGCTGACCAACGTAACTACATTACCATAAACAAAGGCAGGAAGGATAGCGTGGAACAGGATATGGGTGTTATCACTACCAGAGGGATACTTGGTATCGTAGAAAATACATCCAACGGATTTTCTACAGTTCAGAGCATCCTGAACGAAAAATCCAACATCAATGCCAAAATCAAAAATTCCAACCACTTTGGTTCCTTGATATGGGATTCCAAGGACTATAACACGGTGCAGCTTATTGATATTCCAAGATTGGTTCAGCTCACCATTGGAGACACGATTGTAACAGGGGCTATGAGCAGTATTTTCCCCGAAAATATTCCCATTGGGATTATAAAAAAATTCGACTTGGACACCTCCAAGAACTTTTATCGCATAGATGTTTCCCTCTTTAATGACATGACCAATATCAACAATGTCTATATAATAAAAAACCTGAACAGGGAGGAAATTTTGGAACTTCAGGAAGAAACGGAATCAAATGATCAATAGCACTTTCTTTATAAACGTTTTAAGGTTCGTGCTATTGATTTTGGTACAAGTACTTGTATTCAATAGGTTGAACTTCTTTGGTTTTATAAATCCGATGGTCTATGTTTTGTTTCTTTATTGGTACCCTATAAAAAAGAACAGGACTACCTTTATTTTGATTTGCTTTTTACTCGGTCTTTTAATCGATGTTTTCTCGGATACCATGGCCTTGAATGCAGCGGCTACGGTTACCATAGCCTATTTAAGACCATCAATTATGCGGTTCGTTTTTGGTGTGAATTATGAGTTTCAAAGTTTTAAGTTAAATAGTGCTACCAAGGCACAACAATTCACCTTTTTAGCGTTATTAATTGTGGTTCATCACGTTATATACTTTACGCTGGAGATTTTTAGTTTTGCGAATGTCTTGCTGATCTTCAAAAAAAGTATCGCTATTGGGACGGCATCCATTATTTTGTGCTTATTGTTTAGTTCATTGTTCAGTACCAGGAAGGAATGAGAAGAGTCTTACTTTCATCGATTATCGTAATCATAGGAATTACCTTTTTAGGTAGGCTGTCCTATTTGCAGATATTCAGCTTCTCTCCCGATCAGGTTATTGAAGACCCAAGTATAAAAAGGGTTTACACCTATCCAGAAAGAGGTTATATCTACGATAGGAACGGTAATCTCCTGGTAGGTAACGACCCTGCTTATGATGTCATGGTCATACCCCGTGAAGTACAACCTTTGGATACCCTTGAATTCTGCGAAATGCTGGGTATCGATACCGATACATTCGTAGAAAAGCTGACAAAGGCCAGGGTATATTCCCCAAGGCTGCCCTCCGTACTGGTCCCTCAACTCTCAAAGGAAGACTATGCCAAATTGCAGGAGAAAATGCGTAAGTACAAAGGCTTCTACATACAAAAGCGTTCCTTAAGATATTATGATACGCCCAGTGCGGCAAACGTGTTGGGTTATATCAGTGAGGTAAACGAAGGTGACTTGGCAAAAAACAAATATTACATACAAGGGGAGCTTAGAGGTAGAACCGGGGTTGAAAGGTACTACGAGGAGCAATTGAGAGGAAGAAAAGGGGTGCAGTATATTCAAAAAGACCGATTTAACCGTGACATTGGTCCGTACAAAAATGGTTCACTGGATACCCTTCCAGAGCAAGGAAAACAGATAAGCGTTACTTTGGACAAGACCCTACAGGAATATGGTGAACGATTGATGGTAGGCAAACGTGGTGGTATCGTTGCGCTTGAACCTGCAACGGGTGAAATATTGACAATGATTTCTGGGCCTACCTATGATCCGTCCCTACTGGTAGGTAGACAACGTTCCAAAAACTATACGGAACTCTACAACGACACCATTGCGAATCCAACATGGGACAGGTCCATTCACGCGCAACAACCGCCAGGATCCCCCTTCAAGACCTTGAATGCCCTTATTGCCTTACAGGAGGGGGTTTTGGACGAATCAACCACCATTCAATGTTATAATGGTTTTTACGTAGGTAAAAAGAAACGCGGCTGTCACTGCGGTGGTGGGCTTCGTAATTTGAACAGTGGTATTTACCAATCCTGCAATGCCTATTTCGCAGGTACCTTTCGCAAGATTTTTGAAAAGTTCGACACCACGGATGATGCCATGGATGTTTGGGAAAACCATATGAAAAGTTTCGGACTGGGCGATTACCTAGGGTATGATCTGCCATTTGGGCAAAAAGGGAGGATCCCCAGTAAGGAATATTATGACAAGTGGTACGGGGACAATAGATGGAGCTCTTCCTACATTATTTCAAATTCCATTGGTCAAGGTGAAGTCCTGGCGACCCCCGTGCAATTGGCCAACATGACAGCGGCCATTGCAAATCGTGGTTTTTACTATACACCCCATATCCTCAAAAAAATAGAAGGGAAGGATATTACAGATCCAAAATTCACGGAGCCCAAGTACACCACAATAGATAGGGAACATTTTGAACCCGTAGTGCAAGGTATGGCAGATGTTTACAAAAAGGGGACGGCACGATGGTTACAGGTTCCAGGTATCGAAATCGCGGGAAAAACAGGTACTGCAGAAAATTTCACCAAGATTGACGGAGTACGCACCCAGTTAACGGACCACTCGGTATTCGTGGCATTTGCGCCGGTAAACGACCCCAAAATTGCCATTGCCGTTTATATTGAAAATGGGTACTTCGGTTCTAGGTATGCCGGTCATATAGCCTCATTAATGATAGAGAAATACCTGAAAGGCGAAATTACCAGAAAGGACTTGGAGAAGAAGATGTTGGAGAAGACCTTGGAACATGAATATGCCAAACCTTATAGTGGTGAGGAATTTAAAATAAACGAACGTGTTTGGTAAGGTTCTAAGGAGAATAGATTGGCTTACGATTCTTATTTACTTAGCACTGGTCTTTATCGGCTGGATTAACATATACTCCAGCACCTTTAGCGATGAACAAACCTCCCTTCTTGATTTAAGTACGCGATCTGGGAAACAGCTTTTTTTTATAATTGTTAGCTTAGTAACCATTATCGTGGTACTAGCCCTAGAAGCAAACTTTTACGAGCGCTTTGCAAGTCTATTCTATCTTTTGACCATGGTATCCCTCTTGGGATTGTTCGTGTTTGGCAAAACCATTGCGGGAGCCACCTCATGGTACGACCTGGGTTTTTTTAATTTTCAACCTTCGGAATTGGCAAAAGTCTCCACCGCTCTTGCCCTTGCAAAATACCTAAGCGATATCCAGACCGACCTAAGGCGAGTAAAGGACCAATTGTATGCATTATTGATTATACTTATTCCAGCGTTGCTTATCATTCCCCAACCGGATCCAGGAAGTGCCCTCGTATTCTTTTCCCTTGTATTCGTGATTTTTAGGGAAGGACTCCCGCTTTATTATTTGGGCATAGGCTTTACACTGATTTTGATCTTTATAATCACTCTGATGTTCGGGACCATTTGGTTGACCATTGGGCTATCGCTGTTGATCGTTTTGTTTTTTCTTTTAAAACGAAAAACCCTAAAAGTTCCCATTATTCCCATCATAATAGGATCTATTGTGGTTATTCTTTTCTCATTGTCAGTGAATTTTGTTTTCAATAATCTTTTTGAACAGCGGCACAGAGATCGATTTAGCCTATGGTTGCGATTGGAAAAAGACCCAGAAAAATTGGAGGAAATACGAAAGACCATTGGCTATAATACCTATCAGTCCGAAAAGGCCATAGAATCTGGAGGTCTATCAGGAAAAGGTTTTTTGGAAGGAACTCGTACCAAGGGTGATTTTGTTCCGGAACAGGACACGGATTACATTTTCACTACCATTGGGGAAGAATGGGGCTTTGTGGGTACCGCTACGGTAATCATTTTGTTTTCAATCCTCTTTTTACGACTGATTTACTTAGCGGAACGTCAAAAAAATGGGTTCTCCAGAATGTACGGTTATGGTGTGATATCGGTTCTTTTGGTACATTATTTTATCAATATAGGTATGGTGATAGGAATTCTACCTACCATAGGTATTCCCTTACCCTTTTTCAGTTACGGGGGCTCCGGACTTCTTTTCTTTACCCTTTTGTTATTTATATTTTTAAAGTTGGACACCAACAGATTGAAGGAAAATTTTTAAAACTTCCAATCGTGGCTGGCCACGGAACTTTCCAATGTTTCCGCAAGTCCCGTATTCAACTCCTTGAAAAAGTCGATTCCTGTTAAGGATTCAATACTATCCACCGCCACACAAAAGCTTTCCAAGGGCCGTTGCTGTTCTACCCCGGGAATCAAGAACCCAAGAATCTTAAGTCTATCCCTTTCCTTACGAGCTACTATTTTGTAAAATTTCTTAGGAACGTCAACAGCTTCCTCCCCTATTTCTTGTAAACCAGGTTCCAGAACGCCGCCCGTTATAACGATCACTTTTCCGTAGCGTTTCGCCCATTGACGTACTTGCATCTCCAAGCGGTTCCAAACACCGGCATTGAAGTCCTTGTCCTGCGGACTTATATTACTGGTATAAAATGTTTCATTATACGCTTGTTCCGAAAACCTACGGTCACCGGCCGGACATAAGTGGCCTCTATCGTACCCTGAACCCCTATAGTTGCGCCAATCTGCCGACTTGGATTTTACATAGGGATCTTCAATGAAGTAGGGCCTGTCCCTATCATCATAGGTCAAATGTTTCTTGTCCAATTCATAGGCCACCCATTCCGCTTGCTCAAAAGGTTCGTTATAGGACAGCGAGTAATAGGAATGGTGTACGATGTCGCCGGTTGTGGAACTGGGCAAATACTCCAAAGGAAAGGAACTTGCCCCATTTTCATCATTGTTTTTTGAATAGGTATCCGGGGTGTAAAAGTTCTCAAATACCCAAAACCCAACGATGCATATCACTATTAAAATGGAGTAAATAGTGCTATTTTTACGATATCTGGACATCCTTCAAAGGTAACCACAAATTTGTAAGATTTTCAGGTTTAGACCGACCTATAAAACATCTAATAATTACTAAAGAAAGGACACTTATGGCACTTACGTGGAAAGATGTAATTCATTTTTCAGTAAAAGGAAATCCCGTTCCGGATAATCGGGTAGAAAAATCCGAGAAGGAATGGAAAGAACTGTTGACACCGGAACAATTCAGGATTACCCGAAAAAAAGGAACGGAAGCCCCACATTCCGGAGCCTTGTGTAGCGTACACGATGCCGGAAAGTACGAATGTATTTGCTGCGGAACGTCCCTATTCGATTCCAGCATCAAATTTGAATCTGGGACGGGATGGCCAAGTTTCACACAGCCCATAAAGGAAAACGCAATCAAGTATAGTAAGGATACTTCTTTTGGCATGACCCGGGTGGAAGTACTATGCAACACTTGCGACGCACATTTAGGACATGTTTTTCCAGATGGTCCTCCACCAAGCGGCCTACGATATTGCATCAATTCGGAATCCATGAAAATGACAAAGGAAAACGATAATGGGTGACATTAAATTGGAAACTATTACCGTAGGCGGAGGTTGCTTTTGGTGTACCGAAGCTATATTTCAAGAAATTAAGGGAGTTCGATCCGTAGTATCTGGATATACGGGAGGAAATGCACCGGGCAAGCCCACCTACAGGGAAATCTGCTCCGGTCTAACCGGTCATGCGGAGGTGGTCCGTGTAACTTTCGATAATTCCATGATTACCTTGTACGATATATTGCACATCTTTATGACAACACATGACCCAACAACACTGAACAGGCAGGGCGCCGATGTGGGAACGCAATACCGATCCGCTATCTATTATATCAATGACGATCAGAAAAAGATTGCTGAGCATGTGCTTATGGATGTTGCCGGACTTTATGAAAATCCCATTGTTACGGAATTGACACCATTGGGTATTTTTTATGATGCCGAAGACTATCATCAAGATTACTACAAAAACAATCCCTCTCAAGCATATTGCCAAGTTGTAATCGACCCAAAATTGGCAAAATTGAGAAAATTAAATGCCAATAAAGTAAACTAAAAAGGCCCCTAATTAAGGGGCCCTTTGGTAAGTAGAAATTTTGCTTCCTAATTTTTTGCGCTACTCGCCAATTTGATATTTTTCAAATTGTTCATTTTTAAATCCTCAAGAACATTCACCGCTTCTTCCACGTAAACGTCCTTCGCCAGGCTTTTATGCCATCTATCCCTTTTCTCCCGTAATACGGAATCCTGGGTAAAGAGTTCCTGTTCGTACTTCAAGGACTCGAAAGTCAATTTCGAATCATAGTCGGATAGATTCTTGAAGTAATCGGACTGCTCCTTGTCTTTTTCCTTTTCTTCCTTGTACGTCACGTAATTCAAGGAGATTTCGGTTTCGTCCTGTTCGGATTTCAACCATTTGGCATTCTCCTCTATCAATTTTATCTGTGGATTGCTCGCCATTCGCTTTTTAGACTTGGCCACAGTTTGTTCATAATCCAAATATCCGTTCCAAACCTCATAATCAGCTGGTGTGATTTTATCCCATTTTAAAGGATTTGCCTGATCGCGTTCCCCAAGGTCGATGTAACTGTACTTATCCGGAACCACAACGTCACTCTTTACTCCTTCCAACTGGGTAGAGCCTCCATTGATCCTATAAAACTTTTGGGTGGTCAACTTAATGGCTCCCAAATCGCCGTGCTCATTACTCCGAACGATATTGTCCAACGGAATTACATTTTGTACGGTTCCTTTTCCAAAAGTTTGCTTGCTTCCTATGACAATGCCCCTTTTATAATCCTGCATGGCGGCGGCCAATATTTCAGATGCTGATGCGGATAGTTCGTTGACCAATATTACCAAAGGTCCTTCCCACTGGATTCGCTCGTCATTATCGTCATACACTTCTTTTTGCTTGTTGCCCGATCTTACCTGTACAATGGGTCCGTCCTTTATAAACAGGCCGGCCATTTCAACCACCGTTTTTAAGGATCCGCCACCGTTATCCCTGAGGTCCAAAATAAGCCCCTCTGCACCTTCTTCCTTAAGTCGCTCAACTTCCTTGGCAACATCCGTAGCGGCATTTCTTTCGTTATAATCCTCAAAGTCCACATAGAATTTGGGAAGATTGATAATCCCGAATTTCTGATCGCCTCGAATAATGTTGGCAGATTTTGCATAAGACTCCTCCAGTTCAACCACGTCCCTTGTCAAGGATATTTCCTCTAAAGATCCATCCACTTTTCTCACCGTTAGATCGACTACGGTTCCCTGTGGGCCCTTTATCAATTTAATGGCGTCATCCAAGCGCATTCCAACAATATTGATGGGTTCTTCCCCGTTCTGTCCTACTTTGATGATCTCATCACCAACCTCCAAACGCTGGTCCCTCCAAACGGGTCCACCAGAAATAATTTCAACAATTTTCGCCCCTTCCGGCTTCTTCTGAAGCCTGGCACCGATTCCCTCAAATTTCCCGGACATGTTCATGTCGAATTTCTCCTTGTCGTCCGGTGCAAAATAAAAGGTATGGGGGTCGAACTCGTCCACTATGGTGTTGATATACTGCACGAACCAATCCTTGCGCTCCAAATCGTCCACAAAATCGAAAAACTCGTCCAAGGTGGCCTCGGTAGATTTTCTGGATTCGATTTCTGCCTGCTCGGGGGTATGTGCGCTGTGATTATGGTTATCGGCCGCTGCCTCGTCGGCTGGCTTCTCGGCATGTGAAATCTTGGAATCGTATGTTCCAAGAGTTGCATATTTGAGTTGTTTCCTCCAACGCTCCTTCAATTCTTCCTTGTTGGAAGCAAAAGGTTCATCCTCGTACTTGATACTGATACTTTCGTTTTGGGTATAATCGAATGGCTGCTGCAACACCTCTTTATAGATTTCCTTGGCATCGCCCATCCTTTTTATCAACCTTTCATACACCAAATTGAAGAAGGAAATATCCGTATTCTTGATTTGATCATCGATTTGAAACTTATATTGTTCAAAATCGGCTATGTCCGAAGCCAAAAAATAACGTTTGGTGGGATCCAGCACATCGATGAAGTCCTCAAAAACACTAACGGAAAAATCATCATTGATGTCCTTTGGCTCGTAATGGCCTTTTTCAAGGACGTATGTAATCAAATCTAATAACAGTTTGTCCTTGTCGTCATTCTCAAACGACTTATTGGTAAAACTACAGGAGGCTACCGCCACCAGCATTACCATAAGAACATAGGCTAAATTTCTTTTCATAAAAATATTTTTAAATCTATTTTTCAAAACCTTTGAATTTGAAGATTATGTGGACAACTTTTGCATCGAAATCCTCTAAGATAAAGAAAAAACCATGCCAATTGGGGGACTCGGAATTAATTTTTTGTTAAACGGGCCCAGCGGCAAATCCTATTTAAAAACGTATTTTTGACCCGGAAAGTATGCACCATGGGAAAACCTTTGATATTGGTAACCAATGATGACGGAATAACGGCCCCAGGGCTACGTGCTTTGGTCTCCTGCATGAAGGAGATAGGGGACGTTGTAGTGGTCGCTCCGGACAGCCCACAATCCGGTATGGGGCATGCCATTACCTTGGACAGCACCCTATATTCTAAAAAAATGCAAGTGGACCTTAGCCATACGGGTACGGAGGAGTATAGTTGCAGTGGTACACCGGCGGACTGCGTCAAATTGGGCCTTCAGGAACTTTTGGAACGAAAACCCGATATCTGCGTCAGCGGTATCAACCACGGGTCCAATTCTTCCATAAACGTGATATATTCCGGTACCATGAGCGCCGCCATAGAGGCAGGAATAGAAGGGGTGCCTGCCATAGGTTTTTCCTTGTGCGACTATAATTGGGAGGCGGACTTCGCCCCTTCGAAGAAGTACGTTAAAAAAATTGTACGCGAGGCGTTAAAGTTCGGTATTCCAAAGGGAGTGGTTCTCAATGTGAACATACCCAAATTACCAAAGAAGGAAATAAAGGGAATAAAGGTCTGTAGACAGGCAAAAGCCAATTGGAAGGAAAAGTTCGACAAAAGAACGAACCCCATGGGCAAGGACTACTATTGGTTGACGGGCGAATTCGAACTCTTGGACAAAGGCGAGGATACGGACGAATGGGCCTTGGCCAACGGTTATATTTCCGTGGTTCCTACACAGTTTGACCTAACGGCCCACCATGCGATACAGGACATTAATAATTGGAATCTGAAATGATTATAAAAAAGGAGCTTACCATTGGATTTTTAGTCGGTATCATAGCAAATACCCTTGGAACCTTGGCTTATATCGTTTTATTTTCTGACCTGAGCATATCAGAAACATATCAGGCTGCCGTTTCACAGGGGCATGTGGGCAGTCTATTGGCCCTGGGTGCGATTTTAAACCTGATCGCCTTCTTCGGGTTTTTAAGGATCAAGAGGGACAACCGCGCCAAGGGCGTGCTTATTGCCACTATTTTGACCGCTTTGTTAATCCTGTACTACAAAGTTTTCTAGCATGCGGTACTATATCATAGCGGGAGAGGCCTCCGGAGACCTGCACGGTTCCAACCTCATCAAGGCCATTAGAACCGAAGATCCGGATGCGCAGGTACGTTGTTGGGGCGGTGATTTAATGCAACAGGCCGGCGGAACCCTGGTAAAGCATTACAAGGAAATGGCCTTTATGGGTTTTCTTGAGGTAGTGATGAACCTACGTTCCATTTTTAAAAATATCAATTTTTGCAAAGCCGATATTGAAAGTTTCCAGCCCAATATCCTCGTTTTTATAGATTATTCTGGTTTTAACCTACGGATTGCCAAATGGGCCAAGGAACATGGTTACAGGACCAACTACTATATTTCCCCACAGATTTGGGCCTCAAGGGAAGGCAGGATCGAAAAAATAAAAAGGGATATCGATGCCATGCATGTCATACTTCCCTTTGAAAAGGAGTTTTACGAAAAAAAACATGGCTATCCCGTAAATTTTGTTGGGCACCCATTGATCGATGCCATTTCCGATCGGCCGGAACTGGACGAAGCAAAATTTAGAAAATCTTCTGATATCGATCAAGGTAAACCCGTAATAGCTTTGTTACCGGGAAGTCGAAAACAGGAAGTACAAAAAATGCTTTCCGTGATGCTGTCCATTACAAAGGACTTTCCCGGCTACGAATTCGTAATCGCGGGCGCTCCCAGTATGGAACCCGAATTTTACGTACCCTTTTTAGAAGGCAACAATTTAAAAATGGTAAAAAACAGTACCTACGACCTGCTTTCCATAGCATCGGCTGCATTGGTCACCAGTGGAACGGCCACCTTGGAAACGGCGCTTTTTGGGGTGCCCCAAGTGGTTTGCTACAAAGCCAATTGGATTTCCTACCAAATTGCAAAAAGGATTATCACATTAAAATATATCTCCCTTGTTAACCTTATCATGAACAAGGAAGTCGTTACAGAATTGATTCAAAACGACTTAAATACCGTAAGACTCAGAAAAGAATTATCGGCCATATTGACCGGAACAAAACGGGAGGAAATCCTAAAGGATTACAAAGACCTTAAGCAAAAATTGGGCGGGATCGGTGCCAGCAAGAAAGCCGCACAGGCCATAGTGGCGAACGCCAAATCCTAGTGCAAACCAGTCCGTTACAAAATAATTCTCTAATTTTGATGTTCAAGTAAAAGATGCTACTTGAAATCCATGCGCTACTTCTCCACCTTATTGCTACTTATTTTATTGGCCAGTTGCGGCAGTTCCAAAAAAAAGGCGACCCCAAACGAACGTACCATATCCGTTGCTGCGGCGTATGAGGCCCGAAGAAACGGTACCGAAATTAAAGAGGAGGACAATCCAAAAGCTTACTATCCTATTGAAACTCCAAAGGGTAATGCTTCCAAAGCCGATAATATCATCAATACCGCATTGACATTTTCCGGTGTGCGATACAAATATGGCGGAACCACCCGAAAAGGTATGGACTGCTCCGGACTTTTATATGTTTCCTTCAGCGAACATGATGTGGAGCTGCCAAGAACCTCAAGCCGTATGGCCGAAAGAGGTACGAGAATCCGGGTGAAGGATATTGAAAAAGGTGATTTGCTTTTTTTCAAGACTACCCGTGGTTCCAAACGGATCAACCATGTGGGTATGGTGGTAACCGTTGAAAATGACGAAATAAAATTCATCCACGCATCCTCCTCTAGGGGTGTGACCATTTCTTCACTGCGGGACGGTTTTTGGAACCAAGCCTTTGTAAAGGCCACCAGAATTTTATAACATGAGATTGTTGGCGTTTGTCCCGATCAAGGGTACGCTACTGCTGATTCTAGGCATTCTTATTGGATTTTTCTTTCCCCTACCCTTGGAATATTGCTTCGGTATTTTGTTGGTAAGCTTTGCCATTTTGGGGTATCTATTCATTCGAAAGGATATTAAAGGTTCGAGATTCGAAATTTTGGCAGGGGTATCCGTCATACTACTCGGCATGTTTTCCTACGTGCAATACCAGCCGATTCACTACGACCATCATTTTAGTAAGATTGCCACGACCGATACTTCGCAACTTCATCTAAAAATACGGGAGACCTTAAAACCGAACGCCTATTCCCAGAACTACATAGCATCGGTTTTGACGGTAGACAATAAGAAATCCGTAGGGCAACTACTGGTAAATCAGCCACTGGACAGTGCTTCAAAGCTCTTAACGGTAGACCAAGAATTGGTAGTGCGGTCAACTATATTGGAAATGCATCCGCCCGTAAATCCACATCAGTTCGACTTTAAAAAGTACATGGAGCGAAACGGCGTGTATCATTCCTTGAAGCTTTCGGATGAAGACTTTGTCAGCTTACCTCATCCATCCAGGACCTTGATAGGTTATGCACAAGAAATCCGAAGCGATATCATCCAAAAACTGAAAAAGGAAAATTTTGGCACCGAGCAACTTTCGATTATCCAAGCACTGCTTTTGGGCGAACGTGCCAATATTTCAGAGGAAACATACTCCAACTATGTGGACGCCGGGGCCGTACACATTTTGGCCGTCTCCGGACTTCATGTGGGCATTTTGTTACTGCTCATTCAATTTCTTCTAAAACCGATGCATAGCATCCCTCACGGCAAAAAAATAAGTCTGCTTCTTACGGTTTTATTTCTTTGGGCGTTTGCGTTTATTGCAGGGCTTTCACCTTCCATCATACGCGCATGCGCCATGTTCACGTTTGTGGCCTATGCCATGTACCTGAACAGGCCCTCGAACAGTTTCAACATTCTGGCCCTGTCCATGTTCTTTATATTATTGGTCATTAATCCAAACCTGCTGTTCCAGGTTGGTTTTCAAATGAGCTACGCGGCTGTATTCGCCATTGTTTGGATGTATCCGCTTTTACAGCGCTGGTGGCATCCAAAGAACAGGATTGTGCGGTATCTATGGCAATTATTGTCGGTAAGTATCGCCGCCCAATTGGGAGTATTGCCTATAAGCTTGTTCTACTTTCATCAGTTTCCGGGCTTGTTCTTTATCGCAAATTTATTGATCGTCCCTTTTTTAGGGGTCATATTGGGAATGGGAATCTGTATCATTTTTCTGTCGCTTTTGGACATTGCCCCAAGTCAATTGATTTCGGTTTACAATATGATTATTGGTCTCATGAACCGAATCGTTGGCTGGATTGCCGATCAGGAAACCTTTGTTTTTAAATCCATTTCCTTTGACAGTGTACAACTGCTCTTGGGATACCTTCTTATCGGCTACCTGCTATATGCTTTCTCCAAAACAAACTATAAACACCTTATGTTGTTCTTGGGTTTCCTTTTGATGTTCCAAGGATACACGATGTATCAGGAATATAAATCGGACAACATTAAAGAAATCCTCCTGCTACATCAGATAAAAAATTCGGTGTTACTCGATAGGAATGGAAAAAACCTGCATGTGTTCACGACGGACACTACCAATGCAAAAAGTTTGATAGCGAATTACAGCGTACAAGAACGCATAACCCAAACCGACTACCTTCCAATTAAAAACAGCTACCTTATCAATGGGACTTCCTTACAAATAATCGATAGCTTGGGCGTTTATCTGCCACTGAATTCCAGTTCCATAATGCTACTGACGGCGTCGCCCAAAATAAACTTGGAACGCGTTATTTTGGAAACCAATCCCATGGAAGTCATTGCAGATGGAAGCAATTACCCAAGTTTTATCGAATCCTGGAAAGCGACCTGTGAAAAATACGATATCCCATTCCACTACACAGGTGAAATGGGATATTACGCTTTTGATATTGAATAGGTTTAATTTACATCACCCATCCATTTTTTGATAAAGGGTCCGGCTACCAAGAAAATAATTCCCGCACCAACGGAAACCCAAACGACGTTCAAGAAAATATTCGGCATTTCAAGGACATTTTCAGGATCAAAATTACCGCCTATCAATCCGGCGATCAAATTGCCCAGGGCCGCCCCAACAAACCAAATTCCCATCATTTGGCCCAAGTATTTGGCCGGGGACAACTTGCTTGTTGCACTCAGACCAACAGGACTAATGGTCAACTCTCCAATGGAGTGCAGAAAATAGGTGAGAATCAAAGCGAACATTCCAGCCTTGGTACCACTTGCCGCAACATTGGCGGCACCAACCATCACCCAGAAACCGGCACCTAATAAAATAAGTCCAACAGCGAACTTTAAGGGCGTTCTTATATTTATATTCCTTGCTGCCAGTTTTACCCATAATGCCCCTATGATGGGTGCAAAAATTATTATAAAGGCGGAATTAACGGATTGCAACATCCCCGCAGGCATTTCCCAACCTCCTATAAACCTGTCGGTAAAGTCCCTAGCGAACAAATTCAAAGAAGAAGCCGCCTGTTCAAAACCGGACCAAAATATAGCTATCCCTACAAAAAGTATAAAAATAACCCCCACCTGTTTCTTCTCGATAGTGTTCAAACCCCCATTGAACAAAATGTTTATGAAGTAACCCATGGTTATCAAAACGATGATTAGACCAAGTGCCTGTGCAATGCCCGTAGCTGTTGTCACATCAATATAACCTAAGAACTGCAACAGAAAAAGGGAAATCAAGACTACCGCAATAATTAAAATGGATATTGAGGTATTAGAGGATGTTTTTTCTACTCCTGCAGATTTGACTTTGGGTTCAACGCCAATGTCGGCCAAATACTTTGGGGAGTATACCTTAAAGGCAATCAATCCAAACAACATACCAACAGCGGCAAGTCCAAAGCCAAGATGCCAGTTATACTCTGCCAATAATGGCACAAAAATCTGACCTAAGAAAGAACCCAAGTTTATTCCCATATAGAATATGGAAAATCCTGCGTCCCTTTTTGCACCACTGTCCTTTGAGTATAATTCCCCAACCAACGTACTGATATTTCCTTTCAACAACCCGGTTCCCAAAGCTACAAAGGCCAATCCCGTAAAAAATATTATGGGAGAACCTGGGATGGCCAAAATTAGATGGCCAATCATGATCAGGACACCGCCATAGAAAACGGCTTTTCGTTGCCCGAAAATGTTATCGGCCAACCACCCACCGGGTAAGGTCATCAAATAAACAGATGCGGTATAAAGGCCGTATACTGCGCCCGCAGTTTCTGTGGTCAACCCCAAACCTTCATATGCTACGTCCGTAGTCATAAAAAGTATCAAAATGGCACGCATACCATAATAGCTGAAACGTTCCCACATTTCTGCGGTAAAAAGCACATACAATCCTTTTGGATGTTTGAAGCTATCCTTGCTGGGTTTTGAAGTAATATCCATAGTTCTTGGTTTGGTTTATAGGTTGATTATAAATGTTCCTTTACAAAATTGGTCATCTTGTTGAATAAATGTATTCTGGTATTACCCCCATAAATACCGTGGTTCTTATCTGGATAAATCGCCCATTCAAATTGTTTGTTGGCCTGCACCAGCGCTTCTATCATCCGCATGGTATTCTGCACATGAACGTTGTCATCGCCTGAACCATGTATCAATAAGAAATCCCCTTTTAAAAGTTCAGGATAATTAAAGGGCGAGTTATCGTCATATCCACTAGGGTTTTCCTCTGGGGTCCTCATAAAACGCTCTGTATAGATGGTGTCATAGAAACGCCATGAAGTCACCGGTGCAACGGCAATGGCCATTTCAAAGGTGTCATTTCCCTTAAGCAGGGAATTGGTTGCCATGTGTCCGCCAAAACTCCACCCCCAAATACCCGTTCTTGCTGCATCGATATACGGCTTTTCACTTAATTTTTTGGCTGCAGCAATCTGATCTTCGGTCTCGTACTTTACCAAATTCAAATACGTGGTCTTTTTAAAATCCCTTCCCTTGTATCCAGTACCACGGCCGTCCACACAGGCAACGATATAACCTTCTGCAACCAGCACCTGATGCCAATAATCCCTGGCACTATACCATGTATTGCTCACACTTTGGGAGCCGGGACCGCTATATTGGTACATCAACAAGGGATATTTTTTGGAGGCATCAAAATCCTGCGGCTTGATGATGTACGTATTCAAATCGTTACCATTGATATTGATGGTGGAAAACTCCCTTGGATTCAAAACATAGCCTTCCATCTTTTCCAAAAGCGCGGTATTATCCTTAATGTCCTTAAGTTTTTTACCCGTTAAGGCCTTGTGCAGGGTGTAGACGGGAGGTGTGGTAGCGTTGGAAAACGTGTTGATGAAGTAACTGAAGTCGGCACTAAAGGATGCGCTATTGGTCCCTTCGGCAATGGCCAAATCCCGCTTATTTTTCCCATCGCTCTCCACACTGTAAACGCCCCTGTTTATAGCTCCATTTTCGGTGGATTGATAATATACCTTGTCCTCGTTTTGGTCGTAGCCATAGTAACGGGTAACTTCCCATTGGCCTTTGGTGATTTGGTTCATCAGTTCCCCATTAGAATTGTACAAATAAATATGGTTCCAACCGTCCTTCTCGCTCGTCCAAATAAAACTGTCATCGGCCAAAAAAGTAAGGTCGTCCGTAATATCGACGTAGGCCTCATCCGTTTCCTGTAACAGTAATCGAACCGCTTTCGTATTGGCGTTCACCTCATGCAAGCGCAGGTCGTTTTGATGTCTGTTAATGGTCTGCACACTCAAATAATTGGGATTGTTCATCCATTTTATTCGAGGGATATAATAAGGATTGCCTAGATCAACCCCGGAAATTGTTCCACCGGCAACATCCAACAAATGAAGGCTCACGATAGCATTGTCCTCGCCGGCCTTTGGATACTTGAACACGTTTTGGGAAGGGTATTTTTCTGTACCGTATAGGTCCATGGAAAATTCCGGCACCTTGGTCTCGTCAAACCTTAAAAAAGCGATCTTGGTCCCGTTACTGTTCCATGCAAAGGCACGCACGAAGGCAAATTCCTCCTCATAGACCCAATCCGTTATACCATTGATAATTTCATTCTTTTTGCCGTCCTTGGTAATTTGTTGGGTGTTCCCTGTCGTCAGGTCCATCACATACAGGTTGTTATCCCTAACATAGGCCACCTTTTCACCGTTGGGCGACAAGGCAGGTTCCTGAATTTTCATTTCATCGATCTTTACCAGCTCCTTGGTTTTGATATCAAGGACATAGAAAACCCCCAATGTGGACCTTCTAAAAATCGATTCCACTTCCGTGGCCAATAACACCTTTGACTCGTCATTGCTGAATTCATAGGATGAAAAGTAGGGGACACCTTCCAAAGCATCCGAGGAAACGATGGTTTCAACTTTTTCCAAGGTTTTATAATCGTATTTGTCTATTGTAGAAACCTTTCTGGCAGGGTCAAAGTTCAGCACGGTATATTGTCTGCCATTGTTCATGGAGCGAAGCACATCAAGGCCTTGGGTACTAAAGGCCCCGGAGTAAATTTCGGCTACCGTGATTTTTTTTTGTTGGGCGATAACTACCGATTGAAAACCGATCAAGAAAAGTACCAGCAAGTAAAATTTTCGCATGAAATGATGAAATTTGTTAAATTCTCCAAGTTTACCACTAATTCTCTAAAAAACCTCGGAATCCATTCAAAAAGACCTGATTTTTAACGATGCTTTCACGTTGGTTTGCATTAGGTCCATTATGATTATCTTTACCCTAGAAACTACCGTTTCACGGCCTGGTTTAAACTAAAAAAGTTACCCGATTTACCCAAGAAACTCTAGAGAATGAAGAAGCCCATTGCAGGTTTTTCCAAGCTATCCAAATCAGAAAAAATCGAATGGATTGCCGCCAACTATACCCAAAATCCCCAGGAATTAAAAAAAATCCTAGAATCCTACTGGAATTCGGATTCACGGTTGCAGCAACTCCATGACGAGTTTATAGAAAATACCATCAGTAATTTTTATATGCCGATGGGCATTGCCCCAAATTTCCTGATCAACGATAGGCTTTACGCCATTCCCATGGCCATTGAGGAAAGTTCCGTAGTTGCCGCCGCCAGTAAGGCGGCCAAATTTTGGGAAGGCCGAGGAGGTTTTAGGACAACCGTCTTGGGTACGGAAAAAGTGGGCCAGGTACATTTCATGTACCATGGGAGCACGTCCAAACTATTGGATTTCTTCAAAAATATAAAAACAACGTTGTTGTCCGAAGCAGAACATTTGACCCAGAGCATGCAAAAGCGAGGAGGCGGAATCAAAGACATTGTTCTAAAGGACAAAACTAGTGAGCTCCCAAATTACTATCAACTGCATTGTACGTTTGAGACCCAGGATGCCATGGGCGCGAACTTTATCAATAGCTGTTTGGAACAGTTTGCCGAAACACTTAAAAAAGAGGCTTTGGCACATCCCTATTTTTCGGAGCAGGAAAAACAGTTGGAGGTTGTAATGAGTATTTTGTCCAATTATGTGCCCAATTGCCTGGTAAAGGCCGAAGTGCGTTGTCCCATTGACCAATTGAACCTTACCCAGGATATATCGCCCAGGGATTTCGCCGAAAAAATGGTGCGTGCCGTGGAAATTGCCAAAGTTGAGCCGTACAGGGCCGTAACCCATAATAAGGGTATCATGAATGGAATCGATGCCGTTGTATTGGCCACGGGAAACGATTTTAGGGCCATTGAGGCCGGCGCACATGCCTATGCCGCCAAGGACGGAACTTACAGCAGCTTGACGCATGCCAAGATCGAGGGTGACCTATTCTCTTTCTGGATAGAGATTCCGCTTGCGGTAGGCACTGTTGGCGGACTCACAAAGCTGCATCCCTTGGTGAAACTCAATCTGGAGATACTACAGCAACCTTCGGCTGTAGAGTTAATGCAGATCATGGCCGTGGCGGGTCTTGCACAGAACTTTGCGGCGGTAAGCTCCTTGGTTACCACCGGGATTCAAAAAGGCCATATGAAAATGCATTTGATGAATATCCTGAACCAACATAACGCGACCGACAAAGAAAAAGAAGCCATCTTAGCTCATTTCAAAACCCATACGGTAACCCATAGGGGTGTTTTGAATTCCCTTGAAAACCTACGAAAATAGATGACCGAGTTTTACAGCAACGGAAAATTGTTGCTTACGGGCGAGTATGCCATTTTGGATGGTGCAAACGGACTTGCAATACCTACCAAATTTGGTCAATATTTATCCGTAAAAAACGCGACTACGGGCCAAATCAACTGGCAAAGCCTGACAGACAAAAACATCCCATGGTTTACTGTGGACCTATCCTTAAAAGATTTCAGCCTTCTCGCCACCTCCGACGTACAATTCGCCGAAAGATTAATCTCCATTTTAAGGGAAACCAAAGCTTTGAATCCTTCCTTTTTGGATGCTTGCAATGGCGTTTATGTCGACACGAAATTGACCTTCCCCAAAGATTGGGGCCTAGGATCCTCATCTACCCTCATCAATAACATTTCCCAATGGGCACAAGTGGATCCCTATAAACTTCTGGAAGCTACTTTTGGCGGCAGTGGATACGATATTGCGTGTGCCCAGAACGACACTCCCATCGTTTATCATAAAATTGGGGGCAATCCTAAAGTAGAAAAGGTAAATTTTGACCCAGTTTTTAAAAACCGACTTTTCTTTATTTATTTAAACAAGAAACAGAATAGCAGGGATGCTATTAAGGCTTATCGTCAATTAAATATTGATAAAAATGAGCTTATTACCCAAATAAACGGTCTTACCACTCAACTTATAGCGGCTAAAGATCTTGGAAAATTTGAAACTGTAATAAATAGGCATGAGCATTTACTTTCCAAAACTTTAAAAGTCGAAACGATTAAAAACCAACTTTTTCCCGACTATCAAGGCTGTATCAAAAGCCTGGGAGCTTGGGGCGGGGATTTTATTTTGGCAACCGGAACTATGGACGATATGCAATATTTCCGTCAAAAGGGATACGATACCATACTACCCTATTCCAGCATGGTATTATAAAAAAAGCCCTCCAAATGGAAGGCTTTCAATTTTATAGATACGAACTATTAATAAAAGGTAGCTCTTTTATCCTCAATTTCAGAGGACTCCTTTAGGGCATTGTACACATCAGAATTCACCCTATTGGCCGAATTGGTCTTTAAGGTATTCGCATATGTAGCGTAGTTGTCCAATTTAGGGGCCTCGGTTTTCTTGGTTACCTCAATTTTAAAAATACCTGTGTTCCCTTCCAAAAGACCTGAAGTTTCGCCTTCTTTCATTCCGTAGGCAGTACCCACGATTACCGGTTCGCTACCCGCACCAGGAATGGTAGGCGACTTTACGGTTAGGGCACTTGCCGTTGAAACCGTTGTATTGTTGTCCGAAGCAATGGCATTCATGTCCTTACCTTGGTTAGCGGCCATAATTTGCGCTGCTTTTCTTTCCTTTCTAATAATAGGAAGTACGGTGGCCGAAGCATCCTCGGCACTCATTAGTCCTTCTTTGTATATGCCCGTTAATTGTACTATGGCATAACCATCGTTGATATTGAATCGTTTGATGTCACCAACTTCGGTATCTTCATTAAAGGCCCACTGAACAATAGCTCTTTGGGCACCCAAACCTGGAAGATTCTCGTCGAGTTGTTTTATTTTGTTTACGGGACGAACCAAATACTCACTTTTCTGTGCTATTTCGGAGAATGCGCTTTCATCAGCAATTGTTTCCATTTCAAACTTGGTAGCATCGGTAAACAACTTATTGGTCGTTTCTTCGGATGCCGTTACCTCTCTGGACAAGGTGGCGATTTGAACCAAATCTTCCTTATCATCGACTTTTATAACATGGAAACCAAAATCGGTCTCCACCATCCCAATAGTTCCAACGTCATTCCCAAAGGCAAAATCGTTGAAAGCTGGCACCATGGTTCCTTGTTGGAAATATCCCAAATCACCACCGTTGGGTGCAGATGGGCCATCAGAGTTATCCCTAGCCAATTCAGCGAATACCACTCCAGATTTTTTTGCCTCTGCCAATAAACGCGTTGCTTCCTTTTCTGCCTCTTCCTTGGTTCTGGTAACTTCTGGATTGGCTCTTGTGGCACCTTCATAGGCAATCAAAATATGGCTAGCCTTGACGGAGCCATTGGGCCTTCTACCCATCATTTTGGAAACCTTATAGGAACCGGCATCTTTGTAAGGCCCGTAAATCTCACCCACATTTAAAGCAAATAAGGTATCGGCCACACTGGAAGGTAGGTTCTTTTTCGCTTTATAAATAGTATCGAATTTGATATCGGAATTCCTATCAAGGAAAGCTTCCATATCCTGCGTATTCCTAAAGCCAGCAATGGTATCGTTTCTATCGGTCTGCGCATTGTACTCCACCGTGTCATCCAACAACTTGGTAATCGCTTCCTTCACGGCCAAATCATCCTCATCCGAGGGTTTTTCACTAAAATAAACAAATTGGATATCACGGGCAGGGTCCTGTTTAAAATCATCCTTATGTTCGTTCACATAGGCCGAAATCTCGCTCTTGGTTACCGTTATAGTACTGTCCGGAATTGAGGAATACGGAACCCTCACATACCGAATATCCATTTTCTCGTTGGCCAATTTATAATCCAGTTCCCCTTCCTTTAAAGTAGCGCCCACACCTGCCTTGATAAGGTCAAAGTATGTTTGCTCCTTTGCCATTTGAACGATTTCCTTTTCGGTCTGTAACCAAAAATCGTACTGGGCCGGGTTGTTGTTCTTCCAATCCAATACCGTGGAGCGGAACCTGTTAGGGTCAAAAACCCCGTTCTCGTTCTGGAACTCGGGATTTTGGGCGTATCCGGTAGTTCTTAAAAAATCTACGATTTGGTCCTGCTCGATGCCGATTCCCAAATCCTCAAATTGCTCTTCCAAAATGCTCCTTCTTACCTCTTGATCCCAGACCTGGTTCATGGTCTGCATGGAAGAAACCGTTGGTCCCATTCTTTGGGAAGCCGTTTCCACCTTCTGCCTGAACTCGTCTATGGATATTTCCTTCCCATTGATCTCGGCTACGGAAGAACCTATTTTACCTCCGGCCCCAAAATTACTACTTGTGAATACCCCAGAAATCACAAAGGCGAATAGTGCCAGACCTATAATCAGTATCAATACCGTGGTACGCTTTCTAATGTTTTCTAAAACTGCCATCCTATCGAATCAAATAGTTAAAATCAGTTGGCGAAATTACCATTTTTAATTGAAATAATAAAAACTAAAATGGCACGTTAAACATGGTTGCTTCGGCTCCCAATATTTTGATTTCCACCACTTGGAATATCCGAGTAAATCTGTTAATCCTCCTTTAAAAGTTCCAGGGAAACCAAATCTATTTTGGTGTTTGAAACCTCCAAAACGATGAACTTAAAATAATCGATAGTTATTTCCGAATCCTTTTCAGGAATTTCCCCAACTTGATGCACCAAAAGACCTCCCAAGGTCTCAAACTCATCACCAATGGGCAGTTCTAGTTTGTAGTTTTCGTTGATGTAATCCACTTCCAATCGAGCCGAGAACAAATAGTTTCGTTCGTCGATTTGTTCCTCCTTCAGGTCGGTGGTATCATGCTCGTCCTCAATTTCCCCAAAAAGCTCCTCTACAATGTCCTCTACGGTCATTAGACCGGAAGTACCTCCATACTCGTCCAAAACAACAGCTATACTTTTCCTCTTTTTAATCAGCACATTTAATATATCCTGAATGAGCATGGTTTCTGGAACAAATTCGACTGGAAGCAGGATACTCTTAATGGTCTTGGGCTTTTTGAATAGTTCATAGGAATGTACATAACCTATGACATTGTCAATAGTATCCTTGAAAACCAATATTTTGGAATAGCCGGTTTCCGTAAACAACTTGGCAAGATTTTTAGGCGTTTCATGTATTTCCACAGCGGTAATTTCAGTTCTGGGAACCATGACCTCACGGGCCTTGACCTCTGCAAACTCCAACGCATTTTGAAAAATTTGGATTTCGGAATCCACCTCATCGGCCTCTTCAACCGTTTCCATTTGTTCCGTAATATAATCCCCCAGTTCCAATTTGGTAAATGCCAATTGGACCTCGTCTCCAGAGGTACGAAAGATATATTTCAAAATGAAATCCGAAACATAGATGACAAAATCCGATACCAAACTAAATGCCAAATAAAACAGATAGGCAGGAATGGCAAGTAACTTCAATAAACTGTTCGCATAGATTTGAAACAGTACTTTGGGGAGAAACTCGGCCGTAATCAAAATAACCAAAGTTGAGATGATGGTTTGGGTCAATAGACTGAAATCCGTCAAAAAGACCCTAACGATTTCATTTTCAGGATGCATACCCAAAAACCAATTCATAAGCACTTCGCCCATAAAAAGACCATACACCACTAAGGCGATATTGTTACCAATTAGCATGGTAGCGATAAACTTGGAAGGTCTTTTGGTAAGCCTTGTCAATACCTTGGCGAGAAACCCGGCCTGCTTTTTCTCTATTTCAATATGAATTTTGTTCGCGGATACAAAAGCGATTTCCATTCCAGAGAAAAAAGCTGAAAAAAGTAGGGAAAGAACAATAATAATAATACTACTATCCACTGCTATTTTTGATTATCCTTTGCGCGCTGCTCGAATTTTTTGCGATAATTTCTTCGGAACAAGAACATCCCAATGGAAACAATCGCAAAAAAAATGAAAATATAGGCCATACTTCTATCGGTGTTCCAGTCCGTGTAAACCCTGTATATCGAAAAAACAGCTACTACAACGTATAGGTATTCCGTATAACGTAAAATCTTAATCATCCTTTTCTTCTTTAATCAACATTAAACCGTAGGTTTTATGGGCATTTAAGAAGGTGAGGTCCTTTTTTATGTCCATCCCTTCGCCGTCCATAACAGTACCATCCTCCGGATTTGTAAACTTAAACTTTTCCTGGGTAAAAGCCCACTCGTTTTCTTGGTCGTAGTACAACTGTGGGGCTTCCAACATTTTACCATCATGGCCCTTGATCACCACGTTTCCCTGAAGATCAATGACGTCCGTTGCCGTGAAATAAATACCTTGATCGGCCTGTATGGTCGTCCTTTCATTCCTCTCATTAAATATTTCCACCAAAACCCCTTCAGGAAAGGTCTGGTGTGGAAATTTCAAATTGTCAAAGTCATTGCGAAGAGGCCCGGAAATTACGGCCAATATCTTAGAACTCCCTGTATCCTCAGCACTCAGGTTTTCTGGAATTTCCGTATAGGTCAACACAAAATTCTTTGCGACACCCTGCGGAAAAATTTCCTTCTTGGCTTCTTCGCCAACCCGTTTGTAATTATCCTTGCAGGAAAAAAAAAGCATTGCCATGGAAACCATGGCAATGCCCTTGAATATATTTACAAAATGTATTGTCATTTTATAATGAAGGTACCTTTACACTTCCTCCTACCCAACAAGAGAAAGATACCGATTGTCCTGCCATGCCGGCACTGAAAATCATCTCCTTGGTTGGTGCTTTTGCGTTGTAACTAGCCGCAGCCTGGCCGGCCCTTCCACTTAACGCAGGGTCTACCCTACCGGCCTGTCTTGCCATATCAGCTGCCTTCCAATAGATGGCACGCTTTTCAAATGGGGTGTTCCCACATTCGTTGGCACTACCAGCATACAAGCTTGCAATCAACAAATAAGCCCTACCGTTCGCCGGATTGGCATCAATTGCCTTTTGGGCGTAACTTCTTGCAGTGGATCTACTTGATTTAGTATAACTAGTCGCAATTTTGTAAGCGATATTCGACTTCTTTTTAGCATCCGTTTCCAGTTCCAATGCTTTGTTGTAATCCGCTACAGCACCATTGGTATCGCCACTTGACTTTTTCAAGGAACCTAAATATACATAGGTATCCGCTGATGGTGCGAGTTGTGCTTGTACCTCCACCAATTTTTTAAACATCGGGTCTTCCGTACATTCCTTATTATACATTCTTCCCACTGCAGCTTTTACCCACTTCACGTCACCTTTCTTTTCCTCAAAACTCTTTTCGTATAGGGGAATTAGGTTTTCACAATCTGCCAATTTTCCTAATTTAGAATCGATGCTCCCGGCAATTTTACCGTAGTTTTCTGAGTAGGAATTGTAAACTTTAAGAGACCTTTGCTCCTTTGAGGTCAACGTACCGGCCTCTTCCTTTGGAAGTAACTTAGCAATGTTATCCGTAAGCTTTTCGTTCTCCTCATCGATTTTTGCAGTTACGTCATCATATACGTCAAAAACCTCTTGAAGTTCCTTTTTACCTGCTTCGTGCAAATCCACTAAACTTGAGAAGTATAGATACAAAGCTTTTGGGTTGGTGAAATTCTCCCTATCCTTGCTGAAAGCTTCAGACAACATGCTGTACATTTTGGAATCGTCGGCCATTTTGTTATCATACATTACCATTGCCTTATCCACCATAGTTTCTCCAGGACTGGTCTTTGAGGAAAAGTGGACAAGCTTGTTGTCATAAAGCCCCATAAGCTCATTGATATACCCTTCCTTTTCAGCTCCGGTAGATTTTTCAATTTTATCGTTCAGGATGCGCTCACCATAGACATAGATCGCATTGTTCAACTGAGGACAGGTCTCATATGTCTTTTTCCATGGCTCATAAGCCGCATCATAATTTTTAACTTTTGCATGCTCTGAAAATATAGACAGGTTCGTCATACATTCAGGGTTTTGCGCCTGTGCATTACTTACTCCCATCATCCCAAGGAACACAATTGCCGCGAAGTAAAGTTTAGTTTTCATCGTTCTAATTTTAAAAGTGGTTAATGTACTAAAAATTTATCAATTAATCTTTCGTTTTTGGAACCATCGATCGTTTAAAGATAGGCCTACATTGACCTTAAAGTAACTCTCCTCTATCAAATTCGCCCTGGTGGTTCCCCTTCTGCCCAGCTCAAAACCAACATTGAGATTGGAGAAACTTCGTCCCAATGGTAACCCTAATCCAAAAGTTATGCCAAAATTATTTATGTCCACATCGTTGACCACCATTCCGGTCTTGTCCAAACGCACGCCTGCTCGATAGGTAATTCTTTTTAAGTAGCTATCAAAAGACCTTGCATCAGGTGTTATAAAACCACCCAAGGCCAAGGAACTGGCGTCGTTGTATTCTATATTATTAGTTCCTAAAAAAGGATTTTCAAAGGAACCCAACCCCTGAAAACTATATTCTGCACCTAAAAACCATTTAAAATCCATTCCATAACCCAACCCTAAAGTAGTGGTAGTAGGAATCTTAAACTCCGTATTTCTGAGGTTGATTGCCTCCAGATCAACCTCTAAGTTCTCGATATTGGTGCCGCTGGCGACTGAGAACGAACCGATATTCCTATTGTTCCTTGAAACCAAATTTCCTTGGGTATTTACCCTAACGGAAGTATGTAAGGTATGATTCTCATTGATCTGTGGGGTATACAAGAGGGCATAATTAAAATCAAACCCGTTTATTTGGGAGGACCTTCTATCAAAAGTACCAAACTGCACATCCTCGATTTGTTGGAGCCTTTCATTGGACAAAGTGCCATAATTATAGTTTATGGTCACACCCAGGCTAAGATCCTTTATAATTTGATAGCCCACGGAATAATACACCTTAGTTAAATCCCCTTCCCCGCTGAAGATGTTTGTCAATGCTTGACCACTGCTGGGAGTTGCATCCACAAAATTATAGCCAACCGAAGAATAGGGCATAATCCCAAATCCCATTCCAAAACCTTTTCCCAGACTAAAACCTAACGATAAATAGTCCAACGTGGTCAGGGAGCTACTCTGTTCTTCCTCAAAACTTTTGAGCCGCACCTGTTTGTTGGAAATCCCGGCCGTATACGTCACCAGACCCACTTTATCCATTACGTCCAGACCTAATTCTCCATAGGCCGCAGGGTTCTGTAAATTTAGATGAATACTATCCGCATAGACCCCAATGTGACCCATCATTTGGTTTTCAACAGTTGCCGAAGTCCTTAAGTCACCAATACCGAAAAACGAATAGGGAGAAACCGTACCATTTTGAGCATACATGCCCGCGGAGGCCATGCACACTATTGCAATTACAATTTTCTTGATCATCTAGTGCTTATTGTATTCCAGCAAATAATTAAGTCCCTTTAGCAGGAATTTGGAATCCGCAAAGATGGTATTTTTTAGTCTTTTAGACAAAAAATGACTATCACCCCCTGTTAAAATAACTGTTAAATCTTTAAAACGGGTTGCATATTGATCGATTATTCCGTCCAATTCGGCACAAATACCATTGACGACACCACTGTGCATACTGCTGTTGGTGGTATTTCCTATTAAATCCAGGGGTGCCTCCACGGGAAGCAGCGGCAATGCCGACGTCTGTTGGTGCATGGCCTTGTAGCGCATTTCCAGTCCGGGGGAAATGGCCCCTCCAAGGTATTCATCAAAATCGTTCACCATATCATAGGTGATACAGGTACCGGCATCTATCACCAGGGTGTTCTTATGGGGCGCATGATAATAAGCGGCCGTTGCCAGGGCAATTCTATCGATTCCCAAAGTTTGGGGCGTGGCGTAACTGTTTTTAAATGGGACTTTGGATTCAAGGGACAGCACATGTACCTTACAGAACAAGGTCAGAACGGTAAGGTAGGTTTTATCGGTGGCACCTACGGATGCATAGATGGCCCTTTCTATGCCCGGGTAACGCTTAAAAAGTTTTTTGACCCTGTCCGTAAACTCCTCCAGTTTAAACCGTTCGTCAAAAATCAAGGTATTTTTGTCAAATACGGCAAATTTCACGAAGGTATTCCCTATGTCAACGACTAGATTCATGGTGTAAAGTTATAGAATGGCTTTTGCATTGAAACAGTTGTAACCTATTTTATCTTTGGCAGGAGCCATAAAAATCCCATACTCAGAATAAAACCCATAAAAAACCAAATGGCAGGAATGCTTTGGGGCAGGAATTTTTCCTTTTGGTCCGAAACTGGGGAATCAAAAAATCTCTTGTTCCGTTTCAGGGTATTTTGGGCGGTCAAGGAACTCCAGTTTCCCGCCTCCATAACATAAAAATTTTGGGAGGTTGTACTATCTTGTTCCGATGCCAATTCATGCCATCCCTTTTCCCTTGGGTAGACCCTTCCCTGCCATTCCTCATGAACTACGGTGTTTTTCAATAAAGGAACCCGATACTGATTTCCTAAGGAAACGACCGGATTTTCTTCCGATGTAAAAAACGAAAAATCGTAAGGTTCGTCAATAAATGCCCAATTGGATTCCGACCGAAATGCGCCCGTATTCTGGGTTTGCTTCCGAAGTCCGTTGATCAAGGATGTCCAAATTTCCCTGTATTCTGCCTGCTTACCGTCCAACAGCAATTCATACGTATTCTTCAAAGAAGTGGTCCCGATAATCCCTTGGCGCAATCGTTTGGAATATCCGTAATTTCCGATAGCCATTTCCGTCAGTCCTGTGGCCGGGAAGCGTACCGGATATTTTTCCATCAATGGTTCTGCCCCAACCGCTACTTTAAGGGTGTTTTCAGTATCGGGCTGCACTTCAAATGCTCCCAGTTTGTTTTCGACTTGAAACCGATTTCCCGTTTGTTGCACAAAAACTCCGAGTCCGTACTGCTGTATCGCTTCGGTCAGAACGGTCCTTTCCGAATTGGAAAGCATGTTTAATGAAACATCGTCAAAAAAAATCAGATCCAAAGCCGATAGGTTTTCAGAATTCAAGGAATACACAGGTTGCCTTTCCGTATTGAAATATTCATACTTGTACTTCTGTTTGGTCAGTTTCGTCTTTACGATGACCCGATGCCCTTCTTCGGCTAAAAAATTCTTCAAATACTTGGTTTCAAAAGAAGGGAATTCATTGACCATTAAAACTGTCAAAGGCGTTTTCGCTTCCACAAATACCGGTAACGGTTCTGTCTTAGTATCGGTACCGGAACTGTCCTTTCTCTGTACAAAAAATAGGAACTTTCCGGGTGCCTTTAGGTTGGTCCTTAATCTAAATTGATGTTCTTGATTATCGGAAAAAACAATCGAATCCAATGGGCTTCCACCGGGCCCTTGAAGTACCAATTTGCTTTGATTGACTGGGTTATTATAAATTCCCTCTACCACTAGGTCTGCTCCCAAAATGGTCTTTTGGTTATATTTCAATTGTACGATTCCCTCGGAAATAGCTTCCGGAATAAATGAGACGGAACTTTGCTTAAACTGCCAAAGATCATAATCCCTGACCCCATGACCAGCGATCAGTAAACGGTCAATGGAATCCAATGTGGAAGAAAGGTCCATTCCCGGTGCATATTCCAGAACGGAAATCCTTCGGTTGCTTTTTTTTAGACTGTCCAAGGTTTCCGCTTGGTATCCATTGGTCAAAAGAACGGCCTCCTTCCTGACCTTTTGTAGGTACGTTGGTTTCAGAACCAACAAGGCCAAACAAAGAATGGCAAAGAACCCAAGGAATGTCTGTAGATAGAATCGCCTATCCGCCGTTCCGGTCCAGGCCTTCCAAATGAAAACGGCGAACAACAGGAGTCCGGTCAGCACAACGGCCAACATCCAATCTTTATTTTCAAAAGCAAGGTTACTCAACATTCAAGGATTCTATAAACAGATTGTTCAACTCGTTTTGATAGCGATCGCTGGAATTGGGCAGCACTTGTTTTTTGGGCAAAGCCCGATATAAGCCTTGTAGCGCGTTATTAATTTGCTTTGCATCAATGACTTCCGTTTCCGATAACCATTTGACGGTCTGCAGGGTTGCCAGATATTTTCCCGGTTCCTCAATGGCTTTCCGCGCCAATTCGTTCCCAGCTTTATGGAAGAGGTCCCGATCGGCTTTGGTGATTTTTAAATCGGAATCCAACAAAACTTCCAAACGTGCTACCGCTTTCCGCATGTTTTGATAATCGTCTTCCTTTTCCAAGGTTTCGCTCTTGGAATAGTTCCCAACCTCCTTTAGGTCACCCGTCAAACGCTTATCCTCTTTGATGGGCGGAGGATCAAACCCAATTCTGTGTACATAAATCCGTGCGCTGTTTTTAATTTCCTGAATCAGTTTTAAGGCCTTGTACTGGTAAGGCAGGGATTTTTCCGGTTGAAAAAGTCGCAAATACAATTCGGCATCCCACATCTCCGCCATGGCCTGCTTCAATTTACTTTTTAGGGATTGGGCAAAGAGCGTGGAGGCTTCCGGGTCCTCATGATTATGGATATACGCCTCCAGCGGATCTTCCGCGTCGCCTTCGTTTCCATGGTCTTGGTGGTCGTGGTCTTCATGCTCCTCGGCCACCAAATTGTGCTCGTTGGAACCATCATGGTCATGGGTATATTCTGCCAACTGATCTTCCGTTGCAGCTTCAACTTCGGTAACGACTACAGGTCCGCCCTCGCTTTCGTCGCCCATAAATTCCCCATATTTTATGCGCAAAGCCTTTTGGTCAAAGCCCAGCTCGTTGCTCCGAAAGTTGTACTCCTTGGTTTCAATGACTGGTTTCTCCGCAATCAATTTTTCCGTATCGATAATCAATTGGCGTTGGCTCCTAAAATAATCCGGCATTAGGTCGGCGCCCAACGTTCCCTCCACCGCAAATTGATTGGTTACTGTGTCCCTTATGACGGTAAAGAAAGTTTCCGTCCTGGAAATATTGGGTCTGGGCTGTTTGTTATCAATAGCCTCCACGTAAAAATAGAGTTCGTCCCCCGGTTCCATCTTCAGCTCCCTTAAATTAAGGGTTTTCCTAAAATTCTGTTCTTTCATTCCCGAACTCAGTTTTGTATCGAAGCCCAACCGCTCCTCCCTAAATTTGACGGATTCCCCACTTCCCTTGCTCACTGTGGCTATAATGGCGACATCGGCCAGGCCAAAATCATCCTTTAATTGAGTGGTAAACGCCAGTTTTTGGGGACCTTCAAAGTCAAAAGAACTGAACTGTGGCAACCCTTCCATTTCAATAACGGGCGGTTCATCCTTATAGGTCTCCAAAGCGAACAAATCGGATACGTAGGAATTGCCCAAGGAATCCTCAAATTTGATGGCATAAAAATTGGCATAATCCGCCACCAGCGATTTTGAAAAGGAATCTTTGGTACCGTCCATCTGGAGCGAATCGGCACCCATTTGTAGTTGCACCCCGTTGACCGATTGATCAAATACAATGTTCCAGGATATACGGGATCCTTCCAAGACCCGCAGGTTCATTTGGGTGGTGTATGTATCGAGTTTTTGGGTGTAATTTGGGTAGCTGATGCGGATTTCCTGACTCCTTATTTTTGGAGGAAGGATTTCGAGATTCGTTGAATCCAGTGTCTGAAAGGTCACCACATCGGCCTCCGAAATATTTTTAGTATTGCGGTCCAACTGAAAAACCCCCAATGCATGTACCAACCAAGCCAGCAAAATAACAAGCAGCGAAATACCGGCAGTAGGTACTAGGGCATTTTCGATACGTATGTCACGTTGATGGTTCTTGAGGGTTTCACTGGCCCTTGCCCGTTGGATTTTGGAAAGCAGCGGCAATTGGTTTTCATTTTCCAGAATCAAGCCCGTGCTGTGCTCCATGGTCGGGATGGTTTCGTCTACCCTGGAACAGATTTGGGCCAGGGTCAACTTCCAAGGTCGAACGAACCATAAACCGACCGACAACGAAATCAAAAAGACCATTACGGCCACCCAAAAAGAGGAAATAAGTAAATAAGCGCTCCCCCCAAGTGCCAACGCAACCAGCAATGGCTCCGTACTTTTCAACAAGCGCCATTTGAGCAAAGCCCCATATAAAATATCCCGCGCCTCCTTCATTGCTTTCTTACTTTTGAGAGTATCCGCTCTGCTACGAGCACTAAAAAAACGGCCAGCCAGATCCAAGGAGAAATATCCATGGTACGGACCTTCATTCTAGATTCCGAGGTGGCTACATTCGGGGTAAATTCCGTTTCGGGCAATACGCGTTGGTCCCGTTCGATCAAATTGTCCTCCAAAGTACTGTTGAACAACAGCAATGAGGCCAAAGAATTGGTGAAATTTTTGGTGATTGTATTTTCTATATTCAATCGCCCCGTCAAATGAAAAAGATTTTTGGATTCGGTAGGTTCTATAAGGGAATTTGCCAAAGAATCAGGTACCATCGCTAGGGTGGTTTGACTTATATTCGGGACGTTGCCATTCTTTAACCAGACCAACAAATCCAAAGGTTTTCCTGTCTCCGGTAAGGCATCGGCGTCCATCGTTTTTAGTTTGATTTCCCGCATCCCATACGTGCCAATAGCTTTTAACGCCGATGTAACATACCACATTTCCCTTTCATAACTTTCGTCAAATGCTACGGTAACATGCAGGGTATCGTTCTGTAAAATAGGGACTTTGGTCGTTTCTCCCGATGCGTTCCAAACCAGACTATCCGCAGTTAGCGAGACAACGCTTGCATCATTTTTGGAGAGCATGTTTGCCTGTAAATCGGTTATTTGGGAAGAACTCTTTGCTTCGAATAGCCTTATAGAATCCCCAATGATTTTTGCGCCAATGGGCTCAACAACCTCCGTTTCATTTTCAACGATGACCCAACGCACATTTGGGTCTACCACTGGTCTTGGTCCTTTGATTCCTTTGGCCAAGCCTTTAGTAAAGACCACGATACTATCCGAATGTATTTCAGTTAAGCTTTGCGCAAGCTGCCAATAGGTAGGGACGGTGCCACGGTCAACCTCAGCTTCCAAATCCGGAAAATTTTCGGCAAACCATCGAATATCGTTTTGAGGAAGGGAATCCGCAAAGGCCATAAAAGCTTCATTGGACGCCAAAGAGGGCTCAATAAGATAGGTCAGGGCAACCTTTTGCACTTTGGTCTTCCACCGTGGTTCTGCCAAATACAGAATGATCAGGCCCAATAAAAGCATCCGCAGTAACAACAGGAACAATTCGTGCAACCTGATCTTTCGGGATTGCTTGGTATCAGATTCCCTAAGGAATTTCACACTTCCTACCTTCACCGTTTTTACATCCCCCTTGTTCAACAAATGGATAAGCAAGGGAACAGCCAAGGATAAAAGGGCCCAAAGATATGTAGGTTGCAAAAATGTCATTTACCTCAACGTGATCCGTTTTTTTAAAAATAATTGCAAGGCATCTTCCATAGGATTATGAAGACGGAACAGTTCATAGCTGATATTCTTGGAAAGGAAATCATTCATTAGTTCCTCCAGATTCGTTTCCATCAATTTTAGATATTCCTTTCTGGCATTTTTTGCCTCCACCTTCACCTTTTTTCCCGTTTCCAGGTCTTCAAATACCAGGGCACCTGAATAGTTGAACTCCAATTCATTTTCTCCCAAGACATGCAGCACGACCACCTCATTTCTAGAGGTTTTTAGATTTTGAATCCAACGGGTCAGTTCGGTACCCGCTTCGTGCATATCGGTAATGACGAACAACAATTCCTTTTGGGTGCGTTGATGTATCTTCTCCAAATCTTTCAGATTTGTGGGCCACTCCCCACCCACTTTGAGTTCGATCAGTTCGTGTAAAATACGGTTATAATGCTTTTTATGAGCTGCCGGATATACACTTCGCAATCCCGAGCTGTTAAGGGCATACAGTCCCACCATATCCCCTTGGTTGTGTGATAGATAGGCCAAGGAAGCCACCAATACCTTTACAAAATCGATTTTCCGCAGTCCGGCTTCCTCATGCAACATAGAAGCACTGCTATCCACAATGAACTTTACGTTTACCTGCGTATCAATGTCCGATTCCTTGATGTAATACCTCCCGGAACGGGCCAACATTTTCCAATCCAACAGCCGCATGTCATCCCCGGGTTGATAGCCCCTGTACTGGCTAAATTCCTGACCAGGACCTACCCGCCTACTTTGATGCGACCCAGATAAAAATCCGTCCACAATCGCACGTGCGATGAGTGCCAATCCAGATACACTGTTGATGATCTGCGGTTGAAAAAGTTCCCTGTAGTCCGTTTTCAAAGGGCAGCTATTTTACGTTTACCTTACTCTTTTCCAACAATTCCTTGGTAACGGCGTCCGAATCGATTCCTTCGGCCTCTGCCCTAAAGTTCACGATGACCCGGTGCCGCAATACGGGGAAGGCGACATGTTTCAGGTCTTCCAGAGTGACCGAAAAGCGACCTTCCTGCAAGGCCCTTGCCTTGGCGGTCAAGATCATGGCCTGCCCTGCCCGGGGTCCCGCTCCCCAACCTACCCACTGTTTAACAAAGTCGGAATTGGAAGTTTCCGGGCGTGTGGCCCGTATCAAATCGCTTACATATCCAATAAGGTCATCGCTAATGTGTACCTCGCGTACCAGCTCTTGCAAGCGGATGATTTCCGGTCCGCTGATGATTTTTTCCACTTTCGGTCTGTGGGTCCCGGTCGTATTCTTTAAAATGGTTTCTTCTTCACTTGCGGTTGGATACCCAATTTTGATATAAAAAAGAAAACGATCTTGCTGTGCTTCGGGCAGCGGAAACGTACCCGATTGTTCGATAGGGTTCTGCGTGGCCAAAATAAAAAAGGGTCGGTCCATTTCATAGGTCTTCCCTGAATAGGTTACCTCAAATTCCTGCATGGCCTCCAACAGAGCGGCTTGGGTCTTTGGCGGGGTTCTGTTGATTTCATCGGCCAAAACGATATTGGCAAAAATGGGACCCTTATTGAACTTGAAGAACTTGTTACCCGTGCTATGGTCCTCCTCCAAAATTTCAGTGCCCACGATATCCGAAGGCATCAAATCCGGCGTAAACTGGATCCTATTGAACTTTAAGTCTATTGCCTGGGAAATGGTCTTGATCAACAAGGTCTTGGCGAGTCCGGGTACCCCTTCCAAAAGGGCATGTCCCCCTGCGAGAAAAGTGATGAGCATGTGCTCAATGGTTTCTTCCTGGCCTACAATGACTTTTCCTATCTCCTTTTTTAGCAAGGGTAGTTTATCCGTCAATTTTTTTATTTCCTGCTCCGCAGCCACTAATTGTTTGTCCATGTATTCTAAATTCTGCTTAAGATGTTAATGCGTACATGACGATATTTACGCCAAATCTTGTATTATCGTTTTTATACCACCGTTTGTTTCTAAAATCATAATCCCATTCGCAGCCATAATCCTTATTGCTATACAAAACCCCTATCCTTCCATTGATTTCGATTGCCTTTAGGTATTCATGTACCAAGTCGTCGCCCCATCCGTTCAGTTCCTGGGAAGTAGTGGGCGGTCCATCCTCAAAATTGAAAAACAGGGTGTAGAGTTCATGATCATTGGGCAGTTTCACCAAGGCTTCGTTCCCGAACAACTCCCCCATTTGCCGTTCGAAGGATTTTGCAAAAAGTCCGTCGATATCGTGGTTGCAATCGTCCACGAAAACGAATCCGCCGTTATCCACATATTTTTTAAAGTTTTCCCCTTCCTTTTTGGAGAACTGTACCAATTTATGTCCGGATAGGTAACAAAAGGGACATTTAAAAATATCGTCACTGGCCAAGGGGACGATGTTTTCCACCGTATTCACCTGGAGCGTGGTGTACTCTACCAAAGAGTTCAGCAGGTTGGAAGGCATACGTTGGTCCACGTCCCAATCGCCGGACTCATATTGTAATCGGGTAAAGAAAAACTCGTTGCTCAACGGTATTTAAAAGTTTTTTAAATTTTAAACCATAGTGAAAAGAAAAACTGGTTGCAATGATAAAATGTATCGCAACCAGCTTTCAAAATTTCAAGACCTATACGGCATCCGATAAGCTCGTAAAGGTAAAGTCCCTGATTTTCATGTACGGAATCAAATTCCCGTTAATACGGACCTGTTGCCCCAAAGCTTCCAGATTGTTCAGCATAATGACCGGACTCTCATTAAAGCGGAAGTTCTTCACCGGATGTTTGATCTGTCCGTTTTCGATGTAAAACGTTCCGTCCCGAGTAAGACCGGTGTATAATAAGGTCTGCGGGTCCACCGTACGGATGTACCACAAACGGGTCACCAAAATCCCTTTTTTGGTACCTTTTATCAAATCTTCTAAAGAAGCATCGCCGCCACCCATGATGATATTGTTGGGAAACGGCACTGGCTCAACACCTTGTTCTTGCGCCCAGAAACGGTCATAGGCCAAATTTTTGACCACCCCGTTTTCGATCCAAACTGTTTTCTTCAAGGCCTGACCATCTCCGCTCCAAGTACTGGTGGGAACTTCGGGATGCAAGGGGTCTGACCATAGGTTGACCCTTTCGTCCACTATTTTTTCTCCCATTTTGGTACCACCACCTTCTTTGGACATAAAGCTCCGGCCTTCATCCGCGGTACGGGCATTTAGGGATCTTGCCATATTGCTGATCAAATCCTCGGCCGCGGCGGGTTCCAAGATAACGGTGTATTTACCGGGTTCTATAGCCTTCGCTTCCCTGGACATCACCGCCTTGCCAATGGCCACCTTGGATGCCTCGGAAGCATTGAACTTGCCTATATCGTTGAAATCCCTAGCGACCCAACCGGAACCCGTACCGTCGTTGGTACGCATGGTCACCGTAAAATCGACGTTGGAGGATTTATTGTATGCAAAAAGACCCTTGGAATTCAACATCGCACTGAAACCATAGGAATCGTCCAAAAATCCTGCTGCGGTAACATCCTTTGCCGCTGCGGGTTCAATACTATCATTGGCCACCGATGCCCTATATTCCGGGGTTATATTCGCCGTCGCTTCCACAAAGTTAATGGCCTTATCATAGCTCTGCTGCTCCAAAGGCTCCATAAACTCCGGGTTCTCCGGAGAGAGTTTCGCCAGTTCCTCCGCTCTTTTCACCACCTTTTCCAGGGAGGCATCATCAAACTCGTCAATGGTCGCAGTACCAGATTTCTTCCCAAAACTGGATTGCACCACCAAGGATTGATTGGATCTATGACCTGCCGTGGAAACGGTATTTCGGGCGTAGCGGATGTTTCCGCTCTCCTCGCCACTTAAATTTATTTCACATGTATCGGCCGTGGAAAAGCTCAACGCCTTTTCCATAATTTTTCTGGCCTCTTCTTCTGTATATATTGCCATTTCTGAAATTTTGTATTGCGTATCCTTTAAATGGTACGACCCGTGTTTATTACATTGATATCATTGAATCTGGAGGTAGAGCTACCGTGGGATACGGCGCTCACTTGGGACGGCTGCCCCTTTCCATCGAAGAAGGACCCGAACATGCGGTAATCCCCTTCATCACAAATCTTGGCACAGGAATTCCAAAATTCCTGGGTATTGGATTGGTAGGCCACATCGTTCAGCATACCAGCAATTTCCCCGTTTTTGATTTCATAGAATACCGTACCACCAAACTGGAAGTTATACCGCTGTTGATCAATGGAATACGAACCGCGTCCGGCGATATAAATACCTTTTTCCACATCCTTGACCATGTCCTTAATGGAGTACTTTTCGGTTCCCGGTTCCAAGGATACGTTTGGCATCCGCTGAAATTGGACATCGTTCCAACTTTGGGCATAGCAACATCCGTGGGATTCGTTTTGGTCAATGATGTTTACTTGATCACGAATAGCCTGATAGTTCACCAAGGTACCGTTACGGACCAAATCCCATTTTTTGGTTTTCACGCCTTCATCGTCATAGCCAACGGCACCCAAACTGCCCACTTGGGTCTTGTCCGCCACCAAGTTTACGATCTTACTTCCGTAATTGAAATCACCCGATTTCCATTTGTCCAAGGTAGCAAAACTGGTACCTGCATAATTGGCCTCATAGCCCAGGACACGGTCCAGTTCCAAGGGGTGTCCAACCGACTCATGGATGGTGAGCCCCAAATGGTTGGGCTCCAGTACTAAGTCGTATTTTCCGGGATCTACGGATTTTGCCGAAAGCATCTCCTTGGCCTGATTCGCCGCTTGGATGGCATCTTCCACGATATCATAACTTTTTCGGTAGAGGGTGATTCCAGCAGGACCTTCCAGCTTTTCCGAAGCAAGTCCGTCCATATACTCATAGCCCATCCCCATGGGCGCACTCATCGCCTGGCGGGTCTTGAACTTGCCGGCCGCCCGATCTACGGCCGTTACGCTAAATGTGGGCCAAATTCTATGTACATCCTGATCTATATAAGAACCATCCGTAGAGGCAAAATATTTTTGTTCGTTGACCATGAACAAGGCCGAATTCACAAAGTTGGCCCCGTTTTCCATGGCGGCAGCATTCGCGCTCAATAACAGGTCTACTTTTTCAGAAACCGGTACGTCCTTAAAATCCTTGGTCAAAGGTGTCTTCCAAGAAACCTCTCCATGCGCCTCCACCGGTGCCAGTTGTACGGGCTCCTTCTGGATTTTGGAGTTCGCCTTGGCAATGGCTACGGCCTGTTGGGTCGCTTTTTTGATTCCGTCCTCGGTAACGCTATTGGTGGAGGCAAAACCCCAGGTCCCATTGGCGATTACTCTTATTCCAATTCCAAAGGATTCCGTGTTCACCACGTTCTGCACCTTGTCCTCCCTTGTAAATACATATTGGTTCAAGTACCGTCCAATGCGCGCATCGGCATAGGTAGCACCCAAGGATTTGGCGGTATTCAGGGCTACATCGGCCATTTTCTTTTTTAGGACGACGTCCATACCCGGCTCCAGGAGGGCTTCTGTTTCAATCACATTGCCCATCATACTTGCGGGTACCAATAGGGAGGCCGCACCCATGCCGGACAATTGTACAAAGTTTCTTCGTTTCATTGTTTCGTCTGTTCGAGTTAATTTTTTACTTAGTCAGTATTCCCATAAGCCCATATTTCATGGGTGTCTATTTTGACACTACTTAATAGGAATAGCTCCTAAAATAGGGAATTCTACCTGTAACATCCTTGGGTATTTGGATTTTATTAAGAAGATTTTATGATATTCACATTTTTTATAGGTGCCAAATTAGAACCCTGAAACCAAGGATATGATTTATTGACGTTCCCCTATCGCAAAGTGGAATCATCGTAAATAGGGGTATTGAACGGGAGGCACAAAACAAAAGGATGCTTTTTTTGTTTTTTAGTTGGTATATGTAAAATTAGAAATTATATTTGCAGCCGCATTCCCCATAGCTATGGGGGCGTAAAGGTACCTTAGCTCAGTTGGTAGAGCAACGGACTGAAAATCCGTGTGTCCCTGGTTCGATTCCTGGAGGTACCACTTAACGCAGCGAACCCGCTCCTTCAAGAGCGGGTTTTTTATTTACCGGATTTTTGGTAAGCTTGATTGATCAAAAAAGTAGGAAAATAAAAAAGCAGCTGCCATGGGCAGCTGGGTTCGCTATTTTCAATTGTGGTTCCGATGGAACAACAAGCAAAGCGAAGTTATCTGCTGGAGGTAAGGAAAATAAAAACTTAAATCACGTTAAGTTTACCAAGGATTCAAACCCAATACTACCACCATCCCCACATTAACCGTATCTTGTATTCCTAAAAGAGCTTCTTATTTTGATACGAATCCATGAAGAAATGCCCATTGAAACACTCCAAGCCTTTTTGGCGGAGCGTCAATGGTTACAACCCAATGAAAAAATCGACCGACTTTCCAAAGCCGGGGAGGGCAATATGAACGTCGTGCTAAAAGTACACACCGATCAGCGTTCTTTTGTTCTAAAACAATCGCGTGAGTATGTACAGAAGTATCAGGACATCTCCGCCCCTATTGAACGTATCGCCGTAGAGCACGCATTTTATAGTGCTTTAAAACACCAAGACCTGCAAAAACACTTGCCAAAAATCTTGGGCTTTGATAAAGATGCCTACCTATTATATATGGAAGATTTGGGCGATTGTAAGGACATGACCTATCTATACCACCAACGGAATATTGACCAACGTCAATTGAATACCCTGGTCGAGGTACTTCACAAAATACATAGCAGCAAGGCCCCCAAGGATTTTCCCGAGAATATGGAAATGCGCCAACTCAACCACCAACACATTTTTGTGCTTCCTTTTATGGAGGACAACGGCTTCTCATTGGACACCGTTCAACAAGGACTGCAAGGTTTGGCCGCGCCCTATAAAAGTAATCCTGAATTAAAGTCGGTCATTTCCGAACTTGGAAAGAAATACCTCAGCCAAGGGGATACCCTACTGCATGGGGATTATTACCCGGGCAGTTGGATGTCCAAAAACGAGGAGATTTTTGTACTAGACCCTGAATTCGGTTTTTTGGGTTTCCCCGAATTCGATTTGGGCGTCATGGCCGCCCACCTCATCATAGCCACACACGATGCGACTTTCGTGGAAAGTTTATCCAAAACGTATCCCGGCAAGCATGACAAACCATTGGTAGCACAAATAGCCAGTGTGGAAATCATGCGTCGGCTTATCGGTCTGGCACAGCTTCCCTTGGAACGCAGTATAGAAGAAAAGGAATCACTTTTGGCCCTGGCCGAAAAACTAATACTGTCTAAATAGCTAACAATATAAAACAATCAACACTTAGTTTTTGAGATTCAAACATGGTTTTAAAATGTCAAAAAATCTATTCTGTATTTTAAAAAAGTATGTCACTTCGAGTGGATTTTTCGATTGATAATGAGAAAAATTTTTATCGAGAAGCGATATTTTTCCATCGTTTAGTTCTCGATACGATTTTTCGTGCCTCAAAATCACTCGAACTGACGATTCATTAGGTTTTTGATACATATTTGTAAATAGTTCCAATATTGAATGATAATAAGTATATTCTCTTCTTTCTAGATGACAGTCGGAAATTAGTTGACCCTAAAAGAGTATAAGCCTATGAAAAATCATCATCCAAGCCTTAGCAAATACATTGTTGTCCTTTCGTTGGTTCTAATGTTTTCATGTAAGCAAAACGAGAAGGAAACCCCGATTATACCCGCACCAAAAAATACGGCATACACCTCGGATACCCTACAACTCTCCAAAGAAGCCTATTACGATAGGGTTTTGGGGGCATTGGTGGGGTCCGCCATTGGCGATGCCATGGGCGCAAGTACCGAAATGTGGCACCGGAAGGACATTCAGCTAAAATACGGATACATCACGGGACTTACGCCCGCCGAACGCGTACAGTCCCCGGAGGGCACTTGGGAAAACAACCTCCTCCAAGGTGCCACCACCGATGATACCCGCTGGAAATTTCTCATGACGGAATATTTTACACAATCCGAAGGGGAGCCAAATGCAACTTCCTTTTCAGAATTCATCAACGACTATTACGGGCAACTTACCAAAAACCTTTCCGATACCGGCCTGGCGACCCAAACCGACCTACTCGACCAAAAAATGGAACAGATCGATTGGATCAAGGAATGGGCCCGGGTCTCACTGGCCTACCAAAATGGTATGACCGAATATACCCGTGCCCTCAACCGATTTTACGGTGGTGAGATGTCCTGTGCCGGACAGTTGTATGCGCCCATGTTCGGGTTGATCGCCAACAACACGGAGGATGCCTATGCCCTTGGGTACGAGCATTCCCTATTCGATATTGGCTATGCCAAGGATATCACCGCCAGTGTATCGGCCATGACGCATATGGCCCTAAGGACCCAAAACATGGATTCCATTTTGAACGTGGTCCCCTTTACAGATATGGAGGGCTATCAGGACAGCCGCTTGGTGGGACGGATACCTTACAACATCTGGGTAGCTTCCACAAACCAAATCCGAAGGATCAAAAAACTTAGCAAAGCAGGTGCGATCCACAACGAAAATATAGCCAACAAAATCGTCCCACCTCAAAATTATCCTGGGTCCGCCATTGATTGGGAACAACAGGAAATGTCCTATGCCTTCTTGGAAAAAGAGCAAAAAGCCATTCCCTTTCATTCCGGGGAAATCTGGCAAATCCTGATTACAGGTCTGGCCTTTGGCGAAGGTGATTTTTTAATAACGATACAATACATCGTAAACTATGGCCGGGACAATGACACTGTCGCCGCCGTGGCGGGGATGGTATTGGGTGCGAAAACCGGTTATCAAAACCTACCAAAAGAGATAAAGGAAGAGGTCGTGAAGGTAAATCGGGATCATCTGGGCATCGATTTGGAGGCCATGGCCCAAAGGATTACCGATTTAAAGTACCCTTAATCCCAAATCCGCATCACCTTACTTTCGGAAAGACTGTCTATTTTCTGTTCGGTGTCCGATGTATTCTCCAAGGTAAGTTCCGTATAATCGACATTGGGAAAGATTTGGTTCGTCATCACGTACTGACCCTTGTTCAAAAAGATTTCCAAGGAAGACTTGTCCAAAAGCATCCGGACTTCAATGGCAACGGTAGGCAAATTGGGAACGGGCATATGCTGCTTTCCGAGGACAAATTCGGGTTTAAAATCCACCTTCCCAGATTTGGAACGGTCTAATGAAAACATCTTATCCTTTTGATTTAGCTGTAATACCAGACTATCCCCCTCCGGATTGCTAAAAATCCATTTGCTGTCCAAAGCCTCCATGTGAAAACGAATCTCAGATTGGTTCCCGTATTTAAGGGGGATTTGGGTCCGCTGTTCCGGTTTAAGTGCCACGGGTGTCTCGCCATAGGAGTGCTCCACGATTTCGTCAAAATTGGCAATGGGGTAGCTATACAGTTCCAAGGTTCCGTTGTTTTTATGGAGCGAAAGGTTTCGGGGTATCGTGTTGGCACTTCGCCACACTTCGGTGGGCGTGTCACGGGCATAGTCCCAATTGCTCATCCAGCCAATGAAGATTCGTTCGTTTTCGGGTACATTATTGTATGTGACGCCTGCATAGTTGTCCCGGCCCCAGTCGACCCATTTGGCCTCTTCTTGGTCGGTCGTAAAGGTGGTGCCATCAAAATCGCCCACAAAATATTGTGTGCCGCTTCCACCGTTGGGCGCTCCAGGGTTGATACTGATGAGGAGAACCCATTTTTCGGTATCGGTCCCCTCAACGTTCAATTTGAACATATCCGGACACTCCCAGACGCCCCCGTGGGCACCTTTGTCCTTCCCAAATTCGCTTACCTTTTCCCATGCCTTTAAATCGTTGGATTGCCAAATCTGTAGGTGGTCCCCCGCTACCAAAAGCATGGTCCAGTTGTTTTTGATTTCGTTCCAAAATACCTTGGGGTCCCTAAAATCGCGCATATTGTCATTTTGAATAACAGGGTTTCCATCGAACTTTGTCCAGCTATCCCCATTGTCCAGACTATAGGCGATTCCCTGGGTCTGAAAATCATTTCTTCCCGCTTTCTCGCCCTCCATATCATGATAGGTGAAAATGGCTACCAAGGGCGGATTTTCTCCCGTTCCAAACCCCGAATTATTGTTGGTGTCCACCACCGCGGATCCAGAAAAAATCAGTCCGTGTTCATCCGGAAACAACGCTATGGGCTTATGCTCCCAATGGATCAAGTCCTTACTTGTGGCATGGCCCCAATGCATGGGCCCCCAGACGATATCATCCGGATAATATTGATAGAACAAGTGGTAGATTCCCTTATGATAAACCAAACCGTTAGGATCGTTCATCCATTTTTCCTCTGGGGAAAAATGAAACTGCGGCCGATAGGCTTCGGTGTAATTGGAAGTTACATCAGGATTTTCCATAGGTTCATTTTTGGAAGCTTCCTTGCATGCATTCAGGCACAAAAGAATCAAAAAGATAGGGAGGGTAGACTTAATCATTACGAACAATTTAAGATAGTGCAATATGCGACCTTCGCACCTAAAATACTACCTTTGTATAGATGTCGCAAAAAGTTTTATCCTTTCTGGTCTTACCGTTCCTTTTGCTTGTGCATTCCCATGCGATAAGGGCGCAACGCAGTTTGGACAACACCCTAAAATTGCTGAACAAGGAGACGGTTCCCTACATCCAACCGGAGAACCTACAACCCAATGATTCCATTGTACTCTTGGATGCCCGGGAATTGGGTGAATTTGAAGTAAGCCACTTAAAGGATGCCGTTTGGGTGGGCAATTCCGATTTCGACCCGGATAAAGTCCTGCAAACCCTTCCCCAAAAGGGACAAGCTATTGTCGTATACTGCTCCATAGGCGTACGATCCGAGGACATTGGCGAGAAACTACAGGAATTGGGCTACACCAACGTAAAGAACCTCTATGGCGGCATCTTTGAATGGAAGAACAAAAACAGAACGGTATACAATTCACAGGGTATGGAAACGGACAGTGTTCACGCCTTTAACCGTTTGTGGGGACGCTTGTTGAAAAATGGGATTAAGGTTTACCAACCCTGAACGACCAATGACGTGCCATCTTAATTTCCTAAAGAAAAAACAGTACTGACACTTGGGTATTCTACAGACCAACAAAAGCGAAAAGAACGAAAAAACCATAGATTTTACCTTGGCCAACAGCAAGAACCTGCTCCTCATCTTCACCAGAAACCCGGAACTTGGCAAGGGCAAAAGGCGCTTGGCGGCAACCTTGGGAGACCAAGCGGCTTTGGATATTTATAATTTCTTACTGGAACATACCGTAAAGATTACCTCCGGATTGTATACTGATAAAATTGTTTACTATTCCGATGAAGTCTGGGAACAGGACATTTGGGACAACAAGATATATGGAAAAAGGCTTCAGGTAGGCGACCATTTGGGCACCCGGATGCTCAATGCCTTTCAGGACGGGTTTGCCAGCGGATATGAAAAGATAATCATCATTGGGAGCGATATGTACGACCTGTCCCAAGAAGATCTGGAAGAAGCCTTTAGGGTACTAGCGCAAAACGATTTTGTCTTGGGCCCCGCAGAAGATGGCGGTTATTATCTCTTGGGTATGAAAAAGCTGAAACCTGCCCTTTTTGAAGATAAGGAGTGGGGTACGGAAACCGTTTTAAGGGATACCTTGAACGATTTGGAAAACGAAAAAAAGATACTTTTAAAAACCAAAAACGATGTAGATTATTACGAGGACATAAAGGACATACCTGCCTTTGCCCCGTTTTTAAAAAATAGATAAGCATGCAAAAGAAACAATTGGAAGAATCGGTCGCCTATTTAATATCCAAGGGATTTGAAAACCCGGAAATAGGAATCGTGCTGGGTACCGGATTGGGAAAACTGGTCGAGGAAATTCAGGATCCCATTGAAGCACATTATAACCATATCCCATTCTTTCCCCTCGCTACGGTAGAATTCCACACGGGAAAGCTTCTCTATGGCACCATCGAGGACAAAAAAGTAGTGGTCATGCAAGGCAGGTTCCACCTGTACGAAGGGTATGACTTTCTGGATATTACCTATCCCATACGCGTGATGCACCTATTGGGTATTTCCAAGCTATTCATCTCCAATGCCGCGGGAGCCATCAACCTCGATTTTAAAAAGGGCGATATGATGTTGATCGAGGACCACATCAACCTACAGGGCGGATCACCGCTGGCCTTCAAAAACGTGTCTGAATTTGGGCAACGCTTTGTGGACATGTCCCAACCTTACGACAAGGACATGCGAAAAAAGCTTTCAGAAATTGCCAAAGAACATGGCATTTCGCTAAAATCCGGCGTATATGCATCCGTGGTGGGTCCGCAGTTGGAAACCAAGGCGGAATACAGAATGCTGAAAATATTGGGTGCCGATGCCGTGGGAATGAGCACCGTGCCCGAGGTCATTGTTGCGAATCATTTGGAACTTCCCATTGTGGCCGTTTCCGTGCTGACCGATGAATGCGACCCGGACCATCTGGAGCCCGTAAACATATCCGAAATACTGGCCATCGCCGAAGCGACCGAACCCAAGATGGTAAAACTCTTCAGGGAACTGATCAAGCAGCTATAAACGTGTTTGGCCCAACCTAGAATTTTAAAATGCAAAAGGAAGTACCCAATATCAGTGTCATCATCCCCGTCCTGAACGAGGAAGACTATATACAGCGGGTATTGGCCAAGATTTTAGAGAATACCCGTACGGACCAGGTCATGGAAATCCTGGTCGTGGATGGCGGAAGCACGGATCAAACCGTTTTTTTTGCCCAAAAATTTGGGGCCCGGGTTATATCCAGCGAAAAAGGCAGGGCCAAACAAATGAACTGGGGCGCTAAAAATGCATCGGGCGATATTTTGTATTTCTTACACGTGGACAGCCTTCCGCCGCCAGGTTTCGATACACAGATACTGCAAGTCTTTGAAAAAGGAATCCCGGCAGGATGCTTCCGACTCAAATTCGATTCGCCCAGTCCCTTTCTGGGATTTTTCGCTTGGTGTACCAAAATAAACCGACCTATATGCCGTGGCGGCGACCAATCCCTCTTCGTGGACAAGGAACTTTTTGAAACGCTTGGCGGATTTGATGAAAACTACAAAGTCTACGAGGACAATGAGTTTATTGGACGATTGTACAAAAAGACGCCGTTCAAGGTCATCAATGATTATGTGGAAACTTCGGCACGAAGGTACATGGAAAAGGGAATGGTCCGCCTTCAATATCATTTCGCCATGATACACCTTAAGTATTATTTGGGCAAGGGTCCGGAAAATATATATGACTATTACAGGAAGAACATCGCCCTGTAATTACCGCTCCTCAAAATCCAGTATCACACCTTCCGAAATCCATTTGGCCAATGCCTGCCTATTGTCAGGGTCCAGAATACGTCGTTGGTCCTTTTCATTACGGATATTCCCGATCTCGATAAAGGTCATGGCCGGATGCGTCTTTTTGACCAGGAACAGGGAAGTACGGTCCTCAAAAGTTCCGGAATAGGTCCTGTTGGGCTGGTACTGTTTGTATTTCGCCTCGAAGGTCTTGTGGATACTCTCCGCCAGCCGCTTCCCATTTTGGCTCTTTTCATGATGGTAAAAGAACACATCTATATTTTGGCCTACGCTCCTGCTGTCCACATGGGTAACGATGAGCCGCTGGTAGGCACCTTTGTTCTGTTTGTACAAACCGTTCACGATATCCACACGCTGTTGCAGTCTATCCCTTTGGTTCAATGGAATGACCTTATCGGGATAGGCGACCTCGTCCCGGTCCATTTCCAGAATGCGTTCCTCGCGAATGCCATCGTTTTCATCCCTGATTATAATATATACCGATGCCCCATGTGCCAGAAGTTCCTTGGCCAAACGCAAGGTAATGTCATAGGCATACTCATCCTCCGATATGGATTTGCCCGCATACACGGCCATTGCCCCCGGGTCCGGACCACCGTGGCCGGATACCAAATAGTAGATGGCACCTTTCAGGCGTTCACTCTTGGATAGCACCGTTTTGTGCTTCTCCCCAAAAATATCGTAAGTCTTGGCCTCCACTTCCTTCACTTCCTTGGCCTGCCGCTGGATGGAGTCCACCACGGGTATGGTGTCCAAGGGCACTTTGGGAATGGCATAGGTCCTACCCTCGTACAAATGAACGCTGTCCCGTAAATTATCGAGGTTGATGTCCACAAATTCATGGTAATATTCATACGGGTTAACCCCATGTTTTCGCAAAAGGGAATAAATGCCGTCACCTTTTTCCGCAGTAACGGTGGCCAAGGTATCCTGCCCATGTACAGGGAAAAATTGGAAGGAGAAAACAAAAATAAACAAGATAAATTTCCTCATCATACACTTACCAAAATCAAAGTCCATGCCGAAGAATCCAAGATATTCCCCACTAATTTTCAAAATTCAACTGGGAGTAATCCTCCAGAATGCCGTCGTTCAACAGACCCACTAAAGGTTTCTTTTCGGATTTTAGGTTAAATCCGCCCTGTAAGGGTTTGGAACCATCGGTAAAGTTCAAAATTACGATGGGCGGAACCAAGTTGTTGGCAAAATACAAACTGGCGTCGTCCTTAAAGGGATTCGTTTCGTTCTTTCCCTTTACGGGAACCGAAGTGTTTTTTCGCAATACGTTCTCCAAAACGGAAGCGAATTGTCTGCCTTCACTACTTTTAGGATTATGGCTAATACGTACGACCGAATTTTCCCGTGGTCCAAAAGCGTCCTCAATTAGAATCACGCGTTGGTAGGCGCCCTTATGCCTCAAATATTTTTTATTGATCGCGCTGGAAAAATTTCCGTACATCTCCTTTTTTGCCACAAGGGACAGCGAATCCGAAATCGCCGCCGCTATTTTGGAATTTTCCAAAAGATAGACCCGCGCCCCTTTTACCATTAGGTCATTGGCCAATTGGCGTGTGAGTGCGTCAAACCGTTTTTTAGATTCGGTACCACCGGAATGCACAAAGTAATAGACCGTATTTTGCAAGGTGGTATCCTTTTGGTTCATCAGGGACAACTCCGTTTCATTGAAAATGGGAGCTTCTACCTCTTCGCCCGTATCGATTCGGACCCCAGTGCGCTTAAAGGAGTCTGGCGCATCCGGAAGAATGTATTCCTTCCCCACAATCAACTCGCTACCGTTCTTGATGTTATCGGCATTCAACTTCAGGAACTGCTCATAGTAATTAATAGGATGGATTCCGGATTTCCGCAAAACGGAAAAGATACCATCCCCCGTTTTGGCCACAATGGTATTGGACGTTTCTTGGGCCACGGTTGCATGGATATGAAGTAAAAAAAAGCAAATGGATAAGCTCCTAAAAACGGAACGAGGTATAGGGTTGTGCATGCTGATAGTATTCCTGTTACAAAGATTACCAAAAATAATAGCCCTTTCAAAACAGTGGGCCAACTAATTTTCAAGGGGTTTACTATAAATCAATCCTTATGTAGCCTGTAATAATTGGCAATAATGGCCTGTGAAGGTTTGTTCTGGGGGGTGAATCGGTTATCCTCTTCCCCGCCGGAACGGTCATGCTGTATGAACCATTTCCAGACGAAGCCGCCAGCGAACCATTCCTCGCCCCAAAACTCCTCAAAAATGGCCTTTTTGGCGTTGGACTGTCCCTCCATATTTACGCCCTCCTCGGTTCTATCCACCAACCAGGGCTTTTTGGCGGTGTAGTCCATGGATCGGTAGCCGTATTCCGTAAACAGCACCGGTCTTTGTACTTGGAGGGCCAATTGGGAAATTTTCTCTTTCCAGGGCTGCCAGCCGGCCTTTAATTCCGCTACGGAAGGTGTTTTGGACTCCGATAAAGGAAAATAGGCATCTATGCCGATGAAATCGAGTTGGTTCCAAAAGGGCGTTCTGGCATATTCGTCCCAGTTGGCCGCATAAGTCAGCTTACCGGAATAGATTTTCCGGATTTTCGCGATGAGCTCGTTCCAGTATTCCGGCCGGTTCTTTACAAAACTTTCCAGTTCCGTCCCAATGCAAAAAATCGGCGCCTTGGTTTCCTCGGCCAATGCTGCATAGTTTAAAATAAATTTGTCGTAAGAATCCTCCAGCACATTCCAATCTTTGGGCGATTTCATGGCGATGGTACCAGTAAACTGACCACCCCCGATCCAAATCTGAGGTTTTACCATCACTTGAATCCCGTTCTTCTTTAAAAGTTCGATGTACTGTTTTGCGCCTTTTCTAGTTTCCCCGAACCACTGCCTTTCTGTATCAAAAATAATTTCGGGCGAAGCCAGATTACGTATAAAACCAAAGGGCATTACGGCAGCGCTGTTCGCATGGATTTTCATAATCTCGTCCACATGAGGCTGTGCTGCCTCTTCCCGGGAAGCTACAAAACTGACGCCATTCCACTTTTTCTGTGCCTTTCCATTACAGCAGAATTGGAGAAAACATACAAGAATTAGACCTAATTTCCTCATAGTGAATCAATCTAAAATCTAAAGTAATGTATTTAGGCTTTCCAAGTAAGTCCATTTTTTAAAGTGATGTGTTAAACTTTTTATTACTACAGATCATACATGCTATACAAATCAAAGAAATCAAACCTATTTCCATAGGACATTCCTATCTAAATTCTTTATAACTTAACATGGCTTGTTAAGGAATTCGTTTTTAGAACGACCCACACTATAACTAAATCAACCGGCCCATGGAACACATCGTCATTATTGGAAACGGCATATCGGGCGTGACCCTTGCCCGACACATCCGTAAACTATCCGATAAAAAAATCACCATCATTTCCTCCGAATCCGATTATTTTTTTTCACGAACCGCCCTTATGTACGTGTATATGGGCCACATGAAATTTGAACACATACAGCCCTACGAAAACAACTTTTGGAAGAAAAACAGGATAGAATTAGTAAACGGCTATGTTGAAAAGGTGCTTCCGGACCAAAAAACGGTGTCCCTTTCCAATGGAAGCAAAATTGCGTACGATACACTGGTCATTGCCACGGGATCCAAACCCAACAAATTTGGCTGGCCCGGTCAAGATCTGGAAGGCGTACAAGGACTCTATTCCAAACAGGATTTGGACAAACTTGAACAAAATGCACCAAACAACAAAATCTGTAAACGTGCCGTCATTGTAGGCGGCGGGCTCATTGGCATAGAAATGGCCGAAATGTTACGAAGTAGGGATATCCCGGTGACCTTTTTGGTGCGTGAGTCCAGCTTTTGGAACGGGGTCTTGCCCAATGGGGAATCTGAAATGATCAACGAGCACATCAGGGAGCACCATATTGATTTACTGTTGGATACCAATTTAAAAGAGATATTATCTGATGAGAATGGCCGGGCCAAAGCTGTAGTGACAGATAAGGGAGAAACTATTGCTTGTGATGTGGTAGGGTTGACCGCTGGCGTAACCCCCAACATAGATTTCCTTAAGAATTCCGGTATTGAACTCGGAAAAGGAATCAAGGTAAACCGAATGCTACAAACCAACATCGAGGACATCTACGCTATTGGCGATTGTGCGGAACAACACGAGGCCATTGGGTTGCGTAGACCCATAGAGGCCGTTTGGTATACGGGCAGGATGATGGGCGAGACCTTGGCGCAGACACTTTGCGGCAACCCCACCGAATACAATCCTGGGCACTGGTTCAACTCGGCCAAATTCTTGGATATTGAATATCAGACCTATGGCTGGGTGTTCAGCGAACGAAACAAAAAGGAATATGAAGAACATTTCCATTGGCGACATCCCAAGGAAAAACTTTGTATCACTATTGCCTTCCACAAAGACACTCATGAGTTTTTGGGCATCAATAATTTTGGCATCCGACTACGGCATGAACTGTTCGATAGATGGCTGAATGAAAAACGAAGCGTGGAATATGTATTGGAACATTTAAAGGATGCGAATTTTGACCCGGAACTCTATGAGACATACGAGGAGGCCATTGTATCTAAATTTAATCAAGATTTTCACCAAAATATCAGACCAAAAAAGAAAAGTTGGAAGCGGATATTAAATCTTGCCTAACCCTACCAACAGTTAAAAACAACTTGTATGCGTACTCTAGACAAAAGCATGTCATTGGCCGGGGAACCGCCAAAGGCCTTGAACACCAACCAGAAAATATCCGTGTTGATCGGTATGACCGGTCTTGGCATTCTTGTCCTACAACTCTTCAACCTGCAATTGGGCAACAGTGCCCTTTGGCTAAGCATATCACTCCTGCTTATTTTCTTGGGCGTGTTCCTATTTTCCCAAGCGGCCTATGCACATAAACATGAGGGTATCAAAAACGATGGGGTGTGGTTCAAGTCCATTTCTAGCAGGGGCTTTTTAGGTTGGTTGACAGGAATTGCACTGACGGGATTTTACATCGTACTTTATTTTTATCCGGAATATCTGGGTTTGGTTCAGGATGGGGATAACAAGGGTGTGATTGCCCTTTTTGACCCCTTGAGCAAGGCTTTGAGCGGGAATCCTGCCAGTCAGTGGTTCGTATATGGAGCCTTATATACTTTGGGCATACTGGCCTTTGGGTTAAAATTTATGTGGAAATACCGGCATAACGGCTACCAACGTTTGCGAACGCTAAGTGTTATGTTCTTCCAGACGGCCTTTGCCTTCATCATTCCCGAAATCATGGCTCGGTTAAACGGGGACCTACCCTATTACGACCTCAAGAATATGTGGCCACTGAACTACTATAATTTTGAGCGCTACCGGATAAACGGTTTTATAGATGCTGGGGATATTGGTTTGGCCATGTTGCTTTTTGGGATTCTCTCCATTTTTGTCATTTCTCCTATTCTTACTTATAAATATGGAAAAAGATGGTATTGTTCCTGGGTTTGCGGGTGTGGTGCCCTGGCGGAAACGGTGGGGGACCCTTTTAGACAATTGAGCGATAAGTCCAAATTCGCCTGGAAGGTAGAAAGATGGGTGGTGCATAGCGTAGTAGTATTTGTAACCTTAATGACCACGGCCGTTATCTACTCCTATTTAGGGAACGACACCAGCAAATACTGGTTGACCAAAACCACCTTTCTTATTGGGGTATCCGTAATACTGACCGCAGTTTTCGCTTGGGCCATGACTTATAAAAGGGACCAACTTGAAAAGGATGCCCAGTACGGGGCCATAGGCTATTTTACCATCATTGCGGTGCTGATTGGTATGCACTTCTTTAGCGGTGACGGCAACATTTTCATATTCAAATCCAATACACTTAGGACCACCTACAGCTTTTTGATCGGGAGTATCTTTTCGGGTGTTATTGGTACGGGGTTCTATCCCATTTTTGGTAGCAGGGTATGGTGTCGCTTTGGCTGTCCCATGGCGGCCATCCTAGGATTTCAGCAACGCTTGTTTTCCAAATTTAGGATTACCACCAACGGGGGCCAGTGTATTTCCTGTGGCAACTGTTCCACCTATTGCGAGATGGGCATAGATGTACGCGCCTACGCCCAAAAAGGCGAGAATATCGTACGATCCAGTTGTGTGGGCTGTGGTATTTGCTCGGCGGTTTGCCCGCGGGGCGTACTCAAATTGGAAAATGGACCGCAGGAGGGTCGCATCAATCCAACCGAAGTACTTTTGGGCAATGACGTTGATTTAATGAAGTTGGTGAATAGGAAGTAGTTTTCGAAAGGTCTGCCTTGAGCGGAGCTGTAGCACTCGGAAAGTCAGTCGGAAAATGTAGTGTCACACTGAGCCTGTCAAAGCGAAGGTAAAACAAAAACGTTTTGGAGAAGGATAGTTTATGGGACACCGACAGGCCCGCACTGAGCGCAATCGAAGGGCTCGGACGGACAGTTGTACACTAAATGTCACGCTGAGCATGTCGAAGCGCATAAATTTGGTCCATATTAAAAGTGACATCCCAAAAGATGGTAAGTTATTGATACTTTTGCGACCTAATTCCCTTTAGATGGTGAACCGCCTTTTCAATTAAGATAATGAAGGACATTAAAGTCATTATTCCCGCCTTCAACGAAGCAGATTCCATTGCGCACGTCATTCACGACCTTCCAAAATCGGTTTCCGAAATAATAGTTATTAACAATGCATCTACCGATGCAACCGTTGAAAACGCCCGTGCGGCTGGGGCTACCGTGCTTACCGAGACCAAAAAAGGGTATGGATATGCCTGTCTTTGTGGAATGGATTACATCGCCAAGCAATCCAAACAACCGGATATTATCGTATTTATCGACGGAGACTACTCCGACTATCCGGAGGAATTGGATAGGCTTGTAGCTCCCATTATTGAAAACGATCTTGATTTTGTTGTAGGGGCCAGAAAAAAAAGTTTGCGGGAGGAAGGTTCCATGACCCCGCAACAGGTTTTTGGCAACCAATTGGCCACATTTTTAATGCGCTTGTTTTTTGGCTCTAAATTTACGGATTTGGGACCTTTTAGGGCGATAAAATACGAAAGTCTCAAAGAATTGAAAATGGAGGACAAAACGTACGGATGGACGGTAGAAATGCAATTGAAAATTTTGCGAAAAAAAATGGCATATACCGAAGTACCAGTGCGTTACAAAAAAAGAATTGGTGTTTCAAAAGTGTCCGGTACGGTAAAAGGTACTATCTTTGCCGGAGTAAAAATATTGGGTTGGATCTTTAAATACAGTTTAAAATAATATGGCACTTACCATCTCTTACATTATCATCGCGATCTATAGCATTTCACTGCTGTTGATCTTCTTTTACAGTTTGGCCCAATTGAACCTTCTGGTCAATTATCTTTCCCAAAAAAGGAAGAACCAAACGGCTCCAAAATTCAATTTATTGGACCCCAAGGAAATTCCTTTTGTGACCATTCAGCTTCCTGTGTACAACGAGGAATATGTAATGGAGCGGTTGTTGGAAAACATTGCCAAGATTGAATACCCAAAAAGCAAGTTGGAGATTCAGGTATTGGACGACTCTACGGATGACTCCGTGGCCGTTACCGCGCAACGCATATCCGAACTTCAGGAAACCGGATTGGACATACAGCATATCCGCAGAACGGATAGAACGGGCTTTAAGGCCGGTGCCCTTAAAGAGGGTCTTAAGATTGCAAAAGGCGAGTTCATCGCTATTTTTGATGCCGACTTTATGCCGTCTTCGGATTGGTTGAAGAAAACCGTTATCTATTTCAAGGATCCGGAAATTGGCGTGGTACAGACCCGTTGGGGACACTTGAACCGTGACTACTCCACCTTGACCAAAATACAGGCCTTTGCCTTGGATGCGCACTTCACCTTGGAGCAGGTAGGTAGAAATGCCAAAGGTCACTTTATCAACTTTAACGGTACGGCGGGTATCTGGAGAAAAGAGACCATTTTGGATGCCGGTAACTGGGAAGGCGATACCTTAACCGAGGACCTGGACTTGAGCTATCGTGCCCAGTTGAAGAATTGGAAATTTAAGTATTTGGAGGATGTGGAGACGCCCGCCGAGCTTCCTGTCGTAATCAGTGCGGCCCGTTCGCAGCAGTTCCGTTGGAACAAGGGCGGCGCGGAAAACTTTAGAAAGACCGTTTGGAGCGTAATCACCGCCAAAAACATTCCTTTTAAAACCAAATTTCATGGTGTCATGCACTTGTTGAACAGTAGTATGTTCCTTTGTGTGTTCACTGTGGCCTTGTTGAGTATTCCTATGTTGTACATCAAAAACATGTACGGGCACTTGGCGTGGGTATTTGAGGCGACCAGCTTCTTTATCCTTAGTACAATCATCCTTTTTATCTGTTATTGGTTTACCTACAAGAGCGTACAGGGCAGTAGTTTCGACAATTTTGTGGACTATATAAAACTGTTCTTTACCTTTTTCTCGGTGGCCTTGGGCTTTTCTTTGCACAACTCCATCGCGGTGTTGGAGGGCCACATGGGCAAAAGAAGTGAATTTGTACGTACCCCCAAATTCAATATCAATAACCTGACACAAAGCTGGAAGGGCAACAAATATTTGGCAAAGAAACTGTCCCCCAACATGGTTTTGGAATTCGCCTTAATGCTGTACTTCCTTTTTGGCATGTACAGTGCAGTACCTTTAAATGATTTTGGACTGTTCCCATTCCATTTTATGTTGTTCCTAGGCTTTAGCTTTGTATTCTTTAAGAGCTTAACGGCCAGGGCATAAAAGACAAATTTGTTTAAATATAAAGGACGGCTATGGCCGTCCTTTTTTATTGCAATATATGACCCGCAAAACTTTTATGGTACTGGAAAAAACCAATCTCAAGAACGAAGAAAGAAATGGTATTTCAAAGGGTTTTGGGGAACACGATTAAAGTTAAAGCGATTCACCAAAAGAAGAGTCTTTAAGAAACGTGGAAAAAACAATGTTATGGTAAACTAATTTTTTAGTGTACATTTAACACTAATTAAATCTGTAATACCGAACAAATTATGAGACCATTATTAAAGACGTGTACGCTATTTCTCTTTTTTGCGGCAATAAGTTTTACCTCCTGTAAATCCGACCCAGAACCAAACGCAGAAGTAGATTTGGTAATTGAAACCACCAACGGAAAGATAACCGGAAGCGTAAATGATAGCGTTTATGCCTACAAGGGAATTCCCTATGCGAAGGCAGAAAGATTTATGCCTCCACAGGATCCAGTGGCTTGGGACGATGTACGCGAATGTACGGATTTTGGGCCTGTAGCCAGACAAGTAGTGCCTTGGTATCCTGATGAGATGCAGAGCGAGACGGATTTGTTTAGCCTCAACATCTGGACCCGTGGAATAAAAGACGGTAAAAAACGTCCCGTAATGGTTTGGTTACACGGGGGTGGATTTTTTGTGGGTGCCAGTAACGACCCCATGACTTATGGAGAGGCCTTGGCCAAGAAAGGAGATATTGTAATGGTTTCGGTCAATCATAGATTAAACATTCTAGGATTTCTTGACCTGTCCGCTTATGGCGATTCCTATGCACAATCAGCAAATGTGGGCATGCTGGACATCGTAAAAGCGCTGGAATGGACCAAAAACAATATTGCAAAATTTGGGGGAGACCCTTCGGATGTGACCATTGTGGGAGAATCCGGGGGTGGTGGAAAAGTAGGTACCTTAATGTGTATGCCTGCGGCGAAAGGCTTATTCAACAAGGCGATTATACAAAGCGGTACCTTGATTAATTCAATGACCCAAGAGAAGTCACAGAAACTGGCCGCAACCGTGCTTGAGAAATTAAACCTTACCCCTGAAGACGTTAAAAAGCTGGACACCATTCCGTATCATGATCTTGTGAAAGCAGGAAATGAGGCCGTAGCCGAAATTTCGGGCCCTAGAATTCCGGGTTCATCCGGAATGTTTGGTTTTGCACCCTCGGTAGATGGCGAGGTATTGCTTCAACAACCTTTTAGCCCAGGTTTTGCGGATATTTCAAAAAACATTCCCGTGATGATCGGTTCAACCTTGAACGAGCTGATGCCTGTCGCCTATGGAAACAAGACACTTACGTTGGAACAGGCAAAGGACAGTCTGGCCAAGGAATATGGAGACGGGACCGATGAATTTGTATCGCTATACGAAAAAGCGTATCCGGATTATACCCCTCAGGATCTGTTGTCCATAGATAAAATGTTCAGGCCCTATACCATTCGTACTGCCGATGCCAGGGCCGAAGAAACAGATGCACCTGTATACGCGTACCTATTGGCCTGGAAAAGCCCCGTTGAGGAAGCTTCTAAAGGTTCGTTTCATGGTTTGGATATTCCCTTGGCGTTCAATACCGTTGATCTTAGGGCAGACTGGACGGGCAATGGTGAAGATGCTTGGGAGCTCTCTGACAAGATGAGTTCTGCTTGGTTCAATTTCGTAAAAAAGGCAGATCCCAATGTGGAAGGCGTACTTCCCGAATGGGAGCCATACACCGAAGAAAATGGAGCTACAATGTATTTTGACACGGAATGCCGAATTGTACACAACCATGATCGGGCATTGATGAATTTCATCCAACCTTTGGATTAGTGTTACAAGACATTTTACCATTTTAGGATAACTTTGAAAAATAAACAATACAGTAGAGGGGCCATTAACAAAGGCCCTTTTTTCATTTAGGGGTAAACTAGCAAGGTCGATGGTTCCCATGGTATGTTTCCTAGGGTTTAGCTTTCTTATCATTAACTATGATCTCGCATATTTATGTGATGATGTCGAATGCGCCTGCGGCGTACTTTTGTCGCATTGCTGGCGCAATACCCGCGCCAAAAGCTAGTCGACATCATTACTTCGATAAACTCAGCACAAGCTCTGCGCCATGCCAAATCGAGCTTGCGAGATTCATGAACTCAGCTAGCAAAGAATAAAAAACAGTGAACTAAATTACCATGGCGGTAGGATAAGGGACCTCTTTGCCAAAAACGCCGCTACTGCTGAACAACCCAACATATCAGGACGCCATACGTAATCTGGCCGGCCAATTTTATTCCCAATACCGCAAGTGAATTTGCTATATTTCCATATAATTCGCCGGACTAGGCATAGCGCGGCGTTAGATATTAGCTTTTTACTATTGACACTGGTCACCTTATTGCCAGAAATCACCTTGTTTTTACCTCGGTTAATCTTGGGCGATTGATATATTAAAAAACTGATACGTTTTCCGTACATGGGTCTGCCAATATTCCCATTGGTGCCCTCCCGGAAATTCTTCGTAAATATGCGGAAAATTTAGGTCTTGTAGTTGTTGGGTCAGTAATCTGTTGCCCGCTATCAACTCGTCCCCGACACCACAATCAAAACGTAGTAGCGACATTTTAGTTTGATGAGCTTTTATTAAATCGATTACGTCGGGCGTCTTCGCTGCTTGAGTGTAGTCGGTTAAGGGTTCTTCTACAAACAGCGCCATTTCCTCTAAGCGCGTAATAGCACTATGCGCAGAAATAGCACAAAATTTCTCTGGATATTGACTACCTAACCACAAGGCACCATAACCACCCATGGACAAACCACCAATACACAATTTACTTTTTGAACTTGCTTCTGGAATATTTTCTTTTATGGCCAAGGGTACGTCTTCTACAATCCAACGTGCAAAATCTTTCTGATGATGTGGAAAATAGGCGGAGCCATCGCCCCATAACCCATCAGAAGGCATAGCAACAATAGCTGGTTTTATCTGTTTGCGCTGCATAAGTTCCGATGCAGTTTTGTGTGCACCACCTTTTAATGCCCAAACCCATGCACTTCCATAAACGCCGTGCAGTAAAATGTAAATGGGTAAATCCGTTAATGGTTGTTCGGTTTTTGGCACATACAAACAGATATCTCCCCTACCCTTTAAATTTGGTGTTTTTACGGTTAAAAAACGCAATCCATCAAACTCGTAGGGAGCATCAGACAATTCTATTGTTCTAAAGGAACCTTGCATTACTATTTCGTATTAATCAAAAACAACTACTCCTTTGGCATTCTTTCCTTTCAACATATCGGCAAAAGCGGCTTCCAATTGGTCTAGCTTGTATTCTTTGGTTATCATTTGGTCTAGGAGCAAATCGCCCTTTTTATACAAACCCATCAACTTAGGAAAATCTATTTGTGGTCTACATTTTCCGTACAAGGGATTCATGTAAATCTTATCCCACTCAAACAGACGCATGTCTATAGTAATTTCTTCTTCTATACCACTTACTTGTACTGCTGTACCGGCATTCCTAACCATAGCCAATGGTGCTGCACCTAAAGCGGGAATCGCAGTACACTCAAACGCATAATCTGCTAACCTACCTCCTAATAATTTTTCTACTTCCTTAGCTGCTTTGTTTAAGCCTATATCATCTTTGTCTGCTAAGATTATGTCCGTTGCGCCAAACTGCTTGGCTAATTCTAATTTATTTGGATTGATGTCTATAGCGATAATCCTATGAGCGCCAGAAATGGCACATGCATTAATTGCATTTAGGCCTACTCCGCCACAGCCTAGAACCACTGAAGTACTGCCTGCGACCAATTCTGCTGCATTTACTACCGAGCCGTAGCCCGTCATTACACCACAACTAACAATAGCTGCTGCCGAAAAATTTAAGTTTTCTTCCGATACTTTTACCAATGCCGATACCTTTACCAATGCATATTCACTCAAAGTTCCTAAGTTAAAAGAACGCTCTATGGCCTTTCCTTGCCATTGCGTCCCTTCTAAATGGGCGTGGCCTGGGGTATGACCGTTACCTCCTGCCACCACAGGAGAATTGTTTTCGCAAATATGCTGATTGCCTTCTTGGCATTGAAAACAATGCATACAAGGCGTAGCCCAATTCAGAATAACTTGGTCTCCCTCCGCAAAATCTTTTACCGCAGCACCTACGGTTTCTACAACTCCTGCTCCCTCATGCCCCATAACAATAGGTTTTCCCCAAGTGAGCGAATCATAGTCGGTATGGCATAGCCCCGCTGCTTTAATTTTCACCAAAACTTCATCTGCTTTTGGTTCCGCTACGGTTACCGTATCTATAATAAATTTACCATCGCCAGTGGCAACAGCAGTTTTAGCTTTAATCGACATTCGTTCTATATTTTATTAGGGTATTCGGCTTAAAAGGAATGCTAGCATCCGCTAATTTTTCCTTGTCTACCAATGTGTTGTTTTTAATAAATTTTGTTCCCAGCACAAAGGCTTTCCCATTGTTTACAGCATCTACCGCCAGTAAGGCATCATCTTTAAAATACCAAATAGAAAAACAGTCTTCTTTATCGTCCTCTTTTCTAACTACTAAGTCTGTATAGCCATGAGACAAGCCTACCATTTGTAGTTTAATATGATATTGGTCTGACCAAAACCAAGGCAACGCGTTATAATTGGTAGGTATACCTAAGATGTTTGCCGCAACAGCTCTAGCTTGGTCTACCGCATTTTGCACACTCTCCAAACGCATCCATTTTTGGTATCTAGGATGGTAAAACTGCGCCACATCCCCAATTGCATAAACATTTGCTACAGAAGTTTGTAGTTGTTCATTTACCTTAATGCCATTTTCTAGCGTTGTTCCCAGTTTTTCTGCTAGGACGCTGTTGGGCCTAACCCCCACGCCTACTAAAACCAAGTCTGCCGGATAAGTAACACCATCCGTACCCGTTACGGTAGTGCCATCTTTGGTCTGAAGTATGTCTTGCGCAGAAACACCTGTTTTTATGGTTACGCCCTTGGCAGTGTGTAGTTCCTGAAAAAAATGAGCTAATGCCGCTGGGGCTACACGGGCTAACAAACGTTCTTCGCATTCCAGTACCGTAACCTTGCCGCTCATCTTTTGTAAAGAAGCAGCCGTTTCTAAACCAATATATCCTCCACCGATTACGACGATATTTTTGTCCTTGGCATTTTTAAAACCAGCTTGTATGGCCAAAGCATCTTTAGCACTACGTAAAACATGAACGCCAGAACAAGTTTCTATACCCGGTATTGGCGGTACAAAGGCCGATGCTCCTGTAGCTAGAACCAAAGCATCGTACTTTACGCTAGTGCCATTACTGAGTGCCAAGGTCTTGGAGGTAGCATCTGCGGCTGTTACGGTTACGCCTAGTGCTAGGGTAATGTTTTCTTCCTCGTATCGCTCTGCAGCAAATAAAGGGTTAAAATCGCCCCCATCCGTTAACGACAAATACGCCTTGGACAATGGCGGTCTATGGTAAGGCAAGTTTTCATCAGCATCAATTAAAACAATAGCCCCTTCCCAACCCTGTTTGCGCAACTCCATAGCGCAGTTGGCCCCAGCATGGCTAGCACCTACAATTGCACAGGTCTTATTTTTGGTCTGCAGCTCCATTTAGTTGGCCACCGCTACTGTGATACCGTCAACGGCATCTGTAACCGGAATCTGGCAGCACAAACGGCTGTACTCATTAACATTATCATCAAACTCTAACATATCCGCTTCAATTTCAGAAGGCGCTCCTAGCTTTTCATAATAAGCAGGAGCAACGTGTACATGGCAAGTGGCGCAAGAGCAAACACCCCCACAATCGCCATCAATACCCGGTACCTTATTCTTTACCGCGAGTTCCATTAAACTTCCGGAGGTTGCCTCATATACCAAACTTTCACCTGCTTTAGTGATGTATGTAATTTTTGCCATTATTTTATTGGATTTAATTCAATTTCTAAACTATCAAAACCGACTTTGCGTTGGTGTTCGCCCCAGTCTTCTATATTTTCTACCGCCTTGACCACGGTAAGCTTCGCTACTTTCTGTGTAAATACCCGTAAAAACACCTTCATTAATTGTCTGGCGTGGGTAGCTCCCAAACACTTATGGGTACCAAAACCAAAGGCCACATGCGGATTCATCTTACGGTCTAGGACTACCGCATTTGGGTTTTCAAAAATGGCTTCGTCCCTATTGGCAGAAGCCCAACATAGACTTACACGGGTATCTTCCTTGGCCACATGGCCACTTACTTCTTTCTCTTGAGCCACCACGCGCCCCATGTGTGTTAAGGGCGAAAAATATCGTACTAATTCCTCTATGGCCGTATTCAACAACTCTGGATTGTCTCTCAACTCTGTAATGGCTTCTGGATGTTCTGCCAAATACGCCAAGGTATTGGTAAGGTAGTTGATGATGGTGTCTCTACCACCAGCAAAAGTGAGGATGAGCACTCCTTTTACTTCTTCCTTAGTCATCTTTCTACCTTGGTATTCTGATTGTAACAGCACACCATACAAGCTGTCATCAGGATTGGCAATTAACTTATCTATTTCCGCATCTATATAATCGTACAAAATGGCAGCTTTATCCCCATCCAAGTCGCTATCCTCACTACGAAAAACGTGAGTTCCCCAAGAAATCCAAGTTTCGGCCTCCTTCATCGGAATATTCAACAACAAGGTTAAAGCTCTGGATTGTATGGGTAAAGACAGTTCTGCAATGGCTTCTATCCTACCCTTTACCAATACACGGTCTAGCTCCGCAGCAATTATTGCCTCTAAACCAGCCTCATATGCAGCATCTAAGGGTCTTTTAAACCAATCTTCTACCAAGGCCCTATATTCCGTATGTTCTGGTGGGTCTACCTCAAAAGGAATTTGGCGGGTATCTCTAATGTTTACTTCTGAAGGTACTACAATACGCCCCGGTTGTGCACCAGAAATAAAGGATTTGTAGTCATGGGCCGATTTTCTAACATCTTTAAACCGAAGCAACATGGCTACTGAGTCGTTTTGATCATTAAACGGACATACGCCTTTAGTCGCTCTGGTGTCCTTAAACGCATCTGGAAAATCGCTCACTCCCATTTTTACTAGAATTAATTGCTATATTATTGTTTTATCTTGTTTTCTATTACCATATTGATAATAGAACACAACAGATAATCACAAAAATCTAAATAAAAACAACTGCTTAAGTAGCGTATTTACGCATATTACTAATCTATTCTGTCTATCTTTAACTAAATAAGATATTTTTACCAACACAATAGAAAACATTTTTTGATTGAAACCGCAGTTAGAAGCCATACCATTTACGGAAAATAGTAACATCCTTGCCTATGCTTATGAAGGGGCTCACTTTGATGCTCCATGGCATATACATCCGCAATGTGAGCTTACCTACATAACCTCTAGCGAAGGCACTAAATTTATAGGAGACCATGTAAGCAACTATGTACCAGGAGAATTGGTGTTACTGAATGCTAATTTACCGCACTGTTGGAAAAATCATGCGCAAGAAAAGGTAAGCAGTGCCTCTATAGTAGTGCAATGGAACCAAGAGATTATTACGGCCATACCAGAAATGCAAGCAATTAAAGATTTGCTGCAAGCTGCAAGTCATGGGCTTATATTTTCTACTAGAAGTACGGTTAAAATATTACCGTTAATAAAAACCTTGCCACAATTAACCGGAACAGCGCAATACTTACAGTTATTACAGGTGTTAGCACAGTTAAGTACCTTACCCTACAGAAAATTATCTACCGCAAAATTTACCAAAGAAATGCCTTGGGAACACAATAACCGCATGGCAAAGGTGCACGATTTTGTTGCTGCCAATTACCACACCCAAATACAGCTTATAGCTATGGCTAAACTTGTGAATTTATCTGAGCAGGCCTTTTCTAGATTCTTTAAAAAGATGATGGGACGTTCTTTTTTTACGTACCTAAATGAATACCGAATAAATTTAGCGGCTAAGATGCTGGTAGACACGGATTATATGGTAGCGGATATTGCCTATAAGTGCGGTTACGAAACCTTACCCTTTTTCTTTAAAAAGTTTAAAGCACAATACGGTACTACGCCTACAGTGTACAGAAAGGAGCATGGATCCCCATGGCATCAGTCTTTTGGACCATGCCTAAGCAGGTGAACGAATGAAAGATAAAATGACCCCTGACCAAATTGAAAATTTAGAAAAAACCATAGACTATCTCAGAAATTTAGGAGATGCCTGGGGTGATTCCTACATAGAAGTTACTCCTGAGGAGCAACAAAAATACATTGGCGATTATAAATCCGGGGGTGGCGGAAAAGTAGGCACCTTAATGTGCATGCCAGCTGCGAAAGGATTGTTCAACAAGGCGATTATACAAAGCGGTACCTTGATTAATTCAATGACCCAAGAGAAGTCACAGAAACTGGCCGCAACCGTGCTTGAGAAATTAAACCTTACCCCTGAAGACGTTAAAAAGCTGGACACCATTCCGTATCATGATCTTGTGAAAGCAGGAAATGAGGCCGTAGCCGAAATTTCGGGCCCTAGAATTCCGGGTTCATCCGGAATGTTTGGTTTTGCACCCTCGGTAGATGGCGAGGTATTGCTTCAACAACCTTTTAGCCCAGGTTTTGCGGATATTTCAAAAAACATTCCCGTGATGATCGGTTCAACCTTGAACGAGCTGATGCCTGTCGCCTATGGAAACAAGACACTTACGTTGGAACAGGCAAAGGACAGTCTGGCCAAGGAATATGGAGACGGGACCGATGAATTTGTATCGCTATACGAAAAAGCGTATCCGGATTATACCCCTCAGGACCTGTTGTCCATTGATAAAATGTTTAGGCCCTATACAATTCGTACTGCCGATGCTAGGGCCGAAGAATCGGACGCCCCAGTATACGCGTACCTATTGGCATGGAAAAGCCCCGTTGAAGATGCCTCTAAGGGTTCGTTCCATGGTTTGGACATTCCTTTGGCCTTCAATACGGTCGATCTAAGGTCAGACTGGACCGGCAATGGAGAGGATGCCTGGGAGCTGGCCGAGAAGATGAGTTCTGCCTGGATCAATTTTGTAAAAACGGGAAATCCCAACGTACAAGGGGTACTTCCAGAGTGGGAACCCTATACCGCAGACAATGGCGCCACGATGTATTTTGATACGGAATGCCGCATAGTGCATAATCATGACCGGGAGTTGATGAAAATGATCAGGCCACTGGATTAGCCGGATATTTCATGTTTACATTTAATATGAATCTGAACAAATGAACAATGCAGAAAAGGGGCCATGAACAAGGGCCCCTTTTTATTTAGGAGCAAACTGGCAAGGTCGATGGTTCCCATGGTATGTTTCCTAGGGTTTAGCTTTCTTATCATTAACTATGATCACACATATTTATGCGATGATGTCGAATTATTCATGTAATTTCTAATTTTTTCAAAGGAATTCATCGGTCGCTCCTCTTGGTCGCCTGCGGCGTACTTTAGTTGCATTGCTAGCGCAATTCCCGCACCAAAAGCTAGTCGACATCATTACTTCGATAAACTCAGCACAAGCTCTGCGCCATGCCAAATCGAGCTTGCGAGATTCATGAACTCAGCTAGCAAAGAATAAAAAACAGTGAACTAAATTACATTGGCCGTAGGATAAGGGACCTCTTTGTAAAGACCGCCGCTAAGGCTCTGCTACTCGACATATCAGGACTCTATATGTAATTTATTCATGCCTTTTTATTTTTCTTAAAGTATTCATGTGTTCGCTTCACTCGGAAGGTCGGCCAATTTTATTACCAATACCGCAAATGAATTTGCTTTATTTCCTTAAAATTCGCCGGACTACGCATAGCGCGGCGTTAGCTGCAATTTTTGAGAATCATTAAAATACCCGAACAAAATCTTTTCATATCATAACTCTGGAGTTGGATAAAAAGATTAATTTAAAACTTTAATATCGAGTGATGAAAAAAATCAAATACGAAAAGAAGATAAATTCTTCATCCCAAAATGTCTATGAAGCGATGCTAGGGTTAAATGATAAATCCACCTATGAATATTGGACGTCAGCTTTTAACCCAACATCAACTTTTGAGGGAAGCTGGAATAAAGGAAGTAAAATTCATTTTATCGGATTAGATGAAAATGGTAAAAAAGGAGGCATGGTTTCGGAAATTGTTGAAAACAAACCTGCCGATTTTGTTTCAATTCGTCACTATGGTATTCTGGATGGAGAGAATGAAATAACAACTGGGGAAAAGGTAGAAAAATGGGCTGGCGGACTTGAAAACTATAAGTTCAAAGAAAACAATGGAATCACTACCGTAATTGTGGAGCTGGATGTTGTTGATGAATACCTTGACTACTTTGATAATACTTATCCCAGCGCATTAGACAAATTGAAAGAGATTTCAGAAAAATAAAACTGCACCTAACATAGATGCTGAGTTAAAAAACAAGTTCTTTTAGTTCAATTTCGATACATAGTTCTCATCATAGGACAGCCCAGATTTTGCAATGGTAGCCGCTTGTTTCAAAATTTATTGTCTTTGCTCATCTAGCCCAACTGGATAGCTTCAATTCCAAATTTGAAAGGATAACCATATTTTTCTAAAGGGCTTTCGTTATATTTCATTTGAAATCCATATAAAGTAAGAAATGCACCATACAAACATCCAGAAGGTGGGAAGCCTTATCTTGGCCCAATGAAAATAGACCTTTTTAACTCACATTACTTTACTCGCAGTACGGTCACAAACGCGATTAAATAGCATACAATTTTAGGAATGAAACCCATGGCAAACAAAGCTTCTTCACAAAACTTAAATTCCATGAACTGGTATAATGAACCAAGCTCCTGGAACATTTCAGACGACAGATTAGAATTGTTCGTAACCCCGCAATCAGACTATTGGCGTAAAACACATTATGGATTTACGGTAGACGATGGTCCGTTTTATTATACTGTCAGAGGTGGCGAGTTTGAGGCCACCTTAAAAATTTCAGGTTCCTATAAAACCCAATATGACCAAATGGGGATGATGTTACGTATTAACGAAAAACATTGGATAAAAACTGGAATTGAATATGTTGACGGCATGTATAATTACAGTACCGTAGTAACGAACCGTCAAAGTAGCTGGAGCATTATTAGATTATTGGAAAGACCTAAATCCGTATGGATTAAGATTATTAGAAGATTAGATGCGGTAGAAATATATTATTCCCTGGATGGCAAGGACTATGCGATGAGCAACCTATGCTATCTAAAAGATAGGATTCCGGTAAAGGTGGGTATGATGGCGGCAAGTCCAAATGGAGATGGCTTTAAAGCCATCTTTGAAGGATTTACCATCAAACATTTAGCGGACTTGAAAAGATTGGAATGGTTGGAAAGCATAAAAAAATAACCATTGTCACACTGCTTAAAATAACAATGCTTCTTATGCGTGGACTAAAACCAATGGATAAATGAAGAATCATTTTAAGGCAGCACGCCTAAAATAGACCATTATAGCCCAATTCATAATAGATTTCTATGGCCAATCTGCCGCAGCATTCCTGAACTTATGAAAAAAAGGACATGGTAAATTATTCTAAAAACAACTGCCAATAATCCAGATCATTGAACTAATTACTAAAAGTTATTTCCAAAATTTGACCTCTAGAGCACTTTACTTGGCCCTTTTATTTTTATCAACCTTTAGGAGCCTTCTTCTTATTATTGATTTCCAGATTTGCTATATTTCAGCTTATTTAAACGATTTTCAATTTTCGGTCTTAACGTAATCAACCATGAAAACTTCGCTGGAAAAATTAGCCATCGCCTTAATCCTTCTGTTTACCTCCTATTCCTTCGCCCAGGCCATCTTGGAAGATGAACGGTATGTGCCCGAAACGGACCCCTTGGTCCTGGAAAAACTGGATCAATGGCAGGATATTAAATTCGGATTACTAATGCATTGGGGCGCTTACAGCCAATGGGGCATCGTGGAATCATGGTCCATTTGTCCGGAGGACTACGGTTGGTGCGAACGTACCAAAGGAAGCAATCCCCAAAACTATTTTGAATATAAAAAGGAGTACGAGGATCTTAAAAAGACGTTTAACCCTGTAAAATTTGACCCTGATAAATGGGCCGATGCCGCCAAGGCCGCCGGAATGCGCTATGTGGTTTTTACCACAAAACACCATGACGGATTCTCCATGTTCGACTCCAAATACACGGATTATAAGGTTACCGACCCAGGATGTGCCTTTAGCGAACATCCCAAGGCAAATATCACCAAGGAAATTTTCGATTCCTTTAGGGCGAAGGATATGTGGGTAGGTGCCTATTTTTCCAAACCGGATTGGCACCATAAAAACTACTGGGACCCCTATTTTCCGCCACAGGACAGGAATGTAAACTATGACCCTGCCCTATATCCTGAAAAATGGGAAAAGTACGTACAGTTCACGCATAATCAATTGTTGGAATTACTGACGGACTATGGCAAGGTGGACATTATTTGGCTCGATGGCGGTTGGGTCAAAAAACGGGATCAACAGAACTTGGAGGAAAACTATGCGGAAAAGTTTACCGAAAACGCTTCGGGAAATGGTTTCATAAAACACAGAATGGTATCCCAGGATATCCGCATGGACGAACTGGTGACCAAGGCCCGTGAAAAACAACCCGGGCTCATTGTCGTGGACCGTGCCGTTTACGGAAAAAATCAAAATTACCTTACCCCGGAAAACCGCGTACCGGAAAAGGAACTGCCCTACCCTTGGGAATCCTGCATCATTTCAGGTGATGGCTGGTCCTACACGCCGGATTCCAATTACATGACAGGTAAGGAGGGTATACAAATGTTGGTGGATATTGTGGCCAAGGGAGGTAATCTGTTGTTGAACATTGCCCCATCGCCTGAGGGGGAATGGGACCCGGGTGCCTATAATTTGCTCCAGGAATATGGAAAGTGGATGGATATCAACAACGAAGCCATTTACAATAGCCATACCTTGGCGCCCTACAAAGAGGATAACATTTGTATGACCCAACAGAAGGATGGTACAACCTACTTTCTGTACCTCGCGAAGGAAGGGGAAACGGAAATACCGGCAACGATTCCCATAAAATCGCATCGGCCCAAAAAAGGAAGTACCGTAACGCTTTTGGGATATGATGAGGTTTTGAAGTGGACGCCCCAAGAGGAAGGCTTCGTGGTAAACATTCCAAGATCCATCCGGAAGAATCCCCCTAGCAACTATGTTTGGACTATCAAGGTATCACGATTGGAGTAATTTCCTTGAATGGGTCAATGCAAATATGCAGTATTTCATATTTTAGGCATAAATCATTTGTTTAACTGTTAAACAATTGAATTTGGTATCTTACGAATACGGAATTTCCGATACCAACTTTTTATATTGTTAGGACCAACAAACCAAAATAGAACGCTATGCTCAATAAACTATTCAACACCAAACATTTAAAAGGGGACTTTACAGGTGGCTTGGTTGCCGGGGTTGTCGCCTTGCCCTTGGCCTTGGCCTTTGGTGTACAGTCCGGCCTCGGTGCAACGGCAGGGCTCTATGGGGCCATAGCGGTAGGTATTTTTGCAGCCATGTTTGGGGGAACGGAGACGCAGGCCAGTGGTCCAACTGGTCCCATGACCGTGGTATCGGCAGCCTTGGTGGCTACTGCCATGCAAATGAACGGTGGTGCGGAGGGTTCCATGAACATCATATTATTGACGTTTTTATTGGGTGGCGCATTTCAGGTCATTTTTGGATTTTTGAATATAGCGGGCTATGTGAAATATTTTCCCTATCCGGTAATCTCTGGATTCATGAGCGGGGTGGGCCTTATCATCGTTATTTTGCAGATCTTTCCATTTTTGGGCATGGACTCGGCAAAGTCGACCGTATCGGTCATAAAGGATTTACCTAGAATTGCATCCGAAATCAATCTCAATGCCCTGTTGTTGGGGGCCATAACCATTGTAGTGTATTTCATTTTCCCGAAAATCACCAAGGCCGTTCCCAGTGCCCTTGTGGCATTGATCGTGGCGACCTTGATATCCTATTTTGCTAAAATGGACGTGCCTTTGATCGGGGAGATTCCGTCCGGATTGCCCGCCTTCCAACTTGGGGGCATCTTTAGCGTTCCCCCAAGTGCCTATCCAAAGATCATAGAATTTGCCTTGGTATTGGCCGTTCTTGGCAGTATCGATTCGTTGTTGACCTCCGTAATCGCGGACAATATGACCAAGACCAAGCACAATAGCAACAGGGAGCTCATTGGGCAGGGAATTGGAAATATGTTGGCGGCCGCCATTGGCGGGATTCCCGGGGCGGGAGCCACCAAGGGTACCGTGGTGAATATCAATGCGGGCGGGAAAACGCGTTTATCGGGGATTTTCCATGGCCTATTTCTTTTGGCCGTTTTATTGGGGCTTGGACAACTGGCCGCGCACATTCCGCTCAGTGTTCTGGCCGGATTGCTGATTCCCATCGGGTTTAAGATCATCGATTTTAAGGGGTTGAAGCATTTGCGAAAAGTACCCAAGGCCGATGCCGTCGTACTTCTGTTGGTGCTGTCCGTAACCACGTTTGGTAGCTTGATACACGCCGTAGGAATCGGGATTGCCCTGGCTTGTCTGTTGTTCATGAAAAAATCCGGCGACATAGGCGAAAAAGGACTGGAAGTGGGAAATATAGCCGAAATAGACGGAGAGAAACCTTGGCAGGACGAGATAGAGTTTTACGATAAATACAAGGACAAGGTCATCGTTAAACATTTATATGGGCCCTTGTTCTTTGGTTTTACTTCTTATTTCAAGGACCAGATCAAGACCCTTTCCCAGGATGTAAAAGCGGTAATCATACGCATGGACCGCGTACCCTACATGGACCAGACCGGGCTATATACCTTGGAAGAAGTGATTTTGGACCTTGAACTGGAAAATATTGAGGTGATCTTGGTGGGTCTGAAGGAGCAGCCCAGGGACATGTTGGAGGCCGTGGATATTATTCCTGACCTTATACCTCCCGAAGATATTTTTGAGCATATTGGGGATAGCTATTCCTATCTTAGGGACAAATTGAAAGCAGGCGAAATATCGAGCTGATTTTCGATTTACAGGACTTTTCCTTTTGGAGCGAACCATGCGCTTTATCAGGTCAAAATTTTTCTTAAATGAAGTTCAATGTAACCTTTGTTACTGTCTATTTTTATAGAATGTCCTATTTTATTTGGGATACTTTTTTAAAAATAGAGAACTACACATTATGATTATAAAGCAATTTGAATATGCCCCTTTGGCCCATTATTCATATGCCATAATAAGCGATGGGAAGATGTCCATCATAGACCCGGAAAGAGATCCCACACAATATTATGAGTATGCCCATGAAAACGATGCGGATATCGTTGCGGTCATGGAAACACATCCCCATGCCGATTTTGTAAGTTCCCATCTTCAAATACATGAGGAAACAGGTGCTACGATTTACAACAGCGAAAAGTTGGGTGCCTCTTATCCCTTTACCGCATTTGACGAAGGTGTTACCTTGAACCTGGGAAACGTAACGTTATCGGCCATTAATACGCCGGGGCATTCCCCGGACAGTATCACGATAATCGCCAAAGATGATAATCAAATGGCTCTTTTTACTGGGGATACGTTGTTCATTGGCGATGTTGGAAGACCTGATTTAAGGGAGAAGTCGGGCAACATGAAGGCAAAGCGTGAAGAATTGGCTGAAATGATGTATCACACCATAAGGAACAAGTTCAAAGGTATACCGGACGAGGCCATAGTGTATCCTGCACACGGAGCGGGTTCGCTCTGTGGTAAAAATTTAAGTTCCGCCAGTAGCAGTACCTTAGGAGAGGAACGGCAGGGAAACTGGGCTTTTAAGGAACTGACCAAGGAGGAATTTACAAGCTATTTATTGGATAGTCAGCCCTTTATTCCCTCCTATTTTGGTTTTAACGTGGACATAAACAAAATGGGCTCAAAGAATGTTAGAAAGGCGACAGCGTCTATAGAGTTTAAGTTCAATGCCATGGAAAATGGATGGCTTGTGGACACACGAAATGAATCGGACTTTAAGAAAGGCCATTTACCGGGGAGCATTAACATACAGGCCAATTCACCAAAAGACAAATTCGAAACTTGGTTGGGTTCCATAATAGCACCGGAAGAGCCTTTCCATATCGTCATCGATAATCCGTATGACTTGGAAGCAATATTGAATAGGGTGTCCAAAATTGGGTATGAAAGCCAATTAAAATCGGTCATAACCCCGGATAAAAAGCATTTGGAGCAGAGCAATGGACTGGATTTATCCGATTTCAAAAAGAATCCCTCCGATTATACCATTGTGGATATTCGTAACCAAAGCGAAATCAATGAAGGAACCTTTTTTGGAGGGGCCTTAACACATCCCCTGAACAATCTTAGAAATACATACAAGGATATACCGCGGGACAAACCGATTGTCGTGCATTGCGCGGGAGGGTATAGAAGTGCAGCCGGGAGTAGTTTGCTTCAAAAACTAATGCAAAATGCCAAAGTTTTGGACCTTGGTGAGGAGGTAAAGGAATTCAAAAACACCTAATATCTATGGATTTGGCTAAAGCCTCTTGCCTTTTTGAAAAGAATACAACCAAAAATACCCCCGAGTTTTTGCGTGAGAGACAATCCTGGATATCGTTATATAAACGAATTTCAAACACTTTGAGAAGCTCATATTTTTGGAGTTGAAATAATCCGCTAAATTAGTGTGCTTGTTCAACCAAACTTAATAACGTGCCCAGAAGGCTGACAACGTATTTTCAACTCCATAGACTGCCCTTGCTCTTTGCGCTGTTCTCCATGGTTTTTTACTATAGTCTAGCCTTTCAGTTGGAACGAACGGACTATGTAAAGCTTTTTACTCTATTTGCGGCACTTTTCTTTTTCTATTGG